>JAEUUA010000014.1 GCA_016787755.1 Cyclobacteriaceae bacterium | reverse complement strand
AAGAAAGCAGAGGACTAGTTCCACGTATAGGCCCGAAACCTTGACAGTGACATAGTTCACCTCTGCTTTCGTTACCTTAAGTTTTCCTCAAAAATTTACGACTTTGGAAGTTATCAGTAAACTACATTGCAATGCTAAAGGACAGTGACGTGGTAGTGGCAAGTTTACAGAATACACTCGACAGTTTCTCAGGAATTAAAAATATCGGATTCTTATATGACCAAAAAAAATAAACTGCACTCAAGAAGACAATTTCTCGGCATGTTTGCCGCAGCTATTCCTTTGTTATCCTTTGGTAAAATTGAACCTGAAATCATTTTATACAATGGAAATATTTTTACCATTAACCACAAAGAACCAACGGCTCAGGCATTAGCTATTGCAGATGGTAGGTTAATGGCTGTTGGCAGCAATAAGGAAATACTTAGACTGGCAACAGCCAGAACAAACAAAATTGATTTAGGATATAAAACAGTTCTCCCAGGCTTTATAGATGCACATACACATCCCGCTTTCTCCGGCATCAAACATTTAAAAATGGTGGACTGCGATTTAAGTTCTATTAAAGAAATTAAAGAAGCTATCAGACAAAGAGCAGCCATTACACCAAAAGGTAAATGGGTGGAAGGATTTAAATATGATGACACAAAAACTATTGAGGGACGAAAAATAAATATCGCTGATTTAGATGAAGTTGCCCCTGAACATCCAGTTAGCATAAGGCATCGTGGAGGCCATACTTATTATTGCAATACACTAGCCTTTAAAATGGCGAATATTGACGAATCTACTCCAAATCCAAAAGGTGGCGAATTTGAGAAAACACCCGATAATAAATTAACGGGCTGTGTAAAAGAAGCTGCTGCCGATGTTTTTGACAAAATCATTCCTGACATGGACACACGTAGTGAAAGACAGGAAGGCGTAAAGCTAATTTCAAAAATGTTGGCGAAAGCAGGTGTTACTTCAGCCACCGAAGCGTATGGAACACCTGACTATTTACAAGCTTATGAAGATGCTTATGAAGCGGGTGATTTACATACTCGTATTTACAGTATGATTTCATATAAGCACATAGATAAAATGATTGCCGCAGGTGTAAGAACAAACATGGGAAATGAGTGGGTGAAGATTGGAGCGATGAAAATCACTTGTGACGGTTCTATTTCCGAACGTACAGCAAGAATATCGCAACCTTACACAGGTCGTCCAAATGACTACGGTATTATTGTTATGGATGATGAACAAATGTATCCTTATGCAAAAAAGGCGTATGATGCAGGTTGGCAAATTGGTGTTCATGGTAATGGTGATGTAGGCATAGACATTACACTCAAATTATTTGAACGCCTCAATAAGGAAAATCCTAAGAAAGACCCAAGGTTTAGAATTGAACACTGTACGATGATAAACGATAGCCTTATACAAAGGATGAAAGCATTAGGTGTTATTCCTATGCCTTTCTCTACCTATGTTTATTATCATGGAGAGAAAATGAAAGCCTATGGTGAAGATCGTTTAAAAAATATGTTTGCATTGAGAAGTTTTCTTGATGCTGGTATTCGTCCCACCATTGGGTCTGACTATCCACCTGGCCCTTTTGAGCCAATGATGTTTTTGCAATCAAGTGTTACCAGAACAGATATGAAAGGAAATGTTTGGGGAGACAACCAAAAAGTTACCGTTGAAGAAGCTATTAAAATTGGTACCATTAACGGAGCTTATGCTTCTTTTGAAGAAAAGATTAAAGGCACATTAGAAGCGGGAAAACTTGCTGACCTTGTTGTACTAGGCCGCAATCCTTTTAAAGAGGACCCTTCTACTCTAGTAACCATTCCTATTGAGCGGACAATGACAGGAGGTAAATGGGTCTATGAAAGCTAGTGGAGAAAAAAGGAAATCAAAAGGGACATAAAATAGAAATTATGTACGTGGACTGTCTCGTCCTGAAATAGGTTTACACGAATTAACGTGTAAACACTATGAGAAAATCAGATAAAACCATTCAAGAACAAGAGGCGATTATAGCGGAATATTTGTTGGGGGATACCACCTATCGTAAATTAGGAGCCAAGCATGGAGTAGACTTCAGAGCCATCCATCATTGGGTAACAAGATTTTAAGGAAAACCAGTGAAGAAAGTAAAACCCAAAATCAAATCAACCGATGACCTTCCTCAGGAAGAATTGCCAACTGATGTTAAGCAATTACAAGAGGAGCTTCGTAAAGCCAAACTGCACAACAAGTTGCTCAATGCCATCATTGACATTGCCGAGGAGCAACTTAAAATTGATATCCGAAAAAAGTCTGGCACCAAGCAGTAGAGAAAGTAGAACAAAGCACGCCTCGTTGTGTAAACGAGCTTTGTTCGCTGCTTGGTTATAGTAGGCAAGCCTACTATCAAGGCATTCACTACATTCACCAGAAAGCTTATGAAGCAGATGTGATTATTGAAGAAGTGTTACGTTATCGCAAGCATCAAAAACGGATAGGCACACGTAAGCTGTTAGATGAAATGAAAGTATTTTTAACGAATCATCATTTTAAAATTGGACGCGATGCCATGTTTGACTTACTGGCTGAACGTGGACTGTTAGTCACTAAACGAAAGCGAAGAGGCTCAGTGACTACCCTGTCAAAGCATCGCTTTAAAAAATATCCCAACATCATTCGTGATTTTATTCCCGTTGCACCTAACCAGCTTTGAGTCAGTGATATAACGTACATTCATTTAGATGAAGGGTTTGCCTACTTATCACTGATAACCGATGCATACAGTAGAAAAATTGTAGGCTTCTATTTGAGCAAAGACTTATCGGCCAGAGGACCACTGGAAGCATTGAAGATGGCATTATCATCAAACACACAGCTGCACGACATTATTCATCACAGCGACAGAGGGGTTCAGTATTGTTGCGATGAATATGTCACACTATTGCAACACCATAAAATTAAAATCAGCATGACCGAAAAGGGAGACCCGCTGGAGAATGCTCTAGCCGAAAGAGTGAACGGTATTTTAAAACAAGAATTGTTGGAAGAAGTCTTCCCAGATTTTCAAACAGCCCAGAAAGAGGTTGCCATAGCTTGTAGTACATACAACCATCTGCGTCCACATGGAAGCATTGATAATCTTAAGCCTGCTCAAGCCCATCAACTAAGCGGTACAATCAAAAAGAGATGGACTAACTATTGGCAGAAGAATAAAGGAAAGGAGGTCGCGCTCATATAGCCTCGCTGCGCGGGGCAGGTTTTAAAAGGCATAAATCAGAAAAAGTAATGAATGAAAAAATCCGTTACTAAGTGTAAACTCAATAACGGACTCTTTACTTCATCTGACCGGGGTATTCCTGGCGAGTTGCTCCTCAGCATTGCTCGCTTCCGCTTCGCCCGGTAAACAAATGTAAAGCTCTTTCAGGATTAACTAAAAAATGTAAATTTGAATCAGGACTCTTAACCAAATTGTGTAAACTTTTTTCAGGACGAGTCAGGCTTAGCTCCTATTCCGCACTACGTCACATGCACCAACGTTGTGGCTCATGCCCGCGGACAAAAAAGTAATCCTAAAAAATGACTATTTTTGGATAATTTAGACGATATGAAAGCAGCAGATTTAAAATTTAACCTTATTGACAGTTACTTGGGACTTTTGAACAATTTAAGCCCAGACAGCAAGCTTGAGTTAATTTCAAAGCTTTCGGACTCATTAAAGGGTTCAAGAAAGCCGACAAAAAAGTCATTGAGCGACTTATACGGTGCATTTATTTCAAAGAAATCGGCTGACGAGATAATAACTGAATTAAAAAACAGTAGAAACTTTAACCGAAAGACTGAACAACTTTGAAGAAATATCTCCTTGACACTAACATCTGTGTCTACTTTTTAAAGGGACTCTACAACCTGGACAAGAAAATTGAAAAGGCCGAAATAGAAAATTGTTTCGTTTCAGAAATTACCATTGCCGAATTAAAATTCGGTGCCGAGAATAGTGAGAAGCAAGAAAAGAACAGGAGGACAGTTGATGAGTTTGTGAGTAAATTTACAATTATTCCAATTTTTAACTCGCTTGACATTTACGCAAAGGAAAAATCAAGACTAAGAAAAAAAGGGCTTCCATTAGACGACTTTGATTTATTAATTGGAGCGACTGCGATTTCAAATAATTTGACTCTTGTGACAAGGAACATCTCCGACTTTGAACGACTAAAGGGGATTGAGATAGAAAATTGGGTTGCAGACTAGTGGGCACGAAGCCACAACAAAATACATATGCCATGCAGGGGTTTAGTGTTGCCATTTACATGTAATCAACTAATTTAGCATAGCAACGTGGGACAGTGATGTGTTTCAAAAACCCTGCACGTCATATGTACCAACGTTGCCAGCCATAGGGTCGCGACAGTTTAGTTTTCAAACAAAAAACGACTGACAACTTACAAATAAAAGATTTCCCACGCGGACAATTGATCGACTTCGTGACAAGTTCGACTTTAAAAAATAAAAAATGGGATCGATTAAAAATCAATACAGCCGACCCTGCGCATTTTTAAAAAAGATTGTGCACTGAATTGCCCCCGCAAATTTTGTACATGCCATAGCCGCGGAACCCTACCGCGACACCAAAGTAATGCCAAGAGCCAAATCTACCATATGAATCTTAAAGAATTTGCCGGCCAAGACGACTGGCTTCAACTTTTAGCATACTAGAAGATAAATTAGCTATTTTTGATAATGCCTTTACTTCCCGGCTACGAATACGATATCTTCATCTCCTATCGCCACAACGATAATCGGAATGGCTGGGTAATGGATTTTGTGAATGCTTTGCAGGAAGAGCTGGCGGCTACCATCAAAGAACCGCTCTCGATCTACTTTGATAAAAACCCGCATGATGGGCTGCTCGAAACCCATAACGTTGATAAAAGCCTCGAAGGAAAGTTAAAGTGCCTCATCTTCATCCCCATCATCTCCCAAACCTACTGCGATCCAAAATCATTTGCGTGGCAG
Source organism: Cyclobacteriaceae bacterium (assembly GCA_016787755.1). GTDB lineage: Bacteria > Bacteroidota > Bacteroidia > Cytophagales > Cyclobacteriaceae > ELB16-189. Next base: position 117,616 of record JAEUUA010000014.1, on the reverse strand, counting down.
CATGAGTTTGTTGCGTTTAATGAACTTTCAAAAAATGATCAGTTCGGAAGGGATATTAAATTAAGCAACGGAAATGTGGCGAGCCGAATTCTTCCCATTAAAATTCATGATTTAGATACAGAGGATAGAGCCATTATAGAAAATGAAATCAGTGGAGCGCTCAGAGCAATTGAATTTATCTACAAAGAAGCAGGTGTTAACCGCCCTTTGAAATCATCGGACAATAGAAACGACAATCAAAATAAAACGGACTACAAAAATCAGGTCAACAAAGTAGCCAATGCTGTCAAAGAAATTCTAAGTGGAATAAAAAAGCCTTCGGCAAAACATCCAGTTCCCTTATTGGATTCTACCACTACTCCCAAAATCGAAAAATCAATTGTGGTTTTGCCTTTTGTCAATATGAGCAACGATCCTGAGCAAGAGTATTTTAGTGAAGGTATCTCGGAAGAAATTATTAACACCCTTGTGCAAATCCCAACGCTTAAGGTTGCCGGCCGCACATCATCCTTTAGTTTTAAGAATAGGAATGAAGACTTGCGATCTATTGGCGAGAAGCTAGGCGTCAGCAATATCCTGGAAGGAAGTGTGCGAAAGTCTGGAAACCGAATTCGCATAACCGCTCAATTAATAGAAGCTTCCAGCGGGTTTCATTTATGGTCTCAGAAATATGATCGCGAGCTCCACGATGTCTTCGCCATCCAGGATGAAATAGCCAAGGCCATTGTTGATCAACTTCAAATTACTTTATCCGGCCAGTTGGTTGAGCCCAAAGAACGTACTCAAACTCAAAATGTGGAAGCCTATCAATTGTACCTGAAGGGCATGGCATTTTACTATAAGCGAGGCCTTGATATGTTCGAAGGATTACGCTGCTTTGAAGCTGCATTGAAACTGGATGCTAACTACCCGCTCGCCCTGGCAGGTGTGGCAGATTCTTTCACTATGCTATGCCTTCATAGTTATCTGCCACCGGAGACTGCATGGCCAAAAGCGCTGGAAGCTTCCAGGCGTGCTCTTGAATTAGGACCAGATCTTGCCGAAACACACAATGCCGTTGCCATTATTGCTCTATTCAATGAAAGGAATTGGGAGAAGGCAGAAAAAGAATTTAAAAAAGCGCTGGAACTAAATCCAACGTACCTGCAAGCACGCAGCTGGTTCGGGCTGTTCTATTGGCAATCTGTTCGGGGCGACAACGATGAAGCATTACGTCAGGCCAAATTGGCATTGGAGAATGATCCTTTGTCGTCTTATGCTTATATCATCCTCGCTGTGGTTAGTTCGTTAGCAAACCTTCATGAAGAGGCAATATCCGCTGGCTTGAAAGCAGTTGAATGTGACCCAAATTCATTTAGCGCATGGCATTTTCTTGGAGTCGGCTATCATTGGTCAGGAAATTTGACCGAAGCAATCAGGCCCTATAAACGGGCCCTCGAAATTTCTGGAAGGCATATTTGGACACTCACCTCTCTGGTAGTGGCATACGCAAAAGCCAATCAAATGCAGGAAGCCAAAATCATTTACAATGAACTAATCGTCAAATCAAAACTCAGTTATGTTTCCCCATCGTGTTTGTCCATAACCGCTGCTGTGCTGGGCAAGAATGAAGAAGCCCTTCTTTTTGCCCATGATGCATATAGACGTCACGATCCATACCAGATTGTCACGGCCAAATATTGGTCAGAAAGCAAAAGCCTCAGGGCAATTCCAGGGTTTACTGAGATTTTGCAAATGCTGGCTTACCCGTAGTTTGATGAAAAAATTATTATCTTGGTTGACGTAAAATCATATCCAATAAACGTAGAGGTCCATTCGAGTTTCTTTCATTTTGTTTAACTAATAACCCCAAACTTTATGAATGACATCAAGATTAACTCAACTACCGGAAAAGAAATTATTCTTCCCGCGTCTATGGTTGAAGATTTCAAGTCCAAATTACTAGGAACCTTGTTACAATCTGGCGACTCTGGCTACGATGAAGCCAGAGCTTTATGGAATGGCATGATTGACAAGCGGCCTTCCTTGATTGCTCGCTGCGCAGGCACGGCAGATGTAATCAGTTGTGTAAACTTTGCGCGCGAAAACAATCTTTCGGTGTGTGTAAAATCGGGTGGCCACAACATTGCCGGAACGGCCTCTTCGAATGGATCGCTGATGATTGATTTATCGCGCATGAATGGAGTTCGCGTGGATCCGAAATCAAAAATGGCATGGGTGGGGCCAGGGGCAACCCTTCGTGTTGTAGATCATGAGACTCAGGCGTTCGGCCTTGCCGTACCATTAGGAATAAATTCAACTACCGGGATTTCAGGTCTCACTCTTGGTGGAGGTTTTGGATGGACCAGTCGCAGCCTCGGTCTTACCATTGATAACCTTGTTTCTGCCGATGTAGTGACAGTCGGTGGCAAACTTCTTCGTGCCAGCAAAAAGGACAACCCTGATTTGTTCTGGGGTATTTGTGGCGGTGGTGGCAACTTCGGTATTGTCACCTCATTCCAGTTCAAACTACATCCGGTTGGTCCAGTGGTACTGGGTGGATTGATCGTTCATCCCTTTAAGGATGCAGCTAAAGTTTTTAAGTACTATCGCGATTTTGTAGCTAAAGCATCTGATAAACTAACTTGCTGGGTCGTGCTTAGAAAGGCACCGCCCTTACCATTTCTGCCAGCCGATGTGCATGGCAAAGAAATATTTATAATAGCGTTGCTATATAATGGTGATATGAAGAAGGGGGAAAAAGAAGTTGAGGCACTGAGAAAATTCGGGAGGCCGATCGCGGATGTAATTGGCCCGATGCCATTCGTTGCTTTTCAGCAGATGTTTGATCCATTGCTTACCCCTGGAGCCAGGAATTACTGGAAGTCTCATAATTTCTCCAAACTGCAAGATGAAGCCATTGATACCATTGTAGATTATGCCGGCAAGCTCCCTACACCATTCACCGAGATTTTTGTCGGCCAATTGGCTGGCGCGATAAATCGTGTTAAGAAAAACGCCACCGCATACCCGCACCGCGATACAAACTTTGTGATGAACGTTCATACCCGCTGGGAAGACAAAAATTCAGATGATCAGTGCATTCAATGGGCCCGCAATTTTTTTGATGTCTCCGCTAAGTATGCTAACGGCAGCGTGTATGTCAACTTCATCAGTGAGGGTGAACGGCTCACAGCTTCTGCTTTCGGAACGAACTTCAAAAAACTGGCAAAGCTCAAGAAGAAGTATGATCCGCAAAATTTCTTTAGGGTAAATCAAAACATCAAACCCGCTTGAAGTATTATGAGAATGTGAAACTACTCTGCAAACATGTAGTCTTTTAAAACGGATGCTCCTGATCGCTATAATTGACAATGCCATTACTTATTCCCGGTTTTGAGAATGAGATCAGCCAAAAGGTGGACGTATCTTCATCTCCAAATAGATTGGCATGCCTTCATTGATTAAAGGTTACGAGTATGATATTTTCATCTCCTATCGCCACAACGATAACCGGAGTGGCTGGGTAACGGAGTTTGTGAGTGCGCTGTCACACCAACTAAATTTCACACACTTTGCCAGGCCGCACATGCAAGCCCATATCCATAGCCAGTCAAAGAGTGTGCTCAGGGTGGTTTAAGTGGAGAAAATAGACAAAGAAAAATGCCCACCGTAATACTTTACTAAATAAGCTTGGTGTTAATTAACGGGGGACAAAAGACATGGCAATGAATGAAGTGAGGAGAAGACCCTACGGCTGGCAACAAAATGTTTATGCAATGCGGGGGTTTAGTGTTAAATTAAAGTTATGTTTCAAAATGTAGTTCGGTCACAGGGGACAGTTCGGAGCAGGTCGGGCTTAACATTCCGCTGCGCTTCATTTTTAAGCCCTCCTATTCCCCGCACTGCAGAAACACAAACGTTATGGCCAATTTGCTTGACAAGTCTTCCGCGGACAATGACCAACAAACGTTTAAGATTTTTCTCCGCAGACCGTCCGCCCCTGGCAGACATAGTAAGTATCGCGCGAAGCGCGAATTTTTTTGCGGTTTGACAAAGGAAATTTAGAAAAATCGAAATAAAATCTTTTTTCAAGTTACGCGGACAATTCAATAACGTGGGACAATCTCCCACTCCGCGAATAGTAACTTGGATTCCGACCCGGCTTCGTACAACTTTTCAATTAAGCGGAGACCAGTTTGCTTCGCAATAACTATTGGGTCGACACGAAAGTGGTCGACAACATAACGTACGGACGAAGCAAACAGGCCATAACAAAATGTTTATGCCAGTGCATGTGCCATAGCGCTTGTGTTGTATTGTGGTTTAAGTTTCATAATTTAGTTTTGTGTCGTGGGACTAGTTAACCTAAACAATTGACAGAATGAAGACATGTAAGTATATATCAATATTCGTTTTGAGTCTTTTGACTTTCTTGGACGTAAAGTCACAATCATATAGTGACCTGAATGAACTTACTGAATTTTCGATTAAGGCATATTATAGCCCGGGTAATGAGGAAAGAGCGAAGGTAATCGTTGGACGATGCGAAAGGACAATTGAGTACGTAAAAGGACTTGTGGGTTTTAAACCAAAAGTAAGTCTCTTCATATTGAATCCTGAGCATTGGAAAAAATACGCAACATTTCCAGTCTATGGAATGCCCCATTATCCTGATAGTGAGCGATTGATTATTGCGTCAGAGGACAACGACTTTTGGAAAAGTTTCATTCCACCCCTTGATCAACTCCCAATTGACTTAGCTAACCAAATTCGAAAGGCTTATACGACCGCTGATGGTACACTAAGTATGATGGCGTTCTTCGACTTATTAGCGCTTCATGAACTTGGACACGGATTCCACGAACAAGGGGGATTAACAATGCAACGACTTTGGATGCAGGAATTGTTCTGCAATATTATGCTTCATACCTATATAGCCGAAAAAGAGCCGACCAATTTACCAGCATTAGAGGTATTTCCTGAAATGGTTGTGGCCGGTGGGACAACTGGATATGAGTTTACTACACTGGCTGACTTTGAAAAACGATATGATAATATGGACCCAAAGAATTATGGTTGGTATCAATGCCGTCTTCATGTGGCAGGTAAAAATATTTACAATAAGGGAGGACAAAAAACTTTTAAAAAGCTTTGGAACGGACTAAAAGAAAATAAAGAAAAAATGACTGATGAACAATTTGTGTCTTTCTTGAATAAAAAAGTAAGCAGAGAAGTGTCAAAAGTCCAAACGGACTGGTAACGTGTTCTGCCGCCAACAATGTGTTTATCTCAGCGATACCTCCTTAACTTGTAGGTCTAATCGCAGAAAAAGATGGGGATGTCCTACACATACTTTGTTTCAATAGTTTTCATTACTCTAGCTTCACACCTAAGTTCTTGCCAAGCGACTTAAACTGCTCATCCCACTCAATATCTACTTCTTGCATCTGCTTCTTGCTTCGTTCAACTGAAAACTCAAAATAGAAGTTTTGGGTTTTGTGCAAGTTGGGTTCAAGTTTAAATTTTTGCAACACCGGAAACATTCTATTCAGGCGTTGCAGGCGTTTTACATTATCGGGTTCACTACTAATGCGCTGCAGCTCTCTAAAAATACTATCCCCCGCTAAGCGCGAGAGTTTGTCGGGGTCTTCAATCCTAAACTTCCATTTCTCAAGCTCAGCCGCAATGCGTTCCATCTCTTTGATGTTGATTTTATCAGACCGGAAGATCTTAATCAAATCCGCATTTAAAACATACTCAAACGTTGTTCTATACGTAAGCGGAATCGGAATATTATTGTTAGCCAACGCATTAATCAATGGATAATCACGGTTATAGCTTTTGCGCAGCGATTGCTCCAGGTCATTCATGCTTTCCTGCGAAATCATATCCAGAATCTTTCTTTTCTCATCCTGAAAGAGTTGCCAGATCGTATATTTTTCTGGACCAAAATAAACCTGCATCAACCCAATCACATCCCCTAGCCTGCCTTCTTCAAAGGACTTTACCATTCTAAATTGCATACTTGCAAAGTCATCGGCCTGCATCTCTATTGAGATGTTTCCAATAATATTATGCTTGCCCAAATAGATTACAGCAAATGCAAACTTCTTCTCCGACCGGGTGACAATTGATTTTACTTTTGTTAATCCCAATACCAACTTTTGTTCACCCGCTTCCTTTTTCAAGAAGAAATCGTTGGAGGTAGTATAGTTAAATACAGAAAGCGCTTCCGGTTCATCTTCAAAAATTGAAGCCACTGCATAATGCATTCCTACGCGCTGCAAGTTAGTACGTGACGGTAGCACCACATTTTTATACACCATCGCACCCGTTAAGTAAGCCGCTACATTACTGGGCGCTTCTTCCAGCCGTTTAATAAACTCTGGTTCCAAATCCGGATGCCCAATTTGGTTGACCAATTGAATTACACGGCAGGCATATTGCATCACTTGCGTTGTCTCAATTCCTGAAATTTCATCGAAGAACCAACCGCAACTTGTGTACATCAACATCGCATGACGCTGCATCTCCATCAAGCGCAAAATCCGATTAGGAGATGCATCCGGCAACGCATGATCATCTAAAAATCTTTTTATATGATCATCACTTCGTTTGAGAACAATATTTATATAAGCATTGCGTGCTTTCCATGGATCACTCACAACCTTGCTCCCTTCCTGCTCAAAAATTACTTCCACCCTATCACGCAACCAATCCAATGCAGCTCGTAAAGGTTTACGCCATAGTTGATGATAGCCCGGTTTACCCGAGTTGCATCCACAGTTTTCACGCCACCGTTCTACGCCATGCACACAACTCCACGAGCTATCTTCAACAATTTGGGCTTCCTCTTCGGGCGGACAGAGTTCTAAAAACTGAGCATAGTTGGTAAGGGTTGCCTCCTTGCCTTTCTCGATATCGTCCAAACAAAACGCCAAGGCCATTTCACCATGCTTATGATGATGACCATACGTTTCACCATCCGTAGCCACATGAACTAATTGTGGTCCCTTATCATCTTTATTGAACGTACTCACCAATCGTTCGGCAAAGCGCTTACCATCGTTTAGCAATCCATTAAAGGCAATGCCTTGCGAAATATCGCCTTCATAGAAGAATACGATGATAGATTTTCCGGTAGGAAGATTACATCGATATGCTTTGGTGGTGTTTACGGTGCGATCATGAACGGCTGTCCATTCTGTAGTTCCCATTTTTCGTACGGCCTTTGCCTGACGTGGGGCAAGAATTGTAAACTTTATTGCATTCTCGGCTAACACCTCGAGTGTTTCTGTATCCACGGCTGTTTCGGCCAACCACATTCCCTCTGGTTTCCGTTTAAAGCGATATTCGAAATCACGAATACCCCAAAGTATTTGTGTTTCTTTATCACGGGTATTAGCCAGCGGCATAATAATGTGATTGTATACTTGAGCTACCGCAGACCCATGACCTCCGAAATTTATAAGACTCTGCTTGTCAGCCTCTAAAATTGCAGCATAGGTTTCAGGAGCATACAGCTCCATCCATGAAAGTAATGTGGGGCCAAAGTTGAAACTGATACGTGCATAGTTGTTAACTATATTTTTAATGATGCGCGATTCATCCAGAATCCGAGAGGTTGCATTGGGTTCGTAACACTCTGCAGTGATGCGTTCGTTCCAATCGTGATAGGGATGTGCCGAATCCTGAACTTCAATTACTTCGAGCCAGGCATTTTCTCGCGGTGGCTGATAAAAATGACCGTGTATGCAAACGAATTTGTTTTGAGAAATCATTTAGTCGTGAATCTTTAGTAGGCCTTCATGAACTGATAGTATCCTGTAGGGTCGATTGTCCAACATGGAACCTCGAGTTTCTACCATCCAGCTTCGTGCGTTATTCAATTTCAAATTCAGCTTGTTCTTCGTGAAGTTTAAGTACAGAAATACCCAGTGGTGGCAAGGTTAATGAAACGGAATAATCTTTGTTATGACACTTTACAGGAGATGTATATAACACACCCTGATTAAGAACTCCGCTTCCTCCATATTTTAAATCATCAGAATTAAATACTTCTGAATAGGTGCCCCGATGAGGAACCCCAATACGATAGATCTGTCGGGTCTCGGGAGTGAAATTACAAACAACAATGTGCGCATCTTCTTTCTTCTCTGCCTTCCGCATAAATATCATTACGCTATTTTCGCGGTCAGAATAATCTACCCATTCAAAACCCCGGCCATCAAGGTATTGATAAAAAGCTGGCTCCGACTTATAAAAAGCATTGAGGTCTTTGATCAAGGCAAGCACACCTTTGTGTCCACCATGATCCAGTAAATACCAGTCCAGGCTGCGATCATGATTCCACTCGCTAGTTTGCCCAAACTCACCCCCCATAAACAAAAGCTTGGTTCCGGGGTGGGTAAACATATAGGCATACATTAAACGTAGGTTGGCAAAACGTCTCCACTCATCGCCCGGCATGCGTCCCATCAAAGATCCCTTTCCATGCACCACTTCATCATGCGAAAGTGGCAACATAAAATTTTCCGTAAAGGCATACATGATACTAAACGTGATTTCATTCTGATGATACTTGCGATGAATTGGATCCTGTTTGAAATAACTCAACGTGTCGTGCATCCAACCCATCATCCATTTCTGGCCAAATCCCAGACCTCCTAAATACGTTGGCTTAGAAACACCCGGCCAAGCTGTTGACTCTTCGGCAATGGTTATTACATCCGGGAAAGTTCCATAAACAACTTCATTAAATTCTTTTAGAAATGTAATCGCTTCCAGGTTTTCGTTGCCCCCATGTTGATTAGGTATCCACTCACCTTCCTTGCGGGAATAATCCAAATACAACATCGAAGCTACCGCATCCACACGCAGTCCATCCGCATGATAAACTTCTAACCAGAACAAGGCGTTGCTAATAAGGAACGATCGGATTTCAGCTCGACCATAATTATATATATAACTGCTCCAATCCGGATGAAATCCCTTTCGGGGATCGGCATGTTCATACAAATGCGTACCATCAAATTTATAAAGACCATGTGCATCGCCCGGAAAATGGGAAGGAACCCAATCCAAGATTACCCCAATCTCAGCCTCATGAAAAGCATCCACCAGTTCCATAAACTCCTGAGGCGATCCAAACCTGCTGGTGGGTGCAAAATAGCCGGTAAGTTGATATCCCCACGAACCGAAGAAGGGATGTTCCATCACCGGTAAAAATTCCACATGAGTAAATCCACACTCTTTTACATACTGCACCAATTCAACAGCTAATTCTTTATAACTCAACGAGCGATTTCCATCATCGAATTTCCGTCTCCAACTTCCGGCATGTATTTCGTAAACGGAATAAGGCTGTGGTTTACCCGCTAGCTTTTTACGTTCAGCAAGCCAACCTTTATCGCGCCACGTGTAATCATGATCCCAAATTATGGAAGCTGTATTAGGCGCTATCTCTGCATAAAATGCAAAAGGGTCAGCCTTCTCTAAGATTTCTCCTGTATTAGAATGAATGGAATATTTGTACGTTTCCCCCTTCCCTATTCCCGCAAAAAATCCTTCCCAAATTCCTGATTCATCCCAACGTGGTGTTAGCCTGTGATCATTGCTGTTCCAACTATTAAAGTTGCCGATAACAGAAACACTTCGTGCATTGGGTGCCCACACAGCAAAGTAAGTTCCTGGCTGTTTTTTGAAAGTAGCCAAATGCGCTCCAAGCTTTTCATAAAGTTTGAAATGCTTTCCACTTTTAAAGAGATGAATGTCGAAATCTGAAAAGAGGCTAAAGCTATCTTGCTCTTCAGATTCATTCGTTGAAACTTTCTTCTTTGCCATAATTAGCTTTTCTTTTTACGTAGTTCTTTTGCCTGAAAGTACCGATTCATATGGTAATAAATTCCCCGCAATGGAATATTTACCCAATCCGGGCGACTATTCAATTCATAGCCTAACTCATAAATTGCCTTTTCAAGTAAATAAGTTCGAATTAATATCTCATCCTGATCACTCAATTGACTGCTGAGACCTGAACGTTCCAGATATGCTCCCATGTAAAATCTGCTTACATAGTGTTGCCACTGCTCCGCCCATTCCATTAAAAACTCAATATCTTTTTCTCGGTAATTTTCATTCAGGATGATTTTTCCAAATGCTGCATAATGGAAGGAGCGCATCATTCCTGCTACATCCTTCAAAGGACTTTTCTTAAGCCTGCGCTCGCTAAAACTAAATCCAGGTTCACCTTCGAAGTCAATAATCACAAAATCCTTTCCTGTAAAGAGTACCTGACCGAGATGATAGTCGCCATGAATACGCGTTTTAATGGCTGAAATTTTTGTTAGATGCACTTCGCTAAAGCACTCCATCACATCACTTTCCATCGCCAGCACTTTTTTGGCAAGTACCTGGGTTTCATCATTAAGCTTTCCGAGTGATTGCTCAAGTAACCGGAAGCGGTCGCGTGTGAGTTTACGCAAGGCCGAGTAGAGCGAGCGTTGATAATTGTTGTTGAAATTCTCAGGTGCAAAAGCCGGAGTGGTTTTATCTGAAGCTAATGCTAAATGCATTTCGGCTGTTCGTTGTCCTAAGCGTACCACCCGTTCATAAAAACCCCGACCAATGAACTCCTGGATTAATTCCGGTGCATCTTCAAATTTAATAGAAGCTTTGTTGACCAAGGCAGGGATCTTCTCCTTCTTGGCTTTGGCCATTACACGTTCGTAGAATCTACCTACTGAGTCAATAGTCATTACCCACGAGTCGCCCTGGTTTTCTACTTTCTCTTGAAGTAAACCAAACACCATGGTCTTTCCATCATTATCTCGGTACTCAACACTTCCCGCATATTTGGGAGCATTTCTAAATGAAGTATTCTCAGAGAGGAATCGTACAATTTCAAGATCAGGATTTATCTCTTGCTCAATTTTACGATAGAACTTAAAAAAGTATTCATCATTATAAATAATTGCCGTGTTACTTTGATCTGCTTTTAAGATTTTAGAATCGATCTTTTGTGAATTTAATTTTGTGAATACACTGCTATTAAACTCCAGTGTTCCTGCTTCATCCTTTATCCGAACTTTACGATCCATGCTGGCAAACATAAAATCACGGAAGCCTTTATGATAACTGCTATCCAATATAAACCCAACCTTTCCTTGAATGTCGGCACGACATACTACGCTTTGCGCGGTATATTCTACCTTATCAAAAATACTATCCGAGGGTACAAAGCACATAGGAAGGAAGTACAACTCGGGTAGCCGTTGTACATAATGTACTTCAATGATGGTAAGGTAATGCATCTCACCATCCGCTTTAAGCGGGATCACTTTATGGATGCTCAATTTATTAATAGCGCGCGCCTTGCCTCCAAACCACCGACACTTCTTCATAAAAGGTTGAAGAATTTTTCGCTCTAATACACGTGTGTCATTGTAGTTTGAAAATGCGCGCTCCCACGAGAGATCGGATTTAAAAAGAGACAATTCATTCGAACTTCCATTTTGTTCCTTCTTTTCATTAACGTCTGCCTGAAACCAAAAATATCCGTAAGGACCCACGGTAATAGAATAGTCACCTGAGTCAACACTCATAAATCGATTTTGACTAAACACCTCGGTAATATCACAATTTTTAAATTCCTTCAGATCAAGTGTAGTGGCTTGCGAAAACTGGGAAAGGTTGGCCACCACAATAATATTTTCTTTTTCGTGCGACCGTACAAAACTTAGGATTTTAGAATTTGAGCTTTCAATAAATTTTAAATCACCACGACCGAACACATCCAATCTTTTTCTCATGGCAATTACGTTTCTGACCCACCATAGAAGCGAAGAGGGATTCTCTTCCTGTGTTGCCACATTGATAGCCTCATACCGATATTCAGGATCGCGAACTACCGGCAAGTATAGCTTTTGAGGGTTAGCAGTAGAAAACCCTGCATTACTATTCATATTCCATTGCATGGGAGTTCGCACTCCAAAACGATCTCCTAAATAGATGTTATCACCCATCCCAATTTCATCTCCATAATAAAGCACCGGTGTTCCCGGTAGGGAAAACAAAATGGTATATAATAATTCAATCTTCCTTCTGTCATTATTGAGCAAAGGAGCTAGCCTGCGTCTGATGCCGATATTATGTTTTGTGGCCGGGTCATTGGCGTAAGCTTTAAAGAGATAATCTTTCTCTTCTTCCGTTACCATCTCTAATCCTATTTCATCATGATTTCGCAAGAACAAAGCCCACTGACTATTCATAGGTGTGGAAGGTGTTTGTTCTAGAATATCAACGATAGGATAGGCATCTTCCGTTCGCAAGCCCAGATATAAACGAGGCATTAACGGATAGTGAAAATTCATGTGACACTCTTTGCCCTCGCCAAAATATTCAGCTGCATCTTCCGGCCATAAGTTTGCTTCAGCAATTAAAATCCGGTTATCATAATGTTTATCAATATGACTGCGAATTCGTTTTAGGAAAGTATGAGTTTGTGGAAGATTTTCACAGCTTGTTCCTTCTTCTTCAAATAAGAATGGAATGGAGGAAAGTCTAAAACCATCCACACCCAACTTCATCCAAAAATCAATCACCTTAATCATTTCCAATTGCACTTCCGAGTTTTCAAAGTTCAATTCTGGTTGATGTCTGTAAAACCGATGCCAGAAATAAGCTTTGGCTTCATTGTCCCATGCCCAATTAGATGATTCCTCATCTGTAAACATGATGCGTGCTTCCTTGTACTTGTCAGTGGTTTCACTCCATACATAATAATCTTTATACCGAGAGCCTGCCCGTGCCGTGCGGGATTTTTGAAACCATGGATGTTGATCGGAAGTGTGATTCAGTACAAGTTCTGTAATTACTTTTATTCCTCTGCGATGCGCTTCTTTTAGGAATTGTCTAAAATCCGAAAGTGTCCCATAATCGGGATGAATATCACAATACTCGGTGATGTCATAGCCATCATCTTTTAGCGGGGATGGGAAAAATGGGAGCAGCCAAAGTGTATTAATACCAAGATCCTCCAAATAATCCAGTTTCTGGATCAATCCTTGAAAATCTCCAATGCCATCATTATTACTATCAAAAAAAGCGCGCACGCTAATCTCATAGATGATGGCGTCTTTAAACCAAAGTGGATCTGTTTTTGGTGCGGCCATAGTTACATATTTGACTCGTGTATGGTTAGCTTAAATAAATGAAACGGCATTTTGTTGGGATTGAGGTCAACAAAATTCCACTCTTGCGTCCATGTGAAATATTCATCCGTAATTAAATCATGAAGTTTGATATTTATCTTGCTCCCCACCTTAAGTTTTTCTTTCGGCAATTGAATGTATCCGTTTTGTCCATTGTTAGGGTCAAGATTAACAACAACTAAAATTATATTTGACAAATCATCTGTTGCTTTCAAATAGGCAACAATCTGATTGTTTTCGATAGCACAAAACTGTGTGTTCCATGTTGATTGAAGCGCCTGATTTTGCTTTCGGATTTTGTTGAGCAAACTCATAATGTCCGTCATGCGGTTGGTGCGCTTCCAATCATAATGGCGCACCTCGTACTTTTCAGAATTAAAATATTCTTCCTTCCCTAGCATGGGAGTATTTTCACAGAACTCATAGGATGGACCGTACACTCCATAATTTGATGAGAGCGTGGCGGCAAGTGCATATCGTAAAATAAAAATATTCTCACCTTGGTGTTGCAATTGGTAAGGCAGAATATCGGGCGTATTGGGCCAAAAGTTTGGCCGGAAAAAATTTCGTGAAGGACCATTCACTAAACTAGTTACATACTCAATCAACTCTTGCTTGGATGTCCGCCACGTAAAATAGGTATAGGACTGTGTGAACCCTACTTTTGCTAACGAGTCCATAATCTTTGGTCGCGTGAATGCTTCGGCTAAGAAGATTGTATCGGGATGAACCTTCTGCACTTCAGCAATAACCCACTGCCAGAATGGAATTGGTTTCGTGTGCGGATTATCCACTCTAAAAATAGAAACACCCTGTTCAATCCAAAAGAAGAATACGGATTTTAGCTCTTCCCAAAGTTCCTTCCAATTATCGTTTTCAAAATTAAACGGGTAAATATCCTGGTATTTCTTAGGTGGGTTTTCTGCATACTGAATGGTTCCATCGGGCCGTTGCTTAAACCATTCCGGATGTTCCTTTACATAAGGATGATCGGGCGCGCATTGAAATGCAATGTCCATTGCTAAATCAATCCCCAACTTCTTTGCTTCACTAATTAATTTATTAAAATCCTCTAAGGTTCCTAACGCAGGCAACACCGACTTGTGTCCTCCTTCATCGCTCCCAATAGCCCAAGGCGAACCTGGCTCACCTTTTTCCGCCCGCACATTATTATTCTTTCCTTTTCTGTTGATTTTTCCAATAGGATGAATGGGCGGAAAATATAATACATCAAAACCCATGGAAGAAATGCGCGGGAGCAACCGAATACAATCCTGAAATGTACCATGCTTACCAGATTCTAATGAAGCGGAACGTGGAAAAAATTCATACCAGGCTGAGAAATTTGCCTTTGCATACTCAACCTGGATCTTTACAACTTCTTGCAGTTCCGTTTCATGTTCCTTGAGTGGATTTGCATGTACAATGGAAGCGAACTCATCGCCCAACACTAAATCAATTGCGTATTGACTGCTTCCTGATTTTTCAAGCCTGGCAGCAATACTTAATAAGTCTGGATTTAATGCGGCTAATTTTTGAAGGAAAATAATCCCTTCCATTAATTCCACTTTCACATCCACTTTGGCAGCTGCTTTCTTTTTAAATCCATCGTACCACGTTTCGAAATGATCGATCCAGGCATGGATGGTGAACACGTAAATACCCGTTTCCTTCACGTAAAAAGAAGCTGCCCACTCATCATTATAGGTAGGTTGCAACTCAACAACATCCCAAGTCTTGGCCCCTTGTTTCTTATACAGCACTTCGGCCCGGATATGGTCATGACCGTCACCAAAGATAGCGGCCGTTACCGTTACACGTTCGCCAACAGTTCGCTTGGCCATATACAAGCCGTTATCAACTACCGGCTGAACATTCTCAATTATTACTCTCGATTTACCTGTTATCATCTATCAAATTTTTTACCTCCAATATATTTCACGCAAAGTCGCAAAGTGTAAAGCAAATAGTCAACAGTTTTAATTCTGACTTAGCGTTCTTTGCGACTTTGGGTGCATAGATTCTATTTAAATACCACAGATGTATAGGCCGGTATTATCCATGCCTTGCCATCTTTATTTATTTTCCCCATGGAAACAAAATCAACCCCTTTAAACTTTGCCAATTCATTTTCAAGGAGCAGTGTAATTTCTACGTCCGCAACGTTGTGGATTATTAATCTCTCTTCATCCTCCTTCTTTCGAATAAAACTCACCAACTCCCGAATGTTAAGATTGGTATTTTCGATACTTCCGTAAGTGAGTGCTTCACTTGAATTTCTGTAGTGAATGAAATTTTTATAGAAATTGTATAAAGAGGTAGGATCATTTTTTTGTGTAGCCAATGGAATTACCGTTTGATCGGTACTATAGGTTGGCTTTTCCCAGGATGTTTGCATCTTATCCGTTGTTCCGGCATCCCAAATAAAGGGTTCTCGAATAAGTTCATCAGGCTTCACTCCTTTCATCCCTATCTCTTCTCCATAGTAAATGTAAGGGGTGCCCGGTAACGTGAGCAAAATACCTGCTGCAACACGCGCCTTATTTGTATTGTTATCTAACTCATTAAGAATGCGATTTTGATCATGGTTTTTAAGAAATGTAGCATCAATATATTCACTCGTGCTTGTATGATAAAAATCATTTATTGATTTATAGGTGCTGATTAAACCAACCGTGTCTTTTCCTGCTTTGACTACGGAAGTAATGGCATAGCCCATATCGAAATTAAACAGCGCGGGTAACCCCTTGAGATAAGGGGCAACATCTTTTGCGTTGCTCCACACTTCGCCTACTAAATAAACATCAGGCTTAATCTTTTGCATTTCCTCCCTAAACCAAATCCAAAATGCATGGTTATCCGTGGCTCTTTCGGTGGGATAAATATGTTTAGCTGCATCCAATCGAAAGCCATCCACCTTCATATCAGCCAGCCAATATTTTCCAATCTCAATAAACTCTTCTTTTACTTTCGGATTGTCAAAATTCAGATCGGGCATACCGCCCCAAAAAAAACCATAATAATGTTCAGACAAGGTATCGCCATTTACCGGATGCCATTGGGTGATGTTGTCAGAATCTAAAGAGACTTCCTTCTTTGAGATTTGATTTCGAACTGAATCTTTATTAGCCCATACATAATAATCCCGATAAGGACTTTGGGTATCACTCATGGCACTTTGAAACCAGGGATGCCCGGAGCCTGTGTGATTTAAAATTAGATCGACTAATATTTTTATGCCTCTCTTATGGGCTTCCTCCACTAACTTTTTAAAATCTTCCTGGGTTCCGTATTCGGGATCAACGGCTTCGTAATCGGTAACATCATATTTATGGTAGGTAGGCGAAGGCATGATAGGCATCAACCAAATTCCACCTACACCCAGATCTTTCAAATAATCTAATCGTGAAGTGAGTCCATTAAAATCTCCAATCCCATCGCCATTGCTATCGGCAAACGATCGAACAAATACTTCATAATTTACTCCATAGGGCCAACGGGCAACATGCTGTCCACTCTTCTCACACGAAGAAAAAAGTAAAACAAAGATAAAGGCTGTTACTTTTCGCATTTACTTGATTTTTAAGATATAGGCAGTATGTGGAAACATATCCACTTCAAATGCGTACGAACTATCAAGACCAATATCAGTTCCACTCCGCAACAAGTCGCGCCCGATATAAGCTTCACCCGATTTCAATTCAAATGCCTGAACAACTTCATCAGAGAGTTTTATCTTGATCCGTGCGGGCTTTTCTTCAAAACTTGACAGTATCACCAATCGTTCCTCTCCTGAAACGCGTGCAAAAACATGAACCCGATCTGAAATAGTTTTCTGCTGCTGGTTAAATGCTGTAAGGTCATAATAGTCGCCATCAACGATAGCCCTATTACTTGACGCAAAGGTGAGGACATCACTGTAAAACTGCCGTAATTGTTTTTGATCCGGGCTAAGAAGGCCACCATCAAATTTTCCTCCATTCATCCATTTCTGATGCTCAGGTACACCCCAGTAATCAAAAATAGTAGTACGGCCATCGTCACCACCAAAACCCTCTGCCCCGGCTCCTGGCTCACCAACTTCCTGACCAAAATAAATCATCATTGGACCGCGATCAATCAGAGCACTGATAACAAGCGCTGGTGTTGCCTTCCAATAATCACCGGCAAAGGCAGGCGATGCTATTCGTTGCTCATCATGATTCTCTAAAAAGTGAACCATATTTTGATTAATTCCCGAAAGACTCTTTTGAATGACATCGACATCTTTTGGATTTGCTTTCTTGTTGATCATTAACCGAAGTGTGTCATACAACTGAACTTTATCATATAAAAAATCGAAGCGACCCGTTTGAAGATAATTTCTATACTGAGCAGGATTATAGATTTCGGCAATAAAGATGATTTCAGGATTCACCGCCTTAACTTGTGGGATAGCCCAGTTCCAAAATTCAACGGGTACCATTTCTGCCATATCGCATCGGAAACCATCTACCTTTTTGTTTGCCCAAAACACCAGAATGTCTTTCATCTTTTCCCAGGTGTTGGGAATGGGATCAAAGTTTTTTATTCTTCCATTCTGAATATCAACTCCATAATTCAACTTAACGGTTTCAAACCAATCGTCTATGGAAGGCGTTGCCGTGAACTGATCATTGCCTGTAGCCTTGGCAGGATTTTCAAGAAACTTTTTGTCCTTAGTTGGAAACGTGTTTGGCCCTAACGAATTATATCGTGCAGGGGGTTGAAACTCCTGACCCGGCAAATAATAAAAGTTATTTGAGGCTTTGAAGGAAGTTGTATTATCATCTTCGGCCCCTAAATCCTTAACGCCAGCTGGCCTACCGTCACTCGAATAAACCCGGGCTACATGATTGGGTACAAAATCAATAATCACTTTCATTTCCTGTTCATGCGTGCGATCAATCAATTGCTCAAACTCCTGCATCCGATTTTTAATATCAATCGCCAGGTCAGGATTAACATCATAATAATCTTTGATAGCATAAGGTGAACCCGCCCGACCCTTCACAACATCTGCATCATCTAACGGAATTCCAAACTCAGAATTATCGGTTAGCGTTGCATGTTCAAGCACTCCCGTGTACCAGACGTGCGTTATACCCAATTCTTTAATTCCTTTCAGGGCCATTTCATTGATGTCTCTAAACTTACCAACTCCGTTCTCTTCGCGGGTTCCATACATTTTGTTAGTAGTATTTTGATTACCAAACAAACGGGTCATCATCTGGTAAATGATGATTTTTTTTTCGTGGCCTACCATGGGGGTTTTTGGAATTCTTTCCTTAGGCGAATTACACCCAAAGAATAATATGAGAGAAAGCAAATACAGTTTTTTCATGCTCTTAAAGGTAATTAAATACCCTACCCGCACCAACAGGTTTTTGAAATTGATAAGGATAAAAAAACTTGTCGCAACAACCGTTTGCAGGAGCCGCAACGATTGTGCTATATTGGAGTTCTTGTAAATTTATATGATGAAATTTTTAAATAATTTTCTTCTTCTTTTTGTCTTTACGCATTGTATCCTAAATGCTCAAACCATTACCTTAACCCCAGCCACACCTACTGCAGAACAACCGGTAACTATAACCTTGGATGTTACCGGAACAACGTTGGCAGGTGAAGCAAAAATCTATCTGCATAGCGGAGTAGTTACCACCAACACGGGTACTCCAGGAGGTGGAGATTGGAAGTTTGTGAAGGGAAATTGGGGGATGGATGATGGCGTAGGGCTAATGACCAAAGTTACCGGTCAAACTAACCAATGGCAAATTATACTAACCCC
Organism: Cyclobacteriaceae bacterium; assembly: GCA_016787755.1. GTDB lineage: Bacteria > Bacteroidota > Bacteroidia > Cytophagales > Cyclobacteriaceae > ELB16-189. Next base: position 98,614 of record JAEUUA010000014.1, on the reverse strand, counting down.
TACGCTCCGACAGTATTATGGGGTTCCGTCAGGAACCAATATTTTTTGGCTAGCCATGGTTTTCCGAAATGCAAATGGGTCAAAGCAAACCTCACCAGATATTTTCAAACCGCTTGCCTCGGTTCCCTTTGTTTCGATTACTTCCCCAACAAATAGCGAAACGTTTTATCAGTCAGGTAGCTTTATAACAATCAGCGGATCTGCCTCAGCTCAGGCTTCCTCGATGGAAATTCTGGTTGACGAGGGAAGCGGCTTTATCTCAAAGGCGTCTGCAACAAATACAACCTCAATAAGCACAAACTACATGCCTTCAGCAAGCAGCGCAAGCATCAAAATCAAGGCATTGATTAATTCAACATCCGTAGAGTCAATTGCAGATTTCACGTTCAAAGAACGACCTGCTAACATCGAAGTAAGTTTACCTGCTGGCATCCGGGATGGAATTAATTATGGCAGTGATCCTACTAAGGCAACCCTCACCCTACTGGCTCCGGGAAAGGATTTTGTTTATGTAGTTGGCGACTTTACGAATTGGGAACTGAACAACAATTACTTTATGAAACGAACTCCGGATGGGGAGCGCTTTTGGTTAGAAATCTCCGGGCTCATTCCGGGCAAGGAATATATTTTTCAATATTGGGTGGATGGAATCATAAAAATAGGCGACCCCCTGGCAGACAAAGTTGCGGATCCATTCAATGATTCATCCATCCCCTCATCAACCTATCCCGGCCTTCTTCCTTACAATAAAATACAGTATGGAGTGGCCAGCGTCCTTCAAACCAATCAAACCCCTTTTGCATGGTTGCCCAGTGAGCAAACTTGGACTGCTCCTAACAAAAAAGAGTTAGTCATCTATGAAGTGCTATTGAGAGATTTCATCGGTTCACGTAAATATAAAGACCTGGCCGATTCACTTTCTTACTTTAAAAGACTCGGTATAAACGCCATTGAATTAATGCCTGTTATGGAGTTTGAAGGGAATTTAAGTTGGGGCTATAATCCATCGTACTTTTTTGCCCCCGATAAGTTTTACGGAACCAAAAATGACTTAAAGGACCTTATTCAAAAAGCTCATCAGCAAGGGATTGCTGTTATCTTAGATATGGTACTCAACCATGCGTTTGGCCAAAACGCTATGGTGCAAATGTATTTCAATAAGGCAACTAATAAACCTGCATCAAATAGCCCCTGGTTTAATGTGGATGCAACCCATCCCTACAACGTGGGGTACGATTTCAACCATGAAAGTCAATACACCAAAAATTTTGTTGATACCGTATGCAGTTACTGGCTTGCTGAATATCATTTTGATGGATTTAGGTTTGATCTTTCTAAAGGATTCACTCAAAAAAATAATCCATCAAATGTGGGTGCTTGGGGAGCCTATGATGCCACACGGATAAGTATCCTTACAAGAATGGCAAATAAAATCTGGGAGCGAAAACCAAATGCGTATGTAATTCTTGAACATTTTGCAGACGTACCGGAAGAGCAAACTCTTGCCAACGCAGGAATGCTGCTATGGGGCAATATGACTCACACTTATTCTAGTGCACTGGAAGGCAATAGCAATTCGAACATAAGTGAAGCCAACAGGCTTACCCATGTAAACTACATGGAAAGCCATGACGAGGAAAGGCAACTAGTTAACCTCCTAAAAAATGGTCAATCGAATGCATCGTATAATATCAGAGAACTTGCTGTTGCATTAAACCGTGCTAAGATGGGTGCCGCATTTTTCTATACATTACCAGGACCAAAAATGCTATGGCAGTTTGGTGAACTTGGGTATGATAAGAGCATTAATTTTTGCACCAACGGAACAGAAAACAGTAACTGCAGGCTTGATAATAAACCACTGCCGTGGGGCTCTGGGAGTTTAAATTATTATTCCAATGCGGATCGGCAACGACTATACTCAACCATTTCAGCAATAAATAAACTTGTGAAATCAAATAAAGCTGTGTTTAAAGAAGGTGCCCTTGATATCAATCCAACAGGTAACATCAGAAGCATAAAAATTACTTCTCCTGATATGGATGTGGTGATTATTGGAAACTTTTCCGTTTCATACCAATCTGTAAATATGTCATTTACAAAAACAGGTACGTGGTACGACTATTTTGGAAACGAATCCATTATGATTTCAGCCCTTAGCCAAACGTTGTTTATCGCTCCGGGAGAATTTCATATTTATACCAGCGTGCAACAGTCTTCTCCGGGGGCGGGTTTGGTTGATTTTCTTGTTACGAGTATTGAAGAAAAATTGAACAATAATTTTGCTATTTATCCGAATCCGGTAAGTAATAAATCATTTGTAATTACTTGGGCTGAACAGCCTTCAGGCGCTGTCACGATCGATTTGTTTGACTTGCTGGGGCGCAAACTAAGGCACTCGCTGCATAGGCCATCCACTTCGAATCTTGAATATGAAGTGGAGGCCTTTTCTCCTGGCATTTACCTAGTGATGATTGAACAGCAGGGGTATAAAAAAATTCAAAAGATTATTATCAATTAATTCTTCTTCCTAGCAAGTATTGGAAACCCAAAACCACTAGACAAATCGCCAAGCCCAAACACTCACGCGTTTCTTCAATGTAGGGATACTGCATCTTGGCGAGGTCATCAAACAGGAGTGCCCTGTCAGGTGAATGAAACCATTCCAATGTACCAGGAATCAGAAACATTGCATAAATCAAATACAAACCGGCAGTAAGGCCAATCCAAAGCTTGTTATACTTCCCGAGAAATCCCATCACAGAAAGCAACGCCATGTTGAGGTAAATCAAAATCCAGATCAACGGATCTGGATCATTAATTTGCAAGGCAGCAAAGGAAAGAAACATCAGCGCGATAATGGTATGTATGATTTTCATAACCTAATGATTTAAAAAATTGCTCCCGCAATGGTTGCCGTCATCATAGTTGCCAACGAAGCGGCAATCATTGCTCTTAATCCTAATTTTGATAAATCACCTTGGCGGTTAGGTGCCATACCTCCAATGCCGCCAATTTGAATAGCTATTGAACTAAAGTTAGCGAATCCGCAGAGTGCATACGTTGAAATTCTAATCGATTTTTCACTGAGCACTCCGGAAGCTTTTAGGTTGGCAAGATCCAGGTAGGCAACAAACTCATTAATCACCATCTTCTGGCCCAATAGACTGCCCACATACAAAGACTCATCCCAGCTCACACCAATGCAAAATGCAAACACCCGAAAGACTTGACCTAAAATGTATTGAAGGGAAAATCCTTGATAGGTACCATTTGTACTTTGAACTACAAAATCATTGAGTCCGGTGTATACGCCAACAAAATCAACTAACACCCAATTAATGGCATAGATTACTGCTATGAAAGCCAGTAACATAGCCCCTATGTTTAAGGCTAACTTTAAACCATCAGCGGCACCAGTCGCAATGGCATCAATCAAATTAACGCCAATCTGATCTTTACTTACAACCAGATTTCGATCAATCTTTTCAGGCTCTGTTTCAGGCATAAATAGTTTCGCTAAAACAATTGCTGCAGGGGCATTCATAATAGAGGCACTTAACAGATAGGTTGCAAACTTCGATTGCTCCGCAGGATCACCACCTCCTAAAAATGAGACGTAAGCACCCAATACGCTTCCAGCAATGGTTGCCATTCCTCCCACCATAAGACAGTTAAGTTCAGACTTGGTCATCCGGTTAATGAATGGTCTCACCAAAAGTGGAGCTTCAGTTTGGCCCATAAACACATTGGCTGCAGCCGAAAGACTTTCCGCTCCCGATAGGCGCATCGTGCGTGCCATGATCCAGGCAAACCCAAAAACAATTTTTTGAAGAATCCCTAAGTAGTACAATCCAGCGGTGACTGCCGAGAAAAAGATAACGGTAGGTAACGCTTGAAAGGCAAAAAGAAAACCAAGACTATGTTTTACGCTTGCATCTCCTGCGCTATTCTTTGAAAGATCGCCATACAAAAACTCAGCACCCTTAGCTGCAAAACTTAAAAATGTAACAAACTTTTCACTTACATATCCAAATGCCTCCTGAGCGAACTCGACCTTGCCAATGACTACTCCAATAACGAGTTGGATGGATATTCCTATAAGAACCAGTCTCCAATCTACGGCTCTTCGATTTCCTGAAAGCAAATAAGCGATGGCAATAATAAAACAGATGCCCAGCAAACCACGCAAATAATCCATTGAAGTCTCGTGTTTATAGTTAGTTGCGTTTGCCTAGCTCATCGCGGATTTTCGCTGCGCGCTCATAATCCTCTTTTTCGATGGCATCCTTAAGGAGATCGTTTAATTTTTCTATTGAATAGTTTTTGTAATCCTCACTGCTGCTTGACTTGCGAGAGGATTCTTTTTTTACCTTTGCCTTAGGTTCAGGTTTTATCTCAGCCTTTTCGTCTTCCTCTTCCTGATCGGTGAGTACTATTCCAGCTTCTGCTAAAATTGCTTCGTAGGTATAGATGGCAGCATCAAAGCGAAGACCAATGGCGATTGCATCCGAGGGTCGTGCATCAATTTCCGTTTTCTTTAACCCATCGGTGCAAACAATCTTGGCAAAGAAAACTCCTTCTTTTAAATCTGAAATAATGATTTCGTCTACGTGAAAATGAAATGAGTTAGAAAATGATTTGAACAAGTCATGAGTCATTGGGCGATTGGGAATGATCTTCTCAATCTCAATAGCGATGGCTTGCGCCTCAAACATGCCGATAATAATGGGGAGCCTGCGGTTGCCTTCTGTCTCACCCAACACCAGTGCAAAAGATCCAGTTTGTGATTGACTGGAGGAAAGTCCGAGTATTTCAAGTTTTATCTTCTTCAACGTAGCCACAGAAAATTGAAATTATAAAAAAAGTTATAAACCGCAATCATACTCTAAAGATTGCTTTTTTGCTATCCATTTGCAGATTTAATAGCGACGGTTAATTTAGGAACTACATCGAACGCATCTCCCACAATACCATAATCGGCTGCTTTGAAGAAGGGTGCATCGGCATCTTTATTAATTACTACAATACATTTAGATGAATTCACTCCGGCCAGATGCTGTATAGCTCCCGAGATTCCAATCGCGATATATAATTGCGGTGCAACTTTTACACCCGTCTGTCCCACATGTTCATGGTGAGGTCTCCAACCCATATCCGACACAGGTTTGCTACACCCCGTTGCCGCATGTAAAGTCTTGGCAAGTTCTTCCAGTATTCCCCAATGTTCCGGACCTTTTAACCCTCGTCCACCGGATACAACAATCTCCGCCTCCGGAAGGAGAATATCTCCGGTTGCTTTTTCAGAAGAGAGAATAGTTGTGTTAAAATCAGCATCCGAAAGTGTTACTGAATAGTTTACAACTTCAGCAGTACCCCCGCTTTCTTTTACTTCCGCTGCATTCTTCTTTATCGCAATTACTTTCTTAGCATTCTTCAATTCAACTATTGAAAAGGCTTTGCCCGTGTAAATACTTCGCTTAACAATAAAGCCACTCGTTGTATTTGGCAACTCAACAACATTGGAGGCAAAGCTTGCCCCAGCCTTTACAGCAACTTTGGCTGCAACGGGTGTACCTAATGATGAGTTTGCTAAAACAAGAACATCTGCATTCTCATCTTGCATTGCTTTGGTAAGTACCGCTGAATAAACCTGTATAATTCCCTTATCAAGTTTTGGATCAGCTGCATGCAACACCTTTGTTGCTCCATATTTTCCCAAAGATTGCAGTTCAGCTGCATCGCTAGAACCCAGTACAATGGCGGTAACCGAACCACCCATTGCCTTTGCAAAACAAACTGCTTCTAGCGATGACTTTCTTACTTTTCCCTCTGCTACTTCTACAAAAACTAGTGTTGTCATATCGAATAGTTAAAAATCAAATTCAAAACTTAAGACCTCAAAGAACCTTTGCCTCATTCTTCAACTTGGTTACAAGATCAGCGACATTATCAGCCGAGATCATTTGCACAGCACCTTTAGGAGCCGGCAGTTCAAACTTTTGAAGCACTGCACTAAGTTCAGTTGCCTTTGGCTCAACTACTTTCAATGGCTTTGTGCGTGCCGACATAATACCCCGCATGTTAGGAATCTTCCATTCTGCAATGGGCTCCTGGCATCCCGCGACAAGCGGCAAAGTAGATTCTACTTCTTCCTTTCCACCTTCAATCTCACGGGTCATTTTTACTTTGGAGCCATCAATATCTAACTTCATGACGGGAGAAACAGAAGGAAGACCCAGCATCTCTCCTACCATAGCATGAACCACTCCACTGTTATAATCGATTGACTCTCTACCCATTAAGACCAAATCAAATCCTTTTGCATGCTCTGCGATTTGAGTGGCTACAAAAAATGAGTCGGTGGGGTCAGCATTTACCCGAATCGCATCATCGGCACCAATGGCCAATGCCTTGCGAATCGTAGGTTCTGTTTCGGCTGGGCCCACATTAATTACCGTTACGGTTGTTCCGGGAGTTGCCTCTTTAAGCTCGATGGCACGGGCTAGGGCGTAATCATCATACGGGCCGATAATAAATTGTACCCCGGCTGTATCGAACTTTGTGTTATTATCAACAAAATTGATTTTGGAGGTAGTATCAGGTACGTGCGAGATGCAAACTAATATCTTCATAATCTTAATAAAATGAGAATCAAAACTTTAACCAAATCAATCTAAATTTGGCCTCAAGATAAAGGATAAAATCTGAATAGAGCACGTAAAAACGTGAAAATCCGATGAATACAGACCGTATTAAGCTGCTGGAGCAATTCCTTAGGGACGATCCTACCGATCCGTTTAACCTTTATGCCCTCGCGCTTGAATTCAAAACTCAGGATTCACAAAAAGCTCAGGATCTATTTGATCAATTATTGGAGCAATATCCCACCTACCTGCCCACCTATTACATCGCTGGAAATTTCTTTGCGGATCAATCTCATATAGAAAAAGGACTGGATATTTTAAGAAAGGGTTTTACGCTGGCACTTGAGCAAAAAGACAAGAGTGCAGCACGGGAATTAAAGTCGGCTATAGAGAATTTGGAAGATTAGGTTTTAACCACTGAGGCACAGAGGTACTTAGGAGTGTACTGGTTATCTCAACAAATCCAACATAAATTTGGAGTCGCTGCACTCATTAAATCCAACGCTTGTAATGACTCCTAGAAGTGGGCTTTTGGCCTTTTGAGTATAACTTTAGGTCTGTTAGTTGTAGTCCTAATTCTTCAAGCATTATCTAGTTTCTAATACAATTGTAAAGACCTCCTAATCTAATATTCTTCGCCCTTGTTGGAGTTGAATTAACATTCTCCAAGATACTTGGACTAGAAATCTAAACCTGAAACACGATCTTACCCACCTTATTCGGTTTGGTAATATCGGGGAAGGATTCAGCTATTTTGGAGAAGGGTCGGATTGAATCAACCAATGGGCGGATTTGATGTTTACTGACAAAGGCCAGCATTTCGCTAAACTCATGATCGCTGCCCATGGTTGAGCCCAACAAGGAAAGTTGGTTCCAGAACATGCGATACAAATCTAACTTTGCCGGCAGCCCGTTAGTGGCACCATAAAAAACAATTCTTCCTTTTGGCTTAAGCACTTTAATAAAACCATTTAGCTGATCGCCACCCGCACTATCAATCACCAAATCAAACCCACCTTTTGTCTTCCATAAATCGGTGTAGGTCGCTTGCTTCTTATAATTGTACGCTCCCTTCGCGCCAAGCTTAATTGCCTTTTCAATTTTCTCATCGCTACCCGAGGTAACATACACATTAGCACCAGCTGCTTGCGCGAAAAGAAAAGCAAACTGTGCTACTCCACCACCAAAACCGGAAATCAACACATTTTGCCCCGACTTCAATTCTCCTCTGCGGAAGAGAGCGCGATAAGCAGTCAGCCCACCCAACGGCAACGCTGCAGCCTGAAGAAAATCTAAATGTGTTGGTTTGCGATGGAGCCGATCAATGGATACTAAAACATATTCTGCAAACGTACCATCCACAGGCATCCCGAGAATTGTGTATTTACTGGTTTGAACCTCCTGATCAGATCCCCAATCAATGTTGGGATTTATAACAACTTCCTGCCCTACCCAGGGTTGATCGACTTCATCTCCCACTTCCTCCACAACCCCCGCCCCATCAGAGCCCATAGTAACTCCAAACTTTATGTTAGGATACTTGCCTTCCCGAATCCAATCGTCTCTACGATTAAGCGCTGCCGCTTTGATGCGCACCAATGCTTTACCTGCAGATACTACCGGCTTCGGAATTTCCTTCAGTTCAATAATACCGACTTCTTTTAAGACTAAGGCTTTCATAACATAACTTGAGAGTTAAGATACAACCTCAACAACAAAATATAAAATAAGTTTAGGGAAATCTTACCATTCATTCGCATATAACCGCAGATGCTTTCATCGATGCTCAGCGCAAATCACCGAGATGAGCGGAAACCGTCAAATAATACAAGTACTGTTTTGAATTGACAGTTGACAAGAAGCAATTTATAGATACACTCAGCAAATTGTCAATTGTACATTGACCATTATCAATTTGCTAGAATGGCGTATCATCATCCCCACCCGGAGTAGATGGTGGAGTATCTTTAAATGTATTCAATCGGCTCTCTCGCGTAATGCTACTCATGGGAGTAAGACCATCGGGTGCATCATAATCAGCAAACTTGGTGTACTTGCCAATGAATTTAAGTTTCACGTTTTCAAGGGATCCATTTCGATGCTTGGCAATAATTACTTCGGCCATACCTTGGGTTGGCATACCTTCTTCATCCACCGTAATCTTATAGTATTCAGGACGATATAAGAACATAACAATATCCGCATCCTGTTCAATGGAACCTGATTCACGTAAGTCAGAAAGCTGCGGACGTTTGTCTCCACCACGTGTTTCCACACCCCGACTCAACTGAGACAACGCGATTACCGGAACGTTTAACTCTTTAGCAATTCCTTTTAGAGCCCGAGAGATGGAGGCAATTTCTTGTTCACGATTTCCACCGGCCTCACCCTTCATCAACTGAAGATAATCCACTACCACCAATTGAATATTATGCTCGGCTTTTAGTCTGCGGCATTTAGCCCGAAGCTCTAAAATAGAAAGTGCGGCTGTATCATCAATAAATATGGGAGCGCTGGATAGCCGGTTTGTCTTGGTCACCATTTGTTGCCATTCAAAGTCAGCCAGGTTTCCTTTCTTAATTTTTTCAGAATCCAATTCAGCTTCGGCAGAGATCAAACGATTCACCAATTGAAGTGATGCCATCTCCAACGAGAATATGGCCACGGGAAAATTAAAGTCAACGGCCGCATTGCGTAACGCTGAAACAACAAAGGCTGTCTTACCCATACCTGGTCGGGCTGCAATGATTGTTAACTCAGATTTCTGCCAGCCGGATGTAACCCGATCCAGCCTTGAAAAGCCACTCGGTATTCCGGTAAGGCCATCTTTATGATTTCGCTTTTCTTGAATCTCTTTGGTTGCCTGAAACATCAACGACTTCATGGAGTCGTAATTCTTGCGCAGGTTAGAGTCAGAGATTTTAAAAATGTTTTGTTCAGCACTATCCAATAACTCAAACACATCGGTTGTGTCTTCATAGGCATTGGAGTGAATTTGCGATGCAATTTGAATGAGATCCCGCTTTATAGCCATCTCAATAATAATACGCGCGTGATACTCAATGTTGGCAGCCGAACTTACCTTGCTGGTTAACTCTGCAATATAATAGGCGCCACCCACCAGTTCTATCTTTCCACTCTTTCGCAGTTGAGCCACAACCGTGCGCATATCTACCGGCTCCGAGGCCTTAAACAAATCGATGATGGCGTTATAGATTTCCTTATGCTGCTCGGAGTAAAAATGTTCAGGTCTTAAAAATTCAACAACCGCTGTCAATGCATTTTTCTCCAGCATCAACGCACCTAAAATAGATTCTTCCAGATCGAGCGCCTGAGGTGGTAGCTTACCTAAACTCTCGGAGATGTCTCTCACCAACAGTTTTGATTTGCTTCCCGCTCCGCTACTCGCAGAACTTAACCTCACAGGCGTTGATCGTTGCTCCATACTTTGTGGTTGTTGTACGTAGTTTCTTTATAGGGCAACAAACCTACCGCTAAGAATACTCCTACCTTCAACAAGTTATCTACAATTGAACGTGTGAATTTGTGAATAAATTCCATACCAAAAAGTTGGTAAATGATACCAGATAGTTAACCGCCTTTTTACTCAGTACGCATTTTGGATTATATTTATCCCCATTACTAACTTTGAAGACTTTGACAGCGAACGAAATATATAACCAAAGCCTTGATAAACAGCGAATCATTGTTGTTGGGGAAGGCGGAACTTTAATCACTTCTTTAATTCTTTATGTCCTAAAGTATCACAAACGGAAATTTGATTACAGTTTGCCCGGGCAACAGCCTGTTCTAAATCCGGATCACGCGGTAATTATTATTCATGGTGTTGATCAACTTACTGATTACAAACATCATATCGCCATTTTAAGTACTATCAGTTCAAACCAAAATTCTAAAGATTTTGAAACGTTGGCTGATGCCACTCCCAAAGGCGGAACCATATTATATCCCGAATCCGACTCAACGTTAAAACAAATTGGATCGCGTGAGCGCGCTGATATTCAGGCAATTGCCTACAATCGATGCAAGTATAATATTAAAGATGGCAAGACTATTCTAATTTCTAGTTCTGACGAAAAATTTCCCATTGCCCTTTCGGGAGATCAAAACATGGAGTATTTAAGCGCGGCAAAAGAATTGCTCAAAAAGATAGGGATCAGCAGCAGCCAATTTTACAATGCGATAACAGTTTATCAACCTGCTTGATTCTCTCCTTCTTATTCTACATTCATGAAATTAAATCTTAAAATACCCCTTTGCTTTTTTGATCTGGAAACAACCGGAATCAATGTTACTCAGGATCGCATTATTGAAATAGCTGTAATCAAAATAATGCCCAATGGCGAAGTGATTAAGAAAAGCAATCTCGTTAATCCAACTATTCTCATTGCACCTGAATCAACCGCCATCCATGGTATTAGCAATGAAGATGTAAAAGACAAACCTACCTTTAAAGAGGTTGCCAAAGAGTATGCTCGTTTTTTTGAAGGTTCAGACCTGGCTGGCTTCAATATTTTGAAGTTTGATGTACCCGTTTTGGTAGAAGAATTTCTTCGTGCGGATGTTGAGTTTGATTATAGTCGCAAAAAATTAATCGATGCCCAGAAGATTTTCCACATGATGGAAAAGCGCACTCTATCCGCAGCTTTTAAGTTCTATTGTGATAAAGAGATTACCGATGCACACTCAGCTGAGGCTGATACACAGGCAACGTTGGAAGTGCTTTATGCTCAGATAGCCCGTTACGAGAATCAGGAAGTAACGGATGGATTGGGTAAAAAAGTAGGGGTTGTTAAAAATGACATGGAAGTACTTCACCAATTAACTGCCTCCAATTTGGTTGACCTCGCGGGAAGAATGGTTCGAAATGAAAAGAATGAAATCATTTTCAACTTTGGAAAACACAAGGGCAAAGTAGCCATTCAGGTGCTTAAAGACGAGCCTTCCTTTTACGATTGGATGATGAATGGTGATTTTCCACTGGATACCAAAAGAAGGCTTACGGAAATTAAGTTGAGTACACTAGTTCGCTAAGTTCTTTTCATTTAGTAACATTTAAATAAGTCGTATTAAAGCTTATCTTTGATTAAGCCATTCTGTTGGTTTCTTATTACTGGAAACTCATTGTGAAGACTATTCTAATTTTTCTGACCGGACTTATTACCACATCAGGGTACTGTCAGATTGATGGATCTGAGCCAAATAACTTTCCTGAAATCAGGATATACATTTCAAAGAATCAACTTAGCAACTTACGTCATAACCAAAATAAGCTTATTCTCTCCCATCCTACGCTTATAGTAAATCATGATACTGCTAACGTGAAAGAGATCCATACACGTGGAAAAACTACATTACAATTTAAACGCAAGTCTTTTTCGGTTGAGCTCGATAAATCAATAACAATACATCAAAGCGGAAAGAAAATACATGTAAAGAAATTTAACCTGCTCAACCTGTCCATGGACAAAAATCTCTGGCGGAATCGATGGTCTTTTCTCTGCATGGATCAATTTGGATTATTTCCACTGTTTAATTCGTTCTGCAAAATTTGGATCAATGATGAACCGCAAGGGATTTATTTGATCGTTGAAAAGCCTCAACAACTGCAGGGAAGGCTTCAAAGCCCGTATATGTTAAGACGAGGCCTGAATCATAATGTTGAGGACGAGTATTTTAATAAAAATGAAAAAGAATTAGCAAAAAAATACAAGAAGCAGTTTCAATCTATCTATTCTTCTGATTTCAGCCGCCCTCCCGATTCATTAGCGGCACGATTGCACCGAATCATAAATCTGGATATGTATTTCCAGTTCCTTGCGTTCAATTACCTGATCATGAACGGAGATTATTCTGATGAAGTCTTCTTTTACATTGAACCCACAAAAAATTGGTTTGAAATAGTCCCCTGGGATTACGATGATATTTTAAGACCGATTCCACATGAAGGACGATCTGAAAGGAATCTGGAATTTACAAAGCATAAATTATTCTCGCTCGAAGAATCCATGGATCGAACCATTGCAGGAAACAAGACTCTCTATGAGCAATATGAAAAGGTTCTAAAGGCTTTATTATTTTCACTTGACGCTGCTCAGCTAGAATCTGCTTCCTACAAAGTTTTGAGGGAGTTAGAGCAACTTAGTGAAGATGATTCAATGGCCAACACTTCTTTGTTTCTTGATGTACATCCATTTGACATTCAGCAAGCCAAAGAAGATATTTTAATTTCCCTTGATTATATTCTTAAAAGAAGAGAGTGGATTCTTAGCCAGCTAAAGTAAAAATCATTGAATTAGGGATACAACTTCAAACTTCCTTCCAGGTGTGATCTGCCAATAACTTAACAGCGGCAATAAAACTCTTATAGGGTGATTTTGAGCGTCCCCATTCTTCGGGACTTATCATCGACACCAAATGCGAAGCATCTTCTTTCTCGTACAAGAAATAAGTTTGGCCGATTACAGGCGCGAAACTGAGTTGGGCATCGTAGATAATCATGGATAGCTCCTTGCGCTTTTGGATTTCTTTCGCCTGGATAGCCAACAACTCAATCTGCTGCCGGATCTGGGTAAGCTGCATATTCGTTTGCTCTTCCATGGCGGATAAAGCATGATGCCTGATGATTCCAGCCTCGTTGGGTTTTATAACCGCACCTGAAACCGAGGTAGAGTATGGAAGCACACTTAACTGCTTATGATAAATCTCTTCGTTGGTGAATTTCTCGCCTTGCTCATTGTAATGATGCTGAACAACTTTTAGATAACCTTTGGGAGTTATCTCATGAAGAACGTCAAGCGTGGGTTTTTGATTTTTAGTAAACTTTGTTTGGAAAGAGAGTTGACTAATGAATTCACAAAAAATAGTATCTCCGATCTCATGATTATCAAAGTCAATTGCTTTTCCGTTGGGAGTAACTGAATATTGACTGGAGAAAGCCTGATCTTCCAACGAAACCCAGTTCATTGAAATGTTCAGTTGTTTGCCCGTGCCTCCTAATTCAATTCTGAAAATCCCTGACTTGGGTCGATCACCAAACTCATAGGCTCCCTTTTCGGGGAACAATTGCCACGAGGCTAAAAAATTATATGCATCAACCATAGCGAAAACACACTAACATCCTGCAGGATGAATGGTTTACTTCTTATAGTATTTCATTGCTTCCGGAATCCAACCTTCTAAATCTTTGATCCTGGTGTCGTGTGAAGGGTGGGTAGACAAAAATTCGGGTGGCTGTTGACCTCCGCTCAAGGCAGACATCCTTTCCCAAAATTTGGGAGCACTACTGGGATTGTATCCGGCCATCGCCATAAAAATCAATCCCATATGATCCGCTTCCGATTCATGGCTTCTTGAAAATTTAAGCATCCCTACATTGGTACCCATACCCACGGCTTGCATGAAAATCTGTTGAGTCGCAGTTGGATTCTGCCCCATGGCTACGCCAATTGTGCTTAGCCCGAATTCTGCAAGCATTCCCTGGCTCATTCGTTCCGCACCATGATTAGCAATGGCGTGGGCCACTTCGTGCCCCATCACCACGGCAATACCTTGTTCATCTTTACAGATAGGCAGTATAGCAGTATAAAAAGCTACTTTACCGCCAGGCATACACCATGCGTTCACAGTTTTATCATCCTGAATGAGGTTAAATTCCCAATTAAACCCAGCAAGCTGATTACTCATACCTTTCTCGGCCATGTATTGTTCAACGGCTTTTTGAATACGTACTCCCACACGCTTCACCATGGCAGTTTGCTCTTGATTTGTCGAGATTGGACCTTTCTGTATTACTTCCCTATACTGTTGTGCCGACATCTGATTAATCTCATCACTTGAGACTAAGCTTAATTGCTTGCGACCTGTAACGGCCACCGTTGCACAAGCAGTTACTACTGCGAGAAGCAGAACGAAGGATAAAATTTTATTGAACATAAGTTTCTTTTTTGAGATGCAAAGATAAAGCCATTATCGATTAGCTATCAAAATTGCCGATGAAATTGCCGTTTTAGCGCAGATTGTTTCTAAATTTGCACAGTAAACGGAAAAAATTACCCATGAGAATTTTTGCAGTCGGTCGGAATTATGCAGAACACATTAAAGAATTGAATAATGAACGACCTACAGAGCCTGTAATCTTTACAAAGCCGGATACGGCCATTGTTAAAAACAATGCTCCTTTCTATTATCCTGATTTTTCGAAGGATGTTCACCACGAAGTAGAGTTGGTGTTACGAATCTGTAAAGAAGGAAAAAACATAGAGGAAAAGTTCGCCAACAAGTATTACGATGCCATTGGTGTGGGTATCGATTTTACTGCGCGCGATCTTCAACAAAAATTAAAAGAAAAAGGATTACCGTGGGATATTGCCAAAGGGTTTAATGGTTCGGCTCCGATTTCAGATAAATTCATTCCCCTAAATGAGTTTAAAGATATACACAACATCAATTTTAAATTAGAGATTGATGGACAAGTAAAGCAAGAAGGCAATACGAGTTTATTACTTTTTTCGTTTGATTATATAATCTCTTATTTATCAAAATTTTTTACACTGCGCACTGGCGATTTAATTTTTACTGGTACGCCAAAAGGCGTTTCGCCTGTAGCGATTGGAAATAAACTATCCGCCTACATAGAAAATGAGAAGTTACTGGAGTTTGAAGTTAAGTGATGTAGTATTTTTTAGCCTGTTCATTTTTTGCAGCAACGCGACAGCGCAATTCAGTCCTGATAAGGAAATACCCCGCAAATTTGAACGAAGCAATTACCTGTTTCCAATAAAGCCTGGCAACACGGCTACAATTACCGGAACCATGGGAGAACTGCGTGATACGCATTTTCATGCAGGTCTTGATATTGACACACCAGGCATAGGAGTTCCAGTTTTGTGTGCCGATGATGGCTATGTATCGCGAGCAACCGCCACTACAGGTGGTTATGGGAATGTACTCTATGTTACCCACCCCGATGGCAATACGACAGTATATGCGCACCTTGATGAATTTAAAGGAACCGTTGGCGATTATATTAGAAAGGAACGGTACTCACGCAAAGTTTCCGAAATTGATTTAGCGTTTACCCCCAACCAGTTTAAAGTGAGTAAAGGCGAGCTTTTGGGGCTCTCTGGAAATACAGGTGGCTCAGGTGGCCCACATTTACACTTTGAAGTGCGCAATCAAAATAACGAAGCCACTAATCCGCTCGTCTATGAGTTTAGCGAAGTGCGTGACAATTTAGCCCCCCTGGTTTTTAAAGTTGCCTTGAAAACAATGGATTCAAAATCGAGGATCAATGATCAATTTGGTCGCTTTGAATTTTCAGTGATAAAGAAAGGTGACACCTACTCTCTTCCTTATCCAATACTTGCGCAAGGCACCATTGGCGTTGAAGTGTTGGCGCATGATAAAATGGAGAACTCACGCTTTCGTTATGGCATCAACTTCATTGAAATGATAGTTGATCATCAACTTGTTTTCACTCAATCAATCGATAAAGTTGATTTTAATGAAACCCGCAGAATCCTTGCCGTAATGGATTACCAAACTCTTGGATTAAGTGGTAATCGTTTCAACAAATTATACATTGATGATGGCAACCGGTTAGATTATTATCCGGGCGTTCCAAGAAAAACCGGCATTCTGGTTAAAGAAAAAGAAATACCGGTTGAAATACGATTAAAAGATTTTAATGGAAATATCAGTAAAGTCCATTTTGAACTGAAGTCTTCACCGTTAGTCGAGGAAACTCCCCTTCTCAATGCAATGAGCAAACCCTATGAAACGGAAATTATTGAGAACACTCTAAAAATAGATATCAAAAGTTGTTCATCGAATGAAGCCACAGTCAATGTTTGGCAACATGGAAAATCAACTTCTGTTTCCCGTACCTATGAAGGGAGCAACCGACAAGTCTACCTGATAAACTTACAAAGTATTCTCCCGGATTCGATTCAAACCTGCCAGGGGTCTATTAAATTCAATTTCAAAGATCGTGTTCCCTCTGAAACAGCCTATACATATTACAGTGACCTGATGGATATTGAATTTCCCAATCAATCTCTTTACGATACCGCTTTTTTGGAAATAGCGTATGATACACTAAGCAAACAGGAAATCTTTTCTATTGGCAATCGTACTATTCCCCTGAATAAAAGTATTGCGGTAACGCTCAAGCCAAGAGCCACCTACTTTCAATCCCGCGACCTTGGCCTATATCGCAAGGCAGGAAAAGGGTATGCTTTTGTACCTAGCGAATGGAAGAACAGTCGTGTAAAATTTAGTACCCGCGACTTTGGTCAGTTTACTTTTCTGAGAGATACCATTCCACCAACGATCACAAAAATTGGGTTATCAACTGCTGCCGCACGATTCAAAATAAAAGATAACCTTTCGGGAATCGCCTATTTCGAGGCAAGCATTAATGGCCAATGGTTACTTATGGTATATGATTACAAAACCGGAATCTTAAAATCGGAAAAAGCTGATTCTTCAAAGGCTCTTGCTGGAGATTTTGAATTAAAAATTGTTGATCAGGCCGGCAATGAAAGTATCTTCAAACAAAAAATATAACATGGCACTTGCGATTGGCTCAAAGGCTCCTGATTTTAAATCGAAGGACCAGGATGGTAAGGAAGTTTCATTGTCAGATTACAAAGGAAAGAAAGTGGTGCTTTACTTTTACCCACGAGACATGACTCCCGGCTGCACGGCAGAAGCCTGTAGCCTGCGCGATAACTATAAGGCTTTGCAGAGAGCAGGCTATGAAGTTTTTGGAATCAGTACCGATGATGAAAAAACTCACAAGAAATTTATTGCTAAGGAAAGTTTACCCTTCCGCCTATTAGCCGACCCGGACAAATCAGTTCATAACAAATTTGGAGCCTGGATTGAGAAATCTATGTACGGCAGAAAGTATATGGGCACTGCACGCATCACTTATATTATTGATGAGAAAGGTATTATCGCGGAAGTAATCGAAAAGGTAGATACTAAGAATCACGCTGAACAAATTTTAGATGGCACCATTCCAAAACCAGCGACCAAAAAGGCAGTAAAAAAAGTTGCAAAGAAAACTGCTGCAAAGCCAGCGAAGAAGGCCGCCAAAAAGAAAAAGTAGAACTACTTAGCTTGTTGTTTTATTATCCTGTGAGGTGCTTTATCTTGCAGGCAAAAATCAAAACAGCATGGCTAAGCAAGACCTTCCCCAACTTAAAAAAACTGCCAGTCAAATCCGTAGGGACATTGTCCGCATGGTGCATGCCTGCCAATCAGGTCACCCGGGCGGGTCTTTAGGCTGTACCGATTTTTTTGTTGCCCTATACTTTCAAGTTCTTAAACACGATCCAAAATTTAACATGGATGGTAAGGGTGAAGATTTATTCTTTCTTTCCAACGGACATATTTCTCCGGTTTGGTATGCGACCCTTGCCCGTGCCGGATATTTTGAGCCTAAAGAGTTAGCAACTTTTCGATTTCTAAATTCACGACTGCAGGGCCATCCGGCAACCCATGAACATCTCCCTGGAATCCGGATTGCATCTGGCTCATTAGGGCAAGGTCTTTCTGTTGCCTTAGGTGCAGCACAAACTAAAAAACTAGATGGTGATAAAAGTCTTGTCTATGTATTAATGGGTGATGGCGAGCAGCAGGAAGGTCAGGTGTGGGAAGCCGCTATGTATGCCGCTCACAACAAAACGGATAATGTAATTGCTACCATTGACTATAACGGCCAGCAAATTGATGGTCCGGTTGATAAAATCTTATCGTTACTAGATCTTAAAGCTAAGTGGGAATCATTTGGATGGATGGTTCAAGAGTTTGATGGTAATAAGATGGACGATGTTCTCATGGGTCTTGAAAAAGCAAAATCGCTTTCAGGAAATGGTAAACCCGTGCTTAATTTAATGAAAACCGAAATGGGTTTTGGGGTGGATTACATGATGGGTTCACACAAATGGCATGGAGTGGCTCCCAATGATGAGCAACTTCAAAAAGCATTAGATCAGTTGGAAGAAACCGTTGGCGATTATTAATTTTTCTTTAATCCCTGAATCACCACATTACCTGTACCATCGGGGCGGCATGGATAATCAAATTCGTAATTGAGTCGTTTCGGATTATTAATGGTTTCATAAAAATCATCAAGGTACTTTAATGTTGCCTTCACATATCGTTCGTCATCAACGACATTACTTGAATAAACTTTATAGATCTCATCCTTTAGCTGATTGAATCTTGCAATCACAGGGTCAAATTGACTCATGTCTTTGATGCAGTAGCCGCGATAACGCCTCTGACGCGTTGAGTTTAACATTAACTCGGCAGCTGGTAATGCATAAGGCGCACCCACAATGCCCGCATGATCAAAATCATAGGCAACCGTATATGGCAATGCCGTTGAGTCCGTGGAGATCAATTTCACATTCTGTAAATACTGAACAGACCAATCCGTGTTGCCAATCATATATTCAAAGGTTGCCATCATTAGAAAGTCATCTTTTTGAGTTTGCTCTGGCCTAACCAACTTGCCATCAACGGAAAATGCATGGTTTCTTTTGGCCATCTCATCCTCATCTTCAATGAGTATCCCATAAAACGGTTCAGAGCTTTTTGATTTCGACCCCGTATCTTCCAATACTACTCGCACCAACCGAACTTGAAAAGATTTTGGAGTTATCAAACTATAGAGTTTATAAACCAGGTATTCTCTGATCACGTATTTATCATCACGACATGCCGTTACTAATTTTAATTTATTTTGATTTTCAAATATTGTGCTCTTCGTTGTTTCACTTGAAAAATTCAACAACAACGGTGGATAAGTACAGTTCGACTTAAGTTTTCGAAAGTGACCGCGGGTTTTCACCTTAATGGGAATTACAGTTGGGTTAACGTTAGAGCTTTTATAAGTCAATGTTAAGGGATGATAGTGAGAATCATTGCCCCGATCCTTCATCAACTCTGAGATAGGTCCTGATAAACTAATTTCAATCAATGCTTCTTCCTCAAACAGATTGGAAGGTTGAGCAACTGTCACCCAATTGGTGATCACTACTAAAAGAATGATTATGGAAAGCTTCATCATAATCTGTTGGCTTAATCTCTATAAGTCTACCTAATTCTGGTATCAATGTAAATTGATCCGGGTTTTTTTTGTCCTGGGGACCAAAAACTATGGTTTTTAGGTAAAATTATCACGCTATTCGGACAGCATACACCCCCTTTCGTCCTACACAAAAGCCGACTAATTATAAACTTAGAGAAGACATAGAATTTAAACGATTCAATATCGATCAGAAACCTGCCAAAAAAGGAAGAAAAGGCTACTTTTTAGGGAATTACGCTCTTAGAAAAGTGTCTTGAAATATTTACTTGCCTTCAAGTGCGCTGAGGGTTACAATCATGATGTTATCATCATTTATTCATAAATTACATGATTCTTACATTGAATCGTTACCTCTGTTCAATAAAGGCTGCCTAACCCGTTTAAGCTTATGAAAAAGACATTTAGCAACAAAAAGTTTGAATCAGTAACCTCTGCAAGGAGAGTATCCAAGGGTTTTCTTTTTAAGTTGTATCAGGTGTCGATCATTTTAACTGTCCTGACAGCCTCAGTTTGTGCTTATGGCCAGGCCGTGCAACAGTTACAAATGTCTGATTTTGTATTGTTCTCGGGGGATGGTGGTCCAGGAACATCCGGTTGCAGCAGTCCGGGTTATGCCGTTCAGCTTTCAAGTTCAACCACTGTCTCCGGGGGAGCTATTGGTAGTTTTAAACTTGTAAAGACTACCGGAACATCGAATATTAGTGGGAGCATCTTTAGTAAAGGCACAATCGTACTCGCCAATAGCAATACAGTTACCGGCAAGATTGCAGCCTCCAATTTATTTAACGCTTCCGGCAATATTCTTTCTGTTGGATCAAACGCAAATCTGGGTGGTAACATAGACGTAAAAGGGAATATTTCTGTAGGTGGTGGAACCGTTGCTGGAAAAGTAACCCACCCAACCGGAACCACCTATACGGGGCCAAACCCTGCCGGAGGCAATATAACCGGAGCACCTTCGCTTCCCCTGTTTCCCTCATTGCCTTTGATAACGAACTTTCCACCCTATCCTCAAATGGCCGATATTACAAAGACTAGGTCAATTACTCCTGGCGGATATGATGATATCAAGCTTTCAGGAAATCAGACCCTTACCTTTCAAGGCACAGGCGTTTATGTATTCGATCAAATTGATAATAAGAATTCAAACAGTTTCGTCTTTGATTTTCAGAACAATCCAACAGGTACCATTTTGATTTATGTGCACAATAATGTGAGTTTGGGTAAACTTAGCGTCACCACCATAAACGGAGGAAGTGCTTCGCGCATCTTCACAGAAGTTCATGGAACAGGATTAGGTTCATCAAACTATGCCTTTGATATCGCAAATGGATCATCCAACTCAAAATCAAAATGGCTAGGTACGGTATGGGCACCCTATGCTGCTATCAATGTTGGCTCGGGAACTGGAAATACAGATATTACGGGTGCACTTTGGAGTGGTACGCAAGTGAATGTGCAAAGTGGTGTCACTATTGTTTATGAACCCTTTCAAACCTGCACAACACCTACTGCCAATGCGGGTGCCGATAAAGTTATAACCTGCACTAACCCAACCGTACAACTAAATGGATCTTCAACAACTACCGGAGTTTCGTTTAGCTGGGTAGCCAGTAATGGCGGAAACATTGTATCGGGTGCAACTACTGCAACACCCACTGTTAATAAGGCAGGAACTTATACCTTAACGGTTACTTCAGGCAGCTGCACAGCAACAGATGTTGCCCTGGTAACGCTTAACAATACTCCAATCGTTGTTAGTTTAGGTCAGGATGTTGCTGTTTGTGCAGAAGCAAATCAGGTTACCCTCGCGGCAACAGTAACCGGTGGAAGCGGTCCATACTCTTATGCATGGAGCAATGGAGCAACGACTCCAACCATCCTTGTAACTCCATCAACAACCACAACTTATGCGGTAACGGTTACCCGGTTAAATGGTTCCGGTTGCACGGCTACCGATGAAGTTGTTGTACAAGTAAATAGCCCTCTTTCTGTAAATGCCGGGCCTGATGCAACAGTTTGTTTTGAAAACAATGTTGCAATTCTTTCGGCAACCGCAACTGGAGGAACAGGCTCGTATACATTTGAATGGTTCGCAAATTCCACCTCAGTGGGGACTGGTGCTAGTATTTCAATTGCTACCCCTGTAACAACAACTTATTCAGTAGTGGTAAAAGATACGTATTCCACATCCTCTTCAGTAGCGTGTAGTGCAACGGATGCAGTAGTCATAACGTATTCAGAGATCTGTCCGTACTACACTCCGCCTACGAATGGCAAGGTTACGGATATTATTGGCTCTGAATTAAATGCGCTGGCAGGTAGTACGAATCCTCCCGATTCGGGGAGTCCTAATATTATTTATACATTTTCCGATCAGAACGTTTTAATTGAGGTGATCTCTAAGGTGGGACAATTTAATACGCTCTTAACAACGTTAAGAAATCCAGCGTATGGTCTGGAAGATTCTGATTTTGATAATGACGGGAGTTCTTTGATCATCATTGGATTCTTTCCCATTGCGAATTTAACCCTTCTTAACGAGTTACCCGACTTAATTAACTATGTTCGTCCTGCCTATCCCGCAGTAGGAAATCGAGGAATCACTACTACAAAAGGTGACAATGCCATGCGCAGTGACCTGGTTAGATTGGGATATAATCTCACTGGTCAAGGAGTTAAAGTGGGTGTATTATCGGATAGTTATAACAAACAGCCCGGTAATCCTGCCGGAGCGGATGTTGATAATAAAGATCTCCCCGCAAATGTGACGGTATTGAAAGATTCTCCTTTTGGAGGAATTGATGAAGGTCGGGCTATGCTGCAAATTATCCATGACATTGCTCCCGAAGCAACCTTAGCATTTCGCACCGGTTATGTTAGTGCCAATGATTTCGCCAAAGGAATTAAAGAACTCCAACAAAATGCGTGTGATATTATTGTTGACGACATCACCTATATCACAGAACCATTTTTCCAAGATGGTAAGGTGGCTCAAGCGGTTGATTATGTCGCTGCTCAAGGGGTCTCCTATTTTACATCAGCCGGGAATTTTGGAAATAAATCATACGAAGGAATTTTTTCTCCGGCAACTACTCCATCAGAGATAGCCGGATCTGCCCATAATTATGCGGGGGGCGACATCTTTCAAAATATTACCGTAGGTCCTGGAACCTATACCATCGTACTTCAATGGGAAGATCCAATCTATTCGTTAGGACAAACTACAGGAACAACCAACGACCTTGATATATACCTGACCAATGATTCCGGCTCTACACTTTTTGGGTTTAACCGAAACAATCTTGGTGGAGATCCCATCGAAGTTTTGCCCTTTACTGTCAACGTTGAATCAACAACTAACATCATGATTGTTAGAGCAGCCGGAACCGATAACGTTCGTTTCAAATACATCGTCTTTCGAGGTGACAAACTCACCTTCAATGAACACAATACAGGCACTTCAACTATTGTCGGTCAGGCCAATGCTAAAGGCGCTATGACGGTCGGTGCCGTTCTCTATAGTAACACGGAAGCGTTTGGATATGCACGCCCAGAAGGTGCCGAAGAATTTACGGTTGCTTCTTTTTCATCACGTGGAGGAACGACCGTTAATTCAGAGGATCGAAAAAAACCAGATTTTATTGCACCAAACGGAGTTAATACATCCGTGCGCTTAGGCGGATTAGATGTTGATCTGGATTTGCCGGCAGGGAATGATGGCTTTTTCAATTTCTTCGGAACCTCAGCAGCGGCTCCGCATGCAGCAGCGGTAGCGGCACTTCTCCAACAAGGCCGGGCAAAGTATTATAACGGAGCGAAATACACTCCGGAAGAAATCCGGCAACTTCTTAAGCAGTCGGCAAAAGATATGCATACTCTAAATCCTACAGACCAATACGATGTTCAATCAGGATTTGGATTTATTCAAGCGGATGCCTCATTAGCTACCATTGCTGCACCGGCCCCAACCGTTACAGCATTAGTATACGATACTACTTTAGTACCCGGCCAGCATCCCATTCCGTTAAGCGTGGTTGGGAAAAACTTAACACCTTCATCGGCTATAACCTTTCGTGGCACTCCATTAACAACCAGCTTCATAAATTCAACCGAACTACAAACTACCATTCCACAATTTTTTGGTAATCCTCCGATTCAAGTGATCACCTCCTCGATTACTCCCAGCGGCCTTGACGGAGGGGCATCAGATTCACTTTTCTTCAATAGTATAGTGAAAAAAAAGGTGGTGGTAAAAGCGGATAATAAAGTTAAAAAGTTTGGAGAACGCGTGCCTGAATTTACGGCATCGGTCTTTGTAGATGATCAATTACTTAATCCTGATTCCTCAATTCTTAGTCTTGAGGATGTAGGATTAAACATACAATTTTACTCGGCTGCAACTAGCCTTTCTAATGTAGGTGTAAGGGCCATAGAAGTGAGCAGCGAAATTGACATTTCTTTCAGAGAACTTTATGACTACACATTTGTAAATGGAATTCTCACCATTGAAAAAATGCCACTCAAAATTACTCCCAATAATATTGAAGCTTTCTATGGAGAAAAATTTGATAATAAAATTTCTTACACCTATCAGTATGATAGCACCAACGTTGAATCAAACGAATCGTTTCTGAGCACACTCAATACGGATCATACTGATATCATTGCTGACAATGCTAT
Organism: Cyclobacteriaceae bacterium; assembly: GCA_016787755.1. Taxonomy (GTDB): domain Bacteria; phylum Bacteroidota; class Bacteroidia; order Cytophagales; family Cyclobacteriaceae; genus ELB16-189. The sequence goes on along the minus strand of JAEUUA010000014.1, from coordinate 74,158 downwards.
TGCCTTGGTTGATTCGAGAGCCCTGGTCAATTATTCGCGGGCGTTGGTAAATTCAGATCTTCAGAATCTTAGTTTCTTAGTTAGTTCCCGGGCGCTGGTAAACTCACGCGCACTGGTTAATTACTCACGGGCATTAGTAAATGGTGTTGAAGTAATCGATTCGACTTACGTGATAGATTTTGATAAGCAATCCATTTTTGATTATCAGATAAATCCCGATACCGCTGAATTAATTACGATAAACTCAAGAGCGCTTGTAAATTCGAGAGCGTTGGTTAACTATTCAAGGGCACTGGTAAACTCAAGAGCGTTGGTTAATTCGCGTGCGTTAGTCAATTATTCCCGCGCCTTGGTTAACTACTCACGTGCCTTGGTCAATTCAAGAGCCTTGGTCAATTCAAGAGCGCTGGTTAATAGTCAAACCGTGGGTGCGGATAGTGTATCCAGCAACAGCGATGTAGTTGTGATTATCGATTCATTGGATGTAATTAATAACGATCCTCCGATCCTTGAGGATGGTGAAGAGTATTACGAATTACCGGAACTGCTTTCCATTAACATGGTTACCGGAACAACAGCAGGCACCCATTATATTGTGCCCGGAGCATTCCTTACAGACCTATCCAGCAATTTTGATATTAGTTATGGAACCGGAACTCTGACCATTCTTAAAGACACATTAACAATTGCCAGTAACGATGCCAGCGGTGTGTACGGACAACCTCAGCCCGATTATGGCATTACAGTCAATGGCTTTAAATATGTGGATGATGTCGCCTCTACTATTTCTTCCGTTTCTTATCAATTAAAAGATGGAAGCGGAAACTTGAAACCAAGCACCGGAATTGTTGATGCAGGTACTTATCAAATCATACCTCAGGTTGAATTAATTACCACCGACCTACAACCTGGCGAACCTGTTAATTATGTTTTAAAGTATGCTTACGGAAATTTAACTCTGTCAAAAGCAAATTCGGCAGTAAAAATAATTACTCCAGATTTTGAATATGATGGTACCCCTAAGCCAGTTTCCGGTTTTGCGTTCGGAGTGAGTGGCGAAGAAGAAGTACTAACGCCCGCAGTTACTCTGCTGTATAGCGGTATTGGACAAACTACCTATGGCTCATCTTCACAAGCACCCATTTTTGCTGGTACATACCGAGTAATAGCAACATTTGATGGCAACACCAATTACCATGGATCCGAGGGGGCACTTGAATTTATTATTCAAAGGAAAATTGCTTCAGTAACCCCTACAGCATCCAGTAAGATATTTGGATCTGTGGATCCTTCCTTTACAGGATCGTTAAACGGGTTCCTTTCCTCGGATAACGTAACAGCAACCTATAGCCGTTCGTCAGGTGAGAATGTAGTAGGTTCTCCCTATACAATAACCGCTACCTTAAGTCCAAGTGTAGTCCTTGGAAACTACTTAATAACTTATAACACAGCCGCTTTTACAATAGTTAAAGCAAATTCGACTATAAATCTAACGGGAGGCACGTTTGAATATGATGGCACTGAAAAAGGAGCCACAGGATATGCATTTGGTGTAGGAGGAATAAACAATATACTGAGCCCTGCTGTGACATTTAGTTATACTCCTGGTATAGGCCAACCCGTTGAAATAGGAACCTACCAGGTTGTGGCTAGTTTCGCAGGTAATGATAATTACTATCCTTCCACAGCGACAACATCAATTATAATCGTTTGTCCTGCTTTGCCAGTTATCCTATCCTATGAAACGGCAGGTGGTTCTGGTGCAAGTAGTCCTCCTATCGTTAATAAACCATCAGGCACTAGCTCTGGTGATCTGCTAATTGCCGGAATTGTCTACGAAAAAGGAAGTAGCACAACGGTCATACCTCCTGTTGGATGGAATTTAATTCAAACTTCGAGTCAAGGCAATAATCTAGGATTAGCTACCCTCTATAAGGTCACCGGCAACAATGAACCATTAACCTATACATTTGATCTCAGCAATAGTCCAAAGTGGTCCATAGGCATTTCCAGAATTGAAGGGGCCGATCCCATCCATCCAATAAATGCATTTGGCGGTGACTCCGGTAACAAATCCTATTCAGCAATTGCACCTTCCATAACCACTAATTTTTGCAATACGCTGGTCTTGGCATTTTATTCGAATAAGAAAGATGCTACGTGGACTCCACCAGCAGGAACAACTGAAGTATATGACGAACCTAACAATCAAAATGGACTTACCTCAAACATGATGGCGTTTTATAATAAACACGAGAAAGGCGACACCGGAAACAAGATCGCAGTTGCTTCTCAAAGTGAGGTTTGGGTAGCCCAGCAGATAGCGATCAAACCTGGTCCTGGTCGCACAGGTTCATCTTCTGCAAAAAGTGGTAGTCCGGAAGTTAATTACATCACTCAGGCCGAGGTGAAATCGGAGAAACAATCTTTAGAAATTCATGCATATCCAAACCCAGTTAAAGACTTTCTTACCATTTCAATGAATGAACCTCAAGACCAATCAACTATTTTATTGATAGATGGAATAGGTAAATCGTACCCAGTGAAAGGCGCCTGGCAAAAAGAGACAAACACATTGGAAATTGATTTTTCAGATATGAATAGAGGTATTTATATTCTTAAGATTAATAATCCAACTGGTGCGCATGTACTTAAAATCCATAAGGAGTAAAGCGTTTATCGAATGGCTAACTTAAATAATGGAGGTTAAATCCTCCGTTATTTTTTTATACTCCTCGACCCTCAAGTGATTAAATCATTGTAACTTAATGCCGAATCTGCTATAGTTTAATGATCCGGTACAAAATTATCTTTCTATACGTAATCTTATGCTCCCCGTATACGGGGCTGGCACAGAACTATGAAATTGAAAATCTTAAAAATAAGATTGCCGGTCAGGCGGATGATTCTCTGAAAGTAAATAATTTGATCTCACTTAGTAATCTGTACTTAGGAGAGAATCCAAAAGAATCCGTCCAGTTTGGGGTTCAGGGTCAAAGGCTTGCCAGGAAGATTAAGTTTCCGAAAGGCGAGGCATATGCATTTAAGGCGATTGGCCTTGGGTATTATTACCAATCTAATTATCCCGAAGCTGCCTCGCAATTTCAGCATTCCCTATCACTTTTTGATTCCATTGGATTTAAGGCAGGCGTGGCTAATATTTTAAGTAATCTTGGCTCCACGTATTTTAATGCTGGTGACGATACAAAAGCTATTGATTTTCATTTACGCTCTCTTAAAATTTCTGAAGAATTAAAAGATTCCTTGCGGATAGGAACGGCTCTTAATGGAATCGGCACAGTCTACAACAATAAACCGGCTACTGTTGATAAGGCCTTGGAATACTTCCAAAAAGCACTTCCCATTTTTCGCGCAATTAATTACGAAGATGGCGAAGCCACTGTTTCTATGAACCTAGGTGAAATCTATAAAAAGAAACAACGGAACGATTCTGCTATCTATTACTTTGATCAATCATTGGAAGTGTATAGAGGCACGATTGATGCCACATTTCCATTGAATTTAATTGGGGAAATCTATGCGAAAGCGGGAGATTATACACAAGCGCTCATGTATCAAAACAAAGCGCTAGAAATTGCCCGTAGTTTAAACGGTAAATTAGAAATAACTCAAAGTTTATTAGGCATTGCGAAAACAAATAAAATGATGGGCCAGGTGAAATCATCTGTCTACTACTATCACGATGCTGAATTGCTCGCCACAGAAATCAGCGCTAAAATTCAATTGAAAGAAGCCTATGAAGGATTAGCCCATGCTTATGCTGCCCTGGGTGATTTTAAGAAAGCCTATGGATATGATACGTTGTTTAGCTCTATGAAGGATATTCTTTACAATGCAGACAATGATCGGAAAGTGCAGCAGCTTCAGTTCAACTTTGATCTTGATAAAAAGGAAAACGAAATAGAATTGCTCACGGCTGATCAAGCCTTAAAGGAAGCAACTATCCAACGCCAGAAGCTAGTTAATTATGCTGCCGGTGTTACCGGATTTTTATTGATACTCGTGATCTTAGGATTTTATAACCGCTACAAATATGTGCGCAAAACCAATAAAATCATTAAAGATGAGCGCGATCGATCTCAAGATCTACTACTAAATATCTTACCGGAAGAAACAGCGCGTGAGTTAGAAAAAAATGGACATGCCAAAACTCAGTTCTACGATGATGTAACCGTTCTGTTCACTGACTTCAAGGGATTCTCAACCATTGCCGGAAAGCTCACGCCTATTCAACTGGTAGCTGAATTAAATGAATACTTCATGGCCTTTGACGATATCATCGTGAAACATAACCTGGAAAAAATTAAAACCATTGGGGATGCCTACATGTGCGCAGGGGGCATTCCATCCGTTAATGAAACGCACGCCTTAGATGCCGTGAAAGCTGCCTTGGCCATGCAAGCGTACATGCAAAAGCGACAACGTGAAAAAAATACTGGCGGTATTGCTGCCTGGGAATTAAGAATTGGAATTCATACAGGGCCTGTAGTTGCCGGAGTAGTGGGGAAAAAGAAATATGCATATGATATCTGGGGAGATACAGTAAACATCGCAAGTAGAATGGAATCTAATGGAGAGCCGGGTAAAGTAAATATCTCCGCTGCTACCTACCGCCAAATTAGCGATCATTATCAATGTTTACATCGCGGAAAGATTTCAGCTAAGAATATTGGAGAAATTGATATGTACTTTATTGAGAATGCTACCACCGACCTGAAAGTACACAAGAAAGAAGAGATTACCGCCTGAACTTCGCGCTTATCTCTTGCAGGTGTTGATGCTTCTTTCCTTCTCTATTTTCTTTACTGAAGCGTGTATGATATCGGTGCGATTCAAGAAATGTTTTTTGTACGAGATTCCACTCCCGCTCTGTTTCTACAACTCCCGCTTCTTTTAACTCTAATAAGAGTCGCCTTCCTATGTCATAGAAATCATCACGACCTAAATAATCAAGATCGGCATCACACAGGATTTTTTCCAAATGTGTAGTGGGTGTCTGGGGGATTTTAGTTGCCATAATCATTCCGGAAATCTGATTGATCTGATCAACACTTAAGCCATAGATTGGAAGAATCTCTTTTGCTATTTCCACACCTTTCTCTTCATGATTTTTGGGTGATTGAACAAACCCCGAATCATGAAGCAGGGCGGCCAGTCGCAGCAAAGACTGCTCTTCATCGGTAAGTTGTTCTTGATCGCCAATCACTTGTGCCGCTGTTAGTACATCATAAACATGTTCAATATTATGATAATGGTGATGTGGCATTTTATGCTCCAACATTTCAGCGATATATTTTTCAGCAGCAGTAAAATCGGCTGTGTCTGTAGTAGTATTCTTACCGATTGAATCCCTCAGGGTTTTGAGTAAAGGATCTACGTTCCACCAAATTAAATCAATGTCGTTTGTCTCGCGTGCCTTGGTTAGCCAGTGAGCAGCTTTGTTTAAATCTCCCAGTTGGGCAAACGCATGGGTCAGGTAGATGTTAACTCCTTTCTCTCCTGCTTCACTCCTCTTCAAGAGTTCATCTAACAATTCACTTGCCTTCGCTTGTTTATTCATGCCTGCATAGGCTCCAATAAGATAGGCAATCATAGAGGGAGGTCGAATCTTGGAGGTACGAAGGCCTTTCAATAAAACATCAATCGCTTCTTCATATCGATTTTGCGTGAGATAAAGCCGGCCTAAAAAGTCATAAAAGCGCAAAACCGTTGGGTACAATTGAAGCGACTCCTTAAGCGTATCCAATGCTTCATCATACCGACCCAACAGGTAGAGTCCTAAGAATCGGTAATTAAAATAAGCAACCGTGAGCGGGTCAATTGCTTTCGCTTTTTCCACCATACTCATAGCTTCCTCATGTCGCCCCATTGAGTTCAGTAGATAACTATAGGTATAGAGCACCATTGCGTTATTTGGCCCCAGTTCGATTGCCTTCAACAATAACTCCTCGGTCGATTTAAAATCTTTCACTATAAAGAATTCAACAAATGCTTTCGTCAAATAATCATTATCCGTTGGACCACGTTTCCATGCTTCATTCAAATAGATCTCAATTTGATCCTTGGCTTCTTGGGGAGAAAGATCTCCATTCCATGACATCCGGGCTGAGAATGAACTAGCCAGGTATGAATATGCCTGCTTAAATTCAGGGTCTTTTGCAAGAGCCTGCCTGAAATAATCAGATGCCGTGCGATAACCATCCACACTCCATTGATTGAACGCATGCCGGCCTTTTAGAAAGAGATCATACGCCTCCCGATTTTTGGTAGGAACTTCTTTGGATTTAGTGACAGGACTCGTATTAATGGAAGTATGGAGTTCTTTTGAAACCACCTCCGCAACACTATTTTGGATCTCAAAAATATCATCCAGACTTTCAACAAATACTTTCGACCAAACAGGTTGGTCTTTAATTGCATCAATCAGTTGAACATTAATTCTTACTTTATTTCCATGTGCTTGAGCACTGCCTTCCAGAATAAATTTTACTCCTAGTTCGGTTGCTATTTCAGGAGCTGATTTTGTAGTCTTCTTATAACGCATTACCGATGTTCGCGAAATCACCCGAAGCTGATTATTCCCGGAAAGTTGAATAAGAATATTTTCGGTAATTCCATCAGCAAAGTATTCCTGTGAGGCATCATGTGATAAACTCACGAAAGGGAGGACCGCCAAGGACCGATCAATTAAATTTTGCTCAGACTTGCTTTTTTGTTCATCTTTGGCAAGGTCTGCAATTTCGTTGTTAAGTTGTTCTGAATAGGACTCAGAAACCCGACCAGGATATTTTATAGCATGGATGATTTCCTTTATGGCATTAGCCACCTTATTGATTTGATCCCTGTAAAATAGATTATTAGCATTATCCTGACGATTGTCATCCGCACGAAGTGGGCGATTGACTCCCGGTGAACGAAAAATAAAATCAATAGATCGGAGTTTAGAATTCAACTCTGTTTCAAACAGATTGCGATCTTCTGCATCTAAATTATGGATGGCTACTGGTAAAACCCGGCTCGCTACATTTCCATCTCGTAATTTGATATCACGGCCTAATGAATCCCGCAATGCCATTCTATTGAAAGCACAAAATTCATTTTGCCAGGCAAAACTTTTTGTGTCGCAATAAATTTGGGAAAGTATGGGAATAAAAATTACTGCCTTAAGTTTTCCTTCAAGGCTTTTATCTACGTTGTGCGATTCTAAAAGACCATCTATTGGATTGGAGTCAAAATAGATAGACAAATCATCCTTTAGTGTACTTTCCAGCTCCCTTTTGAGTTCCTCTACAAAGTCCGTTACCCATCCATTACTAACCTGGCTTTGACCTTGGAAGGATCCCAACGTACTCCTATTATCTTTATGGCGATATGAAACAAAGATGTCATATTCATATCCCGGAATTACAGATGGCATAGCCTCAAATATACTAACTTGCTAAGCCTCAGACAATGGATTTAGAAGTCTAATAAGTGTAATTTTTTCAACGCTTGATTAAGGATTTTGATACATTTATATGGCCTTAGTAGCACAAAAAAAAAGACTTAATATTAATAAATATTTGGTATGATCATTAAAATTATTAATCTAACTACATTATTAATTACCTTCAGCATTGCTTCTATTAGTCAGCGATTTATTGTTGACCCTTACATACAACCCGGCAATTCTCCTTCGCTTTCGCGGGAGGACAAAACCATTATCTGGCAAACAGACAGTATTCCAGGAAAATTTACACTTCAATTTAATCAAGTTGGAAATGATCAAAATGCATCATCTGCAAAGGTATCTTCAAAAAAATTACATTTTAACGGGAAGACAACCTATCTCTATCGCGCCACTTTAAGCAAACTAAAATTTGATTGTGAATATAGTTTTCAAATCTCATTAAATGGCCAACACATTAATAGTGGATCATTCAATTCACGCAGCAAATTATCACAGGTTAAATTTGCCGTGCTGGGCGATTGTGGAGCCGGCACACTGCAGCAAGCTGAAATAGCGTATCAAATCTTTCAACAAAAGCCTCAATTTGTATTGGTAACCGGAGACAACGTGTATCAAAATGGTTTAGCCAAAGAGTACATAACTAAATTTTTTCCATACTATAATTCAAAAACAGCCAGCAAAACCCTGGGAGCACCCTTAATGAAATCCATTCCGTTCTATCTCCTACTTGGGAATCATGATGTTTTTGGTGCCGATCTGGAAAAAACCAACGATGGCCTGGCGTATTTTTATTATAACGATTTACCTCTCAATGGATTCTATACAAACCATTCCACAGAGGTGAGAGGCAGTTCAGAATTGGTAAAGTCATTTAAGAAAAACACAGATTCCCGTTTTCCGCGAATGTCAAATTACTCTTTTGATTATGGGAACGTTCACATAGCATGTCTGGATGCCAATCCCTATGTTAATCCACTTTCGGCAGAACTTATTCAATGGCTAAGAGATGACATGAATAGAAGTAAAGCTGAGTGGAAAATAGTTTCCTTTCATCATCCCGGATTTAATTCCAGCAAAGCACATTATGATTATCAGCAGATGCGACTTTTGTCACCCGAACTGGAAAAACTTAAGGTAGATTTGGTCTTAAATGGTCATGTCCATAATTATCAGCGCAGTTTACCGCTCACCTTTGATCCGAAAAAAAATAAAGACGGAACCCAATACATTCTTACTGAAGAAGGGCGAGTGGATGGAACATTTACACTTGATGAAAATTTTGATGGTATCACCAACACCAAACCGAAAGGAATTATTTATATCGTTACAGGCGCAGGCGGTGCCCCATTGTATGATCCTTCCTTAAGCGGCAAACCGGATCTTTGGAAACATGAGCCACAAGAAAACTGGGTGCCTTTTACGGCCAAAATGTTTTCGAATATCCATACCTTTACATTAATTGAAACAACCTCAGAAATGCTTACGCTAAAGCAAATTGACGCTCAAGGCAGTGTAGTTGATGAAATCAAAATAACAAAATAGATTAGGGTGAAATTTTAACCCGATACAGATTACTATTTTCTTCCTGACTGGGCAATTGAATTACTCCAATGTAATCAAGTTGAAACTTCTTGGGATGTAATGCAAGAACAGAAGCGAATCCCATAGTCGCGCATATACTTCCTACTGAGGCAAATTGACAGATCGCCTGTAGGCTTTTCACATTACTATCATCTTCTATTTTTCTAACATAGACAGGTGCAACATGCAATCCTATCCTGATCGGCTTTTCTGGCTTAAAAGGCGCAGTGCTAATCCAGATTGAACGAACTACGTCCATTAAAGCAATCTCTGTATCCAACCCTAATAGTATGGTTGTTTCAGCAACCTCACACAGTTTAAATGAAAATTGCTGTTCTTCAGCGATTGTATTCACAAGTTTCTCGATTCGTTCTCTTTCCATCACCAAAACGCCACCCAATTCAATGCAGGCCATAAATAGAACGGGTCTGTCTGCAATTTTTTCAAAGGAAACTTTGGGCATGTCACCGATAGCCGGTTTTATATCGGCCGGAGTGAACATCACATTAGGATTGATATTGGTATGTCGTTGTGGAAAAGGCCAGGCTTTGACCGTATCACGAGTACCACCTTCCTTTTGCTTCAAGTCAAATTCAGAAAGAACCGTTAGCAGGTAGGGTTCTTGATGATACATTTGACTGCGCAGAACGGCCGATCCAAAAACGGCTTTCCCAAGCAGTGAGAATAAATCATCGTTCCCACCATACGAATCTTTCGCTACCTGAGTAACCGGATATTTATTTACCAACTCTTCATATCGCTTGATCCACGCTTCACCGGCAAACTGAATGCTGGTATTAACAAAATCAGTTTTATCAAAGGGAATGAGCAACACCACCTCACATCCTTCCTCGGCCATCGCCTCGGCAAAAAGAATATCAGCACCACATGCCAACGAACAGTATCCAATGCTTGCATGTAATGTTCTGATCGCTCCTTTAATAGCATCCTTAACTTTATGTTCTATCCCTGCCGGAAATCTTGGTGTAGCACGATTAGGAGCATCAATCATGTGGCCCGCAAAGGCTACAACCTCCGGAGGTGCAAAAATGCGGAAAACATCCTTTGAGACAGGTAAGTAATGGTTAAGCAACCATAATTGATTGTGAACACTGGTCACTTTTCCCCAATCTGTTCCTGCAGCGCTGCGCGCTGTCAGGTAGTATTCAATTGATTTTTCCTTATTCTTTAACAAAAGATAAGCCTCCCCCAAGGTTGCTAACTCCCAAAAGTCGGTGGTATCTGGCTTTAGTAATGCAATAACTTCACGCGCTAATTCTTTTCCCTTCCCACTTTGCATCACCATGGCCGACATAGATGCCGCATTGATGCCGGTATAGTAATTTTTCGTGCTGGTGAAATTCTTTAAGTAGGTATCGCGCGAAAGCAATGCAAAAGTTGTCTGTTGATTTTTTTTAAATAACTCCTTATAAATACTCCCTAAGATCCCAGCTGTCTCAACATTATCAGGATTGTCTTTATAAACGGGTTCCAGAAATTCGCGAGCGGATTCAGGCGCCCCCGATTTAGAAAGCGCTAACGCATAAAGTTGCTTCGCGCGTATATCATCTGAATTAGCAATTAAATGAGCCTTAGATCGGGCTTCCAGAAAACGTCCGTGATTGATCAGTTCTTCAATAGTGGCAATCGACTCAGACATAATCAAAAGTATTGTGAATAATTACCAACTTACCTATTGAAAGTTAAAGATCGACATTATTCCATCACGTGATTCCACTTAGTGTTATCATTTACCTTCCAAAAATTTTTCATAGGCTCGCTCAAACTCATCAGGATTAGTTTGGGTACTATCATGCTTATATTGTTGCACTACCTTCGTGTAACCATTTGGCAGGGACCCGATATACAATGGAGGAAGTACTCGAATTGAACTCAATACAAAATAAGAAACGGCTAACGTAAAAAACACTAATTGTATTCCCGATTTATTCCGAAATTGAATTGCCTTTTTCCAGGCACTGGTTTCTTCACCATTTAAAATAACCCGACCTTTCCACCATCCAGAAACAATAAAAAACAATAGGCATGTAAAGCCTGTGGTTATGGTGATCCAAGAAATTTGAGAGGGTAAGTAGGTACTAATAATAAATAATAGCAAGGCAACGAAGTACATTGCAATGCTACCCTTTACTTTCCAGGGCGTATGACTTGTATATACAAAGGCACGCACAAAATGGTAAGCATTTACCCCAAACAGAATTGTTATCAAAATTAATCTGAATGTTAAACCCTGTGGAATCTCTATAGAAATTCCTTTCAGAAAGTACAATGTACAAAGTCCGATTAGCGCAAGAAGCTCTATAGACAAGCTAACTTTGTAGTTCATTGCCATTTCAGACTCACGAGGCAAAATAAAAATTAATTCAAATAAAAACACCAAAGCAAATGCAGCCGCAACGTAACTAATTAGTATTGCTCCGTAGCTATTTAACGCCATAGCTGCAAAGGCTCCCATAACCAGAAGCAGCATCAAAAAATAATAGAGGACTATATTCCTTTTCATATTAATTTGGAGCTAAGAAGTAGTTAAATTCCCATAACAAAGATTCATCCATTCCATCCCAATACATATCTGTCTTTTGGCTGCGGGCAATCTGACCTAAAATTGAATAATAACAAATTAACTCCTGATCTTCAGTAAGTGTTGGGGGCATTGAACTGATCGCTGTGAAATAATTACCATCAGTCGCGATACCTAAAATCGAACCTATTGTGCCCCGCACTTTTGACCGCTCGATAAGCTCTTTGGTGTAGTCGTTGGCAATCCTATTTGGCTTTTCACCTCCTACTTTACCAAGCACATAAATCATATAGCGCCTTGCATCAAGCTCGTCAAAAATACCATTATTTAAGGAATTAAAATCTACTTTACTGATCATGCTATAGGCGGAGTCCAAAAAGATAAAAGCAGCTGGCTGATATGTGTTATAAAGTGCATCGGCAGCTGCTGCATAGGCAAAAGCGCGTTGATAGGGCTCGAATACACTAATTATTTCAATAGCCTCTTTAGTTTCACCTACTACGGCTAAGTATGCAGACAAATCTATCATTGCATTGACAAAATAGGTTTGACTTACATACTCGTATTTATTTCCGGAGCTAATAAGTTTTTCTTTTTCCAATTTTTTTACATACAAGAGTGCTGAATCGGCATTACCCTTTTCAAAATTTCGATTGGCTAGAATTAACATTGGCAAATTGGTATCAAAACTATTCCTTACAGGAGATGATTTTGCGTAATCTAAAATATCAATAATTATCTTGTCTGACAACACGAAGTCATTTCTAAAATAGCCAGTTGCCTCTCCATTGTGTTTATAAAAATACGGTTCGTGGGCTGTTGATATCCACTCATGAATCATTGACATTGTTTCAGGAGTATTATAATGATCTGGCAATAATCCCTTTCGCATTGCATAATCCATGAATACATCTGTATTGTAGCGATCAGCAAAAAAGCCATCCCTATAATCAGGATACAGAAAAATGAATTTTCGAGATGGTTGAAGAGTTCTAATCCCATCAGATAAATAACGATATGTTACAGCTACTTTTCCAGCAAGGTGTTGTTCGCTAATTTGCTTGAAATGAAACCAAGCCTTATCAAGCCACTCATCCATTTGCTTTTGATCTGCCGGAAGGCCGCGATCGAATAAATATTTACTGTAAAGTATAGCCACTCGTTTGTAATGCATGGCCAACAAATAGTTTCGCTCATTGGGTTCTTTTACTTTATCAGCCAATTTTTTATACTCGCTAGCAATCGCAAAAAACTGGTCGCGCTTCGCCAGACCAAGATTAACATGAAAATACCCAGAGTTAGACCGCGCATAATTCTTCACCAGATTAATTCCGAACAATCCGGGAATATAGCCTGAACGGATAACCGTATTGCGATAAACCGTCAATGGATCATCCGTGGAATAATGTTTCTCAAGCCACTTCAACAGTTTTGGAGTTTGATCTTCATGTTTGTATTGATACAAATATCCCAATACATTATTGTAGTTATTAAATAAACTACTTCTAAAGTATGATTCAGGAAGGCTTTCAAAACATTTTAAAATCTTATCTCCCTCACCCGCTGCTGCATACAGGGATGCAAACATATGATAGCCACCATTGAAGTCGCTGGGGATGCGGCCGTTGCTCTCATAATTCCCTTTTACATAATAGTGATCAAATACTTTTTTGGCCTCGCCATCCAATAACGGAGATATTCTCTCCAATATAGTATTTATGTCTTTTGCCGTAACATTCCCAAACGTAAGCCATAGTTGCATGGCTAAGTTCAACTCAGTAGGAACATTTTGTTTATACGGAGTTGGCTCAGAAAAAAAATAGGCTACCAGTTCAAATTGAATTTTCGCAATTGAAGGTAAGATTTCATTTTGGATTACTGACGAAGGATTGTAGTATTCATCATAGGCGAGCAGCAGTAAAAATTGATTTTGTTGCTCAAGCAAAAAGGTAGCTCGTTCCTTATCTACGCCCTTAAAGTCATTTAATCTAATCGCGACCCAGTCCATCAACTCCTTTTTTAAAGGAATCTTGCTATGCTTGTCGAAATATAAAATCAATCGATAGGCAGCAATACTGAGTTCAAGTTTTTGTTTTTGACTACTCAATCCATTGAGGTACTCGATGAGGGTACCATTCTTCAACCTTTCTTCCATCAACAAATAGGTGGCTTTACTTATATCACTCACTTCATTGGATTGCAGCAACCGATGTGCTTTTTCAACCACTTGAGCCTCAACATTAGCATTCGTTTTGCGCTGGGCATCAAACCAATAAAATCCGGTAAGGCAAACAATAGCTGCAATTGCAAATACGCTGGCAATCCTGCGGGCTCCATATTTCATAAACGCCCGGGTAAGCATTACTTTGTTGGCACTGCTCTTAATAAACTCTTGTGTATCTGCCAGCAACGTTTCTGATTTCTGTAGAGACTCAGCAGTATTGTTTTTAACATCAGAATACCGATCAATCCAATACGCATTAGGTTTGCATTGATTATACCAATTTTCAAAATAAGTAAGCGGCCCCAGAGGAAGCAAAAAGCCCGAATCCTTATTACTGTCTTTCCATCGTTGTAATTGTTTTTTAAAATCAAGGAAAGTAGTATAATACTCAAACTCCTGATTTGCCCATTTATTCAACAATCCCCAATTACGAATTAAGGCTTCATGCGTTATATCAAGAACCGTATCGGGTTGCAATGAACCTATGGTTGTATCATCAGTTTTATAAGGCCGAATAAAACTATTATTATTTTCGCGGAATAAATTAAGAACACCACTCACTACCTCTGCAGTGAGATGTGGGTCGTTGATGATCTGAGTAATCTCCTGCAAGGTCATGCGATTGCGCACGGCACGGCTATCATCAATCTTAGTAAGACAAGCAAATGTTAACGCTATAATTCGCTTGGCCTCTTTTTGTGTGATGGGTTGATCTGTGTTGCTTTTATAATATACCCAGCCGCTCTCATACAAACGACTGGCGTGAATTTCAATAACCTTTTTAAGTCCAGGGTCTTCATAGAATTTTTGATGGGCTTCAGGTACTTGATCAAACCAGGAAATATATCGATCGCGATCAGCTTCAGGCAATTCATCTACAGACATACCCCCTACCATCGCATAATGAATTAAATCCATCTCCTCCTTTCCATCACTTGCTGCTAACCATATTTGCCGCAATGCATGTTGCAATATGGGCAGTTGATCAATCCCATCAGCCATATCATACACTAACCGCTCAACCAGCCTGCGTGTAATTCGATTGCCACTGAGCACAGCTGGCTCCTCAATTACTTGTTTAATTTCTTTGCGCTTCAGTCGGGGAACAAAAAATTGTGAGAAGCCAATATATTCCGGTAATCCACGAAACGCTGAACACTGTCCGATATAATCGGATCGCATGGTGCAAACTACATATACCGGTAAATTTCTTTGCAACGCAATCCGAGCCGTCTCCAATGCGAGGTTCACAACGATTTGAGAATCTTGTGAAGGAGCCTCGTTTGAATAATTCTCAGGGTTAGTAAAAAATTCTTCAAACTGATCCACAATGATCAACAAGTTTGCCGCGTTGCGGGATTTATTTTTTTTCTCAACTTCTGTTAACTCTTGCCAGCTTGCATCCTTATCGTCAATATAGAAACTTGAATTAGTGTAGAGGTCTATCAACGAAGAAAATCCTCTTCGCAATTCGGTCTCGACTGTAGCTGGCTGAGCATGGAACGTAGTAGCAACAGCTGCTGCCATGTTTTTTACTGGCGTACGCTCCGGGCGAAAATCCGTTACCACCCAATTGGTGTACTTTGCTTTAAAAAAACCAGCCCGGGCATTGGGAATCAGGCCTGCGTAAATCAACGAAGACTTCCCTTCACCGGAAGCACCAGTTAGCATCAAAAATTTATTCTTCTCTAAAAGTTGCGCAACCTGATCGATCTGCTCATCCCGACCTTTGAAGTACAGTGACTCCTCTTCCGTAAAGGAACGGAGACCAGTATATGGGCAAATCGAGTTTAGTTCTGTATTCATTAATCTATTTAATTATTACATTAAACCCATAAGACTTTTATAAAGCCATATAGTTTAATTTATCTCATCCACATACGGTATAAAATCAGTTCTATCAAACCAAGCATATGTATCATTGTACTCTTGCCATTCCGGTATATCAGATGATCGCTGACTATACCCCAACAATATATTTCGTAAAAATTCTTGCCGATCGCCATCCGAAATATTTTCAGGTATTAATTGCGTAGCAGCAAATAGTTTATCTGAATAGGCCAATCCTCTCGCCATGCGCTGAAGAACAATAAATTTTTGCGGTTGATTCTTGATCACTGCATTGGCGGCTTCAACGGATTTGTTATCTGGGTTTTGGGTGACTAAACTGATTGCAATTCGAAAACGATTGGGTTGGTTTTCATTGCGATTTTCGATGCGATTCATTTCAGCTACCGCAGAATCTAACATAACTTGTACGCGGCTTTGCTCTAGTTTCTTTTCAGTAAAGTCAAGTGCGGCATAGGCATAGATAGAAGAGCGATTAACCGGGTTCTTAAAAAAATATAAGATATCTGCAGCTTCCTTCAACTTATTATTTTCTACAAAGCAGGTAAAGGCTTTGGCCATTAACTTGAATGAACCGGAATTCAAATAACCAGTCAAGATTTTGTTTCTGAGTTGAGCTCCAAAATTCTCAACTTTTAATTTTGAATAATACAGCAGGGCTTCCTCCTGATTATTTTTCTCTAAAGCAATTGATCCTAAGTATAAATAAAGCAGATTTAAATCAATTTTATCTATCGCCCCTATCTTATCCAGAGCCCGCTCCAGTCTAACCAATATTTCAGGTTCAGTATGCTTGCGCATAAAAATATCTCCGGGTCCAACATGCGTATGATATTCTCCCAACCACCTTTCAATAAGTTTAAGATTAGGCACCTGGCTATAAATGGACTCAAATAAGTTTTGATCAATGAGGTATTCAATAAAACTCGCAGACATGTAATTCCAATGAAAGTCACGTGGCCCAAGATTTGTAAACTGAAAAATTTCATCAGGGAAAAGGAATAGATTTTTACGGGGAGCTGAAATTTGATCTGCACCAGAATTACCGACCTGATCAATACTTACATTCAAGAAGTCTTCACTTACCTTGTTATAATACACAAGACTTTTTGTATACAATTCAAAAACTTTACCCTGATCAAATTTTCTACCCGCCACCTCGGCATGGTGTGCCATAGTAATGCCTTCATGTTTATAACTAATAGCCAACTGAAAATTACTTGCATCAGCATTAGCTAATGCGCCCGCTACTTCGCGAAATTTTTCAAAGAAAAAATGCATTTCCTTTTCTTCACCATATTGAAGGTTGAGATTATTGGATTCATTCCAGAAATTCTGATGGAAAGTATTACGGGTTAATTGGTACGGTTGAGCTCTACCTAATAGGCGCTGGTAAAAATCAAGTTCAGAAATTTTCTTCCTTATACAATACCCCTTTACAAATTCATCTAGTTGATTGACATGCTGAGTTCGATAAAAAACAGAAGCAATATTAGTTGCATTTTCCATTGAATTAGCATAATCGCGCTGGTAATAGGGCTCGGAATATTTTAACAGTGTATCAATGGCTTGTAAAGTTTTATCGGTTTGACCATCGGCCGCATAGAGATATGCCAGACTTTGATAAAGACCATTAAAACTAAATCCATACCCCTGGTAGCCACGCAAGAGCAATTGATTTTGCTTAAAATGATTAACCACCCATTCGCTTTTTGATATGCTTTCAAAAGGAGACAATGCCTTAATGACATCGCCTAATTCATCCTTTGAGAATGCTTGAAAATTGATTGCCGTTTCTAATGCTAGTGTAAAATTGAGTATGTCATCAAACATAACAGGCGGTGCATTGATTATACTCAAAACTATTTCTGCTGAGCGCTTTGCGTTTTTTTGCTGCAACTCCATCAATCGTTCTGTTGGATTATAGAAATTAGCAAGCCCCAAGGTAGTACGCCATTCATTTACGTATTTTAAATAATTGGATACCTGCTTTGGATTTGTATAATTTAGATTAAATACAGACAACAAACTATCTGTGATGGCCAAACCTTGGTTGATTTCCTTGGCCGGTTCTGTGCGGCCTTCAAAGATCAATGCAACCGTAATACCGTTTGAGAGTTCAATTTTCTGTAATGGATCATTTATTTCTGCAATTACTTCCGGGATGGTAGTAATGTTTAATTTGAGTTGCTCATTCACTAAAGCTGCCCGTTCACTAAAGGCAATTTTACTATTATTAATCAATTGAATAGACTCCGCTTTAATGCTTGCCAAAACAGCTGTATTACGTCTGTCAAGATAAGTCTTAATGCCAAAGGAACTGAGTGTAATAAAAGCCAACACCGCAAGAACCGCAGCAATTTTACGAGGGCCATACTTCATCACTGCGCGGGTTACTGCATGCTTGCGGGCACTGCGCTGTAAAAAGTCTTCTGCATTATCAAGAATCATAGAGGCTTTGGCTTTTCTCTGATTATGATCCAATTCTTCACCGAGATAGCGAGCGATCCATTCTACATTCGGTTTATTTTTTTGAAACCAGTTTTCAAAGTATGTGAGTGGGCCGATGTAAAGTAGAAATGAATTTGATTTATCACTTTCAACCCAGCGATTTAACTGCTGACTGAAGTCGAGATAGGTAGAATAACTTGCAAACTCTTCCTTTGCCCATCCCGCCAGGTTTGCCCAATTACGAATCAAACTTTCATGAGTAATATCCAGTACCGAGTTTGCACCTAGCTCCTGCACTTCTTCTGTAAAAGGACGAAGCAAAGTATTACCCGGCTCGCGGAAGGCGTTTAATACAAAGCCTATCTTTTTGTAATCCAGTCGCGGCTTATTGATGATCGCTGTAATTTCTTCCAGCGTCATTCGATTTCGAACGGCACGGCTATTATCTATTTTGGTTAAACACTTAAAGCTAGTTTCGATTATATGGATTATGTCGCTTTCGCGGATCGATTGACCCTCCATCCGAAGCGATTCAGCAGAAAAATATAATTTATTGGCATGCGTATTTAATACATTATGTAAATCCGGTTGATGATAGCAGGATTGAATCTTAAAAGAAAGTTTACTAAACCATTCTGAAAACCGTTGTGCATCATCGCCCTGCAACTCCTTGCCATCCATGCCGCCCACCATGGCATAGTGCAGTAAATCCATTTCAGCCCTGCCTTCCTCAGCCATTTTCCAAATCTGATTTAAGGCATGCTGAAGAATAGGTAACTGATCAGTACCCTCTATCATGTCGTGGATTAGGCGCTCTGTCAGTCGTCTCGAAATCTTATTTCCGCTAAGAACAGCCGGATCTTCAATAACCTCTTGAAGTTGTGCCCGGTTTAAGCGAGGTACAAAAAACTGAGAAAAGCCAATTGCTTCAGGCAACCCTCTAAAAGAAGCACACTGCCCAATAAAGTCCGATCGCATAGTGATGATAACATAGATCGGTAAAGTTTCCTCTAATGCTATGCGAGCAGTCTCCAACAATAAATTAACCACCAGACTGGCTTCTTGTGACGGAACTCCCTTGTGAAAGTTTTCTGGATTTGTGAAAAATTCTTCGAATTGATCTGCAATAATGATGAGATTAGCTGTGCTTCTTTTTCTTTTTGATTTTTGCTGATCATCAAGTTTGCTCAAATCTTCTTCAGTAGCATCCAGATACAAAGGAGAAGCCTTATACATATCTATCAGTGCTGAAAATCCATGCCTTAATTCAGTACTCACTGTATGTTCATTCGTAATACCCAATTGCTTTGCCAATGAATGGCTAAGGTTTTTTAACGGATTGCGTTCAGGTCTGAAGTCGGCAACTGACCAATTTGAGAATTGAGATTTTAAAAATCCAGCTTTGGCATTGGGGATGATACCGGCATACACGAGCGAAGACTTTCCATCTCCGGATGCGCCTGTAAGCATGATAAATTTATTCTTTGCAAGTTGCTTGGTTGCCTGCTCTATATGCTCATCCCTCCCTTTAAAATAAAGTGACTCGTCTTCTGTAAATGGGCGAAGACCAGTGTATGGACAAATGGTAGTTTCTTCAATCATGTACCCTTACAGTTGTACTACCTTTACATAAACTTTTTTTACCTCGTCCGGCACATCTTCCTTGGGTACAATGCTCGATACTACTTTGGGAGCTTTAAAAACCCGGGCCGCGTTACTTGCCGGATCGTTCTCACCCACCAACATAATTTGAGTTGGAGATGATGCCCCCCCAATCTCTTTCCAGATCTGTTTAACAAAAGGGATGGCCCAATCAGCGGCATATTTAAAATATACAACCGCTAATTTACTTCGTGGTATTTGTTGAGCTGATTTTTCACGATAAGACTCCTCACCATCGGGCATAATGTTTAACACTTCAATTGGATAATGCTCGCCAATCAAATCGGTGATTATACTAGCATCACTCTCATCCTGCTGATTGAAAATGAAAAATATATCTGTGTCTTTGGAATCAAATAATTCAACCTCATCCTTCATCATTACTACGCGAATGTCATCCACCAGTTGCATAGCGCCAGGACTGTTACTGAACATCATATTGCGGGTAATATTATTACGAATGGTTCGAATAAAATCTTGCTGGGCTGGATTAACAGTTTTTGAAGAATTGTTGACATTCCAAATGAAACACTGAAATTCTGAAGTTGGAGATTCCACTAACTTTTTTACCTCATCAAGTTGAAATTGTGGGAAGGAGATATCACTTTCTATTTCAAATCGCCTCCCAAATTCATTTCCAAGAATGTGAAGCGAGCAGGTACACTTTCTTACCTCTTCACTTACTCGTTTTCTAAAATCCGCATCATCAGCAGGACAATCAATAGAAGGCAGCACATTAAATCCTGCCTTTTGAAGGATGATAGCCATTTCTTCACGCTGTTCTTTTAAATCAGAGGATGTCCACGCTAAATATATTGTAGGTCGCTGTCGATCAATTACTTGCACCTTAATGGAAGATGGCAATGAAGTAGAGAAAGTAGTTGGTATAATTTGACGAGCGGTTAGGTCATGCGCTGGCGGAGCTTTTATTTCACCTCGCTCAAGCTGCTTAATGCCTTGAACAATTTCCTTAACGGCATTGGCTAACTTGTTAATCTGGTTGCGATATAAAATGCCCCCCGAGCCAGCTAAGTCATCATCAACGGGTCGAAGGGGTCTGTTTACACCTGCATCGCGGTAAATAAAATCAATCGAACGGAGCGCTCCCGACATCTCACTTTCTAACAGCTTTACATCTTCAACATCAATATCATGTATGCGGATGGGAAGAATACGCGATGCATAATTGCCATTAACCAACCTTATTGTTTGACCCAATGTGTCATTCTCTGACTCATTCTTAAACACTTTAAATTCATACTTCCAAGCGAAGGAAGTAATGTCACAATACGTTTGAGAAACAATTGGAATGAAAATCAGCGCTTTAATCTTGTCATTAATGGACTGATCTACATGGTGAGTCTCTTGAAGACCTTCTTTAGGATTCTTATCAAAAAAAATGGTGAGCTTGTCTTTTACGGTGGCATTCAACTCCTGACTAAGTTTTTCTACAAACTCAGTTACCCACCCATCGTATTTGTTATCATTGTGCCGGTAACTGATAAAAATATCATATTGGTAACCTGGCAGAATAGAAGGCATAGGTAGATCGTAATTATGGTTTATGATTAAAAGCTAAGTTTAATCATAAATGTTCATACTCGCAATAAAATATCAGTCCAGGGGCGGACGAAAAGATGAAAAAATAGTACGAAAGGGGAATTTACTTATCAAGCATATTGAATAATCCTGATATGAAAGAACTGGGTTGAATATCATTTATTTTAACCCGATTGTTTCTTACCCTTTCAACTGCTCCAATTCTTTAATACAAGTCAGTACTTCCTCTTCCTTATTCACAATTGAAGGTGTAAGACGCACATAACTTGATTTGTAAGGAGAAACACTTGCAATAATATGTTTTAAAAGGAGTTTTTTCACTACCTCTTCCGGGGTCATTCCCTGAATCTCAAAACAATTTATCCCTGCAGAAATACGCTTGTCAATTGGAGTGATCAAACGTACATGACTTATGGATGTGAGCCCATCCTTTAATTGAGCGCTCAACGTGTGCGATCTTTCTTGAACCTTCGCCTTTCCAATTTTTAGTTGAAAATCAAAAGCCTCAATAAGTGCCCATCGGTGTTCGAAAGAATGAAATCCTCCTGGTGAACACCGATCAGCAAAGGTAAGTTTATCAGAAGGAAACAAATCCAACCACGCATTATAGGTATTGTACTCAAAAGATGGGACAATAGGTTCAATCATATTCCATGCATCTTTTTTAGCATAGAGAACTCCAGTACCACGCGGCCCAAAAATCCATTTATGTGTTCCCGCTGAAAAAAAATCGCACTCCATGTTCTGCATGGTAATATCTTCGATTCCAAATCCATGAACTCCATCAACACAAAGATAAATTCTGTTTTTCCTTCCGAGATTGACATCCTTAATCATAGCTGCAATCTGATTGATCGGTGCCTTAACTCCTGTACTTGAGTGGACATAAGTTATAGCCACTATCCGAGTACGGTTAGTTATTCCTTTTTTTAAAATAGAAGTCATTTCATCGGCCGTAGCCTTGGCCGGGTCTGTATACAAAGAAACCCGCCTGAGCGTTGCTCCCGTTTTTGCACAAGCAAACTCAAGTCCTTTTTCAGTAACATAATGGTCATGAGTGGTGGTAAGTATTTCATCTTCCTTTGTTAATCTAAGACCACTGTAAAGCATGGAAAGCCCCATCGTAGTGCTATCTGTCAGAGCAATTTCAGATGGATCGCATCCCATATAAACACTTGCTGCCTGGCGCACCTTATTGTCCATGGCAAGAAAGTTTCCTTCCCAATACGCTACAGGATTTTCATCTAGTGCTTTCCTGTGTTTATTAATAGCATCTCGTACGGGCTTCGGGTGCGAAGCCAGTAACATTTGCGACATATGAATTTTATCGTTAGTTAATAAAAATTGCTTTCGTACATCATCCCATGTTTCGAACAAGGCTGGTTCTTCATGTACTATGGAGTGGCCACTTTCAGATTCTTTGGGGTTACAACCGCTCCAGGCACCTGCACTTATTGCCAACCCTGAATTAAATAAAAATTTTCTGCGATCCATATTGTAAAGGTTAGGTTAGGAAAGACTCCGTTTTTAAGCGAAAGCTAATGTACTTAAATACTCATAAATTTAGTATTCCCCCTGGCGAATAAACCCATCAAGCCCTCATGCCTCCTTCAATCCTCAAAGAAATCAAAGAGTTCTCATATTTTTAAGGAGTATTTCGCGCATACCTGCCCCAAGCGGAATAGCTTGCCGCCCAATCATTACTTGCCCCTCTGTGACCTCTTCAACATGAGTCAGGTTAATGACAAACGACCTGTGAACACGTAGAAAAATGTTCGATGGAAGTTTTTCTTCTATCGTCTTCAACGTGATGGCCAGAACATAAGCTTGCTCTTTGGTGAAAAGATGACTGTAATTTCTGTCGGCTTCGATATAGTAAATATCCGACAACATAATTTTTATCATTTTTTCTTTGTGGCGGACAAAGATTCGGTCATTCAATACAAATGCTGGCTCTTCAGGAGTTTCTGTAGCGAGTTGTTCACCCTTCTCGCCCATACGACTAATTGTGAGCTCTATTGCGCGTTGAAGATCTAATTGTTTATATGGCTTTGAAATAAACGCATTCGGCTTTGTTTCTTTGGCTCTGTTGAAGGTGGCTTCGTCCGCATTTGCCGTTAAATAAATAATAGGAATCTCGGTTAGCTTTTGAAGTTGAGCAGCTATTTCAATCCCATCCACACTTCCTTTCAAATTAATATCTAATAAAAGTATGTCTGGCTTATTTTCCTGCACATGCGCAATCACTTCATCTCCGCGGGGTACAATTCCAGTCACGTGATATCCCAGGTTAGTAAGTTGCATTGAGATCTTAGCCGCAATTATCATTTCGTCCTCTACAATCAGAATCTTAACCTTGTCCATCAAACGCTTTTATAATAGTTAAAATAAATATTTACGGTTGTCCCTTTCCCGGATTCTATGCTAAGTCTGCCATTCAATTGCCGCACAAGCAAATCTACCAGTTCTGTTCCAAAGCCAGTACCTTTTATGCTGCCCTGGTTTTGCTTTCCTATTCCATTATCCCTTACCTGAAATAATAATTCATTAGGCTGCCCTGTGGTAACTAATCTTAGTTGAATCTCTCCCGCTTCCTTTTCACCAAATGCATACTTCAACGCATTCGTTAGCAACTCGTTAGCGATAAGACCGATAGGAACAGCCGTATCTACATCCAGTTTAATAGTCGGCATATTGCATTGCACCGTAATTCGATCCAATTCATTAAACGAATCAATAATGCTTTCACTTAAATTCTGAAAATAATCTTTCATTTCAATAGCTGCAAGATTATCCTTCTGGTAAAGTTTTTGATGAATAATGCCCATCGACAAAACTCGGTTCTGGCTAGAAAGCATGACTGCCTGTGCCGAGGGATGATCAAGTTGAGCTGCCTGAAGAGAAAGTAACCCTGAAACTATTTCCAGATTATTTTTTACCCTGTGGTGTATTTCCTTCAATAATAATTCATTTTCCGCATTGCGTTTATCCAGTTGCATGTTCTTTTGCCCAAGACTTTCATTGAGCGCACTTAACTGGTTGTTAATTTTATTCTTGTTGCGATAGGTGCGAAGTAAAATCAGAATCAGAACGATCAATAGTCCTACACCAACTATGAATAAAACTTGAATACGTCTTTGCTGCGAGATCAATTGTTGTTGGGTTTTAATGGTAGATTCCTTTTGCTTTACTTCAAATTCTGTTTGCAAGGTTGCAATGCGTTGGTCTGCTTCGGCCGTAAACACACTGTCTTTTAGTTGATCATATTTCAAAAAAGCTGCATTTGCTTTTTTATAATCACCCATTAAGGCATACGCATGGCTCAACTCCTTATATGCACGGTGAAGAAAGTAATTATCACTAAAACGTTCAGTAGCCACGGTCAAACATTTTTCTAAACTTGCAATGGCGAGAGCAGGTTCACCCATCAGGTTTTGTAACTTCCCCAACTCCAGCCAGGAACGCATGCGCATGAAATTATTTTTTAGGAGTGCGGAATAACGAATTGCATTTCTTGCCGCCCCCTCTGCCTGAGGATATTCCTTTGTCTGCGTATAAACTTCACATAATGAAATATAGATATCCGCAAGGTTGTTATAAAATTGATATCGTTCGCTAATAGCAAGAGCCTGATTAAAGTAACTTAGTGCACGGATGAAGTTTTTTTTCTTTACATAGTTGTTTCCAATCACATAAAGCGTAAAACTAAAATCCATATCGTGGATGCCCCGCTTCAAATAGAGTTTCTCAGACTTCACCCCATACTCCACTCCTTTATCAAATTTTGATTGCTTCCAAAAAATATTACTCAAGTCGCTATAGGCCATCGCTTGGGCTCTTATGTCGTTGAGTGAATCTCCCAAATGCAAACCAAGTAAGGCATAATCAGCCGCCTTGCTTAACAGTCCTCTTCGCTCCATCACATAGCCCATTTGTGTATACAAGTGCGGCCAATTTTTAACAGGTAACTTCGTCCTGGCAGATTCAAGAACAGTGAATGCTGTATCCAATCTATCCTGCCGAAGTAAAATAGCACCCAGTGTAGTTTGCAAGCGACCTTGCCATACCGGATTATTAGAAGAAACCGTTACTCTATATATAGAGTCCGCCAACTGGTGTGCTTTGTCCAGATCACGGGTATGCCAATAGTAAGCTAAGTCGTTGCCAATGGCGAACTTTGTCGTGTCAGGTAAAGGTAGCTTTAACGCATTGTAAAGAATCGTTAAATACGTGGAGTCGAAATCATCAGTTTCTACAAAAACAGCCTGGTAAGCTTTGGGTCTGGATAATTCAATTATCTGACTTTGGCCAAGCAGCATGGCGAAGAGAAAATTTACTAAAATGACTACCCGAAGGAGACTTCGATTAATAAAAAACAACCCCATCGTTCAAAGATAGAATTTACAAGAAGGAAAGCTTAAAATGCTAATAAAAGAATTGCTCAAAAATTGATTCAGAAATCCAAAAGACACTCGCTTAAAGCTACCTTTGCGCCATGCAAAATAATCTAACCTCGACCCACGCTGAGTATTTAAAGAATCTGTCCATTGCCCAATTCAATGAGATGCAAACTGCTGTCATTGAAAAGGCAGCAACAACCAGCAATCTTATGCTATTGGCTCCTACCGGCTCCGGCAAAACACTTGCATTCTTAGTGCCGCTGGTCGATAAACTATCAGAACAGGTGGCTGGGGTTCAGGCGTTGATCGTTGCTCCTTCCCGGGAATTATCCCTACAAATAGAGCAGGTGTTTAAATCCATGAAAACATCTTTTAAAGTAACCTGTTGTTACGGTGGCCATTCTTCGCGTGTGGAACAAAATAGTTTAAGCGAAGCCCCCGCTGTTGTTATCGGAACACCCGGGAGATTGGCCGATCATATTGCAAAAAAATCTTTTGATACGCATACTATCAAACTGGTGGTGCTTGACGAGTTTGACAAGTCATTACAAATGGGATTTCATAGAGAGTTGACCGTTATCTTCAAAGCTCTTACCGGAAAGCAGCACCATCTCCTTACATCAGCCACTAAACTGGATGTGTGGCCTGAATTTTTGCCTTTCAAAAAACCAGATACCCTTAACTTCTTAAAAGATCAGACTGAGTCTAAGCTGCAATTACATCTGGTGAAAACTAAAAGTGACTATAAAGTTGAGACATTGATGCGATTGGTGGCCGGATTTAATCAAGAAGTGTGTCTCGTCTTTTGCAACCATCGCGATGCGGTTGATCGCATTAGTGGTTTGCTTGCACAACATAAAATGGAGCATGGCATCATGCATGGCGCTATGGAGCAAATTGATCGCGAAAAGAATTTAATTAAGTTTAGAGGTGGAGCGCACAACACATTAATCGCTACCGATCTTGCTTCACGCGGATTGGATATTCCGGAAATCAAACACGTAGTACACTATCAGTTACCTCCCCAACAAGAATCCTTTATCCATCGCAATGGCCGCACCGCTCGCATGCACGCAAATGGAAAGGCATACTTGATTTTAGCGGATGACGAAACGCTACCTGACTACATTGATAAATCAATACCCGAAATTACCGTCACCAACAAATTACATTTACCCCCCTTGCCGAACTTTGTTTGCTTGTATATTAGTGCGGGTAAAAAAAATAAAATCAGTAAAGGCGATATTGTTGGGTTGTTGACCAAAAAAGGAGGCCTTCAAGGCGATGACATTGGTTTGATAACTACCCTCGACTTTGCCTCCTACGCATCGATCAAACGACCGTTGGTGAAAGATGTTTTGGCCAAAATTAAAAACGAAAAACTAAAAGGGACTAAGGTGAAAATTGAAGTAGCTTACTAACTTCATGAAATAACAATTGATTATGAATCGTCTCATTTTGTTTTGTTGGTCTTTGAGGAAAATAGTCTTTTCATTATTTCTTGTTGCTTCTAGCCTACATGGATACACTCAGAAAAAATCTGTTTATAAAAAGCCAAACATCATCTACATCTATGCCGATGATCTTGGATATGGTGAACTCGGTTGCTACGGCCAGCAGAAAATAAAAACGCCTAATCTTGATAAGATGGCAAAAGAAGGCATCCGCTTCACACAGCACTATTCAAGTGCACCAGTGTGTGCGCCTTCCCGCGCAGCTTTGCTTACAGGCAAACATACAGGTCATACCTATATTCGCGGAAATTATGAATTAGGTCAATTTGCCGATGACCTGGAAGGTGGACAAATGCCGTTGCCCGAAGGATTGCGCACACTACCTGCCATGCTGAAAAATGTTGGTTATGCCACCGGCATGGCTGGTAAATGGGGACTGGGAATGGTTGGTACAACCGGATCACCCTTGTTGCAAGGCTTTGATTATTATTATGGTTATTTAGATCAAAAGCAAGCTCATAATTTTTATCCCACTCACCTTTGGGAAAATGATGCATGGGATACTTTAGATAATCCTGTGATTGATGTCTACAAAAAAATTGACTCTACAAAAGCCACGGATGCTGACTTTGAATACTTTAAAGGAAAAGAGTATTCAGCGACCAGCATGACAAGTCACGCATTAACCTTTCTTGATCAACAAAAAGACCGCCCATTTTTTCTCTATCTCCCCTACACCATTCCCCACGCTTCACTCCAAGCCCCGGATGAATACGTCAAAAAATACATTGGTCAATTTGATGAACGACCCTATTATGGCCGGCACGGATATGCAGCCACTAAATATCCATTATCAACGTATGCAGCCATGATCACCTATCTCGATGATCAGGTTGGGATCATCATGAAAAAAGTCAAAGACCTGGGCTTAGATGAAAACACGATCATCCTGTTTTCAAGTGATAATGGAACCACCTTCAATGGAGGTGTCAATGCAAAATTTTTTAATAGCGTAGCTGGTTTTCGTGGTTTGAAGATGGAGGTGTATGAAGGTGGAATCCGTATGCCATTTATTGCACGCTGGCCAGGCAAAATTAAACCTAACAGAACTTCTGATTTAATTTCAGCACAATACGACTTAATGGCCACACTTGCAGAACTTACAAATCAAAAACTTTTGAACACCGATGGCATTTCGTTTCTACCGGAACTACTTGGAACTGGCCAGCAATCAAAACATGAATTTCTTTACTTTGAATATCCTGAAAATGGTGGTCAGGTGGCCATTCGATTAGGGGATTGGAAAGGTGTGCGAACCCATGTTAAAAAGAATCGTGATGCACCCTGGCAGATTTTTAATTTAAAAACAGATCGTAATGAAACTACCGATGTAGCCGAACAGCATCCTGAATTAGTAAGCCAATTCAATGCTATTCAAAAAAGAGAACATCAACATGCACACATAAAAGATTGGGAGTTTATTGATCCTAAGTTTAAATAGACAGCAACTTCTCAACGCTTCCCTAACAAATCAAACATGTGGGTATATTTAATGGTAAAGCTGCGGTTGTTGGGCATTCGATCTGTATAAATATCATTGTATACAACAAACAAACCCGTATTAGCTTGCTCCAGAAGGCTAAACCTAATATTGAAAGACCATAAATCAATATTACTGTTATACTGCGCAAAGCCCTGAAAATTTAATCGTGGAGTAAATGAATAGCTGAGCCGAGCGCCCAGCAGCGTAGCAACATCACTTCCATTTGGCAATCGTAAGTCATTCACCGCAAAGGTATATTCCGAATTAAACTTATCGCCCACACGGAAGCCGACAGAACCGGAATTTAAATAGCGGGTTCCACCAAACGATCCCCCTAAAATAGATCGTGTGCTTACATAGAAAATCTTACTGGGGTTAGTCATAAATATAATTTGTGCCTCTTTGTGATTATACGTACCCGCATCAACCGTGATGTCTGAAATCTTAAAAGGCTTAACAACTCCTTCGGTGGTGTAATTTATTCCCGTATGAATTTCAAGCCCCCCAACCCACACCCAATGATTATCCACATGCAGAAAACTTGTTTCTAAAAAATTCGAAAAATTCCAATAACTCCGATAGCTCACATGCGGACGAAGCTCTAGCAAACCATACTTGCCATTCATCCGCACCTGCTTAAAAATGAGTGCTTCTGGTTTTCTATACCCCGCTCTAAATAAGTATCCGACTTCCGGATTAAACCCCTCGCCTACTTCTGTATACGCTAACGTGGCTCGCACTCCATTCCACTCATAGTTGTTTGCAATTTTAAAAGAATGAGTACTCAGACTGTCCTGAGGTGATTGGGTTTGCGCATAATAGCCAGAGATGGTCGCCTTTTTTCCAATGCCCCATTTTCCGTCAACCGCGTAGGAACGATTGTAATCATCACTGGATTCCATCCCATTTCGATTGACAAAAATACCCCCTACGGATGAACGTTGACCAATCTGTTGATTGATGCGCGCCACATTAAAATTATTTTTTTCGATACCGAGCGATTCAACATTATCGGTAAACATACTAAGGAATGCGAGGTTCGTATTGTTGACTTTTCCGGACAAGCGAGCACCACCTAAGATAGGGACAATCTCACCATTGGGCCCAATACCAATCCTTCGACTAAAAAATAAATCAACTTCACCTGGGCTGCCCACAGAAAACTGGCCGGCATTTTCTAAAAAGAACGGTCGTTTTTCCGGAAAGAAAAGATTGAATCGATCCAAATTAATTTGTTGTTGATCTACTTCAACTTGCGCGAAGTCAGTATTGTAAGTTAGATCCAACGTAACCGCAGAAGTAATGCTATATTTTATATCAGCTCCTATAGCAGGCTTATAGTTCGTTTCGGAGGGCATTGCATTGAAATCTCTGCTAGCCTTGCCCAGCACATACGGTATAAATTTTAGATTTCCTGGACTTTGAAGATCGAGCCCGGTGAGAGAACCTTCCAACGACAAACGTTTTAAATCAAATTGAATTGGTAAGGCTGCCCAATAGGCAATCTCATTTGTTTTACGAATGTTGCGTTGACAATTAAACCCCCACGTTTGATTTTTTCCGGAAGCAAATCGAAGTGTACGCAGGGGTATGGCAAACTCAGCGCTCCAACCAAAATCACCTACCAAAGATTTTACAACAAAAGCCGCATCCCAATTCAAATTAAATCCACCAATGGTTCCTTGCTGTTGGCGATTTTGTGATTGGTTTCCTTGCCCTTCATTATCTACCTGGCCATCATATTCGATGCCAATCGAGTTAGTTCCAAAGACGAACCCATTCTGCCGATCATGAAACGTATCTAGTATAAAAAGAAAACTATCGGTATTGTCTAATGTCGCATCTCTGCGCGCATCTGAAACAACAAGTTTGGAGGGATCACTATCATAACAAATTACGGATAGATAAAAAGTAGTAGCCGTGTAGCCAATGCGCACTTCTGTTTTTTCCGTTGCCGGAAATCCGGCATTCGGTTTTGTTTGAATGAGATTATCTATCGGAACCAGCTCTTCCCACACTTCATCCCCAATTACCTTTCCATCCATCACGGGCTCTTGAGTAAGGATAGTCGCGTTGGCCGATGGCCGTTTCTTCACATCGGGCATATTAACAATATCTTGCGCAAAACCTAGGTTATTGCACGCCATAAGTACTATTGAAAAAATAAGGAAGCGCATAAAAGCAAATTTGGCAAAGCACTAAACAATGCCCCGGTGTCAAGATAATAATTCGCAGGGAACAAAAAAGGAGCACACAATACGAACGGTAAAACAGAGGTGATTGAGCAGCCGCCTAACTTCATCCAGACAGCACTCCAATCCAATTAAAGAATTAAATTATGAAATGTCAGGGATGCAACCCTTTGTGTTATAAACGAGTAAAATACTTACCTTGCTTAATCGCTTCTTAGTTTCCTTTTAATGAAGTTAGAAAAAGCATTATACGACAGGAGTTACTTATACTTTGTAGCTTTCTTTTTATTCGTCCTTGTTGCGTTTTGGTTGACTTATGTTACCAAACTTTTTGATCAGGAGAGTTATCGCATGCATTTACATGGAATTACACTTTTTGTGTGGTGTTCCTTGTTGATTGTGCAACCCTTCTTAATTCGACAGAGGAAATATATTTGGCATAAAAGGTTTGGAAAATTCTCGTACGTACTGGTGCCCTTACTGATAATAACCACCGTAGATCTCCTACATTTTAGACTTGGCCAAAATCCGTTGAGGACAATAGATTTTTTCTTTTCAGCTTTAGTATTAAATGCGTTGGTTGGATTCTTAATTCTTTATGGACTGGCAATCTATAATCGAAAAAAACCTGTAATACATGCCCGATACATGGTGAGTTCAGTATTTCTATTTTTTACTCCGGTAACCGACAGAATTATCTCAATTTTTTTTCCAGCTATGCTTAAGTATTTTCCGACCCTTGATGGTAGCCCTATTGAAGCCCTGTTTGGATTTCTTCTGGCAGATATTATGTTAATAGGACTTTGTATTTGGGATTGGCGCTCTCACAAGCGGTTTACTGCATTCCCTATTGCATTGGTGATTTTACTTCTATACCATTTTTCCGTCTTGAATTTTTATAAATTTGAATTTTGGAAATCATTTACTACTTGGTTTGTGGGGCAATAAGGAGCTATGTTAAACACCTTCGCTATAGTAGTTACTCGTTGATAAGCAATCAGAGAATATTCGTGTTGTAATGATTGCACACCTTATTCATGACACATTCCGAACACGTTGGATTGGTAGGTCGACATGTTTCTCGGCCCAAAAATGAAATGGCCATTCCAACTTCACCCCAGTCGGCTGGATCTAACAATTCCATCATTTGTTTTTCTAATTTCTTGGGATCTGTTCCTGTTGCTAAACCCAACCGCGGAGCTACACGCACCACATGCAAGTCGACTATTATGCCTTCTGCTTGAAGACCCATTTCTCGCATGATCACGTTGGCAGATTTTCGCCCAATGCCCGGTAATTTTGTTAACCCTTCTAGCGTAGTGGGGATATTCTTGTCCTCCTTGATCTCTTTTGCAATCTCTAGTAACCAATTGGTTTTCTTTCTTGAACTTCTCACTTTTTGCACAAGCGGAAACAACAAGTCAGCTTCTGAACCAGACAAAGATTTCATATCAGGAAATTCATGGAAGAAGGCGGGTGCTATCTTGTTTATATTGCGATCCGAATCCTGTGCAGAAAGAACGACCATCACCAATAATTCATACGGGTTATAATGATGGTCCAAAGGATGTTGCTTGCCCTTGTATTTTTTAATGAGCGGTTGAATTTCCTTTTGCCAGTTGTGCGTTGCCATTTGAGGTTGTTTGATCTATAAAATTAATAATAAAACTGGATAGCAGCGGCAATTTTGCCCATGTGTCGCTTTTACTGGAATTTTCAATTTGATGTCGTGATCCTGTGTTATTGGTAATGTGCTGAGTACGACAAAGTAGAATAACTTATATTTGAGTAATCACTCGAATGGCAACAGTGTTCCTTCAGTTCAAGCACTTAACGGATTTTTAAAAATGAATACCCTCACACCCCCAATTCAAAATGCCGTAAAAAATGAAGTAAACAGAATCTTTACCCTTCAAAAAAAACATCAACAAAAGGTAGCCGATTCAACTGCCCGTGATCGCATAAAAAAATTAGATCGATTACATGATGTCCTGTTGCACTATCGCACTGAAATACAACAGGCGCTGTACAATGATTTTCGTAAACATCCGAGCGAAGTTGATATTGCAGAAATCTATAAGATTACAACCGACATTAAACATACACGGGCGCATTTGGCAAAGTGGATGCGACCCAGGAAGGTAGCCACCCCACTGGCACAACTTGGTACCCGTTCATACATACATTACGAACCTAAAGGTGTGGTATTGATTATCTCGCCCTGGAATTTTCCATTTAGTTTGACATTTGGTCCTATGATTGCGGCCATAGCTGCGGGCAATTGTATTATTCTTAAGCCCTCTGAATATACTCCA
The DNA here is from genome assembly GCA_016787755.1 of Cyclobacteriaceae bacterium. Lineage (GTDB taxonomy): Bacteria > Bacteroidota > Bacteroidia > Cytophagales > Cyclobacteriaceae > ELB16-189. Next base: position 40,915 of record JAEUUA010000014.1, on the reverse strand, counting down.
CACGCTTCCTCCTTAATGAAAAAGATCATCACCGAACTCTTTGAGGAGTCAGAAGTAGCCCTGATTGAAGGTGATGTAGAAGTGTCAACCGAATTATTAACACTGCCCTTCAATCATATTTATTTCACCGGAGCCCCTGAGGTTGGAAAAGTAGTAATGAGAGCAGCAGCCGAGCACCTGGCTTCGGTTACGTTGGAACTGGGAGGTAAATCACCTACCATTGTTGATGAAACTGCCAATCTCAAATCATCAGCACAGCGAATTGCTTTTGCCAAATGGATCAATAACGGTCAGGTCTGCATTGCCCCCGATTACGTATTTGTGCATAAATCTGTAGCGGATGAGTTTCTTACTTCACTTAAAGAGACAGTGAAATTATATTATAGTGAAGATCCATCCGTATCCAATTCGTACAATCGCATTGTAAACAACAAGCATTTCAAACGTGTGGAAAGTTATTTTAATGATGCGTTATCAAAAGGCGCTGTTGTGGAATATGGTGGCGAAACAGATGCAGCCCAGGATTATTTTGGACCTACTATCATGTCGAACATTTCGGAAGAATCAGATTTGTGGGAGAAAGAAATTTTTGGACCTATTTTACCATTCATTGTTTATACAGACTTACAGGAAGTTATTGATAAAATTAATTCCAAAGAAAAACCCCTGGCCTTATATATTTATAGTAATAATAATAAAAACGTTGACCGTATAATTAACCATACGCGCGCAGGCGCAACCTGTGTCAACCATAGTGGGATACACTTCTTTAATAACAATCTTCCCTTTGGGGGTAGTAATAATAGTGGAATTGGAAAAGGGAATGGGTTTTTCGGCTTTGAAGAGTTCTCAAATTCAAGAGCCGTATTAAAACAGTGGTCGCCTATAAGCGGATTGGATATGATGGCCCCGCCCTACACTGAAAAAAAACAGAAGCTCATCGATATTATAATTAGGTGGTTTTAGGTGATTATATGCTTTTGGTTATAATCAGACTTCCATAATAATCATTGCCCTTTTAGTTTAACTACTTTTAATATCTCTGCCTTTACCGGCACCTTGAGACATTTGTACTAAAACTAGCCTTGCTATTTGATTGTATTTGATTATATTTAGTTAGGCCAAACCGAAATTATTCGTGTCAGCACATGCCATAGAAGTAATTTTGAATCGTCAATTAGCGGATTGCCTTTCTATACCTGTTTTTATCACGGATACAAAGGGAAATCTGATATTCTACAATGAGCCGGCCGAAGAATTATTGGGAACCCGTTTCGAAGAAACCGGTTCCATGCCGGTGGAGAAATGGTCTACCATCTTTACTCCAATGGATGAATCGTCCAATGTGATACCACCTGCAGAACTACCCCTGGTAAAGACCTTAGAGGACTGCTATCCTTACCACAAAACTTTTTGGATTTTAAGTCTGAAGGGAAATAAAGAGAAGATCTCTGTTACGTCCTATCCGATTATAGGGCGGGAAAATAAGTTTTTAGGTGCTGTTGCTATCTTCTGGAAAGCCAAAGACTAAACATGAAAGTTAATCTATGGGGTGTTCGGGGTTCCATTCCTACCACAGGGTCTGAAACAAAAGTTTACGGAGGTCAGACTTCCTGTATGGTGGTTTCAGAGGAAGATAGTCTTATCGTGTTGGATGGTGGATCAGGCATTCAAACTTTTAATGATGCTCATATTCCAAAAAACAAGCGTGTGGATATATTGCTTACCCACCTTCATATGGATCATATTCAGGGACTTGGATTTTTCAAACCCTTCTTCCGTGAAGATGTAGAGATTCATTTGTGGGGACCATCCAGCAATACAGATAGTCTATCCTCCCGACTGAGTCGATATTTTTCACCTCCACTATTCCCTGTTCGGCTTCTTGAATTACCCTGTAAACTGGTTATGCATGAAATTGGGAACACTGATTTTAACATAGGAAATTTCAAAATTCAGTCTTCCTATATTATACACCCCGGCCCCACGCTAGGGTATCGCATCGAAGGAAAGCAATCCGTATTTACCTATCTGCCCGACCATGAACCTGCCTTAGGAAGAAATGGCATGATTAAAGATCATAATTGGATTTCCGGCTATAATATTGCACATCATGCTGATCTGCTCTATCACGATGGACAATATACGGCAACAAATTATGCCACACACAAAGGATGGGGACACTCTAGCATTGAAGATACACTTGCCTTTGCAGCTGCTTGTGAAATAAAGCATTTATTAATCGGGCATCATGACCCAAGTCGCACCGATGCTCAACTTGATGAACTGACCCGCGAGTTGAGAGAAGATGTTGACAAGTATAACTTCGAATTTAATTTTGCTATAGAGGGTTCAGAGCTTGAATTGTAGTGATTTGTGTGCCCGATAAACAGACTCGTAGCCTATAATTCCTGTCGTAGGGCTACCATTACTATGAGTAACCGGCTGAACATATGGTAAAAAGACATTATGGCATTGTAACGAAAGAATTTAAACTCATCCACTTTTATTATGACGTAGATGAATGGGAGTTATACAATCGAGCTAAAAATCCCAGCGAGATGAAGAATGTGTATGGCGATGATACATAATCTGAAACAGTTGCCCTATTAAAAAAGAAATTGCGGCAATTGCTCAAAAAGAATAAAGACTCTGTTGAATTGGATCGAAAATTCATTTGACCTGCATAATTGATGGGCTCATATGGTCCATCACTGGCTTCAAACTAACTCAACGTAAATAACGATGAGAACCTAAAGTGCTCTTTACAGATATTCTCGTCATCAATTTTGCTATTCAGCATGATCCTTTTGCTTATTGAGCTGCTATTCTGCTAAATTCCTATACATTTATGAATGCATTTCCGCATTAGTATATTGAAAAAATATCTAACTAAATTTTCTTTTGTTTCCTTGTTATTGATTTCTTCAATTGCCCAGGCACAAAACTATATAGATCTATTGAAGATTGACTATGCACTTGGCAAAGGAAACAACTTTAAAGATGGAACTGGTTCCTCAGATGTGCAAGAGTTTACGATTGATGCTACCGTGCCCATTGTGCTTTCAGATAAGAATACTTTTTTGACTGGCCTACTATTCGAACAGGTTCGTGTTACCGTCTATGCCGATCAGCCAGACGTGTCCGTTTATACCCTCAATTTAAAACTTGGCTTAAACACTATCCTATCCGATACCTGGTCCGCTACGTTCATGACACTCCCCAAAATTTCATCGGATTTTGAAACTGTTGGAAAAAATGATTTTCAATTGGGGCTCTTGTCTATTTTTAAAAAGACCATAAACACAAATCTCAATTATAAATTTGGTGCGTATTTCAATACCGAATTATTTGGTCCCTTTGTAGTGCCGCTTTTGGGTGTGTACTACAAAAAGAACAAATGGGAAACTACTGTTATGTTGCCCATGTCAATGGATGTTAATTACCTGCTGGCCGAACCCTTTCGTGTAGGACTAAAATTTTCTGGCTTCCAAAAAACTTTCCATCTGAATACTCCTTACAATGGAGATCATTATGTAACAAAAGCCAATAATGAATTGGGGGGATATCTTTCGTATACCTACAAAAATATTTATTTCGTGGGAATGATTGGTCATTCCATTGGCAGGAGTTATCGGATCTATGAAGTTGGTAATCAACTTAAACTGGCCATCTCAGTTGTTAAGATTGGCGATAACCGGACACAACTCAATACTGATTTTGAAGATGGTTTTGTTTTTAGAACGTCAGTTTTTTATCGATTGAATCTTGCTAAACAATAATTTTCAATTAACCCAATCGTATGCTTGAAAGTTTAATGGAACTAGACCAGGTAAGATTAAACTTCTCTGACGACAGTAAGCTCTTACTGAACCTAACGATTGCCATCATCATGTTTGGGATTGCACTTGAAGTGAAGCCGGATGATTTTAAAGCCCTTATACGAGAACCGCGACCTATTTTAGTGGGCATCTTAAGTCAATTTTTATTTATGCCGCTACTTACATTCCTGGTGGTTATTTCGTTGAAAAGTTTTATTACACCCACGGTTGGGTTGGGTATGATTCTGGTAGCCGCTTGCCCCGGTGGAAACATTTCAAACTTCATAAGTTCATTAGCCCGGGGGAACGTTGCTTTATCTGTTAGCCTTACCGCATTTTCAAGTTTGGGTGCGTTAGTATTGACACCACTAAATTTTACTTTTTGGGGAAATCAATTTATGAAAATCTATGCCTCAGGGAATACGGATTCTCTAATCAGACCTCTTGAGATCGATCCCATTAACGTCTTGCTCACGATATTGATGATTCTGGGTGTTCCCTTATTCCTTGGGATTTTCGTCAGCCACAATTTCCGCAGAATTACTGCTAAAATCCTCATCCCTATTAAACGCTTCTCGATTCTAGCATTTCTGGCGATGCTCGTCATCATCTTTACTAAGAATTATGATTTATTCGTAACCCATATCAAGTTTGTTTTTGTTCTCGTACTCATTCATAATCTCCTTGCGTTGATGACCGGATATTATTCGGCTGCAGCATTTGGCTTGTCTACGAAGAACAGGAAAACCATCGCTATTGAAACTGGCATTCAAAATTCAGGACTCGCATTAGCATTACTATTTAATCCTCTGATATTTCCTGCAGAGCTACCTATTGGGGGGATGGCATTTATTGCTGCCTGGTGGGGCGTGTGGCACATCGTTTCCGGGCTAACTCTTGCCGGATATTGGTCAAATTTTTCGCTTCGTGCTCAGATTGAATGAGTATTCTGCAAATTTTCTTACAAGCGTGGTTAGAGGATAAATCACCAGAGTAATTTTCCTGCGTTTATCTGCCTGGATTAAGAATATACCGCCAATCCAAGACTTTTAAAATCAAATCTTCGTCCACTTGCTCTATGGACTGCGCTAAAGCTTCGGTTGACGGGCAACAATTTATTATTTTCGTGAAATGGCAGTTTTACCAGGATTCGAATACGACATCTTCATCTCCTATCGCCACAATGATAACCGAAGTGGATGGGTATCGGAATTTGTCAAAAACCTACAGGAAGAATTAGCCACTACCATAAAAGAACCGGTTACTGTCTACTTTGATTCTAATCCTCATGATGGCTTGTTAGAAACTCACAACGTTGATAAGAGCCTCGAAGGAAAACTAAGATGCCTCATTTTTATTCCTATACTTTCTCACACCTATTGCGATCCCAGAAGCTTTGCCTGGAATAACGAATTCCTTGCTTTCTGCAAGCTAACTAAATCCGATACGCTGGGGTTGGATGTTAAACTGGCAAATAAAAATGTAGCAAGCCGTATTTTACCCATTCAGATCCATGATCTGGATAGCAAAGACCAGGCCTTTTTCGAAAGTGAGAGTGGCAGACCACTTCGAGCTCTGAATTTTATTTTCAGATCGCAAGGTGTCAATCGACCGCTTACACCCCATGATAATCGTGCAGACAATTTAAACAAAACCTTTTACCGTGATCAATTAAATAAAACAGCCAATGCCATCGAACAAATAATAGAGGCATTGGCTAAACAATCAGAATCCAACTCAAAACCAGTTCAACCTGATCTGCACCCCCATAAAAAATCCTCCTCAGGAATTTCATGGTTTTGGCATGAGTTTCTTCGCAGGAATGTTTTGCGCGCTGCCTTTACCTATGTAGTAGTTGCCTTGCTCCTTCATCAACTTCTACTTATTCTTACACCCTTACTTAAACTGGAATCACGAATTGTAAGCCTGGCGATAGGGATCATGCTGGTCGGGTTTCCATTGGCTACCTTACTAGCCTGGTTCTACGAAATGAGTCCTTATGGGATCATCAGAACCAACTCTTCCCAAGCTGCTGCGAATCCCTTTCCACCAGACAAGAAAAAGCCGTTAACGGGTATGTCCATTGTATCAATCTTGTTGCTGATGTTAGGTTTACAATACGTTTATTTCAACTACGTAAAAAAAACCTTGATAAACGGGAACGACAATACGATTCTTTCGATCGCGGTACTACCCTTCGAAAACCGAAGTGGAAATGAAAGCGATAAATACATTGCGGATGGTATCACCGATGATATCATTAATCGCCTCGCCATCATCAGCAAATTCAGGGTTACCAATCGCGGACGGAGTCAATATTTTGAAGGACAGATAGTACCCTTCGATAATATTGCAAAAGATCTTGATGTGAAAATTCTAATTACCGGTAGTGTAGAGCGCCACGGAAACCAAATAGCAGTGCGCGCTCAAATGATTGATGAGACGAATACCTATTTATGGGGAAATACGTTTCAGCGAACCACAGAAAATATGGTAGCCGTTCAATCTGAAATTGCTTTGATGATTGCCGAACAGTTGAAGATTCAACTCAACGACATGGAAAAAACAAGACTTCATCTTAAGGCAACGGACAATTCTACAGCTTATGATTACTACCTGCAAGGAAGGAGTTTGTATTATAAGTACAAGCCCGCTTCAAATGACTCGGCAGTAGAATTATTCAAGCAAGCGATTGCCCTTGATCCTAACTATGCCCGAGCATGGGCTGGCTTAGGTGATGCATACAGTCAAATGAATATGCGTTTTAGCAGAAATGAATCCTGGCTAGATTCCAGTCTTATTGCTGGCACTAAGGCGATTCAAATAGACTCTAATCTTTCGGAGGCTTACAAAGCCCTCGCGAATGCATATAGCTATAAGAAACTATACGACAAGGCTTTTCCGCTCCTTTTAAAATCGGTTGAACTAAACCCAACCAACGACCAGGCTGTTGGTAATCTGGGCACTAACTATCTTTTACGAGGTGATCTGCCTGAAGCACTCCGATGGGAAAAAAAAGGGGTGGGAATGAACCCAAAGAATTGGATTCCCTATCAACTCATTGGCTGGATTTACCGGTTACTCGGAGATCTTGGAAAAGCCGAGTCATGGCTCATAAAGTCGCTTGAACTTAACCCAGATGTTTATGACACCTATGAGTTGTTAGCCTATACGCATGTTGCCCAAGGCCGAAAACAAGCAGCCCTAAACCTGATACCTCAGGTGCTTAAAATTGGAGATGAGCCCCGCGCACTGGAAGTAGCAGGCTTAATTGCACATTATGCAGGAGATATCAAAAATGCAAAAACATATTTTCAAAGATCCATTGATACCAATGAGGATTACAAAAATGATCCGAACACTGTAAGTCCTATCGGGTTAGGTCAGATTCTTTCAGAGGAGGGGTACAAGGTAGAGGCTGACGTGTATCTTTCACATGCCACCAATATAAGTTTGGATCAAATCTCAAAAGGTTCACAAAGTTATGAACCCAGTTTCTACCTGGCAGCTATTAATGCAATACGCGGCAATAAAGAACAATCTTTGCATTGGGTGCAGAAAGCCATTGAGTTAAACTGGATTGACTATGCCCACGTATTATACGGCCCTTATTTTATTAAGTACAGAAACGATCCAGACTTTATAAAAAAAGTTGACCTCGTTCGTGCAAAATCAGATTCGTTGCGCAAGAAAGCAGAAGAGTATTAAGTCAACTTCTGAATTATAATCTCGTTCGTCCCTTCTTATATAATGGAGATCCGCATCTAGCGTCCTTTGAAACAATCGCTCCTCTGGTGGCATGAATCACCCCAGAAATTACGGCCGTAGACATAGATGTACCCGTCATTAGTATATATTGCCATTTCCCTGTAATAGGATCTCTTAAATAGGTTGAAAATACACTGGTACCTACAGCTACGTAGTCAACCGGAGGGGCTCCATAATTTGAGTAGAAAGTACAGTTCCCTTCACAGTCAATAGCGGCAACAGTATAAATGTATTTACCCGATCCTCCAACGGGATCATTCAAGCAACCCGGCAAATTCCTTGACGCATCACCAGCATCATTGCCTGCTGCCATAACCACATAAATCTTTTTTCTTGCTAATCTCTCAATCTTCATTTTCAATTCCGGAAGTTCATTGTCACAATTAGTGATGCCATAAGTGCCTAGACTAAGATTTACAACATCATCTTTCTTCCCGAATATGGCTATATGATTAAGTGCAAGGATAATATTACTCCATTCTCCATAACCTTCCCTATCAAAAACCTTCAGGGATATTAACATGGCACCCTCAGAAACTCCAACACTTACAGTAATGGGATTTCCGGTATCATCCTTAAAGAAGGTACCATTCGATTTAGCTCCGATAATTCCAGCAACATGAGTACCATGTCCATTGTCATCATCATCCGTGGTATAGGGTACATTCTTGACAAAATTAAAACTCAAACCCGCATTTATTCTTAAATCCGGATGTGATTGGATGCCCGTATCTACAATCCAGACTTTAGCATTATTACCGGCTAGGCTAACTACTGATCCACCTGCTTCAACAAGTGCACATGAACTCATGCGCAAGGGGTTGGCAGGGTCGGGTACCATGCTTTGCTGAATGGGCTGACCTTGTTGAATTGGCTGGCCTTGTTGAATAGGTTGGCCTTGCGTTGTTGGATCCGCTAACTTTATTTGAAAATCTGGATAGACCGATTTTACCTTGGTACTATCAAGACTGATAATAGCTGCCAGCGTAGAATCTATCTCAGCAATAAAACCAGCACTTATGTCAACAAAAATAGAAGAGTCAGAGGGCGATAAATTATATTTTTTGGCAAACTTCTTAACCTTTTCCTTTTTGGAAACCCTCAACGCAGACATTGCAGACTCGTCTTGACTGTCTTCAAGGACAATCATTGACTCAACAACAGAGTCTTGCATGAATATAATATAGTGCCCTGCAACAGGGCGTAACGATTTTTTCTGAAAAACTTTTGATTTTATTTCTTTTGGTGCGGGAGTACTACATGAAATGACACCAATAGCAATAACGACAAACAGAATTCGCGTTAGGGTTCGCATAGCATGTGGGATTTGGGTAATTGAATTTAATACATTCCTCTTCGTAAAAGCAAGGAATTGAAAAGGTATCTTTTACAGCAACGCGATAACTCCGTATTTAGGTATTCAATGGCTTAACATAATCCACAAAAAATCAAGGATTATTATACCTCATCGCCTAAGTCATCAATCAAATCCAAAAAAGCCTGTGTCGTTTAGAACTGAGTTAACCTGAAGGAGTCAAGGGGGCCGCCATTGAATTCAGCCTCCTGGTAACCTTGGTACGATACTCATGATGGGATTAGACACCAATCAAAAAAGGGAAACAAAAACAGTGAAATCACCCTTGCGAATAGATTAAAGAATCAAATTATCTATCTTTCATAAGACAATTCAAATAAAGTTTCCGATGCAGACAAAACTCTATCCCACGCTAATCATACTCTTCATTTCTTTTGCAGCAATCGCTCAACCTAAAACAAAGGCTCCTCCGGCTTTATCCGTAATTACAGAACAGGAATTACGCGATGACCTGTACGCACAGGCTGGAAAAGAATTCAGAGGCAGAGACGGTGGTACGATTGATGAACTGAAGGCTGCCATGTGGACGGCCAGAAGAATGCAAGAAGAGGGCTTTGCCCCTGCAGGCGATGATGGCACGTATTTCCAGTTTTTTTCACTGATACGCCATCGTATTTCTCCAGCAAGTCACGTCAGTATTGGCGAACATAAATTAACCCTGTGGAAAGATGCCCTGATCACACACACAGCCCCGGCAGAGGTAAGCGCCCCTATTATGTACATTGGTGATGCTGGCAAAGCTGACCTCACTAAATTGGATGTGCAAGGAAAAGCAGTGGCAGTCAAGGTTTCCCCGGATGGAATTAACTTAAATGTTTCTTTGCCGGAATGGCGCTATAGCCGATCCGTAATGAACCTCTACGGAAATGATTTACTGGAACGTGGCGCTGCAGCTGTACTCTTTATTGCAGATGAATATGGTGAACACAGCTGGCCGTATGCACAGTCAAACAATATGAAGGGTTTGTTTGATATCGAAGGGGGAAGAAATGCAGAAACACCTAAACCTCAGCCTCCCGTAATTTGGTTACATCAAAACGTTGATGATTGGATTAAGCAAGCAGGTTTAGTATTGAATGTTTCATTAAGGGTAGAAAGCTTCACCTACCCTTCTGTTAATATCATTGGTAAGGTACAAGGAACTCATCCCGCGCTTTCAAAAGAATATCTCGTACTCAGTGGCCACACCGATGCACATGGCATCAGGAATGTAATCAACAATGACTCCATATATTATGGTGCCGATGACAATGCCAGTGTAAACGTAGCCATGTTTGCAACAGCCAAGGCGCTTAAGAAGTCACCTGGAAAACGATCAGCTTTACTTATTATTCATGGCGCGGAAGAAAAAGGGTTACTGGGCTCGCGGTATTTTACCGCACACCCAACTATCCCACTTGCTTCTATCGCTGCCGTACTTAATGGAGATATGATTGGGAGAAATCATCCCGACAGCGCAGCTTTATTGGGTTCTCAGGTTCCGCACCAATCATCTGCTGCGCTAACCAAAATGGCTTTTGATGCCAATGAAGAAGGATCAAAATTTAAACTGGATACGTTGTGGGACAAAACAAATCACATTGAGGGTTGGTTTTTTAGAAGTGATCATCTGCCTTACGTCCGATTGGGCATTCCCTCTTTAATGTACACCACCCTGCTTCATCCTGATTACCACACTCCGCAGGACAATGCACAAAACATTGATTATAAAAAACTCAAGAAGATGACAGAATGGATTTATCGAACTGCATGGAAAGTTGCAAATGCAGATCAACGCCCCGCTATCAATCCTGACTTTAAACTGGAACGGTAATAACAACATTTTAAATGTTAGCGTTAGTGATTAAACATGCCATCATTAAACATATTTTAAATTGGAAATTCAGATTTCATGAATATATTAAAAAGACAATGTAAAATAATTTCGTACTTGTTGTTAGTTTCTGTTTTACAAGGATTTGTTGCATGTACTGATTCTTTAAAAGAAAATTCTGATATAGGTAGACCCAATATATTATTTATCATGTCTGATGATCATGCATACCAAGCGATCAGCGCATACAGGAGTCACTTGATTCATACTCCTAACATCGACCGTCTCGCAACAGAAGGAGTACTTTTTACCGAAGCAAGTGTAACTAATTCAATTTGTGCTCCTTCCCGAGCCACCATTCTTACCGGAAAATTTAACCACCTCAATGGAAAAATTGATAATAATATGCCGTTTGATACTACTCAATTGACGTTCCCACAACTCTTTCAAAAAAATGGGTATCAAACAGCCCTATTTGGCAAACTACATTTTGGAAACAATCCAAAAGGTGTAGATGAGTTTATGATTCTACCCGGACAAGGCCAGTACATAAATCCCGATTTCATCACATCTAAAGGCGATACTACCATTCTAGGTTACGTAACGGACATCATAACTGACCTTACGTTGAATTGGTTTAAGACAAAACGGAATCCTGAAAAACCTTTTATGATGATGTATCTTCATAAGGCACCGCACCGTCCGTGGTGGCCAAGTCCGGAAAAATTTAAAGAATTTACTAAAAAGGAGTTTCCTGAACCCGAAACATTATTTGATGATTATAAAAATAGAGGCACCGCAGCAAAAACGGCTGAAATGAATATACTCCATCACATGATGTATAGTCATGATAGTAAGATACGGCCTGAAACATTGACTAGCATGGGCTCAGTAACTCCTGTTGTACCAGAATTTGAAAATAGTTTTTACAATGAGTATGATCGTGCTACTGCAGAACAAAAAGCGTTATACGATCCAATATTAGATTCTATCAATACCTACTTCAAAAAAAATTGGCCTGGCATGACCGATACAGAAAAAATGAAATGGAAGTATCAACGCTATATGCAAGATTACCTGGCCTGTATTTCTTCTGTTGATGACAACGTAGGAAGAGTGCTGGATTATCTTGAGGAAAGTGGGCTTGCTAAAAACACCCTTGTAATCTACACGTCCGATCAAGGGTTCTATTTAGGCGAACATGGTTGGTTTGATAAACGATTCATGTATAGTGAGTCTTTCAAAACGCCATTACTAATACGTTGGCCTGAAAAAATAAAACCAGGCTCCGTTGAAAATGAACTGGTACAAAATCTGGACTTCGCACAAACATTTTTAGAAGCAGCAGGAATCCAGGCGCCCTCCGATATGCAAGGCGAAAGTTTAATGCCCTTACTAGTAGGGAACAAAGAAAACTGGAAAAGAGATGCACTATACTACCATTACTATGAGTACCCGGCTGAGCATATGGTAAAACGGCATTATGGAATTGTAACGAAAGAATTTAAACTCATCCATTTTTATTATGATGTAGATGAATGGGAGTTGTACGATAGACTTAAAGATCCCAACGAAATGAAGAATGTGTATAGTGATGGCGCATATCAGGAAACGGTAGGCACTTTAAAAAAGAAACTGGGAGAACTTCGAAAAAAATATAAGGATTCTGTCGAATTGGATCAGAAGTTTATTGATATGTATAATAAATAGAGCGTCTCACTCAACACAGACAAGGTAACAATTATGCTTAAATCTATAGCGGCTATTGCCGATGGAAAGGGCAACTTTTCCATTCAACAAATTAAAATTGATGATCCGCATGGCGATGAAGTTCTGGTACAATTAAAGGCTGCTGGCATTTGTCACACCGATTGGGATTCGCAATCGTGGAGTAAATCATTAATCATGGGCCATGAAGGCGCGGGGATTGTTATCAAAATCGGCCCGCAGGTTTCAAAATTAAAAGTAGGAGATTCTATAATTCTGAACTGGGCTGTTCCATGCTACCAGTGCTTTCAATGTAAAGAAGGTAATGAGCATTTGTGCGAAGTGAACTCGGCCGTAGTGGCCGGCAATAAAATCAGTGGCGGTCACGCACGCTTAGAAGCAAGTACACTCGATGGTATTCCTATTGAACGCTCATTTAGTTTGGGAACATTATCCGAATATGCCTTGGTACGTGAATCGGCTTGTGTAAAAATTATAGTTGATATTCCATTTCCGTCTGCTGCGATAATAAGCTGCGGTGTTATGACAGGTTATGGATCTGTAGTAAATGTTGCGAAAGTAAAGTCAGGATCATCGGTTGTAGTATTGGGCACCGGGGGCGTTGGTCTTAATGTAATTCAGGGAGCCAGAATTTCGGGAGCCTCAAAAATAATCGCTGTCGATATAAATAAAAAAAGACTTGACATGGCCAAACAATACGGAGCTACCCACACCATAGTGGCAACCCAAGAAGATGAAGGTTTATTGCAGGCGGCCGAGCAAGTTAAAGGCTTGACAAAACGAGGTGCTGACTATGCTTTTGAATGTACTGCTATTCCCTCATTGGGCGCAGCACCATTGGCCATGATTAGAAATGCGGGTGTGGCCGTTCAAGTTAGTGGCATAGAGCAAGAGATAAAAATTGATATGCGACTTTTCGAGTGGGACAAAGTTTATATCAACCCGCTTTATGGTAACGCGAGGCCGCAAATTGATTTTAAGATTTTACAGGAACTCTATACCAATGGACAATTACTATTAGACAGCCTGGTGACTCAAACTTATCCTCTTGATAAACTAGATCAAGCATTTTCCGACATGCACAAGGGATTGAATGCCAAGGGTGTTATTGTATTTTAATTTTAAAAATCATGTCGAAATTTTTTACTTCAGAAGTCTCCAGCCCCGGAAATGAATTTGATAACCTCCGGTGGATTACCGTAAAAAGTAAAGCGTTACATCGAAGAGCAGACGTCACAGTGTTCGTCCCTCCCAATCCCGAAAATGAAAATTTAGATGTAGTAATTTTACTTCACGGTGTTTATGGTTCGCATTGGGCATGGGCCATGAATGGAGGGGTGCATAAAATAGCTCATCAATTAATCGAACAAGGAAAAATAAGACCGATGGTTTTGGTGATGCCTTCGGATGGTTTGTATGGCGATGGTAGCGGATACCTAACCCACCTCCATGAAGATTACGAAAAATGGATTGTTGAAGATGTTGTTCATGTAGTGCAAGAACAAATTGCATGCGTGACAAATCAATCGAGTTTTTTTATTACCGGTCTTTCCATGGGCGGATATGGTGCATTACGTTTAGGAGCGAAGTACCCAACTGTATTCAAATCGTTCTCAGGTTTATCATGCATCACAGAATTTTCTCAAATGGCTATGTTTCTGGAAGAGGGTGAGTTCTCAAAATTCAGCAATCACGTAGTGAAACGAGAGAACGTGCTGGATTGTTTACTGGCCAACAAAGAAACGCTTCCTCATTTTCGATTTGATTGTGGTAGAGAAGATATCTTAATAGACTTCAACAGAAAACTTCATCAAAGCCTGAACGAAAATAAAATTAAGCATAGTTATATAGAACATCCAGGAAAACATGAATGGATCTATTGGCAAGCTCATATTCAAGAATCACTTTTGTACTTTAATGAGTTTTCCATTTATTGATCTAAAAAAAGTCTTTTCGCGGCTCGACTGACACTTACCAAGGGTAATATAAATTACTTATTTTTGACGAATGGCTATACTTTTTGGTTACGAATACGACATCTTCATCTCCTATCGTCACAATGATAACAAATACGATGGCTGGGTGACTGAGTTTGTCAATAACCTCAACAAAGAGTTAGAGGCAACGCTCAAAGATAAAGTCACAGTCTATTTCGATGCCAATCCCCATGATGGTTTATTGGAGACACATTCTGTAAATCATTCACTTGAAGCAAAACTTAAGTGTCTTATTTTTATCCCCATTATTTCAAAGACATATTGTGATGAGAAGGGATTCGCATGGAACCATGAATTTTTAGCATTCCTTGCCAAGGCAGAGGCCGATCAGTTTGGACTGAACATAAGGTTGAATTCTGGAAATGTAGCGAGTCGCATACTTCCCGTTCGAATTCATGACCTTGACACAGAGGATAAAAGGTTGTTAGAAAACCATCTAGGGCCTATCAGAGCGATCGATTTTGTATACCATTCACCAGGAGTGAATCGATCCTTGCGTCCGTGGGACGATGATGTAATCAAAAATACCAACCAGCCTTTTTATCGCGATCAAATTAATAAAGTAGCAAACGCCATTGATGAACTACTTCGCGGCCTAAAACAAGCGGATAAAAATAAATCGAATGAAAAGATTTCCGCCCGGATAGTCACAGAAAGTAACCCAACAGTTACCAGCACCGATCCAAAAAGCAACATAAAAATTTCAAAATCAGTGGCCCGCGTATTTGGCTTGATGGGTTTACTTGTTGCTTTAGTGGCAGTTGGCTTTTTGGGAACACGTTGGTATCTGAATAAGCAAAAAATTGATCATGCAAGAACCGTTTTACTTCCTGCCATCCAAAAGTCTCTGGATGAAAATTTCAGGCCGCCCTTTGAAACCTATCAGATGGCAGAAGAAGCGAGAAAAATTATTTCCAACGATTCGACTCTTATTAAATTATGGGCGCGGTTAACGGTAACCATTCCCGTAAATACAAACCCCGAAGGCGCTGAAGTATTTTGGAAGGACTATACCAGACCGGATATGGAATGGATTTCTATGGGCACCACACCCATTAAAGAAGCAACATTCAAAAGAAACTACGTCAGGGTAAAATTTGAAAAAGCAGGATATCAGACGGTTGAGTATACAGGGCCGAATGTTTATGAATTGCTCGGCAAAGAAATTGTAAATGTAAAAATGGATGCCGCAGGTTCGCTTCCCGAAAACATGGTGCGCATTCCTTCAAAATCCACACTCATGTATATTGTAGGCGTTGAATCATATGGCAATCGAAATGTTGGTGAATTTTTGATTGACAAGTTTGAAGTAACGAATGAGGCCTATAAAAAATTTGTTGATTCCGGAGGGTATGGCAATCAAACGTTCTGGAAATTTCCATTTTATAAAGATGGAAAAGTATTGACCTTCGAAGAAGGTATTAAACAATTTGTGGATCGTACCCGTAGACAAGGTCCTGCAAACTGGGAAGCTGGCTCTTATCCTGATGATATGCAGAATCACCCGGTCACAGGCATCTCCTGGTATGAAGCAGCCGCTTATGCCGAATCGGTAGGAAAAAAATTACCCACTATTTTTCATTGGAGTGTGGTGGCTGAAACGTCTCGCACCGAGTATATCGCTCCTCTTAGCAACTTTAATGGAAAGGGCACAACACCTGTTGGCAGTCTTGCTGGTATCAGCACTTTTGGAATCTATGACATTGCCGGTAATGCACGCGAGTGGTGTTCCACAGAAACCGAAACTAAAGAACGTTTTATCTTAGGAGGAGGATGGAATGATCCTACCTATGCCTTTAACGATGCCTATACACAATCTCCCATGGACAGAAGTGCTGCCAACGGATTTCGATGCATGAAAGAACTGCCCAGTGACTCCACACTAACCAACCTAAATATAAAGGTATCCATGGCCTTCCGGAATTACCGGAAAGAAAAACCCGTTGATGACAAAACTTTTGAAATTATTAAACGACAATATGCATACGACCTAAAACCATTGAACGACAGTGTGCAACTGTTGGCGTCAAAAGAATTAGCCACAGTAGAAAAGATAACATTCGATGCCGCCTACAACAATGAACGGATGCAGGCGTATCTTTACTTACCTAAAAATGCCACGCCTCCCTTTCAACCGATACTATTTTTTCCAGGATCCAACGAGATTTATTCCAGAAAGTACAATGATGCTATAGTATCTATTCGACTGGATTTCATTTTGAAAAGTGGTCGTGCTGTGGTGGTTCCGATTTATAAAGGAACGAACGAACGCTCTGATGCGTTGAAATCTGATTTGCAAGATGAAACAGTTTTCTACAAAGATCATGTTATTATGTGGCGCAAAGACATTGGCCGCACGATCGATTACCTGGAAACCCGGAAAGATATTCAAGCCGATAAAGTGGGCTACCTGGGGTGGAGCTGGGGTGGTTTTATGGGTGGCATTATGCCGGCCGTTGAAAAAAGAATAAAGGCAGTTGTATTAAACGTAGGTGGTATGGAAATGCAGAAGGCTTTGCCGGAGGCAGATCAGATTAACTTTTTACCACGCATTACACAGCCCGTGCTGATGCTGAATGGAAAATATGATATGTTTTTTCCTGTAGAGACTTCACAAAAGCCAATGTTTGATTTATTAGGTACTCCTCCAAAAGACAAAAAGATTTTCATTTACGAATCCGGGCACTTGGTTCCACGTACGGATTTTGTTCGTGAAGCTTTGTTGTGGTATGATCAATACTTAGGGCCCGTGAAGAACTAAATTGCAAACTGATGCCTTCAATATTTCAAAGTTTCGAATACGATATCTTTATCTCCTACCGCCACCTGCCTTCGCCTGGGCTTCCCCCTTCCTCCTGTTCCGGTGGATTGGTCGGCAGGCTGGCAACAATAAAATATTAACTTTAAAACATGCCTTCTCTACTCCCGGATTATAAATGTGATATTTTTATTAGCTATCGTCATAATGACAATAGAAGTGGCTGGGTAACGGAGTTTGTAAATGCTTTACAGGAAGAGTTAGGTGCTACGATTAAAGAACCCCTTTCCATATACTTCGATAAAAATCCTCACGATGGTTTGCTTGAAACTCATAATGTAGATAAGAGCCTTGAAGGAAAATTGAAGTGTTTAATTTTTATCCCGATTATCTCTCAAACGTATTGCGATCCAAAATCATTTGCCTGGCAGCATGAGTTTTTAGTGTTCAACAAAATGGCATCCGAAACCTCCCCCTTCTCCTCTGGAGAAGGGCTGGGGATGAGGTCGTTTGGTAGAGATATTACACTAACCAATGGAAATGTAACGAGTAGAATTCTTCCAATAAAAATACATGAGCTTGATGCCGAAGATAAAACGGTCATTGAAAATGAAATAGGTGGTGCTCTAAGGGCGATTGAGTTTATTTATAAAGAAGCAGGCGTTAATCGGCCCTTAAAATTAACTGATAGCAAAACCGACAATCAGAATAAAACGGATTACAGAAATCAGGTAAACAAAGTCGCTAATTCCATCAAAGAAATTATCACAGCACTCAAGAATCCAGTCGTTCAAACAACTAACAACAATCAAACGCCTAAAAAACCAACGAACACAAAATCATTTTTGGCGATAGGTGTTCCCATTATTTTATTAGCAATTGCAGGTTATTTCGTTTATCCAAAAATATCGTCTGGCGAGGAAACCGAAAATAAGGATAAATCTATTGCAGTATTGCTGTTCAAAAACATAAGCCCTGATAATAATGACAATTATTTTGCGGAAGGAATGACGGAAGAAGTTATTAACTATCTGGCAAAAGTTAGTGAACTAAAAGTGATTTCACGCACCTCCATTGAACAATATAAAGGACTAGGTAAGGATATTAAAACCATTGCTAGAGAATTGGGTGTGTCGCACATTCTGGAGGGAAGTGTTCGGAAAGCCGGAAATAAGTTCCGTATTTCTGTTAAACTAATCGAAGCCTCGAAGGGGTTCCAGGTATGGAGTAATGAATATGATAGAGACATTACGGATATTTTGCAAGTACAAAGTGAGATTTCGAAAGAAGTAACGGATGCATTAAAAATAGTGTTGACAGAATCGGAAAGAACCAATCTGGATAAGGTTGCTAAAGTTGAGTTGACTGCCTATGATTTCTATTTAAAAGGAAGAAATGAATTAGTAAACTTTCAACTTGCAGGTCCGATAAGGGGAAAAGCACAATTGAATAAGGCAATTGATCTTTTCAAAAAGTCATTACAGATAGATCCCAAATTCTCAAAGACTCATTCGGGGTTAGGATTATCCATGTTGTATAAAGGAAGCGTTGCGGGTGGTGGAGTATACATTGATAAAACTTTAGTTGACTCCGCAAAATTGTTTTCTGATGTGGCTCTGCAGTTAGATAACAAAAATGATGAAGCCTATTATCTACAAGGGGTTTATTACAATGATTCCGGCAACTTTGATGAAGCAATCCTTAATTTCAACAAAGCCCTATCTATAAATCCAAATAATGTAGAGGCTTTAGTGCGCCTGGGTCTTATTTCCGAAGATTTTGTTACCGCATTAGCTCAGATTCAACGTGCTATTAGCCTTGACCGCGGGCCTGATTTAGTTGTAAATCTTAGAAAACTTGGTGAGGTTTTCACTACGATTGGCTTGTTTAAGAATGGCGAAGAGTATTATAAAATTGCAGCTGGTCTCGACAATGATTCATCAGGCATTCTTAGAGTTAGGGCCAACCTTGAAAGAGCAAATCAAAATTATCAAGCGGGATTGAACCTGATAAATATTGCTTACAATAGTGATTCTACTAACTGGTTTCATGCTGATGAAAAAGCTTGGATACTTTCCTTAATGGGTCGTTACAAGGAATCGTTAAATATCCGGCTCGAATGGAAGAAATTACTAAAGGGCGATCAAGCTACCATGGCTAATAGAATTGCTTACCTATACTCAAAGTTAGGTGATAAGAGAAAAGCGGATGAGTATTTCAGATTAGCCATTAACAATGCAGAGGAAGCTGTACGTAAAAATGATACATATGCCCAATGGAAGTTTGCGCATTATGATCTGGCCGGTATTTATGCATTTCTGGGAGAAAAGGAAAAAGCCTACCAGTATCTGAATGAGGTGAATAAACGAAAAATCCAACCCGTGTGGTTTTTAACTATGATGCAGGACGATCAACTTTTTGAATCCATTAGAAACGAAGAGCGCTTTCAAAAAATCTTTAAGCAAATGGAAAGCCGAACTCTTGCCGAAAGAGATCGGGTAATAAAATGGTTAGAATCGGAAGAAATGAAAACAAAGATCGAAATAAAGTAATTGGTTTTATCTGCTAAAGAATTTCAAAATAAATACATTCCTAATCCCAACTTCCAATATGACATCTTCATCTCCCTCGCCTCAACGGTAACTGAGGTTGGTGGGTACCGAATTTGTAAACTAAAATCAAGCTTTCAGTAAACAATCACTTCTCTGATTTTAATATCTTTAAATTTTACTAAATCAAATTTATGAATTCAGGAAATTCAGTACGAGTGCTGGTAGTAGGCTGCGGAAACATGGGCGCTTCACATGCCATGGCCTATCATACCAACAATGGCTTTGAGATTTGTGGCATTGTTTCCATCGGAAAAAGTAAAGAAGTACTGAATGCAAAATTAGGTGGTGGGTACCCGTTATTCGATAACTATGAACTGGCCTTGGAAAAAACGAAACCGGATGCTGTCTGTATCTCCACCTACCCCGATACACATGAGAGCTTTGCCATTCAAGCACTTAATAAAGGGTGCCATGTGTTTATTGAGAAACCACTTGCCGATACCGTAGCCGGTGCAGAGCGAGTAATGGCCGCTGCGATAAAAGCAAATAAGAAACTGGTAGTGGGATATATTCTTCGTCATCACCCCTCATGGGAACGTTTCGTACAATTGAGTCACACATTAGGTAAGCCGTTGGTAATGCGCATGAATCTCAATCAACAAAGTCATGGTGTCATGTGGGATGTGCACAGAAATTTGATGAAAAGCCTGAGTCCTATTGTGGATTGTGGCGTTCATTACATCGATGTAATGTGTCAAATGACCCGCAGCAAGCCGCTACAAGTTTCTGCTATTGGGGCGAGGCTTACAGAAGATATTCCGGCTGGAAATTATAATTATGGCCAGCTGCAAATTCGGTTTGAAGATGGCTCCGTGGGCTGGTATGAAGCCGGCTGGGGCCCGATGATCAGTGAAACAGCATTCTTTGTAAAAGATGTTATCGGACCGAAGGGTAGTGTATCCATTGTAGCGAAAGATGCCGGTGCTAGCGGTAAATCAGATTCTGTGGAAGCGCATACAAAAACGGAATCACTCCGATTTCATCATGCTGATATCGATGATAAAAATAATTTTACAAAGAAGGATGAGTGGATTGATTTGCAAGATGAACCTAACCACCAGGAGTTGTGCAACCGCGAACAGCGTTATTTCCTGAAAGCAATAAATCAAAATCTTGACTTGACAGATCATATGGAGGACGCTGTAAATAGTTTGCGAATTGCTTTTGCATGCGATGAATCGGTGCGAACAGGAAAAGTGGTTTTCCTATAAATCCCTGAAAATACTCTTGAACTCCAGGTACTTTAGTTGAAGATATTTATTTAATAGTTGAGTTAATAGAGTAATTAAATACCCCAATGTTACCCCAATGTTACCCGTGGGTTACCATCGGATAACAATGAGTAAAAGTATCGCTATGCATTTTATCTTTGCGTCAAAATAAAGTTAAATGTTAACACATATGAATGTTTTCGTCTAAGAAAACTACGGGATTAGTCCTGATTATCGTTTCGGTTTTTTTATATTCGGTTAGTTCGGCTCAAGACCTTACAAAAAATAAATTTGGCAAGGGGTTGACTTTCGTTGCAGAAGATTCCTCCTATAGTTTCAAATTCGGTGCGCGATTTCAAACGCTTTACCAAGGGGTATTAAATTTGGAGAATGAAGAATACTCCGATCGGTTTTTAACACGTAGGGCGCGACTTAAATTAGACGGTTTTGCTTTTACTCCCAAGCTTGTTTATAAATTCGAGTTAGGCCTTTCAAATTTAGATATTAGTGGAGGCGACATACAACAACTCGGCAATGCATCGAGCATGATTTTGGATGCGGTCTTAAAATATAATTTCTGTCAAAACTGGACAATCTGGTTTGGCCAAACCAAGCTGCCAGGAAACATTGAACGAGTCATCTCATCTCAGCAATTACAGTTTGTAGATCGGAGCACCTTGAACTCCCGATTTAATATCGATCGCGACAAAGGAATTCAAGTTCGATATGATGGAAATAAATTCCGTTCCATAAGCGCTATCTCTAGTGGTGAAGGACGTAACGTAACGGTTGACAATGAGGGAGGCTATGATTATACCCAGCGCTTTGAATGGTTGCCCTTTGGGCAATTTTCAGGAGGAGGCGATTACTCGGGCTCAGATCTAAAGCGCGAACAAAAACCAAAATTGTTGTTGGGAGTTACTTACGATTACAACGATCGGGCATCTCGCCAGCGTGGTCAGTTAGGAACCTTCCTGTCTGAGGAGAGATCATTAAGAACCTGGTTTGCCGATGCGCATTTTAAATATAACGGAATCTCCTCAATGATTTCCTATGCCAACAAAGTAGCACCTAAAGGATCGGTAATCCTTGAACCTAATGGAAACTTTAAAGAAGCATTTTATACCGGAACTGCCTTTAGTTGGCAAGCCGGATACCTACTGAAGAATAATCTTGAGTTTGCAGCACGGTTCACAAATGTTACCCCTGAAAAAATTACGCAGAGAAATGCGGATGATCAATATACATTAGGAATGTCTAAATATTTTGTAGGCCATAACCTTAAAATACAAAGTGATGTAACGTATATTAATGAGATGAATGGTGATAATCAAATAATGTATAGGTTCCAGGTAGAGTTTGCACTATAAGTGCAATTGATCTTATCAGGTATTAAAAAGCCAACCCTTTTCAGGATTGGCTTTTTAATATATACCATTAGCCCGTTCTCCAAATAACAACCTCTATTCAATTGA
Organism: Cyclobacteriaceae bacterium; assembly: GCA_016787755.1. Classification (GTDB taxonomy): domain Bacteria; phylum Bacteroidota; class Bacteroidia; order Cytophagales; family Cyclobacteriaceae; genus ELB16-189. The sequence goes on along the minus strand of JAEUUA010000014.1, from coordinate 18,357 downwards.
TTCACTCAACTCGGTATAAGTACTTGATGGATCAACACAAAGATCAATCTCCTCAAGGAAACGAACCCAGGTACCAGCACCATGTACTTCTTCAAAATCTTTGCTGAAGACGGTTCCCCGATCGAACCATGACCATTTCGCAAAACTCGAAAATGATACTGCATTAATTCCAGTGGTTGCTCCAACGATGGTTGCCACAGAGAATGATCCTGTATATTTCTTCTTCTTATATACTTCAGCAACTTTTTTCATTTGCTCAAGATACCTGTCCATTTGTCCCGGATAGACACGGTTTGCCCGCATCGAACTCTTTTTAAATGTTGCAGATCCTTCAGCATCATACCGAGCATCTTTATAGTCTCTCCAATAACTATATTCACCGATGGATTCACAATAAGGAGTTACATTTTTATCCCAATCCAAATTATGTTCGCCTTCACCGGGAGCACCATCCAATTGAGTCCAGGTGGTGGGGCCCATCACCCAAACAAAATCGCCAGAGTTAGGTCCGGTAATAATGGCTGCAACGTTTGCCTTATAGGGGGCGGCAGCATGATATTTTTTGTTGTGTGCTAAGATTCCTTTCTTGAACAAATCAACTTTGTCAATTTTAGGGGTAATGTTCAAAACTCCAAACTGAAGATAATCAGTCTGTGCACCAGCAGCCGAACAGAGCATAGCCAAAACGGCCATCAAGAATAATTGCTTTTTCATAGAAATTTTGGTTTAGTTAATAATTGAACTAGAGAAATACGAGTCTCGAGAAGTAGGCCAATTCGCCCGCAATCTTCTAACGCAAAATCCTCAAGTGACCCAGAATTGGCACTTGACCGTAGCTATTAATTGGTCTTGATAATGTTCTTCTAATGTAAAAACTTTACTCAATTAAACCATGGATTTTAAAGATAATTGCCGGTTCAGGTTTAAATTTAGAATGATCCCAAATTAACCGTCCAATTTTTGTTTCTACTTAATTTGAAGGGTTATAACCTGCATTAACCGTACATCCATTTATTCAATCTCACTCTTCTTTTTTTATATATTTTGCCAACTAGAACAATAACCATTAACCTATGAAGAATAGAATACTTTTATGCGTTGCTTTTCTCCTTTCGGGATGGGTCGCCTTGGCTCAGGAAACGTTTCCCAGAAATGATGTGAAAGACAACCGAGCAGGCTTGTATGCCTTTACCAACGCCACACTTGTGGTCGACCCACAAACGACTCTGCAAAATGCAACCTTACTTATAAAAGGAAACCGCATTGAACAAGTCGGTGCAAATCTTGCGGTGCCTAAAGGCTATGTAATCACCGATTTAAAAGGAAAGTATATTTATCCTTCCCTCATTGATATGTTCACAAGCTATGGCTTGCCCGATGTTGAACGCGTTCGTGGTCGTGGCTTTGGGGGGTCTGAACAAATGGAATCTGCTACCAAAGGGGCATACAATGCCAATCAGGCAATCCGTTCGCAATACAATGCGGCTGATGAATTTACCCTCCATGCAAAAACAGCAGACGAATTAAGAAAACTTGGTTTTGGAGCAGTGCTCACCAGCAAGGCAGATGGTCTTGCCAGAGGTACCAGTGCCTTTGTATCGCTTAGCGAAAAGAATGATAACACAGCTTTGATCAAACAAAAAGTTGCGGCTAACTATTCATTAGAGAAAGGAACTTCCACTCAAACCTATCCAACCTCCATGATGGGTTTCATTGCGTTGCTGCGTCAAACGTATATGGATGCGGAGTGGTTCGGAAGTCAAAGCCCGCGCCCCTTTTCCGATAATTCATTGGAAGCATGGATTCAAAACCAACGCTTACCGCAAGTTTTTGCTGCAACTAACTGGATGAACGTGCTGCGTGCCGATAAACTGGGCGATGAATTTGGAATTCAATACATTATTAAAGGCGATGGCGATGAATACAAACGTATTGCTGAAATAAAAGCTACGAAGGCCTCTTTAATCATTCCTGTTAATTTTCCTGATGCGTACGATGTCGAAGATCCATTTGATGCTGAAAAAGTTTCTTTGGCTGATATGAAACATTGGGAGCTTGCCCCTACCAACCTGGCTACGATAGAGAAAAATGGAATCCAATTCGCCATTACTACCTCAGGTCTTAAAAAAACGGTAGACTTCCTTCCTAATCTAAGAAAGGCAATCGAAAATGGCCTTACTGAAACTGCGGCATTAAAAGCATTAACTACCACCCCTGCTCAACTTTTAAAAGTAGACGATCAGGTAGGTAGTTTAAAGAAAGGGTTACTTGCGAATTTCATTATCACTTCAGGTAAACTTTTTGATGAAAAAACAATCATTCATCAAAACTGGGTGCAAGGCGAACCTTATTCAATTAAACCATTAGATACGCGCGATTTTAGTGGCCAATATAATCTTTCGGTAAACGGACAAACCTATAATCTTGAAGTAACCGGTGAAGCAGGAAGTCACAAAACCAAAATAAAAGTTAACGATTCCACTTCATTGGATGTTAACTCAACCTTCGGAAACGATCTGATTACAATTAGTTTCAAACCACACAAGCAACCGGGTAGCATCCGGCTTTCAGGTTGGAGTGAAACAACGGGGTGGAAAGGGAAAGGACAGTTAGCAGATGGAACATGGATTACATGGACTGGCACGCGCACAGGCGATGTTCAAGCTAAAGACTCCAAGAAGCCAGCTGACAACGATAAGAAGGAAGAACTTGGCAAAGTAATTTATCCATTCACAGGTCATGGCTACCCTGCTCTACCTGCAACAGAGACTTTACTTATAAAGAATGCTACCGTATGGACGAATGAAAGTGACGGTATTTTAAAAGACACCGATGTGCTCCTGAAGGATGGTAAGATTTCCAAAATTGGAAAGAATCTTTCAGAAGCCAGTGCCAAGATAGTGGATGGAACCGGCAAACACTTAACAGCAGGAATTATCGATGAGCATTCACACATTGGAGTAAGTAGTATTAACGATGTAGCCGCTAATTCAGGCATGGTTCGCATTGGCGATAACATAGATGCCGAAAGCATTAATGTGTATAGAGCGTTAGCAGGTGGTGTGGTTGCTGTACAGGCATTACACGGCTCAGCCAACCCGATTGGAGGTCAATCGGCATTAATCAAATTACGTTGGGGCGAATCACCCGAAAATTATAAAATTCAAGGTGCCGATGGATTCATCAAATTCGCATTGGGGGAAAACGTAAAACGCAGTAGCAACCCAAGTTCTATTCGCTACCCGCAAAGCCGCATGGGTGTTGAGCAGGTGTATGTAGACGCATTCACCAACGCACGCGAGTACGAAAAGAAATGGAGCGCCTATAATGGCCTTTCCTCAAAAGAAAAACCATTGGCTTTAAAGCCACGCAGGGATTTGGTGGATGAAACCATGCTTGAGATTCTGAACAAGAAACGATTCATCTCATGCCACTCCTATGTACAATCAGAAATTAACATGCTAATGAAAGTTGCCGAACGTTTTAATTTCCGTGTCAACACCTTCACGCACATCTTGGAAGGATATAAAGTGGCTGATAAAATGGCTGAACATGGAGTCGCAGCTTCAACGTTTGCCGATTGGTGGAATTATAAGTGGGAAGTTCGATATGCGATTCCTTACAACGCTGCCATTATGCACCGCGCAGGCGTTGTTACTGCCATCAACTCAGATGATGCTGAGATGGGTCGCAGATTAAATCAAGAAGCAGCTAAGTCGGTGAAGTATGCTGGTATGAGCGAAGAAGATGCCTGGAAAATGGTAACGCTCAATCCTGCCAAGATGCTACATCTTGATAATCAAATGGGAAGTATCAAAGCCGGCAAGTCGGCTGATGTTGTGTTATGGAATGATCATCCCCTCTCAGTCTATGCGAAGCCTTTGAAAACAATCATTGATGGCAAAGTGTACTTTGATGTGGAGAAAGATGAACAAAATAACAAAGCACTTGAATCAGAACGCGCGCGAATAATTCAAAAAATGAAGAATGTGAAAAAGTCGGGCATGCCAACCCAGCGTGGGGATGGCCGCAGCCAATTGCAATTTCATTGCGATGATGTGCTGGGATATGAAACTGTGCTCGATTAAAATTAAAAATTAAGAGATATGAAAAAGTTAATCTTTGTACTATTTGTGGCGTTGTCTATTGTTCATCTTGCCTGGGCACAGAAGCCAGTTCCTGCAAAGCCGCAATCAAAACCAATTGCCCTAACCGGAGGGGTTGCTCACATTGGCAATGGCCAGGTGATTCTTAATTCGCTCATTACCTTCGACAAAGGAAAACTTACAGCGGTTGCTGATGCTACAGTTGTCAAAGTAGATTTATCGGGCTATGAAATAATCAACATTGCGGGTAAGCATGTGTATCCGGGTTTCATATTGCCAAGTTCACAGGTGGGCTTACAAGAAGTAAGCTCCATTCGTGCCATGTCTGATAATTCTGAAGCCGGTGAAATGAATCCCAACGTGCGTGCTGTTATTTCATACAATGCCGATTCAGAATATCCTCCATCCTATCGCTTCAATGGTGTGTTACTGGCTGAATCAACACCAACAGGCGGAACTATTTCAGGAAGTTCATCACTGATGGAAATGGAAGGTTGGAATTGGGAAGATGCACTGCACTCTGCAGACATTGCCATTCATATGAACTGGCCTCCTATAGCCAGGCGTCAGTTTGATTTCAATACATTCTCCTTTTCTGAATCGCCAAACAAAGATTATGAAAAGCAGGTAGCTACACTGGAGAACTTTTTTACAGATGCTAGCGCATACGGGAAAGTTTCATCCAAAGAGATAAACTTAAAGTTAGAAGCCGTACAAGGATTGTTTGATGGAAAGAAAACGTTGATGATCCACGCTAATAACCCTAAAGAAATTATAGAGTCGGTTCGTTCGGCACAGCGGGCAGGAATAAAACGCATCGCCATTGTAGGTGGACTTGGATCTCTTTTAGTTGCTGATTTTCTGAAAGAAAAGAAAATTCCCGTCATCCTTCCTGCAACGCATAGCCTCCCCGCAAGAACGGATGATGACATAGATCTTCCTTACAAATTGCCATATCTTCTTACTCAGGCGGGTGTAGTCGTTTCTATTTATGATGAAGGCTCACTGCATGGCGCACGCAACTTACCTTTTTATGCCGGCACTGCAGTAGCCTATGGAGTAGATAAAGAAGATGCGTTGAAAATGATTACTTCTAATACGGCCAAGGCATTGGGTGTGGATAATCGCGTAGGAACATTAGAGGTAGGCAAGGATGCTACCTTGTTTGTATCGGCTGGTGATGCGTTAGACTACCGAACCAACATACTCTCTCATGCATTCATCAGCGGGAAACTGATAACCTTGCCAGGTAATCAACAAGAATTATACGAGCGCTACTCGAAGAAATATGGACAAATGAAGTAGTCAATAAGTTAAGGTCAAGACTAAAAAATAAAGCCTCAAAAGAGGCTTTATTTTTTATCGGTCCACCATTGATTTAGTTACATATCTTCTTCATTTCAGCTAATACAAATTCAATCTCCTCCATGGTATTATACATGGATATCCCCATACGAGTAACCCCACCGCGTTCAAGCAATCCCAATACCTCGATCGCATGAATCGCATAAAAATGTCCATCCCAGGCAAAAATGTTCTTTGATGCCAATTGATCACATACCTGCAACGGTGTTTTTCCATCCACGGTAAACGAAACGGTTGGTGTTCGGTTTGGTGATGAGAAATCCTGTCCAACCACTGTTATGCCTGACAACTTACGCAAGCTCTCATACAGTTTACTCGCTAGTTTATGTTCATGCTGTGATATTTTATCATAGGCGTCAATAATTTTTTCCCGTAAGGTATTACCAGCACCAAAACTTGCAATGAATTCAACAGCAGCACCAACACCCGCAATGGCTGCATGATTTAACGTACCTGTTTCTATAGAATCTGGTGCTATCTGTCCTGCTGTACGAAGTCTGTCGGTGGGTAATCTGTCTAGCAAACCTGGCTTACTATATAGTATCCCTACATGAGGTCCATAAAATTTATAAGCGGAGCATAATAAGAAATCACAACCCATGGCCTGCACATCAATGGCAAAATGAGGAGCATAATGAACCGCATCGAGCAGCAACCATGCATTATGCTTGTAGGTAAGTTCACGAATCAACGTAAAGTCATTAACGGTACCAATACTATTGGCCGACATTCCCATGCAAACCAATTTCGTGTTCTCATTGATCTTCTTGGCAAAATCATCGTAGTCCAGAACGCCTGTTGGAAGCAAGTTTACTTCGCGCACTTTTACTCCAAAATCCCGTAAGGTTAACCACGGCCCACGATTGGCTTCATGATCCAATTGTGTGATCAGAACCTCATCTCCTGGCTTTAGTATTCTTGACATCGCACGCGCTAACGCAAAATTTAACGTGGTCATATTTTGTCCAATCGAAATGCAGTTTTCGCTTTCAGCTCCTAGCAAAGTAGCCATACAATGTCGTGTGTGTTGCACCACGCTATCTGTCTCCTTAGCAGTTAAAAACGATCCGTGTGTGTTGGCGTTTGAATTTTTATAATAATGAGTAATGGAGTCAATGACCGATTGAGGAACTTGGGTGCCTGCGGGACCATCAATAAAAACAAGTGGCTGATTATTGTGTTTGCGTAGAAGAGACGGAAACAGGTCACGTACGGGTGTGGGATTAGCTAATGGATTACTCATAACAATCGGATTGGTATAGGTAATAAAGATAACTAATTATGAAGGACCTAACTTAAATTAACCAGGGAATAATTGCGAGTCCGAGAAGGATAAGAAACGAGAGTAGTAGCTTGCGATCAGTCTTTAACATAAAGGAATTTCTTTCCGCTGTACGAAACTCTTCTATAAAGAGATTGACCTAGGTCCCTGACATTCCACCATCTGCAACCAACAGCTCGGTTGCATAATCTAAACAGTTTTCGGATCAGGATGAATCCAAGGTGATCGATATGTTCGCTGCAGCAAAGCGGTTGCTTCCTTATCGCCAACAATTTCTCTTAGCGTTGGATTATACACTAGTGAACGTCCGGTCTTCATAGAGAGATTGGCTAGAATGCAACTGGCAGTGGAGATATGCCCTTCTTCAATGTCTGCAATGGGTCTTCCATTTTCCTCTATCGCTTTCAAAAAGTCGAGCATATGCAAGCGAGTTGCTGGCGCAGCATTAAGCTCAATACGTTCCTCAGTTAAGTCCTCAGGATATTTTTCTTTCTCATATACCACATCCAAATGAATTTTCTTTTCCTTTTCGTCCACTGGAATAAAATCACATTTCATTGTGCTACCCCATAATGTTCCTTTTTCCCCATACAATGTAAAGGACCAAGGATATTCTGGATTATTAGGTGTACCCCAACTGCGATGTTGCCATACACAATTAAGTTCGGGATATTCAAAGGTGGCCGTTTGGGTGTCCGCAATATTTGACTTCGCCTCTTTCTGAACATAAATGCCACCCGAAGCAGTGATCTTGTTTGGCCAGCCAAGGTTTAGCATCCATCGCACGGTGTCGAGCATATGAACGCACATGTCACCAGTGATTCCATTTCCGTATTCCATAAATGCGCGCCACCACCTGATATGCGGAATGCCATCATAAGGACGCAGTGGTGCCGGCCCAGTCCACATTTCGTAATCCAGAAAATCAGGAATGGGCTCCAATGGTGGATTACTGGTATTGCGCATCGAATAATAACAGCACATCTCCACATGTGAAATCTTACCCAACAAACCTGCATCAACAATGTTTTTCTTAGCGTCAATCAAATGCGGAGTACTTTTTCTCTGTGTACCTACCTGCACTACCCGTTTGTACTTACGTGCTGCTGCTACCATCGCTTCGCCTTCTATTACATCAACGCTAATAGGCTTTTGAACATACACATGCGCACCCTCTTTTAGGGCCTCAATGGTTTGAAGTGCATGCCAATGATCGGGGGTACCGATAAGCACAATATCCGGTTTAGTCTCTGAAAGCATTTTCCGATAATCCATATAAAGACGTGGGGTATTCCCAGATTTTTGTCTTTGCTTCACCAGTGCTGCTGCAGCATGTAGTATATTTTTATCTACATCACACAGCGCTACCACGTCAACAGGGGCTACTTGCATCAATCGAAACAAATCGCTTTTGCCGTACCATCCGGTTCCTATGAGTGCTACCCGATAGGGTTTAGGAGGATTCATGAGATCCATGCCATGCAAACCAAATGAGGATAGGGCAAGAGAGGCCGTTGCGCCTTTAAGAAAACGCCTGCGAGTGATGTGGAAATTATCCATAGATGACTGGGTTGAATATTGAGCCTGTTCTAAAAATAGGCGGAATTAACCTGGTAGTCAATATGAAATTATACCTGTATTAAAAAATATTCACACGGACTATAGTATCTCTGGGAGTGGTAAAAAGATTGAGTCCTTGAAAATTCAATACCAGGAATGCTGCCAGACGATTTTAATCGAGTACTTTATAGAGGGTTGCCGGATTCGTTTTATTTTTAAGTACCACCTCCCCTACTTTTGTACAATTAAAAGAGTCTTTTATTTGTTGATAGGAAGTTTCATTGATGATAATTTCTCCCGCAGCCGCAACTGATTGTAATCGTTGTGCGGTATTAACAACATCTCCAATCACTGTATAATCCAAACGCTTTAAGGTTACGGAACCAATATTACCTGAAACCATTTCACCACTGTTAATACCTATGGCAACATTGGGTACAAAGGCCTGATCCTTTCCGACCCCAAGCGCTTTTATTTTATTTCGAATGTTCAAACAAGCCTCAATGGCTCTATCCAGATGATATTGCCCTTTAAACACTGTCATTAAACAATCGCCCATGAACTTATCAATGATCCCATTTTGCGCAATGATCTCTTTGACCATCAAATCAAAATAATCATTTAACATGCTGACCACCGCTGTGGGAGATTCTTTTTCGCTGATCTTAGTGAACCCGCAAATATCTATAAAGGCAACTGTTGCCTCTACTGTTTCACTCACCATCAGTGCCGCTTCATATTCCTTTTTTCCTAAAAAATTAAGTACGCTATGATCAACGTACATTTTCAAGATGTTATTCTCTTTAATAGCATTTAAGGTTTCTTGAACCTGGGCCACATGCCGAATGGTTTTTTCTATCGTAAGATTTAAATCATCAAAATTTACAGGCTTAGTAACAAAATCAAACGCACCCCTATTCATTGCAGTGCGAATGTTATCCATATCTCCATAGGCCGATACCATGACTGTTTTAGAAAGAGGATTAGTATCAGTAAGTTGTGTCAGCAAGGTTAACCCATCCATCTCGGGCATATTGATATCGCTTAGTACAATCGCCACATCCGGATGTTGCTTCATTTTTTCGAGCGCATCCTTTCCATTGATGGCAAAAACAAATTCGTATTGTTGATCTCTGATTTTCTGTCTGAACTTTTGCCGAATCAAAACCTCCAAATCTGGTTCGTCATCGGCTACTAAAATTTTCGTCATGAAGCAGTCAAGTTAAGTTTTTGCTTGAGCATATTAAAATCAACGGGTTTCGTTAAAAAATCATCGGCACCCAACTCGGTAGCTATCCTGTGATTCTCAGAATCGCCATAGGCAGTGATCATCATCACTATGGGAGGCGGCTTCATATATTTCTTCTTCACGTTTTCCAATAACTGTAGGCCGCTCATGCCAGGCATATTGATGTCAGATAAAATAAGCATAGCTTCATGTTCCCATTTATTCAGTTGCACAAGTGCATCTTCTCCTGAATAGGAAAAAATAAATTCTACCTGACCACTTTTTATCTCTTTTCTAAAACGCTGTTCAAATAAGGTTTTAACATCTTGTTCGTCATCCACTACTAATATCTTCATAACTATAATTTACTTTGGTAAGATTACTATAAACTCTGTACCCTCCCCTTCTTTTGTTTCTACTTTTATTTCTCCCTGGTGTGCCTGGGTAACAATATCATAACTCATACTTAATCCTAATCCGGTACCTAAGCCGGCCGGCTTGGTTGTAAAAAAGGGTTGAAATATTTTATCCAGTACCTTTTGGGGAATTCCATTGCCATTGTCCTTCACAGAGATTAAAATTTTGTCACCCATATTTTTGGTGCTTACAGTTACAGTGGGTTCATAAGGTTGTTCTGCTGAGCCTGCCTGGCCGGCAGGTCTTACTGCCCTTGCATTTTTTTGCTTTTTCTCAGTCACTACATAGAAGGCATTCGTAATCAGATTTAAGATTACCCTACCCATATCCTGAGGCACTACATTAATTCTACCAATACTTTGGTCGAAATCGGTCTTCATCGTTGCATTGAAGGACTTATCTTTCGCACGCAATCCATGGTAAGCCAGTCGCAGGTATTCATCAGCTAGTACATTAATATCTGTCAACTCTTTCGTACCGCTACTACTGCGGCTATGCTGCAACATTCCTTTAACAATACCATCTGCCCGTTTGCCGTGAAACATAATCTTCTTTTCATTTTCATCAATATCATTGGCCAGACTTTTCACTTCCTCGAAATTTCCTTTCTCCAATTCTTGTTTCATTTCTGCAATCAGCTCTGAATTCACTTCTGCAAAGTTGTTTACAAAGTTCAGCGGGTTCTGAATTTCATGGGCAATTCCAGCGGTAAGTTCACCGAGACTGGCCATTTTTTCTGATTGAACAAGTTGATTTTGTGTCTCTTGTAAATCGTTCAATGATTTCTGTAACTGGTTGGTGCGGTGTGCTACTCTTTCTTCGAGGATTTGGTTTTGACGTTTTAAGGTGCGTGAGCGGAAACTGATGATTACAGACATCACACCAAAAAATACTAACGAATATATGACATATGCCCACCAGGTTTTCCACCATGGTGGTGTTATGATAAAACTAAACGATGTTGGTTTGCTCCACAATCCGTTGATTCCACGACTGGCTACTTTAAATGTATACTTACCGGGTGGCAGATCACGGTAATTTTCACTTAGCGTTTTTTCGGTAATCGCACTCCAGTTTTTATCAATGCCTTCCAGAATATACCGATACCGGATTTTATCCGGATAACTTAACTGCATGGCTGAATAGTTGAAGCTTACGTAGTTTTGATTGTAGGGTACTACCAGGTTGTAGGGCATATAGAATGTGGTCTCCACCGAATCCCATTGAATGTTGTTTTGGATTAGATAATCATCTGCAGGAAGCGATGCCCGATCGCGGAAGTAGTTACGCTGATCAAAAAAATTAACCGAAGCAACCCTTGGTGTACTGCGCGCAGTATCAAGTTGCATAGAATCCATTACCAGCAAGACTAGTGTTTCTACGCCTGCCCAATACTGACCGTTCCTGGTAAAGAGTGCACTATTCTGATCAAAGTCAAGCGCGCCTAATCCTTGTGCCCTTCCCAGATTAGTAGTCTTGATGGTGAGTTTATTTTTTTCATCAAAATGTGGAGTAACAATAGATAAGCCATTGGTTGTGCCGGCATAAATTTTTCCGTTGCGTTCACTCAAGGTATAGACACCGTTATCGGCAAGACCTTCACTCGTGGTAATGGTTGTTATCGAGTCGTTAGCGGGATTAAGAATATCAATTCCGGAAAAACCTCCAATCCACACGTTGCTCTGCGAATCTTCCAATATTGAATTTCCGGCATCACTACTCAACCCGTTATCACGATTTAGAAATTTCATCGAACTACGCTGTGCATCAATCACCATAACTCCTCCGGTGCTAAGTACCCATAGTTGATTTTTGCTATCGCCATACATGTAGTAGTAGAACGCTCCTTTCCACGCATTCAGGTTAATAATTTGTTTAACCAAACCTTTACCGGGATTGACCACCGACACCCCGGATGCAGATGTTACCCACATGTCTCCATTCTTATCTTCAAAAAATGTAGACGTTTCCTGATCGGGTAATCCATGTGTGGTAGTGAAGTGTGCAAGGGTTTGGTTTGGGAGGTCAATAATGTGTAAACCATTCCCATTATTCCCAACCCAGATTCTCCCTTTACTGTCTTCCATCAAGGCTGTAGCCGAATTATGAACAAGGCCGGCATCTTTTGTAATGTGTTGGATCGTTTCGGTGGCCGGATTATATACGTCTATTCCATTTGTTGTACCAATCCAGATTTTTCCATCCTGCGCTTCCACTGTTGCCCAGATGGATGTATTGCCTAAGCCATCGGTATTTGTAAAGTTACCGGGGCGGCCAAGTTTGGAGTTGAGGACAAGTGTAGAACCTTTATCTGATCCAACCCAAAGCTGACCTTCAGCATCCGTAAGGGTTCGATAGATGCTAGCATCCGAATTAACTTTACATTGCTCTATCAGGTTGGTCTTCGGATCAAATGAATACACGGTACCGGAATTATCTCCAAACCACATCTTCCCTTCCAAATCTTCTGAAATTGCTGCTGTACTCGATTTACTTTTATCAAAAAACAATTGTTGTTCCGTTCCCAGAAACTGAAGTGTATTATTCTGACGATCCACAATCGTTGCACCTAAACCATCGCCAATCCATACCTTACCTGTGCTGGCCTGAAAAACATCTATTATTCTATTGGTTAATAGACCACCCTGCTGATCGAGTCTCTTTACCCGGTTTGCTTTTAGGTCAAAAATGGAGATACCATTAAAGGAAGCAATCCAGATTAATCCCTCTTGATCTTGAAGGATGCCTAAGTTTCTGAATCCCGCTAAACCATTGGAATGATTCAATTGCCGGACTACATGAGTCTCGGGATCGTAGATTAGAACCCCATTACCAAACACCGGAATCCAAATGCGACCTTCATCATCCTGAATCATTTTATAAGTAATGCCTTGGTTAGCAGGGAAAAGATCTTCGAGTAGTTCAATGGTTCCCTTCTTCTCGTCCACAACAAAGGTATCGCCCGTAGCTGTGCCGACCCAAATTCTGTTTTTGCTGTCGCGGAAAAGAGAAATAATATCGATGTATGGAAACCCTTGTTCTAAGCCATAGATTTCAAGGAAGCCACCATCATACCGGCAAAGGCCTTTGTTGGTGCCAATCCATAATGCCCCTGATGGGTCTTTTAGAAAATCACGTGCAGTACCTGGCAAGCCGATTGAACTCGCATCGAGGAATCCACGCGGTAGGCCTTGTGCATATACAGGTGAGCCGGCCTTAACCACCTTGGGCGGAAGCAGTTTGATGATTCTATTATTCATCGTGTCTGCTGGAAGATCATGCATGTTAAATGCTGTATCGGGTAAACTGTTCCAATCGAACGACTTTCCGGTTAATGGCTTAGGTAATGGTTTCGCTCCGCCAATATTAAATGGCTTAGAAGGAATATGAGCGAGTGAGAATTTCTTTATGGATGGTGGCTTAATACTATCAGCACTAACTGTTTTCCATTTAATGGCTATCGGCTCACTAAACTTGAATGGTTTAGTTACTGGTTGGGAGAACTCTGTTTCTTCCATGGGGAATGGAACCTTATTATTTGTATTGAAACAGCCGCTTACAAAAAGCGCAAGGAGTACTAGCAGAACTGAGTATTTGGCTAAGCGAACAAGTTTAGGCATTTGTAAATATACTGTTTAAAGCCAAATTAGAGGCAACCAAGTACTTAGTAATTTAATTAAAGGCGCCTCACTTTCTTTTGTATACACCTTTCTCCCGAAAGTTTCCAGATACCTCCTCACTGCTCTTTACACTGTCCTAATTTATCTACCTAAAAATGATTTATACTAATGAAAGGACTTACTGATTTCTTAATTTATAATTTAATCTGTGCAATCTGTGACTCAACCGATAGGCAATAAAATAATAAACTCACTCCCAGCCTGCGCAGAAGCTTCGGCTGGCCAGCCTTCAATATACTTTGTCTCCACCTTCAATTCTCCCCCATGCGCTTTCACGATATCATAACTTAAACTCAAACCTAATCCAGTACCTTGTCCGGTTGGCTTGGTGGTGAAGAAGGGTTGAAATATTTTTTCTTTGATGGAATCAGGAATGCCGTTGCCATTGTCTTTTACTTTTATTAGGACCTCACCCCGGCCCTCTCCGGAGGAGAGGGAGCGGTGTGTGCTGACGGTAACAGTAGGTTCATAATTTTCAATACTTTTCTTCGCTTTTTCATTGACTGCATAAAATGCATTCGTAATTAAATTCAAAATCACTCTTCCAATATCCTGTGACACAATATTGATATTTCCAATGGTGTTGTCAAAATCTGCTTTCATCGTGGCGTTGAACGATTTGTCTTTGGCGCGCAAGCCATGATACGCTAATCGCAAATATTCATCAGCCAGTGCATTGATATCGGTTGGTTCTTTTACACCGCTGCTGCTGCGACTGTGTTGGAGCATCCCCTTTACAATAGCATCGGCACGTTTGCCATGATGCACAATCTTTTTTTCATTCTCAGCGATGTCATTTAATAATTCTTCTTCCAGCTTTTCATTCCGATCTGCTTTTGGCTTTAGGCTTTCAGCTTTCAGCTCTTCTATTAATTCTGAATTTACTTCTGAAAAATTATTGACAAAATTCAATGGATTTTGTATTTCATGAGCAATACCCGCAGTAAGTTCTCCAAGAGAGGCCATTTTTTCGGATTGAATGAGTTGAGATTGAGTTGCTTTTAACTCGGTGTACGCCTTCTCTATTTCTTTGGCTTGCTCTAACTCTCTGGTACGTGCCCTTTCTCGTTCTTTTATAACCACCCGGTGACGAAAGTATCGATCGGCCCCAAAGATTACTCCGGCAATTAAAAACAAATACAGTGCATACGCTCCTGCTGTATTCCACCAAGGTTCCTTTACTATGATTTTAAGATTTGCCCCCTCCTCATTCCAAACACCATTATTGTTTGCGGCCTTTACATGAAACATGTACTCGCCTGGAGGAAGATTAGGGTAATATGCCACCTGATAATTTAAATTCTCACGCCAATCTTCATCGTAATTTTCCAGTTTATAGGAATATCGATTTTTGGAAGGGTTCGAATAATGCAAAGCAATGAACTCCAACGTGATACTATTCTGATCGTGTTCAAGAATAATCTCAGTTGTTTCATACACAGGCTTTTTAAGAATAGAATTTTCACCCGGCACAACGGATTTATTGAATAATTTTAAATCCGTTAATGAAACCCTGGGTGGCACGGATCTTTTATTCAGGTCGTTAGGATGAAATATAGTTATCCCGTTAGAGCCCCCAAAAATAAAATCACCTTTTGAGGTTTTCAAAAATGAGCCATCAGCAAACAACTGACTTTGTATTCCTTCGGCAATGGAATAATTATAAAATTTTTCTTCGCGGATATTAAACCTGCTAAGGCCTTCAAAGGTACTCAGCCAAAGTGATTGGTTTTCTTCATCAGCCAGTATAGACTGAATGCTCATAGAGGGTAAACCATCATTAATCGTGTACGTTTTTATTTTTCCTTTTTTAACATCATACCTGCTTAAACCACCTTGCCAGGTACCTACCCAAGCTATTCCATCAGGATCTTCATAAAATGAATTGATATCATGTGTTATAAAAATATCTCCCGCATTTTTATTAAAGCCTTTGCGTTCGATTTGATCAGTAGCATAATCATATAGAAATAACCCACTGTTGGACAGCAGCCAAAGACCATTTTTTTTACTTTCCACCAGCTTGTTGATTTGATCAACACGGCCATTACTTCCGGCCACAACATTTATATTATACCATTTGAACTTCTCCGATCCTTTACTTCTTCTATATAACCCATTATAAGTACCAACCCAAATATTGTCATGACTATCCTTTAGCAGACTAAGAATCCATAATGAATCCGGCAAACCATGTATTTGAAATTCTTTCAGGGTATTACTTGCAGTATTATATAAATACGTTTTTTCCAACGCATTCATTATAAACTCTCCGGGAGCATATTCCATCATGCCGAAGATGGTATGCACGTTTTGGGTAAGCTTGCTATATGAAGTTGAATGAACCTTTTGGCTTTCAACGTCTACCATACTGATGCCACTTTCATTGTTACCTGATGTGGTTATCAGAATTTTTCCTTCTTTCGTTTCAAAAATATTATTTACCCAACCACCAGCAATGGAATTGGGGTCTCCCTTAAGGTGCGTATATGACTTAAAAAAAGAACTTTCTTCATACTTAAACAGGCCATATGTGCCTGTGCCAATCCACAACGAACCAAAGGAATCGAACACCAGGTTAGATATTATAGCTGATTGAATCTCTTTGTTGGCATCGTTATTAAAACCAGTAAGTTTATTCTGCTCTATATTATAGTAGTAGAGCCCATAGCTCGTTCCAATCCATAAGTTATCAAGCGAATCAAATTTAATAGTTGTGCCTCGTGCCCAACTCAAATCAGATCCAAAGGATGGAGAAATTATTTTATACTCTTTTGTTTCAGTATCAATATCAAATAATCGTAGCCTATCAGTAATAATCCATAGATGGCCTTTGCTATCGAATACAAAGTCTGCAGGATATTCATCTTTCAGTAAAGAGTCTTCTGCCAACTCAAATTGCCGGAGCTGCCCTTCGCTGGAGATTCTTAACAAACCGCTCCAGCTAAAGAACCAAGGATTGCCCTGATTATCACGAATAGATTTGATAATATTATTAACCGCTAAGTCATTCTCATGTTTTACAAGCTTGATTGTATCATCGTTTTCGTCCAGGTATAAAAGTGCTGAAGATATGTGTTGGCCATGAGTTGTACTTACGCCAAAATAAAGTCGCCCGCGCTGATCTTCACTGATTGAAGAAATTCCTATTTCCACATTCGCCCCTTTCTCTACAAGATGACTAAAATCATACTGCTTAAATGATTGCGTGACGGGGTTATACACATTAAGAATACCGGGTTGGCTTCCAACCCAGATTTGCCCTTTTTTATCCTCATATAAAGACCAAATCACCAGCCCTTTGATAGAACCCGGATCATTCGGATTACTATAGAATCTTTTGAAACTATACCCATCATAGCGTGCCAATCCATTAATGGTGCCCACCCACACATACCCAAACTGGTCGATGAGTATTTTATTAACCTCCGTGCCTGGCAAGCCATCCTGTTCAGTATAGCGGGTAAGGTTATTGGTATTCAACTGTGCCAAGGAGTGTGATGCCCAAAATACAGCAACCACAATAATGGAAGAACAGAAAATATTCAATCGTAGTGCAATCAATCTAACTCCTCTTGTTAGCATCAGTTAGGTCTAGATTTAAAAGGTAAGGTAATTATAAATTTCGAACCTTCACCTTCTTTCGTCTCCACTTTCAACTCGCCCCCGTGAGCCTTCACAATATCATAACTTAAGCTTAAGCCAAGTCCAGTTCCTTGTCCAGTGGGCTTAGTGGAAAAGAACGGTTGAAATATTTTTTCTTTGATTGAATCAGGAATGCCGTTACCGTTGTCTTTCACTTTTATGATGACCTCACCCCGACCCTCTCCAGAGGAGAGGGAGTAGTGTGTGCTTACGGTAACAGTTGGCTCGTAGCCCGGTTGGTGCAACTTAGCTCGTTCATTCACCACATAAAATGCATTCGTAATTAAATTCAAAATCACTCTTCCGATATCCTGCGGAATGATGTTGATGTTGCCCATGGTTTGATCATAATCGGTATTCATAGTAGCATTGAATGACTTGTCTTTCGCCCGCAATCCATGATAGGCCAATCGCAAATATTCATCGGCCAACGCATTGATATTGGTGGGCTCTTTGGTGCCGCTGCTGCTTCTACTGTGCTGCAACATTCCTTTCACAATGCCATCGGCACGTTTGCCATGGTGTAATATCTTCTCAAGATTTTGCTTCACGTCACGGCTGATGGCTTTTACTTCTTCGTAATTTCCTTTATCAATTTCCTCTTTCATCTCGTCAAGAAGCTCATGGCTCACCTCAGAAAAGTTATTCACAAAGTTCAACGGGTTTTGAATTTCATGGGCAATACCCGCAGTAAGTTCTCCGAGGCTGGCCATTTTCTCGGATTGGATGAGTTGGGATTGGGTGGATTTTAAATGTGATAACGTTTCTTCCAATACTTTATTTGTCTTCTTTTTTTCATTATTGTTTCGGTACAGAACAACCGTAATCAGAATTGAAAAGCATAATCCTGTAAGCATGGCATAGTTTACCATTTTACTTTGATAGGCATCATTTTCTCTTTGCAATTCCAGTAATCGCATTTGCTCACCGAATGAAAGGTTTTGGAATTCTGCCAGGCTATTCATTTTCGCCTTATGTAAGCTATCTTTTGTTACTAAGGCGCGACCCTGATAGACAAAGGCACTATCGGTATTACCATTTAAGAGGTAAGCACGATAAACATTTTCGTAGGCC
>JAEUUA010000023.1 GCA_016787755.1 Cyclobacteriaceae bacterium | reverse complement strand
TTGAAATCAGCGCGAGGCAGAGAATTTATTCGAAAGAGCGTTTTAAATCAATAAAATATTTCACACTCTAAAAAATTGAGCAGTTGCTGGCTCGTTGGGCTCATATCCGCCAAAAGGCGGACACAGGTTCGAGTCCTGTCCCCGCTACTAAATTTGAAAGCGACCCAAGGGTCGCTTTTTTTGTTATTTCAACCTTACATTCCTGGTAGTTTGCTTCTTTCTGCAACCTTTTCGGGTGATATTCATGCTGCGGTAAAGACTGTTTATGAATCCATAACTCGAATCTCTAATATGGGCCAACAAAAAACATTTTGTTTACTTTTTTCCTTTATGAAGGTAGCCTTACCCATTATGCTGATGTTAGCCTCCCAGTTCGTTACTTCCGCCCAGCAAAACGAAATCCTAAATCGTCAGCTTAAAACGTATGAGGTAAAATTCAAAAACCTAATGGCTACTCGGGGGCTTTCTTATCATGAGGGAAGAGTTAATAAGAATAAAATTGCCGATGTAGTGCGGGAGTATGGTGAAGATTTGGAAGGAAATCCACAATCAACTGTTGGATTGCTCTTTTACCATTTTGAACGCGATACTCTTTATCACTGGCTATTTAATGTTGAAGGATTGGAGGCTACTTCCTATCTCCCGGTAACTATCGATTCGCTCATAACCCTTGAGAATACACTTAAATTCTCGCTTTCAATAGATGAAAAACTAAATCAATCCAATCGAAGTATAATAAAAAATCAGAATAAGAAATTCCGACTTCGCACATTTCAGAGCGTGCCTTTGATTAGTGAAATTTTTTTCCCTCCTGCCATCGTTGAAAAACTTTCAGGGAAGCGTCATTTAATTATATTACCTATTCTAAATGTTTCCAGCTTTCCGTTTGCTCTTTTAAAGCCTTGGGGTGAAAATAATGGCACCCTGATTGATTCTCTATCCTATTCGTTTTCGCACAACTTCACTCAGTTTTTTCAATCCGTTGAATCGAACGCAATGGGTTATGATTTAAACTATACTAAAAAAAATGAAGGCTATCAGTTTAGGCTAAAAGACCCACTTGTTTGTGGAAATCCTGCTTTTATTGATTCTTGCACAAACGGGTTGCCTCCATTGCCGGGTGCAGAAAATGAAGCGCTAAGAGTTGCTGACATGCTCCAGTTAACTCCGTTAATTAACACAGCTGCAATCAAAGACTCCATTATTTCCAGGATGCACGAGTCTAACTTTATCTATTTTGCTACGCATGGTTGGGCCGATCCTGAATCACCTCTTGATAATAGTTTCATAGCCCTATCCCAACCCAATGGATGCGGATATCTTACCCCCCGAGAAATTCAGTCAATGGACTTTACGCACAAGCCGATCGTTATATTAAGTGCTTGCCAAACGGGATTAGGTATGATACATGAAGCCGGCATTGTTGGTTTAGCACGAAGTTTTCTGAAGGCAGGGGCTCAAAGCGTTATGATGAGCTTGTGGAATGTGAATGATTCAGAAACTGAAAAGTTGATGAATTTATTTGTACGCGAGCTCCAAAATCCTCATCCCTTCTTCCCAGCCGAACATTGGAGACAAGCCGTACTTAAGTATAAAAAAGAAAAAGGAATCGAACCCGTTAATTGGTCAGCCTTTCAAAATTTCGGTGTCCCATACAGGCTCCTTGGCCCTGTTGAACTTATACCACTCCAAAAGAAAGATTAATTCACGCATTGGTAATACCCCATGCTACTTGCAGAAACATTAACTTTGAAGAATACCTAATCCTAGCGCCTCAACAAAATAAGTTTCCATGTTGCACAAATCAGGTTTCGTGAGTATTGTGGGTCGCCCCAACGTTGGCAAGAGCAGTCTAATGAATAAACTGGTGGGCGAAAATCTTTCTATCATTACTTCAAAAGCGCAAACTACCCGGCATCGCATCATGGGTATTTTAAATGGTGAAGATTTTCAAATTGTTTACTCCGATACCCCCGGCATATTGGAGCCCAAGTATGAACTTCAGGAGGTGATGATGGGCTTTGTAAAAGTTTCGCTGGACGATGCTGATCTAGTTTTATTAATGGTAGAAGTGGATGAAAAATATGACGAACATGCTTTTGCGTTATTAAAGACGATTCAAACTCCTATTATCCTCGTCATTAATAAAATTGATCTTGCCAAAGGATCGCAAGTGAAAGATAAAATTGATTATTGGAAAGGTCAGCTTTCAGTAAAAGAGATTCTTTCGGTATCGGCAAAGGAGGCAATCAATATCGATCTCGTGCTCGACACAATAAAAAAATATTTGCCTGAGCATCCGGGTTATTATCCTAAAGACAACCTCACCGATCGCAGCGAGCGATTCTTTGCTGCCGAAATGATCCGTGAAAAAATATTTTTAAACTATGATCAGGAAATCCCATACAGCGCGGCTGTGGGTATTGATAGTTTTAAAGACGAAGAAACCATTCTTCGCATTCGTGCGATTATTTATGTAGAACGTGATTCACAAAAAGGGATTATTATTGGCAAGGGTGGCAGTTCCTTAAAAAAAGTTGGGATGGAAGCCCGACTCGATATGGAGTCATTTTTTGGTAAAAAAGTGTTTTTAGAGACCCATGTAAAAGTGGCCGACAACTGGCGCAAGCAAAAACTGAAACTAAAGCAGTTTGGATACATAGATTAATTAGTCAATTATCAATGCTTCAATTAGCCAATGAGGGGAAGTGAAAAGTAATTGGCACATTTGCACATCGAAAATTGAGAATTAGCTAATGGCAAACATTGTAGCAATAGTGGGGAGACCCAATGTGGGTAAGTCCACTTTTTTTAACCGTTTAGTAGAGCAACGACAGGCTATTATGGATGATATGCCTGGAGTTACCCGCGATCGCCATTATGGATATGCCGAATGGATTGGTAAGTTTTTTACAGTTATTGACACCGGAGGGTATGTAACCGGATCCGATGATAAGTTCGAATCGCAAATAAGAAAGCAGGTTGAGTTGGCATTGGACGAATGCTCGGCAGTGATTTTTATGGTGGACTGCAAAGTGGGGCTAACCGGATATGATAAAGAATTTGCTCAAATTATTCGCAAGTCTAAGAAGCCGGTGTTTTTAGTCGCAAACAAAGCGGACACTCCCAGTAAAACAGCAGAAGCCAATGAGTTTTATGAACTGGGAATGGGCGAGGTGTTTACCATGTCTGCAGAAAATGGTTCTGGTACCGGTGAATTGTTGGATGAAGTGGTAAAGATTTTTCCTGATGAAGGCACGGAAGATCCTGACGCAGGAATTCCAAAGATTGCAATTTTAGGAAGACCAAACGTGGGCAAATCCTCCTTCCTAAATGTGCTATTAGGTATTGAGCGGAGCATTGTTACGGATGAAGCCGGCACTACGCGAGATGCCATTCACTCACGCTACAAAATGTATGGCAATGATTTCATACTGATTGATACGGCTGGTATAAGAAAGAAAAGTAAGGTAACGGAAGATGTAGAGTTCTACTCGGTACTGCGATCATTGCGTGCCCTGGAGGAAAGTGATGTATGTATTATAGTGGTTGATGCTGAGCGCGGGTTGGAATCACAGGATGTGAACATCATTGTGCTGGCGCATAAGCAAAATAAGGGAATTGTAATAATGGTGAACAAATGGGATCTCATTGAGAAAGACACCCAAACAGCCGATAAATTTAAAAAGGAAATGCAGGAAAAACTTGCCCCCATCGACTACATCCCCTACGTGTTTGCCTCTGTACTAACCAAGCAACGCATCTTTCAGGTGATCGAAAAGGCGGTACAGGTTTACGAAAACAAAACCAAGCGCATCCCAACTTCAGCACTCAATGATTCCATGTTACCGGAAATTGTTCATTACCCACCGGCCGCTATAAAAGGCAAGCACATTCAAATTAAATATATAACCCAGGTACCCGGCAAATCCCCCGCGTTTGCCTTCTTTTGTAACTTACCTCAATACATCCAACCTTCTTACGTGCGGTTCTTGGAAAATAAGATTCGTGATAAGTTTGTCTTTGAGGGTGTGCCGGTTCGGTTATTCTTCCGAAAGAAGTAATTCAGCAATCGTTTGCTGAATTCAAAAGCAAAGGTCGATAGGGTTGATCATTGGATGATTATTGTGATAAATGGGATTTTTTCTTACTTATTGCTACTAATTCAACCTATCTTTTTACCTTTGCAACCAAATTCAAAAAAACCTATTAACTATGAAAAAAATTATTGCATCTCTTATCGTATTTGGCTTTGCGATAGCTATGGTTGCGTGTGGCGCCAAGAAGGACGAAGCTGCTGCCCGTGCAAAAGCTGATTCAATCGCTACTGCAGATTCACTTGCTGCGGTAAAGTTTGAAGCTGAGGCTGCTGCCGCTGCTGAATTAGTTGCAAAAGCTAAGGCTGATTCAACAATGAAGGCTGATTCAATTGCTGCTGCAAGTGCTGCTAAACCTGCAAAAAAGAAGTAATCTCTGCAAAAAGAGATTCATTAAAGGCTTTAGATATCTAAAGCCTTTTTTATTTTGCACCGTTTTGAAAAACCTCGCTATCCGTAATCAACTTCAGCAGCAACTCCCCCCTGCCTCACTGGACTACTGCGTTCAATTGTGGGAGCAAAGACCATTTCTATTTGAGTTGAGTAAAAGAAGGGCTTCGAAGTCTGGAGATTTTACCTGCAGACATGGGCAGGCCCCAAAGATAACGGTGAACAAAGATTTACCTCCATACGAATTTTTAATCACCTACATCCACGAAGTGGCTCATCTTCATGTTCATCAGAAATATGGATTTCGCGCGGAGGCACATGGGACAGCATGGAAGAAAGCGTTTCAAGAATTATTTGCCCCTATCTTGAGGACAGAGATTTTTCCTGTCGAAATTCTTTCAATGCTTCAAAAGCATATGGTTAGTCCTAAAGCCTCTACCTACTCGGATACTGAGTTAACTAAATTGTTACGCAAGTATGATCCTCGCTCCGCAAAGATTACCTTATTATCTGATATCCCGGAAGGAAGTGTTTTTGATCTGAACGGACGATGGTTTAAAAAAGGGAAATTACAGCGAACGCGCGTTCTTTGTCTTGAGGTAAAATCAAAAAGACAATTTTTAGTTCCTGTGGATGTTCCGGTTGGCCATGCTCAACTTTCTTTTCTACTATAGTTTGCCCGCAAAAGCGCAGCGACACACCTAGTTTAATCTGCGCTGAATAAGTTGTTTCACTAACTCATAAAATTTGAGCGGGTGAAGTGTACGCCACTGATTGATCTGCAGTGTACCGCCCATATTGATATAAGAATCAATTTTATATTTTTTTAGCTCCTGCTGAATGAAATCGGGAAAGCACACCGCAGCAATCCAGCCCTGCCTGTCCGGTAGGGAGGCGTCTTCTACTTCTTCAAACCACTCTTCATAGTACAACTCGTCAGAACCATGAAAATTAAAAATATTTTCACCAATCAAAATAAATTTATTAATTCCCTTAATCATTAGTATCTCTAAAAAATCCCGTTTTAACGTCATGATGTCATTATTGATAGTGTCGTTCCATTCACCTATAAACTCAAGGATTACAAACCCTTCTTCATAATCAGCAAATAAAGTTTTGAGATACAATGTCTCTGATCCAAACGAATCCCAGGCCGGATCAATGTAGTATCCATAAATTGTTTCTGAATATAAATCAAAGTTGTATTCCTTGCCAAAGAAAGGCGAGTCTTCATCGTGCGAGGAATCGTAATACGTTAGCCAATTTGAATAGGGCTCTATTTGGTGCATACCTCACATTGATAATTGAAAGTGAACGATTGACAATCAGCCAACGAGAATTAATTACCATTTGTTCATGGTCACCTGTCAATTCTTTTTCAAAGATCTTTTTGATGATATAAGGTCAACCCGGCAATGGGACCCTCCAAAATATTCCTCACGGTAATCCCTTTATCGTTGGCTACCTGACGCAGCACATCACTAAAGTAAAATGAAATGGATCCTGTAAAATGAACTTTGACATTTTTATAGTTCTCGTATTTCATCACATTGTTCTGATAAAAATCAGCGAAACTGTTGTATATCAGTTTATAGCAATAAGGTTCTTTCAAATGTTGAAAGATAAATTTAGCAAAGCTGGCTAAAAACGCGCCCGGTTTTTCACCCTGATAAACTTTCTCCAATACTTCTTCCCGGCTCCATGGAAACCGAGCTTTAAATTGCTTTGCCAGTGACTCAGGCATTTCGTTCCGGAAATAATCAAATATAAATTTCTTACCGATGTATGTTCCCGAACCTTCGTCCGCCAATATCCAACCTAGGTTCGCCACGTTATCAATTATTTTTTCGCCATCGTATAAACAGGAATTAGAGCCAGTTCCTAAAATACATGCAATCCCCGGCTCCCTCCCACACAAAGCACGTGCGGCAGCCAACAAATCCCAACCAATTTCTATATGTGCTTTGGGCCAGTACTTAGCAAAAGCGTCTTGAATAACGAGTTGATTTTTTTCTGAAGAAACACCTGTGCCATAGTAAAATATTTTCTCAACGGGTTCTTGTACTTGTTGTACCAAGTGTTCCGTAAGGATCGTGTCTAAATCTTGCAGCGGCTGGTAGTATGGATTAAAGCCTGGGCTGTTTGCCTGCCCTATGGTTCCGTCTTTTTTTAAGAGCCTCCAATCAATTTTAGAACCTCCACTGTCTGCAACAATAATCATTTGGGGTAGTTAATCTTATTTAAAACGATGTAATTTACGGAAAGACGCGATTATGCCATTGTCTGCAATGTGCCAATTACTTTAAGTTTTTCAAAAACCTGCCCCCTGTGTGGGGCAGCTTTCAATTCATCTGTCAGTCTTGCCCCGCCCAATGTTCATAATGCTTTCCATTTCGCCAAAGACGCGAGTACGTAACTTCATACACCAACCCCTGATAGCAATCCTGATTTCATCGTGATGTAAGATGATTAAAATCCTTGATGAGTGTGTAAAGAAGCTTTACTGGAGGCATATCGGTTTGAATACCTAATTGGGTTCTGAGCTTTTCAGTTACGGCAAGCATAGGTTTCGAATTTCCGATATCGCGATTAACTTCTAACGCGCGTTGAATTAAATCGATATCGCTTTCTTTAAGTTGAATGGCTTGTGTAAATACGGGTTGATATTCGGCATCAGCTACCACAAATATTTCTTGGGCAGTTATCTCTTTTTGTTCCACTTGCTTAATCACCGAAGTACCCGCCACCATATCGCCCAGGCGCTGCCCTTTCCCTCCGGCTGCAATCGTGATTACAGCGATGGCACCACTTAAAAATTTTAAATCGATTATTGCAAAAATCCAACGCAGAACATAATCACCAATGGAAGCAGGTGTTCCATTTAGTCGAATTACTTTAATATTTAGTACCCGTTTACCAGGAGTTTGCCCGTCCATAAAGATTTCAAACAACAGGGCATACAAAAGCCATGGAAAGCCAAGCAACAAAATCCAAACCCAATACGATTCTACTCCATTATAGATTAGCAAAAAGCCAATAGCCACTGAAAAAACGATGAGGATTAATTGATCCAGCAGGTAGGCCAAAATCCGATCGCCCACGCTGGCTAAAGGGTAGTGGATAAATACATTTTGTGTTGTTTGAACTTGAATGGTTTGCATGTGCCGCTTTCCCTATAGTATATCCCTTGCTAAAAGCAAAAGTAAATGATTCTGATTAATGCGTAACTTTCTATTTCAAAACCTAAACTTTTTATGATGAGAATAAAAGTTGCCCTATCGCTTATTTATATTGTTCTGGCCGCTGGCTGCTCCGAGAAAAGACCAGTAGATAGCATGACCGATGAACAGTTGCGTGCTTTCGCAGATGAACTAGCTCATAAATTCATTATTGCAGACGGCCATGTGGATTTTCCGGAAAGGCTAAAAGAAAATAAAATCGTACTTACGGAGGAAACGAAATCAATAGTTTTGACAGATATCGGAGGTGAATTTGACTATGAACGCTCCAAAAAAGGAGGGCTCAATGCTCCGTTCATGTCAATTTACATTCCCGCCAGCTACCAGAAACAAAATGACATGGGTAAACCATTTGCCGATTCATTGATTAACAACGTAAAAGCCATTGCCTCTTTATTTCCCGACAAATTTGCATTGGCTCATTCTCCCACCGAAGTAGAAGCAAATTTTAAAGCAGGAAAAATTTCCTTGCCATTGGGTATGGAAAATGGTGCTCCGATTGGAAACGACTTAGCGAACGTAAAATATTTTTATGATCGGGGTATTCGTTATATCACCCTCACCCACAATAAAGACAATCAAATCTGTGATTCGTCTGGCGACACATCGCACACCTGGAATGGCCTGAGCCCCTTTGGAAGAGAGGTTGTTGCTGAAATGAACCGGGTTGGCATAATGGTAGATATCTCGCATGTAGATGACAGCACATTTTATCAGGTGATGAAGCTTACAAAGGTTCCCTGCATTGCTTCTCATTCATCGTGCCGTACTTTTGCGCCAACGGTTAGACGTAACATGACCGATGAGATGATTAAAAAACTTGGAGAAAATGGAGGTGTGATGATGATCAACTACTACAATGCGTTTATAGATTCCGCTGTGGTGAACAGAAATAATGCCAATCGTAAAAAATTAAATGCGCTATTGACAGAAAAGGGCCTAACACTAACGGACGCTCAGGCTAAACCAATTATTGAGCAATTCAAAAAAGATAATCCTTCTTTAAAGAGTGATATTAACATGGTGGTCAATCACATTGATCATGTAGTTCAACTTGCCGGCATCGATCATGTGGGTATTGGCTCTGACTTTGACGGAGTAGAGGGAGATTTGCCTACCGGGCTCGAAGATGTTTCCACCTATCCGAACCTGATTTATACGCTTCTTAAGCGAGGTTACTCGGAGGAGGATATTGCTAAAATCTGCTATAGGAATATTTGGCGCGTGTGGAACAAAGTCGAGCAGGTGGCCAAGACAAGTTAAACAAGGATTTTTAGAGATCTTTATTTTATTTAATAAAATGAAGTTGGAGGGAAATGAGCCAACCCTTATCTTCCAACTTCTTTTTTATGAGAGAATCTTCATTTGTAAAAATCAATAAACCTCGCTGGGAAGAGTTTGAAAAGGTGGTGAAAAACCAACAACAAGCTCCCCCCGATAAACTGGCAGAGTTGTTTATTCAAATCACGGATGACCTCTCCTTTTCACGCACACAATATCCAACCAGTCGCACCACGCACTACCTAAACTCACTCGCCAGTAAAATACATGGTGAGATTTATAAAAATAAAAAGGAAGAAAAAAATCGATTCATTCTCTTTTGGAAACAGGAAGTGCCTGCCGTTCTTTATTCAGCAAGAAAACAATTGCTTTACGCATTCGTCATTTTTGTTGTTGCCGGAATTATTGGAGCGGTTTCAACCGCCTATGACGAAACTTTTGTTCGGTTGATTTTAGGCGATATGTATGTAAACATGACGCTGGAAAATATTAAGAACGGAAATCCAACAAATGTATATTCCTCCAGTGGTGAGATGGATATGTTCTTTCAAATCACGCTCAACAACATTATGGTGTCGTTCAGAGTCTTCATTTTTGGTGTGTTTGCATCATTAGGAACCGGACTATACCTGTTCTACAATGCGCTGATGGTAGGTACTTTTATGATGTTCTTCTATAACGAAAACCAACTTTCGCAAGGCTTGCCAGTAATTATGCTGCATGGAACGATAGAATTAACTTCTATTGTAATAGCGGCCGCAGCCGGCTTCGTAATGGGCAATAGTCTTTTGTTTCCCGGTACCTACTCACGGGTAGCTTCTTTTAAAATGGGATCCATTAACGGATTAAAAATTGTAGTGGGACTCGTTCCCTTTTTTATCATGGCTGGATTCATAGAATCCTTTATCACCCGCTATGCCTTCATGCATTGGAGTATCAAAATGATGATCATCACACTATCGGCATTTCTTATGATTTACTATTTTGTGCTTTACCCCATTCAACTAAAACGAAATGGAAGAATTTAAAGTAATTGAATTTCAACAAACGCGCGATTTCAGTCGAAAGCTAAATACCACTTTTGAATTTCTAAGACAGAACTTCAAGTCGCTGGGTAAGAGTATTTTATATATTTCAGGACCTTCCGTGCTTGTTGCCAGTTTACTGATCGGCTCTTTCATGGGCGAGTTTCTAACACTAACGCAATCTTTACAATCGCAGGCTGGTGATGTAGAGACGTTGGGTGACTATTTTCTCACCCTAAGTTTTTGGGCTCAAATTTTAGCGATGTTGATTTTCTTCTTTATCAGCTTTGTGGTTACTATCGCAACGATCAACTGCTACATCAATGTATATGTTGAAAAACGAACCAATAAAATTGAGGTACAGGAAGTTTGGGATCGGGTTCGGATCACCTTTTGGAATTATGCCGGAACTACTATTCTTTTCTTCATTGCGTATGTTATTGTGGTTATACTACTGGTCATTCCAATGTTTATCCTGGGCGCAATTTCTCCTTTTCTCATTTTCTTCGGAGCGATTTTTCTATTCGTTGGATTGTTCTACCTGGCGATCAGTGTATCCCTTACCTATTTTATTCAGTCTCACGAAAAGAAATCATTCCTTGCTGCTATGGTGCGATCTTACCGCCTCGTAAATAACGGTAAGTGGTGGAGCACATTCGGATTACTTTTTCTTTTACAGATGATCACCGGCATTTCATCCTATATTTTTCTGATACCTTACTACATAATAGTTCTTACTTCTTCGTTACACTCAGTTTCAACTGGCAATCCTTTAGAAATGTCGTCAACTATGGTTACAGTTAGTGTAATCTGCTTTACCCTATATTATATGGCTCAGATGCTTCTCTACTCGTTACCCCATGTAGGCATTGCGTTTCAATATTTCAATTTGGTCGAGTTAAAAGAAGCACGTGGCTTATTGAGCCAGATCGAAACCATTGGGCAAGCTACTACTGATCCAAACAGGCCTGAAGAAACGTATTAATTTCTCTCCCCTTGGTAAAATATTTACTCCCTCTCCTTTTATTTTTTGCTGTATGTACTGGAACTGCCCAACACCTAAATTCAGTGGATACAACAATCTTTGCTGGTGAAGAGTATGAAGACGAGGAAAAAGAATTTACGGGTGCACCAGATACCACGCGGGTTGAAGTAAGAAATTTTTCACCTACGGATGTTGAAAAACTTAAAGCCGATCCGGATCTGAATTATACGCAGCCACCCACCGTGGCTGAATCACTGTGGGATCGGTTTAAGCGTTTCCTGATGTGGCTTTTCTCCACTCTCTTTGAGAAAGCAACTACTACTGACGTGGGCCGTCTTATAATATATCTGTCAGCAATCATCCTGAGCATTGTAGTGATCATGATGTTATTAAAAGTAAATGCATTTAAAATATTCTATTCTGGAGCCGACTCGGGAAAACAAAACTATCAAGTGTTTCATGAAAATATTCATGAAATGGATTTTGATTCGCTAATAAAAGAGGCCTCTGAAAAAAAAGAATACCGATTGGCCACCCGCCTAGTTTTTTTACACGCGTTGAAGATCCTGTCCGATAAGCAGTTGATTGATTTTAGACCGGGCAAAACCAATCACGACTACGTTGAAGAACTTAGTGTAGGAGAAATTAAAACGGGGTTAAATGAATTGAGTTTCTATTTCGATTACGCCTGGTACGGAAACTTCACTGTCAATGAAACACAATTTCAAAAAGTGAAAGGAACCTTTCGCTTTTGGAAAGAGAAAATATGAAGAAGGATTGGAAATATCTTACCTATCTTGGAATACTGGCAGTCATGCTGGTAATCCTGATGCTTTCCAAATCCAAGCAATACGACTGGTCTGTAACTTTTTCGCACGAAGATAAAAACCCATACGGTACGTATGCGCTAAATCAGCTGTTGCCATCCGTTGTTAAGAATTCGGTGCGCAATTCGTACCAAACCCTTTACGAATTAAAAGATTCGCTTCACACGCAAGAAAACATTTTCATTTTAAGCGGAAACTTTTCGCCTGGTAAGGAAGATACAGAAATGTTATTGAACTATGCTTCACATGGTGGCACCTTGTTTATCTCGGCCAATCACTTCTACGGCTCTTTTGCTGACACGTTAGGGATAGTTACCCGTGATTCATTTTTTCAAGGTAATAATGTTTTCAATCAAAACGATTCGGCCGCCTTGCATTTCGTTTCGCGGGCCATGGATTCAACCCGGCAGTATTGGTACAAGGCATCCAACATTCACAACTATTTTAGTGATATTGATTCTGTTCAAGCAACCGTGATTTCTAAGAATGATTTCCATCAACCTATTTCTGTTCGAATAAAAAGAGGGTTGGGTACCATCCTATTGAATTGCACGCCTATGGTTTTTACTAACATCCACCTGTTGGATGATGACAATCACGAGTTTGCCTCTACATCACTTTCCTATATGCCACAAAAAGATACGTATTGGACGGAGTTCTACCACCTGGGTCGAATGGAGGTGGCAACGCCATTACGTTTTATTCTTACCTCCGAACCACTGCGCTGGGCGTATTACCTTGCTTTTATCAGTATACTATTGTTTATCGTTTTTGAATCCAAACGCAAACAACGCATCATTCCGGTTATTAATCCACCCACAAACACAACCCTTGAATTTGTTGGAACCATTGGCAATTTATATTACCAGCGGGGGGATCATAAAAATATTGCCGAGAAGAAAATTCAATTCTTTCTTGATCAAATTCATACAACTTATTTTATCAGCTCAAAAAATAAAGACGAAGAATACCTGGTCTTACTTTCAAAAAAAACGGGTGTACCTGAGCAAACGGTAAGTGCTCTCTTTAAAGAAATCAATCGCATCTCAGAACAGGCAAAAATATCAGTCTCCGAATTAACTCGCTTAAATGATCTCATCGAAAAGTTTCATCAAAAGAAATAACTAATTACTATGGAAGAAAATATTTTTCAAAACCGGGTTGACTTAACCGCACTTACCGAACAAGTAAAAAAAATTAAAAGCGAAATAGGCAAAGTAATTGTTGGTCAGCAAACCATGCTTGATCTTTTGATTACCTCCATTCTTGCGGATGGACACGTGCTGATTGAAGGCGTTCCCGGTGTTGCCAAAACCTTAACAGCAAAACTACTCGCAAAAATAATCTCAGTCGATTTTTCAAGAATACAGTTCACGCCTGATCTTATGCCTTCCGATGTATTGGGGACTTCGGTCTATAATTTAAAAACTTCAGAATTTGAATTTAAAGCCGGCCCCATTTTTTCGAACATTGTTCTGATCGATGAGATCAATCGTGCGCCCGCAAAAACCCAAGCTGCTTTGTTTGAAGTAATGGAAGAGCGACAGGTTACGGTAGATGGTTACACACACAAAATGAAAAGCCCGTACATGGTGCTGGCTACTCAAAACCCCATTGAACAGGAGGGAACGTATCGATTGCCGGAAGCACAATTAGATCGCTTTCTATTTAAAATTGTAGTTAACTATCCAACGCATGAAGAGGAGATTGACATAATTACTCGCCATCATGAGCGTAAGGGATTGCAAGCTGTCTCAGAAGTTAGCCCGTTGCTTTCTGCTGATCAGATTCATGCCTTCCGTCAGTTTGCGCAGCACGTGCACATTGAAAATAATCTACTCCAATACATTGCTCAGATTATTCAAGAAACACGCAGTAACCCGATGTTATTTTTGGGAGCTTCACCCCGGGCTTCCATTTCAATTCTGATGGGAGCTAAAGCATACGCCATGATTAATGGGCGCGACTTTGTAAGCCCGGAAGATATTAAGTTTATTGCACTGCCCGTATTGCGCCACCGGATTATACTAAGTCCTGAAAAAGAGATGGAAGGAACTTCGGCAGACGATGTTGTAAAGCAACTCATTGATAAAATTGAAGTTCCCCGCTAGTGAAAATCATCCGCCAACTATATTTAGGCAATCGGCTTTTCCTATGTGTTGGATTAGTAGTCGTTCTATTCATTATCACGTTCGTGTTGGGGGGTGGATACTTTATTCCCAAAATTCTTGTCTTTCTTTTATTCAGTGTCTTGGCAACCGATCTGGTTTTGTTGTTTCGAACAACACGTGGTATACGTGCCGAGCGAAAAGTTGCCGATAAACTCTCAAACGGAGACGAAAACGAAATCCAAATTCATTTCGAAAATTTTTATTCGTTCACTGTTTCGTTGCGCGTATTTGATGAAATTCC
The DNA here is from genome assembly GCA_016787755.1 of Cyclobacteriaceae bacterium. Classification (GTDB taxonomy): domain Bacteria; phylum Bacteroidota; class Bacteroidia; order Cytophagales; family Cyclobacteriaceae; genus ELB16-189. The sequence goes on along the minus strand of JAEUUA010000023.1, from coordinate 767,280 downwards.
ACATCAGTTTCAACGAAGGGATTTAGAATTCAATCTTTTACTGGGTGCTGGCGATCAAAAAGTAATAAAGTATACACTCAGGCCTGTTAAGCGGGGAGAATATTCTTTTGGAGGAGTTAACATTCTGGCAAGGTCTCCCTTGCAATTGATTGCGCGCAGATTTCGCTTCTCATACGATAAGATTGTACCCGTGTATCCTTCGTATATGCAAATGCGCAAGTACGAATTGCTGGCCATAAGTCATCGGTTAACCGAAACCGGGATTAAAAAAATCAGACGTATTGGACAGAACCAGGAGTTTGAACTAATCAAAGAGTATGTGTCTGGTGATGACTTTAGAACAGTAAACTGGAAAGCGACAGCACGCAAATCAAGATTGATGGTGAATCAATATCAAGACGAGCGTTCCCAACAAGTGTATTCATTAATTGATAAGGGCCGTGTTATGCAAATGCCTTTTGCGGGAATGAGTTTGCTCGACTATGCAATAAATGCATCACTTGTTATTTCAAACATAGCCATAAAAAAATCTGATAAAGCCGGATTAATTACATTTCAGGATAAGATTGGAAATTTTCTTCCAGCCGCGCGACTCAATAATCAAATGAGTGTTATTCAGGAGGTGTTGTACAATCAAAAAACAGCTTATCAGGAAACAGATTTCTCCGTATTGTATGCTACCATCCGTAAACGGATTACTCAGCGAAGTTTATTATTGTTATTTACCAATTTTGAAAGCATTCATAGTTTGCATCGACAACTTCCATATTTACTCAATCTAAATAGGTCACATTTATTAGTCGTTGTGTTTTTTGAAAACACGGAGCTTCGCAAATTGACTGATCTACCGGCAATGGGACTTAAAGAAATTTATTATAAGGCCATTGCTGAACGCTTTAGTTATGAGAAGAAATTAATTACGAAAGAGCTTCACACGCATGGCATTCAATCCATCCTTACCAGCCCTGAAAAACTTACCGTAAACACGATTAATAAGTATCTGGAGTTAAAAGCCCGTAATTTAATCTAGTTACCTTTTGGGGATTTTAACAATAAAAAAGACGCTACTTTATTCCTACTTTTAAAAAAAATTGACCGTTATGGGTAAGATTTTCCTGGGACTTGGCCTATCCTTCTTTCTTACATTTTCTATTCAAGCACAAGTACAAGACAGACTTCCTGCTCAAGCAAGTATTAGCCCCCCTTTCGATATTGTTTGCTATAGCCGAGCGGAAAATATGGGTACTGTGATCCCGCCTCCAGAAGCCTATGAAAAATGGAAATCCAATAAGCATGCTAAAACAAATTCAACTGCGTTTGAAGTAACCTACATTGGATTTTCTCCTGAAGCTCAAGTTGCTTTTCAAAAAGCGGTAGATATTTGGGCATCGCTGATTGAAACGGAAGTCCCAGTTAGAATTCGTGCTGTTTGGCAACCCATTACCGATTCCAACGGATCTACCAATTCGGTTTTGGGAGGTGCAAGCCCGGGTACGTATATCCGTGATTTTGACGGAGCACAAAAAGTATTGACCTGGTATCCTGTTGCCTTAGCCGAAAAAATGGCTAAGAAAGAATTTAATGATGCTGACCCTGATATTTTCGCTCAATTCAACAGTTCGTTCAGCAATTGGTACTTTGGAACGGACGGCATCCCTCAACCCGGAAAAACAGACTTCACTACGGTAGTACTGCATGAGATTGGTCACGGACTCGGTATTACCAAAGGGTATAATGTTAATGGGGATAATGGGGAGATTTCAAGTTTCTTTTCAAACCTGCACGTTATTTACGACCATTTTATTGAAAATAATAACGATGAGAATTTAGTACAAAATTTTTTCCTCCCATCTACCACTTTAAAAACCCAACTAACCACCTCCCCTTTGTGGTTTAAAACACCTCAATTAAATAAGAATGGTGCAGTGAATAATCGTGCACAATTGTTCGCTCCAAGTCCATTTCAATCAGGATCAAGCATTGCTCACTTAGACGAACTAACTTACAACGGGACTGAAAACGCATTAATGACTCCACAAATTGGAAATGCAGAAGTACATCTCAATCCTGGAACAATTGTAATGAAAATGCTGGCTGATATGGGTTGGGTACATACACAAATCATTCACTCACGATTAAAGAATACTGAAAATGTGTCGACTAACTTCGAAGTGAAAGTTCAATTAGTAGCCGATAATTTGAACAGTTATAATTATAACCCGGGCGAAGTAAAACTTACTTATACCATCAATGGCACAACCTTAACAACCGTTGCCATGACCGGGACAGGGGTTGCCAATGAATTTGCAGCATCTATTCCTGCCACTGGGTCAGCGACTAATTATGGCTATTTTATTTCAGTAGTTGACAATTTAAACAGAACTATTCGTAAGCCGGGGGTTTATGCTGAAGACGGCAAAGTACCAGTAAACAGATTTTTTGTGTTTGAAGCAGGGCCTGATACAAAGGGGCCATTCTTCTCTCATTCGCCCGTTGCCTTTGTTAAATCTTCCGATAGCGATTTTGAAGTAAGTGCGATTGTTTCTGATAATATTGCTGTAGCTAATGTTTTTGTAGACTATAAAATTACAAAGAGTGGCGTGACAGGTTCCCTTCAAACCTTGCCGATGAATTTAGTTACAGGAACAGATTCAACCTACTCACAAAAAATTTCATACGTAGGTTTGGGATTAGCCAATGGTGATAAAATTGAATATCGGATTCGCGCTATTGATCAGGCCAATACACCCAATACAGCATCCATCCCAAAGGTATCTCCCGGATTTTACCCGGTAAATGTTGTAAGTCTGGCTTCTACACAAGATTCTTATTCCAATAATTTTGACAACATAACCGCCTCATCCCAAGATTTTTTCGGAAGTCAGGAATTCTCGATTCGGGTCGAAGCTGGTTTTTCGACAGGTGCCATTCACACCAACCATCCGTACCCCGAAGGCCAGGGGTCTCCTAATAATCGCTTTGAATGGGTGTATCAACTTCGCGTGCCTATTCGAGTTAAGGAAGTGGATGCAACCGTTAAGTTTGATGAGGTTGTGCTTGTTGAACCCGGGGAAACGGGATCGACTTTTCCGAGTGAGGATTTTTACGATTACGTGGTGGTAGACGGCAGTAAGGATGGAGGAATAACCTGGACAACGATTGCCAATGGATATGATTCGCGGGATTTTACTCCTTGGTTAACAAGATACAATAGTTCCATTTCAAATAATATTTCAACTGCCGTGGGCGATCCCAGTTTGTTTAGAGCGCGCCTTATGAATTTGCAGGATAAATTTGACACGAATGATGAGGTAGTCATTCGATTTAGATTATTTAGTGACCCAGGTGCAGCAGGATGGGGCTGGGTCATTGACAACCTAAGGATTCAGATCGATGATACCCCCCCCACAGTTTTACATGATCATGCTGATTACGTAGTACTTGGAACGGAGACCTTGCCGATTGTAATAAAACCGAGTGATGCCTCAGGAGTAGATAAACTTTTTGTGGATATTAAATTAAACGGGGGAGCCATAACCACAGAAGAAGTACCGATAACCGAGGGGGTTACACAATATACACTTATCCAGCCCCTTGCTGGCTTGGTAGCCAATGATCTGATAGAATACCAGATCAGGTGTCTTGATATGGTTGGCAATCAAACTACTGTACCCGCTGGGTTTTTTTTCAAAGTACCCATCATTAATTTAGGTGCCCCGGTTACTCAATACGTGGCAGACTTCAATTCAAGTAATTTAGATTTTGTTGGAAATTTTTTTAGTGTTTCACAACCTTTAGGGTTCAGCAATGGAGCCATTCATAGTATGCATCCCTATCCAACGGGTTTTGGAATAACGAATTCGATTTCAAATTATACTTATACGTTAACGAAACCCATCACCATAAGTGCAACCAACCCATTTATGCTATTTGACGAAATTGTACTTGTAGAGTATTCGGGAGCGTCCATTAAAGATTTTGTTGTAATCGAGGGCTCTAAAGATAACGGTGCTACGTGGGAGAGTTTCCTTGACCCATACACCTCCCTTGGTAATCCAAATTGGAAAAGCAATTATGACCTTGGGGGTAGCGGAAGTCCTTCCTTATATAGGACACGCTTATTAAACTTAACTTCTTCAGGAAAATTTGTAGCGGGACAGAGCGCCCTCATAAGGTTTAGACTTGCTTCGGATAGTGAAAAGAATGGTTGGGGTTGGGCCATTGATAATCTCAGTATCCAGGGACCAGTTACGGGTGTTGAACAGCAAAGCGTTTCGCTTTCTGTTTATCCAAATCCTTCAGTACAAGGAAGGGTTTCTATAGAAATAGGAGAAAGCGATATTTCTGGGAATGCTCAGTTACAAGTCATTAATGCCCTAGGTGGTGCTATTGCAAATCAACCTATTTCCTTGACAAGCGAAACAACTAAAATTGACCTTCTAATTTCTGATTGGGCTGAAGGGATATATTATATCCGCTTATTAATAAATGATGGAACGTCTATTACCGGAAAATTTGTTAAATCATCAAATTAGAACTGCAATCTCTATCGTAAAAGTTCTCGGGAGATAACCATCTTTTGAATTTCAGTAGTGCCTTCGTAAATCTGGGTGATCTTGGCATCGCGCATTAATCGTTCAACGTGAAATTCCTTTACGTATCCGTAGCCTCCATGTATTTGCACAGCTTCTGTGGTTACTTCTTGTGCGATCTGTGACGCATATAATTTCGCCATCGCTGCTGCTTTCACAAAATCTTTCTTTTGATCTTTTAATGTGGCAGCCTTCCAAATTAACAACCGAGCACTGTCGATTTTTGTTGCCATGTCTGCCAGTTTAAACTGAATGGCCTGATGCTCAGATAAATGTTTGCCGAATGCTTTTCGTTCTTTAGAATATTTAAGAGCCAACTCATATGCCCCCGCTGCAATGCCCAAAGCCTGTGAAGCAATTCCTATTCTACCGCCATTCAAGGTTGTCATGGCGAATGTAAAACCAAAACCATCATCACCGATTCTATTTGCTTTTGGAACTTTTACATCGGTAAACATCAGTGAATGAGTATCCGAACCTCGGATGCCCATCTTATCTTCTTTCTTTCCTACCACAAAGCCTTCCATACCCTGTTCAACAATCAATGCATTAATTCCTTTGTGCCGCTTGGAAGGATCCGTCTGTGCAATTACCAAATAGGTGCTTGCACTCTTACCGTTGGTGATCCAGTTTTTTGTACCGTTTAATAAGTAATAATCTCCCTTGTCTTCCGCTGTGGTTCGCTGACTAGTGGCGTCCGATCCTGCTTCTGGCTCTGATAAACAAAATGCCCCAATGCCCTTAGCTGCCAAAGGTTTTAAATACTTTTCCTTTTGTTCTTCTGAACCAAAACGCTCAAGCCCCCAACACACCAGAGAATTATTTACCGACATACAAACCGAAACCGAAGCATCAATTTTCGATATTTCTTCTATGGCAAGTACATAGGAAATGGTATCCATGCCGCCCCCGTTATACTTAGGTTCAACCATCATACCCATAAAGCCCAACTCACCCATCTTTTTGATTTGTTCTGCAGGAAATTTCTGTTCCGTGTCTCGTTCAATCACACCTGGCAAAAGTTCGGTTTGAGCAAAATCGCGAGCGGCAGCTTGCACTGCCAATTGTTCTTCGGATAATTCAAAATTCATAAGGTACAAGTTAACTTCAATTCAAGAACAAAAAAAAGACCTGTGAGTTTATCACAGGTCTGCAAATTATAATTTCTTTAGTTTAATTCTAATCTCTCCTTCCCAGGAAGATCATTACGTAATATAAAAGCATGGTAATTGCACCAATGGCTGCAACTACATACGTCATCGCAGCACTGTTTAATGCATCTTTTGCCATATCATGTTCCTGGCGAGTTACGATACCCCGAGTTTCAATCCAAGCTAACGCCCTCTTGCTTGCATCAAATTCTACCGGAAGGGTAACTAAAGCAAAAAGTGCAAAAACACCGTAACATGCAATGATCACCATCAAAGCAAAATCAGGTGAAAATATTCCTCCCAAAGCATAAGCACCAAACATCATGGCTATCAAAATGAAATTGAGAATTTTAGCACTGACATTTTGAATGGGTACCATGGCCGAGCGAAACTGCAACATACTATACGCCTTGGCGTGTTGTACTGCATGACCACACTCATGAGCGGCCACAGCCGTGGCAGCCGCATTGCGGCCATTAAAAACGTCTTGACTTAAGTTTACAGTCTTATCAGCAGGATTATAATGGTCGGTTAGTTGACCTTCAACCGAGATCACCTTCACATCATTGATCCCATTGTCTGCCAACATTAAGCGGGCAATTTCAGCTCCTGTTAAATCCTTTGTTAATCGAATCTCAGAATACTTTTTGAATTTGTTCTTCAGCCTTGAACTTACAAGCCAACCGACCAACATGAAGAACCCGGTAATGAATAATGCTCCAAATCCCATAGTTATTATTTTTAAGTTTTTTTAATCTTCTCTACAATACGAGTTGTTGAGTACCCAGGCACAAAATCAATGGTTTTTACAACTCCTCCTGCTTTTTGAACAACATCTGCGCCAACTATATTTTCTGTCAAATAGTCACTTCCTTTAACCAAAACATCCGGCACTAATTCAGAAATTAATGACAAAGGAGTGTCCTCATTAAAGAAAACTACCAAATCAATAAATTGCATGGCAGCAATCACTCTCGCTCGAGACTGTTGATCTTGCAAAGGTCGTTCAGGGCCTTTAAATCGGCTTACAGAGGCGTCCGTATTTAATCCAAGTACTAATTTTTGACCAAGCGCTCTTGCCTTCTCGAGGTAATCGACATGCCCCAAATGAATGAGATCAAAACAGCCATTAGTAAAAACGACTTTTTCACCTGCTTGTTGCCAGGTTTTTACTTTTGATTTTGCTTCCGCAACACTAACTATCTTGAGGGCACTTTCTTCCATCGGATAATCAGGTAACTAATCACCAAAGATATTACTCCAGCCACAATCATAATAACAGTTTGCCACCCATGAAAGATAAATACGAATGCGATGGCGTCAGCTTTGGGCAAATTATATAACATCACCAGCCCTAGCGGAACCAAAGTATGATACGATCCCGCCCCACCTGGTAAGGGAGCAGCCATGGCAATAGAGCCAATAGCAAACAACGTGAGTACTGCGCTAAAACCCAGGTCCCGGGTTTCAGGAAAAGCGATTACTACAAAATAACTCATCACAAAATAGAGTATCCAGATAGCAAAAGAATAAAAAATAAAAAGTGTTTTATTTTCTAACCTAAAAATAGCCATTGCACCATCTTTAAATCCACGTAATATATTTCTTAATCTCTGATTGTTGCGCATTAAATAAACGACAGCCACAAAAGCCATCAAAAGAAGAATGGCTACAATGATCCAAACCGGAAAAGAAGAATCTCCCGATCTTGAGAAATCCAGTGTATCAATAAATGTTTTTAACCGTGCCCATTCAACAACAAATGAAATTCCAATTAGTAAGAGGAGGCAAATCAAATCCACGATGCGCTCAACAACTACAGTTCCGAATGAAACCTCCACGGGAGTTTCTTCTAGCTTATATAGATTATAACATCTTGAAACTTCTCCACCCCGTGGCACTGCCATATTTACCAGGTAGCCGATCATTAGCGAGAGAAAGCTATTTCCAAGGGTTACTTTATTACCGGTTGGTTCTAAAAGCATTCGCCAACGCACCGCGCGCAACACGTGACTTGCCATGGCAACGAAAGCCATTATTAGCAAATATCCTTTATTGCACTTCTTCCATGCGTTCCAGATAAATTCCGATTTATCTTCACCCTCCACATTCAAACCACGCAACGATAGCCATAACAAAGTAACCGTTATGGCAATCATTACAAGATATTGAAGTGCCGACTTTAGTTTAGGATGCAAATGAAACCAGTTTGAGGATCAAATTAATCGATTATCAGGATCAGGAAAAATCAAAGATGGTTTAAATTTCCTGGCTTCTTCTAATTCCATAGATGCATATGAAATAATAATTACAATATCTCCCACCTGAGCTTTGCGGGCGGCTGGGCCATTAAGGCATACCGTGCCTGAACCCGGTGTTCCTTTAATAACATAGGTTTCCAAACGTTCGCCATTGTTGACGTTAACAATCTGCACCTTTTCTCCTTCAATAAGATTAGCTGCATCCATCAAGGATGAGTCAAGCGTAATACTCCCCACATAATGTAATTCCGCTTCTGTAATTTTTACTCGGTGGATTTTAGATTTTAAAACTTCAATTCTCATCAGTCAATAGTAAATTATCAATTAATCGAACCTCGCCTACATAGCCAGCAATAAGAAGTATTGCCGTGCTGGATTTGTCAGCAACATATTTAAGACTCATTAAGTTTGTTGTGTTTGCCAATTCAAAATATTCAAGTTTTATGCCATCCACTTTTAAGAATATGCTTTCAATCTTCTTGCGAATTGAATCCATCGTATGGCCGTCTTTGATTAGGTTACTAGCCAGCAGTAAACATTTATATAGGGTGGTTGCTTTTTCTTTTTGTTCAGCGCTGAGACGTGTATTGCGTGATGACATGGCAAGCCCATCCGATTCCCGTTCGATGGGCATACACCGTAGCGATACATCAAACTTCAACTCTTCCACCAATTGTTCGATGATTTTAAATTGTTGGAAATCTTTTTGCCCAAAATAGGCTTTGTTGGGGCTTACAATATGAAAGAGCTTCGAGATTACCAGAGCTACTCCGCTAAAGTGCCCGGGACGATATTTTCCTTCGAGAACCCTCTCTAATGATCCAAAATCAAATTTTAAACGCGGCTCAACGGAATACATCTCTTTGTTCTCTGGACAAAAAAGAACATCGCAACCAACATCAGTCAATAACTCAATATCCCTGGCTAAGGTCTTAGGATATTTGGCAAGGTCATCAGGATTATTAAACTGAGTTGGATTGATATAAATGCTACAAATTGTTTTGGCGTTTTCGCGCTTGGAAGCTTGGATGAGGGATAGATGTCCTTGATGGAGCGCGCCCATAGTGGGTACAAATCCAATGGAATCGGAATCTCTTTTTGAAGACTCTAAAAAAGCCTTTAGGGGTCTAATTTCCTTGAAAATATCCATTTCTGGCCTTTTTAAAGGGTCGCAAATATAGGCCTTATATTCTAAGTATAGTTGAAAGCCGGGTTAAAATTCTGTACTTTTGTGGTTCTGTTTTTCGATCTGAATTAAAAAACTCATATTATGTCTAAAATCCGTATTCTTTATGTAGCCAGTGAGATCAACCCTTTTTTGCAGACCACAGAGGTTGCTGACTTTGTCAGGAAACTTCCTCAGGCCATGCAGGAAAGAGGTATGGAGATCCGTATTCTGGTTCCGAGATTTGGTTTGATCAATGAGCGAAAGAATCGGTTGCACGAAGTAGTTAGACTTTCCGGAATCAACATCGCTGTTGGCGATGAAGAAAAGCCTTTAGTGATTAAAGTTGCCTCCATCCCTAATGCCAAACTTCAGGTTTATTTTATCGATAACGAGGATTATTTCCACCGCAAATCCATGTTCCATGATAAGGCTAACAAGTTTTATGAGGACAATGATGAGCGTGCTATTTTCTTTTGTAAAGGAGTCATTGAAACCGTGCGCAAACTGGGCTGGGCTCCAGATGTAGTTCATTGCAACGATTGGATTACCAGTTTCATACCGTTGTATTTGAAAACCACATACAAGAATGATCCGTTATTTAAAAACACCAAAACCGTATTTACCATTTACGATAATAGCTTTACACATAAATTTAAGGGAGACCTAATGGGCAAAGTGCGTATGATGGATATTGAAGACAATATGCTAGGGCATCTGAAAACTGCAGATTATGAAGGGTTCATTAAATTGGGCGCTCAATTCTCAGACATTGTTTCTATGGGTGGAGACAATAAAAAGTTAGAAGGATTAGTTAAAAAGCTAAAAGAAACAAAAATTGAGACCATTGAAAAAGACGATAATTATACAGAATCGTTTTACAACCTATATACGGAGCTGGTGGGCTAAAAGCAGCCTTCTATTTCTTTCCCTTGTCGTTATTTTATTTTCATGCGAAGAAGACCTTAACTTTCTAGGGTTCAAAAGTAATCAGCAAAGATTCAAAGTCTTCTATGCAGAAATTCCGGTTCAGAGCAGTGTGCTTTGGATGGATTCGTTACGGACATCAGTTTTATCAGGTGAGCTAAGCAGACTCCTCATTGGTAAATATGTAGATCCGATCTTTGGAACCATTGAATCCAAAGCCTTCGCCCAATTCCGGCCACTTGCTTTTCCAACTATTTCATCAGCCGCAGTATACGATTCTGTTGTTCTTAAATGGAGATATGACTTTTACGCGTACGGAACGCCCGATGAAACGACTCAAAGCTTGTCAATCTATGAAATCTCACAGGTTTTGAAATTTGAGGATGACTACTTTTTTAATACAAGTGTTTCAATAGGTCGAATTCCAATAGGGGAAACTGAAGCAAGGGTAAACGCTGCCTATTTTAAACAGGAATTAGCCAACACTGCTACTGATTCGATTCTAACAACAAAGATTAAGTTAAGCGATAATTTTGGAAGACGCTTATTTGATGCGGTTAACCCGGAAGATACCCTGTTTACTAATCTAACTTATTTTGTTCAGCAATTTAAAGGTTTGGCAATTGTTCCTACGCAGGCCGATAAAATTTTTGGAATTACTACGTTCGATGCCAATACTGTATTAACAATCCATTATCATGAGGTTGATGTTCAAAAAACAATCAGCTTTTCATTAGCCAACCTGGTTGCGTTTTCTCAAATCTCCGCGAATCGCTCGGGTACAGAGTTAGCAGGACTCAATTCGTTTTATACCAACTTTGACCCCGGCATAAACAGGTATGTGCAAAACGGGACATCCATTATTACAAAACTTGATTTCTCCAAGTTTTATGAATATATGGATACCATTCCTAATGTGATGATCAATTCTGCTGAGTTATCTATAAGCGATGTTTCCTCGTCTGATGAGTTTGCTGTACCTGGTAATATGACTCTGGCCATGGTGCGTTTAAATAATCGATTTAAAACGATTAGAGATAAGCAAGACACCCTTGACATTGCGCCCCTTAGTGGCTCCTTAGTTTCAGCAGATATGGATAAACCTTTCGCCTCGAGTGATCTGGGGGGGATATTCTCAATGCCCTATTCCACCACAGATAAGAATTATCTTGGATATCCGACCTTGTTTTTTCAAAGATTATTTAATTCCAAACAATACCAGTATCCATATTGGGCACTAGTCCCTTCCGACCCTCCGAGCAACAATGGCAAAGCGGTAAATCGTGCCGTGTTTCCAAAGGAGGCAATCAAACTAAAGATCTACTATACCCGTCCTTTAATAAACGAAAATCCTTAGCAATTTATGTGTGGAATTGTAGCCTATGTTGGCCATCGCCAAGCCCATGAAGTAATTATTAAAGGCTTAAAGAGGTTAGAATATAGAGGGTATGACAGCACGGGGATTGCCTTACTGAATGGAGGATTAAATGTTTACAAAAAGAAGGGGAAGGTTGCCGAGTTAGAGTCATTTCTCAAGGGTCAAAACCTGAATAGTAAAATCGGTATGGGGCATACCCGCTGGGCAACCCATGGTGAACCCAACGATGAAAATGCCCATCCTCATTATTCTGCCACCAAAAATCTGGCTATCATCCATAACGGAATTATTGAAAACTATTCTGCCCTAAAACAAGATCTTTTGAGAAAGGGGCACACCTTTCTTAGCGAGACAGACACGGAAGTTTTTATTCACTTCATAGAAGATATTAAAAACAATGAAAATTGTTCTATTGAAGAAGCGGTTCGGCTGGCGCTCACAAAAGTAGTTGGCGCTTACGCAATTGTTGTCATGTCTTTTGAAGATCCTAGCCTGTTAATAGCCGCCCGAAAAGGAAGTCCGTTGGTATTAGGTGTTGGCAGGGGTGAGTTTTTTATGGCCTCCGATGCAACACCTATCATTGAATACACCAACGAAGTTATTTATCTGAATGATCAGGAGATTGCCATTATTAACGATGGCACCCTAACGATTAAAGACACTTCTAATTTGCCCTTAACTCCCTATGTACAAACGGTTGACCTGGAGTTAGAGGCCATTGAAAAAGGTGGCTATGAGCATTTCATGCTTAAGGAAATTTTTGAACAACCACGATCCATTAAGGATTGTATGCGAGGTCGTTTAGACTCTGTATCTGGTCGATTGATTTTGGGAGGCCTACGCGAGTATGTAAATAAACTTGTGCAGGCAGACCGGATTATTATTATAGCGTGCGGTACATCCTGGCATGCAGGGTTAGTGGCAGAATATTTCTTTGAAGAGTTTTGCCGGGTGCCTGTTGAAGTAGAATACGCATCTGAGTTTAGATACAGAAACCCAATTATCCGCGAAGGGGATGTGGTAATTGCTATTTCACAATCTGGAGAAACAGCGGATACCTTAGCGGCTATTGAATTAGCAAAGTCAAAAGGTGCCATAATTTTTGGGGTGTGTAATGTAGTGGGGTCATCCATACCCCGTGCTACACACGCAGGTGCCTACACCCATGCAGGCCCCGAAATTGGAGTAGCCAGTACAAAAGCATTTACCGCTCAACTTACAGTGCTTAACATGATTGCTTTGATTGTAGCCGAGAAAAAGGGAACGATCACTGAACAAAAATTTAATGAGATTCTGGTAGAGATGGAAAACCTGCCCGCCAAAGTGGAAAAGGTGTTGGCGCTTAACGAGCAGATTAAATACATTGCAAACGAGTTTAAAGATTCCACCAACTTTATTTATCTCGGCAGAGGATATAATTTTCCGGTAGCCCTTGAAGGAGCTTTGAAACTTAAAGAGATTTCTTACATCCATGCGGAAGGATATCCCGCTGCCGAAATGAAGCACGGCCCCATTGCCTTGATTGATGAAGACATGCCCGTAGCCTTTATTGCAACTAAAGACAGTTCTTATGAAAAAGTGGTCTCTAACATTCAGGAAGTGAAGGCTCGCAAAGGCCGCGTAATTTCTATCGTTACTGAAGGAGATACACAAATTCCTAAAATGAGCGAATTTGTAATTGAAGTACCACACGTAACTGAATCCTTAATGCCTTTGATTTCTGTAGTGCCCCTTCAATTATTATCCTACCACATTGCCGTGATGCGTGGATGTAATGTTGATCAGCCTAGGAATTTAGCCAAAAGTGTAACCGTAGAGTGATGTTATTAAAACCGTGGCTATTTTTCATTTAGCCACGGTTCATTCAGTTTCCCATTTAGTAATTGCTGTCATACTGATTTGTATGACCTCTCTTTGTTTCCCGATAGAAAAAGCATTACTCTTTTTTTCCGGCATCTTTTAATATTAGCTGTCAAACTATCGATCTCATGTTCAACCACAGAAGCTAACATGGCTGCTTTGTAAGCCTTAATGGCTTGACCCCATTCGCCAAGAAGTTCATATGCTTGAGCGATGTGTTGAAGCAATGCAACTCTGTTAGGCTGATGTTTGGATAAGCCTCTTTCCAAAAAAGTGATTGCGTCTTTATAGCGGCCAAGGCGGATATACAAAACACCTAAGTGTAGATAAGGTGGAGCAAATAACTCTTCAAAGCGAATAGCCATGGTTAAGTGTAATTCAGCTCTGTTTGTATCGCTTGTGTAATATAAATACGCCCACCCAATATGGTTGTGGAGACTTCCATAGCCAGGCTCATCATACAACAAACTATCTAGTAACTCCAATCCTTCCTTCACCTGATTGTTGTACATCATCTGTTCAGCTTCTGTCAGGTATTTTTCAATCCATTCAATTTGTACCATCGTTTCAAGTTTTAAAATTCCCGGGGTTAAGATTTCATCTCAACCCAGATTGTGTTGAACTTGAAATCTTACCCTAATCTTCGGCTGGTGAATTATCTCCACACATGCGCACAATCTTCGGAACAAAAGTCCCGAGCACTTCCACAAGTTCAAGCTGATGGTTCATCACCATCCGAATGTCTTTGTAGGCCATAGGAGCTTCATCTAAACCCCCTCCCACTAAATCCACATCATGCCTGGCTAATTCCTGGCGTACCATTTTATTAGAAATACTTTGTTTAGCCGCACTTCGCGACATCATTCTCCCCGCACCATGAGAAGCCGAGTTCAACGAACTAGTATTTCCTTTTCCTTTCACAACAAAGCCTGGTGCTGTCATTGATCCTGGAATGATTCCAAGTACACCTTCTCCCGCAGGAGTTGCTCCTTTGCGATGAACAATAACTTCTTTACCACCGGCTATCATTTCTTTCCATGCAAAGTTGTGATGGTTCTCCACGCAGAGCATCGCCCTTTCTCCTAACGCATCCGCAATGCGTTCATGAATCTGATGATGATTTGCAGAAGCATAATCGCCTGCCAAATTCATGGCGAGCCAATACTCTTGCCCTGCTTCTGTATTTAAATCCAACCAAGCCAGGCTTGATGCATCACCAGGAAGCAAACAAACTTGTTTTGCTACTCTCGTGTAATGCCTCGCAATTTCAGCCCCTAGTCCACGTGAGCCAGAGTGTGTTAGCAAGGCCAGGTAGTTGCCTGCATCAAGGCTCCATTCATTTTGTTCAGTCACCTCCATCAATCCAAATTCTACAAAGTGGTTGCCACTTCCTGATGAACCTATTTGACGTGCAGCTCTTCCTTGCAATGACTTTAGCAAGGTTATCTCGTTGAAAAGTTTACTTTCCAACACCTCATGTTCTTTAGGTCGTTTAAATACTTCACTCCCAAAGCACGTGTTTTCAAGCAAAATCTGTTTCAGATTGGTTCGATGCCTTTGTAAAAATATTTCATCAAGAGGAAATGCGGTTAAACACATCCTGCAACCAATATCAACTCCTACTGCATAGGGTATCACAACATTATCCGTAGCCAACACACCCCCAATAGGCAATCCATAACCCAGATGGGCATCAGGCATCAACGCACCCGCCACCGTAACAGGGAGCTTCATGGCAATTTCCATTTGATTGCGTGCTCCTTCCTCTATTTCACTAGCCCCGAAAATCCGGTAGTCAAGTCGGTTTTTATTTAACACATGCACATTGGATTTACGCTCTCTTGGAACTAACTCAAGAGCCACCTTATTCCAAATTGAATCGTTAATAAATTCCATTGGTGTGGATAGTACCGCTTTCAACAAACTATAGATCTCTTCCTTCTCACTTCTGCGAAAGTATTTTAATACCGTATTAATCGCCATGCCGATGACACGACCTTCTGGATATCCTAGTTTCACTAAGTCCTTTCCACTTAACATTTTCCGTTTCATAACTTTTTTCTTTTTAAATGAATCCTTTTTCAGGATTCATTCTTGGATCCCTATTCTGACTAAGACAAAACAATTCCATGCAACTCGCGTCACTTTAATTTTTCTAATCTGTCCAGTGTTAAAACAAAAAACCCGGACAATGCCCGGGTTTACAGCGTGTGATCCAAAAAGATCAACTGAAAATCCAAGGCTCAAACCGAACATCACTATGCGGCTGTCGATTAAAATTATATGTTGCTTTGTTTAGCATGATGCAAAGGTAAGTCAGATCTTTTTTCAATTCAAAATGATTTAATCAAAAAAGTTTTTATCATTAATTAGGAAGTATTTTAATCATCACATCTTTATAGAAGACTTTACTTTTGGGATCATGGCCTTGTAAGGCAATGGTGCCGCTGCTTAATCTACCATTTTCGCTTTCGGTGTATTCGTTGATTACTTTATCGTTGATCTTCACGGTAATTTTTTTTCCCTGAACAATAATATGCTGGGTAAACCATTCATTGTCTTTAGCCGGTGCTTCTTTCACATCTTGCACCGCGTATACACTTCCTGTTTTACGCCAATCCGTGTGCGTATTATTTACTTGTATTTCATATCCTTTGGATGGCCAGCCCTCCTCTTGATAGGCGGTATGGATAAAGATGCCTGAGTTGGAACCAGGAGTGGTCATTACGCTTGCTTTAAACTCAAAATTTTTAAAGTCATGATTTGCTACTGCGCCTTCATAGAACAAGTGTGCCCGATCTCCAAACACAACAATGGCTCCATCGGCAATTGTAAAAGTGGAAGGATGTTCACTGGCTTTCCAGCCGGTTAGCGTTTTTCCATCAAAAAGTTTGATCCAATTTTCAGCTGGGATTGAAGATGTAAATGCTGAGAAAATAATCAGCAAACCAAGAACGAAGATAACCTGCCGAAGTGATTTCATAGTAGTAGTTTTACTAAACTTACTATAAAGTTGCACATCAATCAAATGCTTTTTTGTTGACAAGCGATAGTTCTATTATTTATAAAAAATAAAAAACCATGTTCATCATCCATCTAACGTATCGGCAGAGTTTAGCGTACCTGAGTTTTCAACTTCTCAACACCTTCAGAATCTTAAAAACTTACTAAAATGAAATCCCAAGGTTATTTCAAAATGAAAATACAGGTCTGATTATTCTTATGAAATCGGCTCTTGGCAATTTCCTTTTCCTTTACAAAGTGCATGACGATCGACTCTGTAAATTCTCTTTTACATTTAAAGAAAGTAGCTTTCTTCTTAGGTTCATGCGTCTTTAATAACTGGGTGATGGCTGGCTTATCGTGCGCACCAATTTCAGATTTTGGCTTTATCACTTTTGCAATCTCTTCAATAAGATCGTTTATTTCTTTTATCTGGTGTGCATTGAAATTGGCCATAGGATAAGAATCTTTATGAATCACAAAAGTAGAGTAATCTAATGAGTATCCAATACAGAAAAAACCACTTATCAACAATCTGTCTAACGCGCGAGAAATAATGCATTACTTTACTCCATTTACTACATGATTAACATACTATGCGATTTATAACATTATCCCTGGCGTTACTAACTACTTCGATCTATGCCCAACAAGCTGTTCCGCCAAAAGAAGATGCAAGAATGTATGATATAGTGGCTGCTGTTTCTGCCGATCGAATTGAAAAAGATATCCGTACGCTGGCAGGTTTCGGCACGCGTAACACATTCTCAGATACGGTTTCGACTGCCCGCGGCATTGGTGCTGCACGCAGATGGATTAAAGGTGAGTTCGATCAGATTTCAAAAGGGTGTAAAAACTGTTTGGAGGTATTTTATCAGAAAGACCTTGTTACCAGAGAAGGCAACCCACGCGTGCCTAAGGATGCGTGGGTGGTGAATGTAATCGCCATTCAACGCGGTATAGAATTTCCAAACAACTTCATCATTATGTCGGGTGATATTGATTCTCGTGCCAGCAACACGATGGACTTTGAAATAGATGCCCCCGGTGCCAACGATAATGCAACAGGCATGTCTGGCACCCTTGAAGCTGCCCGTGTGTTGTCAAAATATAAATTCAGAAACAGTATTATCTACGTTGGATTAAGTGGAGAAGAACAAGGTTTGTTTGGTGGTGCCGGTTTAGCCAAGTATGCAAAAGAAAAAGGATGGAATATTGTTGGGGTTTTAAACAACGACATGATTGGAAATATTGAAGGGGTCAATGGCGTTATCGATAATCAATCTTTTCGGATTTTTTCTGAACCTGTGCCACAAACTGAAACAGAGCAACGGAGAAACCAACGCAGGTTTTACGGTGGCGAAGTGGATGGCAACTCACGTCAACTTGCTCGGTATGTACATATGCAAACAAAAAAGTATCTGCCTGAGATGAATCCAATTTTAATTTATCGGTTGGATCGTTTTGGCCGTGGCGGACATCATCGCCCCTTTAATGATCTTGGTTTTGCGGGTGTTCGCATTATGGAAACCAATGAAAACTACACGCGCCAACATCAGGACATTCGGATTGAAAATGGAATTGCTTATGGCGATGTAATCGAAGGCGTGAATTTTAAATACGCCAAAAAACTAACAACAGTGAATGCACTCACCTTGGCAGGAATTGCCTGGGCTCCCCCTGCTCCCACTTCGGTAAGTATTGGTGGTGCCGTTCAGCCCTCCACTAAATTAGCCTGGGACGCACTGCCATCCGATAAAGTAGCAGGGTATAAAATTTACTGGCGCGACACTTCGTCTCCTACATGGGATTATTCACGCTATGTGGGAAATGTAAATTCATTTACCCTTGAAGGAATCGTAATAGACAACTACTATTTCGGTATTGCCGCGATTGATAAAAGTGGACACGAATCCGTTGTTGTTTTTCCTGATAAAGTGATGCGATAAATAGAATCCTCATTTACTGTGATAATCATGAGAAAAGAACTTGCCGGTGAAAAAAATAATCGTATAAAATTCAGGGCTACTTTTGTTCGGTTTGGGAAGAAAGTAAATTTTAAAGGCTTTTCGGAAGAAACAGTTTTGCTTAAAAACATTATTGACATAGCCACTGCTACGTTAGTGGCAGATCATCTTTGGTTTAGCTACACAAAAGGATTTGAAGGTATAGCCCTAAAAGAGAGTGTGGAGTTAGAATTTGAAGCGCGTGTAAAGGAATACACGAAAGGGTATGTGAATCGGGCGTTAACGATTAACAATCGAAAGCAGGATTACAAGTTGAGCCATCCCACTAAAATTATACAGGTGCCTTACACCTAAGGATATTCAAGCAACCGAACAGCCTACTTCATCCATCCCTTCTCATTTGCTTTTCGCGAGAACCAGATCAATCCCGCGCCAATAATCAAAACCATGACAGGCATCACCATGCCCCCCGGACCATACACCTCGATGGAGTTTGCTATTCCAAAGGAATGAACCATCTGCACAACAATTCCAACAAAAGAAACAATCAGTACGGGAATTGCCCACTTTTTTCTAATCAACAGAAGAACACTGCCTAAGGCACCCGCCCACACAGCGACTGCGAATGCAGAGGTAGCCCACGCAGGAGCTGATTCATACAAAGCACGCTCATTCACTGGCATGGCCTGCAAGGCTTCGGCACTCATGGTAACTTGTTCGATATAGGCCATCACGCCCAATAAATTCCATACAAGAGCCATAGCACTTATAACCCAAAACCAGGTTGCGGGTTTATTTGTCGTTGCTTCCATATCTGTTTTCGTTGAGGCTAGGTACAACTTACGAAAATTTATTCTAAATCGCTTCTGACCCTGTTTCTCCTGTACGCAAGCGCACTACATCCTCCAACGGAAGTACAAAGATTTTTCCGCTGCCAATCATTCCGCTCTCATTCGGGGTAGATGCTTTTAGAATTGCATCGATGGTCGGCTTTACAAAATCATCGTTTACCGCTATTTCAATTCGAATGTTGGGAACCAGGTTGGGCACAACCCGTTGCCCACGATAAATTTCTTCCGGCTGCAATTGTCGCCCATGCCCTGAAACATGGCTAACCGTAATTCTTGAAATTCCGGCTTCAATTAAAGCGACACGAACCTGATCCAATTGATTTTCCCGGATGATAGCAATGAGGAGTTTCATGCAAATAGTTGGTTTCAGTTAATAAACTAATTCTTAATTGGGGTTGATCATGCCATAGCCTCGTTCGCCATGATAGAAATTATCCAGCCCTTTCATTTCAGCTTCATCGGTAGATCGAATTTTTACAAATTTATTCAGTGCAAAAAGAATTAAGAAGGTTCCTATTGCTGCATAGGCAATGGCAATCCCTACCGCCACCAATTGAATTCCAAATTGCTGCATTGCCGACCAGCTGCCGCCTGCAGTTTCTGCAGCTTCCCGCATCCAACTGTCGCGAATAAAAAAACTTAAGCACAATGCCCCAATAATTCCACCGACACCGTGAATTCCAAATGCATCGAGGGTATCATCATAACCCAGTTTATTTTTTAGGATGATTGCATAATAACACACCAGGGATGCAAGTCCTCCAAGAATTATAGCTCCACCCGGTTGCACTACCCCAGCAGCAGGAGTAATCGCGACAAGCCCGGCCAACACACCGGAAACAAAACCCAATGCCGTTGCTTTTCCCTGATGAATGCTTTCAATAATCATCCAGGCTATAGCACCGGCAGCCGCGGCAACTTGAGTGACCGTTATCGCCTGTGCGGTAGTTAGCCCGCTGGTTAAGCTACTTCCGGCATTAAATCCAAACCATCCAACCCACAAAAGGCCACCGCCAATCAGCGTCATCACTAAATTGTTTGGTCGCACCTGTAAATGTTTAAACGATTTCCTTCCTCCCAAATACAACACCGCTACCAAACCACTTACCCCGGCAGAAATATGAACCACCGTTCCGCCTGCAAAATCAATTGCCCCCTTTGGTCCCATATTAAAAAGAAAACCATCGGAGGCCCACACCCAATGGCAAAGGGGATTATAAATTAGCAAACCCCACACGCCAATAAAAATGCAATACGCTTTAAACGATACGCGCTCGGCAAAAGCACCGGCAATCAAAGCTGGAGTGATGATAGCAAATTTTGCCTGAAACATAGAGAACACATACTCAGGTATCCCGTTTGTAACCGATTCGTCAATTCCGCGCAGCAGAAAATTATCCGCGTTCCAGCCAAACCAGCCGCCCAAAACATTGGGACCAAACGCCATACTGTAGCCACAAATTACCCAAAGGAGAGTCATGATGCCCATGGCCGCAAAACTGTGCATCATGGTTCCTAAAACGTTTTTTGTTCGCACTAACCCCCCATAAAACATGGCCAGGCCGGGAACCATCAATAAAACCAATGCGGTAGAAGTTAACATCCAGGAAGTAGCCCCTGAATCAATCGCGTTATCCTGAGAAAATGCAATTGTTGGCAATAGTAGGGCTACAATGAATGCTATCAAAGAGTAAAATGCTCTATTTTTCATCTTTTTGGGTAAAATTTTAACTCGGCTTAAAAATAAAACCATTCGCTAACTAGTCAAGTGTTAGGCAGGATAATATTCAATAATTTGCATACACTTAATTTTACAGGATGAAGTTGCTAACGTGCGATAGCCATACTGTAACAGGTAGTGAAAAAAAAGAGTCTCCTTTTCTAGAGACTCTTTTGGAAAACTTTCCGATTGATTAATTGGAATCGAAAGGAGGTTCGGCTGCTTGCAGATCGCGGGTATTTTTTTGTACTGCAATAGCGCCAAATAAACTCAAGGTAAATGACATCGCGTAGAATCCTTTTTCACTGCGCATTAAGGTTGCATTCCATAAACCCACTACCAGAAGGACAATGGCGAGTACAGTCGAAAACCAGGCGAGGCTGTAGTAGATATTTGTTACCGGAATGCCATCGAGTTGATCGCGGACGGCCTTTTGTAATGAGATGGCTGCAAACAATCCAAACATGAGTACGGTAAAATAATATCCTTTTTCATTCAACTCCATTTCAGCATTCCACAACCCAACGATAAACGCAATAGCACCTGTTAACAGGGCAACCCAGGAGGCTGCGATAAATGCATTGGAAGGTTTTTGAAACATTTTCTTTTCCATAAATAGTTAATTTATGAATCAAAGGTATTTACACATACGTCTTCGCTCTTTGACATATGTCAAATAATGGACCTCACCCCTGCCCCTCTCCAGAGGAGAGGGGTGGATATGACCATGACGAATTTGATTTTGGCTACGAGCAGGCAGGCTCAACCTATCAAACTTATAGTTAGGCTTTACTGCGAATGCGACTTAATGTCTCTTGCGTAATGCCAAGATAAGACGCAACATATCCCAAGGGTACTCGCTGTAGAATATGGGGAGCACTGGTTAGAAGATTTTCATAGCGCTCGCGGGCTTCTTTAAAATGGTTGCTTAGAAATCGCTCTTCCAACATTACATAATACCGCTCATTCATTATGCGACCGAGGCGCTCCATGTCGTGATGTTTAGCGTAAAGTTCTTGTAAATCTTCATACGTGATTGACCAAAGGGTGCAATCTTCTGTCAGTTGAATATTCTCTACTCCCGGCTTGCGCGTAATAAAACTAAAGAAGGAAGTCACAAAATTATTTTCAAACGCAAACCAATAGGTTACTTCTTTTCCGTCAAGGTTGTAGAAGCCGCGCAGGCAACCCTTCTCAAGAAAATATATATAGCTACAGACTTTACCTTCCGTATGTAAGAAGGCGCCTTTTGGTAACTCTTCTTTTTTCAACACTGCGCCCAGACTTTTTAACGTGGAGTTGCTTACTTCGCAATATTGCTGAATGTGGGTAAAAAGGGGTTTCATACTTGAAAAGTACACAACAAATTCTTCAATTGAAGGCGTCTTTGTGCGTGTGATTTTAATACCCAACTCGGGTACAGTCATAAAAAAACCCACCCTATTTAGGGCGGGTTATTAATTCAACTTGTTCTTTACTAATATTATAGTTTATTCTCTGGAACAAAGGCCAATAAATTATATTGATTTGCATTGTCAGTACCCAAGGTAGCGATGTAGGTTGCCTTCTTATTTGCAATGTCAATCTTAATCAGGTAGGTATCTGCTTCATCGGAGTTAAACATTAATGCATAGATCATTCCATCCTTTGCTTTGGCCATAGCCTTAACGGGTAACCAGTCGGTGGAAACATCCTTTGGAAAATCAATCAGGTTATCAATCACTAACGTATTGGAGATTGCGCCCGTAGCTTGTGTTATTGTTAAAATTTCAACTGTTCCATCATTGGGATCGTTAGTCACTAGCATGGTTTTGGCCGTTGCATCGTAAATCAAGCCTAATCCACAACAAAAATCGACCTCGGTGGTTTTTTTAGATCTTCCACCATCCGTTCCAAATTTTACAATACCACTTCCATCCCCATTGAAATCTCCAACCGATACCAGGCTATCGTCAGACGCAACCGCCCAATTGACAACCGCATCCCAAATGGCATACGCTCCCCCCTTGCCATTATTCGAATTAATTACCGTAGCAACTTTCGTTGACGGAACAATTGAATATAAAAATCCATTGCGTGGATTGTCCTGATCCACGTAAGAACTTGCACTCGCATAGAATAAATCTTTCTTAGGGTGATACACAAACCCGCGTAATTCATTAAGTGTGTTGCCGCTGAGTTTGATGTCGAAAGCTTCTGTTTTAGCTCCCGTAGTTAAATCAAGTTTATAAAATTTTCCGGTCTTCCTATGACTGGTAATTAAGATCTCCTGAGGAGCCGGATCATCATCTTTACACGATTCGATCGTAAGTAATAGGCCCACTGCAAAAATTGATAACAATAAGATTTTTTTCATTTTATTTTATTATGTGAAAAATGTATACACAAATATAACTAATAATTACCGGCAGTGTATGCTCTTATCTGAAAAGGTTGTGCTGGATCTTTTCAAAGGTACTTCATCAACAAATATTACAAATTTCTGAAAACCCATTACAATCAAGGCATAAAAAATTTAACAAAGTTTCACTTGCTCCATACTTCATCTCAAAAGATACTTTTTATCCAGCCTCCATCTACCGGAAGTGAAACGCCTGTGATATAGCTGGCGCGTTCACTCGCCAAGAAAGCCACAGCCGCTGCAAACTCGTTCGTAGTGCCGAACCGGCCTAGCGGAATTTCATTTATTGCAGTTGCAAAGGATGGATTGGTTTCCATCAATGATTTCAATCGTTCGGTTTCAGTATACCCCGGCATTACATTGTTCACGGTAATATTATACATCGCCAATTCACTCGATAGCGATTTCATTAACCCGGCAACCGATGCTCGCACCGAATTAGATAGAATAAGATTGTTAACAGGTTGTTTCACCGCCATGGAAGTGATAGAAATAATTCGCCCCCAATGTTGTTGTTTCATACCCGGTAAAAACCCATTCACCAAACCCACTACGCTGGCGAGCAAAGTCTTATAAGCTGCATCCCAATCATCCTGTGTAAAGTCTTCGAACTTTCCTGCCGGTGGTCCTCCGGTGTTGGTGACTAGTATATCAATCGTGTTAAACTCTTCCAAGGCTTTTTTTATAATCTCTGCTCGTTCATGTGGATTGGCTAAATCTCCGGCAAGTGCGAACACCTTACCCGACTTTTCTATTTCGCGTTTCGCCTGTTCAAGATGCTCCTTATTACGCGCGCAGATAATAACGCGTGCCCCTTCAGCAGCAAGCTCAAGCGCAACACTTTTACCAAGGCCCTGACTGGAAGCTGCCACGAAGGCAACTTTATCTTTTAGTCCGAGGTCCATCCTTTATTTTCTTAAATAATCGTCTGTCTTATCGAGCCAATCCTGGCGTGGAGGAGCCCACGTATCAATTTCTTCTACGTCTCCTATCATCAGCGCCTCGTGCGGGAGGTTTGATGGAATTACAACCACATCGCCTGCCGACAAGTCCATGATGACATCTTTTTTTTCTCCAAACCAAAAACGGATGGTGCCCGAAGTTACCTGCGTAACTTGTTCGTGCACGTGGCTGTGCAAGGGAACGAGAAAGCCATCTTTGAATTTCATTTTTGCAATCATCAGTTTTTCTCCGCTAATTATTTTTCTGGCCATCTTGGGAGTAACTTCTTCTGTAGGTACGGTAGCCCAGTTCAGTTTTTCTATCATGGGTGTGGGATTTGTTCTCAGCTAAAGTATTAAAAATAATGATGAGGTTGGGCAATTTTTATTTGGTTCACTTAACAAACCCTGTCTTTAGATTAGTAAGTGATTACCAGCATTTTCGAAATTTCAGGTCGCGCTGGTTATCTTACTAGAACTAGTTCATTATTACAATTGGGTTTTACTTCTATCTCATCTTGCTTGCCCTGAAAGACCGTATACTATAAGTGAGGTGTCTTCACGAGGTAATTTTAACTTTACCATGCCCATGTTGGTGTTCTTCACCAACATGCATACCTTATGTTCAGCTTCTATTGTCATTATTAATCAGATCAACTTTTATCAACCCATCTTTTCAATTATTGTGTTCGTTGGTGAAGAACACCAACGAAGGCGAGTGTTTTACTTCTATCTCATCTTGCTTGCCCTGAAAGACCGTATACTATAAGTGAGGTGTCTTCACGAGGTAATTTTAACCCATGCCCATGTTGGTGTTCTTCACCAACATGCATACCTTATGTTCAACTTCTATTGTCATTATTAATCAGATCAACTTTTATCAACCCATCTTTTCAATTATTATGTTCGTTGGTGAAGAACACCAACGAAGGCGAGGTTTTACTTTCTATCTCATTTTGCTTGCCCTGAATGACCGTATACTATTAGCGAGGTGTATTCACGAGGTAATTTTAACTTTACTTGCAGGTGAGTGAGCCACAAATAGGCATGAATCCCTTTAATCGAGGGAACTTATAAACCCGCTACTTTGTCTACACTTGATTAACTCAACGCATCAGGAAATATGAAATTAGGGATTGGCATGTTTGGCGACAATCATTACGATGATCACGGGAACCCGCTGCCTGCAGGTGAGCGCCTGCGCGAATTGATTGAAGAAATAAAGCTGATGGATGAAGTGGGCATCGATTTTTTTGGCATCGGTGAACACCATCGTCCCGACTATGCCGTGAGTGTTCCGGAAGTTGTATTGGCGGCAGCTGCCTCGGTTACCAAGAACATCATGTTGGGGAGTGCGGTTACCGTGTTGAGTTCCTCCGACCCCGTTCGTATCTACCAGAGTTTTGCAACACTTGATCAACTCAGCAATGGCCGTGCGGAATTAATGACTGGCCGGGGAAGTTTTATTGAATCCTTTCCACTGTATGGTTATAACCTAAACCACTACAACGAACTTTTTGAAGAGAAACTGGAGTTGCTTTTAGCCATTAGCAAAGAAGAACGCATTACATGGAAAGGAAAATTCAGGGCCCCCTTGCAAGACCAGCAGGTGTTGCCACGCGCGATGAACAATCCGTTGAATATTTGGGTGGCTGTTGGTGGCACGCCAGAATCTGTCGTGCGGGCGGCCAAGTTAGGGTTGCCGGTCATGTTCGCCATTATTGGCGGTAATCCGGCTCAGTTCAAGCCTCTATTCCAATACTATAAAGAGTTATATGAAAAGTTCGGTCACGACACGAAGAAATTTCAGGTAGGTGTGCACATGCATAGCTTCTTTGGTGACAACAGTAAACAAACGGCCGATGCGTATTACCCGGTGTACTCAGCTCAGATGACCCGCGTGGGTGCCAGCCGTGGGTGGCCTCCCTTTTCGCTTAACCAATATGAGCAAGGGCGAAGCCGGGATGGCGCCTATTTGTTTGGTGATGCCAACGAAGCGGTTGATAAAATTTTACACATGAATGAGATGTTTGGCCTCACGCGTTTCTCTGCACACATGGATGTGGGCGGCCCCTCGCATGCCATGCTCATGAAGTCTATTGAAATTTTCGGAACCCGGATTGCTCCTAAGGTAAGAGAGGCATTGGGTAAAATGTAATCTCCTCCCAACAATACCAGGAGCAATCCTGATCCGCCAGTTGGCGGAGAAGGATCTCCCAAACGTTAGGGATCCTTCGCTCAAAATAGGTTAGTGATGATGAGTACTCAACTTATTCATTCTCACCGATGATTGTTGCTCTGTATCTTTAGCCGCTCTGGATTGGGGCAAACCAAACAATAACAGGAGCAATCCTGATCCGCCAGTTGGTGGAGAAGGATTCAAATGTTTAGGGATCTTTCGCTCAAAATAGGTTAGTGATGATGAGTACTCAACTTATTCATTCTCACCGATGATTGTTGCTCTGTATCTTTAGCCGCTCTGGATTGGGGCAACCCAAACAATAACAGGAGCAATCCTGATCCGCCAATTGGTGGAGAAGGATCTCCTTATCGTTAGGGATCCTTCGCTCTAAGCAAATTGGTAATGAAGAGTACGCTACTTATTTGTTCTCACTGTTAATTTTTACGCTACATCTTTAGCCGCTCTGGATTGGGGCAACCAAACAATAACAGGAGCAATCCTGATCCGCCAGTTGGCGGAGAAGGATCTCCTTATCGTTAAGGATCCTTCGCTCAAAGCAAATTGGTAATGAAGAGCACGCTACTTATTTGTTCTTACTGATAATTTTTACGCTACATCTTTAGCCGCTCTGGATTGGGGCAACCAAACAATAACAAGAGCAATCCTGATCCGCCAGTTGGCGGAGAAGGATCTCCTTATCGTTAAGGATCCTTCGCTCAAAGCAAGTTGGTAATGAAGAGCACGCTACTTATTTGTTCTTACTGAGAATTTTTACGCTACATCTTTAGCCGCTCTGGATTGGATAAAATCATTTTTGTTAAAGTTGGTCGCCTGACCAACTTTAACACTAATTCGAGATTCCGGGTCGCGCAGGTTATCTTATTAAGCACTAATTTAATTTTTACGTTTGCGCGTACCTTCTATCGCTTCTTGCTTTCCCGGAATGACTGTTAAAATATTACAACTCATCCTATGCATCTATTTCGAGTCGATGCTTGACCTGTTAAAACGATTCTATTTGATGACCACACGAATGGCGGAATTGTTCGTATCAGCAATATAAAGGTTACCTGCCGTATCGGTTGCGATACCATAAGGGTTGGCAAGGGTGGCTTGTAAGGCCGGGCCTCCGTCACCCGTGTATCCGGATGCACCGGTTCCCACATACGTTGTGATGATGCCGTTGCTGTCCACTTTACGAATCACATTGTTGTTTCCATCAACAAAATAAACAGTACCACCATCCACTGCGATAGCCTGAGGCGCATTCAGCTTCGCTTGGGTGGCGATGGCGCCATCACCACTATACCCTGCAGATCCGGTACCTGCAAGGGTCGTGATCATTCCGTTGCTGAGTTTTCTAATCACATTATTTCCTGTATCGGAAATGTAAATATTTCCTTGTTTGTCTACCGCTACCGATTTGGGTGCATTCAACATAGCAGTGGTTGCAGCCCCATTGTCGCCATTATAACCCGGATGGTTGGGACCTTTTCCTGCTATGGTACTGATTATTCCTGTTGTCCTATCAATTTTTCGGATTACGTGATTAAGTTGATCTGCCACAAAGATGTTACCCGAGGCATCCGTTGCAACGGCATACGGATTATTAAAAGAAGCTGATGTGGCCGGGCCACCGTCACCGGCAAAGTCAGTCCATGAATTTCCTCCGGCTATTTTATGAATCGTACTATCGCTTTTCCGGATCTCCCGGATCAAATTATTTGCCGCATCCAGCAGAATGACATTTCCATTCGCATCAGCATGAAGCGCCAGTGGAAGATTCAGGTGTGCGTCCGCTGCCGATCCGTTATCGCCCTGCAAGGGAGTTGGATCAACTACATTCCAACCCAGAAAAACGCCAGCATACTTTTGAATAACACCGGTGGATGCATATATCTTTCGAATCGTATTGGAAGCTCCCCCGGATACATACACATTACCGGATTGATCCACGGAAACCCCGGTAACCCAATCAAGTTCTGCCTTATTCGCCAATGCCCCATTGCCTGAGTAGCCAAATGCTGCGGGGCCTTTTCCCGCTACTGTAACAATAGTTCCTGAAACGGCTGTAAAGAGTAATGGATTTTTATCCTCAATGTTTGGTTCAGGGTCGTTGCTGCAGGATTGCATTACCAGCAATGTTGCCACCAGGATAAGTTTTAATTTCATAGTGTTGATTTGTTTTGAATACAACGCCAAAAAACTAAAAGGATACAGGTTTTAATGAAATCAGGTTTACACAAATGTTACGCTGCATCTTTAGCCGCTCTGGATTGGGGCAAACCAAACAATAACAGGAGCAATCCTGATCCGCCAGTTGGCGGAGAAGGATCTCTCAACTGTTAGGGATCCTTCGCTCAAAGGAAGTTAGTGATGAAGTGTATTCAACCTATTTGTTCTCACTTACAATTGTTATACTGATTCTTTAGCCGCTCTGGATTGGGGCAAACCAACAATAACAGAATAGATTCCGGGTCGCGTTGTAATCTTATTAGAACTAGTTTCATTGTTACATTTTGGGTTTCAACTTCTCACGCATCTTGCTTGCCCGGAATGACCGTAAACTATTAGTGAGCTGTCTTCTTCATTCCTAGCGGAGTCTCCTGCAAGGGACTCCGCGTTTAAATACAAAATGTATCAACTGCAATGAGTCTTGATGTTTATTCTACTGACTAACATTATCAGATAGCAATGTTCATCAATCGCATTTGCTTTGTTCTTTTTGTCTTAGACACAAAAAGAACCAAAAAGGTCAAGGCCGAAAAAGCTTCCTCCCACATGCCAGCGCACCACCCCGCCTGCCTTTGCCGAAGCGGCTACGCGCAGACAGGCTTTTCGGCCGGGCCAACGCTCTAAATTTTCAAATTACGTTTAGGTAAATTAGTTAGTTGATTTGTAAAATGTTTAAATAAAAAACCTCTGCGAGCCTGGCCCACAGAGGTTTTAGGTTTTGTTGGGCATGATCTATTTAGTTGGTTTCACAAATCGGAGTGCTTTCACTTGTGCATACTGCGCACTGTCGAGCCCAAAGATGGCACGCACATACTTTTTCACAGCCAACGCAGTGTCGTATAACGAACGCGACTTCGAATACAGCAGCTCATTGCGGGCAATGAGTGTGTTGCGCCAATTCTTGCGGGCTTCATCCACTTGCTGATTCAATTGCTCAAGTTCTGTTACCACTGCGGTTAATCCTTGCGGACTTAAGTCCGGTTCGTTTACCACATACAAGGGTTCCGTACTTACTGCCTTCACCAGTTTTGAAAACGAATCGGCTTTGCTCACAAAGGCGAGTTGTAAGTTTGCCCGCGTTTTCTTTTCCGGCTTGGCTTCACCGGATGGAATGGGTGCCCGATTTTTTGGTGCGCTACCCATCATCAGATGCACAAACTGCCGCGCATGATCTTGCTTTTCGGCAGAGGCGCCTGAGGCTTCGAGCGAACGAAGAATGCTGGAAGCCAACCGCGAAAGCTGATCATACTTTTGCTTTCGTTTGTTCACGTGATTGTTGAGGTTGGCCTGTGCATTCTTTACTCCTTCGAATGCCTGGCGAACTTCATCCAACTGTGTTGACATTGATTCAATCCGGAGGTTTGGGCGACCAGGATTGTACTTACCTCCGTACCCGGTGCAAAAGCCAACTAACTTAGAGAAGGCGTCTGCAGTTTTAACATGTGTCATAAAAAAAAGTGTTTTTTCTTCTTGCAACGCAAACAAATGAAGGTGGGGTTGTCAATTTTTTAACTATTTATAAAACTTTATTATACCCATTATGCGCAACTGAAAATAGGGTGGCACGTTTCTAAACATTTTTTAATGCAGGCTGTGATTAGATTTTACTTAAAAGTTGAAAGTGATTAAGTGGAAAGTGGACTTGAAGTAGAAAGTGATTAAGCGGAAAGTTGAAAGTGAGTTTACCCTTGGTACAAAGTAATTGAGCATGCTATTTAAATTGTGCAGGTGCTTGGTATAAACCGTACGGGTGCTTAGTGTATTCTATTCGGGTGCCATGTATAAACTGTTCGGGTGCTTAGTGTATTCCATGCGGGTGACAGGTATAAACCGTACAGGTGCTTGGTGTATTCCATGCGGGTGACAGGTATAAACTGTGCGGGTGCTTGGTGTATTCTATGCGGGTGGCATGTGTAAACTGTACGGGTGCTTAGTGTATTCCATGCGGGTGCCAGGTATAAACCGTACGGGTGCTTAGTGTATTCTGTACGGGTGTCAAGTATAAACCGTTCGGGTGCTTAGTGTATTCTGTACGGGTGTCAGGTATAAACTGTGCGGGTGCTTAGTATATTCTATGAGGGTGACATGTGTAAAGTGTTTGGACTACTGGTTGTGAAAGAATACCAAATGGTCAGTGAAATTGTTGGGCAAGCGACCAACAACAACTTGGGCATTACGCTCGGCAAAGGGCCGGTGGAAGAAATTGAATTGTGGTTTAGCAAAACGATGGCACCTTATATAAAAACACAACACCTGCACCACACGCAAAAAACCGTGCACGAAGATGAAACCGGGTTAATAATTACGTTAAAGCTAATCCCCAACCCGGTGCTTACACAGTTGATTTTAAGTTATGGGGCGGAGATCACCGTATTAAAACCCAAGGCATTGGAGAGATGTTTGTCAGTATATTCTCCAAAACGGGAATGGTTTCAACTTGCTTGTTGAAATTCAGAATCCTCTTACTTACTCGCAGGCAATCATACCTAACAAAGGAATCAACCTGTTTATTTCATCAGTGTTGTTTTGCCGCTGGTCGGTTAGCTTTGCTAACGCTTGATACTCGTTGATTCCCATGTTCAAAAGAATTATTTCAAATTATCTTTTTATATACATCTCCTTAAATTGTGGGGGAAATTCCCGGTGTGAAAAGGGGGAATTCCCGAAAACACGGTTGTGTGCTCATAATCGAATTCTTACACTAACACCCTAAGCCCCCAAAACAATAGTTGGTTTATTTACTTTAATATAAATTTATCGCGGTTAATGAATCCGTTCGTATTAAAATAATAGTTCATCCATTTATCGTATTCATCCAAATCATTCCATCCTTTTTGCAGTGCTTTCTTCTTTTCGGCCAGTGTTTTTGCCTTGGCATCGATAACTTTCTTTTGAAGTTTATAGCGCCACTTAAAATGATTGACCACATCCAGCACATGCGCGGTGTAGGCAGCCGCGATGGCTTTGTCTTCAATGATCACCATGTTCTCATCATTCTTATAAGAAGCAGCATAGCCTAAGTTATGACTGCCGGTAATCACTATTG
The DNA here is from genome assembly GCA_016787755.1 of Cyclobacteriaceae bacterium. Lineage (GTDB taxonomy): Bacteria > Bacteroidota > Bacteroidia > Cytophagales > Cyclobacteriaceae > ELB16-189. The sequence goes on along the minus strand of JAEUUA010000023.1, from coordinate 735,600 downwards.
GGTTAGTTCCAAAGGGATCGATTACTACAATTTTATCATGTATGGTAGCGAAACCAATTTTTAAGAGTTCGGCTTCAAAATAACTGAATGGACCAGGAATAGCCGCCACCCCCGTTATGCGCGCTTCATAATACGTATCGGGTCGTGCCAGAATATCGGTTGAGAAAATGTTGGTAGTTGCTTGCCTTGCTGTAGCGGCATCGGAAATAGCGCCTCGCACAAATAACGGTTTATTGGCGGGTCGCTTGGCAGCAATGGTTTTAATTTCATCTACAATGCTGGGCTTGCCCGGATTGAAGAGCAGAAAGAGTACACTTTCTTTCGCCTTTCCAATACGATCAAACACTTCCTTCATGTCAACAGGGGTAGACGGATTTTTCGCAGGTTTAGTTTTCTGTTTGGTATTTGGAGAGAACCAAACTTTGAGGTCGGTCTTGTTTTGATTTGCCTTCACTTGAAAACTATTGTCTTTGCACCAGGTGCGTAGTACTTCCCCCTGTTTATCAGGAATGTCAGCCTTCAATTTATCCCAATACTCTTTATAGGCTTGCGCGAGTGGCTCCGATTCTATAATGACCAGGTTATTTGTTTGCCCGCATAAGCCGGTTGGTGTCCAGTTGGTACTGCCTGTGAGCACGGCTTTTGGAACGCCAAAGCGATCGGCATAAATCACAAATTTGTTGTGCCCAATATGTGAACCTAACATACGGTCATAGATCGTTATGTTTGGCTCGGCATGTAATTGTTTTCGGGCAGCCTTATTGGTTTTATCATCGGTGCCTGTGTTGCTTAAAATGACTTGCGTGTTTTTATTACGAATGAGTTGGTCAATCAATCCTTTATCTGATAATTCATACAAGGCTGCATAATATCGCCCGCCTCCTTCTGCAACGGCACGATCAAAAAATTTTGTGAAGTTGTAAAGCATTTGTCCGGCTAATCGTTTACGCCAAACACTGGTGGGGTTTGTAATTAGCTTGCGTGCACTGTCGGGTGTTACGGGTTTTCCATTTCCGGATTTGGAAAATGCTTGTGTAGAAAGAATGCCTCGGTTGAAAATGATTTTAACGTCTCCAAACTTTTGAGTTTTATTAGCAGTGTCAGTGATAATTACGTGTTTCTTATCCAGTTTGAGATTGTCCCACTTGCCAATCATAGGATAGATGCGATATTGAAGTTCCTTATCGGAAGGTGCATACAAATCTTTCCAGTTAAAGCTTTGAATCGGCCACTCGTCTGTAGTCTGGGGTGATTTTCTTTTATCTGTCTTTACACCGAAGCCCACTGTGGCATAAAGGCCTTTGGGATCTTCCACCTGATTTACTACACGGTGAATACTAAAACCGAGACAATCCTTAATCTTTCGAGGCACACTCCACCATAGGTAGACCACATCATTGTTTGCGATTACTACCGAAGAACCTTTCTTATTCATACAATAGTTGGTTAGGTTATAAAATTTTTTGAAATAGAATCAGGACTAGTACCGTTTGAATACGCTAGCTAACAACTTCATTTTCACCATTCACTTTGCGCACTATAAAGATGACCGATGATTCCTTTTAAAATCAAGGTATTTCCCCCCTAATTAGTGGGGTAAATCCCCGGTATAAAAGGGGCAAATTCCCGGAAACACGGTTGCGTGCTTTTAATCGCACTTTATAAATTACTCACCCACTACTAAAAACATAAATATTTTTCTATTAAATTTTTCCAATCGCTGTCCAATCTTAAAAGAAACTAGGCACATAGGTTATACCAACTCGAGATGGGTATATCTCGTTGAGATTAGGCTTAGTAAAATAAAGGTAAGTGTAGTATATTTTGACGCCATTAAATAGGAATCCAATAGAGAGTTCAACCTGAGAAAAAACTTTAGTATTCTCTGCCTCGAGATTCTTATAAAAATTTTTGGAGCCGCCAATTACCTTGAATGCTCCCGACAAAAACAAGGCAAACGTTTCAATACGCTTTCCATCCTCCTTTACTTCACTAAATGGAAGCAGTGACTTTAAATCAGCACCGGAATAATAAAACAGGTCGGCCTCAGTACCTGAAATCGAACCACCAGCCTTTTCAAATTGACCTGAGAGAGCTGCATTCAAGGAAAGCTCAATCTGCGGCTTCCCTTTCAGATTAAGATTACTATAACTTAGAATCGGATATTCGGCCTTAAACCCAAGAAAACCACCACCATTCAATACGTAAACTAATGTATTGTTCTTTACATTTTCAGAGTAATTCGTGTTTACTATTTCTTGAATTTGGGCATCAGTTTTCCCTATCAATTCTTCACTATCCACCGGGTTGTTGCGCCCTTTGGCAATAACTGTTGCCAAACTAAATCTTACAGGAAACTTGCCCAAATAGCCACTAACTATATTGCTTGTAAATGCATTTAAATCTGGGCCAAAAATCAACGATGAATTGTTCATGAAAAGTAAACTTCCTCTGTCTAGTTCGCCATAGTGAAGTTTTGCGAAAATGTCTGTCTTAGCGGGAAAATACCGCAAGTGTTTAATCTTGTACGCAGAATAAATGGTTGCTATTCTATCGTTTGTTTCCGAATCAATAGCATCAATTGTATTCCCAAGAATTGTGTAGAGCTTCGCCTTTTCTTTTTCTCTCTCCTCTCTAGTGATATCTTTAGGTAGTAGCTTAAGTAAGAAATCTTGAAAATATATCTCAACTTCCCCAACACCATATTCTCTTGCCAGGTTTTGCTGGCCCAAAATATATTTATAATAGTATCCAGATCCATCGTAATAAGCAATTATGATTGCTTCATTACTAAATCTTCTATACTCTATTACTATTTCTTTGCATACTTCAGTATAATCTGACTTGTTATAATATTTTGAAGTATCCCAATCATTTTTCAAATTAGTTTCAAATTGATCTAATTGTTCAGCTACAGTCTTATTTGAATTTATTCCAAGCTGACCAAGCACATTGAACACAATGTTCAAAAAAAAGATGAAAATAATGCAAGGCTTCATATAATTGAAAATTCAACACCTACTCTTCTTCGGATTTTCGGCTTGCTCCGTTTTTAATAATTTTTTTTACAACTCTTTCTTGTCTGTTTTCAAAATCCGAGGAATGATAAAATCTCCTGCTTACGCAACGCATACACCTGCTTTGCATACTCATGCATGGCGCGCAACAGGGTGGGGCTTTTTACATCCAGCCCCAACACACTTCCTTTCAACACGGCAGGGGCATCGGCTGCATCAAACTCCAGCTGGATGCGCTTGTAATCATTTCTATCCATTACCTGCCGCACATAATAATCGGCTGCCTGCACATTTGATTCGGTGAGCAGATCGGGTAAATATTTTACCCATTGCAGGTTGCCCCAGTCACCTTTCTTTACTTTGTCGGGTGCAATAAAATTTCTGTTGGATGTGCCACAGCCAAGGGACAGCACACGGATGTCGCGGGCCTCAAGTCCTAATCCTTTTTTTAGTCCGTCCGGGTAGCGGTAATTAAGATCCTCTGTCTCTACTTGTTTGTTGATGGCAAAGGCAACAGCCGCCATAGCCGGGTGGTTCATGGCTACACCCCCATCGATATACTTTTGCTGATAGATGGGAAAATACGTTGGCCCTGCAGAGGTGCGCAACGCAATGTCTACCAGACGTTCATTTTTATGTTTTAAAAAACCAGAGTTGTACACCACCGGCCTGAAGTTGACGGCCTTTCCATTGTCCTGCGGACTCAGGTCGAAGGAAGCGACCATTAAAATTTTTTTACCCTGATGATCCGTATGAACATCTCCTAACGTCAACGTGCCAAATTGTTCTTCAAGGATTTTTTTCAATTTATCGTTTGAATAATCGGCCCCTAAATTTTTGCCAAAGCCATCACGCAGGTCGTCCCACCCGGTATCGTAAAATATTTTTTTTGATTGTGTTAAGTATAGATCGACTAATGTGTGTGTTTGCTTGCGGGCGGCCAGCCCTATCCCAATGATGCCTCCGGTGGAAGTGCCTGCTACCAGGTCAAACAATTCCATGGGATGTTTATTCAGGTCTTTTGAAATGCAGTCTAATAGGGTTGCGGGTATTACGCCTCGCGAGCCGCCCCCATCGATGGATAAGATGCTGAATGTAGCCATGATAACATTGATTTTTAACGTTCTCCTACGTACGTAACCTCAGGAACTATCAATGCCCATAAAAAAAACGACCAGAGAGGGTGATATTCCCGTCTGCCCATATTCGCCTTGCACAGGATAAAGGTGAATGAACGTTGCTATATAAGTCAAGGGTATTTTCCCCCTAAAACGGGGGGTAAATCCCCGGTACAAAAAGGGGGAAAACCCCGGTATGAAAAGGGGAATTTTCCCGAGATTGTTTTTGCCATTATCAATATCTTTATTAAAAATGATTCAACCCATGAAGCTGCTTCTCCTCCTGTTCAGTATTTCGTTTGTTGCCCAGGCGCAAATCGATTCGGTTTTATTGATTCAGGAAACAAAAGCGTTTCAGGAAGAACTTACCCAGGAATTTAAGAATCGTAAAACATCGCCCCTCACCCCGGCCGACTTTAAGAAATTCAAGCACCATGATTTTTATCCCATCGACCTTACCTATGCGGTAGTGGCACACATCACGCTTACGCCCGAGTCGGACTTTGCCCCAATGAAAGCTTCGAACAAAATCATCCAGGAATACCGCACCTATGGGATGGCCAGCTTTACGATGGATGGGCAGGCGTTCGTTTTGCCGATGTACCAATCCAAATCGTTATTGAAAAACCCTGAATACACCGATTATCTGTTTGTGCCGTTCACCGATCTTACCACCGGAGTTGAAACGTATGGGGGCGGGCGGTACCTCGGGTTGCGAATTCCTAAAGAAGGCAATGAATTGCTAATCAATTTTAATCTTGCCTACAATCCGTATTGTGCCTACAACAATGCGTACTCATGCCCGCTGGTGCCGGAAGAAAATAATTTACCGATAGCGATAAGGGCTGGCGTTAAGATGGAGCATTAATAACATGAATACGCGAATCAACATCCTGCTAGGGTTCACGTTTTTCTTCGGATCGTTTGCCTTCTTTGAATTAATCTATGGAGGTTCTTTCGTTTTTTCCATCATTACTGGTCTCGGACTTGCGTCCATGGCCTTTATGCTGTGGAATCACGTTCGATTTAAGTTGGTGTTTGATCAGCTTATTGTTGAACAACCCTTTCGAAGTGCTTTTTCAGTTAACCTGGATCAGCTGGTTCAGTGGCGGGCGCTGAGTTATAACATTCGGGGGCAACAAATAAAAACGCTGATATTAATTCTTAACGATAAGAAGAAGGTTATCCTCACAAATACAGATTATAAAACCGAGTTTAAAGAACTTGTTGATTATTTGACGTTGCATTATAGCGTTCTTGAAAGAATAAAAACTTGAGTGTGAAGTTTTTGTGGAGAGTAGCTATTCTTAATTTCATACTCGCGCTTCTCATGCTGATAGTTGTCTTGTATTAATAGCGAATTCAAGATGGGTTCGAGATTCCGGGTCGCGCTAGTTATCTTAATAAAACCAGTTTCAGTATTAAGTTTGACTTTTTTATTCCTCGTGGAGTCTCCTGCAAGGGACTCCGTGTTTAAGTTCAAAATTTCTCAACAACAATGATCTCTTTAAATTATTTTGTCCGTTGGTGAAGAACACCAACGCAGGCATGGGCAGGTAACTATTACGTTTTGGCCTTACTTTTTATCCCATCTTGCGTGCCAGGAATGACCGTAAATATTAAAGAATCCTGCGTGCCCGGATATATTAAAACTTTCCGTAAAATTTAGAAATATCAAAATAAAAATCCCGATCCTTTCCATCGGGCATTGCAAAGGTAAGCACATCGTAGGGGGTTCCCTTTTCAAAAACCAACCGTTGCCTTTTCATTTTGCTGTCGGGATACCTGGCCCGCACCCATTCATATTCTGCGCGAATACTCATTACTACAATGGCCTTTTCAAACGAGGATGCATCAGCGTCACCGCGTTGTTCAGTTTCGGCTGCTATAGGTTGAGAGGAAGCCGTTTTGGTGGCCGATGAACAGCCGCTTACGAAAGCACATACAAGTACCCAATAAATTATTCTCATCCTCTTTTCAAATTATTTCTTCTCAATCACCCATGTATCAGTCCAGGCATCGTGCCACCCACGTGCATTATTACCTAAAAAAGAAAATGCTTCGAAGGGCACAAGGCGTGAAAGAGATCTACGAAAGATAGCCCCCACGGATGGCAACTTGCCATCTTTATCTACTACGCGGGTGCCTGTAATTAACTTACCCACGGTGCGACCGCTCGCGGCCTCCAGGGTGGTATAGTAGGAAACATAGGCCAGGTACACCAACACATATATCCATACCTGACTGCCTGAGCTATTTTCGTCCAACAGGGTCTCCGTCTCTTCCGGAAAAAGCAGGGCTGCCATCATTGCACTTACAAAAACAAATGCGATCATCAATAAATAAAACACGATGTAGTCAATCACCATATTGAAAAATCGCTTGGTTGTGCTGGCCAACACACGTTCCGGAACAAATGCGGTCTTATTTTCATAATGAAGAGATTCGGGCGAAGTTCCGTCTATTGATTTGAAAGTGGGGCAATAGTTCTCAAATTCGGCTTGCTTGCCCGTAAGCACACACACTATGCCTTGTTGAGGATCAAACTGTTTATTGATGCATATTTTACAATACTGAAGTTGATGATCGCGATTCATTTTACAATAAATTGTTACGTTAATTTAGCATACTCTTAATAAGGCAATTCAAATTTTTCACGATAAGATCGGATTCGATAATCATGCACAGGCCGATCGTCATCAAGTTGGTGGCGTATTGCCTGAAATTTTTGCGACCGCGCAATCCCTACGTTGGCATTGCCCGAGCCTGAGTAAAGTACCGTAAGCCAAACGGGGTGCCCAAAAAAGGTGGCATCCAACAAAACGCCCCGTTGTTGCTGAATGGTGCGCGTAATGGGTTGTCCGAGCAAGGATGCATAAAAACGATAGAACAGGCTGCCCTCTTTAAAGGAACCGGTAAATAAAATTTCACTGATGTCAGATTCAGCTATGGCATCTAACAAGGTGTCTGGTGAATTCAGGTTTGCCATGGCAATTTTTCTACACTTCATAAAGGTCATTACCGCAGATGGTCTGATTGGATTTTTTAGTTCATCCGGAAATGCCTCTTGAAGATTTCGCCATAAAGACTTTTCTGCATTTATATCGAGGGATATACCTTGTTTTTTATTAAGCACCATATTACTGACAATCAACTTTTGACTATCGGCTGAGATAAGATGGCTGCTGATTACCCATTTATTTATGACTACCGTTTCATTCATTGGTAAAACTTTAACCATGGATTCAATTCATTCGCAAAAACCGTGAGGTGTCTATAAAATTAGTGGCTGCTTCTTCGAGTAAAGCATGCTCGAAAGCGCCAAACCCGGAACTCAATTCACTTTTTAGTAATTCAATGCGTTGGGTTTGCATGAGTCTTTTAGAAATATTGTGGGCTTTTACTTCGCCCACTACAAAGGCCAGTTTGAAATAAAGTTCTTCGCTCAGTAATTCCATTTGACGATGGTTGCCGGGGTGTTGTCCCAGGCTTATTTTAATGCCCGTGTCTTTCAATACCTGACCAATGTGTTCCAGCAAGTCGGCCAGGTGTATGCGGTCGAAACTGCTGCGCGATTCCAGGGAGTGCACCACGGAGCGAATATCATTGCCAATATTTAACAAATCACTAATCATAGTCATGCATTTAAAAGTTGAGCGGTACCACTAAAATGATTGGCCGCCTCATCCAGCAACACCAGTTCGCGCACGTCAATAATTCCCAAAGAGATCTCACGGTGTAGCCCTGTCATGCGAGACGTTTGATCGAGTTTTTCAGTAAGGGAACGAGCGTGGTGGATGCCTAATACAGGATGCAGGTGGTGATACAGTTCCTGACCGAGTAACGCGAGTTGTGCACAGTTGCCTTCAGGAAAGTCTCCGGCCGTAAGTTTATCGAAGATATCCTTTACCACCCCACCTATGTAGGTAAGTGTATCTGCCAATGTAAGGCGATCGCTCAGGGGTAGTTTATGGAGCGTCATGGAGAAATAGAAAATCTCCCGACTGGCACGAAGAATGTCAATGATTAAGGCCATTGACTCCCTCCTGTGCATAAATACCTGGGGGGGTTGCGAGAATTCGGATAACATTCCGCTAAGGTGGCCCGATAGGCCTATAAAAATCAAGGGTATTTTCCCCCGAAATCGGGGGGTAAATCCCCGGTATAAAAAGGGGGAAAACCCCGGTATGAAAAGGGGGAAATTCCCGTGCAAGATTAAAAATGAATGAGCACCTTTGAAGGTGAAAGAATTTTTCAACCCTAATCAAACTATTTATGGCAACCACAGTAGAAGCATTTAAATTTATTTTTGAGGCAGCAGACATGCAAAAATTGTTAGACACAAAGCCTGGTAAAGTGGTGTGTGTCGTAAGCATAGAAGAAGCAACCACCCTAGATGAGAAAAAGGTAGGTGCCTTAAAGATTATAGGCCGCGGAGCGGATGCGCAATATGAAGCTAATGGATTTGAGATAAAGGGGTGCCCTTGGCCTCCATGTCCTGCAAATTAAATTGCAAAAAATAAGTTAACGTTTCCAGTCTTAAGAAGATGAAATATTTTCTTTGGCAATCATCAGAGCCGATAGCCTTTCTAATTTACGTAGGGGCCTTTTTTTTCTATGCACGGAAAATTGATGGAGGACTACATTATTGGATTATAACCATTACCTATTTGTTTGCTACCATTCTCCTCACCCGTGCTTCTATTCGTGTTGAAGGCGATACGTCTAATAATTTTTATTACAATCTTTTATATCCAATCACAAGTGCAGGGATTTCTTATTATTTTTTTACGCTTCTTCTTGCACGTTGGAAAAAAATTGTAGCCATCATCTCTTGCTTAACTACAGTCGCGTATTACTTCTCGCATCTTGATCAAGAATACTTTGATAGTATCGGTCATGTGATTGCCTCTACAGGAATTGTATTATTGATATTTCTTTATCTACAACAGCTTGTAAGCTACGTAACTGAAACTCCTCTTTCACTTAATTTTGATTTCTGGTTTGTCTGTGTTCAACTGATGTATCAGCTTGGATCATTTGCCATCTTTCTAAGCTATAATTATTTCACTCAACAATACCTTGTTGCCTCAGACGGTAAACGTGAGATAAGCGTCATGCTTGGAGATCTTTGGATTGTTCATAATATCATTTTGTTTGTTGGAGCCATTGTAACCGCTTACGCAGTTGTCAGGGTATCGAAAAAATTTAACACTAGATGATTTTGTTTTTGAAAGAATTTTGAACCAGCAAAGAAAAGCGCAATGACCATGAACTATTTTTTCTGGTGGCTATTAGAGCCTATTTCCTTTTTTTTATTTTTTAGATCTGTCCTTTTTTATTTGGAAGGTCAATCGCCCATTCCGATTTAAGGTACTCGCATTCTATTTTCTAATCACGTTAGCTATCTCAGCAAAGATTGTATTCACACTTGATAATTCTTTTTTATATAGCTGATGTATCTGTTAACCGGGACGGTATTCGTTTATTTTTCTCTTAACAGACTGAAGTTTATTTCGACAGCTTGGGCTATGTTATTACCTCCACGGGAATTGTGTTGTAACTATTTATGTACGTGCGCCAGTTGCCGGCTAAAATATCCGAAGAGCCCTTTCTCGTAATTTTGATTTTTGGTATATCTGCATTCAATTAATGTATCAACTCGGTTCGTTTGCAATTTTTCTAAGTTACAACCACTTTACCTATCCACACCTGAATGGTGGAAACAATAAAAAAGCGATCGGTAGGTTGCTTCTCTCCTAAAAATGAAGTTTACTTACGTGCCTTAGCGAGTTAATAAGGTAATCCCTATTTTAGGGAATCGTTCGGCATTATGAATAGTTTATCACAGGAAGTAACCCTAATTGTCATTGGCTGCGGCTTCTTTTTGTTGGTGGCTATCGGCATTATTCTCCTGATACTGGTCTATCAAAAAAAGCAGTTGCGGTTTATCTTCGAGAAAAAAGAGTTGCAGAGTCAATACACGGAAGAATTGTTGAAGACCAGGCTGGAAACTCAGGAGCAAACGTTAAACATGCTAAGTAAAGAAATTCATGATAACATTGGTCAGTTGCTGAATAGTGCAAAAATGTTGGTGGGGGTTGCCCAGCGAAAACTAAACACTCCTGAAGAAACGTTACATACCGCCAACGAAACCCTGGGGCAGGCGATTCAGGAACTGCGCGCCCTCAGCAAATCACTTAATGGAGAATGGTTGGAAAAATTTAGCTTTATCGAAAACCTGAATGCCGAGGCCGAACGCATCAATGCATCGCATAGCATCACCATGACCGTGCAGCATCCCGCCCAACTTACTATGGCGAAGGACAGGCAGTTGGTATTGTTTCGGATGGTGCAAGAGGCTTTTCAAAATTCATTGAAACATGGAGAAGCCACACACATTCGCATCTATGCCGAACAGCCCGATGGTCATTTGATTGTGCGGGTAGAAGATGATGGAAAAGGGTTTGATCTGACGAAAGAAGGTTTTGGCATTATCAATATAAAGCACCGTGCAACCTTGCTGGGCGGAACCGCACAATGGAAATCGCTTAACCCGGGCACTCAGGTACGTCTTGAAATTCCAACGCATACATGAAATCCCCACACTCCTATTTCCTGCAAAGAAATGATAATCTGTTTGGGGATTCTCCGGGGTTGCTAAAATACAACTATTAACCTATGAAAATCCGAGTAGGCCTTGTCGATGATCATCAACTCTTTCGCAAATCAGTAAGCTTGATGTTGCGCAGTTTAGGCTATGAAGTAGTGGTAGATGCCGGCCATGGAAAAGAACTACAGGAAAAGTTGACCCCCACCACGGTGCCTGATATCATGTTGATTGATGTGGAGATGCCAGTTATGAATGGGGTTGAGACTGCACGTTGGTTAAAACAAACTCATCCTACTGTAAGATTGGTTGCGCTTTCCATGAATGATAAAGAGCATGTAATCATGGGCATGATACGCGTAGGGTGTTGTTCATATTTGCTTAAAGACATCGCGCCTGATGTGTTGGACTATGCCCTGCGCGAGGTGTATTATAAAAACTATTACAATTCAGAAATAAATGACAGCAACCTGGGCAAATTGGTAATTGAAAACCAGAACGAGTTTGCTACTACCTATACCGATAAAGAACTCGAGTTTTTGAACCTGGCCTGCACCGATCTTACCTACAAACAAATAGGAACCAAAATGAAAGTAAGCGAACGCACCGTGGATGGGCTGCGAGAATCTTTGTTTTCCAAATTAAATGTGGTGAGCCGAACGGGCATGGTAATGGAGGGAATGCGAAAAGGATTTATCAAACTTTAATGTAAAATAATCCGATTTAAAAAGATCACCAAAAAAAAGATGGGAACGGCAAGCCCGGGAATACCAGTTTAGCATGCCTAAGGTAATGGCTGAATTTCCAATGTACTATGTGCACGTAAATTGATATATTTGAAGTATGGAAAACTTTAACAAAAATTGGCTTATCATTCTTCTCGTTGCGGTAATATTTGGTACACTCGGATTTTTAGTAGGTCGAACCACCGCTCCCAATACATTGCATAAAATGGCGCAGTTTCATAGCGAGGATGGAAACGACTTCCAATTAAAAGTTGAGGTGGATGCGTTGGAGGACGATTCCACCGTAAAGATTGATACGATCCTTAAGGATGGAAAACAAATCATTGTTAAGGAAGTTAAGAAAATCAAAAAGCAGTAATTGAGCGCAACTTGATTTCTGGCTTGGCTGTGATTATTTTTTTTCAGTCCGGAAGTTCATTATTACTTTAACAAGAAAGTATCGAATCAGTAACATCCAGGGAAGACCATGGAGCAACACATCAAACCAATCCATGGGTTGCATGCCTACTGCACCTCCCGCCAACCATTTTAATTTTCCCCAGATATGGGGCTCAGGAAAAAAGGGAGCCAACCCCAAGGTAAGACATGCAAGCACTAAAAATTTCCAATCAGTAAAGAGTCGCATGTTAATTTTCAGATACCACCGGGTTACCGGTATTCACCCACTCGTTCATCCCGCCTCTGTAATTTTTCACGTTCTTAAAGCCATGCTTGGCCAACACAGAGTAGGCGATGGCAGTGCGGTCACCTGACTGACATTGAATGACTACTTGCTTGTCTTTTTTAACTTTGGTGAGATTACTTTCCAGCGTACCCACAAAAATATTCTCGGCACCTTTGATATGACCGGCCTTAAATTCTGATTCACCGCGCACGTCTACCAACTGTATGTTGTTGTTTTTATACAAGTCCTTAAATTCATTCAGGTCAATTTCGTTTCCGTGCTCCAATTTATTCCCTAATGTTACCCACGGGGTTACATCTTCTATGTAGCCATACACATTATCCATTCCAATGCGCATGAGTTTTCGGGTAAGGTCTTCTATCTGCGTTTCGTTGGCTATTAACATAAAGGGTTCTTCATAATTTAAGAACCAACCAGCCCACGTTGCAAAAGCATTGTTCCCTTGTATGTTAATGCTGCCCGGAATAAAACCCTTTGCGAAATCTACTTTGTTGCGTGCATCGATTAACTTAATTCCTTTTTCAAAAGCTGTCTTAAACTCATCAACGGTTAGTTTCTTTTGCTTCGGTACTTCGGTAAGTAATGGACGATCTGTCTTGTTCAGCTTCTTCATCATGGCGAAATATTTTGGCGGCTCGGGCTGATCCTCCAGCAAATATTTTACAAAACCATTTTCATCCTTAGGATATTGAAACGCCCAGTTGCGCACTTTTTCATAACCGACTGTCGTACTCGGCACAGCACCCAATGCTTTTCCACAGGCAGAGCCTGCCCCATGCCCCGGCCATACCTGTATATAATCTGCCAGTGCATTGAATTTAGCAATCGACTTATACATTTCCCTGGCGCCTGCTTCCTTCGTTCCCGCAAAGCCTGCAGCTTTCTCTAATAAATCGGGTCTACCTACATCGCCAACAAAAACAAAATCTCCCGTAAACAACATCACAGGTTCGTTACTGGCCGGATGATCCGTTAATAAAAAGCTTATACTTTCGGGGGTGTGTCCGGGTGTATGCAATACTTTAAAAGAGAGATTTCCAACCTTAATCACACTTCCGTCTTTTAGACCTACGTGCGGAAATTCATACAGCCATCCTTCACCGCCTTCATCCGACAAATACATTTGCGCCCCGGTAAGTTTTGCCAATTCACGCGACCCGGCAAGAAAATCTGCATGAATATGCGTTTCGGCAATGTGCGTGATTTTCATTTTGTTTTGCTTCGCTATTTCAAGATAAGTATCCACATCGCGTTTCGCATCAATCACCATCGCTACCCCTTCTTTCTGGCATCCAATAAAATAACTTGCCTGTGCTAATGACTTATCATATACGTGTTGAAAAAACATAGAATCCGTTTTAGATTTTCCCTTTGGCTCAATTCCCGCCTTTTGCCCATCTCACTGATTGCAAAAATAACGCAGCAAAGATAACTAACTGTCAAAAGTTAATCGGTGACTTTGGTCACATAATCTGATTAATTTAAATTCTTATAACTCTATTAAATTACTGGAGTAATCGATGAAAGCCTCTATCTAAACTCATACTCATAGCCTTCCAATTGAGATAATAAATTGGCCGGAGCATCGGTGGCTGTAATTCGGCCTTCTACTTTGGGAGCCACCGGTGAAAATTTTGCCAGATATTCCCGCATCAGTTCATGCAGCGTGGTATCCAAATTGTGCGGCTCCGAAACCTGATCGATACGACACAACATCTCTTCTGGATCCCCTTCTCGTTCACAGGCCACTACTGAATAGGATTTTGTTAAATCAATTTGTTTGCCTTTCACTTTTATCCAATTCACTCGCTTGCCCAATTCGCTACGCATTGTAAAGTTTACTTCCATTCCTTTGAACCGAATTACCCAACCACCAAAACGATTAGCCGGGTCACTGGAAAAAACATTGTGCAATTCTTTTTCCATCCAATCCCAAATTTGTTTTCCTGTAACGGTTGCTTGTCTGGCATGCGTATCCACCGGTAACATACTCCACAGATAATCATTGGTAATTTCTGCATAACCGGTGGTTGGATTCGGTACCAAAGGCGGACAAAACCGAAATCCATTAGACAACGCAATATCAGGTTTTGTTTTCCACATGATGGCATCCGTAATCATATTGTCCATCGGTGTTTCAATCACATAATAGCGTACTAAGGTGTTTTTACTTTTACCAATTACTTTGTCAAGTGTTTCGCGATACGGTTCACGAACTTGCTTTACCAACACCTCCATTTCAGCATCGGGGGGGTATCTTTCGGGATCAACATCCAGCAAGTCGTAATGGTGATCTTTAACCACTCCGTTCTCAAGTACAAAATCAAGTTTAGAAACAAACGAACCAAAAGCACCCGGTTCGGTAACTTTTGAATGTTTGCCTTCAATAGGTTTTCGTACCCGTTCGTGTGTATCCGCTCCCAACACATAGTCTGCCCCTTCTACATACGATTGATTAGCAAGATGAACTTGTTGAGCCAGCCCCATATGGGTAACTAAAAATACCATGCTGCATTTTTCGTAGTCGCGCAATAAGCGAATGTACTTGGCCACATTGGTTTCAGGCTTGGTGAATGTAATACCATAACTATACGCTGGTGACTGGCGCTTCGGGGTAAGGGGATCGTTGTAGCCAATAAATCCAATTTTGATTCCGCCCATCATTTTCGTCCAGTACGGTTGAAAAATTAATTCTCCATTTAATTCGTCATCTGTATCGTGATACATGTTGGCACAGATCTTATCTGCATCGTAGGCACCTAAATCTTTACGCATCATTTCTTTCCCATAGGCCACTTCCCAATTTCCCGGCAGAACGACATCGTACCCAATGTTGTTCATCAACGGCACCATGGCAGCCCCTTTCGTAAGAGCTACTATCCCACTTCCCTGAAAGCAATCTCCGGCATCAAGTATCAAGGTGTTTTCAGGATTCTCGGCCTTTAGGGAATGAAGCATTGTCTTAAGCACCGCCATTCCACCGCGCTTTTTGTAAACTGGATTTCCACCTTCAAGAAAAAATTCATCGTGTGTTAAAATTTGTCCGTGGATATCGGCCGTATAAAGAATGGTAAATCGCGAGGCCTTGCTATCTAGAACAGCTTTGCTTTTTGCCATCTCCCGTACATGTTTATCATCCGGATTGGCTGCAGCCCCGGCAACGGTTGTCCCCATCATGGATAACCCCCCCGTCAACAAGGCTGCCGATTTCAGGAAGTCGCGCCTTGTTGTTGAGTAACATTGATTGCAGCTGCAGGAAGGCTCATGAATTACGTTAGACATTTTATTTCGGATTATATACTTTGTTTCCTTTGTTTAGCCAAATACCCCAGGTTTTGTTGTAGGCATGAATGTTCTGCGTTGTAGCTCCGCTGCTATCTACCACTGCATAGCCTTGATTTACCCATTCAAAGATTCCCCCCACCAGATTAGAAACATCCGTAAAGCCAGCGGTTACTAATTTTTCCGCTACCTTCTCACTTCGATAGCCTACAGAACAATAGACAATTATCTTCTGGCCTTTATTTATGGAAGCCAACGAATCAAAATTAAAATTATCATAGCCAACGAAAAGTGCATTCTTAACATGGCTCACATCGTACTCATTGCGTTCGCGGGCATCCACAAATAAGGCGGTGGATTTAATCGCATCGGGCACGGTTACTTCCTTAACAGAATGAGATAGTAGCGCTTTTAACGTGAGATTAAACGCACCATTTTGTGTTTGGGCTTCCGCCAGAAAAAAATTAAGTAAGAAAATAGCACTGAACAGCAGGCGCATGTAATGTTACTTTGGTGAGGTGAGTTTCTTTTTCTCTTCTATCGGCTTAAACGGGCCAAACTTATGTTGTTGCTCGCTAAACTCATCTGCATACGGACCAAATGGATGATCAATTGGTTTCTTCGAAATATCTGGCCAATCCGCAGTTAAATCTTTAGAGGGTCGCGGGAGTGAGTTCACATACGCAGCTACATCCCACGCTTGTTCATCGGTAAGTTGAGGGGCATCGTACGTAGCGCCAAAGGGCATGTTAGCTTTTACATATCCGGCAAACCGGGAAAGACGAAATAACCCGGCACCCGAATTATAACTATTGGGACCCCACAACGGAGGATTTAGCCAACCGGTTGAATCTGTTAACGCCATACCTTCACCATTTTTACCATGACAAACCGTACATGTTTTATCATAAACAAGTTTCCCATTATCCGGATTGGCCGGTCTATTTAAGAAAGGAAGCAGAACTAATCCTGCCCCTTTTGGCAACTCACCTTTTGGCACATCTTTACCTACCCATTGAATGTAGGCCACCATGGCTTTCATCTCATGACTATCATGGGCTAGCGCTTTTCCATTTAAGCTGCGCTCGAAGCAATCATTCACACGTTTTTCAATAGTTTCGAGAGTACCTGACCGTGCCCTGAATAGTGGATACGTAGAAGCTACCGCACTGTAGTTATTACCAAAAGGTTTTGTGCCCGCATCCAAGTGACAATTTTGACAATTCATGCCATTGCTCAATGACATGACGATTCCTTTTGGACCCAGATATTTAGACGTGAATGAAATCAAGTCTTTCCCATACTTAATTAACTCTCCTTCTTCTGTATTCGGGATAGTTCTTATATCCGGAGCCTTCCACAACTCGTCTTTTACCACTCGTTTGTCTTGCTTCGCGAGTGAAAGAAATTTATTGGGTCCCAACATAAGAACACAAGCGATCCCTCCAATTGAAATAAGCACAATCACAACTACTGTTATTACGACTCGCATTAACGAGTGCATCGACTGGTCGTTTGACTGAGTACCTTTCATTGGTTAGTCTTCAAGAACTTTGTTGTAACCCTCACCCTACCCTTCGCTCTCCCGATAGCTATCGGAGAGAGGAATGACTGTTTCTTTTACCTTGTCGGTTTATTTATCATTTTCGCAACTACGCGATTATCCTCTCTTACATAGGAATAAATTAATGCGGCAGCTTTTCTTTAACCAAACCATACACCCATGTACCAGCAATTGCGCTTAATAGCGTAACGATAACTACTAAAAATCCACTGCCTATCTGTGCAAACAGAGGACCCGGGCAAGCACCCGTAATTGCCCATCCCAACCCGAACATAAATCCTCCCACTACCGTGCCCCAATGAAATTGTTTGTTGTGAAACACAACCTGTTCGCCTTGAATGGTTTTGATGTTAAACCTTTTTATGATCCAAACAGAAATAATCCCTACTACAACAGCAGTGCCAATCACGCCATACATGTGAAACGAGTGTAATCGAAACATTTCCTGGATGCGGTACCATGAAATGATTTCTGCTTTAACGAATACAATCCCAAACATAATTCCTACTACGAGGTACTTTAAATTCGATCCGATTAAAGTCTCTTTAGCGATCTGATCATTCGGAGCATCACATACTATGGGTTGCTCTATCTCAACGGTATCAATAAATTCATCAGTTGTCTTTTGCATAATCTTTATCTATTAAAGTACCTTCATCAACCATGGGAAAATTAATTGAACCATCACAAATCCACCCAGCATAAAAAAACAACTGGCTACTACAGATGGCCACTGCAGATTTGAGATGCCCATGATGGTATGGCCACTTGTACAGCCTCCGGCATAGCGGGTACCAAAGCCTACCATAAATCCGCCAACCACAAAAAACAATAATCCTTGAAGGGTGAAGAGATTATCAAAACTAAAGATAGAAACGGGCATGAGATTGGCATCCACCTGCACATTCAACGCTTGCAAGTCGCTTATGGTCTTTTCAGAAATAACAACCCCTGCAGGATCACGTAAAAATTGAACCGCCAAAAAACTACCAATCAAGACACCCCCTACAAAAAACAAATTCCAGATTTCCCGCTTCCAGTCGTATTTAAAAAAACTAATATTAGCCGGAAAACAAGCCGCACAGAGATGGCGGAGAGACGATGAGATTCCAAGGTGTTTGTTTCCTATTAATAGGAGCACCGGTACGGTAAGTCCTATAACAGCCCCCGCTACATACCAGGGCCACGGGTGACGAATTAATTCAATCATTGTTTTAAAATTTATTTCAAGGTACTCACAAATTTATAATGGATGTAAAACACAGTAAATACAACCTTCGTTCATGATTGCTGATTATTGGTAAAATTATCCTTAAAAAGGCATTAAATGTATTCTGAAATACATAATATTGAGAATTATCATGCGCGCAATCTTTTTCATTTTTTGTCTTTTTTCAACTTCACGAGCGTTTGCGCAGCTAGTTGTAAAAGGTGTGGTGTACGATCGTGAGGGGCCCATCCATGGTGTTGTAGTTACCGAACAAAAAACTGACAGCCTGGTCAATAAAGTGGTAACCAATCATCGGGGTGAATTTGAAATTATTGCACTCAACCCAAAGCCACGCTTACAATTTACTTTTGTTGGATTGGTACCCAAAACAATTCTTGTAAAAGATAAAGACCCACTCAGGGTGAAAATGAGATTTGATGTAAGGCGCTATCAATCGATTGAAAAGAATTAAAAAATTTATTTAACAACAATTCTATTCTGTAAGTCTTGCATCGAATAAAAGTTGTCTCGTAGCTATAATTTATTGTTTACTAATCATGTTTTGAGGGATTTGCATGCAATTTTTTTTTACCTCATTATTATGTTCCTTCATTTCAAATCCTCTATTTACCTTTGCTGCTGTTTGTAGTATACATACAGCATTAAATAATATTTAAATTGAACGTATGAAAAAAATTGTCTTACTTTTTACGATGATTGCTTTAATTAATCCTGTTTGGGCACAACTTGACTTTGGAATAAAAGGCGGATTGAACCTCAGTAAACTAATACTAAGTGATCCTGAAGCTAGCTATCAATCTAAAACAGGATACCATGCCGGTATTTTCTTTCAAAGCAAGTTTGATAAAGTTGCTATTCAACCTGAGGTGTTGCTTTATACTATGCAAGGAAATTTTTCAGGCCCAGGGTATACAGGTTCGGAAGATTTTACCTATCTTACCATTCCTGTAATGTTAAAATTTTTTCCGGTAAAAGGAATGAATCTTCAGCTGGGGCCACAGGTGGGGATGCTACTCAATGGTGAACGTAGCACCACTACACTCGTTGGCACAGTAAAGCAAGATATCAAAGATCAGTATGAAAAAACTGACTACTCTGTATCTGCAGGACTTGGGTGGGATTTTTCCTTTGGCTTAAAGTTAGATGCCCGATACAATATTGGTATAAAAGATATTAATAGAGCAACCAATGGCGAGGAAGCAAAAAGCCGGGTTTTTCTTGTCTCACTTGGCTGGAATTTTTTAAGGTAACTAATAACACAGTGAATCTTCAATTGCCAAACACAGGCAATTGAAGATTCCTTACTTCTTGTTAGCTTCTTTCATAAGCAAGTCGCACACTGAATAACGCTCATCCCCAGTATCTTTCAGCACAGCATTTAGCAACATACAGACGTTATTTTCCCCAATCCTTTCACCCCATTCAAATGGACCATAGGGATAATTTGTGCCAAGTTTCATGGCTAAGTCAATATCCTCACGGGTGGCAGTTCCTTCCTCCACGGTATAATAGGCTTCATTAATAATCATGCAAATAATGCGTGGTGTTACCAGGCCAATCCGGTCGGCAACCACTGCAAAGTCTGTGTTGAGTTTTTTACAAACTTCTTCAAGTGTTTTTTGATCATCCTTACGTGATGTTACTTCCAGCAGATCATGATTGAGGAAAGTGGGCAATCCACAGAAACCAAAAGCTAGCAAATTTCTAAATTTTATTTTTCCAATGATTGAAGTAAGCGTAATTAAAGCAGTGTTAAAAAAAATAATTCCCGAGGCATTTTTGTATATATCTACATGAGGAATCTGCTCAGGTATAAAATCAAAAACTATCTCCATTGAATTTAATAGTGGTTCGAGTTGCCAATGCGATGGTACAAATTGCCAATGATGCGTTTCACCAAACTTCTGTTTTGCCTCAATAAGGTTAACTTGTGTACCAATCACTAAAATATTCATCCGGATTTTCTGATATTTGATCAAAAGTAATACAACTATGTCAAAAGAAGTTATTTACTCTGCCAATGCTCCTGAACCCATCGGTCCTTACAGCCAGGCCATTAAAGTGGGATCCATGCTTTTTGTTTCAGGCCAGATTGCCATCGATAAAGCCACCGGAAAAATTCTTACTGATAATATTACTGAAGAAACCAACATGGTGTTGAAAAACATCAACGAGATACTCTCCATAGCGGGTATGGATTTCTCGCATGTAGTAAAGTGCTCTATCTTTTTAAAAGACATGGGGCAATTTCCAATAGTTAATGAAGTCTATGGAAAGAAGTTTACAATCAATCCGCCCGCCCGCGAAACGGTAGAAGTAAGCCGGCTTCCTAAAGATGTGAACGTAGAAATTTCTTGCATTGCGGTAAAGTAGAATTGTCATTAAACACCTAGGCACAAAGACCATATAATGTTTACGTTGCTGTGAACTTGTCTGGCGAGTTCAGGTTTAAAATTATCAGCCATAATAATGGTGTGTCAAGCTAAATCTAAATTGATATTCCAGTTCTAAATGTCGATGTAGTTTATTTTCTAATTACCTTTGAACTTCCTTAATTGAATTTGATGAGAGAAGTTAGAGTTCGGTTTGCTCCCAGCCCAACAGGGGCATTGCACATTGGTGGCGTGCGAACAGCCCTATATAATTATTTATTGGCTCGGAAGCATAAGGGGACCATGATTTTACGGATTGAAGACACCGATCAAACTCGTTTTGTACCCGGTGCGGAAGAATACATTGCTGAATCGTTGGGTTGGGTTGGAATTCAAATAGATGAGGGAGTTAACGTAGGAGGTGCCTATCACCCTTATCGGCAATCAGAAAGAAAATCCATTTATAAAGAGTACGCACAAAAGCTGATTGATTCGGGGTATGCGTACTATGCGTTTGATACAAGTGATGATTTAGAAGCCATGCGCACCCGATTAAAAGTTGCTGGCTCTTCCAATCAACAGTATAGTGCTGCCACCCGCATGAGTATGAATAATTCTCTGGTTCTTTCCGAAGAAGAAACAAAGAATAAAATAGATGCGGGAGAAACGTACGTGATACGCTTGAAAGTACCTGCTGAAGGAGAAATTCAAATTCAAGATTTGATTCGTGGTGAGGTGAAGGTGGATTCATCACAAATTGACGATAAAGTGCTCATGAAATCGGATGGGATGCCAACCTACCACCTTGCCAATGTAGTGGATGATTATTTAATGAAGATTTCTCATGTTATCCGTGGTGAGGAATGGTTGCCTTCTGCTCCATTGCATGTGTTATTATATCGCTACCTGGGTTGGGAAAAAGAAATGCCACAATTTGCGCACTTGCCTTTGTTACTTAAACCCGATGGCAATGGGAAACTCAGTAAGCGTGATGCAGATCAAATGGGCTTTCCTATATTTCCCCTTACCTGGATGGATCCAAACTCCAGCGAACTTGCCACGGGCTTTCGCGAATCAGGCTATTTACCTGAGGCACTCATCAACTTTTTAGCTTTCTTGGGTTGGAATCCCGGTACAGAACAAGAAATCTTTTCAATGGATGAGTTAATTGAGGCCTTTTCGATTGAGCGGATTGGAAAAGCCGGAGCACGATTTGATATTCAAAAAGCACAGTGGTTTAATCAACAATATTTGAAAGCCAAGTCGAACGAAGAACTGGCGTTGTATTTGTTAGATTCCTTGAAGGCTGAACATATCGAGTGCTCAAATGAGAAGGCTGCAAAGATTTGTGGCATTATGAAAGAGCGAGTCACCTTCACACATGACTTCTGGATGCAAGGAAAATTCTTTTTCAATGCCCCCACATCCTACGATGAACAGGTGATTGCCAAAAAATGGAATGCCGAGGCGATCCATGTTTTGACAGGCTTTAGTCAGGAGATAAGCAAACTCAGCAAGTTAACTGCGGATGTTGCTAAATTTACCTTAGAGGCAGTAACTGCTAATTTGGGTATTGGCACAGGCAAAATTCTTCAGGCACTTCGTGTTTCAATAACCGGTGGCGCTTCCGGTCCGGATTTAATGATGACGATGGAAATATTAGGAAGCGAAGAAGTAGTGAGTAGAATACAACATGCATTGAAGACATTGAAAAAAACTATTTAATTATGGTAAAGAAATCAGACAAACCCAGTAAGAAGCAAGGCAAGCCTCGTGTTCATAAAGAACTATCAGGATTTGAGATTTCAATTGATCAGTTTGGTGAATTAAAATCAAATATGGCCATTGAAAAACTGAATGCGTTTTTAGATGAAAATGTAGACGACAAAAAATTGATTGAGCGGGATGAACATCTTGTAAAAGAGGAAGCGAAAGCCAAGAAGAAAAAGAAAAAATAATTTATTGATAAAACGATAAAAGCTAACCAACCGAGTATGTATCTCGTATTTATATACATCCTATAATATAGTGCACCATGCCCAATTCTCATGTCATCGATTATCAAATAAAAGGGGAGAGCATTCAACTTGTTGAAGTTGAATTAGATCCAATGGAGACCGTCATTGCAGAAGCAGGCGCCATGCTCTTCATGGAGGAGGGAATTTTATTTGAAACAAAAATGGGTGATGGATCCAACCCTAGCCAAAGCGTGTTTGATAAATTGCTTTCTGCAGGCAGTCGTTTGCTTTCCGGAGAGTCTCTTTTTTTAACTCACTTTACAAACCGTGGAAATAAAAAAGCAAAAGTTGGATTCTCGGCACCTTATCCGGGCACTGTTATTCCCGTAGAACTCTCCACTTGCCCGAACCACGAATTGATTGTTCAAAAAGACGGGTTTTTATGCGCTGCCTTTGGAACAAAATTATCGATTGTCTTCAATCGAAAAATCGGTTCAGGACTTGTGGGCGGGGAAGGATTCATTCTTCAAAAACTTCAGGGCGATGGAAAAGGATTTATTCATGCGGGAGGCACTGTGATTGAGCGCACACTTCACAACGAAACATTACGCGTAGATACCGGCTGTGTCGTGGCATTTGAATCCAATATTGATTTTGATGTTGAAACTTCCGGAAGTTTAAAATCAATGGTATTTGGCGGGGAAGGAATATTTCTCGCCACGTTACGGGGTACCGGTAAAGTGTGGTTACAATCCATGCCTATAAGAAAATTAGTTCAGGCGTTATCTCCTTACGGAAGAAATGCAAGAAAAGAATCAAGCTCACTATTAGGTGGTCTTCTTGAAACGTAAGCCACTTAAATTTTGGAACTATGCCAGAGTGATCATTGGTAATCGGGCATGGTTAAGGCAATTCTCTGCTCAAGTAAATCAATAGAATTAATGCATTTGGTTTTGGTTGCTGCTCTTCTAATTTAGATAAAAGCGAAAACCTGAGTACCTTCGATGATAATCATTCCTCTATGTCTCGTATTAAAATAGGTCTGCTTCGGGAAGGCAAGGTGCCCCCTGATAAACGAGTTGCATTCACTCCGGCACAGGTAGAAGAAATTCAACAACGCTTTGACAATGTTAAGGTAGTTTGTCAAGAAAGCGCTATTCGATGCTTTACGGATTTAGAATACAAAGCATTGGATATAGAGGTGGTTACCGACCTTAGTGATTGCGACATCTTAATGGGCATTAAGGAAGTTCCCATTCATGAATTAATTGACAATAAGACCTATTTATTTTTCTCGCATACAATCAAAAAACAACCTTACAATCGTGGTTTATTGCAGGCTGTTCTTAAAAAGAATATCCGCATGATTGATTACGAAGGGTTGAAAGATGCCCAGGGCAATCGATTGGTGGCGTTTGGGCGCTTTGCCGGAATTGTGGGTGCTTACAACGGTTTACTTACCTACGGGAAGCGTTATAATTTATTTTCCTTGCGCAGAGCCTATGATTGCTTTGACTTAAATGATCTTAAGCTTGAATTGCGCAAAGTAAACTTACCTCCTATCAAAATAGTTCTTACAGGCGGTGGCCGGGTAGGAAAAGGTGCCATGGAAACGCTAGATACGGCTGGTATACGAAAAGTAAATCCTGAAGATTTTCTTACCAGGCAATATCAAGAGCCAGTCTATGCCCAACTGAGTAGTTCCGACTACCATACACGAAAAACTGGAGGTCATTTTAATCGCGAAGAATTTTATAGTTACCCAGAGCGATATATGTCCCTATTTTCAAAATATACGAAAGTTGCTGAATTGTTGTTAGGTGGTGCATACTGGAACCCAAAAGCACCCGTTCTCTTTACCCGTGATGAAATGCAAGATCCGACATTTAAAATCAGGGTAGTGGCTGATATCACATGTGATATCAATGGATCCATACCCAGCACGAGGCGGCCCAGTACCATCCCCGATCCCGTATATGATTATGATCCTAAAACAGATTCTGTTTTCCCGCCTTTCAGTGATTCGCGTTTTATAACAAGCATGGCCGTTGATAATTTACCTTGTGAATTGCCCCGCAGTGCCTCGCAAGAATTTGGCCGGGATCTTATTGATCGAATTATGAAACCTCTACTTCGCAACGATGTTGAGAGGATAATTAAGCGCGCTACTGTAACGGAAAATGGGTTGTTGACAAAAGAGTTCAGCTATTTGCAGGACTACGCAAAAGGAATCGAGTAACTAAAATCTTTACAAATGTTGTTGTATAACGTCACGTTTGGAATTGACAAGAAAATAGAAGCTGAGTGGATTGATTGGATCAAGATAAACTATATTCCAGCGATTATGAAAACCACGCTATTCACTGATTATAAGTTTTATAAAGTGCTAACTCACGATGAAGAAACCTCCGTATCCTACAGCTTGCAATGTTTCGCTGAAACCATTGAGCAGGTTGTAAAATATTTGAACGAATTTGCTCCTGCTATTGTGGAGGCACATCGTCTCCACTTTAAAGATCAACATGCCGCTTTCAATACATTACTTGATGAAGTCTAATCAAGATGTAGTATACTTTTGATTTGATTAGCTTCCAGATTACAATTTATCCATGCTCCATCGAAGCGCGCATGATACTTTTTGTAGAAATCAATCGCTGGCGTATTCCAATCTAAAACTTGCCACATCATTCCAGTACACCCTTCGTCCCATGCAAGTTTCATTGTATTTTCAAAAAGCATTTTGCCAATTCCTTTACCACGATGCTCTTGTGTGACAACGATATCCTCCAGATAAAGCCTTTTCCCCTTCCAGGTGGAATACCGATAGTAGTATAAGGATATTCCTTGAATAACATTTTCCTCTTCAGCCACAAAAAAACCATAAATAGGATTTGGCCCAAATCCATCTGCCTCCATCCTGGAAACTGAATTAGTGACTTCTTGCGCAGCGTGTTCAAACGCAGCAAGTTCCTTTATCAACTCTAGAACTCTTGGCAGATCTTTCTGATTTCCTTTTCGAATCATAAGTAGTGAAATAAAAAAAGCCCCTACCGGGGCTTTCAAAAATTTTCGATACCATTAATATTCCCAGAGGTTATGCTCTTTCTCCATCATCTTCATCTCCTCTTCCCAGCGAGCAAAAACTGATTCGCCATAACTGCGACCATTTCGTTCATAAATCTGTTGAATAGAGCGATCATCCGGATTTTCAACCTTATCGATTATTCCATGGAACAATCTAAGTTTGAACGCATCGGTGAAAGTTCGATTTTCAGCCGGGTTGTATCGGTTTCTCCAAAGAACCCGATCACGTTCTTTCATATCCTTACTATGTGATTGCGTTTCAACAAGATTAAAGAAATCTTTATATTGAATAAAGGCTATTGGGTTTATATCCGTTGATCCGGATTTTTGTGCCCAAATACCTATCGATTGAATATCGTAGTAAAGCCTTGACCTTCTTTTATCAAAAATAACATCTTCAATAACTGAAATGGCAACAATTTGACTTGCCGTATAATACTCAGTCTGATTTACTGTTAATTGCCACCATGAGTTATCAGTAGGAGAATGTCCTTTATTGTCATTTCTTATTGATTCGTAATTTTTGCCACCAAAACTCGCTGTCTCATTCGTAAAATAAGATTTCGTTGCATTATAAGGGGGCTCTACAAGCGCCTGATTGCTGACCAGGATCTCTTCCGGTTTTCTGACATTCTTCAAAGAGTCATCATATGCCGTAAGTATGCCACTTTGAATACTCTTAATTAAAAATTTTGCTATGTCCGATTGTGCTGATTTAAATCCAGCATTTTGCTTTTCGTTTAAGTCAACAGTTCTCCATACTCTCCAACGGTAGAGTTGCTCATAATATGGAATTCTTTCGGTAGAATTCGGATTGTACACCGTATCCTGCTGAGCCAAAGCGCCACCTGCCAAGCCAAAAGACAGAAGAATAATACTTACTACTTTCATTTTTATTTTATTTACCCATCACGTAAACTCCTTCCAACTTAGCATTAACTGGTTTATTATCTGCATCATTGGGATCCCAGGTAGAGCGAACCACCTGAACATTAAAGATTGAAAAACTATCGCCAGGTCTCAATCCATATTTCGCCAACTCTATGGTCCCTGAATTTAATGTAATGGGAGTTTTTCCAGTTATCTGTAATGTCATACTAGTAACACGGTACCCAGCATCTTTAGCATTTTGCCGCTTGAATGTTTCATCCGAAATTTCTGGTATTAAGCGGGCAATTGAAGTTCCCGGGGGGATACCACTCTTCACATTATATTCTCCATTGCCCACCATCAACACGGCAACCGGACTTGGTACTTGCTTAGCTTTAAATTGCTTCACTTCAATTTGAGAACCGTTAACAGCTACCCGAACATCCATTTGAGGACGAGTTGGGATTAGCACGAACTTACCGGGGCCTTGATTAACCACTTTACCCTGATCGGCTGGAACACTTAATGAAATACCGGAAGATTCTGCTAAGCCTTGTACACTCACCGTCATTTCATTACCACAATCCAGGTATAAAGTACTAGCACTTTCAGACTCAAACTTAGCCACTGGCTTAGCTACCTTATATCGAATCACCTCATCATAAGGCTTGCCTTTAATATTGATTTTCACCCGGAAGTTTTGCTCAGAAAGTCCATTTTTATCATAAGTCCCGCCCGAAGTTCTGAACTTTATTTTACCCATATTAATGCCCGTAACCGGATCTTTCTCCACCACCAAAGGTTTATCATTCATAAACATTTCTGCTGGCAAATCCGATGCAGCGGCAATGAATAAATCAGCACTGTATTCTTGTCCTGCTACTAAGGTGTTCGATTCAGCTCGTACCATTGGTACAACTTTATCAGCCTTAAAAACCTGTCCTTCTGCTATCGCTAGCAATGCATCCAATGCTTCCGCTTCGTATTCCAAAATTTCAGTTTGCATTTGACTC
Source organism: Cyclobacteriaceae bacterium (assembly GCA_016787755.1). Classification (GTDB taxonomy): domain Bacteria; phylum Bacteroidota; class Bacteroidia; order Cytophagales; family Cyclobacteriaceae; genus ELB16-189. The sequence goes on along the minus strand of JAEUUA010000023.1, from coordinate 708,050 downwards.
ACAGTTGCAATAGCCCCCATAGTGGGTGTTCCTTCAAACGAAAACTGGAGAAAGTTCTTATCTAGTTGGTTTGTGTTATCTTTAAATTCTTCATAATCCTTCGCTGTTCTTGTTAACTTTCTGTAGGGAACCTTAGGTTCCACGATTGCATTTAGCTGAGTTACATGCTGATTCAGCATTTTTTCATACTCCAATCCGGTTTCAGGTTTTCTGCTATCCAACATTAACTCTTCAGCACGATGCGTATTGGTTACCAACTCCTCACCTTCTAATGCTTTCCCATCAGCCTCTGTTCGCATTTTTGTTTTTAGTGCTTCCAGATAGGCGAGCGTATTTTTTGTAAGATCGCGCACCTTTTTCGCTTTTTCGCGGGCCGCTACCACAGGAGCATCCTGACCTGTAGAAGCTAAAATACCTGTCAACTTGGCTTCATTAGTTTTTTGATTCTCACTAACCAATTTAACCAACGTTTCATCAATAATGGCAAATTTTTCAAGAACGGCATTGCTTACGTTTAGTGCTAACAACGCTGTAAGCACCATGTACATCATACCAATCATCTTTTGCCTGGGTGTTTCCTTACCGCCTGCCATGGTTTATTATCTTTTAGGTTAAAAAAATCGTACTAAAAATTAAAAACCAATTAATTGCTGCCCTTCATGGCAGTTAGCATACCGCCATATACCTTATTCAAGGCTGATACATTGGCTGTGAGACTTCCTAATTCTGACGTGAACTTGGTTGTGTTTTCGCCTACTTTAGAAAGACCTTGCATAGCACCTGTTAAACTTTCGTAGAACTTATTCATGCTCTTAACATGGGTATCCGCATCCTTCAATTCCATTTCATAAAGTGCATTCAATGCAGTAAGGTTTTTAGTAACCTTTTGCACTTGTGAGTGATATTCACTGGTATCCTTGGAGGCATCAGCCATTGCCGTTACCGCTTTCATAGCAGTTCCATAAGACTTATTCATTTCCATAAGAGATGAAGAAGCTGTCTGAACATTTTTAGCATACTCGTTTGTTGCTACTGCTGCATTAGAAAGATTACTCATTTGGGAAGCCGATGTTGCTAAATTAGTAAGTCCTTTCCCTAAGTTATCCAATAAGTTCTGATCTACCTTGGCCGTTTTCAGCATCTCATCAATTTTTAAAAGAGGAGAATCACCCGCTCCTGGGCGATTGCTAATACGAGTAGCTGTTGGGTTTACGGGTCCTTCATATTCTTCAGAAAGTTCTGGGTATACTTTTGACCAATCTGGCTCTTCGTGCTTAGGCTCAAAAGCACTTAAAAAGAAGATGGCGGCTTCAATACTCAAACCAGCGATTAGCATCAAACTGGCTCCCTCCATGTGTTCAATTTTAAACAATGCACCAATAATAACTACCGCTGCCCCAATACCATAAATTTTGGGCATGATGGTCGTGTAGAGTAAATTAATAAATCCGCCTTTTTTCTTTGCCATGGTTCGTTAAGATTTAAGTTTAGTCTGATTTTTTATAAATATAACCAGAGGTTTTTAATTATTGAAATTCAGCACCGGATGATCGGCCTAAGTTAGTCATCGCACAGCGAAAACCGATATAGGCACGGGTTGAATCCTTGTACTCATAGGTTCTGGTTCCAGTCTCTAGATAGTAGGCAACATCTTTCCACGAACCACCACGCACTACTTTTCGAGCATTATATTTTTCTTTTGAATTGCCTTCACGATCGTAGGCATTCTTGTCAATATATTGTGGGTTAAGATCCCACACGGTAGGAACTGATGCCGGATTGAAATCATCCAAACACCACTCTGACACGTTACCAGCCATATCCACTAATCCATAATCATTCGGGAAGTAGATTCCAACAGGAGCTGTATAAGCAAATCCATCATCATAAAAATTTCCTCTGCCCGGTTTAAAGTTGGCAAGCATACATCCCTTGGAGTTACGGATATAGGGATTACCCCATGGATACTTTGCCATATCCCGACCACCCCTTGCTGCATATTCCCACTCTGCTTCCGAAGGTAAGCGGAAGGAAGGCATAGGAGGTTGACCACCATTTACCTGACGCCATTCATTGAGGAATGCGGATCTCCACTTTCCAAAGAAGTTCGCACCTTCCCAACTCACCCCTACAACCGGATAATCCTGATAGCCGGGGTGTTGCCAATAGTAATCAACCAATGGATCTCCCATATGATGTGAGAAATCCTTCATCCAAACTGTAGTGTCTGGATAATACTTCTCCATAAATTCATTCTGCCCAATCTGCGCGAAGTTGGTAAGGCCTTCCGCTCCATTAGGATCTAAAAAGAAAGTTGTGAATTGAAGATATTCATCGTTGGTGATTTCTGTTTCGTCCATAAACAGAGGACCAATAGTGATTTGCTTGTTAAAGTTAATCTGCGTGGAGGCAGGATCTTCATCGGCCTGGCCCATGTGGAATGTACCCGCGGGAATAGGTACCATTCCGTAAGGGATTACCATAGACCAGCCCTCTTTACGTTCGAGTGTCGATTGTCCAACCACTTCACCCTGGGCATCGCCTCCTTTTTTGCCGCCAATACCCAGTAAGCCGCAGCCTCCAAGAATTGATCCGGCACTCAGGAATAAAGCATAGTACAGAACTTTTAGAGAAACACTTTTCTTCATACTCTTTTTATTAGATCTAGTCCTTTTGGTTTAGTAAAGCCAACCAAACAGACCCGAAAGTTATTCTTTTTAACCTTTTTTTTAAACTACAGAGATACCAAATTCAATAAAATATCAAAAAAACCAAAATTATTATCCGTTTAGTGTCGGTATCGCGGTGTTCTAACCACCTTTTTACCTATTGCTGGGTTTACAGGTAGCTCATATGTCAATAAAAATTCATGTGATGTAGGCTGCTTTGCCTGCTGATCTTTAATCACATAATCTAATCCGTAACCTATTTTCAATGATTTATCTTTTAATAAGCTATATCCTAACATTAAGATGGCGGCTTCCGATTGTCTAAACGCCAAACCTCCCCACATCGTATCTTTAAAGTAGGCTAATCCACCAAGATCAAAGGTCGTTTTTGTAAAATCTGATTTTATTAGGGTTGAAAACTGAAACCGGAGATCAAAATTAACCTGGTAATAGTAACCACCGGTAACGTACATATGAGGTTGGAGCGCATTGCGCTGACTTAATCCAAAATCAAATTCAGATTTAATAAGGTGGTTGAAACTCACACCCCCATAAAACTTTTCCCGTTGCAAAAAAACACCCATGGCCAGGTCTGGTCTTACCTGAGACTCCTTTCCTCTGCTTTGCAATAAAGGATCTCCCGGATCGATGGCTCTATATTTTTCAAAGTCAATGGTTTGAGAATAAACTCCCGCCTTAAGTCCAAAACTTAACTTACTTCCTTTTAAGGCTAGGTGATATGCATAGGAGGCTTGCGCTTCTAAATTATTTTGAGGGCCCAGGCGATCATTAACTACATAACCTCCAAACCCACTATTAATCTTGTTAATGGGAGCCGACATACTGATTATCTGGGTTGTTGGTGCTCCTTTTCCATCAAATGAAGACTGGTACCCTAGCCATTGGCTTCTATGAATGGCTGTAAATTTAGTTATTCCCTCAACGCCCGCATACGCTGGATTATAATACAATGTATTGAACATGTAATGAGTAAACTGAGGGTCCTGTTGACCTTGCGCATTAAAAAATATTCCGACCAGGAAGACTAAAAAATATACTTTCTTCACAATAAGATATTGAACACGACTTAAAGATAAATCAATTCTTGTCACACTTTCAATCAAATGTAATTAAAGTGTAATAAAATATGAGTCCTTGTAATAGGGTAAGGCTTAAATAGTTATTTAATTCCGTTGGCCGCCTTTATATAAAGTTCCAATGCACCTGTCATGGAAGGGGCGTTTGGAAGGGGCGCCTCAATGTCCAACACAAAGTTGGCATCCCTAACAGCTTTGGCGGTGGTAGGACCAAAAGCCGCTATGCGTGTGTTGTTTTGGATAAAATCAGGAAAATTGATAAGAAGCGAGTTGATACCGGATGGACTGAAAAAAGCAAGAATATCGTAATACACATTTTTCAAATCGCTCAGGTTAGCGGCAACAGTTTGATACATAATTGCCTCTGTGAAATGAAATCCATTGTTGGTCAGAAAATCAGGGATGTCATTTTTTCTAATATCTGAACATGGAAAAAGGAATTTCTCGTTCTTGTGCTTCTTAATGATCTCTAACAAATCTTTGGTATCCTTTAACCCTGTAAAGATCTTCCTCTTTCTTATTACAATATACTTCTGCAGATAGTTGGAGGTTTGATCTGAAATACAAAAATATTTCATGTCGGCCGGCATCTCTAATTTTAACTCCAGACAGATCTGAAAAAAGTGATCCACCGAATGGCGGCTTGTAAAGATGACAGCAGTATGTTCAAGGATGTCAACTTTCTGTTTGCGAAATTCCTTTACCGGAACAGCCTCTACCTGAATGAAGGGACGGAAATCTATCTTTACAGAGTATCGTTCCGACAGTTTAAGATAAGGTGAATTAGCATCGGTTGGTTCTTCCTGTGTGACCAAAATGCTTTTTACTTTTCGCATTCGATCAGTTGCAGTTTCTGTCATATCTACACGCTTCGGCTTAAAACAATATTACTCTCCCTAAAATCATTAATGGAATAATCTCAGTTGCGCAAAGGTAGGAAAATAAATGAAAAATGGGGAGCGAGGAGCGAGCCAATAGTTTAAGGAATAAAAAAAGAGTTCCGATTCCGATAAAAAAACCGCCCAACGTAAGCAGGCTATAAAACAAGCTGTGGCTTTGCGTGTGAAAAATAAAATAGATAACCGCCAGGCATGCCATCAACCCTGTTGTAACAAAAAGCAAGCGTACGAAATTGAAAAACTGAAAACGAACGCTGTCGCGTAAACCAAAAAGCAACGAAAAGCTTGCAATCAAAATGAGTTTGATTGCCAACAAGGCTAAAATTAATGTAGACAGTAATATCCAACGTAAAAATGCCTGCAGCAGAGAATCGAAAACAAAATTTTCAGCATGGGGAACTCGTTCCGGAGTGATATTAAAGATAATCATCAACACTAAGCCTAAGAAAAAACTGATCAGCACAAAGAAAAATAGATTTATGCTGGCCCCTATTCTACTGGCTACTGTGGATTCATCACGATCCTTTAATGAAAATAGTTTAATAATATTTAAGTAGTCCAGGGTAAGGCCCGTATTTACACGGAGTAAACCAATCAGGGCAATCAATATGAGTAACGATGCAATAATCACAAAATCAGAAAAAAAATGCCCCGATCGAGGGAGATTTTCAAAATCAGTTTCGAAAGTTTGTGAAACCAGTAAAGTCTGGAGTGAGTAGATAGGGTACTCCTGATGAACAGCCAGGAAAAGTTTTCCTCGATATAAAGTCCACAAACTATCTACCGGAAGGATAAGACTATCCTGACAGTATCTGGTAAGTGTACCATTAATAAAAAGTGAGAATGGCTGGCGATCATGAATCACCAAATTACTGCCCTTCGCCTTTCTGTCAAGGACAAAGTAAATAGTCTTGCTTTGCTGACCTGAATACTTTTCAAGTTTTTCCTGGCGCTGAACTTGCCAGTCCTGACGAAGGTCTTGAATGACCTTACGTTGCGAAATCCCCGGAAGGGATAAAAACAGTACGAAGGAAAAAGTGAGAAAACGCTTCATGTCAGGAACGCAAAAATATCAGATTAACAGAGTAATAGAAACTCCCGACTATCTTTGAGGCAAATGGCTGGGCTTTATTTTCATATTCCGTTTTGCAAGCAAGCTTGTCATTATTGTGATTTTCATTTTTCAACCAACCAAACACTTAAGCAGGAATTGGTAAATCAGCTTTCTGAAGAACTAACTCTTCAAAAAGATTATTTGCAGGGCGAGCCCATCGAAACAATTTATCTGGGTGGCGGAACACCGTCTCTGCTTACCGCTCAAGAACTTGAAACTCTCTTTACTTCCATCCATAAAAATTATCGGGTTGCTTCCGGTGTTGAGGTGACCGTGGAGGCAAACCCAGATGACCTTACTCCTAAAAAATTAAGTGAGCTGAAATCAACGGGGGTTAACAGGCTAAGTATTGGTATTCAATCTTTTGATGAGCGTGTCTTAAAGTTCCTAAACCGCTCTCATACTGCTACTGAAGCTTTAAAGTGCGTAGAGGCTGCCCACCAGGTTGGCATCAATAACATTAGCATTGACTTAATCTACTCGATACCTGACCAGAATGAAGAGTCGCTGCAAAAGAATCTCGCAACGGCTTTAACCCTCCACCCCAAGCATATCTCGGCCTATTCCTTAACAGTAGAAGAAAAAACAGTGTTTGGCCGCTGGGCAAGCAAGGGGAAACTCCATGCCGTGGAAGAAGATCAATCTGCCCGGCAGTTTGAATTAGTAATGGATTTGCTTACACAGCATGGGTATCAGCATTACGAAATTTCAAATTATTGTTTGCCCGGTTTTCAGTCTAAGCACAATACCAGCTATTGGAAAGGGAAGACCTATTTGGGATTGGGGCCAAGCGCTCATTCTTATAATGGAACAACCCGACAATTTAACATACCTAATAATCATCACTACATAAAGAGTATTCAAAAAGGGATTGTTCCATTCGAGCGGGAAGAACTAACCAATGAAAATAAAATCAACGAATACCTTCTTACCTCGCTGCGCACCGAATGGGGGTGTAGCTTATATTTTCTGGAGGAAAAATTTGGGTACGACCTGGCCACTCATAACAAACCTTATCTAAATCAACTTCTTTCGAATAACCTGATTGAACTAAACCGCGGTACGATTATGCTTACACGAGCCGGAAAATTATTGGCCGACCGGATTGCATCCGATCTTTTTGTTTCGAGCTGATAACAACCGATTCCCGGAGAATTGTTATTTTAACAACAAAATGACCTCCGAAGAAAAACGAGTTTACCTGCTTTTAAAATCCGTGATCTATTACTACCATGGTCTTGATGATCTTGAGAAGAAGGATTTGGAGAAGGCATCTCAGGAGTTGGATGCTGCTGATGAACTTGCCTGGGCATTGGCTTTCGTAGCGGAAGATTATATGACCGCCTTCGATCGGGCACGGAATTTCTTAAATCATATAATAGGCGACTACCCTAAAGAAAAACGAGTTAGTCTGATTGACATGGTATGGCAATCAAATAATGTAAAGGGTTATGTAACCGAAATGGAAGCCACCGCCATGTTTAAACTTGCCCGCGATTGGAATGTGGAAAAAGAGTTAATTGAGCTGGTATTGAAGTAACTAACGCAGACACTCCTTATGGGTCTTGACTAAGGTAACATTCACTTTCGCTTGAGCCCCCGATCTCAATGACAACCAAAACAAAATTATTTTAACTATCCTCACGAACAGTTACACAAATTCAAATTCTGAAAATCTGTGGCTAATCAGTTTACAAACTCATCATATCCTTAAACTTAGCAGCTTGCCTGCGGCTTACCTCCACCTTGTCGCCACCCCGTAGTTTTACCATTAAGCCCCCGTTGAACCAAGGCTCAATAGCCTCTACCCAACTTAAGTTAATGATGTGTTTGCGGCTAGCTCTGAAGAATGCCCGCTCATCCAGCCGATCATCTAATGCATTGAGTGATTTGTGAATCATAGGGCGATTGGCATCAAAATATACTTTTATATAGTTGCCATCCGATTCGAAGAAACGGATGTTGGCCAGGTTAACAAACCAACAACGTTCGCCATCCTTCACAAATACCTGATCCTCCAATCCCAATTTTTTCCCTGCTGTGCGGCCTGATTTGGCACGGTCCTTTTCCAAAATCTTTTGAACGGCTTCGCTCAGACGTTCCGCCTGAATCGGTTTTAATAGATAGTCTAAGGCGTTTACCTCAAAACCCTTCAGGGCAAACTCATCATAGGCAGTGGTGAACACTACGAGCGGGACAGATTCCAATGATTCCAACAATTGAAACCCAGTTCTGCCCGGCATCTGAATATCTAAAAAAAGTAAATCCGGATTAAGGTCATTAATCATTTGCTCCGCTTCATCGGCATTTACTGCCTCACCCACTATTTCAATACTTGGATGTTCTTCCAATAATTTGACCAACTCTTTGCGCGCCAGGCGCTCGTCATCAATAATCAGTGCTTTCATGTATACTATCTTATTTTTAAAGATTAAATCTAAGGTCATCCTGATAGCTATCGGGATGAATTGCGTAAATGTGGAATTATTATTTCTGTGAGGACAAAATTATCGTTTTCATTGTTAATTGCGAAGTGTGCCTCACTTCCATACAGCAATTTCAAGCGTTGCGTGGTGTTCACTAAGCCCAGACCTGCTCTTTTCTTATGACCATTTACATGATAATGACCGCTGTTGCGAATCTGGATTTTAAGTTTTCCTTGTTCCACTTTAGTTTGAAGGTGAACCAATCCGCCTTCGGTCAACTTTGAGATGCCATGCTTCACGCCATTTTCTACCAGCGTTTGAATCATCAATGGTGGCACTAAAAAATTCTTGGATTCCGGATCAATGTCAAACTCTGTTTTCAGTCGTTCTTCAAATCGTATGCTTTCCAACCCCAGATAATCGCGGACTACTTTCAGTTCATCACCAAATTTGGTTAATCCTTTCTTTTCTGTTACTAACGAGTTTCGCAAAATATTTGAGAGTTGATTGATTGCCTGCTTAGACTTTTCCGGATTTTCATCCACCAGCGCCCGAATGCTATTAAGCGCATTGAAAATGAAATGTGGATTTAACTGCGACTTTAAATTACTTAATTCAATTTCCTTTATAGAGGCTTCCAATTTTAATGACTTATTGTAACGTTCAAAATAATTGTATATGAAATAAAATACTGACCACAAAAAAAAGAAGAACGCATAAACCAATGATAATCCTAGCATGTTTTTAGGATCGAAGATGACTGATTTATTAAACAGGCCTAATGGAAGTGAAACCGGAATGCGCAAAAAGTACATGCCAATGCCCAGGAACCAAACAGTTACCAATAATCTCGGGATCAGCCTGGACATGCTCCAGGTTAACCACCGGTTATTATTGATGTACGTGCGAAACCAATGGGTAATGAGAAAACAGAAAAATGCTTCGTAGGCAAGAAAAATAATTCGTTGATTACTCACTGTGCCATTTCCCAGCAGAAGGGCGCCCACAATCTGTACCAGAGCATACAATGCCCACCCACCAATTTGTAACAACCAATATAATCGCGCCTTATTCACCATTTGATCCCGAAAGGTAGTAAATCAAAAAACGGAAAATTGTTATCTTATATAAGCGGAGCGTTTGGGCAAAAGCTAATCAATCTTGCAGTTCCGGTTTCAAAAACTTACCGGTATAACTGGCCGGGTTTTTAGAAACTTGTTCGGGAGTGCCCTTGGCCACAATGCGTCCCCCACCGGCTCCGCCTTCCGGCCCGAGATCAATAATATAATCGGCTGATTTAATCACATCCATGTTGTGCTCAATCACCAGCACCGTATTTCCTTTATCCACCAACTTTTGCAGCACATCCAGCAAGTGACTGATGTCTTGAAAATGCAAACCCGTTGTGGGTTCATCTAAAATATAAAGTGTTTTTCCTGTGTCGCGCTTGGATAACTCAGTTGCAAGTTTTACGCGCTGTGCCTCACCCCCTGACAGAGTTGTTGCATGTTGCCCTAACGAAATGTATCCCAATCCAACTTCACTTAGTGTTTGAATTTTTCGAAGGATGCGGGGTTGATTCTCAAAAAAGTTTACGGCTTCCTCCACCGTCATATCCAACACATCTGAAATGGATTTTCCTTTGAACCGTACTTCTAATGTTTCTCGATTGTACCGTTTGCCTTTGCAGGTTTCGCAGGGCACATGTACATCGGGTAAAAATTCCATTTCAATCAACCGCAATCCCGCACCTCCACACGTTTCGCAACGCCCGCCTTTTACGTTAAATGAAAACCTGCCTGTTTTATAGCCCCGAATTTTTGCTTCCGGCATTTGCGAAAATAAATCGCGAATGTCAGTGAACACACCGGTATAGGTTGCCGGGTTTGATCGTGGCGTCCGTCCAATCGGTGATTGGTCAACTTCAATTACTTTATCTACCCACTTTAACCCTTCTATCTTTTTGTACGGCAAAGGCTCAGTGCGCGAATTAAAAAAATGTTGATTTAAAATTGGGAAGAGGGTGTCGTGAACAAGGGTAGATTTTCCGCTGCCCGAAACCCCGGTTACACACACAAGTGTTCCTAAAGCAATTTCCAGATCAACATTTTTAAGATTATTTCCGGTTGCCCCAGTTAACGATAATATTTCGCCACTTCCTTTTCTTCGTTCTTTCAGATATTCAATTCCTATTTTGCCGTTTAGGTATTGCGCAGTCGTACTGTTATTTTTTAAAAACGTTTCCGGATCGCCTTCTGCCACTACATTCCCGCCATGACGGCCAGCACCCGGACCAATATCAATAATGTAGTCCGACTCCAGCATCATCTCCTTATCATGTTCAACTACTATTACAGAATTGCCGAGGTCTCTCAAATCTTTTAACGCTTTAATTAGTTTGGCATTATCGCGCGCATGTAACCCAATGCTGGGTTCATCTAAAATATAAAGCACCCCTACTAATTGTGTACCTATTTGAGTTGCCAGCCGAATGCGTTGTGCTTCACCACCACTTAATGTTCTTAGCGGTCGATTAAGATGCAGATAATCCAATCCTACATCCAATAAAAATCCAATGCGCTTCCTTAGTTCTTTCAATACTTCCGTAGCAATGATGCGCTGCTTGTCATTGATCCGATTTTCTAATCCTTCGAACCATTTTTGAAGTGTATTGATATTCATCTCAGCTAACTGAGCAATGTTTTTATCATCGATCTTAAAGTGAAGTGACTCTTTCTTTAATCGAGCTCCATTACATTCGGGGCAAACCCGCGTAATGGTAAAGTCATCTACCCATTTTCTAATGGCTTCCGAGCCTTCATCTTTCTGCTTTTGCAAAAAGTTAATGATGCCTTCAAACTTTGTATTCCATTCCGTGCCCGGATATTTGACTGATGCAACGGCCACCGGCACATCGTCACCATATAAAAGTACTTTTAGCACTTCACGTGGAAGATCTTTAATAGGAGCTGTGAGGGTAAGTTTGTGTCGTTTAAGGATTGCTTCAATCTTTTTAAAGATCCAGATATCGCGATACTCGCCCAGCGGTAAAATGCCACCCCGACTAATACTTAATTTATTATCAGGAATAATTGAGTCTTCGGTAATTTCCTCAATGGCGCCTAGGCCCGTACACGTGGGGCACGCACCGTATGGAGAATTGAAAGAAAAATTATTGGGAGCCGGTTCGTCATACGATAATCCGGTTTTAGGATCCATCAAAAACTTTGAGAAGTGCTGTACTTTGTTCGCTTCATCCAACATCATGATAACTCCCTTGCCCTCCTTCATGGCAGTGGCAATGGATTGCCCTAGCCGATGCCTGTCTTTTTGATCGGGCACAATGCGATCAACCACGATTTCGATGTCATGGATTTTAAATCGATCCACTTGCATCTTAGCCGTAATCTCTTGCACTTCGCCATCCACGCGCACCTTCGAAAATCCCTGCTTGCGAATTTGTACAAACAACTCGCGATAGTGACCCTTGCGGCCTTTAATAACCGGAGCGAGCAATGTTAACTTTTCCCCTTTATAATTATTGATGATGGCATCCAAAATCTGATCTTCGGATTGGCGCACCATCTTATCACCGCTGAGGTAAGAGAACGCTTCGCCCGCGCGCGCAAAAAGCAACCGCAGGAAATCGTAAATCTCTGTAATGGTACCCACGGTTGATCGCGGATTTCGCGAAGTTGTTTTTTGCTCAATGGAAATAACCGGACTGAGGCCATTGATTTTATCAACATCCGGCCGCTCTAAATTTCCAATAAAACTCCGTGCATAGGCAGAAAAACTTTCCATGTACCTTCGTTGACCTTCGGCATAAATGGTATCAAACGCCAATGAAGATTTTCCGCTTCCGCTGATTCCGGTGATAACAACCAGTTTGTTTCGCGGAAAGCTGACGCTGATGTTTTTCAGATTATGTTCGCGGGCACCAATAATTTCAATGTATTCGTGCCCCGAGAGGTCAGTCATTTTTTTGGTGGCACCGGTTTTAGTCATGATTAATTATTACTTAAAAAAGGGGTACAAAAATGCAGGTAGGATAGTTGCCTCACAACTAAAAGAAAAAAGAAATTCTATTTATAAACCGCAATGGGAAAATCATTGCCGAAAGAATAAGCCGAAGGATATTGAGCAGTTCCTTTTAGCTGCTCCGAAAGTTCTGGAACTTTATTTTCGATGTAGGTGCTCAATTCACGTATAGTAAGTTTTTTGTCTCCATTGGCATCTGCCTTACCATCAAGTCCTTCAATCAGTGAGTAGGTGAAAATTCCATGTCCTAATTTTTCAAACTCAGAGGCGAATTGATTCGAGCCTGTGGAGGTAATCCAAAAAGTTCCGGTACTTCTGGCTAACTGGGCAATTGCTTTTTCTTCGGCTACACCCCGCTCTGTTACTGATTCCAGGGCGCCTGCTGACTGGCAGGCATCCAAAATGAAAATCTGCTTTTGCGCATTGATGGACTCTGCATACTCTTTTAAGGAAGAAGCTGCAATCGCTTTGTCTTTCAATATGTCATCACGACCATAAAGTTGTGTCACATCGGTAGGAACGATATAAAATTCCTTCGCGTCTGCTCCCTCGCCAGACATCACACCATGCCCGGCATAATAGAAGACAACCATATCTTGCTCCAGCGACTTCTTTCGCACATCATCAAGTGCAATAACAATATTTGATTTTACTGCCTTATCATTTCTTATGGTATAAGGAACAATCGCTTTAAAAATTGTGGAAGACGATTGCTTCATACTCTTTTCAACTGCATCGGCATCAGCCTGAGCATAGTTCAAATTGTATTTTGGATTTTTGTATTTATTGATTCCTACAGTGATTAAGTAGAGCGTAGGTTTGTCTTCACTCGCTCCTGTATAGGTAATTGTAAATTTTGCTTTTTCTGAATCCACACCGCTTTTACTGCCTGCGCTTACAAAGAAAAAATTCTCTTCACCAAACGAAGATGTTAAACTAACATCAAATGTATAGTTCGATCCGGTTGCCGGAAGTGTTTTAATAAGTTTGGAGTTTTGGTATAGCCGCACCTCGGTAACTTCTTGTGGATTATCCGTAATCTCAATGGCTATGGTAGATTTTTTTTGAGTGGACACGACCGCAGTTGTGGACGAAAACGTTTTTCCATTGATACTCTTTACTGCAACAACGGGCACTTTGCCCACTACCTGGTCTACATCAAAGCTTTCCAAGGAACCAGACTCTTCATTTATAATTTGAGTTAATAGGCGGGGGGCAAAACCTTTTTCTAAAGTACTTTCAAGAGATGTCCTTTGTGCACCTCCCCGGGTGGTCCAATAAACCTTTGCCAAAGCAGCAGGTGTTCCATCTACACGGCCATCGCGCGATATCACAGCAAAGTCATCGTTACTATCTGAAAAAAAATATCCTGTTATTGAATTTGTGTGTGAATCATAAATCTGGTTTATATTATTTTTACTCGCATTCACTATTACTTTTTCACCCGATGATTGAAGTGGGTAAATATGAAAACTACCCACGCCAAATTTCCAAATGGGTGGCATTTTTAATTTATCCGACTTTGTGGTGAATCGTACGCTGCCTGTCAGAAATTCACGTGCATTAAATGACTGCGAAAGTGATAAGGTTAAGAGTTTATCCTTAAAAATTATTCCACCATAGGGCACTCGGGAGTTTGTAATATTCATTTCTGAATTAAACTTCCGTTTAACCTTTAGGGTATTGCCATCTAATACATTTAATATCTCCTTCGTTGAACTTTTATTAAGACCTGCACAGAAAACCTCAGACCCAGACTCGTTGTATGTAACCATTGTGTAATTGGCAGTCTCATCAGACTTGCCTATTTCACTTCCTGATGTTAGGTCATAAAGAGACAACGCGTTTGGGGAGAAGTTGATTGCAGACATAAGCCCAACCAGCAACGAGGTTCCATTTGGATGAAAGGCTAATGCAGAGACGTGATTCTTCTTCCCTGGAATTTCGAAGGTTTTCGCTCCGTTTTTTAAGTCAAATATTTCCACGATTCCCCCCTTTTCACCAATGGCAAGCAGTTCCTTCTTCTTGCTAAAAGCCGTTTTGGTTACATCGTTAGTGAATTTGAAACTGAAAAGTATTTTTTCCTCTTTCCAATTCCATACTTGCATTTCCTTTTCTGCGATAAGTGCAATGTTACCTGAAGAGGTGAGTTGGATATCAAAAAGACTAGAGTAATTCCCATTGAATCGTTTAACAAATCGATTGGCTGCAATATCAAATATTTTAATCGTTTTATCCTGGTAAGCAAAAGCTATTTGCTTACCATCCGGACTTACTGCCATGCCAATCTGATCTGCTTTAATATCCGCATGATCATAGTTCAGTCTTATTAAATCTATTTCCTGAGCAATCGCTGAGGATAAATTAAAAAAATTTAATAGAAGCAGGAAAATGCGAATTTTCATTTTCTAAAGATAGTACTATGCAACTTCCCTTCCCGTGGCCCATTGTAACATTTCAAACCAATCTTGCCTATCAAGGTTTATTTCCATTGATTTTGCAGCTTCTGAGATTCGCTCTGGTTTCGTGGTGCCGATCACCGGAAAAATTTGCGAAGGATGACGCAGCAGCCACGCAATTGATAATTGACTATAGGAGGCATTGTACTTGGATGCTTTGCTAAACATTTCGCGTTCACCACCTACCTGCTTACCCCCTCCCAAAGGCGACCATGCCATCGGAGAAGTGCTTCGTTCCATCAGTAAATCCAAATCGCCATTGAATAGCGGATCAACCCGTGTTAATGAAATCTCAATTTGATTTGTTACCAAAGGAAACTTCAAAAACTTTTGCAACATTGTAAACTGACCTGGAGTAAAATTTGAAACTCCAAAATGCAGTACTTTGCCTTCTTGATTTAATTGTGTGAATGCTTCGGCAACTTCCGTTGGATTTAATAATGGATCCGGACGATGGATAAGTAAAAGATTAAGATGATCTGTTCCCAACATCTTCAACGAGTTTTCAGCAGACCAAATGATATTTTCTTTAGAAGTATCATAATGCTTCACCCAGGTCTTTGGTCTTTTACCGGAACTAAATTTTATTCCACACTTAGAAATAAGTTCCATCTTATTTCTAAGATCCGGATTTTTCCGCAACACATTTCCAAAAATTTCCTCATTCCCATGATCCCCATAGATATCAGCATGATCAAAGCTGGTAATGCCCTCGTCCAACGAAGTTTGAATTAGTTTGGCAACAGTATCCTGGGAAACGGTATGCCACCGCCAGGCACCTACCACAACGCGCGAGAACTCAGGTCCTTCTAAATGAATCTTTCTGCGTTCCATTATTTCGATTTATGTTGGTAGCATTTGTTATCCTTACTGGAGGTCATACGCTTACAACGTGTGCCATCCGCTGTATTTCCTGTGCACTGACTTACTTTATCTTTAAAATGTTCTTCGGGTTTGCATACCCCACACCCGGTTTTTCCTGCCTTCTTTGCAGCCGCTAATGTCATGTTATCGGCATCGCCCGAAAGTTTGCAATCAGCCGTATGATATTTCTCGCCTTTCGCTGATGAATAAACCGTTTGTGCTTGACTGGTGACAGCAATTGCCACCATAAAGAATGTTACTACCAGAAATTTTTTCATACGGGAAGATTTTGGTTCAGGCAAGTTCCACATTTCTGCATTAAGAAAAAACATTACGGCTTGAGTAAATTCACGGGTCAAACAAATTCCACATCATCCTATTTAACTAATTCAGCTGACTAAGAAAACTTTGTTTGTATACGTCTGGAGGGATGGATCCAAATATTAATTAGAACCTACAAAGAAGATAAGAAGGCAGTAAGGCCTTTGGTATGTTAGCATGATAATATCCGAAACTGCAGCAGACGTTGGCCACAATACATGAGTTCGCAACAACACTTACCTGACTGACATCGCCTTATAATAGAGCAAGAAACATTTCCATACCTGTCAAATTCAAAAACCTTAATGACCGAAGTCTTAAGAGCAATACCATTTCAATGCTGAATTAAAAAGAAAGCCTGATGATTTCTCATCAGGCTTGTACCCGGGACGGGAGTTGAACCCGTACAGATATTACTATCCACAGGATTTTAAGTCCTGCGTGTCTACCAATTCCACCACCCGGGCAAACGAATCGTATTCTAAAAAATAACCCCTCTCTTTCGGAGAGGGGTTTGAGCGGGAAACGAGATTCGAACTCGCGACCCCGACCTTGGCAAGGTCGTGCTCTACCAACTGAGCTACTCCCGCTTAAATCATCCAAATTGAAGGTAAAGCTATTGCAAACCCGCTTTTTGAACCCCGTTGGTTATAAGGGACTGCAAATTTAATAGCCATTATCAAAAAACCAATACAACGTTTGTCAATTTCAGGTATTTAATGTGGGTCAATTGAGTTTTCAACTTTCTACAACCTCCCTTTACGTACTTCCTCCACCGCATAATTAGCCGCACGTGCCGTAAGTGCCATGTATAAGATAGAAGGGCTTTGATTGCCGGTGCTGGTCATGCAGGCACCATCCGTTACAAATACATTTTTACACAAGTGCATTTGATTCCACTCGTTGAGCAAGGATGTTTTTGGATCGTTACCCATGCGGCAACCCCCCATCTCGTGTATGTCGAGACCGGGCGCTTGCTGAGAATCATATTGATCAATCTCTTTCACTCCGGCTTTCTCCATCATGGCGGTGCTTTGTGCTAAAAAATCTTTCACCATTTTTTCATCGTTGTCGTCATACTCCACCATAGTGACCAACAACGGAATGCCCCACTGATCTTTTCCGGTTTCGCTCAAGCGCACGTGATTGGTTTCTTTCGGAATGGTTTCACCTTGCATATACATATACACGCGCCAGCGACCAGGTGTTTGAACTTGCTTTTTTAAGGCAGCCCCCACCGCATTATTTTTTTCAGCCCACCAGCCTTCGCGATACGCGCCTGTAAACGTGGTAAACCCACCCACATAGTCAGTGTCTTGTTTTTTTAAGTTGCGATAGTTCGCAATGATGGGTTCCGTTGGGTTGCGCCCAAAATAATATTTATCTTCAAAGCCTTCCAACACACCATTTACCGAAGCACGGTAATTATGAAACGCTACATACTTGCCGAGCAATCCATTGTCATTTCCTAATCCGTTAGGAAAGCGATTTGATTTTGAGTTGAGCAACACAAGATTGCTATTGAGTGCGGATGCATTCACAAAAATAATTTTTGTTTTGTATTCAATTACTTCATGGGTGTTCGCATCGATGATGCGCACTCCGCTCGCCTTCCCTGATTTTTCGTCATAGAGAATAGAGTGTACTACCGAATGCGGACGAATGGTAAGGTTTCCTGTTTTTTCTGCCCACGGCAACGTTGACGATACCGAACTAAAGTAGCCACCAAACGGACACCCACGCATACACAAGTTGCGCGCCTGGCATTGACCTCGCCCTTGTTGCAAATGAATTTCCTTGGGTTGGGTAAGGTGTGCCCATCGTGCCCGCACCATGTAACGATCAGGAAAATTTTCTTTTATTTTTTGTTGCATGTGTGACTCCACACAATTGAAATCGAAAGGCGGAAGAAACTCACCATCAGGCATCGCTTCAATTCCATCTTTGTTTCCACAGATACCAATAAAGTTTTCTACATGCGAATACCACAGTGCTACATCTTTATACCGAATGGGCCAGTCAAGTCCATACCCAAAACGAGCGGGTGCCGAAAATTCATACTCACTCCAGCGTTGTGTGGCGCGCCCCCAGGTTAATGACTTGCCGCCTACCTGATAGCCGCGGATCCAATCAAAAGGTTTCTCTTGCACATACGGATGATCTTTGTCTTGAATAAAAAAATGTTTGTTGTCTTCCGCTATCCCGGCTGACTTGCTGATGAGCGGATTCTCTTTTAAAAATTCTGCAGTAAGTTGGCCGCGATTGGGAATTTCCCACGGTTGTTTTGTGGCGGTAGGATAATCTTTATTATGCTCCACGTTTCGGCCTCGTTCCAACACTAATGTTTTCAATCCTTTCTCGCAAAGTTCTTTGGCAGCCCAGCCGCCAGAAATGCCTGAGCCAATTACAATAGCATCAAAAGTTTTTTCATCTTGATTTAACATAGCACTTGTCGTTAGTGTGCTTGAAATTAAGAAAAACCGTATTTGCCGCCTTAAAAATTTTTTATAAGGCGCCTTGACATTTTTGGGTTTGCTGCTCTTATTGTCGGCCTCGCAATACAGAAATCGGAATTCGTAAAGTCTTGTGATCTACCTTTTTTTCTAAGATGAGGAAATCATTGTCATTTCTTTTTTATTGGTTGTCCCCCAAGCGTATTATTATATCAATCAATGGCTGCATCAATATAGTTATCGAATTGAAATTTTATGATTGACGGTTAGGTTTCAGGCGGTGAAGTGCAGCCATGATGAATCCTGTGGAGAGTCTTATGTTCGAGCAGAAGTTGTATTCATTCAATCATTGCGTAAATTAAAAACGGATTATCAAATCTGACAATCCGCTTCATTTACTTTAATACTTCATTATTTCTTATTCAATTGCACAGACTTGGAAACTACCCATGCCGGTGTTCCTGATGACTTAACATTTCCCGAAGGTGCATCAGTCTGCGAGCTTCTCATTTTTGAATTCACATATTCTGGAGTTCCTACTGATGTCACCTGAATTCCCGTTGGTTCCGATAAACTTTTGTTGCTATAACGCTGTACATCTTTTGATACTACCCAACCATTATTTTTTGGGGTTGGATCTGATTGCCCTGAAACGTTAAACACCATAAACACCATTACAAGGGATAAGGATATTTTAATAAGCGATTTCATTGTTAGTAAAAATTAGTAGGTAAATGATTTTTAAATATTCCTGTCTAAACAAGAAATCCTAAATCAGAAATACTTTCTTTACTAAATACACAGGAATGGTTAACTGCGTTTGGTCATGAAGTTGATATTGTGTGTTTACCGCTACACTTTCAGTTTCCGCAATTCTCTTTACCGATGTATGACTTCTGCTAATTAAAGGTCTGCTGGTTAGTTCTCGTCTTACTGAGTTTCTAATCTTTAGAAAAGAAATAAAGGTTCCTTCCAGTTCTTTCTCATTGGTTCGTTCTTCAATGCGAGCACTTTCTTCATCGAAGAATAATGTATTAGCCGCTGCTATTTCCCCAGCAATACATAACGTGATAAAAAATATGGAGATGAGGCGTTTCATTCACTTATTTGAACGAAAAATAGATAATCAAGATTCGTTAGAAAAGGAAAAAAACGAAATATTTTCTTCCACTCAGTCGTTAAGGATGTTTCAGATAATTCACTTTATCAAAGTGAAGCTTCAGATTAAACCCAGACCTAAATAAAAGTATTCTTATTAAGTTGTTCGGGGCACAAAACAGGCCTTGATAAGAAGAATGTGATTTTTGTTCAGTTGCGTGGCTTCTAAAACAAACTTGCACAGTCTCAAGTAATTTTTTTTCAAATCACTTATTTTTTGGTGTTGACAGCCTGAGAATTATAAAATTTTGTCAAAAGATGTCGCAAGACCTAGCTATAACTTGCCTACGCTTTTTTTCAGAATAGGATAGTTTTTGGTTTATGCTATGTTGTTTCCTCTATAAGCTTCAGATTATCCGCTTCATACTTCTTTCTTAACTCGGCAGCTTCCCTCTTATTCTTGGAATGCAAAATGTGTTTGGGCACGCCTTTTAAATCCCAAATCAATCCTACGGCAGCCAAGCCGCGAAGGATGTAATACGTTATGTCAATCTCCCACCAGAAAAAACCCTGACGCGCAGCGGTTTCATAATAATGATGATTGTTGTGCCAGCCTTCGCCCATAGTTACCAATGCCAACACTATACTGTTCTTCGATTCATCACCGGTTTCATAGCGAGGCTTTCCAAACTTATGCATGATCGAGTTGATGGAGAATGTGCCATGATACAGAATGATGGTACTGAGAAAAAATCCTATAAATAAAGTACTCAGTCCTGCAGTGGTAAACATCGCCAAAATACTTCCTCCATTGACAATCCCGCCAAGAGCTGTTACAATAACGGCAAGTATGGTGGGTGCTACTAAATAATGTTCATTCAGCCACACCAATTCCGGGTACTTCGCATAATCACCAATTACTTTATAATCTGTTTTCTTAAAATCAGGACCGACAATCCAGCCAATGTGAGAGTACCAGAATCCATAAATTTTCATAGAATGCGGATCGGCAGGGGTATCGCTATGGCGATGATGATGACGATGATGCGCAGCCCACCAAAGTGCTCCTTTTTGTGCGGTGGTTTGTGCCATAAACGCAATTACAAATTGAAACCAACGCGAAGTTTTATACGACTTATGAGCGAAGTAGCGATGGTAGCCTCCCGTTACCCAAAACATCCGGAAGAAATATAAAAAAATACACACCATCCAATCAAAAAACGTAGCACCAGTCCACAAAGCCCCCAAAGGCATTAAGTGAATTATGGCAAATGCAATTTCTTGTTTTAAAATCGGCTTACTCCGCACCTCAGGAACAACAGCTTCTTGTGACATGACTTTTTTATTTAATAGTACTGCAAAGATAACGGGAATTGAGGGGATAAACCAGACTTCTTAAACACATAGATACATGGTTCACATAGCTTGTATTTAGCTAAATTCTATGCGCCAGCTAGGGTCACAAGAAAAAAAGAAACATATAGGGTTATGCAAATAAGAACATACCCCTATTTGTTCTATGTGCCTATGTGTTTTTTAAATCAAAGTAAGTCTGCCGGATAGACAATGCCCACTTTCTTTCGAATGATATCCAGAGTTTCCATCATTAAAAGAGTTTTTGTATGTGTAAGCACCGGACTTTCAATCAAACCATTTTGTAGGCATTCGCCAACATGCTGCGCTTCATACTCGTACCCATTACCTTTTGCTTTTTCGAATGAAACTTCTTCGCGCGTGTCGACTATACCGGGATAATATTCCAGGCGAGTTGTTGGTCCATGCATTCTGTGCGTGAATCGAATTCGTCCTTTGTCGCCACCAATATCTCCACCCGAAGCAAGATTGGAAGCAAACGTGCAAAACAAATTTGCGATGGCACCATTCTTATATTGAAAGCGAATCACACATTGTTCATCCACACCTGTGGCAGCGGGGGCCATGGCAGCGTCAATACCATCAGGTTTCCCTAAAATATCAAGCGCAACAAAAATTGGGTAAACACCGATGTCTAACAATGCACCGCCTCCTAATGTTGGATCATATAATCGCGGTGGGATTGGAGGTGTGGGCTTAAATCCAAACTCTGCATATAGATACTTGATGGTTCCTACTTTGCCTTCGGCAATTAATTGTTTTGCCTTTTGATAATTGGGTAAGAAACGTGTCCAGAACGCTTCCATGATAAATGTGTTCTGTTCCTTTGCAACATCAATCATTGCCTTGGCTTCGCGATAATTTATAGCAAATGCTTTTTCGCACAACACGGCTTTCTTATGCTTCAAACAAAGCAACGCGTGCTCATGATGCATGGCGTGGGGTGTAGCTATGTAGATAACATCTACTTCAGGATTGCTTACCAGGTTTTCATAGCTTCCATGAACATGCTTCGCAGGAAAGTCGTTGGCAAAAGCTTGTGCCGTTGATTGCTCACGTGCGCCTACTGCAACCAATTCTCCATTTGTTACAAAATGAAGGTCGGATGCAAACTTGCGTGCAATTCGGCCACAGCCGAGAATACCCCATCGAATTTTTTTCATGTTTTAGAAAATTATTTGAATAAAATAATCATTTACCGGTTAAAAGATATTGAATACTTTGTTTAATTACGATTTTGATCCATTCAATCTTTCCAGTATCATTCGCAAAAACCTATTTATGAAAAGATACCTTTTGGGATTTATTGCCATGATGCTTAGTTCTATGAGTTTAATTGCACAAACTCAATTTTCTATTGGAATAAAAGGAGGATTAAATTTTGCCAAGTTGAATGTTGATAATAGTTCATCAAACAGTAATTCTCGAACCGGTGTGCATGGCGGGGGATTTGCTTTATTCAAAATAAATGAATTTGCTATTCAACCCGAAGTTATTCTTTCTCAGCAAGGATCAAAAACAACTATTAACAGCACGAACTTCGAATCGAATTTTAACTACATCAACGTACCAATATTATTTAAATATTACCTTGTGAAAGGTAAAAATGGTGGCGGAATAAATTTGCATGCTGGCCCACAACTAGGTTTTTTACAAAAGGCTAAAGCTGATGTATTTGATTCTGTGCTTTTTATTTTGAATAAAGATCAAGATGTAAAGCGTTCCTATAAAAAAACGGATGTAAGTGTTGCCTTAGGCGCAGGATGGGATTCGCCATTTGGATTGAGCATTGATCTCCGCTACAACCTTGGACTGCGAAGAATTGAAGAAGATGAAAATATTGAAGCAACCAGAAATCAAGTATTTCAAGTTTCAATTGGATTTAAACTGATGAAATTTGGATACTGAAGTTGTACTAAATAATTTTCATTGCAGAACTATTTCAGCACTTGAAGAATTTCTTCCACAGATTTATCGTCATACTCGATGTTCACCCACTTTGAAGCAACACGTCTTTTCTTGTAAACGAACACCGTATTTTTAGCTTTGGGATTAATGTCGTATACCTTCGCAGTTGTTTCATCAACTGGGGAAGGGATCCACGTAAGTGCAACCTTCTTCAGGTTTTGTTCCTCTCCCCACCGGGCAAGTTTACCTTTTAAGATTTCCTGTGGGGTTGCATCCGGATGCTCCTTGTAAAACGGATTCATATAAATAAAAAATACCCGCAATTGCTTCTCCCCTTTTGCCTGCATTTCCTTTTCAAAGGACTGTATAAAATCACGCATGTGATCCAGGTTGGCATGGTTAAACCAAATCATTACACCTTGTCCATACCCATATTTGCACATGGGGCACGCTTTTTTCCCGGCATCGGCCCCGCTCAGATGCAATGGATCGAAGGCTGGACAGTTAGATCCAATTTGTAAACCTGAAGTCAGTTTAGGGAGTCCTGCATAAGGATAATCAGGGACATTCAAGCCAAGAATAATATGGCGCGTGGCATGAGAAATGTTTTTCTCAGTGTCAACTAAATTCACTACTCCATCTCCACCACGTGGGCTAGCTGCCCGTTGTTTTGAGAGCAAGGGATCATCCGAAAAAAGATAATCGTCAATATAATATTCGTTCTTATCGGGCTCCTTAATAGTGATATGGATATGTGCCGGATCTTTTCGGTTTGGGTACGCAGCAGGTTTCAACGTGTAAATTTGATAGAAGCCATTCTTATTCGTCTTCACCCAGCCACGAATGTATCCATGCCTTTTCCCCCAACCTGTTTCACTTCCTTTTGAAGGATAAACACCGGCTTGATTCGTATGATACACATAGATAACAACATCCTTGGCGGGAGTCATTCCATCGCGTTGATACACGATCCCGCTGATTTCAATTTTGGGGCCGGCTTCATTAAAGTCAGGTAAGGTAACCTCGCTCTTCAGCTTTTCAAATGCAACTGGACTCTCATGAATAGCTTCACAGCCTTCGCATGCACCACCAATCGTTTTGGTAGGCTGAGCGCAGGCAGAAAATGAAACAATGGTAGTTGCAATAAGGAATAACAATTTTTTCATGACGTGCTGATTACACTCTAAAATACGGTATTGATAAAGAAGCAGACAAGGCAACCTGATATGTGGTTTGTTTTTCTTGACGAAATGCAGCGTTTAACAACAATGACTACTCGTAAATCAATTAATTTTAAATTGTGAATCGCTTCTTCCAAAACAAACTAGATATTGTCCTCTTCTGGACACTCACTGTTTTCTTTCATGCCTACACACGAATAACTCTTATTTCAAAAGCAGGAGTCGGACAATTTTTACTTGAGATAGTTTTTCGCAACGTTTTACTTTTTTGCGCTATCTACCCGGTCATTCACCTTGTCATTCCTCCCCTCATGACAGGCAAAAAAATTATAAGGTCGCTCCTTATTCTATCCGCGGTTATTGTTTTCTACGTTATCCTAAAAAACAGTCATGATTTATATTTATATGGGGGTGTATTAAATGATTCCGAACGGAAATCATTCTTTTTTAATACACTTTATAATTTCTCAATTGTACTATTCTACCTGGCCTTTGCTACAGCCCTGCATCTTAGTAAAGCGTGGTACCTCCAACAAGAACTGATTCGAAAATTAGAAGTAGAGAAACTAAACACTGAATTGGAATATTTACGAGCACAAATCAATCCTCATTTTTTATTTAATTCCATAAACACGATCTATTTTCAGATTGATAGACAAAACAAAGTTGCGCGCGAAACATTGAATAAGTTCTCAGATATGTTACGTTATCAGTTATATGAATGCAATGCCGATAACATTGAAATTGAAAAGGAAATAAATTACCTCGATAGTTATGTGAACCTTCAGCGGCTTCGCATGGCTGCTGATTATCCTGTCAAATTTGTTTGCTCAAAAAATCTTAGTCATTTCAGCATTCCCCCGCTTTTGCTAATCCCATTTGTGGAGAACGCTTTTAAACATGCATCCCATTATACGGGGAAAAATAATGAGATCGACATTCAGTTATCGAAAGAAGACAACATGTTCAATTTCTCTGTGGTGAATACAATTGATTGTACTACACCGGGTTCAGAAAACGAAGGCATTGGCTTGAAGAATGTAAAACGAAGACTTGCGTTACTGTATAGGGATGCTTATCGCCTAGATATCAAGAAAACTTCAGAGACATTCTCAGTAACACTTAAATTACCAATTGCATGAAACTAAGGTGCCTGATTGTGGATGACGAACCCATCGCCCGAAAAGGCCTTGAAGAATACGTGTCTGAAATTTCCTTTCTTGAACTAACGCACTCCTGTGAAAGTGCACGAAAGGCTGCCGACTTCCTCAAAACAAACTCCATTGATCTTATTCTGTTAGATATTCAAATGCCAAAAGTATCAGGCATTGAATTTCTTCGCGCACTAGAAAATCCTCCATTGGTAATTTTCACCACAGCGTATTCCGAATATGCGTTGGAAGGATACTCCTTAGATGTAATCGACTTTTTATTAAAACCTATTTCATTTGATCGATTCTTGAAGGCTGCGCAGAAAGCAAATGAATACTATCAACTCAAAGAACAAGCTAAAGAAAACCAAGGATCAGATTATTTTTTCATCAAGGTGAATCATCAATTTGAGAAAGTGAATTATGATGAAGTACTTTATCTAGAAGCCATGCAAAATTATTGCATCGTACATACCTCAAACCGAAAACTAATTACTTATCACACACTTGGTGGTCTTGAGAGACAACTTCCGACTGCTCAATTTCTAAAAGTTCATAAGTCCTTCATTGTTGCCTTGGATAAGATTTCAGCCTTAGATAGTAATGAATTGAAAATTGAATCCGCAACGATTCCTATCAGTAGAAGTTTGAAAGATGAGGTGATGAAAAAAGTGATGGGAAATAAGTTGTTTAAGAGATGAGTATTTCTTTTAGACTTCTGAAATTTACAAGTTGTAACTTTGCTATTTCTTCAGCACACTCAAAATCTCATTTAACTTCAGTAAAGCTTCCACCGGGCTAATTGTGTTGATGTCAATTTTCTCCAGCATTTCATGTACGGCTTTGGATTTAGGATCCATTTCGAACAAACTCATTTGGGCGGTGGCTTTGGGTAACTCTTCAAATTTTGCCTTTGATTCATTCTTATGTTTATCCTTCTCCAAGAAATGAAGGATTTCATTAGCACGAAGTACCACTTTGTTGGGCATGCCTGCCAATTGCGCTACGTGAATTCCAAAACTATGTTCACTGCCACCTTCTTTTAACGTGCGCATGAAAATGATTTTATCACCTACTTCTTTCACGCTTACATTAAAATTTTTAACACGAACCAAATCCTCGGTGAGCTGATTCAACTCATGATAATGCGTAGCAAAAAGTGTTTTGGCTTTAAACTCTTTATGATTGTGCAGGTACTCAACAATCGACCAGGCGATAGAAACACCATCATAGGTAGACGTACCCCGGCCAATTTCATCCATTAAAATCAGGCTGCGATCACTCAGGTTATTCAGGATGCTGGCAGTTTCCGTCATTTCCACCATAAACGTTGATTCACCCCGCGATAAATTATCTGAAGCACCTACACGCGTAAATACTTTGTCAATCAATCCAATGGTTGCCGTTTCTGCAGGAATGTAACTTCCCATCTGAGCCATCAATACAATCAAAGCAGTTTGGCGTAAAAGTGCCGATTTACCAGCCATGTTGGGTCCAGTAATCACTAAGATTTGCTGCGTTTCGTTATCGAGATAAATATCGTTGGGTACATAGCTTTCTCCTAATGGTAGTTGCTTTTCGATTACCGGATGGCGGCCGGCCTTAATCGCTAATCGTTTGGATTCACTAATCTCAGGCTTGTTGTATTTGTTTGACTTGGCTGTTACTGCAAAAGATAAAAGGCAATCGAGTGTTGCCACCGCACGCGCGTTCTGTTGAATTTGTGAAATGTAATCAGCTGCATGATGTACCAATTCTAAGAACAATCGTTGTTCAATCACCAGCAATTTTTCTTCCGCATGAAGAATTTTCTCTTCATATACTTTCAGTTCTTCAGTAATATAGCGTTCGGCATTTACTAATGTTTGTTTACGAATCCAGTCAGCAGGAACCTTGTCTTTGTGAGCATTGCTTACTTCTAAGTAATACCCAAATACTTTATTATAGGAAATTTTAAGAGAATTAATGCTCGTTCGTTCTACTTCTCGCTTTTGTATCTCCAGCAAATAATCCTTTCCCGAAAAGGCCATCGCTCGCAACTCATCCAACTCTGCGTTAACCCCTTCTTTGATAATTCCCCCCTGATGAATGAGCATAGGAGCATCGTCCATTAACTCTTTCTCGATTTTATCCAGCAAGAAATCACATCGGTTTAATTGATCGCCCAGCTTTATTAATTCAATGGAAGAAGATTTTTCTAAAATATCCTTGACAGGAAGAATGGCCTTCAATGAGCGTTTCAGTTGGATCAGCTCTCTGGGATTTATCCGACCTACTGCCACTTTAGAAATCAATCGCTCGAGATCTACTATTTGTCGCAAGTGTGCAAGAATCCCATCCGTAAGTTCTTCGTTTAAATAAAACTGCTCCACGACCTGCAGGCGTTCATCAATACTTTGCTTGTCTTTTAGCGGCAGGATCATCCATTTACGTAAATTCCGCGAACCCATCGGGGTTACGGTCTGATCCAGAATTTGTAGCAAAGGAACACCCCCTTCATTTTGTGAACTTACGATTTCAAGATTGCGTACTGTAAACTTATCTAACCATACGTACTTATCTTCATCGATGCGTGAAATAGTAGCGATGTGATGTGTGTCTTTGTGTTCGGTCGCTTCTAAATAATGGAGTATGGATCCAGCCGCAACAATGGCTTCATTCATGCCATCAATACCAAATCCTTTTAATGTGTTTGTCTTAAATTGTTGTATTAATTTTTCATTTGCAAAGTCAAAGGCATATACCCAATCATCCAGCGCAAAGGTAGCATAGTCTTCACTAAACAGAGCTTCATACTTCTCGCGACTTGCTTTGCTATAAATGATTTCGGCCGGACCAAAACTTTGAATAAGCTTGTACACATAATTCTCAGCACCCTGGGCCGCATAAAATTCTCCAGTGCTGATATCCAGAAAAGAAACACCCAAAAAATTTTTCCCGCTAAAGACGGAAGCCAAAAAATTATTTTGCTTTCGCTCCAACACATGATCGTTATACGATACCCCAGGGGTCACTAATTCTGTAACCCCCCGCTTTACAATTCCTTTTACAAATCGTGGATCTTCCAACTGATCGCAAATGGCAACCCGATTACCCGCCCGTACCAACTTAGGTAAGTAAGTATCAAGGGCATGATGGGGAAAGCCAGCCAACTCGATCTCCGAAGCAGAGCCATTTCCTCTTTTTGTTAATGTGATATCAAGTACCCGGGCAGCGCGGATAGCATCTTCGCCAAAGGTTTCGTAAAAATCGCCCACCCTAAATAACAACAATGCACCTGGGTACTTCGCCTTGATGGCGTTGTACTGTTTCATAAGGGGTGTTTCCATTGCTTTCTCTCCGGCCATATTCTACACGTATTTAAAAAAAATGAACTACTCGTTTTGTGCTCTTAACACGCTGTGTAGTACAAGCAGTTGGCAAATATAGAAGCAAGATGTCAGAACTACAGATGCAAAAAGGAAGAATTCAGGCTTTTCCTCCTGCCACTTCCTTTGAACCAACAGTAGGTAAATTTCGAATCAGTGTAGGCACCTTAGTAGCATCCGATGTTCCTGTAGGAACTCACTCAACCGTGATCGGAAACGATCCATATTTAAAAAAAGTACTCGAAATAAAAGTAAACTGAGATAGGAAATTGCAGGGATAAAATGATTTTCAATTTAATGTTTTCGATCTCCTAATCTAATGTTTTATCCTCATCTTTTGCTTCCCGCAAGGTAATTGACAATTTGCGAACCACTTCATCCAGTTCTTTTGAACTTTCCTCCAAATGGCTTATTATTTCCTTGTCTTGACTTTCGGAATCCGACTTTACCAGGAGATGAACTAACCCTAAAATTCTGCTTACGGGTGCCCTCAAAACATGTGCATTAACAAAAGCGTATTCCATCAACTTTGAATTCTGCTCTCGCAGCAGTCGGGTTCGTATTTCTACTTTCGTCTCGAGGTTTTTATTCAGGTGTTCTATAAGTTCATTTTTATTTTGTAATTCCATGTACGCATCCCAATTGATTCGGTACACATAAATCAAGGTTAAATTAATGAATACCCAACTCATTGAATAGATCACAATAAATTGAATCCTGTTAAGTGGTAACTGACGAAAACTTTCTGATAAATCGTATGTGAAAAGGAAATAATAAGAGAAGCTGGTAAGAAAAAAAGATGTGGCAAGAAAAAATAAATAGATCCACCGATCTTCATACCATGAAAAGAAAAGATGAATCATAAGACTTGTTAAAATGCACAAGATGGGATGAAGCAAATACGAGCCTGGAGAAATATCAGAAAGTACAACAGGCAATACGGTTACAGCGGTTATCCAACTCAAAAGAAAGATACTGCGTGAAGCGCGCCCATAATTGTATTTATTTAGCACCAAGGATATCGCTGAAACCCCTACCAATAAAATCGGAACCCAATCATCAAATGTTAAAAAATCGAACGCCTTAGATTCAAAAGTAATTTGAAGAAAAAGGTAGAAAGTCAGCAAAACCAGCATTATCCAATAAATTAAATTGGATAAATATTTCCTCCTTTTTAACTCTTCGGGGTGACTATTCATTTGGCTCAATAAAGGAAGTAATTCTAAAAATAGTATGCTAATGTAAGATGGCTGTAATATTTGTATCGGCTTTACCGCTTATTGAAAATTTCAAGAAAATATATTCATTTATATGATGAAATCATTTAGCGTATCTGCTAATTTAGATTAAAACTTATAAATGTATGAACGACCTTAATTTTGAAATTACAAAAGTAGATACGGCAATGGCAGCGCTGGCGAAGCTACCTGAAGGCGAACGGAGTAAGATCATGGACGGGCTGCGTGAAATTGTTAAAATGTACGCCAACAAGAATCTTGCAAAACCCTCTTTGGTAAAATTTCGCTGGTGGGAGTGGGGAAATGAAGTTTAACAGTTTTTTTCTACTCACCCGGTAAAGGCATTCGATTCGTTCTATCATAGGACTTTCGAATGCATTTTTTATGTCTACTCTTCAAACGTATCTTGAATTTGATCTCGCCATTCATCCTGATGTTGTTGAACTGCTTTACTCGCGTCAGGTTCCAAAAAATAATGATTACTGGAAGGGGCGGAAAACTTTTTTATCTCAAAGTCCGGGGTATTTATTCATACCCATTCTATTTGATTTATTCTTAAAATCGAATTTGGATAAGGTTCTGTCTGAAACTCATCTTCTTTTAATCGAAGAAATCCTCCATAGTGCAGCTAAGCAGGAAGCAAACCAAATTACGAACATCCAACATCAGCAAGAATGTCATTCGATCCTTTCCAGGGTAGGAATTTCTGAAAAAGAAATTTCGCGAATCGAGAATTCTTTGGTTAAACGTCCATTTTCAAACTTTCCGGCTAAATACAAGTCCCTGCAGCGCGCAAATTCCTATCTCTACTCTACAGCCTTATTCCCACATGATTATGATATGATTTTTACTCATTGGGAGTCCGTGATGCCTTTGTTTTTATTTTTGGATGACTTAACTGATCTGCAAGATGATATTGACACTCAATCAGAAAATTGTCTATTGGACTCTCCTGGTATTGAGAACAACTTCTTTGAATTACATCCCTTATTCATTAAATCTATAAAACCTTTGGAAAAGATTAATAAAAATATTTATCTGGAATTAAATCGATTAAGGCAAGAAGGTATTGCTGCAACCCTTGGGGAAACTATACTTACTATTACCCTTAGCTAGCCATGCATTATTTCCTTACAACAATTAACCACATCTTATCTCCTTTTTCTTTCGTACGATCAACAAACGAATCTTGCTCCTTGAGAACCGTAAAGCCGGCTTTTTTCAAATCTTCCAATGCGAAGTTCATTCCTAATTCATGTTTGCGTTCCTGATCGGCTCTTGATAAGGCTCTTCGCTCATCAGCAATGGCTTCGCACATTACTAAACGTCCATTTTGTTTTAAGGCAGATTTAATATGCTGCAGGATTGCATCATGATCATCCATCTCATGATACGTGTCCAGAATGATAACGGCATCTAATGAGTTGAGTGGCAACTTTGGGTTATCATAATCACCTTTTATAATTTGCACATTGGTGAGATTTCTCTTCACAAGATTTGTGGCTAACTTATCGAGCTTAGGTTGCTCTACATCTACGGCATACACTTTTCCTTGAGCTCCCACAGCCTTGGAAAGTTTAGTTGTCATATACCCTTCGTGACAACCTACATCAGCCACCTGACTTCCCATTTTAAGATTTAATTGCTTAATGAGTTCGTCTGCTTTTTGCCATCGATCGCGATCTGCCCAGGCACTTTCGGTATAAACATTTTTCCATGCTTCCTGAGCATACAAATTGCAACCCAGTAGCATCATATATAGCCAGATAATTCTTTTCATAGCGCTACAACGAAAATTTTGACTTACCGAATGTTAAATAATTCATAATGTTGGTGTTACTTTAGGTAATAAGATAAAAAATATGGAGTCAAACACACACACTAAATCAAGAATCTATAAGGGTATTCTGGTGGCAAATCTTATCTCACTGGTAATTGTAGGATTTAACAAATACCTTATTGATAATCTAGAGGGCAACAACATGGGAAACAGCTCAGGGATTTTTATTTATTCTTCTTTCATAATTGTGCCCATTTTGATGGGATTAGTGTGTGCCTGGTATTGGCATCCGTTGCAACTAAAAACCTCTCGATATATAGGGTGGTCTGCGGTGGCTTCTGTTCTTGCTATTTTAGCCAGCTTCATTTTTTTAAGAGAAGGGTTTATCTGTCTGATCATTGTGTCACCATTAATTTTTGGATTTGTGGTAACGGGTGCTCTTGTGGGTCGAATCATTTACAGAAGAAGAAACAACACACTTAACATGAGTCTTTTCGGAGTGATTTTTATTTTAATCGCTGCCGATAATTTTTCAGAACATGAAAATGTTAACATGGTATCGGATACCATACTTGTAAACGCACCTATTGACAAAGTATGGCCCCTTG
Source organism: Cyclobacteriaceae bacterium (assembly GCA_016787755.1). Taxonomy (GTDB): domain Bacteria; phylum Bacteroidota; class Bacteroidia; order Cytophagales; family Cyclobacteriaceae; genus ELB16-189. The sequence goes on along the minus strand of JAEUUA010000023.1, from coordinate 676,001 downwards.
TAGTTGAATATGAACCCATCACAATAAAGGAAAACTATTGGCTTTTTGAAATCGGGATGCCAAGCCCGGTACAAAGTACTGTGGATGGGCACGAAGTAGGTGCTGGTCGAAAATGTATTTTTTCAAATGGTTATGTGTTTGAAGAGAAAATGATCGTTTACAAACCCAATGAAGAACTAACCTTCGACATTATCAGTCAGCCACACGATCCTGAAATTATGGGACACATTGATATTCTTCGTGGGCAGTTTATTTTAAAAGACAATGGCGATGGAACAACAACACTAATTGGAAATTCCTGGTATAAGCTCTACGTATTCCCGGTCTGGTATTTCAACATCTGGTCCGAAAGCATTACACGAAACGTGCATCTTCGTGTGATGGAACACATTAAAATACTGAGCGAGAAAAATGTTTAATCTCGTTGTAAAATATGCGGCTCCTTTAAAACATGTGCCTGTTCTTCCTCATTTGTTTGATGCACTGCTGAAAATCAGCTCAATATTTTCAAACAAGTATCTTCTGGATTATTTGGATGAAATAGAGAATGAAGTTCTTTCGTGGGAACATGTCGCCCTGCAGATGCATAAATTCGGAGGCACTCAATTTAATTTTAATGGCAAAGAGTTAGGTCATATTCATGGTAATGGATTGCTGGATATTTTATTTAGCAGAAAAACTAAATCTGAACTTATGCTGAAGTATTGTGTTAATGAACATCATGTGTTTAAAGACTCCGGTTGGATCTCCTTTCAGGTAAAAACCGAAGTCGATAAAAAAATTGCTATCCAGCTTTTAAGATACTCGTACCTTGCTGCTTTGAAAAATGAACTTGCGGCATGAAAAAGCTCTCTCTTGATGAACTCGGTCGTATTTCTGTTGGTCAATTTAAGGATTCAGAGAAGATTCCCGTTTGTATTTTATTGGATAATGTGCGTAGCCTGCACAATGTAGGTTCGGCTTTTCGCACGGCAGATGCCTTTCGGGTTGAAAAAATATTCCTGACGGGAATTACAGGCACTCCTCCACATCGCGAAATACAAAAGACTGCGCTGGGTGCTACCGAATCAGTAGCGTGGGAGCATGTCGAAAGCACAGCTATTGCCATTCAAAAATTAAAAGACGAAGGGTATACCATCGTGATTGTAGAACAAACTACAGATAGTTTGCCACTGCAAACATTCTATGGTGAAAAAGATAAAAAGTATTGTCTGGTTTTTGGCAACGAAGTACACGGGGTAAGCGAGGAAGCAATCGCTCTGGCGGATCTTGCTCTAGAGATTCCTCAACTGGGCACAAAACATTCATTAAATATCTCTGTGTGTTTGGGCATCGTGGTGTGGGAAATGTTTCGTCATTATACTTTTAAAAAATGAAACAACTAATTCTATTAATTCTTCTCTTATTCACACTCAATCAGTATGCATTAGCACAGGATAAACGGGGACAAGCGCGTGACTTTGGAATTGTTATTGGTGTTTTACCGACAGGTAAAACAAATTCGATTACCGATGTAACGGGCGTGCGCGTGGGTCACACCACTAAAATTATTGGCGATAATATACGCACCGGAGTTACAGCCATAATTCCACATCCAGGTAATCTCTTTCAAGAGAAAGTACCCGCAGCCATTTATATTGGGAATGGATTTGGAAAATTAGTCGGTAGCACTCAAGTGATAGAGTTGGGAAATCTTGAAACACCTATTGTGTTAACAAATACATTAAGTGTACCACAGGCCATGGATGCTGTTATTCGTTACACGTTAGCACAACCCGGTAACGAAAAAGCGCAATCAGTAAATGCAGTTGTTGGCGAAACCAATGATGGCTACTTGAATGATATTCGTGGTATGCATGTATCACAGGAAGATGTGTTAAGTGCCCTTGCAAAAGCAAGTACCGAAAAAGTTGAAGAAGGCGCTGTGGGTGCAGGAACAGGAACTGTTTGTTTTGGATTTAAAGGTGGAATTGGAAGTGCATCGCGGCAACTCCCAGATAAATTAGGCGGTTATCGGGTGGGAGCATTAGTGCAAACAAATTTTGGTGGGGTACTACAAATTGATGGTGCTCCTGTCGGAGAAGAACTTAAGAAATTTTATCTGAGTGAGTTGATCAGCGACAAGCCAGATGGGTCATGTATTATTGTAATTGCCACGGATGCTCCATTAGATTCCCGAAATCTGGAACGGATTGCTAAGCGCGCCATGATGGGACTTGCCCGAACGGGCGGGATTGCTTCCAATGGCAGTGGCGATTATGTAATTGCCTTCTCCACAAATCCATTGGTTCGAGTCCCTTACGATTCTAAAGAAATTACATCTACCGTTACGTTGTTGAATAATGATGCCATGTCTCCACTTTTTTTAGCAACGATTGAAGCTACCGAAGAAGCCATTATCAATTCTTTATTTCAAGCAACTACCGTGATCGGTAAAGAAGGGCATCGTGTTGAAGCCTTACCATTGAACGATGTTCGCAACATTTTGAAAAAATACAATACCATAAAGAAATAGCATGTTTGTTTTTCTAAATAACCAATTGATTGAAGCAGAGAAAGCTACTCTTCATATCAGCGATCTTGCCATTCAACGGGGTTATGGAATTTTTGATTTCTTTCGCGTACGGGAGGATGTACTACTTTATGTAGAAGATCATTTGGATAGATTTATTCAATCTGCGCAGTTCATGCATCTTTCTTGTCCTTATTCAAAGGATCAGTTGCATTCGATTTTACAAGAACTACAGAAGAAAAATAATTTGCCCAACTCAAGCATGCGCATGATTCTTACAGGTGGGTATTCTCCGGATGCCTATCAACCTGTGGCTCCAAATCTTATTATCATGCAAAACCCATTGGCTTTTCAGGATAACCATGTGCCGAAATCATTAAGTATAATAACTCGTGAGTATGTACGCGATATTCCAGAAGCTAAGACGATCAATTATACAATGGGCATATGGCTGCAACCTAAACTTGCAGAACAAAAAGCTGATGATGTGCTGTATCACATCAATGGAACGGTGAGTGAATTTCCCCGGTGCAACTTCTTTATTGTTACTAAGGATAACGTAATAATGACCCCGGAGAAAAATGTATTAAAAGGAGTTACCCGAAAAAAAGTTCTTGCCTGTGCCTCCTCATATTACAAAGTTGTTGAGGGTCCTGTCACAATCACTGATATACTCAACGCTAAAGAAGCTTTTCTTACAAGCAGCACAAAAAGAATTCAGGCCATTACAAAAATAAACGGTCAAGCTATTGGCCATGGTGAGCCTGGAAGTGTGACCACAGAATTATTAAAGTCACTCGTAATGCTGGAGCAAAGCTTTGTAAAACAGAAATGATTGTGCGTTACTTTACAGGAACCAGTTTACTGATTGTTCCCGGGTTTTCAGTAAGTACATAAATATACCCATCCGGACTTTGCACCACATGGCGCACACGACCAATCTTTTCAAGGATTCTTTCCTCCGCCACAAATTTTCCATTGGCAACTTCAACACGGGCAACCAACTGAAAAGACAAAGCACCTACTAAAAAATTTCCTTTCCAGTTTGGATACTTATCGCTGGTCACCATGGTCATCCCGCAAGGGGCAATAGAGGGAACCCAATAACGAACAGGTTGTTCCATGCCATCTTTCTTAGTTATATCTGTAATGGGTTTATCATCGTAGTTAATACCGTACGTAATCACAGGCCAGCCATAATTTTTCCCTTTCTCTACTTTATTCAATTCATCACCGCCTTTGGGGCCATGTTCACCATCCCAAAGCGTGCTTGTCGCTTTATCATAATATAATCCCTGAGGATTGCGATGTCCGTACGACCAAATTTCTGGTTTAGCACCAACTTTGTTAACAAAAGGATTGTCTTTAGGAACACGGCCATCATCATGCAGACGCATAATCTTACCTAAGTGGTTTGTAATATCTTGAGCATTTTCCATCTTACCACGCTCGCCACACGAAAAGAAAATATATCCCTTGCCATCAAACACAATGCGCGATCCAAAATGTGCACCTGAAGGGGAAGATGGTTGTGCCATAAATAACTCTTCTACGTTGGTAAACGCATTGCCTTGCAATTTAACGCGAGCAATTGTTGTTGCGCCACCTTTGGTTCCATCAGGTTTTGCATACGAGATATAGATCCAACCATTTTTTGCATAATCCGGATGCAATTGAATATCTAACAAACCCCCTTGCCCATTATTAAATACTTCAGGCACACCACTAATTTTTTCTTCGAGCAGCTTACCGTCTTTGATAATTCTAATTTCTCCATCTTTTTCAGTTACCATCGCGCGACCATCCGGCAAGAATGCCATTCCCCACGGACGTTGAAGCTCAGTGGTAATAGATTCTAAAACAAATTTTTGCTTTTCGGTGGTGATGGTTGAACCGGCAACAGGCTGTGCCTTAGCAACTACAACGCAAAATAAAATCGATACCAAACAAATAAGTTTCCTCATGGCTTTACATTAGTGGCCGTAAAGATACTTTTTATTATGAATGATCTTGAAGATTTACTTTGTGATTATTCGTTCCTCAACGTTTCGCTAGGATTTATTACAGCTGCCTTCAAAGCCTGATAAAAAACCGAAGCAAATGCGATCCCCAAAATAATGAGTCCCGCTCCAATAAAAATGAATGGACTCGCCTGAACCTGGTATGCAAAATCGGCAAGCCATTGGTTCATTACATACCAAGCCAAGGGCACTACAATGAGGAAAGCAATTAGCACCAGCCGTGAAAATTCTTTCGACAGCAACATGATGATCCCGGAAACGGAAGCCCCCAACACTTTGCGCACACCAATTTCTTTTTTCCGCTGCTCCGTCATGAAAGCTGTAAGTCCAAGCAAACCAAGACAAGCAATAACAATTGCTAACAATGCAAATGAACCAATCAGCACTCCGGTGTTTTGTTCGGCTTTGTATTGTCGCGCAATGGTTTCATCTACAAATTGATAGCTGAATGGATAGTCAGGTGCTAATTTTTTCCACTCCTTTTCAAGAGTTGCAAGATTGTCCTTCAAATTTCCACTGCTCATTTTCACGGACATGCACCACATGTTATTCGGATCATATCTCAATACAAGCGGTTCAATTTTTCTATGAAGTGATCGGTAATGAAAATCCTTAACCACACCAACAATTCGCCCCACAGGGTGTCCATCCAACGCGCGCATAGGTGTGCCGATGGGTTTCTCCAACATCAGCTCTTCAACAGCTGCTTCATTGAGTATGTAAGCTTCGGTTGAGTCGGTGCCAAACTCTGTTGAGAGATCGCGGCCCGCAACCAATTCCAACCCAAACGTTTTGAGGTAGTCGTAGTCGATGATCATGGTGTTCATGCTTCGCTTGGGAATATCAAAACCCGGAAAATCATACTGCCAGGTAGAACTCTCCATACCCGGAGTGCCATTTGAAAACGTGACTGTATTAAAACTTGAATTTGAAAGTAAGTTCTGTTTTATCACTTCCTTTTTATTCCACAACTCAGAGGGTGGATTCATGTAAACGATGCTTTCCTTATCGAATCCTAAATTTCTGTTTTGAATAAAATTCATTTGTTGATAAACTACCAGCGTACCGATCATTAAAAAGGCAGCCACTCCAAACTGCAACACGGTAAGCGTCTTTCTTAATCCCGCATTGCCAGACGGACCTTTTTGTCCTTTCAATACATCGGCAGGTACAAAAGAGCTGAGGTAAAAGGCAGGATAACTTCCGGCAACTATTCCTGTAATTAACCCAATGCCAAGTATATATAGTACTACGCTATTAGTGCCGAAATAGACTATTTCTAAATTTTGACCTACCAAAGAATTAAACATCGGTACCAGCAACTCAAGCAAAATAATTCCTATCACCAAAGAAATAGCAACCAGCACAACCGTCTCACCCAAAAATTGATTGATGAGTTGATATCGAAATGCACCCATCACTTTTCTCAATCCAACTTCCTTCGCACGCTTCATAGTACGAGCAGTGGAAAGATTCATGAAATTGAAACACGCTATAATAAGAATAAACAACGCTACTGCTGAGAATATATAGACATAACTGATATCACCATTGGCTGAGTCGGCTTTTATTCCTTTTGTAAAATGTATTTCAGATAAGGGTTGCAGCCAGTCACCTAACGCCTGATCATTAAATTCTGCTTTCTGCGCTTCGGTAAATTTTCGATCGATCTTCTTTGCTAAGCCATCAATATCTTTTTCAATAGGAATGTAGAAATAGGTAGAGTAATTCCACGCATCAAGACTGGTTAAGAATTGATCGGCTGGGAAATTATATTGATCCTGAATCATCTTAGCGATGGTTTCGAAGGTGGTGAGGTAGGTGAATTGTAAATGTGAGTTAGCGGGAACATCTTCAAACACTCCCGTTATTTCATAATCGTATTTGTTATTGTATCGAATTACCTGCCCGATGGCATCCCCATTGGGAAAATATTTATCAGCCACCGATTTGGCAATGGCAATTGTATTTGGGCGAGCCAGCACAGTAGCGGCATCACCCTGCATAAGTCGGAAACTGAAAATTTGGAAAAAGTCAGGATCCGCAATAGAAAGGGTTTTTGCATCCAGAAATTGATCCCCCATTCGTATCATGGGCCGTTCATCCACATCCGAAAAGCGCGTGAATTTTTCTACTTCACGAAAGTTATCCTTTATTAACGGGCCAAAGCCTGAAGGTAGCATGGTCTGCATGCTAACATTTCCATCCCGTTCACCACGAGGAATATAGCGGTAGATTGATTCCTTGTGCTCATGAAAATTCTCATAGCTCAGCTCAAATCGAATGTAAAGAGTAACAAGCAAGCAGCAGGCTAATCCAATAGCAAGGCCAAAGATGTTTATGGAGGTATAGCCTAAGTTTTTGAAAAGATTACGGGTGGCGATGAGAAGGTAATTTCGAATCATGTGGCGAGGGTTTACTCTAAGACGTAAGATTTTAGCTAGAGTTGCATGGCAATCACCTGGCGGTGCTAATCTCCCAATAATTCATCAACAAACAGTAAGAATTCGTCAACAATATCAAGAATCCAAGCATTCTTTGCACCTTTGCGCTTTATCTATTTAAGATGACTTCCGCATCAATAAGTGACATCCGAAAAGAGTTACAACACGTAGATTCAGATGTGTTACAAACTCTTTGCCTTCGGTTAGCCAAATGCAAAAAGGAGAATAAAGAGTTGTTGAGTTATTTGCTGTTTGAAGCACATGATGAGCCGGGATATATTCAACAAGTGAAAACAGAAATTGAGTTACTTTTTGAAGAAGTCTCTGGCCGTAATTTATACCTGACTAAAAAGATTCTTCGTAAAATATTGCGCTATACCCATCGACAAATAAAATACTCAGGGTTACCACAGACCGAGTTGGAGTTGCGCATTTACTTTTGTGAAAAAGTAGTAGCCTCAAAGATTCCTTTAAGCACAGGAACAGTCTTATATAATTTATATCAGCAACAACTTAAGAAAATTGGTAGTGTGCTTTCAAAATTACCTGAGGATTTACAGGCCGATTATTCAACTTCATTAAAAACAATCCATTATGAGTGAACAACCCAATAATCCTTTGCATGGCAAAACCCTTGAGTTCATTCTGAATTTTTTGGTCGACAAATATGGGTGGGATGAATTAGCTGATCGCATTCCAGTGAATTGTTTTATGCACGATCCGAGTATAAAGTCATGTCTTACTTTTTTTAGAAAAACGCCCTGGGCACGCAAGAAAGTTGAAGACTTATATCTGGATTCTATTTAGCTACCGAATATTCATTCTCAATCACAAACTAATCGGAGATTAAAAGAAAAAATTAACACCTTTGCAGAATCATTTACCCGAAGTCGTTTTTAAAATGTCCGATCGATATAATCAACGCGGAGTATCCGCCAGCAAAGAAGATGTTCACCAGGCCATAAAAAATCTGGATAAAGGAATTTTCCCTAAAGCATTCTGCAAAATTGTATCTGATCAATTAGGTGGCAATGCTGCCTATTGTACGATTATGCATGCGGATGGCGCGGGCACCAAATCATCATTGGCCTACATTTATTGGAAAGAAACCGGAGACCTATCGGTGTGGAAGGGTATTGCCCAAGATGCCATCATCATGAACATCGATGACTTACTTTGTGTGGGCGCTACCGGACCTATCTTGTTGTCATCCACCATTGGAAGAAATAAAAATCTAATCCCAGGCGAAGTCATCTCAACCATCATCAATGGCACGGAAGAAGTGTTGGAGATGCTCCGCAAATATGGAATGGAAATTTATAGCACCGGGGGAGAAACAGCCGATGTAGGAGACCTGGTGCGCACCATTATTGTGGATAGCACAGTAACTGCGCGGATGAAACGCAGCGATGTAATTGATAATGGAAATATTGAGGCGGGCGATGTGATTGTGGGTTTAGCTTCATCCGGTAAAGCCACCTACGAGCATGAATACAATGGTGGGATGGGCAGCAATGGGCTTACCTCCGCGCGGCATGATATCTTTACTCATATGTACGCGGCAAAGTATCCTGAAAGTTTCGACAAAGCAGTGCCTGAAAATTTGGTGTACTCTGGCAACTATAAACTTACTGACGAAGTCCCCGGAGTTCCATTAAACATGGGTAAACTTGTTCTCTCACCCACGCGCACCTATGCTCCGGTAATGATAGAGATTTTGAAAAACCTGAGAACTCAGATTCACGGTGTTGTTCATTGCAGCGGAGGTGCGCAAACTAAAGTTCTACACTTTATAGAAAATCTGCACGTGATTAAAGACAATCTTTTTGAGATTCCGCCTCTCTTCAAGTTTATTCACGGAGCCTCAGGCACTGATCCAAAGGAGATGTATAAAGTATTTAACATGGGGCATCGCATGGAGATTTATTTGCCGGAAGCTCATGCTCAACAAGTAATAGACATTTCTAAATCCTTTGGCATTGAAGCTCAAGTGATCGGTCGGGTGGAAACCTCAAAAGCTAAACAAGTTACCTTAAAGTCTCCGCACGGAGAGTTTGTTTATAATTGAAACAGCATGGTGTTTCTTGATCTTGTTAGAGTCGATTTAAAAAAATGGTTGTGGATTATAAGCATCCCAACGTTAGTAGTCCTTTTAGGCTTAGGCTATTTTCAAGTGGGCGAACCAGCCGGGTTTAGTGCCATTTGTGGAACGGTACTGCTGACTTTTACTTTATTGCCATCCATGTTTATGCGGTTGGGTTTCTTTAGAGAAAATCCATATCAGCGCTGGTTAGTAAAATACCGCAAAGATTTAGGCATTGTTGCCGGAACGTGGCTACTCACTCATGGACTAACCAGCGGGCTCTTCTTTTTAAAACGCGATGAATCAATTCTGGGTCAGTTGCTAGAGCCAGCGTTACAGCCGGTTTGGATTATGATTCCGATTTTATCCTTGATGCTCATCACCTCTAACAAAACCAGTGAGCGGATATTGGGGCGACAGTGGAAAAATTTGCATAGTTTGGTTTGGTTGCTACCGGGGTTTATGATTTATCATGGTAATCTTTCTATTGCTACTTTCGAGAAAGAAAATTTTGCTCCAGCCACTATAATTTTAGGTGTTGTTGTATTAGTCGCTTTTTACGAATTCTGGAAAACACGATCTTATAGAAGAGTATTGTTATTCTTAATTGGATTTATTTCAACCATGGTATTATGGTTTGTGAATAATCCTGATTAATCACTCTTCTTTTTTACCAACTTCTTGATCGGATCCCACAACCTTACCTCTTCTCCAATATCTTTTAGTTGGATTGACAACGCTCGGGTAGAAATTTGAATCTCGCGTAAGCATAGCCCCAACGAAATCATTAGTGAGATTAACGCGGCACCAAAAACATATTTGGCAATTTGCTCCTGGCCGTTAAACAAAAAGAACATGCTGAGCACACTTAAAAACAGAGAAACAATACTCAGCATTTGCATGTCGCGAATAAGGCGCAGGCGAACCCGAAGATTCTGAATCTGATCGGCTATTCGCTTATCTTCTTTGGTATGATATTCACTTGCCAGTTTACGAATAAGAGCAGCAACCGCTAAAAATCGATTGGTGAATGCTAGCAGAATCAGCGAAACCGTTGGAAATAGCAGAGCTGGCGTGGTGAGTGTGAGTTCCATAAACGTATTAATTATACCCAAAGATAGCCTTCGTGCCTGTCTTTGCCATTGATAAAAATTATGAATTCCGTTTCTTTTTCAGTCAGTATCTTCACAAAAAAATAATTCTATGCGGTTAATTTTATTGACGACTTTTCTGCTGATAGGTGGCCTGAGCTTCGGCCAGAAAAAATCTGTTTCACCTCCTACTGTTAAGAAAGCACTAGACCATACGGTGTATGACAGTTGGAAAGAAATCACCTATAAAGCATTAACTCCCGATGGAGCCAATGCAGCTATTACCATTAATCCGCAAGATGGAGATGGAAAAATTATTTTTTATAATCTCAAATCCAACACACAAGATTCAGTAAAGCGGGCGGCTGATATTTCTCTCACGTTTGATAGTCGCTACGCTATTTTTAAAATCAAGCCCCAGCATGAGGTGTTGAAAGATCTTCGCAGGCTGAAAAAAAAGAAAGACGATCTACCAAAAGATTCTCTTGGAATTTATTCCTTCTCCAGTCGTAAGACGGAGAAAATAGCAGACGTGAAATCGTATAAAGTTCCTGAGAAAGCCGGTGGCTGGGTGGCCTGGCAACAAGAAGTGAAGAAGGAAGAGAAACCTAAAGCCGGAGAACCCAAACCAGATCCTAGCAAGAAAATTAAAAAACCAAGAAAGAATTCAGATGATACGGGCTATACGTTAGTGTTAAGAAATCTAATCAACAGCAAAGAAACTTTATTCGGATATGTAACAGATTATACGTTTGCAAAACATGGGCAAGGGGTGCTGTTTAGCTCTACAGGAAATGATTCTACGATGAATGCCGGAGTGTATTGGTATGATTTACATAAAAATGAACTTAAGAATCTCCATGAAGGGAAACCAAAATATAAATACAAAGGATTGTCGGTAAGCGAAGATGGAAACCAAACTGCTTTCTTAGTGGATACGGATACAACTAAAGCTCAAATCAGATTTTACAAACTCTATCATTGGAAAAACGGAAACACTTCTGCACAATTGTTAGATGTTGAAACTTCACTGGGCATTCCACAAAACTGGATCGTAAGTGAAAACTACACACCCCTGTTTTCAAAAGATGGTAACACTCTTTTCTTTGGCTCAACACCAAAGCCTGTTGTGCAAGACACAACCTTGTTAACTGAGGAAATTGTAAGTGTAGAAATATGGAGAGGTGATGATCCTTACATTTACCCTCAACAAAATCGGCAATTGGCTATTGAAAAGAAGCGATCGTATTTGGCATCGATAAATCTTGCTACTAAACAATTGATGCAACTGGCGGATGCCGAAGTTCCATCTATTGATCTGGGTGATGAAGGAAACTCTGCCACCTTTTTAGGCGAAACAAATGTGCCGTATCGGAAGGCCATTACATGGGAAGGTTTCTCAGCGAATGATCTTTACGTGTATAACACAAAAGATAAATCACGAAAGAAGATTGCTACTCAGGTAAAAGGGAATGCAAGCCTTTCGCCCAAGGCAAATTTTGTGTACTGGTTTAGCTTGCCCGACACAGCTTGGTTTTCCTATTCAGTTGCTGCTGATCGTACGGTTAAACTCGCGCCTGATTTAAAAGTTGCTCTTGCCGATGAAGAAGATGATCATCCCGATTATCCGAGCAGTTATGGTGCCGCAGGTTGGACGGCCAACGATCATCAGTTTATCGTCTACGATCGCTATGATCTATGGGCATTTGATCCTGAAAACAAAAAGATCCCAGTCAACTTGACTAAAATCGGAAGGCAAGAAAAAATTGTATTTCGCAATGTCCGGCTGGATGTTGAGCAACGCTTTTTCGATCCTGCAAAGGAACTTTTACTTTCTGCTTTTAATGAAACTACAAAAGCATCGGGTTATTATACCCTTTCGCTGAAAGATGGAAAGCTCACAAAGCTACTGATGGATAATTACCGCTTTGGCGGAGTGGTGAAAGCAACCCAAGCTGATAAAATTCTTTTTACACGTGAAAGTTTTCGAGAGTTCCCGGATGTATGGGCTTCTGATTTAAATCTATCAACGCCCAAAAAGATCAGCGATGCCAATCCACAAATGAAAAATTATTTCTGGGGAAATGTAGAGTTGGCGAACTGGACTTCACTTGACAACATTCCTTTGCGGGGATTGCTTTACAAACCTGAAGGCTTTGATCCAAAGAGAAAGTATCCGATGATTGTTTACTTCTATGAAAAAGAAAGCGACAATCTTCATGGGTATACTCATCCTACTCCGCTGCGTTCAACCATCAATCGCTCAACCTATGTAAGTGATGGCTATCTTGTGTTTGTGCCCGATATTGTTTACAAGATTGGTTTTCCCGGTGAAAGTGCCATGAACTGTATCATGCCTGGTATTACTCACCTTATTTCAAAAGGATTTGTTGATGAAAAGAATATTGGCATTCAAGGACATAGTTGGGGCGGCTATCAAACGGCTTACATGGTTACACGCACCGACTTATTTAAAGCAGGTGAAGCGGGGGCTATTGTTGCAAACATGATTAGCGCGTATGGTGGCATCCGGTGGGAAAGTGGGTTAAGTAGAATGTTTCAATATGAACATTCTCAAAGTCGCATTGGTGGAAGCCTGTGGGAAAAGCCCATGCACTATATCGAGAACTCGCCCATCTTCTTTGCGGATAAAATTAAAACTCCATTACTGCTCCTTCACAATGATGCCGATGGTGCAGTGCCGTGGTATCAGGGGATAGAAATGTATATGGCGCTGCGCAGATTGAATAAGCCTGTATGGATGCTGAACTACAATGGTGAACCACACTGGCCGGTGAAGCGTGAAAATCGGATGGACTTTCAAATTCGAATGAAGCAGTTTTTTGATTACTATTTGAAAGCCGCGCCTATGCCACCGTGGATGAAAGAAGGTGTGCCAGCTATTGAGAAAGGAATTACGAAAGGGTATTAGAGATTTAAAGCCACAGATTAGTATAGTAATCAGAGAATCTGTGACTACTCCCAACGCGTTACCACCTTTATCTCCTTCGAATCTGGTGTAGACCAGGCATCAAACTCAGTAAGGATTGAGTGGTACGATACGTTGCGGGTGATATATGCTTCCGTATTAAATTTCTTCTTACGCAAAACGTTAAGTACAAACTCAAAATCTTCGCGGGTTGCATTTCGGCTACTCATCAAGGTAGTTTCCTTTGCATGCAGAGAAGGATGGTGAAAAGTGAGTTCACCTTTCGTTAGACCAACCAGCACAAGCGTTCCTCCATGCCCCATGTACTCCAATCCACTTTCAATGGCTTGTCTGTTTCCCGTAGCATCAAAAACAGTATGAGCTAGTTCGTCCTGATTAATTTTCCTGAACATTTTTGGAGATGGCTTTAAAATGTGGTCTGCACCAAATTTTTCTTTAGCCAATGTCAATCGATGTTCATTCACATCTATAGCAAAAACAGTAACACCTAAAATTTTTGCAAGTTGAATGATTCCCATGCCAATGGGACCGCATCCTAAAACAACAATAGTTTTTCCCTTCTGTATATGTGCTCTTCGCAGCGCATGTGCACCAACCGCCAAGGGCTCAACTAATGCAATATCATCGAAGGAAAGATCATTGGCTGGCAGCAATAATCGAGTAGGAAAATTGATTACCTCCTGCATACCACCATCCATATGAACACCATACACTTTTAAATGTTCGCAACAATTTGATTTACCCGTGCAGCAAGCACTACACTCCTTACAGTTAATGTAGGGAATCACAGCAACCCGATCACGCACCTTCAACTCATCATTTCCATCAACAGCAAGTATTTCGGCAGCCAATTCGTGCCCTAGAATTCGGGGATAGGTGAAAAACGCCTGCTCACCCTTATAAGCGTGAAGATCAGTTCCACAAATTCCAATTCGTTTTATTTGAAGCAAGGCACATTCTGGTTCCAAAGCAGGAGTTGCTTTAGTCTTTATAAAAAACTGGTTCGGTTGCTCACAAATAATGTAGTTCATGATTATAAAAGTATGAGGTTCTTTAGATTTCCCCTAACTTGTTGCTATCGCTTTCTATAAATAGAATTGTCTATTATGAAATCATTACAAATAGCAAATCACAAAAGACTGAGTTTGGATATGTAGCATCATTTAGTGAAATAAATTAAATGGTGATCATTAAAAGTAAACGAATTTCATTCTGGGGTCATCGTTTGTTCTTATTAGCATTTACAATGATTTAAGCATTAATTGAAATTAAAATTTGATTTCTCCCATTATTTTATTATATTAAAGAGAAAGAAATGTTTAATTAAAATTTTATTAAAGAATGGGAAAATTTGTAATCACACAACGCACAAACAACGATTATCAATTTAATTTAAAAGCGGGTAATCATCAGGTTATACTTACGAGTGAGGGTTATTCAAGTATGGATGCATGCAAAAATGGTGTAGAGTCAGTAATTAAAAACGGGTTGAACGATGATAGCTTTGAACGTAAAGAATCAAAAAATGGAAAAGCATATTTCAATTTAAAAGCCGGCAACGGTCAGATTATTGGAAAGAGTGAAATGTATGAGAGCACTGCAGCAATGGAAAACGGAATTGAGTCTGTAAAAAAGAATGTTGTTGGTGCCAGTCTTGAGAATCAATCTTAAACTCGATTATTTTATAGTAATAAAAAAATACGCTAGTAAGCGTATTTTTTTTTGACTCAATGTTACTCATTGCACTCTAATCCCTGCCTCAATCCATGCGCGTCTTAGCAGATTCTTGGGTCAACGGCTTCGTAATGCTCGCATTGTTTTTGAAAAAGCATTTTTGATTGGATGCCCTTGCACATGATGCTGATTTTTTACCACCCACTTCCCATTAATAATCGTTCCTGCTATCCTGCTGGAATCAGAAGTAAACAGGAGGGTTGCGAGCCGGTTTTTTTCCGATGTCTCGGCAAGCAAATGTGATCCTGAGTTATAAACTACCGCATCAAAGGATTTTCCAATTTCAAAATGACTTTCAGTTTTCAATCCCATGGCTCTTCGCCCCGTGGTTACTTCTTCATGGATCAGATAAGAAGCGGCATCGCCTTCAAATGTGTTGCGCTGATTGGTTACCAATCGCTGTCGGTAATCAATCATTCTAAACTCTTCCATGGGACTTAACCCAATATGACTATCGGTTCCTATACACCAGCGCCCACCCAAGCTTGCATATTCCTTCATTCGGAAAATTCCATCTCCTAAATTTCCTTCAGTGGATGGGCACAACACAACGGTTGCTCCGGACTTTGCTAATAATGCGAGTTCGTTGTCATCCAAATGTGTGGAGTGAACTAAATTAAATCGCTCATTAACTTCCATGTTTTCTAAAAGCCATTGCATAGGTCGCTTACCGCAATAGGCAAGGCAATCCATAATTTCTTTTTTCTGCTCAGCTACATGTAGATGAAATGGTAAATTGGCTGGAGCGTTGTTGTATGTTGTTATTATGTCTTGTAATTCAACAGCTCGAAGCGAGTGAACACTAAATCCCAAAAAAGCATTAGCATAGTTTTCAATAATTTTTTTGGATGCATCCAATAGTTTAAAATACTCCTCAACCGATTTTGAAATAAATCTCCTTTGTCTTTCCTGAGGTGGTAAGCCAAACCCTCCCTGTTGGTAGAAGACGGGAATCAAGGTGATTTTTATTCCGGCACGTTGAGCAGCTGCCACCATGCGCGCGCCCATCTCTGCCCGGTTAGCATAGGGTTTTCCATTTTTATCGTGATGCAGATAATGAAACTCAGCCACATGCGTATACCCCACGCGTACCATTTCCGCATATAGCATTGCAGCAATTGCTTCTGCCTGATCGGGATCAACCGAAAGGGCGCATTGATACATGGCTTCACGCCAGGTCCAAAAATCATCTTGAGTTCCTGCAGCATGATTTTCGGCAAGCCCAGCCATGGCATATTGAAAAGCATGAGAATGTGCATTTTGAAAACCGGGCAGCACAAATCCTTGTACAGATTCCAGAGCAATCACATCAGTTGGAGCTTGACTTGATAAATATCCAATGTTTCCCTTCTGATCCACGCCAATGTATGCCGGAGAAAGCCAGCCTTCTTTTTGAAGAAGAGAATTAAAGTGGAAGTATTTTAGCGGACTCATTAGCTTAACTGCTCAACCAATTTCTCGAACACTTTCTTCAGTAACTCTTGCATATTGGCCGCTCTTACTTTATCGTATTTCGTTTCGGTATCGTCCAGATAATTTAGCTTAGTCATTTCCAATTGCAATGCATGCCTGTTCTTTACGGGTTTGCCATAATTGCGAGTAATGTACCCACCTTTAAAGGGATGATTATGCGAAACTGAATATCCCCCTTGATTCAGCACACTCAGAGTCGCCTCGCTGAAGTTGGGAGCCGCAGAAGTACCGTCCGCATCTCCTAAAATTAGGTCCGGAAATTTTTCGTTTTGAATAGTGGGCACGAGTTGGCGGATAGAATGGCAATCCCACAACAACACCTTTCCAAACTTTTTCTTTCGTTGCCTCAACAACTCCTTCAACTTGCTGTGGTAAGGTTGATAATATAAATCCTTCCTGCGCTTTACTTCCGTGAGTTCAACTTCCTGACGCTCGTCCTTGTAAATGGGTTCGCCTAAAAAAGTAGTAGCCGGACACAAAGGAGTTATAATTCTTCCATCGGTGTAAAGCGGCTTACTAAAAGGATCACGGTTTAAATCTATCACCCATCGATTGTAGTTGGCTACAATCATGGTAATGCCCATAGCCGGGGCAAACTCATACAGTGTTTGCACAAACCAATCGGTATCATCCGGATTTTTAATAAGTTTTGCTTTATACTGATCTTTTATTTCATCAGGAAATGCTGAGCCACAATGAGGCACACTTATGATAATGGGAACTTCATTACTTATCGCTTGCTCCAGAGAAAATACCATCCTATTTAGATTTCTTATTTAGCTTATCGTCTAACATTTTTTGTGATTTCTGGAGCATTGCATTAACTCTTTCTAATTCAATTCGTTGCTGATCTAATCGATCATTATACTCCTTTTTAAGTTCAGAACACGAGATTTCAGTTTCTTGTGCTAACTTCTCATACTCGATGGCTATCGCAGTTTGTTTATTCGCAATACCATGTTGTATAAATGCATATAAAAAAGAAACCAGTATGGCAGCTGCCATAACCCCTGTGAAGATTAAATTCCATCCGGATCGATTCGATTTGTCCTCACTCATACTATTTTCGCTTTTTCAACTCTTCTATTTGTGCATCCGCCAAAGCTCGTTGCACCATTGCCTCCGCCTGAGCCAGTTCAGCCATTTTCTGAAACTCACTTGCTTTTAGCTGTTCCTCTTGGGCTGTCTTAATGAGTTCAGATTTTTTCCGCTCACAAGCCGCAACACGTTCATCTATTTTTGAATTTTGTTGAACCCCAAAATAGATACTTCCTACACTTAGCAATGTGAGGATACCAATGATCACATTTTTACTCATGGTTTTGCGGTTTCAATTCTTTCTTGATTTCCTTTTCTTCTTACCAGAAGGAGTTTCCTGTGAAGATTCTACCTGCTTTAAATCAATTTCTTTCTTAGCAATCTCCGATTGCACCATCAGTTGATTCTGGAGTTTTGCAATCTCTGCTTTATAAGCAGCCACATCCCGATTGCCGATGCGACTTTTCAATTGAATGATCCGTTGGAAGGATTCATCAATACGCTCAGGTTTAATTTCCCCGGTGCTAACCATTTTTTTAATAATCGCATGCACTTTATCAACCGTGCGCTCATCGCTACCGGGAATATTATTAGAGAAACACATGATATCCACACCTGCATTGATAGCAAGCTTGATGGTTTCTTCTAATCCAAAGTTTTTAGAAATAGCGTGCATTTGCATATCATCCGAAAACACAACTCCATTAAAACCAAGGCGCTTCCTTAAAATTCCATCCAGAATATCTTTTGATAATGTGCCTGGATATCCTTTCGCATCTAAATTCTTATTTACAATGTGCGAGGTCATAATGGCATCCACATAGCCTGAATCGAGCAACAACTTATACGGTAACAATTCCTTTTCGCTCCAGGTGTTGGTAACATCTGCTACTCCAAAATGCGTATCTTCTTTTGAACTTCCGTGGCCGGGAAAATGCTTTGGTGAAGTAAGTACTCCATACTTTCGATGCATTTTGATAACTTCCTTGGCCATCATAACAACAGTATCCGCATTGGCTGAATAGGCACGTTCCGGTTTTGCAATAACCGTGTTGTCTTTATTGATAGCCAGATCAACCACCGGAGCAAAGTTTACATTAAACCCTAACCCCGCTAATGTTGCCGCTGTTGCATCCGCATAAAAACCCACTGAATCTATTGACTTTGATTTGCCCAAGGCTCCGGCTGTCACAGATTTAGTAAATCCATACTTTTCTTTAAGTCGATTCACTTTACCCCCCTCCTGATCAATGCAAATAAACAATGGAATAGAAGCAGCCTTTTGATACGTCCACGTCATGCTTTTCACACTCGCAAATGCGTTCGGCTTATTTGGAATATTTTTTTCGAAAAAAATCAATGATCCTACTTTTCCTTTGCGCACCTCTTCCAATACTTTTTCGTCCAATTCCGCTTTGGGCATTCCAATCAAAATCATTTGCCCGATTTTTATATCGAGCATATCCATAGTCTGGCTATAGCCAGGTGTACATAAAAAAGAAACCAACAGAACAAATACACTTTTTCTCATTCTCTTATTATTCAGATTAATACCTTTCATGAATTGTATATAAAATTTTCTCCATTCGTTTTCGTACTTCATTTGTACTGGCAAGGTAGTTATTATTCATCATGCTAAAGATCAAAACCTTACGCGATCGTGTAACCAAGTAACCACTTAACGTGTGATTGTTACTGAGCGTGCCCGTCTTCCCAAAAATAAAGGGCTGATCTTTTTTGTACCAGTTTTTTATCGTGCCTTGTTTTCCGCCCACCGCTAACAATTTAAATAATCGCTCTTGTGGGACTTCATCATAGATTTTTTCCCAAAGTTTTACAATTGAGCGGGGTGTAAATAAGTTATAACGAGAAAGTCCGGATCCATCTACCCAGCTTGGTTCATCCGGCAAATCAGAAAGTAAATTCTTTTTAGCAAAATCAATTGCTATCTCCGGTTTCAGCGTATCACTCAGTACACCGGCACATTGAAGCAATAGCTGTTCAGCAATAAAATTATCGCTTTCCTGCATCATTTCACTGTATAAACTATCCATCGGAACGCTTTTCAATGCTTGTGCATCCCACGGAAGTGGTAAGTAAATTTCTTTTACTTCCCGTTGAAGAGTATCACTTAATAAATCAGCGATCAAATCACTGCTATAATGGTAAGGTACTTCCCAACGTTTGTTTTGAGCCGCACCCGGAAAAAAAGTGAGTTGATTATTATCCAGGTCACGAATGATTTCTTCTCGCTTATGCGGATCCGTTGCAACCGTAAAATGCTGCATGAAGAACCGAGGAGAGATCAAAAAATCAGTAAAGTTTTTTTCAATGGTAATTAAGTTTCCAAACATGGGGAACGGTGATCGTTCTGCTGAATAATTATAAGAATAATCGTCCCACGCCCACCCAGGGCCAAGCGAACTTGTTTTAAAATTAGTAGCCGAATAAAATAACTTTTCTGGCGACTGTGTTAAGAAATTATACGCCCGCCCATTGTCAAACGTGCGCGAGTATAAAAACGAGGGATCGGCCATACCCCAAAAAATCAACGAATCACCTTTATAAATATATTTCAGCGCTGTGGCGGAATCGCCCAATAATTTTAATGATGTATAGAAGGTAAAGATTTTTGTGTTTGATGCCGGAGTGAAGTATTTCTCCACGTTATATTCAATCAAATACTTTTTCGTAGAAAGATCATAGAGCGCAAACCCTGTATGATCTTTTAACACATGTTCAGTGCGATTAATTTCTTTGATGATACCAACCCGTGGCGAGCATGCCCCATTTACGAGTAGAATAAAAACGATACTAACAAAAATCCTCATTCATCAGGCAAGATACCGCTCTTTCAAGATATGGCAATGATGAGTTTCGTGGCCGGCAATAATGAACCCCAAAGCAACCACTGACAATTCATTTTTATTGGAAGTTCCTTTTCGAGTGAGCATTTCAGGAGTAAAACCTTCAAACAGATCAATTGTGGAAGATCTCAGATGAGCCATCTCGGCTGTAATTTTTTCAATACTTCTTCCGCTTGCATTGGCCTCTGGAGCATAATCGTTTTCTTCAAAGCCTGCCAACGGAGTTTTATCATTTCGCGCAAAACGTAAAGCGCGATAAGCAAAAATACGTTCAGCATCAATTACATGGCATAACAACTCACGTACCGTCCATTTATCGGGTGCGTACTTAAAGTCTATTTTACTTGGCGGAATAGCATGAACCAACTCCAATGCCCGGTGCCCCGAAATACGAAGAGCCTGCAGTAAATCACTTTCATCAACTTGCTTAACATAGTTTTTATAGAAATGCGGAATAGTTTCAAGATTTAGAAGCATAGTAAAAATTTTAAAATTCTGTGAAGAGCTTATCTGGTAGCGATTCATCTACCTTTAAATTTTTAGGTCCTGCTCCATCCGACCGATCGGCTGACATTAAAATCCCTCCATAATTTTGGTAATTATCCCACGGCCGTACAAAACCCATTTTATCTTCTGCGGCACTAGGATAGTACGCCCAATAACGTACCAACTTCTCTCGCTTATCTACATATAGTTTATACATATTTTGAGGAGTTACCCCAACCTCTTTAAAAGTTAGGATAAGAGAATTATAGCGATTACCCTTCAGGGTATCTTCGCCCATATATTTAATGGTTACCCCTGAATCTTTTATTTTATATGGCATTACCAACCAATACGAGTCATTAATCCAAATGGCCTTTGCTTTATCTAACAGTTTCTTGAGACTGTCTGGCTCTGTTATTTCTATGCCTTTAATTCTTACTCTTCCTACCCCCGTTTTTTCGTTCACGAGATAGATAGTACTGTCAGGCGTGCTTTCAATTCGTACCTGGCCGGTTTGTTTATCCCAAACCAAATCTCTACGGCCATTGAAGTTCCAGGAAATGAAACGGGCTTCATCCCAATTTCCCCTTCCCCCCATTGCATGCATAATACTGTCAGCCAGCTGTATAGCAGCCGGATCAGAATCCGTAACGTTAAATCCTTCAGCCGCGGGATTTTGTTCTGCTAATGTTTTGACAGTTTCTTTAGGGGTGCAACTTCCTAATATGAGCGCTAACGCAATTACTGCAATAGGTAATTTCATACTAAAATAGGGTTTCGGGTTAGGTGAAGGTAATAAAAACAGATTTGATCTAACTATCTAAATGAAGTCTATTTTTCTTTATCCCAAATTCTTTTGATTTGGTATTTTCCTTGCGAATATTTTGTCATGGCATCGCGGGCAAAAAATTCAACTGGAAATACCATTAGCGCAACCACTACCTGAATCGCAAAATCAATGACGGGCGAAGTGCGGGAACCAAACAATGAACTTATTACAGTTTCCAGAAACTGAATGAGCATAACCACCGTAATCAATGACAGTATTTGACTTAAGTAACGATAGCGGGAATTGGCTCTGGCTAGCCGCAGGGATAGGGTGACAAAAAAGCTAAACACAAAAACTTCCAGGGCGTAAAACCACCATCGTTGCCAATAAGGAGGGAGTACTACAAATTTAATTTGCTCTGCATTATACTCCTTTCCAAGCAAGTCACGCGATTGAACAAGCAATTCATATTTTCCGGGTTGTAAAAACGATAGTGAAATAATATTGTTGGATGATGACCAGGTCGACCAAGTTGCCTGAGTGCCCTTTACCTGATAGCGATATTGAGTCGTGTTACTACCCACATAGTCGGGCTGAATAAACTCAAATGTAATCTGGCCATCGTTCTGAACAATTTCAATTCGCTTTTCTAACGCTACCTCCTGCCCTTTGACCGTTCTTAAAAAGAGTGGATAGTTTGTTGGGTCAGATTCATTTGTTTGATTGGTGAATTTGAATAATTCATTTTTGGCCGTGATTACCCATAAGCCATCGCCTAAATTATCAGGTGCGAGATAGCGCAAATTTGAAAAGAGCCCCAGCCAATCGAGCTTTAACGATTGCAATTTTTTGTCAACGGTGCGCCATTTAGCGCCATCATTAAACCAAAAGTATCCTGCCGATGCAAAATATTTTCGTGGCCCCGGCAACGAGTCATACTTGATGAATGTATTTGTTTGGTTGTTAAATCGACTAAATTGGCCTGAGGCTGCTACATATACATTAGTGCCATACGCTAGCCCAACCGTTTCGTCCCGTGATGGATTGCTTATCGCATACGATTCGATTTCGGTTATGTCTCCATCTACCGTTTCAACTTTATAAATATTCTTTCGCCCACAAAGCCAGATGTTTTCAAGCCTGTCTTCAAAAGCATGGCTTATAAAATCATGGAGTGAGTCTATTAAATTCGTTTCACGCCAAGCATTCTTCTCGGAAACAAAAGTCTTTACTTGCTCAGTATATGTCCCTATCAACAGCTGTTGAAGGGAAGGCGAAAAAAAAACCGACCGAACCGGCTCTTGTAAAATAAGTTTAGCCTGAAGCCCATTTACTTCATGGACCCCACTTAAGCCTGATGCCAGCAAGTTACCTGTTACTTCAACCAGTTGAGTTACTTTGCCTTCAATACCAGATACCCTTTGAAACTTGTAATCAATTGTTGAATTGATGTTTTCCTTTTTTGGGTCGATGACCTTTGCTGATCTTCTTCCACTTTTACCTTCAACAGCTTTTAGACGAGCACCTGGCAATGGGTCTGATAAATCCTCCACCAGTTGATAGAGGCCTAGCGTAGTACCCACGTATACTTTATTTTGAAAAGTCTGTGCACATAAAAGGTTTCCGGCTAAACCGGGATAATGATCGAATGAGCGAAAAGGTAGATTTGGGGCAATTCGGGTAAATCCATATTCATGCGCTACCCACACACCTTGTCTTTTGTCTGTCATTAAGCAATACACTTCATTATCCGGTAATCCATTTTGATAATTGATGAATTGTTCTGTTACTCCTGTAATTGGATTAATAAATAACACTCCCCCACGGAGGGTTCCTAATGCAACAAGATTATCATTTACCCACACCCCATCCACCAATACACTTTTGCTGAGTAAGCCCTGATCTTTTATGGCAATCTCCTTGAAACTATTATTCTCATGTATATAAACCTGATGGTTATCCATACCTACCAAAAATCGCTTTCCATCTGAAGAGGGTGTTGAGAAAATCAGATTACCGGGTGTAATGTCAGAAGCTACTAATTTCTGATTCTCCGCTTTCAACAAGCCACGTTTTGTTGTACGAACATAAACGCGACTACTTACATTATAGATGCCCAGAAAGGAACCATGGCTGCTGTCTGACTTGATTTCATTTACTAATTCATTTTTTGAAATATCATAAATGGTGATCCGGTCTTTTGAACAGAAAAAAGCTTGTTGCTCATTCGTGATTGATGAGAAGTAATTTCCATCCGCTATCTTTTGATAGAGGCGCGGAGTTTCATTCTTAGGCCCCAGTTTTCCTATTCCCGAAAGGCCTGCCTGAAACACATGCGTTCCGATGGTAGAAAGTCCATAAACGGTTCCTGGTACAGAAACAAATCGCCAGTTTTTTCCGTCAAATTCAAGCACGCCCCCTTTATTGGCAAAATAAATTTCTCCTTGTTCATCTTGAATAATGTCTATGCTCCGAAAATCTATTTGATCATCAGGAGGAGTATAATGCGACAAGTAGTAAGCACCCGTTTGTGCTTGCAATTGAAACGGTAAAGCCCATAGACTGAATACAATGAAAAGAAATCTCATAGAAAACAATCTTCTAAAAATAGTTGAAACAGGAGGAATAACAAAGGTGTCTGTTATCTCAATCTTTAACTAATCCTGCTCCAATTAACTGCTGTTTTTCGCATGGATTCGATTTGCATTCGGATGGTCCTGTTTTCGGCTTTGTCTAGGGAAGGATCATTTTCTAAGATCTTCAGTGCGTCTTCGCGAGCTTGTTTAAGTATTTCTCCATCCTTTCCCAAATCTGCAATCAGCAGATCCAGTGCCCCACTTTGCTGCGTTCCCATTAAATCGCCCGGTCCTCGCAGTTTTAAATCAGTTTCCGAAATCTCAAAACCATTATCGGTTTGCACCATCGTTTGAATTCTGATTTTTGAATCTGAACTCAGTTTATCACCACTCATCAAAATACAATAAGATTGTTCGGCACCTCTCCCAACACGACCGCGCAACTGATGCAACTGCGATAGTCCAAAACGCTCTGCACTTTCAATGACCATTACTGATGCATTGGGAACGTCAACGCCTACTTCAATAACAGTTGTAGCCACCATGATATTGGTTTCCCCTTTTACAAAGCGCGCCATCTCATAATCTTTGGCTTCCGCTTTCATCTTACCGTGCACAATACTAATCGCCACATCAGGAAAGGCGCGGCTAATACTTTCATAGCCATCCATTAAGTGTTTGAGATCTAACTTTTCTGATTCTTCAATGAGTGGATACACTATATACACTTGCCGCCCCGCATCAATTTGTGTTTTTAAGAAACCATTTACTTGCAGTCGATGCGAATCAAAACGATGAATAGTTTTAATCGGTTTCCTTCCTTTCGGTAATTCATCAATCACAGAAATTTCTAAATCACCATATAAGGTCATGGCCAAGGTGCGTGGAATGGGTGTAGCCGTCATTACCAACACATGCGGAAAAAAATCAGAATTCTTTTGCCAGAGTTTTGACCGCTGCGCTACGCCAAATCGATGTTGTTCATCAACAATCGCTAATCCCAATTGATTAAACTTCACGCCTTCTTCCAGCAAAGCGTGTGTGCCAACCAGTATTTTTATTGAACCACTTTCCAGTGCCTCATGAATGGGCTTTCGCTGACTCTTTTTTACTGAGCCTGTGAGCAATGAAATGGAAATCCCCATGGCATCAGCAAACTTTTTCAGGTTTGCATAATGTTGTTGAGCCAGAATTTCGGTGGGTGCCATCAAGGTTGCCTGTGCTCCGCTTCCTACCACTAATAACATGCAAATAAACGCTACAATTGTTTTCCCACTTCCCACATCCCCCTGCAACAAGCGATTCATTTGCTTACCTCTTTTCATGTCGGCATAAATTTCCCGAATCACCCGCTTTTGCGCTTCGGTGAGATCAAAGGGAAGGTGTTCTTTATAAAATCGGGTGAGTATAGAGGTATCATTGAAAACGATGCCTTTATATTTTTCCTGCCGCGCCAATTTCATTTTAATGAGGCGTAGCTGAATATAAAAAAGCTCTTCAAACTTTAATCGAGCCTGAGCTGCAGAAAGTTGTTCATGACTTTGTGGAAAATGAATGGATTGTATGGCCTCCTTTTTAGCAAGCAATTTTTGTTTTTGTAAAATCGAAACTGGCAATGTCTCACGAATATGATTCTGTGAAATTTTTACTACTTCGTGAACAAGCTTCGCGATAAGTTTGCTGTCAATGTGCCGTGCCTTTAGTTTTTCGGTAACATTATAAACTGGTTGAAGAAATCCTCCACGTTCGTTTCCCGAAGTGAGGGGCTCAATTTCAGGATGAGCAATTGAAAATTTTTTTCCAAAGCGATTCGGATTACCGAACACAACATACGAAGTATTGGGTTTTATTTTTTTTATTACCCAATTGATTCCCTGAAACCACACCAACTCCAACTCACCTGTATCGTCTTCGAAATAACCAATCAGCCTTTTTTTAAATCCAACCCCGATCAATTCAAAATCAGTAATTTTTCCTTTTAACTGTACGTGAGGCATTGTATCATTTACTTCCTTAACCTTATAAAATTGAGTGCGGTCTTCATGGCGGAAAGGATAGTACTGAATAAGATCACCAAAGGTAGAGAGGCTCAGTTCCTTTTGAAGCAATGCAGCTCGTTGCGGACCAACGCCCTTTATAAATTCAAGAGAAGTGTCGAAGAAATTAGCCAATGTATCAATTTGATGAAGTGCAAATTAGCCAATTACAAAATAGAGAATTCTATTTTTTGTTCTTGCCTGAAAAACGTATCACCTTCCCACGCCATTGGTCATCATCCCAAAATGCTTTCAATACGCCAACGGTAAGAAATAATAAGAAAAAACCCGCAAACCAATAAAAACCTGCACCCACACCAACCGTGCTATCGTGTGGCGATGCAAATCGACTTTTACTTGGGTTTAAAGTTCCTTGAAAAACAATTAATGTTTCCACTTGACCGAGTTAATAAAATGAAGGGTCTCCTTCTTCATAAAATCAATAGCTGGTGCCAGCGAATCATTTTGTACGCGCGTGTTAAAGTACAAAGCACCTCGTAAAAAGTTTTTGGTTGAGTCTGTCATGGTAAATTGAAATTGACTGGGTACCTCTCCTGCAATCTCAGCAATCACCGCAGTTTTTCCACTGGGTGTTACCGTAATAATTTCATCAATAGCCGAAGCTTTTATCTGTTGCTTACTGGTAAGTTTATACGCATCATTCAATAACTCCTTTAGAAAATCATCTTTGTGATTTAGCTTTTTATAGGTGATATGGAGATTTGCTTTCAGTTCAGGATAATAAATTTCAATCCAATAGCGCTCACTAATCCATGATGAATCGCGCAACAGGCGCGCATGCTTCGAATACTCAAATGCATACGGTAAACTGTCCGGGGATGCCTGATATTCTTGCTTTGGCAACAAAAGTCTGTTGTAGCCCTTGGGTTTGGGCTGATAATCCTTGTTACACGCGGAAGCAAAGAGAATAATAAAAAAAAGTAGCACGCCTCCTGTTAACAAGCGGTTACTTAGGAGGCGTAAATTTTCCGATCGAGATAGGAGCATTAGAAAGGGAGATCGTCAGTAGAATTGTCTCCGCCTTTCGTATCATCGTTTGCTTGCGAGTACGGTTGTTGCGTTGGGCGATCTCCGCTACCTCCTCCGGGTTTTGATCCTAATAAAGTCATATTATCTCCTACTACTTCTGTTGTGTAGCGTGTAACCCCTTCTTTTTCCCAGCTGCGCGTGCGCAATTTTCCTTCAATATACACCTGATCGCCTTTATGCAAATACTTTGAGGCAATCTCTGCAAGTCCACGCCACAGCACGATGTTATGCCATTCGGTGATTACTTTTTTTTCACCGGTAGTCTTGTCTTTGTATGTTTCGGAGGTAGCCATGGTGAAGTTTGCCACCATGGCACCATTTTCAAGACTTCTCACTTCCGGGTCTTTCCCTAAGTTGCCCACCAATATTACTTTGTTTACGCCTGCCATATAGAATATTATTTAATTACGAAGTAGATAGGAGCAAGAAAAATGCCCGGTACAAAATTATTAAAAATTAACGGCTAGTCTAAATAACCCGATTCCTTCAAAAATCGGTTAACCAAAATGGGTTTAGGGAGTTTTTCTACTTGGGCAATAGAATAAAATTTTAGCGTATTTTCATTCATTAACGGCTTTAATACTTCAGGCGATTTAACCGAGCATTTTATAAAACGAGTAATTAAATGTTGATGGGAAAGTATGTGTTTATACAACACGCTGATCTCTTCAATCACAAGTTTGTCTAATTTCTTTTCTTGTTTCAGTAATGCGTATGGCTTTATACTCTTTTTCGTTTCAATTAAATAAAAATCATAAAGACCGCTCCAAATATCCCCTGCAACTCGCTTCCGCATTAGCAGCTTACCGCGATGGTTAACAACAACATAATTAAAATAACGCTTTCTTATTTTTTGTTTCGGAGTCTTTACTGGCAATAGTTTTTGCAAATCCATTACATTGGCTACACAACTTCTTTCAAAAGGGCAGCTTTCGCATTTTGGATTCTGTGGTGTGCAATGCAACGCACCAAATTCCATGACGGCCTGATTAAATATATCTGGCATGTCGGTTGGTATCAGCTCATTGGCTTTCTTAAGGAAGTATTTCTTGCCTTCGCTGCTGGCAATGTCCAGATCAATACCAAAGACACGAGCCAAAACACGAAACACATTTCCATCAACCACGGCAACAGGCTCGCGAAATGAAATGGAAGCTATAGCAGCTGCTGTATAGTCACCAATACCTGGCAGCTTTTTTAATTCCTCAAAGGAAGATGGAAATTTTCCATTCAACGTTTTTACAAGCTGCTTCGCGCACGCATGCAAGTTGCGGGCGCGACTATAATACCCAAGCCCTTGCCAAAGCCGAAGTACTTTATCAGGCTTTGCCGCTGCCAAAGATTCTACATCAGGAAAATTTTTTTCAAAGGTCTTATAATAAGGCAACCCCTGAGCAATTCGGGTCTGTTGTAAAATTATTTCGGAAAGCCAGATTTTGTAGGGGTCTTGTGTCGTTCTCCAGGGTAGGCTTCTTTTATTTAGTTCGTACCATCCAATTATATTTTTTGAGAAGAGTCGTTTGTCCATTTTCTAAAAATTCCGCCACGAATGTCCTAAAAATCACTTCATTCCACCCGCATCTTTCGCTTTTTAGTCATAATAAAGTTCACATCTGTGTGATAATCAGTAAATTCATTTTGCGAATGAACAAACTGCGGTTAAATTTGCAGCCCTGAATTTTTAATACCCATAAATTAAATACACCGTGACTAAAGCAGACGTAATCAACCAAATTGCAGAAAAAACCGGAATCGATAAAGCTGATGTATCAGCATCGGTAGAGGCGTTTTTCAATATTGTAAAATCGAACATGGCCAGTGGCCAAAACATTTACGTGCGTGGTTTCGGTAGCTTTATTAATAAGAAACGAAAGAAGAAAATTGCCCGCAATATTTCTAGAAACACGGCCATCATTATTGAAGAGCATTACATCCCCAGTTTTAAGCCTGCCAAGATTTTCATTAACAAGATTAAGAACAGCGATAAAGTAAAAGAGTTAGCTGAAAAATAATTGTTTATTGTTGGTTAATCGTTGTTAGCAATTTGAAAATATAACGAACAACTAAGACTAACATCGAACAACCATTCTCATATGTTAAAAACCCGGATCATTTTAGTCATAGCAGGCGCACTGATTGTGTGGTTGATTTTCCTATTGCCTAAAGGGGTTGTGGAAAATGAAAGCCAGTTAAAGGAGGACGCATTACCAGCTAACTCATCAGCTGGTCATACTGAGGTCCCTAAAACACTTTCAACCAATATTAAAGCGGTTCGTGCTCTGTATCTTAAAGGTGCCACGAATCAAAAAAATGCTATCTTTGCCGACTCTTTGAGAACCCTATACACACAATCAGGTCAATTTGATAGTGCTGCATGGTTCGCTGAGAAAGCTGCAACGTTCTTTAACACCCTTGAAAGTTTCTTAAATACTGGAAACAGTTATTATGAAGCCTACACCTTTGCCATGGAACCCGTTAAGCAAGAGCAACTGGCTGTGAAAAGCCGCGAATGGCTAGGAAAGGTTTTAGAAGCCGAACCAAAAAATCTGGAAGTGAAAACCAAAATGGCTATGACTTACCTGAGTTCAAAAGCACCCATGCAAGGGATCACCATGATGCGGGAGGTGTTGGCCGAAGATCCTAAAAATGAGTTTGCCCTCTATAATATGGGAATGCTCTCTATACAATCTGGCCAGAATGACCGGGCTGTTGAGCATCTTGAAAATTTAAAAGCGGTAAACCCAGACCATGTACAAGGCCTATTATTGTTAGGAGTTGCTTACCTGAATAAAGGGAACAAAGAAAAAGCGAAGCAGCAGTTTGAACGTGTAAAAAAGTTGGATAAGGATCCAGCCGTGTTAGCCACGGTAGATTCATATCTGAAAGATTTAGAATAAATTTTTTTTAAACCCGTCCGCCAACTGGCGGACAAAACCAAAAAACATTATGCCAAGTGGTAAGAAAAGAAAGAAGCACAAAATGGCTACTCACAAGCGTAAGAAGCGCTTGAGAAAGAACAGACATAAGAAAAAATAAATTTTAACATCAACTCATTTTTCAACCACTCCTGTGGAGAGGGAAAGGGTGAGGTAAATTTTTAAGTTTTGAGTAACGAACTAATCATTAGTGCAGCTCAGGACGGATGTCGCATAGCACTTCTTAAGGATAAACAACTTGTTGAATTCCATGAAGATCTGGGAGGAGGCAAGTTTGTAGTTGGTGATATTTACCTGGGCACCGTAAAAAAGGTGGTACAGGGGCTAAACGCAGGGTTTATAGATATCGGGTACGAAAAGGATGCATTCCTTCACTATCTGGATTTAGGCGCCCAGTTTGGATCATTACAAAAATTCACAAAACTCGTTCGCGCTAAGAAGATTACCGGAGGTCGGTTGGATAAATTCCAATTGGAGAAAGATATTGATAAGCATGGCAAAATAGGCCAGCAACTTTCTCGCAACCAGCTTATACCGGTGCAGGTGGTTAAAGAACCAATATCCACCAAAGGTCCGCGACTTTCGTGTGAGATTTCCATTGCCGGCCGATACCTGGTACTCGTACCATTTGGCTCTGGCGTTAATGTATCCAAGCGCATCTCCAGTAGCGATGAGCGCAAGCGCCTACAGCGCCTGATACAATCTATTAAACCCGAAAACTTTGGTGTCATAATCCGCACGGTTGCCGAAGGCAAAGAAGTAGCCGAGTTGGATAAAGACCTTCGTAACTTGGTGAAAACCTGGGAAGATGGAATAACCCGCATGGTGGAAGGAAACCCCCGCGATAAAATTATTGGCGAACTAAGTAAAACCTCTTCTGTACTGCGCGATGTGCTCAACGAATCATTCGACAACGTGCATGTGGACGATAAGAAGATTTACGAAGAGGTTAAGAACTACATCCGCACAAATGCCCCTGATAAGGAAAAAATTACGAAACTGTACACCGGTAAAGCCAAGATATTTGAGCATTACGGGATCGAAAAACAAATTAAGTCAGCGTTTGGCCAAACGATAAGCTTGCGCGGAGGCGGATATCTGATTATCGAGCACACCGAAGCCTTGCATGTGATTGATGTGAACAGTGGTAACAAGTCGAACCGGGAAGAGAATCAGGAGACTACCGCGATGTCGGTAAATATTGAAGCGGCCAGAGAAATTGCCCGACAACTTCGCTTGCGTGATATGGGCGGCATAATCGTAGTCGACTTCATTGATATGCGCAGTGCCGAGAACAAGAAAGTGATCTTTCAAACCATGAAAGATCAGATGGAACTAGATCGCGCTAAGCACACCGTACTTCCGCTGTCAAAGTTTGGGTTAATGCAGATTACGCGTGAACGGGTGCGTCCGCAAATGAATATTGCGACTAAAGAAGTTTGCCCTACCTGCAATGGTACGGGCAACATCATGGCAAGTATTCTAATCACCGATCAGATAGAACAACACATTGAACATCTATTCATAAAACAAAATGAAACTGATTTAGTATTAGCTCTTCATCCATTTTTATTTGCTTATTACACCAAAGGAATTATCTCTAAACGAGTTAAATTCTTTTTCAAATACAAGAAATGGCTGACACTGGTAAGGGACAGTTCGCTCGGTATTACTGAGTTTCATTTTTTAAATAAAGACGGTGAGCAAATCGAAATAGAACAGCAAAATACTTCCGCTTTGGCGGGAGAATAATTTTCTTCAACTATTGGCATCATCAAAAATAAATAGCAATATTTATTTGACTTTGGTAAGTCTGCAGATGGTGCGAAAGTTTGGATTAGCTGTTATTTGTTTTGCTTTGGTCAATGGCTTTTGCAAGGGTCAAACTGGCCTGACGCCATGCAATAAGGCCAGGCAGGTTGTTGATGCCCTAAGCAATCACCATATTCAACCTCCTTCAATAAACGATGTCTGGTCAGAACACGTCTTTGATGAATTCTTATATCTGCTTGATCCTGGAAAACGTTTTCTCACAGTCGAGGATACTCTTCCATTGGAATATAAAACGCAGTTGGATGATGCCTTAAAGGATAAAAATTGCGCACTTATAGATAAAGCTGCAGCTCTAAAAAGAAAGAAATTAGAAGTCGCCAGCCTTATTATCACATCCTATCTAAAGTCCCCTCTTGATTACTCTAAAAATGAATCGTTAAGCTTCTCAATTACAAAAGCATCACCATTACCAGCAAATCAAAAAGCCCTCGAGGAATACTGGAAAAGGTTGTTAAAACTACAGATGCTAGTCTGGATGAGTCGAAATTCAGATACTCCCCTTGATAAATTAAGCCTCGGTGATTTCAAAAAACTTGAAGCCTCGGCACGTGAAATTATAAAGGCAAAAGAACAAGGTTTAATAGCCCGACTCCTTAACCCACAAGATGGATTTGAAAAGACAATTGAAACAGCTTTTCTCAAGTCGGTGGCACACTCATATGATCCTCACACGGAATATTTCACGACAGCAGAATATGAAGATTTTAATTTATCTCTTTCGGCTACCGGCCTATCTTTTGGTCTAGAGTTAGAGGAAGATCGATTTGGACAAATAAAAATTTCAAGATTATTCCCTGGAGGCTCAGCCTGGCTATCAAATGAATTAAATCTAGGGGACGTTCTTATCCGCATAAAATGGGGCACTGAAGAGCCAGTGGACATTATGCTGTATGATTTGGATGAATTAGAACGAGACCTAAATTCCTCCAATAAACATGAAGTTACAGTTACAGTTAAAAAAGTAACTGGCCAGATTAAAACTACGTCACTCGTTAAAACAAAAATTGAGCTAAATGAAAACAGTCTCAAAAGTTTTCTTTTGAAAGGAGAAACGGCAATTGGATATATATCATTACCCGGTTTTTATACGCAGTTTGAAGATCAAAATAAGGGTTGTGCTGATGATGTGGCCCGCGAACTAATTAAACTTAAGAAAGAAAAAATTGAAGGTCTTATCTTAGATCTGCGCTTAAATGGTGGCGGGTCTCTTTACGAGGCGCTTGCATTAGCTGGTATTTTTGTTGATGCCGGTCCACTTGCTTTAATTCAGGAAACAGGACAGCCTGTTGTTACGCTCAAAGACATTAACAGAGGCACTATCTACGATGGTCCTCTTTTGATTTTAGTGAATGGGTTTAGTGCTTCCGCATCCGAACTTGTAAGCGCTGTGCTGCAGGATTTGAATAGAGCAATCATAGTGGGAAAGCAAACGTATGGAAAAGCAACCGGCCAGGTTGTAATGCCAATCGACATAAATTCGCGCACCAATGCTGGATTTCTAAAAGTGACTAACGATCGGATTTATCGGGTTACTGGCAAAAGTTTACAACGAAAGGGTGTGGTTCCCGACATTATCCTTCCTGATATACTTGATCCGTTGATAGAACGCGAAAGGGATTTTAAGAATGCACTTGCGGCTGACTCAGTCATAAAAAAAGCATACTATACTCCGTTGTCACCCATTCCTATAAAGGAATTAAAAACAAAAAGTGAAACGAGAATAATTACTTCCAAATCTTTTGAAAACATCAAGCAAGCAGAATCTATCTTTTCGCAACCCATCCCGCTTGAACTCAAAAAGTTCAATCAATACAATCAAACCTTAGATACCTTATTTCAAAGCGTTTCCAATTCAGATCATAACAATCTTTACAAAGTTCAGATGACTCACTTTGACGATCCGCTCTTGTCTATGGATAAACACAGAAAAGAAACCAGGGAAGAGGTTTTGAAAGAAATTCAACACAGTCCGTATATTGAAGAAGCGTATAGAATTCTTCTTGATTATATTTCATTAACAAAACTCAAATAAAAAAAACAGTGAAGCATACTTACTTTCTTATTTGTCTCATACTACTAAGTATGCTGTTAAAAGCACAGGAAGCGAATGATCCTGGAGCTTATTTGAACAGCATTGGAATTCAGTTCAATGAAATGTCAAAAGACATGATGAGTTATATGAGTGCAGCTTCGCATGGTAAAAGCGCCAGAAAAGTTGATAAAAAACGGCAAGAGTTAATCTCTACGATAAAAGAAGCTGAACGTACCGTCAGAAAAATGCGCCCTTTTAAGGGTGACCATCAATTAAGGGATAGCGTAGCCGCTTACCTCAAATTATCGCACCTTGTGCTACTTGAAGACTTTGGAAAAATTGTTGATCTGGAAGAAATAGCCGAGCAATCATACGATGCCATGGAAGCCTATCTACTAGCAAAAGAGCGAGCCAATGATAAAATGGATTTAAGCTATGATCGGGTAAAAGAGCAACACGACTTGTTTGCCAAACAATACAATATTAAAATTATTGAAAATGAAAGTACCTTATCCAAGAAATTAGAAACATCAGGGAAAGTGTATTCCTATTACAACCAAGTTTACCTTGTTTTCTTTAAAAGCTATAAAGACGAAGCTTATTTAATGAGTGCTTACGAGAAAGCTGATGTCAATGCGATGGAGCAAACTAAAAATGCGTTGGCTGCAAGTTCCGCAGAAGGTATGAAAAAGTTAGTTCAAATTGGTTTGCATAATTATGATGCAACATTAAAAAACTCGTGCCAGCAACTGCTTGCTTTTTATCAGCAAGAGGCAAGCAGCAAAGTCCCCGACCAAATTGATTTCTTTTTGAAAAAAGAAAATTTTGAAAAAATAAAAAAAGCATTTGACGCCAAGCGCCAAAATGATCGAACTCAAGAAGACGTAAACAGATACAATCAAGCCGGCAAAGATTATAATACAGCAGTTAATAAATTTAATGCAATCAATACCGATCTCAACAAAAAGCGGGGCGACCTAATAAGCCAATGGAACAAAACCGTGGATGCATTTCTCAGCAAGCACGTTCCAAAGTATCGGTAATCATTATTAGAAAATCTCGATTCCTGCCATCCTGTCACCCATCTAGGTTTGGAACATGATTTGACTATGCCCAACCGAACAATACTTTTTATACTAATCTGACAAAAATTATGGCAACCGTTGCAGAAAAAGGCTCTATTTCTATCCATACCGAGAACATCTTTCCCATCATAAAAAAATTCCTGTATTCCGATCATGAAATATTTCTTCGTGAATTGGTAAGTAATGCAGTCGATGCAACGCAAAAACTGAAAAAGTTAGCCGCTCTGGGCGAGTTTAACGGAGAGCTTGGTGATCTTAAAATTGAAGTTTCCTTCGATAAGAAAAATAAGACCATCACAGTAAGTGATAAAGGTCTTGGAATGACAGGCGAAGAAATAAAAAAATACATTAACCAGATTGCGTTCTCAGGTGCAGCTGAGTTCGTTGAAAAGTTTAAGGATAAAGGGGACGCAAAAGATATCATCGGAAAATTTGGATTAGGATTCTACTCAGCTTTTATGGTGGCGGGCAAAGTAGAAGTAATTTCAAAATCATTTCAGGAAGGAACCGAAGGCGTTCGTTGGGAGTGCGATGGCTCTACCGAGTTTGAACTGAGCCCTGATGAAAAAAGCACGCGCGGCACGGATGTTATTCTCCACATCAATGAAGACTCAGAAGAGTTTTTAGATGAGTTTAGGTTAAAAGGAATTTTAGAAAAGTACTGCAAGTTTTTGCCGGTCGAAATTAAGTTCGGCACTAAAGAAGAAAGTGTAGAAGATGGAGTTGATAAAGACAACAAGCCAAAATACAAAACAGTAACAAGGGATCGCATCATCAATAATACTTCCCCCATTTGGGTAAAAGCCCCCAAAGATTTAAAGGATGAAGATTACCTGGCTTTCTATAAAGAGCTTTATCCCTTCACCGAAGATCCGCTTTTCTGGATTCATTTGAATGTGGACTATCCCTTTAACCTTACTGGAGTTCTCTACTTCCCGAAAATTAAGAATGACTTTGAGATGCAGCGAAACAAAATTCAGTTGTATTCGCGGCAAGTATTCATTACCGATGAAGTAAAAGATGTTGTTCCCGATTTTATGATGTTGCTTCATGGGATTCTTGATTCACCTGATATTCCATTAAACGTATCGCGAAGCTATTTGCAGAGTGATGCCAACGTGAAAAAAATCAGCGCTCACATTACCAAAAAAGTAGCGGATAAGCTGGTGGACATGTTTATTAAGGATCGGGCAGAATTTGAAAAGAAGTGGGACGACATCAGTGTGTTTGTTAAGTACGGAATCATTAGTGATGAGAAGTTTTCCGAAAAGGCAAAGGAATTTGGGTTGTTAAAGAATACCGAAAAGAAATATTTCACACTCAATGAGTATGCTGATAAAGTAAAAGCTAATCAGACTGATAAGGATAAAAACGTTGTTTATCTCTACACCTCAGACATTGGTAAACAAGATGCGTTTATTCAAATTGCTAAAAACCGCGCCTATGATGTATTAGTATTCGATGGGGTGCTGGATAGTCACTACATCAATCACCTTGAACAAAAATTAGAGAAAACTCAGTTAAGACGTGTGGATAGCGATACCATCGATAAACTGATTGCAAAAGAAGAGTCGGTGGCTAGTGTGCTTAGCAAAGAAGAAGAAGAACGTGTGAAAGGAATTTTTGAAAAAGCTATCAACAATAAAGCCATGACGCTAGCGGTTGAATCTCTTTCGCCCGAAGAGTTGCCCGTAACGATTACGATGAGCGAGTGGATGCGAAGAATGAAAGATATGGCACGTACGGGGGGTGGCGGTGGAATGAATTTTATGGGTAGCATGCCTGATAGTTACAATGTATCCATCAATGGCAATCATACGCTGGTTCAAAAAATACTAAAGGCTGAAGCTGAAGAGGAAAAAGTAAAACTCGCTAAGCAAGTGTATGACCTTGCATTGCTATCGCAGAATATGCTTACGGGTGCCGACCTGACTAGCTTTATTAAGAGAAGTGTCGAATTGGTTGGATAATCAATTGACTCAAAATAAAAAAAGCCCCGCGAAACGCGGGGCTTTTTTTATGAGTGCGGAAATAAATTTTATTTACCTTCGTTGATCCTAGTATGATTCGAAGTGTAGTCATTTTTATCCTATTACTGATTGCCACCCTGGCATTTGGCCAAACAGAACCCAACGTGCAGGAAGGTCAGTTTACGTTCGATACAGACAAGCCCTTTACGTTACTGGAGCTAGATCAGAATGACGAGCCTATTGTTACCAAAAAGAAAAAGCCAAAGCGAAAAGTATTTTATGGTATTAAAACCAAAAAGGCTTTTACCCGCAAAGGCTATGGGGATAAAATGACGATAGAACTTTTTTATGTTCTCAAATCCAAAAATTCTGAAAAACCTACCGGCTTCGCTCGCGATATCTATTGGTATGACTTCGCCCGCAAGGAACTTCGTAAAACAAGTACCGGAGCATTTGATGTAAAGAAAGGAGTGTTGGCTCACGGTCCTTATAAAAGAATGGTGGGCGATGCTGTTATTGAAGAAGGAATATTTTACAAAGGAACTAAGCATGGTCGTTGGATGCGCTACAACCGGCAGAACTTGGTAGAGGACAAAGAGAAATATTATAAAGGCTGGCCGAAAGAATCGCTGGTAACTTATTACGATCCCAACGAACGAAAAAAAATAAAGGAAATCACCCCCATTGAGTACGGGGAAAAAGAGGGTTACTACTATCTGTTTCATGACAACGGACAAATAGCGGTTGTAGGTGAATACCATTGGGGCGAACGCATCAATGATTGGATAGAAAATTATTCAACCGGAAAAAGAAAGAAAACAATCTCGTATCCAAAAGAACCTTTCGATAAAGACTTCAAACCCTTTGTAAAGAAAGAGTGGGATGAAAAGGGGAAGGAGATATATTCTAAATAGATTCTAGTTACTGGATACTTGATTTAAATACGTAACTCCAAACATCCATGATCGAGTATCTAGCATCCAGTTTCTGTATCAATAAAACGCATCTTCAAAGTGCTTTAGGTCTGGCACACCATCGCGCATACTAATTGCCACCACATCATACCGCACATTTCCATTGTAATTATTCTCAAACGTGTATTGCTCTGCGCCAAACACAATATTCTTTGCTTTTTTATAATCCACAAACTCTTCCGGGTACCCGAACGCATCGGACGAACGCATTTTCACTTCTACAAAAACCAACCAGTTCTCCTTTCGAACAATCAAATCAATTTCAGATCGCCTGTAGCGAAAGTTTCGTGCTACTATTTCGTACCCTTGGCGGGATAAAAAATCAGCAGCCATATCTTCGGCCTCCTTTCCTTTTTTGATTTTATCGCTCATGGGAATGTTCTACCTTTGATCGAATTTATTATTCCTGCCATGAAGAAACTAATCGAGGGCTTTACATTACAGTTGGCGAGTGCGCTTAAGATCGGCCAATCGGTTGATTTGGTGAGGCCGGGGAGCGATATTCGTAATATATTAATTACCGGCATGGGCAGTTCGGGCATTGGCGCTAATTTGGTGGAGTCTTTAACTTTTGGCCGGGTGCCCATCCCGATAACGGTATGTAAAGGCTATAACATCCCGCAGTTTGTTAGCCCGCACACGCTTTTTATCGCCTGCTCATATTCAGGTGATACGGAAGAGACACTGGCAGCGATTCACAAGGCCATGCTCAAGCGTGCACACATTATTTGCATTACTTCGGGAGGCAAAATGCTTGAACTGGCTAAAGAATATAATTTGTATTGGATTCAATTGCCGGGTGGTTCAAAAAGTGCACGCGGCAATTTGGGGTTTATGATGGTTTCACTTTTTCATGCCTTGTATCATACCAACCTGATAGGTGCAGCTTTTATTAAAGAAACTGAAAACGCCATTGAGTATTTAGATCGTGGGGAGAAAGCAATACAATCGGAGGCCGAACTAATTGCAAAAAAATTAAAAGGGAAGTTTCCCATCATCTATTGCGATGAGCGATTGAAAGCAATGGCCACGCGCTTCCAAAACCAATTGAATGAAAATGCCAAACAACTGGCGCATGTGAATACTTTCCCGGAAATGAATCACAATGAAATTGTGGGTTGGCAATTTCCGGAACCCGTACTGCAACAAGCTCAAGTGATTTATTTATACTCCGATCATGATCATCCACGCGTAGAAAAGCGAATGGAGATTTGTCGGGAAATTTTTGAGAAAAAATCAAATCCAATCATTGATATTGTAGCGGAAGGAGCTTCTTTACTAGAACAATATTATTATTTAATCCATCTTACCGATTGGATTTCCTATTTCCTGGCAAAGGAAAATGGCGTAGAGGCTGCTCCGATAGAATCAGTCGAATTATTGAAAGAGGAATTATCTAAAATTAAGTGAACGAAATCCGCAATAGAAAAACAAAATTCCTTGACCTCGGTTTAATTGATTACAAAAAAGCCTGGGATTACCAGACCAATCTGTTTCAATCTATTCTTGACATTAAGACTGAAAACAGAGCCAACAACTCTCAACTCCCCACCAATAACTATTTATTTTTTTGTGAACATCCGCATGTATTTACGTTGGGCAAAAGTGGCGAAGAACAAAACCTTCTAATAAAAAAAGAAGCTCTTCACACCATTGAAGCAACCTACTATCACACAAACAGAGGCGGAGATATAACCTATCATGGCCCTGGGCAATTGGTGGTCTATCCCGTGATCGATCTGGAAAATTTTTTCACCGACATCCATCAATACATGCGCTTGCTGGAAGAATCTGTCATTCAGACATTGCAGGAATTCGATATCAAGGCAGGAAGAATAAAAGGACTCACAGGTGTATGGCTGGATAGTGAACACGAAACAAAAGCACGTAAAATATGTGCACTGGGTGTGAAAACAAGCCGGTGGGTAACCCTTCATGGTCTTGCCTTTAATGTGAATAGTAGCCTTGAATATTTTGATTATATCGTCCCTTGTGGTATTCAAGGCAAAACAGTAACCTCATTGGAACAAGAAAAAGGCAGTGCTCAGGATTTTCAATTAGTCAAATCTATATTGAAAGATAAACTGGCCAATCTTTTTGAAATGGAAATCGTAAATTAGGTTGTGATAAAGGCCCTATCATTTTTTCATTATTTTTTTACTTCAGCAAGTTTAATACTTCAGGCTTGTGTTGCCGTAGAGTCTCAATCCATACTTTCTATAGATAAACACAAAGGGGTGTGTTGGGTAGCCGGGCGCGAGGAAATTACTCAAAAACAAATTGATGCCCTCTTAATGTGTAACGTGAACTGGATTTCACAAACACCCTTCGGTTGGCAACAGGATGCGTCAACTTCTTTTATAGGCACTAATTTTTCATCAGATAGAATTTGGTGGGGCGAATCGGACCGTGGCATTTCGCTAACAACTGAAATCGCTAACAAGTCGGGAGTCAAAACCCTTCTTAAGCCGCATTTGTGGGTGCGTAATGGATGGCCGGGAGATATTAAAATGAAAAGTGACACCGCTTGGCAAAATTGGTTTTCGAACTATGAGGCATTTATTCTTCATTATGCAGGACTGGCCGAAAAGAATAAAATTGAAGCATTCTGCATTGGCACCGAATTACAAAAAACTACTATCCATGAAGAAGAGTGGCGCCTTGTAATTTCAAAAATCAGATCCATCTATTCTGGTAAATTAATTTACGCGGCTAATTTTCACAAAGAGTTTGAGCAGATCAAATTTTGGGATGCCTTGGACTACATCGGTATACAAGCATACTTTTCGCTATCAACTAAACGTGATGCTTCACTTGAAGAATTAACAAAAAACTGGAACGCTCCGTTATTAGCCATTGAACGGGTACATAAAAAATACAATAAACCGGTTGTATTTACCGAGATTGGTTACCGAAGTGATGTACAAGCAGCCATTGAGCCCTGGACCTGGCCTCGTGATATGAAAGAGGTTCCTGTATCTGAGGAAACTCAGGCTTTATGTTATCAGGCTTTTTTTAATGCAGCCTGGAGTAAAAATTGGTTGGCAGGTGTTTACTTTTGGAAATGGTATCCTCATGGAACAAGACGATCAGCAGAGACTGATT
The DNA here is from genome assembly GCA_016787755.1 of Cyclobacteriaceae bacterium. Classification (GTDB taxonomy): domain Bacteria; phylum Bacteroidota; class Bacteroidia; order Cytophagales; family Cyclobacteriaceae; genus ELB16-189. Next base: position 634,936 of record JAEUUA010000023.1, on the reverse strand, counting down.
TTACCCCACAAGGAAAACCAGCTGAAAAAATTATGAAAGAAAATTTTGCCAGGTAGATGAAGAAAGATATCCTTATTCCGGAAGTAATGAATGTAACGGTTGCAGTAGCTCGTGAAAAGAACTTGTTAAATCAAGACGAATGGCGAGTTCATTTGATTAATAACAATGAATTTCCGTTAGAAAATACAATTGTAGCCAGTAAAGGCTATGGCGAAAATGCAGGGGAACCACAACGCACTTCCACGTTACGTCATTTCTTAGAAACGGTTCCAGCCAATACTACTGCAGTTGTGGAGTCGATAGATCCAAAAATATTTCACTTGAACAACGAATACTGGGTAAGTTATTATATAGGCAATCAAATCTATGATCGTAGATTTATTTTCGTTCCGGATTCCATTTGCGAAAACAATCTGATCTTTATTAAAGAACTTGAGATGGAGGGAGTGCTTCATTCCTAAGGCTTATGGCTCTTATTCTATAAATAATATTCTGATATGAATGCTGATCTCAAAGACATCCTTTTCTTAGATATTGAAACGGTTGGTTGTGTTAATAACTACAGTCAGCTAAGCGAACGACTTAAAGCACAATGGGCGCGTAAGTCTAATTTTTTTAAGCGGGAGGTTGGGCAAACCGATGAAGATCTCTTTCATGAAAAAGCTGGCATTTATGCTGAGTTCGGAAAAATTGTAGTAATCGCAATTGGCAAATACTCCGAGGGAGAAAATGGAGAATTAGGCATTCGTACCAAATACTTTGCTGATCATGATGAGACCAAACTTTTATCTGAGTTTCGGGAAACGGTCGAAAAGATGGGGCCAGCTGTCCGGCTTTGTGCGCACAACGGTAAAGAATTTGACTTTCCCTACATGTGCCGAAGAATGCTCGTGAACGGAATTCAACTTCCTACGGTTTTAAACATGTCTGGCAAAAAACCGTGGGAAATAAACCACCTGGACACACTCGAACTCTGGAAGTTTGGAGATTATAAACACTACACCTCACTTGACCTACTCGCAACTATTTTCAACATTCCTACCAGCAAAGGGGTAATGGACGGTTCTATGGTGAGCAAGGTATATTATCAGGAGGGAGACCTTAAAAAAATAGCGGAATACTGTGTTGGCGATGTGTTGGCTATCGCGCAACTCTACCTAAAGTTTAAGGGAATGGCTTTGGTGGCCGAATATAATATTCTCTCCGCATAAAAGTTAACCACAGAGGCACAGAGAATACAGATGGAAACCAATGAAATAACAGATAAAATTATTGGTTGTGCCATCAAAGTACATAAGGTGCTTGGTCCCGGACTTTTGGAGTCAGCCTACCAAACTTGTTTGTATTATGAATTAGTTAAATCTGGCTTGCATGTAGAAAAAGAGAAAGCTCTTCCATTAGTATATGAAGAAGTAAAGTTAGATTGCGGCTACAGAATGGACTTTTTAATTGAGCACAGAGTGGTTGTCGAAGTGAAATCGGTAGAATCTCTTACCGACATACATCTAGCCCAAGTATTAACCTACCTTAAACTTTCCGAAAACAGATTTGGGCTATTAATAAATTTTAATGTTGTGAAACTTAAAGACGGAGTAAAGAGAGTCGTTAACGGATATTAAATCAAATTCTCCGTGAAGCCTCTGTGAACTCTGTGGTAAAAAATATGAGTAAGAAGAAATTTAAAGAAAAGAAAGACAGAAAAAACAAAAAGGAAAAAGGCGGAATGTATTCTGCATTAATAACCTTTTTGGAAGAAACCGGAAAAGCGTACGGTGCGCAACAGTTGGTTAAAAAACTGGGGCTAAAGAAAAAATTATTAATTGAAGAACTCTATAAATTGTTAGATGCCCTGGTATTAGAAGGAAAAATAGAGCAGTTGAGTAATGACTATTACAAAATTACTCGATCTTCTCAATCGCTTACGGGGATAGTAGATCATGTAAACATTCGCTTTGCGTATGTTGTTACAGGACAAGAGGGCATGAAAGATATTTATGTTCGTACTTCTGATCTGGGTTCGGCTATGCATGGAGATACGGTAGCCGTTTCTGTTTCAAAGAAAAAAAGTGGTGATAACCCGGAAGGAAAAGTTACCGAGATCATTAAAAGAGGTCGCAATCGCTTTGTAGGAAGAATTGAACTATCCAGAAATTTTGGGTTTGTAGTTCCCGATTTTAAAAAAATATATCAGGATTTTTTCATCTATCCGGAAAATCTGGCGGGGGCAACAACCAATGACAAAGTGTTATTTGAAGTTGTGAAATGGGCTGAGGGCGATAAAAGTCCGGAAGGTAAGGTAATTGAGATTTTAGGAAAGACCGGTGAAAACGAAGCTGAGATTCATTCGATCATGGCCGAATTTGATTTACCATTCCGCTTTCCAGAAAATGTGCTGGCCGAATCAGAAAAAATTGCTGAAGACATTACTAAAGATGAAATTAAAAAGCGTTGGGACTTTCGTGATGTACTTACATTTACCATTGACCCAGAAGACGCCAAAGATTTTGATGATGCTATCTCGTTTAGAAAACTTGAGAATGGTCGCTACGAAATTGGAGTTCACATTGCCGATGTAACCCATTACGTGATCCCTGGAACACAATTGGATAATGATGCCTATGATCGCGCAACCTCAGTATATCTGGTAGACCGTACAGTGCCCATGTTACCCGAAAGGCTTTCCAATGCATTGTGTTCACTCAGACCAAATGAAGATAAACTTACGTTTGCGGCAGTCTTTGAAATGGATGAAAAAGGGAAAGTGTTGAAAGAATGGTTTGGGCGTACGGTGATTCATTCCGATCATCGGTTTAGTTATGAACAAGCACAGGAAGTAATTGAAAATGGTGAAGGCAAGTTTGCGGAAGAACTAAAAATTCTAAACTCCCTGCATCACATTCTGCGTAAGGAACGATTCAAAAAAGGAGCTGTGAATTTTGAAACAACGGAAGTAAAATTCAGGTTGGACGAAAAGGGAAAGCCATTGGAAGTGGTGCCAAAAGTGCGCAAGGATGCCCATAAATTAATTGAAGAATTTATGTTGCTGGCTAACAGATCTGTAGCAACCTATATCTTTAAAATGAAAAAAGGGGAAGAGAAAAATACGTTTGTGTATCGCACGCACGATTTGCCTAACGAAGAAAAACTGGCAGACTTCTCTCAATTTGCTAAACAGTTTGGCCATCAATTACAAGTTGAAGCAACTAATGTTTCGGCATCGCTAAACAAATTGATGGACGATATAGAAGGTAAACCAGAACAAAACGTGTTGCAGTCATTGGCTGTGCGCGCCATGGCAAAAGCCAAATACACAACGGAAGCAAAGGGTCATTTTGGATTAGCGTTTGATCACTATACCCACTTTACATCACCCATCCGAAGATATCCCGACATGATGGTGCATCGGTTGCTTCAACATTATCTGGATAACGGAAAATCTGTAAACAGAAAAGACTACGAAGAAAAATGCCTTCATTCTTCTGAACGCGAGAAGCGAGCAGCTGATGCTGAGCGTGCGTCCATCAAGTACAAACAAGTAGAGTTTATGAGCCTGGCCGAAAACAAAGTGTTTGATGGCATCATAACCGGAGTTACTGATTTTGGAATTTTTGTTGAGATTGTAGAGACCAAATGCGAGGGCATGGCAAGGCTTGCCGACTTGAAGGATGATTTTTACGAATACGATGAAAAGAATTACCGCGTGATTGGTCGTAGAAGAAAGAATATCTACCGCTTGGGTGATAAAGTAAAAGTCAGGATTAAGAAAACGGATATTGACAGAAGAATGATAGATTTAACGTTTGAATAATTAATATTCGATGAATTCAGTTACGTCTATGCTCAGCTCTATTGAGCAGGAAATAAGAAAGCAACGATTTGGCTCCAGCCCAAAATCTTTGTATGATCCTATTCATTATATCATGGGCTTAGGGGGTAAGAGATTACGTCCACTGCTAGCCATGCTGTCCTATTCACTTTATGAAGCCGATTCTAAAAAGATAGTTAAGTATGCTACTGCTGTAGAAGTCTTTCATAATTTCACTTTGTTGCATGATGATATCATGGACAAAGCTCCTTTGCGAAGAGGGAAGCCAACCGTTCATGAAAAATGGAATACGAATACTGCTATCCTTTCGGGAGATGTAATGCAGATTAAAGTGTATGATCAGTTTCTTGATATCGAGGGGAAATTACTAAAAGAGGTTTTGAAAGCACTTAATCAATGCGCTACTGAAGTGTGCGAAGGCCAACAATGGGACATGGAATTTGAATCAATGCCCCATGTAACTGAACAGCAATACCTTGAAATGATCAAACTCAAGACTGCCGTGTTGCTGGGTTTTAGTTTAGAGTTGGGAGCATTACTTGCAAAGGCTCCTGTACGTGAAAGAAAAGCTTTAAAAGAATTTGGGATCAACATCGGCATTGGCTTTCAATTAAAAGATGATTTGCTGGATGTATATGCGGATAAGGCAAAGTTTGGAAAGCAAGTGGGTGGTGATATTATAGCCAATAAAAAGACTTACCTGCTCATTAAAGCAAAAGAGAAAGCAACCGGAAAGGATAAAAAGGAACTTGAAGCCTGGCTGTCTCTAAAGAAATTCAGCAAGCCACAAAAAGTAAAAGCGATCACTAGCCTATACAATAGGCTGAACATTTATCAGACTACTGAACAAAAAATTCAATCCTATTTTGAAAAAGGGTTTAAGCAATTGGATACCCTCAAAGATTCTTCTCAAAAGAAAAGCCTCATCGCATTTACCCGTAACCTGATAAACAGGCAATCCTAATCCTAAATAAGTCTACCTGATTAGTTTTTGATTAATCGGCCTGTGTCAGTAGTGGTTTCTTTGGAAAGAAGACGGTAGAAGTAAATGCCAGTTGGAAGACCAACAATATCAATAGCATCAGCTACGATATTTATTTCCTTTTCAAATAGCGTCCTTCCGAATACGTCAAGAATTTGAAATCTAACTCCATCTCCTGAAGAGAGTACCGTTAAATAATCACTGTCTGAAACCGGATTGGGATAAATAATAGCCTTGTTCTTCTCTTCAATGGGTATTTCAATAACCTCTGAAAAAAGATTTGTCCCATTCTTAAAAACTATTTCTGCTTGATAAGACATCAACCCCGCAACTAATGCAGGGTCATAAAATTCAAGATCCAATAAATTACCTGATTCAATGTTTTGAAAAATACTTCTACTACCGGCCGCTATCTTGTGGACAATAATATGATCGACTAAATACCGCGAACTCAGTTGTATTTGAACCCGCACATTCTCTTTATTGAATCGTTCGGCTGCAAACAGATTCAAATAACAATTAGCCCCCTGTTGAGTAGCATTAATCGTTTCACTTTTTATCCCAGGAGTTTCGGAAAAGATGGGGGCCACCGAAAAAAAATTGCTTGTTGACCGGGGCAATACTATTAGAGTATCATTCGTAATTTGTATTTTTTGAAGGTACTGAGAGCCCATGGTATAGAGCTGATAAGCAGTAGCATTTTTTATTGAATTCCACGTCAGTCCAACACTATCACTACAGTTAAAAGCTGATTTAATCTTAATGGTTGGATTAATAATGAATTTGTCTGACACAAATTCAAGTGACCCAATTGTCATCTTTAATCTTGCATTTGCTAGAGTGTCTGGCGCTATCCAATAGAAATACTTATTCAGATCTATGCCAGAATGGATGGGTTGCCAGATGCCGTCATTCATCTGTAAATTCAGATCTCCTTGTTGGCCTGCCTTGGCTTCCCAAACCAGTAGATTTTTTTCTCCTCCTTCAACAAAATCGCCAAGCACCGGAAAATCCCAACTAAATACCTGATCTTCATCCCACCACCACGCAATGGAAACTTTTTGTTCAGCATGCTGTAGCGCGCCAGATTTTAAAACCAACTGATAGATTCCCGGGGCGGGGTTATTCAAGGTTATATACTCTGTGTTATTCAGATGATCCTGCTTTCGTTTGGGCTTTGATCGTAAGGAATCTTGCGTGGGATACCCACTTAATACCCAGGGATTAATAGTCATTACACCATCCGTCAACCAACTATCTATGTCATTAACGAGCACTTTACTTGAATTTGGAATAGCCGCAGGATCAGACCATGTAGTAACAATTTTAACCTCTGAAACTGAACCGGGGATAGTGATTGGAATTGAAATCTGGTCATTTTCCAAAAGCGTGATCGACATCAATTGCTTTGATTCAACGAGCGTTAACGCCTTGTAAGCATTTACGTTTCCATATCCATACAAGTAGTCAATCCCTTCCTGGCCAAGATCCTCAGCAGATGCAATTAAAATAGCCTTTACCATGGATGCTTCCAACTGTTTCTGATACTTGAGTAGGTACTGTTGCCGAATCAGTAAACTGATTCCTGAAACCACCGCTGCCGCATCGGAAGTTCCTCCAAAGCCAAAGGCGGTAAGTTCCGGCTTAAGCCTTCCGTCAAAGGCGGGCCCTCGTGAGTTGAGTGGGTTAACCAGTAAAGAGGTATCAACCGCATTTACCACTAAAACATTTTTTGATTGCTTAAAATTACCCGTGAGATTTGCCCACTCTAAATTCTGATAGATGCCTGAAGAAGGCTTTGATTTCCCACTGTTGCCAGAAGAAAAAACGTGCAGCAACGTGGGGTTTTCATAGATTTGTTTGTCATAGGCTGAAGCTTCGATCCCATAGTAATTTTCAATTCCTATCCCATAACTGTGATTTTGAACACGAATATTGTTGTCATTAAAAATGGAAGAATTATCAGGGAAAAGGTTGTTGAAATCTGATGAAGTAAAACTTGATTGATAGGCTACTCCCAATGATCTGGGAGCCGTATTGCCCCCACCGCTCATGAGCGTAGTCATAATTGTTGCATGGTGCGAGATGGTACTTGGTGTTACCGATGTAGTGAAACTTCTGTTCGAGAGATTTATATCGAGTGGGTCAAAGCCCTGCTCTTTAATTGATACGTTTTGGTTGACTCCATTGATTTCCGGAAAGAAATTCCGCGCCTTAGTAACACGATTAAATGACCAATTTAAATAATCAAATACGCCTTCTTCCTTTGGTCTCTTGTGATGGTCGATAAAAATAACATTTGCATCTCCCCCCAATTCCTCCAGTTTCGTGTCATTAGTTAAGCGAATCAAAAAGCACCGGTTTTCAACGTTACTACCTTCAAATGAAAGTTTGCCTTTATATTTCCTTTTAAAAGAAGTTGTATCACTTACACTCACTGTAAGTGTCGCTTCACTTGCTTCACCCATCAAATTTATTTCAGCCAATTGAGGACTAATTTTGACTTGGGCATAGGCAAATGATGTAAGAAATAACCAAAAAATTATAATTCTGCCAATAAACGCCTGTATCATTTAAACTTTCAACTTGATAACATGAACCAAAACTAATAGTAAGTTATTAATTGCCTGATAATATTATTTGCTAAAACTCGCAATCATGAATAAGAATGCATACTTTGTTTCATTAAAATTAACCTAACCTAACCCTTATGAAAAAAACCCTTCAGTTTCTCTGTATCCTTCTGGCCGGATCAGGGGTATTCTATTCTTGCCAGGACGATCAAAGCCTTGAAAGTCTGGATGTGTCTGATGCCGTAAGAAGCCAACTGATTAGTCTTGGTTTTGATGTGATCAATCAAGCACCCCTTAAATTTGAACAAGGATATCTGGTAGAAGGAGATATTTATCTAACTCCATCTGATCTTGCTGCCATGAAGCAGGGAACCAGACTCCCGATTGCCGAACAGTATTCCACCAATAATTTGGTGAATGCCGCAGGTGGTAGAACAATCACTATCTATGCCCCTGTTGGTGGCAGCAGTGGCTATAGCAGCGGCATGATTGCGGGTCTTGATCTAGCCATTGCGAGATACAATAGCGAAAATCTTTCCATATCATTTCAAAGAGTTACTAGCTCTGGTGGAGCTGATATTGTGATGACCCGCCTTTCGAAGGGTGACGAGCGAAGAGGCGTTTTAGGCTCAGCCGGTTTTCCAACAGCCTCGGGCGATCCTTATAATTCAATTAAGATGAGTGGCATCCTTGAATCAAGCTATGGACTAAGTACAGCAGGGATAGCAACCATCATCGGTCATGAAATGGGTCACTGTATTGGATTCAGACATACTGATTATTATAACCGTGCTATTAGCTGTGGTGGAGCTGTATCCAATGAAGGTGCCAGCACCGTAGGGGCTAATCTTATCCCTGGAACACCCGCCACTGCAACCCTTGCCGCAAAGTCATGGATGCTGGCTTGTACGGATGGCGGAGACAGGCCTTTCAATAATGATGACAAGACTGCCCTTAACTACTTATATTAAGATCATTATTTCCTAAAAAAATGCCCCGTTAAACGGGGCATTTTTATTTTCTCTGATAGTAAAACAATCGACCGGTTATACCTTTCGCTGTTTCGCTAAGTGTATAGTACCCAGATCCATCCCCACGCCAGGCAATAGCCTCGCCCTGGGGTTCTCTTTCATATTTAAGAATGGAGGGTTTTGTTTTTAATAGCTCGGGGATAGTTTCCGATGCTAATCGTTTCCAATAAAAGACGTTATCGTAATCCTTTATTAAAACTTCTTTGCCGTCCGCTGAAATATCTGAAGCTACAATCCACTCAAAGGGTAATCCGGTAATAAATTCAGCAGTTGTTGTATCTCCAAAAATGAACGGGGAACTTACCTGATATAGCCTTACCATTTTCTCTCGCTTCGAAATAATAAACAGATTTTGTGTGATCGGATCAATCATTAATGCTTCGGTGTCACGAGCGCCATCACTCAAGTTAAAGACAAGTGTATCAAAATGATTAATTAGAAGTTTTTCGGTGATTAAAACAGGTTCAACAAATCGATAGATAATTTTATAAGGAAACTTTGCTTCGTTATCTCCTATATCTCCGATGTATATATAGGATGTATCTGACTCAACAGAGATTGCGATATCTTCCCAATCGCGGTTGCTAATTCCCTCCAAGGTGCAGGTCATTACTATCTCAGCTTTTTCGTTCATTAAAAACACCTCGGCAGGATTGCCACCATCATTGTGCGACCAGAAATAACCGGGATTAGCAACGCTTGCCACTAAACCGGATGCCTCCTCAAGTTTTTTATCAACCACACCAAGAATCTTGCCTTCTGAAAATACGTTTGAAACCTCCTCCTTCTTTGTACAACCACAAAGAATCAGCAGGCCAAGCAACCAATGCCTCATTTTAAATAAGTAATTTGTATTTAATTATTCCAAGAGCAATCCAGCACTCTTCCAGGCTTTAACTCCACCCTTCAATTCATATACAGGGCTGTATCCTTTATCTTTTAAAATCTCAGCCGCTTTAGCGCTTCTAATTCCTGATCCACAATAAACAAAAATTGGTTTGTGTTCTAAGTCGGATAATTTATTAGCAAACGCCTCATCATAAACAATATTTTGTTGCCCCGCCAGCGCTCCGCCACTCACTTCCTCAACTGTGCGCACATCTAACAAAATGGCATTTTCAGTCGACTGAAATTTTGCCTGAAACTCCTTAGGCTCAAGGAGAGTTTCAATTGCCACTTCGGCTTTCTTTTCGCCACAGGCAGCAAGTACAAATAAGAATACAATAAATTTTTTCATATGCTTGAATTGAAGCGCAAGATACTGCTTTTTGCTATGTGAGACCGAGAGGATCTTCCCGATTGTTGATTTTATTACAGTATTTTTGCCCCTAGTTCTAAACGACAACAACTGTGAATAACGAAGAGGATTTGATTGAAGATGATGAAGATGGCCTCTTTGAACATCACCGTATAGTGGCTGATACCAGGCAAAGTTTGCTGCGGATTGATAAGTTTTTGATGGCTCGACTTCCTAATGTTACCCGCACAAAAATTCAGGATGGAATTCATGAAGGTTTTGTAAAGGTTAACGAGGAGAGTGTTAAACCAAATTACAAAGTACACCCACACGATGTTATCACAGTTGCCTTTCCGGAACCTCCGCGCGATACCGATGTAGTTCCTGAAAATATTCCACTCAACATTGTTTATGAAGATGAGTATTTGCTGGTAGTTAATAAAGCAGCGGGTATGGTGGTGCATCCGGCTTATCAAAACTGGAGTGGCACGTTGGTAAATGCCTTGACCTATCATTTTCAAAATTTACCAGAGATGGCTGGCAATGATGGCCGCCCGGGGTTAGTACATCGCATCGATAAAGACACCAGTGGTTTATTGGTGATTGCCAAAACCGAAAAGGCAATGAACTCGTTGGCAAAACAATTTTTCGATCACTCTATTGAACGCACCTATCAGGCCATTGTATGGGGGTTACCCAATCCTGAGGCCGGAACGATAAATGTTAATGTTGGAAGAAGTTTAAAAGACAGAAGGATAACGGCCGCCTTCCCGGAAGGAGACTTTGGACGAACCGCAATCACACATTATAAACTGCTACAGGATTTTCGATATGTATCGTTGATAGAATGTAAACTGGAAACAGGCCGCACCCATCAAATACGGGCGCACATGAAATTTATTGGCAACCCAATTTTCAATGATGCAACGTATGGTGGTAATGAAGCTATGAAAGGAACCATCTTTAGTAAATACAAACAGTTTGTTGATAATTGTTTTAAAATCATTCCGCGCCAGGCGTTACATGCCAAAACACTAGGCTTCATTCATCCCGGCACCAATAAATTTATTCAGTTCGACTCAGAACTTCCCATGGATTTTAAAGAAGTGATTGAGAAGTGGGAACATTATGTGAAGTATAATTGATGCAATTAAAACTCAGCTAATCCGATATCACCGGTTTTTGTTTTTACGATCCTGTGAATTTTTATCGATTCCGGAATTTCTTTCCTTAGTCGATCAAAAAATTCTTTGGGAACATTTAATCCTAAATGAATATTTATGTTAGGCTGATCAGTTTCATCGCACTTCATAATCAATTCTTCACTTAGCCTTTTTATGTGTTTTATCTGAATTAATACATCGAACCCCTGTATGAATATCGAATCCGGGAAAACTCGCATTAAGCTATCTTTATAAGGAGTCCCTGTTTTTAGTCTACCCACATAAAGATTTTCACTATAGAATTTTTTGAATGAATCTTCAAAAGGTTCACCTGATTCTGTCTTATCAATTCGAATATCGATAATAACCTCTGAATACCTATCTGTTAGTATACAATTGGTCAATTTACTTTTTACATAGTTATACCTTTCAAGACTATCGTAAATAGTTAGCGTGTCATTGTTTAATTGAAATCTCTCAGACGATGAGTACTCCTCAGAAGGTAAAACTGCTTTTCCTAATCTATTCACTCTTTTGTAAAACAATACATAAGGTGATTCTAAGATGTATTGATCAGTAATGGTAAGTGTATCTAGGATGTCCAGAGTTTTAAAAGGGCTCGACTCTGAAGGAAATGCATGCCAGTGCCCTATTAATGGATCCTTTTTATTTTGTTTTCCACATCCTAAAAAAGTGATACAAAGTAGTATCCAGAAAAGGCTCTTTATTTTGATCATAATAATCTTAACGGTTGATCTTAAGTCATCTACAGATAACAATTAGATAATCTCGAAACTTTAAAGGGAAGAATTTCCTATCAGGTGCGTGGAACACCTGCGATGTTGAGGGAGGTGGTGGAGGGTTAAGCGGCTGCGCTTAGCTTTCTCTTCCCTTTCTCCTGGCGCAACGCCTGCTTGATTTCCTTCATCGCTTCTTTTTTAAAAGCCATGTAGTCAACTTTTTTTGCAGGCTTGTGGATGATGCCCTTGATGTAATCAAGTACTTCTTCCATTTGCACCTTGTTCATTGCATCCAGACTTTGCAGGATGGCCAACTTAGGTGATAGTAACATACAATTAGTGGTTGTTGTCAGTACAAATAACGTAAATTAATCCCTTGAGGTTCAACTCGTAAGGGTACTTTTAACTCAAAAATGACCTTGAGTTAACATTCAACCACAAATAGCTGGTTTTTTAGCCTAATTTGAATGTGATGGGTAGCACCATTCGTTGGCGAACCGGCTTTCCTCTCTGTTTGGCAGGATTCCAGGGTGGAGAATCTTTTATAATTCGCTCAGCTTCTTCATCGCATCCTGCTCCTATGCCTTTCACAGCATGCACATCCGTGAGCTCACCTGTTTTACTCACAATAAATTCTACAAACACCTTTCCTTCTACGCCCATTCGTCTCGCTGCCGCAGGATAGGTAATACGGGTATTTACATATTTATAAAATTCCTCTAATCCATTTTTGGGAGTTGCCTTATCTTCCACAACGGTAAATACCTGATCTGTTTCTTCCGGTGTTTCGATGGGTTTAAATTCAATGATGGGAACCTCAGCTAATTTCATTCCTTCTGTCACCTCAATGTCAAAAACAAATTGAATTTCCTGCTCAATCTCTTGCTGATTGGGAACCTCAATCAATTTTGGTTGCTGAAGAACGACAGGCGCTGGAGGTAAAATTTCTGTAGGTGGCACTTCGATAAAAGTGTCATCTATCATGGATGTTTGCGAGGAGAGAGTGACCACTGCAGTATCAAATTGTTTCCATTCAAATGCCATAAGCGCAAGAGAAATACTGGAAATCAATCCAATAGCAAGAAATAAATTCCTCTTTGCCGATAAATCGGCCTGCGGGTATTTTTTTGCTTCCATAGCATGTTGCTTTATGCACTATAATGTTCACCAGAACAGCACAAAAAACATATGACAGTTAGCATCTCCATTTGCTGATTTTTATCAATCGTTTGCAGTGTGTTCCGGCTAGAATCAAATAGAAAGGAGAGCTTTATTTCTTGCCAATTGTTAATTATAAGCTATAACTTGAAGGGTTTACAAGTAGAACTATGTCCATTAAAGTTGCCTTGCATCATCAAATGAGTTACGATTACGATCGGGCCGTAAATCTGTCTCCGCATCTTTTTCGATTACGTCCGGCTCCTCATTGCCGTACTCCCATTCTGGCGTATTCATTAAGAGTTGAACCCGGAAATCATTTTATCAATTGGCAACAAGATCCTTTCGGCAATATGGTTGCGCGCGTAGTCTTTCCCGAGCAAACAAAAAGACTGCATTTTGAAGTGGAAGTGATTGCAGACATGATCGTAATCAATCCGTTCGATTTTTTCGTGGAGAAATATGCGGAGCATTTTCCATTTGAATACAATCACCAATTAAAAAAAGAACTCACCCCTTATTTTGAAATCACGGAGCGTGGTGATCAACTCCAGCAATGGGTAAAAGGTATTGATCTGTCAAAGAAAAGAATTATTGACTTTTTGGTGGAGATGAATCAAAAAGTCTGGAAGCACACAAACTACACGGTACGTCTTGAAACGGGCGTTCAATCCTGTGAAGATACACTTCAACTTAAAAGTGGTTCGTGCCGCGACTCCAGCTGGTTGTTGGTTCAGATCTTTCGTCACCTTGGATTGGCTGCACGCTTCGCCTCAGGATATTTAGTGCAATTAAAATCTGATGTAAAAGCATTGGATGGTCCTTCCGGTACAGAAAAAGATTTTACTGACCTACATGCCTGGGCAGAAGTATTTATTCCCGGTGCGGGTTGGGTTGGACTTGATCCAACCTCCGGCTTGCTTACAGGAGAAGGACACATTCCACTTTGTTGCACCCCCGATCCGGTAAGCGCAGCTCCCGTCACCGGGTTAACCGATGTGTGTCAGGTTACATTTTCATTTGGCAATGAAGTTACCCGCATTCATGAAGACCCGCGCGTTACCCAACCTTACACCGAGGAACAATGGGCAACCATCATCGCGTTGGGTAATCAGGTAGATGAAGATTTACAACGCGGTGACATGCGCTTAACAATGGGTGGAGAGCCTACCTTTGTTTCGGTGGACGATATGGAAGCAAAGGAGTGGAACACGGCTGCCGATGGTCCGCAAAAAAGAAAGCGCGGAGCCGATTTAATCAAACGATTAAAAACTAAGTTCGCTCCCAACGGATACATTCATAAAGGCCAGGGCAAATGGTATCCGGGTGAACCCTTACCTCGCTGGCAGTATTCTGCTTACTGGCGAAATGATGGAGCATCCATTTGGAAGGACGAAGCCTTGCTTGATTTGGATGATGCCCCCTCTGCTTATACCATAGAAGATGCCCAACGATTGGCCGAAGAACTGACTAAGTATTTAAACATTCCTAAAGAACATATCCATCCAGCCGTGGAAGATGTTTTTTATTTTCTATGGGAAGAAAATAAAGTACCCGCGAATATTGATCCCTATAAAGCAAACCTTAACGATTCGCTGGAGCGTAAAAAGTTAGCTGAGCTTTTAACAAGAGGACTGGGAAATCCTGTCGGGTTTGTCATTCCTATAGAATGGAATCATTGGAGTAAGCGATGGCTTTCAAGTCAATGGAAATTTCGTTCTGATCAATTGATTTTAGTTCCGGGCAATTCTCCCATAGGGTTTAGACTGCCTCTTAAAACATTAACCCATATTGACAAATCGAAAACGCAACGTGAAGTTGAGCGCAGCACCTTTGAACCATTACCTGATTTTATAGATTTTCATGAGTTGGTAAAGCAACGCTTACATCAACTCATCACCGAGCAGTCCTTACCAAAAGAGTTTTTTAGCAAGCCACAAAAACCGGAGGAAGATGAGATTGAGAAAGTCAGTAAAAATCTAAAAGAGAAAAAAGAACCAGAAGAAAAGGTTGACACAGAGTTTGATGTTTATACTGTGAAAACCGCGCTCTGCATTGAGGTGCGCGAAGGTAAAATCTATTTCTTTATGCCTCCCCTTAACTATGCGGAGCATTATCTCGATCTGTTGGCTTCCATTGAACTAGCGACTGCCAAACTATATCTTAAAGTTGTAATTGAAGGGTACGAGCCCCCACATGATAACCGACTCACAAAAATTGCGCTCTCGCCTGATCCGGGGGTGTTGGAAGTAAACATACATCCTGCAAAAAGCTGGAAAGAGATTGTTAACAACTATGATACTCTGTTTGAAGAAGCTCGACTTAGTCGGTTGGGTACCGAAAAATTTATGCTAGACGGAAAGCATACGGGTACAGGCGGTGGCAATCATATAACGGTAGGTGGAATTACTCCATCGGATAGCCCGCTGCTACGCAGGCCTGATTTACTGCGCAGTTTAATTACGTATTGGCAACATCATCCCGGTCTATCGTATTTATTCTCAACACAATTTATTGGGCCAACCAGTCAGGCACCGCGTGTGGATGAAGGCCGACAAGAGATTCTGTATGAACTAGAAATTGCTTTCAGTCAAATTCCTGAAACTGGAGATGTTCCTTTCTGGATGGTGGATCGCATTTTCAGAAATCTGTTAATTGATATTACCGGCAACACACATCGGGCAGAGTTCTGTATTGATAAACTGTATTCACCTGATAGTTCTACCGGCCGACTTGGCATTCTTGAATTTCGTGGATTTGACATGCCGCCAAATAAACAGATGTGTTTGGTGCAATTGCTACTCATCCGCTGTTTGCTTGCGCGATTCTGGGCGAAACCTTATAAACATAAACTTATTCGTTGGGGTACTGATTTATACGACAAATATTTACTTCCTCATTATGTCGAACAGGACTTGAATGAAGTCGCCAATGACTTACAAGAACACGGGTATGGATTTCAGGCCGATTGGCTCAATACTTTTTTCGAATTCCGCTTTCCTATCTATGGTAAGATACGCGTACAAGAGATGGAGTTAATCATTCGCAGTGGCATTGAACCGTGGCATGTGTTAGGCGAAGAAACCGCGCGGGGCGGCACTGCCCGATTTGTGGATTCGAGCATGGAGCGCATTGAAGTAAAAGTGAAAAATTTTAATGCCGAGCGTTTTATGATCACCTGTAATGGAATGGCTGTGCCGCTTCAACAAACTTCCATAAATGGAGAATATGTTGCAGGGGTTCGCTACCGTGCCTGGTCACCTACTTCTGCCTTGCATCCCACACTAGGTGTGGATGTGCCATTGATTTTTGATGTAGTAGATACATGGAACCATCGAGCCATTGGTGGCTGCACCTATCATGTTGTGCATCCGGGCGGTAGAAATTATGATTCGTTTCCAATCAATTCGTTTGAAGCGGAAGGAAGAAGGATAAGCAGATTCTGGAGTGAAGGTCACACACCAGGCAGTATCACACCAAAAGAAAATGTGAAAGTCGCTTCGCGTTACCTGGAACCTAACCTCCTACCGAAAAATTTTGATCCACCCCCTGTTAAAATAAGTCCGGAATATCCTCGTACTTTGGATTTAAGACAATCTTGATTTGCCTGCATGCAACCTTCTCTTCAGAATCTCTCAGCCGAATATTTCACCAATCAAACTGCCCTTGACGAATGCTTCGATCAACATGATCAGGTGCGTGAAGCCTGGAAAAAACTAATTACAAACATTGATACCCTTGGTGTTGAAGAATTAAAAAATCGACATCAGGAGTTATTGAAGTTGTTGCAAGAAAATGGGGTGACCTACAATATGTATGGTGACAGCAACGGATTAAATCGTCCGTGGCTGCTCGATGCGGTTCCTTTCGTTCTTCCGTCAAATGATTGGAGTTACATTGAACGCGGTATGAAGCAACGCGCTTTTGTACTGGACAAAATATTGGATGACATTTATGGCGATCGCATCCTTATCAAAAACAAAATCATCCCAGCTGAATTAATCTACTCTCACTCCGGATTTCTAAGACCGTGTGATAAAATCAAATTACCCGGACTTCAACTTCCGCTGTACTCTGCCGATTTATCCCGTGGGCCGGACGGAAACATTTGGGTAATTAAAGACCGCACACAGGCGCCTTCGGGCATGGGCTATGCGTTGGAAAACAGAAGCGCATTAAGTCGTGTGGTACCTGAATTATTTCAGCAACATCAGGTTGCCAAGTTAGGTAGTTTTTTCAACAACCTGATGCAGTGTCTGATTCAGATTGCTCCGCAAGGAAAAGAAAATCCGCGCATTGTACTACTTACGCCAGGGCCACGAAACGAAACTTATTTTGAGCACGCATTTCTTGCATCGTACTTGGGTATCACGTTAGTACAAGGTGAAGACTTAATTATGCGCGATAGTTTCGTGTGGATCAAAACGGTAGAAGGTCTTGAGAAAGTAGATGTGATTTTGCGCAGAGTGGACGATATGTTTTGCGATCCATTGGAATTGCGCGAAGATTCTCAGTTAGGAATACCCGGTTTGCTTCATGCGATCCGCAAAGGAAATGTTGCTGTTGCCAATCCGCTGGGAAGTAGCATTCTGGAAAACGTTGGGTTAATGGCTTTTCTTCACAATGCGTTTCAGTTTTTTCTGAACGAAGATCCAATCATTCCCATGATTGCAACGTGGTGGTGCGGACAGAAAAAAGAAATGGATTATGTGATCGATCATATCGATACCTTGGTAATTAAAGGCATTGAACGTGCCGGTAGTTTTAAAACGGTGATGGGCAGTCAACTTTCGAAAGCACAGAAAGACGATCTGATCCGCAAAATAAAATTTGATCCCTCCAAATATGTAGGCCAGGAAGAAGTTGCCTTCTCTACATCCCCAGTGCTTTATAAAGAAAGGCTCGATCCTCGCTATACGGTGTTGCGTTCATACCTGGTTGCGAATGGAGACAATTACGAAATGATGCGAGGCGGTCTCACCCGGTGCTCACCTGAGAAAGGAAGTTTCTTGGTTTCAAATCAGGATGGCGGAATTTCAAAAGACACATGGGTTGAATCTGCTGGCGAAGCGCTTCCCATTATTCATCATGCGCCTGACATGAAGCGAAAAGCGGTGCTGCCAAGTCGTGCTGCTGAGAATTTATTTTGGGTAGGTCGTTATACACTGCGCATTGTTCGCACCTCACGTTTTATACGAATTGTGTTGAGAGCGCTTACTCAAAAAGGATTTGTAAATGCCGGTGTCGATATGGAGTCGATGAAAGTGCTTTTAAAAACAGT
Organism: Cyclobacteriaceae bacterium; assembly: GCA_016787755.1. GTDB lineage: Bacteria > Bacteroidota > Bacteroidia > Cytophagales > Cyclobacteriaceae > ELB16-189. The sequence goes on along the minus strand of JAEUUA010000023.1, from coordinate 616,945 downwards.
TACTAACTTAACAGATACATATCCTGGGTTTATTGAAGACGAAGAATTATTAGCAAACCCGCTTCCCGAAATTCACAAACTTGTTTGTCAGGCCGATTATCCTGGCAGTATTATGTTCACATTGAATAATCTGCTTCGTTCTATGTATGCTGCCCGCGACCGATGGACAGTAGACAGTTGGCGCATCATTGATGAAATTGAAAATATTAAACGAAGAATCGCTGCGTTGGAGCCCGGCAACATTCGCTATGCACTTACCCTGTTAGACCAACTTACCGGTCGTTTACTTTCTTTTTCGGAGATGACCCGTCAATGTATGTACCGCAGTGATGGTCGCACGATGTACCGCATGGGTCAATTGATCGAAGAGATTTTGATGGAACTTGCCCAGTTTAAATCGATACTTACAGAAAAAAAAGATGAGAGTAATGAATTTCAACTGTTGGAAGCATTGCTATTGAGTAATCAAAACCTTTCTTCGTATCGCTCGGTATATCGCACCACCTTAGATGTTATTCCCGTTATCGACTTGTTGTTTTTAAATGGACAAAATCCTACTTCCTTGTTTTCTCAGTTAGAGGGCTTGTTGAAATACGCGCGTAACCTTGCTCAAAAAGAATCGGGTATGAATGATAATGAAATATCGCGATTGGTTTTTGAATGTTATAGTAACGTTCGTCTGATTGATATCTCTGAATTGGTTGCCCTTGATGAAACCGGGAAAAGAATTAAGCTTGATGAGTTTTGTAATTCACTTCAAAATCAAATTTTCAATTTATCCATGAAGTTGAATTCAAAATATTTTAGTCATTCTACGTATCAGCCGCAAGGCAGCAAAGGAGGATTTCAATTTGAAGTGTAGAAATGCGCTACCAGATCAAACATATTACCGAATACACGTATCAGGAGTTAGTCAACACGGCTCACAATCGGTTATGCTTAGTGCCCTTAAATCTCCCGGAACAAAAATGTCTCTCATCAAACATAAAAGTGCTGCCCGTTCCTGACGAACAAGAGTATCGTACCGATTTTTTTGGTAACACATTGTACTTTGTCTCCATTTATAAAGAGCATAATAAGCTGGAAGTAATTTCAGAAAGCTTGATCGATGTACTTCCCCGTATTCAATCAGGTATTGCTGCCGAGAGCAAGTTGCTATGGGAAAATGTTAAAACAACAATTGCCCAGCATGATGAGTATGGGGAAATTGCTCAATATCTCTTACCCTCACACTACGTACCCTATAGTGTAGAAATTCAAAAGTTTGCGGAGGATTGTTTTGCACAAGGTGATACGTTGTGGAATGCTTCCAATGCTCTAATGAAAAAAATATTTACTTCATTAGAATTTAAACCGGGTTTTACTACAGTCAATACTCCTGTTGAAACAGTCGTTAAGTTAAAGAAGGGCGTGTGTCAAGATTTTGCTCATTTAATGATTGCCTGCCTACGGAACCAAGGTGTGGCTGCTCGCTATGTAAGTGGTTATTTAGAAACCTTCCCTCCACCCGGTAAAGAAAAACTGGTTGGCTCCGATGCTTCGCATGCGTGGGTTGCCGTTTATTTTCCTGGCATTGGGTGGGTAGAGTTTGACCCTACCAATAATTTGCAGCCAGCCGACAATCATATCATCGTTGCATTTGGCCGCGATTACTTTGATGTAGCACCTATAAAAGGAATTATTTTTAGTTCGGGTACGCAACAGGTAGATGTAAAAGTGGATGTAACCCGGGTTTAGGCCATCTTACACATTGGTTTTACAACCTTGTTTTTGTTTTATTTGCACCTCCAAAATTTAATCGTTGATACCATGAGAATCATTGTTGTATGTCTTTTTGTGCTTACTAGCCTTGCTGTTGTTGGGCAATCTAAAAAAGAATTGGCTGCCGAAGTTACCAAGCTAAAATCTGAATTAGCCGAACTCAACAAACCCAAAGTTGCTAACCTGAATGATGAAACTAAGCGCGCAAGTTATGGGCTTGGTGTTTTGATTGCATCCAACCTAAAAAATCAGGGGGGTGATTCTGTCGATCTTGAATCTCTTTATTTTGGAATTCAAGATATCTACAACAAAAAAGATTTAATTATAAAAGAACAGGAGTGTTCCATGATTGTGCAGACCTATATGATGCAGGCTATGGAGAAAAAAACTGAAGCTCTTAAAGAAGAAGGGGTTGCTTTTTTAGCAGCCAACAAATCTAAACCGGGAGTTGTAGTAACAGATTCTGGTTTACAATATCAGGTGATTACTTCCGGCAAAGGAAATAAACCAACCTCTGCGGAAGATAATGTTACTGTTCATTATACAGGTAAGCTAATCGATGGAACTGTGTTTGATAGTTCTGTAGAACGCGGTGAGCCTGCAACCTTTAGATTAAACGAAGTTGTTCCTGCCTGGACAGAAGGCTTGCAACTTATGCATGAAGGCGATAAATGGATCTTGTATGTCCCTTATGAAATTGGTTTTGGCGAGCGTGGTTCTGGTAAAATTCCACCTTATGCTGCATTGATCTTTGAAGTGGAGTTGATTAAGGTGAATTGATTTTATGTATACTCTAATAGCGTTAACGCCAGGTTTCTGTTGTGAACTGGCAACTCTTCGCTATCCGGAGTGGTGAAATTTTCAACAAACTCAAATCCAAAGCTTTTATAATATTCGATGATGGTTGGGTTAGCCGCCCACGTATCCATGCGAATACTGCACAGTCCTTTTAGTTTGGAATGCTCAATCGCCCATTCTAAAATTGTCCCGAATAATCTGTGTCCTTTAAACTCAGGATTAACCACAATGCGATGGAGATAAATTGAGTTTCCAGTATCTAACTCCCGCCAGATTATTTTATCCGCATAGCGAACACTAAATACAATGGCTAGTGCTGAATCAATAACTACTTTATATTGGTTTCCAGTTTCAATGTCTTTAATGATTGCATTCTTATCATAATTTCTCCAAACCGGATAACCTTTCTTTTCCTGATAGTGAATTGATTGTTCGAATAGTTCGAAGATTTGGGAGAGGTCGGTTAGTTTAGTGTGTAAAACCTTTTGCATCTTGTTAGCGGTAGTTGTAGCATCCACTGTTCTTAATTCGTCAGGAGATTGTAGGCTGGCTTATTTGCAGTGCTCTTTAATTCTTTCGTCTGCCGAGCCCGAGCCAAGTTCCTTTGCTTTACTCCAATCAGCACATGCTGACTTCTTATTCCCGAGATTGAGTTGCGTATTACCCCTATTGAAATATGCCATATGATTATCTGGTTTCAATTCAATAGCTCTATTATAGTCTTCAATTGCACCCCTGTAGTCTCCATTGTCATCTTTTAGTGCAGCCCTGTTCACAATTGCGTCAACAAATTCTGGAGCCAATTCAATTGCCTTATCGTAGTCTCTAAGTGCTGACTTCCATGTATGTAATTCATTCTTTGCAATCGCTCTTGAATAATAAGAGTTTGGGTCCTTAGGATTAATTTTAGTTACAATCGTCCAATTAATAATGGCGGACCCAAGATTTCTTTTATTGTATGAGTCTAGTCCAGCTTCGAAATAATGATCTTCCATGGTAGAGTCCATTATAAGAAACTCTGGTTTCTTGTGATCCATCATGGCACCATATCCGTCTAGGTTGCAGTCAAATTCAAATCCCTTAACATACAAATCCAATGCCCAATAAAGGAGATTTTCAGAGTCAACAGGGATAGGTTTTGTGTCTCCTGCAATTTCCCAATGATCGCCAACTTGCTCAGAAGACTTCATCCTAAATCCGTAGTTCTCCGTCAAAAATTCTCCGAGTAAATCAAGTTTCTCTTTTTTGTCCGATATGTAGACTATATCAAAGGTTCCAAGCGCATTGTCTGTCAGTCCGTTTTTCTTGAATAAGTTATACAAGTCCTCAGCTGATACCATTTCTTTTCCAAAATTCGCAACGAATTCCTCGTGAGTAAAATATCTTGTCATAGTTTGGATTTATTCTCTTTTGTCGAGCAATGAAGGAATACGATTGTCCATAATAAACTGAAAAACTACTCTGTCCATAAAATTTTCTTAGCCCTTACACTTCCAGCGCCTGCTTCAAATCGGAAATCAAATAATCGGCATCTTCCAAGCCCACATAGATGCGAATTAACCGATGTGTAGAATTGGTTGCATCAAACTCATGGGGTTTAATACTGACAGCCGAAGGAATCACCAACGACTCGTGCCCTCCCCACGATACCGCAAGAAAGAAATGTTTTAATGAGTTGCAGAATTTTTCTACTTCTTCAAGTGTGTTAGCTTTTAACACCATACTGAACAGTCCACCTGCATCTTTCATTTGCTTTTTCGCTAATTCATATTGCGGGAAGCTGGGATGAAAAGGAAAGATCACACGCTCAATGCGCGGATGTGCTGCTAAATGATCAACCACTTTCCTGGTACTCTCGCACACGCGTTGAATACGTATCGGTAACGTACGCAACCCACGGATCAACAGCCACGCATTCATAGGCGAAATGTTTCCACCAATATTTAGAAACTCAGCATCAAAGATTTTTTTAATGATAGCTTTAGAGCCCGTAACAACACCCGCCACTACATCGCTATGGCCACCAATAAATTTGGTAGCCGATTGCGCCACTAAATCAATACCCATCACATACGGTTGCTGATTAATGGGGCTGCAATAACTATTATCGATCATCGTAAGAATGCCTTTACTTTTTGCCAGCGCAGCCACTGCGGGCAAGTCCTGCAATTCGTAGGTAAAGGTATTGGGTGATTCTAAGTAAATCAGTTTAGTGTTGGCTTGTAATGCGTTCTCAAAATTTTCGGTTTTAGTACCGTCTACAAACGTAGTGGTGATACCAAATTTTGGAAGCAGGCGTTCAAATAATTTTACCGTCCAGCTATAGGGTTTAGCTACACTCACCACATGATCGCCTTGCTTAAGTAACGCAAGCAACGGCACGGCAATGGAAGCGATACCGCTACCAAAGACTAACGCATCCTCGGCTCCATCCAACGCAGCCAGTTTTTTGCGCAGTATATCAACCGTAGGATTGTTACCCCGTGAATACAAGATAGCTTCATACTCATCGGCCAGCGCGGTGCGAAACTCAGCCACATTGCGAAATGAAAAATTACTGGTTTGAATAATAGGCGGAGCAATGGCGTTAAAATAATTTTCGCGCTCTTCGCCCAGTTCGTTCAGGATGTAGGATAAGTCCATAGTTAAATGTCCTCGTTTTTAATTATCCTTTTTCTTTGCGGGTGTAGAAAACGGAGGCGGTGTAACCTTAATCTTCTTCTCCTGATCCACCAACAACAATGTTTCTTTCACTGCCCTTTCCAATTGTGGATCAATTCCTTTTTCAAGCGAGGCAGCATCTTGACGCACTTCAATATCCGGAGGCACACCTTCATTTTCTGCAATCCACTTATTATTGATCGGATCAAACACGGCATTGTCGGGTGCAGTCAATGCCCCACCATCTACCAAGGCGTAATGCACAGATGATTTTACTAGCCCACCCCAGGTTCGTGTGCCAATGAGTGGCCCAACTTTTTGTTGACGGAACACCCACGGGAAAAAGTCACCACCCGATCCGGCCATTTCATTAATCAATAAAACTTTTGGCCCAAGAATACCAGCCGGCAAACGACCCGGAACTCCATTGGGAACTTCATTGGTTAATGATGCCCGCAATCTGCGCGTCATTAAATCTACCATGTAGTCATCCAGCAATCCGCCACCGTTAAAACGTTCGTCAATCACAGCTCCTTCTTTGTCTTGCTGGGCGAAGTAGTAACGATTAAACGAAACAAATCCAGGCCCACCCGTATTCGGCACCCATACATAGGCTAATCTTCCATTCGATAATTCATCAACCAATCTTCTGTTATCTTCTACCCATGCACGTTGGCGTAAGCTATTTTCACTGCTGATCGGTTCAACAATTTCTTTCCATGAAGCCGCAAATGCCGGAGTACTGTTAATATGCAGCACTGTTTGTTTACCTGCCGTTCCATCTAAATATTGAAAAGGATCGTCTGCAGTAGTAAGCTCTCTTCCATTAATACCAACAAGATAATTTCCTTCCTGAATTTTTAGTCCCGGGCGCTCCAGCGGACTTGATAATTCCGGATTCCAACTTTCTGTGGTGAAGATGCGATTGATCTTCCAGTGCTTATTGTCAGCCACAAGATCAGCACCCAATAAACCTACTACTGATTTTTCGACTTCTGGAAAGTCCCCACCAAACACAAAACTATGTCCTACTGAAAGTTCACCATTTACCTGATCAAGAATATAGCTTAGATCAGTACGATGTTTTATGAAAGGTACAAGCGGTGCATAACGAACGTGTACTTCATTCCAATCGCGGCCATGCATGTTGGGATCATAAAAGTAATCGCGTTCATAGCGCCAGGCCTCCTCAAAAATTTGTTTCCACTCTTCGCCTCGATCTAAATGGATGTTCAATTTTACATTAAGTGTCTTATCATCCTTTCCAGTAGCGGTGCTCACCACTTTCCAGTTGCTTCCCATGCGCACCAACATTTTATTTCCATCCGCTGATACAGCTAGTTGATTTACACCGGTTAAAAACTCTTTTGCTTCGCGATCTTTCAACGTAAACTTATGAAGTACCAATCCATTTCCTTTAGGAACACGTTCAGCAATAAACACTAATCCGCTTGGGCCGTTTTGTGTGAGTTCATAATTCGCCTTTGGTATAGGCAGAGCAATCGTTCTGCGTTCTATTCCTTCAAGATCAATTACAACAGGTTCTGTTTTTTTCTCTTCAGGTTTCGCTTCTTTATCTTTTTTAGAATCAGTTGATTTCTTCTTGTCTTTGTCGGCATCCTTTTCAGGAGTCTTTTCCGGTTCAACGGTTTCTTCATCGCTGCGCGGTTTAAACGGTGATGGATCGCTCTTGCGCAAATTGATCACGTAAGCACCATACACAGGATCAGAAGTCATTGAGCTGGTGTTAGCCCAGCCTGAACCCAATGCTAAATCGGTACTCGCTAAAAAATAAAGATGATGACCATCTAAATCCCACGCAGGTGAAAATGAATCTGCAAATGAATTTGTAATCAATTGAATACTTTTATTCTTCAATGACCACAATACAATGCTTCTAAATCCATTGCCTCCAGTCTTTGCATAGGCAAGCCATTGCGAATCGGGCGACCAGGCAAGTCCCATGGAGCCGCGTTCCATATTTGTTCCACCCACATCAACAGTCTGAATGATGCCTGATGAAACATCTATAACTCGAATGCGCACATCATCATCCGTAAAGGCAATGTATTTTCCATCGGGCGACCATGCAGGCTCCCAGCCTAATTTTGATTCGCCAATAGAAAGACTTTTTGGTTTTGATAATCCATCCTGTTCGGCAATCATTAGTGAATACCCTTTACCACCCTGATCAGAAAACCAGGCAACCTGATTTCCCTTTGGGGACCAGATAGGAGCGCGATCCGCAGCCCCCGATGATTGTGTGATGTTGCGTGCATCACCATGTTCTACCGGGATTGTAAAAATTTCGCCACGGGCTTCCATAATAGCGCGTTTGCCTGTGGCCGAAAGTGAAACCGAGCGAATCGTTTTACTTACGTCTTCCCACTTTGTATCCGCCCACGGAAAATCTCCATGAATGGTAATATTAAGTTGAGTGGTCGCACTGGTTGTAATATCAAGCAGATGTAAATACCCTTCGCGTTCAAACGCCAGTTTATTTCCATTGCCGGCTAGCCATTTTACATCAGCACCGGTAAACTTGGTTAGTTGTTTTAATGAGCCTGATGTATAAGACCAAATGTTAGCAACTCCATCGCGATCCGATAAAAAATAAATTGATTCACCTAACCAAACAGGTAAAATATCAGTAGAGCGCTCATTCGGTAGCAACGTCTCTGTAAAATCCTTTAAGTTTAAAATAATCAACGGAGTGTTTTGTCCGCCACGATAATTACGCCATTCAATATCCCACCGATCCACACGATCAAGAATTAGTTTTTCACCATCGGGTGAGAAAGACCCATTGGCTCCCCATTGCTTTGCTAACATAGTAGATGGTCCACCTTGCATAGGCACAGTCCAAAGTCGTTCGTGACTGGCTGGAGCCGTTTCGCGCGTAGAAGAATAAAGAATTTTTGTTCCATCCGGAGTCCAGCCTCGTGCTGTTGCTGAACTTGGATGCCAGGTATGACGCGTGGCTTCACCACCATTTACAGATACTGTATAAACTGATTCACTCCCCGAGCGATTAGAGGTAAAGGCAATGAGTATTCCATCGGGTGAAAAATGTGGATTGCTTTCAACAGCGGGTGTGCTCGTAAGCCGAATCGTTTTTTGAGTAGCCAACTCAGTAACCCAAAGATCACCGCCATATTCATAAGCAATATGGGTTGAACTTAACGTGGGTTGCCGAAGTAATCGCGTGCCCTGAGCGAACGATGAAATAGCGAACACAAATAGGAGTGCTGTTTGGATAAAAATCTTCATAGGAGTATTTGATTGACTTGAAAATTAAAAGTAAGGAATTGATAGAAGGTGAGCAATAAAGGATTTTGATACATTATGTACTTCTAAGTTATGGGGACAATACCTGCGGGTTGTTCTGTTTACAAATAAAACAACTCATAATAAAAACCTCACCCTCGTTCCATCTCCAGAGGAGAGGGATGCACACGCATCCCAATTGGCGATTCAGTTAATGAATTAAGTAAAATGTCGACTTCTCACCTTTCTGCTTTGCTTCTATCATTACAATGTAGTAATGAGATTTAGGTGAGCGTCACGCTCTCCCCTCGAGAGGGAGAGTGAGGTTTTAAAATCAATCCATGTAACTATCTTCTCAAATAAGAGTATTTCCTTGCAACGGTTCCCTCAAAACCGTAGTCATTAACTCAGTTCTAAACTCTCCAGCCATGCTTAAACACAACCTGTTACTCATTTACCGCAATTTTCTGCGTGCAAAAGGTTTTTTCTTTATCAACCTGATTGGTTTGGCTGCCGGGTTGGTTTGTACCCTGCTCATTTATTTGTGGGTGCGCGATGAGATGAACATGAATGCCTTTCACACCAAGGATGCACAATTATATCAGGTAATGGAGCATCAAAAATATGCTGATGAGTTAATGACCACTACCTCTACCCCTGGCATTTTGGCCGAGACCATGAAAGCAGAGTTACCCGAAGTGGAGTATGCTGCCACGGCAACATGGATAGATCCATTTACACTTTCCGTAAAGGAAAAAAATGTAAAAGCAAAAGGATATTACGTAGGCGAAGACTACTTCAACATTTTTTCATTCAATCTGTTGCAAGGTAATGCAGACCTGGTGCTGAAGGACAAACTCTCGATGGTGATCTCTCATGATTTAGCCATCCGGCTTTTTGGCGTTGCCGAGGATGCCGTGGGCAAAACTGTTGAACTGCAACACGATAAAAGTTTTCATATAACTGGGGTTTTTGAAAACATCCCCTCCAATTCTTCTTTTCATTTTGACTTTGTTTTGCCTTTCGAGCTGTTTAAAGAAGACAATGAATGGGTTACCGAATGGGGAAACAATGGCCCATCAACCTATATCGTTTTGCGTGAAGGTGTTGATCCTGTGGCCTTCTCAGAAAAAATAAAAGACTTTGTAAAAAGTAAAGACAAAGATGATTCGAACGTAACCCTGTTCATTCAGAAATTTTCAGAACGATATCTTCATGGCCGCTTTGAAAATGGGGTGCAGTCGGGTGGACGTATTGAATATGTTCAGTTGTTTTCCGTCATCGCTATTTTTATTCTGCTGATTGCGTGCATTAACTTTATGAATTTATCTACCGCACGTGCTTCGCGCAAAGCAAAAGAAGTAGGGATTAAAAAATCAGTAGGCGCACAAAGGCAATCACTCATCTTTCAATATGTAAGCGAATCATTAGTGATGACTCTGCTATCCGTTGGGTTAGGCTTGTTAGTAGTTTGGATGTTGCTTCCACACTTCAACATCATCACCGATAAAAAAATTATGTTCAACTTAAAAGATCCACAACTTCTCATGTGGCTAGGAGGCCTTACCTTATTTACCGGGTTGATTGCCGGAAGCTATCCCGCCTTATACCTGTCTGGATTTAAGCCAGCTGCAGTATTGAAAGGTGAAGTCCGCGGGTCATGGGGCGAGTTGTGGGCTAGAAAAGGTTTAGTGATTTTTCAATTTTTTCTTTCGGTCATTTTAATTGTATCGGTTCTGGTTATCTATCGGCAAATCGATTATGTGCAAACCCAAAATCTTGGCTATACTAAAGAACATCTCATTCAATTCCCGATTGAAGGAAAAGTAGAAGCGAACCGCGAAACATTTTTAACAGAAGTGCGCAGTATACCAGGTGTGGTGAGTGCCGCCAGCATTGGTCATAGTTTATTGGGAAGAAATAACAATACAAGTGGCTTGGAATGGGATGGTAAAAATCCGGATGATAATATTTTGTTTGAGAATGTAGGAACGAACTATGGATTACTTGAAACATTAGGCGTTGAGATGGCTGAAGGCCGCACGTATTCGGAAGAGTATGGTTCAGATTCCACAAAAATTATTTTCAATGAGGCCGCTATTCGTGTAATGAATTTGGAAAATCCCATTGGTAAAACCATAAAACTTTGGGACCAGTATGATCTGCAAATCATTGGAGTGGTGAAAGATTTTCACTTTCAATCATTGCACGATGTTGTTAACCCTTTGTTCTTTCGATTACAACCACGTAATACCTGGAACATTATGATTCGATTGGAGGCCGGCAAAGAAAAAGAAACACTCGCAGCACTTGACAAATTCTATCGGGATTTTAACCCAGGCTTTACGTTTGAATATCAATTTCAAGATCAGGAGTATGCCCAACAATATGCAGCCGAGCAACGCGTAGCCTCTTTATCATTTTACTTTGCTACCATGGCTATTTTAATTTCTTGTCTTGGATTATTTGGACTTGCCGCCTTTACAGCAGAACGCAGATTGAAGGAGATCGGCATTCGCAAAGCGCTGGGTTCATCCTCCACGAATATTGTAATATTACTATCTGGAGATTTCACTCGCATGGTATTGGTTTCGATAGTAGTAGGCTTACCCGTTAGTTATTGGTTGTTACATACCTGGCTCAAGCGATTTGCGTTTCACATCGATTTAGAAATCTGGTATTTTCTGCTGGCAGGATTAATTGCTTTATTCATTGCGTGGATAACGGTAGCCTCACAAGCCATTAAAGCTGCACGGGTGAATCCGGTAAAATGTTTAAGGACAGAATAATTCATTTTGTTACTTTTTTAAAGAAGAATTAAGCAATCCCCCAAGGGCTAAATAATATCCATAGCAGCCCAACACATCCAATTAATAGTAAGGTGAGCCAAAAATCTAGCGTATACCGATCACCCTTAACAGAAGGCACTCGTTTATATGTAACTAATTTCAATTGCTCTTCCGATTGTTGAGGAGCTGTCAGACTTACCAGTATAAGGATTGCAGCGCAAAACAAAAAGAGAAATAGTGCATAGTGAAGAAAATTAATCGATAGCATAGCCTGCAAAAAACTTCCCTTTTCAATAATGATTAACCCCTCCTTTGCCATAAACTCGGTTATCAGACGCGACACGCCCAACACAAATCCCACCCATAAAGAAACAATGGCTCCGCGAGCATTGATACGCTTGATAAAAAGGCCCAACAAAAAGACTGCTGCAATGGGCGGAGAAATATACGCCTGGATACTTTGTAAGTAGTGAAACATTCCCCCTCCCATCAAGGTTTTCATAAATGGAATCCAACTCAAGCTCACTACTACCAATACAACCGTTGCAAGTTGGCCCACCAACACCAATTTTTTTTCAGTAGCCTGTGGGTTGTATCTCTTGTAAAAATCAATGGTTATAAGGGTAGATGATGAATTAAATGCCGATGATAATGAACTCATCAAGGCAGCAAGCAGGGCAGCGATTGCAAGACCTTTTAATCCTACAGGAAGCAGTGTAGTAATCATGGCTGGCATGGCCTGATCCGGATTGTCCAATGAAAATGAAAGCATTCCTTTTTGAGCCAATGCAAAAGCGATGATACCAGGCATTAGAAAAATAAATACGGGAAGAAGTTTTAAAAAGCCTGCAAACAAAGTCCCTTTGCGTGCCTGACTAATATCTTTTGCAGACAACACTTTCTGAACAATAAATTGATCTGTGCACCAATACCACACGCCAAGAATCGGTGCGCCAAAAAGCATTCCCGTCCACGGATATTCTGTATCGGAAATGGGTCGCCACATATTGAAGAATCTCTCAGGACTTGGGCTGCCGGATTGAACGCTGGCATCCGCTAAAGTTTGAGTCATTTCATGCCAGCCACCCAATGCATGCAGACCAAAGAATGTTACCGCGATAGTTCCTATTAAGAGAATAATCGTTTGAATCAAATCTGTATAAATTACAGCAGTCAATCCACCGAGGACAGTATATAAACCAGTAGATAAGACGATGATGATTGCCCCCGTCCAAAAAGGAATTCCGAACATATCAAAGATTAATGCGCCTGAAAAAATGATTAATGAAATTTTAGTAAGTACATAGGCTAAGATTGAGACTACTGAAAGATAGGTTCGGGCTGCGAGTGAATATCGAAGTTCTAAAAACTGAGGCATGGTGTAAACATTGGTCCTTAAATAAAATGGAACGAACACCCATCCAAGTATAATTAATACAAGCGATGCAAGTATTTCAAATTGAGCATTGGGCATATCAGCTCGCGCGCCAGAACCGGAAAGCCCCAGAATAATTTCCGAACCTACATTGGAAGCGAAGAGAGCAGCACCAATTACAAACCAGCCTTCACTCTTGCCCGACAAAAAATAATCAGCTGACGCTGTGTCGCTATGGCTATGTTTTCGCCTAAGCGTGGCCCATCGAGCGATATAAAAGACTACACCAAAATAGGCTCCTACTATAATAAGATCGATGGCGCTTAGATTTGAAATCATAGATGAGTGTTGGATTTAGGTCGTTCACGATTGTTTAATTATGTGCATGCACATGACGTTTCTTGAAATGCATCGGATTTTCTTTTGCGTACTTATTAAAGGTCTTGTTGAAATGCGGCAAGTTGGTAAATCCGCTTTCAAAACAGGCTTCACTTACATTATAGTTTTTTAATAATAATTTCTTGGCCTGATTTATCCGATACTGATTTAGAAATTCTGTGAACGTCATGTTGGTCATGCGCTTAAAGTAACGACAAAAGGCAGGCATTGATAAATTACACAGGTTTACCACATCCTGAACATCTACCTTTTCGTGATAATGCTCTTCTACAAAACGATAGATCTTTTTGATACGCTGTTGTTCCTTCAAGTTATAGTTAGGCTCTATGGGGGGAATATTAAGCACTTCGTTTTCGCTACTGGTGGCCAAGAGTTGAAAAATTTCTAACAACAGAATCCATTGGCGGAAGTGATTCCGCTGAATCATTTCTTTTAATTTTTCACCCACTACGCGTTTGGTTTCTCCATTAAAGGCGATGGCTCTGCGGGCTTTTGAAAAAAGTAATCGGATGTCGGATAATTCAGGAATGTCTGACAAGGCTTTTTGCAAGAAATCTTCCTGTAACTGGATCACAATTTTTTCGTACTCCGTGCGAATACCAAAATCAAAATTCAAGTGGGGAATGTTTGGTCCCATAAACACCAGATCGCTACCTTTAAAGATTGAGATGTGATCTCCGATGTGACGAGTGCCATCCGAGCCAGCAATAAAAATCAATTCATATTCAGGGTGATAATGCCAATAGAAGAGTTCATTAAGCCGGGGGTTTTTCAAAATCCGGAAAGAACTTCCATCATCAGGTTGCACTTTTTCTAATTTGATCTTCATTAATACTTGTATTTTTCACCATGAATGTACTTATAATATCAATACTATAGATAAAATATCAATACAGCACAAAAATTGGCAACTCAGGGATAATTTTGAAGGTTTTGACCAGAATACATTTGACTCAACAAAACAAGACAGATTATGGAAAAGAATCCTGCTACTATGGCCCCAACAATGGCTCCCAATCAAAATCATAAGGAGATTCCCGGAAATCCTTCAACAGCCACTTCAAGTAAAATTAAATTAAATGATCGCCCTGAAAACCAACCGCTTCGTGTATTATCCGAAGATGACTGGAAATTTTGGAAACATAACGGATACATTGTAGTCAAGAATGCCGTGCCGAAAGAAAACTGTGAGCGATTAGCCAAGCTGCTGTGGGAGTTTGAGGAGAAAGATCCTAACGATGAGACAACCTGGTATGCACCACCACGCGCAGAAATGAAAATGAAAGAGCTCGCCAACACAGGCATGGTGGAAATCTATAATCATCAATACCTATGGGATAACCGTTCTGTTCAAAAAGTATATGATGCATTTGTGGATATCTGGGGAACAGAAAAATTGTGGTGTACGATCGATCGTGCAAATTTGAATTTACCCATTCGCCCGGGGTACGAGTATAAGGGATTTATTCATTGGGATTATGATCCCGAAACAAAACCACAAAATGTTCAGGGAGTTTTAGCATTGGCTGATCAGACTGATGAGAATATGGGTGGCTTTCAATGTCTTCCGGAATTATTTCGAACCTACGATACCTGGAAACTTACTCAACCTGAAGATCGAGATCATTTCAAACCAGACATCACAGGTTTTGAATTAGTGAAAGTAAAGATGGAGGCAGGCGATCTTTTGATCTTCAACAGCACACAACCTCACGGCATTCGCCCCAATAACTCGGGTAACAAAGTGCGCATGGCACAATACATATCCATGATGCCGGCTGAAGAAGACAATGAAGCGATGCGTGAATGGAGAATTAATTCATGGCGCAATCGGATTGCCCCCGATGGGTATGCTTTTCCTGGCGATCCTCGCAACTGGGAGCAAACAAAATACAAACAAGCCGAACTCACACCCTTGGGGAAGAAATTATTAGGACTGGAAAAGTGGTAAGATGAAACAATTGTTCTCAACACTCAACAATGGTATTACCATGCCATTGTTGGGGTTAGGTGTATATGATATGTATCACCGCGAAGCGGAAGAAGCGGTGTCCAATGCGATAGAAATTGGTTATCGGCTGATTGATACGGCCACGATGTATAAAAATGAAACCGAGATTGGCCATGCAATTCGCTCGAGTGCTGTGCCACGCAAAGAAATCTTTCTTACTACTAAGGTGGCTGATGGCGACCAAGGGTATGACAACACGCTTCGTGCCTTTGAAGAGAGCAGTAAAAAGCTCAATTGCGAATATATTGATTTGTATCTCGTGCATTGGCCTATTAAAAAAACACGCAAAGAAACCTGGTATGCCCTTGAAAAATTGTATGCCGATAAACGCGTGCGAGCTATTGGCGTTGCCAACTACCTCATTCCTTTCTTGACTGAGCTCGAATCATACAGCAAAATAACTCCCGCGGTTGATCAGGTAGAGTTTAGCCCCTATCTGTTTCTTGATGATCTGCTGAATGAATGCAAAAGAAAAAACATTCAGTTGCAAGCCTATACGCCTTTAGTCCGTGGTCAGCGATTTACTGATCAAAAACTCATTGCGATGGCTCAAAAGTATGGAAAAACACAAGCTCAGATTATTCTACGTTGGGCGCTGCAGTTAGGTGTATCAACCATTCCAAAATCTTCAAATCCTATCCGGCTGAAAGAAAATTTTGATGTATTTAATTTTCACATCTCCAATGCTGACATGGCGATAATCAATTCATTCAATGAGAACTTCCGGGTTGTGGATGATCCGATGGGATTCCTATAAATCACTTTTACTTACTCACATTTAAGGAACCTTTCCGTTTGCCTGCCTAGAAACGGATGCTGCTACTTCTTTACCGGCAACTTCTCATTCATGGTATCCGCTTTTAGGTATTTACCAAACCAGTCTATATATCGCGTGTAGCGATCTTTCTGATAGCTGGGAACAGCAAGCCCATGATTTTGTTCGGGATAAACAATAAACTGCGTAGGCACTCCTAATGATTTTAGGGCTTGATACATTTGTTCGCTGCCGGCAGCGGGCACATTAAAATCTTCTTCCCCTACCATATAAAGGGTAGGTGCTTTTATTTTCTCCACATTCAAAAATGGATAGGATACTTTCATCCACTTTTCCATATTCTTCCACGGCACACCTAATTCTGTTTCATATTGAACAGTGTATTGATCAGTTCCATACATAGCTAATTGCATGGCACTGCCTGCACCACTGGCAGCAGCTTTAAAGCGTGGATCTGTAACGGTAACATAATCAGTAAGAATACCACCATAACTCCAACCGCCAATCCCTAATTTATTGGGATCTGCTTTCCCTATTTTGATCAGATGATCAGTCGCGCCCAAAATATCAACCACTTCTTTATTTCCCCAGTCGGCAGAAATCGCTTTGCTGAAAGCAAGTCCGCGCCCATTACTGCCTCGATAGTTTACAGTAGCCACCGCATATCCTTGTGCTGCTAAAATCTGAGGAATCAAATCAAAACCAAAATCATCCTGCGAAGTAGGCCCACCATGTATCCACATAATCAACGGAAGCTTTTGATCTTTTGGTTGGCCTGTTGGCCAAAAGAGAAAATTCCCTACCGTAGTTCCATCTTTGCTTTTGGAATTAAAGGCTTCTACTGTCGCGAGCTTTAATGGCTTTAAAAACTCATCATGAATATGAGTAAGTCTGCGTGCCGTTGCATTTTCAATTACAAAAATTTCATTGGCCGTCATCGGATCACTACTGATAGAGACCCAAGTATCGGCCGCTCCACGTTGAAGCGAATGAAAAACACGATCTCCGCTTGTAATTACTTTTTTGTTTCCATCGAGATCAAATGAAGTAACATGACTTCTTCGATCATCTTCCACCGTAACCCATACAGATTTACTGTCGGCAGCCCAATGCGGAGCAGACACATCACGATCTAATGTTGCGTTGAGAATTTTTGGCGTACCGCCTTCAGCTGGAACGATTGCGATTTGTGGTTGATCATAAATATCGTACTCAACAGTTTGGGATTTCAGATAAGCAATCCATTTTCCATCGGGACTCCATGCGGGATTATTGTCCGTATCGGCCCACGTAGTTAATTGTTTTAAAGGCGATCCTTTCTTTGCCTCCATCACCCACAAGTCGCTGTTGCCATTGCGATCTGGATCAGGTGTACGATTGCTCACAAACAAAATCTTTTTGCTATCGGGTGACCAAACCGGATTACTCGCATCATAATCTCCTGTGGTAAGCGTATCCAGTTTTTTTGTTTCCACATCAAACACATACACGTGATTGCGTTTGCGCTCGAGGTAGCCATCTCCATCAGCTTTGAAGTGATACCGATCAATCATAATCGGCTTGGCTGTCTTATCCTTTTTCTCTTCCTCTTCTTTCGATTCCTGATCTTTTATAATTAACGCAATTTTTTTTGAATCCGGACTCCACACATAATCACTGATGCTGTATTTCAGATCAGTTAATTTCTCTGCTTCGCCTCCTCTACGATCCATACGCCAGATTTGTGATTTCTTGGTTTCATAACGCGATGAGAGAAAGGTTAAATATTTTCCATCGGGAGTCCACCGGGGTTTGCTTTCACGTTCCTTGCTCGCGGTAAGCTTAACGGATTCTTTCCCATCCCAACTAATCATCCAGATATCCGTGTCGGATTTATCTTTTACCGAATCGGGTGCGGATAAAACATAAGAAACCCATTTTCCATCAGGCGAAACTTGTGGGTCGCTGATGGAACGCATTCTATAGATATCAGAGGGTGTGATACCGCGCTGAGCAACTGAAGAGAACGCGACAAAAAGTAAAGGGAGTAGGAACAGTTTTTTCATGGGAGAATTTATAAATATGATCTAGCATCTAAAGTAAAAGAAATAGGTAAAACTATTTTATCAATAACACACGTTGATTTACCGGATAGATCCACTCAACACCACGATCGGTAACGATGGCATCATCCTCCAACGGAATGCGCAACTTCTTTCCGCCCCATTCAGGAATGCGTGTATACGCAAACAATTCAATGGACAATAAATTAGTGGGCTTGATCATATAGGTAAGCTGAACCGGATTGAAGTGAGCAATGGAGGGACCTGTGCCATGACCCCAATCCCCTACTGAATGGCACCCAATGATCACATCCGTTTTATCATCGGCATTCGGTTTGTTGAATTCAATGCGGCCATACCCGGCACCTTGCAATGCTTTGTAAATGTTATCCATATTTTGTTGAGCCGTGATGCCCGGTTTAATGGTGCTGGTAACGATTGATCGTACCTTTACAGCCTGATCAAATGCGTGCTGAATGCTTTTGGGTACTTCCCTTTCACCTTCCTTTAGCACATAGGCCATTCGTTTCATGTCTGTGTACATATTCATTAAGCCAACTCCCCAATCAAGCATGAGTATATCTCCGCGTTGGATAATGCGATCTGTTGAAGTGGCCTCAATACCATTGGGGCCGGTAACATAAATAGAAGGCATTCCAAAAGACGATTGTAAATTATTTTTGAAAAGTTGTTCCTTCAACCACCAGGCAACATCTTCCAGAGTAGTCAAACCCGGTGTTATTACTTCATTAGATAAAGCACGTTCGGCAAGTTGATAGGAATAGTCTCCGGCTTCGGCAAAGACTGCGATTTCGGAAGTCACATGTCGCGATCTGAAATCCGAATAAAGTTTTTCTGCAGACACAAAGCGGCTTTCAAATTTTTTACCCAGAATCTCGGCAAGTTCTTGCCTGCCTGTATAAGATAAGCCATCAGCTCCCCCGATGTCTTTAGATATATTAAGTCCAATGAACTTAGGGTCGCGCTTTGCAACAAATTCTTTCAGTTCCGATTCCGACCCGAAATAATCATACGCCTTTGATTGCTCCAGTAAATACCCGTCTATTCCTAAAACAGATCTTTCAATACGGGGCGAACCTCTATCGGTAAAGATGTAGTACCCCGTATGGCCCACATAGCCCTCTCCTAATTCTGAATAAAGTGGATCAAAGTTCCCCTCCCGACTCATGATAATCCACATGTCTATTTTGTTCTCACGCATAACCTGCGGTAATATCAAATCAAACTTGTCGAGTCGGACTTGGTTGGTCTTTCGCCACCTTCGAAAAGATTCCTGTGAGAATCCAACGGAGAGTATTAATAATGCGAGAACGGTAAGGTTAATCCTTTTCATATAATTATTCGTCAATGGGGTCAAGTATATTGGATTGCACGGGAACTTTCAAAGTGTAATAACATATTTACACGGACGGATTATTTAACAAGCTATTGACTCAATCTACTCCTTTCAAAAATCTAGCATCGCGATAAGCAGGCTTGGGATATGTATAAAAGCCCTCACCGGTTTTTTCTCCAAGCTTACCTTGATCAATAAATTCCTTCAACAATTTCGCGAAAGCTTGGGAGGCATCATCGTCTCGCTCTTTTACAACATGCCACGCAGTATCTAATCCTATGCTGTCCAAAATTCCAAACGGCCCCATTGGCATGTGAAAGTTGACCATCCACGAACGGTCGATATCTTCCATGCTGGCAATGTCTTTGGTTTTCAGTCGACCCGCGGCACCAATCAATGCCATCAACATAAAATTAAAAATGTACCCGGGCGATTCTTTTTTCACAATTACAGGTACCTGATTGAGCTTTCGACCCAGTTCTTCCAACAAAGGAATTAATGAAGACTCAGTTCCTGGATGTGGCATAATATCGACTACCCGCGCGTAAAACACATCGTGAAAATGGAATGCACAGAACTTTTCCGGCCTACCCGAAATATCCGCAAGCTGAGAAGGAAGTAAGTAAGAGGTATTGGTAGTAAAAATTGTTTTCGCAGGCGCTAGTTCACCCAGTTGCTTCCACACTTTCTCTTTAATACTAAGTTCTTCTGTTACGCTTTCGCTGATAAAGTCACAGTTCGCCAATGCCTTTTCAATTTCTGTTGTATACTGAATCCTGTTAAGCACATCATTCTTTTGATCCTGAACAAACAACCCGGCCTTAATAAGTTGGGCAATTATTTTATCTGCACCCGTTTTTGCCTTCTCTATTGCCAATTCTGAAATGTCATAGAGCATAACGTAATAGCCAGATATCGCAGCTTGTAAGCCAATCCGGCTCCCCAAATTACCTGTACCTATTATGGTGATGTTCTTTATTTCCATGAATCTCTGTTTTTCTCTTTGACTCTGTGGTTAAAATTATTCACCACACAGCTTATATATTATTTGTGTCAATTGCTTTACGAGCATTTTCACCACACGCTTTAATCACATGAAGCAAGGAAGCAAAGCGTGGGTCTTTGGTTAATCCTTGCTTGTAGCGATAATAAATTTGCTGGCAAATCACGCCTACTTTAAAAGATCCGAAGGCATAATAGAATACAACATTCTTAATAGGTGTTCCCGTTTGTTGTTCGTAGAAATTCACCACCTCCCTACGTGTAAAATTTCCCGGCATCCACGTAAGGTTAAAAGGTTTTAAATAATCAGGATCGTTGGCTTCTGCCCAATAAGCGAGCGTAGTTCCTAAATCCATAAGCGGATCACCCACCGTTGCCATTTCCCAATCCAACACAGCAATAATTTCGCTTAGGTTTTCTGGGTTCAATACCAGGTTGTCATACTTAAAATCGTTGTGAATAAATGTAGTTTGAGAAGTTGTTGGCTCATTCTGTTGCATCCAATTGGCAACTTCATTCATGGAAGCAATCTCATCGGTTTGTGAATTTGTATATCGCTTTGTCCAGCCTTCCACTTGTCGATGGAGATATCCATCTGGCTTGCCTAATGTTTCAAGTCCCGTTTTATTAATATCGAGTTTATGCAGATTAACGAGTTGATCAATTGCTGCAATAGATAAAGAACGAAATGAATCTTCATTAATAGTAATTCCTTTGGGCACTCTGTTTCTTAGAATAACTCCCTCCACGCGTTTCATCAAATAAAACGGACAACCCATCACATTCTGATCTTTGCATAAATGAATTACTTCAGGCACTTTAAGATATCCTGCCTCGCGAAGTTTGGTTAATACCACATACTCGCGCTCCATATCATGTGCCGATTTTATGTTCGCCCCGAATGGCGGTCTGCGCAACACATACCCCTGCGAACCAGTTTGAATGAAGTAAGTCAAATTAGAATAGCCGCTTGGAAATTGTTGAATAGAAATTTGTTGATCAAATCCCGAAAGGTGTTGGCGCAAGTAGGCCTGCAATTTATCCAGATCAAGTTCTTCACCAGCACGGGTTGCAGATGGTTGATCCATCATATCCTATACTTTTTTAAGATTGATTTGGCCAAGGCAGATTTATGAACTTCATCGGGACCATCATAAATACGTGCTCCTCGTTCGTGGCGATACCAAAACGAAAGCAAGGTATCATCGGTAATGCCTAGTGCGCCATGCACCTGAATTGCGCGATCGATTACTTTCATGAGTACATCGGCAACAAAAAATTTAATCGTTGAGATTTCATCTTTCACGGCTTTAGCTCCTTCTTTCTCCATTGAATAAGCTGTGTGCAGCACCATGAGTCGTGCTGCATTAATCTCAGCGCGGCTTTCGGCAATCCAGAACTGAATCATTTGCTGATCGGCTAGCACTTTATCTATGCTTAGTTTTCTGCTACTGGCTCGTTTGCCCATTAAATCAAAAGCACGCTCGCAAATGCCAATCCACCGCATACAATGATGAATGCGCCCCGGCCCCAATCGTGCTTGCGCTAATGCAAATCCTTTCCCTTCTTCACCAATAAGATTTGAGGCGGGCACTTTGCAGTTTGTAAATTTTACTTCACCGTGACTCATGTAATCTTCTCCGGCATCGCCCATGATAGGGATATTACGAACCAACTCATAACCGGGTGTTGACAAAGGAACCAGAATCATGCTGGCACGTGAATATTGATTTTGATTTTGTGGGTCCGTTAAAGCCATCACAATGGTAAAGGCTGCACCATCGGCACCTGTAGTAAACCATTTGTGGCCATTAATTATATAGTAGTCACCTTCACGAGTAGCGGTGGTCGCCATATTAACAGGGTTCGATCCCGCAAAGTCAGGTTCCGTCATCGCAAAACACGAACGGATTTTTCCTTGCCTGAGTGGAATCAAATATTTCTCTTTCAATTCTGCGGAAGCAAACTGATGCATCAATTCCATGTTGCCAACATCAGGTGCCTGACAGTTGAAAATATAATGACCCACCGGACTTGTGCCTACCAACTCGCTTACTTGAGCAAACTCAACAAGTGAAAGACCGAGACCGCCTTCCTGCTCTGATAAATGAGGAGCCCAAAGATTTTGTTCTTTCGCTTTTGCGCGAAGTTTTTCCAATACCGGAAGCGATTGACGAAAAGGATTATTAATAATCTGTACTTCAATAGGATAAACTTCTTTCTCTAAAAAGAATTTGTATTTATGAAGAAGTGCGTTGATTTTATCCGTTTGAAATAACGATACCATACCTAATCATTAAAGTGTAAAGCCGCCATCAGCAGTAAATACACTTCCTGTACAATAAGCCGATGCATCCGAACCCAGAAATAAAGCGAGTGCAGCAATTTCTCCGGGTGTACCTACCCGTTTGATAGGTAACATTTTCATCATAGTGTGCATGATTTTATCGTTGCTCCAAAGCGCTTCACTGAGTTTTGTTTTGATAAGGCCGGGACAAATTACATTCGCCCGAATGTTATCATCGCCCCATTCTTTTGCCATAACTTTCGTTAAGGAAATTAATGCTGCTTTACTCATGCTATAAATTCCTAAGCCTGCTTCAGGGCGCAATCCACCTATAGAACTAATATTTATTATCGACCCCGATTTTTTTTCTTTCATAAATGGATAAGCCTTCTTCGCGAGTTCAAACGGACCTTTCACATTTACATTCATGATTTTATCAAAGGCTGCTTCATTGGTTTCTATTACGGGGCCAAAGGTTGGGTTAGTAGCTGCATTGTTTACCAGAATATCAATTCGTCCAAATGCAGTTATTGTTTCGGTGATTAATTTCTGAACATCATTCATATCTCCCATGTTGCAAGCAATGCCTCTAGCTTTGCCCCCCGCACTATTAATAGACGTGGCTACCCGATCAACCGCTTCTTGTTTTCTGCTTGAAACAACGACCTGTGCGCCAGCGGAGCCATATAATCGTGCGATTGCTTCGCCAATGCCTTTACTTGCCCCCGTTATCACCGCAACTTTTCCTGTTAAATCAAAAGTAGAATTCATGGTTTGAAAGATTAATTCACGCATCTGAGAAGCTTCAAGTTAAAGAATAGAATGATTTCTACAGTATTATGAATGAGTTTAAAATCCTTTGGCGCGTTGTTTGTTTATAAACGATTCTGAATTTTGTATTTTTATCGTTCAAATCTAATTTTATGAAATTGCACAACTTAATTCTGGGGGGCGCCCTCTGCTTTGCATGTTTTGCAAGTGAAGCACAGGTATTGAACCGACTTAAACAAAAAGTAGAAAATAAAACTGAACAAAAAGCGGGTCAGGAAATTGATAAACTTTTTGGCGGCAAGAAAAAAGACCAAACAAACGGACAATCCGGCCAAGGTGGCGCGAATGGTGTCGGAGGTGTCAATGGTGCCGGAGGTAACAATCCATCGAACAATACTGGAGGTGGATTAATTTCAACTCCGCCTGATGTAAAACAAAATTTAGCGGATGCGGAAAGTGCTTACAAGAGAAGTAGTTATGGCGAAGCGCGTTATGCAGTGCAGCAAGCGATGTTGGGCGTTGAATTGGAAATAGGAAACAAAATTTTAAAATCACTTCCTGAATCCATTTCAGGATTAAATAAAGATGCTGAGTCTGATCAGGTGGCCAGTGCCGGTTGGGGTTGGGCCGGGCTTACTATTCAACGTGAGTATAATGACAAAAAAGACAAACAACTTACTGTTATCATTGCCAACAACTCCGTTTGGATGGCCGGAGTAAATGCGTATCTCACCTCGGGAGGCTATGCACAACAAACCAATGGCCAGCAAAACTGGAAACAAACTAAAGTAAAGGGCTATCGCGCTATTATTGAGTATAATGAAGGAAGTGGATACAAGCTGAGCGTTCCATTAGGCCAATCTTCCATGGTTGTCTATGAAGGTATCAATTTTGCATCGGAGCCAGATATGATGAAGGCTGCTGAGGCGATTGATTTAGATGGTATTAAAAAGGAATTAGGCGAACAATAATTGAAACTGACTATGAAAAAGATATATATAATTGTTTTGCCATTGTTAACGAGCCTTGGTGCCATCGCTCAAGACTTCGACAAGAATATTGCAACAGCACGATCTACTTATTCTTCCGGCAACTTACATGATTCGCGGTTTGCCATGGAGCAAATCCTACGTGATTTAGATATTGCTATTGGAAAAGAAATTTTAAAATTGCTTCCAGCCAAGATTGGTGCGATGGCTGTAGTGGAGAAGGAGGACAATGTTTCGGGGACAGGTGGCGCTGTTGGTTTATATGTGAACCGACATTATGGAGCCGATCCAAAAAGGGGCTCTATAGAAATCATTAACAACTCACCACTCATCAATTCGATTAACGCGATCTTAAGCATGCCTATCATTGGTGGTATGGTGCGTGATGAGAATCAGAAAATCATAAAAATACAAGGCTACAAATCAATTCTTAATAAACAGGTAAATACAGAAACCGGAAAAACGAATTACGAATTGCAAATCCCCATGAACAATACCTTGTTAACATTGAAAATGGACGATACATCCGAAAGTGAAATTACTTCTGCCGCGAATGGCATTCCATTGTCAAAAATTGTGCAGATATCTCAGTAAGAATTAATTTTCTTCGCTAAATAGAATAGCATTTTGAAGGTCGGTGGATTGAGGAATTGCACGTGTATATTCCCGGTTACCGACCTTTCTTTTAAGAAGAGTTACTGCCTCCCCGCTCAAATATCCAATCAGATCCAAAGCCGGGCTCATAATAAAAATAAAGGGCTTGCCAATCATCAATTCCTTATAAATAGACGAATTCACCTTAACACTTTCCAATTCCTTCAAAGCGATTGGCTTCAGTCCATCGGGCTGTGTTTTAAAGCTTAATCCCATAGCAATAAAAACTAAGAAAACAGATGGCTCCGGAGATGGTGGCGTACCATCCGGTTCAACAGCTGGATAATAGTAGCATTGTTTTCGAATAATAGTTGAATGCATCACGAATGAAAATGAATTATTTGAAGTCTTACGATAGTAGAAATACATATATGCGGACAAGATCAACATAAAGAGTGAGGCGAAGACAAAAACAAAAAGCAATGGAATTGATAAAAAGAAACTAGCAACGGCCAAGGTGCGGTAAGTCCTGGCATCACGTTGCTGAAGCTGAAGTAGAGTATGATGAATTTCAGTCCAGGAAAAATTTTGCTTCATAGCGGTCTGGATAAGAACACGTTTGTTTCTAGATGCTACCCACCAGAAATAGAAGTACAATTTTGATAGGTATTATTTAGGAGTCAAAATCACTTTTCTAAACTCTACTTCTGCTCCCTCAGCTTGTAAAGCAATCTGGCCTCTATTTGCGGTGCAGTTCCAGCCTTTATTTACAAAATCATTATTGACCCAAACGGAAATAGAATCATTCATACACCGAATCTTTATAGCGTTCCATTCCCCTAACGGTTTCTCTGAGCCATCTGTTAAATTTTTTATTCTGCGTTCTTTCCCTTCTGTGATACCCCAGTTTTCTTTTGGTCCGCGCCTGTTCTCCATATCATCCGTTTCAATGTTTTCAACAATGCACCAGAAGTCACCCGCGTTTTCATGCATTAATTGAACTTCCACTGATTTAGGAAACATTTCATACAATGCACGCGGGGTAGATGCATGTACCAACACCCCACAATTTCCAGGCTCACCGGCAAAGCGATATTCAACATCAAGCTCATAGTTTTCGAATGTAGCATCGGTAATCAAATGACCTTCAGGTGTGCCCAAACTAACCAGCATTCCGTTTCGAACGATGAATGGATTTCGCAGGGTTGAGTCTTTTTCCAAACCAGGAACATCCACATGCCAGCCGGTTAAATCAATTCCATTGAAAAGACTTTTTGATTCAATATCCTGATGCGATTTATTTTGGCAGGCAATGAGTAGGAGTAAATAAAGAAATGGAAAAAAATACTTCATGTATCTCGTTTTCTATTGAAATACCCGGACATAATCAACAATCAATTCTTGTGGAAAAACAGTCGACTCATTGGGTGAGCCCGGCCAATTGCCACCCACCGCCACATTAAGAAGGAAGAAGAAGTCATTTTCGAAGGTGGCCACGTTAGAAATAAATGTTTTAAAGGGTTTATTATCAAGATACCACGTGATGGTGTTTTTATCCCATACGATTGAAAAAACATGAAACTGTTCAGAAAAGTCCCCGGAAGATAAATTAGTACTCCCTGAAGAAGTTTGATAAGTTCCGTTACTATAGTGAACGGTGCCATGAACCTGCGCAGGTTTGTGTCCCACTAATTCCATAATATCTATCTCTCCACAAGCTGGCCAACTTACAGTGGTAATGCTTTCACCAAGCATCCAAATGGCTGGCCAAATTCCTTGTCCTTTCGGAAGCTTTGCCCGAACATCTATTCGCCCATATTTAACTTTTACTTTGCCCTGGGTTTTTACCCGTGCCGATGTGTAATTTCCATCACTCCCCAATGCTGTAATAATCAGCTTACCATCTTCTAGGCGAGCATTAGCGGTAGTATTTGTATATCTCTGTAATTCATTATTACCCCAACCGCCCCCACCTAGCTCATAGGTCCAAACACTTGTATTTAGTTGAGTCCCTGTAAACTCATCACTAAAGGCAAGGTGCATGGAAGGATACTCAGCTGGGGTAAAGAAGCCATCCTCATCCACCAAAATTTCCTCAATCAAGTCGTCATCTTGAATACTTATCGTTAACTCTGTTTGTTTGCCTTCATAGGAAAGCACAATTGTAAAATATTCCGTTAATTCCAGATGATTATCCCCAATGATCTCTATGGGCAGTTCCACACTTGTTTGGTTTGCAGTAAACAGGATGTCACCTGCAGTTTCTATAAGGTCTTGCCCAAACTTTGCTGAACCAGCCTTTAGCAAATACGAAACGTTCACATCAGAATGAACGGCACCTTTTATGTTAACCTTTATCAATTGTGTTTGCAGATCATTCCCTTCTGGCACCACAATACTTTCTAGTGAGAATCCCGTAATATTAGTCTGCTCATCCTCCTTGCAAGAGGATAACACAACAACGAAAATACTTACAGCCAGTAAAATTTTTTTCAGATAAATCATAATCATTTGTTCAAAGATAGCTCAAAACAAACAAAAATAATTGACTGAATGTTCATCCAAAAATCAGGTAACAAAAACTTTGCTTATATTGAATGAAGTAAACTCCGCACCATGAAGCCAGCACAACCAACCCCTGAAGATTCGGTAGTCAAAAAAATTGACAGACGCACCTTTCTCAAGGCCACAGGCATCACTGCCTCAGGCTTAGTACTTGGCCTTCAATGGGCGTGTACACCCGAAAAAGCAAATACACCATTTTCACCCAACGTATATCTTACAATAAATCCGGATGGTTCTATTTTAATCGTTGCGCATAGGCAAGAAATGGGTACCGGTATTCGTACTGGATTACCGATGATTGTTGCCGATGAGTTAGAGGCCGACTGGAGGAACGTAAAACTTGTGCAAGCGGTTGGCGATGAAAAGACGTATGGGAATCAAAATACAGACGGTTCATTTTCGGTGCGAATGTTTTTTGAACCCATGCGAAAAGCCGGTGCGTCTGCGCGAATGATATTAGAACAAGCTGCCGCTAACAAATGGAGTGTTGTTGTGGGTGAGTGTAAAGCAGTTAATGGCGAAGTGGTTCACACCAGCGGAAAGAAAATTGGTTTTGGAGAATTGACCGAATCAGCTTCTAAACTTCCTGTTCCAAAAGATGAAGATATTATTCTAAAGAAAAAGGCTGATTGGAAATACATTGGCAAATCCATGAATCTTTATGATGTGCCCACCATAATTAAAGGAACAGCTATATATGGCATAGACATAACGCAACCCGGCTTAAAGTATGCAGTGATTATGCGATGCCCGGTAGCAGGCGGAAAAGTAAAAAGTTTTTCAGATACAGAAGCTAAGAAAATAGCAGGTGTGCAAAAGATTTTTGAAATGGCTGCTTCCGGTTTTCCGGCTGGGTTCGATGCCCCTCAAGGGGGAATTGTCATTGTCGCTGATAGCACCTGGGCTGCGATTAGCGCGCGGAAAGCATTGCAAGTAGACTGGGATTTTGGAACTAACGGAACCTATAATTCAGAGGCATACATAGCAGAGTTAAAAGCGAAAGTAAAAAAGAAAGGTGATGTGCGGAGAGCCAGCGGCTCTATTGATAAAGCAATAAGAAGTGCTGCCTCCATCCTTGAGTCAACATTTGTAACGCAACATTTATCACACGCTCCTATGGAGCCACCCAATGCCACGGCAATTTTTAAGGATGGTAAGTGCGAAATGTGGGCTCCGGTACAATCACCACAATGGATTCGTGATAGTGTAGCCAGCAATTTGAAAATAGATGCTGCCCATGTAACGGTTAATGTTACGTTGTTGGGTGGTGCGTTTGGCAGAAAATCAAAACCCGATTTTGCTGTGGAGGCTGCCATGATTGCAAAGGAGATGGAGGGAATTCCTATAAAAGTAACATGGACACGCGAAGACGATTTAACACACGACTTTTTTCATGCGTGCAGTGTTCAACAAATACGTGTTGCGTTCGATAAACAAAATAAAGTAACGGGTTGGAACCACCGCAGTGCGTTTCCCCCAATTGGTGGAACAACAACTGCCGCAGAAATGGCACCAAGCAATGGAGAACTGCAACTAGGGATGGTGGATTTTCCCTATGATATTCCAAACATATCGTGCGAAGCAATTGAGTCGCCAGCAAAAACCCGCATTGGTTGGCTTCGCTCGGTGAGCAACATTCAGCATGCATTTGCTATCGGTAGCATGCTCGATGAAATTGCAACACATCGCAATGTAGATCCTGTAAAAAATTTAATTGAGTTGCTTGGCCCGGATAGATTGATTCCATTCGGTGACTACGTGAAGGGATTTGAGAATTATGGAGAACCGTTAGATAACTTCCCCTGGAATACGGCACGCCTTAGAAATGTAATTGAGTTGGTAGCAGAAAAATCCGGTTGGGGAAAACAATTACCAAAAAGGCAGGGCATGGGAATTTGTGCACATAAAAGTTTTCTAACCTATGTAGCATGCGTGGTGCATGTTGCAGTTGATGATACCGGAAAACTCAAGGTTATAGAAGCACACTATGCGGTTGACTGCGGCCAGGTGGTAAACAGAAACTCAGTAATGCAGCAATTTGAAGGTGGATTTAATTTTTCATTGAGCGGTGCCTTAAAAGGAGGCACCTCATTTAAAGACGGACGGAGTGAACAAACTAACTTCGATACATATTTAGTCTCACGTATGACCGATATACCCGGCAAAACTTTTGTTCACCTGGTAGAAAGTGATGACAAACCAACCGGAGTCGGTGAGCCGCCTGTTCCACCCGTTGCACCGGCATTGGCCAATGCAATTTTTGCGGCAACCGGTAAACGATATAGAGAGTTGCCAATTAAACTTTAGAAGTTTGATAGCAACAAAATTAACCCCAGAGTAACTTCTGACTTTTATTAAAATTATAGTCGCATTATCTAATTAATATTTCAATGTTTATGAAAAAAACACTACTTGTAGTTGGAGTAGCTTCTATTTTTTTCATTTCGGTTGCTACTCAATTTATTCCCGGTTTATTTACTTTTCAAAGTCAAATAAAGTTAAACATTGCTCCGCCCTTATCGATTTGCGGTGCACCAGGCGCGAGAACCATTCTTAAAATTATGGACACCACCCGGCAAATGGCGCCATTGATGACGAACCTGGGTAAGTATGGAATGAACGTATCCACTACAAATGAGCGGGCTCAATTGTTTTTCAATCAAGGCCTCAATTTGTATTATGGATTTAACCACCTTGAGGCGTATCGATCATTCAAAGAAGTTGCGCGACTTGATCCAACATGCGCGATGGCTTATTGGGGACAAGCACTCTCCTTAGGGCCCAACATCAATTTGCCTATGGATCCAGCCGATACCGAAACCGTGTTCAATGCACTTCAAAAAGCATTGGCACTAAAAGATAAAGCTTTGCCAATTGAACAGGCGTTGATCAACGCGCTTTCCATGAGGTATACAGCCGAGGCATTGAAAGACAGGAGATCTCTGGATGAAGCCTATGCTAATTCCATGGAAGACGTAGCAAAGCAATTTCCTGATCATGCTGATGTAAACACGTTGTATGCTGAAGCGTTGATGGATTTGCATCCCTGGGATTTCTGGAAAAATGGAGAAGCACAACCATGGACGCTTAAACCCGTCAGTGTGATAAATAAAATTATTTCAGCAAATCCCAATCACCCAGGTGCTAATCATTTGAATATCCACATTCTGGAGGCTTCCCCTAAACCCGATAATGCTGTGGCAAGTGCCGATAAGTTAGTCGATCTGGTTCCAGGATCAGGTCATCTGGTGCATATGCCATCCCATATCTATATCCGGGTGGGCCGATATATTGATGGGGTAGAATCCAATGAACGGGCTGTCAAAACCGATGAGGAGTACATTGCGCAATGCAATGCACAGGGGGTTTATCCACTTTTTTATTATCCTCATAACTATCATTTTCTTTTAGCCTGTGCTCAAATGGCAGGGATGAGTGATAAGTCGATGGCGACAGCAGAAGCACTAAAGAAAACTATTCCCGTTGAGTTGCTCACGATTCCTGATTTTGTTACGCTGCAGCATTGGTATACGATGCCATGGTATAACATGGTTCGCTTTGGAAAATGGAATGAAATTCTGAAACTCAAGGAACCCGAAGATTCTTTAAAATACCTAAAGGCGGTTTGGCACTATGCAAGAGGGATGGCATACACACGTACGAACAAGGTGAATGAGGCCAGCCGCGAATTAACCCAACTCAAGATGTTAGTAGCAAATCCATTTATGGAAAACACAATCGGTGGATTCAATAGCTTCAAAAATGTATTAAGTATAGGGGAAAATATTCTGGAGGCCGAAATTGAAGCAGTACAAAAGAACTATGATAAAGCCATTATACTCGTGAAAAAAGCTGTTGAAATTGAAGATAATCTATTATATCAGGAGCCGCCTGACTGGTATCATCCCACCAGACAGGTGTTGGGAGGAATCTTGCTGGAAGCAAAAAAACCAGCATTGGCCGAGCAATACTTTCGCCAAGACTTAAACCAATATCGCAATAATGGGTGGTCTCTATTTGGGCTTTATCAAAGCCTGCATGCGCAAGGGAAAAAGAGTCAAGCAGTGGAGGTAAAAAAAGAATTTGATCGCGCATTCGCCAAGTCGGATGTAATACTGAAATCAGTAAGGTATTAAATAGCGGACTGAAGCTTCAGTGACCTTATTTAAGGGTTGGTTATGAATTGTTACTCAAAGACCTTACTGTTCGCGCGCACGCAATTGTTCACTCGATTATACATGATGAGGTGAAACAGAAAGCAGTTGGTATCGCCTTATTGACGCAAACACAAAAGCAATGGAAGAATACTTTTCTGAAGTTTCTGAAATGGTGGACGACCAACAAGTGGCTATTTCCACGATTCCGAAATCTGCGCAAGCAAGAAACAAATTTCTTACGCGGCTATGCGGCTGGGTTTAGTGCCGGTCGGTACAACTATGCCGATCAGGATGGAATTGGAATGCCCCTGAAGGAAAATCTTTTGAATCCCGCTAATCTTACTAATTGTAGAATTGGCTCGTATATGATGGGCGAAACCATTCCCAAAGAAACCAACCATATAGCCTTGAGCAAAGAAGAGAAAGATCAGCGGGGCATGCTGTTGCGGAAGATACATGTTGATTATGATGACAATGATGGAAAATGATTAACGATTATCACGAGCAGATGATAGAGATGTTTGAAAAAGCAGGATTCAAAAATATTCGCACTCGTGATGACCTCACCATGCGATGAATAATTCTGCAATTTTAGATAAGTTTCAACTTTGAACAGGGATATTAGTTTTTCAGCAACACTTGTAATTTTCGTACATCAATTTCCTGTATGCTTGTTTCAGAATCAATTGCCAGGCAAGCAGCCATTGCGGCCGATTGACCGAGTACCATAAATACAGGCTCCATCCTTATTGATCCATAGGCAATGTGAGATGCCGATAAACAAACAGGTACTACCAGATTTGAGCATTCACCTTTCTTTGGAACGATGGATCGGAAAGAAATGGGGTAAGGACCAAAGCCTCCTTCTTGTACATCTCCTTCATTTTTCACCATTCCATTTACCACAATTCGCTGACAGTTGTGTGAGTCCATTGTGTATGCGGCCAGCCCAATGCCATCCTCCACTTTTTCCCTTCCCTGGCAATTGTGTTGCGTCATTACGTAATCGGAAATCATTCGTCTTGCCTCGCGAATGTAGAGTTGTGGTGTGAAATGATCGTTATCAACGTATTCATCTTTAGGAAATCCCCATTCCAACATTTCATTACGGAGATGAGCGGGCAC
Source organism: Cyclobacteriaceae bacterium (assembly GCA_016787755.1). Classification (GTDB taxonomy): domain Bacteria; phylum Bacteroidota; class Bacteroidia; order Cytophagales; family Cyclobacteriaceae; genus ELB16-189. Next base: position 584,220 of record JAEUUA010000023.1, on the reverse strand, counting down.
TCGCGGATCATGACCAATAAAGTATAGCCACCCTTTGGTATACGATTCATGTGCCTTGACTATTTGGTCGCGTGTTTCATAATCTCCTTCAGGATATTCATAGTTCATACCAACCATATCAGAAGAGAATCCACCGCAATTATTAATATCCGTTTTATGATTGGGCATGGAGGCTATATGAAGTAATTGCCAGTTTAAAGAGTCAGGCGTGTAGGTAGCAAGCTGGCGGATGAGTAATTCATACTTTATTGAATCGTAATCAGCTGGTCGGGTGATATCAATTCGATTTTCAGGTTGATTGGTAAGGCATAATCGGAAATTATAGGCCTGAAGTTTTTTATCTCCTGACCCCTCAGAGAATAATGAATCTGGCATAACACCCCAAATTAAACCGCTTTTAGGGTTTCCTGGAATTACATAAGGATCGATACCATCGCGAAATTGGTGTTTGTCTTTAAGTTGCACTCCATTAAAAGTCTCATTGTATAATCTATTCGGTTCACGGCCGACCGTATATGAAACTCCCGTCTTAGCCATCAGATCGCCTTCGTAGCTACAGTCAATAAACATTTTGGCGCGAATGATTTTGTTATTGGAAGTACCATTCGATGGTTCAACTGTAATAGTTGCTAATCGATCACCTATCTTATTCAAGGTAGCAAGTCGAAAGGAAAACAATACATCTATTTCCTCGTTGCGTATGTAATCAAGAAAAATTTTTTCGGCTACGTGTGGCTCAAAAACCCATTGTTCGTCTTTACCATAGTGCCTACCAATGTCTCGATAGAACTGTCGTGCCAGTCCCGTGATTGCTTGTTTATTGCCAATGTCAGTCTGTCCTAAGCCGCCAGATGACATCCCACCAAGGTGTTTTCCTGGTTCAATAAGTATGACTGACTTACCTTGAAGTTTTGCAGCATAGGCGGCAATGACACCACTTGATGTGCCTCCATAAACACAAATGTCAGCTTCGATGACGGGTTCATTTGGCTTGCTACATTTTGCAAAAACGATGAACACAATCAGTACTAATAGAATGTATTTTGGAAGCATAGGCACTTATAATTGATAAGCAGTATAAAAATTATGGATGTCTCCTCTACATACGTTGTAAATATATATTTTTGATGCGCCAAAGTATAGAAGAAAACAGTCACTCAGGGAAACAAAGCGCACCAGTAATTCTATAACTTAGTTACGGAACGATTAAGTTTCTCCAAAAAGTGAAATAACGAATCATCAATTCTATATTTGTTCTTGATTAATAGCAAGAAATGAAATCCAACACCTCAAAACTTACTCAAAGTGTTCATGTAGGCTCACATGGAGATCCACTTTATGGCGGAGTAGTTACTCCTATCTATCCATCGGCTGCCTACGATTACGAAACAGAAGTTCGCTATCCGCGCTATTACAATACGCCTAATCAAAAAGCAGTAGTTGAAAAGCTGGTCGCCCTTGAGAATGGAGAAGATGGATTGATCTTTGGTTCGGGAATGGCCGCTATCATGACTTCCATTTTTGCCATGATGAAAACGGGCGATCATATTTTATTCCAAAACGATTTATATGGAGGTACGCATCATGCCGCGTTGAACGAGCTAGCGCGTTACGGCATGGAATATTCGATGGTCGATGTATCTGATCTGAAATCGTTTGAAAAAGGGATCCGAAAAAACACGAAAGTGATTTATGTGGAAACACCCTCTAATCCGTTGCTAAAAATAACTGACCTTGTTGGGGTAGCGAAGATGGCTCGTAGACATGGAATCATTACCATCATTGACAATACCTTTGCCAGTCCGGTTAATCAAAACCCAATTGATCTGGGTATTGATATCGTGACACACAGCGGAACAAAATATATTGGGGGTCACAGCGACATCTGTTGCGGTGCGATGGTTTCTTCAAAGAAGTTAACGGAACAAATTAAGCAAAGTGCCTTGCATTTTGGCGCCAGCTTAGATGCCCAAACTTGCTATTTGGTAGAGCGTAGTTTAAAAACAATCGTTCTGCGCGTGCGCCAGCAAAATCTAAATGCGTTGGCCATTGCTAAATTCTTAGAGACTGAACCCCAGGTTGCAAGAGTTTATTATCCGGGATTAAAAAATCATCCTGGGTATACTATAGCCAAGAAGCAAATGCCGGGTGGTTTTGGCGGTATGCTTTCGTTTGAAGTAAAAGGCAATCCGCATACGTTCATTAAAAAACTAAAGTACATTAAACGAGCCATCAGCTTAGGGGGTGTGGAGTCAACCATTACCTCACCGGTACTCACCTCGCATGCTAAATTAACAGCCGCTGAGCGCAGAGCAGTTGGTATCTCAGACAAATTGGTAAGGTTATCAGTGGGTATTGAAGAAACAGAAGATTTGATCCATGATATTAAGCAGGCGTTATGATTACAGTTCGATCCGCTGTACTTGATGACGCTATTTCAATCATTGAGTTTCAGCTAAAAATGGCTTTGGAAACTGAAGGCATGCACTTAGATTTTCAGACAGTAAAGAAAGGCGTACATGCCGTGTTTAAAGACGCTACCAAAGGCGCATACTATGTGGCTGTGGATGATGATAACGTAGTTGGAAGTTTAATGACCACCTACGAATGGAGTGATTGGCGATGTGGCACCGTAATCTGGATTCAATCCGTTTATATTATTCCTAGCCACCGTGGGCAAGGCGTGTACAAAAACATGTATGAACACATTCAAAGTTTAGTTACTCCCGAATCCAGTTATCGGGGCATTCGATTATACGTTGATAAAACAAATCATCCTGCCCAACGGGTGTATGAAAAATTAGGAATGAATGGCGAACATTATCAAGTGTTTGAGTGGATGTTGAGTACCTAAGAAAAAAGTTTGTTATTTTAGAAAGACTTTACCTAACCCCAATTAATATGACGTCCGCTGGCAAATCCATTTACTACTTTGGTTTTTACCTACTTGTTTTGGGCATTACACTCACGGTAGTCCCAAATATTCTGCTTTCCACGTTTCTACTGCCTGAAACAAGTGAAGTCTGGATTCGCGTGGTTGGCATCATTGTATTTAACATTGGCCTCTACTACGTCTTTATGGCTCCTGTTAATCAGGCGTTGTTTTACACGCTAACAATCTATACAAGAGCGTTAATTCTACTCTGGTTTATTGTTTTTGTATTAATGGGCTGGGCTCCAACTGCATTAATCATGTTTGGACTTGTTGATGCCGCGGGGGCTGTTTGGACATATTCTGCTATGCGAAGCAAATAGAGGTGTCTTAAGTGCTTAAGATTTTATTACTCATACGATTTCGTATTAACAATTCTGCAATTAATAAGTTGGGAACCCAGCCTAGCCATGCAACCATCATATAAGCATCCATGGGATGAGGGTGAAAAAAAAGCACCAAAAGATATTTCCAGCTTCTTAAGGTAATTGCTGATATCGTAAGCGCATAACTTCTTATCATAAAATTTCCGTGAGAAATAAAATCCTTGTTGCGAATAGCTGAGTAAGCTTTTGCTGTAAAGAAAATCCAAAGAATACTTAGTAATACAAAGGCTGTTTGAGATGGGAGTCCTCCATTGGCAAACCATGACATTACCAATCCCGCAGGACCAGAAATAAACACTATGAGAATTATATAAATCTTACCAATAGATCGATGAATCTTTCGGTTAAGGGGTTTATAAAATTGAGTAAATCCTGCAAGCAATAAAAAGACGCTACTGAAGACATGTGTAAAAAATGAAAAGCGCCAGATGTCATTTTGAATCATCCACTGCTTGATTTTCAAAAAGGCGACATCTCTTTCCAGCGACAAATAAGGAATAGTGATTTTTACCATTAAAATGGTGAAAAAGGTTAAGGTTAACATCGCCAGCCAATTGCGAATTTTTCGCTGCATACCACAATGTTAAAAAATTGTGCTTAACTTTTACTCAGCAAATTAAATCATATGAATAAAGTAGCAGTATTGGTTATCTTATTACTATCCGTAATAGGCTGTCAAACTAAAAAAGAATCAACTGTAGAATTCGGCCAAACAAAGCCAGAATTACAAAATGAGGCACCCATTGTAAAGGTTGACGCCAGAACTATTGGCCCTGCCAAATCAACTGAACAACTTTTGATTGAAGAAGCTATCGGAAAAATGAAAATAAATGAAAGCGAACCCTCAATTGGCTATTGGATTGGTATGTTCGGAAAAAACAAAATAAATATTGCAATTGCAGAAATAGATAAAGACAAAGCACTAGGATATACAGTATGCGCTGGTAACTATAGACCCATTACAGGATCAGTGAAACTAGTACAGGGTGAGTATCATTTCGACATGAATGAACCCGGAACCGATCAGTATGATGGTCACTTTGTATTTATCTTAAAACCGGATTCCAATTCACTTTCTGGTAATTGGAATCCCTTTAAAAAGGGAATTGTAGGGAGTAAAAAATACAAACTCATTAAAACAACTTATTCCTACAATACTGAGATTGGTAAATTTCCTCAAGCTTCAAATAGGTTGCTTACCAAAGATGATATAGAAAATCTGTTGCCTGAAGAATTAGAATTTATGCGCAACGAAATTTATGCGAGGCACGGTTATTCTTTTAAAGATCGAGAAGATCGGATGCAGTTTGACTCCGTTGATTGGTATATTCCAATGGGTATTGATATTCGGGATAAACTAACCAATATTGAAGTTCAAAATATAGATCTGATCTATTATTATGAAGAATATTATAACGAAAGCTATGATGATTACGGTCGGTAAGGATTAAGTGTCACTCATCAAATCCACTAGATTATAATTAAACCTTCAATGAAGTCGAATATAGCAGTCTACTAATTATCCATTGCGCTATCAAAAGATTGGGTACCCAACACAACCACGCAATTACTCTGTATGAAGAAACAAAGTCAAGGTGCGCTATTTGCGCCATGGGAAGCCAGATGCGTAACGTAACGGCAGCAAAGGTGAGCGCATAACTTCTGATCATCCACGCTTGATGACTATCAATGTCTCCGTTTCTTATAGAAAGAAATGCTCTTGATGTAGTGAATAGCCACGACACCGCTAAACCACCAAATCCCCAACTTGCTATCCACCCTCCCGTTGCGAAAAACGATAAGTAAAGCGCAGCCAATCCACTCACTAAACATACTGTCACATAAATTTTCCCGAGGACTCGATGGAAGGATAAATTCTTATTCCGAAAGCGGGTACTGAATTGTGACCAGCCCTGCTAATAAAGCAACGCCTCCTAAAAAGATGTGCGTATAAAATGCCGGATACCACAACGTGCTTTGCAATAGTTCATTAGACTTAGAAGTTAACAAACCAAAGCGTGCGTCAATCAATAAGTAGATGATAGGATATAAACCAACACCCATCGCAAAAAATGCAAAGATGATCCAACCAAAATTTTTCATGCTTTGAAATTAACCTCTGCAAGTTATGTTTTTTGCTTCTTCTTTTTTGCCGAGGGGAAGAGTACGTTGTTTAAGATCAATCTATAGCCCGGTGAGTGTGGGTGTAACGAGAGATCTGTGCTTCCTTTGCGCCAGCCCGACAACCCTTCAGGATCATGACCACTGTAATACGTCCAATGCCCACGTCCTAATTCACCATAGAGGTAACGCACATTACCGGCCTTTTTATTTTCAGCAAGCACAAGCACTTCGGGTTTTACTAAACTGGCATTGAAAGAAGTTGTTTGACCACTAAATTCCTTTATGGTGTATTCGTGATTTTGTGTGAGCAGAGTGGGGACAAGATCCCACTTTGCTGAAAAATTGAATAATTGAAAATATCCTGTCTCCGATTGAAAAAAATCTGGCCTCCCTGTGTTGATGTCTGAAAACCTGCGACTGGTTGGTGGATCTAATATAAAATTTTCAAAGGCGAGACTTTTAGTAAAATCGAACCCGCTCATGTCATCATCAATCGTAAAATCCTGAAATGAAATTCCGGATCCTTCCGCGGCCAACGCAATGTCAAACGTTTCAGCCCCTGAGCACATGGCAAACAAATAGCCACCCCCCGCACAAAAGCCTTTTATTTTTTTGGCTACTACAAGTTTCATCTCCGTTACTGAACTAAAGCCAAGCTGCGATGCCGTAGCTTCCTGAATTTTTGCTTGAATAACCGCTGATTCCCTTCGCAAGAAACGACCGTGCTGACCGGTAAAGTCTTCATGATGAAGGTGCACCCAATCATATTTAACTAATTCATCTTTTACTATTTCTGCATCATATAAAATAGTGTACGGAATTTCAGCATAATCGAGTACACGCATTACTGCATCGGTATCATCTGTTATCAATTCATTTTTTGGCGAATAGACCGCAATCTTTGGTGCTGTCTGTAAACGCATTACATCCATGTTCACTTCCGGGTTTGAAATCTCCATAAGGATAGCATTTGTTTTAGTGCTGGAGATTAACTCGAAACTGATACCACGGATTATGCATTCACTATGGACTACAGATAAATAAGAAATCAGGAAACTTCCACCCCGGTAATTCATCAACCAATCTACCTCCATGTTTTGTTTAAGTGCATAATAGGCAAGTCCGTAGGCTTTCAGGTGATTTCGTTGGGCATCATCCATCGGAATAAGAATGGAATTTGCACACCCCAGGATTGTATGCAGTACCAACACTAGCAGGAAGTAGTATCGTTTCATGTTCTGCCTGATTTATGTTAGTCAATCTCACGTATTTTTTACGCATTCGCAACGACTATTTTATAAGATGATGATTAACTCTAATATCTTTGACTATCCATACCCAATATGTCTTTAGCGCGACCCAGCATAGAAGAAATTTTACACGAATTGGAATTCACTACTTCGCGCAGCAGCGGGCCGGGCGGACAAAATGTAAACAAGGTGAATACGAAAGTCACGCTAAAGTGGGATGTTCCGCAATCAGCAATTACAGAAGCACAAAAAGAAGTTATCCTCTCCAAACTTCACGCCCGGTTAACCAAAGAAAATGTGCTGGTTCTCACCTCTCAAGACGAGCGTTCGCAACTCGGAAACAAGGAAGCTGTTATAATAAAGTTGGAGCAACTTCTTATAAAAGCGTTTGCTATTAAGAAGGCGCGAAAAGCCACTAAGCCTGGAAAGGCGGCCAAACAAACTCGCCTAAAGAATAAAAAGCAACATGCCGAGAAGAAAAAGTGGCGTCAAAAGCCTGAATGATTGCTTAGTCCTAATTGTTTCCTGAATATTCAGAACCCAGTATATTTGCGGTTCAATTTTAAGTTTTAGATATGCGACTCGGACAATTGGCCAGAAAACTTTCACTCAGGCCTTCACAATTAGTAGATTTTCTTTCCACGAAACAAATTCACTTAGAAGAAGGATCTAATGCCCGCTTGAAAGATGAGCATGTGACAGCCATTGTAACTTATTTCGCGCCCGAACGCTTTCAGGAAATTGTAGCTCAAACAAAAGAAGATTCTGATAGCCATCGGGAGATCATTTTAGTTGAAAAGACTCCTGAGATGGTCACTCCAGAACCAGAAGAGATTCAAGAAAAAATAGAAGTAGTAACAGAGGATCTTAAGCCCGAAGAACCTCAAGACGTTGAATTAATAAAAGCACCCAAAGTAGAACTATCCGGCTTAAAGGTGTTGGGTAAAATTGAATTGCCCGAACTAAAAAAGAAAGAACCAGTAAGTCCGTCTGAAGAAACAGAAACTAAAGATTCGGAAGAAAAAATTAAATCGCGACCCGCTACAAAACGCAACTTCAGAACAGACAGACAAGCCAATCAAAAGGAATGGAGAAACCCCATTGCTATGCAACGCGAGCGGGAGGAACGTGAGGCGCTTGAGAAAAGAAAGGAAGCCTTGGAGCGTGAAAAGGAACGGAAAAGAATGCATTATCTGAGCAAGATAAAGACGGAGCAACCCACAAAAGCAATTCGAGTGTATGACGAGCCTGATGAAAAGGAAATAAAAACGATAGCCGCTCCACCTAAAACTTTATGGGGTAAGTTTATAAAGTGGTTGAATAATTAATTAAAGTTGAAAACGAAAGAGTGTCCATCCTGCGCCATGGAGGTTGATGCAAAATGTAAGGCCTGCCCTATTTGTGGATATGAGTTTGCAGAATACTCCAACATACTTAAGTGGACCGCACTGGCATTGCTAATCTTTTTAATTCTTTTATGGATTTTTTGAATCTTGTAACCGCGCCCCTGCCTTGCAGGCAGGGGCGCGAAGACGCAAAGAACACGAAGTTGCATCCTTCCTCATCCTTAGATACTCAATTATAATTTCTTGTGAACGTAGTCCCCCAAAGCCCGGCCAGGAAGGTTGGTGGCCTATTATCTCAAGTACTAGAGATTCATATCTTCTTGTAATGCTCAAACGAGTGCAGTATGAGTATTCACGAGACTCAGGTCACTGAAATTATTCTTTAATTTAACCAAAAGGTACATGGTTGACTTTTTGAAAAATCTTTCATTCGGGATTACGTTTAAAAAGCGCAATATTTACTGGATGAAAAAGCTGGTCTTTATTATTGACGATGATCCCGTTTATCTGAATTTTATGAAAGGCCATTTTAAACAAATGGCCGAATTCGAAACGCAGGTGTTTCTTTCTGGAAAAGATGCCATCAAAGCCCTGGATGAAACAAAACCTTACCTCATCATTTTAGATCATTTATTCTTGAATGACCCTGACAATACGGGTTTGGAATATTTGAAGCAGATACGGAAGAAAGCCTCACGCGTCCCCGTTATTTACATCACCGCTGTTAATGAGCAAATTCTGCGAAAGCAGGTTGCCAAAAAGAAAGTTCTCGATTATATCTTGAAGGATGATGCTTTTCTTATACATCTACGCACTGCAATGGATACACTCACAGATCAGCCCAAAAAGAAAGGGCTGTTGAAAAAATTATTCGGTAAATAAGGTACGATCATAATATAGGCTAACATGAAGGCCATTTTGTGCACTGAGTATGGATTGCCGGAAACATTAGTGTTAACCAATACGCCCACTCCTGCACCTTCGGCTGATGAGGTTTTGATTGAAGTAAAGGCGTGTGGGGTTAACTTCCCGGATGTACTCATCATCCAAAATAAATATCAGTTTAAACCCTCGTTACCATTCTCTCCCGGGGGAGAAGTTTCCGGCATTATCACGGCCGTAGGCGATAAAGTTACTCATGTAAAAGTGGGCGATCATGTGGTGGCGCTGTGTGGCTGGGGAGGCTTTGCAGAATATGTGGTTGTTAAATCCAATCGTGTTTTTAAAGTGCCTTCCGCAATAGATTTCATTCACGCGGCTTGTACGTTATATACGTATGGTACTTCGTATCATGCATTAAGAGATCGGGCCGATTTAAAACAAGGCGAAACCTTGTTGGTGCTGGGTGCAGCTGGCGGAGTTGGTCTAGCCGCTGTTGAACTGGGGAAATTAATGGGTGCCACGGTGATCGCTGCGGCCTCCACAGATGACAAGTTGTTTGTGTGCAAAGAGAAAGGCGCTGACCATGTTATCAATTATTCTACCGAAGACCTTCGGGCGCGCATCAAAAAAATCACGCACGATAAGGGAGTTGATGTTATTTTTGATCCCATTGGGGGAGGGTTGGCAGAAGCAGCACTTCGTTCCATTGCCTGGCGCGGACGCTATTTAGTAGTCGGTTTTGCTACGGGCACCATTCCTTCTTTTCCGGCTAATCTTCCCTTGTTGAAAGGTGCTTCCATCGTAGGTGTATTTTGGGGAAGCTTTGCCGAGCGCGAGCCAAAACAAAGTATGCAAAATTTTACCCAGCTACTTACGTGGATGAAGGAAGAAAAAATAAAACAACACATTCATCAGATCTATTCGCTCGAAGAATCACCACAAGCCTTGCAAGATTTGGTAGACAGAAAGGTGTACGGCAAAGCAGTTGTAAAGATTTAAATTTTTCGTAATCCACTGCAGGAGATAGAGTTGCTCAAGAACAATAAAACATCCTTTAAAGGGTGCTACAAAACCGACAAGCTTCCTTGCTGGGATTAATTTCTGTTTGCCTATTTTATACTATACAAGGCTCTTTATTCTTTAAAGCACAAGCAAAGGCTGCAGTTTGTTAAAATAAAATCAACAAAATTGACTTTTAGAGGTGAAGCGAGGATATTGATGTAGTAAAAGTACTTGTAATGCTGTTATCTATTGGCGACCCTATTGTAAATAAAAAAATGAGACTTCGATACGGACTGATTATTTTGATTGCGCTTACTGGATGCTCAAAACCCAAGAAAGACAATAATCCTACACTAGATATCACAGCTATTGAATCAGACTCAATAACTGGTAACCCTGGGGACTCATTGAGCTTCATCGGTTACATTCAAAAATTAGAAGACAATGGCTTATTCTATACTGACCTTTATTTTGTTGACAATTTCAATTATGATTTTTATGATGAAATCGCGAAAATGGGCGACCAAGTTGTATTTTCTTCCGAAGAAACGAAGCGTACAAGAATCGAAATAAAAAAAGCTGGGAAATACTTTAATTTGACAGGACTCAAGGATATCCACATTTTTAATAGTGAAAATTTGAAGCTTACAAATGGAAGATTAAGTCATATCGAATATGTAGATGACATGATCGAAAGCAGGTTTATTGCTGTTTTTGAAGTTGATGACCCTAGCGTTTATAGGCCTTTGTTCTGCATTGGAAATACAAAAGCTGACTTGACAACAATTATCTTTTCTCCTTACGAAGACGAGAAACTTAAGGCAGAACTCATAGAAGATTTTAAATTGAATACAGGACGTCTTTGGAAGATATCACATTACAAACTTAACAATCAAAAAATCTATTCTACTGTTTCGTGTGACACAACTGCATTAATAATTGAAACCGTTGTGAAGATGCACAGAACATTGTATAGGAGTAAATCGAGTGAGCTAATTGATGGACTGACAATGATTTCAAATAAAATACATGGCCGCGAAATTTTGCTTACAACATCTTCTGTGCCAGAAACTGACATGACCTGGACCTCTGTTCTAATTTTTAATGGGAAGGAATATGAACCAAGTAAAGATCATAGAATAAGGCTTGAGTGAAAGTAAGGTCACTTATAAAATGTTTCTGCAATGGTGCGGTCACGTGTAAGGCTTAAGTTTTATCTTCGCCATGCTTTTGGTCACGTTGGTAAGATGTGCTTTCAAAAACCTGTAAGTTTCCAAACATTAAGCAATTCACCATTTAAATATTATGGTTTCATTTCCAGAATTAGTGTTGACAGCCAGCGGAGCATTTTTCATTTGGGCCGTTAAAGGGTTCAAAGGAAAGTTTAATGATGAAATGGTCACCTTAGATCAAAGGGGTTCCCTAAGAGGATATACTCGTTTAGGGTTGGGTATTACTATTTGGGTTATGTCACTCTTGATCGTGGGTAAGATTTTAACAAAGCCTGAACAACAACCGCTTTACTTTGAAGGAACAACAAATGAAAAAGGCGAATTAATTGTGAAACCACTAAAGAGCAATCCCTAAAACTTCAATGTCAATTAGTTTTTCCACTTGGGGATGATGCGCAACGAACTTTTAATAAACCATTATTTGATTTTGTGAATGAAGTTATCCAATGAACAGTATTCCATAGTTGCTGCATTCTTTGAATTACTCATTGCAACAATTTATACGTTGATCTGCCTTTCTAACTATATGTTTGATTGGCTTGACTTTGAAGTGATCAAAAGCCTAAAGAATCTCACCTTGTTTCAAATTATAAGCAAGCAATCATACGAACCTGATCTTACATGGTGCCTTGCCGGATTTAATGCAATTCTATTTGCCGTTCATTTAGTTATCTATAAAGAAAATGAAGTGAAAAAGAAAAAGGATTTTGGAGCTGAAACTTTTGGTGTAGGCATCATTCCTTTTTTAATGGCAATTGGGCTTTACTTTGCTATTGACTATAGAAACGATTTAATAATTTTAACTACGGGTATCTTTGCAACAGTTAACTTCGTCTTGTTTATAAGCGAAGAGACTAGAAACTATAAAGAACAGAAAAAATAACTATGCCTAAAAAGAAATACATCACCCACGGTGAAGGCTTACCCAATTGGAGTAATCCCATCAGTCATGCCGTAGTAGTTAACAACTTGTGTTTTGTAAGTGGGCAATTATCGGTAAGTGCAGAAGGACATTATATAGAGGGCACTGCGTTACAAGAAGCAGAGATTGCCTTCGCCAATTTTTTTGCAGCAATAAAAAACGCAGGGTTTCAAAAAGAAGACATCGTATTTATTGACATCGCGTTTAATGATTTAAAAGACTTGCCCGAAATTAATCAGTTGTACATAGCCTTATTCCCGGAAGGCAGTCGTCCCGCACGCACCATCTATCAGGCGCAAGCCTTGCCTTTTGGCGGTAAAATAAAAATTACGGGCACGGCTGTTAAAGATTTAGAGTAATTTTAAAACCATAGTCAGAATGTCAGGCTGAGCCTGTCGAAGGCTGATTTGGAGTAATTGACATTTCGAGTAGTATGGCGACCGCGCTCAGGCAGGCTCAATGTGCAAGAATAGTAGAAATGAATTTAAACTAACTTTTTTCTTTCACCACTTCGCCAATCATGCGCAAGCCATCCAACGTTAAGTTAGGTTCTACCGAAAGAAAGAAATCAGTAAGCGGAGTAATGATGGAAGACAAGCCACCCGTAGCAATGGCGGGGCAGTCCTCTTTCAGTTCTGCCCGGATTTTTAACACCATGTTACGCACCAGGCCTTCGTAGCCAATTAAAATTCCTGATTGAATAGCTGTAACGGTATTGAAACCCAACGCAGAGGCTGGCATGGTCAATGGCACATCAAATAACTTCGCGGTGTTTTGAGAGAGTGAACGGATGGCAGTTTTAAGTCCGGGTGCAATAGAAACCCCTAAAATTTTTCCGGCTCCAGAAATCGTTGTGAACGTAAGCGCAGTTCCAAAGTCAACCACAATACAAGTTTGTTTGTATTTGAAATAGGCAGCGGCAGCATTGGCTACCAGATCCGACCCGATTTCGAAAGGATTAAGAATATCGATGGGCAACACGTTATAAACTTTCGGTCCAAGTACAATCGGTTCTTTTTCGAATAGCGTGCGCGATACATTTTTAATTTTGTCCGTCATGGCCGGCACCACGCTACTCAGCACGATGGTGTTCACCAACATCATGTCGGTGCTTGACTCAAAAAAGTAGTCGCGGATTTTTACACCGAAATAAAGTTCGGGCAAATCGGGGCGCGAAGGAATACGCCAGATGTGTTTCCACTCGTTGTCTTTCCACAGCCCAGCTGTGATGTCGCTGTTACCAATATCAAACGCAAGAAGCATGACGCAAAATGCAAATTTTTTACCGATGTGTCGTCCCTCACGGGAATAAAGTGTTGAAGCATCAATACTTTCTATTACATGTTTTTTTACTGACTTCTAATTTCTGACTCAGTCATTCTCTCCCATGGTCTGTGTCCTCACATACCATTCAATTTGGCTAAGTTCATTTCGGTCTGTGGGTTACAACCGAAGTGGAATCATTGCGGTCTGTAGAGACACAGACCGAAGATGAAGAAGTACATATTGGCAATTACACCTATGGTGCAATATTAAAATCCTTTGGATGAAATATAAACTTGATACTCGATCGTTACTTGCAAAACTGCCAACTGTATTCTGCCCCTGCCCACTTTACTTACTAATCTTTCTTCACCATACTCGAGCCCGTTACCTCAACAGCAACATCCGGATTGCCCCGATAGAAAACCGCGCTGGCACCACTCACAGTTCCGTTCAATTGATTGACTACGGTAACTTTTGCATTGCTGGCACCGGACACGGTGAGCTCTGCTTTGTCGGTAGAATATTCGAACGCAGTTAGGATAGAAGCGCCTGAAATATTTCCTTCCAACACTTGACCTTCGCCATTTAACCGGAGTTGGGAAGCACCACTCAATGAGAAATGAATTTCTGATGCGTCTAAACTTAGTTGTGTTAACGAGGCTCCACTCAGTGAAACATCCAATCGATTAACCGGATCAAAGTCTGAAACCTGTGCATTCACCGCACCCGAAAAATCTACGCCATACAAAACGGGAAGGGTGATGGTAACATACGTTGCATATTGTCTCTTTTCAAAGTGATTAAATTTAATCATCAATGAATTTCCATTCTTCACAACCTGCAGGTCATCTAAATTCCTGCGATCGCCAGAAGCTGCAATGGAAAAGTTTTCACTGTAATTAATATCAAGAATTAGCGCATCACCAGCTTCAATGCGATCAAAATCAATCACCGCAAAATTCCGGGTGGCCTGTTGGCGTGGCCCCGGATCTTCTTCTAAGCAGGAGGTTACCCATATTAATGAAAGTAACAGGACTAGCAACTTAATCTTTTTCATACAGGTGTGTTTGAACTATGACAACCGAGAAAACCGATACCCCTACCGATACATTAAAGATTTTTTATCGGCTTAGCATTAACCCAAGATCTGTGGCCTCACGAACCAATACAGCTAATTTCATTCTGTGAGTACACTGACCGAGAGAGCAGGAGTTATAGTTTCTTTAGTTGTCAAGATCACTCAAAGCGGTCAGACGCCTATGAAAGACTGTGAATTTAAAACTCAATTCTATAGTTCAAAATTGGCAACAAGGGCAACGAATACCATTTTTTGATTTCACCACTTCGTACTTCAAAGTAGTGGCCTCCCAGGTTTTTATGATTGGTGGCGTTTTGCAAATCCAGTGAAAACGTGGTAGTAGTTTTTGCACGATTTCTCTTTATGCTTAGACGTAAATCGGTTCTAAAGTAGTCGGGCAATTGTTCCGTAAAGGCAAGGGTCTCTACATAACGTGTTTCGCCCATCTCAATCGACTTATCAAAATCAATTGGAGTTGTCCAGAAACCGCCTGCATAAATAGCGCGGAGGTTTACACCAAACACGCGGTTCTTTTTCCAGATATATTCTTTACCCGCTGTAAAACTTAGCGCGCGTTTTCCATTAAAGCGTGTATTGCGCCAAACTTCATCTAACGCTTTATATTCTGAATTATACAATGACCCTGAAAGAAGAAAGTAAATATTATTATGAAGAAATTGTTCAACCGTAAGTTCAACCCCGTAATTTCTTCCGTAGCCTTTGTTCACCATGGGGTCGGTTACAAAGCCTTCTTCCACCACCAAAGAAGAAACCGGACTGGTTGAATCATCGTTCACAGCAATGTTGTAGAGATGCTGATAATACGTTTCTGTTTTCACGCGCAAATATTTTGTAAGGGATCGGTCATAACCAACAACAAAATGATGCGCTTTATTAAAACCAAGATTTTTGTTCGCTTGTTTGAAACTTCCATCGGGTTGTTCAAGGTATGCTTCGTACACGCCAATGGGTTGCATCTGACTGTGTAGTCCATAACCTACACTCAAAGATTGTCTCTCATTAAGTTCATACTTAGCAGATGCTCTTGGCTCTACGGAGTAGGTGCCGTTATTCTTCAAGTATAAAAAATGAATTCCCGAATTAATCGTAAGCTTTTGGGTAGGGCGATAACTCCACTGAGAAAATAATTGCAGCGTATTTGCCTGAAGGGCAGAGTTTAGGGGTTGCACAATTTGATCGGTTTCAGGATCCACATAGCGCTGTCGCAGATTGTATGAATATTGATTCAGATAAACACCAGAACGAATGCTGTTCCTGGCATTAAACTTATGGTTGAGTACGGAGCTTACAGTAAGCTTACGCGAAATGTAATTTGATTTATAATTGAATTGCGGCACGTAACTATCGTCCAGACGGGTCTCTTCATAACCATGGTTGTTGCCTGAAATAACAATGGCTGATTGTAGATAGGTTTGGGGATTAATTGTGATCGCATGCTTTACACCAGCCGCCCCGGTATTCGAAAAGTAAGAAGCATTGTTTCGTTGATAGTCTTCTTCCCATTGGGTAGAATCTTTTTTAGCATTTTGATTTTGATCACTCAGGCCACCAAATCCAAACAAAGAAAAATTTCCAAACGTATGGGTGGGCAAATAAATGTTGTACGACAGATCTTGAAAATTGGTAACGGCATCACCCAGGTTAATACCCACTTTTGAAAGCACACTGAGCGTGGAATATCGATAGTTAATTAAATACGAACCCCGATAGTTTTTTGAGAACGGTCCTTCGGCTGAAACATCCAATCCTAAAAATCCGGCTTGCACCGTGTACTCGCGTTTTTCATTATTCCCTTTGCGCAAATTTAAATCAAACACACCGGCCAAAGCATTTCCATATTCGGCAGGGAATGCGCCTGTTGAAAAATCGGAATTGGTTAGTAACTGCGAACTCAAAATAGAAATCCCGCCACCCGATGCACCTACGGCAGCAAAATGATTGGGGTTGGGAATATCAACCCCTTCCATACGCCACAACAGACCAACCGGTGAATTACCCCGAATAGAAATTGAATTACTCCCATCATCTGTAGATACTACGCCAGCAAAGGAAATTGCTGCCCGGGCGGGATCGTTCACTGCGGCAGCAAACTTTCTGGTTTCCTCCACCGAAAAAGTACGCGTACTTACTGTGGCCATTTCATTAATGGGTTTATTTTTTTCAATATCCGGGCGCACCACAATTGCCTCTAGTTGTGTAATGTCTTCATCGATAGGAATTGTCAGCACAACTTCCTTTCCCGAATTGACGATAATATTTGGAACGGTGACTTCTTTATATCCAATAAATGAAATTTTGAGTACATAGGTACCAATAGGTATTTGGGTTAATTTAAAAACCCCATCTGGATCAGTAGTAGTTCCAATCAGAGGATTAGAATTAACCAGCACAATAGAAGCACCGGGTAAGGTTGTCTTCGAAACTTTGTCGATTACGGTACCGCGAATGGTTTGCGTGAGCGTTTGTGCGTGCGCACTCATCGAAATAAAAAGGGCTGCTAAAAATAAAAGGTAGCTTTTTAGATGTGTCATAAGAGTTTTATCTGGCTTTATGACAATTTGATTTTTGTTAACCCCTAGTGCGAAAAGAAATTAAATTATATAAATCGCAAGCCCATTTCCCATGGTCTGTGTCATCACAGACCATAATCATTTATTTATGAAAATATAAACCGAGGAAATTTCATTTCGTTCTGTGAGGACACAGACCAAGGAATTATAAAAATCGGAGTGCAATTTTTGCTCCTAACCACAATTTCAAATTAAGGTCGTTACCAAAATTTGTATCAGAAATTATTTTTGGTTGATAGTCCGAAAAGAGTGTTGGATAATCCGTAAATGTGGTTCGTGTTAAATATCCGTTTAACGTAATTCCTGTTGCCAGCGATAATTTCTTTGCTACCTGAAAATCAAACCCTACATTGGCTTTGTTGAGTAAACTTAGTGCGTTGGTAAAACTTCCTTTATTTACATGGTGTGCCGATAAGTCTAAATCAAGAAACCACCAGCGGGTAAGTTTACGCGTGGTTCCTATTCCATACCCAAAATGCCATACGGAAGTATCCGAGGGGTGTAATGATTGTTGTGGTTTAAAGCCCGCCATTAGCATGGTGTGAAATTTTCTGGCACCGGTGCGAAAAGCAAGGTTTGCATAAAACACTTCATCGGCCGAGAGTTCAATTTTATGATACCCGGTTTTAACAATGCTTAAAAAGCCAATGGGCACGCCCCCCAGACTGTCGGCATAATTGATAAATCCTATTTGAGTGCCATGAACTTTTCTTCCATAATTAAAGAATGTAGAAATCTGCGAGCCAGTAATCCGTTCAGCAGCTATGTTAGTAAAGCCAGCAAACTGCGAGCCTCTGTAATTTCCTACTTGCACGTTGCCAAAGCCAGCTACTTGCATACCTCTGCCTCTTCCACCTGTAAAGTTTGTGAACCCTGCCACTTGCGCGCCATACATATCGCCCAAGGTAGTGTTTGCAAAACCTGCAATTTGCACACCGTACGTGTTGTCTAAGTTCGTATTAGCGAAACCCGAAAGTTGAACAGCCTCCGTTTCACCACCATTCAAATTGAAAAATCCTGCTGCCTGCACACCATATACTTTTCCGCCTACCATGTTTCCAAAGCCGGCTATCTGCAACCATTTTACATCACTGCGGTCAAGGTTAAAGAAAAACCCCAATTCAATTTGGTTTGTGCCCATTGAATAGCCACCAAAAAAATTGATCGAGTAATCGTTAATGGTATTAGCGCTCAGCCGACCATTGGTTCCCAGGAATGGAAGAAAAGACACCTGCACTAAATTATGCAATGTGTCGCGAATGTTTTGAATGTTGGGTTGTGACTCATACGGGAAATAAACTTCCTCTTTCTTTTTATCAGCAACAACGGTTGAATCCAATCCATCAATGACAACGATAGCAGTGGTAGTATCTTTTACAATGGGATAAATCGTAATGGTTACATACTGATTGAGTGGCATGGTGATGTTGATCAACGTATCGCGATAGTTTTTCTTACTGACAGAAAGTGAAATAGAATCAATCTTCTTTTCCAGCTTCAGTTTAAAATATCCAAACTCATCAGTTACGGTTGAGGTGATTGATTTTTTATCGTACACACTGGCGTACGGAATCTTCTCACCTGATTTTGCATCTTCTACATATCCATTAATAGTTAGGGTTACCCCATTATTCTTAACAGGTGGTGGGAGTGCTTTGGTAAGAATCAGGTAATTCCCTTTCTCTTTATAATTCATTGATCCTTGAAATATTTCATTTAAAAGATTACGAACCGTTTGATTGGTGGCATCCAAGGAAACTTCCTGATTGGCATCAAGGATGGCACTATTGTACGAGAAAGAGAATCCGCCTGCGTGCCCAATGCGATTTAATAACGCAGGGATGGTTTCGCCAACCACGCTTATGGATAGGGTGCGTTCTAATAAAGGAAGATCTTTTTTTTGCGCCCAACCAAATGAAACACAGAAAAGCAATAAAGTCGTGTAGAGTTTTCTCATCCGCGGTTTTATTGATCACATCCTGCACCATCCAAAATAATAGCATCATCCTTTTTAGTTAAGGTGAGCCCCATGGTTTCAGCTATTACTTCGGCAATGATGGCCGCATTGTCTTCTTTAAAATTGGCCGTAAGCCTACACTTGTAAAGTTTCTCGTTGGCTAGTTTAATTTTAGAATTATAGACTTCATTCAGTAGGTTAACCACTGACTTAAGATCAGTATTATTGAAGCTGAATGTTTTTGTTTTGTATGCGAGCACGTTGGTGTCAGGTTTTTCAATCCGATAAAATCGCTTAGTACTCTTTGCGTAAATGGCTCTCTCACCTGCATGTACATGTAAGCCCGAATCATTGCGTGTATAAAATTGTACTTCGCCCTGCGTTACAATTATTTCTATAGTATCCTTACCGGGATAGGCTTTCAGATTAAACTCAGTTCCGATATCGCGCACCAGCACATTATCGGCCTCAATCACAAAAGGGTTCTCTGCTTCATGTTTCACAGTAAAGTATGCTTCCCCTTTCAATACCACTTTGCGCGTTTTTTCGCGCGGGTTAAACTCATACGTTAATTCACTCTTCTTATTTAAGAAAGCAGTGCTTCCATCGGGTAAGGTATCATTCACGGTTACTGAATCGGAAACAAGTGCCATGGTTTGCGTAGGCGGAGACAATACTTGGTAGGCAGTGTACCCTATCCCTAATAAAATCAAAAGTCCCGCTGCTATGCGAAGGGGTTGATGCCAAATCGAATGAAGCGGAATCACTTGCGTAGGGCTTGCTAATTTTTTCCGCACCTTATTCCATGCGGCATCGGTATCAAACTGAAGTTGCACTTCAGTAGATGCAGCCTTTTCAAAAATCGTTTTTAGGGTTTCGTAATAAAGTTTATTCTCATCACTTTGTTCAGCCCAGTTCTGCACGTGCTCCTGTTCTTGCGCAGAGCCTTCCCCGGCAAGTACTTT
The DNA here is from genome assembly GCA_016787755.1 of Cyclobacteriaceae bacterium. Lineage (GTDB taxonomy): Bacteria > Bacteroidota > Bacteroidia > Cytophagales > Cyclobacteriaceae > ELB16-189. The sequence goes on along the minus strand of JAEUUA010000023.1, from coordinate 564,287 downwards.
GCCAATCAAATCATCCATATCGCTCCCCGGCTCCATCATATCCAATCTTTCATAAAAATTAATAACACAGGCAAATAGTCTTTCAACTGCAGGCGCATCAACTTTAGGGCTTTCCCCATGTGGTTCTCCACGGTCTTCACAGAAATCTGCAGTTGATCGGCTATCTCCTGATATTTCAATTCCTCAAAGCGGCTAAGTTGAAACACCAGCCTGCATTGTTCAGGCAATGTTTTCATCGCCTCGGTAATTTTTGTTTCAAGCTCAGCGGCATGCACTTTTTGTGAAACTGATTCGTGTGAAACTTCGGCTACCGCTAATTCATGAGCTACATGTTGCTGCTTTATTTTGGCGTGTTTAATTACATTAAGACAACTATTGCGAATCATACGATAGAGGTATGATTTAAGGGAAGTTTCTATGGTGAGCACATTCCTTTTTTCCCAAATAGTAATAAAAGCGGCTTGCACTACCTCCTCTGCTTCCTCCTTATCCTGAAGAAATGTATAGGCGTATCGGCACAAGGGTTGGTAATAGGTTCTAAAAATCATCTCGTAAGCACTTTCGTTGCCCAAGCTGAGTTTTTCCAGCTGCATTTCTGATAAATCCACTGCTTTTGAAATGTTTCAGTGCAATTTACGGGTTTAGGGCGTTGGGATTATGACAACCCAGAGAAGTTTTACCCCTATTTGAAATTTAATTTCAAACGAATAAAAAAGCCACCCAGAATAACAGGATGGCTACTTTTTCAGCAAAAAGCAAGAGTTCTTTTAACTACTTCTCAAACTTAAATACATCCGGCATTTCAGAATTATCATGCATGGATACTTTTAGATCTTGAATGATTCCATTGGCAATATCATAGACCCAGCCATGCACGTAAGGGCCACCTCGTTTTTGCCAGGCATTTTGAATGATGGATGTCTTTCCTAAATCATATACTTGTTCAATCACATTCAATTCAACAAATCTGTCCTCCCGTTGCTTATTGTCTTTTATTGCCTCTAGCTCGTTCTGATGTAATCGATATACATCCTTAATATGGCGAATCCAGTTATCGATTAATCCGATTTGCTTATTGCCCATAGCTGCGCGGACTCCCCCACATCCATAATGACCGCATACTATAACATGATTCACCTCAAGCACATTTACCGCATAATCGAGAACACTTAACATATTCATATCAGAATGAACAACCATGTTGGCGATATTGCGATGCACAAACACTTCACCGGGTGCAGTACCTGTAATTTCATTCGCTGAAACCCGACTATCGGCACACCCAATCCAAAGGAAGTCGGGCTTTTGCACATTGGCTAGTCTGGAAAAAAATGACTTATCTTCTTGATTCTTCTGCTCTACCCAGGCTTTATTTTGGAGCAGCAATTGTTCATACTTTTTCATAAAAACACTTAGTTAACGTGAATATTTTTTAATTCTACTTCAATATTTTTTGTTTTAGCTGCCACTGTAAAGTCCAACACCATCTCCTTAATATCTTCATCCATAAACTGCGCCTTCGATCCATCAATTAACAACTTGGTGTCTTCGGGCACCTTTTCTAATGCTTGGCGAAGTGCATTTTTATGTAAAAAGGAAACGTCTTTCGTAAATCGAATCATAAAGTTCTCTTCTGAGGAAACTAAAATCACTGCCTTTTGAAAATTTGTTTTCAGAATAAAATAGATAGCAACCAATATGCCCATAAAGACACCCTTAAGTAAATCCGTAAAAATTACTGCCACAACAGTGACTACAAATGGGAAGAACTGTGACATTCCGCGCTTATACATTTCTGTGTAAAAAGATAACTTAGTTAATTTATACCCAACCACGATAAGTATCCCGGCAAGACATGAAAGGGGGATCATCTTTAGTAGCCCTGGAAATAGCAAAACCGAAAGCATCAAGATTATTCCATGTGAAATGGCAGAAGCTCTTGATCTGGCTCCAGCGTTAATGTTGGCTGAACTTCTCACGATAACAGAAGTTACCGGCAACCCGCCCAATAACCCGGAAATCAAGTTACCAGTACCTTGCGCTTTTAGTTCTTGATTAAGGGGAGTGTTGGTGTGACTGCGATCCATCTTATCACAAGCCTCAATACTTAATAAGGTTTCCAAACTGGCAACAATGGCAATGGTTACTGCGGTGACGTATATTTTAGGATTTTGCCAAAAAGAAAAATCCGGAAAGGTGATAAAGGTGCTCAACCCCGATGTTTCGGTAGCTATTGGCAAGGTAACCAAATGCCGTTGACCAATGACAAAGTAAGGAAGCGCATAATTAAAAAGACTATTCAAAGAAACTCCTAACAAAACTGCTCCGAGTGCCGAGGGCATAAGTCTAAAAAACTTAAATCGTTGGAGGCGATTACTATCCCAGGTAATTATTAGCAAAATGGAAAGCAAGCTTACTGTTAATGCCCCCGGGCTTAAAAAATTCCATGCTTGTAAAAGTTCAGAAAACGTATTTCTGCCATCGGGTTGAAAAAAACTTTCATCCCCCTCAAAATCAGCATCGTATCCCACGGCATGTGGAATTTGTTTTAAAATTAAAATTAAGCCAATTGCAGCAAGCATTCCTTTGATTACCGACACCGGAAAAAAATGACCAATCGCTCCGGCTTTTGCGAATCCCAAAATTATTTGAATGACTCCTGCCAGGGCAACGCTTAATAAAAATGCTTCAAAAGATCCGAGATCCAGGATGGCAGCAGCAACAATAGTTGTAAGACCTGCCGCAGGACCACTCACACTGACGGAGGATCCACTTAAGGCTCCCACTACAATACCGCCAACTATGCCCGCCAACAAACCAGAAAAAAGCGGAGCTCCCGAAGCAAGGGCAATCCCCAAGCATAAGGGTAAGGCAACCAAAAATACAACGACAGAAGATCGAAAATCTGCCGACCAAAAATTTCTAAAATTCATAATAGAGAATAAACATTAACTAAATACCTGTAAACTAATCTTGGGGTGAGATTTAAGGGAACTACTAAATTTGTGGAGGCGGGGAATCGATTTCCGGAAAATGGAATCCCGTAGAGTGTAAGTAAGCTGAGGGTTTTTTGCTTGATGATGGTTTTTTTACCCGAAACCCATATGAGAAATCTAAAAGAATATTTTCATCAAATTCGCGACTATCTTCTACAACCGGCTCTTCAGTGTCACCGGGTACATCCTCACAAGTATTCCAATCTACTTCCACACTTTTCTTAGAAGTTTCTAAATATAAGCTTCCAAAACTTGCAGAAAGGATCAGTAATAGGTAAGTAACAGAAAAAAATGAAAAGAATGCTTTTCTCATGAGGGCAACAAAGCTAACAATTTTAGCCCTAAAATTGTTAGTAATGATTTTTATATTACTACTCTTTCGAAGTGACTCGACAGGAATAAAGGTAGCTGCACGAACATTTTCTTTTATTCACTTCTTAACCAATTTGCCGGGTTTGTTCGCGACACTTGATACGATTTAAATCCTATAGTTAACCCGGCTATAGTCAAACTAATAAGACCTGCCAACCCGAATACGAAAACTCCTGGATCCAATCGATAGGCAAAATCCTGCAACCACAAATCAGTAAGATAGTAGATTACCGGAGTGGCGATACAAAAAGCAATAATTACGGGAATCATAAACTCAATGCTGAGCATCCACATAATTTGCAACACCGATGCTCCCAATACTTTTCTAACGGCAACTTCTTTTCCTCGCTGTTGTGTTACAAACATAACAATACCCAACAAACCCAAACACGAAATAAAAATAGATAATCCTGCCAGCCAGTTAAAAAATATTCCTGTCTGCTGCTCGGCTCGATACAAGTTGTCAATGTCTTCATCAACAAAGGAAAATTCAAAAGGTCTTCCCTCGGTATACTTTTTATAAACTGCTTCTACCGCTTTTGTCTGTTCAACAACATTGCCCTTACCAAATCGAACGGCTGCCTCGTAAAGGCTTTCTTGGTCCAGATAGATTACCATGGGCTCAATTTTTTTATGAGCCGATTTAAAATTGAAATTCTGTACGATACCGATGATAGTTCCTTTGCGTGTTTTACCTATTGTAAATTGTTTATTGAGCGGATCCGTTAAGCCCATCTGGTTAATTGCCTCTTCATTTAGCAGCACAGCCGTTGAGTCGGATTTTACTTCAGAAGAAAAATCTCGACCCGCTGTCAGCGAAATCGAAAATGTTTTTAAAAAATCGTAATCAACTATTAGTTGATGAAACAATAAATCCTTTTCAGATTCTTTACCTTCCCAACTTATATCATCGGATGTGTCCTCGGTGAGTGATATTTTGGTACTAGTTGCTGAAACGTATTGAACACCCGGTATTGCTAATAGTTCAGTTTTAAATGCTTGAAATTGTTTTCGAATGGTGCGGAAGGTAGGAAACGTCAGGAGGTTTTCCTTTTCAAACCCAAGGTTGCGATTTCTTATGTATGAAAGTTGATTATGAACCACGAACGTACCTGAAAGAAATGCGATGGCTAAGGCAAACTGTATGATTACCAGTATTCGTCTAACGGCAATAGTTCCGTTTCCGGTTTTTAGAATACCTTTTAATACCACAGTGGGATTTAAAGACGACAAAAGAATAGCGGGATAAACTCCTCCTAAAAAGGAACAGAATATGACCGCTCCCATTAGTGGGAATAAGATAGTTGGGGAAAAAATATTGAATTTGATTTGTGTTCTGCTTAGTTCACTAAAGCCAGGAAGCAAAAGCCAGCACAATAAAAGCGCTAAAACAAACCCGATAAAACAATATAAAAGTGATTCCGAAAAAAAATAAACCATAAGCTGTGAGCGGCTGGCTCCCACAACCTTTCTTACTCCAGCCTCTTTACTCCGCTTTATAGATCTGGCCGTGGAGAGATTAGCGTAGTTAATACTGGCTATTATAAGAATGAAGATGCCAACCGCTGAAAAAATATATACATATAACATGTTGCCTCTACCGGCCACATCATTGTTAAGGTGATTCGATTTTAGGTGAATCTCTGACAAGGGCTGAAGAGCAAGTTCTGTTTTTGACTTTGGTAAATGCTTACTAATTGAGGTTTTGATTTTATCCGCATATTGAAGTGGATCTATCTGATCTCCAAGCTTGATATACGTATAGTGATTATTAAACCCCCAATTTATCAGCGAATCATATCCTTTTGCTCGTAAAAATTCAAACGGCATAACAAAGTCAAATTGAATATGAGAATTAACAGGTATGTCTTCCAGTACTGCTGTAATTAACATTTCCTGATCCAGAAGGCGTAGAGTTTTTCCAATAGGGTCAGTATCACCAAAATAAGTTCGTCCTAATTTTTTTGTGATAATAATTTTGTCAACTCCGGTTTCAAAAGATCTTGTTTCTCCTGCCAGTATTGGAAATGAGAACAAATCAAACATAGACGGATCTGCCAAAGCTCCTTTCTGATAAAATGCTAATTCAGCATTTCGCACCAGCAAGTCAAGGAAACTCAAACGGCAGGTTTCGCGTATTTCGGCAAATGTACTCTTAAGATAAGGTGATAATGGGCTAGGTGTAACGGCTACTGGATAAACCGCACCACTCTCATCAATTTGATTCTCAACAACTCGGTAAATATTATCATAACCCGAATGAAAGCGATCATAACTGAGTTGCTGCTCTACCCACAAATAAATGAGAATGAACGCAGCAAAGCCCACAATAAGACCAGTAAGGTTTATAAAGGAATAAATGCTGCGAAGTTGCCTTAGTATAATTTTTAAGTAGCCCGATAACACTTTTAAGAATTTTCTATCAGGCTAAATTAGTTTTAGTGTAAGTAAAATGAAATCTCAAATCTGTTCATTCCTTTGAATTTATTACTTCAAACAGATAGATTCAAAATATGTATTTAAATAAAGGCCAAATACAGATTTAGTTTATTTCTCAACCTCAACTATAATCTCAATCTCAACTGTAATATTACTCGGCAAGGAATTCATTCCTACGGCTGATCGTGCGTGCTTTCCTTTATCACCAAAAACAGCTACCATTAAATCAGAAAATCCATTAATCACTTTGGGTTGATCCGTAAAGGTATCTGTACAATTTACCATCCCCAATACTTTAACAATTCGCTTCACTTTGTTTAAGTCCCCCAACTCGCTTTTGAGAGTGGACAGAATGGAGATTCCTGTTTGTTTAGCGGCAGCATATCCATCCTCAGTAGTTACTTCGGTGCCAACCTTGCCGGTCATGTTTGTTCCATCCGCTTTAGCCGGGCCATGGCCGGATAAATAAAGCAAGTTGCCTACACGAACCGCCTTTACATAATTTGCAATTGGTTTAGAAGGGGCAGATAATTCAATGCCGAGCTCTTTTAATTTTTTATCGTAATCAATTTTGGATTGAGCAAATGAAGTAGATGATACAATGATAAAAACAAACAGTAAGAAATTTTTCATGGTGTGGGGGTTAGGATAAATCATATCAACGTCTTAAAAAGACCAGTTTAAGACCTGGGTTATTCTTAGCTCCAATATCAACAAAAAATCGGGACTCGCGCAAATTTCCTTGCTGATCCCACAAATAATAGGTTCCCATCTTGCCATCATTCATTGTTTGTGTGGTCATTTGACTGAGCCAATAGCTACATCGAGAATTAACAGTGGTTGTGAAAAAGGGTGATGAAAAATGACCTGGAGCCTGGCCCTGTATCAGTACTATTTTGGGATCGATGCGGCTTACTTCCGTTGAAAGGGTGTACAAATTATAGGATTTCAATTTACCTCTAAATTGAGCTGTGGCCGAAAAGCAAACCAGGCTAAGCAACATGAACAAACTGTTGAATCGTATACAATTCATGCACGGAAGTTACAAACTATATTTGAAACAAGTAACTTCCCTAAAATTTCAAAATCTTATGGCCGATGTATTCCGCTGCCCCTGGTGCCTCAAGTTTGAACAATATATTCAATACCACGATACTGAATGGGGTGTACCCGTTCATGACGATCGAGTTCATTTTGAATTTCTGATTTTAGAAGGAGCTCAGGCGGGGTTAAGTTGGGCCACGATTTTAAAAAAACGTGAAGGGTATCGAAAAAATTTCGCGGACTTTGATCCTCTAAAGGTAAGTCGCTTTACTGAAAAGAAAATAGAAAAAATTCTTCAAGACCCTGGTATTGTGCGAAACAGACTAAAAGTATCTGCTGCTGTAAACAACGCCAAACGATTTTTAGAAGTGCAAAAAGAATTTGGAAGCTTTGATACCTTTATCTGGGGGTTTGTGAACAACAAACCCATTATAAACAAATTGAAAAACTATAAGCTGGCACCGGCAACAACAAAAGAGTCAGATGCATTGAGTAAAGATTTAATAAAGCGAGGTTTTAAATTTGTTGGCAGCACCGTAATCTATGCGCACATGCAGGCATGTGGTTTGGTTAATGATCATTTAGTCGATTGCTTTCGATATAAAAGTTTAACGTAGTCTATTCATGCAGAAAATTCTTATTGCCGAGGACGATATAAATATTTCGGCTGACTTAAAAATGCGATTGCAGGAGGAAGGGTTTATAACCGATGTGGTCTATAACGGTTTGTTGGCTGAGAAATTAATTATTAGAAACTCATACGATTGCATCATCCTGGATATTAATATGCCCGGAAAAGATGGATTGGCAGTTTGCAAAACTGTGCGCGAACAAGGTATCTCAACATCCATTCTCATCCTTACCGCATTTGATGAAGTGGAGGATAAGGTGACAGGTTTTAATAGTGGTGCCGATGACTATTTAACCAAACCTTTTTATTTTCAGGAACTATTGGCCAGGATCAAGTCATTACTGAAAAGACGACCCATTACAACAGAAGTTTCGCAGGTTCTCACGATTGAGAATCTCTCCATTGATCTTAGATCGAAAAAAGTTCAACGAAATGGAGAGACCTTAAAACTCACGAGTAGGGAATATGAAATTTTAGTGCTACTTGCTTCTTCCAAAGGAGATATTGTTTCTAAGCGCGACTTTATTGAGCATATTTGGGGCACTCGGGTAGAGGTTAATACAAACACGATTGAAGTTTTCATTAACTCGATCCGCAATAAAATTGACAAAAACTTTGAACCCAAACTTATTCATACCCGCCCCGGCTATGGCTATTTCATAAGCGGTAAACCAAATGAATCTTAGAAAAAGAATCATCCTTTTCTTTTCAATCACCTTTGCCGTTGTACTGGGGATAACCTCTCTTATCGTTTTCTTTAGCATGGCTGAATATCGTGAGCAAGAATTTATTCAACGATTAAAAGAAAAGACAACAACAACGTTGCGGTTGCTCATTGATGTGAAAGAAATTGATCACGATCTGTTACAGGCCCTGGACGAAACGACCATTAATAAATTGTACGATGAAAAAATTCTGTTATTTGATTCAGCGGGGCACATGATCTACAGCAGTGTGGATGACATTGTAATTCCTTTTTCCGGAAGGATCCTAAAACGACTTCAAGAAGAAGAAAATGAAATTTCATACCGTGAAGGAGAATATGATGTATATGCTCATCGCATGGATGATAAGGGTAAAACGTTTTTCGCTATTGCAAAGGCAAATGATCTATATGGAAAAAGTAAATTAATATTTCTTGCCTGGCTGCTAACCGGGGTATTTGTTCTGGCCTTACTGTTGGAGATTGCTATTGCTATCTATTTATCGAAGCAGATAACCGATCCGATTACTCAATTAAGCAGTGAAGTTAGCAGCAAAAATATTAATAATCTTTCCCGCATCTCAAACCCCAAAACAAATGATGAGATCTCGTTGTTGGCGAGCAGTTTTAATGATATGCTAAGCAACGTAGAACTTTCCTACTCCTATCAGAAAAATCTTATTCATCACATTTCCCACGAGCTCAAAACCCCCATTGCAGTGCTAATCTCAAACATCGAACGGGTGATGACAGATCCCAATCGGGAAAACTGGCAAAATCATTTCGAGTTTCAAAAAAATGGTCTGATGCAACTGGCCTCTATTATTACCACTTTGCTCGACATCTCCAAATTTGAAACTAATAAGGATCAATTAGTAAAAGAACATCTTCGCGTTGATGAAATCATTTTCGAAGTGTTCGATAGTTTAAAGCAATTGAATCCAGATTCACACTTCGAACTTGATATTCATGAACATGTGAGGGATGTTGAGGTTCTTACAATCATGGGGCATAAACGCATGCTCACAATTGCATTTATAAACCTTTTTAAAAATGCTATAGAATATTCTGAAGATAAAACTGTAAAAGTTGAAATCTCAGCAACAGATGAGAGGGTCTCCATCACGGTGAGTAACGGGGGAACCACGCTTTCCCTTGATGAACAAGAGCGGTTGTTTGAATATTTCTTCCGGGGAGAAAATAGTCGCAAGAAAATTGGTATTGGCCTGGGCCTTGTTATGGTTGATAAAATAGCGCATTTGCATCAGGGTGCCATAACCTATTCCGTTTCACGGAATGGCGAAAATTCATTTCGCCTCATTCTAAAAAAGAATTAAGCAAATCTTTATGGGTCTTAAGGGAATCTTAAGGTGCCGGCATTTAATGTTGCAGCGTGAAATTTTTAAAAATTCTCATTCTGTGTTCGGCATCGTTGTGCTACTGCTTTGGTCAAAGCAAGTTGCCACTTTCATTGAAACAAGTTGATAGCATTTTTTTAAGTAATAATCTGCTTCTGCTTGCTCAGCAATATAACATCGGGGCTCAGGATGCGTTCATTCTTCAAGCAAAAGCCTACCCAAATCCGCTATTTAGCGCAGACATCAATGCAGTAGATCCTGACAATCAAAAAGTATTTCATACCGGACTATCTGGTCAAAAAGCATTTGCATTAGAGCAACTGATTTTACTTGGGGGCAAACGCAAAACCGAGATAGATCTTGCCAAGCAAAACAAGCAAGTTGCCGAGCTCGAGTTAGAAGATTTGTTAAGAAGTCTTCAATATCAACTACACTCAAGTTATTATACCATTTATCGCCAAATAAATACGTTGGATAAATATGCCCGTCAATTAGCATTACTGGATACTTTAATTTCTTCCTTTGAAATTCAAGCAAATAAGGGAAATCTTCCTGCCAAGGACGTTATCCGGCTAAAATCGGTTTACTTTAAAATCAATAACGATAAATCTGTTCTGGCAAGCGAATACTTTAGTGAGCAGCAGAAAATTCAAATGTTGCTTCTGACAAACGATTATTTGATTCCTCAAATAAATGAAACACAATTCGATCAACTTACTTCAGTAGCCAATTATGATGAACTGCTGGCTATAGCCATGGAGCAGCGGCCTGATTTAAAACTTGCAGATCAAGCTGAAGCTATCGCTTTGCTGAATGTAAAACTTCAAAAAAAATTGGCAGTGCCCGATGTTGCCATAAACACTTCGTATGATCAGCGGGGTGGTGCGTTTCACAACCAGGTAAACGTTGGGGTAAACATTCCTTTACCGTTGTGGAACCGCAACCGCGGAAATATTAAAGCCGCTGAGTATGAAAGCAAAACAGCAAACGTATATCAACAGCTAAAAATTCTTGAAGTTCAAACTGATGTTTTAGCCGCATGGCAAACCCTAACGCTTAGCATTGCTCAGTTCATCAAAATCAAAAACTACTATTCAGATGACTTCGATCTTGTTTTTGAGGGGATCAATCGAAATTTTCAAAAAAGAAATATTTCGATTTTAGAGTTTGTCGATTTTTTTGAAGCCTACAACGAATCGCTGGGCGAATACGAACGGGTAAAAAATCACCTTGCCAATTCTGCTATGCAGCTCAATTATGCAACCGCCTACAAATTTTACTAAGATGAAAAGCTCTGTTATGTCACCTCTCAAAGCAATAAGTTTTATCTTATTACTAAGTAGTTGCAAAACTGACCCCCCTGAAGAAAACGAGATTGCATTCTCCATTAGTGACACCATGATGGAACGCTGTGAGTTAACCTCTGTTACTAACCAGGACGTAAAAAACGAACTAAAGCTTTTTGGTAAAGTAGCAGCCGACAATAACAAACAGGCTAGTATTTATCCTATTATGAGTGGCAATGTGTTGGAAATCCACTCCGAGTTGGGTGACTATGTGAAACAAGGACAGATACTGGCCACTATGCGAAGTGGGGAGGTAGCCGACTTTCAGCGTCAATTATTAGATGCAAAGGCCGATTTGGCGTTGGCCGAAAAAAATGTGCAAGTCGCTAAAGAATTATTTGAAGGAAAAATAAATTCAGAGCGCGATGTTATAGCCGCTGAAAAAGAAACGCTAAAAGCCAACGCGGAACTTGAACGGATTGAAGAGGTTTATCGGATCTATGGCTTGCGCGAAGGCTCACTCTTTCATATAACCGCCCCCATTAGTGGATTCATTGTTTATAAAGACATCACTCAAAATGAACAATTGAGAAGTGACAAAGCGGATATTATTTTCTCTATTGCCCAAATTGATGAAGTGTGGGTATTGGCCAATGTAAATGAGTCAGAAATTCCCAATGTTATGGTAGGATATGAAGCCGAAGTAAAAACCATCAGTTATCCTTCAAAAATTTTTTCCGGTAGAGTAGATCGCATTTTTAATGCCATTGATCCTGCCACCAAAGCCATGAAAATATTGGTTAAAATAGCGAACAGCGACCTTCTCTTAAAACCCGAAATGAGTGCCACCATCACGTTAAAGTATTCTGAAAATAAAAAGTTACTGGCCGTTCCGTCCTCTTCCATCATTTTTGATAAAAATAAAAATTGGGTAATGGTTTTCAAAAGTCGCACGCAAATTGAAACCCGGCAAGTAGAAGTTTACAGACAATTAGATGATGTCACTTACATTCTTTCTGGGTTGAAAGAAAATGAGAAAGTGATTTCAAAAAGTGGCCTTATGATTTATGATGCCTTGAACGACTAACTGGAAGGAATCTTATGAATAAGTTCATCCGATCGATTATTTCCTTCTCGTTAAAAAACAAGCTCTTCACCTTTTTTTGGGTAGGTGTTTTAACCATTGCGGGCTGGATCAGTTTTATTAATATTCCGATTGAAGCTTTTCCTGATGTAACAAACACACAAATAATTATAGTTACAGAATGGAATGGGCGCAGCGCTGAAGAAGTAGAACGGTTTGTAACCACCCCGATCGAGATTTCCATGAACTCGGTGCAGCGCAAAACCAATGTGCGCAGCATCACTATGTTTGGGCTTTCTGTTATTAAAATTATTTTCGAAGATGAGGTAGAAGATTTTTTCGCCCGTCAACAAGTAAACAATCAATTGCGAAACGTACGTCTGCCGGAAGATGTGGAACCGGATGTTCAGCCTCCATACGGACCCACGGGCGAAATTTATCGCTATGTATTAAAAAGTCCCACGCGTAATACACGTGAATTACTAACCATTCAAAATTGGGTAATCGATAGGCAACTCCGCGCTGTGCCTGGCATTGCCGATGTGGTAGCCTTTGGCGGTCAGGAAAAAATTTACGAGATCTCGGTAGATCCTGTTAAACTTCAAAAGTACGATCTCACTCCCCTTGAACTCTACGAAGCTGTATCGAAAGCAAACCTGAATGTAGGTGGTGATGTCATTGAAAAAAATGGGCAAGCTTATGTGGTTCGTGGTCTTGGCCTTCTAAACTCGATTAAAGATATTGAAAACACAATTGTTGACAGCTACAATGGTAATCCTGTGCTCGTTAAAAACGTATCAACCGTTATTGAATCAAATGCCCCTCGGGTTGGGCAAGTGGGCTTGAATGAAAACGATGATGTGGTAGAAGGAATTGTGGTAATGCGCAAAGGCGAAAATCCAAGCGAAGTATTGGCGCGTTTAAAGAATAAAATTTCTGAGATTAATGAAACCGTACTGCCACATGATGTAAAAATGGAGGTGTTTTATGATCGTGACAACTTAATGAAGTACTGCACCCGTACGGTTATGGGCAATCTGACAGAAGGAATTTTGTTTGTAACAGTGATTGTTTTGCTATTTATGGCTAGCTGGCGCACGACCGTAATTGTTTCGTTTATTATCCCATTGTCACTGCTATTCGCATTCTTATGCCTTAAGCTAAAAGGGATGAGCGCTAATTTGCTTTCGTTAGGAGCGGTTGATTTTGGGATTATTATTGATGGCGCTGTGGTGATGGTAGAAGGTTTGTTTGTTGCACTCGATCTTCACGCACAAAAGAATGGGATGGAACGGTTTAATAAACTTTCCAAATTAGGGCTGATCAAAAAAACAGGAAGCGGGTTGGGGAAAGCTGTCTTCTTTTCAAAACTGATCATCATTTCGGCACTGTTACCCATTTTTGCTTTTCAAAAAGTAGAAGGCAAAATGTTCTCGCCACTTGCCTACACGTTGGGCTTTGCTTTGTTGGGGGCTTTAATCTTTACCCTCACCTTGGTGCCCGTTTTAGTTTCTATTCTCCTTAAGAAAAATGTGTACGAAAAACACAACCCAATTGTCGATTTCTTTAATCGAATTGTAGAAAAAGGATTTATTAGAACATTTAAGTTTAAAACAGCCAGTGTCATTATTTCATTTATTATTCTGGGGATATCACTCTTTTCAACAAAATGGATGGGTACTGAGTTTTTACCTCAACTCAACGAAGGGGCTCTTTGGGTGGAAGCTAAACTCCCGATGAGTTCATCTCTTACCGAAACCATAAAAACTGTTTCGTTGTTGAGAAAAGAACTGCAGCAGTTTCCAGAAGTAAATGGGGTACTTTCTCAAACCGGGCGCAGCAATGATGGAACCGACCCCAGTGGCTTCTATTATGTGCAAATGCAAGTGAACCTGAAACCAAAAGAGGACTGGGGCCGAAATATCTCGATGGATGATTTGGTAGAGGAAATGGATAAGCAGTTAAAAAAATATCAGGGTATTGTTTATAATTATTCTCAGCCTATAATCGACAATGTGGCTGAATCTGTTGCTGGAATCAATGCTTCCAATGCCGTGAAAATTTATGGCGATGATTTAAATAAACTGGATGAATTTGCCAATCAGGTAATTGAAAAAATCAAAGACGTTCGCGGAATTAAAGATGTCGGCATTCTGCGCAACCTTGGCCAACCCGAAATCAGTGTTGTGTTAGATGAGGAGCGAATGGCCATCTACGGAGTTCAAAAAGCAGAAGCGCAAAGCACCCTCGAAATGGCAATTGGTGGTAAAACTGTCACTGAAAAATATGAAGGCGATCGAAAATTTGATATTCGAATCCGCTATCAGCAGGATTATCGCAAGGACGAAGAAGATATTATGCGCATTATGGTGCCCACCCTACGAGGTGATAAGATTCCTTTACAGGAAATTGCCACCATTCAAAAAACTACAGGCCCCGCTTTTATTTATCGGGATAATACAAAACGTTTTATAGGTGTAAAGTTCTCTGTGCGCGAACGCGATTTGGGAAGCACCATTGCCGAAGCGCAAGCAAACGTAACAAAAAATATAAAACTTCCTCCAGGTTATTCCATTGGCTGGACAGGTGAATTTGAAAATCAGGTTCGGGCTACAAAACGACTGGGACAAGTAGTGCCGATAAGTTTAATCTTAATTTTTGTGTTGTTGTTTATTTTGTTTGGCAATATTCAGGATGCATCGCTTGTACTTGCCAATGTACCCTTTGCGCTGATTGGAGGAATCTTCGCGCTGCACATCACGGGTATGAACTTCGGCATTTCGGCTGGCGTGGGGTTTATTGCCTTGTTTGGGATTTGCATTCAGAATGGTGTTATCCTGATTTCAGAGTTTCATAGCAATTTAAGAGCTCGACTCTCTCTAATTCCATCCATTACCGAAGCCGTAAAAATAAGAACCCGGCCTGTAATCATGACTGCGCTTATGGCTGCTATCGGTTTAATGCCAGCGGCACTTTCTACGGGGATTGGATCCGAGTCGCAAAAACCATTGGCCATTGTAATTATTGGCGGGCTGGTAACAGCAACCCTTTTTACATTACTTATTTTTCCCATCTTTTACTATTGGGCGGTTCGTAAAAAACACGTGAATATTTAAATAAGTGTTTTAAAAGTGCAGCAGCAAATATTTTGCAAAGGCATACAACCCTAATACTAGAAGAGTAAAGCCTGGAACCAACTTTACATACCGATTGTCTTTTATATAAGGAGAAAGTCGTTTGGCTAAAAAAATGAAAAGAAATAATAGCGCCAATACACCGATAGAAGTGCCAAACACATAGCTATGCAGCAAAGCAGGTGTTGACAAATCAATCCAACCTTGCGCTTTTAAATAAGCCGTTATCCCAATCCAAAAAGGAATTGCCATCGGATTTAAAATACTTAGAACGACCCCTCTCCGAAAACCACTCGCATTAAATCGAACTGAGAAATCACTGGGTTTACGAGCCGACCATACCGTAAATCCTCCAATTACAGTCATCACTACAGCAGTAATCAATTGAAAATTTTCTACGATCAAAGGAGAAGATGTTACCCAATCTTCAAAAACAACCGCAATCCAAGCATAGGGATACTCAATGATAGCAACTGCTAACGTAAATCGAAGTGCAATTTTAATCTTGTGCTCCAACCCTAGTTGAAGAACAGCAAGATTTAAAGTGCCTGGAGGAATTGAACCTAAAAAGCTGAAGATAAAGCCAGCTAAAAAAACCTTTAAGAGCATCATGAACCAGAACTTAACTTCTTAAAACGATAATAAATTTCCTTTCCTTCTTTGAACGAAAGATAAGGAACTCCTCGTTCATGGTTCTCCCTGCTAACCCGATACATATTTTGCCAATACACGATAAGAGCTTTCACACCTGCAAATAATGATGACCCGGGTTGATAAATGTGTGATGGCTCAGCACCGCATCCATTCAGTTCCATTATTTTAATGTTTCCGTTCTCCAAATCTTCAACTGAGTTGCATCGGATATCAAATCGTCCAAAATAAAATCCGTCTAGTTGTTTGCTGATGGAATCAAAGGTGGCACTGAGTGTTGGGGTAATCAAATGATTTTTGTTCAAAAACATGGTGCCCAAACAATGATTGCCAATAGAAACAAGTTCAAGTCTTTCACCTGGGGCAAGTATTTCATTTAATCGACCAGCATACTTTTTCATTAATGTTTCCCCATGAATTTTAGCACGATCTTTTTCAAGAATTAGTTCTTGAATGGTTTTTTTTCCATCCCCGGTAACGAATAAAAATTCTTTTCCGGTAATGGAGTTTACAAATCCATTAGGCATTGAGGGAAATCGAATATAAAATACTCCAAACTCAAGTGGCGAGTCAATAAATTCCTGAATCAGGAAGTCTATTTTTATTTCCGAAAGATATTTTTCAACATCGGCTTCATTATAAATTCTGCGCACCATCCAGCCGCGTTCACCCAAGTCTGGCTTAAAAATTACCGGAAACGAAAACCCTTGTTCATTCAATAAATCAATAACGCGAGGTAATGATGCCGGTAACTTTACTAAAACCGTTTTTGGTTTTACCGAATCGGGTATTCGTCTTAAGATATCATACTTCGATTCGCCCATCATGCCTCCCGTAAGGATAGAGGGGTTGGAAGCTGAGAAATAAAAAAGCGAGCGTTCCTTTAGGGCATACCATACCCACATAAGAATAATGGGGGCCTGTATAATCCCAAAGGGCCAATACTCCCAATGCCTGAGCTTAATAAAGAAATTACTGCGAATGATTTTTTGCACGAAGATTCAGATGCGCAAAAGTAAAGAAACAATTAGTGAGAAGTTACTAAGGCTTCTTTATAGCGTATCGTGGAAACAGCAACTCCAAAGTCGGGGGGCAATTTCACATAGTCAGCTACTTCACGAATGCCTATTTTCATAATCGCCATGTGATGAACACTGTGCTCAATATTATAAGTGAGTTCACGCAAATAGTTTGTTTCAATCGTCACACAGGTCTCACAAGTAGGTTCATAACCAACTTCTAGTTTTAATGGTTTGTCTTTTTGATTTACATTAACAAACTCCTGTATCTGACTAATGGTATGCAAGGCAATAAGCCGATCATTCTCCATTGCTTTGTTGTGAATGCGCTTGTCGTAGTTGACTACCCCTAGTTCGCATCCTTGTTCAAGGCAAATGAAAAACTCGAGCGTATGCCGAAGGTGCTGTCCAATAGTGGAGTTACTTAAAGCTTTTGAGGGTTTTCGAAAATCTTCGTCTGTTAGTTGGTGCACAATATCTGAAAGTTGAGACAGGATTGATGTGCCCGCTGTTAAAAGTTGTGTCATACGCTAAATCAAACTTAAGCCGCTGCAAAGATAGTTAATTGGTTGGCTCATATCCGAAAATGATTGAATTATGAATTTAATGAACGAATTTCTTCCAGTTTTCGTCAGCCTTTGCCTTTAATGCCGCTTCCTGTTTATTCCAATCTTTCAAGGTATTAGTACCCCAGAAGTTGTAAAACAAATTCAATTTGCCATTTACAATTTTGTACGTTTCTGGGTCTATCTTCACCTTCTCACCTGATTCGCCCATGGCGAAAGCACACCAGCCACCATAGGCAGGCTCATATTTATCAGGATTTGCTTTAAATTTCTCAAGGTTAGAAGAGTTGGCAAATAGGTAGGTTACCCCTTTGTGGGTGATTTTAAATTCAACTTTCCCTTCAATCGGTTTGTTATCAAAATAGCTTACTGGATCATAGCCCTCAATAGCGACCGTTTTTTTTAAATTAAACTGGGCAACGCGTACTTCACTCGACTGACCAAGCACAAGTGAAGTACAAAATAAGAAAAGGATGGTTAACAGATTCATAGTCGTACTAACGGTGAAAGTGTAAAGTTCGGTTTTGCAAAACACCGGTAATGTCGCGCGGATTGCAAAAGCGGCTAGTCCGACAAAATATCCCGAACATATTCCCATACAAGCTCTGCCTCATAGCCTTTGCCAATTACAAAGCGTGCTATCTTATCGCGCTTCTTAAACGGGTTTGGCTCTTTGGATTCACTTGCTTTCTTTTTTATGATCGCTTTTAAGGTTTTAGAGTAATCAGCAGATTCTATTTCGTTCAACCCACGCTGGATACAGTTTTTGGTTAGCCCCAATGCCTTCAGTTCGTGCTTAATTTTTACTCGGCCCCATTTCTTAATCCGAAACTTTCCGCCCGCATACGCCTTCGCAAAGCGTTCTTCATTTAGAAACCCATCAGTAATTAATTGTGAGATGATCTCATCCACCTGTGTGGAGTAAAGACCATAATCGAAAAGTTTGCTTTTTACTTCTTTGTGCGAGCGCTCCTGATAGGCGCAGTAGCGCTGAATTCTCGCCAGTGATTCGGCAGGACTGTATTTTTTCTTAAAGCTAGCTGCTGGATACTCGTCACTCGATTCTGATCGCTGCTTTAAAGGCATGACCAAATATCCAAATACTAACAGCCAGTATCAAGTATCCAGTATCTATTTAATCAATCCCTTATTTCGCAGGATGCTCGTTAAAAACTTTCGCTCGTTATCCGTATTGAAGATTTTAAAAGGCAAATGAATGAGTTGCGCCTTATTTACAAACAACAAAAAATAATCTTTACCCAATTGAGCGCGCTTGATTTGATCCCACTTCATAGGCATGCCTTCGCGCGCATTAAGTTTCATCACAATCTGCTGACTTGTTATTTCGTAGGAAAAACGCTCGAACAACATTTTGCCTTGTTCTAGTTGTGTAACTCCATAAAACTGAATCCACCAAAATAGTAAATACAAGGCGGCACCAATTCCTGCTCCTATGAACCACCAGATACTAGGAATCCAAACATAGCCCAGACAAATAGTCACCACAATTAGGCTTACCCACCATTGTTGTAGTAATATGGCCTTAAGCGCCATTTTTATATAATCCTTCTTTTCAAGCCTGTAATTACGCGTTTTAACGATCATAAAAACTAAATTCTAAATTTTAAGGAGGGCAAAAATAGGGCAGATTTGTGGGATTTTCTAATTGGGATCAAAGCTACAGATTCGATGACTGTTGTATGGCCTAACTAAACTGTAACCCTGACACGGTCGGGCAGGTTAGTGGCTATAATCACTTCTCCACCTTCAAACTCAAATCCAAACTCTTTACTGAGTGTGTTAACGCACCCACCGAAACATAATCTACCCCACACTCGGCAACCGCGCGCAAGGTGGTTTCAGTTATTCCACCACTCGCTTCAGTTTTACATTTACCATTGATTAATTTAATTGCCTGCTTCATTTCTTGCACACTCATATTATCCAGCATAATCACATCCACTCCCCCCACGTGCAGCACTTCTTCTACTTCAGCAAGAGTGCGCGTCTCTACTTCAATCTTTAAATCCTTGTTGTTCTTAGCCAGATACATTTTTACGTTTTCAACAGCAGCCCGAATGCCCCCGGCCATGTCCGTATGATTATCTTTCAACATCACCATATCATACAACGCAAACCGATGATTCTTCCCTCCACCAATAGCCACAGCCCACTTTTCCATCAAGCGAAAGTTAGGAGTGGTTTTACGCGTGTCCATCACTTTTGCGTTTGTTCCCTGAATGATTGTACAGAGTTTTTTTGTATAAGTGGCTATACCGCTCATGCGCTGCATACAGTTTAGCACGAGGCGCTCCGCTGTCAAAATGGATCGGGCAAGGCCCTCTACTACAAAAGCAACCTCACCTTTCTGAATTGCGTCACCTTCCTTTTTGTAGAACGTAATTTGCAAGTTCGGATCAACTTCATAGAAAATTTTTTGTGCGATGGTAAGTCCGGCAATTACGCCATCATCTTTCACCAACAATTGCGCTTTTGTCTTTTTAAAAGCTGAAATGGATCCTAGCGTAGAATGATCACCTTCCCCGAGATCTTCGGCCAGCGCTTGTTGTATAAAATGATGAATGGCTTGATCCGTAAGATAGGCAGGCTGCATCACTCCTTCACAAAACTGATCTCGTGAATCAAGTAAACAGTGGCTGCCTGCTTAACGCGGATGAGTACATTGAACTGATCTTTGTTACTCTTATAATTGCCGATTGCATATTGCAATCCATTTTTAGACGACCCTGTGTGTTCAATCGTAAAATCCGAAACCGGATATTTCTTAAAAAAATCTCTTAATACAAACTCTGCTTGTGCTTTGCTATAGGTATTTACTTCTCCTTCCAGGTTAATATCTATAGACTGATTGATGTGTTTTACCATCTCTTTAGCATTGCCTGCCTTCAGCGCATCCTTCATCGGTGAAAAAATATCAGCTTGAGCGGACACCAGACTCGCGATTAATGCAAAAACGAACGTAAAAATCAACATTTTGCTCTTCATAATGCTATTCAACAGACCAAAATTATGCCATTAATACGGGAACCAAAAATTAGTAGTTGATCTTTGTGTTGCCTAACATTTGTTTTCTTGAAGATGCTTGAGAACTATCTTAAAAAAAGGGCAATTGCGATAAATCACGCATATATTTGATTTCTCAAATTCAAAAAATTAGTTTCTTATGAACAAGCAAGTGTTGTTGATGATTTTAGATGGGTGGGGCATTGCCAAGAATGAGGCCGTTTCCGCGATTGATCATGCCAAGACGCCCTACATTAACTCCTTATACAAAAAGTATCCTCATAGTAAACTTGAAGCCTCAGGGTTAGCGGTGGGTTTACCGGCAGGGCAGATGGGGAATTCAGAAGTTGGCCACATGAATATTGGAGCCGGCCGCGTGGTGTATCAGGATTTGGTGCGCGTGAATAAAGCCGTTGAAGAAAAGGAATTAGACACTAATCCGGTGTTACTCGAAGCTTTGGAATATGCCAAGAAGCATAATAAATCTGTTCATCTAATTGGTTTATTATCTGATGGAGGTGTGCACTCACATATCGATCATTTAAAAGGACTTTGTACCATTGCTAATAATCACAAACTCAAAAATGTTTTCATCCATGCCTTTATGGATGGTCGCGATACAGATCCGAAAGGAGGTAAAGGATATTTAACTGATTTAAAAAATCATCTTGCCAAAACTACTGGGCAAATTGCCAGTGTGGTGGGTCGCTACTATGCCATGGATCGTGATAAGCGTTGGGAACGTGTAAAGCTTGCCTATGATGCCATGGTGCATGGCACCGGAGAAAGAACAACGGATGTAATGCGATCTGTTGAGCAATCTTATGAAGCCGGTGTAACCGATGAGTTTATAAAGCCCATCATTGCTGTTGATGGAAATAATAACCCAATAGCTACAATACAAGAAGGCGATGTAGTGCTTTGTTTCAACTTTCGCACGGACCGGGGTCGTGAAATTACTATGGCACTTACCCAACAAGATTTTCATGAGCAAAATATGAATAAGCTCAACCTGCATTATGTTACCCTAACTAACTATGATGATTCTTTCAAAGGGGTTAAGGTAATCTTCGATAAAGATAATCTGGAAAATACGTTAGGTGAGATTGTATCTAAAGCGAACAAAAAACAGATCCGAATTGCAGAGACTGAAAAATACCCTCATGTTACGTTCTTCTTTTCTGGAGGTCGTGAGGAAGTATTCCCTGGTGAATCACGTTTAATGTGTCCTTCGCCCAAAGTTGCCACCTACGATCTACAACCGGAAATGAGTGCCCACGATATCCGCGATATGATTATTCCAGAGTTAGAGAAAAAATCGGCAGACTTCATTTGTTTAAATTTTGCAAATCCAGATATGGTGGGTCATACCGGTGTTTTCGAAGCCGCTGTTAAAGCCTGCGAAACAGTGGATCAGTGCAACGAAGCTGTTACAGAAGCAGCTCGGAAAAATGGGTATGCCATTATCATTATTGCTGACCATGGTAATGCCGATAAGATGATCAACGAGGATGGGACGCCTAACACCGCACACACCACTAATTTGGTTCCCTGCATTCTTGTTGATGATGACTATAAAGGAAAATTAAAAGATGGGAAGCTTGGCGATCTTGCTCCAACCATTCTAGCCTTAATGGGAGTTCCTATTCCTAAAGAAATGACAGGTACCGTATTGATTGATAAGGAATGATAGTTCGCGCTCTCTGTTTTTTTACTACTCTAATTCTGTCGGCTGCTTGCAACAACCAGAATAAATCCTATGACAAAGTGTATTTTGATTTTGATAGCTTGATTAATGTACAGGTGAATGTGCTTGCCAAGGCAGAATTAACTCTTACCAAGTCTGTATCGTTGGATGGAAAAAATGACCAATCCTCACATGCGACTGACAGTACATTAGTTGCTCAGGAGTTAGACGTTTTCCGTCAGCTTGATTTGATCAATAAACCTCTTTATAGGAATATGTACGAAGTCACAGACGGAGAAAAAGATAATCAAAGCAATTTGAGCATAAGAAGATACAAAGCAAAAACTCCGGCTCCTGTTGCTTTTGTCACCTTCTATTATCACAAGGATTTTAAGCAAATCAAAAAAATTGAATCGGTGTATCATGAAACCAATTCGCTGTACGCATCCAAGCGCCAATTGCAATTAGAGTTCGATGATTCAAGTGGAGCCATGTTGTTAAGCAAGTATAAAATGACTGGCTCACAAAAAATGATTTTAAGTGACTCCGTTAAGTTTACAATTGAGGCATCCTTTGCACCGACTTATTAAATTATAAGTCCTTAGACGAACCATGACAAAACGAAGAGGATTAGAGGAAGGGGAAAAACGTCCGCTCAATAAATCAGGATTAAAAAAATTACTGGGGGTTTTTCGCTTTGTATTGCCTCATAGGTGGCCGTTTTTTCTCGGGCTAGTTGCGTTGGCATTGTCTAGCGGCACATTACTAGCCTTTCCATACTTCGCAGGTAAGTTGTTGGATGTGGCGCAAGGGAAAAAAGATTTCGTCTTTACAAGCATCAACCAAATTGCACTCGTATTGATAGCCATCTTATTGGTGCAGGGAGTATTTTCATTTATTCGCGTTTACACGTTTACATTTGTAAGCGAGCGAACCCTGGCAGATTTGCGGCAGCATATCTACACCAAAATTGTTTGGCTACCACTTTCATTTTTTGATAGTCGCAGAACGGGTGAGCTTATCAGCAGAATAACTTCAGATGTGGGTACGCTATACGACACATTTACGTTTACCCTTGCTGAGTTACTTCGGCAGGTATTGATTCTATCGATTGGTATTCCCGTTATCTTTTTCCTTTATCCCAAACTAACCATCTTCATGCTGCTCACCTTTCCGGTATTGGTGTTAGCTGCCTTGTTCTTTGGTAAATTCATTCGCAAGCTTTCTAAAAAAACTCAGGATCAATTAGCCAATTCAAATGTGATTGTTGAAGAGACGTTACAATCTATTGCTGTTGTAAAGTCATTTACGAACGAATTGTTTGAAGTACTTCGATACAAAAAATCGTTGAATGAAGTGGTGAAAACAGCCATTCATGCTGCTCGCTATCGCGGAGTTTTTATCTCTTTTACAATCGTTGCTTTATTTGGCGGAATTGTGGCGGTCAGTTGGTATGGAGCCTATTTGGTGCAAGCTAAAGAAGCCGAGGTTGGTGAGCTATTCTCTTTCATTCTTTATACTGCTTTTATTGGTGGATCCATTGCCGGGCTAGGCGATATATTCAGTCAGCTGCAACGTTCCATTGGTGCCTCAGAACGAATTTTAGAAATCCTTAACCAATCTGATGAACAGCCCTCATCCGCAAAGGGAATTAAGTTAACTGGCAATATTCAATTTGAAAACGTTTCTTTTTCGTACCCCACGCGTAAGGATGTGGAGGTCCTGAAAAACATTAGTTTTAAAATTAATCCGGGTGAAAAAATCGCCCTGGTTGGTCCAAGTGGTTCGGGAAAATCAACTATCATTAATTTGCTCATGCGTTTTTATCCTGTTCAATCAGGATCCATTTCGGTGGATCAAAAATTGAGTGTGGAATACAACTTATCTGACTATAGAAAGAACATGGGTATCGTTCCCCAGGAAGTCATGTTATTTGGGGGGAGCATTAAGGAGAATATTGCCTATGGTAAGCCAAACGCCACTGAGCACGAAATCATGGAGGCAGCAAAAAAGGCAAATGCGTGGGAGTTCATAGATACTTTTCCTGAGAAACTGGAAACACGGGTCGGTGATCGGGGTGTAAAACTTTCAGGAGGACAACGACAGCGTGTGGCTATTGCCCGCGCTATTCTAAAAGACCCTGCAATTCTTATACTGGATGAGGCTACAAGCTCATTGGATGCTTTATCCGAACAATTAGTTCAGCAAGCACTTGAAACACTCATGGAGAATCGCACCACATTGGTAATTGCCCATCGACTAAGTACCATTCGTAAGGTGGATCGGATATTGGTTATTAAAGATGGGCACATAGCCGAATCAGGATCGCACGAAGAATTAGTGGCGATGAATAGTGGTCTTTATAAAAACCTCCTTAACCTGCAGGTAGAACTGAGGTAAGGTAAGGGCAGTTTGTTCTTTTCTATAAGTTAACCCCAAAGAGGTTTCTTTTTCAATCCCTTTTGCATTAACCCTAAGTCATAGTATTGAAATAAAATTAATTTGTAGCTTTGGCGCTTATGTAGCGTGAGTTTTGAGACTCCATAGAGAACACTCCGCTCCTTAACCCCAAAAACCCTAGAAAAAGAGCATGTTGGCATTTTCATTGTTTGGCTTGGATCTCAGTGATGAGACCTTTCTTTTTGGAATTTTTGGGGCTATAATTTTCGTTTTCCTGCTCTTGGACTTGGGTATCTTTAACAAGACGGCCCATAAGATTTCTACTAAATCAGCTCTTTATCAATCAATTTTTTGGGTTTGTGTTAGTACCGTTTTTGGCTACCTTATTTACGCCATGGACAAAGAAAGTGGCGGGGCGGATGGCGCGCTAGAATACTTCTCAGCCTATTTAACCGAATATGCTCTTTCTGTTGACAATATCTTTGTAATTCTTTTGATCCTGAAATACTTCAAGGTAAAGGAGGAGTATTTTCATAAGATCCTTTTTTGGGGAATTCTTGGAGCTGTTGTTTTTAGAGGAGTTTTCATTTTTATAGGTGCTATCTTCATACACAAGTTTCATTGGATATTATACATCTTTGGCGTTTTTCTAATCTACTCGGGTATAAAAATCTACTTTGAGGATAGTGATGAGAAAATCGATCCAGAAAAGAATCCTATCCTTAAATTTTGCAGAAAATATTTGCCGATTACAAAAGACGAGATGGGTGGAAAGTTCTTAGCCCGTGTAGATGGGAAAATAATGTTTACAGAGCTTTTCCTGGTGATTGTCCTGATTGAAACTACAGACTTAATATTTGCGGTGGATTCCATCCCGGCTGCATTTGCCATCACTACAAATGAGTTTATTATTTATACCTCCAATATTTTCGCGGTCATGGGCTTGCGCGCCATGTTCTTCCTGTTGTCAGGAATCATTGATAAGTTTTATCTGCTTCAAAAAGGCTTGTCCATTATTCTTTTCTTTATTGGGGCAAAAATGCTGTTAGAAATTGGCCGTGGCAGCGATTTCCTTCCAGATGTCCTTACTGACATGCCACCTACTATTTCGTTTGTAATAATCTTGATTACCCTCACCCTTTCGATTGTATTCTCTGTGCTCATTCCACGAAAGGCGAAAAAGTCGGATGAAACCCAATCTTAAATCAGGCAACTTCTGCAAAGAAATTGTCAGGCAAAATTTTCATTAGAATCGGAAGTGTGAGAAACCGCTGTGGCAAAGATATAATAACAAAAGTTGGAATAGTCTTGATTGTTGCAATCAGCAATTCTTGCATGTGTTCTTGTTCCTCCTCGTTTAATTCATGAGCACGAGCTTTCTTAAGTAAATCCGTCAACTCCCTGCTTTCCTTCACTTCGTTAAGCAGTCGGTTTTTATTGGCTCCCGTAGCTTTGCGCATCCGCTCAATAAACTGCTTACGCAACTGATTATAGTCTTGCTTATTCTGTAGATAGTTTAGTTTATCCCAATGCTCAAGCACAAATCCTTCAATCGCTAATAAACTATTTTCAAGATCATCCTCAGTAAACCCTAAATAAGTGCACAAGCGTTTAAGAAATCCTAATTCAGATTCTTCCACTAATTTATCAGCCCAAATAGTTAGGATGGCTATCTCCAAAAAATACTTCTTAAGGATCCATGAATTATTAGTTGGAAGGTTGATCTCTTCAAGGATAATTCCTTCATCAAATATCTTCTTTGCCTCTCGTTTCTTATCGTGAGGCAATTCGGTGCTCTGAAGAAAGAACTCGAGCAACCTGCGCTCCTCAGGTTCAATTTTTGAGTTTGAATGAGCCGCGCAAGCAATTATTTTAATTACTGAAAAGCGTAGTTCTTCACGTTCATACTTAAAAAAATCAGAGACAATACGATCTGCATTGGTGTGTATCCATTGTCCAAAAATAAAAATGTCTAGGAAGAGCAAACTATTGTGAAAAAACTGAATCCAGAAATTTGTATCAAACTTTGAAGTATGGTCAATCCGTTTATTAAGAATTTTCTCAGCTAACTCCAGCGGTGTCTTTCTTTTGCCAAACAATGTTTTCGAAGGAGTAGCTAATTCAGGAAAGATGTTGTTGTAAAAATTACCAATGTTCTCCAATGTTTTAATAATCACTTTTGAAAGTTCGTCAGGTGTTTTTACAGGTTTATCATAAAACAAAAGAGAACTGCTGATCAAACTTTCCGCCAATAATATTTTCATTCTGTCTTTCTCATTCCAATCATCGGAATTGGGTAAATCGTACGAACCAACCGGCTGGCCATACATAAGTCCGCTTGGCTGAATGATGCTATATAACGAATGCTCAGGGTGTGAAGAATGTTTGCGGTCCGCTGTAATATCTCTCAACAACTCTTGGCGAAAGTCAAGGTACTCTTTTAGCCAGCCTGTTTCTCCCGGATTCATGAATCACATGCAATAAAATGGGGAAGAAAATTACAATTTTATTTCAACTATGTTATTCGCTGTTCTTCCAGCCCTTCTTTTCAATAGATCGAAACGAGTTTTCTACCTTCTTTTGAAGGCTTTTTTTGAAGGCTTCCAATTTCTTGGCAATAAACTTATTATCACTTCCTAAAATTTGCGCTGCTAAAATACCCGCATTCTTTGCCCCATTTAACGCCACGGTTGCCACGGGAACTCCGGCAGGCATCTGCAAAATAGATAGTACGGAATCCCATCCATCAATAGAGTTTGAAGATTTTATGGGTACCCCAATTACTGGCAAAGAAGTAAACGATGCCACCATGCCAGGCAGATGTGCCGCCCCTCCTGCGCCAGCAACAATTACGCGCAACCCTCGCGAGCGCGCGGATGAAGCATAATCAGCCATACGCTGTGGGGTTCTATGAGCCGAAACAATAGTTAGTTCAAATGGAATATTCAATTCTTCTAAAAACTCGGCAGCTTCTTTCATTATTTTCAAATCAGACTGACTGCCCATGATAATTCCTACAACCGGTTTTCTCATGCCTTTACTTTAAGAGTGTTTTTTACAAAGTTGGCTTTCTTTTTTAAATTAACCAGATCAGCATCTAATACAGTTACATGACCCATCTTACGAAATGGCTTAGTTATCTTCTTTCCGTATAGGTGAATGTGCGCACCTGAAATCCTCATAACCTCTTCCAACCCTTCATATTGAGCAAGTCCTGTAAATCCATCCTCACCTAAAAGATTTATCATAGCACTTGGACTTGTAAGTGTTGTTTCGCCTGGAGATAAATTCAAAATAGCACGCAAGTGCTGCTCATATTGAGAGGTAACGTTGCCTTCAATTGTTTGATGACCGCTGTTATGCGGCCTTGGAGCGATTTCATTTACCAAAACAGTTTGATCCTTTGTTACAAACATTTCAACGGCCAGCAATCCAACCATATCAAGCTTTTCAATTATTTCTTTCGCAATGCGATCTGCTTCAACAGCAATAGATTGCTTGAGTTGTGCAGGTGAAAAAAGATATTCAACTAAGTTCGCTTCCGGATGAAAAATCATTTCAACAGCCGGATAAGAAGAAATTTCTCCGTGCTCATTACGAGAAACAATTACTGCAATCTCCTTTTCAAAATCGATTAGCTTCTCCAACAATCCAGGTGCATCAAATCCTTTCGAAAGATCTTTTGAGCTTCTTAACATTTGGACTCCTCTTCCATCATAGCCTTCCTTTCCAAGTTTGTTTACAGCAGGAAAGAAATCTTTATTGGCCTCTACTTCGTTTCGATCGTTAACCAGTATAAACTCAGCAGTAGGTATTTGATGTTTGATAAAAAATTCCTTTTGCATTCGTTTGTCTTGTATCAGTTCGATAATGTGTGGTTGAGGGAAAACTTTCTTGCCCGCTTTAACCAACTCAGCAAGTGCTTGAGTATTTACATTTTCTATTTCGATGGTTATCAAATCGCATTGTTTACCAAATTCGAATACGGTTTGATAATCCGTTAAGTTACCTTGTGTGAATGGAGCCAACCTGGAACATGGGGCTTGAGCATCAGGATCTAGCACATTGAAGTTGATATTAAAATCAATACCTGCTTGAATAAGCATGCGGCCCAACTGGCCACCTCCTAAAATTCCTACAGTATAATTTTGATAAAATATATTCGCCATGGGCGCAAAAAAAATTAGCGAACGAGAAAATACCTCTTTGTGATTAATAATCAACCATTGCTTTGGCTCTGGCTACCACATCATTGAACTCGATTCGGGAGCTTTTGATGGTATATAACAATAACCGAACTTCTTTTATATGAACATTTCCATCAGCCTCCGCCATTTTATAGAGATGAGCAAATGCATTAAGTTTCTCATCATCAGAACATGAATTCAATAAATCAACGCCACTTATATAAATGTCTTTCCCTTTCTTATCTTTTATGTTATCCTCAAATTCTCTAAACAATACATCGGGTATCCCCTCCTTTGCTTTAATCTTTGATAACGCCTCAAACTCTTTTTGATCGATCATTCCATCGGCACTGATTAAGATGTGGGCAAGACACAGGAGACCCAATTGCGAATTTCGATTTGCAGCCATTTAGTTCGTTTTATGACGAAATATAAGGGTTTTTAAATCGATTTAACCTACATGAAAGAATCATGTAAGATTAGGACATAATTTGAAAAATTGCGAATGCCGATAAGTATGCCAGGACGGTCATATATCCAAGTTGAATTAATGGCCACGTCCAGCCCTTTGTTTCGCGTTTAACGATTGCCAAAGTACTCATGCATTGCATGGCTAATGTATAAAATACAAGTAATGAAAATCCAACCGCGCGAGTATATCTGGGTCCGCCTGTTTCAGGATTGATTTCTGATTTTAATCTGCCTTTAATTGTTTGTTCATCATCGGTGCTTCCTAAACTATAAATGGTTGCAATCGTGCTTACAAATACCTCGCGTGCCGCAAATGAGGTGACCAACGCTATTCCGATTTTCCAATCGTACCCCAAAGGTCTTATTACAGGCTCTAACGTTTTCCCCATAATACCAGCATAAGAGTGCTCCAATCGGGTTGACGATATTTGCGCCTCAAGTTCTTGCTCAGATATCTGGCGCTGACTTGATTGGAAGCGAACCACTTCTTCAGCTTGCTGCATTTTATCGCCAGGTCCGTAGCTTGCCAGCACCCAAAGTATGACAGAAATAGCTAAAATGATTTTACCAGCCTCAAAAACAAATGCTTTCGTTTTCTCGACTACGGTATATCCAACATTTGCCCACTTAGGTCTGCGGTAGGTAGGCATCTCCATAATTAAATAGCTTTTCTCTTTTGTCTTCAGCAAGAACTTCATCACTAAGGCAGACAGTATAGCCGCTATAAACCCAAGTAGGTATAGACTCATTAATACTAACCCCTGATAGTTAAAAAATCCAAAGAGCTTATTCTCTGGAATGATGAGTGCAACCAAAATAGTAAATACCGGAAGCCGGGCTGAACAACTCATAAAGGGTGTAACGAAAATTGTGATTAACCTTTCTTTCCAGTTCTCGATGGTTCGGGTAGCCATAATGGCCGGAATAGCGCAGGCAAGCCCTGAGATTAAAGGCACGACACTTTTACCATTCAATCCAAACTTCCGCATGATTTTATCCATAAGAAAAACTACTCGGGCCATATATCCACTTTCCTCAAGGATTGAAATACACGCGAACAAAATGGCTATTTGCGGAATGAAAATAAGAATGCCTCCAATGCCGGGAATAATACCTTGTGTAATTAAATCAAAGAGTGGTCCATCTGGAAAAGATTGATCAAGGAAATTGCTGAGCTTAGCGAACGATGAATCAATAAAATCCATGGGCACCTGCGCCCAGGCAAAAATAGATTGGAAGATTAGAAATAGTACCGAAAAGAAAATAAGATATCCCCACACTTTATGGGTGAGTACTTTATCAATGCGGTACGAAAATTTGTTCCATTCGGGATCGGAGGTTTTTAAAATGACTTTGTTTAAGAGGTCTTGAATAAAACCATAGCGCATGATGGTTTCCGCTCCTTGATATTTATGCGGGAAAAAATTTACAGCTTTTGCCTCACGTTCAATATAGTCACGGTCTTCTCTGCTTAGAAAATGTAGACTCTCCGTTTGTTGAAGGAAATGATAGGCCTCATAATCAGTGGTAAGAGTAAATTTCTCTTTGATTTTCCTTACCAAGGGTTTAATCTCATCTCCTATTTGGAAAACAGATTTACGCGATGGCACAACCGAGCCAGACAAAACTTTTTTTAACTCTTGAATGCCCTCGCCTTTACGCGCATTGATCATCACTACGGGTAAATCCAAGGAGGCTGACAACCCTTGAATATCAATACTCTGACCCGACTTTGCGGCCAAGTCCATCATATTCAATACAAGCACTACCGGCAGCTTTAAGTCCATAAGTTGCGTCAGCAACAGCATGCAGTTTTTTAGATTGGTTGCATCGGCCACAAGGGCTACACAATCCGGAAAGTGTTCACCTTTTTGATCCGCAAAAATTTCAGCAACAATTTTCTCATCCAAGGTGCGCGGATAAAGACTATAGATGCCTGGCAAGTCTATGATTTCTGCTTGCTCACGATTGGCTAACAGAGTTATTCCCGTCCGCTTATCTACGGTGATGCCAGGAAAGTTTCCAATCTTCTGATTTAAACCCGTCAGTTGATTAAATAGGGAGGATTTACCTGAATTGGGTTTGCCTACGAGCGCTATTTTTTTCCGATTGCCATCCATGTCTAACTCAAAATCACAATGGTAGAAGCCTCCTCCAGCCTAAGCGACAAGTCGTACCCCGAGACACTTACACAAACCGGATCCCCGAAAGGGGCACTAAAATTAAAGCGAACTGCGGTTCCGGGAAGGAATCCCATTTCAAGGAGTTTAGCCGAAAGCGTATCGTCCGAAAAACCAGAAATTACTCCTGTTTCACCGGGTTTCATGCCTGCCACATTCCTTTTTAAATCCACTTCTTATTTAGATTGATTTTAAACAACGCGAATATAGGTTTACATGAAGAGTTAAACAATGATTATATTCATGCTTTAGAAATTCTTTATCAATTGCACATGGATGAGTATTTGAGATCATGAAAAAGAAAGTTTCGAAACCTAAAAAGAGTAAGCCAGAAAAAATTTCCGAACCCATACAGCAGGAAACAAACGATCAATTTGATTTTGGTGGATTGCCAAAAAGAGATTTGAAAAAGAATCTTGGTTGTGGTTAAGAGGTGAATAAAAAAATATTCGATGAAAAAAACTGCATTCAGAATCCTCGCAAAAATTAATAAAGTAATTATGCCGCGCTTTAGCCAGAAGGATATCACACGGCTTTCAAAATTCGATCAGGCATTGGTTGCTTATCGCTATTGGGTCACCATAAATGCGTTAGATTAAAAGCTATCCGTAAAAAAGATACGCTTCACGCGCTCACTTGTGCTGGTAAGAATCTCGTAAGGAATTGTTTTAGCGTTTCCTGCTACCTCATGGATTGTTAGACCTTCACCAAAAACAATTACTTCGTCACCTTCCTTTGCTTCTATTTCGGTAATGTCAACCATGGTCATGTCCATGCAAACATTGCCAAACACAGGTGCCCGCTTTCCATTAATTAGAACAGAACCAGCTCCTTTGCTAAAACTCCGGCTAAACCCATCGGCATAGCCAATTGCAATGGTGGCTATCTTCATGTCGTGCACTGCTTTGCCCCACCGACCATACCCCACCGATTCGCCTTCTTTAATATTCTTTATTTGCGAAATAACCGTTTTGAGTGTTGCTACAGGCTGAAGTTGATCAAAGGATTCTTCCGTAGGATTAACACCATATAAACCAATCCCCAGCCTCACCATATCCATTTGAAAATAAGGGAACCGCAAAATACCCGATGAGTTTAAAATGTGACGGATCGGTCTTACGTTGAGCTCGCTGGAAATTTTTTCATAGGCTGATTCAAATCGCTCCATTTGACGACTAGAATACTCATCATGATTGGAATCATCGGCACCTGCCAAATGAGAAAATATACTGGCAATAGAAATATTTTTATTCTGCTTTAGGTGAGAAATTACTTCTTCTAAATTGTCTTGTTCTAACCCCAGGCGGTGCATCCCCGTTTCTATTTCTAAATGAATTCGGCAGCGATTACCTTGAAGGTATTCCAGAAGTGCATTGAATATTTCAACACTGTAAATCACCGGCTCCAGGTTATTGGAAATAATCGCAGAAAAGCTTTCTTCCGTAGGGTTCATTACCATAATTGGCAAATGAATCTGGCTCTTTCTAAGTTCAATCCCTTCATCCGCGTATGCAACCCCTAAATAATCAACCTTGTGATATTGCAGCAAACTGGCTACCTCTTCGCTGCCGCTTCCATAAGCAAAAGCCTTCACCATCACCATTACCTTAACCCCCGGGTTCAATCTCGACTTGAAGAAATTCAGATTGTGAACCATTTTGTTCAGGTCAATCTCCATGCGGGTTCCATGAATCTTTCGCTGAATACGGGCCGTTATTCTTTCAAACTGAAATGAGCGTGCTCCCTTTACAAGAATGGTTTCACGATTAAGGTCATCCCAGTTAAATTGACTCAATGCATCTTCCGTGCTTCTATAAAAGCTGCGTTGACACCTAAGGTTATCAAACTTCTGCTGCTGCTCAAATAGTATTTTCCCAATAGCAATGAACCGATCGATGCCACTTTGAGCAAGTAATTCAGAAATGCGAGGAACCAACGCTTCGTCATCAAGACCTGATTGTA
This sequence comes from Cyclobacteriaceae bacterium, assembly GCA_016787755.1. Taxonomy (GTDB): domain Bacteria; phylum Bacteroidota; class Bacteroidia; order Cytophagales; family Cyclobacteriaceae; genus ELB16-189. The sequence continues at coordinate 531,093 of JAEUUA010000023.1, read as the reverse complement.
AAACATCAGAGAGAATAACCGTCTTTTTATTGGGTAAACTCCCTAAAAAATCAAGCCCCACCTGAAGGCCGGCTAAATCATTATTGTAACTATCATCAATTACCTGACAATTATTGATCCCCTGTTTCAACTCAAGCCGCATGGGAACAGATCGCAACCGATGAATCCGTTCTTGAATTATTTGTGGAGAATAGTTCAGGTATCGAAGGATAACAATACAGTGTAAAATGTTTTCAACGGAAGCCTTGTCCGAAAACGGGAGAGTTATTTCAAATTCTTCTTTGTGTGACTTTAGTAAAAATTTATTCTCCCGTTGGCTCACCTGAAAGTGTGCGCCCGAGTTAAACCCCCATGTTAGAGTTTTAAGTTTTGTTTTATTAATTTCTTCCAGCAATTGAGGTTGATCTGCACTGCATACAAGAATTTCTGTACGTGTAAATAATTTCAACTTCTCTCTTACTTTTTCTTGTTGATCCGAAAAGCCTTCATCATGCGCACTTCCTATATTTGAAAAAATACCGATGGTTGGCTGAATAATTTTTTCAAGATTCTCCATTTCCCCTGGCCTGGAAATTCCTGCTTCAAAAATTCCCAATTCGTGATGAGGGTGCATGTTCCAAACGGAAAGCGGGACCCCCACCTGTGAATTATAACTCCCAGGATTTTTAACAATTTTTAAATCAGGCAAAAGCTGAAAAAGCCATTCCTTGATAATTGTCTTCCCGTTGCTTCCTGTTATTCCGATAACCGGAATGTTGCATGACTTCCGATTGTATGCAGCCAACATTTGTAGCGCTTTGCGCGAAGACTTGACAAGCAAAAAATTGGCTTCGGGAAATTGAGAAGCATTAATATTTTCCTCTACAACAAATTGGCGTGTGCCTGCTTTGTACAAACCAGAAATATAGTGATGCCCATTATGTCGGTCACCTGCAATGGCGAAGAATACAGATTGTTGGGTAAGAACTGACTTGCGGCTATCAATAAACAAGTCTTGTACGGGATGATCGTTGAAAAGCTGAAGCACCTTTCCATCACACATTTTCTCAAGCGATGAAAATAGGATCATGAACTAGAAAAGTTTAGATCCGTTTGAAACAACCCCATCAACTGTAGTTAAGACAATTCTATTCTTCTCATCAGGGAAACCGGTGACAAGAACTTCAGAAATAAAAGTGGCAATTTGGCGGGGTTTAAAATTCACTACGCATACCACCTTTTTGCCTTGCAACGAGTCGATTGAATATAAATCCGTTATTTGGGCGCTGGATTTTTTTATCCCTAAATCGGGTCCTAAATCGATCCAGAGCTTAAAAGCAGGTTTTCTTGCCTCCGGGAACGGTTCCACCCTTACTATGGTGCCTGACCTAAAGTCAATTTTATTAAAATCTTCTAATGTGATCATTATCAAAATTTTACTAATTTGCAAAGCTAATCAGCAGCACAAAAGTCCGGAATTAGATGAAGTTAAACTTATCACATTTACTGGCACTTGTCACGTTTATTCTAACCTTCTCTGCGGTTAGTCCTGCCTTTGCACAAGATGGTGCTCCGGCAAACGAATATCCTGAACTTAGTCCACTTCAAGATCCTACCATTAAAGAAGATAAGCCGTTGCTCTACGAGCCTGAAGGAAAATCAACACAGAAAGAACAAACCGTAAACACAACGACAACATCCTCAAAGCCAAAAGCAAAAACTTCAGAGCCTGCAAAGGCAGCTTCTAAAAATGAAGAAGATGCACTCTCCTTCAACTTTCTTTACTACATCATTCAAAAGTTTAAAATTTCTGATATTGTCGATCAGTGATTGCAGAACCGTAACGATCAAAATCCTGCTAAGACTTTTCCTTTACAACAAATTGTTCAAGATCCTTTAGTTTAAGGATGCCTTCGTAATATGCTTTGCCAAAGATCACAGCAAAGACTCCCATGTCATTTAATCGCTTAATGTCGTCTATGCCACGCACACCGCCACTTGCCAGTACTTGTAGATCAGGGAACTGATCTATTATTTCTTGGTAGAAAGAAAAGGCTGGACCTTCTAATACGCCATCGCGCGACACATCGGTAGACTTTACATACTTCAATCCACGATCATAAAAATATTGAAGATGATCGAACAATGTGATTTCTGATTTTTTAAGCCACCCTCTAAAAGCAATATGTCTTGAATCAATGTCAGTAACATCGGCTCCTAAGGTCATTTTCTCACGACCATACGAAATAATCCATGAGGCAAACAATTCAGGGTTGGTTACTGCAATGCTTGAGGCGGTGATGTAATCGGCACCATATTCGTAAGCCTTGCCGATATCTCCGTCTGTACAAATTCCACCGGTGAAATCAATTTTAAGATCGGTGTGGCCAGCCATTGCTTCCAACACATGATAGTTTTTGGGGCTTCCCTGCTCGGCACCGTCTAAGTCAACCAAATGAACCACTTCAATGCCATGATCTTCAAAACGCTTGGCCAAATCCAATGGGTTTTCATTATAGGCTTTCTCGCTGGAGGGATCTCCTTTTCTCATTTTTACCACTTTCCCCTTACGTATGGCTATGGAGGGAATTACTTGTATCATTCAGAGTAATGTTAATTCACGTTTTATATCTCAAAGGTACTACAGGCTTAAAGGAATAACGAAAAAAATTTTCACTTGATCGATCACCTGGCAGAGAAAGGAATAGAAACAAGCGTTTTATCCCACATAAGAATCATCTCATTTTCTCCCCCTGATTTTTCCAAAGAAATTGTAAACTGTTCAAATTCTTTTTCTTGTAAAACTGAAAGAACCTCAACCACAAGAACATCCTTGGCCGGATCTCGATTAATCTCTCCATTAAATTTAATTCCCCACTGACCTGATTCCGAATTAAGAATTATCGACCATTCTTGCTCGCCCGGTATAGTGAATAAAGAGTATTTACCTGCCTTTAGTGGCTTTCCAGCAAAGTTTAAATCTCTATTGGTTTCAAAAACCGTTGCTTCATTGGCTCCAGTGCGCCAGGGCACATCATAAGGCACCAGCCCGCCAAAAATATCACGGCCTTTTTTAAATGGTCTATTATAATATACAGACACTTTTAAATCTCCGTTGGTTAGTATTACTTTTTCTTCCGGGCTTGCCTGCTTTGTTTGGACAAGACGCACATAGGTGATAAATCCAAGAATGAGTACCAGAATGACTCCCAAAACAATCAAAAATTTTTTCATCAAAAGATCAGGTTTATAAAGGTCATAACGTTTTGAACTTAATCAGCTACGAGTTTACAATTTTTAATTGCGATTTTGCAAAAAATAAAGATTGTTCGGGTAAATTTGTTCATCTAAATAACAAGTCATGTCAGTTTTCGGTGTTGTTTTAGCATTATTTGTTCTTGCCATTGCCTCTGTTTGGTTATTTCCGAACAAGAGTGTAAGCGATAACGAGCACGATATTAAGCATTAATCCATTCGTCCGTTCCCAATGAACGTGTGTGTGTGTGTCTTTTGTGGTTCTGGCAAGGGAAAAAATCCTGTATTCGCTGAAGCTGCTCAAGAGATGGCTTTTCATTTATTCAATTCTCATTCTACACTAATTTATGGCGGTGGTAACATTGGCCTTATGGGGGTGTTGGCTGACCGCATTATGGAATTAGGCGGAAAAGTAATTGGCGTTATTCCTGATTTTCTATTGAAAAAAGAGGTTGCACATAAAGGCATTTCTCAATTGGAGGTTGTAGACAGCATGCATGAGCGCAAAAGACGAATGGCCGATCTTGCCGATATTTTTATTGCATTACCTGGGGGCTGGGGTACGTTGGATGAACTGGCCGAAATCCTTACGTGGAAACAGCTTGGATTGATTGAGGGAGAAATCGGAATCTTGAATACCAATAACTATTTTGATGCGCTTTTATCACAAATGAAAACGATGGTTGATGAAGGATTTCTTCATCAAAACAGTCTTAAAGAATTAAAAATCTCTGATTCTCCTCATCAACTCCTAATTCAGCTTGGGGTAATTAGCGTTTAGCAAATAGAGCTTGTTTAAAAATTGTTAGCTTTAAGATAGGCTTGTGCGCACATGTCAATACAGAATACTTTTATTTTTTTTTTACTCGTTTTAACAAGCAGGTTTTGCCAGGCACAGGTATTGGGTTTTTCACTTGCTTCAGATAAAACCAAGGTTCAATTCCCGATTGAGGTTTATAATAATCTTGTGGTTGTTCCAATCATTCTCAATAATCAACTACCCTTAAAATTTATTCTTGATACGGGCGTGCGAACTACTATCCTGACTGAGAAAGCATATAGCGATATTTTAAATTTAGCCTACTCAAGAAAATATTCCATTGCCGGGCCTGGTGGCGAAAAACTTGTAGAGGCTTACGTAACCAACAATGTTTCATTAGATATGCCTGGCGTGCAGGGTCGTGGGCATGCCATGCTCGTGCTTGATCAGGATTATCTCGAACTGAGAAATTATTTAGGAACCGATGTGCATGGAATATTGGGTTATGAATTGTTTAGTCGTTTCATCGTGCAAATTGATTACGAGCGCAAACAACTCACACTCATGTTGCCCCATCGTTTCAAAGAAAAAAAGAAATTTCAATGGTTGCCTATTAGCATTGAAGATACAAAGCCTTACATAACTATTAACCTGAATATGAATGACAGCACATCGGTTAGTGCAAAATTACTGGTAGATAGTGGTGCAAGTCACGGCCTTTTTTTAGAAACCAGTTCTAATCCTAAAATTAAAATTCCTGAAAAGCACGTGGCAAGTATAATTGGTCGTGGAATTGGTGGCGTAATTACGGGAGTAATCTCCAAAATTAAAACGCTTAAAATTGGGCAATTTGAAATTCCAAATGTGATTACAAATTTTCCAGACCCTAACTCTTATATGGATACACTGAAGACCAGTCGGTCTGTTTTTAGAAACGGATCAATTGGTGGCGAGATCCTTAGTCGATTTACGGTTATCTATAACTTCCCGGACGAGAAGATTTACTTCAAGAAAAATTCAAATTATAAAAAGGGGTTCTATTTTAACATGAGTGGGCTTACCATTCGCGCAAAAGGTTCGAGGTTAAAAGATTTTGAGATTACTGATATCCGTGAGAATTCTCCTTCACAACGAGCCCATATCGAAGTGGGTGATCGCATTTTAAGTGTTAATGGAATTAGCGTGGGTGAATTGGATTTGAATACCATCAATGGATTTCTCAATTCAAAACCAGGCAGACGAATTACGTTGATGTTAATCCGGAAAAATGAAAAAATAAAAAGAGAGTTTAGATTGGAAGATCCGCTCTAATTGGATTTCAGAATTCTGAGTAATTGTCCTTTTCTTTTTTTGTACGACTGCTGCAAATAAAGCTGGGTCTTTTTAAACTTGAGCGAATTTTTAAGTGCCCTGTAAAGAGAGTCACCGGTAATAGTTTCTTTTAAGATATAATTCATCACTCCGGTATTTATTGCCTCTTGATAATTCGAGTTTTTCAAAACAGTAATAGGTACATGACGCGTTTTGCGATTGCTAGACAAAGCAAATACAGTTGCCTTAAGCTCCAGTTGGCCAACATTATCGTCAATTAATATATAAGTTGGTTTAAAATGACTAAGACGCTCAACAATACTGGTTAAATCAAACGCAATTTCAGTAATTACTTTATGATCGGTAATTTTAGAAAGGCTCTCGAATGTACGGCTTAAATCGATGGGGTTGTTGCCAACCACTAATACATTTAATTCTTCAAACTGGTTTGCATGCTTGTCCATAAGAAGTTAATTATACGATTTAAACAGATAAACGATTAAAAGGGATTTCGGGATTTATTGTTATTTTATTTTTTCGTGAAAAAGCGTGGTTTTTTATAGGCTAACAAAATAGAATTGAAATCAATCATAATTATAGGGGGTGGATTGGCCGGGCTGGTAGGTGCAAACTATATGGTTGAAAAAGGCCTTTCCGTAACCTTAGTTGAAAAGAAAAGGTATCCCTTCCATCGGGTTTGCGGAGAATATATTTCTAATGAAACTATTCCGTTTTTAAAAGCACGCGGTTTGTTCCCTCAAGAATTTAATCCGCCTAAAATAAATCGATTCCAACTTACTTCTTTAAATGGCCGTGTAGCATTACTTCCCTTAGACCTGGGAGGTTTTGGGATTAGTCGCTACTCATTCGATCATTTTCTATATAAGAAAGCTCTTGACAAGGGAGTAAATTTTGTGCTGGATACCGAAGTTGAATCTGTTTTGTTTAAAGATGAATCATTTTTCGTTCGAACGGGTCAAACAGAACTTTCAGCAGATCTAGTAATCGGTTCATTTGGCAAGCGATCCAGACTGGACCTCTCAATGAAACGATCATTTGTTCAAAAGCGATCGCCCTATGCAGGTGTTAAGTATCATATTCGTACTGATCAACCAGCCGATTTGATTTCCCTTCATAATTTTAAAGATGGGTATTGTGGTATCAGTCAAATAGAAGATCAAAAGTTTACGCTTTGTTATCTTACACATCGAATAAATCTAAAATCACATGGCAGCATAAAAGCAATGGAAGAGGCCGTGCTTTTTAAGAATCCATATCTTAAATCCATTTTTAGAAATTCAGAATTTCTGTTTGATAAACCTGAAGTAATCAATGAAATTTCATTCGCCACTAAAACTCCTATTGAAAATCATGTGTTAATGACGGGAGATGCCGCGGGAATGATTACTCCCTTGTGCGGGAATGGAATGGCCATGGCTATTCATTCAGCCAAAATTTTAAGCGAATTGGTTATCGAATATTCAGCCGGAAAAATTACACGCGAACACCTAGAAATACAATACTCTCAAAAATGGAATTCACTTTTCGCCATCAGATTGTGGACAGGCAGGCAAATACAGCGCTTGTTTGGTGATGAGTGGACAAGCAACCTGGCTATTAACTTAATGCGAAAATCACAACCCCTTGCTGAACTTATCATTAAGAAAACTCATGGCCAACCGTTTTAGATCACAACTGCAAAATATGACTGGACTCTAAAAAGAACCAAATAAAAAATCCGTTTAAGCAACATGCCGAAAGAAAATTTAGCCACATGGTATTGGTAAAGTTTGCCTTGGAGGGATTGTTCCAAACTCTATAAAACCAGCTTAAGAAAAAGATCACAACGGGTGATAAGGCCAGTACAAAAACTTCACCATACCAAAGCGAATGGAACCTGTAAAAGTAGGCCACATAACCGGCAGTAACGAACGTAAAGAGTACTAACACAAAAATAAATGTACCCCGCAAACCGAGCATTAAACTGATAGTTTTGTCACCTCGCTTTGCATCTTCAACATGCTGATAAATTTGTGTCATGGGATACGTTCCTAATAGGATTATACTCGAAAGTCCAGCAGGAATAAGAACTCGTACATTATAGAGATTTTCTAATCCAAAATTATTAATTGCCACATAGCTCATTAGCAACGTAAATCCGCCTTGAAAAACCCCCACTGTTAGCCAGCCAGCAATCGGATACTTCTTTAACCTAATCATAGGGTGACTATATGCTTTGGATACCAACCCATAAACAAACAGCATGACGCCAAACAAGAGGTTTATCTTAAAGATAGCCAACGCGATAGCAAGAACATCTAGTAGAATTGATGAATAATAAAGTCCTATGTTGACCGGAGGTGGGTTTTTAAGGCCGCCAATACTTCCTTCATCTTTATCGAAATAACTATTGAAGCCATTGCTTGCCGGATATAAAAAAAGATGAATTATGATAAATGACCATAACAAACGGTCACCATTCAGGTTAGGAGAAATAGCCAATGCAAAAAAGTACACCGGCATTAAAAAGAAAGAAAATGGAAATCGCAGATGAAGTAAGATGGATTTCAAAAGCATAATTATCATCTAAATTATCAGGGAAGTTAATTAATTCGCAGAAAGACGAATCTACTTGGGTTGGTTTTTTGTTATACTTGAACTTATGAGCTTCATCACCTCCATTGGCACGGCTAATCCCGCAAATAAATTCAGTCAAGCGCAGTTGGCTGACTTTATGATTCAAGCTATGCAACTCAATGAGCAGGATACCCGAAAGCTTAAAACCATCTTTCGCGCTTCTGGCATCGAAACGCGTTATTCAGTTATTGACGATTATGGTAAAAAAGATGAATTTAAATTTTATAGTAACGGTCTTAATTTAGAACCTCTACCCACAACAAAAGAGCGGCTTGAGTTATTCAGGGAAAAATCTCTTTCATTGAGTCTTCAAGCCATATCTGATTGCTTAGCTAAAGTGTCTTCCAATGAAAGCAAAGCACTTACGCATTTAATTGTTGTCAGTTGCACAGGTCTTTATGCTCCGGGGTTGGATATTGATTTAGTAAAGTCCCTTAACCTTTCATCCAACATTCAAAGGTTATGCATCAACTTCATGGGGTGTTATGCCGCCTTTAATGCAATTAAAATTGCCAATGCGTATTGCGAGTCTGATCCTAACGCTAAAGTCCTTGTCGTTTGCACTGAATTATGCAGCATTCATTTTCAAAAGGAATGTTCAGATGATAACTTATTAGCCAATGCACTTTTCGCAGATGGTTCCGCGGCTCTTTTAATTGAAAGCTCTCCACGCAAAGGGGTTAATCTAAAACCCGTTAGTTTTTTCTGCGATCTGGCTCCTGAAGGAGCCCAAGATATGGCATGGACAGTAGGTGACTTGGGATTCGAAATGCGTTTATCAGCCTATGTTCCTGAAGTTATTAAACGAGGAATTGCCAGCCTCACCAAAAAACTTCTCGCCCAAATTTCAAATCAGCTTTCTGATATTTCTTATTACGCCATTCACCCGGGAGGAAAGAAAATTCTGGAAGTGATAGAGCAGGAACTCGGATTAACCAAAAAAGATAATCAGGCATCTTATGAGATACTCAAAAAATTTGGCAACATGTCATCCCCTACAGTACTTTTTGTCCTGAACGAGATTAGCAAAAACTTAAATGGGGTGGATAGCGGAAAGAAAATATTAAGTTTTGCGTTCGGCCCGGGCCTTACTTTGGAAAGTTTAGTATTAGAGATTCAAAATCACTCCTGATTGAGAAATTCGAGTCCTGAAATCGATTTTACCTCACGCTCAACAGGTGTTGAAATAATGGATGATCTTGAATGCCATGGTGAGGTAGTCAATCAAACCTTGCGAGAATTGGATTTTATTAATCAATGGCTCGGTGGAAATGCTGTAACTATCAACGCGATAAAATCAGTTTGGCAATCAATCCCAACAGATCAACCAATTACCATAGCTGATTTAGGTTGTGGCAGTGGTGAGATACTTCGCATACTTTCTAAACTTGCTAAACGAGAAGAAAGAGAAGTTTTGCTTTATGGGTTCGATGCCAATTCAAACATCACACAGTTTGCGGCAAGTCATTCACTAGATTTTAATAACATCTCCTATCAGGTCGTAAACGTATTCTCGCCTGGGTTTCAACAACAAAAGTTTGATATTGTCCTTGCTACTCTTTTCATGCATCACTTTAGTGAAGATGAATTAGTTTCTCTGTTTTCCAGATTAAAACAACAAACAACAACAGTCATAATTATTAATGATATTCATCGTCACCCATGGGCGTATCATTCCATTAAACTGCTTACTAAAGCTTTTTCTCGCTCTGCTATGGTAAAATTTGATGCGCCATTATCTGTACTTCGGGCTTTTACTAAAAAAGAATTGCAAATAATTCTTCGAAAAGCAGGAATCAACAGTTACAAGTTAACCTGGAAATGGGCGTTTCGGTGGCAATTGATTATCCCGCTTAAATCTTTATAACTCTGGCACAATTTTTACTAATTTGGCATATGCGAAGTGCCCTTAACCCATCCTTTATGAAAACAAAATTTATTTCCTATTCAGTCGTAATACTTATTCTGGCATCCTGCGGAGGCAACCCATTCGGACAGAAAGTAAAAGAACCCTTTCGGGGAAATGCGTATGAGTCGAATAACCGATTCTTCCGTGGAACGGGTAAAGGCGAAAGTTCTCAAGACAACATTGCACGAAGCAAAGCAGATTTAGATGCAAAGGCTCAATTAGCCGGGCAGGTAAATACCACCATGAAACAAGTAGCCGATCAATACCTTGGTCAAACTGAAAACGAACGTGCTGCTGATGTAGCCGATAAATTTCAGAGTTTAGTAAGGCAAACTATGAACACCAGCATTGCCGACCTCCGTAAAATTGGTGAGCAAAAATATTTTGATAAGAAGGCGAACAAGTACACCGTCTTTATGGCCTATGAAATAAAGAAAAACGCCATGTTTCGTTTTATGAAAAAACAGGCACGAGTGGATAAGACCATTGACGAGCGCCAGATGAAAATCATTGAAGAAATTCTGGACGATCAGATTAAGAAATCGGAAGAAGAGTCGGATAATTAAAAAGTAGCTCTATTCGGTAGGCAGTAAGCAGTAAGATCAACGATAGAATGATTACCAACTGCTAACCGCCTACTCTTTATCATTTTCCTTCCACCATTCTTTCAGCCGTCTCGGCAATCTTAAGTTGATTGATAAATTCGTCCACCTCGCCATTCATAACAGCCGGCAGGTTATGTTGTGTATACCCGATGCGATGATCCGTAACCCGGCTCTGCGGATAGTTGTAGGTTCTGATTTTTTCTGACCGATCGCCACTGCGCACCTGACTCTTGCGGGAAGCTCCAGTTTCAGCCTGCATTTTCTCGACCTCTCGTTCGTAAAGTTTTGCTCGTAACATCACCAACGCCCGAGCGCGGTTGCCATGCTGCGAACGCTCCACCTGACAGGTGATTACAATACCGGTGGGCTTATGCGTCATCTGCACCTTCGTTTCCACCTTGTTTACGTTCTGCCCACCTGCACCACCAGACCTTGATGTAATGACTTCTATATCGGCAGGATTGATTTCTACATCCACTTCCTCAGCTTCAGGCAGCACGACCACCGAAGCGGCCGAAGTATGCACGCGTCCTTGGGTTTCTGTATCCGGTACACGCTGCACCCGATGCACCCCCGACTCGTATTTGAAAATTCCATAGGCACCTTCACCTTCAATACTACTGATTACTTCTTTATAGCCTCCTGCAGTTCCTTCAGTAAGGTCCATAACCGACATTTTTAACCCTCTACGCTCGCAAAAGCGTTGGTACATACGCCATAAGTCACCCGCAAAAATGGCAGCCTCATCACCCCCTGTGCCTGCCCGAATTTCCAGAATACAATTCTTGTCATCGTTAGGGTCTTTCGGCATCAGCATTTCTTTGATTTCAGCCGCCAGTGCTTCTTGCTTTGGGTCAAGATCATCCAATTCCATCTTGGCAAGCTCACGCAATTCAGGATCCTTTTCTTTTTGTAAGATTTCTTTCGCCTGCTTTATGTTATCCAATACGGCCTGATAGCGGTCATATTTTTTAACCACCTTTTCCAAATCTCTGTACTCCTTACTTAATTGCTGGAATTTCTTCTGATCCTTAACGGTTTCGGGTTGTGAAAGAAGCAGACCCACCTCCTCAAAACGATCCTTTATTTCTCTTAACTTTTCTATCATAACTAAAAATGGTCGCAAAGTTAATAAAATCATCTGCTTACCCCGTTATCAATTACCCCCTGCAAAGTCCCGGTAAATCAGTTTGTCTTTTTAACTTCGCAACTGACTTATTCCACTATGAAATACGTACTTTTTGTTGCCGCTCTCTTTTGGTTTTCGTGCACAGGAACTCTTTCTGATAATCAGCGAAAAAAAATAAAAGAAGAGATGGAGAACAGTGAGATTAAGAAAGTGACCGATGCTCAAATCACGCAGGCTGCCTTTTTATATGGTCGACAGGTGGGTGCAATTGTTGAGAAAAAAGACAGAACTCTTACCAATCAAATTTTCCTCGATTCGGTAAGTCAGGTGTTTAATGTTGAAATTATCGCACTTCAGTCTGAGAATAGTTCATTGCGGGGTGTTGAAAAGCAACTTTTAGAAGCCTACCAAACCGATGCTCAGGCAAGTGACAATATTCAAAAAATGGGTAACGATTCCTTACTCTACACTAAACCTTTTACTCGCGAACATCCCGATGGATCAACCGAGTTTACCAAAGCGTTGGGAATCCGGATGACGAAAAAACAGGTCATTCTTACTATCAACTAATGGACTTCTGGACAATCTGGCTTGATACGGGGGGCACATTTACAGATTGTATAGCGCATACACCAACCAATACTGTCAAACGCTTAAAAATTCTTAGCAGTGGCGTGCTGAAAGGAAAAGTAATTCGCGAAAAAAATTCTCAAGTTTTAGTACAACTACATTGGCCGGTAAGCCGGGATATTTTTAAAGGATTTAGCATTATTTTCTTTGATACCAAGCGAATAAAAGCACACATCGAAAAAGTAGATTTAGTAAAATCCATTATCTACATAAAAGAACCAATTAAACACTCCATCGAAGCCGGTACAACATTCGAAATTTCCTCGGAAGAAGAAGTTCCTGTTTTTGCAGCCCGACTTCTTACAGAAACCAGCTTCAATCAATCCTTCCCAACTATTGAAATGAAATTGGGCTCGACCCGAGGCACCAACGCTTTGCTTGAACGAAAAGGCGCGGCCACAGCCATGCTCATAACAAAAGGGTTTAAGGATTTGTTGCGGATTAACACCCAACAACGCAACGATTTATTTGCACTTCAAATAATAAAAGTATTGCCGCTCTACAAGTATGTGATTGAAGTTGATGAGCGCATCGAATCGGGGGGCACTATTCTCAAAGCACTTTCTCAATCAACAATTAATAAAGCTGTCAATCAACTAAAGAAAACAGATTGCTCATCTGTTGCCATTGCTTTTCTCAACAGTTATAAAAATCCCATTCATGAAAAGCTGGTTGAAGATCAGTTGGCTAAGCACGGTTTTGAATTCATCACTGCGTCTCATAAAATTTCACAACAAATAAAAATTTTACCTCGCACGGAAACTGCTGTTGCCAATGCATACCTTAATCCCCTCATCCACTCCTATGTGTCCAATATTCAACGAGGTCTTGCTGGTGCCTCATTAAAAATTATGACCAGTGCCGGTGGCTTGGTTGATGCGACCCACTTCCATCCAAAAGATAGTTTACTAAGCGGACCAGCAGGTGGAGTGGTGGGTGCTGCCACAGCAGCAAAACTTTCTGGTATCTATAACCTCATTACATTCGACATGGGCGGAACCAGCACGGACGTTTCTCTTTATGATAAAAAATACGCTTATCGATACGAGTCAAAAGTGGGTGAGATAAAAATTCTTTCCCCGTCTTTATCCATTGAAACGATTGCTGCAGGTGGCGGATCAATTTGTGATTTCGATGGGTTTCGCCTTACTGTGGGACCACATAGTGCGGGCGCAAGTCCAGGTCCTGCATGTTATGGCAGTGGCGGCCCATTAACAATTACTGACGTTAATCTTTTGTTAGGTCGAACGGATGCTCAACTCTTTTCAATTCCGCTCTATCCAAAAAAATCGGAAGAAGCACTTCAACTATTAACAAGAAAAATAAAAGTAGCTACGGGAAAAGAACCGCGTAAAGAAACTTTGCTCGAATCATTGCTGCTGATTGCCAATGAAAAAATGGCCGAAGCAATTAAAAAAGTTTCTGTTCAACAAGGCCATGATCCTTCTGATTTCACGTTGTTAACTTTTGGTGGTGCTGGTGGACAACACGCGTGTGAGATTGCTAATCTGTTGGGAATGAAAAAAATTCTGATCCCCTACGATGCCGGACTTCTAAGCGCGTATGGTATTGGTCACGCCAAAACAGAGCACTTTGAAGAAAAATTGTTGCTCCAGAAACTTATAGTAGCCGAAGATCAATTCGGAAAGCATTTCGAAGAGCTTTATCAGATGGGATTAACCAAACTCGTTGGTGATGGATTTAAGACTGAATTTATCAAGCGCTCGAAACAGCTTGTGTTCTTGCGATTCAATGGTCAGGAAAGCACCATTGAAACAAATTTCAAATTACCCAGCACGCTTCGAAAAGAATTTAAAAAGAAATATCAATCGCTATACGGGCATTGGCTGGCTGACAGGGAAATAGAGGTGGAGTCTATTCGCTTGATCTTGACGGTTGAGCAATCCCAAAAGAAAAATAAAAAGACATCGGTCATTTCATATTCTCCAAAAGCTGAAAAAGAAACACAACTATTTTTTGACAATTCCTGGAAGAAAACAAAAGTGTATCGATGGGAATCACTTCGGCCGGGTGCCACAGTAAAAGGCCCTGGCTTAATTGTTAGTGAAAACTCAACTACATTAGTCGCTCCTAATTGGAGATTCAATCTCGATGCTCACAATCATGGGATTCTAACTTCGGCTAATCAAACTCCGATTTCAAAAAAGGAAAATTCGAAAGAAGCAGCATTAGAATTGTTTAGCAATCGCTTTACAGCGGTTGCTCACGAAATGGGGGCCTTACTTCAACGAACTTCCTTTTCGGTTAATGTAAAAGAGCGTTTGGATTTCTCTTGTGCGATGATGGACTCGCATGGATACTTGGTTGTGAATGCACCACACATTCCCGTGCATTTGGGAAGCATGGGAATCTGCGTGCGCGAAGTGGCGAAAGTATTACCTATGCGGGATGGAGATGTTGTTATCACCAACCATCCTGCTTTTGGTGGTTCACACTTGCCCGATGTTACCTTAATCAAACCCATCTTTACTAATAAAAAGTTAATTGGTTATGTGGCTGCGCGCGCTCACCATGCCGAGATCGGTGGGAAAAATCCCGGATCAATGCCTGCCGATGCCACCTCCTTGGATGAAGAAGGAATTATTATTGTCCCAACTTATTTGGTGAAAAAAGGCAAGCCTCAATGGACTGAAATAAGAAGAATTTTAACTACAGGTAAATACCCAAGCCGATTGCCAGAAGAAAACCTGGCCGACCTGAATGGTGCTTCGGCCGCTGTAAATCGTGGAGAAACCGAGCTAAAATCTCTTTGCAAGAAGTATGGTACGGCTCAGGTTTCATTTTATATGAAAGCTCTTCGCAAATATGCTTCCCAATTACTTCGATCAAAAATAAATTCTCTCGCTACCAAAACATTCAACGCTGAAGAGCGCTTGGATGATGGCGCACTTTTAAAAGTCAAAATCACCATTCCTAAAAAAGGATTTTTGAAAATTGATTTCTCAGGCTCTTCCCGTGTTCATTCGGGTAATCTAAATGCCACACCGGCCATCGTTCAAAGTGTGATTCTTTATGTATTACGACTTTGGGTAAATAAACCGATTGCCATGAATGAAGGATTGATGGAGCCCGTACAAATTAATCTGCCATCCGGATTGCTAAACCCTGATTTCACAAAAGAAAAAATGCCCGCTGTAGTCGGTGGAAATACGGAGGTAAGTCAACGTTTAACCGATACATTACTAAAGGCATTGGGACTCGTTGCATGCAGTCAGGGAACGATGAATAACTTTTTGTTTGGGAACAAGCGCTTTGGCTTTTATGAAACCATTTGTGGGGGCACGGGTGCGGGCCTTGGTTTTGATGGAACCGATGCTGTTCACTCACACATGACTAACACACGCATCACCGATCCTGAAATTTTAGAGCTTCGCTATCCCGTAAGGCTGGAGCGATTTGAAATTCGCAAAAAGTCGGGAGGAATTGGAAGGTGGAAAGGTGGCAATGGAGTTGAGCGCGAAATTACATTTAAGGAAAATGCGGTGGTTAACATTCTTTCTCAACATCGGGTTGAAAAACCGTATGGGTTAGCGGGAGGAAAATCCGGAAAGCGTGGACAACAAAAATTGATTACTTCAGATAATGAAATAATAAATCTTAAGGGAATGGATAGTGTGGGTGTAAAAGCGGGTGATAAAATTCTACTTCAAACTCCGGGTGGGGGTGGCTACGGAAAATTAAAAAAACCTCATTCTTCGCAATAGTTATCGGGAAGAATGAGGTTCAATTTCTAAACAATTGCAATTTCTATTTATTGGCTACCTCTGGCTTTGGAGTAATTCCCAATTTCTTCAAGACCAATTTAGAGATGTCATACTTTTCATCGGAATACAGAAGAACATCTTCGCCATTCATAGTTTGAGGGTTTAGAATAAAAGCAAAGCCATTTTCTTTGGCAGTATCTTCAATTGCTTTCCCAACTTTTTTTATGACAGGATCCATCAAAGCGCCTTGCTTATTTTGCAACGAGGTTTGAGCATCTTGCTGAAACTTCTGAATGCTCTCTTGCATAGCTTGTAATTCTCTTTCTTTATCAGCCCGTATAGCGTCTGGAGTTGTAGCCGGCATGCCTTGATAAATCTTGTACTTGCTTTCTAATTCAGTACTCTTTGCCTTTAATTGATTTTCAAGTTGAGTTCCATGAGTCTTCAACTCATTTTCAATTTGTTTGAATTCAGGCATCTGACTGAAAATATATTGCCAATCGGCATAGCCGATTTTTTGTGTTTCCTGGGCTTGGGCACTCACTGCCACAACACAAAACAGAAGTAAAAAAAGTGTTCTCATTTTTAGTTTATTTATTTGACTTTATCGTTGGGGTCACCTAACCCTAATTCTTCTAATATAAAATCGGTGTAATCGTGGCGAGGATCCGTATAAATCATTACCAATTCAGCAGATTTATCAAACAAAATCGCCAATCGGTTAGCTTTACATACTTTCTCTACCGCATCAAACACCTTATCCTGCAAAGGTTTAATCAATTCTTGTTTTTTCAAAAAAAACAATCCTCCAAAACCAAAAACCTTTTTCTGATAGTCCTTTACTTCAACTTCCTTCTTTTTAATCTCATCCTGCCGTTCCTGCTTCATTTCCTCGGTTAAGAGAACTTGTTCTGCCTGAAAGATTCTATACAACTCATCTACTTTTCGTTGCATATCACTTATCTCCTTCTCCCAAGCTGCAGATAATTGCTCAATTTCACCTTGCGCCTTACTGTATTCAGGCATTTTACTTAGAACAAATTCTGAGTCAAAGTACCCGAACTTCTGTGCATGGACAAAAGTCAGGCCGAAAAATAGAAAGGCTGCTAATAGGATGAAAAAACGCATTCTATCTGATTTGCTGCCCGATAGTGAAGTGGAATTGCGAACCGCTTATGTCTCTTGCTCCGGGCAATCGATCAAATCCATAAGCCCAGTTCAGTCCTATTAAACCAAATGCTGGCATAAATATTCTTGCTCCCACACCGGCAGATTTATACATACTAAACGGATTAAAATCCTGGTAATTGTTCCAGTTATTTCCTGCTTCAGTAAACAGGAAGGTGTAAATAGTGGCCGATTGACTCGTTGATATAGGGTATCGAAGCTCCAACCCAAATTTATCATACACAATCCCTCCTTCTATGCCATTCAGTTGAACCTGGCCACGTTGAGCATACAAGGGAGGCGTAACAAGGTTATTGCCATATCCCCGCAAGCCAATAATATCCTGCCCTAAAACAAATGAGTTAAATCCGCCCGCTAACCCATCTCCACCAACCAAGAATCGTTGGAAAGGACCCTGGGCTAAGTTTTGATTATATCTACCAATAAAACCAAAATGGGCTTTTGTTTCGAGCACCAAACTGCGTCCATCCGGTTTATCGCTTCCAATCAATTTTATATAAAACTTAGCATCCAACATCCACTTGTGCATTTCTGTCCACTTATAGCGCTGATTAATATCCTGGTAAAACGAAGGATCTCTCCAAAGCGAGTAGGGCGGTGTTAAATTAACCGCCAATGAAAGCGTTGAGCCTGACGTTGGATACATCGGGTTATCAATACTATTTCGAGATAATGTGGTGTTTAACATAATCTCATTTGTTTTTCCAACTTGGGGTAACGTGGTGGATCCGAAATAATTCTGATAGTTATAAACCAAATAGGAAAGGGAATGGGTTAACGAAAAATAATTATCTGGCCATTCCAATCTTCGACCCAAGCCAACAGTAATACCGCTTTGCTTAAGGGAGGAGGCATCCGTAAACTCAAACCGTTGATTTGCTAATCGTGATATAGAATGATTTAAACTTACTGTAAATGAATTGGGTTTTCTTCCGCCCAACCAGGGTTCAGTAAAGGACAAGCTATAACTCTGGAAGGACCTTCCATTGGCCTGTGCCCTTAAAGAAAGGCGTTGTCCATCTCCTACAGGTAATGGTTTCCATTTATCCAAATGAGGCACATTGCGGATTGAGAAATTATTAAACGATAACCCTACCGTCCCAACAAAACCATAAAATCCACCCCAACCGCCAGACAATTCAATTTGATCATTGGATTGCTCTTCTACTTTCCATTCAATATCTACCGTACCATCAGTTGGGTTTGGTCTGATATCCTGTTCTATCTTTTGAGGGTTGAAGTATCCCATTTGGGAGAGTTGCTGTTGAGTCCGAATTAAATCAGAGCGTCTGAATTTTTGTCCTGGTATCGTACTTAACTCCCTTCTAATTACATGGTCGTTCGTGCGCTCATTCCCGCTAATAATTACTTCGTCTATCGTTGCCCGATCTCCTTCATAAATTCTCATCTCCACGTCAATGGAATCCCCTACTACGGCAACTTCTACGGGTGTAATTCTAAAGAAGAGGTATCCATCATCCATATACAACCCACTGATGTCTGCTCCTTTGGGATTGAAGGTTGTTTTTTTACTTAGCATTTCATTGTTATAAACATCGCCCTTGTTGATGTCTAATATCTTGTTGAGAATATTTGCACTGTGAATGTAATTACCAACCCAGTTAATGTTGCGGAAGTAATATTTGCGGCCTTCGTAAATCTTGATGTTCACATCAATGTTTGATTTATCAAAGTTAACAACGGTATCTGAAATTATTTCAGCATCACGATACCCCAATGAGTTATAATACGTTATCATGCTCTCCTTGTCGGTTTCAAAATCTGATCGAATAAACTTTGACCCGGCAAAAACATTCAGCTTAACATTTCTATTTAGAAAGGCTTTCATATCTGCCCAGCTAACTTTTCGGCTTGAATCTATGGCTGGCCCTAGCTTATTTGGGTTAAAAGAAAAAACTTCGCTTAGTATAGCGCGGTGTATTGAGAGGCGGGGATGCTCATGCGTTTTTTTAAGCTTCTTTTTCAACTTCGAATCAGCTACTTCATAATTTCCATCAATATGTACTGCATTGATTTTAACCTTTGATTTAAGGTCAACATCAATTTTAAGTCTTACCCCTCCTCTGTTAAGTGTGTCCGATTGCGGGATCACTTTAACCACCGTGTTTAAGAATCCCTTCTTTACAAAATGTTTTTTTACTGATAACTCGGCATTGCGAATAGTGGCATCATTTACAATTTTCCCTTTAATCAATTTCAAATCTTCTTTTAATGATGACTGCCTCCCTTTGCTAATACCCACAAAATAAAAATCATTTAGTCGAGGACGCTCGGTTAATTCAATGGCTAAGAACACATTCGAACCTTCTATTTTCTGCACAGATATTACTACGTCTCCTACTAATCCGTGCTTCCAGAGTTTTCGGATGGCTCCTGAAATTCCATCGCCAGGGATTTTTATTTTGTCACCGATTTTTAATCCGGTTAGCGATACCATCGCGTTTTTATCAAGTACATTAAGTCCAGTAACTTCTATTCCAGCAATTGTATATTCTTGTGGAGCTGCATAGTTTAAAGTTGGCTCTGCCAGAGCATTAGGCTGCGGCTGGCTGCGGCTCCGAAATTGTGCAAACGTTTCGGTACTAACCCAAGTGATGAGGACTGTTGCAAAAAGTAAAATTCTCTTCATTTAATTATTAAGCGGTTGGGTTCAGCACTTTTCCAAATCTTCGTTCACGCTTTTGATATACACAGATCGCTTCATATAAATCTTCTTTGCGGAAATCGGGCCATAAGGTAGGAGTGATAAATATTTCAGTGTATGCAATTTGCCAAAGTAAAAAATTACTAACCCTGAGTTCTCCGCTTGTTCGGATCAATAATTCTGGATCTGGAATATTAGCCGTTTTCAAATGTTGTGAAAAATAATGTTCATCAATTTCTTCCGGTTGTATCATTCCCATCTTGGCTTCTGTTGCTATTTTTCTTGCGGCTTCAACTATTTCCCATCGTCCACTATAATTCAATGCAAGTTGAAGGATAAGGCCACTATTGTTTTTGGTAGCATCAATCGCTTCAGCTAAATTATTCTGACATGCCTCAGGCAAATGACTTACATCTCCAAGGGTATGAAGTTGCACCTGATTCTCATGCAGGGTATTAATTTCCTTCTTGAGAGTATTCACCAACAATTCCATAAGTCCATCCACTTCTTCTTTTGGTCGTCCCCAATTCTCAGTACTAAACGCATACAGGGTAAGATATTTTACACCCAACTCACCACATCCCTCGGTTACATCTTTTACAGCCTGAATGGCATTTCTATGACCAAAAATGCGTGCTGCCCCCTTGTTTTTAGCCCATCTTCCATTTCCGTCCATAATAACGGCTATGTGCCTTGGCAGATTATTGAAGTCTATATTTTCCCTTTGAGAAGCCACAAGGGGGCAAAAATAGCCTTTTTTTCAAACTTATTCATACCAAAGAGAATCACACAAGAGTATGGAATTGTAGGATGAGTTAAATCATCAGAAAGTTTATTGGATCACCCTAAATTTTCACCGATATGGGCTACTTGGGCAAGGGATATCGTAAAACGTATAGGTAAGCGAGATTCCTGTAAAGAAATAATTATCCGTATCAAATGCGTTTCCGTACTGATAATTCTTATAGGCTGGATCGCCATCTGAAATATTATCTAAGTAATCGAAGAAAGTCTTACGAATACCAATCTCGAAAGCGATGTAGTATTTTGGATTCAATACATATTTCATTCCGCCACCAAAAGGGATTGCCATTTGTACATTACTGTACTCGGCATTTTTTTGTTGAACCCCTGAAATACCAAACATTGCTACTCCTGCAAACAGGTAGGGGGTAAAGCGAAGTCTTCTCTTATCATCGCGCCAGTTTAGAAAATGATATTCAAACGTTGGAGATACTTCCAGAAGAAACAAATTAAATGAAGCGGCCCGTTTTGCGGAAAATGCATCAATCGGTTTTCTTGTATCCGAGGCCCCAATTTTTCCTGCCGTAATGGCCGTGCGTAAGCTAACTACCTTGCTAATATTTGATCGATAAAATACGGTAGCAGCCGGTTTTGAAAATGAAAGATTGTAAGTTCGGACCAAATCACCTGTATAATTGAACGTGCCCAAGCCAAAACCAACCTCAGAACGTTGCCCTAACATTTGCTGCGCATTGACACATTCCATTCCAACCCATAGGCAAAAGGCTATCCTAACAGTAAGGATGGTTGCTCTTTGCATCCTTGTTATCTGAATTTTGCTTTGTGGAAGGTTGCTCCAAGAATATAGGTAAGACGAATGGTTGTTACCATGTATACGTCTTTATCATTCTTATTTCCTCTAATGTTATCAGGATACTCACTACCATAGCCCGGGATAGTGTTGTATGTAGTTCCATTTCTGCCCGTATATGGTACTTCAGCCGGGCGGTCACTGGCTGGCAATTCGCCACCCCGGTACGACATTGATCTGGCCTGATCGCTGTTTAGCACTCCCAAATCAACATAGTTTCTACTAACATCATCCAAGTAGTCCGTAAAAGTGTAGCGAAAACCAAGATCGGCCCATAAGTCCATTACTTCATTTAAGCGAAACCTGGCTCCTAAACCAAAAGGGATAGCGGCTTGAAGCTTACTATAGGGTTTGATGCCATAATTAGCATCGGTTGGAGCCAGTGTCGAATATTGGCCTTCAGTACCCAAGGGCCTTAGATCAACCCATTCTCCTGTTGATGTTTGGGCTTGGGGATTATGTAAAAATCCTGCTATGCCAATGTACGCATAAGGAGTCCACTTTACGCGACTTATATAGGTTGCGTCATTTTCAAATAGGTCAAAATAGGCAACCACGGAAAGTTCTTTTATTCGGTTTCTGAAAGACATGTTTCGGTAATAACGATACTTACCATTGTCTTGGTCTGTGGGATCAGCAGATTCTTTATCGGAACCCTTAAGCGTTCCATACATAAACTGGGCTTGCAAAGAATAACGAGGGCCGAAGCGATGGGTGAATGAAAGCCCTATTGCCGGTCGTGTGAATGAAATATCCGTACTTACACGTGTAGGTTGAGGGGCAATGTCTCCATAATAATTCAAGGCACTTATTGAAATCCCAAAAGCATTGTAAATTTTATTCTTCCCAAATCCCGCTTTCTTTCCTCTAAAACTTGCAATGCGTTTGTTATTTTTTTTAATCGCTTTTCGGTTAAACTGAGCAGAAGCTTCCTGGGAAAATCCCATCAGTAAAAACATACAAACTACACCAAACAGTAACTTTCTCATAAGCAGAGATTTTTGCCAGTTACAAACTTATTAAAAATACCTTGATAATTAAGAATTTCTAGTTGCGAATATCAAGGCCCCAATTAAGCTTTTGCCTTAGGGTATTGAAATAGTGATGACCCGGCAATTGTACCAATCTAACATTAAATCGTTCTTTTCTTAGTTTTAACTTTACAGAATCGTCCACAGTTTCAAATCGGGAATCGAGGGAAACCAAATACTTATTACTTCTTCCCTCAATCTCGAAAGTCATTGCTGATTTATCAGAAATAACAATGGGTCGGGTGCCAAGGTTATGCGGGCTAACTGCTGTAATAATGAAACTTTCAGATTTAGGGTATACCAAAGGCCCCCCGCAACTCAGTGAATAACCCGTGGATCCTGTAGGCGTAGATACAATAATGCCATCTGACCAATACGAGTTCAACAATTCACCATCTACATACACATGCACGGTAATCATTGACGATGTGTCCTTCTTCATGATGGTAAAATCATTCAATGCAAAGTTGAGTGGTTCAAACAGTTTAGAGGACGAATTTAACCTCAACATGGTGCGGCTCTCTACCTTAAAGTTTTCTGTAAACAGGTTTTCAAGCGCACTGTCTATATCATCGCGACTTGTAGTCGCTAAAAATCCCAAGCGCCCCGTATTAATTCCGAGCAGTGGAATTTCTGATTTGCCGATATAGGTAACTGACTCAAGCATAGTTCCATCGCCACCTAATGAAAAAAAGAAATCGAGGCTGCGTAAATTATCCCCTAGTTCAAATATTTTGAACTTGAACTTATCGAGTATCGGAGATTTTACTTGTTTTATAAACTTTGATGAGAGCCAAATTTCTGCTTTACGCTGAATAAGCTGCTCCAAGGTTTTTTCGATAAAAGGTGCTGATTTACCTTGAAAGTCTCTGCCATGTATCCCAATGCGCATACTTGTTTGGTTAGATATCGAGATAGCGAAGTAACAAATCGATCTTATCTTTTTCCCCAGTATCTTGTTGCAATTCATGATAGCGCCCGATAACCCGATATCCAAAGCGTTCAAGGGTAGCAACAATGCGGGTTAACTCTTCCTGATTGATTTTTAGAGTTAGCTTAATCTTCCCCTTATCCATAGGATCTTCGATCATAATGCTGCTAATCACCTTTGCATTATTCTCTTCAATGTAACGGCATATTTCAGCAAGTGAGTAATCAATTAGATCCATTGACAACACAAGGATGCCGCCAGGCATTTGCACGGAAGCGGTTTGAGCAAACGAGATCATGATATCTTGAACCGTGATTACGCCAATGTATTGTTGCTCTTCATTAAGAACGGCTACAATCTGAAGTTTGTTATCGCCTGCTACCTTTAGAATATCGTAAAAGTGCGAATCGAGTACCACACTACATTGTTTTCCAACCAAATCAAAATCAGCAAGCGTGCGTTCAATGTCATTTGTTTCAAGAATAATTTCTTCTGAAATAAAACCCAATAATTTCCCATCACCCACAACGGGCAAGTGCAAGCATCGAAACTCCTCCATCCACACAATGGCTTTGTGCGCATCGTCAGTAACTTTGAGCGGGGGAATCATGTGGTTGATCAATTCTTCTGCAATCATTCCGCTAATTTTTATGCACTAAAAAATCCTCCACCAATTCATTGAATTTTTGCGGGTGCTCCATCATGGGCGCGTGGCAACATTTGTCAATAAATTTCAACTCAGAATTTGGAATCAATCGATTAAATTCATGGCCTACCATGGGGGGGGTTATGGTATCGTTTAGCCCCCATACAAGTAGAGTAGGAACCTTTATGTTTTTCAATTCAAGGGCAAGGTTATTGCGTTGGGCTGATTTTGCAATGGCTACAATTCGCATACACTTAGGAATGCTTCGGGTTGTTTCAAATACTTCATCCACTAATTCTTTTGAGGCTACCGTAGGATCATAAAATGTATATGCCACGCGCTCGCGGATGTAATCATAACTGCCCCTGCGCGGATATGAACCCCCCATTGTATTTTCAAACAACCCCGAGCTACCGGTTAATACCAGTTTAGAAACTTTTTCAGGATTCGCCAAGGTATATAAAATTGCTATATGCCCACCCAACGAGTTGCCCATGATCATCATGTTGTCCAACTTTTTAAGAGCCACAAAACGTTCAGTAAAATCAGTAAGACCTTGCAAGCCGGCTTCCTTGATTGGCATTTCATAAATAGGAAGCATGGGAATAACTACCCGAAAATGTTTTGAGTAATGATTGACCACACCCTCCCAATTACTCAGGGCGCCAAAGAGACCATGAAGCAACATCAGCACAGGCCCTTTGCCTTCGTCTACATACTTAAAATCATTTTCTTCTTTAACCAGTAAGGACATGCGTACCTAATTTGTGATAAGTAACTAAAAAAAATTGAACCTTAGAACTTGCTAAAGGTTTCTTTGAAAAATGGTAAAAAATCTCCGAAAAGAGAAGATATCTGCGGAGCCACTTGCTCCATAACCCCATAAAGTTTTGATTCTGCCCCCCAATCCCTCACAATATCAATCTTAAATGACTCAGCAAGCCAGATAACGATGCTAATGCAGAAAGCGTATTTGATCAATCCAAGTATTGCGCCTGCTGCAGAATCCATTTGTCCCAGAAAAGTTTTATCTAATGAATTTTTAATTCGCTTGCCCATAAAGGTAACAAAGACCATCACTGCAATAAATATCAATGCAAAGGAAATGTACGGAAGCACCGCTTTATCGGCATTGAATTTTTGAGCAAGATATTCAACGCCCCAAGCCATTAATTTAAACCCAAGAAACATACCCAGCACAATCGCAACCAAAAAAAATAATTCCATTAAGAACCCGCGCTTATAACCAAGTACAGTACCTACCAGGAGGATGATTGCAAGAATAACATCTACTTTATTCAAGAGAGTAAAAGTTTTTTTACAAGTTCTGAAATAAGTTTACCATCCGCTTTGCCGGCCAATTGTTTGGTCGCTGTGCCCATTACTTTGCCCATATCCTGAGGCCCTTTAGCTCCCACTTGTTCAATTATTTTTTTTAGTTCAGATACCACCTCCTCTTGTGATAGCTGTTTAGGTAAATACCTACTGATTACTTCCAGCTCGGCTAATTCTTTCTCGCCTAATTCTCCTCTTCCTTCTTTCTGAAAAATCTCTGCAGACTCCTTTCGTTGTTTGGCCGCCTTCATCAGCAATTTGTTTTCAACATCCTGACTTATTTCACCACTGCCTCCTTTTTCTGTTTCGGCCAGCAATATTAATGACTTGATTGAACGGAGCGCAGTAAGTTCCTCTTTATTCTTTGCCAGCATGGCAGACTTTATATCGGAATCAATTTGTTGTTTCAGGCTCATGATCAGTTTTGTTTTAAATAACTTTGAGTAAAATTAGTTCTACTTTTAGTGAGATAAAAATTTTGACTAAATGACACGTTTATCTGTCAATATAAATAAGATCGCTACGCTGAGAAATGCACGTGGAGGGAACAACCCAGATGTAATAAAAACCGCGTTAGACTGCGAGCGTTTTGGTGCTGAAGGAATAACGGTTCATCCACGTCCGGATGAGCGTCACATACGATATACAGATGTCATTGAACTAAAGAAAGTTGTTACCACTGAATTTAATATTGAAGGATATCCGGATGCCCGTTATCTGAAACTCATTCGTGAAACAAAGCCAACACAAGCAACTCTGGTGCCCGATGGCCCCGATGCGATAACCTCCAATGCGGGTTGGAATACTGTAAAAAACAAAAAATTCTTAACCGAAATTATTTCAGAAATTAAATCAATGAGCGTTCGTGTTTCGGTTTTTGTTGATCCCGCTATTCAACAAGTTGAAGGCGCGAAAACAGTGGGTGCCGATCGGATAGAGCTTTACACCGAACCCTATGCCTCGCACTATCTTCAAAACAAAGATGCTGCCGTGAAGTCCTATGTTGAAGCTGCCAAAGTTGCCCATGCAATAGGCTTAGGCATTAATGCAGGCCACGATTTGGATTTGAATAATCTGGCTTTTCTAAAAAAATCTATCCCCACACTTGACGAAGTTTCAATTGGCCACGCACTCATCTGCGATGCCCTTTACCTTGGATTGGAAAATACTATTCAACTTTATTTGCGGCAGTTGAAATAAAATTCCTCTTAGTACCTCCAACTTTTCACATCGGCACCTTGAGGGGCACTCTCCTGAATTCGTTTTAGAATTTTAGGCAGGTACATGGTGTTGTACCTTAAGCGTGAAACATAATTTGGATTTTCCTGGTCGCCATTCCAGCAATGCTCGGCCCGATCGCCATAATCCACTTCGCCCTTATAAAATGGAGTTTGTGTTTTCTTTAAAAAATCTTCCATGAGGTAAACAGCATTATTAAGATAGTAGTTATCCATGTCTCCGCAGTAAATATGAATTTTGCCTTCAAGTTTTGGCCCCAGCGTTTTCCAATCGCGCTCGAGGATGTAACGCAAATCGTAATTCTGCTTCCAATATTCAGCCACACTCTTATCAATCTCCCCGGTCTCTTTATTAAAGATGCGCTTAGGATATCCATCATCTCCTTGAGGAGAATACACCGCCTCCCAAATATCCCACTGTTGCCCACTTCGGGATTTGGTTCCTAAAGCCAACTCATAATGATTTGTTTCTTCCATGGTGTTTTGAATTTGCCCCAGGTAATTGCGGTGTGCCGGACGGGGAAGTTTTTTAAAATCACTATCATACCAGTATGCGTTTTTATCTTTGTAGATATCTACTAAACAAAAAGCACGAAAGTCAATGGGATCGGGGCATGCAGCAAAGCACCCATTAAAATCATCAGGGTAAAACATTTGCACGGCAAGCGCTTCCCACCCACCGGTTGATCCTCCATACGTAAAGCGCGCCCAACCTTCGCCAATGCCACGAAATTGCTTTTCAATTTCAGGCACTAATTCCTTCATAATAGCATCCCCGTAAGGGCCAAGGTTGGCTGAGTTTACTGCATACGAGTCATCATAATAGGGATTGGCATGTTGTATTTCAATTACTAAAAAGCGTGGAAAGTTTTTGCTTGTCCACTGTTTGTAGAAATTATAAGCTTCCTGTTTCTGAAATTTTTTATACCCATAAATGCCAAAACGGCCTTCGTAATCTGTTGTGTCCATGTTAGGGGGTGGGGGTTCAGTACTAAATCCACCAAAGTCGCTAGGAAAATGACCATGATAAATCATAAGTGGATAATGTGCTTCAGGGTGATCATCAAAACCTTCAGGGATTAGCACATGTGCTCCAACAAACATGGGACGTCCCCAAAATTCAGTGAGCAGTTTACTTTGAATTTTTATGTGTTTTATATATTTGGAATCGACAGGCTCAGGAAGAGCTTCAATTTTCTTATCCATCAAAATTTTAATGGTTTCTTTTTTTGAGGGATCCACTGAAATTTTTTGAGGCGTGCTGTAAAAATTTCCTGGCTTGCGGTTCCATTGTTGCCCTTCACCTTGATCAGGTGGGAGATTAACAGTCTTGCCCGTTTTTAATTTAAAGGTTTCGTAACGGTTTATTAATGCCTGTGCAAAATATTCGCCCTTAGGAATATTTGCTAACGACCGAACCGGAAATCCAAATGTGTTTTCTTCGGTGAGAGTAATTTCTGTCCCCGGCTTCATACCCTCCACATCAACACCAAAAACAAGTTGTGTGGTAAGGCCATCGTTTATTTGAAAGCGTGGTTCTGATTTATCATTATTTGCTAACAGAAGCAGCAATCGCCCATCCTGAGCCTGATCGCTCATTTCCTGAGTAAAGGAAAGGGAGAATCTCAAGCTGCTTTTCCGTTCAGAATCTGAGCAACTGATTCCAACATAGAGGAGTACTATAAAAAACGGAATAAGGTGTTTCATAGGGTGAAGTAGGTTAGGTGTAAGGAAGGTAGCGCGAATGTCGGTTTTAACCTAAAAAGTTTCAATAAGCGGCAAATGAAAGTGAAAATTCACTGGCTCTGGGGTTTTTTGGGTGTCCTAAAAATAAAGAACTTGTTATATTGCAACCTCTTACATCAACTATGACGATATACCTGGTAGAGGACGACACAATTTACGCGGACTTCATTAAGAAATCGCTTAGCAACAATGCTGACTACTCCATTAGAACATTTTTTAGTGCAGAAGAGGGCTTAATTGCCTTGGAACGTTCGTTGCCTGATGTATTGATCATTGATTACAAATTGCCTGGAATGAGTGGTATTGATCTGTACGAAAAAATAAAGTCCCGCCTC
Organism: Cyclobacteriaceae bacterium; assembly: GCA_016787755.1. Classification (GTDB taxonomy): domain Bacteria; phylum Bacteroidota; class Bacteroidia; order Cytophagales; family Cyclobacteriaceae; genus ELB16-189. The sequence goes on along the minus strand of JAEUUA010000023.1, from coordinate 502,423 downwards.
AGTGCAAAAAATAAAGTTGTAATGCTCAGTTCCCTGGATGACGGAAACATGGTGCTTAATTTTATTCAACGGGGGGTGCGTGATTATGTGATTAAGGACGAAAATGTAATTGAGTCACTCGAGGCTGTTTTAAATGGCAACGAAGACGATTACTATCTTTTTAATTGATTGCCATTGCTGATTTTTTCCTGACTATAGGTGTGTCGCTTTCTTCCATCGTTACGATGAAGGTAGTTCCTTCTCCTAATTTGCTTTCGCACCGCAGTTCACTTCCCATTTTATCAACCAATGCTTTTACGATAGCTAGCCCCAGCCCGGTAGAACTTTCACCACCCGTAGGGCGGGCCGACAATCGTTGAAACTTTTGATACAGTTTGGTTTGATCTTCTTTACTAATACCTGGCCCCTCATCTTTTACCCGTACTTCATACGATGAGGCTATTTTTTCAATTGAAATGAAAATGTTTCTATTCTCAGGAGAGAATTTAAGAGCATTGGAAATAAGGTTCTCAAAAATCCTATACACGTATAATTTGTCCGCTAAGACAACTGCGTTTGGGGGTGCATCAAAATGAATCTGAATTTTTTTCTTTTCGGCTAGTGTGCGGTAATTTTTTGTGAGTGAACCTAAAATCGATGTGAGGTTCAAAGGTTCTGATGAGAGATCTATTCCTTGATCTTCAAGCCTTCGATTATCCAACAAATTACGGATCATCCCTAATCCATCTGCCACAATCTGATGCATTTTACCCATATACTCGAGCTGCTCAGGCGTTAAGTTTTCGCTTGTGATTTCGAGTAATTGAATAAGTGCAAAAATCCTATTAAATGGCCCCTTTAAGTCGTGTGAAACCAACCCTATTAATTGCTGCTTTTCATGCACCAAGTCTCCAACCTGTTTATTTCTCCGCTCCTGCTCTTGAATTTGTCTTTTGATTTCCCTGCTCTGGACTAAAATCAGTTTATTCTTTTGTTTCAAGTTTAAATACGCACGCACCTGAAGGAAAATTACTATCAGTAATAATAGAATAAGAATGATATTTAACGGGCTTTCCATTAGGTCGTTTAACAAAAGTAAGATATTATGACAACCCAAAAAATTGAACTATGCGGGTAAATTAAAACTGTATTCTTCTCTCTTCTCTATATTTAACAGGTACTTTTATGGTTAGGCCATGCATCGAAACACGAACAAAACCAATATACTGAATTTCATATTTTTTCCCACCAATAAGATTGATAATGGTATCAACCAGCCCCAAATCTTTAAGAGAAAGCCGTGCTGTGAGTGGAACCGAAAAATCGGACATGGCAGGGATCGACAGCTTTAGATTTTGCCTAACCTTTGCAGAAAGTTTTCCATCCACCAGCACATCCACATGAATCTCTTTGAGTTTCATGCGTACGTTGTTCGGATTATTGAAAAAAGCCTCCGCTGTTAAAACCGGCTCAATTCCCTGTGCCTCTACAACAACATGCCTTACTCCCTTAAAAACAATCTCTTCTTTGGGCGTGCATGAGAGTATGCCACAGGTACTTATAAGCCCAACCAGAAAAAAAGAACTTGCACTACTAAATGATTGCTTCATAAACTCAAAGTTAATTCCTACCCTTAACTTCGCACCATGATGGATGCTTTCTCTGATAAACTTAATACACTGGTTGATGAAATCGCATCGGACGGGTATTCTATCGTAGACCACTTTCTGTCGCGCGAAGAAATAGATTCCATTCTAGAACTAGACGATTTCAAAAACAGTTTGTTACACTTTAAAAAAGCAGGAATTGGCGATACGATCAATAAACAAATTAACGAAGGGATCCGCGGAGATTATATTCAATGGATTGATCGGGCAACTGCACCCCATCCGCTACGCAATTATCTTTCGAAATTGGAAGGTCTTATTAGCGCAGTAAATCAAGGTTTGTTTTTGAGTCTTAAAGACTATGAAGTGCATCTCACTAATTACCCACCAGGAAGTTATTACAGGCGTCATCTCGATCAATTTAAAAAAGATGATCATCGTAAACTTTCCGTAATCTGTTATTTAAATAAAAACTGGAAAGTAGAAGAGGGTGGTCAACTACGTATTTATCATCCAGATGGAGAGCGGGATGTGTTACCCCTGGCAGGCCGGTTGGTGTGCTTTCGCAGCGATTTATTAGAACACGAAGTTTTGCCTGCTTCACGCCCACGCATGAGCCTTACTGGTTGGATGCTCGATCAGTATACTGACCTTAAGCACTTATAGGATTTCGAGCACAATTAAGGTCTGCAGGTCAATATTATTTCAATTTTCTTTTGAGACTCTTAGTGCCTAATTTTAAAGTCTATTTGTTGTATTAACTTTTACAAAAAAATCTATGAGCTTCCGCATTGAAAAAGATACCATGGGTGAAGTACAGGTGCCCTCCGATAAATATTGGGGTGCCCAAACTGAACGGTCTCGTAACAATTTTAAAATTGGTCCCGAAGCCAGCATGCCTAAAGAAATTATCTATGCTTTTGGTTACTTAAAAAAAGCGGCTGCTATGGCCAACCATGAGTTGGGAGTATTAGATGCGAAGAAAAAAGATTTAATCGGCACCGCATGCGATGAAATAGTAGCCGGGAAATTGGATGATCAATTTCCTTTGGTTATCTGGCAAACGGGTTCAGGTACACAAAGTAACATGAACGCCAATGAAGTGATTGCCTATCGGGCGCACGTGTTAAGTGGTGGTAAATTGACGGATGAGAAAAAAGTTCTTCATCCCAATGATGATGTTAATAAATCGCAAAGCTCCAACGATACTTTCCCCACTGCAATGCACATTGCATCCTATAAACAAGTGGTAGAAATTACCCTTCCGGGGATGCAGAAATTGCGTGATACGCTCGCAAAAAAAGTTACCGCATTTAAAAATATTGTAAAGACCGGGCGCACACACTTTATGGATGCTACCCCGCTTACCTTGGGTCAGGAATTTAGCGGCTACGTACAACAAATTGATAATAGCATGCGCGCCATTAAAAATTCCCTTGACGTTGTTCGGGAGTTAGCATTAGGGGGTACTGCAGTAGGTACCGGATTGAACACACCAAAAGGGTATGATGTCCTTGTTGCCAAAAAAATTGCTGAGTTAACAGGCTATCCTTTTATCACCGCACCCAATAAATTTGAATCGCTGGCAGCGCACGATGCCATGGTTGAATTATCAGGTGCATTGAAGCGTGCTGCCGTTTCGTTGATGAAAATTGGCAATGATATTCGGATGTTAAGCTCAGGGCCGCGCTCTGGCATTGGTGAAATTGTTATTCCCGATAATGAACCAGGTTCTTCTATTATGCCCGGCAAAGTCAATCCAACGCAACCTGAAGCATTAACGATGGTATGTGCACAAGTAATTGGCAATGATGTAGCAGTATCATTTGGAGGAGCAAACGGCCATTTTGAATTGAATGTTTTCAAACCGGTAATCGCAGCTAACGTATTGCAATCTGCTCGCTTAATTGGCGATGCGTGCGTTTCTTTTAATGATAAATGTGCGATTGGCATTGAGCCTAATCTGCCAATCATAAAACAACACATGGAAAACTCTCTCATGCTAGTAACAGCATTGAATACGCATATTGGATATGAGAACGCAGCAAAAATTGCCAAGAAGGCGCACAAAGAAGACAAAACGCTAAGAGCGGCTGCTATTGAATTGGGGTTGGTAACATCAGAGCAATTTGATGAATGGGTGCGTCCCGAAAAAATGGTAGGTAGCCTGGATTGATTAGATGAGTGGGCAAATGATAATTTTAGCTTTATCATTCTAAAATGCCTTGAATGTATCGTTTTCAGAATATTTTCTTACTTTTATTTAATTATTAACCCCAACATAAATGAAAACTAAAGTTGTAGTACTTTGCCTGGCGCTGATTTTTTCCGGCATGCAAGTTTTCGCCCAGCTCTCAAAAGCGGAGAAAAAAGAATGGAAAAAGAAAGCCAAAGAATACAAAAAAAATCCTGCTAGCCTCAAAACCTTAACCGATGAAAAGCAAGTAGCTGACACCGATAATGCCTCGCTGAAAGGTCAAGTAGGAACCCTAAACTCCCAAATCAGTCAAAAGAATTCACGCATTGCCGAATTGGAAGATCAACTTTCCAGAATGAGAGGGGAATTGACCTCCGCCCGAGCAGAACTTGAGCAGTTGAAAGCTGCACCGGCTGCTAATTCAATGGATTTTTCGAAAGGCGTTGTTTTCAAAGTTCAGATAGGGGCATTTAAGAACAAAGACCTTTCAAAATACTTTGATAATAATCCAAACTTTGGTGGCGAAGCCACTGATAAAGGTGAACAAAAATTTACCATTGGCATCTTCCGTGATTATTGGGAAGCCGATAAATTTAAAAAATACATGCGTGAAATGGGTGTAAAAGATGCCTGGATCGTTCCCTTTAAAGATGGCGTTCGTGTTGATATTAAGGACGTTTTGGAAGGGGTAGTGGCTGAAAAGGCCGAAGCCTCTAAATAATTTAGTAGACTCAAGGTAAGGCAACGCAATCAGCGTTGCCTTTTCTATTTTAGCCCTTCTCAATAGTATTCTTATTTTTGCCCGATGGTGAGATTAGTGTGTTGTCTTGTTCTGTTGGGAAGCTTTCTTTCAACTTCTGCTCAAATTCGGCTTGAAAAACTTTTGCTCAAAAGAGGGGAAAAGTATTTGATACAGGCTTCTGACATTCTGGTAGTGGACACTTTGATCATGGCCGATTCTTCTCAAATCATTTTAAACCGCGAAAAGAAAGACAACTTTATCCACGCAAAAATTGCCTTCATTGGTAAAGGGTGCGTAATCAATGGATCAGGATTAAAAGGTGAGGATGGAGCCAATGGCGCAAACGGGGCTGATCAGGCAAGCCCTTGCCGGCAAGGGGCGGTAGGTATTGATGGAGCAGATGGTCTTACAGGAAAAAATGGAATTAATGTCTTTATCTATTCTGACGATATTCAGATTAACGGATCGCTTACCATAAACGTAAACGGTGGCGATGGCGGACAAGGGGGTAATGGTGGGCAAGGTGGGGGTGGGGGCCCCGGAACTCGCGTTTGTGCAGGGGGTGATGGAGGACAAGGAGGAAGTGGTGCTCGAGGAGGAAATGGGGGTGATGGAGGAAATATTACAATAGATTGTAAGCGCTGTCCGGAATATCCAATCTGGTTGGGCAGCAAACTTTATATAAAAAATTATGGTGGTTTTGCCGGTTTAGGTGGCCAGGCTGGGCGCGGTGGCTTAACCGGATTAGGCCCGGTGCGCGATGGTAAAAATGGTATCCGCGGTTTCCATGGCGAAGAAGGTGTGGAGGGTAAAAACGGAGCTGTAAATTTCGAAAAAAAATAACATGCAAAACCGATGGATATACAAGCCCACACCACCTGCCGATGAAGTAGAAATTCTTAGTAACGCCATCAATGTAAATACACATTTATCAACAGTGCTTTGGCAACGTGGCATTCGCGATTTTGATTCTGCAAAAAAATTCTTCCGCCCTTCCCTTGATCACCTTCACGATCCATTTCTACTCAAAGATATGGATCATGCGGTGCAGCGATTGAAGAAAGCGATTGATGATAAAGAAAAAATTTTGATTTATGGTGATTATGATGTGGATGGAACTACGTCAGTTGCCTTAGTCTATAGTTATCTCAAAAGTTTTTATTCACACTGTGATTTCTATATTCCCGATCGCTATGCAGAAGGGTATGGAGTTTCTGAAGCCGGAATTATGTGGGCCGATAAAAATAAATTTACGTTGATCATAGCCCTTGATTTAGGTATCAAAGCTTCTGACATGGTAACGCTAGCCAGTCATAAAGGAATTGATTTTATTATTTGCGATCATCACCTTCCGGGCCTTGAAATTCCAAATGCAGTGGCTGTGCTCGATCCTAAACAGGAAGATTGTAACTATCCGTTTAATGAGTTGAGTGGGTGTGGTCTGGGGTTAAAACTGATTGAAGCGTTTGCAAAAAGGTATAGAAAGCAGGAAGAGGTTTATGAATTTTTAGATTTGGTGGTGGTTAGTATTGCCTCGGACATTGTTCCCATATCCGGTGAAAACCGAACCCTTGCTTATTTTGGATTACAAAAGTTAAATCAAAACCCCAGACCAGGACTTAAGGCGTTAAAAGAAATCTCCGCGACCAAAGGTGAATTGGATATTTCAGGAATTGTGTTTACCCTCGGCCCGCGCATTAATGCTGCCGGAAGAGTTGCCCACGCAAAGGGAGCTGTTGAGTTGTTAATCGCGCAAAGCGAAGAAGAAGCCAACCTGCTTGCAGAAAAGATAAATCTTAAGAATGATGTTCGTAGAGAATTTGATTCGAGCATTACTGAGGAAGCGGTTGCTATGATTGAAGGTAACGAGGCACTATTAAAATCGAAATCAACAGTTCTTTTTAAAGAAACCTGGCATAAAGGGGTAATTGGCATAGTTGCTGCTCGGTGTGTTGAAAAATTCTACAAACCTACGGTGATCCTCACTGAATCGAATGGCAAACTTACCGGCTCGGCACGCAGCATTAAAGATTTCGATCTTTATAATGCCCTGCTTCAGTGCGGTGATTTGCTCGACAAGTTTGGCGGTCACAAATATGCAGCGGGTGTTACCCTTGATCGCAAAAATCTGGAAGCCTTTCAGCAACGTTTTGAGGAAATTGTCTCTGCTTCCCTTACGGAAGAAATGAGAACACCTGTTATAGAAATAGATACGCCTATTCAATTTGACATCATGAACACTAAGTTCAATAAGGTGCTCAAACAAATGGCACCGTTTGGTCCCGATAATCATAAGCCTGTTTTTGAAGCCAAAAATGTTTTTGTCATGAATTCTCTCTCAAGTTTTAAAGACAAACACTTGCGCTTTTTAATAGGTCAAGCTGGAAGTAACACCGTATTTAATGCGGTCGCTTTCGACTTAATGGAACATTACGACCGCCTTGCCACCGGAGAATATTTTCGGATTGCATTCACCTTGGAGGAAAATACCTACAATGGCATGACTTCCCTTCAGCTACGGATTAAAGATCTTAAATTTGATTAACCATGGAACTGCGCGCTGAAAATTTAATAAAGCGATACAAAAAACGTACAGTCGTTAACAATGTATCGGTGCACGTGGCGCAAGGCGAAATAGTAGGGTTGCTAGGCCCCAATGGTGCTGGCAAAACAACGAGTTTCTATATGATTGTTGGGTTGATCAAACCCAACGAAGGTAACATCTTTCTGGATCAACAAGAGATTACTTCACTTCCTATGTACCAGCGTGCAAAAATTGGCATTGGCTATTTGGCACAAGAGGCATCTGTGTTTCGGAGTCTCACAGTAGAGGAAAACATAATGGCTCCGCTTGAAATGCGCGACATGCCAAAAAAAGATCGCAAAGAAAAAGTTGAGAAGTTGCTTGAAGAATTTAGCTTAACACATGTGCGCAAAAGTCAGGGGATGGTGCTCTCCGGTGGTGAGCGTAGAAGGACCGAAATTGCACGGGCACTGGCTGTAGACCCTAAGTTTGTTTTATTAGATGAACCCTTTGCGGGAGTAGACCCGATTGCGGTAGAAGAAATTCAAGGCATTGTTTCACGGTTAAAAAAGAAAAATATTGGTATCTTAATAACAGATCATAATGTTGACGAAACGCTTTCCATTACCGATCGCGCGTATTTGATGGTGGAGGGGAAACTTTTCAAAGCAGGTACGGCTGAAGAACTTGCGAATGATCCGTTGGTTCGTAAAGTGTATCTAGGTCAGAATTTTCAATTGCGTAGGTCAAGGTCTGCTGATTAAATGTGATTCGATCCATGTAATAATAACGTCTAGCAGAGACTATTAATTATCAAGCTTTCCATCCACTTTATCAAATACAGCCTTTTGCATTCTAAGAACTAACTCTATTTTTGAGTTTCTATGCAATTCCTAAACTCCATTCTCACCTGGGTGATGAAAAAGCGCATTCACCAGATTGAGCTTTTCAAAAAATACCCACACGAAGTTCAGGAAGAAGTATTGAAGCGATTGCTGGCTACCGCCCGGTACACCGAATTTGGTCAAAAGTATGCTTTTGACGATCTTATGCATTACGAAGACTATAAAAGGCGTGTTCCCATCCACACCTACGAGCAACTCTTTCCCTACATCAATCGGCTCATGCATGGTGAACAAAATGTGCTGTGGCCTTCTGAAGTAAAATGGTTTGCCAAATCAAGTGGTACTACAAACGACCGTAGTAAATTCATTCCGGTAACAACCGAAGCGCTGGACGAATGTCACTTCAAAGGCGGTAAAGATTTGCTTTCTATCTATGTCAATAATTTTCCTGACACGCAGATTTTTTCGGGTAAAGGATTAGCCGTAGGAGGCAGTTCTCAACTGAACGAGTTTGATCCCTCTGCTACATCTCGTTACGGAGATGTTTCAGCTGTAATCATGCATAACCTGCCGCCCTGGGCTCAATTTATTCGAACCCCAAGTTTGGAAGTTGCTTTAATGCAAAATTGGGAAGAGAAAATTGAGCGACTTGCTCAGGAAACGATTGGCGCCAACGTTACCCACATTGCCGGAGTCCCCACCTGGACTGTTCTTTTATTACAACATATTTTAGAAGCACAAAAAAAAGATTCGGTGCTGGAAGTGTGGCCAAATCTAGAGGTATTCTTTCATGGAGCCGTTGCCTTTAAGCCTTACAAAAAACTTTTCCGTTCAATCATTCCCGGTGATCAAATGAAATATTGGGAAACGTACAATGCAAGCGAAGGTTTCTTTGGAATTCAGGATCAACCCGATTCGGAAGATTTGCTTTTGATGCTTGACTATGGCGTATTCTATGAATTTATTCCGGTAGAAGAATTAGATAAAGAATATCCAGATGCAATTTCATTAGCCGATGTGGAAGTGGGGAAAAACTATGCGTTGGTTATTACTACGAATGCCGGACTTTGGCGATATAATATTGGCGACACTGTTAAGTTCACAAGCATTGCTCCGCATCGAATTAGAATTACTGGCCGAACAAAACATTTCATCAATGCTTTTGGAGAAGAGGTAATTATCGAAAATGCTGAGTTTGCCATTACCAAAGCCTGCGAACACACAGGTGCCGTCATTGACAATTATACAGCCGCTCCCATTTACCTTGAAAAGTCTAAACAAGGTGGACACGAATGGATCATAGAATTTAAGACTTGCCCAAGGGATATAAATGAATTTAATCACGTCCTTGATAAAACATTGCGAGAGATAAATTCTGATTATGATGCAAAGCGCGCTCACGACATCGCATTGGTAGCACCGACTATCCATTCTGTTGCCGAGGGCACCTTTTACAACTGGATGAAAAAGCGTGGAAAACTAGGTGGGCAAAACAAAGTTCCCCGCTTAAGTAATTCTCGAGAGTTTGTCGATGACATCCTTGCGATGGTAGCTTCCGCTTGATTAACTTTTCGAAGTTTTTACATCAACTTTAATTTCCTATTATGAATATGAACCGAAGTGTTTCGCTTCTCATTATCTTTTTGTCATTGAGTTTTGTTGCCTACTCGCAAAACAAGAAGCCGATTGTTGCCGGAGATCTTATGAAGATCGCCACAGCGAGTCAACTTCAAATTTCACCTGATGGCTCAAAGGCGGTAATGGTGGTAACGCGCAAAGCCATAAAAAATGAAAACGACTACTATTATACCCGGCACTTGTATTTAACCAATTTAAATGCGAAGACGGATCCTGTACAATTAACCTTCGGTGATAAAAATGATGGGCAGCCCCAATGGTCGCCCGATGGGAAACAAATTTTATTTGTGCGGATGGAGGGTGAGCGTTCTCAATTATGGTTGTTGCCGCTGAGTGGGGGCGAAGCACATGTAATTACAAATTCGGAATATGGTGTTGGTAATCCACGCTGGTCACCTGATGGGAAAAAGATTTTATATTCTGCCAGTATTCCCTTTTCTAAAATTGAAGGCAAGACTCCCTGGAATTACGAACGCCCCGGTCGCACACAAGGAGACGAGCCTAACTATAAAGCATTAAAACCAGAAGAAAGGAATAAACTAGCTACTAGTCCGGATGGATCGTTGGAAGAAGTACGTGCCTGGCTTGCAAAAAATACATTTGAAAACAATCCCCGTGTTCTTGTGCGGCAAGATCTACAAGGCGAAATGAACTTGCAGCCCGAAGAAAGTTTCTCGCACTTATTTATAAAAACTCTGGAAAGCGAAGAAAAAGACATCCAACTCACACAAGGCTTTCAGGATTTTCAAGGAGCTGAGTGGTCGCCAAATGGCAAAACCATTATTTGTCATTCACGCATTTATAAAATTCATCCCGATCGCGAAAGAGAAAATGATCTTTGGGTAATTGATGTGACTACAAAGACTGCAAAAGAGTTTTTAACATGGCCGGGCTATAGTATCTCAAGCCCAACCTATTCGCACGATGGATTACAAATTTCATTTTATGCAACTGCAGTTGAGAATCGTCACGCCACACAAACTCAATTGGCAATTGTTTCCGCCACTGAAGGCAAACCGACTATTTTAACCGCCTCATTAGATCGTGATGTTGGCAGCACCATATGGTCTGCTGATAACAAAACGATTTATTTCTCTGCACAAACTGAAGGCGACATTCCGTTGTATAGCGTTCCTGCCAAAGGAGGAAGCATAACAAAAATTTTAGGTGATAATAGCGGAGTAAACGACTTTGATCTGCGTGGTGATAAAGTGGTGTACGCAATCACTGAGATGAAAAATCCGTGGGAGGTTTATTTATTAAATCTTAAAGATAGATCAACACGGCAACTCACTCAGTTAAATGAGGTGTGGTTAAAAGACAAGTTCGTTATCGTCCCAAAAGAACATTGGCTTACGCGACCTGATGGAACTAAGATTCAATATTGGGTAATGGAACCTGTTGCTAAAAAAGATGGAACAAAATATCCTACTATCTTAAATATTCACGGAGGTCCATCTGCTATGTGGGGACCAAGCGCTTTTTCAATGTGGCATGAATATCAACTTGAAAACAGCTGGGGATATGGCGTTGTGTATTGCAATCCTCGCGGCAGTGGTGGCTATGGCGATACATTTAAAAAAGGAAATTTTAAAGATTGGGGCAATGGCCCTGCCAATGATATTCTTGCCTCACTTGATGAAGCGATAAAACAACATACCTGGATTGACAAAGATCAGTTGTTTGTTGAGGGTGGAAGTTATGCGGGTTACATGGTAGCTTGGATAATAGGTCACGATAATCGCTTTAAGGCGGCTAATGCACAACGCGGGGTGTACGATCTCACCACCTTTATGGGTGAGGGGAACGCCTGGCGCTTAGTGCCCGATCACTTTGGTGGCTATCCCTGGGAACCAAAAACCAAAACCCTGTTAGATTCTGAATCTCCGCTCACATATGTGGATAAAATCAATACTCCGTTTTTAATCATTCATGGCGACCAGGATTTACGCACCGGTGTTATTCAGTCTGAAATGCTATACAAGAGTTTAAAGATTTTGAATAAGCCCGTTGAATACATTCGCTATCCAAAAGAAGGCCATGAACTGACCCGTAGTGGAAACCCGGGAAGAATGATGGATCATATGTTGCGTGTGATTGAATTCTTTGAGCGCTACGTTAAACATCCGGAAGAACCAGCTGCTGTGGTTAAATAAATTACTTTACATAAAGAACCAATCCATTATTATGATAATAGAAGTTAACACCGACCGAAACATTGAAGGAAGCGAAAGACTCATTGATTATTGTAAATCAACTCTTGAGGCGGAGTTTGATCGATTTAGCGAACATATCACCCGTATTGATGTGCACTTTCGGGATGAGAATGGCGCCAAAGGTGGCGATGATGACAAACGCTGTCTTATCGAAGCAAAACTGAAGGGATTAAGTCCGGTAACTACCCGCAACCACGCCTCTAACCTTGACGATGCGTTGAGTGGTGCAATTGATAAAATGTCCTCCATACTGGATAGTACATTATCTAAATTGCGCAAACATTAATTTGTATTCAAGAAGCTACTCAACATACAGCACCAAGCCTTTTAAATATTCACCCTCACGGTGAAAAAGAGAAACGGGATGGTCGGCAGGTTGCGATAAATGATGCCCCACTTTTACTTGTCTGCCAGCCTGTATAGCAGCAGATACAATTGTATCGTAAAATAATTGGCTATCCACTACTTGCGAACAAGAGAAGGTAAAAATGATTCCTCCCGATCGAATTGCTTTCATAGCTTCGGCATTTAAGCGCTGATATCCTTTTACGGCTTGGTGCCTTGCCTCTTTATGTTTTGCAAAAGCAGGTGGATCAAGAATGATTAAATCATACACATCTTTCTTGTCCTTCAAAAAATCAAACGTGTCTCTTGCATAGCATTCATGCTGATTGGAATCAAATCCATTGAGACTCAAATTTTTTCGGGTCAATGAAATAGCTTTTTCGGAGGCATCAACAGAATTTACCAACTTAGCGCCACCCCGAAGCGCGTACACAGAAAATCCACCCGTATAGCAAAACGTGTTTAACACTGTTTTACCTCTAGCCATTTCGCCCAACAATTTTCTATTTTCACGCTGATCAAGAAAAAATCCTGTCTTCTGTCCTTCCTCCCAATCCACATAAAATTTATTTCCATGCTCAGCAACAATGTGCGGTACCGCAGCCATTCCCAATAAATATTCACTTTCCGATTTCCCAGAAATTGACTTATTATACACTGCAGATAGTTTAATCGAACGTTCCTCAAATACATGTTTGATTGCATCAGCTACCAATGTGCGATCGATCAGCATCCCCGAAGAATGCGCTTGCACAATAGCCACTTCGTGGTAAATGTCAATTACTAATCCAGGCAATCCATCTCCTTCACCATGCACTAACCGATAGGCGTTGGTGTGCTCAGAAACAACACAGGTTTCCAATCGTTGATCTAGCGCCCTTCCTATTTTTTCTGCATAAATGGTTTCGGTGGGTGCCGATGTGCCGAATGTAATTACGCGAACTGTGATAGATCCATTTTGATAGTGTCCAAAGCCAAGCGTTGCTTTTTTAGCATCTTGTACCTCCACCCAGCTACCATCCCCAGGATCTCCCAGTGTTTGTTGAATAGCCCCAGAAAAAATCCACGGATGAAATCGCTTTACGGAATGATCGCGTCCTTGCTTTAATGAGATTGTACCTTGAATTTTCACTCGCTCAGTTTTAAGTTTTTACTTGACAAAAAGTAAAGTTACTTAATATATTTAGCCGATAAATTTCTACGTCATGAGGGTATACGTTGTCGTGCTGTTTGTTTCTTTAATCTCTTGCTCTGAAAAACGAGGCTCAGCAAGTTCTTCAATTGAACTAGTTGGCACACCAATCGGTGCCGAGCAAAAAGAGTTCTCAGACTCACCGGGTCTTATAAAGGTTACCGTAAATGACAATAACGGGAAAGTCACTGCTTCTGGATTATACCTCAATAAGCAACGGGAAGGTTCGTGGGTAGAGTATTATCCGAGCGGACTAACTAAATCTATCACTTCCTACGTTAATGGAAAGAAAGAAGGAGCAGCCCTTGAGTTTAATGATAATGGGCAGTTAACTAAACGTTCTAATTATCACCTTGATCAACTGGACGGAGAGTATAGAGAATTCAATTACACAATTGTAAAAGAAGAGCGCTTTTATAAGAATGGTAAGTTAGAAGGGACTGTGAAAATATACTACCCCGATGGTAAAGTAATGGAAGAAGGATTATATAAAATGGGTACTCGCGATGGGATCTCTAAATGGTATGATCAGCAAGGAAACGTTACAATCGAGTATGAATATCAAAATGGGGTACTGATAAAAAAATGAAATTTTGTCAGTTAAATTGAACCAAAAATGCGTGTGAACTCGTTCTTAGTGCACTGGCATTTCTTTTGAGATGGGGATTGTAATGAGCCGAGTGGAAAATTTCAGAGTTAATATTCAACTTTTAGTTGCTGAAGAGCATCTTACTTCGGCTAAAAATTCAACTTTAATTTTTTTAATTGTATGAAACGATTTGGATCAATTTTGTTGGCTGCGGTGTTGGGTAGTGTGATTACCATCGTAGCCTCACAATGGCTGGCAAAAGAGCAGCGGGGAGTTAGGATTGAACACGTAAATGGAGTTCCAACTTCACAGGTAGCGTATCAGGTAAACGAGCAAGGCCAAATGGTGCCTCTTGATTTTACAGGCACGGCAGAGAGCGTAACCAAAGCGGTTGTTCATATCCGGTCTACGCAAGAGCGAACAGTGCGTGATAATTCTCAAATACCGGAACAATTTCGGTATTTCTTTGAAGGACCCGGTGAAAGTCAAGGGCCAAGACAAAGTACAGGCTCTGGTGTGCTCATCAATAAAAACGGATACATCGTTACCAACAATCACGTAGTGGATGGCGCTGAAATTGTGCACGTAACACTCTACGATAACCGTGAATTGAGAGCAGAAGTTATTGGTACCGATGCGGATACTGATTTAGCCGTGATTAAAATAAATGAAAAAGACCTTCCTTACTTATCCTTCGTAAATTCCGATGATTCAAAGGTAGGTCAGTGGGTGCTAGCGGTTGGAAATCCATTCAACCTAAACTCTACAGTAACTGCAGGGATCATCAGTGCAAAAGGAAGAAACATAAATATTATTAATTCCGGCAATCGTGGAGGAAATGGGGAAGCGGCACGCACAGCTATCGAATCCTTTATTCAAACTGATGCCGCCATTAACCCAGGAAACAGCGGTGGCGCACTCGTGGATTTAACCGGTGGATTACTTGGAATCAATACTGCTATTGCCAGTCCCACCGGTTCATATTCTGGTTATGGATTTGCGGTACCCTCCAATATTGTAAGTAAAATTACGGAAGATCTAATTGCCTTTGGAACTGTTCAACGTGGTTGGCTGGGCATTGAGGTTAGAAGTGTTGACAGCAATCTTGCCAAAGAAGAAGGACTGGATATTAATGAGGGAGCCTATATCGCTGGGTATGGCAAAGATGAAAATAAAAGTGCAGCAAAAGCAGCCGGCTTAAAACCGGGTGATGTGGTAACAAAAATAGATGGGGCAATTATCAAATCCAGTGCCGCTTTAATCGAGTACGTAGGTCGAAAGCGCCCAGGGGATAAAATTGAAGTTACCGTTGATCGTGGTGGAAAAATATTAGTAATTCCCGTAATCTTAAAGAATAGAGAGGGAAATACCTCCACCGTTAAACGAGAAGAAAAAATAGAGGCCGCAGCTTTAGGTTTTGAATTAGAGAACGTGGAAGCTAAATTGCTGAAGCGGTTAGACCTTGAGCAAGGCGTAAGGGTTAAATCACTTGATAATAGTAAACTAAAGCGCACCGGGATGCGCGATGGATTTATCATCACCCATATTGATGATTTACCTGTTAAGTCTGTCGAAGACGTTAATAAAATTATCAAAAAGAAAAAGGCAGGTGACTTAATTACCTTCGCTGGTATTTACGAAGACTATCCGCGTGAGTATATTTATGCATTAAGAATGTAAAACCAAACCAATTAGTAATGA
Source organism: Cyclobacteriaceae bacterium (assembly GCA_016787755.1). Taxonomy (GTDB): domain Bacteria; phylum Bacteroidota; class Bacteroidia; order Cytophagales; family Cyclobacteriaceae; genus ELB16-189. Next base: position 486,848 of record JAEUUA010000023.1, on the reverse strand, counting down.
GAAAGCTGTTTAAAAAAGGAGAGCATGTCCGCAGCAAAATTGATGGAAAAGTTATGGAAGTGCTCAAGTACTTAAAATCAAACCTGGTAGAAGTGCGGTGGTTTGATCTCCAAACAAAAGAAGTACGAACTAATAAAATTAAAGAAGATAAACTATCAAAAGCTGCTTGAAAACTAAGTGCGCAGCCAGAAGCCTTCGGATGTAAATCCCGAAGGCTTTTTTATTTATTAATATCCATATGAATACATTTTGTGGACTACCTTTGTGAACTCAATAGTACCCGTTATTAAAAAGTTTGATATCCCTGCTTATTACCGGTCTTCCATAACCGGAAAGATAAAAGAAGCTCGCAGACTGAAAGATCTGCGCAAGCAAGATTTTTCACCAACCATGTTAGATTTAGGGCCGGTTCAATTTATTCTTGCTCGTCATTTTGGCTTTTGTTATGGGGTAGAAAATGCTATTGAGATTAGTTACCGCGCGCTCGAGGAATCAGTAGGCAAAAAAGTATATCTGTTGAGTCAGATGATTCATAACCCAGAGGTAAATAAAGATTTGGAAACCCGAGGAATTCAGTTTATCATGGACACGGATGGAACTCAGTTTATCCCGTGGGAAAATATCCACGAAGATGATGTAGTGATTATTCCCGCTTTTGGTACCACCCTGGAAATCGAACACCTCCTTCTTGATAAAGGAGTGGAAGTTCAAAAATATAATACAACCTGTCCATTTGTTGAAAAAGTTTGGAACCGAACAGAAAAGTTGGGTGCGGATCAATACACGATCATCATTCACGGCAAACCAAAGCACGAAGAAACTAAAGCTACCTTTTCGCACAGTTCTCATAACGGCCCCTCCATCATCGTTCGAGACATGGAAGAAGCTATGCAATTGGGTAACTATATAACAGGAACAAAACCTCAGAAAGAATTTTATAAAGAGTTTGAAGGAAGATTTTCAGAAAGATTTAATCCGGATGTTCATTTGCAACGCGTTGGGGTAGTTAACCAAACTACTATGTTGGCTTCCGAAACCCAGGGAATCGCAGATTATTTTAAACAAACAATGATTTCGAAATATGGAATCTCAACCATCAAACAACATTTTGCTGACACGCGCGATACGTTGTGTTATGCAACCAACGACAACCAAGATTCAACGTATCAACTTTTAGAATCAGATGCTGATTTAGCAATTGTGGTGGGCGGCTACAACAGCTCAAACACCTCCCATATTGTGGAACTATGTGAACGAAGGTTTCCAACCTATTTTATCAATTCAGAAAATGAAATAAAATCGGCAACAGAGATTCATCATTTCAATTATCATAAAAAAGAAAAGAAAATCACTTCTGATTTTCTACCCGACAAAAAACCTGTTAAAATTATTCTTACGAGCGGGGCTTCTTGCCCAGATACGTTAGTCGACCGGATATTAATAAAATTGATGGGATATTTTGGAGGGGTGAAATCGCTGGATACTGTATTGCAGGAATATTAGCCCGCGTGGTATCAGAATCCAATAGCTTTCAGGAAACTTCGTAATTTTAAGCTGTGAATAAAATACTATTTGGCTCCCTCCTGTTTTTAACGCACCACCTTATCGGTCAGGCAAAAGTTGATTCAGTAAAAGTGTTGGAAGAAGTTACGGTTAGAGCTTACGAAGCCGATCGTCCTCTGTTGCAAGTTCCGGCTTCGGTTGGATTGATTGTGCAAAGTGATTTAGCCCGGTTTAGCAATACATCATTAGTATCGGCAGTCAACACGTTGCCGGGTGTTCGCATGGAAGAACGGTCGCCAGGGAGTTATCGGTTTTCAATTCGGGGAAGTTCATTACGCTCACCGTTTGGGGTGCGCAATGTAAAAGTCTATTGGAATAATTTACCCATGACCGACCCTGGTGGTAATACGTATTTGAACCAACTGGATGCAAATTCGATCAATCAAATTGAAATCATTAAAGGGCCAGGCTCCAGTTTGTATGGGGCAGGAACGGGAGGAGTTCTTTTACTTCAATCAGCACAGCCGAAAAACGAGACCAGGCTACGTGGTTCTTGGTTGGGGGGTAGTTATGGCTTGCAAGGTTATCAACTTGCATTTAATCAAGGAAAAGAAAATTCAAGTCACAGCGTAAGTTACCAACATCAACAAGCCAATGGCTATCGTGAGCAAACACGTATGGTGCGCGATCAACTCAACAGTACCTTTAGTTTCTCTTTGTCCGATAAAGAAAAACTAGAAACTACTATCTTTTACACCGACTTATTCTACCAAACTCCGGGTGGATTAAATGAAACCGAGTTTAATACTAACCCGCGTCAAGCAAGACCTGCGGCTGGCACACAACCCGGAGCAGTTTCGCAACAAGCTTCCGTTTCACTTCGGTCTTTTTATGCAGGCGTTTCTCATCAGTATCAATTTTCCAAAAATCTTCACAACCGCACGGGTGTTTATGGGAATTTCGTTCAGTTCGAAAATCCATCCATTCGTAATTACGAACGCAGACTTGAACAAAACATGGGGGCTCGAAGTGTTACTGATTTTACTTTTGACTTGGGGGGTTGGCAATCCAAACTATATGGGGGGGGTGAATTTATGCGTGGCTATTCACCGGTTAAAAATTATCAAAACCTTCAAGGCAATCCTGGATTGTTACAGGGTGACGATGAAATCAGAACCTTACAATATAGTGTCTTTGGACTAAGCGAATTCAGTAAAGATGCATGGATAATTACAGCCGGACTTAGTGCCAACTGGGTGGACTATCAATTACTTCGGCTATCTACTTTACCGGTGGTGCCCGAAGAAGTATCCTACAATCCTGTATTAACTCCCCGTTTTGCGGTGCTCAGAAAATTAAATGATGCTTTCTCTCTACATGCCAATGCAAGCTGGGGATTTTCTCCACCTACCTTGGCAGAAGTTCGGCCATCCAATGGGGTTTTTAATACCGACTTAAAATCCGAAAAAGGAATGCAGATTGAATTAGGAGTACGTGGTTATTTTATCAATCGCAAGTTTTTTGTAGATGCGGCTCTTTATCATTTTGCATTAGACGAAACGATTGTGGTGCGAAGGGATAACACGGGAGCAGATTACTTTGTGAATGCTGGAGCAACCAATCAAAATGGTGCTGAAGTATTGCTAAATTGGAACCCTACCTCGCTTCCTTCAGCGTTTTCTGCTTTTAAAATCTGGACGGGTGTTACCCTAAATAATTACCAATTTAAAGATTACGAAAAAGATAATGTTTCGTTTAGCGGCAACGATTTAACCGGAGTGCCTAAACATGTTTATACAGGTGGCCTGGATCTAGTCTTGCGAAAGGGTATTTATTGGCATGTTACGCTCAACTACACATCCTCTCTGCCACTTAATGATGCCAACACTGCTTTTGCCAATTCGTATACATTGCTTGGAAGTAGATTAGGTTACAAGACTTCGTCTAAAAAGCTACCGATAGATATTTTTGCTGGCGCGGATAATCTGCTGGATGAAACCTATAGTTTAGGAAATGATTTGAATGCAGCCGGTGGCCGCTATTTTAATGCAGCTGCAAGGAGAAATTATTATGTAGGCATTCAGTTCAATTTAAATTTTGAGCCCCGTTAACTTTAGAAAAACGGAGGGTTACTCCCAGTCTGATTTTTTGGGCCCATGTTGAAGGGCATTCTTTACTTCTACAATTATTTCTTTCATCTTACTGTCAATTTCGTTGAACAAGGTGGCCCGGGCTCGTCTTGTTGCCCCAATGCCGGCATCCTGAACAATTTTGTAGTAGGCTTCCATGGTTCGCTCTTCGGTTGTGCCTGCTGATGTTTGTGACATTTTGATGTTAGTGATTTGAAATCGACACCGACCCTCTTTAAATGAAAATATTGCGTTATACAAAATAGTTTGTGTAAGTACTATTCTTGACAAACCCTTACCTAGTGTGGTGGTAAGTGGAAAACTGCCAATATCAGCCAATTCAACATTCACCTCATCAATGGAAAAATTATCATCCGTATATTTTTTCTTACACCAGTCTTTAGCCAGTTTATACATTTGCTCTGCTGACACTCCTGGTACCTCTATGACTTCGTTGTACGTATATTTTTTTGTTTCCTCATCAAAAGGCATATTAATTTTCTCAGACTCCTTTTCCTGTGCGAATCCAGAAATCGTGGCCAGGGATATAAACAACGTTATAAAATTAAATCTCATACCGCAGCTGTTAAAAAATTAAATAGTAGTATTATGAATCTGTTTGACTAATCTAATTTATTTTCCAAACGTAAAAACGTTTTCCCCTTTTACAGAAGTAGTCCTTCCTGGGCCAAGTGTGTTTTGACTCCAATTAAATTTTAAAATCAATTTACTTGCCGTTGCCTCTTCAATGGTTATTGAAAGTCCATCGCCTCGAGTTATAATCTTTCCGCTATCATTAGCAAATTGCCATGTGCCCGAGGCAGGCCACACGACACGGCCATTTGTGGTTGTAAAGTTGCCGTCTGTGAATTTAATCGTTAACCCTGTGTAAACAGCGGTTTTATCTACCCCATCAACGGATACTGTTTGTAGATTCCAACTGCCCGCAATAAGAATTGCTTTCATTTGATCGGCTGGGGAAGGATCGCCTCCCTTACTGCTACAGCTTTGTAAAAATAACAGTGCGCTAAAAATCATTGTGATAAAAGCGAGATTAGTTGATGTATGGATCTTCATTATGGATTGGTTATTGCTTCGTGAAACGAACAACATCATTATATCGGGTTGATGAAATCTTAACCAGATAAATTCCAGGGGAATAGCCATCAACATCAAACTGTATTTCTTTGTTGTACGTCTCTTTGAAGTCGGTTCTTTGTCCATTGATTGTATAGATGGTAATTATTTTATTTTCTGTTACATCCGGCAGTACTACTGTCAATCGATCCAGTGTTGGGTTAGGATAAATCAAAAATTCGGATTGATGCCTTTTAAATGAATCCTCTCCTGTAATGATAAACGTATAGATTTCAGAGAACACACTGGGACAGCCACCTACGGTAACTTGCAGTTTGTAAATTCCAACAGAGGTTACCCCAAGCGTAACGTTTGTTGCCCCGGCTATCGCTGCATCATTTAAAAACCATTGATTGCCCACAGATGCACTGGAGGTAAGAGTTGGCGTTTCTGTATCAATCTGGCTAGCAGTGATTGTTGGTTTTGCCGGATTGACACAAAAATTTTGGCTTACCTGAGTAGCTGCATTATAATTTGCATTCCCTGCTTGATTAGCATGAATAGTTACACTGCCGGCCGCTACCAAGGTTACTATGTTTCCACTAACCGTTGCAATAGCAGAATTTGAACTGGAATATACAAGTACCAACCCTGAAGATGAAGTTGCAGTTAATGCAAATGGTGCGTCCCCCAATGTTTTTGATGGCAACGCTGCAAACGTTATGGTTTGATTTCCTTTGTTAACAATAAGCTCGCGAAGAACGTTTGTGGCCGCATTAAAAATATCATTGCCCGCTTGGCTTGCTGTAATAGTTGTGGTTCCTACACCCACAAGGGTTACTGTACTTCCATTTATTGTTGCAACCGTTTGGTTGCTACTCACATACGAAACGGGTAACGTGGAACTAGCGGTTGCCGCAAGGTTAAAGGCAGGATCGCCCATTGCTTTTGCTGAAAGCGCATTGAAGGTAATGGTTTGATTTTGTTTATTAACAGTGATGGCTAATGAAACACCTGCACTTGTGCCACACGCATTCGAGGCAGTAACACTCACGTTACCACTTGTGCTGTTGGCAATGACTGTAATTGAATTAGTGGTTGAAGTTCCTGTCCACCCGCTGGGTAAGGTCCAGGTATAGGAAGTGGCACCTACTACAGCGGCTACACTATACGTGTTGGATGAGCCTGCCAAAATGGTTTGTGCTCCTATGATTGTACCTGGAGTTGATACATTGCCGCATAACACTCCGCTAAGATTTATTCGTTGGGCATAGATGTCTGCTGCCCCGCTCCTGAAATCATCCCACGAAATAATTACTCCCCTTTTGGATGCAATCAGATCAAAATCGTCAAATACAATGGCGGGAGCAGACTGTGAATTGATTGCTGTAGTTATGGCCAAACCATTGGCCGTCCATTGTGCGATTCCAGAACCATTCAACCATTGAGCATACACATCCATAGTAGCCTCACGATTGTCTTCCCAGGTAATAATTGCTCCCCCGGAAGGGTTGAACACCAGTTGCGGATTCGTTTGATCTCCTGTTGTTACACATGCACCAACTCCATTGGCTGTCCATTGCACCACACCCGTTGCAGACACATGTTGTGCAAAAATATCGGCATTTCCATTTCGGGTATCTTCCCAACTGATAATGGCCTCTCCCGTACCAATGCGAACCAACTTTGGTTTCGTCTGATTACCTGTTGCGGATCCGATCGCTACCCCATTGGCTGTCCATTGAGCAGTTCCGCTTATATTTAGTCGTTGTGCATATACATCTGCATTTCCACTCCGGTAATCTTCCCAAGTTATAATTCCCCCATGCGATGAACTGTTTCCATCATACGCAATCGAAGGTTTAAATTGCGCCCCTGTGGCCGCAGCAACCGCTACTCCATTAGCTGCCCAAAGTATAACTCCATTGATGTTAATTGCCTGCGCATAAATATCCTGATCAGCCGTGCGCGAATCTTGCCACGCAACAAGTATTCCTACCTCAGCGCCAAAACCTAAAGAAGTAACCGTAGCAGTAGACTGAACGCCAATAGCTGCGCATAATGCCACTCCATTTGAAGTCCACTGCACCACACCGCTGCCATTAATCCGTTGTGCATAAATATCATAATCCGTTCCCGCAAACCCACTGCGATTATCTTCCCAAACAATGTTTGCACTTCCGCTTGGCCCATTGGAGATTTTAGGATTGATTTGATTGAGCGTAGTCGCGCTGATGACAACCCCATCGGCTGTCCACTGCGTTACTCCCGTTGCATTTATGCGTTGAGCATAGATATCATAATTTCCACTGCGCAAATCCTGCCACGCAATGATAGCACCCCCGCCACCATCTGAAGTAATAACTGGTTTTTCTTGCTGACCATTGGCGGTGGAAATAGCAATACCGTTGCTTGAACCGCTGACAACCCACTGTCGTTCCCCCGCAGCATTCAACTTTTGAGCGTATATATCTGCGGCTCCATCTCGATAGTCCTCCCATACAATAATTATTCCTCCACTTCCATCTGAAATGCTTTGCGAAAAGCGCTGTGCATTTGTTGCCGTGCTAACGGGATTATTAATTGCTGCATCGATTGCCCATTGGGCGTGGCTATGAAAGCCCAATCCCAGAAATAATAAAACCAACACAAATCTGAAATTATTTACAGAAGTTGTGATTGATCTCATACGTGAATCTAAGGATGGAGCCAAGGTAGTTTTCATTTGGTATAGGGTACTTATTGACTCATTCAAAGTAATCCCATAAATTAAATAGCCACAACCCCATAAACATGGGGTGTGCAATTTTTCATCTATCTTCACCATCGTGAAAGTTTCTATGATTTCCCTTTTATTTTTTGTTGTTACTCTGGATATGGCCGGTCAACATGACTTGCGTTTTAAACGGATTACAACAAATTCCAATGAAGATATTTTAGCGGTACAGACTTTTTTTAAAGACAGTGAAGGATATGTATGGATGGGTTCGCCCTCATTCGATCTCGTTCGCTTTGATGGCAAAAACACGCGCAAATATTCCTATACTGAAATCCAGACAACGTACTTTAAGCACACTCATGCCTCTTTGATTTTTGAAGATTCCAAAAAAAATCTATGGATAGGAACTGATGCCGGAGGACTAATGATTTACAATCGCCTAATGGACAAGTTTCAGATTGCAAATGACAGTGCTACAAGTGTAAAATCCAGATTATTCTGTCAAGCCCAAGATAAAGACGGCAGCTTCTGGTTAGGAACCTTGGGGAGTGGTCTGCTTCGTTTTGATCCACAGACAAAGAAATTCACGCACTATCAGTTCGATTCCAATAACTCTACAACCATTTCTGAAAACTATGTGGTGGGGCTAGTTTTTGATCCCACCGGGAAGCTTTGGATAGCCACCACGGGAGGGCTTTGCAGCTATGATCCTCAAAGAAATCAATTCATTCGTTATTCGCTTACCAATAAAAATCCGAAAGATGCCTATCGCTATCGGGTAATTCGCCACATGGTGCTTTCTCAAAACAAACTTTACTTAAGCACCTATGGTGGTCTTCAGATTTTTGATCTGAAAACTAATCAAAGCGAACACTTGATTCATGATATAAAAAATCCAGCGAGCCTTAGTCATAATTCACTTTTTAAAATGGCTGAAAATCCTGATGGCTCATTTTGGATTGCTTCCTATGGAGGTGGCCTAAGTCTTTACAATCCTGTTACCGAAAAATTTTCTAACTGGAAAAAAGATGAATCAAATCCTGAAACTATCTCGAGCAATAACCTCTTTTCTGTTTACCTGGATCCAGACGGATTACTTTGGATAGGAGCCGATGACAATACTGTTTGTGTACACGATACAAAAGCAAAAAAATTCCATCGGGTTGTTCATCGAACCCATAAACCTGAGAGCATTGCAAGCGGATGGATTCAAAGTATTTTGCAAGAGAACGATTCTGTTTTCTGGTTGGGGCTTAATGGGGGCGGACTTAACCGGCTTAATTTGAATACACAGGTTTCCAAAAAATTTATTAATGACCCGCTTGATTCTCGCAGTCTTGGCCACAATGGTGTAATCGCAATTGCTAAGGATAATCAAAAAAGAATTTGGGTGGGACTAGACGGTGGCGGGCTGAATATGATGGATTCGGAAACAGAGCAGTTTACACGCTATGTAGCCGGATCAAAAAATTCTATTAACAACAATGCTGTTTCGGCTATGCTTATTGATCACGATAATTTTATTTGGGCAACCACCTTTCGCGGTGGGTTAAACATTTATGATATCACTACTAAAAAATTCAGGAATATTAACAACGATTCCCTTCAAAAAGAAACTGGAATTTCTCTCTCATTTGTAAAACAAATTTTTGAACTAAATGGAAACATCTGGTTTAACACACAATCACAAGTTATCGTTTTTGATAAAAAAAGAAATCAGTTTGTTCTAGTTTCCTCCGAAGGTCAGGTCTCCCCGTCAACAAGTTCATTATCGGTAGAAATGCGCCCTTATTCAGAAACAGAAATGTTGCTATTCACCAGCAACGAAGTTAAAACCATCCGCTACTTAGATCCTGAGCAAATAGATCAAAAAATACTCTTTAAAAGATCGGCTGTTGAAGAGCCCTTCAAATCGTTTATTATTGATAGTAACAACTTGATTTGGTACATCACCAAAGAACATTTAGTAAAATGGAATCCTCAATCCGGTGAGAAGAGAATTTATAATTACACCGATGGAATCAGCACCCGTGACCTTCATGCACTTTTTAAAGATACAAAGGGAAGAATTTTTATAACAACTCTTGATGGCCTTACCTGGTTTTGGCCTCATGAAATTAGGGACGACACGGTATCTCGAAAAGTTGTTTTCACCGATTTTAAACTTTACAATCATTCCATTCGCATCAACACCCCAGACTCGACAACAAATTACTCGTTGCCCAGTCATATATCGCAACTCAGAAAAATTGCTTTAAAGCATAGTCACTCATTTTTTTCGATTGAGTTTGCAGCTTTTGAATTTATGGCGCCTGAAAAAATTAAGTATGCTTATAAATTGAATGGCTTCGATAGAGAATGGATACAGGTGGGAAATCAAAATTTTGCGAGTTATACGAATCTTGATCCCGGTGAATATATTTTTAAAGTGAAGGCAGCTAATCCTGACGGTTTTTGGGGGACTCAAATAGCAAGCATAGAAATTATTGTTACTCCTCCCTATTGGCAAACCTGGTGGTTTATTAGTTCTTCTGCGTTGCTTCTTTTCGGGCTAGCGTATTCTCTACATCGCTATCGGCTTGCGCAGACGTTACGGGTAGAGCAACTTCGAAATAAAATCGCAAGTGATTTACACGATGAGGTGGGATCAAATCTTACTCGAATTTCGATCTATTCGGAGTTAATTCAAGATGGTGCAAACGAAACAAATCTAAAGTCGTATTTGAATCGGATCGGTTCCATAAGCAGAGAGGTTACCAACACGATGAGTGATATTGTATGGTCAATTGATAGCAAGAGTGATACGTACGAGGCTTTGTTTTTACGAATGAAAGATTTTGCCTTAGACATTCTTCAACCAAAAAATATTGAATTAGACTTTTCAACGGAGAATATCGACACTGATAAAAACATCAGTCCTCGTATTAAACAAAACATCTATCTTATTTTTAAAGAAGCCATCACCAATGTAGTTAAACACGCACATGCCAGTACCGTGCTCGTTAGAATTTTAAATAAAGATAAAAGATTCGTGATGACCATTTCAGACAATGGTGCTGGCATTCCCGATGAAACCGGAATTCATGGTAACGGTTTATCCAACATGCGAAGGCGAGCCCATGCTATTCACGCAGAATTAACTATTTCAAATTCAAATGGAACATGCATTACTTTGAAGAGTGCAGAAATGTAGGCACCCCCATGTTCATGGGATTGACTCTGCCTATTCCCAAGGGTAGTTTTATTAAGGATTTGCGAACAATCTAACATTACCCTTTAACCCATGCTACAAATGACAACCATGCTCTTAACTCTGGGAATTTTATCTCTTTCAGCAGAGATATCCAATGCACAGTGGAAATTTTATTTTACCGCAGGGCTTAATCTTGCAAATTTTTCAGGACGTTAAAAAATGGATTGTGCAGGTGTGTTAAAGATTGGCCAAGCTGAGGAGTATTCCGGAAACAGTATGGCCGAACGAAATTATAAAGTGCTCAAGAGTGTCTTTAAACTTTCGTTCATTTGTAAGATAACAAGCGACTAATTGAGATGATCTCTGTTGGCATTATTGAAGATGATGAGCAAATCAGAACTGGTATTCAGGCATACTTAAATAATCAAATTAATTTGAGTTGTGAATATGGCTATCATTCCATGGAAGCGGCTCTTGCCGATTTTAAGGATTGGAATATTCCAAACGTGCTGATTATCGATCTTGGATTGCCAGGGATGTCAGGCATTGACGGGATGAAGATTTTAAGGGAACGCTTCCCGGATTGTGATCTCGTTGTTTTTTCGGTGTTCAACGATTACAAAAAAATATTCGACTCGCTATGTGCAGGAGCTACCGGTTATTTATTAAAGAACACACCCTTTGATGAAATAAAGGAAGGCATTGAGTCCCTTGCAAAGGGGGGTTCACCCATGTCTCCTCAAATTGCGCGCAAAGTCATTGATTTTTTTAAACCCCAACATAAATTAAAAAAGATTTCTCCACTATCGGATAAAGAAAAAGAAATTGTTGTGGGGTTGGTGGATGGATTGAGTTACAAGTTGATTGCTGATCGATTATCCATTTCAATTGAAACAGTAAGGTTTCATATTAAGAATATTTATCGAAAACTTCACGTACATGGGAAAGCTGAAGTAATTTCTAAATCGCTGCGGGGGGAAATCTAACCTACATTTTTATGGAGCATGGCAAGTGATTACAATTTTATACCTTTAAGGTATATAGTACATTACCAAAACAAAAACACCATGAAAATCAAACACCTAATCCCCATCTTCATTTTGCTTGCGATCGGTACCTTTTCATCATGCAATCTTTTCGATAAGGCAGGTGATATTACATTTCAGGCTGAATTGCCGCTGCCTTTTAATGTGAATGAAACTGCCGATAACCCCAGCGGTAAAACTTATACGGACTCAAAATTATTAGACGCCAGCTCCAATCCTGATGTGGCAAAATATGCGAGCAAGATAAAAGAGTTCAAGGTTAATAAAATTACCTATACTATTTCAGGGGTAAGTGATGGCTCTGTTACATTTACAAATGGAACGCTTAAAGTTGCCTCAAGCGGAAAAACAATTGCCAGTGCAAGTTCTGTAAACTTAGGAAGTTCGGCTGAAACAGAGCTAACAGCTGATGCTAACGGCTTCAATGAGTTGGCTTCTCTCTTGCTTGCTGATAAACAAGAACTGGTGCAAGTTCAAGGAAGTCTTTCAAAAACTCCTGTTGCATTTACCGTTAACTTTAAATTTTTTGTAACCATTACGGCCAACGCACTGTAGGAAAATGCCAAATCAAAATTTAAAATGCTCTTGAACCAGGAGCATTTTTTATTTCCGCTTCTCTATAAGATGCTTTATAATCATCTCGGCATGTACCCTCGAATTTTCTATAAACCATTTATTCGTCTTTAACCCACCACACACCACGCCCGCCAGGTATAAATCAGTTACATTGGTTTCCATGGTTGTTTCATCATACACGGGTGTGTGATATTCATCTGAGTTAAACGCAATTCCCATTGATTCCATTAAAGCAAAAGGAGGTTGATACCCCGTCATCGCCAGCACAAAGTCATTTTGCAATACCTCCTTGCCCGAAGGTGCTTCAATTTCAATCGTAGAGGGTGTGATGCGGGTTACTTCCGACTTGAAATATGCTTTGATCGATCCTTCCTTAATCCGGTTTTCGATATCCGGGCGCACCCAATATTTTACGCTTTCCCGGATTTGATCTTCCCGTATAACCATGGTTACCTCTGCTCCTTTACGCCAAGTCTCAAGCGCAACATCCACAGCCGAATTAGCCGCACCAATCACGGCTACTTTCTGACCGAAATACGGATGTGGTTCGTTGTAATAATGTTTCACCTTTGGCAAGTCTTCACCTTCAACATTCAATAAATAAGGCAAATCATAAAAGCCGAGGGATATGATCACGGCTTTCGTTGAGTAATCTCCTTTCGTTGTCTTGATTTGAAAAGTTCCTGATTTAGTTTTTGTAACAGCCTCCACACCCTCATATAGTTTTACGTTAAGTTGCCAACTAGAACACACTCTGCGGTAATATTCTAACGCCTCGGGGCGGGTTGGTTTTGGATTGTTTGAGATGAAAGGAACCCCTCCAATCTCAAGGCGATCGGAAGTAGAAAAGAACGTCATATTTGCGGGGTAGTTGTAAATGGAATTCACCAGACAACCCTTTTCAAGGATGAGGTAATGAAGGCCGGCCTTCTTCGCTTCAATGCCGCAAGCAAGGCCAATCGGGCCCGCACCAATAATAATTAAATCTCTCCCTTCCATTCACTGCATGATTGATTCTTAATCTTAAAACTACATAGAACCCTTTAAAGTAAACAATTCCCAAATATGTATTAACTTCAATCTTCATATCCGTATTTGAATTTATAATATGGCTAATGAAAGGACTTCTAATAGCGTTCGTGTAAGGCGATCTGTAAAACTTGCTATCGCTTCGGCCTTTCTCTTAGCTCTTTTATGGCCGCTAGGAAGTTTTTTCCGTTGGCTTTTTGTGGGGTCAACATCCTACTTTATTTTTCTTTCCTTTTATTATTCTCCACGAGAACAATCCTCAGAAAGGAGAGATTATTCTAATTCCAATCGGGCAGAGCCAGATAAAAAACAAACGCCTTTTAAGAGGTTTAATAAGAACCTTTTAAAACGAATCAGTCTGATTGTAGTTATCAGCTCATTTTCTGTTTTATTGATCTTAATGGTAATTGGTTTTATTTGGGGTGATGAGTCTGCCAATACAACACTCCTTGAAGAAGAGAATCGCACTGCTCTGAAGGCTGATCCAGCCAATCTTGATGCCCTTACCAACCTAGGCAATCTTTTTTATGCCCAAGAAGAATATGATTCCGCACTCAGCTATTATGAAAAAGTACTCGCGATTGATCCTCAAAATAGTAGTGGCACCTATAACAAAAGCTTAGTCTTCTATCAAAAAAAGGATTATTCAAAATCAATTGAATGGTCTAAAAAAGCTATCCTCATTAATCCTGAAAATACAGATGCGATTGTCATTACGGGGGATAGTTATTATGAACAAGGAAATTTCAATGAAGCCAGTGCGTGGTTTCAAAAGGCTTATCTACAAGGAGCCAGGGGCGGGGAAATGCTTTATTTAATGGGATTCATCTACGATAAGCAAAATGACAGAGCAAAGGCAATTCAGTTCTATAAGGAGTCTTTGCAACAAGACAGCAGCTATGTGGAGATTTACGATCGTCTGATCCAATTAGACCCCGCGCAAGCCCCGCGGTATAAAAAAATGGCAGCTAAATGGAAATGATGAGGTTTGTCAAATCAACGCTCCTCTTTTGTCCATGACGTTAATTTATCGACCTTCGCAAAACCAGAATTTATGAATAAACATCTTATCCTCGTTGTATTAATTAATCTTGTCATAGCTCAATCATTCGCGCAAAGTGGTTCTGAGATTTTATTGTTCGATTTAAAAATCAAAAAAGATAAAATCACAATTAGTGGCCCTAAAAATATCACCAATCACTTGGGTTACGACAATCAGCCAGGTTTCAATCGCATCGAACCTATATTGTACTATTCTTCTTTTAATGTTGATGGAAGATCAGATATCAAAGCGTATAACTACGAAACCAAGACAACGGATTCTTTCACACAAACCTCCGAGCGCGAGTATTCGCCAACGCATACCCCGGATGGCGAATATCTTTCCTGTATTATTCAGCGTGATAATGGTGCCCAGGATTTAGGAAAATATCCGTTGGCTGGTGGCGAGCCTTATACTATTGTAGATAATCTGATTGTTGGTTATCATGTGTGGACGGATAACAGTCATCTCGCCATGTTTATTTTAGGTGAACCCAATACGCTCCACTATTTGCGCTTACCAACTAAAGAAGATACCGTGTTAGCTCAAAACATTGGTCGGTCTTTACATCAAATCCCTGGTGAACGAGCCATTAGTTTTATACAAAAAAATTCTTCCACTAACTGGGAGATTAAAAAATTAGATACCGAGACGATGTTGATTTCAACCATCGCTCAAACAATGCCAGGCCGAGAAGATATTTGCTGGACCCCCGATGGAAAAATTATTTCGAGTGACGGAACAAAACTTTTTGTATTTGATCCTAAAAAAGGAAAAAGTTGGAAAGAAATTCCGTTGGCTATTGGTGCTGAATTACTAAAAGGTGTATCACGTCTGGCTATAAATTCAAAAGGAGATAAGTTGGCGGTTGTGGTTGCGGAGTGATCCACTAGTGAATGAAATTTTAAAAAAATCTCTATTTCAATTCATCGAATTCTTCTTTGTCGACAAAAGCCCCATTCTGGGAAGCTAGAGTGAAATATCGAGTAATGGAGTATTTCTTTTCAGGATTCGATTGGGTCCAGAAAACCAGCTTTATTTTTCCTTGTTCATTCACTCCAGAATCATTTAGTCCAGGTACCCCGTCAAATTTGAGAATAGAGTCAGTGTTTGAGTTGGAAATAATGTTATAGCAACCCTCTTAGGATTAATGGATACTCCTTTAATTTCCATTTCATCATTTGAGTAGATCAACGGGACGAGTCCTACATTTTTTAAGGTAAATGCCAGTTGTATCGATTTGTTGTCGACTTCCCCAAAACCTCTCCCAATGGCCATGTCTAAAGCCAAAAATGGCTGGGTCTTTAGTTCAAAATCTCTTTTCATGACTTCTGCCATGCTATGTGTTCTAATTGCATAAAACAAAGTCACAATTACGAGGAAGATAACTGAAAAGGCTTGGATGGCCACTGAATTCGAATTGAGAAAACTTGAAATTCGCTTCATAGTTTATGATTTATTTTTTATGATGTCTATAAGGATTGAGTCCTGCCGTTGCCGCTAACATCTGAATATAGGCTCACGAATATTTTCAAATATCTCATTCTCTCTCACAAAAAAATTCAAATCTTCAAAATTTCACTTCTCACAAAACCCACCTTTAGCTATCCAAAGTTTTTGAAACTCAAGTTCCAGCAATCCTTCGCGCACAGCGGGGTCAAGTTCTACTACGGCATTATCCAGGTCGCCTTTTATGACTAAGATGCCGCCTTCCATATCGCCAAATGTTCCTTCGGCTACTGCATTTCCGGTTTTAATAATTCCTTTCAGGTAGTCGTCATGTCTTTTAAAAATCTCAGGTGCATTCTGAATATTAAATTTGGCAATGTTGGGGATGTATCGAATAAACTGGTACGTCACCATTTCATACTTCTCGCCCACCGCACAAGCCGAACCCACGCGTGGAAAATAAGGTAACACCTCCACGCGCCACCGATTCGCCTGAATACCCGGATCGGTTTGTAACCATTCTTTTACTTGCTCTGCCGACTTTGATTTAAAAATGAAGATGCCTCCACCAGCATCGAACGGTCCAGCAGAAATTAATTTTCCTTCTTTGGCCAATCGCTCAATGTTAGCAAGGTGACCATCCATAATTTTTTTCACTTCGGCTTCCGGCAACTCTGTTTTATCCGTTCGCTTATTCAGAAAAACAAAAATCAGTTCAGGGTTTTGCGCACATAAAACATTTCCCTCGGTCAGTGTCCCCACTGATCGAAAACAAGTCCCAGTCGGATAGCTTGTGAGGACACAAACCCTGGTGGGGCGTTCAGGGCTTAATGCAGATAACATGTGCGTACCTAAAATGAAAACAAGGGTTGCGAGGGGTTTCATCATAACAGGAAATTACGAAAAATCTATACGGTGTAATTAATTCTTAAACTTTCACTCCTCGATTTGTGTCTTCAAAGATCGCAATGTAACTGGTCTGTGAGGACACAGACCTTGGTTAAGGGTTGAACCTTCGTTTTGGAATCACGCTCGCCCCCAACGGGGTTGGATCTTTATAGAAATATGTACATGCTATAAACATTCGACTCCTTCGGAGTCGAACAGATGACAATTCTAAAATTGGTTCGTGGGACTCGAGCCAAGGGGAAAGTTACGAGTCAAAGAGTCATCTGCTTGCGCTTTTGCCTACTTATCAGTAGCACCCCAAACAAAATCATTGCAGTACCTACTAACTGCAAAAAATAAATATGCTCATCTAAAAAGAAGTAAGCCATAATGATAGTAGACACCGGCCCAATGCTCCCGACAATGGCTGCATTATCCGAACCAATTCGTTTTATTCCTTCCACTACAAGATAGGATGGAACAACCGTAGAGATAATCGCCATTAAAAAACTATAGAAATACACGGTGCTCGAAAAGTGAAATAGAGAAACATCACTTGTTATGAAAAAATGGGTCAGTACTCCAATCGCAGCAAAGCACATGGCATAGCTATTGAACTTAGCGGCTCCCAGCAAGGGAATTAATCGTCCGCTGCCCACAATGTAGGCAGCAAACGTAAAGGCACAAATAAAAATTAATACCGAGCCGAGTATAAAGTTATCACTCTGTTGCGAATTGAAATCAACTTCACCAAAGAAAGCAATCAACAAGCCGGCATAGGTAATGAATAGCGCCAACCATTGAATCGGCTTAATCTTCTCTCTAAAAATTAGAGCCGACATTAACAACACAATAGTTGGATAAACAAACAAGATCAATCGCTCAATACTGGCCGATACATACTGCAATCCTAAAAAGTCGAGCAAGCTACTCACATAATAACCAAGGCAGCCAATAATGGCAACACTCACCCATTGCTTTCCGGTAAAGCGCACATTGGTTTGTTTGCTGGACGAAGTAAATGCATAGGCAATAAAAAATGGTAGCGAAAAAATCATTCGTAATGCCAAAAGAGAAATGGTGTCCACTTCCGTATCGCGGTAAGCAAGTTTTACCAGAATAGCTTTCGTTGAAAAACAGATGGCGCCCATCAAGGCAATGATAACACCACTTATGAAGTAATCTCCACCCTTGCTTTGCGTCATGGGTTACCCGTCACCGCTTTCACCAACTTCATCAAATCAGCTTCATTATTATACACATGGGGCGAAACGCGAATAGCATTTCCCCGAAAAGAAACTGAAATTTTATTTTTTCGAATGCTGGTTTTTACCTCATCGATCGATTTGTTTTCCGGCAAACGAACGCCAAACAAATGATGACCTCGATACTTTTCATCCTCTACCCAAAAACCAGCCGCCTTTAAAAGTTGAATTGGTTTTTTTGTGATAGCCGCTGTGTATTGTTGGATGGCCTTAGGCTTCCATTGATTAATTTGTTTCAATGCCTCGAGCAACATCGGCACTAAAATAAAATTGCTGTGCTCACCCATTTCGTAGCGAAGTGCTCCGGGTTGATATTCACTTTCATAATTTACCAGGGCAGCGAAGTCTTCGCTGTGCAGGCGGTTGATCCAATTTTCTTCTACCGGCTTTCCGCTATCAAAATATTCTCCATAGTAAGCAAGGCCTAATGAATAAGGTCCCATCAACCACTTATACCCCCCACACACCAATGCATCCGGTTGAATTTGTTCCACATTAAAAGGTAAAGCGCCTACGGATTGCGTTCCGTCAATCACCAGTAATGCCCCTACTTCGCGCGTTCTTTTGCGTATAGCTATCAAATCAAATTTGGTTCCGTCTGCCCAATGCACATTTCCAAGCGCAACGAGTTTTGTGTTCGCATCAATTGCTTCCAAAATGAGTTGGTTCCATTGCTTGCCACGATTATTAAGGGTGTCAAGGGGTGAAACAATTTTTAGTTTAACTCCGGTGTCATGGTGTAGGCGATGCCAGGGATAATAGTTGCTTGGAAACTGCTCGCCTGTTACAACAATATTATCGAAGCGAGTAACTTTTATATTCTTCATTACATTGGCCATGCCATACGAGACCGAGGGGACCAACACCACTCGGTTTGCCTCGCACTTGATCAACGTTGAAAATTCTTTTCGCACCAATTCAGTATCAGAAAAAAAGTCGTCAACGGAAACTCCTGCCGGATTTCGCTTTTTAAGGATTCCCGTCATGCCTTGCTTCTCTACTTTTTTTAGGAGCGGGCTCATGTAAGCACAGTTTAAGTAAGTCCCCGTTGTTGGAAGCGAGAATTTTGATCGTTGATTGGATATCATGCTACTGGTTTTTACGTGAAAGGTTGAGTGAATCGCGAAGGTAAAGGAATTCGTTTTTATTTCTGTTCCAGTAATCGGTAATCAGTTGTTTATCTAAAACAGCCGATGTGGTATAGGTTTTACCATTTTGTTGAAATGTTTCCACCCAGCCCTGGATAGTATGTGGAAATATGTTTTGAAATAATATAGTAAGCGACCGGTTTTGATCCGGGTAGGTAATTTGATAATGGACAACTTCATCTCTTTCTTCTTTCATGCAGATGGCGACTTCTGATGTAAGCGCTTCGTGGTTTAATCGGGTATAAAACAACCCGGGTATTATGTTAATTTTCCCTATCGGCAAACTTTCAGGCTGTAGCCGGACAAGGTTCCATAGTTCATCTTCAAGGAGTGTTGCTGCAAGCGTGAAATCGCGATCTCCCTCCGATTCAAAATAGGAATTCTCAGCAATGAGGTATTGCTTATTTTTTAAATTCACCTGGGCATACACCTGACCACACCACTCTTGTATACTCATAGAAAGTTTTAACGTGTGAGGTGATTGATTTAAGTTGATAGGGGTAAAGGCAGAAAGCATCATGGAATACGGATAAATGCCGGTGACAAAACTTTTTGTAAAATTCATTTTCAGCACACTTATTTTATCTGATGGATTTTTTTTTGGATCATCTATCTTTACTTGCTTATTTTTTGAAAAATCTTCCGTAACAAAAATCAGAACAGCCTTTCCTTCTCTATTCTCGCCATACCTGCTTTGGATAAGGGAATAAGAATTCACCTCTGCCTTGCCGGCATACCAATACTCTTTAAACAATTGAGCTTCATAGCCAGACAGTTTATTGTTGTGGTTATTAGAGAGTTGTGTGCACGCTATAAGACTCCCCGCAAAAAGGTAAGTTATCCTGCTTTTAATTCTCGTCCACCGTACCATAAATTCTTTTAAACTTAATGTAATTCTCAGTAAATTAAACCTTGAGTTACCAATTTTGTCCAACGGACATACATACCATACGACCGAACGCATGCTGGCAAAATCTGAATTTTATAAAGGCATTGAATTTATACGTATCTCTACCTTGCCTGCCAATCAAAAAGAAATAATTCTCGTCAGTCTCAGTCCCGATAAGGTGATTAAAATTTTGAAAGATGATGTTCTACTTTCAGATTGTGTTCTGTACTCGGATTATCTGGCTTGGTTCAATGCACGCCATCAGGTTCCGTTAGTCATTAATCGAAAGCAACCGCAGGTGACTGGCCTTGATATTTCTATGGCTAAAAATTAATCCCATACTCCTTCCGGGATTATTTCAATCACGTTGCCTATTGGATCATTGAAGTAAAATGATTCTTGTCCATTCTTCCACACCAGTGTGTCAATGATATGAATACCTTTTTTTATGATTTCCTCTTTATGCTGCTGATACAATTCAGGGGTTACCTCAAGGGCAAAATGATACTTCCCATCTGAAAAGTGGGGCGGTGGACTTGTCTTGAATCGGGAATCATCTGGATTGAAACATAGCAATACGCTGGTTCCCGCTCTGAAAAAGATGTGCTTGCCATCCATCTCGTTAATAATGGGCAATTCCAGTAAATAGTGATAGAAATCTTTAGCCATACCCAGGTCATTGAAATAGATACAGGTTTCTTTAATCTGCTTAAACTTCATCGGCATATTCATCAAATTTTACAATGAGCTAAGAAAGATAATAGTTCGATAATAGGGTGCTATTTGGTTGAAAATCTGATCATTAGAAACGACATGGAAAAAAGGTTTATTCTTAACCTCTCAATAGTTGTCCACAAAGAACTGATTAACGATAACGGGCGTAACTCATTGATATTCTGAGTAATAAGCCATAACAGACAGGTAATGTGTATAACTTTTGAATTTTGTGGAATTCTATTTTGCGTGTTTTTTGGTTAATTCTAACTGCTTGAATTCTACCCAATTACTAATTTTCTTTCATTCAACTTACATGTCTATTTTTACCAAGACAAAAAGAACCCAATGGCATTAATCTTCGTTCCCGAGTTATGGCAAGACTAATTTTTATTATTGTTTGTTGTGTTGGCTGGGGCTCAACGCTCCTTTTTGCTCAAAAGGCTGAACAGATCAAACTAAAAGACCTCCAGGAGGTAATTAATTCACCTACCGAACATATACAAGTCATTAATTTCTGGGCTACCTGGTGCGCACCATGCGTAAAAGAGATGCCTCTGTTTGAAAAATTGAATGCGGAGAATAAGAACGTAGATGTTACCCTGGTGAGTATGGATTATGATCTGGATCCTAATCCCGAAAAGGTGCATCGGTTTATAGCGAGGAAAAAGTTATTATCTAAAGTGGTTATTCTGGCCGAAAGTGATCCAAATACATGGATTGATAAAATCGATAAAAACTGGGAGGGAGCCTTACCCGCTACCTTGGTGGTAAATACGAAAACAGGAAAGCGCAAACTTGTGCAACAGGAATTACATGAAGGTGAATTGGAAAAATTGATTGAGGAAGTAAAAAATTAGTCGCATGAAAAAACTATTGTTCTTGATTTTCTGTATTGGAATGCTAATCGCGGCCGCGCCCGTGAAGAATGGTTATGAAGTTGGCGATACCGCTACTGATTTTAAATTAAAGAATGTAGATGGAAAGATGATCTCTTTGGCTGACTACAAAAATGCAAAAGGGTTTATTGTCATCTTTGATTGCAACACATGTCCCTATTCAAAGGCTTATAATGAACGCATCATTGAACTGGATCGAAAATATAGTGCCCATGGATTTCCAGTAATTTCCATCAATGCCAATGAAGGAAGTGGCGATTCTTTCAATGATATGGTAAGGGTAGCAAAAAAGAAAGCGTATAAGTTTCCTTACTTACAAGATGACACTCAGGCTATCGCGAAAGCCTATGGAGCCACCAATACACCACATGTGTTCGTACTTGCAAAGGATTTAAAAGTTGCTTACATAGGCGCCATTGATGATAACCCGCGAAACGCAGACGGAGTGACCAAACGGTATGTTCAAGAAGCGGTAGATGCATTGATAGCAGGAAAGACTGTGCCTATTACTAAAACCAAAGCTATTGGGTGCGGAATAAAGTGGAAACGGGGTTAAATTTTAGTTAGAGATTCTCAAATTAGATTAGATGTCTAGAAAATCAGTGAATCAATAGCAAGACTTTATTACTTCTTCTTGTCGCCCATGGGCAATTCAATAGTCTCGCCCCAAACATATTTATTAAACCATTGCCAATTGTGCCAGGTTGCGGCTAGACGTTCTTTGGGTTTTGTTATTCCATGACCAAACCCTTTATACACGATCAACTCCGCGGGAACATTCTTATCGCGTAAGCCTTGCAACAGTTCATAGGCGTTGGCTATGGGTACTCTTTTATCAAACTCACCATGCTGAATAAGGGTGGGGGTTTTAGCC
Source organism: Cyclobacteriaceae bacterium (assembly GCA_016787755.1). GTDB lineage: Bacteria > Bacteroidota > Bacteroidia > Cytophagales > Cyclobacteriaceae > ELB16-189. The sequence continues at coordinate 464,408 of JAEUUA010000023.1, read as the reverse complement.
TTGTTAATATTGCTGATGGGTGATGTCTTTTTGTAAATCATTTCATCGCTCCACGGGGTTGCTTTTAGATATTGTCTGGTGAAAGGGTGAATGTCAGTGTTCACATAATACGTCATCCAGTTGCTGATTCCCGCTCCTACAGAAATAGCTTTGAATACATCGGTGTTTGTTGTTAAAAATGCAGAGATATAACCACCCTGGCTCCAGCCCATACTCCCCATTTTTGTTTTGTCAATCATTCCCTTCTTATCTAAATACTCTACGCCACTCATTACATCCCACATATCGCCTACGCCAAGGTTTTTTACGTTAAGCGAACGAAACGCTTCCCCATAGCCAGCCGAACCACGATAGTTAGGTCGCAACACCAAACATCCTTTGTCTAGCCATTGCACGATGGGATATACATAAGCCGGCACTGGGGTTGGTGTATCAATTCCTGTTGGGCCACCATGAATCACCACTAAGAGTGGATACTTTTTAGATGGATCATAATTTGTTGGCTTGTGAAGTACCCCTTCAATGGTTGCACCATCTTTACTCTTCCAACTGATCACTTCGCTCTGCGCAATCTTCCAATTTTTTGTTTGCCCAGTCATGTCGGTCAGTTGTTGAGGGCTGCCATTGGTAGAAGACACAAATACTTCTGTCAACTGATCATCTGCACGACCCGTGAATGCCATCGTTTCGCCATCCTTTGAAAAGGACAAACCAAAAATCTGATCGGGTGAATTTCTAAAAACAGCATGAGTCCCGGTGGCCGGATCAATGCGATAAATCAAACGCTTCGTTTTATTCCAGATAGATGCATAGATACCGGTTGGCGTCCAGGTAAATCCACCTAAATCCTCATCAAGTGTTTTGGCTAATGGGCGAGTTGATTTTGTGTCAACATTAATGGCGAATAGTTGCGAGTTCTTATAAAAATTTGAAAGTGTATCGCTGCCATTGGTAGTAAATAAAATTTCTTTTGAGCTGGGCGACCAATCTTCTAAGCCATCCGAACTTGGACTAGTAACTAATGGAGTTACCTTATTATCTGATAAATTGACGAATGAAATATCTGATTTAATAAATGAATTGATCAGGGGGTTGGGCTGATGACTAAATGCAACCTTTGTTCCATCCGGTGAAACGATATAAGAAGTCACCGTAAATTTTCCTTCCGTAATTCGTTTCGCTTTAGGTAGTTCGATACATCCTGCTTTCACTTTTAGTGAATCTGTTTTTTCATAACAAGGAAGTTCTGAGGGGTCGGGTAGAGGGTAATTAAAATCAACTTGCCAAAGATGGGATAGTGTAAATTCTTTATCATCTGCTTCAAATCCACCATATCGTTTCTCTTGCTCTTTTTTATTTTTATCCTCAGGATCAGATTTTTGAAAAATAAATTTTGCGCCTGATGGATGCCATTCAAAAGAAGAGACTCCTTCTTCCTCGATGGTAACAGCCTTTGCTTCCCCTCCCTCCATATTCATTACATATATTTGATTCTTATTTCCACGATCTGCCAGAAAAGCAATCCATTTACCATCTGGAGAAAAGGAAGGACTGCTGCTGCTTCCCTTCGGTGTATTTGTTAATTGAAAGGGTTTGTTTCCATTTTTACTCAGCCAGATTTCAGAGTCAAATCGATTGTCATTCCAATCTGTTGTTTGGACCGTGAAGGCAACATTCTTACCATCATCAGAGATTACTACCGCGCCTGCACTTCGCAATGATATAACTTCTTCGAATGTAGGAACATGCTGGGCAAACACCTGGCTTGAAATTATTATCAGTAAGAAAAATAGCGCGCGACTCATATCGATGGGGTTAATCCTTAATAAGGAAAGACTATTGATTCAAAAATCAAGATGGTTTTACACCGATGGAATTAAGAAAGGATGAATTCACGATCTGGGCTTGATCGTGAACTCATTTTAATTTTTAGCCGCTGGTACAGGTGCAGGGCCATCAGGAATATAGGCCTTATAAACATGCCCCCCTTTGCGTTGTTCAAATTCTGCTCGCACATCCTTGCGCAGTTGCTCATTCTCAAACAAATCAACCATAGTCATCGCTAACGACTTTGCAGCCAGAGTCATTCCCTTATGACCAATAGACATTCCACCACACGCAACTACACTCCAGCCATGCCAGGCTGTGTTGGCAGGCGCTGTGGTCGCCACTAACGTTATCTCAGGTACAATCCAACTGATATCACCCACATCGGTTGAGCCGCCCATAGGATGCTCTTGTGTTGCTTTTAACGGATGGATTTTCCCATCTAATCCTGTTGGTTCTCCGCCTTGTTCTTCCTGAATTTTTTTAGCGAATGCAATTTCTTCAGTTGTGTATTCTATGGGACCTAAAAACTCCAAGTTCTTTTGAAGGGCTAATGCCCCCGTCCTATTTACTAACAATTCATAATCACCTGTTTGCACCGTTACTTTTGATTCAACCCCAGCGACCAGAGCCGCACCTTGTGCAATTTCTTTTACACGGCTAAATACCGTCTCTACGCCTTCGCGCTTGCTGTCGCGTACCCACATCCAAACCTTTGCGTACTCTGGTACCACATTGGGCACATCGCCACCATTCAAGATTGCATAATGCATGCGTACACTTGGGCGAACATGCTCACGCAACATGTTAACACCATCTGTAAATGCTTCGAGCCCGTCCACGGCACTTCTTCCATTCCATGGATCCGCGGCTGCGTGCGCAGCCTTTCCTTTGAACTCAACAATGAAATCAACCATCGCTTGCGAGCTTTGCGTGCTGGCAGCAATCTCAACATCGGGATGCCAATCCAAACACACATCTAAATCGCCAAACAATCCTTCACGCGCCATGTATATTTTCCCTCCTACTGATTCCTCCGCGGGGGTTCCATAAAACCGAATGGTTCCCTTCAATTTTCCATGTTGGATTAATTCCTTAATAGCAACCGCTGCCCCCAAGCTACCAGCACCAAATAAATTATGGCCACACCCATGACCCGCAGCGCCAACTTGCAAGGGTTCTTTTGTCGGCTGTGCTTTTTGCGAAATGCCGGGCAGTGCATCAAACTCGCCCATAATACCAATGATCGGGCTACCGGATCCATATTCTGCAATAAATGCGGTAGGCATGCCAGCCACTGCTCGTTTAACAGTAAAGCCTTGTGCTTCGGCATAGTCTGCTAATTCTTTTGCTGATTTATTTTCCCGCAAGGCAGTTTCAGCATACGCCCAAATTTTATCGCTGATCGAAATCAATTCCCGATGATGATTGTCAACTGAATTGATCGCAGCCATTTTATTTGGATTCACGACTGTTTTTTTCTTTTGACTAATTGCAACTACGGTTGTAAATGCCAAAAAGATGGTTAATAGCTTCTTCATGCGTTTCTAATTAATTGTATTCAGTTTACATTTTTTTATCTCCTTTTTCAATTATCACCTGCGGCAGGTTTTTAACTTTTTCATTTAATGGCAAAATATTTTCGGTGACTATACGGTTCAACTGATTAGTTGCTTCATCCGTTTCTTGTTTTAATTCTGTTAGGCGATTCAATTGTGGCTGAGTAGGGCGTGCCGTTGCACCATCTACGGCATCGGCAAGATCTGCAATTTCTTCTTTAAGCCGTGGGCGTTGACGATAGCCCATGTTGGGCGGTGGTCTTCTTAATACCTCATCTTCATACTCTTTCAATTTCTTTAGTGCTTGCTCAATTTGATCGTTCGTTGCTTTGTCGATCCCCGCTTCATTGCCTGCCGATTTTATTCGTTGTTGCAATTCCGTCAGTTGCTTTATAGCTTCATCCGTTCGGTTAATCAATTTATGAGTTTGCGTAAGTTGGTCGCGCAACGCCAGGGTCGTTTCCGCTTTTTGTTGATAATCCTGATCCGTCATTTTAATGCGAGGATCTCCACGAACTATAATTTTAGTTTCCACCGTTTGACCATTAGCCTTTAACGTTGCTGTATATATCCCTGGGGTAACCAATGGCCGCATTGGTGAACCTCCCCAACTGCTTTTTACCGGATTATTCAGCTTATCTTCTTCGGTATGCCGCAAATCCCATACAATGCGATTCACCCCCGCCTTTGAAAGTGTGTCTTTCAAACTTCTTACTTTATTTCCTTTTGAATCCGTAATGTCAATCGTAATAGCCTCTTTAGGATCGTTCTTTAAATAAATATTAATGTAAGCGCCATAGTCTGGATTTTTTGCACGATACGCCTGATCTCCTTGCTCTTCAATTAGTCCATAATAATTCCAAAGGGTGGCCGTGCGGGTACTAAATACAGCAACCTCCTTACCGGCTAAAATGTTAACTTCTTCCAGGGGTTGTATGTCATCTAAGATCCATAATCCCCGGCCATGGGTGGCAGCAACCAAATCATGCTCACGCTTATGCACTCGTAAATCACGCACAGAAACGGGTGGCATGTTGTTGTTGATTTTAGACCACGACTTCCCTTTATCCCATGAAGCAAAAATTCCATGTTCCATTCCAGCAAAAAGTAAATTTGGATTGTGTGGATCTTGCCGAACCACATAACACCAATCTTCCGGTAACCCTGCACTTATTTTCGACCAGGTTTTACCGAAATCGGTGGTCATAAATGCGTAGGCTTTATAGTCATCCATGCGATGTTGATCGACTGAAACAAAAGCGGTGCCCGCATCATGTTCCGAAGCATGAATCTTTGAAACCCACGCAAATGCAGGAAGGCCAGCAATAGCGCTTCGTAAGTTTGTCCATGTTTTACCGCCATCTTTGGTAAGCTGGATATTTCCATCATCAGTGCCCGCCCAAATCACATCTTTTTGTATGGGCGATTCGGCAATAGTTAAAATAGTGCAATGAAATTCTGCGGCAGTATTGTCTTGATAAATTGTCCCGCCAGAAGATTTTTGTTTTGACTTATCGTTCGTGGTTAAATCGGGGCTGATTTGATCCCAGGTGTAGCCTTTATCACGACTTCTGAAAATTACATTCCCTCCTGTGTAAACCGTGTTAGGATCATGGGGTGAAACATGAATAGGCGAATCCCAATTAAAACGAAACTTATGATTTTCAATTGCATCTCCTGCTGAGCCAACTACTTTTGGATATGGATGAATAGTTCGAACATTTCCTGTCTTCGTATCCACATGATAAATCACTCCGCCCTGCAAATTAGCATACACTTCATTTTCTTGCCCTGGAATTGGCACCGCATAATACCCATCGCCATAAGCAATCTGCTTCCAATCGCGCTTTAAAATTCCTACCCGATGCAGCGAATTACTGGGTCCTGTCCAGGTGCCATTATCTTGCAGGCCACCATACAAAAAGTAAGGATCCTGATTGTCGAGAAAGAGTTGATAGAACTGCGCAAGCTCTATGTTGTTGATAGTTTGAAATGTTTGAAAACCATCATAAGAAATCCGGAAGCCACCATCATCACTGCTTAACACACGATTTGAATTTTTTGGATCAATCCACAATCCTTGATTGTCGCCATGCTGGCCATTGGCAATTCCTTTAAACGTGCGGCCACCATCCGTTGATTTATTCAGTCCGCCCGAAAGCGTATAAACTATTTCAGGATTTGACGGATCAGCCTTTACATCACTATAATAAAACGGCCTGAAGTTCAAGTCGCGATCATCATTCACCATTCTCCAACTTTCCCCCCGATCGTCAGACCGGAAGAGTGTACCTCCATCCTTATATTCAGTAATTAAATAAACCGTATTAGGTTGACTTTGCGCGATGGATATACCAATCCGTGCCATGGGCTTATCGGGCAATCCATTTTTGTGCGAAATTTTGCTCCACGTTTTTCCACCATCTGCAGTTTTATACAAGGCCGTCTTCTCGCCACTATCATCAAAGCGCCATGGCTTCCTGCTAAACGTCCACATACCGGCATACATGATACGCGGATTATTCCATTCAATGGCAATGTCTGAGCAACCTGTGCTTTCATCTAAATACAAAACTTTAGTCCACGTTTTCCCGCCATCTTCCGTGCGAAAGACGCCCCTATCGGCATTGGGCCCCCATTCACGACCCATCGCGCACACGCACACAGCATCCGGATTTTTAGGATCAATCACAATACGTTTAATCCGATCCGTTTTTTCCAACCCTAAATGGTGCCATGTTTTTCCACCATCGTTAGACCGATATACACCATATCCATACCCAACACTATTGCGTGGATCGCCCTCACCCGTGCCAACATAAATTACTTCGTTGTCACTTGGCGCGATGGCAATATCACCAATAGAATAAGCGCGTTGATCCGTAAACAGCGAAATCATGGTAGTACCTCCATTTGTGGTTTTGAAGATACCCCCGTCAGCACCGCCAATGTAAAACGTGGATGGATCTCCGGGTATTCCCTCAATATCAGTGGTACGCCCACCCATGTTGGCAGGTCCAACAGGGCGCCATTTCATACTTTTAAAAACTTTCTCGGAAACAGATGTTTGGGCGATTACAGATGTTAGAGAAAACAAGGCGCAAACCACTCCAAGCAAAATGTTTTGTTTTTTATTCATAAGGATCTATTTATTTTCAGGTTAGCAAATGTTCAGAAGAAAACAAATAGAAAAAGGTTGGCACTTTTCTCTGGTGATTTAAATGGAAAAAATCGGGGTCGGTTACAACCAAACCGCTTACTTCAGTGTCAAAGAATAAAACGGAATCTTAAAAATGAAAAAGCATGTTCTCCCAATTCTTATTTTATTTTTAGCCATTTCCATTATAGGTTGCGATGAGGAAATTGATACTGCCTGTCGTCAGGGTGTAATGGCAACGGTTCGGGACCTTACCGGACTGGATGGATGTGGGTTTGTCTTTGAACTGGCTGATGGAACAAGGTTGGAGCCTCACATGATGGGTTTTTGTGGCACTCCACCTCTGCCAAAAGAAGTAATAGAAAATCCACTTTATAATTTTGAATTTATAGATGGTAAAAAAGTCAAGATAGCATTTGAGGAAATTCCTGATGCTGTAAGCATCTGCATGGTTGGTAAAATCGTAAAGATAACGTGCATTGAAGAGCCATTCATTCCGGTTTGCATCAAAAATAAAATTACGGAACTAAAAAATGAGGAGGTCAGAAATCCGCCAGCAAGCATTTGGCAATATTCCTATCAAGGAAAAACGGTATACTATATTCCTCAGTTCTGTTGTGATTTCCCTAGTGTGCTACTAAACCCTGATTGCTCTGTGGTGTGCAGCCCGGATGGTGGAATTACCGGAAATGGGGATGGTAAGTGTGCAGACTTTTTTTCCAGCAGAAAAAATGAAGTATTGATTTGGAAGGATAACCGGAACTAAACCCTAGTTGTAGCGGCACTACCACCCGAACTCGGGTAGTGAAGAATTACCTCGAGATAAAACATTGTTCTCAATTCATTAAAAATTGAAACCCATTCGTCAGAGGTAATCCTATTAATCTGATCAGTCCTTTTTGAAGTAGTTCATGCGGGGTGTTGCCAGTCATTTATACTGTTAGATAAGGATGACTACTTCGTTGGCAGATACATATAATCTAAGGTGACGTTTAGCATGGCTTTTAATCCGGTAAGCATGGCACTTTCATCAATCATAAAATCCGGAGTGTGATGAGAAGGAACTGTATTTGGATCTTGATTAGGGGGCATTGCTCCCACAAAAAAGAAAAGACCGGGTACCACTTTCTGATATTCCGAAAAATCTTCTGATCCCGTTACTGCCGGTATTTGAATTACTTTTTCCTTGCCCGCAGCTTTATATAAACTCGGCACCATTTTTTCTGTTAACGCTGGGTCATTATAGGTAAGGGGAAATTTTTTATCAATCGAAACTTCGGCTGTGGCCCCTGCGCTCTCCGCAATCTTTGTAGCTGTCAATCGTATTTTCTCATGAATTTTATCCTGCATCTCAACATCCAACGTACGAATGGTGCCGGCCATAAATGCTTCTTCGGGAATTATGTTTTCACGGATACCGGATTGAATTCTCCCAATCGTGATCACTGCGGCTTCTTTGGTTAATTCTGTTTGCCTGCTGATGATAGTTTGAAGTCCAGTAAGAATTTGAGCGCTTACAACGATCGGATCAATGCTCATCCAGGGAGCAGAGCCATGCGCCTGTCTGCCTTTTACTGTAATTGAAAACCAATCAGCCGCAGCCATCATCCCTGCAGGTTTGTAGCTGATAGTACCAAGAGGTGCTATTGACATAATGTGCATTCCAAAAATTACATCCACGCTAGGATTTCCAAGCACACCCTCTTTCACCATCAATGCAGCTCCGCCTTCTTCTCCCGCTGGTGCTCCCTCTTCTGCAGGTTGAAAGATAAATTTTACTGTTCCTTTCAAATCACTTTTGTTTTTAGATAAGATTTCGGCTACAGCCATTAAGATAGCAGTGTGCGTATCATGACCGCATGCATGCATTACTCCGGTTTCTTGTCCATTAAAATTTGTTTTCACTTTTGAGGCAAAGGGTAAACTGTTTCGTTCTGTTACCGGGAGTGCATCAATATCGGCACGCAATGCGATAACGGGCCCAGGTTTTGCGCCTTTTAATAAAGCAACCACTCCCGTTTTCGCTACCGGATACTGAACTTCAAGTCCTAACTTTTTTAGATGTTCGGCAATGTAGGCGCCTGTTTTTGTTTCACGATTGGAAAGTTCAGGAAATTCATGAAGGTGCCTGCGCCATTCTATTACCTTGCCCTCAAGATCTTTGGCTTGTTGATCTATTTTTGCCTGGAACTTTGGATTTACCTGAGCAACTGATTGTTGCACTGCGATGATCAGTATAAGTGAAAGAATTTTTTTCATGGGTAATTATTTCGTTAAAGGTTGGAAATGATTGGTGAGGATACAAACCATGGTAACGGTTTGTGAGGACACAAGCCGGTATAATTTATTTTTTTGGTGCATTTAAATAATCTAGGGTTAAATGAAGAAAAGCTTTTACTCCACTGGCGAATGCTTTTTCATCAATCATAAAGTCTGCGGTGTGATGCGTAGGTGGTTTTGGTAATTGCATATCGGCAGGGTATGCGCCTAGGAAAAAGAAGAACCCCGGCACTTTTTTCTGAAAAAATGAAAAGTCTTCGGCCATCGTTACGGGCAAAGTAATCATTACATTTTCTGTCCCTACCGCTCGCTCGAGGCTTGGAGCCATTTGTAAGGTAAGTTTTAGATCATTCACGGTAGCTGGATACATAATCTGAATATCTACTTCTGCCTTTGCTCCAGCACTCTCCGCTATTTTAGTAGCCGTGCGAATGATATCAGCATGTACTTTCCTTTGCATGTCATCATCAAACGCGCGAATGGTTCCTTCCAGCAACGCTTCCTCAGGAATAATGTTTCTTCGGATACCGGCATGCATGCTTCCCACAGTAATAACCACCGCACCTTTTGTCAATTCACTTTGGCGACTGACAATGGTTTGCAATCCGTTAATGATTTGACCTGAAATAGTAATTGGATCGACACTATCCCAGGGAGTTGCACCATGCGCACCCAGGCCTTTTACTTTGATATCAACACCATCCACCGAAGCCATCAATCCGCCCGAGCGATACGCAATTTTACCGGAGGGCACGAGCGATTGAATGTGCAATCCAAAAATTGCATCCACTTTTGGATTTTCAAGAACACCTTCTTTTACCATTAACTCTGCTCCTGATGTTCCATCACTGGCCGGAGCACCTTCTTCAGCTGGTTGAAAAATAAATTTCACGGTTCCTTTCAACTCACTTTTATTCTTTGAGAGAATCTCGGCCACAGCCAACAAAATAGCCATGTGCCCATCATGACCGCAGGCATGCATTACCCCTGTTTCCTGTCCATTAAATAGAACTCTTTCTTTTGATGCAAAGGGCAATGAATTTCTTTCTGTAACGGGTAATGCATCCATATCCGCCCGAAGTGCGACTACGGGGCCGGGTTTTCCTCCTTTCAGAATGGCAACAACTCCCGTTTTTGCAACGGGGTATTTTACTTCCAACCCCATTGCTTTTAATTGATTGGCAATTAGCTCCCCCGTTTCTACTTCGCGATTTGATAGTTCGGGATGTTCATGAAAATACCTACGCCACTCGATCATCCTCGGCTCAAGCTCTTTCACCTGTTGATCGAGTTTAACTTTCAACTTTGCATCCATCTGAGCTACTGCTGTTATAGTAATAAGGGAAAGGCATATTGAATAATAAAATTTCTTCATAGGTTTGAGTAATTCGAAATCAAGATAGACATAAAGGGTGCGCACACAAAAGATTATTCTATGCAGTGGTTGAAAATCTTTTCAGGAGTAGATGCAGCGCGTAGTAAATTGGCAGAAAACAAGCCTCAACTACTCATTGTTTCGGGCAAGCGAATTTGTCTTGTAATGCAGGGAAATACCTTGTATGCTGTTAGCGATACGTGTTCACACAATGGTGAATCACTCAGTAAAGGAAAAGTGAATCATGCATGCGAAATTGTTTGCCCCTGGCACGGGCACATCTTTAGTCTTAAAACAGGACGGGAATATCAACAACGATCTAACGATCTTGAGTGTTTTCCTATAAAAGAAGAACCTGATGGGTTGTATATTGGGGTTTAAATGTTCAGGCTGACTCAATAATCAAATAAAGTTGAACGTGGCGGTTATGCGCAGACAGAGCTGCAACGACAGATCACTTTTGAGTCCTCAACCATATATCTTTGACATTAAAAATAAAACAATAGCATTAACCGCTGGTCGTTATTAACTCATGGTTGCAGTGTCTAAAAAAGAGTTTCTGTTTTTTATAAGTGTGCTGTTGTGCTTTCCAGTAAGCGCTCAACCAGATTTTGAGAAAGATATTTTGATGGGCAGATTAGCCTACTCAGAAGTGGTTCCGGCTGATTTACTAGCAACCCGGTCGGTCGTTTTGTTCGATCAGGGCATTACGATAAAAGACTTAGAAGAAACTCAAGGTGCCTTTATGCAAACGGGCATTGATGCTGTGGCTTATTTTAATTGTGATGATGTATTGGCCGGAGTTGATCCGGAAAAAGCATTTTCCACGTTACTGAATGTGCGTCAAATTTTCTTTCTGATATTTTTTAGCAAAGAGAAAAGTGAATACTCGTTTACTTTTGTTCCCTATAATGGCAAAGGTGATTTGATCAGTGCTTCTGCTCCTGCCTGGCAACAAAAAGGACCGGTGCTAAAAGAAGTACTGTTAACCATTTATCGCTTTGCGTTAAGCAATCAGAAAAAGAAAAATTATTTGATTAATGATTTGCCAGAAACCGATATTCCAATAAAATATTTTACAGGTCGTAGAAATGAAACCTACACCGCCATGGTGAAATCATTTAAAGTGGCTGTGCCAAAATTCGGTAACGACCGAGCCGATACCGCCTTGGTACAAATGCTTAAACAGCATTTTCCGGTTAAATATGAATTGGTAGATCCTGAATTAGATGATCGCGAACTTGAGCGTAAAGGGTTCGTGTTGGTGCTCCGCTTTATACATAGCCGTGGGCGCGTTGTCAAAAAAATATTGGATTATGACTTAACACAAATGGCCAGTTCCATCGCCTCTGTGATGATGGTAAATGGTGAGCCGCAGATAAAAACAATTCCAGCCGAGGAATCCGTATACAAGTTTTACATCAAGCACCTGGAATACGGAAATATTTTCCTTGGAAATAAATGGGATGCAGATCGTTCCTGGCAAGTGGCCCTCTCCAATCACTTGCAATTAATGCGGTTGGATTTGAAGTATTAATGACAGCAGAAATCCTACTTGGCTTTTTTATTATACTTTGAAATAACCAACGCAACAATGATAATGATAGCAACCCACACAAAGCGATTACCATGCATGTGCGGGAAGAAATGCCAGTCATGACCCCATCCAAAAATGCCATGGAAAATAGCGCCAAAGATACCCCCTAGTATTCCGAATATAGCGCCAAAAACTCCGGCAACAATGCCGATGGCACCTCCAACGAGTCCCATGGTAAGCCCAAACCAAAGTGGGAAGGTAAAAAGAAGAAGGAGTACCAAAAGAATAGTAGATGATCGGCTCATGGTGCAAGTGTTTCATTTTCCGCCTCGCAAAAATCATTCATATTTTTTCTAAGTCTGAAAAAAGTGAGTATACAATTCGAAAACAAAGATTGCTCAATCTGTACTTGATCGGATGTGTTGAAAAATGAACACCATGATTAATGCTAGTGAACACTTTAAACATGAGAAAGGCTTGTGGTATTACTTTCTAAGTTAATCGTGAAAGCACTAAATCTTAACAAAAATCTTTCTTCTGTACATCCACCATAGTGCCAAACCAAAAATAATAACTAGACAGAGGGCATAAAGCAAAGATGCATTGATGGGTGTAAGCCAGCTTTCAAAACCATTTTTATAAATGTAGGTCAGCACAGAACCTTCTCCCACTTTTATGCGGCTCAATGTTTTCACCAACAACCCAGAGGCTACAAAAACGAAGAGCGCATTCATGCCATAAAACGTAAACGGTTTGCTCCAACTCTTCACACCTTGCACATCAATGAGCCAGTGGCATGCAGCCAGAAATTGTATGGCAATACCCGCTGTATATAACACATAACTACTCGTCCAAAGCGATTTATTAATCGGAAAGAAAAGCCCCCAGCCTAATCCCAAAAAAATTAAGATTGCCCCAATAAAGAACATCCAACTTACGCGTGTTGATGGTTCTTTAACCTCGGTGAACAGCCTGCCCGTGAGCATGCCTATGATTCCGGTGGCTATCGCTGGCAAGGTACTTAGCAAGCCCTCCGGATCCCATGTTTTACTTTGCCCCCATAAATGACCACTCAGCAATGTGCTATCAAGCCATGCCCCCAGATTTGTTTCAGGCTCTAAATTTGGTGCCCCTATACCGGGAACCGGAACAAAATTCAAGAGTAGATAATATGCAACCAGTATAAGAGCCACCACTCTAATCTGCGTAAGCCAGGTTGTGGTTAAATATAGTATAGACGAAAAGAAAAACACAAGGCTAATGCGTTGCAACACTCCGGGTATGCGTACTACAGAAAAATCAAATTTGGGAAAGAGGGAAAGAAAAATTCCCAACGAAAAGATAATGAGTGTTCTTCGAACAACCTTTAAAAAAACTTCTTGAGTAATACCCGATGTTATTTTGTCTTTGTACGCAAAGTGTATGGAGACCCCAACGATAAATAGAAAGAATGGAAAAATAAGATCGGTAGGTGTGCACCCGTTCCAAGGCGCATGCGCAAGCGGTGAATACATGTGACTCCACGAGCCCGGGTTATTCACCAGAATCATAGCCGCTACGGTGATGCCTCGGAATACATCTAATGATTCGAGTCGCTGGTTATTATTCATATATTGACATGCAACCAAAAATCAAGCAAAGTATGATTCGAATTTTTCAAGATTTTCTTCCGATCCAAGCACAATCATAATGTCCTTTTCGCTGATAATTGTGTCGCTGTTGGGATCAAACATAAATCCTTTCTTCTGACTTTTTAGGCCAATGATGGTTGCTCCTGTATTCTTTCGAATATCTAACTCTCTTATTGATTTATTATGAAACTCTTTTTTTAGTTCTTCAAACGTAAACTCTTCCAGTTTTAAATTTTGATCTGCGACCCCCGTCAATATTTCTAAAAATTCAATAACGTGAGGTTGGGTTATTATATGCGCCATGTGAATTCCACCTAAAGCAAATGGTTTCACAACTTTAGTGGCGCCCGCGCGATAAAGCTTTTTCTCCGCGCTTTCTTCAGAAGCTCGCGCTACAATATTAATGTTTGGATTTAATCCCTTTGCAGTAATACAGATGAGCATATTTTCAGCATCATCGGGCAGCGTAATGATTAATGAATCGGCCTGTTCAATACCAGCCCGGTGAAGCACTTCCTCTTTAGAAGCATCGTCAGTAATAATCTGAAACGAAGGTTTTTTGGGAAGGTACTTCAAAATCTCTTCGTTACTCTCAATAAGAATAAATTGCCGCTTACTCTTAATAAGTTCTAAACAGGTTTTTGCACCCGTTCGGCCGTAGCCTACTACTATAATATGGTTCTTCAATCGCTTGGTTTTTTTATTAAAAATGAATGTAGTGAATATTTTCTGAAATTCGCCTTCAAAAATATAACGGCTTATAACCGATATAACATAGGCATAAGCCCCCAGGTTTACAACCATGTAAATGCTGGTAAATAATTTTCCTCCCTCACTCAAGGGTCTCACTTCGCTAAAACCAACTGTAGAAATAAGTAACATTGTCATATACACAGCATCTAACATACTGTATCCTTCCACCACCATATATCCAGACACACCAACAAACACACTTAAAAAAAGAATGAGTGCTGCATACAAGAAACTTCGGGCACTATCGCTCATAAAAATTGGACTTCTGGTGAAAGTACAGAGGCCTTTTAATAAAACAAACACCATGGGTTAAGAAGTAAAGACTTGGCACTAAATCTGATAACCCTTCTTGCAAGAAGGAGGTTGTTGTTCTAACTTGGAAAGTTAATTTAGGAACGTAAATGACAAAACCGCCTAAACCATTGATCCCCAAAACTGAAGTCGTGTTAATGGGGGCAGGAATTATGAGTGCCACACTTGGTGTACTGCTCAAGGAACTTGATCCGGAGATTTCTATTCAGATTTTTGAACGGCTCAATGAAGCGGGTACTGAAAGTACGGATGCCTGGAATAATGCGGGAACAGGGCACTCAGCATTTTGCGAATTGAACTATACCCCTCAAAAGGCAGATGGTTCTGTGGAGGTTACCAAGGCAATCAAAATTGCCGAGTCATATGAAATTTCGAGAGAGTTTTGGTCTTACCTGGTTGAACAAAACTATTTTTCCAATCCAACAGATTTTATAACTCAAGTACCACACATCAGTTTAGTCTGGGGGAAAGAAAATGTGGAATATGGAAAGGAGCGGTATAACACTATGCAACAGAGTCCCTTATTTAAAGATATGATTTACACCGAAGATCGTGATTGGATGAATGAGTGGATGCCTCTTGTAATGCGTGGGCGGAAGAAATCGCAACCTGTAGCCGCAACCCGCATGGATATTGGAACTGATGTGAACTTCGGGGTATTGACGCGCGGCATGATTGATCGCTTAGAAAAAATGCCTGGTGTTTCCGTTCATTATAATACAGAAGTGCTTGATCTCGATCCGGATGGAAAAGGAGGTTGGGATGTATTCGTGCGTGATCTCACAACAAAAAAGAAAAATAAGGTAAACACAAAGTTTGCCTTTATTGGTGCAGGTGGGGCTACGCTTCACTTGTTAAAGCGAGCAGAAATAAAAGAACGCAAAGGGTATGGTGGCTTTCCGGTCAGCGGACTTTGGTTAAAATGTTTGAACGAAGAATTGATTGCAAAACATCATGTGAAGGTTTATGGCAAGGCAAACATGGGTGCCCCGCCTATGTCCGTGCCGCACATTGATACACGCATGATCAATGGCAAAAAAGAATTACTCTTTGGCCCTTTTGCGGGGTTCTCAACCAAGTTTCTTAAGAATGGTTCACTAATGGATTTACCAAAATCTATCCGGCCAGATAATGCGCTTCCGATGATTTTTGCCGGCCTTAAAAATATGCCACTCACAAAGTATTTAATTGAACAAGTACGACAAACACCCGAAGAACGGCTAGTCGCTTTGCGCGAATATGTTCCCTTTACTAAACTGGAAGATTGGGAGTTGAAACAAGCCGGTCAGCGTGTGCAGGTAATTAAGAAAGACAAAGAGAAAGGAGGAGTGCTTGAGTTTGGAACCGAGGTAGTAGTATCAGAAGATGGAACAGTCGCTGCGTTGTTAGGAGCATCACCAGGAGCTTCCACGGCAGCTGCTGCAATGCTCGATATTCTGGTGAAATGCTTTAAGAAGCAATGCGACACTTCGGCCTGGAAAGAAAAACTAACTACTATGGTTCCTTCCTTCGGTCAGTCGATTTCTAAAAGCGAAGAAAAGGTATTTGCCACAAGAGCTCGTACAAGCAAAATTTTAGGACTAGGTAATAACTAACCTTGGTAATTGTTTGATCTAATCAAAAGAAAGCAACATTCGGGTTTTTACGTGTCCGGATACTCGGCATCTTTGATTCAGATAATTAGACTGTCGTGCGGAGCCTGTCGAAGCAAGACTTCGACAAGCTCGGCCTGACATCTTTCATCAAACTCAATTGATATGAAAACGCAAGAAACACTTAACTACAATCGCATTGCCGAGGCGATTACCTACATCAAACAAAATTTTAAATCACAACCTGCTTTAGAAGAAGTAGCAGAAAGGATAAACATCAGTCCTTTTCACTTTCAGCGGTTGTTTACCGAGTGGGCCGGAGTAAGTCCTAAAAAGTTTTTGCAATACATTAGTATAGAACATGCCAAGTCTATTTTGAAAGTCAAACAAACAACACTTGTTGAAGCTGCTGAAGAGACAGGGCTTTCGGGAACAGGTCGTTTGCACGATTTGTTTATAAACATTGAAGGCATGACCCCAGGAGAGTATAAAAACGGTGGTGAAAATCTTAGCATCAACTACAGCTTTGCAGAAAGTCCCTTCGGGAATGTGCTTGTTGCCTCGACAGCTAAAGGTATTTGCTATATGGCTTTTGCCGATGAGGAAAAAGAATCTTTCGCTGCTTTGCTAAGTACCTTTCCGAATGCGCGTTATAAGCAAGTGGTTGATCTAATTCAGCAAAATGCACTTTACATTTTTACCCACAACTGGAAAAAGCCTGGCCTCATAAAACTACATTTAAAAGGCACTGACTTTCAATTGAAGGTATGGGAAGCTTTGTTAAAAATCCCGATGGGGCAACTCTCAACCTATGGCACAATCGCAGAGCAAATTAAGAATTCAAATGCTTCGCGAGCTGTTGGTACTGCGATTGGCACCAACCCGGTTGCTTTCTTAATCCCTTGCCACCGCGTTATTCAATCAACAGGTTCTATTGGTGGCTATATGTGGGGGTCAACTCGTAAGACAGCCATTATAGGATGGGAAGCCGCGCGTACTAATGCGTAATTATGGTACTTTATATGGATCTGGGAGAAACAAGTTCGGAGCGAAAACGAAAAGTATGGCAACTTGTTAGAGAAGGTGAAATCACGTTAGGTGGAAACAAAAAGTTAAAAATCTATGGAACACTAAACTGTGCTTCCGGTCAACGGATGAACTTAGAGAACCGGGTCTTATTTAGCTCAGAAAAGGAAGCAATTCAAAAAGGATATCGGCCTTGTGGAAATTGTATGAAACAACCCTATCAACATTGGAAGGATGGATCTATTTAATCAACAAGTGGCTGCCAACCTGCTGCCACATGATGGAGAAGTAAACTATTATGGAAAAATAATGTCCCGGCAGAAAGCACAACACTATTTGGAAAACATGCTTAAGACAATAGAATGGAGAAATGATGAAGCTAAAATCTTTGGCAAGCACATTATCACTAAACGCAAAGTGGCCTGGTATGGCAATAACAATTATTCGTACACATATTCCAACACAACCAAGCAAGCATTGCTTTGGACGAAAGAACTCATGGAACTAAAAAAATGTGTTGAAGAATTTACTGAAACCGCATTCAATTCATGTTTACTGAATTTATATCATACGGGTGAAGAGGGAATGGCCTGGCACAGCGATGATGAAAAAATGCTAGGTAAAGACTCGTCTATAGCATCACTAAGCTTCGGAGCCGAGCGCAAATTTGCATTTAAACACAAGCAAACTAAAGAAGTTGTTTCGCTGATTCTGGAAAGTGGAAGTTTATTAGTCATGAAAGGAACTACACAAACAAATTGGCAGCACCGGCTGCCACTAACAAAAAAAATCAAAACTCCGCGGATTAATCTTACCTTCAGGAAGATGGTGGTTTAACTACGCCAGGTATAGTCAAGATAAAAGTACTTCCTATACCCACTTCGGAACTTACGTTTATATTCCCTTGTAAAGTTTTTACAGTTTCTTCAACAATATATAAACCCAACCCTGAACCAATGCTTATGTCATGAGCTCTAAAGAACATATTAAAAATTTTCCCTATATGCTCCTTCGGAATGCCGATTCCATTGTCTCTAAATTCAATCCTTAATTCGTCATTTAGGATGGATCCTTTTATGATCAATGTAGATTGCTGCTTTGACGGATCCCGGTATTTTATAGCATTGGAAATCAGGTTTGAAAAAATAACCCGAAGGCGAGTAGGATCACAATCTACAATCACTCCCTCTAAAATGTTGATCGAGATGGAAAGTTCACGCGCTCCATCTAAATAAATCAAATCTTCAATAACTTCTTCTATTAATTTAGCAATAACGGTTGCTTTGTGTTCCACATCCTGCCGAAGGTTCTTTGAATAATCTATCAAATCGTGAATGAATAAATCCATGGTGCTAATTCGCTTCCTCATCATTTGGAAATACTCCTGGCGTGTCGCTTCTTCTTTCTCAATTTCAGCTAAATAAATCAATCCTAATAATGAGCTTAAGGGAGCCCGAAGGTCATGTGATGAGCTATATATGAATTTATCCAAATCTCTATTAATCTTTACTAACTCCGCATTTTGTCGACTGAGGCTCTTCTTATGTCGCGCATTTGCATTCAATAATAAAATAATCAAATAGGCACTAACCCCGGCAAAGGCAAGCATGTTGACAATTGAAACAATGTTCATTTGCTCTTCAGAAAAAGTCCTATAGGGCAAAGGTGAATAAGGCAAATATCTTCCCAGCAAATAGAGAATTAATGAAAAGCCAATAAAACAATACGCTTTTATTTGTTCATTACGATTAAACAAGACAAGCGCTGCAATTCCTGCGGTGGCGAAATAAAGGCCCACATTGGTGAGGGGGCTTTCGCTTGATGAAACTAAATAAATTATAACATTAAAACTGGTTAGCCCAAACACCTTAGCTAACAAGACTCGTTTAATCTTATAAAGATAGTGCGAAAGTATTCCCGTTAGTGCGAGGAATAAAAAAATATACCAGGGAGCTTTAAATTGATAAATGATATTTAAGAAAAAATAAAATACCGCTATAACGGTCATATAGACAGTCAAAGAGAGAATTAATTTATCGTATCTCTCTTCATCCTTTTTTACTTCCCTTGAAATGTCATCTGAAATTTTCATTGAAGGAAATAACCCGAAGTCTTGTAAAGCTTATGTTTATGGGCAGGAATAAGACAATTGAAAACTCCGCTATTACCGTAAGTCTACTCTAAATTTGGATACATATCCTTTGGACGACTCTTTAGGCGGTACTCCATAATTATGCGTGCACAGGTATTCCATCGAAGAACAACGTCCTCATTTCCTTCCGGATTAATTTCATCCGCTTTTTCATAAAATTCCATGGCTTCCAGATACCATTCGTAGGCATCAAAATCAGAACCTGGATTGGCAGAATCAATTGCTGCCTTACCCTGTCTTTCTCTGATAATGCCTAGGTAATATAATTTAGAATAATCGTCTTTTAGTCCATTGGCTAGTTCATTGGCCAACTTTGCTTTACTGAGTTTTTGATTGAATTGATCCGTATATGAAAGCAGCAATACAATCTTAGTTTTCTGGTTATCGGGATCCTGTTCAAGGATGTCAAGACAAATACTTTCGGCCAGGTTAGGTTGGTTCAGTAGTCGATAATGTTCGGCCCGGCTCAGGGCGGCTGCGATGCCATCTTTGGATATAACTTTTAACTTAAAATTAGGAGTTTCATCGGCAGATTTTAATTCCTGTAAATTCATAGCCTTGCGGTTTGATTTTGTCTATTTCTTCTTACCAAATATACTGAAAAGCCTCATCAAAGGGTCATAAAAATGATCGGCCACGCGCTCCTTTAAAGGTATAATGGCGTTATCAGTAATTGCAATGTTTTCGGGGCATACATTCGTACAACACTTGGTGATATTACAAAATCCAATTCCAGCCTTTTCTTTCAAATCCCTTCGCCTGTCTTCTATGTCAAGCGGATGCATTTCTAACGCTGCTGTATAAACCATGTGTCTTGGACCGGCAAACTCATCATGCAATTCGTGCTCACGCCACACATGGCAAACATCCTGGCACAAAAAACATTCAATGCATTTTCTAAATTCCTGAACGCGATCAATATCACTTTGATGCATTCTCCAGGTGCCATCCGTAGCGTCTGGTGGTCGAGGTTTGAATTTTTTTATTTTCTTTTTAATGCGATAATTTCTTGACACATCCGTCACCAAATCGCGGATGACTGGAAAGGCCTTCATAGGCTGTATAGTAACAGGCTTGTCTTTCGGCATGTCATCCATACGAGTCATGCACATCAGTTTTGGATGTCCGTTAATCTCTGCGGAGCAGGAACCGCATTTGCCTGCCTTACAATTCCAGCGTACGGCAAGGTCATTGGCTTGTTCAGCCTGAATTTGGTGTACCGCATCCAGCACCACCATTCCTTCAGAAATATCAACATCAAAATCCTGAAACTTATCTCCGCTTTCGTTGGTGCGCCATATTTTAAAGGATACTATAGCCATAGATCATTTCATTTCGTCAATGATTTGTTTAAGATCTTCTCGAACGGCTGTCTTTGGCACTTTTCTTATTTCGATATTCTCACCGCTGCCTTTTTTTAAGGTCACATTCACTTTAGAAAAGTCTTCACTTTTGTCCGGAAAGTCTTCACGAAAATGTCCACCGCGGCTTTCCTTTCTTTCTTTAGCAGAAATAGCTATGGCTTTCGCCACCGTAATCATGTGATTTAATTCGATGGCTGTGTGCCATCCTGGATTGAAACCACGGTTTCCATTACAGCCCACGTTTCTCGCTCTCTTTTCAAACTCTTCTAATTTCTCAATCGAAACATCAAGATCACTTTCATTACGCACAATGCCTACAAGATCCTGCATCATATCTTGCAATTGATTTTGGATTTCAAATGGATTTTCCCCCGAGGCTCCACGTTCGAAAGGTGCCAATGACCACGCTGCCATTCTTTCAACTTCGGCTTCATCTATTCTCACACCTCCATTTTCCTTCGCATAGTTGGCAGCATATTCCCCTGCACGTTTGCCAAACACTAAAAGATCTGACAACGAATTTCCACCAAGACGATTTGCTCCATGCAACCCTGCTGCGCATTCCCCGGTTGCAAAAAGCCCGGGTACACTGGTCATCTGCGAATCAGCATCCACCTTCACACCTCCCATGATGTAATGAGTGGTGGGTCCCACTTCCATGGGTTCTTTTGTAATATCTACACCAGCCAGTTCTTTAAACTGGTGATACATGCTAGGCAGCTTGCGCTTTATATGTTCGGCAGCATTAGGTAATTTTTCTTTTATCCACGCAATGTCCAGGAATACTCCTCCATGTGGCGATCCACGTCCGGCTTTTACTTCTCTGCGGATACAGCGTGCAACGTGATCGCGAGTAAGCAACTCTGGTGGACGTTTAGCATTCTTATCTCCTTGTGTATACCGCCATCCTTCCTCCTCATCTATTGAAGTTTGAGCTTTATATAAATCAGGAATGTCATCAAACATAAACCGTTTTCCATCTTTATTGCGAAGCACACCCCCTTCCCCACGTACACCTTCAGTGATCAACAATCCGCGCACACTTGGAGGCCACACCATTCCTGTTGGATGAAACTGAACAAACTCCATATCGATCAGCTCGGCCCCTGCATGGTAAGCGATGGAGATTCCTCCACCTGTACAGTCCCAACTGTTGCTAGAGATTTTATAAATTCGCCCCATCCCCCCCGTAGCTACAATAACTGCTTTCGCTTGAAATATTTTAAAGTGACCTTTTTCCCGATCATAGGCAAAGGCGCCAACCACTTTATCTCCGTTCTTTAATAAGCTAACAACGGTGTATTCCTGATATACATCAATGCCCTGATGGATGCCATGATCTTGGAGTGTTCGGATCATCTCCAACCCAGTGCGATCCCCTACATGAGCGAGGCGCGGATATTTATGTCCACCAAAATTTCGTTGCAAAATCCTTCCATCTTCTGTACGATCAAACACTGCCCCCCAAGCTTCCAACTCATTAACACGGGCAGGTGCTTCTTTAGCGTGCAGTTCGGCCATACGCCAGTTATTCATATACTGACCACCTCGCATCGTATCAGTAAAATGAACTTTCCAACCATCCCGATCATCCACGTTACCAAGTGCCGCTGCTACTCCGCCTTCGGCCATTACAGTATGAGCCTTACCCAGAAGCGATCGGCAAACGACTGCTACGGTTACTCCTTGTGAGGAAGCTTCAATAGCCGCGCGAAGTCCAGCTCCACCAGAGCCAATAACCAATACATCATGATTGAACGTTTCGTAGGCCATCAGAAAAATCTAAAGTCGGTCCAAATGCCCATCGAACAAAGACGTACATATACATCGGAAAACATTACCCAAAATAAACTTGCCCACGCCCAATTCATGTGACGTTTGTTCAGACAAGAAGAGCAATTGTATAATTTTTTATGAACGGGTGATTTCGATAGTTGGTCTTTAATGCCCCCAACCAGGTGACGGAAAGAATGACACCCAAATGTATAACCGCCCAATAAAGTCGCATTGATTGCCAGTACAAACGTACCTACTCCCAAGCCCAGGGTGCTTTCTCCTGTTGTTGGATTGATAAACCACAATGCTTTGTATGCATCATAAGCAAGAAGGATCACAAAGATGACAGCGAGGTACATAAAATAGCGATGAATATTTTGCATGATTAAGGGGAAAGAGTTTTCTCCTCGATATGTTTTGCGTGGTTCAGAAACGGTGCAGGCAATGGGGTCAGCCCAAAATGATTTGTAGTATGCACCCCGATAATAATAACAAGTGAATCGCATTCCACCGGGAGCCCATAGTATAAGCAATGCCGGTGAAAAAGGTAAAATCAATGGCCACCAAGTGGGCTTTGGTCCGAACCAACTGTGTGGGGAACTGCCGAAAATTTCGGGGGAATAAAAGGGGGAAAGGTAGGGGCCAACGGAATAATGTTCACCTTGAAAAGCAGCCCATGTTGCATAACCAATAAAAGAGGAAAGTCCAACAAAAACTAATAATGGCCGAACCCACCAGGAATCTTTTCGAGCCGTATGTCCAAAAGTGATTTGCAAATTAAATTTGGCGTTTGAGAAGACATATTAGATAAAAATAAATCTAAAAGCAAAATAGCCTGAAGCATTCGGTTAATTTTGGCATGGATGTACTCAAATCATCAGCGATTATAAATGAGATGGAATACTCCCTGTAGCAAAAAATCGAATAAATTCTGAGTATGATAAAAAAGGCACTTCTTATCGTATTGATTATATTGTTGGTGGTGGTTGTACTGGTGGTAGTCAATACGCTCACCCTTTCTTCCACGCAAGAACGAGTGCACGCTTTGCCTGCACCAGAAATTAACCCAACTGCCTTGCAACATTTTAAAGGGGCCCTTGCTTTTAAAACTATTTCTAATAGCAATCCTGCTTTGTTTGACTCACTACAGTTTATTGGCTTTCGGAAATATTTAGAATCCACGTATCCAAATTTTCACGCACACCTTCAACGCGAAATAGTTAAAGGCTACACACTCCTATTTACCTGGAAAGGAAAAAATCCACTCCTAAAACCTGTTGTCCTCATGGCGCATCAGGATGTGGTTCCTATTGAAGCCGATACGGAATCTTTGTGGACTGTCGATCCGTTCGCGGGCGAAGTAAAAAATGATTTCATTTGGGGACGAGGCACAACGGATGATAAAATCAATTTGATAGGCATGTTGGAGGCCGCTGAAAAGTTACTCGCTACTGAGTTTCAACCGGAGCGAACCATTTACTTTTCGTTTGGACATGATGAAGAAATTGGTGGATCTGGGGCAATTGCGGTAGCTAACCTTTTAAAAGAGCGTAGAGTTCAGGCTGAGTTTGTGATGGATGAGGGTGGCATCATCACTAAAAATCAAATTCCCGGAATCACTAAACCCGTAGCGCTCCTGGGTACTTCTGAAAAAGGATATCTATCGTTGGTTTTGTCTGTAGAACAGACGGGTGGTCATAGTTCTATGCCATCACCTGAAACTTCTATTGATATTCTCACACGCGCTATCGTGCGCTTACGTGCAAAACCATTTGAAGCAAGATTCTCCGAATCAATGAATGGATTTATTGAAAGCCTTGGCCCGGAAATGCCATTTACACAACGTATGGCCTTTGCGAACCCGTGGTTATTCAGGGGTTTGATTATCGGAATTTATGAAAAAAGTGCCGGGGGTAATGCAATGATTCGCACAACGGTTGCTCCAACAATTATTCACGCAGGAATTAAAGACAATGTTATCCCTACCCTTTCAACCGCTACCCTAAATTTCAGGTTACTACCAGGAGACAAAGGCGGAGACATTATTGCTCAAGTAAAAGAGATCATTAATGATGATCGCGTTTCACTGGTTACCCTACCGGGTAGTTTGTCAGAAGCTTCTGCGGTTACACCTATGACGAGTGTGGGGTATCAAAAAATTTCCGCGGCCATCAAAAGCAGCTATCCCGATTTATTAACTTCTCCCTTCTTAATGATTGGCGCAACAGACTCACGATATTTTGGAGAAGTCTCAACCAACATTATAAAGTTTAGTCCCATGATTGATCCCATTGGATTTCATGGAATTAACGAACGAGTAAGTTTAGAAAGTTATAAAACCACGCTTTGGTTTTATGAGCAATTATTAAGCGAGTTGCATTAAGCCCCGTGTACCTTTTCCTTCCGGGCTTCAAGTTGTTCAGCATTTCCTTTGCTAAGGATGAGTGTTCTATTTTTTAATGCATTCCAACGGTTTACCTGAAACTGGTGTCAAAATCAAAAAAGTCCTTATCTTCATATGAGATATCGTTTTTTTATAAACACCACCCCTATGAAAGCGATCAAATTACTGAGCCTTTTTTGCATGCTCTTATTTGCTGCATGCGATCCTTTTGAGTCGGCAAAGCAACGCGAAATTATTTTGGATTTGCCTGAAATACCATTTTCATATAATGTTTCAGGAACCTCTGATCATCTCCCAACCTTGGGAAGGGTTTTGTTTTACGACCCGAGGTTATCCATTAATAACAGTGTATCCTGTGCCAGTTGCCATAAGCAAACACTTGCCTTTTCAGATGACGCTGCTTTTAGCCGGGGTTTTGAAAATCGTATCACCTCGCGCAACTCAATGCCTATTCAAAATATTATTTCTAATTTATTTGCAGGTATTGCCATAGATCATAATCTGTTGATTGATTCAATGGCAACTGATTCTGTAAAAATTGATGTGAATGATCCTACTGTCGGTGCCTACCTTCCGGGTGTATTTGTTTCGCCCGATTTTTTTGTTCAACCTACCAAATTATTTTGGGATGGCCGTGAGAACGACCTGGCCATCATGGTAACAAGGCCAATCATGAACCATATTGAAATGGGAATTTCCGATCTGGATATTCTTGCTATGAAACTATCTTCAATTAAAGAATACAATACCTTATTTATAAATGCCTTTGGAAACGGAGAAATAACCAAGGAAAAAATATCGACAGGATTAAGTGCGTTTTTGCTAAGCATTCGCTCCAATCAATCAAAATTTGATAAGTCTTTAAACCTGGCAATCAATAATAGTTTTAATATTAACGATGGAAGCAGTCAATTGTCAGCCATTGAAGAATTAGGGCGTCAGCTTTTCTTTGATAAGTTTAATTGTAATAGCTGTCATGAGTCAAATGGTTTTGCTGATATCGGGTTAGATGCAAACCCAAAAGATTTAGGCATGTCAAGTATCACTGGAAACACAACGCAAGCAGGAATGTTTAAGATTCCTTCCTTGCGAAATGTTCAGCTTACCGGACCCTACATGCATGACGGGCGTTTTAAAACTCTTGAAGAGGTGCTGCAACATTATAGTCATGGTATTTCCAACAGCAAAAATTTAGATGATCGATTACGGGTGAACGGAAAAGCAAAGCAAATGAATATGACAGATGCTGAAGTAAAAGCAATTGTCTCTTTTTTAAATACCCTTACCGACTACGAAATGATTACAGATCCAAAATTATCGAACCCATTTAAAGTCAAATAATCTGAAATTCATACTCGTGAGTTGTACCTCTCTGCTTCTCTTTGTTGCATTACTTTTAACTACTATTCCTGGTTTAACTCAACATGTATTTGAGAAGGGATACTTCATTGATCGTGCCGATAAAAAAACCGAATGTTATATACTCACAGAAGACTGGCGTTCAGGTAGCCATTTGACTTTTCGAAAAGATTACAAAGAACCAGCACAGAGTAAACCCCTGGCTGAAATATCTGAAATAAGCGTTTCAAATGCTTATAAAATTATCCACACTAATACCTCTCTGGATATTTCTGGCGATGACCCAGCCTTGCTTAGTTATACCCAGGAACCTGAATGGAGTCAACAAGATATCTTTCTATGGACCCTGGTGGATGGAGACACTAAGCTCTATTTATATGAATACGAGGGATTAAAAAGGTACTTCTACAGTACCAAGAACATATCCATCGAACAGTTGGTTTATAAACAATATAGAACCCAGAAAGGGGTTGCCGTGAACGATTCATTTAAACAAGTTTTATTCAAAAATGTAAACTGTAACCGTAAGGCGCAGGAATATTTTAATGCCCTAAATTATAATGAGGCGGATTTAGTCAACCATTTTTCACTAGAAAATAAATGCGCAAACTCAAATTCATACACCTACCTGAAACCATTTGCAAAGGATTCCGTGAATATCCTTCCTCGTTTGAATTCATTAAATGAAATTCCATCTCTTCCACAAGTAAAGAGTACTTCGACTTATGAAAGTACACGAACATCACCCAATGTTGTTAGGTACTTTGGTTTAGAGGTTAACCAACTTCTACATCAAATCATTAATCTGAATTCAAACAATAACACTACAAGTAGCCCTTACAAAATCCAATATTCCAGTAACTCTCGAAATACCGGGCGAGGAGTTAGTTATGGATTGGCGTATGGACGAAATAAGTTTAAAGATGATTCCAATGGTACCGTTCGGGAAACTATCGATCGCTCTATTTCATTTCGAATCGGGTATGAACGCAAAAGCAATTGGGGAAAAAGATGGATTGCTCTTCATGGCTATGATCTTATTTTGGGCGGTACCAAACTGAATACAAAAAGCAGCCAAAGCGGGCCGCTCATAGAGATTGAAAACAAAAGTAGCTTTTGGGGCTTTGGCCCTCGTGTTGGCCTTATGTTCTCCTTAAGTCAACGAGTCTTCATTGGCTCCGAAGCCACCTACTATCTGCAATTCACAAAGGCTTCACAAACAATCAGTACCGGACAGCCTAACTCCAGTCAAAAATCTAACGACTTTAGTTTAACCTTACCGATTTCGTTGTTCTTATCAGTCAAAATGAAAGAGTGAATTGATCATTCACTCCTTAATGATTTCACAGGATCATTGCTCGCAGCTTTGAAGGATTGAAAACTCATGGTTGCCCAAGCGATAAGAAAGGCCGCGGCACCAGCGATAAGATATAAGCCAACCCCTATCTGGGTTTTGTAGGTATAGTCTTTCAACCACCAATCAATACCAAACCAGGCGAGGGGAACGGCTAAAACAAATGCAATCAGTACAAGTTTTCCCAACTCCTTTGACAGCAGCATTACAATGCTACTAATACTGGCACCTAATACTTTTCTAATTCCAATCTCCTTCATTCGCTGCTCAGCTGTAAACGAAGTGAGGGCAAACAAGCCAAGACATGCAATAACTATTGCTATCATAGAAAAGATTCCGAATATTTTCCCAAGCCGAGTCTCTGAAGCATACATCGTCCCAAATCGTTCATCCAAAAAATAATAATTGAAGGGTTGGCCTGGTGCCATTTCTTTCCATTTGGTTTCTATCAGTTGAATAATCTCTTTCGAATTTTGAGATTGAAAGCGAAAGGATATGGGTCCCTCAGGTCGTTTACTAAGTTCCATCATGAGTGGACTAACATTTTGTTTCAACGATTCAAAATGAAAATTCTCAGCAATGCCCACCACCGTGAGACTAATGGGATGATCCTTGTCCGGCTCTCCATTTGGACCATCACCAAAACTTTGAATCTTACTACCGATCGCTTCTCCGTCAAAATGAAATGACTTTAATGCAGCCTCATTTATTATCACTGCCGATGAGTCGGACGGAAAATCCCGTGAAAAATCACGACCCTCTTTAATGCTCATTCCCATCGTTTTAATATAGTCATAATCGATACGCCAGTTTTGAATGCTCACCATATTTTCCTGTATGGCCGGATCACGACCTTCCACCCACCATGGATTATCATTTCGCCAGGTGCCACTTACAGGTAAGAAGCCGGTCATGGTTGCGTTTTCCATTTTTCCGCTCCGCATGATTTCCTCTTTAAAGGGGATGCGATTCGTTCCTAGCGCATAGACATCTTCAATTACAATTACCTGATCCTTATTAAAGCCAAGTTTTTTGCTTTGAATATAATTGAGTTGCCGGTTTACGGCTAGCGTGCCGATTACCAGGGATATAGAAATTGTAAATTGAAAGACAACCAAAGCACTCCTAATGAAGCCACTCTTCATACCCAATGAAACATTTCCCTTGAGTACATTCACCGGTTTAAACGCTGAGAGAAAAAAGGATGGATATATCCCGGCTAATACACCAACTCCCAAGGCAGCTGCAGTAATAATTGCGTAAAGCATCGGCTGATTAAATGGAATTGAAAGCGTTCTTAAAGAAAGTTGATTAAAGAACGGCAACAATAAGTAAGCAATGCCTAAAGCCAGAATGATTGAAGCAAAGGTTAACAAGATTGATTCTGTTAAAAACTGACGCATCAGGTGCGAACGAAACGAACCCATAACTTTTCGTATCCCCACTTCCTTGGCACGATTGGCGGATCGTGCAGTAGAAAGGTTCATGAAGTTGATGCA
Organism: Cyclobacteriaceae bacterium; assembly: GCA_016787755.1. Lineage (GTDB taxonomy): Bacteria > Bacteroidota > Bacteroidia > Cytophagales > Cyclobacteriaceae > ELB16-189. Next base: position 435,451 of record JAEUUA010000023.1, on the reverse strand, counting down.
CGCTATCATCAAAATAAAAAAAGCAACTGCAACAAACAGGTATATGTAGACTATGTCAAAGCCGGGTTCAAATTCGCCTTGCAACGAACTTTTTAAATGAATATCCGCTAGGGGCTGAAGCGTGTACTCCATTTTATTCCCGGCTGCAATAAATTTCTCCATGGTAAAATCACCGCCTAACACTTCCGCTAATTGCGGCATGGCATGGGTTACTACCAATTCGGAAAATTTGGTTTCCAGCCGTGTTGCATCGGCACCTGGACTTAAAAGAATGTACGTTTGAAAATTATTGCTGTACCACACCGGTCTTTTCGCTTCCTCCAGCCCTTCTAAGGAAATAAGGATATCAAAATGAAAATGAGTATTTGGCGGCAGTGTTTTATAGATAGCCGTAATCTTCATATTCATGTTGTTATCCAGAATAAGCGTTTGCCCCAATGCATTTTCGTTAGGAAAATATTTGTCCGCAATCTTCTCGCTGATTGCAATTGTGTTTGGTTCTGCCAGTGCAGTTTCTGCATTACCCGCTATTACGGGCATCGAGAACACCTTAAAGAAATCTTTGTCTGTCCAGATTACGTTGTCCTCCTTAATGTTATCGATGTTTCGTTTAACCAGGTAGGAACCACGTTCCCGAAAACGTATAGCAGCTTCGACCTCTGGAAATTCCGTAGCTAATGTGCTTGCCAAAATGGGAGGCGCATACAACATGTTATAGTGATTGCCCCCAAATTTGATTTCACTTTTTGTTCGATAGATGCGATCTGCATTTTCAAAATGCTTATCATAACTTATTTCATTAATTACAAATAGAATAATGATAAAGCAGATTGCGAGCCCTACCGAAAGGCCCGCCACGTTTATGAACGTATAAAAACTGTGCTTGCGCAGATTACGCAATGCGATGGTAAAATAATTCTTTAGCATATTTCTAGACTTAGCATTTTCTGATTGTATTACTTTCTTCTGAGTTTCACGCAAACCCCCTGTGTGGCCAAACGATTTCAAAACACCGTGATAAGCATCTATAAATTTCTTTCCATGGGTCATTTCGTTTTCCACCGATGAACAGATGTGATCAATTAACTCATCTTGAATAGTTTCAGCAAAAATCCCACGATAATTCAAGTCTTTAATGATGTAATCAATGTGTTCGCTCGTGAGCAACTTCATACTCATACTCTCACCCCTTTTTCTCACCCGGGAAAGGGGTTCCCGAAATGGCTGGCTGAGGGATTTGTAAAACATTTCCCATCGTATTGATAAATTCTATAAATTCAGCAACACGTTCCTTCACCAATGATTTACCCTCCGCAGTAAGAGAATAATATTTTCTAACACGTTTCCCGATTGTTACCACCTCCGTTTTCAACATTCCTTCAGCTTCTAACTTGTGAAGAGTTGGATAAAGAGCCCCTTCCGTAAGAAGAATCCGAGCATCCGATAAGTCCTTTACGCGTTGTGTTAATTCATAGCCATACATACGGCCATTGTCTTTTAAAACTTTTAGAAGGATGGTTTGCAAAGTGCCCTTCAGTAGCTCGGAGGAATGCATCATAGGCTAATACATAAGTGAATTATGTATATAAGACGCCACCGGGTACACGTGGGTTGCATGATCTCACACTTTTTTAATTAATTTCACAAATCAACCCTATTTAAATCATGCGGTCAGTTTACTTATTAATCGGTTTTTTCTTTGTCTGGTGCCTCCTCTCCGCGCAATGGTATTTATTTTGGGTGAAGGGATTGAGCCCTAAACCAGAAAACATTAATCCGCATGAATCGGCCTGGGCTATTGTGGAGATCCTTGTCATGATTTTAGTTTCCCTGCTTATCGGGTTTGCGCTGGCGTGGTTCCTTAGGCAACACGTCTTTTTAAAGCAAAAGCAAGAAGTTCAAAATTTAGTGACGGAGCGCTCTGCCCATCTCGTTTCTCAACATTTGTTGCAGGAACAAATTCAAAAATCAGAAAATATCTTGGCGCGTGCCCGGGAAACATTTCGCCAAGATTTTTTAACCGTATCGCGTGAAAACGAACGCCTCATGGCCGAACTCGAAGAAGCCAGCCGAATAAAAGAGACCCTTGATACTGAACTCACTAAACTTCAAGAAGAAAAAAAATCCCTTCAAAGTAAACTGGAACAAAGCAATAAGGAATTTAGCCACCTGCAGCTGGCCAAGCAAAAACTTGAAAGCGAACAGGAACTGCAGACTCAAAAGTCAGTATCCCAAAACAAGAACAGCCATCGTCAGATCGATTCGAAAACGGGTACAGAAGACAAAGATGATTTGAAAGTAATTAAGGGTATTGGGCCGGGCATCGAAAAGAAATTAAATCAACAGGGTATCTACAGCTATCGGCAAATCAGCGAGTTTACGCCCGACTACATCAAAAAATTAACGGAAGCCATTCTCTTTTTTCCGGGTCGCATTGAGCGCGATCGTTGGGTAGAACAAGCATCAAAACTTTATTTGGATAAAATAAGGGAAGCATAAATCGTGTAATAGCTTTGAGTCAATTCTCTTATGAGAAAAGTCATCCGACTCAATGAAAATTGTCAATGATTTTAGCCATAAGGCTTTTCACTTTTGTGCGCTCGTCTCCTGATATGCGAAAAATGCGTGTAAGATTTTTAGTATCTGTATTGGTAATAAGCTCGCTTATTTCATGCAGCTTAAAAAAACAACAGGAGGATAACCACCAAACAAGTCAACACACTTGCGTTTCAATCAGAGAGATTTTTCCAGGAGCTATTCCTTTTAATGACTACACCGACTCTCTATTATTTTTTTTATATACGGTTCATAACATCCCAAAAGATAAAATTTTGTTAGCGCAATCGACTTGTTCAGACGATATCTTAAACACAAAAAACTCTTTTATTAACCATAAGGTAAAAGGGCCATTTATACTAGGTGGGCTTGGCGGATTGCCCTTTACCGGACTAACTGGTTACAATGCGTTTGCTCAACACGTTCCAGACCGAGGCGCAGCCTTGGTCTTTATCGGCCCTCATATTGGATATTCTAAACAAGCTGGTTGGGGAAGAATTATGAGAGAAGGGCAATTGGAATCTACAAGTTGTTGTGGGGCCACTTCGCATGTACTAGAAAAACTTCAGCGGCATGGAATACTAACTAATAAACAACCCGAAGAGAAAGACTATCAAGAAGAAGTGATTGAACAATTGGCATTAAAAAACAAAGACGAGATACTAAATTCGGATAAGCCATTAATCACATTTACCAAACTTATTTACAAAGAAGCCGAAAGACAAATAACCAACATGCCTCTTCGTAAATCAAATTTTAAATTTTTAATCTTCGTTGTTGGGATCGTAATAAATACCGACCCCACAGATCCTGATTATATCTGGGTAGATCACATGGCCATCTATGATTTAGAGAGTGAAAGAGAATTGAGAATCATGGAAAAATAGGTATGAAATCTTTATCATTATTCTGGGTGTTGATTAGTTTGGTGTTTGCTTGTACTACTAAAACAAATCAAAGCCCAGAAAAGAATTTCTATTTTGAAGTAAAAGCACACCAAACCAATCAGTTCACAAATAGCCTTTCACATTTTTTAAAAGACAAAATTCCTAAACAGAAGTACACCATCACGAATCAATCGGGTAAAAAATGGCCATACTATCAAGGTTTAGAATTGAATGAGACCATTCCTATCGATAGTCTGATGCCCCCTCATTGGTATTTGCATAAGATGATACCTCTCGAAATGGATTATAAATTAACGAGAGACGATCATTTGGTGCGTATCGAATTAATGCTGCAAGCTGACACGCTTCCCAATTATCGGGTGGACATTTTTGAAAACGAATCCAACAAACTCTCTCTCTCTGCTACCTCAGGAGTTCATTATATAGACTCCACTAGTTTTCCTACCCGAAAATTAATCTACGATCAATTTTTACAGTCGATCATCCGCTATTCATTCAAATAGAACTTCCGTCACTCTTTGCTTTGTGTGTTGATCACGTGCTCTGTGAATTGATGACAATCATTAACAATGATGACAATAGTCATTATTATTAATGGCTTTGACATATTTCTTTGCTATCGCATAAGGGCAAGAATTACAGACTCATATGCAGGATTAACTAAATAATAACTATTATGAAAAAATTAAGTCTAATTCCAATGTTAACCCTTTTGGCAACGATGATTTTCGTAGTCAGATGTGGTAGCGATGACCCAGCACCATTAGTTAAGATCACAGGAAAAGTAATCTATAATAATGCAGCCGGTCAACCTAGTAACGCGGTAGGAGCCGTTGTTTATTTGGCCAAGAGTGCCACTGCAACAACCAACTTCGATCAGTCAACCATTGCAGATGCCAATGGCAGCTATTCTTTTTCTAATCTTTCTGCCGGTACCTATTTCGTAAATGCAAAGTATGATACCGATAATAAAAATGTTACTGCTCGATTAAACGGGTTGCTTTTTACCGGAGCCGGAAGCATAGTAGTAGTAGAGAATAGTGATGTGACTCAAGACGTGACCCTCGTGTCATCAGGGCAATCTGGAGCCGGTATTGAAACTTTAGCGGCTAATTATACATGGACCGGAACTACATTTGCAAACACGGGAGCGTGGACGTTTGATGCATCACACAGTCCTGTAAATTTTGAATTCCCTTACCGGGGAAATGAGGCTGACTTTAGTGGATCATTTTCACAAATCAACAAGTTCGTGGTCAATTTCGATCCTGCCAATCCTACTGCTGGTTCAATTGTAGCGGAAGTAGATTTGGCAAGCGTTAACACCCGTACCCCCGGAGGACGCGATAATCGCACTACAGTTGCAGATAATCCTCTATTCAGTCCACTTACCGATTTTACAGAATTAGGTTGCATCATGGGCACGTTTGGCATAACTGCCGACAACGCTACACCCACTGATGCAGTTCCTCAAAAAATTACTCAAAATGCAGACCGATATGCAAAATTCACAAGCACTTCTATAGCGACCTATGGAGATGGGTATATTGCCAAAGGCAACATGATATTTCACGGAATAACCTTTCCAATGTCTTTATGGTTCAAAGTTGTTCCAAGTTGGCTTGACACATCCAATAACAGGAAATATTCAGGATTTGAAGGAAAGTTCTTGATGAATGCAAAAAATGATTTTGCAATTACTTCAAGCAGCGTGAATGACGCAATCATTAAAATTCATATTAGCATTGTTTTGTACAAGCAACCGTAATCTGAATTGAAAGATTAAGGGGAAGATAGGCTCCCCCTTTTAACAATCAAATCTATCATGAGAATAGCATCCATCATACGCCCATTCAGGTTCGCTTTATTGTGCACGTTTTTAATTGGATGCACCTACTACGAAATTGAACCTATAAAAATTCCAGAACCAAAAGTTCCAAAAGCCACTACCAATCTGGAAGCGAGTTATGTAACCATTATTCCAAACAAAATAAACTCTGCCTACTGGAAATCTGCAGATTTTCTTCCTATAACCTCTCAAAATCAAGTCACTAACCAGATACCGTCTACCGATGGATTATTTAATATGAGCGGAACCTTAAGGGGTTTATTGGATTTTAATAATGGAGTAAGTCCGGACGTAACCTTAAAGGCAGCTTATACAAATGATAGCTTATACGTATTAGTATCCTGGAAAGATGATGATTACAATGCTTCACGGTTTAATTGGTTTTATGATGGCCCAACTGACCCTAACAAAGCTGGCTCAACAGCTGGGTGGACATCGCAGCAAAGTGATGACAACTTAATCCTTTCTTTTAATATGGGATCAAGCAAGCAAGATGTTTGGAACTGGTCATTGGCGTTATCCGAACCTATGGGCTATGCGATTGACATGATTAATAATGGCGCGGGTGCAGTGGTTGACACCGGAAATAAATCATACATCAGAAATGCTATAAGCGATAATCGGAGTGGACCAGCCTATGAATGGAATGGTGTTCAGCAAGAACTGCAAAGAACTCCGGCAGGGTTCACTATTCTTGATCCGGGTTACTATTTACTCAACAAAAAAACATTTTCTGGTGATCTTATAAATGGAGAAAACATTTATCAAGCAGAATGTGCGCTTTGTCATGGTAAAACAGGTGATGGTGAGGGGTTCTCTAATCCAGTGGGCATTAGGCTTAACAAACCAGGTCAATTTAATCGCTTAACCAGACAGGCATTAGATCTTTTTGCGAGCGATGGAAGTCATCACGAGGGCGCGGTTCACTATCCCGCTGATGACATTGACCGAACCGACTTGTTTGCAAGGTTGCGCGGATTTAGTGGTATTCCTGGATATTATTTGGAAAACCCAACCGGAAGTAATTCTGACATTCGATCAGTATCCAATGTTCAACTCGCTAAAATAGATGGCAACAATACAAAGGGCTATTCTGTCTTATTGATTCGCGCATTGAATACAACCCAGGCAGATGATGTTGTTTTTACACCCATCAGTCAATCTCAATATGAATTTTCTATTTCAATAGCTGACAACGATAATCTGAACAAGATTGGTGTAACCAATAAACAGTTAACCTTCAAACCAAAAAAATAATGACTATGAAAAAACTACTTTATTTCATACTCATGATGGCCACAGCATCGGTGTTGCTTGTGTCTTGCACCTACGAAGAGATCAAGCCAGAAAAGGTTGACATTCCAGATTCCGTGAAGTTTGCATTAAACATAATCCCAATATTTAACGCCTCTTGCAATAATGTAGGATGTCACAATAAAGGGGGAATTCCTCCTGATCTTTCTGCGGCAAATGCTTTTGTGAGTTTAACATTTTTTGGGTACGTGGATGTTGACGTGCCTGAGTCTAGTATTATCTACCAAACAATAACAACAGGTAGTATGAAAAACAATGCCACAAATCAAGAACGAGCATTGATTTTGGAGTGGATTAAACAAGGGGCACAAGACAATTAACTGTTTCGATTATGAAAAAAATTATTTCTTCAATTTCTTATTTTGCAAGCAACGGAGCAGGAATCTTTCTTATCGCACTTGCTTTCACCTTATGCAGTAGGCCAGTCTTTGCGCAAGAGGAAGCCACCACGGAAAAAAAAGAAGCCTCCAATAAGAAACCAGCACGACCTGCTTTTGAGAGTCCTCAACTCATGGACGAGCAGTCAGTAGTTGTTCCATCTGCTAAAACATTGGAGTTTAATATTCAACATAGATTCGGTCTTGTTAATAATGGGGTTGAAGATTTGTACGGAATTTATGCTCCCGGAGCAAACGTTCGGTTAACCTTTAGCTATACTCCCATCGAAAATCTTTCCTTAGGCTTTGGTTACGCTAAGTTGAAGCAATATTTAGATTTTAATGCTAAGTATGCAATCCTAAAGCAGCGAAGAGATTGGAGCATACCCGTCAGTGTTACCTATTTTGGAAACTGGGCTATAGACAATCGTCCTGATAAATATGAAAAAACCGTTCATCGGTTTTCATTTTATAATCAGTTAATAATAGCGTCACGAATCTCTGACAAAGTTTCGATTCAGGTCAGTCCAAGTTTCAGTCACTACAATGCCATAGATTCTTTATTGTCGCATGATATGATTGCTATTGGGATTTCTGGACGGTATAAATTCTCCGATCAATCCTCACTGGTGATTAATTATACACATCAACTCACCAAGCATGATGATGTAAATTATAAAGTAAAGCCGGGGCTGACTGTTGGCTGGGAGGTTGCCACCAGCGGACACGCTTTTCAAATTTTCGCAAGCACATTTCAGGGAATACTTGGACAAGAAAACATGACGTTTAATCAAAATGATTTCACAAAAGGTGAATTTTTAATTGGATTTAATATTACCCGATTGTGGAATTTCTAACTATTAAACATGAAGAATAACGAGAAACATAATCGCAGAAAATTTTTATCGCTCGGACTCCTGAGTGGAACCGCGTTGCTTACACAGTCTGTAAAGGCCGAATCTTTAAGCCCGGACGATGAGGAGACAATCAAAATGCTTACCCCCGATGGAGTGCTTGTAGAGGTAAAGAAAAGCATCGTGAATAAAGAAAAAACCGGTACTAAGGTTTCTAATAAGGAAATATTGAATTGGACTAATACGCCCAAACCAAAATCATAAACTCATGGATTCAAAAGAAAGCCCCAACACTCGAAGAGACTTCTTAAAACTGGGAACGCTGGGGGCACTTGCTGCCTGCGGATCTGCGTGCTCATGCAGTTCGGGTGCTAGTCATGAACATAAAGAAGTTGGGAAGAAAGTGAGGCTGCTATCTCCAGATGGGGAAATGGTTGAGATCGATGAATCGCATCTACGACACGCCAATCATTCTGTGGTAAGTCGTGAGGAGGCGCGGATAGGCATCCCTGGAAAAAAATTCGTCATGGTTATCGATTTGGCCAAATGTAAAAATGCCAGAAAGTGCGTATCGGCCTGTCAAAAAATGCATCACATTCCTGAAGACAAAGAATGGCTTTCTATTAAACTAATGAAAGACAGTGAAGCAGGATCACCCTACTGGTTTCCAAAAACTTGTTTTCATTGCGATAATCCTCCCTGTGTGAAAGTGTGCCCTGTTGACGCCACCTTCAAGCGATCTGACGGCCTCGTGCTCATTGATAATGAACGTTGTATTGGGTGCAAGTTTTGTATGGCGGCCTGTCCATACTCCACCCGGGTTTTCAACTGGGATGAGCCAGAAGTATCTCCAACCGTGGCCGCTTTATCCTATTCTCCGGAGACAAGTGTGCCCAGCAAAGTAGGTACCGTTGAGAAATGTGATTTCTGCCCAGACATGGTGCGGGAAGGAAAGCTTCCTGATTGCGTTACTGCTTGCCCTAATGGAGTTTTCTATTTTGGAGATGAGAATGAAGATGTAGTTTCGAATGGAGATGAAACAATTCGTTTCAGTCAAATAATTGCAGAGCGGGGTGGATATCGTTATGCGGAGGATTTAGGTACAAAGCCAAGAGTATACTATTTACCACCACGCGACAGAATTTTTCCGGTTGAGCGTGGTCTTGATGGGAAATCGGATGAGTTGAAGGAACGATATAAGGATATTTTAAATCCTGAGAAATAATGGCTTATAAAATCTGAATATTATTATGAAATCTCCATGCACATCGTTCACCCAACAGCATGATCATCTGCCAGGAGATTCCATGTGTCCACTAAAAATCAATTATTAGCACATGAAACTTAACGACAAGCAGACCGAAGCCTTAAAAGCATTTGCCCCTCAAATTGAATCTTTTACAAAGCCAGCTTTGATATGGGTGTATGCGCTTCTTATTCCTATGGCAATTGCCGCCTACGCACTGTATGTACAAGTGGCAGAGGGTCATATTGTTACCGGTATGCGTGACAATGTGGTTTGGGGATTGTACATCGCCAATTTCATTTTCTTTATAGGGATAAGCTATGCAGGTGCGGTTATTTCTGGTATTCTTCATTTGTTGAACGTAGAGTGGAGAAAGCCAATTATTCGTGTAGCTGAATTGATCACGGTAATTGCAACCATTATAGGCCCTATCTATATTTTATTGTGCGTTGGTCGACTTGACAGGCTTCATCACCTTTTCATATTTGCTCGGTTGCAATCTCCTATAACCTGGGATGTACTTGCCATAACAACCTACTTGGTGGGTGGTGTCCTTTTTCTCTACCTGGCTGCCATTAAGGATTTTGCCATTTACAGAGATGCCACAGAATTGAAATTACAAAACTGGCGAAGAAAACTTTATAAAGTGTTAGCGTTAAACTATCAAGACACGCCTGAGCAAAAAAAATCAATTGCCACTTCTATGAACTTGCTATCTATTATGATAATTCCTCTGGCAATTATAGTCCACTCAGTATTATCGTGGATATTTGGAATGACCATGCGCCCCGGATGGCACAGCACTATTTTTGGCCCCTACTTTGTACTAGCTGCCATTTATTCCGGAACAGGGGTGTTAATCATAGCCATGTGGATATTTCGAAAGGTCTATCGTCTAAAAGATTATTTATTAGATAAACATTTTATCTATCTGGGATATATAATGATGGTGTTAGCTGCGGGTTATGGGTACTTTACCTTTTCAGAATACCTAACAGATTGGTATAGTTCTGAAAAATGGAACAGCGAAGTAATTGATAAACTATTTGATCTCAATCAATATGGCTGGTACTTTATATTTGCCAATTTTGCGGGTGTTGTTCTTCCCATTTTTATTGTAGCAATTCCAAAATTGCGTACTCCAAATTTAATCACAATAGCCGCTTCCTTTATGGTGCTGGCCATGTGGGTAAAGCGATATCTTATTGTAGTCCCTACTCTGGAGTCTCCGCTTTTTCCCATGCAAGATACTCGCATAGAATTTGTCCAGTATTCGCCAACATGGGTAGAGTGGGCTTTAACTGCTGGGGGCATAGCGACATTTTTATTATTGTTCACACTCGCCTCTAAGTTTATGACCATAATTCCTATTTCCGAATTTGAATCCGAAAAACATGCGTAAACTTTTTAACATACCTCTAATCAAGAATGCCATATACTCAAAAATATTTATTTTGGTATTGGTTGGGTTAACTTTGGTGTACTTTCCAGTGGCCGCTCAAAATGATAAGCTGGCCCCAAGAATGAGTTTAGTTAGTACACAGATAAACAGTGATACCATTCTCTTGCAAACATCCTTGAAAGTAAAACAAGAAGGATGGCAGCCGGTAGCCTTTGAATCCGTTTCGTTTTTTAATCAAACTGAGCTTGAGAGAAAACCCCTTGGAGAAGCAATTACCAACGAAAAGGGTATAGCATCATTAAAAGTTGGCGTTAAACAATTATTTAAAGGAGAGGACGGGCTTTGGAGTTTTAATTCGTCCTTTTCCGGTACTAATAGCATAAATGATGATGAAGCAGAATTAACAATCCGCCCTGCAGGTATTTTAATGAACGGTCAAAAGCAAGATAGTACCTTATCAATAACAATGAGATTGTTTGAGCCCAGTGAAGATCAAGCTCCCCTAGCTGACATAGATGTTACTTTTTATGTGAAGCGATCTTTTGGTAATTTAAAAATTGGAGAAGGAACAACCGATGAAAACGGAGAAGTGTCTATAGAATGCCCTGGTAATTTGCGATCAATCAACCAGGGGAATCTTGTTCTTATTGGGAGGGCAGAAGACCTTGATGAGTATAGTACCGTTGAGGCTTCCATTGAAAGACCTTGGGGGTTACCTATTTCGGATGTTGTTAAAATTGACAGAGAACTATGGACGCATGCTCCACCACTTTGGATGGTTATAGTTTTTGCGCTATTAATGACTTTGGTTTGGGGTCACTATTTCTTCATCATTTATAAATTATTTAAACTTAGAAATCAATATCATTAATCAGTTCCATCATTCTTCTTTTCCGAGAACGATCGGGATGTAAGGAATGAGGAGAGATTATAAAAAAAGTCTTAACTTAAAAAACATTGAAACCTTAAAATTAATAATGATGAGACCGGGCATCTGCCGCTTTTCTTGCGACTAGGAAAAATGCTCGCTTCCATAGGATGTTGAACCTTAAAACTCTTTTCACATGAAAAAAAATCTCCCTTTTTACGTACTCATTTCGCTTTTCAGCTTGATGCTTTTTTCCTTTAATACGCTTCAAAATAAGCCATGGCCCGTACCTGCCAAGTTTGATAAAATGGCTAATCCGGTAAAGTCAGATGCTGAGTCTATCAAAACAGGTAAAGCCTTATGGACTAAGCACTGTGCTTCATGCCATGGCAAAACAGGATTAGGTGATGGAACTAAAGCGGCACAGTTAGATACCCAAGTGGATGATCTGACAACCCCCGAAATGCAGAAACAAAGCGATGGTTCCTTATTTTATAAAACGCTTGAAGGACGAGACGATATGCCATCGTTTAGTAAGAAAATTCCTGATGAAGAGGATCTTTGGAATCTTGTGAACTTTATGAGATCTTTAAAGGGGAAGTAAAGAAGCTCTTTTAATTGTTTGTAAATTTTGAAAGCAGGGAGTAGTCTCCTTGCTTTTTTTATTCTGCTTAACCCAAATCATCCTTTATCAAAATGCTTCACGCTACATTTTCACATTACTGCCAATATGCAGGAAATGCTGTAAATAAAATTTCAAAAGTAGTATGCATGCAGAATATATTTTTATATCTTCGACATCGTTTGTGAGAATGAAGAAGGAGGAAACCATAGATTATCATATCAAAACCGTCTGGCATGGTATCGCTCGTATGTATAATCAGCAGGCAACAAAATACAATGGCACCATGTCAATCGGGTTTGCTTTGTTAAACATTCATTCCGAAGAGGGAACCCCCGCTACCAAGATTGGACCTTTAATGGGATTGGAAGCCAGAAGTGTTACACGCCTGCTTAATTCTATGGAGGAAAAGGGCTTAATTTATCGTCAGGCTGATAAGGTGGATAAACGATCCGTTCTAATTTTTCTGACCAAAGCCGGTAAACTACACAAAGAGAAGTCGCGCGAAACCGTGCTTCGCTTTAATGAAGTGGTGCGTGAAGAAATTCCGAATAAAAAATTAGATGTTTTTTTTGAAGTGCTCCAGGAGATAAATAAAATGATTGAGAAAAATAATATTTACGAAACCGCGAACAGTTAATACCATGAATAGATCAATCCGCAAAGTTGCCGTATTAGGGTCAGGAATTATGGGTTCTCGCATTGCATGTCACTTCGCCAACATTGGTGTAGAGGTGCTGCTGCTTGACATTGCTCCAAGAGAACTTACTGATGACGAAAAGAAAAAAGGACTCAGTCTTGATCATCCGGCCGTTAAAAACAGAATTGTAAACAGTGCGTTCGATGCCACACTAAAAGCTAATCCAGCTTCTCTCTTCAGTAAGAAATTTGCTTCGCGTGTTACTCTGGGAAACTTTACAGATGATATGCACAAGATCAAAACCTGCGACTGGACAATTGAGGTGGTGGTTGAGAATCTTGATATAAAAAAGAAAGTATATGAAGAAGTCGAAAAATATAGAACACCGGGTACCCTTATTACTTCAAATACTTCGGGCATTCCCATCCACATGATGGCCGATGGCCGAAGCGAAGATTTTCAAAAGCATTTTGCCGGCACACATTTTTTCAATCCTCCGCGGTACCTCAAATTACTGGAGATCATCCCAACCGCAAAGACTGATCCTGCGGTTACTAAGTTCTTAATGCACTATGGCGATCTTTTCTTAGGAAAGACAACCGTGCTTTGTAAGGATACGCCTGCTTTCATTGGAAACCGGGTTGGCATCTTTGGCTTGCTAAAAGTCATTGACTCCATGCAAAAGTTTGATTTGAATGTGGATGAGATTGATAAACTGACTGGTCCAGTAATAGGAAGGCCCAAGTCAGCCACTTTCCGAACATCGGATGTTGTTGGACTTGATACGCTCGTGAAAGTATCAAACAACCTGTATGCAGGATTGGTAAATGATGAAGGGCGCGAAATGTTTAAGTTACCGGAAGTAGTAACTAAGCTCGAACAAAATAAATGGTTGGGTGATAAAACCGGGCAGGGATTTTATAAGAAAACCAAAAACGCGAAAGGCGAAACAGAAATTCTTACGCTCGATCTTAAAACCTTAGAGTACAAACCGAAAGCAAAAGCAAAGTTTGCAACCCTGGAAACAACCAAGACGATCGATAATCTAAAAGATCGGTTTAAAGTTTTGTTGGCTGGTAAGGACAAAGCCGGAGATTTCTATCGCGATGCATTTTATGACTTGTTCAAGTATGTAAGCAATCGGATTCCTGAAATAAGTGACGAGCTTTTCCGGATTGATGATGCGGTGAGTGGAGGTTTTGGGTGGGAGCTTGGCCCTTTTGAAACCTGGGATGCCGTAGGCGTAGAAAAAAGCATTCCACTAATGGAAGCTGCCGGCTACAAACCGAACCAATGGGTATATGATATGTTGGCCAGTGGAAATAAGGTATTCTATAAAGTAGAAGGTGGCCAGAAAAAATATTACGACATCCCATCTAAAACGTATAAGTCTATTCCGGGCCGTGAAAGCTTTATTATCCTGGAAAGCAAAAGTGAAAATGTTGTTTGGAAAAACGCTGATTCAAAAATCACCGACATCGGTGATGGTGTAATCAACTTTTCCTGGAACTCCAAAAGTTACACACTGGGCAGCAGCGTGATTGAAGGCTTAAATAAATCTATTGACTTAGCTGAGAAAGAATATAAGGGGTTGGTGGTGGGTCACCAAGGAGCTGATTTTTCGCTTGGCGCGAATTTAGGATTGGTATTCATGTATGCGATCGAACAGGATTATGACGAGATCGATTTCATGATCAAGGCTTTTCAAAATTCGGTCATGCGCATTCGTTATTCATCTGTTCCGGTAGCCGTTGCCCCACAAGGCAGAACGCTTGGCGGTGGATGTGAAATGACCATGCATGCAGACATTGCGCAAGCAGCCGCAGAAACCTATATCGGTCTTGTAGAAGTTGGGGTTGGACTGATCCCTGGCGGTGGTGGTACAAAAGAATTTACAAAACGAGTAAGTGATTCTTTGCAAGATGGAGATGTGGAATTGAATGCGTTACAAAATGCATTCATGACTATCGCGACAGCTAAAGTGGCAACCTCTGCCGAAGAAGCGCGTGAAATTGGTATCCTCAAAAAGGTAGATCGGGTGTCTATGAATAAGGATCGCCAGATTGCTGACGCAAAACAAGCCGTCCTTGATTTAGTCGAAGCGGGTTACACTATACCACAGCAGGCAACAAATATTAAAGTTCAGGGTCGCACCGGTCAGGCATTATTCCTTGCGGGATTACAGGGCATGTTAATGGGTCGCTACATTAGCGAACACGATGCAAAAGTTGCGAAGTGGATTGCCAACATTATGTGTGGAGGAGATTTAACCTCACCACAAGAAGTAAGCGAACAATACTTATTAAATCTTGAGCGAGAAGCGTTCTTATCACTTACAGGTGAGAAGAAAACATTAGAAAGAATTCAAGCAATATTAACCGGAGGAAAACCTTTGAGAAATTAATCGTTGGTGGTTGTTCGTAAATCGAATAATCGCAATGAAAAACTAACAACAAATAACTAACAACGACATGGACGCATACATTGTAGCAGGTTTTAGAACAGGAGTTGGGAAAGCAAAAAAAGGTGGGTTTCGTTTTACGCGACCCGATGATCTTGCATCAGATGTGATTAAACATTTGGTAAAGTCTATTCCCGGACTAGAAAATAAGATGGTGGATGACCTTATTGTAGGGAACGCAGTGCCAGAAGCAGAGCAAGGCATGCAAATGGGTCGCATGATTTCATTGCTTGCATTAGGTCTTGATGCTCCGGGCATGGTTGTCAATCGCTACTGCGGATCTGGTGTGGAAACAATAGCTATTGCCAGTCATCGTATTCAAGCAGGTCAAGCTGATATCATTATTGCTGGAGGTACGGAATCAATGTCTCTTGTACCTACAATGGGAATTAAGACTGCGCTGAATTACGAGATCGCAAAAAATCATCCAACGTATTACACAAGCATGGGGCTAACGGCCGAAGAAGTTAGTAAGCAATTCAAAGTGACACGCGAAGAGCAAGATCAATTTTCTTATGAATCGCATATGAAAGCGGCCGCAGCCTGGAAGGCTGGTAAGTTTAAAGACGAAGTAGTCCCCATTACTGTAAAAGAAGTGTATGTAGATGAGGACATGAAAAAGAAAACACGAGAGTTTGTTGTAGCTACTGATGAAGGCATTCGTACTGACACAACCGTAGAAGGACTTGCAAAACTAAGACCTGTGTTTGCAGCCAAAGGAACTGTAACCGCAGGAAACTCGTCACAAACTTCGGATGGTGCAGCTTTTGTTGCAGTCATGAGTGAAAGGATGATGAAGCAATTAAACTTAAAGCCAATTGCGCGCATGGTTAGTTATGCAACGGCAGGGGTTGATCCACGCATTATGGGCATTGGCCCAGTAGCCGCAATTCCAAAAGCCTTAAAAATTGCCGGTTTAAAGCTTGATGATATTGATTTGATCGAATTAAATGAAGCATTCGCAGCACAATCATTAGCGGTAGTGAAAGAGTTAGGTATTGATAGAGCAAAATTAAATGTGAATGGTGGAGCCATCGCGGTGGGTCATCCGCTCGGATCTTCTGGTGCACGTTTATCCGTTCAGTTATTCAACGAATTGAAAAGACAAAACAAAAAGTACGGAATGGTAACAGCTTGTGTTGGCGGTGGACAAGGTGTAGCTGGGATTTATGAACTTTTGAATTAGTTGGTGGTTAATCGTTGTTCGATATGCCAGAAATAACAAGCTATAAAGATTTAGATGTTTGGAAAACAAATCGAGAGTTGGTAAAAAGTGTTTATCAATTGTCTAAAAGTTTTCCTAAAGAGGAACTTTATGGTTTAACAAACCAAGTGAGACGAGCTGCTGTATCTATTCCTTCCAATATAGCCGAAGGATGTGGTCGTAATCATTTCAAAGATTCAATACAATTTTTTTTCATTGCTCGCGCCTCGCTCTATGAAGTGGAAACTCAGTTGATTTTATCGAATGACTTAGCATATACCTCAGAGGAGCAACTAACTGCGATTCTTGGACAGGTAACGCGTTGTAAAAAATTATTAAACGGATTTATTAATTATTATCAAAAGCAAACGAACAACAATCAACCAACATCGATTAACGAAATATTAGAAGAATATGGAAGCAACTACAATGACTAAAAAAGCAATCAAAGGCGGAGAATTTTTGATCCGCGAAACTGAAGCACACGAAATTTTCATTCCCGAAGATTTTAACGAAGAGCAAAAAATGATTGCTCAGACTTGCAAAGATTTTTTGAAGCAAGAGATTCATCCTATTCTGGATCAGATAGACACGATGAAGGATTTAACCTTGATGCCCAAACTGATGGACAAAGCGGGTGAATTAGGTTTGCTTGGCACATCCGTTCCGCAGGAGTTAGGTGGTTTTGGTATGGACTTCAATACTTCGATGCTTGTTGCCGAGGTATTGGGTGCAGGTCATTCTTTTGCCGTTGCAATCTCAGCGCACACAGGCATTGGAACACTTCCCATCTTATATTATGGAAATGACGCGCAAAAGAAAAAGTACATTCCAAAATTAGCTACCGGTGAATGGAAGGCTGCGTACTGTTTAACAGAACCTGATTCGGGTTCAGATGCAAACTCTGGAAAAACGAAAGCCAAATTAACTGCCGATGGAAAACACTATGTGATCAATGGTCAGAAAATGTGGATCACAAACGGTGGGTTTGCAGATGTGTATGTCGTGTTTGCTAAAATCGATGATGATAAAAACCTCAGTGCATTTATAGTTGAGAAAAGTTTTGGAGGCATCACTATGAATGAAGAAGAAAAAAAGATGGGTATCAAAGGATCTTCCACCCGTCAAATCTTTTTCAACGATTGTAAAGTACCAGTAGAAAATTTATTGAGTGAACGTGAAAATGGTTTTAAGATTGCTGTAAACATTCTTAACATCGGTCGTATTAAGCTTGGCGTTGCTGCTGTGGGTGGAAGCAAGATGGCCATTTCGAAAGCCATAAAATATGCAACCGAACGCAAACAATTTGGTGTTGCCATTGCTTCTTTTGGAGCTATTCAACATAAAATTGGAGAAACCATTACTAAAATTTTCGCCTCAGAATCTGCACACTATCGCGCCAGCCAAAATATTGACGATGCATATAACGCCTTTATCGCGGGTGGCATGGATTCTGCGAAAGCACGATTAAAGTCGCTAGAGGAGTTTGCAATAGAGTGCGCCATTTTAAAAGTTCATGGCTCTGAGGTATTAGACTTTAGCGTAGATGAAGGTGTTCAGATTTATGGTGGTATGGGCTTCTCCGCTGAAGGCCCAATGGATCGAGCTTATCGCGATGCGCGGATTAATAGAATCTTTGAAGGCACCAATGAAATCAATCGCTTGCTTACCATCGACATGTTGTTAAAGCGGGCAATGAAAGGTCATTTGGATTTAATGAATCCAGCCATGGCGGTTCAAAAAGAATTGATGTCTATTCCTGATTTTAGTGCTGCTGATGATACTGCCATTTTTGCCAAAGAAAAGAAGGCATTGCGCGATTTAAAAAAAGCAGGCTTAATGGTTTCGGGTGCAGCCATACAAAAGTTTATGGCTAAGCTGTCGGACGAACAGGAAATATTAATGAACCTCGCGGACATGTTGATTGAAGGCTATGTAGCAGAATCAGTAATTCTTCGGGTTGAAAAATTAATTGGCATGCGTGGTGAGAAAGCTTGTGAAATAGAAAAAGAAATGGCCATCATTTATTTACACGGTGCCATAGAAAAAGCAGCCTCGGCAGGAAGAAGCGCAATCACTTCCTTTGCAGAAGGGGATGAGCAACGACTCATGCTAATGGGTTTGAAACGCTTTACTAAAATTGATCCTTACAACTTGAAAGAAGCGCGCAGAAAAGTTGCTAAACATGCCATTGATAAGGGCGAATATCCATTCTGACCTCACCCCAACCCTCTCCAAAGGAGAGGGAAAATACAGTTGAGGTAATTTATTAGAAGCCCGGAAGAAATTCCGGGTTTTTTTATCTCATGTTTTGCAATTCAATTCAAATGTTTACACATTTGTTTAACAACTGTGTCAAATATTGATTTTGGCTGAAATAACGACAGAAGAGCGCATTTTAGAGGCTGCCATGAAGGTTTTTACCAGGCGTGGCTTTGCCGCAACACGCACGGAAGACATTGCTAAAGAGGCGGGTATCAACCGAACGCTGCTCCATTACTACTTTCGCGATAAGCAGACGATCTTCAACCTTATTTTCGAAACTCGATTCAAAGAATTCTTTAAAGGATTGTTTTTGATTTTCGAAGCTGACAACATTTCATTATTCGATAAGATCAGGCGCATGGTAGATCATGAGATAACCATGTTAACAAAACATCCGGATCTTGCTCGCTTTATTATCACCGAAGTCGCTCATAATCCCCAACTACTAATCGAGTACGGAACCAAGTTGGGTATGAATCCACGTGTTCTCAAGCAGTCATTCGAAGATCTGGTTGCCCGTGAAGTAAACGATAAAACCATTAAACCGATTGAAGGACGGCAACTACTCATGAACATCATGTCCTTATGTATCTACCCCCTGGTAGCCAAACCCATTATCCTAACCATGATGAATGTGGATGAGCGAACGTTTAGCCAAATGATGGAGCAACGTAAAGAAGAGGTGAGTGAGTTTATTATCAATGCAATAAAAAAATAACAATGCGAATCATGCACGCAACCTTCAAAGTTTTTATTCTCGTCCTGATGGCCTCACCTTTTTCCATGGCGCAAAGCATAACCCTTGCGGAATGCTATGAAAAAGCCAGAGCTAACTATCCGTTGATCAAACAAAAGGAATTGGTTTCAAAGAGCTTGGAATATTCGGTGGCTAATGTCCAAACGGGGTATCTCCCGCAATTAAGTGTTAACGGACAGGCCACCTATCAATCCGATGTTACCCGAATTCCTGGAGGAGCTTCTTTTGTAGAGCCGCTTTCTAAAGATCAGTACAAAATTTATCTAGAGTTAAATCAAGCAATTTATGATGGCGGAATAACCAAAAAAAACAGTGCCATTCAGGAAACATCCGCACAAGTAGAAGATCAGAAAATTGAAGTGGAGCTCTACAAAATTAAGGATCGTATTAATCAAATCTACTTTGGCGCTCTTCTTATCAACGAACAGCAAGTTCAAAATGAATTGGTGAGAAAAGATTTGGAAGCAAGCTTTTTGCGAATGGAATCTGCGGTTCGCAATGGTATTGCCTTTCGCACCAATGCGGATATTCTTCAAGCCGAAATATTAAAGATTCAACAGCGCAAGGTTGAATTAAACGCTGCTCGTAAATCGTATCTTGATATGTTGGGCATGTTTATCCATGAGGAACTTTCCGAAAGCACAATCTTGCAAAAGCCGGATGCTCCTATAAAACCTGCCGAGTTAACCATTGCACGACCCGAAATTTCTTTATATAATTTTCAAGGTCAGTTACTCTTTGCTCAGCAACAGCTTTCGAACACGCGAGTAACTCCTCGAATTAGTCTTTTTGCACAAGGAGGTTACGGCAGGCCAGGATTGAATATGTTGTTAAACGAATTTAATACGTACTACCTTGGTGGTATTCGATTGAGTTGGAACTTGGGTGGATATTATAATTCGGGACGAGATCGGCAGCTTTTAGATTTAAATCTCCAATCGCTTAATCAGCAGCGCGAAACATTTGTGTTTAACACCAATCTATCGCTGCGCCAGCAAAACAATGAAATAACCAAGCTTAACGATTTGCTTCAAATCGATGAAAAATTGATTGACTTGCGAACCAAAATAAAAAACACTGCTAAGGCGCAACTCGACAACGGTGTGATTACCGCCAATGATTATTTACGCGAATTAAATGCTGAGGATCAGGCAAAACAAAATCTACTTGTTCATCAGATTCAATTACTCATGACTCAATATTCTCAATTAGCTACTTCCGGAAACTGAAAAATTTATCTTATGCAAAACAACCATTATCTTCATGCATTCCTTTCTGCGTTGGCATTTTCATGTACACAAAGTGATTCTGAATTTGATGCCACGGGAAACTTCGAGGCTGATGAAATTATTATCTCCGCTGAAGCTTCGGGTAAAATTCTTCGCTTGGATATAGAAGAAGGAAGTGAGTTGAAATCTAAATCCATAATCGGATTAATTGACACCACTCAACTTTATCTTAAAAAGAAGCAGTTAGAATATAGCATCCGCGCTGTAAATGCTAAACAACCAAACTCCACCATTCAACTTGCTGCCATACAAGAGCAAATTGAAAATGCCAAGCGTGAGAAAAAGAGGGTGGAGAATTTATTAAAAGATGATGCTGCTACACAAAAGCAATTGGATGATTTGAATGCGCAACTTGATTTGTTGCAACGTCAACACGAAGCTACGCAATCCACATTAAACATTACCAAGCAATCGCTGCAAAGCGAAACGTTGCCGCTGCAAGCGCAACTAGAGCAGATTCAAGATCAGATTAAAAAATCACAGATTATTAACCCAATTAATGGAACAGTACTTACCCTCTACGCGAAACAAAATGAAGTAGTAAATCCCGGAAAGGCGTTGTATAAAATTGCCGATCTATCAACCGTAATTCTTCGCGCCTACATCTCTGGAAATCAGTTATCTGAAATTAAGTTGGGCCAAACGGTAACTGTATTGGTCGATGCTGCTAACGATGATTATAAAAAATATACCGGCACGATCAATTGGGTTTCTGACAAAGCGGAGTTTACACCCAAGACGATTCAAACAAAAGAAGAAAGGGCCAACTTAGTATATGCCATTAAAATTGATGTGAAGAACGATGGCTATTTGAAGTTGGGAATGTATGGTGAGGTAAAGTTCAATTGAGTTACTGAGAAAAATGAAAGTAGTTAGTGTCAAGAATATTGAAAAGATCTTTAAGGTTGGGAAGTCAACCGTTACCGCTTTGCGCGATATTTCTTTTGAGATTGAGGCAGGAGAATTATTTGGATTAATTGGTCCGGATGGTTCCGGAAAAACTACGCTCTTTCGAATTCTCACAACATTAATGCTTGCTGATAAAGGCACCGCCTCAGTTGATGGATTTGATGTAGTAAACGATTACAAGCAAATCAGAAAACGGGTTGGGTATATGCCGGGGCGATTTTCTCTTTATCAGGATTTAACGGTAGAAGAAAACTTATCCTTTTTTGCAACTCTGTTTAATACTTCCATTGAAGAGAATTATGATCTGATCAAAGACATTTATGTTCAGATAGAAAAATTTAAAACCCGCAAGGCTGGCGCACTCTCCGGTGGAATGAAACAAAAGCTCGCATTGAGTTGTGCGCTTATTCACAGACCCTCCGTGCTATTTCTGGATGAACCCACCACGGGTGTCGATGCCGTATCGCGAAAAGAATTCTGGGATTTGCTCCGAAATCTGCAACAGCAAAAAATCACCATTCTTGTCTCTACTCCGTACATGGACGAAGCAAGTTTGTGCGATCGTGTAGCCCTGATTCAAGATGGAAAGATTCTGGACATCGACTCGCCTAAAGGTATTACAAAAAAATTCAATCATCCATTGTGGTCGGCACAAGCTGACAACATGTTTAAATTATTAACAGATCTAAAATCACTAGTCGAAGTTAATTCGTGTTATCCGTTTGGACAGGAACACCACGTTACCTTTAAAGATGTAAGAGAATCGGTTAACGATATGCAAGCCCGGTTACATAAACTCGGTCATACGTCAATAAAGTTCAAAAAAATAGAAGCCGGCATTGAAGATTGTTTCATGGATTTGATGAAAGGGTAGGTAATTATGAACGTTATCTCCGTACAAAATTTAACAAAACGATTTGGCTCCTTTACGGCAGTAGATCAGATTTCGTTTAATGTAGAGCAAGGTGAAATTTTTGGATTTCTCGGTGCCAATGGCGCTGGCAAAACAACCGCTATGCGGATGCTCTGTGGACTTTCATTACCCTCCAGTGGAGAAGCTAAGGTTGCCGGTTTTGATCTCTATAAGGATGCTGAGAAGATAAAAAAGAACATTGGGTACATGAGTCAGAAGTTTTCCTTGTACGAAGACTTGACGATTCGTGAGAATATTCGTTTTTATGGAGGTATTTATGGATTGACCAATGCCGAGATAAAAGAAAAAACAGCAAGCCTCTCTCATACTTTAAAGATTGATGATAAACTAAACACGCTCGTAAGGGCTTTACCTCTGGGCTGGCGTCAAAAAATTTCCTTTTCGGTAGCCATGATTCACAAGCCCAAAATTGTTTTTCTGGATGAACCCACCGGTGGAGTTGATCCTGTTACCCGCAGGGAATTTTGGACAATGATTTTTGAAGCAGCAAACGAAGGCACAACAGTTTTTGTAACAACTCACTACATGGATGAAGCTGAATACTGTGGCCGGGTTTCTATCATGGTCGATGGAAAAATAGATGCATTAGGCGCTCCGCAAGAGTTAAAGGAAAAATTTTCGGCAAAGGATATGGGCGAAGTGTTTTTAAAATTAGCCCGAGGTGCAAAAAGAGGAGATGATTAAAATATCGTTGTTCGCAGGTGGTTGTTAGTTTGATCGAATAACCTCAACCGAATAACGAGTAACGAATTCGAATGAAGCAGTTTTTATTTTTTGTAAAAAAGGAATTTCTCCACGTGTGGCGTGACAAGCGTACTATGTTTATTCTTTTTGGAATGCCCATCATGCAAATCCTGATTTTTGGATTTGCCCTCACCAATGAAGTTAAAAACACCCGCATTGCAATACTCGACAATTCAAAAGATGAAACAACTGCTGCCATCATAAATCAGTTACAGGCAAGCCGGTATTTTGATGTTCAGGAAACCATTCAGGTCAACTCGGAATTGGTTCCTGCTTTTCAGGCGGGCAATATCAAATTAGCCATTGTCTTTCCCGAAAACTTCCAGGAACAACTGCTTCATACCCATTCAGCCGCAGTGCAATTAATTGGTGATGCTACCGATCCTAACACGGCCAACACCTTGATAAATTATGCCTCGGCAATCATCATCGATTATCAAAGCAATCTGCGCAATCAAATCAAGTTTCCATATACCATCAAAACAGAAACACGCATGCTATATAATCCACAGCTTAAAGGGTCTTACAACTTTGTGCCTGGTGTAATGGCCATGGTACTTATGTTGGTGTGCGCCATGATGACTTCTATTTCGATCGTGCGCGAAAAAGAAATGGGTACCATGGAAATCATTTTGGTTTCGCCCATCGTACCCATTCGGGTGGTAATTGCTAAAATGGTTCCCTACTTTATCCTTTCGGCTGTAAACATTGGTAGCATTCTGTTGCTAAGTGTGTACGTTCTGGATGTGCCTATTAGAGGAAGCTTACTATTATTAGTGTCAGAGTGTTTACTATTTACCATCACGGTGCTTGCCTTAGGCTTGTTGATTTCGTCCATAGCAAACTCGCAACAAGTCGCCATGTTAATTTCGCTCATGGGTCTTTTTCTACCTACTATTATGCTTAGCGGTTTTATGTTTCCCATCGAAAACATGCCATTGGGATTAAGAATATTTTCCAACATCGTGCCGGCAAAATGGTTTTACATGATTGTTCGCAACATAATGATTAAGGGTGTTGGGTTTGAACATGTGTGGAAGGAAACATTAATCTTAATTGGGATGACTGTTTTCTTTATGGTGGTAAGCATTAAGAAATTTAAAACCCGACTAGAATGAGGGCGCTGTTCATTTTGTTGGAGAAAGAGTTTCGCCAGATCTTCCGCGACCCGGCCATCTTGCGTATGATGTTTATGATGCCTGCTATTCAACTTTTAATTATGCCGTTAGCGGCCGACTATGAAGTAAAGAATGTTAAAATCTGCATAGTGGATTATGATCATTCATCTTATTCACAAAAACTGGTTAACAAAATAACAGCCACCGATTATTTTAGGTTGGTCGATTATACTGATTCGTATGATAAGGCGCTTACCTACGTAGAGCATGACGAAGCAGACCTTGTATTGCAAATTCCCAGTTCGTTTGAAAAAGATTTAATCCGAGAAGACGAAGCGCCTTTGTTTCTTGCAATCAATGCGATCAATGGAGTAAAAGCAAATCTGGGGGGTGCGTACTTGCGAAGCATCATTGGCGATTTCAATCGGGAGGTTCGGCTTGAGTGGTTGCAACTGCCGCGACAAAATACTCAACCCACCATTGAAATTGAATCCATCAATTGGTTTAACCCATTGATGAATTATAGATTCTTTATGGTGCCCGGTATTTTGGTCATTCTGGTAACGATGGTGGGTGCTTTTCTTTCAGCCTTAAACATTGTAAAAGAAAAAGAAATCGGCACCATTGAACAAATCAACGTAACTCCTATTCGCAAGTATCAATTCATTCTAGGCAAGTTAATTCCCTTTTGGGTACTGGGTTTTGTTATCCTCACAATAGGGTTATTGATTTCATGGGTAGCATATGGGATTATTCCTGTAGGAAGCTTTGTAACGATTTATGTCTTTGCCGGTGTTTATCTACTCTCCGTATTAGGACTTGGTTTATTGGTATCAACGTTTGCCAACACTCAGCAACAAGCCATGTTGCTTTCATTTTTTATGATGATGATTTTTATTTTGCTGGGCGGATTATATACTTCTATTGATAGCATGCCTATGTGGGCACAAACCTTTACCAAATTCAATCCTGTAACTTATTTTATTGAAGTAATGCGCATGGTGGTTTTAAAAGGAAGCAGTTTATACGACATCCGGTTTCATCTCCTTAAGGTGTTAATCTTTGGTGTCGTGTTTAACAGCCTTGCTATTTGGAATTACCGGAAGCGGAGTTGAGGCAGATGTCTACTTATACTGCTTTCCTTTCTTAATTATCATTTTCACATTTTGCAGCAAGTCGATGTGACGAAGCACATCGCCTTTCACAGCAATGATATCGGCATATTTGCCTTCGCTTATCGTACCAAAATCTTTTTCCACACCTTGCATGACCGCTGGCCAATAGGTAGCTGCCCGAATGGTGTACATCGGGTCGAACCCAAATTTATTTACCCACACATCCAATTCATTCCACGTACTTTGGCTATGAAACTTCATAGGAATACCACTGTCTGTACCAATCAGTAAAACCACACCGGCATTTTTTAGTTGATTAATTTTTTTTTCAAGTGTTGGCTTACGAATTGGGTTCAATCCAAAATAACTCAACTGTCCCGGCTTTTGTATCGACTGTTTAATGTCTGCCACAATCGAATCTGGCAAACCCAGATGCCAGCTTGTATTGTCCAGCGCCTCTGGATTATCGCGCATGTATTCATAATTATAAAGTCCTTCCACGGTGGGTGTCCAGAACAACGGACCAAGACTCATTTTAGCGGTGCGCTCCTTTATCGCAGCTATTATATCCTCGGGGTATTCAGGTGCTGCGGCTAAACCGGTGTGTTCAAAATTATCCACTCCGGCTTTTAAGCCTCGCCTGATTTCATCGGGGCGATGTGAGTGCGCCACCACTTTCAACTTATTTTTATGAGCTTCGTCCACCACAGCCAAGTACTCGGCTTCGGTCATTTGATCCTGATCGATTAGTTTAATGCAGTTCACCCCGGCCTTTGCCAGCTGCCTCACTTTGTCACGGGCATCTGTCTCTCCTTTCACACCCCAGCGAAAATCAGCCGTGCCGGGATAGGTTTCATGCTGAATAAAGGGTCCGCTCATATACATGGTCGGCCCGGGAATCTCGCCTTTGTTGATACGATCCCGAACCGATAAACTTGGTGCCAATGGTCCACCCAGGTCACGTGCACTTGTTACACCGGCCATCAGTAACTGATGTGCCGATGAAGGCATGATTATTTCTTTGGCCAATTTCAAATAGGTTTTATCCCAATGGGTATAATCGCTGTGGCCGTTAATCATTAAGTGCACATGCATATCCCAGAGTCCGGGCATTACACTCATGCCTTCGGTGGAAATGATTTCAGCATTTTCTGGGATTTCGAGTGAGCCGATTTGCCCCACTGCTTTGATCCGCTCGCCTTCAATAATGATTACCGAATTTTGCAAAGGTTTACCACCCCAACCATCAATGAGCGTACCACCCACCAGCACTTTTGTTTGAGCGAATGAATTGGCGGAAAGAAAAACAAGCAGGTAAAATAATTTTCTCATAACATTCTTATTGATAAGAAAGATAGGAAAAAATAGATTTGATTATACAGTAAGATTTTCAGGTGGCTTGTTTTACCTGCTTACGAATTACTATTAAATACATCAGCGACACCACGGATTTCGATATCCGTACCAGTTGGTATTTTTTAGGAATAGCCTTGTAAATTTTTGTTGCCCTTGTTAACCCCGTTTACATTTAGACTCACTTAAATTCAATCTACTATGGATGGGCTTAAAATAGTAACACAAAAAATTGGTTTTATCATATCTCTTTCTGGATTGTCCTTCCTCTCTCCTATCAGCTCTGCTCAAACGCTTGACGATTTTAATGTTGGCAAAAATGAGTATTACGGAAACGGACATTGGGGGTTGGCGCTAAGTTTTTCCTCCTTGTCTAATTCAGCTGCACCTAATCCGAGTTCCCATCGTGTTACCGGGTTTACTTTAAAAATCGACTACAAGAAATACAACCTCGGAAAAGGTGGTAAGCGAATGTTTTTTCAGAACAAAACCATCGGTGACATGATTTTTATACTGGGAAGTGAAATTACAAGTGGTAAGGGAGCCGAGCGAGCAGAAAACTCAGCACTCAGTACCGGGCTTATCGGGTGGACAAGTTGGGGTTGGAACGTTTTGGCTAATGGCAAATCGTCCGTTGCAATCGGCTTCAACCTGAATGATTATATACTTGGCTCTACCTATGTGTATACCGATGCGCAAGGCCAAAAGTTATCACCTATTACTACCGAACCACAAGGATATTATTGGGGAGGCGGACCTTCTCTCTTTTTCGATTATCAAATTTCAGAAAAGTTAAACCTACAAAGTTTTGCAAGCTACTCGTTCAGTTTTTGGCGTCCTGTATCGCTCGATTATGCAACAAAGGACAATTCCTACGAAAAGCCACACTTTATGGAGTTCAATGTAGAACTGCAAACTAAGTTTCAGGTATATGGTGGCGTTGATTTTACTACCTTGATAAATCGGGGTGACCTTCCTAACAGGACAAAGCGATTTGATATTATTGTGGGCTATCGATTTTAATAAATTGTGGTGCCTTTATTTTTGAGCAGCCTTTGATTTGCCTGCTCGCCCTAAATACTTGAAAGCATCAACCATCATGATGGTTCCGGTTATTCCTGTAGCTCCGCCCGCAATTAGAAGCCCTTTTCCCAAGTCATCATTTTTTCTGCCTAGCATTAGACCACCGGCTATCGTTACAGTATACCCAAGCGTGGCCAACGCAATACCTGCTTTAAATTTACTTTGAGATTGTATGAGATTAATCTGAATATTTTCAACATCCGATTGTAACAATAAAACTTCCTTCTTCAGCTGCTCTACATCCGCAATACTCGACTGTGTTTGACCAATAAAAGGGATTGCCAATAAAAAAATAAAACAAAACCGAGGCATAATTAATTATTTGCTAGCAATATAAATACGAGGCATTAATCAAGCAAGGTCTATCTGTCGAGCCAAATTTTAAACCTTGCGGAGCGGTCTCGACTTATCAAAAGTTCATGGATACACGGTTGCGTCAACTTGATTTCAAGGCGTGTGCTAATAAGCCCTTTTATTTCTGCAATCGCTTCCACGTTCACAATTACTTTTCTGCTAATGCGGAAATATTTCTTTTCATCAAGCTGCAATTCTAACTGTTCAAGTGTATAATCAATTAGGAATTTCTTGTTTTCAGCCAGTGTGTATATGTAAACTTCCTTTCCGTCTGCATAAAAATAGGCAACCTCATCTGTTGATTTATACTGTAACCTATTTCCCGATTTAACGAGTATCCGTTCCTTCGACTTTTGATTTGCTTTGCTCAAAAACTCTTGAAGCTTTCCTAATTGCTCGCCTATCTTAAGAGGGTACTGACTAATTTGTTTCCATTTACTAATGGCTTGATTTAGCTCATCTTTCTCAATGGGTTTGAGCAAATAATCTATACTAAAATGTTTAAATGCCTGCAATGCATATTGATCATAGGCTGTGGTAAAAATGATTGGGACTTTGACGGAAACTTTTTTAAAGATCTCAAAGCTTTTTCCATCGCCTAATTCAATATCCAAAAAAAGTAAATCTGTTTTATGCGGAGAGGAAAAGTAGGTAACGGCTTCTTCGATGCTCTCAAGCGTGCGTGCTATAGTAATGGGTTCTCCCGCGTTATGAAGGAGAGTAATCAACCTTTCTGAAGCCAACGCTTCATCTTCAATAATTACTACGTTCATTTGTCCAGTTTCAGAATTGGCAATCTAACTACAAATTCCGTGAGGGTTTTCTCGACTTCGACCGGCAAGTCGGCAAGTAGTTTATACCTGCTGATAATATTTTTCAATCCAATTTTTGTTGACTCTTCTGCGATTTCCTTTTTTTGAAGTGTATTTCTGACCACGATATAATTGTCTTGTTTTTCAAGAACAATACGGAGAGGATTTTTCTTAGATGCTATGTTATGCTTAATAGCATTTTCGATCAGCATTTGTAAAGAAGCCGGAGCAACCATCAGCTGATCCAGTGTTTCCGAAATTCTATTTTCAACGGCAATGCTTTCATTAAACCTTGTTTTGAGGAGATAAGTATACGATTCTAAAAACAAAAGCTCTTCTTTTAACGAAACCAATTTTTTTTCCTGATTGTATAACAAATAGCGATATACATGCGAAAGTTGGGAAATAAATTTGGAGGAAGCCTCTGCGTCCTTATGAACTAGTGTGGAGAGAACATTAAAACAATTGAATAGAAAATGTGGATTAATTTGATTTCGCAACGCTTCAAACTGAGCCTCGATATTCTGCTTCTTCAATTGCTCTGCTTCAAGTTGAGTTTTTTTTAGTCGATTCATAAAAAACACAATGGCATTGATGCTATTCAAAAACAAGTTTACCCGAAAGCCAAATGCAGTAAGCAGTTTCCAGTGATCAAAGTTTATGCTCAGTGGCTTGCCTAAGACTACGTAAAGACCAAGAAGTGCAAGCGTAGAGATTAGAACTACGTTAAACATACTTGCTACAAAAAGTAAGATCAGTGGATGCACCCGAAGGATTCTTTGCTGTTGGCTTTTATCAACTAAGCGGTTCAATTCCCAAACACCCGCTATAACTATGGTTAGCACCGCAAATAAGTAGGCGCCATGGAGTTCAAAGTCGAATAATTTGGTTCCTACTGTAACTCTAATATTGATAAACGAATAAAGCGAGAGTAGGAGAATATAGATGTATCGAAAACGGATTAAAAACACTATATAAGCTTTAGGAGCGCCAAAGTAAAATAAAATATCTTGTAAAGGATAAGCCCCGCAACTTTTGCGGGGCTTCAACCCAACTACCTAACTCACCTTTCTTTAAGGAAGAAGCACTTTATCTATCACATGGATAACTCCATTCTTCGCCTGAATGTTTAATAAGGTTGCAACCAAGTTTGCTGGATCTCCTGATCCTCCTGCAACAGTCAACGCTGTGGTGTTCACAGTTACATTTCCGTTTAGGGTAGGTACGGCTCCAGAAACTAAATCCGTAGAAAATCTTCTAACACCCACAACATGCTTCTTAAGCACAGCAATAAGAGTTTCTAAAGGAATCTCATTTACATTAGCAACTTGTAATGAAGTGTAAAGTGCCTGGAAGGCTGCATCTGTTGGAGCAAAGACGGTAAGTTCTCCTGTTGAGGCACTAACTGCCGCTAATAAATCATCTTCGCCCTGCCCATCGGTGCGTGCTAGTGCTGCTAATAGTTGAGTAAATTGGGGAGAAGGAGCAGAAGTGTTTGCAACAACTATTTCGGCTATTGTTTGAGTGGGTGGTATAAGAGCTCTATTGATAACATGAACAATTCCATTTGAACCCTGAATATCAGTAGTAGTAACTTGAGTAGTTCCATTAATAAATACACCCGTTGTTCCTTTACTCAAATAAATCCTGCTACCACCGAATGTAATTGCAGATGAAGGTCCGTTTGCGATGTCAGCCGCTTTTACTTCATATTCACCAGCTACTACATGATAGGCAAGGATAGAAGTTAATAAAGCATTTCCCTCAGTTGTATTTGAAGGTAACGCAGTTATTCCTGCCGCGTTAAAAGCTGCGTTTGTTGGAGCGAACAAGGTCAACTCATTGGATGTAGATAGTAAGGTTGGTAACAAGCCTGCCTGAATTACTGCTGAAACAAGCGTTGAGAAGTTTTTGTTGAAATAAGCTGGTGCTACAATGGTTCCAACAATCGGCAAAACTGTTGGGGGTACTAACACTGCATCAATTAAGTGAATCACACCATTAGTGGCACGAATGTCTGCTGTTGTAACATTAACGGTCGAATTTAACTTTACGCCACTCGTTATGTTTACTGAAACATTCTCACCGCCAACAGTAGTTACTTCTCCATTCGAAAGTTGCGTAGAAAGGACGGCTGCTGTAGAGACTACATGGTATTCCAACACGCTTTTGAGTACCGATTCAGGGATGTCATCAAGACTAGTTTGCCCTATTGCCGTTAGCAAAGTCTCAAAGGCTGAATTGGTTGGCGCAAACACCGTGAATGTACCAGAACCACTAAGGGTGGATACCAAATCTGGGTATTTGGTGAGAGCAGAAACGAGGGTACTAAGGCTTGGGCTTGCTTGAGCTAGCGCAACGATACTCTGTGTAGGAGCCACATCGTTGTCGTCATCTTTACAACTACTTAGCGTAAAGGACAGAGCCAGCGCTATGGCAAGCACCCTGGTAAGAAAAGAAGAATCAAATAATTTTTTCATACAAGTTTTAATTTGGTTTAGCTATAAAACTTGTACTCACAGCTTTTGATTTAACGGTTACGAATGATTCGTTAGTTAAGCAGCTTGAATCGCCATAATAGTCGAGTGAATTGGTTGAACCTAAAACCTAGGTATTTCAACCTCTGAAAAATCGCCCCGTAATACTCTGTAGCGTTTACGAGCCTCCGCAGCAAATACACTGCCGGGGTATTTATTCAAAAATTCACGATAGATTTCCATCGCCTTGTCTTTGTTTTTTATATGCAACTCATAAATCTCCCCTTCTAAAAAGTAAGCATCGTCAGCAAGAATATCATCCCCAAATTCGATTAATATTTTATCGAGGAGTACAATGGACTGATCGAACTCACCTCGCTTCATGCGCAGGTTGGCTTCCAGCCAGTATACATCGTCTTTAATGTTTGTTTGAAACTGATCTGTTTCTAATTCTACCCAAACAGAATCCACTCCTATGATGCTGGCCGTTCCGCCTTGCTTTAATTTTTCTAATTCTTCTTTCAGATTTTTCAATTCTTCTATACTCATCTGCTTTTCAGGTGACCACAAGTTTTTGGCCAGCGCTTCCTGCTTACTCATTTTTACTTTTTTTGTACTCCGAAAATTATTCAACCGTTGTAGAGCAATCTCATTTTTATTTTGAGCAAGCAATAATTCTATAGCGGCATATTCCTTTAGAGCAGCTCCCGTGGTATCATATACCGTGTTTTCTTTAATGCGCATACTTAGTTCCATCGCATCGTTTGCTATTTCGCGCGAAGTGGCTTGCTTTAAAATATCCAGATGCTCCTGTGCCAGCAAAAAATCTCCCCTGAAGTACGATAGTTTTGCGTTGCGCAATTTTGCTTCATACCCGAGGGGTGCTTCGCGCTGTGTCTTTTCAACTTGTGAGTAAAGAAGCGTTGCTTCCCATGGTTCTTCTTTTAAAAGATAGATATCACCCAATTCAATTTTTGATTTAGCCTTCATGGAGGGTGTTACTTTATTGTTGTCAATCAACTTATTCAGTTCGTTAACAGCCGAGTCTTTCTGATCGAGATAATAGGCATAAAGCAATGCCTGGTTAAGAGTTGCTTCATAGGTATTTGAATGATCGGGATATGTATTTATAAATTTCTGATATTCTGATATTAAATATTTAACAGAATCCTTATTTACCGGGAATGAATTTTTAACTTTAGCCTCTCTGGTTTGTATTAATCCAAGACGCGCGGGCAATTCATTCACAGAATTTACATACTCCTTTATTACGAACGAAAAGCTTCTATCCGCATTAATAAAGTCTTTATTGTTCAGTGCAATTTGGGCTATTTCCAAAGTTTTAGATTGTTCTTTTTTAAACCGTTTATCATAGGCCCGGGATTGAACAAACGCCCCATAAAAATTCTTTTGCTGCAGGTTTACCCAAATCAAAAGATCCACATATACTTCAGAATTTTGATTTTTCTGAACGCGGTCGTACAATAATTTTTCAAGACTTTCTAATTCCTCCGGCTTAGTAAGTAAAATCTGCATCAGATTTTTTACATATGAAATATTAGCCGGTGTTTGTGTTACGTAGTTCAGGTATTCCTCTACCATCTGATCGCGCTTACCTGCCAGGCGGTATAGGTTTGCTAACTCAAGTGTATAAAGCGTGGAGTTGCCTGTTGCCGAACGCGCCTGTTGCAAGGCCTCAATGGAATAATTTGTGAGGTTGCGGGAGGCAAGATAATCCGAGGCTGTTTTGAGTTTATAGGCATCGTCCCCTTGAGATTTTATTAAATTTTTAAAGTACCTGTCTGCTTTAACGATGTCGCCTGAACGCACGTAAACTACACCCAGGTCAAGTTTGTAGGTAAGCCTGCCATCGCGTTTGATAAGACGCTCCACATAATTTTCAGCTGTGGTAAAGCTTCCAACATCGAGCAGAAGGTTGAGATAATTGGTGTGGATGAGGGGGATGTTTTCATTTTTTTTTGCCAGTTGTTCATACAGCGAAAGTGCTTTGTCTTTTTGACCTTTTAAATTGTATTCGTTGGCAATTTGGATCTCTTGCACGTCTTGTGCAAATACTGGTTCCATAATTGATCCACATAATAACAGAGCCTGTATTATTATTATTATATATATATATTTAATGTAATAGTTATTATTCCTGTGCATTTGTGGAAAGTTCTCTGTTCTTTATACGGAAGTTAATATTTTGTGGATACCTGGTTCATTAGATAGTCGTATTTTTAACTGAAAACTAAAGATACTACCTATTTATCTTCATTTAGTGCTTTTGTGGATTATGGATTTAACTAATTAACAAGCGGTGGAAAACTTTTTTTGATGTGTAGTTTATTAACAAGGAGATTGGGCATTATATGATTTCTTAAAGGATTTGGCGATTAATTTAAGTTATCAACAGAGGTAAACAAGTTATTCAGAACTTTATCACCAAGGGCCCGTATTCCCAATTAGCCCTGATTGGGAACGTGTATTTGTTTTCGTCTGATTTAAAGAATAAGATTTTCTCGGGTTCGATTTTTCGAAGGAAATTGCCTGCATCCCATTTTCCGTTACCATTGGAATCTATAATAATGCGAACTTTATAGGTTTCAGGTTTCAGATACTTGATACTAAATTCTTTTAGATTTTTTACCTCGCTTACCAGGATATCGTTGGTAGTCAAGACTTGAACAATAAAATTCTTTTCCTTAGTATCTATCTTGGCAGTCAATAATCCTGTGTCTTCTTCTTTGATGAAAGCAATTTCTTTAGTGATTGATTTTGAGCTGTCTGCTTGATAGGAAATTATAGCTCCGTGTCCAATTCTTAAAAACGGTTTTTGCTTTTTCTTGGTTCTTTCTGTTCCGTCTTCTTGTGGTGCTTCGATTTTGATTAAGAAGGAAAGGGTATGATGAAGGGTGTCGTGTAGAAGGTCATTTTGAGTAACCTTAATCGTAGTAAGGGAATCAATTTTAAGATAAATACTATCAAAGTTTATTTGGGCTATTGGTTTGTTAAAGGAAATTTGGTGGTTAAGCTTTTTCGTTTCCAGATGATAGGCACTGGAAATCTCTTTTAGATTAAAGCCCTCTTTGGGGACTTTTGTTTCCGTTCGTTTAAGATAAAATGTTGTATCAAGAGCTTGTTGAGCGCTGTCTAGTATAAAAAGTTTCACCTTGATCGAATCATAATCGATAAAGGCATGATAGAAGATTAGTTCGCTCGGTTTGTCACCAAAGGTTGGCAACGATTTTAGTTTATCTAGTTCTATTTTGATGGAATCAACGCTCTTGTTAATTCTAACCAGGGTAGTTTCGCTCGTATGCCTGATACTGGTAATTGCGGGAGGTCTGACATCTACCATCATGAGATCTAACTTTAGAGAATCTTTATTTTCAGTAAGTGAAATAGGGGTTGAAAGGAATCCAAACTTTTCAGTTTTACTTTCAACTTTAAGGTTTTTGTTTTTGTCATCAAAAGCGTAAATGTAGTATTCTCCACCTTTTAGATTTTGAATAGAGAAAAACCCTTCTTTATTAATTTTCGTAAAGTAAGTAGGAGTGTGATTGAAGATGTTGAACGTATCGCTTTGGTAAAGAGCTACGGTTATTTTTTCTGGAATTTTTTCTGAAAATGCAAGGCCTACAGTTCCTTCAATGCTTAATGAATCAATCGTAGCTCCGGTACTGAAGGCTATACGAAGATTATCTGCGGGATTTCCTTCCGTAATGTCCTGAATTCCTTCTCGGAAGTTTATACTATAAGTTGTATTCTCTTCCCAGCGATTTTCTGGCTCAATAATTACTTTGTTTTTCTTAACCGTATAAGTGTTATTCTTTCCTGGTGATGGAGTGATAAGGATTTCTTCTTTTGGATCTTTAAGCTTAAGAGCTTCGTTGAATGTAAGTTCTATTGATTTACCCTTGAAATTTTTCTGACCATTAGCGGGATTTGATTCAACAAGTTCTGGTGGCGTTTCGTCTTTTGGTCCTCCGGTCGGTGTGGTTATGCTTGCGCATCCAGATAGAAGTGTTGCAAACAGAAATATTGCTTTGCCAACTTTCATGAACGCTTAGCGATGTAAATGAGACTAGAATAAGAACCTGTTTTGCGCGCGTGCCTATTGGATTGTAGTCCGGAGAAAAATGCCCTTGACATGGAAATCAATGACATGGCATTAGGATTCTTATAGATTTCACTTAATAAGGAAACATAATAGGAATCAAGTTTCATCGGTTCTGTTTTGATTAGGGAGAGACCATGTTTGTTCAATAAGTGCTTCATATTACTTTGTGAGAAATGCCATACATGCCGGGGAACATCGTAGCCAGCCCAATAACTTCTGTATTTTTTAGCATCTTCTGATTCATGATTTGGAACAGCAATAAAAATTATGCCATCATCATTTAAGTGATTAATGAGATCGTTTATTTTTTGATTGAGATCGTGAACATGTTCCAATACATGCCAAAGAGTGATGGCATCAAATTTATCCTTTGTAGAATTTAGATCTGTCAGTATTTCAGATTGGGTTATTTGAGTCGCTTTGTGTTTTGCTATCTCGGATGGCTCCACCCCGCTTACTTTCCAGTTTTTGACTTGCATAAAGTGAAGAAACTCACCGGTTCCACAACCGTAATCTAGAATTTTTCCATGGAGTTTGAATTTAGAAATCAACTCATATTTCCACTTTAGTGTAATGCTTCGTGCCTGGATATAGATTTTATCCATCAACGATTTTCGTGTTCCTGAATGAGAAATATACTTTTCGGATTTGTAAAACTCTGAAATAGAGTTTTGATCTGGTCGTGGACTTGTCACAACGAAGTTGCAAGTACTACATTGCTGTAGGTGAAAGTCCTTTTGGGATACCGTATAGTCGTGAGTAGTTAAAAAATGGTGAAAGGAAGTGGTGTTACAAATGGGGCAAATCACGACAGATTCTAATGTCATTACTTTCCAAGATAGACTGTTAGAATAGAAACATCTGCTGGTGATACTCCACTGATACGAGACATTTGTCCAATCGTTTCAGGACGTATTCGTTTAAGTTTTTCACGTGCTTCAGAAGAAAGAGCCTTCACCCGATCGTAATCAAAATCCGATTTAATTTTATATAAATCGAGACTTTCAATTTTCTCAGCCATTTTTTGTTCCCGCTCTATGTATGATTCATATTTCAAGTCGATCTCAACTTGTTGAAGAATTTCGTCCGAGTAATTTTCTAATCTTGATTTTAGTGTTGCATCTATTTGCTTAAGATCATTCATTCCAATCTGTGGTCTTCTGAGTAAAGTAACAACAGGGATTTTTTCTGTTAGCGTTGTGGTGTTAAGTTTTGTAAGCTCATTGTTCACGATAGCGGGTGAAACACGTAATTCTTTTAATTCTTTTGAAAGAGCAGCAATTTGTTTTTTCTTATCAATAACGCGATCAAATCTTGCGTAGCTGGCAAGACCAAGTTTATGTCCGATCTCTGTCAATCGAATGTCAGCATTATCTTGCCGAAGCAAGATGCGATACTCAGCCCTCGAGGTGAACATTCTGTATGGTTCTTGAGTGCCTTTGTTGACAAGGTCATCAATCAGCACGCCTATGTATGCCTCTGATCTCTTCAGTAGAAAGGGGTCTTTTTCATGTACTTTGTTATGAGCGTTAATTCCTGCCATAAGGCCTTGACAAGCGGCTTCTTCATAGCCGGTTGTTCCATTGATTTGACCTGCAAAGTACAGATTATCAATTAGTTGAGTCTCTAAACTGGTCTTTAATTGTGTTGGAGGGAAGTAATCGTATTCAATTGCATAGCCAGGTCGAAACATCTTAGCCTTTTCGAAGCCTGGAATCTTTGTAAGAGCTTGATACTGAATATTTTCAGGGAGTGAAGTAGAAAATCCATTAACATATATCTCTACAGTGTTCCAGCCTTCAGGTTCAACAAATATTTGATGGCGCTCGCGTTCAGCAAACCGATTTATTTTGTCCTCAATGGATGGACAGTATCTTGGGCCAAGCCCTTTAATCCTACCCTGAAACATGGGTGACTGATCGAAGCCTTTTTCAAGTTCTTTATGTACATCAGCATTTGTATAAGTAATCCAACAACTCAGTTGTTTTTTTAGTGGTTCAGTATCAGAGTATGAAAATTTTCCTGGATTTTCGTCCCCTGGCTGTTCTTCCATAACCGTGTAATTGAGGGAACGCCCATCAATTCTAGGTGGGGTTCCGGTTTTCATTCTTCCCGATTCAAAACCCAATTCTATCAATTGTTCTGTAATTCCTGTGGCAGATCTTTCAGCCGCTCTGCCCCCACCAAAGTTCTTCTCACCGATATGAATCTTTCCATTGAGGAATGTTCCATTTGTTAGCACAACAGATTTAGCTTTAATTTCGAGACCTAGTGAGGTTCTTACACCAATTACTCTTTTGTTTTTAACCAACAGTCCACTCACCATCTCCTGCCAGAAATCTATATTAGAAGTCCTCTCTAATGCCAATCTCCACTCCTCAGCAAAACGCATTCTATCATTTTGAGTTCTTGGGCTCCACATAGCCGGCCCTTTTGATAGATTTAACATTCTAAACTGAATCATGGACTTATCTGAAATAATACCAGAGTATCCACCTAGCGCATCAATCTCTCTAACAATTTGACCTTTTGCGACCCCACCCATTGCTGGATTGCATGACATTTGGGCAATAGTATTCATGTTCATGGTTACCAAAAGAACTTTGGATCCCATATTGGCAGCAGCGGCAGCAGCCTCACATCCGGCATGACCGGCACCCACAACTATAACATCATACTCAGGAAACATGTTAATTGATTATGTTCCACGTGAAACATCTGTGATTTTATGGTCAGAATGTTCCACGTGAAACTATTTGCGCAAAGATAGGCAAGCTTCTTCTTTTTTGCGCATGAGGGCTTTTTCAGCCGGTTTTTTGTCCTTAAAGCCCAATAGGTGCAAAACTCCATGGATCATTACCCTATGGATCTCATCCTCAAACAAAACTCCAAGTTTGTCTGCGTTCTCTTTTACCCTTTCGACACTGATATAAATGTCTGCAGCCAAAACCCCATTTTGGGTTGAATTAGTAAAGGTTATGATGTCCGTAAGAGTGTTATGATTAAGAAATTGCTGATTTAAGGACAGGAGATACGTATCAGAGCAGAAGATGTAGTTGATTTCGGAGAGTAAAGATTTTTCCTTCTTAATTACGGCCTTTATCCAGGAAGCAGTCTTTCTGGGTTTGACCACTGTATATTTAATGCCTTCAGAGAAAAAATGGATGGAACCCATCAATTCATATAAAAGCAGAGTTCCACTATTTTGCCCTTTTCAGAGAAGTCAACCTCATCTGCGAGGTGTTTCATCAAAAATATTCCCCGGCCACCTGGCTTTTCAATGTTTTCAGGAGCCGTAGGATCTGGAAGATTGTGGAAGTCAAAGCCGATACCTTCGTCTTCAATGCGGAATCTAATCCGGTCATCACCTAATATGAGGGCGAGAGAAACATTTTTTTGAGAGTCCCCTTTATTTCCGTGCTTGATCGCATTGTTAACCGCTTCGGTAACAGCAATCATGATATTTCCATAGATATCATCATTGAGATGATACTTCTCTTTCGCGTTGTCAATGAAGCTTTCTATCATTCTGATATTCTCAGAAAGCGAAGGAATTTCGATACTTATATTATTCATGCCCACTACTCAGTTTAGTTCTTGGGTTTTAATTCGTTTAAAGTATTCACCAACCTCCTGCTTATAATACGGAAATAGTTTGGGCGGCACGGTTTTCAGCAATTCTACCTCTTTTTCTTTTAATCTTAAATATTCCTCAAATGCCCGGGGTATTTCGTTTGTGTAGTCCTTTGCTGTCTCCCCTTTACGTTCTTCGTCCTGATCTTGCTCTCGCATTGACTTCTCAGCCTCCAATAATCTTGTAAGGATTTCCTTTTGTCGTTGAATGGTTTGTTCCGTTATCTGTTTATTAACTAAATCCATTTCGGTTTGTTCCATTTTGCCAGGTAAATCACCACCTGGAATCTTACCCCCCTCTTGCTTCATTTTCTCCTGCATTTCCTGAAGCGCCCTTCTAATCCGCTCTTGTTCTGCAGCCATCTTTGCAAATTCTTCAGAAAGCTGGCGACCACTTTTATTGCCCCCATTCTTTATTTCTTCCATTTGCTTATTCAACTGTTCTTGAATCTTTCCCAAGCTTTGACCTCCTGACTTCTTATCCTTCCCTTTTCCGGGCTTAGCGTTGGCCATCATATTCATCATCATTTCAAAATGATCATTCAACATCAAAGCCAGATTGTTAATACTAGTCATCGACAATTGCATTTCTGTGCTTGCATTAGGTTTTCTTCTTTCCTTAATGTTGAACACAGATTTATCTAAATGATCATTGAGTTCGCCAATCTCACGGGTAACAATGGATCCCATGAATGCATCCTTCTTGGAAAGAGATAACAAGCTGTCTTCCAATACTTTAGAGTCATCTTTAATCTTTAACTGATTCTGCGAAAGCTGAACATACTTGGGATCTGTTTGCTGAATAGGACCAAATTCCTTAATTAAATTTTCCTGATCGTATGAAAGCTTTATCAATCCATGGATGATTTGGCGCAGACTTTCAAGATTGGCCTGATCAATTTCCATTTCCATGGAACTCTGCATTCCCTCCATGGCCTTTTGCATCTCCTTCATTTTTGAGACAGCCTTTTTTTGCTGTTGAGCTGCCTTCTTTGGTTCACCTTTTTCCAGTGACTCCTTACTTTCCTTTTGAGATTCTTCCACTTCACCCTGATCCTCCTTGTCAGGAGTTTCTGAGGATTTATCAAGCTCCTCACCTAATTTATCCAGTTCCTCCAGCTGCTCTTTGAACTGGTCGAATTCATTTTTTAATTCCTCTTGCTCCTTGGCTAATCCTTCGGGGCTTGATTTTTCGTCTTTACTGTTTTCTTTTTCACCAGCAATTGACTGATCGTTCTTTCCTTTCTCTTTGCTCTCCTTCTTATCCCCTACCAGCTCTTCGGTTTTTTCTAAAAGTTTTTCCTGATTCTCAGTTTGTTCCTTTAGGGATTCGATGGCTTGCTCTAGTTTGTAGTCATATTGTAGTTGCTTGAATAACTCGAGGGTGCGTTCTAGTTCTTTTTCCAAATTGATTTCTTTGCGATCCATCTTATCCAGCATTTTTTGGATCTGATTGACATCCGCATTTTCCTGTAGCATCTTTTCTAATTCCCTGAAAAGCTTTTTGGTTTCTTCATCCAAAAGTTCGTCCATCAATTTTTGAATTTGATCCGACTTTTCTTTTATTCGCTGGCTTTCCTCTGAAAAGCTTTCCTTCTTTTTTTCAAGCAACGCATTTTCTTTTTGCATTGTGTTGATGGTTTCATCCAACTTTTCTTTTTGCTTGATTAAATCTTCCAACATCTTTTTGTCCTGCCAATCCAGATTTTGTTTCCCTCTTAATTTTTCCTGAGCCTCATCAATAGATTGTTTTAGATCCTTTGCTTTCTTCAAACTTTGATCAACGTTCTTTTCAGTAGCGCGCTGCGATTTAGAAATTTCGACTTTAATTTCTTCTTCACTTGGAAGGGAAAAAATATAATTAGCACTGCGCGAAGATTTTCTTCCATTCACGCCATCATTATCCCACACCTGAAGGTGATAGAAAAGTTTATCGCCAGGTTCTAAACCAAGTGAATCTATACGCCATTGATAAAAGAAATTTTGTTGTTGCTGCCGGGATGCAATAGCAATTGATTTATTTCTGGTTGGGAGTTCTTTAGCCCCTTTTACAATGTGATAATTCAATGACAGTGCCGTAACCCCGTAATCATCACTTACCGATCCACCTAACATGATCGATTTAAAGAGTACAGTATCCTGAAGATTGTCAACGACTACCTGAGGATATTGATCCTTAATGATGCGAATTGAATAATTAATGCGGTCTTTATTCTTGCTTTGATCGTTCTCTAAAACAATAGAATAATCATCAGGATTTTTAAACCCTTTACTAAATGTAAATGACTCTTTATCAATAAGTTGCATGTTATTTGGGCTCTCTTGTGAGGAGAATAACATGATAGCCCTTTGCGCGTGGTTGGCCCCTATTTTCCACGTTACTTTTGTGCCCTCAGGTATTTCAAGGTTACCAGCATTGTTTAGGTCCTGTGCTTTCAATCCTAAATAGCCAGGATAATCCAGTGTTACTTTTAGTTGAGTTAGTTCAGGTCTGCTTATAAGGTGAATCTTATGAACGTCTGAAAAAAACCCGGAACCCTCGAACTGAAAATCAATTTCATTCTGAATATTTTCAAAGGTGTAAGCAAATAAACCAATTCCCGCACTTTCCATTTTCCATCGTTGGCCTCCATCCGAAACTATATAAACAGCATCTGGCAATGCTGTGCCTTCAAGCTTTACCCGCAAGGTAAAGTCTTCATTAAAGAAGGCAAATAAGGCGGGTTCTTCAATTACAAATTGAAACGGTGCCTGAGGAGTAAATTCCTGGTTGAATTGTACAATTCGTTTAGCACTTTGGGTAAAAATTCCCTGATTAATAATCATCAACCCAAGGATTAGTAAAAATGGGATGACTAAATACTTAGCATATTTTTTATTCTCTTTTAGATCGATGGCATCTTCAAAGTGAATGTCGCGCATGGATAAAGTTCGCTGCGCAATACCGGCATCAACCAATGCACTCCGATTTTGAATTGAAGCGAGTTGAATCAGATTAAGTAGCTTATCAGAAACATTGGGAAAAAACCGACCGATTAACTGGGCACTTTCTTCTTTTCGCAATCCTTTTTTATAAATCAACCAGATTATGGGCTCTCGTAAAAAACGAAGGATTGAGAAACCGACTACTAAAAGAAAAGAAGAGAAAATTAAAAAGCGTCCTGTTTTGCCCAACCACAAGTTGTATTCGATGAGGGAGGCAATCAGAAAATAAGCGAGTAAAATTGAGAGCGATAGGATGGTGCCACGAATTAATAAATTGAGATAATACCTCTTTGTAAAGGAGTTAATTTTATCATCGATTTGCTTGATTCCTTCAGCCATGCTTCTGTTGAAACGAACTTATCTTAAAGATAGTTTTTAATCGACTAAGATAACGTTGGTAAAGCCTTAAGACAAACCGCTTATAACG
The DNA here is from genome assembly GCA_016787755.1 of Cyclobacteriaceae bacterium. GTDB lineage: Bacteria > Bacteroidota > Bacteroidia > Cytophagales > Cyclobacteriaceae > ELB16-189. Next base: position 392,772 of record JAEUUA010000023.1, on the reverse strand, counting down.
GGATTTTTGAATCTGGAAAAAACCATGCGTACTCTTTTTCAAAATACTCCAGCACATGCATTTTCAAAAGCTTCTCCTGTTCCAGTAAATCGAAATGCGGGAGTTTTTTTATCAATTTCCAATGTGGCCAGCCATCGGCATCAAGGCCTTCCAGTTCATAATAGCCCGCAATGCTTAATACTTTACAGATAGCAATGTGAAGAAGATCTTGTTTCTCTTCTTTTGAAAAGACTTTTGCTCCTTTTCCAAGTTCCTGTACCCCGATTATGTAAAGGACTCCATTAAGATCTTTAGGTTTTTTTTCAAGAAGCCTTTCTAATTCTCCCAACAACGCTTGCCACTTGCGCTCAAGATCTAAATCACGTTTAAACATGCCTTACAATTTTGCCAGTTCTTCCCAATATTCAAATGCTCTGCGAAGATGCGGGATAACAATAGTACCCCCCACCAGGGTCGCAACGCCCATTGCTTCATGCACTTCGGCTGTTGAGAAACCAACATCGCGGCATTTCCCCAAATGATATTTGACACAATCATCGCAGCGCAAAACCAATGAACAGGTAAGCCCAATTAGTTCCTTTGATTTAACATCCAATGCACCGGCTTGGTAGGCGTTAGTGTCTAAATTAAAAATTCGTTTGATGATTAGGTTATCGGCCTCCAGAATTTTCTCATTCATCTTGCCGCGGTAATCATTAAATTGCTCTACGAGGTTCATAACTACTATTAATTTCCTCAAAGATGAGGTCAATTCGGATTAAATCAAATGTACTTGATACAGCCTTAGACCTGGGTCGGGACTTTCTTTCATTATTCTACCCGAACTACTGTTTGGGCTGTTCATTGGCATTATATAAAGGCGAGGAAATATTGTGTACCCGGTGTATTCGGGACTTACCAAAAACCGGAGATCATCTGGATAGCGAAAATCCTATTCAACTCAGAATGATGGGTCGTCTTCCTGTACAGCATGTAATGGCCTTTTTAAAGTTCAGGAAAACGGGAATCGTGCAACATCTGCTTCATCAATTAAAGTATGGCAATCACCCTGAAATTGGAGTTCGATTGGGGAAAATCTATGGTAAGGAATTATTGGAGGCAGGGTTTGTAAACAAATTTGATCTTATCATTCCCGTACCCTTGCATGAAAGCAGGAGGAGAAGACGAGGTTATAATCAAAGTGCTTGTTTTGCGGAAGGGTTAAGCAACACACTTGATATCCCATGGGATGAATCCATCAGCACCCGAAAAGTTAGCACCAGTACGCAAACAAGAAAATCAAGAGTAGAGCGGTGGGATAATGTTAAGGATGTGTTTAATATTCGCCAGGCGGAGAAAATAAAAGGAGCACGAATCTTATTAGTGGATGATGTCATTACCACCGGAGCTACTCTGGAAGCATGCGGTAAACACTTGATAGATGGGGGATGCAACGAGTTAAGTATGGCGTGCCTGGCGGAGGCGCAATAAAAAAACCCTGACTTCAAAAGTCAGGGTTTTAAGAATTTCTATTAACTATTTCTTAGTAGTTTGATCCGGCACGAATCATAGCGCAACGGAAACCAATGGTTGCTGTAGCTGAATCTTCGTCTAAGAATCTGCGAGTTCCTGGGGACATCCAATAAGCAACATCTTTCCAAGAACCGCCTTTGTAAACGCGTACTTTATCAGAGATCAATGAGATAAAGCCTTGAGGATTCTTCACATAATCATATGACTTAATATTTTTTGTTGTGCCATCAGGCATAGTTACAGTAGAGTCCTTTTCAACTTTAGTATAACGGTTCCTGTATTCACTATGACTATCAATAAAGTCATCTCTACGAATCGGGTTAAGGTCATCAAAATCCTGATGTGAAAGGGGACGATACACATCCATTACCCACTCACTCACATTTCCGGCCATGTTGTACAAGCCGTAGTCATTAGGGGGAAATTCATAGATATAGGTTGTGATCAACGCTCCATCATTCAACCTTCCGGCAATACCGGCATAGTCACCACGGCCTCTCTTGAAGTTAGCAAGGAAAGAACCCATCTGCTTTCCATAAGGATTGCGCAACGCATGACCATCCCAAGGATAAATGCGGTTGAAATTTTGCATTTCATCCAACCACTGAGTTCCGATAAGTGCTTGTGCAGCATATTCCCATTCAGCTTCAGTGGGCAAGCGGTACGCAGGAATAACAACCCCTGATTCCAAAGGAATACGGCCTGCGCCTGACTCAGGAGCAACAATACCAGCCTTTTCAGCCAAGTCGCCATTTACTTTGGCGGTTCTCCACTTAGAATATTCATTTGCCTGTTTCCACTTAACGCCTACCACCGGGAAATAACGGAAACCAGGATATCTTAAATAATGATCTACGTAAGGATCGTTAAAAGCAAGATTTGAACGCCAAACCATGGTATCAGGTAGAGCGGCAGAATAGGCTTTTCCACCATCAATTTTGGTTGAATCTACGGATAGATAGTATAAGTATTCTAACCAGTGAATGTTAGCAATTTCAGTTTCGTCCATATAAAAAGAAGCCACGGAAACAGTACGCTCCACGTTGTCTCTATAGGACATAATATCCTCTTCAAATGAACCTAAAACGGTACGGCCACCCTCAATAAACACCATATTTGGGGCATCAGGCTGCGAACGGTATTCGTTAACAGCAAAACCCTCCGCGGCATCGCGGGTGTACTTTAAACCCGTAGCAGTACTAAGCTGACCAGGGTTTTGAGCAGTTGGTTTGCCCCCTTGCCGGAGAAAACAAGATGAGACCAGCATGGACAGCGCAACTAAGAACAGGAGTGACTTGAAATACTTCATTTGCTTTTGTTTATACATAAAAGTAACCGCTAATATAAATAGATAAATCAATGTTTTCCAAAGGGTAGCGTTTTTTTGCTAAATCCTTAATAGAGGTAGTAAGCAGAAATCGATTGCTTAACGATGCAGGTAAGGCATTAGTATTCAAATCCAAAATGGGAATCACGTTCCGCCATAGGTTATCAAATTTTGAAGAAATCGCTTAATTTTTGGTTGTTTCTGCGTTGGCATACAATTTTCATAAGTGATGAGCTAAATACTTAAGACTTATGGTTTCTATCCGAGACTTTAAAACATCTACCTTTGAGAGGAAATGCGACATGATCGTATATTTTTCAGACTACCTTATTTCGCACGAAACGCCAACCCTGAAGTATCATCTTTATCATTGTGGAGATTTCTTCATCGAAGTTCATTACTCAAAAATATTAAAAAAGGTATTGGCAGTAAACGCTTTTAAACGGCTTGAAGAGTTAGATTTTTATACGGAGGGTATTTCGTTAAGCGACTTAATAGTATATGGATAAAGCGGTTCAAGCAAAGAGATTGCAGAATCCACTGTTGGAATATTTTCAATGGTAAGGATTAGCTTACCCATGCTATCCTTCATGCGACACCGTTTGCTATTGGTTTGAACAAAGGTTAAAATTTTTCCAAATGTTTCTGATTTAAAATATTCATCGTTGCCAGAAAGAAAATAACCCCGTAGCTTTTCATTCTTAAGAGAGATTTTTTCAAACCCGAGGGATTCACCCATCCAACGCAAGCGAACAGAGTTTATTAATTGCTCAACAGATTCTGGTATAGGTCCGAAACGATCGCGTATGGATTCTTTAAAACCGATTAGTCGCTCTTCGTCTTTAACATTATCGAGACTGGCGTAAAGCTGAAGTCGCTCGCTGGTATTATTAACATACGTATCGGGAATTAAAATTTCCAAATCTGTTTCTATACTGCAATCGGGCACAATCAATTTCGCTTTCGCGGAAAGCTCCTCAGCAAATAATTCTTTAAAGTCAGTCTCTTTCAATTCCTGAATGGCATCATCCAAAATTTTGTGATATGTATCAAACCCCAAATCAGTAATAAAACCGGTTTGTTCCGCACCTAATAAATTTCCGGCTCCGCGAATATCAAGATCGCGCATGGCCACTTTGAATCCATCCCCTAATTCCGAAAACTCTTCCAGGGCCGCCAACCGCTTTCGGGAATCGGAAGACAAAACAGAACTAGGTGGGGTAAGTAAATAACAAAATGCTTTTTTGTTCGATCGACCTACTCGGCCGCGCATTTGATGCAAATCACTTAACCCGAACATGTGAGCCTGGTTAATAATAATTGTATTCGCGTTTGGTATATCCAGGCCCGATTCAATGATGTTGGTAGAAACCAGCACATCGTATTCACCTTCAATAAATTTTACCATTGCCTTCTCCAGCTTGTCGCCATCCATTTGACCGTGGGCAACACCTATGCGCGAATCTGGAACCAACTTATAAATGGTGTTAGCCAATTGATCAATATCGCTGATGCGATTGTGCACAAAAAATACCTGACCTCCTCTTCGCAGTTCAGTACTCACCGCATCGCGAATGATTGTTTCATCGAACGTGTGAAGCTCGGTCGTTACGGGTTGGCGATTGGGAGGGGGTGTGCTGATAATACTTAGGTCGCGAGCCCCCATTAAAGAAAAATGCAACGTGCGCGGAATTGGGGTTGCCGTCAGCGTAAGTACGTCCACGTTTACTTTCAATTCTTTAAGTCGGTCTTTTACCTTAACTCCAAACTTTTGTTCTTCATCAATAATTAATAATCCTAAATCTTTAAACTCAACATCTTTGCTTACCACCCGGTGCGTACCAATAATGATGTTAATCGTTCCATCTTTTACATCACCAATTATTTTTTTGATTTCAGCAGTCGATTTAAAGCGCGAGACATAATCAATCTTTACAGGCATATCGGCCAGGCGCTCAGAAAACGTTCGGTAATGCTGCATCGCCAAAATAGTGGTGGGCACCAATACCGCCACTTGTTTGCCTTCGGTTGCAGCTTTGAAGGCTGCACGAATTGCCACTTCTGTTTTGCCAAAGCCAACATCACCACAAACTAATCGGTCCATCGGATGAGGCTTTTGCATGTCGCGCTTTACATCTTCCGTGGCCTTCGCCTGATCGGGTGTGTCTTCATAAATGAAAGAAGATTCTAATTCTGCTTGAAGGAAACTATCTTCAGAGAATGCATATCCGGGGGCACCCTTTCGCTTTGCATAAAGACTGATGAGTTCTTTGGCAATGTCTTTTACTTTCTTCTTGGCTTTCGCTTTTTTGCTCTCCCATTCACCACTTCCAAGCTTACTGATAGCCGGTGGAGACCCATCTTTCCCTGAATATTTTGAAATTTTATGAAGGGCATGAATGCTAACGGTCAACAAATCATCATCACGAAAGACAAGGCGAATGGCTTCCTGTTCCTTGCCATCAACTACTTTTTTCTCAAGGCCTGCGAACTTGCCAATACCATAATCAATGTGGGTAACAAAATCTCCCGGTTGCAGGGTTTGCAATTCACGAAAGGTTAATGCTTTCGATTTTGAAAACTTTTCCTTTTGGCGATACTTATAAAACCGTTCAAAGATTTGGTGATCCGTATAGCAGACTACTTTTACAAGGGGATCAACAAATCCTTTCCACAATGAAAACTCAAGGGATTGAAATTTTATTTCAGGGTGAATTTCTTCAAAGATTCCATGAAGGCGTTCCACTTGTCTTGGCTGCTCTGCTGCAATGAAATTTCCAAAGCCCTGACTTTGATGCTCTAATAAGTCAGCAGCAAGCAACTCAAAATTTTTATTGAAGGAAGGTTGAGCAGAAGAGCGGAATTCAAAAACAGCAGAATTTTCGAAGTAGAATTTTGAACCAAACTCAAGGCACGACAAACTTTTAAAACTAGTAAGAAGTGTTTCTGCTGTATTGAAAAGTTGGGCAGGTTCTAAAACCACTTTTGTTTGACCGCTCTCGCGGAGAATTTGATCGAATGAGGCAGTTGCTTTTTGGAAGCACGTATCAACAATGTCTTTTGTGAGTTCGGCATCTTTTATCCAGATGCGGGAAGAGGGGGAGATAAAATCAAAAAAAGATTGTCGCTCTTCCTGAATCAACCGGGTTTGTACATTCGGCATCAAACTGATTTTGTCTAACACATCTACAGAAAGCTGCGAACCCGGATCAAAACTACGAATGCTATCCACCTCATCGCCCGAAAGCTCAATCCGGTATGGAAGCTCATGCGCAAAAGAGAATACATCAATGATTCCACCCCGGATGGCAAACTGCCCGGCCTCAAACACAAAATCGGTTTTTTCAAAATCAAAGCTATGGAGGAACTCTTCCAGAAAGTTTAAATCAAGAACTTCTCCCTTATTAATAAGTAGAGTATTTGTTGCCAGCGACTTCTTGTTAATTACTTTTTCGAAGATGGCTTCAGGATACGTGACGATTACATTTCCGTCAGGATGATTGCTGATTTGATTGAGCACTTCCGAGCGCATCAGAATATTGGCATTCTCAACCTCCTGATATTCGTACGGACGTCTGTAAGACATGGGAAAAAAGAGAACTTCTTTTGCGCCCAACAGATTTTGAAGATCATTCAATAAATAGGAAGCCTCTTCTTTATCTTGTGCAATAACTACATGCGAAGCACGTACACTTTTTACTACCGAGGCAAAGATGACCGCATCTAAACTTCCATGAAGGCCTTTTATATGAATATTGGAATGATTGGACACACGAATCCCCTCGGCCAGCGTCTGCACCAGGCTGTCCGCGCGATAAATAGAGAGAAAATCATGCGCCTTCACTACTCGGTCTTAAAAACAGGTCGCAAATATAGTGGGGATTTGCTTAGCGCTTCAGTTATAGTTTAATTTTTCACCATGCGAGGACACAAGCCAAGGACGGAGGAAAGAAACTACCTAGAAAGGATTAATAAAGTAAGGTTAACTTTGCAGTCATGTATTATGTGCGGTTGCTATTTTTGTTGATAAGCCTAACGTCATTTCTATTTATGATGCTTGGGCTGATTAAGCCATGGATCATGCTGTGGTGGGAGGATGTGCAGAACCGGAAAAAGGTAATTCAACTCTACGGTACATCGGGGTTATTATTTTTAATTATTTACTTTGCATTGAAATTTTTTATTTAGTTATGAGTAAAAAAAACTTAGTTCCATTACTTCTTATTTTTTTGTTAGCAGTTTGCAAAAGCCCAGAGAAAAAAGAACCCGTTGTAAAGAAAGAAGTTAATGAACTTCCGCACCTGACTTTTAAAAACCTTGATGGTTCTGCAGCCACTACACGTGATTTGCCGCCTGCTTCTGTGCTTATTTTATTTAATACGGATTGCGATCATTGCCAACGAGAGGCTAAATCAATTCAGGAAAATTTAGCATCGTTTAAAGACTATACCCTTCAATTTATTGCCTCCGATCCGGAGCAAAGCATCTTACAATTCGCGCGCGAATATCAATTAGATAACCAACCCAACATCCGATTTGGCCGGGCCGAGGGACAAGATGTGTATATGAATTTTGGCTCCATACCAACCCCTTCTATTTATGTTTACTCCAAGGAGAGAAAATTCATAAAGTCGTTTTTAGGAGAAACTCCGGTTGAGCAGATTATTATGGTCTTATAAAATAATTCTATGTTATTTTAATCAACCTTCTCTAAACATCAGGTTTCAGATTACCTGATAAATTGAAAATCTAATCTTGAGTGTATGAATTCTAACCTTTAAAAGTATCATGTAGCAATCATGAGCATTTTAAAGCCAAACAATTTTTGAATAAAGGTTATTTGATCCTCCGATAAAACACAAACTCACCTCCCTCATCACCCACACCCTTTAAGGGATTTCCAATTGGTGTTTGATCATTTAACTCGGTCACTCTTCTTTTTACGTATTGAACCATATCAGAAACAGGAACCTTCGGTTCAGGATTGTCATACAAGAATTTTATAAAACTTTGCGCAAACGGGCTATTACTACCAATAGAACCATCGGATACTGCTTCAAGGCGGCCTGAGGCCAGTCCCCAGCGTGACTTATACTTTTCGACATGCTCTACATATCCACGCGAGCCCGAGGCAAACAATGATCCGGAAAAGCAAGCATCAGCCACTAATAAGGTGTGTTGAGAATTGATGTTTTCAATAACTTTTAGAATCTGAGAATTTGACAAGTAACCGGATAAATCATTCACTTTACCATCTACAGGAACCCAATAGCCTTCGCTCATGAGTTTATCAAAATAGCCATGACCGGAATAATAAATCAACAAGTTATCGCGGGGTGTTATTTTCTCAATGTATCTCCTGAGCGCTTCAAAAATATTTGATCGGGTTGCCTGGTCATTTAATAAAACAGTAACATCAAGGGAATCGAACTGATAGTTTGTTGTTAGTATTTTTGAAACCTCCTTTGCATCAGAGACAGCATTGTTTAAGGCTGGCCAAAAGGTATAGTTGTTGATGCCGACTATTAATAAATAATTTCTGGCAATTGAAGGATCATACACAGAGCCATCAGGATTTTTTCGTTCGATCGTAAATCTTTTCAACGAAATATTTTGATTTACATCCTTAACTTCAATATTGATAGTCGTTTCACCAATATTAAGAGGGAGATTAATTACAAACTCACCATTTGTTTTTACCGGGGTAACAGTTCTGTTAACAGTTACCTGCTGAATTCCGGATTCGTCCATAACGGCTCCGGTTATTTTTATCACTTCGGAATAAACCACCACCCGGTCATTTCTGAGGTTAGCCGGATTTGATAGATAAATCATGGGCGGAGTCTGGTCGTTCTTGTCCCTGACCAGGGTAATCAATGTTGGGTCTACTATAATTTTTCTGGTGCTCTCACTTTTAATTCCCTTCTCATTTTCAACAATAAGTTGAACAAGGTTACTTCCTGTTCGAAGAGTAACGGTTCGTTCTATTAACTGGACATAGCTATTCTCACTTTTAGTAGTTGTGAAATCATTGCTTTTGTAAACATCCGTTGATAGCCCATTCACTAATATCTCTATCCGCTGCAGAAGGAGTTTTGAATTTACCCGGCAGGACAAGGTTTGGATATTGAGGCCCACCCGGGTGGTATCGTTCGGGTAACTTACCCATTCAATAACAGGTTTGTCCACCACAGTTACAAAAGGGATGGTTATTTTTGCATTTCTCTGTTTTTGACAAAAGGCTGATGATGCTACTAGTGCAATTAAAATGATTGAAAGGATTGGTTTCATGAATGTATTAGAAGCTTAGTCTCCGTCTGGTAATCCTGATCCCGGAGGGCCAGGTAAAGGCTCACCTGCTTCAAGAATTTTGCTGATAGCTAAATACGCTGAGACTCCGAGGGCAGGAAAGATAACCCAGCCGAATGAAAACTTTCTTTTCACCTTAAAGCTATTGCTGAAATAACTTTTGCCATCCTGCTGAATTGCCAATTGAAAGTTTTTTTTCACTTTGGATTTCTTAGGGATCAAAACCGGAAGCACACCATCCTTCAACGCTCCGGTTGGAACCGGCATAATTTCATGGCCAGCCCGAAATAATTTGACAGAAGATATTTCATTAGTTCCAAAACCAGGACCTACACTCAGCACTATTTCACGTCCCCTTCTTGCACTTTTGGAGACCATGACGGCTGGGGTACTTTCAATTTCCAAGTTAATTTCTCCACTAAAATGAATCAACTCTTTCTGATGATCCCAAATGATTTTCTTATTGGCACCTGGATAAATTAAATCACCCACATCGCCACTAACCTCTTTTAGATAGAAGCTATTGCTAACGCCATTCATCTCGGCCGTTAGCTTCACTCTTACCCGAGAAGGGATGTTGTCATACCGGGATTGAATATCATAGTTGATTAAATACTTTCGCCCGCCCTCATCAACTTGCATCAAATAGGTAAGATTAACGATGCGTTGGGAAAAGCCAACACTAAACATGAGCATGAAGAAAACCAGAGAAACCGGCTGGATGAGGCGCACTAAAAAATTTGATTATTAATAAATGTAAGATTTCTTTTCTAAATTTAAAATCTATTTCGGACCCGGCATGCACAAACCACACCTACTTCTCACACTCGTGTTTGTGCTCTTATGCTGTTCAAAAACGCAGGCTCAGTTTTTTTTTGAAAGATCTATTGGAGAGTCCCTTCAAATAAACCAATTCCGCGGACCTGACGATGTAGCTGTTGATGCATCTGGCAATATTTTTATTGTGGATGGCACTTCAAACCAGATTAAAAAATTTGATGCTACGGGGGCTCCTCTATTACAATGGGGTTTTGGCGGTAGCAATAATGGTCAATTTAATATTCCTAACTCAGCCGCGCTTGATGCCAGCGGAAATGTTTACGTGGTGGATGTGTTTAATAGCAAGATCCAAAAATTCAGTAATGCTGGAACCTTTATATCCAAATTGGGTAGTGGCTTCTATGCAAGTGGGGATGGCCAGTTTGCCTGGCCCTCCGGAGTGGCGCTGGATAATAGTGGCAATATTTATGTAGCAGACTCTCACAATCATCGCATTCAGAAATTCAATAGTGCAGGAACTTTTATAACAAAATGGGGCACCCGTGGGTCTGCTGATGGCCAATTTGAATACCCACAAGCTATAGCCGTTGACGCTAGCGGCAATGTGTATGTGGTTGATACCAACAATCACCGGATTCAAAAATTTAACAGTTCAGGCACATTTCTGTCAAAGTTTGGAACTGGTGGCCAAGGCGATGGGCAGCTTAATTTTCCACAAGGCATTGCGGTTGATGCAAGTGGCAATGTATATGTTTCAGATACGTATAATAATCGAATTCAAAAGTTTAACATATTGGGAATTTTTGTTGGCAAATTAGGATCTTATGGTACGGCCAATGGTCAGTTTCTTACCCCCAAGGGAATAGACATTGATGCCGCAGGTAACATTTATGTTGCCGATCGAAATAGTAAGCGCATTCAAAAATTTAATAGCTCATTTACCTTCTTAACTGCTGTGGGTAGTCCTTCTACAGATGGGCAACTTAACGAACCTTATGGAATGGCTATAGATGTCACCGGCAACATTTATGTAGCGGACGTGTATAATCATCAAATACAGAAATTTAACATCTCAGGAACATTTGTCACCCGATGGGGAACGTTCGGATCAGGCAACGGTCAACTTAACTTTCCTCAGGGGGTTTCCATTGATGTCAGTGGTAACGTATATGTGATGGATGCGGGCAATAATCGTGTTCAAAAATTCAGCAGTACTGGAGCTTATATTACCCAATGGGGAACCGGTGGTTCTGGAGATAAGCAATTTAACGACCCACACGGTATAGCCGTTGATGGTAATAACAATGTTTATGTCGCGGATAAGAATAATCACAGAGTTCAGAAATTTAATAGTGCAGGTACTTTATTAACTAAATGGGGAAGTTTGGGTTTAGGTGATGGCAATTTTAATGGCCCAGAGGGCATTGCTATTGATGCTTCAGGCAACGTATATGTGACTGACGGCCTAAATTCTCGTGTTCAAAAGTTTACCAGTGCGGGAGTCTTTGTTTCAAAATGGGGGAGCGCTGGAACAGAGAATGGTCAATTCCAGGGGCCTTATGGCATAGCAGCTTCCTCGAGTGGTAGCATTTATGTTGTTGATAATAGCAGTCGGATTCAAAAGTTTATCAACACGGGTGTTCATCAAGCGAGTTACGGCAATTACGGATGGGCTAATGGAACCTTGAGACATCCCAGGGGTGTGGCTACCGATATACAAGGCAATGTTTATATAACGGATAGCAATCATCGGATTCAGAAATTTTCTGTGCTGGATATTTTTTCTTTATCAGCGGCAAACGGAATAATAGGATCTAGTCTGACAATATCCGGGACCGGCTTTAGCACTGTTGCATCCGAAAACCTTGTTAAGTTTAACAATACAACTGCCACGGTAACCTCTACCAACCCTACAAGCCTCACCGTAACCGTGCCGGCCGGGGCCACCACCGGTAAAGTTTCTGTTACACGAGGTGGATATACCGTGCAAAGCATCAATGAGTTTTTAGTGCTGCCTCTTACTGTTACATCCTTCACTCCTGCAGCGGGAATTGTCGGAACATCCGTAAACATTATAGGCACAGGCTTCAGTAGTGTTAACGGTAACAATAGTGTCACCTTCAATGGCGTAACTGCTACTGTAACCGCAGTACCAGCCAGCACATCAACCAGTATCACCACAACGGTTCCGGTTGGAGCCACCACGGGTAAAATTTCAATAACCGTTGCTAGTCAGGCGGCAACGTCAGTATCAGACTTCATCGTCACTAAGCTGGGCATTTCTCAAACCAACTATCCTGAATTTTTTATTGTTGATGAAAGTGGTGCCAATGTTGCCATTCTGGTTAACGATATCAATGAAATTCAATCCATAAAAATTAACAGACGCGGAATTACGGAAGAGGATTCAAAGCTGAAGGTGGATGCCATACCGTTTACCACCAGTGGAAACACGGTTAGTCTATCGGTGCCCGCATCTTACTTCACCGATCCGTTGGGGTTATACTGCTGGTTTTCCATCACAGAAAAAGCAGGCAATGATATCCCAAGTCAACCTGGAAATATTTACCTGAAATACCCAGCTTCGTCCAACAAACAAGTGATACCGGATCTTACATCAGGAAAAAAAACAAGTGCTTATCAAGTGATTGCCATTCCATTGCAACTAACAACGAAGAGCACAAAAGATGTTTTTGCTGACTTAGGAAGTTATGATAACAAGAAGTGGCGTTTATATTCTTTAACGAACGAGAAACTTGGTGAGAATCCGTTGACCATGGAGACTGGGAAAGGTTATTGGTTTATCATGCGAGATCAGACCGAAATAAATCCTGGGGCGGGCACCGTAGTGAAAGCCAGCAAACAAATTCCCTATGAAATGAGCTTGAGTTCAGGCTGGAACCTGATTGGTAACCCATACAACTTTAGTATTTCATGGGATGATGTGCTAGATCATAATGGATTGACAGAAGAAAAATTGAAGTTAAGGCAGTTTTTAAATGGCGGGTTTGTGGCTGATCCCCTACTTAAAAGATTTCGGGGAGGTTTTGTAGAAAGTGACATAGCCCGAGTGATTGAAATACCCGTAATCAATAAATCCCAGAGTGGAGGAAGAAAGTCGGCACAAGATCCAACAGCGCTCGATGCGGATACCTGGCACGTGAACCTAAATCTTCAGGAAAATGAATTCAGCAACTCACTCCTGGGTTTTGGTATGAATCCACAGGCTGCTGAGGGCAAGGATAGTTGGGATGAAACCACCTTGCCATTATTGACAGGACTTAGTTCTGCCACGTTCTCTTTCCGGGAGTTGAATGGCAAAACTCTTTCGAAAGATATCGTACCTAAGCAGAGTAACTATTCGTGGATTGCTAAACTGTCCAATACCAATGATGTTACATTAACCTGGCGCAATACTTATTTCGGTGAAAACGATAAACAATTGATACTTGAACTTTCCAGTCGGGTTGAATTGACCGATATGAGAAAGTCGCATCAAATTACCATTCCACCGGGTAACCATGTCCTTACGTTTCATTTTGGATCCGATGGATATGTTAAAGAACAAGTATTAGAGGAGGAGATTCGCATAGGTCAAATTTTTCCGAACCCAATAAATAGACACCATGGTTTATTGCAGCTACCTATAAGCTTACCAAGCGGTGAAAACTTTGTAAAAGCCTCTTTGCATGATATTTATGGGAGTAAAATGGAATACGCAATTGATAAACTAAATGGAGGTAGGCAACTATTAGGATTGAAGTTTGAAATGAAGCACATGGAGCCAGGTCTGTACATCCTAAAAGTAGAGATCTATAATTCGCGTATGGGTAGCCAAGCCCGCTTTATAAAAATCATGCTGGAATAAACTTTTATCTGAAAATATTTATCCAAATGCATTTAATAATTTTTGGGATCACCAGAATTCTGGAAAGGCTAAACCAACAATAAGCCGCTCAACCTGATTCTTTCCGTTTTCAGATAAGCAGCTTTACTGAATCAATTGTTTTAACTCAACTTGCTTAATAAATCCTCATTCAATATGATTTTTTCAAAAAAATATCTTTATGTATTTCTGCTTTGTGGAATTGCCGGGTTCGGTTGGTCGCAGGAGCGTGTACTTCCGGCTGAGTCGGCAATAACTTCTACCGGGCAGGTAACGATTAAAGGAAAGCCGGTGCCTTATAAAGTAACAGCCGGCACACAACCCGTTTGGAATGCGGAAGGAAAACCAAGTGCCTCTTTGTTCTATACGTATTATGAGCGCACGGATATATCCGATAAAAGTAAACGCCCGCTCGTAATCTCTTTTAATGGTGGCCCTGGTTCGGCTTCTGTTTGGATGCATGTGGCCTACACAGGACCGAAGCAATTGAACATCGATTCAGAAGGATACCCGGTTCAACCTTACGGAATTCGTGACAACCCACATTCTATTTTAGATGTTGCCGATATTGTTTACATCGATCCGGTTAACACAGGCTTCTCACGGATTTTAGATGCCAAAGCTGAGAAGTCAACCTTCTTTGGTGTGAATGCAGACATAAAATATTTAGGCGATTGGCTCGATAATTTTGTTTCACGTAGCGGTCGCTGGACTTCACCCAAATATATTATTGGAGAAAGTTATGGAACTACACGCGTATCGGGATTGGCATTGGAACTTCAAAATTCACATTGGATGTACCTCAATGGGGTGATTCTGGTTTCGCCAACAGAATTAGGAATCAAACGTGACGGTCCGGTTAACGATGCGTTATCTGTGCCATATTATACCGCTGCGGCCTGGTATCATAAAGCGTTGCCGGCCGATCTTCAGCAAAAAGATTTGAACGATGTGCTTGCTGAATCAGAAGCATTTACGATTGACGAATTAATTCCTACGCTTGCAAAAGGGGGCTTTATAGATGAAGCTAAACGCAAACAAGTAGCAGCAAAAATTTCGCGTTACTCAGGGTTATCAGAAAAAGTGATTTTAGATCATAACCTTGCCGTGCCCACTCAATTCTTTTGGAAAGAACTGTTGCGCGACAAAGGATTTACGGTAGGTCGTTTGGATTCAAGGTATAAAGGCATTGATAAAATGGGAGCTGGTGATCGCCCTGATTATAACTCAGAGCTTACTTCGTGGTTGCATTCTTTTACACCCGCTATTAATTATTACTTACGGGATGTATTAAAATTCAAAACCGATTTGCAGTATAACATGTTTGGCCCCGTTCGTCCGTGGGATAACTCAAATGATAACACCGGGGAGAACCTTCGTTTGGCGATGGCTGAAAATCCTTACATGCAGGTGATGATTCAATCGGGTTATTATGACGGGGCTACTACGTACTTTGATGCGAAGTACTCCATGTGGCAACTAGACCCAAGTGGAAAAATGAAAGATCGCTTGCGCTTTGAAGGCTACCGCAGCGGGCACATGATGTATTTGCGTACCGAAGATTTGGCGACTTCTAACGAACACATTCGCGATTTTATTAAGAAGACGACTCCGGCAGCAGGGGCTCCGGCTAAGTATTGAAGAGGTTAGTGAGTTTCTGTCCAAAGATAGAATAACTCCAGTTTCTCAGTATTGCTGGCTAACCAGGTTTTTATGTCTGAATCTTTTGATGTTTTCAAAATGTGATAACAGAAGGCCTCTGTATGCCCAGCTTTTTTAATCGAGTAAAAGAAAGGAACATAAGTATCCCAAAGCAAATCTGGGGCATTCCGTTTTTTCTTATTTTTCTTGTTATCGTTTAGCTCACCTAGTAAGGAAAATATTTGATTGGTATCATAAATAAATTTTTCTTGTTTACTCATGGACTTTTGTTTCTCAATTTCTGATGAAGCAAGCAGCGCCATTGAAAACCCCAACTCTGCGGTGGCCATCATATTGTCTTTTTTCGAACCTGACGGTAGCGTGATAGAAATTCTATTTATTCCATCGTCTCCTACATTCGTTTGATAAAGCCAGTCCAATAAAGTTTGAGCATATTCTTCTGCCCGCTTACTTTCATTTTCAAGAAGCAAGAAAAAATATAAGCCAAGAGTAGCTCTAACTTTTTCATTACCATCCTTCTTTAGGAGAGCAAGCCGAAGATGACTTCCTGGATGGTTAGGTTTTAGCGCTATCGCTTTCAGGAATAATTCTTGAGCATCTGATCTTAGGCCCAAGCGTCCACAACTCACTCCATAGTTAAAAAGCAATAAATATTGGTCAGGATATTTTTTGACAGCTTCCTTATAGAAGGAAACAGATTCTTGGGTGCGACCCATATCATCAAGAACAGACCCTTTGATTATGGTTGCATAATAGTTCACTCCCTGATCATTTAATGCAAGTGCCTGATTAGCGCTTTCAAGCGATTGTTCATATTCCTTCAGTAGGTGATAACTAAAAGCCATTTCATAATAGGCCATCGCAGAGTTAGAGTCCTGTTGTATAGCTTCTTTATACTTTTCTATTGCTTTTTCGTAATCACCTTGGTCGTGAAATTTAATACCCTCATTAATTAGTTCTTTCACATCCTGTGCAAAGACTGTCGATGCACTAAAGATCAACAATAGCCAAACATATTTCATAATAGAAAGCTAGCACTTTTGGCAAAAATCTAATATGGAGAGATTGCAGAATGTCGTATTTGTTTTGACACGCCCTTATCGGGGATCACACAAAACCAAATTACCCGGAGTTAGGATTGCACGTTGAGTTTCTTTTTCAGAAAATCAGCCGTGTAGCCGACATCCTTTTTAATCATTTCTTCAGGGGTGCCCGCGAAAAGCAGATTGCCCCCCTTTTTCTCACCCCCCTCGGGTCCGAGGTCAATAATCCAATCGCCACATTTAATCACTTCCAGATTGTGTTCAATGATAATGACAGTATGACCTTGATCAACTAAAGCATTAATGGCTTTTAACAACTTAGAAATATCGTGGAAGTGTAACCCTGTGGTGGGTTCGTCAAATATGAATAAAATATTAGCGGAAGAATCTGAGTTATTCTTTCCTAAAAAAGAAGCAAGCTTTACCCGCTGCGCTTCGCCACCCGAAAGTGAATTAGAGGATTGACCCAACTTTACATACCCAAGACCGACTTCAAAAAGAGGTAGCACTTTTTCGTATACCCCTTTTTTCTCTTTAAAAAACTCGAGACTTTGTTCCACCGTCATGTCGAGCACTTCAAAAATATTCTTGCCTTTGTATTCCACCTCCAGCACTTCTTGTTTGAAGCGTTTGCCTTCGCAGCTTTCGCACTTTAAAAAGATATCAGCCATAAATTGCATCTCTACCTTTATCTCGCCTTCACCCTGGCAGGTTTCGCAACGACCCCCATCTACGTTAAAAGAAAAATGAGAAGGCTTATAGCCACGTTGTTTGCTAAGCGTTTGCTCAGAATATAGATTACGAATTACATCGTATGCTTTTACATAGCTAATTGGATTGGAGCGTGATGATTTTCCGATTGGATTCTGATCCACAAATTCTACTTGTGAAATTTTTGTTACATCACCTTCCAACCGATCATACTTGCCGGGAGTTTCAGAAACAGAGCCATTCAATCGGCCAACAGCCGGATATAAAATTTTCTTTATTAACGTTGACTTGCCTGAACCACTTACCCCCGTTACAACCGTAAGAACACCCAACGGAAATTTTACTGTCAAATGCTTCAAATTGTTTTCGCGAGCACCAATAACCAGCAGAAAATCCTTCCATTTCCTGCGCTGCTTCGGCACCATTATTTTCTCCACACCCGTGAGGTAATTAGTTGTGTGCGATACAATTTTTGTATTCAGATCTTTTTGTGATCCTTGAAAAATTAATTCACCACCATGCACACCCGCATCAGGACCGATGTCAATAATCTGATCGGCTGCCCGCATGATTTCTTCTTCATGTTCAACCACGATCACAGTATTGCCCATGTCGCGCAACGATTTTAAAACCTCCACCATTCGAGCGGTATCGCGCGGATGCAACCCAATGCTAGGTTCATCCATGATATACATGGAGCCAACCAATGCGCTACCTAGAGAGGTTGCCAATTTGATTCGCTGAAACTCTCCTCCTGATAGCGTGGAGGTAACTCGATTGAGGGTAAGATAACCAAGCCCAACCTTTTCCATGTATTCAAGCCGTGAGCTAATTTCTGTTAAAATCCGATCTGACACTTTTTGTTCGTAGGCAGGAAGAGAAAGAGATTTAAAAAACTTTAATGTGTCTTCAATGGGCATCAGCACTAAATCGGTAATGGAGGTGTCGGCAATTTTTACATAGGCTGCATCTTTGCGAAGCTTGGTGCCTCTGCAATCTGGGCAAGTGGTTCTTCCGCGATAGCGGGAAAGCATTACCCGATATTGAATCTTATAAGTTTTTGATTCTAAATATTTGAAAAATGCATGAATGCCTTCAAAGTATGGATTACCATTCCACAATAAATCTTTTTCTTTCTGATTCAAATCCCCGTACGGGCGATGAATTGGGAAATCAAATTTGATTCCATTTTTCAGTAAGGGCTTAACCCACTCGCTCATTACCTCACCCCGCCAGGGGGCAATAGCGCCTTCAAAAACAGAAAGACTTTTATCAGGAATAACCAGATCCTCATCGATGCCCAATATTTTTCCAAAGCCTTCGCAGGTCTGGCATGCACCAAACGGATTATTAAAACTAAACAGGTTTATGGATGGCTCAGTAAAATGTATCCCATCTAACTCAAACTTATCGGAGAAGTGAACTTTCTTTTCCCCTTCAACATAAATTGTGCAATCCCCATGACCTTCGAAGAAAGCAGTTTGGACCGAATCGGAAAGACGGAAAGTAAGATCTTCATCCCTTGCATTTACAGCGGCACGATCAATCAGAATTTCAATTTCACCTTTAATATCTGCAGGTTTAGATATTGACGTTTTTCTTTTTCTCTCACTTCTACCCGTTTTCCCCGGGAGAGGTACCTCCGCAGGAAGGGTTGAAGGACTTACTAATTCTTCAATAAATTTCACTTCGCCATCCACCAGCACACGTGCATATCCTTTACTTAATAAGAGATTGAGTTCATCACTTAATTTTCTTCCCTTCATCACCTTCAGGGAACAGGCGATCATAATGCGCGTGCCTTCTTTTTTCCTATGGATGAAATCAATTACATCCGTTACTGTATCACGCTTTACTTCCTTTCCACTTATCGGTGAATAGGTTTTACCAATCCGCGCAAAGAGAAGCTTTAAATAATCGTAGATTTCTGTTGTTGTGCCAACGGTTGACCTTGGATTCCGGGTATTTACTTTTTGTTCAATAGCGATAGCTGGAGAAACTCCACGGATATAATCCACCTCAGGCTTTTCCATGCGACCCAAAAACTGGCGCGCATAAGAACTAAGACTCTCTACATACATGCGCTGCCCTTCTGCAAATAAGGTGTCAAAGGCCAAAGAAGACTTTCCGGAGCCTGACAGGCCGGTGACAACAACCAGTTTATTTCGGGGAATTGCAACGCTAAGATTTTTAAGATTATTTACCCGAGCCCGTTTTATGATAATATACTCCTTGGGATCGAGGTCGTCTAAGTAGGAATCGGTAGGGATTGGCTGCATGGAAACCGCAAAAATAAAACATTACAGCACCTTGTCCTACACGGACCGAAAACCAAGTTGAGTCTTTCGGCCAAAGCATAAAAAAAAACCACCCAAGGATTGAGTGGTTTATCTTTTGCCTTGTATAAAACAGGTTAATTATCAAAGTCGGGATCGTAGCTTGCTTCCTTCGCATCGCCATCCCCATCGAAGTCATCACTATTGTCGAAATCACCGCGGCCAGACCCCTCATCGTCATTGTCATCAAATTCCTGTTTTTCGCTGGAGTCGACATCATAACCACCATCGCTATTCTTGGTAGCAGGAACCTTAACCAGATAAACAGAATCCTCGGTTTCTAATGGAAAGACAAAAATCGGTTCCTTTTTCGCATTCATTATTCTGGTGATGTTCCCATCATATCCATTTGGATATTGTTCTTTCAATAGTTCTCTGAGATCTTCACTCAGGTTTTCTAAACTTTTAATTACTCTTTTTTTTGCTACAGCCATTGTCGTTGAAAATCGGCCTCAAATAGCATAAGAAAATCGATAGAAGGCAAATTATTTTTCATTTTTTTTGAGATTTCGATCTTTCTTTTCTACTTTTCATTTCTCAAACAATTCATTTAACCCCGCATACTATCGACCGAGACATCTACGTTACCTAAACGACAGCAAGATGATTGAAAGCAGATTAAGCGATAGCCAGTTGGTTTCGCTCTATCAAACCGGTAACGAAGAGGCCTTTGAGATGCTACTTCACAGACACAAATCCCGTATTTATACGGCTATTTACATGATTGTTAAAGATCGCTATGAAGCAGAGGATCTGTTGCAGGATACCTTTATCAAAGCAGTTAATACAATTAAAGGTGGCCGTTATAATGAAGAGGGTAAGTTTTTGCCCTGGGTGAGCAGGATAGCACACAATCTGGCCATCGACCATTTCCGCAGAAAGAAGAGATACCCCGAAGTGATATTGGAAGATGGAAGCCGGGTATTCGACTCCATGCAATTTTCTGAAGATTCTTACGAGACCAAGCAATTGATACGCGATACCAAGTCGCGTCTCCGCGATTTGGTGAAGGAATTGCCGGAAGAACAAAAACAGGTTTTGATTATGCGTCACTATTTGGAAATGAGTTTTCAGGAGATTGCTGACAGAACCGGTGTGAGTATTAATACTGCATTAGGAAGAATGCGATATGCACTCATCAACCTGAGAAAGAAAATGACTAAACACCATATTGCCTATGACAAAGACTTTTACCCAAGACGATCTGATCCGGTTTCTATACCACGAGACCTCGGAAGAGGAGACGAAGGAGATTAACAAAGCACTCCTTTGTGACACTGACCTGCTTAAGCAGTACAAAGAACTAAATGCTACGCATAAAGAATTGAATGCCGCGCGTTTAGAACCTTCTGCAAAAACCATTCAAAACATCTTGAATTATGCGCACGGCCTTCAGGAGCAGCATTAATGTAGCTTAGAAATTTAAATCAAAGGTCTTCTCAAAAGGAAGACCTTTTTGTTTGCTTTCTACAATCCATCGCCTTTACTACTCAGTTCAGTAAACAAAATAGTTGAAGTGGATAAGCAGCGCCTACTTTTGACTCATGGATATCGAAAAATTTCTATCAGGGATGCTGGTGATGCACATTGCTGGCGGAACGATTGCACTCATTAGCGGACTTGTTGCCATGCTTATCTTAAAAGGAAGTAACGTTCATCGGCTGGCAGGCAAGATTTATTTCTGGGCAATGACAGCGGTTTTTGTTGGAGCTCTTTTTACAGCTATTGGTCACCATAAGGATTTTTTGCTGATGGTAGCGTTTTTCAGTTATTACATGACAGTGCGTGGCTACCGCATTTTATCGCTAAAGAAACTTCACCAAGGTCAGAAAGCAACTGCTTTAGACTGGTTAATCACAATCATCTCAGGCTTATTTCTATTGGCATTAGTTCTCTGGGGCAGCTGGGGTCTTTTCAATGGAATGAACATGGGGATAGTCGCCATTGCATTTGGGTTCACAGGAATGAGCTTCTTTATCAGTGATGTGAAAAGTTTTTTCAATCCACCAAAAGAAAAAATGCATTGGTGGTATGGCCACATTAGCAGTATGGGCGGGAGTTACATTTCTGCAGTAACCGCCTTTGTAGTTGTGAATATTCAACTACCACAATTTCAGTGGGTGCTTTGGATACTACCTGGAATTATTGGTGGTATTATTATCGGGCGAGCGATTCGAAAATATAAATTGAAGTTTGCTGTGAGTTTGGATTAAAGCTCAACGATAAAAATATTTCGCCATTTTACTTTTACACCACCCCCATCATGAATTTGTAATGCAATTTTACCAGAACGCGATCCAATCTTTTCATCCGTAAGAGTAATCATCTGCACACCATTAAGCCAGGTTGTTACTTCATTCCCTTTTACGCGCACTTTCATTTTGTTCCATTCCCCTTCTTTCAGCGCTTTTTCTTTATCAGCGGTGGGTTGAATAAGCCAACCTCTTCCATACGACTCATAGATTCCACCACTATGCATATTTAAGGGTGCAACTTCCGCTTGCCAGCCGTTTACAACTACCCCTTCTATTTGCGAATGAAAGAAGACACCACTGTTTCCGTTTGACTCTTGCTTAAACTCAAGGGTAAGTTCAAAATCTTTAAATTCTTTTTCGGTACCAAAATAACCGTATTGCTTGTCGGGCCCGCTTTCGCAGATCAACTCCCCCTTTTCAACATACCATTTTTCGGTACCATAAATTTTCCAGCCCGTTAGGTCCTTACCGTTAAAAAGTGATTGCTTTTTCTGCGCATTTGAAAAAGAAGCGAAAAACACACTTATCACGAGAAACAAAATCAATTTTTTCATAATCCCTTAATTATCTAACTAAGGTAGGAAAAAGAGTGGAGGCAAAAGGATTCTCTAAACTTTTGTAATTTTATTTATACCAGCCAAACTTAAAATTTTCTATGAGGAACCTAATATTTTATTTATTCGGCATAATTATGTTGAGTTGCTCAACGCGATCGAACGAAAATAATGGAGAACCAGATTCTGTGGAAGCTTCACCGGGTAATTTTTCGTTGAAAGATTTAATGGGAGAATGGCACATGGTAACACAGGAAGAAGGCGAGTGGGTTTTATTCTATGCCTGCGATGCGGACAATACAACAGTAACCATTAAAGGCGATTCGATTGTGATAGGCTGGGGGCAAGATGCAACCGCAGGTAAAATAGAATCCTGGTCAGTAGAGAACGATAAACTTTCACTGGTTGTAAATGATTCCTACGAAACAAATGTATATCAGGTGCAGAAAGCCGAAGATGGACTTATGCAATGGTGGCTGTGGGATGACAGTGAGGGGCAATCTTTATTTGTTCATGAACGCTACAAAAATAAATATAGGGTTGTGAAGCAACCTTGCAAAGAGTGTTGGGAAGATTGCGATGAAGATTCCGATTTATAATTATTAAATATCTTCAAACGTGTGAGGCGAACCTCGTGCTGTTTTCTTTCTTTGTAGCGTGAAAATTCTGATCCTTCATCAGCACTTTAATACCCCGCAAAAAGGAGGAGCTATTCGCTCTTACTATCTGGCCAAAGCTCTTGCCGATAGACAAATGAAGGTGATTGTGATTACGGCTCATAACGAGGCCGCCTATCTAACAGAAAATGTTGAAGGCATTGAAGTTCATTACTTGCCCGTGCCTTATGATAATCGGTTTGGATTTACAGCCCGCAGTTGGTCATTTATAAAATATGTGAAGGGAGTTCTTCGCCTGGCGGAACAATTTCAAGAGGTAGATTACTGTTATGCTATTTCAGTTCCGCTTACGGTTGGACTAGCCGCCATGCGAATAAAAGCGAGGTATAAAATTCCATTTTTTTTTGAAGTAGGCGATTTGTGGCCTGAAGCTCCCATTCAAATGGGATTTGTAAAAAACTATTTCTTTCAGCAGGCCTTATATGCACTTGAGAAAAGAATTTATAAATCCGCACAAACTATAGTGGCATTATCACCTGCCATTCAAGCTACGATTGAAAAGAAGGTGCCCGACAAACAGACTCATCTGATTCCCAACATGGCTGATTGTGATTTTTACTTTCCTGAAAGTAAAAAGCCTGAACTTGAGGTGAAGTATGATGTGCAAGGCAAGTTTGTTGTTTCGTACATCGGAGCGATTGGAGTAGCCAATGGGTTGGATTACTTTTTGATGTGTGCACGCGAATCGCGCAAAAGAAATTTGCCTGTTCATTTTTTAATGTGTGGCGATGGCGCTGAGTCAGATCGTTTAAAGCAGAGTGCCCACCAACATGAATTAGAAAACCTTACGTTTTTGCAGTTCACTAATCGCGATGGTGTGCGCGAGATCATGAATGTTACCGATGCCTCGTTTATTTGTTACAAACCTATTTCAATTTTAGAGACCGGCTCACCCAATAAATATTTTGATGGGCTAGCCTCGGGTAAAATGATCATTGTCAATTTTCGGGGTTGGATTAAAGAAGAGCTGGAAAAGCATCAATGTGGAGTATATGTTAATCCGCATGAGCCATCAGATTTTATAACAAAGATTTTTCCTGTTCTAGGAGATAAAGAGTTGCAACTACAAATGGGCAGCAATGCCCGCATGTTGGCCGAGAAAAACTATTCAAGAAAAAAGCTCAGTCACAAATACTGCGAGCTTTTCAACAAGGGTTAAAACAGAAGCCCCAGGCGACCGGACAAACTATTAACCTTACCCGAGCCTTTGAGGTTATTATTTTCAAGGGTTAGATCTGCAAAAACTATGTGCTCCTTTACTTTTTTGCTTAACCCAACGGAAGCCCATGCTCCTAAATTGATAGCAGATTGTAACGGAACTTCTTCCCTTGTTTCAGAGGAGTCGTTGATTTTATTCGTAATGATTGACTTGGCCTTTACACCAAATAATCCATTTGTCATGAGCCCTAAACTTAGATAAGGATTGATATGATTCGACCTTATTGAAAAACGAGGCCCAAGGGAGTAAGCTAATTTTGAATATTCGATATGCGATGTGCTGGTTTCTTCAAACGCATAACCACCAGCTTCATAAGAAAGAAACGAAGTTCCTTCATAGGTAGCTTTTGAAAAAAATAACATTTGTTGTAGGCTAATAACAGAAGATGCCTGTCGTCCGTAGTTAAAACTAATAACACCTAACGAGAGATTTCGGGAAGGATTATTAAAAGTAGTTCTTGCTAAATAATTGGAACTACTGTACGAAAGATTATCCAAAGAATAACCAATAAAAAAACCATACTTCACCGATCGCTTCTTAGTTTGATTTAAGAGCGTATAGGGCATTTTTTTGCATTCATGATAGTTGATAACTAAGCCGGTTGTTGTGATTCTGTTTATTGTGCTTTTAGCAGCATTCTCTCTTAAGCTTGGACAATCAAAAAAAAGGATGTTGAAGACCCCGGTGTTTTTTTGGAAATTTTTTTGTGATTCTTCTGTATTTCTGCCTTTTCCTTTGGCCAATAAAAACTTCTTCCTTTCACCACCATCTACAAACAATCTCCCCTGATATTGATAAAGCGTTATATCACCTTGAATTAATATCTGTGCAAAGACAGGCTTGGTAGCCAGATCATCCAGCGCAAAGTCAAGTTTTCTAAAGGTGGTGCCATAGTCCAACCCAAATTGACCGACTTCATCTATGGTAAAAGTCTTGCTTTCATCCCTGAGATTTTTTCTGAATTTAAATTCATAGTTATAGTTGGATCGATACTCAATAAATCCTCTCACCGTATCAATACCATTTGCAAGATAATAACCTGGGCCAAATTTGTCTTGAGCATGTAATGAATTAAAGAAGGTAATGGCAACAAGAAGTAAAAGCGTATTCAATCTCATCTTGTGAAAATAGAAAGAAAACAATTCGAGCCTTTAAATGCCCATAGTATTTATTTTTTGGATGGTACTTTATTAAAGGCACTCCAGGGACTTAGCGCAATTTAACTTTCCACTTGCTCAAAAATCTTTCCGGTCTTCTTGTTCTTCAGGATAACTTTCTTGGCACCGTAGTGCGTCATTTCTTCTTTCACTAAATAATGATCAGCATCGTATTCCACTAAGTGGGCATCTTTTGTCAATCCTTCTTTGCCTCGCCAGATATCGAGTTTCACAGGTTCCCATTGTTTTGTCTTGGCCGATTTATAGGCGGCATCCAACACCGAATTCACGACATAACCATCATAAAATGTTTCTTTCGGAGCAACTCCCTTTTCCAGGCTGTTAAACATATCCATAAACATATGGTTGTAGCCAAGTTCATTCAGTTCATCGCCAACAGGGAACAACCAACCTTTGTCAGTCTCTGCTTTTTCGGCCACATAGTTGGCTGCTTTGCCGGTGGTAAACATTTCAAAACCCGTGCGTAAAAAGCTGTTTATCCAAATGGTGCCTTCGGTTCCCATCACTTCATCACGCAAGTCGAGGCCACCGCGGAACGTCCAACTTACTTCAAACTGGCCGATGGCTCCGTTTTCATATTTCACCAATCCAATGGCGTGATCTTCGGCATCAATCGGCTTCACTTGCGTATCGGCCCAACACATTACTTCAATAGGTTTGATGTCCTTACCGATATAGCTTCGGGAAATTTCAACACAATGACATCCTAAATCCAGAATACAACCGCCACCTGCTTGTTCAATATCCCAAAACCATTCGCTGTGTGGGCCAGGGTGCGTTTCGCGCGACTTTGCCCAAAGTATTCTGCCTAGTGCCCCGTTCTTGACGCTCTCATGAGCCTTGATAAACTTAGGAGTGTATACAAGATCTTCGAGATACCCATTGAAAATCCCGGCCTTTTCAACCGCAATCAACATACGTTTCGCTTCTTCCGCATTACGCCCTAACGGCTTGGTGGTGATCACTGCTTTTTTGTGCTTGCAACATAACATCACAGCCTCTTCGTGGAGGTTGTTTGGCAACGAAATACAAACCACTTCTACTTCAGGGCGATTGATGGCCTCTTCCATGTTTGTGGTAGAAAAAGGAACCTTGTAATCCGTAGCAAATTTTTTTGTGCTTTCTTCTCTGCGAGAATAGATGGCAACAATTTTGTCTTTGCTTCTATAGCCTTGAAGGGAGTCAGCGTAGAAGCGGCCTATGAAGCCGGAGCCGAGCATTGCAATTTTCATACGTGGTAGTTTTTAATTGTTAGTTTATTGATTGTTAGTTCTATGCGGATCAACGAAAGACCAACAACCATTTTTAAGCAGTTTTAATTTCTTTCTTCTCGTTGAAGAACAAAATGAAGTAAATAAGTACCGCAACCGCTATGCCAGCCGGAACCAGCCAAATCGATTGCCATTGGTATTTTTCGTCAACGGTAAAATAATCAGCAGTCTTACCTGAGAACAAAGTGCCTATTACCATACCGACACCATACGTTGCAAATGTGAAGAGTCCTTGTGCAGCATTCTTAATTTTCTCACCCGCTTTTTTCTCAGTATACATATAACCGGTTACAAAAAAGAAATCATAGCAAATGCCATGAAGCACAATGCCTGCATAGAGCATCCAAATACTCGTGTCAATATTTCCATAAGCAAAGAACACATAGCGAAGAATCCAGGCAGTCATTCCTAACAAGAGCATTTTCTTTACTCCTATCTGATTGAAAAGAAATGGAATTGCCAGAATGAATAGAGCCTCTGAGACTTGACCAAACGTCATTTTGAAGGCTACGTTTTCCATGCCCAGTTGATTTAGAAACACATTGGCAAAGCCATAGTAAAATGAAAGTGGAATACAGACTAAAATAGCAGCGATAAAAAATATTAAGTAGGGCTTGTCTTTGAAAAGTACAAATGCTTCGCTGCCTAAAGGACTCTCTGAAGTTTTTCCTTTCGGAGGCGTGTTCGGTAAAACAAAACTGGAAAGACCCAATGCGAGGGAAGCAATTGCTGCCATTTGAAAGGTAACAGAAGATTTATCCAATCCTAAAGAACTTATCAGCACACCCGCTAAAATCCAACCCAGCGTTCCAAAGACGCGAATCCATGGAAATTGTTTTCCAGGATCTGTCATTTGACCAAACGCAATGCTATTGGAAAGCGCAATGGTAGGCATGTACAAAAGCGAGTAAATCAAGATGATCCAATAGAAAGAAGAATTGTTATCAACAACAGTAGCCGTATAAAGTAAGGCAGCTCCAACCAAATGAAGTACGCCCATAATTTTTTGAGCTGCGAAAAACCGATCAGCAACCATCCCCACAAAGAAAGGGGAAATGATGGTTGCTATTGCCAGGGCACTGTACGCGGCACCTATCTGAGTACCGGTTGAGCCCAAAAATTCTGACATATAGGTGCCCATCGTTACGTACCATGCACCCCAAATAAAATATTCGAGCAACATCATCACCGATAACTTGGTAAAAACAACAGGCTTCATACTCTTTCAATTTATTAGATTGAAGAAAGATAGAAACCGTTTTAGTAATTGTAAAGAGAAGCTCAGCAATTTATCTAAGCGGTGTCTGAGGTGCTATTTCTCCGTTGGCCTATATCGAGATTCATTGAAAATCAATTTTGCATCTTTTTGCATCATTACTTGCGTGAAGGGGAGATCAGATTTTCTTGCGGCATAAGTATTCACAATTTGCCAGCCTACCCAGGTACCAATACGGCCGGGTGCCTGATCACCTACTTCAAAAGTTTTTGGCCGCTCGCCAATGTAGCGCTGTTTCACTTTCCCGTCCGTTGAAAAAAACGCTTCGTCTTCAATGAGTCGTTTCCAAATCATACCCTGATTTGCGCGCGCACCGGCAATTTCTTCTGCCGTATAACCAATCAAAACACTATCAGGTGTGCAGGGCATCATGTGCTTGGCAAAGTAATACGCTTTTCCGTAGGTGACCATATCGGCCAACATTGTGCGATCGCTTAAATCAGTGTCGTTGTAGCGGCTGTCTATTCCATACAACAGCATGATGGAAGGAACAATAAAATTTTTATCATACCTGCGCAACATATATTCGTGCATATCGGGCCGGTAACGGGCTCCTTTACCGAGATAATAATCCAGTCCAATAATGATGAGCGAATCACTAACAAAGAGGTCAGTTTCCAACCCGGTAATTACCGTTTCCACTTTTGGAACCTGAAAATCGGGATAGTAGTAGGTAAGATTTGTAAATGCAGTGGTAAGTTCTTGTTGTAACTCAGTACCATTGCCAAATACTTTCTTCGTTTCAAACAGCAGCGTATCGATGTGAGGATTCGTAAATTTTGAATACAGCGTATTGATAAAAACAGAGTCATTTGGGTACGCCTTGCGATTAAAGAGAAAATCGCGCATGATGATATGACGTGAAAGAAAGTTGACAAGTTGAGTTTTGCTGGTGATGGCAGGCAAGGAATCTTCCAAGAACTCTACCTGCAAATCAATAGTGATATTTTTGGTATCCGGAATAAAAGCGCATTTTTCTTCTATGTCATTCTTGCAACCTGCAAGACTTAAGATTAGAAATAAAAAGACAATAGAAGTGCGCATACCAGAGTTTAATTTTTTTGCGAAGATGTGGAAAATTAGAACCGATGCAAAATGGAAGTGCATTGTAAAAGTTTCTTTCAACATCCTTTTCGTTGGATTGCAATTCATGCCTGTTATTCGGAATTTGCCGAACTAAATTCAACTCGTGTACAAACAACCTAAACACATCGCGGTAGCCGGAAACATTGGTTCCGGCAAAACTACATTGGCCGAAAAGCTTGCAAAACATTATGGCTGGACTCCCCTGTACGAGTCCGTTGATCAGAATCCCTACTTACGTGATTTTTATGATGATATGACTCGTTGGGCATTTCATCTGCAAATTTATTTTCTGAACAGTCGCTTTAACCAGGTACGCCAAATCCGCGAAAGTGAGAAAACAATAATTCAGGATCGTACGATCTATGAAGACGCGCACATCTTTGCTGCAAACCTTCATAAGAGCGGGCATATCAATGACCGTGATCATCAGAGTTATTTAGATATTTTTAACTCAATGATCAGTTTTGTACAACCGCCTGACCTGTTGATTTATCTAAAAGCAGATATTCCTAAGCTGGTGCAGCAGATTCAAAAGCGAAATCGCGATTTTGAATTTAACATTAAGCTGGAATATTTACGAAACTTAAATGAGCATTACGAAACCTGGATTGGAAGCTATAAGCAAGGCAAGTTGCTAATCATTGATGTAAACAATCTAGACTTTGTAGAACGCGCGGAGGACTTTTCGTTAATTGTTGGTAAGATTGAATTTGAATTGAATAATCTTTTTAGCTGATGAAGGCACTTACCTTTCACGGTAAACAATCCCTTCGGTATGAATCCATTCCTGATCCGGAAATTTTACAACCTACAGACGCCATTGTAAAAGTTACGCTTTGCGCGATCTGTGGGTCGGACTTACATGTCTATCATGAACATGAAAAAGGATTGGAGCATGGAACGGCCATGGGTCATGAATTTGTGGGTGAAGTTGTGGCGATTGGAAAGGATGTAAAAACTGTTCGCATTGGCAATTCTGTGATGAGTCCTTTCACTACTAATTGTGGTAACTGTTTTTATTGCAACATTGGATTGACCTGCAGGTGTGTCTATGGTCAATTGTATGGTTGGAGGCAGCATGAAAATGGATTACATGGTGGGCAGGCCGAATATGTGCGTGTTCCTTTAGCGGACAGTACATTAATAACAATCCCGGAAGGAGTGGCAACCGAGGAGGCATTGTTTCTTGGCGATATTTTATCTACCGGATTTTTCTGCGCGAAGCAAGCTGAGATCAAACCCAAAAATAATTATGCGGTTGTGGGTTGTGGACCTGTTGGATTGATGGCCATATTAGGCGCGATAGAATATGGTGCCGAAAAAGTTTATGCTATTGACACAATTCCCGAACGATTGGAGCGGGCAAAGCAATTTGGAGCTATTCCTATTAATGCTTCACTACAAAATCCTAAAGATGTTATTAATGAAGTGAGTGAAGGTCGTGGTGCCGATGCCGTTATGGAAGCTGTGGGAACTTCGGCAACGAATAAATTAGCGTATGACCTTGTTCGCCCGGGCGGAATTATTTCAGCGGTGGGAGTTTGCACCGATGAGCATCTTGCCTTTTCACCTACTCAAGCGTACGATAAAAACCTCACCTATAAAGTTGGTCGTTGCCCGGCCCGTTTTATGATGAATGAATTGATACCCATCGTGCAACAAAAGAAGCATGATATAACTTCCATAATTACTCATCGACTTTCATTAGCCGCGGGAGTTTCCGGTTATGATATTTTTGCAAACAAAAAGGACAACTGTTTGAAAGTTGTCCTTACTCCCTAACCGTTGTTTTGGAAAAAGATCTATTGTCCCACCATAAACACAGCATTCGAAAATATCATCTTTCCATTCTCCCAAAAGCAACGAAACATAGGATTATCAACCATATAAACTATTTGACCTTTTCCTTTATCCTCTATGCCAAACACTAAGGTATTTTCCAGTTGTTTGTTGATTTTATATCCGGCAAAGCCCATTACAGGTTTTTGCTTTCCTTTTAGAATGCCAACGTTCCAACTCTTTTCCAAATAAGCATAATGGCGTTCACTGGTTCGGAGTGAGTAATAAGAATCACCCAGGCCAAAAGCAAGGGGATGCGATTTATCTAACGTTACTTTATAGATGGCACCAAAAATACTTTCTGATAATCCTTTTCGCTCAGCTTCCGAATATTTTACCGGACCTTCTTTTTCCTTCTGCTCTTTCTCTGCTTTTTCAGCCTGCTTTTTTGCATCTTCATTGGCATACTCCTTTAATCCATAGCCTTTCTTTTCCGCGAAAGCATTAACCGCCCCTGCAATTACAATCAGACGTCCGCCCTCACTTACCCAACGCTCAAGGGTTGAAAGTGTGCTCTCATCAAACATGCGATAGTTACCATCAGGCACAATGAAGACATCGTATTTCCATAAATCGACATTGCGGAAATAATCGGTGCCAAGAATAGTGAGCGGATAATGAAGTTGCTGTTCGAAGAAATGCCAGATCTCTCCATGAGCCAATGAAGAAGTTTGGTCACCTCCTAACAAGGCAATGCGTGGTGCCTTCAGATAATTTACATCTGAAGAGCCAAAGTCCTGACCTTTGTCGACATAGCCGGTAGTGGTCGTGTTAATTTTTCGACCGTGAGTTTTAGCAAGCGATTGAATCACGTTGTCAAAATCGGCTACGCCTTCATTGTTTCTGCGGGTAACAATTAATGTTCCCGGGTCAAAAGTTTGGTTGTTTAAAGAAAACCCTTTTAAGCTGGATCGAACCTTGATTCCTTTCTGCATCATAGCGCCTAAAAACGCCACATCATTTAAACTTTCGTAGCGGAAAATGTAAGCATAAGGTTTTGCAGCTACCGATTCGTTGGCCACCACTTTTTGCTGATACGGTTTTGAGAAAGAAAGTTTCTCATTGAGGGCATACGCTTTTAGCCCATAGCTATACATTAAATTCCAGGCGGTGATATCGTAGGTAATGGAATCGTTAAGTTTTGATTGTGGCTCGAATACAGCTGTAATAAATCTGCCTTTTGGCTGACTGATGGAAATGATAATATCATTCGTGCTTAGCGGAAAATTTGTTACTTCTTGAGTTTGAAAATCAAATCCGCGGGCAGCTCTTCCTGTATTTGGTAACCCATATTGAATGTTATGAGTAGAAAGCCAGGCAGTAATTTTGTTAAGTTTATCCGGGTTATTATCCCCTTTGATAACATACGTTTTGTAGGGGGAGAGCGGAGTGTTTATGGTCTCCTTAAAATATTTTTCAAATTCATCATTCAGTTTAGCAGCATTCAAAGAAGCTGTTTCAAGGGTTGCCATTCCTGTCGTGAAGTGATGGGTGATGCGATCCAGCAACGTCATGGGATCACCTTCATTTGTAGTTACGATTAATCCTGCACCAATGCCTCCTTTTTCATACGTCATTCCAATGGCGCCACTATAGGTAGGATAGGTATCGCCATAGCTGGGATAAAACAAATCGAATCGTTCTTTGGTAAAGTACAACCAACCTTGTTCATCAAAATACTTTGCATTGTTTCTGCCAATCGTGTTTTGAAACTCCTTCTGCCAGGGAGTGATTACATCGTGCAAAGGCTCTGCTGCTGGAGCAAAATAATAGGGATTGTTATACCCCTGTTCATGATAATCGACATGAATATGCGGCATCCATTGATTATAAATTTTTATGCGTGCCTGCGATTCAGTTTGTGTTTCCCACGCCCAGTCACGGTTTAAGTCAAACAAGTAATGATTGGCACGACCACGCGGCCAGGGCTCAGCATGTTCGCGTCCTTGGGGATCAGCATTAGGGGGATTGTTTCCATATTGATTATAGAAATTAGCAAACCGATCGCGTCCATCGGGGTTAATGCATGGATCAATAATTACTACCGTGTTCTTAAGCCATTCTTTTGTTTTTGCATTCGCTGGATTTACTAGTTCGTAAATGGTTTTCATGGAAGCTTCCATGGAGTTGGCTTCGTTCCCATGCACGTTGTAGCTAAGCCACACAATGGCCACTTTGGTGGTAGGAGTTCCTGCCGCCATGCCTGCACGCTTTAAATTATCCTGCCGAATTTGTTCTAAATTTTTAAAGTTTTCGGGGGAGGTGATGATCGCATAAATGAGCGGACGATGCTCATAGGTTTCGCCATACTGCATCACCTGCACATTGAGCACAGCTTCATCTACATGTTTAAAGTAGTCTACCATGCGGTGATGGTATGTAAAGCGATCGCCCAGGTTGTAGCCTAAAAATTCAGAAGGGGATTGCAGGGCAGTTTGTGCAAATGAACTCGAGAAGGTAAAAAGTGTAATTGTAATCAGCAATAATTTCTTCATAAATGGAATGTGATATAGAGTTTATGGATGGACCTGAACAAGAACAGACCGACTGTAGGTTTGATTCCAGGGGGTGTAAAAATCAATTCTGCTTCAAGAGTTTTTTTATTTGTGGTGTGTGGTGAAAAATGTGCTCATGGACAAACACCAATGCTTGCTGAATGTTGAGCATGCCTGCAAAAGGATGTTTATACACCTTACGGTTGATTTGGTTGTCTTTAAATTTTTCGAGAATTGTTAATAATTCGGCCCGGGTTTTATTCCAGGCTTCCGTTAATTCTTCCAGGCTTTCATAAACGGGAGTATTCTCGACCACCACTTTGGGAGCCTTAAATTTAAACGGGAATCGTTGCGAAATTTTCAACATAATCATTTTGAGTTCTTCGGTAAGCCCTGTTTTAGGAGCTGTTTCTATACCTAAAATCTTTTTATTGAGGTACTTAACTGAAAGCTGTTCGGACGCAATCAGGTGTGAGATAACCTGATGGATAGACCATTTCCCTTGCGGAGCCTTAGTAGCTGTTTCAGGTGAAATCCCTTGAATCAGGCATAACAATTCTGTACGTTGAGCTTCCAGTGTATTAAATAGTTGAGCTAGTCTGGTATTCAATTTGAGTAGGGTTTTAGTAAAAGTAAATAAATTCAAATTGGAGCGTTCGATTCCTTTTTCTATTTTTAATAAACCTAACCTAAACCAACTCAACATGAACACAAATTATGCAGGCTTTGGCCAGCGCCTCGTAGCAATTATCATTGACGTGATTATCATTGGTGTTGTTCAATCATTTGTTTTTGTACCCATTCTAGCTGCAGCGGGTCTTGGCTTTGCATCTGGAGCAGAAAATATGGATTTCTCAGATCCGGATCAGGCAGCAGGTATGATTGGTGCTATTATGGCAGCAGCTGGAGGAGTTTGGCTTTTAGCAATAATCATTCAGGTGTTGTACTTTACTTTTATGGAATCTTCCAAAATGCAGGCAACCGTAGGAAAACTAGCTCTTGGACTTAAGGTGACCGATCTTCAGGGTAACAAACTTGATTTTACTAAAGCATTGATCAGAAACCTTTCAAGAATCTTATCAAACTTCACTATGTTGATTGGCTATATTATTGCAGCTTTTACTGAGAAAAAGCAGGCGTTGCATGATATTATTGCAGGCACATTAGTTCTAAAGAAATAATTCTCCTGCTATTATAAAATATTAGGCTCCGGTTTTCTGGAGCCTTTTTATTTTCTAAAAAATCCAATTTGGCCAGGCATAACTTCAATCGATGCTGGAAGAAACCCTATCAATTCACCCTCAGTTTCTAACATCGCGCTATTGCCAGACCTCACTTCAACTTTTGTTGTGTTGGAATTCGATATCTGATCGTCAGTAATTTTTTTCTTGCCCTTAAGCTGTTGCAGATAAAGTAAAAACTTTAAAAGCGGAACATTGCCTGCGATGAATGTTGAGAACACACCATCCTCCAGACTTGCATCAGGAGCAATGTAAATTTTGTTTCCGAATGAACGGCCATTTGCAATGGCTACTACTCTGGCATTGCCTTTCCAGTTCCAGTCGGGAGTGTGCACTTCAATAACTTCCGGTTTATGCGTGAAGAATGTTTGTATAATAGAAATCAGATATTTTAATTCTGCACCCATCCAGGGTGGAGATTTTTCCATTCGTTGCACCGTGGCCGGTCCCATTCCTACACTGCAAACATTAATGAAATAATGAACGACCTCTTCTTTGTTGCCATTTCTGCAAAACACTTTTCCAATATCAGTTTGCAGGGGTTGATTTTTTGTGAGTAATTCCAATAAATCATTTGGATCAAGTGTGAGATTTGCACTATTCGCAAAATCATTTCCAGACCCCAATGGAATAAGTCCTAGTGAGGGCAACCTACATTCATTCGCCACACTCATCATTCCATTTAGCACTTGGTTCAGTGTGCCATCGCCTCCGGCAGAAAGAATTACAGCGGCTTTATTAAGCACGGCCTCTGATGCTAATTGCCGCGCATGATTAGCATATTGAGTTTCTAAAACCTGAATCGAGAATTTTTGTTGAAGAACGGGAAGAATAGACTGATAGAATTTTTTCTTCTTTTTGGAAACCCCGTTTAGTATGACAATGATGTTCAATTTTCGCTGGGTCAATTAGCCAATGGAATCAATCGGACATTGAGAACTGGCATATCGTCTAATTACTTGCAATTTTTCTTAATCGCAGCCCGAGCCTCAATAGCACCCAACTCATCGGCATGTTTCAAATCCAAACAGCCATCATAATTATTGTTCATCAACAATTTCACGATTCCACGCTGATAGTACGTTTCTGGATCGGCTGGGTATAATTCAATGGAGAAGGTATAATCCTCTACCGCGCCTGCGTAATTATCTTTTTCTGTTTTGCTTAGCGCCCGGTTGTCATAATAGGTAGGATTGGTATCATCCAGTTCAATAGCTTTTGTATAATCAATTATGGCGCCATCATAATCTTCCATCGTATGTTTAAGCACTCCACGCATATTATAGGTTTCCGGATCTTCATTATTGAGTTCAATGGCTTTGTCGTAATCTGCTAAGGCACCCTTTAAATCTTCTTTAGCAGTTTTAGCCAGCGCGCGATTTTCATATTTAAACGGATCTTTAGAATCCATTTTTATGGCTTCATCATAATCGGCTATAGCCCGATCAAAATTGCTTGTACTATAAAAGGCTACCCCCCGATAATTATACAAATTGGCATCCGTCTTATCAAGCTCAATGGCTTTAGTATAATCATCAATCGCACTTACAAATTCGCCAAGCTCTGCTTTCACCAGGCCCCGGTTAAAATATTTATCGGCATCCACCGGTCCTAGTTCAAGCGCTTTTGAGAAGTCAAAATAAGCACCTTGTAATTCCTCGATATTATACTTGGCAAACCCTCGATTAGTGTATGCATCTGTAAAACGCGGATTAAATTTAATTGCCTTGTCTAAATCAACTATTGCCCCTTCATCATCTCCCAAATTAATTTTAGATTCACCGCGGAAATTAAGTGCCTCCGCAAAGGTTGAGTCTATCTCTAAAGCAAAATTAAAGTCACCAATAGCGCCATAGTAATCCTGCAATTCCATACGCGCCTGACCACGCAGCGAGAACGCATTTTTATTGCGTGGACTGGCTTCAATAATTTTTGTGAGATCAGCCTTTGCTCCAATAAAATTTTTAGCATCGAGTTTCTTTTTGGCGGCCTCTAAACCTGCGTCCGATTGAGCTAACAACACACTGGGGAGTACAAAAAGGAAAAAGATAAGAGGCTTCATGTGAATAGAATTCAGAGGAGCAAGGTACATATTTCAAACAAAGGCGCGAAGACGCAACTAAAATTACCTCAGGATAATGGGTATACGTACGATTCAACTTAGCGAACTTTGCGCTTTTGCATGAAACCAATAGACCATCCAAACAAAATACAAAACCCTATCTGGCTCAATATCGTAACTTGCTTATCTAACCGATATATTATGAAGCGATTGATCTTTGTTTTTTCATGTTGGTGTGTGTGCCTACTGGTAACGGCTCAGGAAAAACCTCTTGATATGAAGATGGATTTTGAAGACTATGACCCTCCGGCAACGTTAAAGGTAGTTGAGCATCATGTTACCCGTGCAAAATTCCCATTCATCGATATCCATAACCATCAGGGAAATATGAACACGTCCGATTTTAAGGATTTGATCTCTAAAATGGATGCATTAAACATGGGTGTAATGGTGAATTTAAGTGGGCGGGGATTTAGAAGCAGTGGTGATCACTTAGAAAAATCCATAGAAAACATAAACAACCGATACCCAAATCGTTTGGTTGTTTTTACAAACATCGATTTTGGTGACATCGATAACCCAGAATGGACAGCGCGTGTGGTAAAGCAATTGGAAGCGGATGTGAAGCGAGGGGCAAAAGGACTTAAGATTTACAAAAGTCTGGGAATCCATAACAAAGACAGTAAAGGCAAACGCATTTCCATTGACGATCCGCGCATAGATCCCATATGGGCTAAGTGTGGTGAACTGGGCATTCCGGTGTTGATTCACTCAGCCGATCCAAAACCTTTTTGGGATCCAATCGATAATCAGAATGAACGCTGGCTTGAATTGAAGACTCATCCGGGTCGTAGGTATGATGAAAGTTTTGCCAGATGGGAAACCATCATAGCCGAGCAACATCATGTTTTTAAAAAACATCCTAAAACAACCTTCATCAATGCGCACTTAGGATGGTATGGCAATGATTTGCAAAAACTAGGTAGCTTGATGGATCTGTATCCAAACATGTTAACTGAGATTGGAGCCGTAATTGCAGAGCTTGGTCGTCAACCGCGTGCAGCTAAGGCATTCTTTACCAGGTATCAGGATCGCATCTTATTTGGTAAGGACAGTTGGGTTCCCGATGAATATGAAACTTATTTTCGTGTGCTGGAAAGTGAGGACGAATATTTCCCTTATCACAAACGCTATCATGCTTTTTGGCGCATGTATGGGTTGGGGTTGCCTGATGAAATTTTGAAGAAGGTGTATTACAAAAATGCGTTGCGTATTTTACCTAACATGGATACCAGTCAGTTTCCGAAATAGAAAAAATCAATCAAGGTTTTATAATTCTATGGGAGCGAAATCTATTCTGATTTTTCTCATTTTGTTCAACAGCTCATGGAAGTTGTATAGTCAGGAAATTGATATTGCTTTTCGCCTTGCAGAGAAAGATTTGATTCCTGAAGGTATCGCTTATGACCCAAATTCCAAGAGTTTTTTTGTGAGCAGCATCCATAAAAATAAAATCATAAGAATTGATAATGACCAACGAGTAACGGATTTTATCAAAAGTGGTCAGGAGGGAATAGGGCAGGTACTAGGCATGAAGGCACACCTTGGCAAATTGTGGGTATGCAGTAATACCGGAGAGGGAAATCCTAAAGGCAAATCAATGGTACACGCATTTGATATTGCCAGTGGCGTATTATCAAAGAAAAGTATTCTTCAATCAACGGGAGAAACTCACTTATTTAATGATCTGGTGATTACTAAGAACGGAGATGTTTTTATTTCGGACTCAGATTATGGAGCAGTTTATATTGTCAACAGCCGGTTAAAAAACCCGGAACTTCTGATTAAAGACGATCGGCTTAATTACGCCAACGGAATTACATTAACACCCAAAAATGAGGTGATTGTAAATACATTCAAGGGTTTCTTCAAAATCAATACAATTACCCGCGAGTTGATGCCGCTTCCTTTTCCAAATTATTTTGTAATTGGCATTGATGGACTAAGTTTTTACAAGCAATCACTTATTGGAATCCAGAACATTACCTACCCGGTTTGTATAAATCAATATAATCTGAATTTTACGTTCGATAAAATTGAAAATGCAAATGTACTCGTGTCTAATCATCCACTTTTTGATTTTCCTACCACCGGAGTTGTCGTAGACGACTGGTACTATTTTATTGCGAATAGCCAGATGAGCAATTTGGACAAGGGTAAAATAGTTAATCCCGAAAAACTCAAAGAGATTTTGATTATGAAGGTAAGACTGAATTAGAACATTTCGGTACTATTCAGATAAACTCAACATTCCTTCTTCCTTTGATTCTAATGCGGATTGGCCCATCAGGTATTGATCAACGGCACGTGCAGCTTCGCGACCTTCACTAATCGCCCATACCACCAAGGATTGTCCTCTGCGTAAATCACCGGCTGCAAATATTTTGTCAGCGGATGTTTGATAGCGTGTTGCCTTTACATTGCCGCGTTCATCATAGTCTACCCCCAATTGATCGAGCAAGCCAGTATGCTGCGGATGGAGAAAACCCATGGCCAATAAAACAAGTTCGCACGAAATAATTTTTTCTGAGCCTTCAATTTCAATAAAGCCAGACGCTTTGCCGGGCTCAGCCTTCTTCATTTCAACTTCGGCAATCCTTAATGATTTTAAATTTCCTTGGTCATCGCCAATAAATTCTTTTGTTACGATAGACCATTGACGCTCGCATCCTTCTTCATGTGAAGTGGAGGTACGCAGAATCATTGGCCAACTTGGCCAAGGCATCGATTCCGTTCTGTCTTTGGGTGGCTTGGATAAAATTTCGATCTGTGTTACAGACTTTGCACCGTGACGATTCGATGTCCCAACACAATCGGACCCTGTATCGCCACCACCAATCACCACTACATTTTTACCGGTTGCCCAGATCTCTTCAGCGTTGACTTTCTTTCCAGCCACTCGTCTATTCTGTTGCGTTAAAAAATCCATAGCAAAATGAACGCCATTCAAATTCCTTCCGGGAATAGGTAAGTCACGAGGAATGGTTGAACCACCACACAGCAATATGGCATCAAAATCTTCTTTCAATTGTTCCGATGAAAGAGTTTCCCCTACATTCACTTTCGTTTGAAACTTTACACCTTCTTCAATCATCAGATTGATTCTGCGATCGAGTACATGCTTATCTAATTTGAAATCTGGAATACCATAACGAAGGAGACCACCAATTTCATCGGCCCGTTCAAATACAGTAATGTTATGCCCGGCATAATTTAATTGAGCAGCCGCTGCTAATCCAGCAGGGCCCGAACCGACCACAGCAACTTTCTTAGTTGTATGAACACCTGCTTTTCGTGGCTTCACATAGCCATCCTGAAACGCTTTTTCAATAATGGATTTCTCTATGTACTCAATGGCAACCGCAGGTTTATTGATTCCAAGCACACAGGATGCCTCGCAGGGAGCAGGACAAATACGCCCTGTAAACTCAGGAAAATTGTTGGTTGAAATCAGAATCTCATAGGCCAACTGCCAGTTCTCCTGATAGACAGCATCATTAAATTCAGGAATGATATTTCCAAGCGGACATCCACTATGACAGAATGGAATGCCACAATCCATGCAACGCGCAGCTTGCTTTTGCGTGATTGAATTGTCGATGACAGAGTCAACTTCGTTATAATCGTTGATGCGTTTTTTTGGATCACGCTTTTTTGGAAGCTCTCTGTCTAATTCTAAAAATCCTGTTGGGTTTCCCATATTGTTACCTCACCCCTTCCCCTCTCCAAAGGAGAGGGGTAAAAGGAATTTTTTTAGTTTGCTGAAAATTTAAAATCACTACCTAACGAAGCCTTTAAGGCTGCACTTTTTTTCTCTGCCTTTCTTTTTTCTACAACAGCCTTGTAATCAATCGGCATTACTTTAATAAACTGTTTAAAGGCAGTAGGCCAGTAACTCAAAATGTGCGAAGCTACTTTACTCTTTGTTACGATTTGATGGGATTCAATCATGCCTCTCAGCAATTGCTCATCTTCTGCGTCAAGCGTATCCAGCATCACCATTTCCATGTTGCAGTTTTTTACGAATGTGTTGTTCACATCCCACACGTAAGCAACGCCACCACTCATACCAGCAGCAAAATTTCTTCCGGTATCGCCAAGCACTATTACTGTTCCACCAGTCATGTATTCACACCCATGATCTCCAACACCCTCAACAACTACTCGCACTCCTGAATTGCGAACAGCAAAACGTTCTCCAGCCATTCCACCAATAAATGATTCACCAGAAGTAGCTCCGAAGAAGGCTACGTTTCCAACAATAATATTTTTTGCCGGATTGTACGTGGCTTCATGAGGAGTGTATAGGATAAGTTTCCCACCTGAAAGACCTTTACCAAAATAGTCGTTGGCATCGCCCTCCAATTCAAAGGTTACTCCACGGGCAACAAAGGCGCCAAAGCTTTGCCCGGCAGTTCCGTTAAATTTTATTTTAATAGTATCGTCAGGCAACCCCTCACCTAAATAAACTTTGGAGATTTCATTGGATAACATAGTACCTACCGCACGATCCTGATTGGTAATCTTAAATTCACCTTCGATTGAAATAGTCTTTTTCAAAGCAGGTTTTGCCAACTCAATCAACTTTCGATCGAGTACATTTTCAATTCCGTGATCTTGTTCTTCTTGCTTATATAAAGCGGTATCCAAACTAATAGGATCTTTAATCAGTAAAGGAGACAAATCCAGGTTTGAATATTTCCAATGATCAGATAGGTCACGTGCTTCAAGGCGATCGGCCTGGCCTACCATTTCATTCACGGTGCGGAATCCAAGCTCGGCCATAATCTCACGTAATTCTTCGGCAAGGAAGGTGAACAGGTTAACAACGTATTCGGGTTTACCGGTAAACAATGCACGCAGTTCTTTATTTTGAGTAGCCACTCCTACGGGACACGTGTTTAAATGACATTTACGCATCATAATGCAACCTGTTGTAACAAGCGCAGCAGTTGCAACACCCCATTCTTCAGCGCCAAGCAACGCTGCAATAGCCAAATCTCGACCCGTGCGAATTTGTCCATCCGTTTGTAACGTAACACGGCCGCGTAATTTGTTTCTTACTAAGGTTTGATGGGCTTCTGCAAGTCCCATTTCCCACGGCAATCCAGCATGACGGATCGAACTAATTGGTGAGGCTCCGGTACCACCATCGTGGCCGGCTATTAAAATCACATCCGCATGTGCTTTGGCAACCCCTGACGCAATAGTTCCCACTCCCGCTTCCGAAACAAGCTTTACGTTAATACGCGCTTCACGATTCGCATTCTTTAAGTCAAATATTAATTGTGCTAAATCTTCAATCGAATAAATATCATGATGCGGAGGCGGGGAAATTAATCCAACGCCCGGTGTAGAATGTCGCACGCGACCGATCCAATCATCCACTTTATGGCCTGGTAGTTGACCGCCTTCACCCGGCTTGGCACCTTGAGCCATTTTTATTTGAAGCTCTGCGGCATTGGTTAAGTAATAGCTGGTTACGCCAAAACGACCGGAGGCTACCTGTTTGATTGCTGAGTTTTCCCAATCCCCATTTTCTTTTCGCGTAAAGCGAGCTTCATCTTCACCGCCCTCGCCCGAATTACTTTTACCACCAATACGATTCATGGCAATAGCCAATGTGCTGTGTGCTTCAAACGAAATGGATCCAAACGACATCGCGCCAGTGGCAAATCGCTTGAAGATATTTTCTTTAGGCTCCACTTCGCTTAACGGAATTGATTTTCCTTTCTTAAATTTTAATAAACTGCGAAGCGTGATGGCCTTTTCACTTTGGTTGTTGATGAGGGTAGAGTATTTTTTAAAGATGGAATAGTCATTGCTCTTGGTGGAATGTTGAAGCAAATGAATTGTTTGGGGATTAAATAAATGAGCTTCACCCCGCTGCTTCCATTGATACACTCCACCCACGGCAAGGCGTGGCAACCCATTATTAATTTTAGGGAAAGCCAGTTGATGTTTAGCGATCGCTTCGCGCGCGATATCATCCAGCGTTAACCCACCAATGCGTGATACGGTGCCTGTGAAGTAGCGATCGATTACCTCTTTGTGAATACCCAACGCTTCAAAAATCTGGGCACCATGGTACGATTGTAATGTAGAGATACCCATCTTACTCATGACTTTGAGCAACTCACCGGCCACTGCTTTCTTATAATTGTAAATTGCTTTCTCTTCTGTCAATCCTTCCGGCAGAAGGTTTTGTTTCTTCATGTCGTGAATTGTTTGAAACACGAGATAAGGATTTACTCCGGAAGCTCCATATCCAATTAATGTAGCGAAGTGATGCGTTTCCCACACTTCACCTGCTTCCACCAGCAAACCAATTTTTCCACGGAGACCTTTGCGGATCAAATCATGATGCACGGCAGCCACTGCAAGTAGGGAAGGAATTTGAGTGTGTCCGCTATCAAAACTTCTATCAGAAAGGATAACGATCGTAAAACCATCTTCAATGGCATCGGTTACATATTGGCATACACGATCTAACCCTTTTTGCAGCGAGCCCGGTTTGCCATCTGCTTTGAAATAGGTATAAACAGTTTTGGTTTGTAAATGGCGATGATCGATGTAGCGAATCTTTTCCAACTCGGTATTCGAAAGCACGGGTGTTGGAAGTTCAAGCGTGATACAATGCTCGGGCGACTCTTCTAAAAGATTTAACGAACCCCCAACATGCGAAGCCAAAGACATGACCAACCGCTCACGAATAGGATCGATAGGCGGGTTTGTAACCTGTGCAAAAAGTTGTTTGAAATAACTCGACAAGTGTTGCGCTTGTTTAGATAGTACGGCCAGGGGAGTATCATTTCCCATCGAACCCAGCGCTTCTTTTCCTGACTCGCACATTTGACCTACGATCATTCTCAAATCCTCTGAGGTATAGCCAAATGAAATCTGGCGCTTCAGGAATGTTACCGGATCATATTTATGAAAACTCCCCCCCGGTTCCGGGA
The DNA here is from genome assembly GCA_016787755.1 of Cyclobacteriaceae bacterium. Taxonomy (GTDB): domain Bacteria; phylum Bacteroidota; class Bacteroidia; order Cytophagales; family Cyclobacteriaceae; genus ELB16-189. Next base: position 349,034 of record JAEUUA010000023.1, on the reverse strand, counting down.
GATCTTGAAGACGAACTTTATTTTCCTTTAACCATTGACCGTAAGGCTGGCTCGTGCAAATTTCTTTTTTCAATTCGTCATCACTAATGATACGCCCTTGTTCCAAATCAACCACAAACATTTTGCCGGGTTGCAACCGGCCTTTTGTAATCACCTTGGCGGGATCAACATCCAATACGCCCACTTCGGATGCCATGATAACCAAATCATCATCCGTGACAACAAAGCGGGAAGGACGAAGTCCGTTGCGATCTAATGTGGCACCGACAATTTTACCATCCGTAAACGTAATTGAGGCGGGGCCATCCCAAGGTTCCATCAGGTTGGCATGGTACTCGTAAAAATCTCTTTTCTCTTGCGTCATTCCTTCGTTGCCATCCCAGGCCTCAGGAATTAGCATCATCATAACATGTGGAAGCGAGCGGCCTGCGTGCACAAGTAGCTCAATGGTATTGTCTAAGTTTGAGGAGTCTGATTGCTTCGCGTTGGCGATTGGCAAAATCATATCGAACTCTTCGCGTGAAAAATATTTGGATGAGAAGAATGCCTCTTTAGAATTCAGCCAGTTTATATTTCCGCGTACGGTGTTGATCTCACCGTTGTGGGCGATGTATCGAAACGGTTGGGCAAGGCGCCATGAAGGAAATGTGTTCGTTGAAAAACGCGAGTGAATAACTGCTAGCGCGGAGACTACATCGTCATGCTCGAGATCGGCAAAATAAGGACGCAACTGACCCGATGTTACCATGCCTTTGTAAGCAATGGTTTTATACGATAAAGAAGAAAAATAAAATTGATTATCAACTCCTTTTACAGAATCTGTAATGATGTGTGTTGAATATTTTCTTAAAATGAAAAGTTTGCGTTCAAAATCATCTGGATTGTTAAGAGTATCTTGTCGTTTAATAAAGACTTGCTCCATTATCGGTTCGGCTTTCAAAGCGGTTTCGCCTAACTCACTGTTGTTGGTAGGAAGAACGCGATAACCCAGCAGGGTCATTTTCATTTTCTTGATTTGACGATTTAGAACCGTGCGGCATTCTTCCCGAACTTTCGCATCACGAGGGAAAAAAACAAGCCCTACACCATAGCTTCCATAGGCAGGGAGTTTAAAACCGAGTTTACTACACTCACGGCTAAAGAATTCATGGGGAACTTGAATTAATATTCCGGCCCCATCGCCCGTATTAGGTTCGCATCCACACGCTCCACGGTGTTCCATGCGCTCAAGCATCGTGAGTGCATCGCTAACAATCTGATGTGATTTGCTTCCTTTTATGTTCGCTATAAAGCCAACTCCACATGAATCCTTTTCAAATGAAGGATCATACAGTCCCTGTTGATTCGTGTCTCTCAAATTCGTTCCAGTTAAAGGGTAATATTTCTAACCTCACAAGTTAACTGGTTTAAAAGTTGAATGCGAATAAAGTTGATGAGAATATTTTAAAACAAACTAACAGTTAGTAGCGAAAACGGTTGAGAAATAGAATTTTGCTTTCTTATTTTTAGTGTACCGAACCAAAGCTAACGCACTAAGCATTCATGAAGCATAGAAAAAGGAACGCGCGCGATGTGTTTTACAACCCCTGCAAAGAACCTGTTTGTATTATTCCCTCATATCCAAACTCAATCACGCCATGAAAAATTTCATTCTCTTAATGTTAATGCAAACCGCATGGTTATTGACACCTGCACAGGTTTATACGGTGGAGTCAGTGCCCAACACCAAGCTTGAAAACAAAAGTTATGTAAGCAATCCTGATGGATTGATCAATTCGGCAACAGTAAATCAACTTGATCAACTATTAACTGCACTTGAACATCAAACCACCGCGCAGGTAGCCGTAGTAATGCTTCATTCAGTTGGAGATCAAACTGATTTCGATTTTGCACAGGCACTTTTTGAAAAGTGGGGAATTGGGAGATCAAATAAGGATAACGGATTATTGATTCTTTTCATTGAAGATCAAAGAACGGTGCGCTTTCATACCGGCTTTGGGTTAGAAGGAGTTTTACCGGATGCCATTTGCAAACAGATTCAAATTCAAAAGATGGTTCCCCAATTTAAAGAGGGAAATGTGGATGCTGGAATGATCGCTGGAGTGGAAGAAGTAGTCAGGATACTCACCGATCCAGCTTATGCTGAGGAAATTAATGAAGCAGCGAAATCAACCGAAGTTTCTCAATCCGATTTTGCCTGGTTAATCGGTATTGGGTGGGTGATTTTTGGCCTCATTAGTTTTTTCTCTAAGCGTAAATCAGGATTTTCTGATTCCAGGAATTTCAATAAGGATGTTCCGCATTCCAAGATGAGTAGCGGCCAATGGTTTCTCCTTTGGATCATGATTCCTATTGGACTTCTAACTGTTTTGCCACTTGCAAACAGCACGCTTGCGTTTGCTGGCGGGCTTTATGGATTTTTTGGGTTTGCGGCTTTTGAGAAATACATGAGAATGAACAAAAGTGCCGATTCATTTATAAAAAAGGGGGAGTATCAAACGGTCTATAATTTTTACAAAGAAAACAAAGGAGTTTTGGGACTAGCATTTTTGTTCCCGATTCCCTTCGCCTTTTTGAGAAAGCATTTTACCAACAAGATGAACTTAATACGCACACATCCGCGTATATGCAAAAAGTGCGGAGGGCAGTGTGTAAAGCTTACTGAAAAGGAAGAGGATGAGCATCTATCAAAAGAAGCTCAGTTTGAAGAAAACATAAAGTCCGTTGACTATGATGTTTGGAAATGCAGTAACTGCCATGAAATTCTGTATGAAGCGTATATCAGTGAAAAGACCAAATACATTGAATGCCCTGCATGTAAGACACATGCAAATTATGTAACAGGATCTTCAACAAAAAAGGCAGCTACTACTTCATCTGCAGGAATTATGGTGTATCACTATCTCTGTAAATTCTGTAAACATACATCTAAGGTTGAATCGGTCATTCCTAAAATTGTAGTTTCAGATTCTTCTTCCAGCGACTCGGGATATAGCAGTAGCAGCGATTCAGGAGGAAGTTATGGTGGCGGAGATTCAGGTGGCGGTGGTTCGAGCAGTAGTTGGTAACTTAAAATAGTGAGAGTTGCTCTTGTTTATAGGCAACACTTTTTGAATTTTTTACTCTCCCATCCACACAAAAAAGTTCTGTTTCCCGGTATCGGGTTGCCACAATCATTTGAGTTTGCCCGGCAATTGAATTGAACAGATTTTGAACAAGTGCTGGTGAATTATTATGTTCAGATAAGTGCGATAAGATGAGATGACTCATAAACTCGGGCCGATGCAGTTTAAAAAGAGTAGCGGCCTGTCTATTTGAAATGTGACCCTTGCCACCGCGAATTCTGTTTTTTAAAGGAAGAGGATAAGGGCCTACTTCCAGCATGTGTTCATCATAGTTTGATTCCAGAAAGGCAGCATGGCATTGGGCAAAATGTTTAATCACATGTTCGCACGAAAACCCAATGTCGGTAAATACCCCCACCTTATTAGTTCCATCATCCACAACCATACTCAGTGGATCAACAGCATCATGAAGTTTTGGAAAGGCAGTAATGGTTAAGTCACCAATTGAAATGGGCTCATATGCGTTAAGCCTTGCAATTAGGTGAGGTTTAATCCGCAGCCTTGCTTGCTGGAGCGTTGGGTTAGTAATGTAAACGGGGATTTGGTGTTTCTTTGACAAGACGGCAATCCCTTTTGTATGATCGAAATGTTCGTGCGTTACAAAAATTCCTTTTACATTTTTTAAAGAAAGCCCCAACCGCTTCATACGAATTTCAGTTTCACGGCAGGATATCCCGGCATCAATAAGCACCGCATCTTGCCTAGTGCCAACATAATAGCAATTCCCGTTACTTCCTGAGTTTAATGAGGCGAAGAATAAAGACATAAGCACGAAGGTAAAAATTTTTGAATGAGAACATTGTTAAAAATTATTCCTTCAGATGTCTAAATTTGGATCATGGGTTATTGTGTTCGGTTTATTACTATCTGTTTTTTGTTTTTTCTTAATGCCATTGTGCTAATGGCTCAGGGTACTTACACGCTGCGTGTTTCTTCACAATCGGTATTGGATCCTTATGATCAGTTTGGCTTAACGTCTAAACCCCTGAGTTTTAATTGGACGGTTGAGTCTAATGAGGATATCTATGTAAGTTCAATGAAAGGACGACTGGTTATCATTGCCTCCGAAGATTCAATACTTACTGCTTCCGATAAAACAATACTAGACTCGCTTTGTACTCTTCTACACTATTCATATCAAGATAAATCGGTTCGTCATTCATTAAAGGCAGGCACTTACTATTTATTTACCACTTTTTATGCCAGTGATCAGAAAACGTACACGAAGCAAAGTAATACAGTACGCAACCAGATTCAGCTTTTTGATTTTAACGTTTCGGTTTCCGATGCCTGGTTTTCACATCTCAAAGTATCTGAGTATAGCGAAGAAACAACCGTACATCTGGAAGTAAACCTAAACACAAGTTGTTGTTTACCACAGCTTGGTAAATTCAGTAGCCAATGGGATGTTGGTCTTGCAAAAAATGCTTCCTCCAAACCTGTAGTGGTTCAAAGTTTTTATCGATCAGATTCGTTGATCAATAATAAAACATCAATCATTCTGGAAGAATCCATTTTTGGTGCCCCAGAGTTTGATAAATTCAAATTCATGGTAATCAAATTAAGCTCTGCTTATTTTTCAGAAGGATATCGCACAGTTCCTGATTGGACCGTAACACTTCCACTAAAAGTGATTCGTAACCCAGAAGAGCTGAATAAGGTGAGACGAAAGCAATACCCGTTTTTAACCTACGGTGATTTTACTATTCCACCTGATTCTTTAAGTAAACTTCCTGTAGATCGATTATATGAGGAAGCCAATCAAGTCTATAAACTAATAGCCTCTACATTAGAATTGACGAAAGCAGGAAAATTGAAAGAAGCCATGCAAGTAGCTGACTCAGCTTTTGCCTTTGTGGGCAACCATCGTGCAAGTAGCTTACTCTATGCGGAGCCAGGGCTCGTAGCAAATATTTACTCAGGTCTTTTTAAATGGACGGAAGCGAACCAACTCGGAACCAAAGAAGATAAAATTGATCTCAATTTTAGATTGGGGGAGGCTATGAAAATGGAGGAGTTGATGAAGACGGGTTATCAAAAACTAATAACAACACTTTTACCGGACACCCTATCGCTATTAAGCAGCCTTGAGGAGAGTGGCTACTATGACCAACAAGATGCTTTTCGTCAACCTGTTATTACAGAGTTACCTATTCTTTGGCGCGAGCGTTCCGTGCCTGCATTGGAACATTTTATTCGATCGATTGATTTTGAAACTGCTGACCAGATTGTTTCTCAAGTAGATCAACATGTAGAGATGGTGCGTCCTATTTGGCAACTCATTACCAGTGACACATCTCTTACCAAACATTTTGTTTACTTGGCCAACTCGCTCAGTGAGCAAAATGATATGATGAATTTTGAGTTAACCAAGCTTAAATTTTTTGCAGAAGCAGGTTTGTATGAAGATGGCGAACAAGCAGTAATAGATGCCGGGCAAGCATTTGCCTGTAGTTATCAATTTGTGCCAACTGATTTATGGTTGTCAACTGCCCGTTTTTATGAATCATTGGGCGCTTATGAAAAAGCAGATTCACTTTTTAAGCTATGTGATGAATACTATAATAAAAAGATAGATGGTTATGATGGGAACAAAGCAGGCAAATTAAGTCTGACGCTGAAAACCAGAAACCGAGAGTTACTTCATGCAAAACTCAATAAACCAGATAAGAATACTAAGGCGGGGTTGGAGATTGCAGAGGGATTGGAGGAAATGAGAAAAGAAGAAGGTACCTTGTTTCAATATCTTGATCTGTTAAGCGATCGTACTCTTGCGCAGAAAGCAGGGTTCTTACAAAGCCCTGTGTATCCAAATTTTTATTTGAACCAGATCAGGCAACTGGAGGATCAAGGAAAATACTTTTTAGCCAATGAATGGTCTAAGGAATTAGCGTTCTTTTTAGGACGCGATGGTCGCCATAAACAAGCGCTGATACTCTATAAAAATCTCTTTCCCATCGAAAACTTAAAGGCGATGGCCTTTCGACTGGGCTTCTCAGAAGAAGCTCAGATTTTCTACTCGCAAAAACAGCAAGAAACATTTAGTCGCTTTTTAAATGTTGTTCTAGATTACAAGAGCATCGCATCCCCGCAGCAATATGATAGTCTTTTAACCACAGCATTAACTCAAGTGCTGTTTAACCATTCGTTTATTCTGCGTGGAAATTTCAGATTACTTTATGATGTTTCCCGGTCGAATGATCCACTGGTAGGACGTTTGCATACCGTGTGGCAAACCCTACGCGAATATTTAAATGAATTATACATTAAAGAGGAGCTCGACAAAAAGGGAATGATTGCGGTGAAGAAGCAAATTCTGGAAACTGAAAAAGAAATGATCCGTCTGTCCCGGGACACGTCAAGCATGCGACTTGATTACATACCGTCTGTCGACTCTATTCGAAAAAACTTGGGGGATCGTGAAGCTGCTATTGAAATAATTCGTTATCAGGAAAATTACAAAGCCTACTATGGAAAAAAAATAAAGTACGCTGCGTTAATTGTAAAAAAAAGTGCGCCACTTGAATTGATCCCATTTCCCTTCGATGGCGAGTTGATGGAGAGCAAACACTATAGTCGATACCGAAATTCAATTCGGTTTAAACTTTCTGATGAGGCCTCGTATGATGTGTTTTGGAAACCGTTAGTCTCTTCATTAGAAGGAATTCAAAAAATTTATTGGGCACCGGATGGAGTCTTCCATCTTATCAATCCAAACACACTTTTAAATCCTGAAACAAAAAAATATTTAGTAGATGAAATTCAAATACATACAGTTCCAACACTGGCACAACTGGATTATGAAGTTCCATTAACATTTTCAACAGCAACTATTTTAGGAAACCCATTGTATGGGGAACATGCAGTAAAAAACAAGCAAGACAGTGCCCGTACTTCAAGAGAATATTTGACGAGTGAAGCCATTACCATGCTGCCAGGAACCAAAACGGAAGCAGAAACAATAGCGATGGTGCTTCGCAAAAATAATAGTAAGGTAACATTGCTTACGGACGTAAATGCTACAAAGCAATCTATTTTTAAAAGCAATCAAACAGATGTACTTCACTTGGCAACGCATGGCTTTTGGTTGGACAAGCTGAATTCGTCTTCGGGCTATCACAACTTATTTGAATCGCTTTCCGGATCGGGATTAATATTAGCGGGTGCCCAGCGAAAGACAGAACAAAGTATTTATCAGTTGTTGCCTCAGGGCATTTTAACTTCTGCTGAAATTCAGGACATGAATTTATTTCGTACCAAATTGGTCGTGCTTTCTGCCTGCGAAACCGGACTGGGAGAAGTAGTGCCTGGGGAAGGCATTTATGGGTTGAAGCGAGCCTTGCAAAAGGCAGGCGTGCAGAATGCAATTACCTCTCTATGGAAAGTAGATGATGAGGCCACCATGGAATTCATGACCAAATTCTACCAAATGCTAATTGAAACACAAAACCTATCCTTATCTTTTCAGGACGCAATGAGTTCGTTGAAGAAGAAATTTCCTGAACCCTACTATTGGGGGGCATTTATATTAACTGCAAACTAATTTTATCAAAGCGATTTCACACGTAAACATCTCCTCATTTCCTACTCGCTTTGGTGGAAGAAATCTTACCTTGCACCGTTAAAATTCTACTTATGATCAAAGAATACATTCAATCTAATCAGCAGCGATTTTTAGATGAACTTTTTGAATTACTCCGTATTCCGTCCGTAAGTGCAGACAGTAAGCACAAGAGTGATGTGCGCAAAGCCGCAGAATATGTAGTAAAGAAATTACAAGATGCCGGAGCAGATATGGTGGAGCTTTGTGAAACCAAGGGTCATCCCATTGTGTATGGCGAAAAAATAATTGATGCCAAGTTGCCTACCGTGTTGGTGTATGGACATTACGATGTACAACCTGCCGACCCCATTAATTTATGGACCTCACCCCCCTTTGAACCCGTCATAAAAGAGGGAAAGATTTATGCACGTGGTTCGTGCGATGACAAAGGGCAATTTTATATGCACATTAAAGCCTTTGAGGCGATGACAAAACTCAACCAGTTATCGTGCAACGTTAAATTCATGATTGAAGGTGAAGAGGAGGTGGGTTCTGATAACCTGGGCACGTTTGTAAAAGAAAACAAAAGCAAGCTGAAAGCAGATGTGATCTTGATTTCAGATACCTCTTTGATTTCATTAGACACTCCGTCTATTACCGTTGGCTTGCGCGGATTAAGTTATATGGAAGTTGAGGTAACGGGGCCTAATCGCGATTTGCACTCAGGTGTATATGGTGGGGCGGTTGCCAATCCGGCTAACGTATTGAGCAAAATGATCGCTTCCCTTCATGATGAAAATGGTCGTGTTACAATTCCAGGCTTTTATGATAAGGTGGATGAACTAACAACTGGAGAGCGAACAACATTAAATCTTGCACCGTTTAACTTGGATGCGTATAAAAGGGAATTAGATATTACTGACATCCATGGTGAAAAGGGCTACACAACGTTAGAGCGAACAGGAATTCGTCCAACCTTAGATGTAAATGGAATTTGGGGTGGTTATACGGGGGAGGGAGCAAAAACAGTGTTGCCATCAAAGGCTTACGCGAAAATTTCCATGCGCCTTGTACCGGATCAAAACAATCATGAAATAACCCAGCTCTTTACAAAATATTTCCAATCACTTGCTCCCAGGTCGGTAAAGGTAAAAGTAACTGCGCTTCATGGTGGCGAGCCGGCAGTAACACCTACCGATTCAAATGCCTTTACAGCAGCCAGTAAAGCGTTTGAAGAAGTGTGGGGAAAAACTCCTATCCCTACCCGCGATGGGGGAAGCATTCCCATCGTTTCCCTTTTTAAAAAAGAATTAGGCCTTGACACTGTACTTATGGGTTTTGGATTGGACAGCGATGCCATTCACTCACCCAATGAGCATTATGGAATCAAAAACTTTTTGATTGGTATCGAAACCATTGTGGCGTTTTATAAACACTACAGCAAATAAAAATCCAGGAATAAAAAAGCCGTGGCTAATAATTGGCCACGACTTTTTTCTTGGTTAAAGCTATAACTTAATTATCTCTTAAAAACTCCTCATATGTTTTTAACATAATTGGTTCAAGTGCATCCTTTGATTTTGCATTAATCACCTTCGGTAAATTTTTATCCTTAATTTTTTTGTAATCTTCTTTTCCTTTTTCAAAACGACTCTCAATTGCCTCAAGGTTTGAAAGTTCGGCTTGGTTTGGTTTGTAATAACTATCGGCAACTTTAGCGTACAGCTCTGCCATCTTTTCTCTGAGCTGAGGCTCCGCGGCTCCCACATAATTGTCACCCTTTGTTACAACTAGTGTTTCTTTCAGCTTCGTGAGTTCAGAGATTAACGGAGTTGCAATCTTAGCACTCTTTGCATCTCGCGCTTTTACTCCTTCTGCAATCTTAACGTATTCGTCCAGCGTGTAAACCATGTACGCCAATTCCTGTGACATGTCGTATAATTTCTTTGTAGCTTCTTCTTGAAGTTTGCGATCAGCCAAAGAAATATCAGACTTAGGGTCATATTGAATTACCAGATCATTAGTATACGTGTCTTTCCCTTTTTGAATCACTACTTTATAAGTGCCCGCAGGAACACGTGGAGAAGTGAACCCTCCGAAAGCAAACGTCTTAGCAGCTGCCATCTTTGGCGGCTTCATATTATAATTCCATTCCACCACATTAATACCTTTAGATTTTCCTGGACCCAACTCAGCAATTGTAGTACCTTCTAAATCCTGAATCTCCAATGACATTTTACCAAACGTGTGCCTTTTCTTAAGATAGTAGATAATTTTAGCGGCACGACTGGGATTATTTCCAACAAATTGCGTCTCAGTACTTCCACCTCCAAATCCATTTGTTTCTGCAATAATGGTAGGTTTTGTGGTAAAGAAATGAAGTTCTTTATTCATATTCTCTTCCGTTAATTGCCGGAGCGGACTGATATCATCGATGATGATTACTCCACGACCGTGGGTAGCAATGACTAAGTCATTAGTCTTCTTATGCAATTCAATAAAGTGCACATTGGCAGCTGGCATGTTATTAGTGAACTTATACCAACTCTTGCCACCATTCAAGGTGATGTACAAACCAAACTCAGTACCCAGAAATAACAAGTTTTCATTCTCATAATCCTCCTGAATGTTTCTGGCAAAACCATAAATCTCAGAAGTTACAATGGATTTCCAGGTTGCACCAAAGTCAGTTGTTTTGTAGACATAGGTACTCTTATCTCCCGTTTGATAGCCCGTAAAAACCGCATAAGCTATGGCCTTGCCAAATACGCTTGCCTCTACATGGTAAGCCATTGTATTTTTTGGGAGGCCAGGAATATTTGATACTACATTCGTCCAGGTTTTTCCACCATCTTTCGTGATTTGTAGATTACCATCATCTGTTCCAGCCCACACTATGTTTTCATCCAATGGAGATTCGGCAATCGTAAAAATGGTGCAATGATTTTCAGCACCGGAATTATCACGCGATAAACCACCCGAGTCTTCCTGATTTTGTTTGGTAGGATCATTGGTGGTAAGATCTGGAGATATTTTCACCCACGTTTCACCCATGTCTTCTGAGCGATGAACAAATTGACTCCCCATATAAAATCGATCAGGCTTGCTGGCGCTCATGGCCATGGCTGCATTCCAATTAAAGCGAAGTTTTGGATCACCCTTTCCGGCCAATGGTTGAATGGTTTTTGCCTGATCTTTAGCAGGATCATACCGCCACACATTTTCAGCCCCTTGCATTTCTGAGTAAATCAATTTTTTAGTTGGATGCGCATAGACACGGTACCCATCGCCTACGCCTACACGTCTCCAGTCGCGTGCTTCAATGCCCCCGGGCGATTGAGAGGGTCCAAACCAACACCCATTATCCTGTAATCCACCATATACATTATATGGCTCTTCATTGTCAACACTAACGTGATAGAACTGTGACAACGGAAGGTTCTCAACAATCTCAAGCGTAGTACCTCCATCCCACGAACGGTAAACACCTCCATCGGTAGCTGCATACATGCGATCTGAATTCTTAATATCAAAAACAATGTCATGTACATCCGAGTGGTTAGGACCAAGATCCTTGAATGTTTTTCCACCATCGCGAGAAATAGAACCGAACAATCCAGCCTTCACCACCACATCTGGATTTCGTGGGTCTACTTCAATTCGCGAGAAATAGAATGGACGCACTACAATTCCAAAATCATTGTTAAGTTGTTTCCAATTTGCTCCGCCATCGTCACTCCGATATAAGCCCTTGTCTTTATCTTGCTCGGATTCAATGACTGTATAAAGAATGTTAGAATTGGATGGAGCCACCGCTATGGCAAGTCTCCCTAGTTTTCCTTTCGGGAAGCCGTTGTGAATTTTATTAAAAGTTTTCCCCCCATCAATTGATTTGTACAGTGCACTAGTAGCACCGCCTGAACTGAACGACCAGGGTTGTCTTCTAAATTCCCAAAAGGAAGCATAAACAATATTTGGGTTGTTTGGATCGAGTGTGAGGTCGCTGCAGCCGGTAGTTTTATCAACGTATAAAATCTTGTTCCAGGTTTTTCCACCATCGGTTGTTTTATACAAACCACGCTCTTCGCTGTCATTCCAAAGCGGACCCAGCACAGCCACATATACTTCATCCGGGTTTTTTGGGTTAACCTGAATACCAGCAATGCGTTCGGATTTTTCAAACCCCATCTTTATCCAGTTGGTGCCGCCATCCACGGTTTTATACAAACCATCTCCCACCGAAACACTATTTCTCGTCCAGGTTTCTCCGGTACCGACCCAGATAATATTATCAGGGCTGGAGGGATCTATTTCAACAGATCCAATCGATTGACAATAATCATCAAAAATGGAATTGAAGGTGGCCCCCCCATTATTACTTTTCCATACACCTCCACCCGCTGTGCCCACATATAATACGCGATCATTGGTTGGGTGTAATTCTAAATCGGTAGTTCGCCCACTCATTAGGGCGGGTCCTATATGACGTGCTTTTAAATCACCGAATAATTCTTTTCCTCGAGTAATAGCATCTTCCTGAGCGAAAGAAGAGAGGACTAAGGCTGAAAGAAATAATGTTAAGATATTTTTTTTCATTCGTTTGTGGTTAGAGTAAAATGAAAAGAGCAGATGTACTTTCTGCTCCTTCTGAAAAAACTTGAGTTTCTATTTTACGAAATAGGCAATTCTCATGAATCTTATTTTTCAACTGGCATCGTAAAGACGGCCCCATCCACTTTAGGATTCAATTCTATTTTAGTAATTGTTATTGGCTGACTGCCCTGCCCTTTGTACCCTTGAGCCATCGAAAATGGCATCATTAATCCATTTATTTCCTGATAATCACTCATGGTACTTTGAGAGATCATACCTTTTGCGGGTCCGGAATTTACCTCTTGCTCCATCATGATAGGAACAAAATTTTCTGCATCGAAATAATAGTAAACAACATTATCGGTTTGTTTTCCATCAACTTTAATGGGCTTTTTAGTCAGTTTCAGTTTAAAAGTTTCAGATCCTTCTATGTTTTCTTTGCCAAGCAATTCGACTTTATACCCTCTTGCTTTATAGTTAAGAAAAGGATCAGGAAAATCTCCAATATCTAATTTGAAATTCTCGGTTGATTCAGCATCACTTTTTTCGCCCTTCATGGTTTGAAAATTAGTTGACCAAAGAGTCGTCCCATCAAATACACCTTGTTTAATTTCCTTGCCCTGAAAATTGATTGAAGTCATTTGACGTCCATCTTTTAGTTGAACAATCTCCAAAGGAATTTCCATACCCCCTTGGTTTAATTTGGCTGACATTTTAACTCCTTGCAAAGCTTTCCATTTTTCAAGGCCTCCGGTATTCTCAAAATAATGGGCTATTATTTCGTCTGCTGTTTGTGCTTGTGATAGAGTTGCTCCAATTAGCAAAAGCAACAAGGTGATAAGATTACGATTCATAAAGGGTAGTTTAAAATAGTTTGTAGGTTAATAGATCAGTTATACGTCCGTTTAAGACATTAGTACGGAATCTTTGAATAAAATTACATGAATTATTTTTCTAAAAAAGTAGTTAAAGGTCACTTACAAGTGTTTAACTAAGCAAACCTTGGCTACCTTTGAATCTTGATTTCCACTATGAAAAGCCACATTCTACTTACTTTTTTACTGTTTTCAGCCGGGGTATGTCAGGCTCAAATTTTATCTCCCGCCAAGTGGACTTATTCTACTTCTGTGCAAAGTGCGAAAGTAGGCGATGAAATAGAATTGATCTTTAAGGCCACAATCGATAAAGACTGGTATTTGTATTCTTCAGAATTTCCGTGCGAAGACCCGATGAAGACTACGTTCAATCTGGTGCCGCATGCAAGTTTTAAATTGGTAGGTGCAGTGGTTCCCATTAATCCCATCGATAAGTATGATGAGATTTTTGAGTGCGAGGTAAAGATTTTTAAAAAGACAGGTGAGTTTCGTCAGAAAATAAAAATTCTTGCAACTCCTTTAAACCTGTTCGGGGAATCTGAATATCAAGTGTGTACCGATTTAACAGGTCAATGTGTGCCTGCTGGCGATGACTTTAGATTTAACGTGGACGTTGTTGGTAGCGGCACTGTGCGCGAAGAGCCAGCGGCACCCAATCCATTTGCGGTTGATACAGTGAAGAAGAGTCAATCGAGTACTTTTTTAGAATCTGAAAACAAAGGGCCTATTCTGGATCCTACATTAGTGAAAGAAGATCCAAAAGGAAAATCGTTATTGGGATTCTTGCTAATTGCTTTTTTAGCAGGGTTGGCAGCACTTATCACACCGTGTGTTTTTCCCATGATCCCGATGACGGTAAGTTTCTTTACCGGAAGAGGCACAAAGTTTCAGGCGTTGATGTACGGCTTTTTCATTATTTTGATTTACACCTTGATAGGCGCAGCCCTTGCCCCTTTAATGGGACCTGAAACGGCCAATCATCTTTCTACCGAGTGGATTCCGAATTTAATTTTCTTTTTAGTCTTCATCATATTTGGTTTGTCATTTCTTGGCTTGTTTGAAATCACTTTGCCGGGATCATTGATTAACAAGGTAGACCAGCAAGCTGAAAAAGGAGGATTGGTTGGAGTATTTTTTATGGCTTTTACCTTGGTACTTGTTTCATTCTCGTGCACCGGACCCATCGTAGGAAGCCTTTTAGTTTCCTCAGCCGGTGGAGAATTTCTTAAACCCATTGCCGGCATGTTTGCTTTCGCTTTGGCATTCGCCATTCCATTTACACTGTTCGCTTTCTTTCCAAATTGGCTAAAGTCGTTACCGAAATCAGGGGGCTGGTTAAACACGGTAAAAGTTGTATTGGGTTTTATTGAGATTGCCTTAGCTTTTAAATTTTTGAGTATTGCCGATCAAGCCTTTCATTGGGGAATATTAGATCGTGAAATCAACATTGCCATCTGGATAGTAATTGTTGTGTTGATTGGACTTTATTTGATGAAAGCATTTCGATTGCCGGGAGATACGGGCAAAGATGCCGAAGATAAAACAATTAGTGTTTTTAGAATTTCACTGGCGATGATTGTGTTTGTATTTGCAGTTTACTTAGTGCCGGGTATGTGGGGTGCTCCGTTGAAAGCATTAGCAGGTTATCTTCCGCCTCTACAAACTCATGATTTTAATATTCTTAAAGACGAATCTGCCGGAGCACTTTGCGATGAACCCAAGTATGAAGACTTTTTACATTTACCGCATGGGTTAAGAGGCTATTTTGATTATGATCAAGCATTAGCATGTGCACGTCAACAAAACAAACCGTTATTCATCGACTTCACAGGCCATGGGTGTACGAACTGTCGCGAGATGGAAGCCAACGTATGGTCCGATCCGCAAGTGCTGCAAAGGCTTAAAGAAAATTTTGTTGTAGTTGCACTTTACGTGGATGACAAAACGGAATTGCCTGAAACAGCTTGGTACACATCAACCTATGATAACAAAGTGAAAAAAACTATCGGCAAGCAAAATTCAGACTTACAGATTACAAACCTGAACAATAACGCTCAACCTTTTTACGTCTTGGTAGGTAAAGATGAACGGGTACTGGTTTCGCCCTATGGATACAATCTTAGTGCAGAAAGCTTTAGTAAATTTCTGGATGCCGGAAAGGATAAGTTTAAGGAGTTGTATCCTTAACTAACGCAAAATTTTCATAAATCCACTAAAGTGTTATATTTGAGTTTGTTAACTGGTTTCAAGAATCAGATTTTTTAAACTAACCTTGTGGCAATTTTGTCACTATTTTTTTAAGTAATGAAAGTATTTTCAACAACTACAAAAACAGTTTGGATCGTTGTCGCTTCGCTAATAGTAGCAGTCATCTCTTTTTTTTGGATTGATTCAAAAACCTCGATCTTCTCTACACATGGTGATTTTGTTTTAGAGAGTGATTCCGTCAGTCACGTTGAACGCGAGATTGTACTTCCTGTTTTTCTTCACGGGATGGTAGTTAACAACCTGCTTGTAGTGGAGGATGAAGTAAAACGAAATCAACGATTTACTGATTTATTGTCGGGATACACGGTGCCGGTAACCATCATGCAGCAACTGAATTTATTACCACGCTCGGTATATGATTTCAGAAAAATCTCAGCGCATAAAAAATATACGTTGTTGGTTGAACATGATTCTCTTAAGACAGTTCGCGCGCTCGTATATGAACCCAATGCAGTTGATTATGTCGTGTTTCATTTTAAGGATTCTTTGATGATTGAATCTTGCCAACGCAGAGTGGATACCCTTGAGCGGCAGATCAGTGGAAGAATCGAATCTACGTTATCTCACACCATCGAAGCACTCAATATTTCACACGATCTTACAAATAAATTTGTGGATATCTTCGCGTGGCAAGTTGATTTTCAACGTTTGCAAAAAGGGGATCAGTTTAAATTAATTTATGAAGAAAACCTGGTTGACGAAGTACCGATAGGCATTGGGCGTATAGTGGGGGTTTACTTTGAGCATTCAAACAGCGGTTACTATGCATTTCCATTTGATCAGGGTGATGGTGCTGACTATTTTGATGAGAAGGGAAACAGCTTGCGCAAAGCACTCTTAAAATATCCAATCGAGTTTACCCGCATCAGTTCGCGGTATTCAAAAAATCGTTTTCATCCGGTAGTAAAAGTTTTCAGACCACACTTAGGAACTGATTTCGCAGCCCCAACAGGTACACCTATTCGATCAGTAGGTGATGGCATTATTGAGGAAGCTCAATACAAAACCAATAATGGAAACTATGTGAAGGTGCGTCATAACGGAACCTACACAACCGGATACCTTCATATGTCGAAAATTGCCAGTGGCATCAAAGCTGGCACTCGCGTAAAACAAGGACAAACAATAGGCTATGTAGGCAGTACCGGATTGGCCACTGGGCCACACTTATGCTACCGATTTTGGAAGAATGGTGTGCAGGTGGATGCATTAAAAATAGAATTACCACCGTCACAACCTGTAAAGCCTGAATATTTTCCGGCCTATGAAAATGTAAAAGCGGCAATTATAAAAAGGCTGCAGTTAATCCCGTTTCCGTCTACTGCTGGAGAGATGGAAGTGGCCAGTCGATAAAATATTTAATCCTCACAATTTTTCTGATCGCCAGTGGGTTATAAAGTAACTTACGACTCTGTTTACCGTACAGTTAGGTAGCCTATGCAAAGACTCATACTCACAACGTGCTTCATACTCATTGTACTAACTGGCTTTTCGCAAAAAGTGGGTTTGGTATTGAGTGGGGGTGCGGCAAAGGGAATAGCTCACGTGGGCGTACTCAAGGCTTTGGAGGAAAATGAAATTCCAATTGATTATGTAGTAGGCACCTCCATGGGTGGCATTATTGGCGGCTGTTATGCAGCCGGGATGAGCCCTCATCAGATTGAAGAGATTGTTCTTTCAAGAGAATTTCTGCGATGGATAAATGGAAACTTTGAAGTTGGGAATAAATCATACTATTCGCGCAACGATGATGATGCATCCTTCCTGCGCCTTAATCTCTCTTTAGATTCTGCCCTTTCAATCTTGTTCAACACCAATATTGCCAACGATCTTTCTCTCAATTTTGCCTTAGCCGAAAAACTAGCACAACCCTCGGCTATTGCGGGTGATAATTTTGATAGTTTGTTTATCCCGCTTCGAGTAGTGGCTTCAGATATTTTTACACAGACGGAAGTAATTCTTTCGCGAGGCGCCTTAAGCGATGCACTTCGGGCAACCCAAACAGTTCCTTTTTTCTATACCCCAATCCGGATAGATGGTAAGTATTTGTTTGATGGCGGAGTATATAACAACTTCCCGGTGGATGTTGTGGAAAAAGAGTTTAATCCGGATGTCGTCATCGGTTCAAACGTATCGTCAAAAATATACCTGGAATATCCTTATAAAGAAGATGACAAATTGATTTCGAAGTCTCTTTTGTATATGTTACTCGATAAATCTGATCCCTCGGATATTCCTGAATCAGGAATATACATTCAACCTAATCTCGGTGGGTATACTACGTTTGATTTTGGTAAGGCCCAAGCTTTGATCGATAGCGGGTACGTTCAAACCATGCGACAAATACATGAAATAAAAAATAAAATTGCCAGCCGTAGAACATGCGAGGAGGTAGCAGTAGCCAGAAATAAGTTCAACAATAAGACCCCAGCGTTTGTGATTGAGAAAATTGAATTTGACGGGTTCAATATAAATCAACAAAAATACATCAATCGGTTTTTTAAGGTCGGCAACCGAAACCTTACTTTTTCCGAAGTAAAATTTGGGTTCTATAATTTAACCTCCGAAGCTTATTTCAGTAATCTATATCCCACGTTTACATTCAATCCTGACAAACAAGATTTTAATTTCAAGTTAACCAAGCGACCACAAAACAATTTTCAGGTTGATTTCGGGGGTGTTATTGCCACCCGAAACATCAGTAGTATTTACCTGGGATTAAATTATTATTACTTCAATAGGGCACTTACGCATGCAAACATAAATTTTACGGCAGGTAATTTTTATAAGTCGGTCCAAATGAAAGCACGGATAGATATTCCCAATCGAATCCGATACTACCTGGAACCTTATGCAACTTTCAATACTTGGGATTACTTTCAGGGGAAAGATTTGGTCTTGAAAAATATTCAACCAACCGTACTTAATCGGATCGATCGAAAAATTGGTTTAAGTTGGGGCTTTCCAATAAGGGGAAATTATAAGTTAACACTGGATGGCTCCTATATTAACAACCGAGATCAATACATAAATTCAAGGGTACTTGTTTCCACAGATACGTTAGACATTCTTCGGTTAAGGGGAAGCCGACTGGGAATTAATTTCTCTACGAATACTCTTAATCGAAAACAGTATGCCTCAACGGGTAAGCTTTATTCATTTAGTGCGGATTGGTTTGGGGTTAATGAAATTTTAGAACCTGGCAATACATCCATTGCTGTGGATGCAACTAAGTCGTATCGCACTTGGGTTCGTGCGAAAATTTCATTGGAGCAATATTTTAAGCGCGGAATTTATAGCTCAGGTTATTTTTTAGAGGGAGTGTTTTCAAATCAACCTGTGTTTACAAACTACGGAGGAACGATCATTAATGCTCCTGCTTTTTACCCCATGCAGGATAGTAAGACCCTGTTATTAGAAAATTTTAGAGCCTTTAATTTTGTGGCGGGTGGCTGGCGCAACGTGTTTGCTATAAGAAAGAGTCTTGATTTTCGAATTGAAGGATATCTATTTAAGCCCATTGAATCAATCGGGATGGGACAAAATCAGGAGGCAGCCCTTAGCCGGGAAATAACAGATCTGTTTTTTGCGGGAACTGCCGGCTTTGTGTTGCACTCAACGGTTGGCCCAATCAGCCTAAGCATTAATTATTATGATGACAAACAAAATGAGCTTGGGGTGCTTCTCCATGTAGGATTTCTTCTTTTTAATAAGGCATCAATGGATTGATTTTACCAAAAAACCGAGAAAAACATGTTTCCATATTGCAACGGAATCATAGGTTTGATGTAATTATTTTCCGCTTTTTCAATTTTTAGCTATGTTTATCTTTTAATACGATAGCGCAGCTATTTCTGTGTACTTAACTTCTATGAGAAAAACTCCAATTATCCTTTGCCTGGTTTTGGCAGGGATTCAATTCTCGAATGGTCAAACAGTTCAATGGGCTTCAAAAGTCGTTGATTTTTCTTCGCAATTAACCCCTATACAATATTCAGCGCAACAGGCATTGGGAGAACCGAATGTGTTGCCAGCTGGAGGGCAAAATCCGGGTGCCTGGACACCCGACAAACCCAAACGTACTGAGTTTATTAAACTTGGCTATTCAACACCGATACAAGTCCAGCAAATAGCGATAGCTGAGTCTTATAATCCAGGTGCCCTATATAGGGTTTATCTCTATGATATGGCCGGGAAAGAATATCTGGTGCATACGTTTAATCCAATGTCAGTACCCTTGCAAGGCAGGATGCTAAATGTCTTTCTTGAAAAAACCACCTATAAGGTAAGTGCTGTAAAATTGGAGTTTGATGGCAGTGCACTACCCGATTATTTTTCGTTGGATGCTGTGGCTATTTCCGATTCCCATATTCCTATTATCGCAGCAATTGATTTGCCCGAGTTACTTAGCAAAGGGCTCTTGGTGGAGCGGCTGGACACAAACGTAAACAGCGACTTCAGTGAATATAACCCCTTGCTTTCGCCTGATGGGAAAACACTTTACTTCAGCCGAAAAAACCATCCTGAAAATGTGGGTGGGACAAGCGATAAAGAAGATATTTGGTACTCGGAACTAGGTACAGATGGTAAGTGGAGCCTTGCAAAAAACATGGGTCCCCAGTTTAATAACGCTCAACCCAACTTTGTCAACACGGTTTCTTCCACACCTGATGGAAAGGCCGTGGTGATTTTGTTGGGAAATAAATACCTTGATAAAGGAAAGATGGTAGCCGGGGTATCTATGAGCACGAATGTGGGTGGGAAATGGAGTGACCCTAAGCCGCTGGAAATCGAAAATGATTACAACTATAATGAAAAGGCAAATTACTTTTTAGCCAACACACGAAAATCACTTCTCATGTCTGTGGAGCGCGAGGACACTCAGGGAGGGAGAGACTTATATGTAAGCTTCGAAAAGGACGATGGAACCTGGACTCAACCCCTGAACCTTGGTAAAGGTGTAAACACTGTAGGTGAAGAGACAGCACCTTTTCTCGCTTCCGATGATAAAACTTTGTATTTTTCTTCTAACGGATTTAGTGGCTACGGGGGGAGTGACATATTTATGAGCAAGCGCCTTGATGAAACATGGACAAATTGGTCCTCTCCGGAAAATATGGGACCTGATATCAATACCAAATTAGACGATCTGTTCTTCAATATTCCGTCTACCAGCGAATATGCCTATTACTCAAGAGGGATAACCATTGATAATTCCGACATCTACCGCGTAAAGATGCCTGTGTTACTGACGCCTGATCCAATTGTAATTGTAAAAGGAAAGTTGATAGACGCAAAAACGGGAGAACCCATTGGCGCAAAAATTATCTATGAGCGACTTTCTGATGGAAAAGAAATAGGGTCAACTTATTCCGATCCGGTGACAGGCGAATATGAAATTCACTTACCGGGCGGGCAGCAATATGGGTTCCGAGCGGAAGCCAAAGATCATATTTCGGAAAATCAAAATCTGGACTTGAGAAACTTTAAAAAAGACGGACAATTGGTTAATAAGAACATTACCCTTGCTCCTATTGAAGTGGCACTGGTTGAAGGAAATACCAAAATCACATTAAACAATATCTTCTTTGATTTTGATAAATCAATTTTGAAGAGTGAGTCCTTCCCGGAGCTTAAGCGTATTGTTACCCTAATGATGGAAAAGTCAACCATGCAGGTGGAGATTTCTGGTCACACAGATCCAACAGGCCCTGAAGCATATAACCTTGGATTGTCAGAACGAAGAGCAAAAGCAGTATCGAAATATCTGGTCGAGCAAGGCGTTGCGCCTGAGAGAATTAAAACAACGTTCTTTGGGGAAACTCAATTGATTGACAAGAGCAATACACGCGAAGGCAATCGTAAGAATCGTAGGGTAGAATTTAAAATCTTAACGATGTAGAATGAAAGGCACCTCTCTTCTTTTATTATTATTAATCCCCTTTGGTGTAAAAGGTCAGGGAACCGACACGTTAATTTACGCGCAGGGTAATATTGTAAATGGTTTAACCAAAGAGCCAGTTGTTGCTCGCATCTCGTATCAAAGTCTTCCGTATGGAAGTAAGGTGGGCTTCCTTTCAGGCAGTACTTTTGAGTTTCCGCTTTTTGACAATGAGAAATATTCTGTTACGGTGGAGGCCGCAGGATTTGCTCCTTCTAAATATCTACTGGATCCTGCGGAAGCAAATGGTGAACGCAGAGTTATACAGAACATCGAATTGAATCTACCTTCGGCAGCAGTTCACAACGCAGAAACTACCCACACGATTGGTAAAGTAATGCGACTCGAAGATTTGAATTTTGATGCGGGCAAAGTCAAAATCTCTGCATCTTCTTTTGAAGAGTTGGATGAAGTTGTATTGATGCTAAAAAATAATCCACGCATGGTAATTCAGTTGGAAGGGCACACCGATACACGTGGAAATGCAAATGCCAATCTGGCTCTTTCTCAGGAGCGTGTGAACGCAGTTAAAGCTTATTTGGTGTCCAAAGGGAGCAATAAAAGAAAGATTAAGACAAAAGCATTTGGAGGAACTCAACCCGTTAGCCTGGAAGATACGGAAGCATCTCATGCTCTAAATCGCAGAGTAGAAATGCGAATACTTGAGAATTAACGCATTACCATTTCACCTCCCAAGTAGTTCAACACCCACTACTCTTTAGAAAATCAGCCTGTTTCAGTGGGGGTTGGAATTTGCATTAAAAATACAAACTCTTACAATCACTGGCTTCCCAAGAAGAAATTCATTGAACACGATGGTGTACAGGCTTTTAGCACGATTTCAAAATTTACCCCGTTGTTTGTTTAGTTAATGGGGTTGGCATTTCTAATGGTACTGGATTTGCTACTTTTGTTTAAGATTTCAAAATACTGAGACTATGAAGATTGTGAAAAAAATTTTAATGGGGGTTGGCATTCTAATACTTGTTGTAGTTGCTGCTGCTTATATCATTCCTGTTTTATTTAAAGACGACATAAAATCCGCCATCGATAAGGAACTAGCCAAAAACATTAATGCAGATATAATTTTTGATGTGAATAATTTTGATCTCACCCTATTCAGCAATTTCCCCAATGTTACAGTGAAGATTAAAGAATTGGGCGTTTTTAACCGCGAACCGTTTGCAGGCACCCCACTTTTTGTGGTTGAGGAATTTGCTGTGGAGCTAAACCTAAAGGAACTGGTTTTTGGGGATCAGTTGCGAATAAAAGGGATTACATTGTTTCGTCCGCAGATTACGATAAAAGTGCTGCCCGATGGTAAGTCGAATTATGATATTACCTACCCTTCACCGGAAGCAGCACCTGCTGCGGAAGAACCGGGTTCATTTTCATTTGGAATTGATCACTGGAAAATAAGTGATGGACAACTTACTTATGACGATCAATCCATTCCATTTTATACCTCATTGAAGGGGTTAAATCACAGCGGCAGTGGGGACTTCAATGAAAAAGAGTTTGATTTAAAAACAAAAACTACCATCGACTCTTTTACAGTTAAGTTTGATGGCACGGAGTATCTGACTAATAAACAAGCTGAGTTTAGTGCTATAATTGGAATTAGTGAGGAATACACACGGTATACGTTTAAGGACAATAGCACAAGACTTAATGACTTTACTATGCATCTGGAGGGCTGGTTTAAAATGAATGAGAATGATTATGCCATGGACATGCAGTTCTCAAGTCCGGAAAATTCATTTAAGAGTTTACTATCCCTTGTGCCCGGTATGTATACCAAAGACTTTGGTAATATTGAAACCAAAGGTGATTTGTCTTTTTCGGGATTTGTAAAAGGCACCATGAGTGACACCCAAATGCCGGCATTTAATATGGCGCTTAATGTAACAGATGCCATGTTCAAATATCCCGATCTGCCAACTGCAATCTCTAACATTAACATGGATTTGTTGGTTGATAATAAGACTGGAGTTATTGAAAATACAGTAATTGACTTAAAGAAACTTCATCTGGAATTTGGAACCAATCCAGTAGACGCGCGCCTGTTGATTGAGAACTTGAAAGATTATCGCATGGATGCTAATGTAAAGGCAGCACTCAACCTGGCCGAACTTGGCACGATGTTTCCCATGGATGGGTTGGAAATGAAAGGTGCTTTTGCGGTTGATGCAACGGCAAAAGGTGTGTACGATAGTATAAGGAAAGTGATGCCTTCTGTAAACGCAACGATGTCACTCGCCAATGGGTACGTGAAGTCTTCTGAATTTCCGATTCCATTAGAAGACCTTAGATTCAAAGCCTCGATTCAAAACGCAACTGGAAAAATCGCAGAGACTTTAATAAATGTAAAGGACTTTGGAATGTTGTTGGATGGCGAACGATTTACTGCGGATTTGATCCTACAAAACCTGGATGACTACACATGGGATGTAAAAGCAAATGGAGGCATTGATCTGGAAAAGATCACTAAGATATTTCCGGTTGAAGGTATGACTCTTGCCGGAAAGGTTAAAGCGGATATCGAAACTAAAGGGAAGTATTCTGATCTGGATGCGGGAAGATATGATCGATTGCCCACTAGTGGTATTGCTACGCTTAGGGATTTTAAATACAGCTCTGCCGATCTTCCTCCCGTTGCCATCAGCCAGGCCAATGCTGTGTTTGATCCAAAAAAAATAGAGATTACAAATACTACAGGAACCATCGGTAAGAGTGATTTTACCGTGGCCGGGTCCATCAGCAATTATATTGGTTATTTGTTTGGCTCCGAAACCATAAAAGGTAATATGAATTTCAATTCAGTGCTTTTAGACCTGAATGAATTTATGACGGATACGGAAGCCCCCACAACGCCTGCTGAACCGACTGCCTATAGTATTATTCCTGTGCCACAGAATATAGATTTTATTCTTCATTCCAATTTAAAAACCGTGAAGATGATGGACTATACAATGACTAATGTGAATGGGGATGTAATTGTAAAAGATGGGATTGCGAACTTAAATGAATTAAAATTCAATATGCTTGGCGGGGCGTTTGCCATCAACGGAACCTATAATACAAAAGACATAAACCACCCCTTGTATGATTTGGGAATTAAGATAGAAAGCCTTTCTATTCAACAGGCGGCTACTTCCTTTTCGATTGTACAAACCTATGCACCAATTGCTGGTTTGGTGAATGGAAGTTTTGGAACGGATTTTAAAATCAGTGGCGAATTAGGACAGGACATGATGCCTAAGATGAATACGGTGAATGGTAGTGGTTTGATTAAAATTGCTCAAGCTGCTTTAACCCAATCAAAATTGGTTTCGGGCATAACCTCTCTTACTAAACTTGATAATTCTGATCAGGTAACGTTAAAAGATGTGTTGATGTCTGCAGCCATTAAAGATGGTTCGCTAAGCGTAAAACCGTTTGATGTAAAATTTGGAGAGTACAAAACAAACATCAGTGGAAGCACCGGTTTAGACGGCTCCATTAATTATCTTCTTAAAATGAATGTGCCTGCTGGTAAATTAGGATCTCAGCTTCAAGGATTTATAAATAAAAATACGGGGGCAAATAATCCTACTTCGGAGATTCCTGTAACCATTGCTTTGGGAGGCAATTATAAAGATCCCAAAACTAGTTTACTCATGGAGGAGCAAAAACAGCAAGTAACACAGGCTGTGACCGCTGCGGCAGAAGAAAAAGGAAAACAAGCTATACAAGGTGTTTTAGAGGGAGGAAAACCGAAAGATGTACTTAGTAATATTCTCAGCTCTAAGAAGGATACTACCAAAGTGGTAGCCGGAGCGCCAGCGGATTCAACAAAAACGGATGTAAAGCAGGAAGCTCAGAAGGTCTTGGAAAACAAACTTCAAAACCTGCTGAAGAAAAAGAAGAATAATTGATTAAAAGAATTTCTCAGAACAGTTCTACGCTTCAAAAGTGTAGGACTCTTCTGCTCACTTCATCTTCCTCAACTCAATCCCGGTAAAATATCCCTCTCTGATCAATGTCATTAATTGTGCCTGAGTCGGCTTGATCTGATAAAACGTATCGTCAATCTTTTTTACTTCCT
Organism: Cyclobacteriaceae bacterium; assembly: GCA_016787755.1. Classification (GTDB taxonomy): domain Bacteria; phylum Bacteroidota; class Bacteroidia; order Cytophagales; family Cyclobacteriaceae; genus ELB16-189. The sequence continues at coordinate 323,602 of JAEUUA010000023.1, read as the reverse complement.
TAACAGGAATTTTTCGCGAAATCCTTTTCAACATTTCCTTGCGGTTGGCATCGTCTTGAATATCTATCGACAAAAAATCAAGAACACCGGGTGATTTTTCTTTTACTATTCGAAGCACCCATTGATCACCTTCTTTAAAGTTGACGAAGTAATAATTTTGATAAAACTTAACGACTAGCGTATCGCTGATTCTACCACTCCCCAGCCAGGCTTTATCATTAGTATCCTTGAAATGATAGCCCCACGACTCGATAATTAAGGTGTCACCAATTTCCCCGGTGGTTTTATCGCGTGTGGAATATTGACCCTGTAAGGCAGATGGTATGCTTTTTAATGGTGCAATGCCAGAAGGCTGCGGTTCGTGAAACGTTACCTCGTTGCATGAGTAAAAAAGCAATGACCAGGACAACCTAAGAACTAGTACCCGTAATTTCACCAGCAGTTCTTTTGAATAGTAAAGTAACAGATTCTACTTGAGAATGTAAAGGTCTCCAGCGCGCTCATATTTGCTCATTAATTTTGGATTTCGAACCATGATCTTTTCCATCAGATTTTTGGTATCAACAATTATTTGCGGTGCATCAAGCACCAACGATTGGTCTATCAAAACTACGTTTTCAAAATAGTCCGGATTTTCAAAATAGTTCTTTGATAAGGACCAATCATAGAAATAGGACGCCAGTTTGTTTTCTTTGAATAGGCCCCAGTCTGTTCCAAGCACAAGAATTTTTTTCCCTTTTATTTGATTCCTGTAATTTGATTCAGTAATGGATAGCCCCCCGTATTCAATAGCGTTAATTTTTCCATAGCGCGCCAGTTGGCTGGTTGTTACAATGCCTCCAACAAACATCCACAACATAATTTCGCCAATCCATTTTCTTCGGATCAATAATAGGTAATGGCTCGTAAAATAAGCCAGCGGAGGAATGAATGTTATTACTCTGGCCGGAGTCATTTTGCCCGCGAGAGTTATCTCTAACATAGCCACACCAAGCCATAAAAACATTATTTGTAAAAGCTGAGATTGATATTTTGTCAGGTGCGCCTCACGATTAACCATCACTAAAGAAAATAGAAAATAAATAATAGGGGTAGCGGATAAACACACCAGGCTCCATAGCGAGATGAAATTATCTGCACGCCATTCATTTCCTTGATAGAAATTGGTCCAAACAAAATTGAAGTCTCCCTTTGTAAAGTAGAAGGTCATTAGCAGTAAGTGGGGCAAAATAAACCCATAAACAAGCAGCAAAATTTTGCGAACAGTGGCGCGCGTGAAAATCATAAGAATAACTAGCGTTCCTGGCAAAAAGATAGAATAGCTAAAAACAAAAAGTGATGCAATACCTAAGTAAATTCCCAAATTTAAAAGCGTACTGTCCTGTTGAATCCTGAACTCAACTTCTTTAAAAAGATTATTTAATGCGAAGAGGAGGAATGTGGAGGCAAGAAGTTCACCCGATAGCGAGAGCATATCGAACGAAAACAAACAAAGAACGCCAAAAATTAAAGCGGGTAAGTAGGTGTTTTCATTTTGAGCTTTGTTATTGATCAGCACAATAGCAAAAAAGGAGCCTTGAAAAAAGATGATCAATAAGGAAATGATATGACGTGCTTGGAGGGATCGTCCAAAAATAAAATCGATCCATTCAAAGAACCACGCAGTCAGTGGCGGTGTGCTCGTGAATAGTTCAGCATATAAAGTTTTTCCATCGTTTAGCGATTCTCCCAAAACTATGCTCTTAAGCTCATTTAGTGTTAAATCAGCAGGATCGATAAAAAACCATAAGCTAAAGGCAACCAACAAAGCAAATATGCCCAGCAAGCGATAAGGATCATTAACACGGAAAAGGCGAAGTAGCACCGATGGTTAGTTTGTTGGCGCAAATAAAATAAAAAAGTTGACAGTCTTACAGATATAAAAGCGGACACAGTAATCTTTAGTATCTTTGCCTTGATGAGTGGCACCGTACGACAGCAGAAATACAGCAAGCTGATTCTAAAGGAATTAAGTGATATTTTCCTGAAGGACAAGAAGGGAATCTTAGGGAATGCTTTTATTACCATAGCCGGTGTTCAAATGAGTCCTGATTTAAGTATTGCCAAAGTCTATTTAAGTATGACTTTAGCCAAAGATAAAAATGCCGTGCTGGCTAATATTGAATCGCACAAAAGTGAAATCAGAAAAGCATTGGGAGATCGCATCCGCAATCAGGCTCGTATAATTCCTGCTCTTTTATTTTTTATTGATGAGGTGGAAGAAAATGCACAGCGTATAGAAGACCTAATTAAAAACCTGAACATCCCTAAGGAAAATGATGAGCAGGCCTAAACAATCTGTTATCTAAAGTTTTTTTGAATCTTTCCCTTTTCATAGCGAGACGATATTTTTTCTCCAGGAGAAAGAAAAATTTTATTAACATCATTTCCTTACTCTCCATGATTGGAATCGCCTTCTCCACGGCTGCTTTAATCATAGTGCTCTCCGTGTTCAATGGGTTAGGAGATTTGCTTCGATCCTTAAATTCTTCTTTCGACCCCGAAATAAAAGTAGAATTAGTAAAGGGAAAATCATTCGAGGTATCCCCTGAATTTCTAAATAAAATCAAAGCCATTGAAGGAGTTCAAATTGTTACGGAGGTAATAGAAGACTACGCATACGTGCGTTATCGCGAGGCCGATATGGTAATTACCCTAAAGGGGGTAAGTAATAATTTTCTTGATCAGCATCGGCTAGACAATCATATTGCCGATGGCAGATTGGTGCTAGAGGAGAAAGGAATTAATTATGCCATCATTGGGCGCGGAATTCAGTATGCCCTGTCGGTAGCAGCCGGGGAGAACTTATATCCCTTGCAATTATTCTACATTAAAAACATGAAATCATCAGGTATGGATCCTTCGCAGATATATACAAGAAAATCCATTGAACCGGGAGGAGTTTTTTCCATTGAGAAGAATTACGATGAGAATTACATTTTTGTACCACTTCAATTTGCTCAGGAATTGCTAACCTATGGAGATAAGCGCACGGCTTTGGAAATTCAAACCAATATGGGAGTAAATGAAAAGGATGTTCAAAAAAGAATTAAAGCAGTTGTTGGTGAGAAGTTTAAAGTACTTACCAACGAAGAACAACATCAGGACATCTACCGCTTACTTAAAATTGAAAAACTTTTTACAGCCGTAGCGCTGATTTTGTTGGTGTTAGTTGCATCCATAAACATTTTCTTTTCTTTGATGATGCTGGCGATTGATAAGAAAAAAGACATCTCAATTCTATTTGCGATGGGAGGACAGCAGCAGTTAATTCAAAAAATATTTTTGAGCGAGGGGGCCCTCATTGCATTTTCAGGAGCCATTACCGGACTTGCATTGGGAGGCATCATCTGCTGGTTACAGAGTCGTTTTGGATTGGTGGGAATGGGCATGGACAATGCCATTGTTTCAAGCTACCCGGTTGACATGAAGTTCTCAGATTTTCTCCTTACCTCCCTAGCTATTATTGCAATAACTAGTTTGGTTTCCTTTTATCCTGCACGGCTTGCTGCCCGTTCCTACTCAATCGATCATTTGTAGCATGTAATTAGTAAGCATGATTTTAGGACAAATTCAACGAATTTTTAAGTTAGAATTACCTAATTTGCAATTCTGCTTACTCTGTAAAGTGCTTAAAAGTAGCCTTAAGTGCTTCTTTTATAGGTCGAGTTGCACTTATGGATGCAGATAAAAGTTTTTTTGTTCATGAAAGTTTCGGCAGCCCAACCTTTTCAAATCATCTACTCGCTGTATCAGCATGAGTATTTGGGCTATATTTTTGAGTCGTTTATTGTTCATGTTGATGAAAAAGGAAAGCTCACCTATCAACATCAGAACATTTCCCATAAGAACGCTCGTGAATTTTCTAAAGGGTTAGATGATCGCGACTTTGAATTAATAGAAATGATGGATGGAATGAGCCAGGATGCCGTCCTCAAACATTTTTCAAAAAAAATCATGAAGCCCGATGAATTCTTCAATAAGGTTTTCAAAAAGGAAAAAGGTGATGAACTCCTTCAAGAACAAATTGAAGTGTTCATGGAAAAGCGGAGAGCTGCTGTGCTTGAGAAAATGAAGGGTAAGATGCTGTTCGAAATGGGCAATGATGGCGAACCTACCTGGAGGCAAGTAGAAGTATTGGATAAACGCGCCAGCATTCAATTTCATTTCAGACGAGGTGATGAAAGCACAAATTATTTCCCAACCATAAGCTATGAGGGAAAACGGGTGGAAATTCCCAATCCAAGTGCCTACTTGATTTGCAAACATCCGGCCTGGATGGTGTTAAACGGAAAACTTTATGGTTTTGAAAAATCAGTGGATGGGAAAAAACTTTTACCCTTCCTAAGCAAGAAGCATGTAGTCATTCCTAAAAACCTGGAGGAAACTTATTACAATCGATTTGTCGCTCCTCTGATAGCTTCTTTTGATGAGATTGAGGCGCATGGGTTTGAAATTAATAAGCATGAGTATGATCCTCATCCGCTGTTAACGATTTCAGAGTTACCCCCGGCTACTTCAAAAGAAGTTAAATCGTTGTTTGGAGAATCGAATGATGATGGGGTTGCAAGTGACGAGGCTGGCAAAATTGTATTTGATCTTTCATTTAAATATGGAAAGCACCGTTTTCGGGGAGATGCCTTTGGTCCTGTAAGTGTAACGGTTGAGAAAAAAGATAATGATTACGTTTTTCATCGTATTAAAAGAAGTAATGATACGGAGAAACAATACTCACAAACTCTTATAAAGCTAGGGCTTCCTTTACGCGGTTTTCGCACTGCTGTTGAAAAAGCCCAGGCCTTTTCGTGGTTAAATGAAAATCGTGTTAACCTGCTTAACCTCGGGTTTGAAGTTAGCCAGCCCGATAACAGAGATAAAAAATACTTTGTTGGTAAGGCAGTAATTGAGCTAGAAGTAAAAGAAAATATTGACTGGTTTGATATCCATGCAAAAATCAGGTTTGGCGAGTATGAAATTTCTTTTAAAGAATTGCGCAAACTAATTCTTAAGAAGAAAGTTGAGTTTAAACTTCCTAATGGAGAGATAGCCATCATACCCGAAACCTGGCTAGTAAAATACGGAGATCTTTTTGCTATGAGCGAAACACATGGCAAAAATGAAAAACCTGTTCTAAAGAAACATCATATAAATTTATTGCGTGAATTAGAAGAGGGAAGTCTTGCTAAAGTTCATATGAGCGATAGACTCCGCAACCTGCAATCATTCAGTGGAATTAAAGATTATGCACTTCCGGAAAAATTTGAAGGCATACTTCGACCTTATCAAAAAGCTGGATATAATTGGCTGCGCTTTTTAAACGAGTTTCATCTGGGCGGATGCCTGGCCGATGATATGGGTCTTGGAAAGACTGTTCAAGCATTGGCACTTCTTCAGTCAGAGAAAGAAAAAGGGGAAGCAGGAACAACATTATTGATTATGCCAACTTCACTGATTTACAATTGGGAAATGGAAGCGGCCAAGTTTACTCCGGATTTAAAGATTTTAACCTACACAGGCACACTGCGCAATAAAGATATCACTCGGTTTAGTAACTACGATGTGGTGCTGACTTCCTATGGCATTACACGGTTAGATATCGAGTTGTTTCAGAAATTTTATTTCAACTATATTATTTTGGATGAATCGCAGGTTATTAAAAATCCAAATTCAAATATCGCGAAAGCAGTAAAAGAACTGAAGTCGCGTTATAAACTTACCCTTACAGGTACACCGTTAGAAAACACAACACTTGATCTATGGTCTCAGATTACTTTCATTAATCCGGGATTGCTGGGTGGACAAACCTTCTTTAAGAACGAATATCAGATTCCAATTGAAAAGAAAAATGATGAAGCGAAAACAAAAAAGTTAAATGCAATAATAAAACCTTTTCTTTTGCGGAGGCTAAAATCACAAGTAGCTACGGATCTCCCTGAAAAGGTTGAGAATGTTCACTACACGAATATGACAGTTGAACAAGAAAAGAAATACGATGAAGCGAAATCTTTCTACCGTCATAAAATTCTCGACCTGATCGACAAAGAGGGGATCAACAGTTCGCGCATGATGATTTTGGAAGGGCTTACTAAGTTGCGCCAATTATCCAATCACCCGAAAATGGTCGATCCAAGTTATAGTGGCGATTCAGGTAAACTCGAAGACGTTTCGTATATGCTCGAGAATGCCTTGTTGGAAGGACACAAACTTTTAGTGTTTAGTCAGTTTGTAAAACATCTTGACATCGTGCGTCACATGTTGAAGGAAAAGAAAATCCCATTCGCCTATTTGGATGGATCGAGTAAAGACCGCAAAGAACAAGTAGAGCGATTTAATAGGGAAGAAACGGTTAAGGTTTTCTTAATTTCTATAAAGGCAGGGGGTTTAGGATTAAACTTAACGGAAGCAGATTATGTATTTATTCTTGACCCCTGGTGGAATCCGGCTGTGGAAGCACAGGCAATGGATCGAGCACATCGTATAGGACAAAAGAAAAAAGTGTTTAGTTATAAATTTATAACCCGTAACACCGTGGAAGAAAAAATCTTGACTCTACAAAAACACAAATTGAAATTATCAGAAAATCTGATTCAAAGTGAAGAGAATGTAATTAAGTCACTTTCACGTGAAGATATTGAAATGTTACTTAATTAGTCCCTTGTTTTCCATCGGTTGTGCGACCACAACCATCCGGATGGATAGCGTTCAATAATTTTTTCTGCGGCTTTTGCATACTCATCAACAATTTGTTGACTTCCTTTTTCATAAGGAGGCACTGACACAATAAATCCTTCGGCTTCGTAGTAGCCACGCTTTATTTTTCGAATGCCGTAAAACACAGCAGGATATTGCGTCACATAGGCGACCTGGCTAAGTCCAAAGAAAAAAGCGGTATTCTGATTGAGAAATTGAGTCCAATGTTTTTTATCACTCGAGTGCCCCGGAAATTGGTCGGCCATAATAGCTACCCCTCGCAAAATATTCTTTCTCTTGATCACCTCGCGTCCTACTTGTGTTCGCTCAATGGGGAATGCCCCAAACCGTGTTCGACCGGCCAGTGAAAACGCATCGAACGTTTTGTTACTTTGTTCTTGATAAACAAAATCCACCCCTAGCGGAAGATACAGGCACCCGGATGCGAGCAACCACTCCCAATTAAACTGATGTGAGGTTAGCAAAAGGATTGATTGATTTGCTGTTGCGAATTCTTTAACAAGTTCAGGGTTCTTATAGACCATTCTCTTTTTTAATTCCTCGGCCGATATAGTTAAAAGTTTTAGCGTTTCAACACCATAATCGCACAAGTCCTTGTAGAATTGCTTTTCAATCTGTTTCCGTTGTTTGTCTCCCATTTTAGGAAATGAATTTTGTAGGTTGTTTCGAACAATTTTTTTGCGATAACTAACCAACCGATAACTAACAAAAAACAGAAAATCTGAAAAGAGATAAAGTACCCAAAACGGGAGGTAGGATAAGAGCCTAAGCAATATCATGAATTCAAAAATAAAACAATGTTTTCATTACTTTTGCCACGCATTACGATGAAAGATAAGGTAGTCATTATTACAGGAGGTACTTCAGGCATTGGACGAGCATTGGCTGAGAAGTTTGGAACGGAGGGAGCAAAGGTTCTCATCACAGGACGCAATCAGGGCGATCTTGAGAAGACCGTAATTGCACTACGACAAAAGAATATTCTTATACATGGCTTTGCCGCGGATGTTGGCAATGAGCAGGATAACAAGGCAATGGCAGCAGAGGCCATTCGGTTGTATGGCACAATAGATATCCTAATCAATAATGCCGGCATCTCCATGCGAGCACTATTTTCGGAAGTTGATTTAGAGGTTGTAAGAAAAGTAATGGACACAAACTTCTTTGGTGCACTATATGCCACCAAGTATTGCCTTCCGGAAATAATAAAAAATAGAGGATCCGTAGTGGGTATTTCCTCGGTGGCTGGTTTTCGTGGATTGCCGGGCAGGACCGGCTATTCGGCTTCCAAGTTTGCATTAAATGGGTTTCTGGAAGTGCTGCGGAATGAATTAATAAAAACAGGCGTTCATGTACTTACAGCGTGTCCAGGTTTTACAACCTCAAACATCCGTAAAAGGGCGCTCATCAAGGACGGAACTGCTCAAGGGGAGTCACCCAGACAAGAAGAAAAAATGATGTCTGCGGCTGAATGTGCTCATCACATTTATATCGCTGTGTTAAAACGTAAGCGCACACTCGTCTTAACTGCACAAGGGAAAATCGCAGTTTGGCTAAACAAGTGGTGGCCCTCTATGGCTGATCGATTGGTTTACTTTGTCATGAGCAAAGAAGTGAACACACCCTTAGAATAAGATCAGGTTTTTGTAACAAATACTATTTTAGTATTGTCCGCCTTATTCATGTTTTTATAAAATTCAATCAATTCATTGTACGAGTCAGCCGGGAACTCTCCCTTCTTCATTTTTACTCTGCGCACATAAAGTAACCTTCCCTGATCAATTTTGAAACTGGCCTCATACTCGCCAAAGCGCGAAATGAATTTTACGGATTCAGGAAGAAACTCCGGATAAATTTCTTCGGGGATTTGATAGCGAATAGTGTCTATATCAATAAAAGGAGTTCGTCTAACCACGGTGGTTTTTCTGACCTCAATTTTTTCCGGAATGAAGGTTGACCTGTTCATTAGATTAGGTGTTATAAAGATACGTTTACCACTTACTGAAGCAAACCGATTTAAAACCAGACTGACATTTACGGTAGCCGAAGGAATCTTATCTTTTCTATTTGTCATAGAAAAAGAAGCTATATCGAAGCTAGGTATTTGCGTATTATCCTGAATCCATTTTTTCTGATCATCACTGTTGTTACTCAGTATGGCATGTAGGCCATCATTTTCATATTGAAGACCTGAATAAGTTGTTTTAACAGTTGCCTTTGCGTTTCCGGCTTTGTCGATTATTACTTCAGCAGATCGAGCCTGAATATTTTGTTCAGCTCCGTACCGTGGAGTTTTTACAATTTTTGCACCGGTATCTGTAATCATTAAGGCATTTCGATCGCCTGTGAAGCTACCCATATAACCAAAGGGATTAGTCTGACTGGTGCACTCTAACCATACGGTGTCAGCTCCATTCGGAACGGCCACTACCACGTGATTGAATTGCGAACTTGGAAATTCGGTTTTCATGGAAGGTTCATTTCTCCCTGCATTTATCAGTGTATAATTAGCTTTTATGCCCGCGGCTTCCAGCAAGGCAACTGTGTAATTAGAAAGTGCTTTGCAGTCTCCATAACCCGTTTTATCCACCACACTGGCTTCAAAGGGTTGAAATCCACCAATACCTAATTGAATGCTTACGTATCGCGACCTGCTTTGCAGATATTCATAAACAGCCTTAATCTTTTCTTCATTTGTTTTAAGATCAGCAGTGAGCGATTTTATTTTATTTTTTGTTTCTTCCGGCAACTGGTCTCTTCCTTTGTTTAAGGATAAAATCCATTGTCCAAATTCGTTCCATGAATTCATGGTCCCTTCATACCCTTCATATGCAAATTGAGAGGGAGCTGCAGAAATGCGAGGGAATAATTCTTCGTGAAGCGGCCCCAGAGATTCAAATTTCAAAGGGAGCATTTTTTCAAAACTCCAGGTCAGGGTTTCAAAGCCGTCCTTTGTTTTTCCTTGGCTTGGACTAAGGTTATCCAAATTGTGTGCTTTAACCCGAGGGGCTAAATCAGGAGGATATACTAGCATGTACTGTGACCGCTCTAGCGAAACCCGTTCGCGCGACAAGACTACAAATGTGGGGATATAGAAAAGAAATTTATATTCTAATTCGTAATCAAATTCAACCGTATAAGGATAACTACCCTGGGTTAGGTCAGCAACTTTTAATCGATTATCGCTGTAAAGACTAAATCCATCAAAAGAGCTTTGATCATAAATATCTGAGTTTTTTAACCTTTTAATTTGCTTGCCACTAGCATCATAGGCTGTAGCATCAAAATTTACAACGCGACTTAATTTGTCGTAACCGACCACTTCGGTTGCATAGGCTTTCCCTTTCGCATTAAAGATGGTGTAAACTTCATGAACATGAAGGGTTGCTTTACTTTTTGAAATAATTTTAAATATGGTTTCTTCGCTTCGAATCACAACATCGGTACCTTCCTTTAATTCAGCCGGAATGGTGGTTACCGGATATTTTGGATCGACTGCATAAGCTGATGATATGATAAACAAAAGGATTGCAGAAAATATTTGTTTCATCATTATGAATCTATTTTTTCTTTAACACAACTTGCTCGGCTTGCTTAGCTACCACCTGGTTATAGAACTCTCGCAGATTTGGATACTCTGCCTGGACGAAAATGCTTTTATTAATTTGAAAATTACTAACAATATTTAACACGTTGCCTGCTTGTGTTACGCTGTATGTATAACGACCCGCATTTTCCGGTAGTACCATTACTTTAGCCTGTGGGAGTTCATCCACTAAAAATCCCTCAGGTAATGTTATGCGACACATAAATATCCGTTCAAATGGACTGCTAAAATCTACTGGATATTCGCGATTTTCCAACTTGAAAGGATTTTCACTGATACGATACAAAAGTAAAGGATTTAAATAGTAAACATTGCCGGCTGCCATGATGTGTTCACTCACAGCCAATTCATATTTTTCTTTAATCGGTTGATGAATTTCCTTCGCGTTTACAATTTCCGTCTTGGTTATCTCCCACGAACGACTACCAACAAAATCTTTTACATACTCGGCCTCATCCTTGGAGAAATATTTTTTACGACACGCCAGGGCATCATATCCGCTCCGGTCAATTTGTAGTTTACCTGTTAAGTCAGCTGAAGTAGTTAATGTTAAGTCTGCGTTAACAGTAATTTTAGACTTTGTCTTGGATTGAAGGGGAACCCACTTGTATCCACTTTTAGATACGGCAAATCCACTCCCATTTAGGCAGCGTTCAGGAAGCATGCCTATTGGCAAGAGCTTTTCTGTGGCATCAAGAAGCATGGATTTGTTATCAAAAGCTACCATGCAAATAACATAATTGAATTGTGAAGAAACCGGGGTTGCTTCACGAATAAAACCATGATCTCGCGTACTTGTTAAAACAGGATAAACTGAGAACCCTGCTTTGTCCAGCAGTGAGGCTAATAGAAGATTAATATCTGCTGAACTCCCTTTTTTTTCATCTAACGTTTTCCGAGGATTTTGTGACGAGAATTTTCGACTGGTGCCGTCCCATGCTACATTCTGCTTAACGTAATTTGTAAGGGCAATCAATTTCTGTTCTGAGTCAGTAATGCCGGCTGTTATTTCATCAGCTGTTTTTTTCAAGTACCCATTTCCTGAAACAACGCCAAAAAAATCGTCACTCTCCGCATATTGTTTATTAATATCGTCCCAACTGCCCATATAACGTTTAATCGGACTGTTAGGAAATTGAGTATAAGCCAATTCGAAATTTATTTTTGATGTGTAATCTCTGCTTGAGGTTATATAGGGTTCTGCTTTGAATGCCGGTACGTTTTTAGCTACCCAACGGAATCGTTTCTCCTGAAATTCTATTTTTTGTTGGGTGAATGTAGTTTGAACATTCCGATCGCCTTCCCTTTCTCTTGTAACAAAATTTATTGACCCAGGTGTTTGTGTTTGTTCATTTACATCAAGCACAACATACCCTTGCATGTATTTATCATAGTTGAAGTATTCTGGAATTCTTGCCCGATATTCACTTAAAACGATTGGTATGGTACTTTGAAACTCCCAATCTTGAAAATTGAAGAGAAAATCGGAATTCACTTTGTAGGTAATTTCAACGATTGATCCTTCTCTAACATTAGGGAGCGTTACTTTAGTAATATCAATGTTAGAATCAAATTTCTCTTTAAAAACCCCATCATTTTTCATTTTTGTTTCAACTACTTTTCCGTTTTCGAGATTATAGGTGGCCGCTTTTAAACCCGCTAGTTTCTCACTATCACCACCTGAATGATACAAGGGGATTGTAAAATTTGCATGTTCAAGCCCATCTTTGGTAAATATTTTAATTCGCTGAATGCGTTCGAATTTTATTTCGAATTCTTCCTTGCCTTGGTTGTATTCAATGATAGATTCACCATAATCGGCCAATACAACCGCTGCAGCAGAAGAATCTTTTTCATAAGATTTCATTTTTAAGTCCTCTATAGAAATATCACCAAACTTGATGGGTGGTTTTTGACCATATAACAGTCCAACAGATAAGATGGAGCACAGTAAAAAATGGAATAGCTTCATATAGATTGAAATTAGGCATCTTTGAAATTTATATTATTTCTTATTTATTTTTTGCCCAACCTTAAAGTTTACTTTTGCTACATGTAAGGTTTTTGTCAAAATATTACTTTTCCAAAAACTGTATGGTGGAAAATTTTAATGGTTTAGTAACGTATCTTTTAGTTGTATTTAAGCCTGTATATTAGTTTAATGATTGAGCGAATTAAATTGTTTCTCCTTTCGCTAGCCATATGCGCGGGTTGTGTAAGTGAAACCCCTTCTCTATCAAAAAGGATTGCTTTTAAATCCCCACTAGAAGGATTGCCTAACCTTGGAAGGGTAACTTTCGATAATCCCCAAATAGGCCAGCGAAATTACTACCTAAGATTTGTAGTTAGGAAAACACTGAATTCAGGTGAGCCTGAATTCAGTTACAGAAACGATACATTGGTTTTCGCGGTTACCGGAAAGGTTTCTAATAAATGGATATTAAAAGAGTTTATGTTGAGTGGATCTATTTCCAATTTAACTCTTAACGATACCACAATTGTGACGCACTATATGCAGATAGGTGCTGATTCCATCCATTTTAATTTACCTGAAGGAAGCAGTATTCATTTCTCTCCAGTTGGAAACAACCTCACTTTTCCGATTGTGGGTTCAGATAAAATTGAGAACAAGAACTGCCTTCCAATTTTTGATCATAGAACCGATATTTGGTCCGCCTATACCATTAACTATACTCAGTTTGGAGAGCACTTCGATTCCCTTTCAAATTATTTCGATTATACTGAAATGTCTTTCGATGGTCATGGTTACACATATATTTATACGAGCGACACAGGATTCACTCGTATTGCCTGGATCAGTGCATGGAATATTTGGACTGCAGATGGTTGGGACTTGCTCCCCCAGTGAAAATTTACTGCATACTTTAATCTCTATATAGTACTTTTGAATCTCTTCAAATAAGACGTAATCCTATTGGCCAAATCCAAAACTCTTTTCTTCTGCCAAAGTTGTGGCTACGAATCCCCAAAGTGGATTGGAAAATGCCCTTCCTGCCTGTCCTGGAATAGTTTTGTAGAAGAAATTGTTTCAAAAAATGAAGCTGATAAAAATGCGTGGCGGCAAGAGTCAAAAAGCAAAGTCAGCAAGCCCAAAACACTCAATGAAATTGAATCTGCGGGAGAGATCCGAATTTCAACTCCGGATCAGGAGTTGAACCGGGTACTTGGTGGAGGAATTGTGCCAGGGTCTCTCATTTTGATTGGAGGCGAACCGGGTATTGGCAAATCCACCCTCATGCTTCAACTGGGGCTTTCCCTCCGGAAGGCAAAAATACTCTACGTCTCAGGAGAAGAGAGCGAACAGCAAATTAAAATGAGGGCCGAGCGTCTCTCAACTAAGCCTACAAGTGGTTATGAGAATTTCTATATGCTGGCGGAGACTTCTACTAAAAACATTTTTCAAGCAATCGAGGCCCTTGAACCCAATCTGATTATTATTGATTCAATTCAAACACTGCACTCGCACATGCTTGAGTCGGCTGCGGGAAGTATTGGTCAGGTGCGCCAATGTGCCGCTGAATTGATGAAGTTTGCCAAAGAGACCAACACCCCTGTTTTTCTGGTGGGGCACATTACAAAAGATGGGATGCTGGCAGGGCCAAAAGTTCTTGAACACATGGTGGACACTGTGCTACAATTTGAAGGCGACCGTCATTTAGCGTATCGCATATTACGCACTACAAAAAACAGATTTGGATCGACATCTGAAATCGGCATTTATGAAATGCTTGGTAATGGACTGAGGGAAGTATCCAACCCTTCGGAAATTTTAATTTCCCAAAAAGACGGGCAGGTAAGTGGAGCCACCATTGGTGCCACCATTGAAGGCAACAGGCCATTGTTAATTGAGATTCAATCCTTAGTGAGCCCCGCATCGTATGGTACACCACAACGAACCCCCACAGGCTTTGATCAGAAACGATTAAACATGTTGCTGGCCGTGTTGGAAAAACGGTGTGGATTTAGAATGGGGACACAAGATGTGTTTGTGAATATGGCAGGGGGAATTTATGTAGAAGACCCTGCTATTGATTTAGCGCTTTGTATTTCTGTTATCTCTTCCATGGAAGAAATATCGGTAAGCGATAAAATTTGTTTTGCTGCTGAAGTTGGATTGGGGGGAGAACTTCGGGCGGTGAATCGAATTGATCAACGCATTTCGGAAGCCGAGAAATTGGGGTTCGAGAAAATCTATATTTCAAAATACAGTAAGAAATCATTGGACCTTACTAAAACTAAAATTGAGGTGAAGTCTTTTGGCAAGCTGGCAGAAGTATTTCAAGATTTATTTAAATAGATATGGAATCGTTTTTTACTGATACACTTGGTCTTTCCATAGAGGTTTACAGCTTTCTGCTTTTACCGTTGCTAATTTTCCTTGCCCGTATTTGTGATGTATCAATAAATACGATTCGTATTATTTATATGTTGGGCGGAAGACGGTATACCTCTACTATCCTTGGATTTTTTGAATCGTTTATTTGGTTGATGGCCATTAGTCAAATTTTTAAACAGCTCGATAATTGGGTGTGTTATGTTGCCTACCCGGCAGGGTTTGCTTCAGGAATTTTTGTAGGAATGTTGATTGAAGAGAAAATCGCCTATGGAAAAGTAATTGTTCGAATCATTACCCGGAAAGAAGTACTGGAGCTGATTCAGTATCTCAATACCAATAACCTTCGGTTCACAAAAGTAATTGCTGAGGGGCCCGATGGTCATGAGAATCTTATTTTCACCGTGCTTGAACGCGATCGGTTAGACGAAGTACTTAATAAATTAAAAGAGCTTATTCCTTCGGCTTTCTATACGGTAGAGCGAGTTAAAGCTGCCGCGGAGACTGGCTCTATCCCGCAAGATCATGGTGGGCTAAGAGTGTTTACGTGGTTGCGAGGGGTGATAAGAAGTTAAAATTCTTTCCACTAATTATCTTATTGGGGTCTTCCTTGCAGTCCACCCGTATGGAGAATCATAACAATTGAATCTTTTTTAAAGAATCCATCTCTCGCTAAATCAAAAACGCCAAGCATCATCTTAGACGTATATACTGGATCTAATTGAACGGAATTATCTTTTTCAAACTGATTTGTAAAGTCAGTTAATGATTGAGTCATTTTTCCATACCCACCAAAATGGTAATCATGCAGTAGATTGAAATTTTTTCTTCTTGTATAGATTTGAATTTCATGTTCAAGGAATTGACCGCCTTTTAGGGAAACAAAACCAAGAACCTGCTTTGACTTGTCCAACCCTTCAATAATCCCCGCCATGGTTCCACCCGTGCCTACAGGCAAACACAGATAATCAAACTCGGCTTCCTGATTTAAAGATTGAGCAAACTCCTTTACACCTTTTACCGCTAATTCGTTGGTGCCGCCTTCGGGGATAAGGTAAAAATCACCATACTGGTCTTTTAGCTTTTGAAGAAATGACTCTTCATTTTTGGTGCGATACATTTCGCGCGAGACATAATGAAGTTCCATTCCACATTCTTTAGCAAAAGAAAGGGTTGGATTTAATGGAAGCGTTTCCTCACCACGAATTATTCCAATTGATTTTAATCCTAGTTCGCGAGCAGCAGCAGCCGTAGCATAAATGTGGTTTGAATAAGCACCTCCAAAAGTGAGTATTGTTTTATGATCGCGTTTGGTAGCAGCTTCGAGATTGTATTTAAGTTTCCACCATTTATTACCCGATATGAATGGGTGATTTAGGTACTCGCATTTTACTAATACCCGTACATTCGCTTCTTCAAATATCCTCAACTTCAATTCGATAATGGGAGAGTTTTTGTACTGAAGCATGTCTTATTTACAAAATTAAATCATTGTTTTTATGTCAATTTGGACATTAAACTAAAACAGCACTTGAATTACTAAAAATATTAGTATTCTTGTTTTATGGATCAGGAATATTTTAAAGGTCGTGGGGCTCAAATAAAAACCAGGAATAAGTTTCTCAAGGCTCAGTATGTAACCGATCATATTGAAGGTCTTGATGAACCTCTTCTTGAATCTCCACAAACGCAAATTTTTCTCGAAACTCCGAAAAAGATTGTCAATAAAATAACGAGTCCGGATTTGAGTATGATGTATTCTATGAATCCATATCAAGGGTGCGAGCATGGTTGCATTTATTGCTATGCACGAAATACACACGAGTATTATGGATTTAGTGCCGGCCTTGATTTTGAAAGCAAAATTATTGTAAAGAAAAACGCAGCTTCACTTTTGGAACAACAACTCTTAAACAAGAATTGGAATGCCATACCCATCATGCTCAGTGGTAACACGGATTGCTATCAACCACAAGAGCGTAAGTTTGAGATCACCAGAAGTATCTTAAAAGTGTTTGCTAATTATCGACACCCGGTTGGGCTCATCACAAAGAACAGTTTAATCCTTCGCGATATTGATCTGCTTACTGATTTAGCGAAAGACAATCTGGTGCACGTGTATCTTTCCATCACAACACTTAATGAAGAGTTAAGAAGAACTTTAGAGCCCCGAACGGCAAGTGCATTGAAACGATTAAAAACCATTGAAGCACTTGCAAAAGCAGGGGTTCCAACTGGAGTGATGAATGCACCCATTATACCCGGATTGAACCATCATGAAATACCTGCGGTACTAAAAGCCGCTGCTGATCATGGAGCGCTTGCCTGTGGCATGACGGTGGTGCGACTGAATGGCTCTATTGGAAAAATTTTTGAGGATTGGTTGCGAAAGAATTTTCCGGATCGATTTGAGAAAGTATGGAATCAAATCTGTTCGTTTCATGGTGGAGATGTAAACGACTCTCAGTTTGGAAGGCGCATGTCTGGTGAAGGAAACATTGCGGATGCGATTCATCAATTACATCGAGTAGCAAAGAAAAAATATTATGCCGGCCGACAACTACCACCTTATAACTTAACGTTGTTTCGAAAAGGGGGTAATCTCAGTTTATTCTAATAGTTAGGTTGAAATTGAGCCTCAAACAAGGTTCGCACCGTTTACGTATCTTCAGATTCTTTTCAGAATTTCTTTTTTAACTTGCAAGCAGTAAAAAATTTTAGCAGTGCCAATACGAAAATCAATTGCGTTCATGCTCCTTTCAATAACCCTTTTAGGGAGTGTGATGGATTTGCATGATTTCGTAAAACTGCCGCGCTTAATTGAACACTTTCAGCAGCACAAAATAAAAACTGCCAGTGTTTCATTTTATGATTTTCTAAACCTCCATTACGGATCGGAAGCCGAACGTCATGATAAGGAAGAACATCAGGAGCATGAAGACCTTCCTTTCAAATCCCCCGACTGCACGTTTGCGCACACGGTAAGTTTGATTCCGGTATTCCATGCACCTGAAATTTCAACGCATGTCTGCAATGTGTCCTACTCAAACTTTTACCAATCAGCCTTCTCACTTGATGTTAGTCAATCCATCTGGCAGCCACCGCGAAACAGTTAGGAATAATTTAGTCCAGGCTATTTTTTATGTTAGCTAGCAACAAGCTTAGTTAGCAAACTTCATTCTTACTTATTTTTTACTAAAGAAATTTTTCATGCTTACTAGCATTATTTCCTTTTCGATAAGGAATAAAATTATCGTTGGTATGCTTACCGTTGCCCTGATTATTTGGGGTAGCTATTCGCTTACGCAACTCCCGATCGATGCGGTACCTGATATCACAAACAATCAGGTTCAGATCCTTACGGTTTCACCCTCTTTAGCTGCACCTGAGGTGGAACGACTCATAACATTTCCGGTTGAGCAGACCATGGCTACCATACCTGAGATAACTGAGATTCGTTCTTTCTCTCGCTTCGGATTGTCGGTGGTCACAATTGTTTTCTCGGAAAAGACAGATGTCTACTGGGCACGTCAGCAAGTTAACGAGCGGCTCTCGCAGGCAAAAAGTTTAATTCCTGCAGGATCTGGTAATCCTGAAATTTCACCGCTCTCTACAGGCTTAAGTGAAATCTATCAATATGTTATTAGAGCCAAAAAAGGATATGAAACTAAATTTGATGCCATTGAACTTCGCACCATCCAGGATTGGATCGTGCGCAGGCAATTGTTAGGCACAGAAGGTGTTGCTGATGTAAGCAGCTTTGGTGGGTTTGTAAAGCAATACGAAATTGCACTTGACATCAACAAGCTGAGAAGTTTAAATATCAGTATCACCGATGTCTTTACCGCACTTGAAAAGAACAATCAAAATACAGGCGGTGCGTACATAGAACGTAAACCATACAGCTATTTTATTCGAAGTGAGGGGTTAGTGGAAACAGTCAGTGACTTGCAACAAATTGTTGTAAAGTCTAACTCCAACAGTTTACCGGTATTAATTAGAGACATAGGGGAGGTTCAGCTTGGCAGTGCTGCACGTTATGGAGCCATGACATATAACGACCAAGGGGAAACAGTGGGGGCGATTGTACTTATGCTAAAAGGGGCAAACTCTTCTTTGGTAATTGAAAAAGTAAAAGAACGAATTGCTCAAATTAGCAAATCATTACCAGCAGGTGTGCAAATAGAACCGTATTTGGATCGCACCAAATTAGTCAACAAGGCAATTGGCACCGTTACAAAAAATTTAGCCGAAGGCGCACTCATCGTGGTGTTTGTATTGGTTCTTTTACTCGGAAATTTCAGGGCGGGATTAGTGGTTGCCTCCGTAATTCCGCTCGCGATGCTATTTGCCATTAGCATGATGAATCTGTTTGGAGTTTCAGGAAACTTGATGAGTCTGGGAGCGATTGACTTTGGATTGATTGTAGATGGGGCAGTAATTATTGTAGAGGCTACCATGCATCACTTAGGGTTAGCTGCTGTTTCGCGAAAGCTTAACCAGACTGAAATGGATAGTGAAGTTCAACAATCAGCAAGCAGCATGATGCGCTCGGCAGCGTTTGGACAGATTATTATCTTAATCGTATATCTTCCAATTCTATCACTCGTTGGCATTGAAGGCAAAATGTTTGGCCCGATGGCACAAACTGTTTCATTCGCCATCATTGGGGCACTCATTCTTTCCATCACGTATGTACCAATGGTTTCTTCGTTGTTTCTAAGCAAAACAACTGGGCACAAACAAAATATTTCCGATAAGATCATAGCGTTTTTTCATCGCATCTACGCACCAGCAATTTCTTTCGCGCTAAAGAGGCGAATGTTAATTATTCTCATCGCTCTTTTCTTTTTTTCAGGGAGTGTGATTTTGTTTTTACGAATGGGTGGCGAATTTATTCCTTCCTTGGATGAAGGAGATTTTGCTGTGGAGACTACCTTACTTACGGGAAGTTCACTAAGTCAGTCGATAGAGACTACTCAAAAGAGTTCTCGGGTGCTGCTTGATAATTTTCCGGAAGTGGAAAAAGTGATTGGGAAAATAGGGACATCTGAAATTCCTACCGATCCCATGCCCGTTGAAGCAAGCGATCTAATTATTGTTTTAAAAGATCGAAGTGAATGGACGAGCGCAAGAACGCGCAATGAACTTGCAGAAAGAATGTCTTCAAAGCTTCAGGAAGAATTGCCAGGTGTTGCCTACGGGTTTCAACAGCCTATTCAAATGCGCTTCAATGAATTGATGACGGGTGCCAGGCAAGATGTGGTAATAAAAGTGTATGGCGAAGATCTAAGCCTATTAGCAACCTATGCCGAGCAGATTGGAAAAATTGCCAGCAAGGTGGAAGGTGCACAGGACATTTACGTAGAGCCTATTGGTGGTTTACAACAGATAGTTGTTACATGGAATCGCGATAAGCTGGCTCAATTTGGATTGAATATACAAGATGCAAATCAAGTGTTGCGGAGTGGCTTCTCAGGGGAGGTAGCAGGATTGGTTTTTGAAAAGGAAAGAAGATTTGATTTGGTAGTACGATTAAATCGGGAAAACCGAACCGGGATAGATGATATTAAAGAACTATCCGTTACCGCTCCTTCGGGAGTGCAAGTGCCACTTGGACAAATTGCAAGTATCGAAATGCAAATAGGACCAAACCAAATACAACGCGATGATGCTAAGCGTAGAATTGCGGTTGGTTTTAATGTACGGGGCCGTGATGTAAAGAGTATCGTTGAGGAAATTGATAAACTAGTTTCGAAGCAACTTAAATTCGATCCCGGTTATTACCTTACCTATGGAGGTGCATTTAAAAACCTGGAAGAAGCAACGCAGCGATTGATGATTGCCGTACCGTTGGCACTTGCTCTGATTTTCCTTCTGCTTTATTTTACCTTTCATTCCTTCCGCCAAGGATTATTAATTTTTACAGCTATTCCTTTATCGTCTATTGGTGGAGTCATCGCTCTGTGGTTGCGTGATATGCCTTTTAGTATTTCTGCAGGAGTGGGTTTTATTGCCTTGTTTGGAGTGGCCGTATTAAATGGTATTGTATTGATAGCTGAATTCAATCGTTTGAAAAAACAAGGAGGACTTTCATTAAACCAAATTGTATTAAACGGAACCGAAGTAAGATTGCGGCCGGTTCTCATGACTGCTTTAGTGGCATCGCTGGGCTTTCTTCCTATGGCATTGTCGCAAGGTGCGGGAGCAGAAGTTCAAAGACCCTTGGCCACGGTTGTTATTGGAGGACTGGTTACAGCCACCTTACTTACACTGTTAGTGCTTCCTGTGTTATATACCTATTTTGAAAAGGATCAACCCATTGAGTTATGAAAATTATTCAACACTTACCGATACTTCTTGTCGTGATTGCAGTTTCTGCGCAAGCACAAACGTTAACCCGCGATCAAGCAATTCTAATAGCTCTGCAAAACAATCAACAAATTAAGTCGGCTGAATTTCAGGTCGACTATTTTAAGCAGATGAAAAAAACCGGGAGTGAGCTTGGAAAATTTTCTGCCATGTGGATGCGAGGTCAGTATAATACAGTTGAAACGGATAATAATTTCACAGTCACACAAAGCATACCCTTTCCAACGGCTATTGCAGCGCATGTTAAATTGAAAAATGAGCAGGTAACCGGCTCGCAAATGAATCTTGCAATTGTTCGAAACACCTTGATTTATGAAGTAAAGTCCTTGTATGAGCAATTAGTATATCAGCAGGCACTTCATAAATTGCTGAAATCTCAAGATAGCTTGTTTGCTGATTTTGCGCGCGCATCCGCACTTCGGTATAAGGCCGGTGAAAGTACCTTGTTGGAGAAGACCACCGCAGAAACGCAACTACAAGAAGTAAAAAATCAATTGCGAAAAAGCGAAACGGATGGAAGTATCCTGCAAAGCAAATTGAAGACGCTTTTAAAAGGGGAGCCAACCTTTCTCCCAGCGGAAGAATTATCTAAGCTAACATTTTCAAGAGAGACAGTTTTCAATAATCCTCAGCTTAGTTATATGAATCAACAAGTAGTTATTGCAAATCAGAATTGGCGTGTAGAGAAGTCGGGATTACTACCAGATATTACCCTAGGCTATTTCAATCAAAGCTTGATTGGATTTCAAAAAATAAGTGGACAAGAAGTTTACTTCGACAAGAATAAGCGATTTCAAGGCTTTCAACTAGGGGTATCCATTCCCCTTTGGTTTGGACCTCAAGCAGCAAAGGCAAAGGCGGCTGGGTTTCAGGAAGAGGCAACCAGAAAGAGCGCTGAATTTTTTCAAGCAACGCTAGAAGGAGAGTACGAACAGACACAGCGAGAATTGGAAAAGAATGAAGCGAGTTTGCAGTACTATGAAACCAGTGCACTCAAAAACGCAAATTTAATTTTACAACAAGCTGGCAGAGCCTATCGGGGTGGAGAAATTGGCTACATCGAGTTTTTGCAGTCGATTCAACACGCTCAAACGATTAAGGCCAATTATCTGTTGGCACTTACTCAGTACAATCAATCAACAATAAAAATGGATTTCCTACTTGGGAAGGATTAATACGAAATTAAAATAAGAAAAAGATGAATCGTTCTATACATTATTTACTAATACTAGTGGTTGGCTTAACAGCATGTTCAAAATTCTCGCAAGTAAACGATGAGCCTGCATCAATGGAAGAAGCGATGCGTAGCAATGTACTTGTCTTAACAGATGAACAAGTAAAAAAACTAAGCCTGGAGTTTGGTAAAATTGAGAAACACACACTGGGGGCTACGGTAAAAGTAAATGGCGTGCTTGATGTGCCGCCCCAAAATTTAGTTACTATTAGTGCACCGCTCGGAGGTTTTATAAGGCAAACCGAATTGCTCCAGGGAATGAAAATTAAGAAAGGTCAGCTGTTGGCACTAATGGAGCACCCGGATTACATACAACTCCAACAAGATTACCTGGAAGCAAAAGATCAACTTGAATTATTGGAACTGGAATACAAGAGACAGCAAGAGTTGGCAGCTGAAAATGTAAATGCAACCAAAACGCTAGAGCAAGCAAAGTCAAATTACAACCGAACGAAAGTAAAAACGGAAGGACTTAAAGCACGGCTTGCCATGGTTAATATTACCCCATCAGCGCTTGAAAGTGGTACGATCAAGCAAACTATTTCAATTACTTCACCTATCAGTGGATATGTGAGCCAGGTGAATGTAAATCTGGGCATGTATGTAAGCCCCACCGATGTAATGTTTAAAATAGTAGATACCGATCACCTGCATGCCGAAGTTCAGGTCTTTGAGAAGGATATCACCAAGTTGAAAATAGGACATCGCATGCGATTTACGTTGGTGAACGAAAGTGTGGAGCGGATTGCTGATGTTTACTTAATTGGAAAAGAGATTTCACTGGAACGGACAGTGCGAGTTCATTGTCATCTAAAAGAAGAGGATTCCTCCTTGATACCCGGTATGTATTTTAGTGGAGTCATTGAAGTGGGTGACACGCCCGTGCTAGCCGTTAAGAGTGAAGCCATTGTAAATTTTGAGGGTAAAGATTATCTGTTTGTTCTGAAACCAAAAAACACGTTTGAGCTTGTTGAGATTAAAGCCGGTGTTACGGATGCTGGGTTTACAGAAGTCATGTTGCCTGAAGGGTTTGATGTTTCCGCGTCTATTGTTATACAAGGAACATATACGCTCATTAGTCAATTAAAGAATACGGAAGAATAGTTGAATCAGGATTGCGCAAAATTTAACTAAGTGAAATGGAGGTGCTTTATTCATTAATAACCGTATTAATTTTTACGGGCTACCTCCGTGCGCAGCCTGCGGATTCGCTCTCGAGTAACCCACTCAGTTGGAAAAGTATGATAGCCCCTGCATCATTGATAACGGGAGGCCTGCTGGTAATTGACGAGGATGAGTTTATAAGCCGAACTCATATACTTGAGGAGCGAAAAGAGAATGCCGCCTTCTTTAATCGGCATATTGATGATTACCTTCAATATACTCCAGCAGCCGCAGTCTTTGGCTTAAATGCGTTGGGGATAAAAGGTAAAAACTCAATGGTTGAGGAAACTATACTGTTGGTTAAATCTGAGTTGTTGATGA
The DNA here is from genome assembly GCA_016787755.1 of Cyclobacteriaceae bacterium. Lineage (GTDB taxonomy): Bacteria > Bacteroidota > Bacteroidia > Cytophagales > Cyclobacteriaceae > ELB16-189. The sequence goes on along the minus strand of JAEUUA010000023.1, from coordinate 299,800 downwards.
CTGCAATTATCTATACATTAAAGCAAACCACAAATATTCAACGACCCGATAGTTCAACCTATAACTCCTTTCCTTCGGGTCATACTGCACAAGCTTTTGTGGCTGCTACTTTTCTGCACAAAGAATATGGCCATAAAAGCATTTGGTACAGCATTGGCGCCTATTCAGTAGCATCAACGGTCGCGTGTATGAGGGTGTTAGGCAATCGTCATTGGTTATCGGATGTTTTTGTAGGCGCTGGAATAGGAATACTTTCTACTGAATTGGTGTATGCAACACATAAGCATACATGGAGTAAGAGAAAAGTCAAACTGACCGGACTCCCAACATATAATCAGGGAGCGTATGGAATTTATCTAAGCCTGGCTCTTTAACTATCTTGCATACTTATTTTAACTTCTATTGAATTTTTTCTCGGATCTCACCCTCTTTGATTACCTGATTTACGGACTAGGATTTTTTGCGCAATCTCTTTTTGGTGCACGTATTCTGGTTCAATGGATTCAATCGGAGCGACAAGGACGTGTAGTTTCCCCAACCTTGTTTTGGATTTTCAGTTTATGTGGCTCCTTTCTTTTTTTGATTTATGGGGTACTGCGTCAAGATGCAGTAATTCTTTTCGGACAAACTATTTCATTTTATATCTACATTCGAAATCTTCAGCTTAAAAAATTCTGGAAGCAGATTCCATTTATTGGACGAGTTCTCATTACGCCACTTCCATTCGTTTTATTATTCATACTGATCTTTTGGTACCCTCAATCTTTTCAGAACATTTCCAGTAAACTGGATTTCACCGATTCAGTTATTCTTATCGGCAGTATCGGCCAACTTTTGCTTAATTTCAGGTACCTCTATCAGTGGTATTTTTCTGAAAAGGCCCAGGAATCATTGTTGCCACTTGGGTTTTGGATAATCAGTGCGGTAGCTTCGGTTATGGTTGTGTTTTATGGCTTCAACCGGCTTGATCCTGTCTTGTTGGTTGCGCAGTCGATGGGCTTTTGTGCATACATTCGAAATATTTATTTGTCCTTAAAAAATACACAACCAACCTGATCAATCCCGAGTACCTTGCAACATGATTGAGTTTCTCTCATTACTGGTTCAATCTTCGGTTCAGGAATACCTCGTTGAACATGAGCCTGATGATGAACGTGGCCTGGTCTTAAAGCAAAAGGAAATTCTCGGCCTTCCCGCTGCTGTTATCGCTTCGCAATTGCACGGGCGCAAAACCGCTAAAACTAAACTCCCCACTTGGTATAAAACAAAGGGAATTGTTTATCCTCCGACTATTAATTTAGAACAATGTTCTTCGGAAGCTTGTGCAAGTTTTAAAGCGTCATTTTTAAAAGAAATGATTCCAAAACGGTCTGTCACTGCTGATCTAACCGGAGGATTAGGGGTTGATAGTTATTTTTTATCTAAGGTTTTTGAAACCATTCATCATGTTGATGAAAATGAGGCGGTGTTGGAGATGGCGAAACAGAATCACAAAGCGTTAGGGGCGCATGCTATTAAACATCAAACGGGAACTGCAGAACAGTTTATAGAAAATAGTTCCAATACATTTGATCTGGTTTATATAGACCCCAGCCGCAGAGATCAACAATCCCGTAAAGTTTTTCGATTAGCTGATTGTTCACCAGATATTACAGCACTTCAGAGTATCATCTTTGGAAAAAGTAATTATTTATTGGTGAAGGCTTCGCCACTTCTGGATATTCAACAGGGGTTGCGTGAGCTTTTTTTTGTTAGAAAAGTATTTGTGGTTTCGGTTTCCAATGAATGTAAAGAACTTCTTTTTCTTGCCGAGAAAAATTATTCGGGAACTGTTCAAATTGAAGCGGTTGATCTTTCTAATTCCGGATTAGTTCGAAGTAGTTTTATTTTCTCGATAGAGGAAGAACAAGAAGCAACCTCGGAATGGAATGAGCCTTTAGAATACCTGTATGAACCCAATGCTTCCATCATGAAAGCGGGAGCCTTTAAGTTAGCAGGTGAACGTTATCAACTCAATAAACTTAACGCGAACACGCACCTTTACACATCAATACAATTAATAACGGATTTTCCAGGTCGAATTTTTCGCGTTGAACATCTTAACCCTGATAAAAAAGAACTTCATAATTTGTTACCCACCAAACAGGTTAATGTACTCACCCGAAACTATCCGTTACGACCTGAGGAATTAAAGAAGAAACTTAACGTACGAGATGGAGGAGATAAATACCTGATCGGATTCTCCTCTGAGAAAAAAAAATATCTGGGGTTATGTTCGAGAATCCAATGAACCCAATAAGTGAATCACTTTAGTAATTCAAGAAGTTTTTCAGGTTCGTTTGTAGTGATGTAATCGATCTTCCGATCAATCATCCAACGCATAGTCTCCCCATCATTCACGGTCCAGGCATTGGTGGTGAGATTTCTTTTTTGTGCCTCGGTTAACCAGTCTTCATTCTTTTTGAGAATGGAATAATGATAATCAAATCCATTTAAACCTGCAACCTCAAGCTCTGCAGGTGTTTTATCTCCGTTCAGGTAACTGACACTTGCCTTTGGGTTTAGCTCCTTTACTTTTAAACACACATCAAAATCAAAAGCAATGTATTCAGTAATCGAAGCCACTCCCGTCTTTTCTACCAGTAACACACAAGCGCGGGCAAGATTTAAGGAACGCGCTTTGCTGACGCTGGAGCTTTTAATTTCAAGAACCAATCTGGTTTTTGTTTGATTCTTTCCGGCATTGAGATAAGCCTCCAAAGTTGGGAGTGATTCACCGTTGGAGAGTTTTATTTTAGCAAGCTCTTTAGAAGATGCTTTCTCAATGTGAATTCCTTGTATGGAATGATCATGAAGGACAAATGGTATTGAATCAGCTGAGAGATGAACATCAAACTCGCTACCGTAGCAACCTAACTCTATAGCATGTTTAAGCGAAGCGATAGAATTTTCTGGTAGGCTTTTATTCTTCCAAGCACCCCGATGGGCTATTACATTAGTTTGACTTATGCTCATGGTACTCAAACATAAACTTAACACTAGAATAAGTATTCGTTTCAAACTAATGGATTTAAGTATTTGCTTCTGGCAATGTGAGTGACTCTGGTTTTGGTTCTCTCCGGCTTCCACCATACAATTCATATTCCAGTAACCGGCAATCAATTTTGGCTGTATAGAATTCAATTCTACGACTAGCTTTCAATCCTATTTTTTTAGCAAGGTCTAGATTTCCGGTGAAAATGTAGCCTAAATAACCCTGACATTTCTTCTTCATGAAATCGCCCATGCGGGCATATGTTGCTTCTAGTTCAGTGATGTCACCTAAGCGCTCTCCGTATTCAGGATTAAAATAAATTACACCTGGAGGTTCAGGTATTCGTGTGGATTCAAAATCACACACAGCAAATTCAATCAGGTGATTAACACCCGCCAGCTCAGCATTTATTTTTGAAATCTTGATAGCATCTTCACTAATATCGGTGGCGATAATTTTAAGATTTGGAACTTCTTTGATCTGTGTTTTCAGTTTTTCCTTTTGCTCAGTAAGGAAGGAAGGATCATAACCAGTCACATGCATAAATGAATAATTATCCCGAAGCAAACCGGGCTTGCGATTAGTGGCCAGTAAAGCAGCTTCAATGGCAATGGTTGACGATCCGCACATAGGGTTCACAAACGGTGATTTTCGATCCCATTTGGTTGCCATAAGTGAAGCCGCAGTCAGCGACTCGAGCATAGGCGCCTTGCCAGGAATTTTTCTGTATCCATGCTTGGCTACGGTTTCACCGGATGTGTCCAGAAAAATTTCTGCGTTCTCATCTTTCCAAAATAAATGAAAAACTGCGCCATCACGTGCGGAGCCTGAGTCGGGTCTGCGCATCGTCTCCCTACGCATGCGATCGGCAATGGCGTCTTTCACTTTCATGTTTACAAACAATTCGTTATTAACAGTAAAGTGACTGGCATGACTGGTGATCGAAAAGTAACTTTCGTTGGTGAGAAAATTTTCCCACGGATAGTGAATCAGGTGATCATACACTTCCTCGGGACTATTGGCCTTCAGCTCTTTTAATGAATAGAGTACCTGACTGGCACATCGCAAATTGAGATTTAAAACAATACAATCATTGACAGTGCCTTTTAGTTCAACACCCGTCATAAATGTGCGAACAGGAGTAAACCCCAATTCAACAATTTCTTTTTCCAGATAAGGAGCATGACGCTTGCCACAGGTTACAATAATGCGACTCGGGGAGGTAAAAATATCAGACATGGTGTAAATATAGTTGGATTGTTTGTGAGCGTATTCAAATAACACCCGGTATTAATTACGAAAGTCATAGAAGCAAAAAAGAGGAGCGTAAACTCCTCTTTTATTGACAATGAATGAGGTAGATCAATTCTTCTTCAACTTATCAAACTTACTATCGCCAGATTTTTTTGGAAATACGTTATCGCTGGTATTCACTTCACCGGTTTCGCCTGTTGGGTCAATCACAACACGAGTCACTTCCTTTTCTTTCACGAATACTTTCTTCACTTCAAGTTCGTTCAAGCGCCAGATTTCTGCCGGTAGTTTTTCTATCTCTTTGCTTCCATCAGCAAACGTCCATTCAATAATAACGGGCGTTATCAGGCCACCCTTATTTTTTAATGTGACCTCGTAAAGATTTTTTCCTTCCAACTTTTGACGAACATCGGCATCATTCAGTCTATTCTTAAATTCTCCGTATGCATGGTCGGGTGTATTGATCATGGTAAACTCTTGCGCACCATTGTTGAAATCAGTAGCCTTGCCTTTGCTGCCATTGGCTGCGAGATCTCCGCTTTTCGTTTTTACATTTTTAGTTTCAACATCTATGGGTTGAGCTTTTACCTTAAACCATTTCACTTCATCTAACTCCACATCCACATTATCTACTGTATAAAACCATCCACGCCAAAACCAATCCAAATCAACAGCTGATGCGTCTTCCATGGTGCGGAAAAAATCTGCAGGTTTAGGATGTTTAAACGCCCAACGCTGCGCATACTCTTTAAAAGCTTTATCAAAAAGCTCAGGCTCCATTACCGTTTCGCGCAACAACGTGAGTGCTGCTGCGGGTTTGCCGTATGCGTTAGGACCAAAATCTCCACCGGGTATATCATCCGATTGCCACATGATGGGGCGCATCATGTTTTTATCGCCCCGCATATAACCGGCCAATCCCTTAGGTGAACCCCAATTGATATTTACATCGGGATAGCGTTCGCGTTTTGTTTCTCTTTCCAAAAATGAATTGAGTCCCTCGTCCATCCAACTCCATTGACGTTCGTCTGAGTTTACAATCATCGGGAAAAAATTATGACCTACTTCATGAATGATTACTCCTACCATGCCTTCGTAGGTACGTTGCGAATAGGTGCCATCTGCTTTAGGGCGGCCTCCATTAAAACAAATCATAGGATATTCCATGCCTTGGTTAGCGCTGTGAACTGAGTAGGCAGTGGGATAGGGATAATCAAATGTACGCTCAGAATAAACCTCCAAGGTATTTTTAATTGCTTTGGTAGATTCTTTTGCCCATAGTGGATTTCCTTCTTTTGAATACAAGGATTGCGCTAACGGAGTCTTGTCCCCAACTTTAACAGCCATGGCATCCCAGATAAATTTGCGGGAAGTAGCAAACGCAAAGTCGCGCACATTCTCTGCATAAAAATCCCATGTACTTTTTTTCTTCGATTGTGACTTCTCGGCTTTTCTGGCTTCATCTTCCGTGACAATAAATACAGGAGCATCAAATGTTTTTTTTGCTTTTTCAAAGCGTTCGATTTGTTGCTTTGTTAAAACATCTTTCGGATTTTGAAGCATCCCACTGGCGCCTACAATATGATCGGAAGGAACTGTGATGCGTACGCGATAATTTCCAAATACCAACGCAAATTCGCCTTGTCCCAAAAACTGCTTGTTCTGCCAACCTTCGTAATCATCGAACACACACATGCGCGGAAACCATTGCGCAATGGTATAAAGTGCATTGCCATCTTCGGGGAAGAATTCATAGCCTCCCCGTTCCCCAAATTTCATTCGATCTTTTTCCACATAACTCCACTCCACCCTGAAGCTATACTTCTCACCTGTTTTTAAAGTAGCCGGTAAATCAACGCGCATCATCGTAAAGTTGATGAGGTAAGGCAGGTCTTTCCCCGTAGCAGCATCTTTCACCGATTTTATTTTAAAACCGCCATCATATCCATAGGTATCGGATGCTAGCGGAAAATACTTTGTTGGAATTGAATCACGCACCCGATTCGTTTCGGTTTTGTCGGTCATATTTCCGTTAGAAAGATTATTTTGATCTAGTTGTAGCCACACATATCGCATTACTTCCGGAGCATTGTTGTAGTAGGTAATTGTTTCCCTACCGGTAATTACCTGAGTGTCCTCATTAAGATCAACATCAATATCGTAATCCGCACGTTGTTGCCAGTAATCTACACCTGGCGCACCGGAGGCGGAACGATAACTGTTAGGGGTAGGTAAAATTTTGTCTAATTGTTCAAATTTTCCCTGCCACTTTTGCTGTGAGAAAAGAGAGGAACTGATAAAGAATAAAGCGATTATAGCTAGATACGTACGCATAGGAACAATTCTAAATGTTAGAACCTCAAAAATAGGAAGACGAACCGGATTGTATCACCACCGTTGATATTTTATTCGGCAGACTGCGAAATTCCCTTCCTACTACCTTACTTGATGGCATATTGATCAAAAAGAAAGATGTTTCTCTAATCTCTACTAATCTGATAGGAACTGCTTTACTAATATCCTTAAAAGAATTATTTCACTTTTTTCTTCAACTCATCAAACTTGGCAGGTTGAGGTGTCTTTGGAAACGCATTGTTTTCTACGCTGATGTCTGCGGTTTCTTTCAAAGGATCGATCACTACATTCATCACTTCCTTATCTTTTGCAAACACCTTAGTTACCTTGGTTTCGTTCAAGCGCCAGATTTCAGCAGGGAGCCTTTCAATTTCCTTACTGCCGTCTTTAAATGTCCACTCAATAATTACGGGCATAATCAATCCGCCTTTATTAGAAAGAGTTATCTCATAGAAATTTTTTGTTTCCATTTTTGAGATCACGGCTTTATCATCTAACCGATTGGCAAACTCACCATAAAAACGATTGTCGGTAGGAAGAACACTGAAGTATTTTGGGCCTTGACTAAAGTCAGCAGGTTTATTATCATCACCACCTTTAGAAGCCAAATCACCTTTTGTTGCAGTTTTTGTTTTGTTCTCAACAGTTGCCTGATCCTTGCGCACTTTAAACCATTTCACATCATCCAGTGACATATCGCAATTGTCGGTCGTATAGAACCAACCGCGCCAAAACCAATCCAAATCTACAGCCGATGCATCTTCAAGTGTGCGGAAAAAATCAGCCGGCTTTGGATGTTTGAGTGCCCAACGTTGAGCATATTCTTTAAATGCCTGATCAAAAAGTTCTGGCCCCATTACCGTTTCGCGAAGAATGTTTAGTGCAGTGGCACACTTTGCATATTGTTCATTTCCAAAATTAGATCGCACAACTGATTCGGAGTTAACCATCAACGGTCTTTGTAAATCAGCATTGCCTTTCATGTAGGGAACAATGTTAGCGGCTGGTCCGCGACCAATGGGTTTATCAGGATAGTTTTCTACTTCAGTACGATATTGAACAAACGTATTCACGCCTTCATCCATCCAGGTCCATTGACGTTCGTCATTGTTGATAATCATAGGGAAAAAATTGTGGCCTACTTCGTGAATGATTACACCAATCATTCCCCACTTAAGGCGATCAGAATATTTTCCTTCTTTATTCGGTCTGCCAAAATTGAAACAGATCATAGGATACTCCATTCCCAAAGAAGCAGCGTGAACAGATGTGGCTTGAGGATACGGATAATCGATCGTATACTTTGAATAGGTTGAGATTGTATTCTTTACCGCGATGGTTGATTCTTTCTCCCACAAAGGATTTCCTTCTTTAGGATAATAAGACATGGCAAGAGGTGTGCTGTTACCAATCTTCACGGCCATCGCATCCCAAATAAATTTGCGCGATGTTGCAAATGCAAAGTCACGCACATTTTCTGCTTTAAACTTCCACACCTTCTTATCATTTGATTTTGTTTTTTCACGTTGCATTGCTTCCGATTGGGTACAGATAACAACGGGTTTATCGAAGGTGGTCTTTGCTTTCACGAAGCGAGCGTACTGGTCTGCAGTAAGCACTTCTTTTAAGTTTTGAACCATCCCGGTTCCAGCTGCAATAAAATCTGCAGGAAGAGTAAGGTTAACATCATAGTTTCCGAAGCTCAAAGTAAATTCACCTTGACCTAAAAATTGTTTGTTTTGCCAACCCACTACATCATCATATACGCACATGCGTGGAAACCATTGTGCGATGATATATAAATAATTTCCGTCCTCGGGAAAATATTCCATACCACTACGGCCATCATTGGGCGTTGCGTCCTTCATCCGGTCATTTATTTTAAAAGACCATTCGATTGAGAAAGACATTTTTTGACCTGCTGCCAATGTCTTGGGAAGGTCGATACGCATCATGGTTTGATTGATTGTATATTTTAGTTCTTTACCCAAAGCATCTTTCACAGACTTAATTTTAAAGCCGCCATCAAAATCATCTAATGCCAATGAAGCGGATAATGATTTTGCGTCCACTGAATCTTTTATACTTGTGTTACTGGACTTAATGGTGTTGTTTCCTTTGGCATTGATATTCTGATCCAATTGCAACCAGAGATAAGTAAGTGCATCAGGAGAATTATTGTGATACGTGATTGTCTCAGCACCGGTAATACTTTGTGTGTCGTCATGCAGTTCTGCATTGATTAAATAGTCTGCCTGCTGTTGCCAATACTTGAAACCGGGTGCACCGGAAGCCGTGCGGTATTCATTAGGCGTTGGGAGCAATTGATCAAGTTGCTCAAACTTTCCCTTCCAGTCCTGTGCCGCAAGCGGCAAAGTCAATAAAAGGCATGCAATGGTTATTAGCTTATTCATAGTAAATAATTGTTTCAAATTTGGGCATCAAAAATAAGCATCGTAATCTTAATTCAAGCAGACTTTCTGACTATTACGAGAAGCAAAAAAAGCCCCAGGAACGGGGCTTTAAGAATTTTAAATTAGAAATTGGTTCCAATTATTTCCCTTTTTTCCTTAACTCATCAAATTTAGTGGGAGCAACAACCTTCGGAAATACATTGTCTTCCATGCTAATATCAGCAGTTTCCTTTAAGGGATCTATAACGATGTTTATGACCTCTTTATCTTTTGCGAAGACCTTAGTTACTTTGGTTTCATTGAGCCGCCAGATTTCTGCTGGCAATCGTTCTATTTCTTTGCTTCCATCTTTAAAAGTCCATTCGATAATTACAGGCATCACTAATCCCCCTTTATTGGTGAGTGTAATCTCATAGAAATTTTTATTCTCCATTTTTGAAATCACGGCCTTATCATCCAATCGGTTAGCAAACTCACCATAGAAACGATTATCTGTTGGAAGAACACTAAAGTAGTTTGGCCCCTGACTAAAGTCTGAAGGCTTGCCATCAGCACCTTTACTACCCGAAGCCAAATCCCCTTTTGTAGCAGACTTAGTTTTGTTTTCAAGTGTTGCCTGATCTTTTCGAACCTTAAACCACTTTACATCATCCAATGACATATCTACGTTATCGGTGCCATAAAACCAACCCCTCCAAAACCAATCCAAGTCAACGGCTGATGCATCTTCCATCGTTCGGAAAAAATCAGCGGGCTTAGGATGTTTAAACGCCCAACGTTCAGCATACTCCTTAAAAGCCTTATCAAATAATTCTGGCCCCATTACGGTTTCACGAAGAATGAAAAGTGCGGTGGCTGCTTTCGCATATTGCTCTGAACCAATGGCAACCACATTTTCGCCACTTGTCATAAGAGGGCGCATGATTGATTTATCACCTTTCATAAAAGGAACAATGCCTGCAGGCTTGCCGCGACTCCAATCAAGATTGGGATAGCGCTCCAGTTCAGTAAGCAATTGAACAAAGCTATCAACACCTTCATCCATCCAGGTTGTCTGGCGTTCGTCATTGTTGATAATCATGGGGAAGAAATTATGGCCTACTTCATGAATAACCACGCCTAACATGCGCTGTAGAGTTTGGGTTGTGTACGTTCCATCTTTTGCCGGGCGGCCAAAGTTGAAACAGATCATAGGATACTCCATACCAATAGAAGCAGCATGCACTGATGTTGCTTGCGGATAGGGGTAATCAACAGTGTATTTTGAATAAACCTCAAGCGTGTTTTTTACGGCTATGGTCGATTCTTTTTCCCAAAGTGGATTGCCTTCTTTAGGATAGTAAGACATGGCAAGCGGAGTTGTTGTCGCGAGCTTTACGGCCATGGCATCCCAAATAAATTTGCGTGAAGAAGCAAAGGCAAAGTCGCGCACATTGGTGGCGGCAAATTGCCAGGTCTTTTTGTCTTTCGATTTTGTTTTTTCTTTTGCGGTAGCTTCCGCCTGAGTTACAATTACAATAGGTTTGTCAAAAGTAGTTTTTGCTTTTTCAAAACGTTCAATCTCCGTCTTGGTAAGGACTTGCTGAGGATTTTGAATCATACCAGTGGCTGCAATAATATGATCTGCAGGCACAGTGATGGAAACTTTATAATCCCCGAAAGGAAGTGTAAACTCTGAGCGACCTAAGAATTGTTTGTTCTGCCAGCCCACCACATCATCATATACACACATGCGCGGGAAAAACTGTGCGATGGTATACACATAATTATCTTCATCAGGGAAATATTCGTACCCGCTTCGCCCACCTTGAAAATTGCGATCGTTGATGGTATAGGACCATGCTACTTGAAACGTAACTTTTTCCCCCGACTTTAGCGGCTGAGGTAAATCAACACGCATCATGGTTTTATTGACCGTAGTTTTTAAAAGTTTGCCACCCGCATCGGTTACAGATTTTATTTTATACCCGCCTTCAAAATTATACAGGCTAAACTGACCCGCCATTGTTTTCGCGGTAACTGAATCTTGGACAGAACTGACCGCAGTTTTTCCCGTATTGCTTTCCTTATCAAAAAGATTTTGATCCAACTGCAACCATAAATATTTCAATACATCAGGTGAATTGTTGTGGTAGGTTATTTTCTCTGTTCCTGAAATGCTTTGATTGAGATCATTTAATTCAACAGCAATCTCGTAATCAGCTTTTTGCTGCCAATACTTTGGCCCTGGTGCTCCCGATCCGGTGCGATATTCGTTGGGAGTGGGCAGCGTTTGGTCAAGCTGCTCAAATTTTCCTTTCCATTGTGGAGATTCCTGTGCCATTGACATCACAGAGCCAACCAAGAAAAGCATTAGTAAAATATGTTTCATAATTTAATTGTTTACTGATTATCTAATTTTCACCATTGAGAACATAGAGTTACAATTATTTTATTGCTTTTTATTTTACTCTGTGTTCTCCGTGGTTTAAAAAAGAATTTTTACCAAAAAATCCTATCCTTCATGAGCACCAAGGCGATTCCCGCTATAGCGGATGAGAGCACAAACCTTAAATCTCTGCGCGGCACTTTCACTAATTCTACCAAAATAAAGCTGATTGCCAAAAATAGTGCCACCACTATTATCTGACCCATCTCCAAACCCAGATTAAAGGCAAAAAGAGGGGATACAATATTTTCTTGTTTCCCTAACAACGCTCGTAGATAATTAGAAAAGCCAAGGCCGTGGATCAATCCAAAAAAAAGCGCAAATACATAATTGATTTGAATGCGTGTTTTAGTCAACTCAGTTTCTTTCTTAAAAAGATTAGCAACCGCGGTAATAAAAATGGTGAGTGGAATTAGAAACTCGATTGCATCGGTTGGCACGTTGATAAGGCGCAAGGTTGCTAATGCCAATGTAATGGAATGACCGATTGTAAATGCGGTGACCAGGATAAGGATTTTCTTCCAGTCTCCAATCAAGTATACGGCACATAAGGCGAGCACAAATAAAATGTGATCGTAGCCATTCACATAATCCAGGATATGATCTTTGCCCAAGCCAAAATATAAAGCAAACTCACTCATTTAATGCTTCTTTTAAAGGGCACAAGTATAAACCTTATTTTGATTTAGGGCAATTAGAAGTAATTTTGACGGCACGATTTTCGCGACTGGTTTAGCATGATTACACTCTTCTATTCTTTCCTCCTGTTTCTCCATCCCATTCACCTTTCGGTTTCGGAAATCAATTACAGCGAAAAGGACAATGCATTACAGATTACGTCACGCATTTTTTTGGATGATCTTGAATTATCCATTCAAAAGAAACTTAATAAGCCAGATCTTGATTTGTTGGTACCGGGCAAAGAGTTGACAACTGAGAAACTTATTAGTGATTATGTTCTTCAGCATCTTACAATCAAGCTCGATGGCAAAATTCAAAAGTTAAATTTTCTTGGTTTTGAACGAGAAGATCCGGCTGTCATCTGTTACATCGAGATTGAAAACGTAAAGAAATTTAAAAGCATCGAAATTAAGAATGATGTCATAATGGAAACCCATTATGACCAATCGAACCTGGTTCATGTAACGTATAAAGGTCCTGTAAAAAGTCTGCGTCTTGTGCGTGATAAACCTTCGGATGCACTCACCTTTGAATCAAAATAATCTAACTATATAATTATGCGCCAAAAAATTGTTGCCGGTAACTGGAAAATGAACAAGACTCTGGAAGAAGCGGGTATCTTAACCTCAGAACTGATGGGGCTTGTGGCCGATGAGGTGAAGGGAAATGTGAAAGTTGTCTTATGCACCCCCTTTCCGTATTTATATCCAGTGAAACAACAACTTGGCAGTAATGCAAGAATTTCTGTGGGAGCACAAAATTGCAGCGAACATGATTCGGGGGCTTACACAGGCGAGACTTCGGTTGGTATGTTAAAGTCAATGGGCATTCCGTATGTAATCATTGGGCATAGCGAGCGCAGACAATATTTTGGCGAAGACGGAGCTTTGCTGGCAACCAAAGTTGATAAGGCATTAGCGCAAGGATTAACCCCCATCTTTTGTTGTGGCGAACCCTTGGAAATTCGTGAAAAGGGAACGCATGAACAATTAGTAAAGAAACAAGTAGAAGAAAGTCTTTTCCATTTAAGTGCGGATGAACTTAAGAAAGTGGTTGTTGCTTATGAACCTGTATGGGCGATTGGCACCGGAAAAACTGCTACCTCGCAACAAGCGCAGGATATGCATGCAGTTATTCGTAAACACATTGCTTCTAAGTATGGAGCCGCTGCTGAGAATATTTCTATTCTATATGGTGGAAGTGTGAAAGCCGATAATGCCAAAGAGCTTTTCGCTTGCGCGGATGTGGATGGTGGGCTTGTAGGCGGTGCTTCGCTTAAGAGCAGAGAGTTTGTTGAAATTGTAAAAGCAATTTGAAAATTTGATGATTAATAGATTTGAAAATCTAATTATGTAAAGTTCATTTTCAAATCATCAAATTAGCGCATCATCAAATTAATCAATTATGCATTCCACTCGTCTTCAAGTAATATGTGATCCGGAATTTTCAGAAATACTAATGGCTGAAATTGCTGAAGCCGGATTCGATACCTTCATGGAAACAGATGATGGCTTCGAAGGCTATGTAGAAGGAGACGCCTTTGATGACGATCTGCTGAATCAGTTAAAAGAAAAATATAAACACGTAAGTCCTTTGCAATTTTCGCAAACCCAAATTTCAAAACAAAATTGGAATGAAGAGTGGGAAAAAAATGTAGAGCCGATTATTGTAGATGATCGGTGCCTTGTTCGCGCGGCCTTTCACAACATCGAAAAAAAATATCCCTACGAAATTATCATTACTCCAAAAATGTCGTTTGGCACCGGCCATCATCAAACCACTCATTTGATGATTAGCCGCCAAATGAAAATGGATCATAAAAATACACGCGTGATGGATGCCGGCTGTGGCACAGCTATTCTTTCCATCATGGCCTCCAAGCTTGGCGCGAAAGAAGTGGAGGCGTTTGATATTGATGAGTGGAGCGTAACGAATGGTGTTGAAAACGCAGAAAATAATTCCTGTTCATCCATTCACATTCAATTGGGAGCAATTGAAGAGGTGAAGCTTGTTGGGAAGTTTGATATCATATTGGCCAACATCAACAAAAATATTTTACTAGCAGAAATGCATCACTATGCTTCTTATTTAGAAAAAGGAGGATTGCTTTTGCTCAGCGGTTTTTACGTGCAGGATATTGATGATCTTAAGAAAGAAGCGGCTAAGTATCAACTAAGCGAAGTAGCGCATGATGAACGCGAAGATTGGGCTTGTTTACTGTTAAAGTCTTGATCACAATAAAACCTATTTTCACAGGTTATTTGTTAGGTTCCTAAGTTGGCAACTAGTAACAAGCATCCAGCATCTTTTTATATTAGCACATTCGCCATTTATTTACGAATTTCAAGGTTTTTGGCTCCGTGAAGCAGGTTTTAACCTACATTATTGCCGTTCTACTATCAACCACTGGCACATTCGCTCAGTCGGCAGCCGACTATAGCCACAGTTTTCAGGATAGTATTCGGTTGGTTCTGGAAAACACCAAAGCCAATGATGCTATGGCGGTGGGGGCTTCGTTCCAAACTGCATGGAGTAGCTTAGGCCCTGATCAGCAAATTGTGATCAAGAAGCAAGCGCGGTTGATGAAGAAAAAAAGATACAAACTGAGTCCACATTTTATCAATTATTATGGCGCTATTGCTTCCGCAGTTTCTGTTGAACAAACGGATCCAACACGACTTTCAAATTATTTAACCGTTGTCGGAAAGGTAATAGAGAAAGACAATACCAACCAAGCACACATCTTTTTGCAACTGAGCCGAGATTTTTTTGAACACCGTGCGTTACAGCATGAAAAGTTTTTTCAATTGCTGGTGTTGGATGATTCTTACAGCTTTGATTACCTCGAACCCGTATACATTCCCGATACTGTTCAAACCTATTATGATCAACCTGTCGATACATCGTGGTATAATGCTCCGCAATGGCAACAGCCCATCGTGCAACCCGAATTATTTGGGCCGGTAATGACTTTCGATAAACTTTCGTTGAATTTCATTACTCCATACGACACTGTTTTTCTTCGCAATACAAAAGGAGTTTTTTCAATGCGCGAGAAATTATTTGTGGGCGATGGCGGCCGCTTCGATTGGAGTGCGGCCGGGTTATCATCCGATTCTGTGTATTACGATCTCAACAAATACAATTTCAAAACATCACAACCTTACTTAAAAGCAGAACAAGGCCGACTTACTTATGTAGGAAAGGCACCGGGTACTGTGCCCGGAATTTTTGAGTTCAGAAGTCTTAATCACAAGACACCACAAACATCCAGCTATCCACGCTTTAAATCGTATGAATCAAATCTTAGCCTATTGGGGTTAGGTTCCGATAAGTTAAAGTACACCGGAGGGGTTGGGTTACAAGGTCATACACTCACGAGCAATTCAGCAGATGGAAGGCTTGCTACGATTGAAATAAGAGGGGAAACAGATAAGAAGTTTAAAGCGATTGCCTCTTCGTTTGGGTTTCAGGATTCGGTTATCGTGGCAGCTCAGGCGCAGATTACTATTTACCAGCAAAACGATTCAATTGTCCATCCAGCAATGGAGCTTTGGTATGACGTTAAAAATGAAAAACTTGTTCTAAATAAAGAAAAGAGTCAGCTCCGGAAAGCACCTTTCTCATCCTCCTATTTTGATGTTGAGTTTACGGCCGACCGCGTTAATTGGGATTTAAAATCAGATAGTCTTGCCTTCTTTGTGCAGGGCAGTGGCAATGTATCGCCTATGATCATTGAGTCAAATGATTTTTATGATCCGGAAGGGTATCGTCAGTTAGCAGGTCAGGGATTTAACTTTCATCCATTGGCGTTAATGGTTAATCATGCCAATGAAATTGGTAGAAATGATTTCTATGTGTATGATTTGGTAGTGCCAGGTAAACGAAGTTTACAGGTTGCTCGGATGGCGGCCGATTTTCTTTCGCAGAAAGGAATGATTGATTATGATGCTCACAATGGTAAAATTCATGTGAAGGATAAAGCCGTTAATTTTTTACAAGCAGTAAAAGGGGTAGCCGATTACGACAATTTAAAAATCCACTCCCTCACAGATACTATTGCAAATGCCATGATTAGTTTCTCAACCGGTAAAATGAATGTATACGGAGTCGAGGAATTTAATGTAAGTGATTCATTAAATGTGATAATCAAACCAGATAGCAGCCGCATTACTTTTTTACAAAATCGCGACATAAAGTTCAACGGCACGATCAATGCAGGGAATTTTGAAATTTCAGGTAGAGATTTTACGCTTAAGTACGACAGCTTTTTTATTAACATGAATCACATCGACTCCATTCGGTTTTATGTTACAGAAAAAAATGGAACAAGAAGGAGAGTAAACAATTCGATGGTTGGTGCCGACTCAACAGCCGCTGCGGCCGGAGGTATGCAGGCATCTTCAAGCAAAACATCTGGGACCTTATTTATTAACCGACCCGATAACAAGTCTGGTAAAATAAAATATCCGAACTACCCGCGCTTAGATGCAACCGCGGGTGGAGTAATCTATTTTAATCGAAGTGAGGTATTGAATGGCGCGTATGATCAATCTTTATTTTTTGTTGTGCCCCCCTTTAAGCTGGATAGTTTGAATGATGCCGATCCAGGCTCTATTAATTTCGAAGGTACCTTTGTCACCAGTGGAATGTTCCCAAGTTTCAAGGAGAAACTGCACACGATGCCCGATAAATCTTTAGGGTTTACACATTCGGTGCCTGCTTCCGGTTACCAACTGTATCAAACAGAAGCTAAATTATATGGCGGGATGTCATTGGATAATGCAGGGATTCGCTCTGCGGGAAAAATTGACTACCTGGCAGCCTCTGTTGAGTCGAAAGATTTTGTGTTTTATCCGGATTCTGTGGTGGGGCGCGGCAGCGTAGGTGAGATAAAAGAAAAACAATTTGGGGCTGTGTATTTCCCGCAGGTAAAACTGGGCGACTATCAATTAAAATGGCTGCCGAAGCAGGATAAAATGCGAATCAAAAACTTAAAAGAGCCTTTTAGTTTATACCAGAACACGGCCACATTAGATGGCAATCTGATTGTTTCAAAAACAGGCGTTGGTGGTGATGGACGATTAAGTACACGAGGTTCGGAAGTGCGTTCAAAAGAAATGAATTTTTCCGCGAAAGATTTGAGCGCCAGGCATGCGCGCTTTGAAGTGAAAACTGGAAATCCTGATAAGCCAGCGTTAGCCGGCAGAAATGTAAAACTTCAATTCAACCTAGATAAAAACTTCGCAACCATTAGTCCGGAAAACACGGGTGAGGCGGCCATAGATTTTCCGTATGCACAATTTAAAACGTCTATTCCCGAAGCAAGATGGGATTTGAACACTCAAAAAATTGTGATGAACAAAGCACCAAACGTGGCGATTGAAGATTCCTATTTCTATACCACCCGAAAAGAGCTGGACTCCTTAAGTTTTAATGCCGAGCGTGCAGAGTATGATATTAAAACGCAACAACTAAAAGTAAGCGGTATTCCCTATATCATCGTGGCCGATGCTAAGATCACTCCGCAAAATAACGAAGTGTTAATCTTAGAGAACGCAAAAATCGGGCAACTGAAAAACACCGTCATTGTCTTAGATACTCTGAACGGATACCACCGCCTTACAGAAGGCGTTGTGGATATTATTTCCCGAAAAGAATTTGCCGGCTATGCTACTTACCAATACGTCAATGCGGTGAACGATACGTTTGCTATCAAGATGACTGACTTCCGACTGGAACCCATCACCGAACAAACTCGTAACAAAAAGCAAAAAGGAATTGCTACCAAGCAGACCGTTGCTAATGGAGCTGTAACCGCAGCCAATAACATTCTTGTATCCCCTCGCATTTTTTATAAAGGTGATATGACCATGTATGCTACCAAGCCTGCGTTGCAATTGCGTGGTTTTGTAAAAATGGATCTGAAGAAAATCAAAAATTACGACACCTGGTTACAGTATACCCAAAGTGGGGATGAGAAAGATATTTATTTAGACTTTGATAATTCAATCACGGAGGAAGGCCGTAAAGCGGATGCGGGTCTTCACTTTGCCGATGACAATGATCTCTATATCACATTTGTGTTCGATAAGAAAGATCCAAGTGATGAAGACTTTTTTGTACCCAGTGGTTCGCTCTATTTTGATAAAGGAACCGGGGAATTTAAAATTGAAGATCGCGCAAAAGCAGCTGGTGAAAAATTGACCGGAAAAGTATTTGCCTACAATGAAGACAAACAGGAAGTGCGCTTTGAAGGGCCGGTCAAATTTTTTACGGGAAGCAAAGACTTTAATCTTACGGCATCGGCCTTAGGTTCTGGTAACCTGGAAACCAATGACATTAAAATGAATTCATTTGTGATGGTAGATATGAATGTGCCTGCCATGGTGTATCAGCTGATGGCATTGAGCATTCAGGATGTTATTAAAAATGAAGGGGTAAAAGAAGAGGGACTCGGTGATGCAACAGATTTGCTCTACAAGATTGCTGATTTGGTGGGCGAAAAAGTGGTAAAGGATTATGAACAACGGTCGTTACAGAACTATGTTTCTTTATCCACCGTGCAAGGGTTGGTAAAGCCAATTGTACTTTCAAACACTGACCTCAAATGGTCGGAAGCCAATAAATCATTTTATAGCCAGGGAAATTTAGGGCTGAGCCACATGGGGCGTTATGATATCAATGGCGCGTTTGAAGGGTTTATGGAGATTAAAAAGAGTGAAGATGGTGCTCCGGTATTTCATCTGTTCATCAAAGCTTCACCCGATGCCTGGTTTTATTTTGGGATGGAGGACAACCGGGTGCTCATTCATTCTTCACTGGAACCCATGAATGAGTTGGTTAGAAAGAAAACCAATGCCAGCAAAGCCAAAGTAGGAGAACTGGTGTACATTCCAGGCTCTACGGAAGAAACACTGGCCTTCATTAACCGCTTCCGCCAAATGTATTATGGATTAGAAGCGCCCTATGATCTTTCGAGCGGCAGCTCAGAGGCAAAAAAGAAAGAGAAGAAGAAGGATGAGGATGATGGGTTTTAGTATGTCACTTATGCTTTTAAGGCTCGGTTTTTCGTTAGCTGATAATAATCAAAATTGTTAAGATGAAATTAACGATAGCACTCTTGGCGATGCAATTGATTTTTCAAGGATCAACCTCAGGGCAACCACATATTTCCTCTGAAGATTCTGATAATATTAAAATGCAAATTGAAGGATTCTATTCTTGGTATATCAACAAGATCAAAACCGGAAAACTAAATGCAGACTTTAATCCAAAATTCGTAAAACGAAATGATGGAATGACCACGTTAAACTTTGACAATTATAAAAACGGTCTCATGAGATTCAAATTTAGTGATGACTTCATTCAAACTAAGATCAATGATTACCAACAATGTGTTGATAATCTTGCCAAAATTCCGTTTGATAAATTTTCCAAATTTGAAGATTTTGGATGACTTTGAGAATATAAATTGTGATTTTAGTAACAGATATGAATGGACAGGTGGAATGGATCCAAAAAATAGTGCTGAGCTATCAAGTCTAACCCGTCTTAACAAGAAGAGAATTACTGGCGTGATTAATTTCGATTCTTACGGATCTGCTCTCGTAACTTTCAAAAAAATTGGTAATGAGTGGAAGATTGACAATTTAACATTAGGAGCAAAAGAGAATGATTGAAAGTAGCTGATTGCATCTTCAGTTGAGATATATAAAGATCTTTGGAAATCTACCCAGCTTAAACCTTCCATCACATTTCGTTTTCCAGCGGGTTGAGAATCGGTAACTTTTCCCTTTCAAACCTGCTCCATGAAAAAGTGTTTATCTCTTCTCGCGCTTGTGCTTTATTTATTTTCAGCTTCAGCACAAAACAATTATTTCTTTCCTGCCGGGGTTTCTTTTGATCCCGCCATTCCTTCGCCCGAGCAATTTTTGGGCTACCCGGTGGGCGATTGGCACACACGCCACGATCGGATTGTTTCTTATTTTCAGGAGTTGGCAAGAGTTTCTCCAAAAGCACATTTTCAAATTATTGGCTATACCAATGAACGCAGACCGCAAGTGGTACTCACCATCACAAGTCCTGAAAACTATGCGCGAATCGAAGAAATCAGAAAGGAACATTTAAAACTGGCCGATCCTTCCCAATCTGTCAACATAGCAAACATGCCGGTGATTATTACGCATGGCTATAATGTGCATGGTAATGAACCGAGTAGCAGTGAAGCTGCGATGCTTACCGCATATTATTTAATTGCCTCCCAAGGTGATGAAGCAACAAAGACGTTAAAAGATGCGGTCATTCACATCGATCCAAATTATAATCCCGATGGCCGCGACCGTCACAGCAACTGGGCAAACATGCATAAAGGATTTCCTCCGGTTGCCGATCCAATGGATCGTGAACACAATGAAGTGTGGCCCGGTGGACGGTTCAATCATTATTGGTTTGATCTTAACCGCGATTGGTTGCCACTGGCGCATGTTGAAAGTAAAAACAGAGTTGAGTTCTTTCATCAATGGTTGCCGAATGTGTGTACGGATTATCATGAGATGGGAACCAACGCCACCAATTTCTTTGAACCAACCAAGCCTTATGGATCGGAAAACCCTGTGGTGCCGCGCACTAACTACGATCAGTTGAATCCACTCTTTGCGAAATATTTTTCTAAAGCGCTGGATGATATTGGTTCACTTTATTTCTCAAAGGAAAACTTTGACAACTCATATCCGGGCTATGGATCAACTTATCCGGACATCCATGGCGGACTGGGGCTTGTATTTGAGCAGGCCAGTTCACGAGGCCATGCGCAGCAGAGTTCTACCAAAGTAGTAACGTTTGCTTTTACGATTCGCAACCATGTGCGCACGAGTTTGGCAACCGTGAAAGCCGGAGTTGACAATCGCGAGTTGTTACTTAAGCATCAACAAGATTATTTTAAGTCAGCGCTAGATGAGGGAAAGAAATCAACCATTAAAGCCTATGTATTTGGTGAC
The DNA here is from genome assembly GCA_016787755.1 of Cyclobacteriaceae bacterium. GTDB lineage: Bacteria > Bacteroidota > Bacteroidia > Cytophagales > Cyclobacteriaceae > ELB16-189. The sequence goes on along the minus strand of JAEUUA010000023.1, from coordinate 278,635 downwards.
AGCAAAGATCAAAGTCGTACGAAAGCGTTTGCTGATCTTTTATTAAAGCATCGCATTGAGACTTATCCGATTGGAGCCGATTTAACAGTTGGTGCCAACAAGTATGAGAAAGGAAAAGCCTTTGTGGTTTCTACCGATCAAACTCAGTATCGTATGGTGCGCAGTATGTTCGAGAAAGTTACTTCTTTCCACGACAGTGTGTTTTATGATGCCTCTACGTGGACAATGGCGTTAGCCTACGGCATGCCACATGATGCGGTAACTGCCAATACAAAAATTACAAAAGGGGAAAAAGTAAAAGCAGTCGATTTAAATTCAAGTCCTGCGCCAATAGTAAAAACAAATTATGCTTACCTGATTGATTGGAATGAATACAGTGCCTCACGCGCGTTGTACTATTTACTGTCTAACAATGTATTTGTGAAAGCGGCATTCAAACCTTTTGCGGCAACGGTACATGGAATGAAGAAGAATTTTGGCTATGGAACGTTGATGATTCCGGTAGCGGATCAAAATATTTCTTCAGAAGAATTATTCACAGCTGTAAAAGAAGCTTCGCGCACAGCAGGTATTGATGTTTATTCGGTTGATACTGGCTTTAGTTTGGAAGGCGTTGACCTGGGAAGCGGTAATATCCGAACCGTAGAGAACCCAAAAGTAGCAATGTTGATTGGTGATGGCGTGTCGGCTACAGAAGCCGGACAGATTTGGTACTTACTGGATTCAAAACTAAAAATGCCGATTACGAAAGTTAATACGAGCCAATTTAATCAGTTGACAATCACGGATTACAACACATTAATTCTGGTGTCAGGTAATTACAGCATGCTTGGTGAAAGTGGGGTGGAGAAAATCAAAAATTGGATAAATCAAGGAGGCACCTTGATTTTGCAAAAGTCTGCCATCACGTGGGCGATCAACAATAAGCTGATCAACGAACAACTAACTAAATCGGATGATAAGAAAGATGCAAAACGATTGGACTATGTTACCGCAGGCGATTATCAGGGCTCACGCGCAATTGGCGGTTCCATTTATTTAGGGAAGTTAGACATTACACACCCGCTTGGCTTTGGATTTACGAATCGCGATTTACCAGTGTATCGCAATCACACGGTGTTTATTGAGCCCAGTAAAAATCAGTTCAATACCGTCATTCAATACACACCCAGGCCGTTACTGAGTGGGTACATCCATCCTTCTAATCTGGAGAAGATAAAGAACTCGGTTTCCCTTCAGGTTAGTAATATGGGAAAAGGCCGGGCTATTTTGTTTGTTGATGACCCTGCGTTTAGAGGGTATTGGAATGGCACCAACAAACTTTTCTTCAATGCCTTGTTTTTCGGTTCGCATATTAGTACGCCTAACATGGGCGAACAGGAGTAATTAGGATAGGGCCTGAAGAAGTTCTTTTCTTTTTCGATCTACATTTCGACTATGTAAAAACATAACAGGAGTATAGAGAAAATAGGCAAAGCCAGAGATTGGACCTGCGAGCCAACTGTTTATAAAAATTAGTGCAAGAATAACGGAGATAGCCGGCACGCTTGTCATCAGCAAGTTTGTTCGGATGCTGGTTTTTGTATCAAATATTTCAATTTCATTTAACTCCAGTTCTCCTGCTTTTTGCAAGGCATATCGATACATCAACATTAAAACAAGAAAGACTCCGATTGCACCCACCCCATAGATAATCATAAGTTGGCCCATATCCTTACCGCTGATCATGGATTGTATTTCGGCAAGAATACGCTCCTCATTCATTAGATAAGCAACAGGCCCCAGAATAATTAGTTTGGTTAGAAATTTTAATGGATATACATAGAATAACACAATCACCAAAAAGAGCGTATTGAGTAAAATCATTTTTTTGTTGCGCAAGCCATAGCGAAGGAAAATAATAAAGTGTTCGTACCAGATTAGCATAATTAGCGCAATGCAGGCTAAGAAGGGAAAGAGTTCGTAAGCAAAGCGTTTGATCTGATCGAAATTGGAAGGAGGAGTAGTAGAAATCAACAATAAAGTAATCGCCAATGCGAAAACAGCATCACTGAAATTTTCTAATCGGCCAGGTTCCTCTCCGCGAAAGCGGAATTCCTTATTCATGCCGATGTAACTCTTCCTTATAGATTCTCTAATCATTTCAAATAAGTATGGTCAGATTGGATAGGATCTTTTGTTTGGGGTGACAGATTTTCAACTATAGCTTCATTTGTGACAGTGACAATAAACGGGGAAGCAAGTTGATGAATCTTAATGGCTTTTCGCGAAAGCCAGATTGCTATAATTAACGATGCGAGTGCACCGAGCACAATTCCGGGAACAAACGAAATAAACAGACAATAATCATACGCACCATGAAAGAGCGTAGCAATACCCAATGCATGAAAAGCGTAGTATGATTTTTTATGCTCGAACTTAGCTTTACCCAGATAGTAACCCATGAGAACGGCAAATGTTGCATGAGCGGGCACAGCGGTAAGCATCCGCATGATGGCCGTGCCGATTCCTCCCTGAAACACATACAAGATATTTTCAAATGTGGCGAAGCCCATGCCCACCATTACCGCATACACAATGCCATCAAAAGGTTCGTTAAAGTTTTTGTTGTTGTATAATATACCCCGAATGAAAATGAACTTGCTGAATTCTTCCACCAGGGCTACAATTAAAAAGGCGTGAACGGCTTGTTCACTTACATCCTGTTCATTGATGGTAATGAATTGATTAATGACAGCACTAATCAACAAGGTTACGAATATGCTCAACACGCCAAAGAAAAAACTTCGCATCAGCAATCCCACGGGCTCGCGTTCGTGTTTGTCTTTCAAATAGATGTAAACACCAATGGCTACACCGGGCGCCAAAGCTAAAGCCAGAAGAATGAGCGCACTCATTAGAAGGAGATAAGGGAAAGTTTGTTTATGAAATATACTCCAATCATCAGAAGAGCGATTCCATTAAGGAGTGGTTTTTTAAGCACCCCTAAATTATCATGGTTAATTACAACCATGATTGCCGAGATTAACAGACCTAGCGTTAACACTCCACACCCCAGCAATAACATAGTATCAGCACCTTCTAATTTTAAAGAGACAAATAAAATTCCAATAACAGCAACGGCCAGAGCAATGTAAATCACTTTGTAAACTACGGGTAAATAGAGGTTGGGTTTTGAATCAGGTGAAGATGGCAGGGGAGCAAATCCCAATAGGAAATAGCATCCCGCTAAGGTTGATAAGCCAGCCCTTAGCAGGGTTTCGGCTCCTGTGTTGTTCATGAAAAGCAAAACAAATCCGATAACACATATACCAATAGCAATCAATTGAACTTTAGGTAAAATTGTCTTCATTAAAAGTTGGGCGAATCCTGCTTGCTGGTTATCCATAATATTTTTTAATGAAGATACTGGTTTCAGCATAATCAAGCAAAAAGCCCCATTCTATTGATAAGAATGAGGCTTTTTATAGAGATCAACGCAATGGCTAATCCTCAATAGAATCTTCTACCTCACCAAGCTTATCTTCGGTGAAACCACCGGAGGTGGCGTACACAATTTTCCCTTCTTTGTCTAACACAAAAAAGTAAGGAATATCGCGCTTCTCGAAATCGAGGGCTTCTTTGTAGGTTTTTAACTCGCCTTTGTAAAACAAGATGTAGGGTAACAATTGGGTATCGATATTTTTTAATGCTTTCTTTTTTGCGGTGCCGGTAGCGGCTGCATTTACACCTGTAAACATGGGCACGAAATACACATTTACGTCATAGCCCATGCCTGCCATTAGCCCGGTGGCTTTTTTAATAAACTTATTATATACAGGCCCGAACCAACTGTTCAGTTCGTCTTCCGATTTTTTGGAATACGCCAGCCCCAGCAAGGTGTATTTTCCTTTTGTATCGGTAGGCAGGTTTACTTTTTTATCCTCCACCGTTTCAGCTTCCATGCCTGGAAACATTTTTCCGATTACCTGTGCATCAGTAATCGTTGTGGTAAGAACAAACAGAAGTGGGAGTATTAATTTATTCATGGTGTGGTGTTTTGATGCAACAAGGTACTAAAAACAAAAGTCGATATGGAGATTATCACCGATTGCCTTCGGTTGTTTAACGAAAATTGTGCCGATAATATGCCTTTTTAGGATTTGCTATATTTAAGTAAGATAAAAGCGACCGACTTCAATGAATAATCCAGTACCTATCCCGGCAAGTATTAGTAACGGATTGTATACGGGCGATACAGTCAATTCTTCTAACCGATAGTATGCCTTTACTTCTCTATTATTAGTGAGATACTTGAAAATAAAAATGAGTAAGGAAAATATTATCATTATGATAATGAGTTCATATCCAATGAGTTTAGTTTTGCCATTATATAAGAACATCATTGGAAGAGCGGCATAGGCGGTTGCGAAGGAATAAAGACCGAACGAAGTCATAATCCAACCTACTTTATTTTTTATAAACACACCAATTGCGCTAAAAGCAAAAACTACTATTTCAGCATAACTAGCCCAGGAATCAAATGTTATCATTTGATTGAAGAATGTGTTATCTCTACCGGCCATGGTCCATGCTTGATAGTGCTGACTTAAAAAATAATAGACTTTTAATGCAAAGAGCCCAACGCAAATAGCCAATAGAACCAATACCTTAAAATCAATTCTCATGACAAATTAATTACTGATTTGTCATCAACTTCAACGCTCTTTCTAAATCAACATTACCGCCCGATAGAATAATGCCCACGCGTTGATCTTTAAATCTTTCTTTTTCCTTTAGCAAGGATGCTAACGGCACCGCACAGGAAGGCTCAATAATTATTTTCATTCGCTCCCATACCAACCGCATGGCATCAATGATTTGAGCATCGCTTGCCGTGATCACTTCACTTACCAATTCATGAATAATAGGAAATGTTTTATTACCTAAGGTTGTCAGCAATCCATCCGCAATTGATTGCGATTGTGCGGGTTCAATTTTACCACTCTTCATCGAGCGATACGCATCATCCGATCCTTCAGGCTCACCGGCAATTACTTTTGTTGTGGGCGAGAAATAAGCAGCAGCGAGCGCTGTGCCACTGAGTAACCCGCCACCACCTACCGGAACCAAAATTACATCCAGGTTTTTTATTTCTTCAAACAATTCTACTGGCGCGGTTGCCTGACCTGCTATCACTTCATAATTATTAAAGGGATGGATTTCAGTGGCGCCTGTTTTTTTTATCACTTCCACCAGTGTGGACTCGCGCGCTTGAAGCGTTGGCTCACATTCAAAGATCTCGCCCCTGTACCCACGCACCCCGCGCTTTTTAATTTCGGGTGCCGTGCGTGGCATTACGATATATGCCTTCACCCCTAAAATTTTTGCAGCGCGAGCCAACGCTTGTGCATGATTGCCTGATGAGTGAGTGGCTATGCCTTTTGCAAGTTGTTCGGGTGTAAGTGACAACGCTGCATTCATGGCGCCTCGCGCTTTAAAGGCCCCAACCTTCTGAAAGTTTTCGCATTTAAAAAATACCTGACAACCCGTAGCTTCGTTTATACTTTGGCTGGTAAGCACGGGTGTGCGATGGATGTAAGGGGAAATGCGTTCGTGCGCTTGTTCGATGGTAGTTCGGTTGATATTCATAACCTCACCCCCAGCCCCTCTCCAAAGGAGAGGGGGGAGAATTAAAATTTAGTTTCAAATTCAATAATAAACATCCGCTTTATATTTACAAACATAAAACCGCTGCGACTCTCTGTGGGGAAAGAATACTAGCAAAGAACACAGAGTTATTTTTCAAACTCAATGATGTACTCTGATTTATATTCACTCTGAAAGCCTTCTGCATTAGTAAACATATCTTTAAAAAATAGCCGGGCACGTTTACCCAATCGCACGCAGGTATATTTGTTCTCAATATCTTCTGGTGTATTCATGGGTTGTAGTGATGGATACCAAAGTGTGTGCTCAGGCACATCTAATACTCGCACGGGTTTAGTCCACTGTTGTGAATGATCAGCCTCACCTAATTCTTTATTAAAATTATAGGAGATATAAATACTACTTCCTTTCCAGGAGGAGCTTTCCACTTTTCCCATCATCATCACCCAACAATTCAAATATGTGTTCCAGCTTACGGAAGGACCCCAATGAAATTGTTTATCGGGTGCGGATGCAGGACCCCCTCCTTCTGCCAATGGTATCTGTAGCGAAGCAACAGGCGCTCCAACGCCATCAGGGGCAGCATTGAATGCTTTTCCATCCCATCGTTTTGCCTTCCCAACAGGATTGTCGAGGTCTGCTAATTTTATTCGCGCTACGCTAATGCACTGGCCGCTCCATTCCTTAGCGGGATCGTAAGTAGCAGAGTCATACACCACAGGGTACCCATATTCGCCATAGAATAAATACAAGTAGTCGCCACTCGCCACAGCGGAGGGATCACCCACACCTCCGGCAAAGGTATTGGAGGTGTTATGGGGTTTCAAGATCATGCGTGGTTGCAGGTCTTCGATAAAAATTCCACGATTATCCCAACTGTATCCACCATCAACCGATTTCATAATACCAATGCGACATACTGCTGCCGGTGAGGTAACTCCGGTCAACCCCTGTGGCCAGTATTTGTAAATATATCCCTGACCGGTTGTTTGATTGTAAGGAAAATTCTGTGGATAGTTTTCGTTGTGATATACCGCGTACAACGTTTTTCCGGAGGCATCTTTTGTGTCTTGATACACGGTTTCAAACCAGACGGCCCCATGCAAGCCGTCCTCAGTTGGCTTTACATTTTTTGGCATGACTGGCATAACCAGTTCTTCAAACTTATTGGCAAAGGCTTCATCGGCATTGGCCCCATTTCCAAAACGCAAGTTGTCAGAATATCCCCACAGGGTATCTTCACCATATTTACCCGGAAAGATTCGAAAGGTATCGGCTACCCAAACTTCAGCCATGTTGCAATCCACAAACGAGTTGAATAAAAATTTTTCGGTGGGAATTAGGGTAAAAGAGGGATTGGGGTTGGCGTTTTTGTTCCCTGAACAGGCAGCAGCCAGTATGAATAACATCAGATTTACTCCGCCTAAAAAATGCTTCATCAATTTATCCATGAGTGATAATGAATTTAGTTTTGAAATTCGAAATCAAATTTAATCTCTTATTCGTTAATCCATTTCACTTTCTTTTCAATTGGAGTTCTTCTTCCGGCAGGCACATTCCCTTTGGGCATACCAACAAACATAAATCCACAGAGTTTATCGTTAGCAGCTAATCCGAAAAATGATTTGGCTTCTTCAAAATTGGTCACTCCCCCTGTGCTTAAATAGCAACCTACACCATAGGCAGTGGCGGTTAAATACATATTTTGGACGGCACAGAAAACGGCCCCCAGTTCTTCCCACTCCGGCACACGGTTGCCTTCATCGCGTTTCATGCCAATGGCAATGATGTGACTGGCCTCCAAGGGTTTTACTTGTAATCCGAGGTAGCGGTCTTCCCGAAAGGTGCCATCGGCAATCGTTACTTGTTTATAGCATTCGCTTTGAAAGGCAGCAAGGGTTTTTAATCCGGCTCCGGAAAACACCATAAAGCGCCAGGGTTCTGTAAACTTATGGGTAGGTGCCCAGTTTGCATTCTCCAGCATTTGATTAATGACTGCTTCTGGCACTGGCTCACCACTATAATCTTTGGGGAATATCGATCTGCGGGAACGCATCAACTGATTTATTTCTTTCTGATTAAAAGTCATTGGTATTGTTTTTTAGCTAATTTAACTTTTGAATCTGCAAATTGGCTTTATGTGGAAATATATTGTTGTAGTGGTACTGGCGACCTCTTGCTCGCCTTTGTATGTGCCCAGTACCCGGAATGTTCCACTCTTTCGTGAGCAGGGCGAATTTCAAGGATCAGTTTATTTAACTACAGGGGTTGACGCTCAATTAGCGTATGCGGTAACTGACAATGTCGCGGTAATGACGAATGGTTCATTCTTGCGAAATAAGATTTCTGAGCCGGAGGATTACACGCGTTCGAACAACTATGTTGAGGGGGGGTTGGGTTTTTACAATGTCAGTAAAAACTTTCGGACGGAATTGTTTGCCGGCTTTGGAGTGGGGAAGGGCACCAGTTTTTCACAGTACTATTTTTTTACCCAACCCTTTAGCCAAAAAGATTTAGTGGCAACCGGAAAATACAACCGAATTTTTATTCAACCCTCATTTGGCACCAACAATCGAAACTTTAATCTTGCTTTTACACCGCGTATTTCACTGGTGGATTTTACGGAGTTTTCATCCAACGATAATGATCCAATAAATCCGGTTGTCACGATTAAACCAAATGAAAAGGCACGCCTGTTTATTGAGCCCGCACTTACCGGCAAGTTTCCCCTTGTCGGAAATCTTCAGGGGGTTTTTCAATTAGGACTTGCCGTACCAGTATCAGGCGATGTTTTTTTTGATTACGTTCCACTTCAGGTATCGGTAGGCATTCAGTTAAACACCGGCAGCCTGCGTACGCGTGTCTATTAAACCCAAACTTGGGCTTTTTGATCTCACCATGATTGTGGTGAGTCTTGTTATTGGCATGGGCATCTTCCGCACACCTGTGGAAGTAGCCAACAAAGCGGTAATACCAGAAATATTTTTTGTAGCGTGGATTGGTGGTGCAGTAATCAGTTTATTCGGAGCGCTTACGTTTGCCGAGATTGGTTCACGCTATCCGGTGGCAGGAGGTTTCTATAGAATCTTTTCTCATTGTTATCATCCCTCATTTGCTTTTATGGTTAACTGGATGACGGTGATTTCAAATGCAGCGTCAACAGCTAGTGTGGCCATTATTGGAGCCGAATACATTCAACCCATTTTGCTTCCGCAGATGGAGTCGCAAACTGCTATTCGCATCATCACACTTTCGGCTATGGTTATTTTGTATGGCATTAATATGCTGGGAATAAAAATGAGTGCCCGCATGCTCAATGTGCTCATGATTATTAAAATCAGTTTAATCTTACTTTTAATTGCGGCCATCTTTGTTGCACCGGAACCAACGGCAGCAGTTGCACCCACTAAAATCTCTTTTTCAAATACCGATTGGTTTAAAGCTTTTTGGTTATGCTTTGTGCCGGTCTTCTTTACGTATGGGGGCTATCAGCAAACCATGAATTTTGGGAGTGATGTGCCACACGCAGCGCGCAATATGCCTCGGGCAATCTTCTATGGCATTGCGATTATTCTCTCGCTTTATCTGTTAGTTAACTTTTCATACTTCCGCGTGTTGGGTTTTGAAGGCTTAAAAAATTCCAACACGCTTGCCGCGGATGTAGCCCGCGTGTTGTTGGGTGAAAGTGCTTTTAAGATGGTAGCGATCATCATGTTTCTTTCGGTGATGGCGTATGTCAATGCTTCGATCATGTCGAACCCGCGCGTGTATTATGCGATGGCTGAAGACAAGGTGCTGCCCCCTATCTTTAAGCGCGTGAACAGTCGCACGCAAGTGCAGGAATTTGCCGTAACCGTATTTGTCGCCTTTATCGTACTCACACTTTTCTTTTCATCATCTTTCACACAAGTGCTCAGCTACGTGATGTTCTTTGATAGCATTAGTTTGATCACTGCCTCCGCTGCAATTTTTGTGTTACGACATCGGGCAAAAAAGAATGGCGATCCGGAAGGGATTTTTAAAATGCGCGGCTACCCCTGGTTGCCTGCTTTTTTCATTATTGTTTACACGATGGTAAACATCAGCGTGTTGATTTCCAATCCACAGGCTTCACTCATTGGCTTCATTCTATTCCTTTCGGGATTTCCTCTTTATCTGGGTTTGCGAAAATTAATTAAGTAATTCACTAAGAGAATCTTTCGATAGGTCACATACTCTTACTAACCTTTCCTGTACTTTTGCCTTCTTTTTTCACCGTGCAACTTCAATTAACATCCAGCTACAAACAAATTTTGATGATGGCCTTGCCCATCTCGCTGGCCATGTTGGTGCCTCAAATCAATTTTATCACCAACAACATTTTCTTAGGCGCGCTGGGCGAACAGGAACTTGCCAGTGCAGGGATCACAGGAGTTTACTATTTGATTTTTGCCGTTATCGGCAACGGACTTAACAATGGTTTGCAAGCACTCATTGCGCGTAGAGCCGGGCAAAACTTGCCGAAAGAAATAGGGCGGTTGTTCTTTCATGGAGTGTGGATTGCGTTAGCCATTGCTTTTTTGGGAATTGCTATTACTTATTTATTCGCACCTACCATCCTGCGCGCGACCATTCAAAACCCTTTGATCGCTGAACAAGTCATAGACTTTTTGCTGATCCGCATTTGGGGACTTCCGTTTCTGTATCTCTACGTAATGCGCAACGCGTTGCTGGTGGGGACGAATCAAACCCGGTTTCTGGTGTGGGGTACATTGGCTGAAGCACTCGTCAATATATTTTTAGATTACTCATTAATCTATGGGCATTTTTATTTTCCTGCATTGGGATTCAACGGAGCCGCTTACGCATCCATTATTGCAGAAGGCGCTGGCCTGTTAGTCATTTATTGGGTGATTCATTGGAACGGAATTCATCGATCCTTTTCATTCTTTGAACAAACCAAGATTGAACTCTCGATATTCAAATTGATTCTCACCATGTCTGCCCCATTGATTTTGCAGTTTGCCATCAGCATTATGAGTTGGGAATATTTTTACATTTTGGTTGAACATCACGGACCGCGAGCCTTAGCCATCTCAAACACGATGCGAAATATTTTTGGCTTGTTTGGAATTTTTTGCTGGGCGTTTGCTTCTACCACCAACACGATGGTGAGTAATGTGATTGGTCAGGGAAAAACAGAAGAAGTTATGCCCTTGGTTACGCGTATCATGAAGTTGAGCCTCGGCATTTCGCTCTTTATTTTTCTGATTTTAAATCTTGTGCCGGAATTCTTTTTATCATTTTATAGTCAGGGCGATGAATTTGTTGCAGAGGCTATTCCCATTGTGCGCATTGTATCCGTTGCCTTATTAATGATGTCGGTAGGAACGATTTGGTTGAATGCCGTTACCGGTACCGGAAATACACGGGTGAACTTGTTGATTGAATTTATCACCATCCTGATTTATTGTGTGTATGTGTTCCTGGTGTTAGAGCATTGGAATTTATCCATCGCCTGGGGTTGGGGTAGTGAGTGGGTGTACTGGATCAGTATGTTTAGCATGGCATTTTTCTATATGCGATCAGGGAAGTGGAAGGGAAAGAAAATTTGAAAAAGTTTTTGTTTGTTGATTGTATGGTGCTGAACAAAACTTTGAAGTTTATATCTAATGGATATAGTGGCAATGTTTATATTAGAATGTTGTGCGCAAGCCTTCAAGGTAACTTGGTGACAGACTTATGAGACTATTGATTATTTTCACACTATTGACGATTTGCTTAGCTGCAATGGGACAGACCCTTGACTCTGAATCTAGATACACTGATTCTGCTGGTAAAGACGTGCTCATACAAAGCAGCTTTCCAAAGGGGATGGTACCCCTTGATTCTACAGGGAAAGCGGGATATTCTGATGCTACCGGCAAATTTTTTGCATATGTAGTATTCTGGACTCGAGTGACCAACGAAACTGATACTCCCTTAGAACTAACAGTGAATTTTCCTGCTGTTTTTCCATCTCCCTATTCGTATTTAAAATTATTTCTGCCTCAGGACACAATGACACTCGACAAGGAAACATTGATAAACTACGGGGTAACAGGTTTAAAATCTTTTTTAGATACTAACTTTAATAAACCGACCATTTTGCAAAGAACGATTAAACCCAAAGGGGAGTCTATTTTCTATATTGTAGCGCTCTCCTCTAAGTTAGGGAATTCCCTACGGGCGCGACTTGTCTTAAAAGAACATAACCTTTTTTATAATATCAGGGGCATCGGACCGGAGCTTGATACTACATTAATTCCTTGCGGACAAATTGTTTTTAAAAAGTAAGACCGTATGAGAACAACTAATGAGTGTGGAGTAAAAGGCAAGGGCACAACAAAGTGCATAATCAATGGCGGGTTCAGTGTAAAATTGTAGTTTAGTTTTTCAAAATACGTTTTGTGTTGTGGTAAAATAGCGCTTCGAATTCCAGCCACTGCTTATGCACAACGTAATGCAAGACGAGCAAAATTATGAGAGCAGTATTTTTATTATTAGTAATTACCGGACAACTAAGTTGTTCTCAAACCAATAATTACAGAGCAAATACCATATCCATCACGCTTTCAGACAAAGTATTAACTTCTCAAAAAGACGGAGAGACAAAGAACTACGATGTAGACGATGATTTAGTCTTGAACCTAAGTGACTTTGTAAATACCATAATTGAACTTGACCCTCTTCGCAGCGGAGTCTCCCGCCTCGGGGACTCCGCGTAATTTGACATGCCTTCTAAAAAATCTTTAATGCCTTCGCAACAATTAAATGCACTAAAATTGAATTCACTTCGTCTATACCCTCATGGTAAAGAAAATTAGCAAGGGGATCTTAATCTTCATTCTTTTATTTGTACTAACCGTCTTTTTATTTATGCAACAGAAATCATTTGGCAAACTCCCGAAAGGCGAGCGCAAGCAGAGAATTGAACAATCTCCCAATTATAAAAACGGAGCGTTTCAAAATCGTAGAGAAACACCGATGATGGCAGAAGATGTTTCCTACTTTTCCATGATCCGAGAATTTCTAAAAGACAAACCTGCAACGTATCCGCATTCAAAAGTTCCTTCCATAAAAACTGATCTGAAAGCAATTGGATCTGATAAGCCCTCCATTGTTTGGTTTGGACACTCAACGTATTTAATCACGATTAACAACAAACGCATATTGGTCGATCCTGTTTTTAGTCAACGCGCTTCGCCCGTTCAATATGCGGGATCAAAAGCATTTGATGGTTCGATGATTTATTTGATGGATGATTTTCCCAATATAGATTTGCTGATCATCTCACACGATCATTACGATCACCTTGATTACAACACGGTTCTAAAATTAAAGGCAACAGTAAAAATGTTTTGTGTTCCGCTGGGTGTCGGTCAGCATTTAAGTCGCTGGGGGGTTGATGAAAATCAGATTACTGAATTTGATTGGTGGGATTCTTCCGAAGTGATTCCCGGATTTAATCTAACCTCTACTCCGGCCCGACATTTTTCTGGGCGTGGGTTTGCCCGAAATAAATCGTTGTGGTCTTCGTATGTGCTTCAAACCAATACGCACAAAATTTTTATTGGTGGCGATTCAGGATTTGATGATGCCTTCCAAGAGATTGGTGAAAAGTTCGGACCGTTTGATATCGCGTTGTTGGAGTGCGGCCAATATGATCGTCAGTGGCCCAATATTCACATGATGCCTGAAGAAACGGTGCAAGCAGGAATTGATTTGAAAGCCAATGTGTTGATGCCTGTGCATTGGGGGAAATTTGTGTTAGCAAATCATCCCTGGAAAGAACCTATTCAACGCGCTAAGAAACACGCGGAAGTATTGAACATAAAAGTGGCAACGCCCATCATTGGCGAACTTATTATTCTAGGTGGTGAAATTCCGGACTCGGAGTGGTGGAGTGAGATTGAATAAAATTTTGAAATGCCATTCCGGGCAAACTGCCAGAATTGAATTTTAAAGGAAAGGTTCTGATTTTTTATAAATTCCTGTTAGCATGAGGCATTATAATTCATTGAGATTACGGGTCTCGTTTAGGTGTTACTAAATGAATTCATGAGGGCACTCGCCCGCCTGCTTTTGTCAAAGCGAATTAAAAATAAATTAGTTTGCTCATGGCATCGTGACGCTAACAGGATTCATCATAATCCTAAAGTAACAATTTATTTTATTCATATCTTACAGATGGTCTTACCAAACAAAGTGATGCGGATATTTTTAATTCTTTTGATTCTCCTTGCTGGCTTCACAGAAATTTATGCGCAAGAAACGGGCAGAGTGCGCGAGCAGCCAATCGATCTTACACAGTTTAATCAGCAATTATCTGTGATGGCTAATTTAAAAGGTAAAAATAAATCAACTGAAAAATTTCTTGAATTAACCGATCGATTATTTACGCAAAAGGATGAAGAATTTTTTACTGGCCATAAAATGGCGGCTATTTATTATGAAATAGCAGGCAATCTTATTAAGGCCACTGAGCACACTCAACTTGCGTTACAGGCTTACGATAAAAATTATCCATTTTATACGAATGGATATGCAACGGTTACCCCTGAATCATATTTGCTGGCGTGTTTAGATGTAAGTCGCTTCCAGCGAACGCTAAACTTGTTTGAAAAAAACATCAAATACCTTGAAAGCAAGCGAACACTTTTAGAGAATGCAGAATCAGTGTCTGTGAGACAACAATTTTATAGTGAGTATGGCCAAAGTTTGTTGGGGGTAGAACAATTTGCTAAAGCTATTGAAGCGGGATTGAAGCTAAAGGAACTAACAGAATCAGGAGCGTTGAAGATGAATTTTAAATCGGCTGATGAAGTGTATAAAATTGACCCTACGTGGCCTAAGGAAACCCAGGAAGCCATGCAAAAAGGAAAAGAAATTTACATAAAAAGTATTGTCAGAGGCCAAGAGGCTGTTATTTCTGGACAGCGTATAACGTACAATATAATTTTAGCACAAGGATATTTCAATCAATATCAATTTGCCGAGGCAGTTCCATATGCCAGAGAAGTTGCAGATGGAATAGCTAAAGTATTTTCCTCGTCAGCCGATGCGATAAAGGAATCACAAAGTCAAAATTATAATCTGCCTAACTCGATAAAATTACAGTTGAATGAATCAACTGAGTACCTTAAACAGGTAGCCAGCTTAGGAGGGGCATCCATCCAACTTGTAATTGCTTCGTATAAATCCAATCAATCTGCACTTGCCAATCAATCTGCCACCGGTAAGTTTGATCACGCAGTACTCATGCAACTCTCTAAAAATTATGAACAATCAGAACGTGACTATCAAAGTGCTTTTGATATTTTAAAACAAATTGAAAATTATAAATTTGCCGGACAATCAGCAGAAATCTATCGAAAAACATTTTTGCCCTACTACCTAAAATTACTGGTACAGGCATCCCGGTTCGAAGCTGCCCACAAGGAGAGTCTCACGTTAATAAATAGCGAGGAGAGTTTATTAAGAGAAAGCTTTTCATTCTTTACCGAAAACGAAAAGAAGGAGTTTTTTAAAGCCTACACACAAAAACTCGATCAACATTACTCACTCTTATTGCAGATGACTGAAAAAGGAGATAACCACATAGGAGAAATCCTAAACAAAATACTTCAAACCAAAGGAGTAATTCTTGATGCAACACGTGAGCAAGAGAATCAGTTAAGAAAACTTAAAGACAAAGTGGCCCTAGCCCAGGTAGCAGAAATTAAAAGATTGCGCGATAAATTGTCTTCGTATTATCAATTAAGTCTCAAAACTCCAACACCTGCATTGGCAGATTCTATAAACAAAGCCTCTATTCGAATTAGTGATTTGGAGCGAGTAGTTAATTTAAAACTTGATAAAACAACGTTATTGAAACCAGTGCGCTGGCAGGAAGTTCAAGCAAAACTGAAAAAAGGACAAGTCTATCTGGAGATACTTCGCTTGCAGCGCGATTCATTTTCTTTTGATAAACCTAAAATTCAATATTGGGGAATATCAATAAAACCAGGGGATACACAGCCGGGTTTGTTTCTGATCAGTGAAACAGAAGCGTTTGAGGGTCGTGGACTGCGTAATTATCAAAATAGAATTCGTGGCGAGTTGGATGATATGGATAGCTACAAACTTTATTGGAGTGCAATTGAAGAAAATACACGCGGAGCCAATACTATTTTTCTAAGTGCCGATGGGGTGTATCATGTCATTAATCCCCTAACACTTAAAAACGAACGCACCGGAAAATATTTGCTCGATGAATTATCACTGAGAAGAGTTTCTACAGGCCGAGATTTATTAAACGTTGAATCAACACAACCATCTCAAACGGTGGCATTAGTTGGCAATCCGCTGTTTGACATGAATCGGAAAGGCGGTTCCAATGCTTACCGGGGAAATGAAAGCACTCCAGTGGAGGCTGGCGAGTTTACCAGAAGTGGGATTGCAAGATTGCCCGGAACTCAAAAGGAAATTGGCTTGATAGAAATCATGGCTGAGGCGAGTAATCTCAAAACAAATGTGTTGACTGATGCTGAAGCGAATGAATCAAAAGTTAAAGGCTTAAAGAGTCCACATATTCTTCATTTGGCTACGCATGGCGAATTCGATCAGCTATCAAAAGTAGATACGTATTTAAAATCAAAATTAATTTTAGCAGGTGCAGCTGACTCAGAACCATTTTTAGCTGACGATTATACAAAGTATGAAGATGGATTTCTCACCGCTTATGAAGTTACTCAACTCGACTTGCTTACTACCCGGCTTGTAGTGTTATCGGCTTGCGAAACAGGGTTGGGCGAAATACAAAGTGGCGAAGGAGTGTGGGGCTTGCAAAGAGCGTTTCAATTAGCGGGTGTTAAAACCGTAATGGGTTCGCTTTGGAAAATTAGTGATGAGGCTACGGTAATCTTTATGGAAACTTTTTATAAAAAGTATCTAATGAATTCAGATGTCTATTCTGCTTATCAGGAAGCAATGAACACGACAAAACAAAAATATCCACATCCCTACTTTTGGGGTGCCTTTACCTTGGTTGGATCAAATTGAAGGATTTTTTTAGGCTTTGAAATAATCTTCCAATTCAGCCAACAGATTATCGCCCTTCAAATCTTTAATTACTTTCCCTTTTTCTAAAATCACGATGCGTTCGCAAATTTCAGTTACGTGATTTAAATCATGGCTGGAGATTAAATAGGTGATTGATCGTGCCTTTCGTTCACGTTTGAGCAATTGTTTTAAACGGATTTGCGAAGTCGGATCCAGATTTTCGAACGGTTCATCGAGAATGACCACTTGTGGATTGCCTATAAAGGCGGCTGCAATTCCTACCTTTTTTAAATTTCCTTTTGATAGGTCGCCTATGTATTTATTCTTACCGAGAATTTCATCATGAAATAATTCTTCAAACTTTTGATAAAAGTTTTTCAAATCCTCATCTGAATAGTTGTGAAGTTTACCAACAAATTTGAAATACTCTTCCGGGGTTAGATAGGGGATTAGAAAATTTTCATCTAGGTAGGAACCTACGTATCCTTTCCATTCATCATTTCCCTGAACATTCTTTCCGTTGATAAGCACCTGTCCTTCCGTGCATCGGATTAAATCGAGAATCAATCGAAACAAGGTTGTTTTTCCGGCACCGTTATTTCCCACTAAACCAAAACTTTCGTTTTGACCAATAAAAAGTTCAGACACGTCAACAACCGATGTTTCTTTATAGTTTTTTTTAAGAGATTGAATTGTAATCATAAGGCGTTGTCTAATCTTTTCTAAATCCTGCTGCAATTGTATACCTGCGTTTTTCTAACCTTCGCACAGTGAAGTCTATTAAGTAAGCTCTAAATAGTATGGCCATTAACCCCACAACTCCAACAGCAAGGATTCCTGCGATTGGATAACCCATCAGACTAAAGGGCAAATAAAACAGGTAAGGTCCTAATATCAGGGGTATGGCCATTAACCATTGCGCGGCTCCTACCCCTTCGTAGTTGAAAGTGGCCCCTTTCTTAAGATCTATCTTTTTTGGCTCCCACATGGCAAAGTTCATAACAACAAAAATGTTAATACCCAGGTTGAACAAGGTCATGGCAGCATGAATAAGAAGTATTTTCCAACCGAAATAAGCATAGGGCACACTCAACAAAAAGCAGATAACTGTTACCGTGGTTAATAGCCAATATTTGGATTCGATAAATTGACGTAACGATATTGGACGAGTAAGTGTAAAATCAAAATGGCCACTTTGCCAGCTAAATAAGAACTGACCATAATTGATCATAAAAATCCCGGTAATAAAAACTCCTACGAATAAAAATAAGCCGGGCATTTTTTCACTGTATGTATCATTCCTATAAAAGATCAAGCCATATAACAGAAAGAAGGCACTAAGAAATAAAATCGTGCGAGGTCTTTTGTTTCGGATAATTAATTTAATCTCAAGGTTGATCCAGTCGCCAAGGGATCCCAAATTTTGAAGAAAACTTAAGTCATGGTTCTTACCGGCACTTGATTTGCCAAAGGAAACTTCTTCAGGATACATGCCTTTTAGAAAAAACCGAAAACTGAAAAAATAAATACCAAGGAATAGGATGGCAATCAACGCAACTAAAACATATCCCTGAACTGTAAGAGCAAATAGAGAAGACGATAAATCGGAAAGTTTAAACCAACCATAATAATCGGATGCTCCCAAAAGAGAGAATATACTCACTAGTGTGAGTAAACCCCAGATAGTATCATCAAGCCCTTTTTTAAATAGTAAGACCAGGTAGTGCAAACAAAAACTGATTAACCCAAGTGATAGTAACCAACTTATGCTGGATGCGATGCCAAAACGATTGGCGATTGCTGTAAATGCAAAGGGCGCAAAAAGCACAAAAACAAGTAGATTGGCTCCATGGCTTAAGGATTTTATAAGTAGGTAATGAACAATACGCGAGCGCTTAAGCGGTAAATGAAGATAGGGTTGCACATCGAGCACAGGAAGGTTTTGAAGGAAATAGCGCATCATGAATTCGAACACGAAATAGTATAGCATCAACCCGTTAAGGAATTGAAAACTATCCGTTTGTTTGAGTCCATCCGTAATGATTTTGTTCAGGCCAAAACCCAGTGCTAATGCATAGCCAAGAACCATCAACCCAAACAATGAAAGAAATATAGTGGTGGTAAGCTCTTTAGAAAATGAAACTGAACGACTTAACTTTTTCCAACTATGTGAGAGCAGGGTTGTAACCATGCTGCGAAAGTAACAAAATGGAAAGAGACTTTTGATAATCTAATTTATTTGACGAAGCAATTTCTGCTTCGCGGTAAACTGCCTATCTTTTGGATTCTCTTATTAGAGATAATCATTAAACTACGAGTATGAATTCAAAGAAAGGAACAATCTCCGTTTGGGGCGGAGAGACTGAACGATTTCCGGAAGGAGCAATTACGCCACCCATTTTTAATACCGTAACTTTTGCGTATGATGATCTTGACGATTGGCACAACGTAGCAACAGGTAAAAAATCAGGACATATATATAGTCGCAATACAAACCCCACGGTGCGAGTGTTGGAAGAGAAGATACGAATGTTGGAGGGAGCGGAAGCAGCAATTTCTTTTGCAACTGGCATGGGCGCAATTAGTAATACGCTGTTTACTTTTTTAACGCCTGGTAAAAGAGTTGTGTCACTGAAAGACACCTATGGAGGAACCAGCAGAATATTTCTTGACTTCCTTCCTGCAAATAAGGTAGAGGTTATGTTGTGTGACACAACCGATCATGAAAAGCTGGAAGCAGAAATTGCCAAAGGATGTGATCTGTTATATTTGGAAACGCCTACTAATCCCACCCTTAAGATAGTTGACATTAAAAGACTAGCCGCTGCAGCAAAAAAGAAAGGAACCATTGTAGTTGTTGATAATACGTTTGCAACTCCCATCAATCAAAATCCATTGAGCCTTGGAGCAGACCTAACCATACACAGTGCCACAAAATATTTATGTGGCCATTCCGATGCGATGGGGGGATTGTTAGCAGGCAATGCTGAACTCGTGCGAAAGGTTTATCAATTTAGAGAGATTAATGGAGCGAGCCTTGGTGCAGATCCTGCTTACCTGATTGCCCGTGGAATGAAAACTCTTGAATTGCGAATTGAAAGACAAAATGCTTCGGCACTTAAAATAGCCAGGTTTCTGAAAGCACATTCAAAGATTAATGAGGTATTCTATCCCGGCTTGGAAACACATGTTGGCCATGAAATTGCGAAAAGCCAGATGTCAGGGTTTGGAGGCATGATGAGTTTTTCATTAAAGGGGAATTACGAAAACGTAAAAACATTTTTGCACAGCCTCAAACTAGTTCATCTGGCCGCAAGCCTTGGTTCGGTGAGTACATTAGCCGGTCCACCAAAAACTACCAGTCATGTTGAACTCACCGAAGAACAACGGAGACTATTGGGTATTCCTGAAAGCCTGATCCGTTACTCTGTTGGAATTGAAAATGTAGAAGATCTTCTTGCGGACTTAAGTCAGGCATTAGATAAAATCTAATTGTATATAAAACTTTACCATTAATATCACGTCAAAAGCAATCACTGCATGGTAATTCTATTTCTGATTAATCCGCAAAATCATCTTGTTCCTTGTATCTTTGACCTCTCTAAATCAAATCCGTATGTCATTACAAAAGAGATTTAAACCCGAAGAGCTTGAACGCATTAAAGCTGCGGTGAAGCAAGCGGAAAGTAAAATATCCGGTGAAATTGTTCCTGTGTTTGTTGAAAAGAGCGGACACTATACAATTGCCAACTACCGTGCAGGAGTAATAGGAGCTACAGCTGTGTTCTTTTTGATCGTTCTTTTTGATCGGTATGTTCCATCCCTGGCAGTGTATGATCCGGTGCTCATTTTTGTGCTTGTTATGTTAGGTGGATTAATTGGTGCGCTAAAGGCAAACTACATTCCTTTTGTAAAACGAATGATGTTGAGCCAGGCCTACATGGATCAGTCTACGCGTAAGCGTGCCGAAAGCGCATTTTTACAGGAAGAAGTTTTTAACACACGCTTGCGTACAGGCATTATGATCTTCATTTCATTTTTTGAACATGAAGTAATTGTGATGGCCGATAAAGGTATTAGTAAAGAGGTGGATCAAAAAGAATGGGACGCAGTAGTGCGCACTATTATTGAGAACGTAAAGAAAGATAAAGTTACTGATGGCATTGAGAAAGCGATTTTGAGATGCGGTGAAATCCTGTTGGAAAAAGGGTTTGTCATTTCCTCCGATGACGTGAATGAATTGAAGGATGATTTGCGAATGGAATGACCTCATCCCGGCCCCTCTCCGGGGGAGAGGAGCGACCAAGTCAAGTAGATTTGTGCTTGACTCCATGTTTACTATTAATCACTGCCGGAATAAATAAAAGTCTAATCTGCGAATGAAATTCTTTCTTACTTTAATTTTTTGCTTCTCACTGGCAATAGCAACAGTAGCCCAACCTAAGATTCCTATTCAGGGTGGAGTTTGGGTTCATGACTATGCCAATATTTTATCCGCTTCCTCGAAAGCACAACTCGAAGCCTTGTTGCAAGCACACCGCGATTCTACCTCCAGCCAAATTGCTGTGCTTATTATTCCATCGTTAGAAGGTGGAGATATTGATGGGTATGCAGTGGAAGTGTTCAAAGAATGGAAGTTAGGGCAAGCAAAAAAAGATAATGGGGTGCTTTTTCTGGTGGCGATGCAAGAACGACAAATGCGTATCGAAGTAGGATATGGATTGGAAGGGGTGTTAACCGATGCGATGTCGAGTCGCATTAACCGCAATGAAGTAGCTCCGTATTTTCGCGAAGGGAATTACGAAGGGGGAATTCAAGCGGGTGTGGGAGCCATCATTAAAACTATAGCGGGCACGTATGTCAATGAAGATCCGGCTCCGGCACGAAAAAGATCCAAGCGCTCCCCATTAGGTTCCATCATTTTTATCATCATTATGTTGATTATAATGTCGCGCAGAAACAAAGGTGGTGGTGGAGGCGGTGGTTATTGGACGGCTGCTATGTTGGGGGGTATGCTAGGCGGCCGAGGCTCAAGCGGGGGTGGTGGCTCGTGGGGTGGCGACTTTGGTGGTGGTGGCTTTTCGGGTGGCGGTGGCTCTAGTGATTCGTGGTGACGTAAACTTTCCATCACTTAGATAATGAACTTTTGAATACAAAAATTTAGAACCGATTGTGAGATTTTTTAATATCGATATGCGTTTTCATTTTTTACTTGTTGCCGTTCTTTTTTCAATAACAACCTTCGCACAAAAAGCAGTTCCTGAATTGTGGAACATGCGGGTGCATGACGAAGCGCATGTACTCACCCAAAAAACAATAGATCAACTGGAAAAGCAGTTGGCTCACTACGAAGATTCAACTTCCAATCAAATTGCTATCCTCATTATTAGTACACTCGATGGTGATGTGCTTGAAGAGTATTCGCTGCGCGTGGCCGAGGCATGGAGACTTGGGCAGAAAAATAAAGACAATGGGGTATTGTTGCTGATTGCAGTGGACGATCATAAAATGCGGATCGAAGTAGGAGAAGGATTGGAAGGTGTACTCACGGATGCATTGTGTAATAGAATCATTCGAAATGAAATGGCGCCTGCTTTTCGCAGAGCCGATTTTGATGGCGGAGTAACCGCTGCAGTTAATGGAATAACTGCAGCGATAGGTGGTGAATATTCCGCTACCGATATAAATGAGATTTCAGATTTATCAATGACAGCTCGTATCGCTATTGGATTTGGTCTTTATGTTTTCCTTGGACTCTTTGCATTTTTCGCCTTGCTTATTAAAGGCGGTTGGGGCTGGGGAATGTATGCCTTCCTGATTCCTTTCTATTCGTTGTTTCCACTGATTGTAATTCCATGGGATATCTGGTATGTACCGGGTCTGGCTTATATCATTCTCTTTCCAATATTGAAAATTCTGGTTGGGCGAAGTAAGTGGGGGCAGCGAGTAAGTAAGAAAATGACAAGTAGCGGAGGAGGGAGAAGTTATTCTTCAGGTTCCCGCAGTAGCTGGGGTTCGGGCAGCAGTGGTGGCAGCAGTTTTTCCGGTGGTGGTGGTAGTTTTGGGGGTGGTGGAAGCAGTGGCGGATGGTAACTTTTGTTTTTTGAACATCATTGATGTCAGCGGCTCTAACATTGAAAGAACGTCATTAACATGCTGGCTCCACGGGGTAGAGAAGAGTAATGATTCAATTTTATTCATGCTTCAATGCAACCCGAAACGTACTTCCTTTACCTACCGTGCTTTCAACACGTATAGCACCGCCTAAGAATTGTACTAACTGTTTAACTATAGATAATCCAAGCCCGGAAGAGGATTCATGGGCTGTAGGTTTTACACTTAATCGTGTAAACGGAAGAAATAATTTTGGAACTTCATCAGGAGGAATGCCTTGCCCCTGATCTATGACTTCTATGATTACATGCTTACCCACTTTAAACACGTTAATTACAACCAGAGTATTGCTTTTCGAAAACTTGATTGCATTGGAAATCAGATTGTCAAAAATTTGAGCTAACACATCCGGATCTGAATGAATACTACTTACCCCTTCACTTTGAAATTTTAACTCAATTTCTTTTTTAATAGCCTCCGGTTCAAAAGCGGTAAGTCTTGCTTGTATTAGTTCAGCTAAGTTTACAGGCCGATTATTTACCTGCGTTTTCCCCTGCTCTATTTTACTGTAATCTAAAAGACGCGAAATTAAATCACGCATACGCATGGTAGTGGAATTAATCATTCCAATTAATTTCTGGTTCTCTCTTGAAATAGATTTATCATGTCTGATCAGATTGATTAATCCCGAAATAGAATTCAGGGGATTTTTTAAATCGTGTGTGGCCATAGCCATAAAACTATTTTTTTCCTCATTGAGTTGAATGAGTCTTTCGTTTGCTTCCTTGAGTTCTGTTTCTAATTTTTTTCTTTCGGTACTATCAAAAACTGTGCTTCGATTACCGATCATCTTGCCTTCGGCATTAAATTCAGCATGAGTGTTTAGGATAACGTTCATAATGGATCCATCTTTTCTCAGAAACTCAGCATCAATATCCTCCATACTCCCCGAAAGGAGGAGTTGCTCAATGGTGAGTATTCGCTCTTTCCTACTTTTTTCCGTCAGGATTTGATTCACGTTCATTTTACCAACCACTTCTTCGTGGGTATACCCAAGCCAGTTCAACTCAGTTTGGTTCATACGCTGAATGGTGCCATCACTACTAATAGAGTGATAACCACAGGGGGCGTGATCATATAATTCGCGCGCTTCTTCCAGTGATTTTTGAAGCTCAAGAGAAATAAGCTTTCTATCCGTGATATCCATGCTTACACCCACTAACCCAAATATCTCACCACTACTCTTTTGTAACGGAACCTTGGAAGTCAGAAACCAGGTTTCGGTTCCATCTTTTTTGAAACTGAAAGTTTCTTTACCAATAATTTTACTGCCATTCAAGACTTCTTGATCTTCAGAAAAAGATATCTCAGCAGAAGCCCAGGGGTATACGTCATGATCTGATTTCCCTAGTACCTCATCCTCACATTGAGCACCAACATACATCCACTCACTTTTGTTAGCTAATGTCTTGCGCGACTCCTTATCCTTGACGTAGATATTAATGGGAACGTTATCGATGATGGTGCGCAAAAGGATTCGTTCCTCCAAAAGTTCGCTTCGCGCTTGCTCCACGCGTTGATTGATTGCAATGAGTAGTTCATTTTGGTCTTCTATTTTTTTAAGTATTGGAAAGTAGAGAATGAGAAAAAGAGCAATAATGATTACACCCAAGGCAATGCTTAGTTTTCGTTCTAGACTTTTTACATCATCCAACTCCTTGATGGATTCGAGCTCGAAAGCTTTAGTAACTTTTTCCATGGTTGGTAAAAATTTCATCTCAGCTTCGGCAATCGTCAAAATAATTAAATCATTTTTTGATGAGTTGGACAGTGTAATCAACTCTTTTGAACCGCTCGATATTATTTGTACCAAGGGACTGCAGGTATCTAAGAGTGTTTCAATTTCCTTGTTCTTTATGGTTTCCTTATTTTTGTTTATTAATTCTGTATGTACCGATTGAAGCAGGTTACTATACTTTCTTAAACTATCAACGGGGTTGAAATTGGGAATTGCAGTGGGACTAATTCCGTGCTCCAGGTATAAACACAATTTAGAGACGCGCTGGCTGATCATCCGCTGCCGGCCCGACTTATTTATTAAAGCCGGATCGACCGTGTGGTTTATAGATTGTTGAAGAATGATTTGAATGACAATAATGGCCAGAAGAATAACTGCAAAGCCTAATGCAAACAACTTGAAATAAGTCGAGTTAGTAGAACTGATCTTTTCCATTTCTATTCTGCAAGTCAATGTACAATGAATTGTGAATTCAGTACGCGATATGTAAGATTATTGGGGTAATCGAACCCAACGAATTATAATGCGAGTGCGTCTTAAACAAAATTCAGGGACTAACCACCTATATAACACCCACCGAATTAGTAAGGACGCCAATTCCTTCTATCTCAATTCTAATTTCATCCCCTTCTTGTAGTGTAAAATCATTAGGAGGAACAATGCCGGTTCCGGTCATTAAAAAGCTTCCTGTCGGAAATGTTAAAGCTTTATAAAGCCACACAGCAAGTTCTGGCAGATTGCGCTTCATTCTATTTAATTGAACGGAGTTGCTAAACATTTCTTTTTTCGCGCGTGTAATTTTAATAGAGATGGTTGTTTCAGGTGAAATAGGTTTGGCAGGCACATACAAACACGGGCCAAGGGCGCAACTGCGTTCATACATTTTTGCTTGTGGCAAGTACAATGGATTCTCGCCTTCAATGCTGCGCGAACTCATATCATTGCCTGCTGTGTAGGCCTGAATGGCTCCTGCTGAATTTATGAAGAGGGTTAATTCAGGTTCGGGCACATTCCATGTTGAATCGTTGCGAATAAAAACCTGATCTCCTGAACCCACCACGCGAGCAGGTAATGATTTAAAAAATAATTCGGGGCGCTCGGCATCGTACACTTTTTGATAGACATCGGCTGCGCCTGATTCTTTCGATTCCTCCATCCGTGCATCGCGACTCTTTAAATACGTCACCCCCGAAGCCCATACTTCCTGGCTGCCAATTGGGGCAGTTGCTTTTTTAATCAATTCTTGTTTTCTGGTTTCAGAAACCGCGCTTGAAGGCGCGGCTTGGCTTTTCAAATGTTGATGCAAATCAGATTGATTAATTAATTGGTCCCAGTCCTGGTTTAATAGATAGGAATTGGTTCCAGCAACAAGAAGAGCCCCTTCGGGAGTTTTATAGAGATGCATATTTTTTGAATGAGATTTAATTGATGACTAAGTTACAAATTCCACCAATAAGTAAACTTGAGCACCAGCGAGTGATTTTTAACAGATACATTTTCTGGTAGGTAATTATCAGTATATACAATAAATAAATCTGAAGCTGGGCGATAGCGCCATTGAAAGCGCGTATTTAAATTCATGTTATTACGCTGTTCGTTGTATTGCAAAAAAGTAGTGAAGAAAATTTTATTGGTGAACGTAACATCAATGCGTGGCCCTACTAACCAAAAAGTGCTTTTCCCCCACGGATCTGGCAGACGAATATCATTGTAGCTCGCACTTAACAGGATGCTTACATAGGGTTGAACGCGGTAGCCTATATCACCTGTAAAAAAGAGCCGGGTTCCCCTTTGATAGTAACCGCCATAGCGAGTTGAAAACGCATAGGTTAATGTGCGCTGCGGTCTGGAGGCAAACTCTGTTCCCCACGCATTCCATCGATGTTCACTCCCGGTGGCCAAACTGTCTTTGCCTGAATTAGTGGGGTCAAACGGACTGAGCAACTTTACATAGTTATTAGCAACCCACACAGTAAGTGTACTCAGTTTTCGGAAGTTAAATCCGTAAGCAAAAAAACTTTCGCTATCGGTTTGCTTATAATCTGGTTTGAAGAAAATACTCGTACTTATTTTTGGGCCATGACTTAAAATTGTTTTCCCGGAAGGAAAAAATAAATAGCCAACTTGTGGATTGACGCGCACGAAATTTTTTCGGGGCACATAACCCACTTCGGCTGTATATCCATTGCCTACATATTCGTATTGGCCGCTCAAGCTTAATCTGCGTTTACTGTATTGGACATTGGCCGCATAGGTATAATCGTTAGCTGCTTTTACCGGACTAAACGATTTTAAATACAAAGCTTTGCCCGTCCATAAATTGTTTGAGGAAGCGAGGTTATATTCAAATCCCAGGTTGCGATTAAATTCTGAATAAACAGGAACGGTTGGGTCAGCAGGTAAATCATAGTTGAGTGATTCCTTATTCACGATTAGCATACCGATGTTTGAGCGTGCAAAAATCTTGCGTTGCAATGCCAGCACAGCAAAGTTTTGAGCCGGCAATGCATCGGCCGCTACTTTTCCGGTTTGCATATCCATCATGGCAATGCGCCAGTTTTTGTCCAGCTTGCCACTGAGACGAGCACCTGCCTGAATGGGCGCACTTAAACCAATGCGTCTCGAGAAAAACGGCCGGATAGTTGTGTATCCGAAGTTGTTAAACATATCTCCGTTTTCTAAAAAGAATTGCCGTCTTTCGGGAAAGAATAATTCAAACCGGTCGAGGTTAGTCACTTGTCGATCTACATCTACTTGCGAGAAATCGGGATTCACAGTTAAATCTAAATTGAGCGATGACGTAACTGCTACTTTAACATCAAGCCCAACCTCCCCACGATGATCTGTGGAAGTGTTTTTTTCATAGTCTTTGGAGACGCCTCCTAGCACATAGGGAATAACAGAAACATTAACGCCTGCTTTTTTTGGAGGAGCGTCCCAAACCAATGACCCACTAAACGCTAAGGCTGCCGTTGGAAACTGACGGGGTACCGGAGTCCAGCTTGACTTTTCAGTGGTCTTTAAATCAAGCCTACTAAAATTAATCCCCCACTTGGTAATACCATTTTTATACCGAATAGTTTTGAATGGAATAGCGGCTTCGAAAATCCATTTGTCATCATAATTCTTTACAACGCTGGTCCATTTATTATCCCAATTCAAATCCACTTTGCCTCCTTCAAACATTAGTCCATCCCATTGCGCTCCGGCTGCGTTGGCTCCAAACGAAAAACCATTCGTTTGGTCATCGAACGTGTCCATGAAGATTAAAAAATTATCATTCTTACCAAATGAAAAATCCCTGCGCAGCGACTCAACAATATACGGACCAGGAAGGGCATGATAACAGATGGCAACAAGGTATAAGTTGTCATCATCATAGGTCATCTTTACTTCCGTTCTAACTTTTGCCTTGCTTGTGTCCATGGGCAGTACCATATAGAAATCACTGGCCGTTGCGCTTTGCAGCCAATCGGCTTCATCAACAATGCCATCAATCTTAATGACACCGGTTGCTTTTTGTATAGGGAGTTGAAAGGCTTCGTTCTTTTTCTGACTGTATGCGGAAATAGCTATTCCGGTGCTAATGAAAAGAAGGAAAAGAAGCCTCATCCTGCAATATTATCAAAGGCATACGAGCGAACAAGTAAATATTGACTACTGGTAAGAAGGGCTTCACTTGTTAAAACCCGGCAAGGCAAGTTTGAACTTTACTGAGAACAAGCGGATGAGAATGATTACCGAAATGGAAATGATAAGATTATAATTCCGCTCCAAGGAGGTGTTTAAATCCAAAACTAAATAGAGAATAGCACCCATCAGGCAGGCCGTGGCATAAATCTCCTTGCGGAAGATGACGGGTAATTCATTCGTTAAGGTGTCGCGCATTACACCACCCATCACAGCGGTAAACATGCCCATAATCGCTGCTATTTCAGGACGGATTCCCAGACTAATCGCTTTTTCGACACCCAGAATTGTGAAAAAAGAAATGCCCAGTGTATCGAATAACAGGAACGTTTTACGAAGCTTAATAATCACCCGAAAGAAGAGAATGGCAATAACTACACCCGCCAGGATGGAGTATAGAAAATTGATATCAGCCACCCAGGCAAGAGGATAACTGCCTAACAAAACATCGCGTAAACTTCCCCCTCCTATGGCAGTAATGAAACCCGTGAACCCGGCACTGAACCAGTCACCTTCCTTATCCTGTATGGCAAGTGCACCGGAGACCGCGAAAAAGAATGTTCCAATCAATTCGAGTAAATATTGAAAGTTCAAGACAGTTGGATTAGATTACAAAAATAGTGTTGCCCGGCTCATATTTGGCGATTGATTATAATAAGTAATGAATAAGTTCTGGTACTTTTGAAATGAAATCGAATCCTATGAAAAAATCTACCGTACTCTGTTTGCTCCTAGTAGCATGGATTGCACTTGCAGGAAATGCTGCACCCCGCGAGTTTTATGAATTGCGTATCTATCGTTTCAAAACGGCCGAACAACAAACCAGAACGGAAAACTATTTGGAGAAGGCCTTTATTCCGGCTATGCATAGAATGGGAATCAAAAAAATCGGAATTTTTAAACCTGTAGAAACCGATACCACTTTTGGGAAAAAGTTATATGTATTGATTCCGTTTCGATCTATGGATGAGTTCGTTGCCCTCGATGAGAAATTAACAAAGGATAAAGTATATGCTGCAGATGGCACCGATTACATCGATGCCAAATTTGATAACCCGCCTTACGATCGCATAGAGAAAATTGTGCTGAAAGCCTTTTCGGGAATGCCACAGGTGGCAGTGCCCGATTTAAAATCACCCGTTAGCGAGCGCATATATGAATTGCGCAGTTACGAAGGTCATACCGAAAAAATTTATCAGAATAAAGTAAAGATGTTTAATGCGGGTGATGAAGTAGGCCTGTTTAAGCGATTAGGGTTTAACGCGGTTTTTTATGGTGAGGTACTGAGCGGAGCCCGCATGCCCAACTTAATGTACATGACATCCTTCGAGAATCAGGCAGAACGCGATGCGCATTGGAAGGCATTCTCGGCTGATCCGCAATGGAAAACCCTTTCAGCGATGCCGGAGTATCAAAAGAATGTATCGAAGAATGTACAAACTTTTTTACGGCCCACTCAATACTCGGATCTATAACGGTTACTAGAAGTTATTGTAACTGTATCGAGGAATATTATTATCTAAATCCAAATCGTTATTTTCGCTAAACAGAAAATCAAGCGTATGCATGTTGAATGGGTGAAGTTGAAAGGTATTCGATCAGTAGTATCTTTTTTGGTTGGATTTCTATTGGTTCTTTCCTCGTGTAATAAAGATGAGCCGGCACATCCTAATGCCTATGTAAACAATTGGATCTATAATAACATGGATTTTTGGTACTACTGGAATAGTACGTTACCAACAAGTCCTGATAAAACCTTAGAGCATGAAGCGTTTTTTGAATCGCTTTTAAACTCAAACGATCGTTTTTCCTGGATTCAGGATAATTTTAAAGAACTGCAAAATTCATTACAGGGAATAAGCAAAGAAGCCGGTTATGAATTAGTGCTCTATCGTGAAAGTGCTGATAATAGTAATGTGATTGCGCAAATTGTTTACGTGAAACCCAACTCACCGGCTACCCATGCCGACTTACATCGCGGGGATGTGATAACAAAAATTAATTCGCAACAGCTTACACTCACGAACTATCAAGCTTTGTTGAATGCGATTTCAGAAAATCATTCTATTACCTATCGGCCATTTAATTTGACTACGGAAGAATTCGATGCAGAACAAACTACAGCGCTAACCACCATTGAGTATGCTGAGAACCCAAACTTTCTGAGTAAAGTTTTCTCATACAACGATCGGAAGATTGGATACTACGTGTATAACTTTTTTGCTAC
This sequence comes from Cyclobacteriaceae bacterium, assembly GCA_016787755.1. Classification (GTDB taxonomy): domain Bacteria; phylum Bacteroidota; class Bacteroidia; order Cytophagales; family Cyclobacteriaceae; genus ELB16-189. Next base: position 248,096 of record JAEUUA010000023.1, on the reverse strand, counting down.
AGGTCCATCGCAAACGAGCAACCAGTATAATACGGAGATGGATGAAATCTTTGCCGGATTTCAATCTGCGGGCATTACCGATTTGATAATCGATTTGCGATTTAATAGTGGAGGCGCAGAAACAGCGACAACAAACCTGGCGAGTTTAATTGGCAAAGAAATTAATGCAACAAAGGTGTTCACTATTCGCGAATACAATGAAAAAGTAACAGCTGAAATAAAAAAAGAGCCCACCTTGGGCGAAGATTTTTTAACCATTGAATTCATAAATAAATCTCAGAACGTAGGTGGCTTGTTGCGTGATAATCGGGTTTACATCCTTACGGGAACCCGCTCCGCCTCTGCGAGCGAACTATTGATCAATGGACTTCGACCCTATATGGATGTGTTTTTGATTGGGAATAAAACTGCGGGAAAAAATGTTGGCTCCATTACGCTAAACGAAGATAATGACCCAAACAATTTGTGGGGCATGCAACCGATCGTTACAAAATCCTTCAATAGTCTTAAGCAATCAGATTACGATACAGGCTTTAACCCGCAAATATTTTTAGAAGACAACAGTTTTATTTTGTATCCGCTGGGCGATCCGCGCGAGCGTTTATTAAACAACGCGTTGCGCGAAATTACTGGCCTTACCGAATTTGGCAGAATTCGTTCAACGGAATCTCACGGTGCGGAGGTAGGAAATTCGCTCGATTTAAAACTGAGGACTAATGTACTTGTCATTGACCCAACTGTAGAAATATCGTTGCACAAAATTTTGAGGTGACTTGGGTTACTCCCGTTTCACCCACACTACTTTTTTGCCTTTCGTAATCATAGTAGTTAATGCAATGTGAAAGGTATTGACCTCCAGATTTGCAAATGGAGTTTCGGTGACGCCATTCACCACTTGAGTATAGTTCTTATTGAAAAATGGAGTGAGGTAATATTTAAATTTTAGACTCATCCCTCGCGGAAAACGAACTCCCACAAAAACGGTGTTGTATAGGGTAGGAACACGCCTGCTAAACCAAACATTAAATTTGTCTTCCTTTTTTTCGTTAATAAATGTTTTCTCTTTGTAGTTAAAGGGTAATTCTAACTCATAGCCTCCGAAAACATAAAGACCATTCACGTCTCCGATCTTTATACCGAGCGGAATTCCTACATTATACGTCCTGAACTTCTTGCGAATGCCTGGACTTTGGTCATAAATAAACCCCACATTTCGGATTGTTAAACCGGTGAACCAGCCAAAATTTTTAGTTTGATCAAAATGAGCTAACGACTGCCCATGGAAGAAGGTGGAAAATCTCGGGGTACTCGATTCCTGACTCCCATTTTGATCGATTCTGGCGAAGCCAAGAATAATTTCTCCATCGGAAGTAATGTAGGGTTTTTGAGCTTGACATAAATAAGGGATGGTTGTTATTGCAATCAGTAAGAGGACTTTTTTCATGATGTAAAATTGGGTCAATTCCGAAAATAAGCGGGTTAAAATGGGTATACGGAAATTAAAGCTAGAATGATGTCATTTCTATGTCAATAGGTATTCTTCTTAGGGATAATCTCTCTATTTTTGCCCCCTGAATAAAACTCCCCGTTCACATGAAGCGCGATAAAATTGTATTTGATCTTATTGAAAAAGAGAAACAAAGACAAGAACACGGCATTGAGTTGATTGCCTCCGAAAACTTTGTGTCTCCACAAGTAATGAAAGCGCAGGGTTCTGTGCTTACCAACAAATATGCAGAAGGCTTGCCCGGAAAACGTTATTATGGAGGTTGCGAAGTGGTAGATGAGGTGGAGCAACTTGCTATTGATCGGATTAAAGAACTTTTTGGTGCCGAGTGGGCAAACGTACAACCTCACTCGGGGGCTCAGGCTAATGCAGCCGTTATGTTAGCATGCTTGAAACCGGGTGATAAAATCCTGGGCTTTGATCTTTCACATGGTGGACACCTTACTCATGGGTCTCCGGTTAATTTTTCAGGCAAACTGTATCAGCCCTCATTTTATGGGGTGGAACAAGAAACTGGTGAGATTGATTTCGATAAAGTAGTTGAGACGGCTCAACGCGAAAAGCCCAAGATGATTATTTGCGGAGCTTCCGCGTATAGCCGCGATTGGGATTATGAAAAACTGCGCATCGCTGCGGATAGTGTTGGCGCCTTGTTGTTAGCCGATGTTTCGCATCCGGCCGGATTGATTGCCCGTGGGTTATTAAACGATCCGATGGAGCATTGCCATATCGTGACCACTACGACACACAAAACGCTGCGTGGTCCGCGTGGAGGATTGATCATGATCGGCAAAAATTTTGAAAACCCATTTGGATTGAAAACGCCAAAAGGAGAATTACGCAAGATGTCATCCGTTTTGGATTCGGGAGTTTTTCCCGGAACGCAAGGGGGACCCCTTGAACACGTAATTGCCGCTAAAGCAATTGCTTTTGGTGAGGCCTTGAGTGACGAATACCTGACCTATATTGTTCAAGTAGCCAAGAATGCAAAAACAATGGCTAAGGCATTTGTTGATAAAGGCTACAAAATTATTTCAGGCGGTACGGATAATCACTTAATGTTGATTGATCTTCGTTCGAAGAAATTAACCGGTAAAATAGCAGAAGAAGCCTTGATACAAGCGGATATTACGATCAATAAAAACATGGTGCCATTCGATACGCAATCACCCATGATCACGTCTGGGATGCGTATTGGAACTCCAGCCATTACCACACGGGGGTTAATGGAAAAAGATGTGATCAAAGTGGTTGATCTGATTGATGAAGCGTTGAAAAAGCCGGAAGATGCAAAACACCTGAAAACAGTAAAACGCAAGGTGAATACGTTTATGAAGAAATTTCCTTTGTATAAATAATGGATGTAAGCAATTGTGGACGCCTAGTCGTGTTTGAAAGAATAAGTGATTGAATAATTAGTCTGCATTTTGCTGAAGCCCTTGATGAAATTTATGAGTGAAGAAAAAGAAATGTCATTCCTCGATCATTTGGAGGAATTGAGGTGGCATGTAGTTCGTGCGGTGGCAGTGATTTTTATCATGATGATTCTCGCATTTGTCTTTACGGATTGGATTTTTGAAGAGATTGTTTTTGCCCCAAGCGATGTAAACTTTATTACCTTTCGATGGTTGTGTGAGTTAGGCGCGATGACAGGAGTTGATGGACTATGCGTGACAGAAATTCCAATGAAAATTCAGAGCCGCTTTTTGATGGGACAGTTTACGATGCAATTAACCTCTTCATTTGTGATCGGACTTTGCGTTGCATTTCCATATGTTGTTTGGGAATTATGGAGTTTTGTTAAGCCAGGCCTGTACAACAAAGAAAAGCAGAGTTCAAGGGGAGCTGTTTTTTCCATTTCTGCCCTCTTCTTGACCGGAATTTCCTTTGGCTATTTTATCCTTAGCCCCATGACCATTGCATTCCTTGCCAACTATTCAATAAGTAGCAGAATATCAAATGAATTTGACATCACGTCCTACGTATCAACGATCAGTATTTTAGTATTGAGCAGTGGGATATTGTTCCAGCTTCCGGTAGTCATATTCTTTTTAACTAAAGTGGGTATTGTGACACCAACTCTTTTACGCAGCTACCGAAAACATGCTGTGGTTGCTATCTTGGTAATTGGTGCTGTCATCACGCCAAGTTCCGATCCGTTAAGTTTATCTCTCATCTCTATTCCCTTGTACTTCCTCTACGAAATCAGTATCTTCATTTCAGGGGTTGAATTGAGGCGAAAGAAAAAACGGGAACGGGAAGAAGAAAAATTAGATCAACAGTCTGCCATATGAAAATAGCGATGGGTGCCGATCATGCAGGATTTGAATACAAAGAACTCTTAAAGAAAGAGTTGGAACGTGCGGGTCATGAGCTAAAAGATTTTGGTACTCAAAGTTTAGATTCAGTTGATTACCCGGATTTTGCGCACCCTGTAGCAAATTCAGTTGAGAAAAAGGAATTTGAACTCGGAGTATTGATCTGTGGAAGCGCTAACGGAGTTGCTATTACTGCCAACAAACATCAGGGAATCCGCGCTGCCATTTGCTGGACAGAAGAACTAGCAGCATTAGCAAAACAACATAACAATGCCAACATACTTTGTTTGCCTGCCCGTTTTATTTCGCCAGAGTTAGCTGTAAAGATTCTCACTAAGTTTTTAACAACGCCTTTTGAAGGCGGTCGCCACGAGAAAAGAGTAAGTAAAATTAGTTGTTAGATTTTTCCACAGAAGTCATCTTCAACTTCTCCTCAGCAAACTTTTTCATTGCCAGATAAACACCCTCAACATCTTTCGAAGTCATGGAACACCCGATAACATGCACGCCTGCATGTGGGACTGGCATTGCTTCTTTTAAATCATCTGGAGTACCTAGTTGTTTATTCATTTCCAGCATGGCACTTACCTTTACTTCGGGATCTTGCTCTTGTTCGTTCTTATAATAATAGAGGGTAAGAGAAGGTTGTTTTACTTTTTGAAATGTTTTTTTTGTCATCGTTGCTTCAATCAATTCTTCCAGTTGAACAAGCGATTCCAATCGATACTTTTTATTCCAGAATTTAGCATGCTCTTCAGAAGCTTCGGTGATCCGGTACTTTCCACCCAACACCAACCTTGCAATTTGCAAGCCCCACGGATCATTCAATAAAAAAGCAGCGGGATCATTGATGGCAATGTTGGGCGACATATTGATTAATGCATACACATCATCAGGATATTGAACGGCAAGCATCAACGCCAGCGTACCACCCGTTGAGGTGCTGACCAAAATGACTTTATCTCCCAGTTGTTTTCCAATAGCCAATGCTTGCTTGGCGCTTTCCCAAAGTCGATCAGCCGTAAACAACAGCAGTGTTTCCGTGGTATCTATGCCATGGTCAGCCAATCGCGACAAGTATAAGTTACACCCAAACTCTTTGGCAAATCTGCGGTGTACAGGATCGCCTTCAATCTGACTGGCAGAGAAACCATGCAGATAAACTACTGCGTATTCTGTTTTTTGTTTAGTACTGTCATTCCAAACAATACGTGCTTCATTATTGGGTTTGAGTTTATGTTGTAACTCATTACGGGTTATATATTTTTCGAGTTCCGTTGCTTCAACAGGGACGGCATAGGGAGTGGGATCAAAAACAGGTTTGTCTGGTTGCGGACCCATAAAATAAAGGGAGGCTACCAATACAATGGGAAAGGTGATTTTGATTAAACGTTTGGAAATCATATACGTATGGTTGCACTTTCAGGCATTAAAGGTAACACTTTTGAAGCCACCAGCGGGTAGGCTGTTTCACTCTCGCCAAGTTCAACAGCATGAACCTTTCCATGCAAGCATTGATTTTAGCAATTTAATTTCACCCCACTCTTCTATTTACTGATTTGATTTCAGGAGAAGAGAAAACATAAGTATCTTGAGCGCAACATATTAATACATTCATCATGGCCTCAAAAAAAATTACCATCCTCGGGGGAGGAAACTTAGGAGCCGCTATTGCCGAAGGACTGTTAAAGAGCGGCTTTGCTAAGCCCAATCAACTTACGGTAACGCGCAGAAATCTGGATCGCTTGCAGCACCTGAAAGAAAAAGGAGTAACCATTACCAGTGATAATGTAGCAGCCATTCGGGCGAGTGAAATTATTATTGTTGCCCTTAAACCTTATAATGTAAAGGAAGTGTTGGAAGGATTGAAAAATTCATTCGACCCGGCAAAACATATTATTATAAGTGTAGTTACCGGTGTTTCTATTCAGAACTTATATACCATTGTTGGAAACGTTCCTCTTTTCCGCGCGATGCCCAACACGGCCATTGCCATTCAGGAATCAGTAACGTGTTTGTGTTCACAACACAGCACCAATGAACAAGTGAACTATGTAAACGAGTTATTCAATCAATTGGGCATTACTATTTCCATTGATGAAAAGCTGATGGACGCAGCAACGGTGTTAGGAGCGTGTGGTATTGCCTATGCGTTGCGCTTTATTCGTGCGGCTACGCAAGGCGGAATTGAAATTGGTTTTGATGCGAAGACTGCAAACTTAATTGCCGCCCAAACGGTGAAAGGCGCGGCCGAACTTTTATTAAAAGGAAACCGCCACCCGGAAGAAGAGATTGATAAAGTGACAACGCCTAAGGGCTGCACCATTGTTGGGCTCAATGAAATGGAGCATCGCGGATTTAGTTCTTCACTGATTCGAGGCATCAGTGCTTCGTATAATAAGATTATTAGTTAAGGTTGAATTACAGCAATACAGCTCTTTAGGTTTTTAAAAGTAATAAACTCCTTCCTGGTGGCTGTGGAATTTCTCACTTCAACCGCAGTCTTCGGGAAACACTAAAGACAATTATAATACCTATAATCACAGCCCATCCAATTCCAATTGTCCAAACTAGTCCGTTTAGCAACATAGGAAAAAGGAAGGTATCTACTCTTCCTGTTTTCCAGAATACCCACTCACTGGCAAGTTTTGTTGCAATAAAAGGATGGCCCGTTTCAAGTATAATGATCCCATCTCCTGTCTCCGGATTCAATCGAATTGCTGTATTGATTGGCGGAGTACTTTTTCCATCGTGCCCAATGATGAAATCGTTACTATCTGTAGCGGCATAGAGCACGGTTCCCAAACCCCAGATATCAATCCCCATTTGTTGACCATGAGGTTCTCTCATCATTTTAACCGTCTCGGGGTTAACCACATTTCTCCCAATGGGTTCCTTATCACTACCTTCAAGGTGTGTCTGAAAAAATATTTCTAAATCAGACAAGGACGTATATAATGATGTTGCAGCTAACGCTGTGTAGCGATAATGCTTTGATCTTGTACTGTCTTTATTGTAAAACTCAGCTAATAAATATGAGGAAGAATCATTCCAAACATAGGTTGAATGAAACATACCCAAAGGTTTGAATACGGATTCTTTCATATAGGAATCAAACGATTGATTACTTACTTCTTCTACCAATAATTGCAGCAGCGTATAACCTCCTCCGGAATACTTGAACGCACTGCCTGGTTTAATGCCAACATGCACAGCCCCACTAATTCCCGCATCGGCATCTTGTGCTTTAGTTAAAGATTGCTCCAATGATTGTATGGGTGCACCTGCCTCAAACCCTGAATAACCTAAACCATCCGTAAGCCCGGCAGTATGACTTAACAGCCTGCGAACAGTCACCTCATCGTTATTAAATTCACTGCGTGGTAATTGCCATCGTGTTAGGTAGTTGCTCACAGGGGCATCGAGATCAAGTTTGCCCTCTTCTACCAACTTCATGATTCCAAAAGCAGAAATCCATTTACTCAATGATGAAACCTGAAAAACAGTATTTCTATCCACAGACTTTCCTGCCGAATGAAATTTTTCGTATTCAACAGTTCCATCCTTAACTGTGGCCATGGCAAAATTGCCTACGAATTGTTTATCGATTTCTGTTTCAACTGCTGCGAGGAAGGATTGGGATGAGTTTTGTTTTGCAATAGGTTTATGAAACCAACCGTCAACTGTTCCTAAGAAGATGACGCCAGCCCACACGATCATCATCAGAACTGCACCTAAAATATAGAGTAGTATTTTTTTCATAGCCTGAATGTGTTGAAAGGAAATAGCGATTGGAATTATTATTTTTTTTGCCAGCTACTTCATGCCATCGAGAAATGCATAGACTTTGTCGAAGTGATTCAAGGGTTCGGTATGCGTTCCCTTCAGCACAATGTGTTCATACTTGTGTGCAAAGTTTTTTCGAGCCAATCGTTCCATCAGTTGTTGCGACATTTTTGTGGCTGGCCATTGTTCATCCTGATCAGCAGAAAGTATCAAGATTGGGCCATTGATTTTTTCAACTTCAATTTCGGCCTGTGTAACAGCCTCTGTGTTTTCCAACATAATTGAAAAGGCGCTTTGCAAATCACCTTGCAAAGCTGGCCAGATGGTTTTGAATGGAGCAGGTACATAGATTACTTCCTGATTATTGTACATCCACGAAGATGTGTTGGCCGATAGTGTGATTGCCGGAAAACTAACGTGCGAAGTAGAAAGTGCAATCACTCCTTTGAAGGATGAGAACCGACTGGCCAGGTTTAGAACTAACTCGCCTCCTTTAGAAGCGCCCATCAAAATAATATGGGCTGTGTCTATTTGGGGGGTTCGTTTGGCAATACTGAGAATCGTATCTGTAATTGCGTTGAGTGAAATGCGATCAAGCGAACCTGGTGAATTATCGGTTTTAAAATACCCAACTGCCAGCACGGCAAAACCGTGTGCACGTAATGAGTCGCGTTTATCTTTTAAATAATTTCGCTCCCAGTCATTCCCGCCCGAGCCGCCTCCAAAGGCAACTATCAAAGGTTGGTTTGCACCATCGCTCAGGTACAAATGCGTATCCATTTTTCCATGATTATCCGATAATGAAGGTGTGCGCCAACCGAAAAAGAAAAGCACAGCTATACAAAGCAGCAGGGTTAGTCCTGCAATTTTTAGTTTCATCGAATTAGAAATTTAATTTTAAAAAAATTACACTTGATAAGATTTGATTTTAAGCGGCAACAACCTCTGTTGATTTGGACAGGTATTCATATCCTCGGTAGAGCACCAGGATCTCTACTATTACAGCGGGAACCATGATCACATAGGAGATAAAAAATAGAAGCACGGTTATCAGCATACAGCCCATTACAATTTCCAATATTCCGGCAATGCGGGCGAGTTCGCCCATGCCATCTTGTAACCGAATAAGCGCTACTCCAAATACGATACTTAAGCCACCGAAAAGTATTGAAACCACTGAATACGGAAGCCATAAACTCTCCACATCCATCACGGATAAGGTAGAGATATCCAAAACGCCCTTACCAGTTACAGCCACAATGAGTCCATATGCAGCAACTTTTAGCAAAGTATTTTCGAAGACAGTACTCAACACGATAAAGCCGCGCGCAAATAATGCACATGAAATCACCATAACAACAGTGAGGCTTATGTAAAGGGTATTGATTATTAAACTCCAGCCACGTTCGGTAGCTAGCCAGGCAATGTCCATCGCTCCCAGAATTATTTCACACACCAGATAAACTGCTCCTGCCAGTGCGGCAATTAATAACGTGTTTCGATTGGCGGTTGGTAAATTACTTTTTTGTGTTTCCATAACCTGGGTTTGTTGTGATATAAATGATTCATAACTCTCGCCAAGTGCTTTTAATAAAATTTTTACAGTCAGGATGCGAGGCAATACCTCCCCGGCCTCAATGCGCTGAATGGTGCGCACACTTACATGGCTTTTTTCCACCAGTTCTTCCTGAGTAAGATTCCTTTCTTTACGCAAAGCGGTGAGTCGTTTTCCTAATTCCGGTTGTTGCATCACAATTTTGTTAACGGCACAATGTTACGCGTTTAACGGGTGGAAGAAGATTAGTAGAGGCAGTTTTCGCCCGTCATTTGCCCGTCATTTGAAAGGAAGTGCCCGTCAATTCTTTTTTTGAAGATTCGCGTCACCTTCTGGCGGGATTTCAAGTGCCGAAACTGATCAGAATGCTTTTAAATAGTCAATACTTTTCTTGAGAGCCACTTCTGGCTGTTGCACCATGTCTTGTTCTACAAAGAAATGTTCTATGCCTGATTTTTTTGCCGCTCGGATAATTGACTTTAAATCGAGTACACCCGCATCGGCTGTGCTCATGTGAGGAAACAATTCAATCCATTGGTTGGAGTCGCCACCATCCCCTGAGAATTTCACTTTCTGTTTCATGTTCTTCACATGCATCATTTTGTAACGGCCCGGATATTTCTTAAGCCAGGCAATGGGATCTACGCCTCCTGCTACCGTCCAAAAAAGGTCCATCTCAAGGTACACATACTTCGGATCTGTTTTTTCAATAATCATCTGCACCGGGATAGTTCCTTCCAGTTCTTGCAATCCATAACCATGGTTGTGATACCCAAAGCGCAAACCTTCCTTCATAGCCTGTTCACCTATTTTATTAAAAAGATCAATCGATTTTTTATAATCATCGAGGGTCTTCCTGTTTTCGGCTGGTAAAGAAGGAAGCACTACGTAGTTAAATCCGATAGTTTGAGCCGCTTCGGCCAGTTGACAAATGCGGGTGCTCAATGTTTCAAGATCTGTGTGAACAGAAGGAACACGGATCTTATTTTCATCCATTATTTTTTTTACTTCAGCGGCTGTATGACCAAAATAACCGCTTCCGCTAAACCCTAGCGCAGGAGTAACTGCAGCCCAACTATCAATTGCCTTCTGGGCACTGAATGGAAAAGGACCATACATTTCAATCTCACGATAGCCCATCTGCGATAACATGTTGATGCCTCCACGAAAGTCCTTCTCCAGCGTTTTCGGAAGCGAGAAAAGTTGAATGCCTATTTTATCCAGCATTGCAGGGGTGGCTAATAATGGACTGCTTTCCAGTAATCCTAGGGTGGTGAGTGCTGCTGAGGCCTGAATAAAATCTCTGCGGGTCATACACTACTATTTAGAGATGTAAATTAACGAAGTATCGTTAATTCTTTAGTTTTTGCCATCTGGTTTCTCGCCACTCTTTTCGTTCTTCTTTTGAAAGGAATGTCCACGCTACAATTCGGCTGGATTTATTACCGGTTCCCATCGGAATGGTTTTGATCTGGTTAGCACCCATATTTTCTAATAGGTTATGTATTCTTTTGAGGGTAGTTTGTTTTGATACCAACGTTGAAAACCAGAAACAATTTTTAGAAAACTTTTCGCTTTCACTTTCTCTAATCATATTCTGAATGAATTTGTATTCGCCACCCTCATAGATCAGTTCGTTGCTGATTCCGGCAAAATTGAGTTCCGGTGTTTTTACTTTTTTACCCGATAGATTCATGATTTTTCTTCGCGTTCCCTGTTGAGCATCTTCAACCGAAGAATGAAAAGGCGGGTTACACACCGCAAATTCAATTTTCTCTTCTTTGCCTACTATGCCCTGAAAAATATCTTTTTTATTTTTTTGTAATCTACATTCAATTTTCCCTTTCAGGGAGGCATTAGAATTGACAATGTGCTGCGAGGAAGTAATAGATGTTGGATTGATATCCGATCCAATAAAATTCCAACCGTATTGGGTAACTCCTATAATCGGGTAAATGCAACTGGCGCCTACACCAATATCAAGACACGTAATTTTATCACCCGTTGGGATTGTTCCAAAATTGCTTTCGGCCAGTAGATCCGCCATATAATGAATGTAATCAGCCCTACCGGGTATGGGCGGGCATAAGTTTTCGTCTGGGAATTTCCAGTAGGTTATTCCGTAATAATGATTTAGGATGGCTGCATTTAAAAGTTTAACAGCACCCGGGTTTGCAAAATCGACTGATTCTGTTCCGTATTTATTAAGCGTTATATGATTTTTTAACTCAGGGGTAGCTTTAATCAACGCGGGTAAATCATACCGTTCTCGGTTTTTATTTCGCGTATGCAGCCTTACTTTTTCATTTCGATTTTTCTCGGAAGACATGATTTATGTTTTTCATGAACTATGATTGTGGATCAGCGACCCAATAAGAAGGCAGCGGTTTGAAGAATAACTGTTATTGATGTAAAAATTGAAAAACCCAAAGTGAAACCTGGTATCGATAGTTTATTTCTTCTTCTATAAACGAAATGTTATCTTAGTTCGATCACATATAAATTTTGAAATTATATAACCCCTTGCGCCTGCATCGCCTTTGCTACTTTTAAAAAACCGGCAATGTTAGCACCTATTAAATAGTTGCCGGGCTTTCCATATTCGTTAGCAGCCGCTAAACACGTTTGATGAATGTTTTTCATAATGCCCACCAACTTTGCATCAACTTCTTCACTCGTCCAATTGGTGCCCATATAATTTTGAGTCATCTCTAAACCAGAAGTAGCAACACCACCGGCATTGCTGGCTTTGCCCGGTGAGTACATAACCCCATTATCGATCAGGATATTAATCGCGTCAATTGTGGTGGGCATGTTAGCGCCTTCGCCTAATAGTTTCAAGCCATTCTTCAGAAGATTGCCAGCATCTTTTGCGTTGATTTCATTTTGTGTGGCACATGGAAAAGCACAGTCGGCTTTAATGTTCCACAAGGGATTATGATCACTCGCAGTATGCAAGGCATGAAACTCGCATTTGAATTTATCAGCATATTCTTTTATGCGACCTCTTCGGTTGTTCTTCAGGTCTTTTAAAAACTCAAGCTTATCGTGTGTAAATCCGGCTGCATCGTAAATAAATCCATCCGAGTCGGAGGCAGTTACGACTTTACCGCCCAGGTGAATAATTTTTTCAATCGCATATTGTGCAACGTTCCCCGAACCAGAAACTAAACAGGTTTTATCTTTTATCGAGTCATTACTTTCCTGCAACATGTTTTCTGCAAAATAAATTAACCCATAGCCGGTTGCTTCCGTGCGAATTAAACTTCCGCCCCAACCAATGCCTTTGCCCGTAAGCACTCCGGTAAATTCATTTCTTATTTTTTTATAGGCGCCAAACAAATATCCAATCTCCCGACCGCCCACACCAATATCGCCTGCAGGCACATCTAACCGATGACCAATATGACGCGCCAGCTCACCCATAAAAGCCTGGCAAAATTTCATTACTTCATCGTCCGACTTTCCTTTCGGATTAAAATCCGCACCGCCTTTGCCACCGCCCATAGGAATTCCCGTAAGGGCATTTTTAAAAATTTGCTCGAACGCTAAAAACTTCAACACACTAGGTGTTACGGACGGATGAAAACGAAGCCCGCCTTTATATGGACCCATAGCGCTATTCATTTGTACGCGATAGCCACGATTTACTTGTATGTTTCCTTTATCGTCTAGCCACGTTACGCGAAAAGAAATTTGACGCTCGGGTTCCAACATGCGCTCTAGCAAACGCAAGCGAATAAATTCGGGGTTGCGTTCCAGCACAGGCCATACAGAAGTGATTACTTCTTCGGCAGCTTGAATAAATTCGGGTTCGTTGGGGTTGCGTTGTTTTACAAGTTCAAGAATTTCGTTAGCACTCATAGGTAGGCGAGTTTGGTACAGGGGACAAGTTAAGGGAAGTTAGAGAATACAAAAAACACATAGAATATAGCTTGAGAACTATGTTACTGTGACCCTATGTGTTTAATTTTTGTCTTCGACTTGATTAACACATAGGCACATAGAACACAAGGAAGCTAAAATTTATTTCTTAATAAGAAACTCCATGGGCCGATGCTTCTATGTGGTTTATTTTTCACTTCAACCTCACACTTCCCTTATCAACGGTAACTTTCTTCGCTAAATATTCCTTTGTTTCGGATTGGCGAATAGTTTCCATAAAATACCATTCGCTGGTTGCTTTGGTAGGATAGAGCGTAAGCAACAAATACCCATGATCACGCGCATTCAAATACTTGATGTGTGGATTTTTTGAGAGTAACGCTTTTTCCATGCTCTTCACCATCTCGTCAGGTTGATATTCATTGTCGTTGGCTGAACTGATGCTGGTAGTTCCAAACTCTATAGCGAAGGCTCCTGCAGATGTTTTTGAGTTATAGGTTTTCTTTACATCGGTAGCCACTTCAATAGCCCAGGAGGAATGTGTATCTCCGGTAAGGAAGATCAGATCTTTTATTTTTTTGTCGAGAATAAAATCTTTTAACTTTTTCTTTTCTGCCGGATAACCATCCCACGAGTCGAGATTGCGCGGCATGTTAGGATACACGATGCTTAATTCGATATCAGCAAACATTACCTGGTTGCCCAACACTTTCCAGGTGGCCGTTGATTTAGCCAGCGAGTTCTCTAACCAACTTACTTGCTCTGCCCCAAGCATGGTGCGGTCTTTATTGTAATCTGGACTCGTAAGACTATCTACCGGACGCGTTCTTCCTTCAAGACGCTCATCTAACATAATCACATCGGCTAACGTGCCATATGAAAAAGAACGATAGTGTTTGTTGCCCTCGCGAATGGGAAGCCATTCGTAATAGGCTTTTACGGCCGCTGCTTTTCGTTTTTCAAAATCACCTTCCTGATCGGGCTGATGATTTTGTGCCCCTTCGGTATATACATTGTTAGCTACTTCATGATCATCCCAAATGGCAATCATAGGATGTTGCTGACTTACTCTGCGCAACCCTTTATCAAGACGGTATTGCGAATGCCGTGTGCGATAATCACTGAGTGAAACGATTTCGTAAGCCGGTAAATTTTTTCGAATGGTGGTGTCACCATATTTTCCACGGCCGTATTCATAAATGTAATCGCCTAAGTGGATCACCGCATCAACATCTTGCCGATCGGCAATTTTATCGTAGGCATTAAAAAATCCCCACTCCCAGTTGCTGCAACTCACCACCGCAAATTTTAAACTATCCACTCCGGTAACCGGAGTTGTTTTGGTGCGCCCGGTGATCGAAGTTTTTCCTAACGCATGAAAGCGATAGTAATAAACTGTGTAAGGTTGAAGTCCGTCCACATCTACTTTTACGGTGTAATCTTTTTCGGCTAGCGCTTTCGCGGAATCTGTTTTTAAAATGGAACTGAAATCTTGTGTAGTTGAAATTTCCCAGGCTACGGGTATGGATGAAACAGAATCTTCAGGAGTTACGCGCGTCCATAAAATTACTCGGTTCGCCAATGGATCTCCTGAAGCAACGCCATGATAAAAGGGAGCCATGGAGGGTTCGAATAATTCGGCCACGGGCTCAACTAGTTTTTTAGATTGGGTTGGCTTGGGCTTTGTACACCCTGCGATTGAAAACACGATTAAACAAGCGAAAAGAAGGCGGATCATGGCGATAAATTTTTATGACACTTAAGATTTGATGTTATGCGAGTTCACAAAAGTTGCTGCATTTACTTTGTGCAAACTTAGTGACTTTGTGCCTTAGTGGTATAATTTTAAGTCTTCTTTTGCCACGGGCACCAAGGCTCGGAGAATTCACAAAGTTTGGCGCAACATCAATTAAGATGATTTTGTAAGAATGTTGTTATGGAGTATGAAGAAATGACGCTTGGTCTAGCGGATTCTACAGTTCGGAATGATGAAGGTCAATTGGTTCGCAGCGTAAACTTGTGTTTGCGTATTTTTAATATAAAATTATTCAATATGAGAATTGCACTCCTGTTTGTTTTCCTTTCGTCTTCACTTTTTGCGCAAACGGTTGATCGCGCCAAGGAGCTTTGGGAAAATAAAAATTCTGCGGAAGCCAAACGACTTTTAACAACTGTAAAAAAAGACAACAAAGAATTTGCTGCCGCACAATATTATTTGGGGCGTATTGCCTTTGATGAAAAAGACTATGATGCTGCAGAAGATTATTTTGAAGAAGCCATAGACGTAAACGATAAAGTGGCTGAATACCACACGTGGTATGGCAACACCCTGGGCACGATGGCCGCGGATGCGAATTTATTTAAACAGGCGATGCTGGGACCAAAAATGAAAAACGCCTGGGAGAAGGCAGTCCAGTTAGATCCTAAATCGGTAGATGCCCGCGAGTCATTGATACAATATTATTTGCAAGCGCCTGCCATTGCCGGGGGCAGTGTAGATAAAGCAAAAGAGATTGCCAACGAGATTATAAAACTAAAGCCAGCAGAAGGACATCGGCAATTAGGAAACATTTATTATAAAGAAAAGAATTTGCCGGAAGCCGAAAAGGAATTTATTGCCATGGCCAAGGCCGATCCTGCCTACGCAAGTGGACTGGCTAATTATTACATCAATCAAAAGCAGTATGACAAAGCGTTTGCGCTATTTGAAGACGAGCTAAAAAAAAATCCGGAGGATATGTTATCAACGTATCAGATTGGAAAAACCAGCGCGCTATCAGGACAACGGTTAGAACGAGGCGAAGCGTGTTTGAGAAAATACTTAACCTATCAGCCTCAAAAAAATGAGCCGTCACATGCAGGCGCGAATATGCGACTTGCACAAATTATGGAGAAGGGCGGCAAAAAATCAGAAGCAAAAAAACTTTATGAGACAGCCTTAAAGGCGGATGCTACGTTGAAGGAAGCTAAAGAAGGATTGGAGCGGGTTTCGAAATAAAATCCCTCACCCCGTCCGTTGGACACCCCTCTCCCTGCCTTTGCCGAAACGGCTTCGTACAGGCAGGCCCAGGGAGAGGGGAAGGGGGTGAGGGATGAATAATTGTCTTTGCTTAGTAATAACTCAACTCTTAAGAATGTCAAACTCCCCCACTCAACCCCGAATAGAAATTATTGACATCCTTCGTGGATTTACTCTGCTGGGCATTATCATAGTTCATTTTGCAGAACAATACTATGCAGGCATGCATCCGGAAAGTCACGTGAACTTTACTAGTAAGTTCTTGGGGGATGATATCATGATGGGATTTATCGGAATCTTTATCTCCGGCAAATTCTACATGATTTTCTCATTCCTGTTTGGACTCAGTTTTTTCCTTCAATTGAAGAAAAGCGATTCAAGTGTTGCATTTTTTGGTCGCTTCTTGTGGCGCCTGATTGTTTTGCTGGCCATCGGGTTTGTTCATCATCTCCACTATCGGGGCGACATCCTTACCATTTATGCCATGTTGGGAGTGGGTTTGCTAATCTGTTTTAAGTTGCCGGATAAATTTTTACTCATCCTGGCGTTAGCCTTGATTATTAATTTGCCCTCGGCTGTAGTGCGTGGGGTAGCCGCATTGAATGCACCCGTGAAACAAAATGAAGAACAACAAAATCCATTTGCCGGGAACAATGAGGACAACGAAAAATATTTTAACACAGTTAAATCAGGAAGTTACCAGGAGGTGCTAAAGGCAAATTTTTATGAGTTTGAATTTAAGTACCGCTTTCAAGTTGAGTCAGGAAGAATTTATATCACCATGGGTTTATTTCTGTTGGGATTATATGTGGGGCGCAAACGCATCTTTGAAAATTGGCAACTTCATCTTACCGGATTTAAAAAATATTTAAAACGATCGTTGTGGACAATCCTGGGTCTGATTCTTTTTGCCGCGGCATTTTTTGGAGGCGCAGAGTTGATGAAACTTAAAATGCCCGATGTGGTTCAATGGATGGTAGGCGGATTAGTATTTGATGTGTTTAACCTCGCCTTAGCGATGATTTACGTGGCAGGCATTGTTTTACTCTTTCAAAAAGAAAAATGGAAACCGCGGCTCATGCAGTTTTATGCAGTGGGCCGCATGGGGCTTACTACCTATTTAATGCAAACATTTTTTGGTGTACTCCTCTTCTTTGGAATTGGTTTTGGATTGCTGGGTGAAATAGGTGCGCTAACATCGGTAGCCATTGCGCTCGTGATTTTTACAGGCCAGATATATTTTAGTAAATGGTGGCTTACTCGTTACCGCTATGGATTTTTTGAATGGCTGTGGCGAAGTGCTACGTATTTGAAGATTCAACCGTTTAGAAATTCTTAAACATTGGCGGCACCATGTTCTCCCACTCACTCACTTGTTGATACGCATGAGCTAATGAAACCACCTTTGCTTCGCCATACAGCTTTCCTAAAAAGGAAATGCTGGTGGGGCTGCCTTTATCATTAAATCCGTTTGGTATTACTACACATGGATGTCCGGTTAAGTTGGTAGTTAACAATTGTGTGCCGCCAAAGCTTGGCGCGATGATCACATCAAACTCTTTTGTGATGGCATAATACTCTTGTATGAGTTGCTGACGAATGCGCGAAGCATTGATGTATTCAACAGCCGGTATAAACCGTGCCGTACGAAAGGTGTTAGGCCACGCCCATCGACTTTGATTGGTTAACAAACTATCGCGATTTGAACGCGTTAATTCATCGAAGGCAGCAGCAGCTTCTGCGGTAAGCATTAAACGAACTGCCCCAACCGGAATATCAGAAGGCAACTCTACCGGAATGAGTTCAACACCCAATGCTTTTATAGCGTCTAGTGTTTTTTGATCATTTGCTTTGGTGGAATACTCAGCATCGAACAATGTTTTTAAGTAGCCTACTTTTAATTTCTTGATCTCTGTTTTAGCAGAATAATTAAAGGCAGCATTACGCACCTGGTTGTCTAGCCCATCGGTTCCCCGAATAGCATCAAAAACAATTGCACCATCCAATGCCGAGCGTGTGATCGGCCCGATTTTATCCATGCTCCAACTCAACGCCATTGCGCCATACTTACTCACACGACCAAACGTAGGGCGAATGCCGCTGGCACCGCACCGTGTGGAAGGTGATACAATGGAACCCAATGTTTCCGTGCCAATCGCGAAAGCAACTAAGCCGGCAACCGTTGCTGAAGCCGAGCCTGCACTTGATCCGCTCGAGCCTTCTGTTAAGTTCCATGGATTTTTTGTTACACCACCAAACCAAATATCACCCATCGCCAAAGCACCTAGTGTAAGTTTTACTACTAATACCGCTCCGGCTGCTTCT
Source organism: Cyclobacteriaceae bacterium (assembly GCA_016787755.1). Taxonomy (GTDB): domain Bacteria; phylum Bacteroidota; class Bacteroidia; order Cytophagales; family Cyclobacteriaceae; genus ELB16-189. The sequence goes on along the minus strand of JAEUUA010000023.1, from coordinate 229,701 downwards.
AATTTTTTTACTACGGTTGCTGTTTCGTTAAACACTTGTCCTTTATAAGGAGCAGCGCCCCACGTTGTTTCCACGCCTTCTACTGAAAGTAAATCTTTTATCCCATAAGGGATGCCATGCAACGGCCCACGATATTTTCCTTTTGCAATTTCTTCATCGGCACGTTTAGCTTGCTTCAAGGCTATGTCTTCCATTAATGTGATGGCACATTGCAGTGTATCAGAATATTTTTTTATTCGTCTTAGATAGAGATGAGTCAATTCTGTGGAGGTAATCTTTTTTGTGCGGATAAGCACCGCTAATTTATACACCGGATAAAAGGCCAACTCTTCTTTGTTAGTGGGCAGGGCAACTTCTTTCGGCAATCCCCAGTCGATCGGCTTTTGCACCGTTTCTACTTGCATGCCGGTGGGGATAGGATCAAACACCAAGGACATAGCTGTGCTGTTGGGTAATTTGTATTGATGAATAGCCTGAAAGGATTTCTGATAATCTTCTAATCCTCTAAGTAAGGAGTCGCGCTCGGCTTGTGTAAACGACAGGTCGTAATACGGTTCAATATCTGCGGTAGGAGATTTTTTCTGGGCAGTTGCAAATTGACTTGTTAGACAGAAAGCAAGAATAAAATAAACAACGTAACTTGAGCACTCTTTCATAAACCAGTATTTATAACGCTAAAAGTAAGCATGAAGGATTTCTTTTTAAAATGGTATAGTTACAATGCCTGGGCCAATCGCAGGGTAATCGGTGCGCTGGAACGACAAGCGGTAACGGAAAAAAAAATACTGGGAATTTTTGCACACCTGGTGAGTGCCAATTTTATTTGGATCAACCGCATTAAGGGGCTACCCAAAAGCGAGGTTAAATTGTGGGGCGATTATTCGTTGGTTGAATTGCGCGAGATGGTAGAGCGTGCCGATAAAGAATGGATGGAACTATTGAATACCACAGATAGTTTTAATCGGGTGCTGAAGTACAAAAACTATGTGGATAATTATTTTGAGAATAATGTTGAACAAATTATGATTCACCTGGTTAATCACGGGTCGTATCACCGGGGACAAGTCGCCATGTTGCTTCGTCAAAACGGATATGAGCCAGTTAACACAGATTACATAACGTTTGATCGGGTGATTTCAGGACAATTGAAAGACTAAAGAAGAGGGTACGAGCAGGCAGGCTCAACCTGACAGCAGGCTTTTGAAACAGCAGCTTCAATAAAACTAAAACTTAAAAAACTATGAAAAAATTTCTTTTACTGATGATAAGCGCACTCAGTTCGCTTACACTCTTCGCGCAAGATGACATTACTGTTTGTCATACGCCAACCATTGATAAGTTTGCGTTGCTAGCCTCGAACAAAGAGTTTAAGAGCAGTCATCTAAACCCACTTCCCTACATTCACGTAAGTGAAGTTGGTAAAATGGTAACGTTTAAAACTCCGGATGGAAGAGAAGCTAGCGGCTATCTGATTCAGGCAAAATCAAAAACCAACAATTGGATTTTTGTTTTTCAGGAGTGGTGGGGTTTAAATGATCATATCAAACGTGAAGCAGAAAAACTTTACAATGACTTAGGTAATGTAAATGTGATTGCGTTGGACATGTATGATGGGAAAATAGCAACTGCCAGTGATGAAGCCGGAAAATTTATGGGTGAGTTTAAAGCAGATCGTGGAACTGCCATCATAAAAGGAGCCATGATGTTAGCGGGTAAGTCGGCTAAGATTGGAACGATTGGCTGGTGTTTTGGGGGCGGACTTTCTTTGCAGGCATCGTTAACAGCACAGAAGCAGGCAGTGGCATGTGTGATGTATTATGGCATGCCCGAAACCGATGTGGCAAAATTAAAGTCTTTGAATACCGATGTTCTAAACATTTGGCCTACCCAGGATAAGTGGATCAATAAAGAGGTGATGGATAAATTTGAAGCCAGCATGCTATCGGCTGGTAAAAATCTTACCATAAAGGCTTATGATGCCGATCATGCCTTTGCGAACCCCAGCAACCCAAAACACAATGAAGCATTTACGGAAGATGCGTATAAGAATACGTTAGCGTATTTTAAAGCGCGTTTGAAATAATTGAAAGATGATAATGGGCAATTGATAATCTGATGAAATTATCAACTGTCCATTTTCAAATTAATCAGTATTGTTCAAGCATATACCTGATCACATCTGTGGTGGTAACTATTCCTACCAGCTTAGTACCATCCGCAGGATCTACAACAGGAAGGGCATGAAATTCTTCCACTGCTAAAATTTCAGCGATATCGCGAATACTTTCGTCTGCCCGCACCACCCTTGGCTTGTGCGACATCACCTGGCTAATGTTGAGCAGCTCAAAAACTGCTTCATCAGATCCTTCCTGGCCGGTAAATAAACTGCTAAACGTTAATCGATTAATATCGGTTTTACTAATGATCCCAACCAGTTGCTGATCCTTAACAACCGGTACATGCCGAATGCCATACTTTCTGATCACTTCCGTAACATGATCCAATTTATCATCGATGTTCACAACTTGAACATTCTTACTCATAATTGAACTAACAGGCTCTCTCTTTTTCATAATCATATGGGTTACAGTTGTGCATAGAAAGAAATGCTCAATCGAGTGGAATGTTTATCACCCGATTGAGTATTTCTTTCCTCTGTAAAGATATCTACCTGCTAAAGGGAGCCTATGAGTGTGCTCATATCAAATAATGATTTACATCATTCCCATACAACAACCCCCTGCTGAGCATGATACCAGTCAGGATATTTTGGTAAGTGAATTTTCTCTACTTCGTTGCGTTTAACTTTTAAGGTAGGTGTAATCAAGCCATTCTCCACGGTCCAGTCACCTTTCATCACCACCATCTTTTCTAATTTTTCATAGGATTCCAGACCTGGATTTACTTCTTCCAAAGAAGCTGACATACTCTTGATTAAACCTTCTTTTGTTTTTGCTTTGCCGTTGGCAGACAAAACAACAAGTGCGATAGGTTGCGGAATGCCCATGCCCACCACACACGCTTGCTCTATATCCTGATTGGCTAGCAAGGCCATTTCTATGGGTGCAGGAGAAACATATTTTCCTTTATCTGTTTTAAATTGATCCTTTATGCGACCTGTAATAGACAGATAACCATCGCTGCTATATTCACCCTTATCACCTGTTTTAAAATAGCCTTCTTCATCAAACGAGGAGGCACTCAATTCAGGTTCTTTATAATATCCCTTCATCATACCCGCGCACTTTAACCGGAATTCACCATCGTCCGCAATTTTAACCTGAACTCCCGTAAGGGGTTTCCCTACGGTTCCAAATCGATTGGCGCCCTTGCGGTTAAAGTGGGAGCAAATACAATCTTCGGTCATTCCAATCGCCTGGTAAATGGTGATTCCCAGTTTATCGAACCATTCTAATAAATCTACTGAGATGGGAGCGGCTCCTGAATAGATATGCGTTGCTTCGGCAAGCCCTAATTTTTTCTTTATGCTTTTGCGCACTATGTTATTAATGATAGGAATAGATAATAACCTGTTTAGTTTTTTAGGCGGAAGTTTTTCCGAGATCTTCTCGCGAAACTTGGCCCAGATGCGCGGAACTGCGAAAAACAAATTGGGTTGTGTATCCATTACATTCTTTGGGAATGTTTCAGTTGATTCAGCAAAAGAAAAGGTGGCTCCGCGGTATAATCCAATCATCTCGATGCCGGCACGCTCGGCAATGTGACTCATGGGCAAATAAGAAAATAAGCGTGGTTTAAGAGGCAGCGTTAAATCTATAATTCCTGTTTGCACAATCGCATCAAAATTTCCCCCTGAGTGCATGACGCCTTTTGGTTTTCCGGTGGTGCCCGAGGTGTACATGATGGTGAGAAGTTCATCCCGATCCCATGTAGCAATTTCAGGAATGGGACTTTCAGAATTCAACATCTTCTCCCACGAGTGCGATTCCTCTATTCCATATAATTCAATACTAATGCGTATAATACCCGCTGGTATTCCTTCTTGCTGCTCTTTATAGGTATCAAGTTTACCGACAATAATCGCTTTAGATTCGCTGTGATCTAAAATTTGTTTTATGGAGGGGGCTGTTAACGTGGCATAGAGAGGAACCGAAATGTGTCCTGCCATCATGATGGCTAAATCAGCCATGATCCAATGCGCACAATTTTTTGAGAGGATAGCAATGTTGCTGCGCGGAGGAAAGTTTAAACTTTTAAGGCCAGCCGCTATTTTACGAATCTCTTCGCCTGCTTGCCGATACGTCCATAATCGCCATTCACCGGCAAAGGGCTGACGGAAAATTATTTCTGAAGGAATTTCTTTTTCCCACTTTAGAAATTGTTGCAAAGGCGTGCTTGTATCCATAGACAATTGAGTTTAATGAAGTCTATTTAGCAATAAATGATTGAAAATAAAAAGGAAATGAAAAAATGGCTACGAATGCGCAAATATTCATTCGTATCATTCTTGTTTTTAAATGAAGACAGTCAATCTATTATTCGTTCATGGCATTCGAATACTCAGAAATTTCGAATCTTTTCCAGATCATGAAAATTTAGGGTACTTAGCCGAACACCCATAGTAAGTTCATGCGTGTTAAATTGTGAGCCTACTGAATTTTTGGTAGGTAATTCAAAGACATAAGCAAAGCGTAAATGATCCCCCAGATTTATTTGCGCAAAGGTGCCATAGGTTTCAAAGTTTCGGGTAAAAAATCCAAGTGAATAACTGTCATCCACTTTAATAGATGCACCATAATCGAAAGAAGCCGGAACACCACTCACCATGCGTGCTAAAACCCAAGGTTTTAATTTTATGCGATAGGATAGTTGAAATACATAGGCACCTAATGCATACGCATGCTGATTGTATAGACTTGTGGTTAATTGATCAACGGTTGAATTCGCTTTCAGCAATTTAGGCACCGAAAAACTCACTAAAAATTTTTCACTTTTAAGAAAGAACCCGGTGCCGAGGTTTGGCTTCCAAACACTTTGATTGTTGAATTTAGTGTCGGCAGGATTGATTTTTAAATCAGAGTAATCGCTGTAGTAATTAATGGCACCGCCCTGTAAGCCAAAAGACAAAGTGATTTCATTGTTCAACGGCAAATGATATCCATAGGTAAAAGTAACCTCAGAAGTTTTATCACTTCCAATTTTATCCTGAAGTACAATGAGTCCTGCTCCCATGCGGTTATTTGACAATGCGATGTGCCCGTTTGCATTAAAGGTGGCGGGGCTTCCTTCAAAGCCCACCCATTGTTTGCGGTACATAGCCGATAGATTTAAGTCGGTCGTGTTACCTGAGTATGCAGGATTAATGAGTAGTAAATTGTTTATGTATTGCGAGTACAGAGGATCTTGCTGAGCCATTGCAACAACGCTACAGAAAAAAACGAATAGGATCAGTAGTTTTTTCATGGTCAGCGTTTTAAAGTAATGAAACCATTAATGGATGATTTGCTTTGCAGAAAATCAATTTTATAGAAATAAGTGCCTGAAGGAAGGTCACTGCCGGAATTAGTTTGCCCAGTAAATACGCGGCTCAGATTATCGTAATCATCCATTTCAAAAACGGCATCGCCCCAGCGATTTAGAATGGTGACTTTATTTTTTGCTGCACCTTCTACCACATCGAGGTACTTAATCAAAAGAAAATCATTAAGTCCATCGCCATCCGGAGTAATGCCGTTAAATACTTCTACTTCACCCACTACCTCAATATCGATTACTTGTTGCGCACAAGCTCCGGCAAGATCGCACACTTCAAGTGTAATGCGGTCCACACCCGTGAAAGGAACGTTGGCATAATCAACCTCCAATTCAAAAGAGGATGAGATGGTAGCGAAAACTCCTCGGGAGGTTATATTGTTAATAACGCGCAGAGAAGAGAAGTTGATGTTATTATCGGGATCGCTTATGCGTAGAGTAAGATCAGCCACAAGTTTTCCTTCAATGGTTGCAGCAAATGGTTTAGTGTCAATTACAGGGGGTGCATTGGTGCCCCCTGAAGTACTGCAGGGTTGACCGGTTGCAGTAACAACTGTACCCGTTGATGGTAACGACAAACAGCTAACGGCATTTCCTACAATAACAGAATAGGTACCTGCAGCCGATACAGTAATTCCTTGTGTGGTTTGTCCATTCGACCATTGATAAATCGAAAATCCGGATGGCGCCAAAAGCCCCACCGTATTAATACCACATAAAGCGGTGCTTCCAAAAACTTCAATTACAGGTTTAGTGGGCGTTGTTGTTGCAATAACCTGAATGGCATCAGACGGAGCGCTCGCACAATTACTGGCATTGGCTACCACTACTGAATAACTGCCCGTTGCACTTACTACAATAGCTTGCGTGGTTGCTCCCGTGGACCATGTGTAAGAAAATCCGGCAGGTGCCGTGAGCGTTACCGTTGCGCCATCGCATAAGGTAGTAGTGCCGCTGGGGGTAACGATTGGTTTAGCAGGTTTTGTCGAAACAACTATGGTGGCTGGTGCGGACGGATTACTTTGGCATGTTGCATTGCCAACAACCACCGTATAATCTCCGGCAGTCTTTACTGAAATTTCGCGGGTTGCTTCGCCATTCGACCATGTGTACGTTACAAAACCAACAGGCGCACTTAACGTGATTGAGTTGCCTTCGCAGATGGTAACACTTCCCGTAATATTTAATACCGGTGGAGTTGTAGTTATTATTCCTGCCGTAACAGCAACCCGGTTGCTTTCACAAAGCGTACCCGGATCAAATACACTTACAAAGAAATCGGTGGATGCGCTAAGCGAGGGTGTTGTAAACGATGCACCTGTAAACAGAGGTGCGGTGCTATTTGCATCGGCATACCAACGATATACTTGAGACCCTGTGGCACCACTCGTTGCATTCAGTACTACAGTGCCACTATTGCAACGGGAATTTCCGGTTGCTGTTGGTAGGGATGGTGGTGTGCATGCCAGCACATTAAAAGGCTGAGTAGCAATCTGACTCCAGATGCCCTTGCTATCTTTTGCCCGAATGTTCAACGTTCGCGCTCCTGATGGAACGCCATTGATCGTAATGTCAAAATTTTGATTGATGGTTGGGCCCGGTGTAAGCACGGTTAACGGGCTTCCGTTTCCTTCTCCGGGATCAACGCCATCAATATAGTATTCAGCAGCCACGATATCACTTGCAGCACTGGCGATAGGCGAAAAATAAAATCCCCGACTTTCAAAAATTCCCCATTGGCCATCAGCGCCTTTCGTGCGAATGGCAAGAAAATGAAATCCTGGTGTTAGTCCTGCTGAAGGCAAACTTATTGTAAAGTTTGAAGTTGCTCCGGGGGTAATCGAAATTGGAGTTCCATTTCCTTGCCCGGGGTCTGTATCAAAAAAGTATTCGGCCTTCGTTATGTTAGGGGCATCAGTTGTGGAGGAGGTAATATAAAATCCACGGCTTTCAAAAATGCCCCATTTGCCATCAGGCCCTTTGGTGCGGATGGCTACAAAGTGAAAGCCGGGGGCAAGACTTGCCGTGGGAACGCTGGCGATAAAATTTGCTGTGGCTCCGGGGGTAATGGGAATTGAAGTCCCATTTCCTTGCCCGGGGTCGGTATCAAAAAAATATTCGGCAGCTGTGAGGTTAGGTACGTTTGAAGTTGACGCGGTGATATAAAATCCGCGACCTTCAAACAAACTCCATCGGCCATCCTGACCTTTTGTGCGAATAGCCAGAAAGTGAAAGCCTGAAGTAAGACTGGATGTTGGAATGCTCGCTACGAAATTGGTTGTGGCACCGGCCGTTACGGGGATGGAGATTCCAGCTCCTTGTCCGGGATCAACATCGAAAAAATATTCAGCCGCCACAATGTTTGCGGCATCGGCTGTTGAACTTGTTAAGTAAAACCCACGATGTTCAAACTCACTCCACAAACCACCCGTTTCTTTAACCCGAATTGCCAACTGATGAAACCCGGTTGATAAGGAGGTAGTAGGAATGCTTGTAGTAAAAACAACCGTACCACCAGTAGGTGTAAATGTGATCGGTGTACCATTTCCGTTTCCGGGATCGGTGTCAAAGAAATACTCGGCTTTTAGTATAGTTTGAGCAGTTAAGGAGGAAGGAATTAAAAAGTAAGCAGTAAGCAGAAGCCAGTAAGCAATAGTTTGCTCACTGAACATGTTGATTATGCCTATCCTTTTTAAAATCATTTCAATGATTATCTTATTTCGATGATTGCTGCACTTGCCAACTGCTTACTGTCAACTGCCAACTTTTTATAGATAATTGCTTCAGACTAATACTAATTACTTTTCCGCGCGTCAACCGTCACGCTTAAATTGCCACCCGGTGTTACCGTAGGGGTTGTAATGTTCATGCTGAAGATTCGTGGCAAGCGACTGTTGCGGCTGTTCCCCCAGTTTAAACTACCGGTTGCATCAAATAAAAGACCCATATCTTTTCCGTCACTCCCGGAATTATTAGCAGGCCCAGTGGCAATCGTAAAATTTAATAAGGGCGAATTATTGTTACCATTAATAGCAGTTTGATCTACCATCAGTGGACTTTGATTAGCCACATTGCCTCCCCCGTCCACATTGCTGTTAACCAACCAGGGGGTTGCGTTAGATGTCGCATTGGCTGAGTTTAGTGAAATGTTATTGGTGATGTTATTATTGAAAGTACTTAAGCTAACATTGAGACCGGCATTAACCTGATTAAAAATATTATTGGAAAATGTTAGAAATCTGCAATTGGTAACAAATAGAGAAATAGTTCCACCTCCATTATTATTGCTGCTATAAAAAAGGTTATGATCAAACCGCACGTTCACACTGTTTGTAAGTCCATTGATTTGAAAACTTATGCAACAGGCGCTAAAAAAGAACATATTGTTCTGGAAGAGAAAATTTTGATACGTAGCACCTCCTGAAAAATTTAAGGAATTATAAAATATACATCCTTCAATAAGAAATCCTGAGGAAGCGAGATCCCAATTGACGCTGCCGTTGAATTGACAGCGAACTAACCTAATATTATTTATGGGTAAATCTCCGCCAACAGCAAGCGTGGATACTCTTACGGTTGAAGTAAACACAAGCCCATGTAGTTCTGAACCGTCAGGACTTCCACCAGCCGGAGAGTTGCGGATAATGGCGCCATTAACAATTGCTTGTAGCGGCAAATTTTTATCCGGTGCCCAGCCGGGTCCTATTACTGTAATTTTTTTATCGGCAATAGTAAAAGCATCATAGGTATTGGGGCTGCCATATACATATACCGTATCGCTATTGGCACTCGCGTCTATCGCTTCCTGAATGGTGCTAAACTGACCAAGCGTGGCCGGATTGCTGCTTACCGTGCGTACGGTAGAAAAAGCACCAAGGCTTGCTAGGAGGGCGGTAAAAAATAAGACGATCTTTTTCATACTAAGCTGTTTAAGGTAAATAGATTACTGTATAAAAATAGTTGTAACCACATACCCGCTCAATACCTGAATTCCATGAATTGAATAAGATAAAATATACCTGAAATCAGGTAGAAGGTGAGACTCATCAATACCGTAAATTAGGACGATGAAATTGTGCATAGGGAGCGTTTTATTACTATGGTTGATTTGTCTATCCGGCATGCAGATATCCGCACAGCCAATTTCAAAACACTATCTGGATAGCCTGGTTCACTTAGCCAACAATCCTAAACCGGATAGCAATTCTTTACATGCGTATATACAAATGTACCGGTACTTTTTTGATCGGGGTTTTTACGATTCTGCATTAAAATATGCAAGTCATGCATTGCCACTTGCTCAGATTATAGGCAATGGAAAAAGCTTAGGCCAGATGTATCACCGGATTGGCATGTCTTATACTAATTTAAGTAATTACGACAGTGCGGCATCTTTTTTAAAGAAAGCATTGACACATGCGCATGCAAGTCAGGATACGCTGCTGGAAGTAGGTTGCTATAATTCGTTTGCCTACGTGTACAACTATCAATCCGATTACACAACTTCTATTGAGTATTTACTCAAAGCGGTACATCTTATAGATGCTTCGGAATCGCCTGCAATCAAAAATATGTTGCCTCAAACTTATAGCAGTATTTCGTATAATTTTTTGAGTCAAAAGCAATTTGTTAAAGCGATTGAATATGCCAAGAAGGCTTTGTTGATAAAGGGCTATCCGCATGAGAATCGCTATCGCGTGATGTTACACCTTAATGCTTTTGATGCGTATATCAAACAGAAGGATATTTCAACCAGTAAAAAACATTTGGATTCAGCCATTGCCATTAATCAATCAATCAATAATGTTATTCTATCGGCTATGGTGGCTAACAATGAAGGATTCTATTATCAAACTATTCAAGATTTCTCAAGAGCAAATAAAGCCTACTTAAAATCTTATCAATTAAATAAAAGCATTGGGAATCGACTTCTACAAAGTGAGGCTGCCAATAACGTTGCCGACCTTTACTTAAAGACCAAAAACTACGATGAAGCTGAGCAATATGCCTTGGAAGCCAATGCTATTGGCAGAGAATTAAAATTGTATCAGGTCGTGGCAGATACTTATGATGTTTTGAAAAAAAATGCATCCCGCCAAGAGGATTATAAAGCAGCGTTAAGCTATGCTGAGCTAAATAAAATCTATGCGGATAGCGCATTGAATGAAGAAATGCATAGAATCACTCTTTCATTAGAATCTAAATACCAAAACCAACAGAAGGAACGAGAGATCGCTGCGCTTACAATTACCAACGCGCAAAATGAATTGGAAGTAATGAGACGAAACAGATTTTTGATTGCCGGGGGAATGGGGGCGTCTGCTGCATTGATCATTCTTGGGTTATTTTATCGAAACTCAAGACAGAAAAATCTTTTGGCAGAGCAAGACAGAAAGTATCAGCAGGAGCAGATTAAGTTTTTGGAACGACAGCAACAGGTAGTGTCGTTGCAAAGTATGATCAATGGTCAGGAAGCAGAACGAACCCGTATCGCCAAAGATTTACATGATGGCTTGGGGGGATTGTTCTCAACTGTAAAAATGTATTTCAGTACGCTTCAACACGAAACGCCCATGCTAAAGGAAAATGATCTTTTTCAAAAGAGTTATTCCATTGTAGACACAGCTTCCATAGAAGTAAGACGGATAGCCCATAACATGATGCCTGAAGTGTTAATGAAACTGGGGTTAGTTAATGCTGTAAAAGATTTGTGCGATAACATAAGTGCAGGAAAATTGATGACCGTATCGTTGGAAGTGCACGGAATGAATAAACGACTAAATGCAACTACCGAAATCATGCTGTTTCGAATTATTCAGGAGTTATTAAATAATGTTATTAAGCATGCTCAGGCAACAGAAGTTATTATTCAGTTTATCCGTGAAAGCGAACGCCTAAGTGTAATTGTGGAGGACAATGGACAAGGATTTAATACTATGGAAACTGATGATCAAAATCACTCAGGGATTGCCACCATTCAAAGCAGGGTTAATTATTTAAATGGTAAAATGAGCATTGACTCAGAAAAAAATGTAGGAACAACGATCATGATGGATTTCTTAATTAACGAATGAATGCTGTGACAAAAATATTAATTGTAGATGATCATCCGTTGGTGAGAGACGGCATCCAAACCATGTTGAAAGATGAGCCTTCATTTCAAATAGTCGGCTCCAGCAAAACAGCTGGCGAAGCACTTGATTTTTTGGAAAGTGAGGAACCAGACATTATCCTACTCGATATTAGTTTGCCAGATATGGATGGATTGCAACTGTGTGAGAAAATCAGAATGAAGAATAAGTACTCAAAAATTATCGGACTCACTTCCACCAATGAGGCTGGCATTATTACAGGTTTGTTGCAACGGGGTGGAAATGGTTATGTGCTTAAAAATATGGAGCGATCTGAGTTGCTTGAATCTATTCGTACCGTGCTTAAAAATAAAGTGTATTTGAGTGCAGCTGCTAATGATAAAGTGTTGGAGCAATTTCAAAGTGGCAAGCCCAATGATAATTCCATTGTGCTTACTCGTAGAGAAAAAGAAATTCTTTTGTTATTGGCAGATGGATTAAAGGGACCGCAAATCGCTGAAAAACTTTTTCTAAGTCCACTTACGGTAGAAACGCATCGTAAAAATCTTCTACGTAAGTTCAATGCACACAGCGTTCAGCTGCTACTTAAAATTGCACGTAATAATGGATTGTTATAAATGCTAAAAATATGTTCTCATGAAAAAATTGTTTAGTCTTTATGTGATCTTTCTGATTGCGATTCAGTCGTTCGGTCAAATTCAAACCTTTGATATTGTTACCTATACCCCACCAGTTGGCTGGAACAAAGAGATTAAAGATTTTGGGGCTTCATATTTTGTAACAAACAATAAAACGGGGAGTTGGTGTCGCATCACACTTTACAAGAGCATCAAAAGCAGTGGCGATCCGGCCATCGACTTTACCAACGAGTGGAATGAACTCATCGTAAAAAATAATTATGGAGTGTCAAATCCTCCCAAACCAGAGATTGAAGTTGAAGATGGCTGGACTTCGAATTCAGGGGTTTCTGTTTTTAAATATGAGAATAAAGATGCCTATTCGTTATTAAGTACTATTTCGGGATATGGGGTTGAGGTAAGCATCGTTGTGTTAATGAACAGTCAGGAGTTTATGAAAAGTGTTGAGAAAATGCTTGGATCCATTGATTTAAAGAAACCGGAAGTAAAAACCATCGAGGTAAAGACAGAACAGCCTGCTCAGGCAACAAAATCTGCGGTAACCCATGTACTGGCTAATAGCGGCATTACGATGGCGACCACCAACTTTGATGATGGATGGGTCGCTCAACCTTTTGCTGAGTATGTTCGCGTTACCAAAGGACTCATAACGGTGTTGCTACATTACCCAATTAAGGTGACCGATGAAATGCGCGACTCTAATAACCTTGAAGGCGTTTTGTTTGATCAATTGGTGCAGCCACGATACGCTGTTAGCAACATTCGCAAATTTGATAATGAGGGGCCTTGTTATTTTTGTATATACTTCTACGAAGCTGATGTAGCTGAAAAGGCCACCGGAAATAGATATCATCTTGGGTTAAGAATTATTACGAACAATGGGATTTCCAGGTGCATAGAAATAATCTCTCCCACGCGCGAAGTATTTCAAAGGGAGTTTCCAGATCAAAAGAACGTGGAAGCCATGCTTAACTACAATAAGTTTGCGGTCACGGTCGCGGACTTAGTGGGCACCTGGGATGAAAGCTCAGGATCTTATGTCGATATGTACAATACCGTTACGGGTACCTACGCGGGAATGAACAGTTCATCCTCATTCAATTCCTTTACATTTAATGCGGACGGAACATATAACAGTAATCATAAAGGAGCATTTGGCATGGTTGGGAGTATGAAATTTTATGATCAAAAGTATAATGGTACATACAAAGTTATGAACTGGGATATTACTGCAACAAAACGCTTTGAAGGGAAGACCGATGTGTATTGGGCTCAGTTTGAAGCAGTGCGCGGTGGACGGGTGTTACACCTTACGGATAAAACAGCGGCAGGGATTCAATATCATCTTGTAAAAACAAAATAGATTCCAAATAGAAATTGGAAGCCAGGAAGTGGTTCGGGATGGTAATCCCGAACAGCTAATAGGATTGAACTATATTACTCACGCTTTCCATAACTAGAATAATCACCATAGCCCGTATCCTGCAGCCATAGTATACGCGCTCCTTTAACACAAGAGAAATAGGCATTATATAATTTTGGTTTCCCCTCAAGATCAGAAAAATGAATTTGCCAGTTGTTGGGGTTGGTAAATTTTCCAGATGATTTAGCGCCTGAGAATTTGATGCTTCCTACAAATCCACTGGCCACACTAATAGACCAGTTGTACGTGCCATTCGCTAAAAACTCAAAATTCTGCGTAGAGGAATGGGTATTCATTCCCGCATCCGCACCTGTATATGCGTTTACATATTGGGTAAAGCCACTGAAGTTGTTTGTCCACGTGCCAGTTAGATCTGAAGGAGCAACTGCAAATTTATTATAGCCTTCAAACTTCTGTAATGGATTCCAGGCTTCATTTTCAACATAGCCATTCAGAGTTGCAATATCAAAACCAGTAGCTTGGCCAAATGCATTGATATTTGGTGCAATAAATTCTATCCACGGACTTCTCTCTCGTTTAAAGAGTGCTACGTAAACTGTTTGTCCTGTTTGTTTATCGGTAAGTGTACCTGATACAAATGAACCTGTTATGTAAGAGAGTGCGCATTTAGCCACAAAATAATTTTGAAGATTACTATACCGAGGTGCAATTAGCGTATTCCATGCAATTCGTTTTGCTTCTTCTGGATCGGAAATATATTGATTTGTGGTTGGGTTGGGGTAGTGAATAAGAACTTTTACATTACTTTTTATAACCTCCACCCAATCTTCTTGCACTTTACTTACCCAGCCATCATCAAAGTTGATAGTTGAAAATTGATATCCTGATGGAGGTGGAGGTACTGGATTGGTAAGAACTTTTTCTTCTTCAACTTTTTTTTGTGATTCGCCTGCAGGAGCTGGGTTGCTTGGTGTATCTATTGTTTTGTTTTGAGGTGGTGCGGGATTTTCTGTGATAGTCGGAGTAGAAGTTTCAATAGCCTTAACACTGGCTAAATAAAGTTGCGTATCTCTTTTGTTCGACTCAAGATACATTAATAGAGTGGTAGCACTTTTACTAAGCAACCAGTATTTAGGTTGCCCTGAAAGGGAGGTAAGTTGCCAACCTGCTTTTTGAGCCAAAAGTTTAACCTCCTCAACCGTACCCGACCCAACTGCTCCGAGTAACAAAAAAACTTCAACACCATCATCTAGTATTATTTGATTATCCTTGGCGATCATGTCCAACAATGTTTTGGCCGAGGCGAGGGCTAGTATTCGTTTGTCCTGTTTAGATCCAGTTGGCAGTTCAATACCGGAAAGATCGGAGCGCGAAGCCGGAATAACTTTGGATTGGCTAAATCCAATACTGGTAAGAAATACCAAAAATGCAGACAAATAAAAACGGTACATCTGAAATAACTTTTTATTGAAAGTACGAAATAATTTTATGGAGATGAATGAGGCATTCGTTTTATAAATTTATCGAAAATTTGATCGGGCTCCTGATGGGGGCAACTTGCTTAGGGGACATTCAAGTGTCTATGTGACCTAGAAATTAAGATAATCTGATTTACCCTTCGGTCTTTAGTGAAGTTTTATTTTCTATAAACTTAAGCCTCTTTCTTTCTACCTTCGCCCCATGGCTGTCAAAAAACTTTTTTTGCTGGATGCATATGCATTAATCTATCGCGCTCACTTTGCTTTTACTAAAAACCCACGCATTAATTCAAAAGGACATAATACCTCCGTGCCATTTGGATTTACTAACACCTTGCTGGAAGTGATTCAAAAACAAAAGCCTACCCACATAGCCATCGCATTTGATACGGCCGCACCTACTTTTCGTGATGAAATTTTCAAGGAGTATAAAGCCACACGTCAGGAATCACCGGAAGATATCAGAAGTGGAATTCCGATTGTAAAAGAAATCATTCGCGGTTTTAATATTCCTATTTTGGAAGTAGATGGCTTTGAGGCGGATGACATTATTGGCACCATTGCCAAACGAGCGGAAAAAGAAGGCTTTGAAGTTTTTATGATGACGCCCGACAAGGATTTTGGTCAGCTGGTGACCGATAAAATTAAACTTTACAAGCCTGCTTACATGGGTAACTCGGTGGACATCATGGGGCCAAAAGAAGTGTGCGAGAAATGGGATATAGAAGACGTGTCGCAGGTAATTGATATGCTCGGCTTACAAGGCGATGCCTCGGATAATATTCCAGGCATCCCCGGTGTGGGACCAAAAACTGCTGCGGATTTATTAAAGAAGTTTAAGACGGTTGAGAATGTAGTGGCCCATGCAAGTGAATTGAAAGGAAAGCAAAAGGAGCGTGTAGAAGAATTTGGCGATCAGGCAATCCTTTCAAAACGGTTGGCTACCATTGTTACTGACGTACCTGTTCTCTGGAGTGAGGAAGACCTGGTATATACAGGTCCGGATATGGATAAGCTCAAACCAATTTTGGAGGAGTTGGAATTTAAAACCATGATGCCGCGCATTTTTGGTTTACCATCATCATCAAGTTCGTCCGGTTCAGATTCTTCATCGCCTAAGGCTGCTCAGCTTTCCATGTTTGGATTGGCAGAGCGATCAACTGAGCAAGTTATTGAGAAAAAGACTTTTGATAGCACTGTTATTTCCTATCATATAATTGATAAAGAAGAAACACGCCAGCAATTAATTCAAAAGCTGAAAGAACAAAAGGAATTTTCATTTGACGTCATAACCACGGAGGTGGATAATTTTGATTACGATGCTACGGACTTTGTTTTTTCATACACGCCTGGGGAAGCCTTCTTTATTTCAATTACGAAAGAAACGGCTTTAGCATTTAAAGATGTTTTTGAGAATGATGAAATTGGTAAGGTTGGGCATAATATAAAATCATCCGTACTCGCGTTAAGAAAATTAGGCATTCATTTAAGAGGCAGGCTGTTTGATACCATGCTTGCCCACTACCTGATTGAACCCGAAGCTTCACATGATCTTGGGATTTTAAGTGGCCAGTATTTAGATTATCAATTAACGGCTGAACGTAGCTCAACTGCTGAGCAAGCTTGTGAACGCATGGATAAAGTGCTTCAATTAAAACACCCATTGCAGCAGGAGCTTGAGCAAAGAGGTCAATGGCGTTTATTGAATAATGTTGAAATTCCATTGCTCACCGTGCTGGCCACCATGGAGTTTGAGGGAGTAACAATCGATGAAGTAACATTGAAATGGATGTCGGATGCATTACGTAGCGACAGTCATAAGGTTCAGAAAGAGATTTTTGAAATAGCAGGCACTGAGTTTAACATTGCTTCGCCCAAGCAATTGGGTGAGGTGTTGTTTGATAAAATGAAATTGCTGGATAAGGCTAAGAAAACAAAGACCGGGCAATATGCTACAGGCGAGGAAGTATTGGTTAAGTTAGCCGATGAACATGAAATCGTAAAAAAAATTCTGGATTTTCGGGAGTATGAAAAACTGCGATCAACCTATGTGGATGCGTTACCTAAAATGGTAAGCAAGTTCGATCACCGCATTCATACCGATTACAGACAAGCCGTAGCCGCTACCGGGCGATTGAGTTCAAACAACCCTAATCTTCAGAATATTCCTATCCGCACAGAAAAAGGAAGGCAGATTCGGGCAGCGTTTGTTCCACGCGGTAAAGAATATCTCTTTATGTCTGCCGATTATTCACAAATTGAATTGCGCATTGCCGCTTCATTTGCGAAAGACGCAACCATGATTGAGGCATTCCGCACCAAGCGCGACATTCATGCTACTACCGCAGCCAAAGTATTTAAGGTGGCACTTGAAAAAGTAACACCCGATATGAGGCGCAAGGCGAAGGAAGTAAACTTTGGAATTTTATATGGCAGTACTGCCTTTGGACTTTCTCAGAACCTGAGCATTTCGCGCACCGAAGCAGCAGAAATAATTGAATCGTACTTTACTGAGTTTTCCGCTATTAAGCGCTACATGGATGATTCTATAAATTTTGCCCGGGAGAATGAATATGTGGAAACAATTTTAGGAAGAAGGCGCTACCTGCGGGATATCAATTCAAGAAATATCACCACACGCGGTTTTGCCGAGCGCAATGCAATTAACGCACCCATTCAGGGAAGCGCGGCTGACATTATAAAAATTGCCATGATTCAGATTCATAAATGGCTGGAGCGTGAGAAACTAAAAACTAAAATGACGATGCAGGTGCATGATGAGCTTGTATTTGATGTTCACAAAGAAGAGCAAGCTATTGTAAAACCAAAAGTGATTGAGTTGATGAAATCAGCTGTGATTCTTGATGTGCCTATGGAGGTAGAAGTGGGCATAGGAAACAATTGGCTGGAGGCGCACTGAGTATGGGTACTCAAATTCCGACCTTAAAAGGTTGATACAATATAATTTACAGCCATACCAAGAAAAAAATGATTAAAAGAACATTTAGTTTAACCCTTATTTGCTTGGCAGGATTTTATGGGGCGATAAGCCAGAAAATTACACCTTCTCCGTATTTTACTTTTGGGAAAGGGCTTGGCATTATTTCTCCCGATAGTTTATTTCTGCTAAATATTCGGTTCCGAATTCAAAATAGGGCTGCTTTTCGTACGGAGGGTATTGATGATTTTACTATTGACCAGGTGGAAGCTCGTGTACGAAGGCTGCGTCTACGATTCGATGGGTTCCTGTATAACCCGCGGCTTACTTATCTAATTCAATTATCATTTTCACGCGGTGATCTTGATTTTGAGGACACAGCTTTCCCAAATATCGTTCGAGATGCGATGATTATTTATGCAGTAAATAAACGTTTTTCAGTAGGACTTGGGCAAACAAAATTACCTGGCAACAGGCAACGTGTAGTCTCATCGGGGGATCTTCAACTCCCAGATCGATCGATCGTAAATACCACATTTAACATAGATCGCGATTTTGGAATTCAAGCTTACTATAACAATTATATAGGTAAGTTTTATTACGTTTTACGAGGTGCTATTTCAAGCGGGGAAGGGCGAAATATCAGTACTTCAGATTCTGGTTTAAGTTATACGGGTCGCCTTGAACTATTGCCGTTTGGTCCATTCACAAATGGTGGCGATTATTTTGAGGGGGATTTAGCACGCGAACCAAAACCAAAAGTGTCGATTGCAATGTCGGCATCACATAACGAAAATACAACGCGAACCGGAGGTCAGCTTGGAAAGTTTCTGTATGTTCCAAAAGACATAAATACGGTGATTGCGGATTTTATGTTCAAGTACCAGGGATGGTCATTGGCATGTGAATGGTTGCAGCGAAACTCACCGGATCCCATTACCATGAATGCGGGCGGAGATATACGCTACGTTTATACGGGGTTCGGTCAGAATTATCAAGGGAGTTACTTATTTAAAAATAAGTACGAAATAGTGGGTCGTTATTCACAGGTAACTCCGTCCCGCAAAATACAATTGCTGGATGATCAGACAAAACAATTTACAATCGGAGCCAATAAGTATTTACGAGGTCACCGGATAAAATTTCAAAGTGATATAACACTCGAAAAAAATGAATGGCTGCAAGGGTCAAATTTAAATACTGACGGTTGGATTGTCCGTTTTCAAATTGAAGCAGGGATATAAAAAGATTTGTTTTTTAAGACATATCATTCATTCGTGTTTTAAACTGTATGTACTCATAACAAAAAAATGAAGCATCCAGGTAAACAATTTACTGTAGCAGAGGGTTATTGGTTCGAAACAGTACTATGGGAAAGTATTCAATAAAAGAACTTGAGACATTATCCGGAATTAAAGCTCACACCATTCGTATTTGGGAAAAGCGCCACCGTATCATCGAGCCTCAACGAACATTAACCAATGTCCGCTATTATTCTGACGCGGATTTGAGAAAAATTATTAATGTATCCTTGCTGAATAATTATGGCTTAAAAATTTCTAAGATCGCAGGGATGAGCGATGGGGAGATTAATTCCGAAGTAGTGCAGTTAACTTCAAGTCAAAACGAGGCTACGATCTTTATCGATCAATTTATTATGAGTATGATTGATATGGAAGAAGAGCAGTTTGAAAAATTGTTGGCCCATTTAATCATGAAATTTGGTTTTGAGCGAACCGTTCTTGAAATCGTTTATCCCTTCCTTGAAAAAATTGGTATCCTGTGGCAGACAAAAAATATTTCCCCCGCACAGGAGCATTTTATATCCAATCTCATTCGCCAAAAAATTATTGTCGCTATTGATTCACTGCCATTTCCTGCAAAGGATGCGGATAAGGTTGTACTTTTTCTACCCGAAAATGAACTCCATGAAATCGGTCTGCTGTTTTATCATTTTATAGTAAAGAAAATCGGGTTCAGAACGTTTTATTTAGGACAACATCTTCCTTATGAAGATTTGAGAAAAGTTTGCCAGGCATATCACCCAAAATTTATTATTACCTCATTGATAAGTACACAAAAGCCACAAAAGACAAAGATTTACATTGAGAGGTTAATCGCAGACTTTCCAGATTCTGAGGTACTGGCTTCGGGCAACTTCTCCGAAGCATTGGTACCTCAAAGCACAAACTTTAAGCATTTCAAGAACGCAGTTGAGTTAAAGGCAATTCTGGAATAGATTGTTTAATATTTATTGTAAATACTTAAACATTATGTCCGTACTAGTTGTTTTAACGGAAAATATGTTTAACTTTGAACTAATAAAATTAAACAAATATGGAAGCAGAACTTGTTTCACAGATTTGCGAGTTAGAGGGCACTCTAAAGCAATTTACTTACCGATTCACTAAAAATCAGGAAGAATCGCAGGATTTGGTTCAGGATACGATCTTGAAAGCGCTGGTTTACAAAAGTAAATTCAAGAAGGATACAAACCTGAAGGGGTGGCTTTTTACAATCATGCGAAACACATTCATCAATAATTACCGGAAGTCTAAGATTGCTAAGACTTCAACGGATAATACGAAAGACCTCTACTTTCTAAATGTGGCGGACATCAACACACCCAATCGTCCCGAAAAACTATTTGAGTTTAATGAAATATGGGAAAATATTAATGATGTAAAGTCTGAACTGCAAATCCCATTTAAGATGTACGAAACGGGATACAAATACAATGAAATTGCTGATCATTTAAATATTCCCATCGGAACTGTTAAGAATAGAATCTTTCATGCCCGCAAAGAGATTCAAAAACGAATGGTTAAGTGAGTATTTCCTTGCTTTTTTAGTGGTTTGACTGTCGCATGTTTTCCAGGTAATAAGTTTTAACTTTCAAGGGTGGTAGTTAACCTTTTAAAATGAAAGGCAAAGTAGCCGTAATAGGTGCCGGTTTTGCAGGAATAGCTGCAGCTACTACGTTGGCAGCTGAAGGGTATGACGTAACGGTGTATGAAAAAAACTGTTCGGCTGGAGGGCGAGCCCGAAAATTTGAATCAGACGGATTTGTTTTTGATATGGGCCCGAGTTGGTATTGGATGCCGGACGTGTTTGAAAAGTATTTCAACAAATTCGGAAAAACAGTTTCAGACTATTACGAGCTCATCCGATTAGACCCATCTTACCAGGTACTCTTTTCTAAAAAAGAAGTTTGGAACATTCCTGCAAAGCAAGACGACATTTATTCACTTTTTGAGCGAGAAGAGACAGGAAGTAGTAAACAACTCGAAAAGTTTTTAGAAGAAGGCAAGTACAAGTATAAGGTGGGTGTTGAAAATCTAGTGTATAATCCAGGATTGTCAATTGCAGAGCTTTTTGACCTTTCTCTTATTAGAGGCATTTTTAAACTTCATGTCTTTCAATCGATCAGTTCCTACATCAGAAAGTATTTTAAATCTCCAAAGCTGATTCAATTACTTGAGTTTCCTGTTTTATTCCTCGGAGCATCGCCTTCGCACACACCAGCTCTTTACAGTTTGATGAACTATGCGGATATGTCCCTGGGAACCTGGTATCCAAAAGGGGGGATGTTTAAGCTTGTGGAAGGCATGGTTAACTTGGCAGAAGAAAAGGGTGTAAAATTTTTGTTTAATAGTCCGGTCGAAGGTCTGGTTTTAAGTGGGAATAAAATTGAGGCCATCACCGTTGCAGGGAGATCAATAGAGACTGATCACGTGGTGGCGGGAGCAGATTACAATCACGTAGAGCAGGAACTACTTCCAATTTCTTATCGCAGGTATTCTGAAAAGTATTGGGATGATAGAAGTTTGGCTCCTTCCAGTTTGATATTTTATCTTGGTGTTAATAAAAAGTTAGATAACCTTCTACATCATAACCTATTTTTCGATACGGATTTCAAACAACATGCCGATGAAATCTATAAGGATCCATCCTGGCCAACTGATCCACTATTTTATGTTTGCTGTCCATCAAAAACAGACGAAACTGTTGCTCCCGAAGGCTGTGAAAATCTTTTCATTCTTATACCCGTTGCCTCCGGACTGGCAGATGAAGACTCAACAAGAGAGAAATATTTTGAGCAGGTAATTGATAGAATGGAGAAACTGACGGGGCAATCCATCAAATCAAATGTTGTTTATAAAAAGAGTTACGCTCACCGCGATTTTATTGAAAATTATAACTCGTATAAAGGCAATGCATATGGATTGGCCAATACGATTAGCCAAACAGCCAATTTAAAGCCTTCAATCATAAACAAAAAGGTGAGTAATCTGTTTTACACGGGCCAGTTAACAGTTCCCGGACCTGGGGTTCCACCTTCACTGATTTCAGGACAAGTGGTGGCCAATGAGCTAATGAAAAGAGATAAATAAGTAACTTAACGTGATTAAAAAAACGATGATAGGGAAAGAATTATATGATCATGTCTCCATTCAGTGTTCAAAGCTTACTACAAAATCGTATAGCACCTCCTTTTCATTGGGTATTTTTTGCCTTGAAAAAGAATTGCGTAATCCAATTTACTCAATTTACGGATTTGTTCGCTTTGCCGATGAAATCGTTGATACCTTTCATGATTACGATAAGCGATTATTGCTGGATCGATTTCAATCGGACACTTATCAGGCAATTGATGAAAAAATTAGCCTAAACCCTATTTTGAATAGTTTTCAACATACCGTTAATACATACGCTATTGACCAGGAACTAATCCGTCAGTTTCTCCATAGCATGGAGATGGATCTGGATACTAAAAAGCATAATAAGAATTCTTTTGAAGAATATATATTGGGTTCGGCTGAGGTAGTGGGCCTTATGTGTTTAAAAGTATTTTGCAAAGGTGACCAAATGATGTACGAAAAGCTAAAACCCATGGCGATGAAGCTTGGGTCAGCATTTCAAAAAATCAATTTTCTTCGAGATCTTAATGCAGATTATAAAAGTATGGGTAGGTCTTATTTTCCGGGAATCGATTTGAATACATTTGACGATACGTGTAAAAAAGAAATAGAAGCACAAATTGCGGCTGATTTTCATGAAGGATACTTGGGGATCAAGCAACTCCCAAAGGGTGCAAAATTTGGAGTTTATATTGCCTACCTTTATTATCAGGCTTTATTTAAGAAGATAAAAAATATACCCTCAGAGTTTGTGATGAAAGAAAGAATTAGAGTTAGGAATCGTCAAAAATTTTCAATTCTTTTTTTATCGTATGTCAAATATCAACTCAATCTTATCTAACCATGGAGGAAGTAATATTGGTTAACGAGCATGATCAACAGATTGGCACCATGGAAAAACTGGAGGCACATAGAAAAGGGGTTATGCACAGAGCCTTTTCGGTCATGATTGAAAATTCGATGGGCGAAATTTTAATTCAAAAGCGGGCTAAGTCTAAATACCATAGCGGAGGACTTTGGTCTAATGCATGTTGCAGCCATCCAAAACCCGGGGAGAAAACTGAAGAGGCTGTTGCGCGAAGAATCAAAGAAGAATTAGGAATAGAATTAACGCCTACCTTTTCGTACAAATTTATTTATAAGGTTTCGTTCTCAAACAGTTTGATTGAACATGAATTAGATCATGTATTTGTTGCAACGTTTGATGGTATTCCCAAAATAAACAAAGCTGAGGTAGAAGACTGGAAGTTTGTGGATCAGCAACAACTTCTAAACCAGGTTGAAGAAAATCCAGCTCAATTCACACATTGGTTCAAAACTATTTTGGCGGATAAGTATTCTGTAAATAAGGCGTAGACTCAAAAGCCTGGCGTGATCGAACAAACTGTTTTTAGTTCTGTTATAATAGTGTGAAAATTTATAATCTACAGCGAAAACAAGTTCTACCCATTAGTTTAGATGATGCTTGGGACTTCTTCTCCAATCCAAAAAATTTAAGTAAAATTACCCCTGGCGAAATGGGTTTTGATATCCAGTATATATCAGGAGGGAATAAGACTTATCCAGGCCAAATCATAACCTACAAAATAAAAATTTTAGGTGGCGTCCGTGTTACATGGGTAACTGAGATCACGCACGTAGGGGACAAAAATTATTTTGTTGACGAACAACGATTTGGTCCTTATGCGCTCTGGCACCACCAACATCATTTTAGTACCACCGATGCTGGAGTAGAAATGATTGATGAAGTAAATTATGCAATCCCATTTGGTCTTATTGGTCAACTGGCTCATTGGCTTTTTGTGGAGCGTCAGGTAAATGCTATTTTTGATCATCGCTATAACGTGCTTGAAACTTATTTTGCGAAAGAGAAAGCGGGGATGTTAACTACAGTTTGATATGGAGTTGAGTACAATTTTGATCTGTGCGGGCATTGCGATAGGAACTTTTCTTTTTTGGGAATTCGTTGCTTGGTTTACCCATAAATACATCATGCATGGCGTTTTATGGGTGTGGCATAAGTCCCACCATTCGGTGCATAATCATGCGCTTGAGAAAAACGATTGGTTTGCAGTTGTTTTTAGCTTGCCATCCATTGGCTTGTTCTATTATGGGAGTGTTGTGTCTTACAATCCTTATATACTGGCAATTGGCCTTGGTATCTTTTGTTATGGAGTTTTCTATATCGTGTTTCACGATTTTCTTGTTCATCAACGAATTAAGTGGCGCCTTAGAAAGAAAAGCAAATATCTGGAACGAATGATCAATGCACACTACATTCATCATAGCAAACACACCAAAGAAGACTGCGAAGCATTTGGTTTTTTATATGCACCCAAAAAGTATCAACCGAAGGAATTGAAATTCCGTAAGGACCGTCAGGAAACCCAATAGGATATTTTGAATTTAAAATATCTATATCTTTTCATTGATTTAGGCGCTATCTCGCTCCCCTTCTTGTTTAGTTTTCATCCAAAAGCCAATTTCTCAAAAAAATGGAGGTATCTTTTTCCAGCCATTTTTTTTCCGGCTATTTTGTTTTTGGTATGGGATGTATGGTTTACCAGAATGGGAGTTTGGGGGTTTAATTCCGACTATTTACTTGGCATCTATTTTTTTGATTTGCCGATGGAAGAAATACTTTTCTTTATTTGTATTCCGTATGCTTGCGTATTCACGTACGAGGCAGTGGGTTTCTTCTCAAAAAGAGATTACCTCCAGCCGTTTACAAATGTAATAACAGGTTTGCTTATCGTGATTCTTTCAGTTCTTGCGTTTAGCAATTTAGATCGGTGGTACACGTCTGTTACGTTTCTATCGTGCGCTTTATTCTTGATTTATCTTCACTTTATGGTGAAGCCCAAATATTTAGGTAAGTTTTATCTTTCTTTTCTGTTTATTCTTATCCCATTTGTGCTGGTTAATGGAATCCTTACCGGAACAGGGATAGAGAGTCCTGTGGTGTGGTATAATGATGCTGAGAATTTAGGAATCAGATTGGGAACAATACCGGTTGAAGATACAATTTATGGTATGATGTTGATTCTCATGAACGTCACCATCTTTGAAGCCCTGCAATCAAAGTATCAAGGTAGCACTAATTAAGTATTCTTTGCTTTTCGAATTACTTTGGGACCATACCAAAGCCATAATCCTGTGATGGATAGAAATAATAATCCCCAACCAAGATAGTTGGTATAAACTATTTTGAACGACTCGCTAATGATTGATCCGTCATGAATATGTTCGATCCAATCGGCATGGCGCTGGGCAACAGATAGAACTTTTCCTGTACCTCCATCTATTTGTGCTTCCCAATTTTCTTCTTTAAAAGTTACCTTAATAATTCCCTTGTCGGGCCGTACATCCATGCGATCAATCTCAATTTTTCTGGCGGTAACAGAATCAATCCCACGCATAGCAGCGTGTGCAACCTGATCAAAACCAACCCATTTATCCATCGCAAGAGTTGATCCTTTTACTGTTGACGGTTGTAAAAGATTAACGTTCTTTTTCCACCCTAATAAAACACCTGTGGAGGCAGTAATGATCATAAACAGAAAAACGCTAATTCCAATCCATTTATGAATGGATCTAAATTGGCGAAGCCGATAAACTAAGTTTTGTATTGCCATAAACAGAAGGTAAAAAGGTTGTTCAGCACTTTTGTGCAAGACAACAAAAAATAAATTAGAATCTAATCCGAAGAGTTCCAAAGATATTGCGCCCGGGTGAGTTAATGCCGGATGCAAATTGTCTGTACTGCAAATCCATCAAATTATCAATACCGGCTTGAAAAGTAACTACCTTATTCAACATATAGGATGTTCGCAGATTAAGAGTATACCATGATGGCATTCCTTCAGAAGTTGCATACTGCAAATTATCTTCTCCGCTGCTGCTATAGTTACTTACTCTTTTCCAACCATTG
Source organism: Cyclobacteriaceae bacterium (assembly GCA_016787755.1). GTDB lineage: Bacteria > Bacteroidota > Bacteroidia > Cytophagales > Cyclobacteriaceae > ELB16-189. The sequence continues at coordinate 203,326 of JAEUUA010000023.1, read as the reverse complement.
AAATTGGAGAATAACTCAGCAGAGAATTTTGTTTTCGAATAATTTATTCCAATCCTGCCAAACGTTGGAGGAATATGATCGAGGGGAGTTTCTGGGGCATCCTCATTTTTTATCCGACCATGAGTATAGTTGAAGGAAGCGGTCAATGTTAAATGGTCGATAAGTTCAAAATGGCCACTGACACTATATCCATAAATGTACGCTTCTCCTACGTTTTGACTACTCACAACATTAGCCGGGTATCCATTATAAAGTACCGCTGACTGACCATTAAGAGTGGAAGGTCGGGTTGCAATGGCATCAAAAAAATTAGTAGCAAACAACACCCCTTCCAATCTGGACTTAGCGCCAAAGAATTTTGTAATACTTAGATCAGCATTAGTTGTTTTTTCAGGAACTAAATCCGGATTGGGAATAACCAACATACCCGTTGTGCTGGCTGATCCTTGAACAGACTCAAAAACTTTTGCTAAATCATCAATATTGGGAACACGATACCCTGTGCTCATCATAAAAGAAAACTTCCAGCTGGTGGGCGAATAGATGATGCCGAGATTGCCACTTGCGTAGGTATTGTTTTGCTTAATGTCGTCATACGGAAAAGGGAAGAAAGTCTTGTCAACGAAAGTTGAATGCAATGAACTTCCGCCTACCCGAATACCATCAGTCAATGTCCAGGTATCGTTAAGCGGCAACGTGTGGGTAGCATACAATGCCCAATAGTTTAATGTATTATCACCATCAGGATAGCGCGTATCCAAGGGAGAAATACCTCCTGAAGAAATATTTTCGCGGTAAGCACTAGAGGTTAAACTATTAGATTGTCCATCAAACCCGTAGCGGAGTTGATTGGCTTTAATCTTTTTTTGTAAATCTATAGTCAATCCACCTACATTAATTTTTTCGATGCGATGATTTAAGTTGTTACTGTTGAATCTGCGGTCGTTTCGGCTTTCTTCAATATTCTGATAACTAACAGTAGTAGTAAGCGCATCTGCCAATTTACCTAAATCTGTTAGTTTAAGTTGATAAGAGATAAGCAATCGCTGCTGCGGACCATAATACCATTCAGCTGAACGAAGTCCGGTACCCTGTGCATCTGTAAGGCGATCATACCTGGGAAGGTTACTCGATGTTGAATACTGAAAATTTAGCTGATGCTGAATGCGATTATTTTGTTTGAAGTAAAATTTTTGGAGCAGATCGTATTGTTTGTAACCGCTAAATTTTTGAACATAGGGATCACTGTTTTGAACGAGTACGTCTCCCGAGTTATCAGGAGCGCGTTCTGCATATTGATACCGAACCCAGTATTCCTCGCCCAGCGATTGATTTGTTTTTTCACCCATGCGCAAATCACCAAAATCGCTAAGGGTAAAGGAGGACAAAGAGGCAAACCGTTTGCCTCCAATGTTAAAATCGAAGTGAGCAGTTTTTTCATGGTTAGCACTACCAAATCGCACAAATGTATTTCCTGAAATATCGATGCCTGCGTTTGTTGCCAAGGTAGGATTGCGTGTGAAGAAGTGAACTACTCCACCCAGGGCATCACTACCGTAAACAGTCGAAGATGGGCCAAACAAAATCTCGGCTCGTTCCAAGACATTGTTATCCATGGTGATGATGTTTTGCAAATGACCGGAGCGATAAATAGCATTGTTCATGCGCACTCCGTCAATCACTAAAAGCACCCGACTTGCTTCAAAGCCTCGTATGATGGGGCTTCCTCCTCCTTGCTGGCTACGCTGCATGGCAACCTGTCCAGAGTTTTGAATTAAATCAGCAGAAGTTTGAGCATTGAGGTTGTTGATAGTTGTTGAATTAATCACCTCAACTTGTTGGGCTACGAGCCTTCGAGGCTCACCAATTTTATTGGCTGAGATTACCACTTCATCCAGATAGGATGCTTTAATAGTGTCAGATTTATGTTGCGAATACGCAGAAAAACATATTAAAAATATTGAAAGAAGGGTATAGAAAAATTTCATAGTTATTATGGGAATTTAATTTGCTACGCACCGTTATAGACCACACCAATAATGTGGTGCACACACTTGCTTTAGCAAAAAATGTAATGGATAATCTTTCCTGCTTAAGAAAAAGATGCTGGGACGTTGGTTTATTACCCTTTTGGTGGGGGCGCCAGAATCAATTTTGGCGAACTGCTTTTTGAAAAGTAATAAACTGTATAATGAACTTCCTTTGAGATCTCAATAAGACTGTTATCCATTTGAACGGGTAAGGAGATAAGATTCACAAAGCCAAGCAAGGATGAGGGAACTGGTTTTTTATCTTTTGATGAGTTGTTGAGAATACTGTCTAGTAAAACAAGCAAGTTGTCTTCATTTTCATCATGTAAACAATAAACAATGATTTTATCGTCTTGTAGTTTCGTTCGGGATATGTCATACATCTTGTCGTTGAGCTCCATCTCATCTTCCTCAATCAATGCTTCTTTATATTCCTTAATGGTAAGGACAATTTTCTCAAGTTCACCTTCGTCCTTTTGCCTAAGCTCAGCGCGCATCTCTTTGCGGATCTGTACCATCCTTACGCCAAAATACACGTAGGCGCCTACCAGATTAAGGAGTAGGATAAGTAAAAAAATTATGGATGCCAGCCGTTTCACGAGGAGCCAAATTACGCAAAACTGTGCATTCATGTATAAAATTACAGGAATGAGAGCGAAGTGGGGTGATCGGCAATCGACTTCGTTTACAAATTGTAAAAAAGAAGCCTCTCATACTTGAGAGGCTTAAAAATTTTTTGGATGATGTCTGATTACTTCATACCCGGCAACCCAGCTTGGGGGCTTGCCTGCTCAGTTCCAAAAGAAGGTGCTTTCTTAACGGCCGGATACACTTCATCTAGTGTGTTGCCATCATACAACCTCCCGTTCTTCATTACTTTATTCACTGAGTTTGTATTGCGGATGTTAATTAAGGGATTCTGATCCAGAATAATCAAGTCGGCCAATTTACCAGCTTCAATACTTCCAAGATCGCCATCTAATCCAATTGCCTTTGCTCCTAGTATGGTGGCTACTTTCAATGCATTGTGTGGGCTCATGCCTCCGGAAGCAACGCTCCACAATTCCCAATGATAGCCCAAGCCTTGAAGTTGTCCATGTGAACCAACACCAGCATTGCCACCCGCTTTTACCAGATCGTTTACAAAACGCGCATGATCCTCAAATACATGTTCTTCTTTCATAAACCATCCTGGTCTTCTTCGAGACTTTTGATCGAGTTCTGATTTGGGGGTAAAGTAATTTAGTTTAGGATCGCCATTTACATTTTCAGTAGCGTAATAAAAATTCTCAGCCCATGGACCACCATATGCTACCAACAAGGTAGGGGTATAGGTCATTTTAGAGGCAGCAACAGCCGTTGTGAAATCTTTATATAACGGATAGATCGGGAACGCATGTTCATGACCTGAATATCCATCGATGAGGTTGGTCATATTGAGTTTAAAATCCAAACCACCTTCTGTAGTAGGCATTAGTTGCTGCTCTTTAGCAGCTTGAATTATCCACTGCCGATGCTGGCGATTTCCCGTAAGGTACATTTTGATGGTCTTCGTATTATAGTACTCGGAGTATTGTTTCAAAATGTCTTTTGCCTGATCTGCATCTTTCAAATTGTATGCCCAGTAGCCAACACCCGGACCCGTTGAATAAATACGTGGCCCAATAATTTCACCCGTCTCAACCATATCGCTGTAGGTGAGCACATCGGTAGTTGCTGTTTGCGGATCGCGTGTGGTGGTGACACCATAAGCTAGGTTGGCAGCATATACCCACACTTGCGTTTTATGGATTCCCCAGGCAGGCCATACGTGTGCGTGTGTATCTACAAAACCCGGCATTATTGTTTTTCCATTCAAATCCATTTTTTGGACAGGACCATCTACAGAAATAGAGCCTGCCGCACCTACTTGTTTAATACGTGCATTTTCAATGAGCACATCGCCACGTTCAATCACTTCATCCCCTTTCATCGTAATGATGCGTGCATTTTGTAAAAGAATTTTTGCCACTGGAATATCTTTCTGGATCGTTACCTTAATCCGGATTTCATTGGGTTTGTAGCCTTCATCCTTCTTCTCGTCTTTTTTATCAGCCTCGTTGTCCTTATCCCCTTCCTTTTTCTCATCCTCTTTTTTTCCTTCTTCTTTCGCTTTTGCTTCCGCTGCTTTTTTCGTTTTCAATTCTTCTTCTTTTGTTTTTGCTTCCGCCAGATTGTAGGTGAAGAATGCATTGCCTAATGAGAAGTAAACATTTTTAGCATCGCGACTCCAAACCGGAAACTCACCACCCAGCTTGGTAAGCTTGCGTGCCGGGAATTGCGCTTTATCGGCATCCGCTACAGAAATTTTTGGGACGTCACCACCCGTTATAGGTACAGTAACCACATACACGTCATTATTAATCTTAACCAATGCCTGATCACCATCTGGTGCCATGTAGATTACATCTGCATTGGAGGGTTCTCGCTTCGGTTCCGTGGCAGACTCTATTAACATACAATGGTTTTCACCAGCTATTGAGCCATAAGTCATAATTCCCGTCACCTTTAAATGCTCTTTTTCATCGGTACCATCCCATCGAATGGACACCAATCCTTTCTGCCCGCTGTACAAATAAATACGATCTCCCTTTTTTGTAAAGTGAGGAGTACTTCGTCTTCTTGATTTATCGATCACAGTAACAGCACCACCATCACCAGATATCCATGCAATCTCTTCCTGACTGGCAAAAGAACTTGGACCATCGGCTTCCTTAAAATTATGGGCAGTTCCTTTCATGAATACGATTTTGTTTCCCTGAAAAGACCACGCAGGTTCTGTATAAAGGGCAGGAGTTGAAGTAAGTTTTACAGGCTTAGCTCCTTTCAGTTTAAAATTGATTTTATAAATATTTCCTCCCGTTCCTTCCCAGGTTACCCACGCAAGTTGCGTTCCATCCGGGCTCCACGTTGGTTGTGCTTCCGTGAAATTATTTGTAGTAATTCTTTTCGGTGTGCCAGAAGGAAGATCCATCACGTATAATCGATTCAACACAGTAAAAGCAAGTTGCTTTCCATCCGGGGAAACCACCCCATCCCGAATTTGAGTGGCGATCCTATCTTTATCGTCTTTGATCGGATATTTAAATTCTACCAACGGACCAAGTTGTAACTCTGTTTCCATTTGAAATGGAATGTTTACAGCACTCCCTCCTAAAACAGGAATACTATAAAACTTTCCGCCATACGAAGCGATTACATTTTTACTATCGGGTGTAAATGACATGGCGGGTAATACACCAAGGGGTGCAATTGACTCCTGTTCATCGTGCTGAACGGGATAGGCCAACCAATTTTCATCACCGGTTTTTAAATTGCGAATCATTAATCCTGTTTGATCATTGTGACGTGAACCAAAGACTAACCACTTTCCATCAGGCGATAACGTAGGTGTGAACGCAGAACCGTATCGTGCCGTTTCTCTTTCAATCTCACCCGTTTCACGATCATAAATAGCCAATTGATATTGCGGAAGTTGTGCATTGTAGGTCCAGGCATTGTTACGCTGTGAGAACCAGATGTATCTTCCATCCGGCCCGAAGGCCGGCTCAACCGTTTTCAACGGATCGGGTTTGTCAATCAGTTGCGCCCCTGAGCCACCATCTTTATGGAACATCCATAGTTTTAGATTACGAGTTCCGCGCGAGCCGACAATATAATTACCATCGGGTGTCCATTCAGCAGACTGATAGTGATCAATGTTTACTTTGGTCACTTGCGTGGAATCTTTTTTATCCAGCGAAAACCACCAGATATTTTCGCCACCACTGCGGTCCGAGATGAATAACAATTTTGTTCCATCCGGACTAAATTTTGGATGTGAGTCAAACGCCATCCCGCTTGTGAATTGCACAGGTTTGCCGCCTGTGATGGGCATGGTAAAAATGTCACCTAAAAAATCAAAGGCAATTGTTTTTCCATCGGGACTTACATCGAGTGACATCCAGGTGCCCTCGTCTGTTTTTATAGGTATGCGCCTACCAACTTCCAATGGCAGGTCTCTTTTCTTTTTGTCTTTTTCTTTCTTTACCGTGTCGGCCTTTTCTTCCTTCTTGGGTTCTTGGCCCTGGGTTTGGATACTCCATAATAAGAGCATCGCATAGAGTGGGGGGTAGAATTTTTTCATAGTTGAATGTGAAATAAACAGAACTAGTTACCGCAACAAGGTAGAAAAGGTTATTGATTTTTTATGGAAGGTGAAAACAAGAAAAGGAGGGCTTAATTGAATGAGCAAAAGACACATTGCTTTCTTAGAGCGAATCAATTTTGTTCGTCTACCAATGAAAGCTCATTTTATGGATAAATGCCAATCTCCCAATCCATAAAGTGCAGTATTCTGTACCCAATGGCTTGGTGTGGAATTTTCAATGTGCGGGTGTACTCAATTGCCTTTTGATTACTTTCTTATCCACCCAATGTAACAGGAGAATAAAAGCAATGCCAAAAATAACTAATCCCTGATATCCTGATAAAAAGGTGAATACTCCAGCAGTCAATTCGGCTTTAACCAGAGCGAACGTAACAATCAAAGCAATCACCGAAAGAAATATTCCAGCAGCCATCCACCAGTAGTCGCGTCTTTCTTCTTTCCTATCAAGCATGGAAACAACACGGTCTGCAAAGGAAGTCGACACATGAAACGTTGGTTCTTTTTTTAAAGACTTAAAAACATACTGATATGCTTCTCCATCGATGCTCGCATCGCTAGTTAATCCTTGCTCGATCTTATTCTGTAAATCTTCTTCAGCCTTCATAATTCCGCTTCTTTGCCAAGATACTTTTTTACTTTGTCTTTCAATAATTGCCGCGCCCGGAATAAGTAATTTTTCACCGTTCCTTCTGGTAATCCGGTTATTTCTCCAATCTCAGGATATGTCATTTCCTGTACATGATACGACGTGAGTATCGCCTTGTATTGAGGAGGTAACTTTTCAATCAATTGTGAAACGATGGTATCCATTTGTTGATCAGCCATTGTTTCCGAAGCATCATCAATGGCAATAAATCGCTCTAATGTACTTTCGTCTGCAGGTAAATCACTAATTGCAATTTTTCGCTTCCGCAGATGATTGATTCCATGCCGATAGGCAATGGTGGCAATCCACGTGCTTAACTTCGATTGAAACGTAAACTCCCCCAGCTTTTCATATACTTTCAAAAATACATCCTGACAAAGTTCCTCTCTATCTTCATGTCTATCAATAAGCCTTGCAACCATATGACCCACAAGTCTTTCCTGTTGCTTAATAAGTACCCGAAAGGCCTGCTTATCTCCATTTAAAATTTGTGAGACAAGAGTACGGTCATCGATCATTTTTGCGTTAGACACGCACTTTTCAACGGATGTTGCAGAAAGAAGGTTAATTTTTACAGGACGAGGCTAACCAGGTACAGGATTCTAATCGCAAAAACTCTGTTCAATTCATCCAGCCTCGAGAATCTACCATCTTTTGTTTAAACTTCTGCAACATTAGAAGCACAGGCTGTGTCTTACACAGAAATCGAAAAAATTAAATTATATAATATTATGGACAGCGGACTACAGCATGTATTAATGCCACTTACCATTATCGGTAGTTTTGGAACTTCGATCTTTTTCTTTACCAAGGTCATGACTGATTATATCCTCAAAAAGAAAATGATTGACAAAGGCTTTGTGAATGATGAGACCCAGGCCATTTTTAAACAACACTCAGCGGATGGTAAATACAGTTCTCTCAAATGGGGCTTGATTGCCTTCTTTGCCGGTCTTTCACTGATACTTATGGAATACATTCCGGTAGCACCCGATTCTCCGCTTCCCTATGGGTTATTTTCCGTGTCAGTATCTCTTGGGTTTTTGATCTACTATTTTCTAATCAAAAAGGAAATAAACTCCAAGTAGCAAGTAGCCTTTAGCTTCCATTCAATCACTAATCTCATAGTAAACATTAGTTCTATAAAACTAACCTGGAATCTCCATGCTAAGAAATTATTTTAAAACTGCTATGCGCAGTTTATTCAGACATCGGTTTTTCTCTTTCATAAATATTTTTGGTTTAGCGATCGCAATGACCATTTGTATGGGCATCATGATGTTGGTTGCTGATCAAATGATGTATGATCGTTACAATACTCAACGAGATCGCATCTTTAGGCTAAACAGTATCCCCACAGATGAAAAGGGAAATGAGTTTAACGAGACTGCAACAACCACATTACCGGTACGCACCGAATTACTCGAACACTATACGGGTATAGAAAAAGCTGTTCGAGTTGTAAGGGGATTTGGAAATCACTGGATGGAAATAGAACAAAATATAAATGTTCCGGTTGCCGGGTATTATGCGGACCCTGAGATGTTGGATCTTTTCCAATATGAATTAGAATTTGGCGATAGCCGCACAGCACTGACCGAGCCTTATAACGTTGTGCTTACAAAGGCGACTGCACGCAAATTATTTGAAAAGGAAAATCCTCTTGGCGAAACGTTTATGGTTGGTGAGGCCGGCCCCTATAAGGTAACAGGTGTAATAAAAGAGACTTCAAATAAATCTCACATTGCTTTTGAAGCATTGGCGAGTATAGCGACTTATGAAAGTGAGATTGCAGCGGGTACCCGTGGTAACGATTTACAAGACTGGTATCAATACACTGCAGGCTGGGTCTATATCTTGGTTGAACAAGGAAAGGATATTTCGGAAATAAGAACGCTTCTGGAGAGTGTTCAGCAAGATCATTTTTCTGAATTGCCAAAACCGGAAACTCAGCAAAAGATAAAGTATAGTTTACAACCCCTTATGGGAATTACCCCAGGTCCTTTTGTTAACAATCCGATCGGTCCTTTTCTGCCCTGGATTTTTATCTACTTTTTTGCTGGCCTGGCAGGCGTTGTGATGCTTACTTCTTGTTTCAATTTCACAAACCTCTCCATTGCGAGATCGCTAACCCGTGCAAAAGAAATTGGTGTGCGTAAAGTGACCGGTGCGTTTCGCTGGGATATATTCATACAATTTATGTCGGAATCAATCATGGTTGCTTTGCTTGCCTTGGTTGCGGCTTTAATTATGCTTGTTCTTCTTAAGCCTCTGATACTACACTTGAGTTTTGCCAATCTTATGAAATGGGATCTTCAGGCCAATTATGTAGTGTACGTGATTTTTATAGTTTTTGCTCTATTCGTTGGCATATTGGCAGGGTTATTTCCAGCGGTGGTAATGAGTGGCTTTAAGCCCGTAAAAGTATTGAGGGGATTTTCAAACATGAAACTCTTTTCGCGCATGGGGCTGCGCAAGGGATTACTGGTAGCTCAATTTACATTCTCTCTTATTTTTATTCTTTCTGTAATTGTAGTGTATAATCAGCTACAACTTTTTTTAAAGGCTGACCATGGATTTAGTATGGATAAAAAAATTGTAGTTCAGCTAAATAAAACATCAGCGGCAACACTAAAAGCAGAATTGCTGAAGCAAAGTAACATAGAAAGCGTAAGTGCAGCATCGCACCTTCCTGCAGCAGGAACTTCGCGTGGAGAAAGCTTTAAACGATCATTGGATGATAAGGACTGGACACATGTCAACACGTTTAGTGTCGATGAAGACTATCTGAAAAATATTGAAGTTGAATTGGTAGCTGGAAATTTCTATCAACCGGAGGCAGGCGAACTCAACAAATCTTATCTGGTTATAAGTGAAAAAGCCGTGAAAGCCTTTCAATTTGAAAACCCAATGGAAGCCATTGGCCAGGAAGTAATTCACCAAAGAGATTCTTCTAAAGCAAAGATTATAGGTGTTATTAAGAATTACAATCATCAATTGTTGATTGAGGAGATGGACCCTTTGGCACTTATCTATGACCCAAACGAATTTCAACTTCTTCAGGTAAAGTATACGGGTGATTACGAAAATGCCGGGGCTTCCATTGAACAGGCCTGGGCACAAGTCAACCCAACCCTAAAACTTGATTACAAAGATTTTTATCAAGAGGTGCATAAAATTTATGACATCTTTTTTGGCGACCTTGTAAATATATTAGGTGTGATATCCATCCTTGCCATTTTAATTTCTTGTCTTGGCCTTTTAGGCATGGCAACCTATGCTACAGAGACCCGCATGAAGGAAATTTCAATTCGAAAGGTACTAGGGAGTTCAGATAGATCGCTGGTGTACTTGTTATCAAAAGGATTTTTTGTGATACTGATTTTAGCTATTGTGATTGCGGTGCCGCTAGCTTATTTGATTAATAATTTTTGGTTGGAGAAGTTGGCGTATCACGTTACTGTGGATGCTTTTATGATCGCGTTGGGAATTTTTCTGCTGTTGATCTTTGCTACTATTACCATTGGTTCACAAACATGGAGAGCAGTGTTTATTAATCCGGTTGAGAATTTGAAAAACGATTAAAAATAAAAAGGCTACAGATGATCTCTGTAGCCTTTAGTTTTATTGGGGCATTATTTAAAATGCTTCAGTGTTACAACCTCCTCAGGTTTTAGAAAGCGCCACTGTCCGCGGCCAAGATCTTTTTTATCGAGCCCGGCATATACCACGCGATCTAGTTTTTCAACTTGATAATCCAGTGATTCAAAAATTCTGCGCACAATCCGGTTCCAACCGATGTGCAATTCGATCCCAACTATTTTGTTGTCATCGCCAATAATAGCCAGGTCATCCACCATGGCACGGCCTTCTTCCAGATAAACGCCATCTTTTATTTTGATGAAATCATTTTTGGTAAGGGGTTTATCCAATTCTACTTTGTAGATCTTCTTTACATTGTACGAAGGATGAGTAAGCTTATCGGCAAGGTCACCGTCATTGGTAAGCAGCAACAACCCGGTTGTATTCCTATCTAATCTACCAACAGGATAAATCCGTTCCTTGCCTGCGCTAGCAACTAAGTTCATCACTGTATTCCGCTCTTGCGGATCATCGGTGGTAGTAATAAAACCTTTAGGCTTATTCAGGAGAATATAAACCGGCTTTTCAGCTTTCAGTTTTTTCCCTTCGTAGCGAACCTCGTCCGTAATTTTTACTTTGTGCCCCATCTCAGTAATGGTTTCGCCATTCACGGTTACAAGACCTAGCTTAATCATTTCATCAGCTTCTCTTCGGCTACCCACGCCACTGTTTGCCATAAATTTATTTAAGCGAATCAAATCTGAATCTGACTTAGGTTTATTTTCTGCCTGTGCGCGCTTGCTTGATTTTATATCGCGTAGTTTATTAAAAGGCTTTCGCTCGAACGGAAGCCCTGAGCTGCTGCTTCTGCGAACAGGTTTTTGTTCTCCATCTTTACTGAATGAGCCGGCCTCCCTTTTTCTGAAGGGAGGTTTTTCATCGCCTTCTTTTCTATCTCTGCGCTCAAACGGTTTTTTTTCAAACCGGTTTGGTCTTTCACCATCTTTACTGAATGAGCCGGCCTCTCTTTTTTTGAACGGAGGCTTCTCATCGCCTTCTTTTCTATCTCTGCGTTCAAAAGGTTTTTTTTCAAACCGGTTTGGTCTTTCACCATCTTTACTGAATGATCCAGCTTCTCTTTTTTTAAACGGAGGTCTTTGATCACCTTCATTTCTATCGCTGCGCTCAAAGGGTTTCTTGGCAAATCGATTTGGGCGATTACTGTCTTTTCCGAAGGACCCTGTCTCCCTTTTTCTAAAAGGTGGTTTCGTTGAATCTGAATCTCTCCGTTGAAAGGGTCTTTTTCCGAATGTTGAACCTCCTTCTTCTTTACGGTCAAATCGCTTCGTAAATTTTGGAGCATCGGCACCATCTTCTTTTCTTCCAAAAGCAGGTTTGCTTCTTTTGCTAAAAGGTGAATTTGAGCTTCCACTGCGGGTATCAGAACTCCGCGAAGAGCGAGGGCGCTTATCATCATACCGGCCTTCCGTTTTATCTTTCTTTTTGTGGTGAAATGATTTTTCTGCTTCTGATCGTTTGCCAAAGGAAGTTTTTCCCGTGGATGATTTTCTTGGACGTGCCATAATAGATTAGTTTAATCAGCTGATTTGGTCGGTAAGACAATCAGCAAATGCAAAGGTCGTTATTAATTATTGATGAAGTTACTTTAATTGAGATACCTCTTCCTTGTCTGGATGAGAGTTCCTTTTATTGCATACTGCAGTCTGCCGACTGCCTACTTTTAATTTATTAATTCTCAGGAGTTTCCCCAATCGTGTTTACCTCACTGGTAAAATCTTTGGGGGTTGGCAATTCATTGATATCGTTTATGCCAAAGTACTCCATAAATTTTGGGCTGGTTCCGTAAAGCAAAGGTCGGCCAATCGTTTCGGCTTTACCAAGAATTTCAATAAGCCCTTTATCCAGTAATTTCTGAACTGCATAATCGCAGTTTACCCCTCGAATGTTTTCAATTTCTGTTTTAGAGATGGGTTGTTTGTACGCAATGATCGAAAGCGTTTCCATAGCCGAAGTAGACAATCGCTTTTTAGATTGTTGCTTCAGCATAATACCAATGCTGGTTTGATAGGCGGGCTTGGTTAAAAACTGATAGCCGCCACCTGCTTTGTTCAATTGAAAAGAAAACTCATCGCTTTGAAATTTTTCTTCCGTACGGGTAAGAGCATCCAGAATATCTTCCTCCGGCACATCGGCATTAAACATTTCTGATAAGCATGCTTTTATATCGGCTACCTTGGCGGGTGTTGGCGAACAAAAAATTAATGCTTCGATGTGGTTTTGTAAGAAATCCATTTTATCTATTTGTAAGGCTCCCCACTTTATTTTTAAGCAGATGAGGTTGTAGTTCTATGATATGATTGATAAGAATGTCACCCCTCTCCTCCGGAGAGGGGAAGGGGGTGAGGTTGAGTTTAATCTTGTTTCATCATTTTAGCTTCTATTGATTGTGTAGTATGAGGTACAGCAATCAAACGTTCCTTCGGAATCAATTTTCCGGTAACCGAGCAAATTCCATAGGTGCCATTCTTAATTCTAACCAACGCATTTTCCAGATTGGTAATAAACTTTTGCTGGCGAGCAGCCAATTGACTAAGGTTTTCCTTCTCAGCAGTTTCAGCTCCATCCTCCAACACCTTAGTGTTGCCTCCTGAAGTCGAATCAGTACCTGCATCGTTATTGCGATTAAGCGTATCTTTTAGAATAAGGAATTCTTCTTTCGCCTTGTTCATCTTACCCACAATCAGATTTTCAAACCACTTAAGTTCTTCATCGCTATAGCGGGTCTTGTCATCGGCAATGGCAACCTTTGCAGGCTTGTGAGCGATTGGTCTTTTATTGATAATCGGGAATATATTCAGTTGGGAAGGGGAAAGCTTAATAGGTGGAGCAATTGGCTTATGCTCTTTTTTAGGAGCTGGTGTAGGTGTCTCAGCTCTTTTTAACGTAGGCTTTACCACTTCCTTTTTAATCGCTTTTTTTGGTTCAGCCTTTTTGGTTATCGCTTTTTTAGCTACTACCTTTTTAGGGGCAGCCTTCTTAACCACTTTTTTTGCCTTTTTTGGGGCTACTTTTTTAGCCTTTGGGGTTGATTTGGCCTTCTTGGCTGGTTTCGCTTTCGCAGAAGCTTTTTTAGCTGGCTTGGCTGGTTTTTTCTTCGATTTTGCCATAAAACTGTCCTTTTTTAAGGTTTTTAAAAAGATGTGCAAAAATACGGGCTACTGGGTGAAACAAAAAATGTATTGGCATTAATTAAAAGGGGTGCCGGATGTGTCCCCATCCTTTGTTTTGCGAACCACAAACCAGATAAAGAGAGGAACGAGTACCGTGGACATAATAAAATTTATCAACGAGATGACTCCGGTCAACTGCATGGAGTCTTCGGTTTGTTCAAGTACTAAGAGAATATCACCCCAAGGGCCATTTGAAAAAACCGAGTTGTAAAAAAGATTCCATCCTACATGCAAGCCAATCGGCAAAGCCATTGATTTGGTTCGGGAAAATGCAAACGCCCACACCAACCCCATTATTCCTGTAGAGGTAAATACATAAATCATCATCACCGGATTGCTCCACGCGTTGGATGAAAACCAATGATAGATACCAAAGGCAACTGCCGAAAGTAAAATCGCTTTTCGCGATCCAATTTTTTGAATGAGAATGTAGAGCAACGCACCCCTGAAAATTAATTCTTCGAACAAAACTGATTTCAGATCGAGTCCGATACTTTTAAGTAAAACCTGACTGCTGTAAAACGGATTGATTTTCCATAGCGAGTGTGTGAATGAGGAATAGAAAAGTTGCGCCACCGCACAAAGAGAACCTGCAACAACAAATCCTAAAATAAATTGACGCACGCGAAGTCCTGCTGGAAAAATTCCAAGCGCGGTTAGATTTTTCTGTTCAACTACCCAAAGCAGGAGGGCTGAGATTATTAATTGAACGAGTATTCCAACCATCGTTTCTAGTGACCAATTACCACTCTTTTTCTAAATGTTTTTACCGTTCCGTCTAAATCTAAAACTTCGAACCAAACAAAGTAATGACCCATGCGGGCTTTATCACCCTCCGTTCGATCACCATCCCAACGATAAAATCCATCCAAGGCAAGGGTTGCATTGTTAGCCAGTTCTTTGATTACCCGGCCTTGTAGATCAACGATTTTGATCTGAGCGATTAATCCACTGCGATCAAATCTAAAATTGATTTGAGCAAAATCCTGTCCTGGTACATGAGGTGAAAATATTTCAGGCACAACGTGAACGGCATTTTCATCGATAGAATTTTCTGGTCGTGTATTAGAATTGAGATATCCTGGAGTTGCAAATCCCACGGAAGAGTTGGCTGACTTCCAGTTTGAAGGTGTATTTATTTCTGTTAACGAAATCCGCTCCAACGAAACTCCTTCTTTATCTTTTAACAAAGGAGTGTGATAATCATCTAAGTAAAGAAAGTAATCCATCAAAGTTCCTTCTGGCGAAACCAGCGCAATGGAACCCGCATCATCATTCATTGACGGAATGGGTGTTTTCAGAAAATTTTTATCGACTGAATTGGGATAGTGATTTTTAAGGATAACTCCATCCGAAGTGCAAACTAAGAATGAACCCGGTGGAAGAATAAAATCTTGTGAAGTTATGATTCGACTATTAAGAATTACTTCCTCAGGGCGATTGGCAACCGACCAGTTTTTCAGGTTGATGAATTTATCAGAGATATTAACAATCTCTACAAAATCAACTCCACCAGGCCATGGATTAAATAAAATTTCATTGAGCAACACATCTCCTGGCGCTGCAGCTTCCGGTAAAGCAAAATTTAGTTTACTAAACTCTTGTTGAATAAAATTACCGGCACAATCACGAAGATTCTTTACTTCAATAGAATAAAGTTGCCGGGGGGTGAGCGGCTCCGTGAGATTGAGTTTTATTTCCCGTAACGAAGAAGAAGTAAATTGAACTTGCCCGATTGTAACGGCAGGATTTATCTCAAAGAGCACTCCTGCCAGCGGCTTTTCTAATTTTTCGTCAAAGGTTAATTGCAATTCGGTAGCCAGAATGGCAGCAATTGATATTAACCGCGGACCGGTAAGATCAGGTTTGTTTGCATTCACTGAATTTACTTTCCCGGGAGTTCCACCTTTTGCATCTTCGGAAGCCACCCAGTTGTTCTCTTCACCACAAGGGTTATTTAAGTCAATGAGTTCAATTGTCCAGCCGCCTTCTTGCTTGTCAAGGTCCTTGTACCAACTCAGAGTATAACTAACGGAATCAATAGTTTGATTTGTTGGTGTGCGCAATGTGAGTACATCGCTGCTATTATTAAGCGTTGGAAAGTTAGGGACGCCCACAGTTTTTCCAAAGGGCGTAAAAAGAGGCATGGTTGCGTTAGCACACACAATCCAGTATTCGCCAGGCAACACAATCCTGGTAGGGAAAACCGCCACAGAACTTCCATCCGATAACTTCCAACCGGCTAAGTCAATGGCATTACTACTTCGGTTATACAACTCCATAAACTCTGCGTCAGGCAAACCAACTTGTGGACTTGGGTCTGCAAAGATTTCCGTAATAATGATGTCTTTGCTGCCAACAGGCTGCGGTTGAAAAAAGAAAAACGATTGTGCGATGGAGGTTACGCTGTTCCCAACTAAATCTGCAACACCACTGATGGTAAGCTGATTGGTAATGCCATTAGAAAAGGTTTGTGCGAACGTAAGGATAACAGTCTTTTCATCAGGTTGTAAATTGGCTGTAAGGGGATTTCCCAACCCATTGGTTGCTGTGTAATGACTAACATCTTGCGCGGTGGAGGGACTTAGCATTTCATTGAAAAGCAATGATAGTTGGGTGTTGGATAGCACATGAAGTTGCTGCAACAAGGGAGGTTCGGTATCCAGAATGATTTCACCAGCATAAATGTCATCGAAGAAATGGCGATTGAAAAAACTGGCAGTGGATTGTACGATTCTAATCCCAAAAAAATTACTGGTCGTGAATGTGTTGTCCGTTACCCCCCCTTCCATAAAATAATTCGTTCCCCCTGTTGCATCACGTTCAAGTGTCCAGAAATTGTTCACGTCCCGAATTACTTTTATGCGCACCGTTGAATTTGAACTATTGGTAATTCCATCTGTGCCGTTGATTAAGATACTTGCAACACCAGCCGTCATTTTATACAAGCTGATTTCATCGGGTGTGCCACCAATGCGCACAAAGTATCCATTATTGGTGGCGCTTGATAAGTTTGAGAGTTCAGAGGTTAAGTATATATCTACATAGTTTGTGCTGCTGGTATTGAATTGCAGATTGACCCAAAACTCCCACTGGCCGTTAGTCGCTTTCGCGGAAGGAGTGGTAATGTAGAAGGAAGAGCTTGCCACGGATGAGTTAGAACGTAATTGATTGTTTACAACAACCCAATTGTCTGCCAGGTCGGGCGTCCACGTAGGACTGTTCGTTAGGTCACCATCCGAGAAGGTATCGGCAACTTGTGAATAGCCTGACAAAGAAAAAATAATAGTTGGTATGATGAATAATTTTTTCATCGCATGCTATCAAAAATAGTATTTTTGCATCTCATAAATTAATTACAAAATGAAATGGTCATTGAGAAGCTTCAATCCAAACGGTATGATGATTTTTGGCCATTCCATGTGACCTTAAAAAAAATAAAATTAAACACATGAAATTAGCAGTAGTAGGAGCCACAGGTTTAGTGGGTCAGGAAGTTTTGAAGGTGCTGGAAGAGCGTCAGGTTGCATTTGATGAATTGTATTTAGTAGCCTCGGCCAAATCGGTTGGGCAAGCCATAACATTTAAGGGTAAGGAATATACAATCATTGGCATGGAAGCAGCGGTAGCGCTGGCTCCGGACGTTGCTATCTTTTCAGCAGGGGGCGGCACTTCACTTGAGTGGGCGCCTAAGTTTGCTGCAGTCAGTACAACGGTGATTGATAATTCATCAGCGTGGAGAATGGATCCAACTAAGAAACTAATTGTGCCAGAAATTAACGGTCATGTGTTGGGCAATGATGATTTAATTATCGCTAACCCAAATTGTTCTACCATACAAATGGTAATGGCGTTGGCACCCCTTCATAAAAAATATAAGATCAAACGCATTGTTGTTTCTACCTATCAATCGGTAACCGGTACAGGTAAAGATGCCGTGCAACAAATGATGGAAGAACGGCAGGGAATTACCAATGGCATAAAAGTATATCCGCATAAAATTGACATGAATGTGTTGCCGCACATCGATTCATTTTTGGATAACGGCTATACCAAAGAAGAAATGAAGATGGTGAATGAGACCAGAAAGATTTTGGATGACCAAACCATTGGCCTTACCTCCACCACGGTGCGCATCCCCACGATTGGGGGTCACTCTGAAGCTGTAAATGTTGAGTTCCACACGGATTATGATTTGGCAGAAGTTCGGGCCATGTTGGAGACTACTCCCGGTGTAGTCGTTCAAGATGACGTTAAGAATAATGTGTATCCGATGCCTATCAACTCGCAGGGCCGCGATGAAGTTTTTGTAGGCCGCTTGCGCAGGGACGAATCTCAACCTAATACGCTAAACATGTGGGTGGTATCGGATAACCTGCGAAAAGGAGCCGCTACCAACGCAGTGCAGATTGCAGAGTTTCTAATGGAAAAGAGCCTGGTAAGCTAAGAATTACCTAAGTTCATTAACATACTTTTAGCTTGAATCAATTTGATTTTCGGCTTTTTGGCAAACTTTTGACTTAACGCTAAATAGCCTTTACCTTAGCGAAAATTTTAAAAAACAGTTATGGAAATAGTAAAAAAGTATTGGTGGGTAGGTCTTCTGGGCATACTCGTTTTTTGGTTTATTGGAATGTATAACGGCATGGCAGCCAAAGACCAAAAAGTAAAAAGTGCCTGGGGAAATGTGGAGTCGGATTATCAGCGCAGGTCAGACCTTATTCCAAATCTGGTGAACACAGTTAAAGGCTATGCCACGTTTGAGCAAGAAACACTAACGAAAGTGATGGAAGCGCGTGCCAGTGCAACGCAAGTTAAAATTGATGCTTCTAGCCTTACACCTGAAAATATGGCCGCATTTCAGCAGGCTCAAAGTGGACTAAGTTCCTCGCTGGGAAGACTGTTGGCAGTGGCCGAAAATTATCCAAACTTAAAAGCAAACCAAAACTTCCTTGACCTTCAGGCACAACTGGAAGGAACAGAAAACCGCATCAATGTTTCGCGCAAGCGCTTTAATGATGAGGTATTAGATTTTAATACAAGTATTGTAGGCTTTCCACGAGCCTTGGTGGCAAGTATTGCTGGCTGGAAAGAGAAAGGATATTTTAAAGCAGATGCGGGAGCAGAAAAAGCACCTGAAGTGAAATTCTAAATTGATTTAATCATAAATGAAAAGCCTGATCGAATTTCGGTCAGGCTTTTTTTATTCAAAATATGGATACGCTATCGGAAGCATACCAATTTTTTATACTTGGGTATTAACACCAATTTTAACCTATAGGGCGCAATTAACATGCAAGATATTTCGACATTGATGATCGCTCTGACCGCGTTGATTTTACTTTATGGGTTTTTAGAATACTCTCCCCCATAGACATACCAAATGTTCATGCTTACAAATCCATTGAAGAGTTGAAAAAAAATATATGAAGAACGATCTAATTCAAATTGGACTCTTATTCATATTTACAATTGTCCTGACATTCGTTTACTATAATATTTTTATTTTTATCAGTGATATTAGAATCTCCCTCTTCACAGATGCTGTAATAATTGTGATGCCATTCCCTTGTGTGTGGATTCTAGGTTCAATGTTAACAGCAATACTTACAAGCACTTTATTGATAATAGCGTTATATAGATGGTATTTTAAAGATGACTATTTCGAATATATTTTAGATAGCTACGTTAGGCAGGGCTTCTCTCCAAAAGCGGGAAGTGTAGTTATGAAAGGTTTCGCTGTCATTAGTATAATTTTTATTACGCTTTGCTTGGATTGGTTTACTGTCTTTAGAAAAGATGACATCATCAATAAGTTGTTTGGATTAGGAATCAAGATCTATCAATACTCCGATATAAGTGATATTAGAGGCGTCAGAACCTGAAGGCTCCAAACGGGAATATTGTTGACGATGAACATTATATAATCGTCTTTAGTGACAGTACAAAATGGAACTCAAGACAAAGTGGATTTGGCAACTTTAAAGAAAATGAGAAGATAATTGATTGGATTGAAGAGAAAACAGGAAAAGAAAAACGGAATCTTGAGTTTGATTTGAATTAAATTATGATGAAAAATTGCCTCGAAAGATAAGGTGAACGGCTTAATCAGAACGTAAGCAAAGAAAAAGCCCGCGTTTCGCAGGGCTTTTTTATTTGTTGTTTGAAAATTTTTATCGCTTAGATTCCTCACCTCATGTTTCTCAGAACTCACAATAAACATCAAACTTTATGAGTATAGGATTAAATTTTGAAAATAATGCTGTTTATAAACAGCATTATTTTATTAAATTGCTACTATAAAACAGCATTATGGAACAAATATTATTAAAATCAAGCCGTTTAGTACAAAATCAGGCTTTGGATTTTGAACGTTCACTGGCAAAGAAAGTTGATTGGAGCGATCGCCTAATAGGTATAGTTGGTGCTCGAGGCACTGGCAAAACCACCTTGTTAATACAACAACTAAAACGAAAAGAGTTACCTCCTCAGCAAGCGGCTTATCTCTCGCTTGATGATATTTATTTTACGGATAATCGTCTGGTGGCTTTTGCAGAATCATTTATTCAACTAGGGGGACAGTTTTTATTTATTGATGAAGTACACAAATATCCTGACTGGGCACGGGAGGTTAAAAATCTTTACGATACCTATCCCGAATTGCGAATTGTATTTTCTGGTTCTTCTATCATCGACATACTGCAGCAAAATGCTGACCTCAGCCGCAGAGCAGTGCAATATGAATTATCTGGTCTTTCGTATCGCGAGTATCTTGAGTTCAACGACCTGCTAAAAACTCAACCGATTTCCTTGCCGGATTTAGTAAGCAACCACACCATGCTTGCTGCGGAACTAACTCAACATTTTAAACCCTTGCAGCACTTAAGCGAATACTTGAACGTAGGCTATTATCCATTCTTTGCTGAGAATAAAAACACCTACACAATAAGAGTGGAGCAGTTGATTAAAATGATTACCGAAACAGACCTTCGGTTTATAGAAGGGTTTGATCCGGCCAACACCCGCAAGATTTATCAACTCTTATATATACTGGCAGTCAATGTTCCCTTTAAGCCTAATGTTTCTAAGCTGAGCGAAAAAATTGGGTTGCACAGAAATACGTTGGTGCAATACCTGCACTATCTTGATCGAGCAAGATTGGTCAATTCATTGACAGCCGCTGGGCGCAGTATCAGCACGTTACAAAAACCAGATAAAATCTATTTAGAAAACACCAACCTGCAGTACGCTCTCGCTCCGCAAACTGCAAACCGAGGCACTTTACGTGAAACTTTTATAATGAATCAATTAGTGAACGCCCATCATACAGTAACACTTCCTAGAACAGCCGATTTTTTAGTAAACGATACTTATACATTAGAGGTAGGAGGAAGATATAAAACTGCGACACAACTTAGAAACACATCCAACAGTCTGGTGATCGCTGATGATATAGAAACGGGGCTGCTAAATAAAGTACCCCTCTGGTTATTTGGCTTTTTGTATTAGCCTGTTAGTAATTGAATTTCCTATAATAAAAAAGCCCCGCGAAACGTAGGGCTTTTTTATTTAGTGTTTTGAAAATGCTTATCGTTTCGATTCAGTTTTCTTCACTTCGCGCTTTTCATAACTCTCAATTACATCGCCTGTTTCCATATCGTTAAAGTTTTTGATGCTGATACCGCAATCAAAACCCGAACGCACTTCTGAAACATCATCTTTGAAGCGCTTAAGGGCAGTCATCTCACCGGAGTACACCACAATACCATCGCGGATCAAACGAATTGGGTTGTTGCGTTTAATGTAACCATCCGTTACCATCGAACCGGCAACCGTTCCCACTTTAGAGATCTTAAATACTTCACGTATTTCAGCATTACCCACAATCACTTCTTCCATCTCCTTCTCAAGCATACCTTCCATCGCTGCCTTAATCTCATCGATGGCATCGTAAATGATTGAGTAAAGTCTGATTTCAATCTCTTCGTTCTCAGCTAATTTTCTGGACGATGGTGAAGGACGCACCTGGAAGCCAAGAATAATCGCATCCGAAGCCGAAGCCAACAACACATCGGATTCAGAAATCTGACCAACCCCTTTATGGATAATACTTACCGCTACTTTTTCAGTAGATAGTTTCAACAACGAATCTGAAAGAGCTTCAACCGAACCATCCACATCACCCTTCACAATTACATTCAATTGTTTGAATGAACCGATAGCAAGGCGTCTTCCGATTTCGTCAAGCGTAATATGTTTTTTGGTGCGAATACTTTGTTCGCGTAAAATCTGACTTCTTCTTGTAGCAAGGTCTCGTGCTTCGCGATCACTCTCCATCACCTGGAATTTTTCACCCGCCTGTGGCGCTCCATCTAAGCCAAGTACTTGCACGGGTGTGGACGGCCCTGCTTTTTGTACACGGCTTCCCGTATCATCAAACATCGCTTTTACACGACCGTAATTTGAACCGGCAACCATAATGTCACCTACATTCAATGTTCCGGCCTGTACCATCAAGGTAGTTACATAACCACGTCCTTTATCAAGCGAAGCTTCAATGATTGAACCAACAGCCGCCTTATCAGGATTTGCTTTAAGCGTTAATAATTCAGCTTCCAGCAACACCTTTTCTAACAGATCATCAATTCCTTGTCCGGTTTTTGCCGAGATGGGTTGACACTGATATTTGCCGCCCCAATCTTCAACAAGAATATTTATTTTAGATAACGACTCTTTTACTTTATCGGGATTAGCTCCTGGTTTATCTATTTTGTTAATAGCAATAATGATCGGAACTCCGGCAACCTGGGCATGATTAATGGCTTCTTTTGTTTGAGGCATTACATCATCATCGGCAGCTACCACAATAATGGCGATGTCCGTAAGTTTGGCACCCCTTGCACGCATGGCAGTAAAGGCTTCGTGACCCGGAGTATCCAAAAAGGCTACTTTGTTTCCACTCTTGGTCGTTACGTCATACGCACCAATGTGCTGTGTTATTCCTCCTGCTTCCGAAGCAGTAACCTTTGTGTTTCGGATGTAATCCAGCAAGGATGTTTTACCGTGATCTACGTGACCCATAATGGTTACGATAGGAGCACGGTCTTTTAAATCTTCTTCGGCATCTTCCGCTTGCTCTGCTTCTTCTTCCTCTTCGGTGCTGGAAATAAATTGAACATCATATCCAAATTCATCCGTAATAACGGTAATGGCTTCTGCATCCAATCGTTGATTGATAGATACGAACATGCCTAAGCCCATGCAGGTAGCGATGATTTCATTCACCGATACGTTCATCATCGAGGCAAGGTCATTAGCCGAAATAAACTCTGATACCTTTAATACTTTAGAAGACTCCTGTTCTTGCAATAATCTTTCTTCCTCAGCATCTGATATAGCCTGCCGTTTTTCTTTTCTGTATTTAGCACCAGATGTTTTCTTCGTGTTACCACTTAGCTTGGCAAGGGTTGCACGAATTTGATCTTGAATTTCTTTGTCGGTTGGCTCAGCCTTTTGCTGCCTGGGCGTGAATGGCCTGGCAGGAGTGCCTGTACCTCTTTGTTGAGGTGGACCACCGCCCGTTGTTCCTGGCCGTTGGTTGGGAAGCCTTTTACGAGGTCTTTTTTGCCCGGCCGTTTTACTAATGTCTGAGGAAGCAACAGGTTGTTCTTTTTTCTTTTCTGCCGGTAGTTCAATTTTATCAACCACTTTCAAGCCTTGCAACTTTCCTGCCCTTGCTTTAATCAGTTCTTGTTCAACAGGTTTTTCTACAACGGGCTCTGCCACTACTTCTTTTTCTTTCTTAGCTTCGACAGGTTTTTCTACAACAGGCTCACCAACCTCTTTCTCTTCTTTTTTGGTCTTCTTCTTTTCTTTCTTCTCGAGTTCTATTTTACCCAGAACTTTAATTCCGTCAAGCTTAGGTTTTTCGGCCTCAACTTTTTCAGGTTTAGGTTCTTCTTTAGGATGTGTAACAATTTCCTTTGAGCCGAGATTTTTGATTAAAATGTTCTCGTCTTCTTCCTTCTTTTTTCGCTGAACTTCCAGTTCAGCGGCCTTAACAGGAACATTTTCAATGTGTTTTACCCCAATCGTAAGTCCAGAGGCTTCCGCTTTATCCGAGGCAGAAGAAGCATACTCTTTCGAAAGCATGGCAAATTGTTCGGCCGTAAGCTTGGCGTTAGGATTATTCTCAACATCAAACCCCTTGCTGGTCAAAAAATCCAAAATCGTATTATGACCCACATTAAGTTTGCGAGATGCCTGCCCCAGCCGTATCGTCTTTTCTTCTGCCATGCTCAAATATCGCTATTTATATTGTTTTACCCTGTTTTATTACTACGAAACCTTATTCAAACTCTCTTTTCAAAACAGTAAGTACGCCTTCAACGGTTTCTTCTTCAAGATCAGTTCTGCGTACCAGCTCTTCTTTATTTAAGTTCAAAACGCTCTTTGCTGAATCCAATCCAATGCGTTTCAGTTCATCGATTACCCAGCTTTCAATTTCATCACCAAACTCATCCAAATCAACATCTTCTTCTTGCACGCCATCCGTTTCTCTAAACACATCAATTTCCATACCGACCAACCGGCTGGCAAGTTTAATGTTAAGACCACCTTTTCCAATGGCTAATGAAACCTGATCGGGTTTTAAGTAAACGGCCACGCGGCTATTTTCTTTGTCGATTTTAATACTTACAATCTTTGCCGGACTTAATGCGCGTTGAATGTATAGTTCAAGATTTTCAGTGTAGTTAATTACATCTATGTTTTCATTCTGCAACTCACGCACAATGGCATGAATGCGAGAACCCTTCATACCTACGCAAGCGCCTACCGGATCAATCCGATCATCATAAGATTCTACGGCTACTTTTGCACGCTCACCTGGTTCGCGAACAACTTTTTTAATGGTGATTAAACCATCATATACTTCAGGTACTTCCTGTTCGAATAAACGCTCAATAAATACCGGGGAAGTGCGCGATAAGATGATTTTCGGACTTCCGTTCACCATATCCACTTTATGCACTACAGCACGCACGTTTTCACCTTTGCGGTAGCGATCTTTTTGTATTTGTTCGCTGCGAGGAATTGAAATTTCGTTTCCCTCTGCATCAATCAGCAACACTTCGCGGCTTAACACCTGATAAACTTCTCCGGTGATAATCTCATCACCCAAATCTTTGTACTTCTGATATAGAATATCTTTCTCTAAATCCTTTACACGCTGCATCAGTGTTTGACGCGCAGTTGTCACTGCTCTGCGCCCAAAGTCTTCTAAATGGATTTCTTCGGCCACTTCTTCACCCACCTCAAAATCGGGTTCAATTTTTTGAGCTTCAGACAAACTGATTTTATCATGATCCCAAATATCTTCTGAATTATCGTCTACAATTTCGCGGAAACGCCAGATTTCAAGGTCACCCTTGTCGGCATTTACGATGATGTCAAAATTGTCATCTTCTACATATTTTTTACGGATCATATTCCGGAACACGTCTTCCAGTATACGAATCATCGTAGGGCGGTCGATGTTTTTTTGTTTTGCAAAATCTGCAAACGATTCAATCAATGTGGATGTATCCATAGTAGTCACTATTTAAAAGAAACCATTACAATTGCTTTTTCTATCTCGTTAAAGGGTATTTCAATTCTGTTTATTTCAATTTTCTTCTTTCCTTTTTCTTTATGCTCAGCCTCCAACACAATTCCGGATTCCGTTACTTCCGTCAATCGCCCTTGATAGGAACCCTTATCAGTTCGCAGCAAACGAATAGAGCGACCCACGTTTTTTACATATTGCCGCTTTAGTTTTAAGGGCTGATCCAGGCCTGGTGTTCCAACTTCGAGGGTAAAATTATCTTTGATCAAATCCACGTTATCCAGGTCTTCTGACAATGCCCTGCTTAGGTTCGAACAATCGTCTATTGTTACTCCCTTATCTCCATCTAAAAAAACTGAAACCTTGTAAGGTTTGTGCTTGCTGATTACCACATCTACAATAAAATGCGCCCCATCTAAAAGATGAGATTCTGCTAATTCTTTTATTTTTTGAGCGATTTCCATCAAGTTCTTACAAACAAAGAGGGGACTTTTAGGTCCCCTCTTTTGATCTTTTTACCAAGAAGTGCTGCAAATATAGGTGATTTTTATTTTCGCGCAAAAGGCAACTATCGATTATAGGTATCAAAGTTTTTATGATCTCGCTGGTATAGAACTTCTTTAGGCAGCGACTTGAAATATTCATAGGTGATTTTAAGACCTTCTTCTCTGGAAACTTTAGGCTCCCATTTCAATATTTCTCTTGCTTTGGTGATATCTGGTTGGCGTTGTTTAGGATCGTCTTTTGGTAAGTCCATATAAACCACCTTCTGCTTAGTGCCTGTAAGCTTTACAATCTCTTCAGCAAAATCACGAATAGTAATTTCACTTGGATTACCAATATTAACGGGCTGCGCGTAGTGCGATAAAAGCAATCTGTAAATTCCTTCCACCAAATCATCTACATAGCAGAATGATCGGGTTTGTGATCCATCACCAAAAATAGTTAGGTCTTCACCCCGCAACGCTTGCCCAATAAAGGCTGGCAGTACGCGGCCATCATTTAGGCGCATGCGTGGGCCGTAGGTATTGAAGATTCTGACAATACGAGTTTCCAATCCATGAAAGGTGTGATAAGCCATGGTGATGGCTTCCTGAAATCGTTTTGCTTCATCATACACTCCGCGTGGACCAACGGTATTTACATTTCCGTAATATTCCTCAGTTTGGGGATGAACAGTAGGATCGCCATATACTTCGGATGTGGAGGCTATAATGATTCGTGCGTTTTTAGCTTTCGCCAGACCTAATAGATTATGAGTTCCCAGTGATCCAACTTTTAAAGTCTGGATAGGAATTTTTAAATAGTCGATCGGGCTTGCGGGTGAGGCAAAGTGCAAGATATAATGGAGTTCGCCAGGTACATGAACAAACTTCGAGACATCGTGATGGTAAAACTCAAAATCAGGAAGTTTAAACAAATGTTCGATGTTACGAAGATCACCCGTTATGAGGTTATCCATGGCAATAACGGAATATCCTTCTTGCATAAAGCGATCACACAAATGAGACCCTAAAAATCCAGCACCACCTGTAATTAAAACTCTTTTCTTAGCCATAAATAGTTTCGCGTCCGATGCTAAAGTAAGTATATCCCAGTTCTTTCATTTGTGGCAGGTCGTATAGATTGCGGCCATCAAAGATTACTTTGCTTTTTAAAACGGAAGTTAGTCTTTCAAAATCAGGGGTTCTGAATTCGGGCCATTCAGTAGCAATAAAGATTGCATCTGCGCCTTCTGCCGCTTCGTAAGGTGTTTGGTTATATTGAATTTTATCCCCTAAAATTCGCTTTACATTTTCCATGGATTCTGGATCGTGTGCTTTTACGATGGCACCAGCCTTCAAAAGTTCTTCAATATTATACAAAGCAGGTGCTTCACGAATGTCATCTGTATGAGGTTTGAAAGAGAGTCCCCATATAGCAAATGTTTTACCCTTCAAATCACCGCGATAGAAATCTTTTATTCTAGGAATCAGTTTCGTTTTTTGGTGGGCATTTACTTGCATCACCGCATCTAAAATCCTGAATCCGTAGTTAACATCGGAAGAAGATTTTGCTAATGCCTGAACATCCTTTGGGAAGCAACTTCCACCATAGCCTATGCCTGGGAATAAAAATCGTTTTCCAATCCGGCTATCTGTTCCAATTCCTTTGCGCACAGAATCAACATCGGCACCAACTAATTCGCAGAGGTTAGCAATCTCATTCATGAAAGAAATTTTAGTAGCAAGGAAGGAGTTCGCTGCATACTTGGTAAGTTCGGCCGAACGTTCATCCATAAACACTAATGGATTGCCTTGTCGCACGAAAGGAGCGTAAAGCGCTTCCATCACTTTTCTTGCTCTGCTGGATGTTGTTCCGATGACAACACGTTCTGGTTTCATAAAGTCATCTACTGCAACACCTTCTCTTAAAAATTCCGGATTCGAAACTACATCAAATTCTGCTGTCGCGTGAGCAGCAATTTTTGCTTTCACCTTATCTGCCGTACCTACGGGCACAGTACTTTTATCAATAACTACAGTGTATTCTTTAAGTAACGGGCCAAGTTCGTTGGCTACGCCTAAAATGTATTTCAAATCAGCTGACCCATCCTCACCAGGAGGTGTGGGCAAGGCAAGAAATATCACCTTGGCATCTTTGATCCCTTCGGCAAGATCGGTAGTAAAAAAGAGACGCCCTTGCTTAATGTTTCTTTCGAAAAGAAGCTCCAAACCCGGCTCGTAGATGGTAATCTTACCAGAGTTAAGTTTTTTTACTTTCGCTTTGTCAATGTCAATGCAGGTTACTGTATTACCAGTTTCTGCAAAACAAGTTCCGGTTACCAAGCCAACGTATCCGGTTCCAACTACAGCGATTTTCATGTAAGGTTATTGTTTGGTTTTTAAGGAAGGGCAAAAATAACCTTTATAAACAGATATGCTTATAAAGTTGAAATGAAATGAGCTTTTAGTCATTACCCTAACGCTCGTTTGGTATTGATAGTAATTAACGTAATTTTGTCATCCTAATTTTTAAACAACGCAAGTGATGAATGAAACCGAGGTATTAAACTTTGACGTATCCGAGAATCAGAAAATGATCGCCCAAATGGTGCGCGATTTTGGCCAAAAAGAAATTAAACCCCATATGATGGAGTGGGATGAGAGTCAGGAATTTCCTGTGAATCTTTTTCATAAGATGGGAGCGCTTGGTTTAATGGGTGTGTTGGTTCCTGAAGAATATGGAGGATCTGGCTTTGGGTATCATGAGTATGTTACTGCGTTAGTGGAGATGTCAAAGATTGATGGCTCTATTGGCTTATCTATGGCAGCCCATAATTCTTTATGTACAGGTCATATACTCCAATTCGCCAGTGAAGAACAGAAGCAAAACTACTTACCAAAGCTTGCCTCAGGTGAATGGATTGGAGCATGGGGTCTTACTGAACCGAACACCGGATCGGATGCTGGCAACATGAGAACAGTTGCCATAAAAGAGGGCGATTACTATGTGTTGAATGGGGCGAAAAATTTTATCACTCATGGCAAGTCAGGCCATGTTGCGGTGGTGATTGCGCGAACTGGCAAAGTTGGTGACTCTCATGCTATGACTGCTTTTATTATTGAGAAGGGGACTCCCGGATTTTCGGCTGGGAAAAAAGAAAATAAGTTGGGTATGCGTGCTTCCGAAACTGCTGAATTAATTTTTACAGATTGTCGCATTCATAAAGACCAAATCATTGGCAAAGAAGGTGAAGGATTTGTTCAGTCTTTGAAAGTTTTAGATGGGGGTCGTATTTCCATTGCTGCATTAAGTTTGGGTATAGCTACCGGAGCATTCGAGGCCGCCTTGAAATACTCAAAGGAACGCCATCAATTCAATCAACCCATTTCAGCCTTCCAGGGAATTTCTTTTAAGCTGGCGGAAATGGCGACAAAAATTGAAGCCGCTTCTCTACTAACCTATCGGGCTGCTGATCTTAAAAACAAAGGGAAAAGTGTTAACCGCGAATCAGCCATGGCAAAATTATTTGCTTCAGAAGTTGCGGTGGATGTTGCCAATGAGGGAGTTCAGATTTTTGGAGGGTATGGATATACAAAGGATTTTCCAGCAGAGAAGTATTATCGGGATGCAAAACTGTGCACAATCGGAGAAGGGACCTCAGAAATCCAGAAATTGGTGATTTCACGCACTATTTTGAAATAAAATTTGCGTGTATGATAGTAAGAATTCTATATTTGCAGCCCAAATAAGTGAAAACATGCTGATTATCAACATTAAAGAGAACGAATCAATAGACAAGGCACTTAAGCGCTTTAAGAAGAAGTTTGAAAAAACTGGCGTTCTGAGGGCTTTACGGGAAAGGACCTCATTTACAAAGCCTTCTATTAAAAGAAGAAGCGAAGTAATTCGGGCTGCGTATAAGCAGAAGCAATTTGCTTCGGACAACTATTAGAACTTAATCTTATTATATAAACAATCCTCCGTGGGCTTTCCTCACGGAGGATTTTTTTTTACCTTGTAATCAACACAGATAGGGTTTGGGTAGATACATGGTAGATACATTTCTTAAATATATTCAGTTCGAAAAAAGGTATAGCCCAAAGACGGTTCAATCATATAAAACGGATCTCCTTCAATTTGAAAAATATTTAGAACTCGAATTTAATAACCAACACTTACAGGATGCTAATTATGGGTTGATCCGATCCTGGATTGTTAGTCTTGTAGAACTTAAGCTTGATTCCATTTCCATCAATAGAAAGATTGCTTGTCTAAGATCGTATTATAAATTTTTGTTGCGTCAGGAAATTATCAGCACCGATCCCATGGTGAAAATCAGAATCCTGAAAACAAAAAAGAAGCTTCCTCATTTTGTAAGCGAGCAGGACACAATAAAACTATTGGATCAGGTTCAATTCCGTGATGACTATGAAGGCAAGCGCGATCAGTTAATCCTTGAATTGTTTTATGGAACCGGAATCCGCCTGGCAGAATTAATTACGCTAAAGGAGAGTTTTGTCAATTTTAACGACCGAACCATTCGTGTTTTAGGAAAAAGAAATAAGGAAAGAGTCATCCCGTTTTCTGCTTCACTCGTTACTATTATCAAGGGCTATCTGCTTGTTAGAAACCGGGAAGTTGTTAAAAAAGATTCAGGACTTTTATTGGTAACCGAACGCGGAGAACCTTTATACCCTGTGTTGGTAAACCGAATTGTGAAAAGATATATGAAGTTATTTACCTCCGTAGAAAAGAAAAGTCCCCATGTTTTGCGCCACACCTACGCTACACATCTTCTCAATAAAGGGGCGGAGATAAATGCAGTAAAAGACTTGTTAGGCCATAGCAGTTTAGCGGCCACGCAGGTGTATACCCATAACTCCATGGAAAAATTGAAAAAAGTATTTGACCAAGCTCACCCTAAAGCATAGTGCCTATGTAATACGTTCTACTTCTTAGTTTTAATCTTTTGTTCCACTTTTAAATTTTATGTTCTATGAAACTGCAAGTACAATCCATTCACTTTGATGCAGATCAAAAATTAATCGACTTCATTCAAAAGAAAGTAGATAAACTGGAAACGTTTTACGACAGAATGGTAGATGGCGAAGTCTTTTTACGATTGAACAACGAAGGGATTGAAAATAAAACGGTTGAAATAAAACTCAATGTACCCGGGCAAAATTTCTTTGCTAAGGAGCAAGCAGCATCGTTCGAGGCGGCAACTGATCAGGCAACTGAAGCATTACGCTCACAGCTTAAGAAATTTAAGACAAAAATTAAAAATGGCAGGGTCTAAAAACCCCATCTGTTGATATAAAAAAGGAGCTTTTAGCTCCTTTTTTAGTTAGGTTAGTTTGAATGCTTTCTTGATTTGATCCACATGAGTGAGTTTTTCCCACGGAAACAATTCAACCTTCACTTTCTTTTCATTTCTTTTTCCCTTGTTGAAAACCTTTTCTACCACCTTAGGTTCGCGACCCATGTGGCCGTAGGCTGCTGTTTCGGAATAGATAGGAGTGCGCAACTTGAACCGCTCTTCAATAAAGTAAGGACGCATGTCAAAAATCTTTTCAATCTTCTTAGCAATCTCGCCATCGCTAAGTTTTACTTTAGAAGTACCATAGGTGTTTACATATAAACCAACGGGCTTGGCAACACCAATTGCGTAAGCAACTTGTACTAGCACCTCATCGCATAGCCCGGCAGCCACCACATTTTTTGCGATGTGCCGTGTAGCATAGGCAGCTGAACGATCCACTTTAGAAGGATCTTTACCGGAGAAAGCACCACCACCATGAGCCCCTTTACCACCATATGTATCCACTATAATTTTGCGCCCTGTTAATCCAGTATCACCGTGAGGGCCACCAATTACGAACTTACCGGTTGGGTTAATATGGTATTGAATGTCATTTCCAAAGAGTTTTTGTACCCGCTTTGGAAGTTTTTTCTTAATGCGCGGAACCAATACGTTGATTACATCATCATTGATTTTCTTCAACATGATGGCATCCTTGGCGAAGTCATCATGCTGGGTAGAGATTACAATGGCATCAATACGCTGTGGTTTGTTGTCATCGGAATATTCAATGGTCACTTGAGATTTTGCATCAGGACGGAGATAGGTCATCACTTTTCCTTCCTTCCGGATGACAGATAGCTCACTCAACAACAAATGGGCAATGTCCAAAGGCAATGGCATATAGTTATCCGTCTCGTTGGTGGCATATCCAAACATCATTCCCTGATCACCGGCACCTTGTTCTTCTTTTTTCTTCCGCTCAACACCCTGGTTGATATCGGAAGATTGTTCGTGAATAGCTGAAAAGATACCGCAGCTATTTGCTTCGAACATGTACTCGCTTTTTGTGTAACCGATTTTACGGATGACTTCACGGGCTATTTCTTGTACATCTAAATAAGCTTCCGATTTTACTTCACCGGCCAGCACCACTTGTCCAGTAGTAACAAGCGTTTCGCATGCCACTTTAGAATTAGGATCATAGGCTAAAAAATAGTCGATGAGCGCGTCTGAAATTTGATCGGCTACTTTATCAGGGTGACCTTCAGAAACAGACTCGGAAGTAAATAAGTATGGCATAAAGAGATTTTATTTTCAATAATTAAGGGGGCAAAGATAATAAGTAAGCGTATATGTCAAGCAGTATGATGCTCGAATTAATAAGGCTATGCAAGAAACAAGAAAACTGCTGGGCTCTTAGCCCAATTAAATTTTATTTTTTTCCACTGATTTATGGATCGGGTTTGCACGACTTCATTTTTACCGGTTAAATCCAATGCAATCGTTAGCCGGGTATCCGTGTGTAGGCTTTTTAAGAAATGATCAAATACTGAGTTATTACGATAGGGGGTTTCAATGAAAATTTGAGTTTGATTTTTAGCCTTTGACTCGCGTTCGAGTTCCCTAATTTTTTGCTGGGCTTCTTTTGCATCAATGGGCAAATATCCATGAAAAGCAAACTGCTGACCGTTTAAACCGGAAGCTATCAAGGCTAATAAAATGGAGGACGGGCCTACCAAAGGAACAACCCGGATGTTTTGTTGATGAGCATACTCAATAGCCAATGCTCCCGGATCAGCAATGCCAGGGCAACCCGATTCTGACAGTACTCCGATATCATGTCCTTCCATTATAGGCTGCATCAATTGAGATAGGTCTTGCAGGGAAGTGTCTTTATTAAGAACCTCAAACTGCAAGGCTTCTATAGCAGGATAAATCTTCAGACTGCTTAAATATCTTCGGGCTGTGCGGATATCTTCTGCCAGAAAATAAGAAAGATCTTTTAATACAGTTTTTACTCCGATGGGAATAACGACATCTTCTGTCGCCTCAGAAATTACATTGGGGATAAGAAATAACCTGCCCTTTGCTGCCATCATTTTACTAAGAAGGGGATAACTGTTTCTGCAAACTCTTTTGGTTTTTCGGCTTGTACCCAATGGCCACTGTCAAGGGTAACTAATTTATAAGCCGGAAAAACTTGCTGAAGAAGATTTTCATCGCCCATTTTAAAATAGGTGGAGCGGGCTCCTACAATGAAGAGCGTTGGCCCCTCATACTGTCCATCATATTGCATCCCTTCCCCAATCTCTTTGATGTGGTCATCAATCGCTTTTAAATTAGGTCGCCATCCAAATCCCCCATCGCTTGTTCGATACAAGTTCTTTAATAAAAACTGGCGTACGTCCAATTCAGGCAAATACTTGCTTAGCAAATCATCCGCTTCAGTTCTGGAAGAAAGATGGGATAGGTCGATGCTCAAGAGACCTTCAAGAATGTTGTCATGATGGACCGGATACGCCTTTGGCACAATGTCCACAACAATAAGTTTTTTTACTCTCTCCGGATACTTTACTGCAAAGTTCATGGCCGCTTTGCCTCCCATCGAGTGACCAATAATATTTACTTTTTTAAGATTGTGTTCGTTGATAAACTCGAGCAGATCTTCTGCCAATAGTTTATAATCGAACTCTTGGCTATGCGGTGATTGGCCATGATTACGCTGGTCAATCAAATACACCGTAAACTGTTCGGCAAATGTTTTAGCTAACGTGTACCAGTTATCGGACGATCCGAACAATCCATGCAAAATAATAAGCGGCTCCCCTTGCCCCGACTGTCTGTAAAACAACTTCATGCTGCGAAGATAATACTTCGCCCTTTAACGGGCTTCTTATTACAAGTACTAACCATTACATAAATTAAAGTCGAAAGACTATTAAGAGGTGGCTTTATCAACCGTATATTTGACCTTTTATTTTTTATGGAACTGATTAATGGCTCATATACGATTCAAGGTCTTGACCTATCTGCCGTATGCAAGGAATTTGGAACCCCATTGTACGTTTATGATGCAAAGAAAATTATTGATCAGCTGAAGAGCCTGCAGAATGCTTTTTCGGAGTCAGATGTA
This sequence comes from Cyclobacteriaceae bacterium, assembly GCA_016787755.1. Lineage (GTDB taxonomy): Bacteria > Bacteroidota > Bacteroidia > Cytophagales > Cyclobacteriaceae > ELB16-189. Next base: position 169,099 of record JAEUUA010000023.1, on the reverse strand, counting down.
CGTATAAAATATGCTGCCAAAGCGCTCACTAATATTTCCATCTTAAAACTGTTAAAGAAAAATGGAGCCGGGGTAGATGTGGTTTCCATTCAGGAGGCTCATCTTGCGCTGGGGGCAGGGTTTCTTCCGAATGAAATCATGTACACCCCTAATTGCGTTGACTTTTCAGAAATCGTAGAGGGTGTTGAGTTAGGGATGAATATCAACCTTGATAACCTCTCCGTGCTCGAGAAGTTTGGAAAGAAATATGGGAATTCATACCCATGCTGCGTCCGTCTTAATCCACACATTATGGCGGGTGGTAATTATAAAATTTCAACCGGCCATAGCAATTCCAAATTTGGTATTTCTGTATATCAGCTTCCGCAGATTATGGAACTGGCGGAAAAATATAAAATTGTCATAAACGGACTGCACATTCACACGGGCTCAGAAATTACCGAGACCGAGGTGTTCTTGAAGATGGCAGAAATCCTGTTTGGTATAGCGCGTGATTTCCCCTCCTTAAAGTTTATTGATTTTGGAGGCGGATTTAAAGTTGCCTATAAAGAAGGTGACATGGTAACGAACGTGTATGACCTAGGATTAAAATTGAGCAAAGCATTTAAGGAATTTTATTTGAGCTATGGGCGCAAATTGGAATTATGGATAGAGCCTGGTAAATTTTTAGTAAGCGGTGCTGGCAATTTGCTGGTGAGAACCAATGTGGTTAAGTCTACTCCTTCCGTAACTTTTGTTGGGGTTAATTCAGGGTTGAACCAACTCATTCGCCCCATGATGTACGATGCCTATCATGAAATTGTAAACATCTCAAATCCGACAGGGTCGCAAAAAGTGTATACCGTGGTAGGCAACATTTGCGAAACCGACACCTTAGGATCTGACAGAAAATTAAATGAAGTACGCGAAGGCGATTTGCTCGCCATAAAAAATGCTGGTGCGTACGGATATTCAATGGCTTCTAATTACAACTCGCGCTTTAGGCCTGCCGAAGTTTTGATTATTGATGGAGAAGCAAAACTCATTCGCAGGCGCGATACGTTGGAGGATATTTTGCGTGGACAAATAGACGTGATTTAAATTTTAAAAGGGTTTCCCTTCATGCAAAAGGCTAGCTTTTCCCGCTACGATAATTTTGTCATAGCCATTCTCACCATTTTACAGTTTACATTGATATTGGACTTCATGGTGCTTTCACCATTAGGGGCGATGTTAATGCCGGCATTAAAAATTTCAACGTCTCAGTTTGGCATGGTGGTATCAGCCTATGCATTCAGTGCGGGTATCAGCGGATTTCTTGCGGCAGGATTTGCAGATAAGTTCGATAGAAAGAGACTGTTACTCTTTTTCTATTTAGGATTTATCGGAGGCACGCTGTTCTGCGGTCTTGCAACTAACTACCACTACCTTCTCCTTGCCCGAATCGTGACCGGAATTTTTGGTGGAGTAATAGGATCTATTTCGTTTGCCATTATTACCGATTTGTTTCGGCTTGACCAACGCGGTCGTGTGATGGGCTTTGTGCAGATGGCTTTTGCCTCAGCACAGGTGCTAGGCTTACCTATTGGATTATACTTTGCCAACTTGTGGGGCTGGCATGCCCCGTTTATTATGATTGTGTTGGTAAGCATAGTTATCGCAATCATGATTATTATTTACCTGAAACCAATCGATGAACATCTCAAAATTAAATCCGACCGAAATGCATTTGTGCATCTATGGAAAACAGTTTCAAAAAGTAGATATTTAAAAACATTCATTGCAACGGCTCTTTTAGCAACAGGTGGTTTTATGATGATGCCCTTTGGAACCGCTTTCGGAGTGAACAATTTGAAACTTACGTTAGCTCAGTTGCCTTTGCTATATATGGTGACAGGCGCATTCTCAATGATGACAGGACCATTAATAGGTAAGCTAAGTGACAGTTGGGGTAAGTATCGGGTGTTCTTTGTAGGTTCGGTGATTATGATTGCCATTGTATTGATTTATACAAACCTTGGACCCACCCCATTATGGACGGTAATAGTACTAAATATCATTATGTTTATTGGGATTTCATCACGAATGATTTCAACATCGGCTCTTATTTCTGCTGTTCCAGATTCTACAGATCGCGGAGCCTTCATGAGCATTAACTCATCCATTCAACAAATTTCAGGCGGAGTTGCTGCCTACGTTGCAGGTCTTATAGTTGTGCAAACTGCAACCGGTGAATTAGAGCGGTATGATATTTTGGGTTACGTTGTTTCTGGTAGCATTGTTATCACCATAATTTTGATTTGGTTTTTAGATCAGTATGTTACCCAAAAAACAAAAGCCGAAATTGCCAAAGCACCCTAGATCGGAAAACAAATCCAGTCAAACAACTTACGATCTGGTTGTAATAGGCGGAGGTGCGGCTGGTTTTTTTGGAGCCATCAATGCTGCGCAGATGAATCCCGGGTTGCGCATTCTCATTCTTGAGAAAACAAGTAAGCTGTTATCGAAAGTGAAAGTGAGTGGTGGCGGACGATGCAATGTTACACATCATTGTTCCAGTCCTTCTGAACTAGCTCAACATTATCCCCGTGGACAACGTCAACTTAAAAATCTGTTTCACAAATTTCAGGCTTCCGATACCATTGCCTGGTTTGAAGCACAAGGTGTAAAATTAAAAACTGAAGCCGATGGACGGATGTTCCCGGTAACGGACAACTCACAGACTATCATAGATTGCTTTCTTCAAGCAGCGCATACATTAGGAATAGAAATAAAGAGTAACAGTGAAGTTTCAACAATTGAAAAGAAGGGCAATGCTTTTTTAGCTCATACCAAAGAAGTAATCACAGCGGGAAAAATTTTAATCGCGACAGGTGGCTATAACAAAAATGAAAGCTATCGCTGGTTGGCCGACCTGGGTCATGAAATTGTAAACCCCATTCCATCTTTGTTTACGTTCAACGATCCCGCCAAGGAGTTTACACAGTTGATGGGTGTAGCGGTGCCGAAGGGAGAAGTGAAAATAGCCGGAACAAAATTTAGCCAGACAGGCGCAGTGCTTATTACGCATTGGGGATTAAGTGGCCCTGCGGTTATTAAACTTTCGGCATGGGCTGCGGTGTATCTGCATCAACAACATTATACATTCACCGCACTTGTAAATTGGACGGGCTTACCCGAAACTGAAGTTCGAACAGAACTCATGAAATTGAAACAAGAAAATAAAAAGATTGTCTTCAATGCGGCACAGTTTGAGTTACCAAAACGACTGTGGGAGTTTCTTTGCGCTAAAGCGGGGATAGAAGAACGCAAAATCTGGAGTGAATTATCAAACAAACAAATCAATAGGTTGGTTGAACTGTTATATGCATGTCCGTTTAACATAAAAGGAAAGACAACCTTTAAAGAAGAGTTTGTTACCTGTGGAGGCGTTGCTCTTAGTGACATTGATCTTCAAACTATGGAGAGCAAAAAAGTGCAAGGATTATTTTTTGCAGGCGAAGTGTTGGATGTGGATGGTGAAACCGGAGGGTTTAATTTTCAATCGGCATGGAGTACAGCGTGGGTTGCTGCGCGAGCTATTGGAGCAACTTAAAAAAAGTCTTAAGTTGTTGTTGGTTTGTTAGCTGGATCGCCTTAGCCTAAACGAGCAAGTAATACAAGAAAATTTGCAAAGAAGAAGCTTGCCTATGATAAATTTAATTTTTGCTTTTGTACTAGGTTTTTTATCTGCCTTCCTGTTAAGATTAATTGTAATCAAAAATAGGGATAAGAAAGGCACGAACGAGATAAAGTACAAATCTTTGAAGTTAACTTCAAAGATTAAGATTATTGTCAGGGAAATAATTTTCAAATTCTCCATTCAAAAATTTAATCGAGATTTTTTACTGAATATAAAATCCAATGGCAGCACTATAATCCAAATAATGCATCGATCTCATTTCCCGGAGGTAATCAAAAACATTAAAGATGCTAATTTTGGCTTAGCAATATACATACCGATTAAGCCATTAACTTCAGATCAAAAGAATACCTTATTGCAGGTTCTAAAAGATGAATCAGAAAATTTTAACATGGCAGAATATCCGATTGAATATTTTATAATTGATGCAGGCACACGTGTTAGATACAGCGGATATTTGATTGCACGAGTTATTACTGAAGTCTTCAAGAAAGATGATGTTGATCTTGAACTATATAATGAAGGTATTTTACCATACCATTATTCTCTTGATATCACAAGAAGGAACTAAAGGGCACAATATTTTTTTAAGGTTTCACAGTTCGGCAAAGTATTATTAAACCCCCAGTTGTTGTTGTTCAAAAGTTAGTTTTTGCGGGTCTGAAGCATCGTGAACTTGTTGGTTGGCCACCAAGAACTAAAAAGAACACTCAGTTGTCGTTGGTCAAAAATTAGTTGTTGCGGGTCGCCTGACCCGCAACCTGACAAAAGAGATACATAAGTATAAAGAGCAGTAAACTTGTTGGTCAGCGACCACAAGAACTTATAGGTTGGCAGCACAAGCTATTGCAGTAAAATAAAAAAGCCCTCTTAAAATTAAGAGGGCTTTGTGGTGACGGAGGGAATTGAACCCCCGACACAAGGATTTTCAGTCCTTTGCTCTACCAACTGAGCTACGTCACCTAAAAACCAGCCTTTTTAGCTGATGGGGTCACAAAAGTATGCAAATTTCAATTTGGTGCAAACCCAGCCTCAATTTTTCGGGTTTTGTTATAAAATTTGATTCAACCGTAAGGGTAAACTAACTTCCCGCTAAATTTTCTGCTATGGCTGTATTACAGCAAATTCTTTTCGTCATCACCCTGGCAATTGCGGTTTACTTCATCCGTAAAAGAGTGTTGCGTATTCGTGGGAATATTCAACTCGGTAAGAGGAACGAGGTAAAAGGTGATTCTGGGGCACGGTTGCAAAACATGTTGTTGATTGCGTTCGGACAAAAGAAGATGTTCAAGAAGTTAATACCTGCAATCTTTCACTTCTTTATTTATATCGGTTTTCTTGTGATAAACCTGGAAGTGCTTGAGTTTGTAATTGATGGCGTAGTAGGCACGCATCGAGTCTTCGCTCCTTACTTAGGTGGCTTTTACAATGTGTTGATGAATGTGTTTGAGTTTCTCGCTATTGCTGTTCTGTTGGCGTGTATCATTTTTCTAATCCGAAGAAATGTAATTAAAGTGGCGCGCTTTCAATCTGTGGAGATGAAAGGCTGGCCGAAACTTGATGGCAACTTGATTCTGGTAATTGAAAGTATTTTAATGATTGCCATTCTTACGATGAATGCGAGTGATCAGATTCTGCAAATACGCGATGATCATTATGTAGCAACCGGCAGCCTTTTCTTCAGTTCGTTCTTGATTCCTTTGTTTTCAAACCTGGAAACATCAACCCTTATTATTATAGAACGTTTTGCGTGGTGGTTTCACATTGTGGGTATTCTTGGGTTTACCGTTTATGTCACCTACTCAAAGCACTTACATATTTTCATGGCTTTCCCCAATACGTATTTTGCCAAGCTGGAAGTAAAAGGTCATATCAACAATATGCCCATCGTGACAAACGAGGTGAAGTCGATGCTTGGTCTAACAACAGAAGCGCCAGCAACTCCTGCTGAACCTGGGAGATTTGGGGCCAAGGATATAAACGATCTTAGTCGCACAAATTTAATGGCAGCTTACTCATGCACCGAGTGTGGTCGTTGCACAGCAGAGTGCCCGGCTAACCTTACGGGAAAGAAACTTTCGCCTCGCAAGATCATGATGGATACTCGTGACCGTATGGAGGAAGTAGGAAAGAGTTTAATAGCGGGCGGACAAGGTTTGAATGATGGAAAGACTTTGTTAAACGACTACATCACTAAAGAAGAAATTAATGCCTGCACAAGTTGTAATGCATGTGTTGAGGCTTGTCCCATCATGATTAATCCCTTGGAAATTATTTTGGAACTGAGACGTTATGTTGCTATGGAAGAATCGGGTTCACCTGCTCAATGGAACAATATGTTTCAAAACATTGAAACCAGTTTTGCCCCTTGGAAATTTTCGCCCAGCGATCGATTTAATTGGAGTAAAGAGTAACTATCTAAAGAATATTTGAATGAACGCACCAACTCTTGCCGAACTTACTGCTAAAGGCGAATCACCCGAAATAGTTTTTTGGGTGGGATGTGCCGGATCGTTTGACGATCGCGCCAAGCGAGTAACCAAAGCATTTGTAAAAATCCTGAATGCTGTAGGAACTAACTTTGCAGTATTAGGCACGGAAGAATCATGCACGGGTGATCCTGCGCGCAGAGCAGGCAATGAATTTCTGTTTCAGATGCAGGCGATGAGCAATATCCAGGTGCTCAATGGGTATAATGTAAAGAAGATTGTAACGGCTTGCCCCCATTGTTTCAATACCATAAAGAATGAGTATCCGGAGTTGGGCGGGAACTATGAAGTAATTCATCACTCTACCTTTCTTCAACAGTTAATCAATGATGGTAAAATAAAACTGGCTGAGGGAGGATCCTTCAAGGGAAAAAAAATTACGTATCACGATTCCTGTTATTTAGGCAGGGCAAATAATATCTATGAAGCTCCACGCGAAGTGCTTCAAGCCTTGGATGCTGATTTGGTAGAGATGAAACGTTGCCGCACAACCGGTTTATGTTGTGGGGCTGGTGGAGCGCAAATGTTTAAAGAACCTGAGAAAGGAAACAAAGATATTAACGTTGAGCGCGCTGAAGAGGCATTATCGACAGGTGCAGGAACCATTGCTGTGGCTTGTCCGTTTTGTATGACCATGATGACCGATGGCGTAAAGAGCAAAGAAAAGGAAGCAGAAGTGAAGGTGAAGGATTTGGCAGAGCTAATAGCGGAGACAATGAAATGAGGACGAACTAAAAAATGACGAAGTATTTAGCCTCGCGAGCAATTCGTACCTTGTAAATCGTCCTTCGTCATTTACCTCGTCCATCATCAATTTAAAATATTATATCATGTATTTACCCTTTGAAGAATTACCGAGTGAGAGTAGGGTTTGGATTTATACAGGAACCCGGGCATTCACGCAAGCAGAAGAGAAATCTGTAAGCGACTTACTTGAATCATTTTGCGCAAAATGGGCGGCCCATGGCGAACCCCTGAGAACTTCTTACAAAATCGAACGAAACCAGTTTATTGTGATGGCATTGGATGAGAATTTTCAGAATCCAAGCGGATGTTCCATCGATAGTTCGGTGGGAGTCTTAAGGCAAATTCAAACGGCAACAGGGATCGATTTTTTAGATCGTTCGGCAATTCCTTTTCTTATTAACAATCGGGTGGTCCTGGTTCCACTTTCTAATTTGAAGGCACGCTTTGCATCAGGCGATTTAAGATCAGACACCCTCACCTTTCATACCCTGGCAGCAACGAAGGGTGAATGGGAATCTGCCAACACAATTCCTGTAGAAAAGTCGTGGCTGGCAAAATATTTACCTAAAACTGCGTTAACTCAGTAGTATTAATATTTCGTATTTTTAGCCTTACAAGTTTTTATGAGAGTTATCGTTGCATTGGTATTGGCGGGATTGATTGTGTTTGCAGGTTGTAGCCCCGAAAAAAAGGCAATGAAGTCATTCCGCTATGGCAAGTACGAGAAGGTAATCGGCTATTATCGGGGTGTCCTTAAAAAGGAGCCCAACAATGGCAAAGCAAACTATTTCCTGGCAGAATCCTACCGGCTCTCTAACCGCATTAAAGAATCTGAACCCTTTTATGCCCGTGCAAAGGGCAAAGGAGTAAATCCGGATTCCGTTAAATTATATTACGCTAAATCACTTCAAGCGAACGCAAAGTATGCCGAGGCACGCACTGTGTTAGACGAGTTGGAAAGCTCCACCGACAATGACAAGATAAAAGACCGTGCCCGCAGAGAGATTGATGGCCTCGACTACCTCGACAAACTTTCTCAAAAAAAGAGTTACTATAAAATAAAAAACCTCGAAGCCATTAATACTCCGTTTACTGAGTATGCTCCGGTGTATTCCAACAACGAATTGTACTTTACTTCTTCACGGAGTAATTCCCGGATTTATGAGGCAACAGGAACTCCTTTCACCGATATTTATAAAGCAGAAACCAATGGCGCCAATGTAAATGCCAGTACCATTGCACCGTTGCCCAGCTTCATCAACGAATCAAACATCAATGAGGGGTGCATCACCTTTACCCCCGATGGCAAGACAATGATTTTTGCTAAGGGGAACAACGGCAGACGGAAAGGAGCTATTGATGTGGATTTATACTTGTCCCGCTTCCGCAATGGCCAGTGGGCTGAACCAACACCAATAAACATCAATCTGCCTGAATCCTGGGAATCTACTCCTGCATTAAGTCCGGATGGAAGAACTCTTTATTTCTCCTCTAACCGCAAAGGTGGTTTTGGTGGCTTGGATATTTATTCTGCACAAATGGATGGCAGAGGTCGTTTTGGTAGAGTAAAAAATATGGGACCTGAAATCAATACGGCAGGCGAAGAGTTGTTCCCCTATGTTTCAGAGAGTGGCAAAATGTTTTTTTCTTCCGATGGACATCCTGGCTATGGGATGCTGGATATTTTTGAAGTAAAGCGGGCCAATGGAAAAACAGTTGTTCAAAACTTAGGACAACCTGTCAATTCTTCAGCTGATGATTTTGGAATTTATTTATTCAAGGCTGATCGCGGATTTTTTACCTCTAATCGCGAAGGGGGAATGGGTGATGATGACATCTATACGTTTATAAATGAAGATCCTGATTTAAAAGTTGTAAACTATTATTTGCAAGGCATCACGTACATGACTCGTAAGGACAGTACCCGCGAAATTTTACCAAACACAAAAGTTGCTTTGCTTGATCAGGATGGGGAAGTGATGCAGGATTTTGTTACCGGCAATGACGGTAAGTTTCTTTTTAGGGTGTATGAAAATGAAGATTACTCGTTGCTGGGCGAAACGGATGGATTTATTACCAAGCGACAATCATATACTACTATTGGAAAGTCCGTGCCACTAGAATCATTGAAAGAACTGGTCACTAACATTACGCTTGACACGATTCTTGTTTTAGATCGAAAAGAGCGGAATAAGATTTTCAGGTTGGAGAATATTTATTTTGGGTACGATTCTGCGGTTATCAGAAAAGAAGCTGCACGAGAGTTGGATAAACTTGTTACCCTTCTCAATGATAACTCTGACTTGAAGATTGAAATGGGTTCACATACAGATAGTATTGCATCTGATGCATATAACATTCAGTTATCGCAGCGTAGGGCGGAGGCCACAGTTAATTATCTTATTAAGAAGGGGATTGATCCGGCAAGACTGGTAGCAAAAGGATATGGTGAATCCAAACCGATTGCCCGGAATACCAATCCTGACGGCAGCGATAACCCTGTAGGCCGCCAACGAAATCGAAGAACAGAATTTAAGATTCTCGAGATTGGAGCCCTCATCCAAAAGGGGGAAGATGATGACGATAAGTTCTTCCGAAACGAATTGAAAAAGAATGAGTGATTACCACTCGAAAGGTGATGGCGATCATATAATTTATTAGCTCTCAAACGGTGCGAGCTGCCCGCACTAATCCCTACCGTAGCATTGAAGAGTGACGGTTATTAATTAAAAAATATTTGACTACCGATCCCTACATCATCAGTGAACACACGATAAAGGAACCCCCGCGTTCTTTTATGGCGAGTTTGAAATTTTTAGGACCGGGCTTTATTCTTTCTGCTTCTATTGTAGGTTCTGGTGAATTGATCGCTACCACAGTGCTTGGTGCCAGTGCGGGCTTTGCTGCGTTATGGATTATCATTATTAGTTGTCTTGCCAAAGTTGCTGTGCAATTGGAATTTGGGCGGCATGCCATTCTAACAGGAGAAACAGCTGGACAATCATTTAACAAGTTGCCCGGTTTGCGCATGGGAAATGCAAACTGGTCGGTGTGGACGTTGTTAATCTTGCAAACTCTTAAAGTAGTTCAGATTGGTGGAATCATTGGGAGTGCTTCCGTGGTGATGCATTTACTTTTTCCGGCTGTCAGCATTGTGGTGTGGGTGCTGATCATTGCAACATGTGCAGCAGCGTTGATTTATAATGGTAAGTATGCTATGATCGAAAAAGTATCGTTGCTTATGATTTTACTTTTTACTGTGCTTACATTGGCTTCCCTTTTTTCAATTCAGTTTACAGAGTTTGCTTTCTCCTTATCGGATATGGTACATGGGCAACGATTTAAACTCACGCCCACAGAAATAGGGATTGCTTTGGGTGCCTTTGGAATAACCGGAGTAGCAAGCGATGAAATTATAGCCTACAATTATTGGTGCATTGAAAAAGGATATGCCAGTCATTCGGGTCCACCCACTCATACACCGGAGTGGAAAAAAAGAGCGCAAGGCTGGATCAACGTGATGTACATAGATGCCGTGGTGGCGATGATTATCTACACGCTTGTTACAGTAACGTTTTATTTATTAGGAGCCGCCATTTTGCATGGCCGTGAAACCGTACCCCAGGGAAATCAAGTGATTGAAACACTGGCGCTTATTTATACGCAGTCATTGGGTAACGGAATAAAAACAATGTACCTCGTAGGTGCTTTCTTTGTTTTGTTTTCCAGTGTGTATGCTACCCTGGCTTATTGGACTCGGGTATTCACCGACCTCTCGGGTCAGATTGGTTGGCTCGATTTCTCCGATCAAGTGAAAAGAAACAAAGTAATTTCCCTGCTCGGGATAATTTTTCCATTCGTGTGGGCGGGCATGTTTCTTTTCATTCAATTGCCCGTTCTCATGGTGCTATCGGGTGGCATTGTGGGTTCGGTTATGCTTATTCTCGTCATCTATGCTGCCTGGAACTTTAAGTATAGGGGCAAGCAAGAATTAGCAACCAGTTCGGGGTATAACATTCTTTTTTGGATAAGCTTGTTTTCCATCACATGGGTAGGAGTGTACGGATTGATTCAGGTGTTTAGATAATCATCTCATTCTAACCCGCTCCAGGTAGTTTAATACTTTACCCTCCCTGTAAAATCGTCTGCGATTTTCTATACTTTTTCCTTACTTAGCTGCACTAAACTAACTCCTATGAAAAAATTATCCTGCATTCTGTTGCTGGCATTGTTTGGAATAATTCCCGTGACAGCGCAAAAATCTAAATCAAAAACAGAACCACAAACAACAAGCGCCTTAGATGCTGCCAACTTTAAAGGGTTGAAGTGGCGAAACATTGGACCGTTCCGCGGGGGTCGGGCTAATGCAATTTCGGGAGTTATTGGAAATGACAATGTGTATTATGTTGGGTACACAGGCGGTGGAATAGCGAAGACAGACGATGCCGGTATTACCTGGAAGAATATTTCAGACGGATTTTTTAAAGTTGGTTCTATTGGAGAAATCGCGATCTGCGAAAGCGATCCTAATGTAATTTATGTAGGTACCGGTGAGCATGCCGTGCGCGGAGTAATGACTTCGTATGGCGATGGTGTTTATAAGTCAACCGATGGTGGGAAGACCTGGAAAAATATTGGTTTGGAAAAAACGCGTCACATTTCTGAGATCGCAATTCATCCTAATAATCCAGACATTGTATTGGTAGGAGCGCAGGGTGCTGTGCATGGTCCAAGTTCAGATCGGGGTGTTTATAAATCAGTTGATGGCGGAGCCACCTGGAAGAAAACATTATATGTAGATGAGAACACGGGTGTCTCTTCACTAAATATGGATATGACAAATCCACGAATAATTTATGCGGCAACCTGGCAGCACAGAAGATATCCGTGGAAAGTGGAGAGCGGTGGTCCGGGTTCCGCGATTTGGAAATCAACAGACGGTGGTGATACATGGACAAAAATTATAGAAGGTCTTCCCAAAGAAATGGGAAAAATAGGGGTTGCGGTTTCGCGCGCCAATCCGAATCGGGTGTATTCAATTATCGAGGCCGAAAAATCAAAAGCCGGATTGTATCGTTCGGATGATGGCGGTAAAAAGTGGAATCACATGACAAGCGATCACACAATAACCGCGCGCAGTTGGTATTATATGGAAGTATTTCCAGATCCTATTAATGAAGATGTTGTCTATGTATTGAATGCACCCATGACACGCTCTATTGATGGTGGAAAAACTTTTTCAACGTTGCGTGTAGGCCATGGCGATACCCATGATTTATGGATCAATCCCAAAACAAATAGCACGATGGCGTTGGCCGATGATGGCGGGGGTGAAATTAGTTTTAACACGGGCCGATCATGGTCGCCACTGAACAACCAGGCTACCGCACAATTTTATCGGGTAAATGTTGACAATCGTTTTCCGTATTGGGTATATGGTGGGCAACAAGATAATTCATCAGTCGCCATCCCAAGCAGAAACGGAAGTTATGGAATCACTGAGAAAGATTGGTTCAACGGTCCAGGTTGCGAAAGTGCGTGGATTGCATTTAATGATCCTTCGAATCCAGAATTGTTATACGGAGGTTGCTATCAGGGCATTATTGATGTACTAGATACGCGCACAGGAGAGGTTAAGGACATTCAGGAATATCCAGCTACTAATCTAGGATTTAAGCCACGCGAAATGAAATATCGTTTCAACTGGAATGCACCGTTAATAAATTCACCACATGATTCAAAAGTATTGTATCATGCCGGTAATGTTCTGTTTAAAAGCACCAATGGCGGATTTAGTTGGGAAGTAATTAGCCCAGACTTAACACGCAACGACACTACAAAACAAAACACAAGTGGAGGGCCTATTACAAATGAAGGAGCAGGGGGCGAAAATTATAACACGATTTATTATGTGATTGAATCTCCGCATGAACGCGGTGTGATTTATACGGGTAGCGATTGTGGCTATGTACAATTAACTAAAGATGGAGGAAAGACATGGGCCAATATTACGCCAGCCGGTATGCCAGAAGCAATGATTCATTCTATTGAAGTATCGCCACACGATAAAGGAACGGTTTATATTACTGCATCGCGCTATAAGTTTAATGATTATTCGAATATGACGTATAAATCTACTGATTACGGTAAAACGTGGACGAAGATTGGTGGGGGCGTTGAAGTGGATGACTTCATCAAAGTGATACGTGAGGATAAAAAAGTAAAAGACTTGTTGTATGCAGGATCGGAGCGTGGATTTTATTTATCAACGAATGGCGGGAGTTCATTCAGTAAGTTTCAGTTGAATTTGCCCATCGTTCCTGTAACTGATTTAATTATAAAAGACAATGATTTGATTGCGGCTACAGCAGGGCGTGCTTTTTGGATTTTAGATGACCTGGCTGCCATTCAACAATCGAAAGGCTCATTCCCATCAACCGTAAAATTATTTACACCTAAACCAACCTATCGGTTATCGTCAGTAACCATTCCAGAATACTTTGGCGATATCCCGGGCTTAGGTCGCAATCCTGCTAACGGGGTGGCGTTGGATTATTATCTGAAGGAAAAGGCCGATACCAATAAAGTAACACTGGAGATTTTGGGAGCCGATGGAAAATTGATTAGGAAGTACACCAACAAAAAAGATGAAAATTTCAAACCTTGGCCAGGGGGGCCTTCAGCACCACAAACAATTCCTGCGGAAGCAGGAGTAAATCGATTTGCATGGGATTTTCGCACGGAAAGCCTTACAGGAGTGCAAGGTGTTTATGTATATGGTGACTACAGCGGCTATCGTGTGGCTCCAGGTAAATACAAGGCCCGCGTCACCTTTAAAGGACAATCCTCAGAAACTGAGTTAGAGATTATCTCCGATCCAAAAGTTACCGCCACAGCTGCAGAGTGGACGGCTCAACAAGAGTTTCTAAAACAAAGTGGAGAAAAGTTTAATGAGCTACACAATTCAGTCAACAACATGCGGCAAGTGAAAAAACAAATTGAAACTTTAAACGAATCCTTAATGAGTAATCCTGATGCAAAAGATCTGATTGAAAATGGAAAGGATATTCTTAAGAAAATTGAAGAATGGGAGAAGAATTTAATTGAACCCCGAAGCAAAAATTTCCAGGACGTAATTAATTTTCCTAATAAATTGAACTCAGAATTTTTGCAGCTGCGTGGGGTAGCCGATACACATGATCCGCGGTTAACAAAAGGTGTACAAGATCGCGCCATGGATGTTAACGCCACCTGGACAAAGTATAAGCAGCAAATGAATATTCTGATTGAAAAGGATATTCGTGACTACAATCAAAAATTTAAAGAAAAGAATTTACCGGCTGTGAATACGGAAAAGAAAGAAACGATCATTAATAATTAAACTGAAGTATTAACTATAGAGGCACGAAGTCACTATTCTAAGTGGCTCGTGCCTTTGTTTTTTGCACATCTCTTAATTTAAGGTTTAGTCTTTCCTGCACGGAAACAAGATTGCATCAGAAAATGATCTGTCATTTTTGATCCCTTCAAAAAATTCATTAATGAATTTTTTTATTCCTTTAAAATCAGCGTCAGTAAAGTACGATTTATGGTCGTCAATAACTTTCATAATGATTGGTTCATTTTTAATATATTCCGATCTTACATATTGCACTACTGACTCATTGCGACAAAATCCACGGTACAATCGTTCTTTAACCGAGCGGATAGAAAGATTTTCATTTACGGTTGCGTAAGGGGCGCTAACCAATCCAGCCATGTCAAAATCGTATGCCAAGGGAACATTACTCGCTCGTGCCCGAATCACCTTCATGTTATGCTGTCCATAAGAGGACCAATCGGTATTAGCAATCATGTATTGAAACAAATCAAGAACAACTGCAGCGGTATCATTTAATTGTAAGGGGTGAATTCTCTTTTCAACAACTTTGCCATCAAAGCGATGCGCAATCAAATCATCATCTTCAATTATAAAACCAATAACGGAATAGGGTTTAGGGTTTTTCCCACTCGTATTGGTGAGCGTAATGTAAGTAAGTCTGGTATGAAAATAGTAAGGTGTGAGAGGCTCAAGTAGCTTATAACAAAGATATTCTTTCATGATTAAGTCCCATCCCGACTTAACAGTTTGACAGGGCAAAACCAATTTAAAACTTTTGTTCCCTTCAAAGATTGTTTTCTCGGAATCCTTTTTATTCATTCTGAGTCTTAGGGGAGGGAAAAAACAATTCCTCCTTCTAAAGTTACCCCGTGCTCGTATTTCCATAGGAATAGAATCCCAGGCATCCTCGACTTTAAATTTTATCGAAGAATGAAAAAAAACCGAGTCAACTTTGCTTTTCTTTACTTCTCTAATGGAGAAGGCTATCTGTAAGGCTAAAGGATCTTGCTGTTGAAAAAGGGGCGGAACATCTGCTTTTTGTGAACGAGCAACAAAGCCATATCCACAAAGTAGCATTATGGCAAATAGTTTTCTCAAAATTTAATAGTAATAGATTTTGATAACAACCCTGTTTTTCACCAGATCAATTTCTTCAATAGTGGTTTTTCGAATATCAAGCCCGGTCCTCTCCCGCAAGTCAGCCAACAGTATTGCATGTTGATCAGGCTTAATGTTTGCCATTATATCATACTCAACCAATTTCATTTTTTGATTGCGCATCAGCACATTGCCATCCACAACAAACACTCCTGCCGCAATTACTGCATTGATGCTCATAATTTCCAGGTAACTTCCTTTCATAATCGAGTTGATCAGGCCAACTGCCATAATAATAAACAGGTAAGTCATGTCCTTAATGGTGATAGTTTCCGTGCGAAACCGAAGGAGTGAAAAAGCGGCCAGCAAACCGAACGCGCTGCCAATAGAATTAAATGCTTTTGCTTTTTCCAGCATGAAGGAAAGCAGAAACACCATAAAGTTCAGCAGGAAAAATGTGAAGAAGGAGTCTTTCTTATGATAGGTTTGATAATAGACGAACCGAATTAACACCACCATAAAAACGGTATTGATAAGCAATCGATAAAAGAAGTACTCTGAAAAAATGGTTTGATCCTCCATGTGATAAATATAAACAAACTGTTTGATTTGTAATTGGGTCTGTATGGAATGCCTCCGTCCGTTTGAATAAAATCGGCAGGAAGCTCACTTTATTTTTGTAATTCTGTTATTTAAAACTTATCTCATGCGCTTCTTATACTTCTTTCTTTTTGGGTTAATAGCTGCGGTTTCGTCTGCTCAGAAGAAATCAACAGCGGCAACATCAACCACTACTTTTGATCCGTCTCTCTATGCAGGAATGACCTGGCGCGAGTTGGGCCCTTTTCGCGGTGGGCGTTCAGGCACGGTTACAGGTGTGCTGAATAACCCGAACCTCTATTATTTTGGAGCTGTGGGCGGGGGCGTATGGCGCACGACTGATGCCGGCCAAACATGGAGCAATATTACAGATGCATATTTTGGGGGTTCGATTGGTGCAGTGGCTGTTGCGGAGAGCGATCCGAATGTTATTTATGTGGGTGAAGGCGAACAAACCGTGCGCAATAATGTTTCGAGCGGCTGGGGTGTTTGGAAATCAACGGATGCAGGAACCAGTTGGAAACATATCGGACTGTCGGACTCACGTCATATTTCAAGAATCAGAGTTCATCCAAAAAATCCTGACGTAGTGTACGTTGCAGCCATGGGTAATCTCTGGAAGCCCAATGAAATGCGTGGTGTGTATCGCAGTGTGGATGGAGGCCAAACCTGGAAACGTGTTTTATATATGAATGATACTGCGGGGGCAGGAGATTTAATTTTCGACCCTAACAATCCACGCATCTTATATGCCGCTACCTGGAACATGAAACGCAACGGATATCGCATGGATAGCGGTGGGCCGGATTCAAAATTGTGGAAAAGTGTGGACGGGGGTGATACGTGGGAAAATCTTTCGGATAAACCGGGCATGCCCAAAGGATTGAATGGAATTATTGGCGTGACAGTATCGCCTGTAAATACAAATAGGGTGTGGGCTATCATTGAAAACTCAGAGGCTCCGGGTGTGTATCGTTCGGATGATGCCGGGAAAACCTGGGCGCGCGTAAATCAAGATCGGGCATTGCTGCAACGTGCCTGGTATTATTGCCGCATTTATGCGGATTCACAAAATGAAGACAAAGTCTTTGTGATGAATGTGAGCTATGGTGTTTCAAAAGATGGCGGCAAAACGTTTGAATTGAAAAACGCACCGCATGGTGATCATCATGATTTGTGGATCGACCCGAACAATAATCAACGGATGGCTATAGCCGATGATGGGGGGGCGCAGATTTCGAATGATGCCGGTGAGAATTGGACAACGTATCACAATCAGCCCACCGCCCAATTTTATCGTGTTAGCACGGACAATGCTTTTCCTTATAATATTCTGGGAGCACAACAGGATAACACCAGCGTGCGTATTCCGCATCGCACCAACAGCAGCAGTATTTCCGAAAATGATTGGGAAGCTCTTCCTATTGGCGAAAGTGCACACCTGGCACCAGATCCAACCAACCCAAATATCATCTACGGAAGTGATTACAAAGGCTACATGAGCATGAATAATCTAGATAACGGACAGGAACGCAGTACCAATGTGTGGCCTGATCTTCCGGCTGGTTCTGGAGCTGAAGTAATGAAGTATCGTTTCAACTGGAATTATCCCCTTACATTCAGTCATCACGATCCAAAAAAATTGTATGCAGGCTCAAACTATTTGCATGTAACCGACAATGGGGGTCAAAGCTGGACGGCCATCAGTCCGGATTTAACACGTAACGAACCTGAAACAATTAAATCCAGTGGTGGGCCAATTACACAAGACAATACCGGTGCCGAGTATTATGCAAACATTTTTGTGATTGCAGAATCGCCATATACGAAAGATGAAATCTGGACGGGTTCGGATGATGGATTAATTCAAGTAACCATCGATGGTGGAAAGAATTGGAAAAACGTAACTCCTTCTGCATCGCCAAAGTATAATATGTGGAATAGCATTGACGTAAACCCATTTGTGAAAGGGGGAGCCTATGCAGTAGCAACATCTTATAAGTTTGGAGATTATACTCCGTACATATATAAAACAACAGACTACGGAAAAACGTGGAACTTGATAACGAACGGGATTCCAAAAGAAGAGTTTGTGCGCGTGGTGCGAGCCGACCCTAAGCGACAAGGATTATTATATGCAGGAACTGAAAAGGGTATGTGGATTTCATTTGATGATGGAGCAAGCTGGAGCAAGTTTCAAATGAACTTACCGCCTGTACCCATTGCTGACTTGGCTATAAAAAATGATAATCTGATTGCCGCTACGCATGGTCGTAGTTTTTGGATGATTGATGATTTAACACCCTTACATCAACTCAGCAAAGAGCTCAGCAGTAAAGAAACTATTTTGTATAAACCGATGGCAAGCTATCGCATGCCGGGCGGATCGGGTTGGCGTGGTGCCAATAGAAAGTTGGAAGGCGAAAATCATCCCGGGGGTGTATTGGTGCATTACTTTGTTAAGAATGTTGATGAGAAAGCAGAAATTAAACTGGAAATGTTAGAATCATCTGGAACGATCATCAGTACATTCAGTACAAAGGGTAAAGGTCGCGAACAGCTAACTGTAAAGAGCGGAGGCAATCGATTTGTGTGGGACATGCGCTATCCGGGTTATACAACATTTCCGGGCATGGTGTATTATGGTTCGCCAAATCTTGGCCCAAAGGCGGTACCGGGCAAATATAAAGTGCGCCTAACTGCCAACGGAAATGTAAGCGAACAAGAATTTGAAATTCTAAAAGATCCGCGCGTTCCTTCTACGCAAGAAGACTTACAGGCGCAATTTGATTTTCTGGTAAAGGTGCGCGATAAAGTAAGTGAGGCTAATCAGGGTGTGATTGATATCCGGAAAATAAAAGAAGATCTGGGGTTTTTGAAAAGTAAAATCGGTAGTGATCCACAATACAAATCATTGTCTGATTTGGTAAAACAATTTGAAGAGGAACTTACTACGCACGAAAATAATATTCACCAAACCAAAAATCGAAGCGTACAAGACCCACTTAACTACGGTATTAAAATGAACAATCGACTGGCGCATTTAATGGTAGAGCAGGCGCAGGGTGATTTCCGGCCTACGGAGCAAGGCGAGGAGGTTCGGCAAGGGCTTACTAAATTAGTAGACGAGGAACTGAGCCGCCTGCGCAGCACGATTGATAGAAATGTAGATCGGGTTAACAACCTGGCGAAAGAAAAAGGTGTGGAGGTGGTTATGATAAAGAAGAACCCAGTGCTGAATTAAGGTAAATCAATTTATTAACCATGGCCTATTCCGAAAAACTTGCAAACAGGATTCGTGAACGGTTTTCCGAACTGCGTAATGTAGTTGAAAAAGAGATGATGGGCGGACTCACGTTTATGTACAACGGTAAAATGTGTGTGGGAATTATTAAAGATGAGTTAATGTGTCGCATTGATCCCGCCTTGCATGAGGAAGCAGTAGAAAAAACAGGGTGCCGCACCATGGATTTTACTAAGCGACCGATGATTGGCTATGTGCTGATTGATGAAAGCGGTATAAGGTCAAAGAAAGATTTCGACTATTGGATATCCCTCTCATTGGATTTCAATAAGAAAGCTAAAGCGAGTAAGAAGAAAAAGTAAATTCAGTTGGCGGAATTGCTTGTTTGTTTGGGATATGAGTAATGACCAATGATTTTGAATTGGAAGAGGCAGTCGGCCATCACTTGCCCACCTCCGATATTATGAACGATCTGATACCGCTCACCATCCGATGATTTTTTATTAACAACAATCCCGATGTGAGTAGTAGCTCCACCCAAATTCCAACATACAATATCGCCCGGTACATAATCTTCAGCCTTGCGGGTTATTGGTTTTGTAATTCCATGGCGCCCAAAGTAGGTCATAAGATTGGGTACTCTGCGGTGGTCGATATTTTTATCTGTTTTCTTAAGTCTCCATAATTGAGGGTAGCTTGAAAAGTTACCGACCATATCTTCATGCACTTCTTTTTGCAGATCAATGTTTACTTTTCGATAGGCACGGATCACCACATCGGTGCATACTCCTTTATTGGCTGGAACATCTCCATTGGGATAGGGAATAGAGAAATAAGCTGGATCGTAAACAACCTGATCGTTAATTAAACTAAGCGCAGCGTTACTAAGTTTTTGATCGAGAGTTTGGCTATACCCTGCAACAGCGAAGATCAGACCGATAGAAAATAACTTCACTTTCATGACAGATTTGTTTATAAAAAAGTAGCTCGTTGTAATTTTCAAAGCCCTGAACGATGTCTTACCTTATTACAACATGTTCGCCTAATTGTAAAACTTTATAAGACTGATTTACTTTCTTCGCTTCTCTTTCAAATTCTTTTGGATCGGCCGTGTTGAATTTAAAAAGATCGTAATGATGAGGAATGACCAACTTCGCCTGAATTTCTTTTCCTAGTCGGGCTGCTTCCTCACAGTTTAAATTTCCGGCAACACCACGTTCAGGTTCATTTCCATTGATGGGAAGAAAAGCTATATCCACTTGGAATGGAGTAAGAATATCAACAATGTCGTCATACCACAAAGTATCGCCACTGTGGTAAACAGAAAATTTTTTGAACTGAACTACATAGCCCATAAACCTGCACCGGCCTTGTTCATCGCGCTCAATCTGATTGTGCGCAGCGGGTACACCGTGAAAAGTAAATCCGGCAACAGTTTTTTCTTCACCATCGGTTAAGCCAATAGGAAAATTGGATTCACATTTTAACCGATCAACAATAAAATTTCGATTAGCTTCAGGGATTACGAATTGGATATTTTTATTTTTTTGAAAGAGCGAAGTTAAGGTCTCTGCATCCAAGTGATCGGTGTGATTATGACTTGACGTCACGATGTCAATGCAGTCTAGTAATTCAGGACTGATCACCACCTCACTCATGCGCTCATGAGGCTTGTTGGTAGTAGCATATTTTTTTGAAAGCGAATCGGATAGGTATGGATCGAAGAGTAAACACTTTTTATTCCACTGTATAAGAAATCCACTTTGCCCAAGCCACCAAATATCCATTGAATCGACATTGCCTTCTTGCTTTGAAAGTCGAATTTGGTTGGCTAGTGATTCACCTTGATGGAGTGGTTTAATTAACATAACCGGATTCTTGTTTCTGGAAACTGGATACTAGATTCTGATTAGATCAAGTAACAAGTATTCAGTATCTATTTTAAGTTTGCCCTTACTTTCTTCGCACCCTTTACCATGTTGGCCAACTTTTGTCGGGATGCCCAGCGCGCAGTTTGACTCAAGCCACAATCAGGAGCAACGGCCAATTTTTCTGCAGGCACGTATTTCAAACATTTATTGATTCGCTGCACAACATCTTCTTCCGTTTCAATGTAGTAATTCTTTACGTCTACAATCCCCACCGCTACATCCATCTTTTCAGCAAAGGCGGCTAACAGTTCAATTTCAGCAAATTCACGATTCGCCATTTCAATATGAACTTCATTTACGTCAAGATTTAAAAAATCAGGGAGCATGGGCGCAAGACTTCTATATCCCACAGGACGACCTTTAAAATTTCCAAAACATAAATGAGTAGAAAGCCGGCACTTACCCACCACACTTTTTACGGTGCGATTAAAAATATCGACAAATCGTTGTGTGTCTTCTTTGTAGGCATAGCAACTCATGGAAGGTTCATCCACTGTAATTTCCGTACAGCCAGCATCCACTAAATCTTCCAATTCTTTTTTAACAAAAGGCAGCAACGCTTCTGTTATAGCATAGCGGTCTTTATATTTTTCATTGGGTAGCAATCGGCCACTTAGAGTGTACGGCCCAGGAATACTTGCCTTCAACACCGGACCTTTAGGTGCCAATTTTTTCAATCGTATAAATTCTTTCACTGCGCCTAATCCATCCAGTGCAGTTAATGTATCAATAATCGAATTTTTTCCACGCTGATCGTGCGCGGCCGGACCAAACTTTCTTAGTTCGTCTGTATTTTCTTTAATTCCTTTAATGAATCCATAAAAGGAAAGATTAAAATCTAATCGCGTTTGTTCACCATCGGTAATCACATCCAACCCGGCAGTTACCTGATCGTGAATGGCCGCTATGACGGCATCATCAATCAGTTCTTCTCTGTCAGCATTTCCGAACTCGGTTAGATGTTTAACGGAAAACTCAAGCCAGCCCGGAAACGGATAACTACCAATAACCGTGGTACGAATGGGGATAGGTTGCATTATTTTTTTGGTTTACCTACGTGTTGATACAATTTTGCTAATCGATGTGCATGTTCATCATAAGCACTTTCAAAGAGTTCAATTGCCTTTTCTTTCCCCACCACATTAGCAGCTGTTAATACTTTGGGTGGCTGACCTGCTTCTGTGAGCAGTCTTGCAACTTCCGCTTTGATACAATTGATAAGCATTGCTCCGCCAATTGTTGAGCCGGGTGCTACCGGAGTATCTAAACCAGGAATTTTAATCATGGAATCACCCACAGGGGCAC
This sequence comes from Cyclobacteriaceae bacterium, assembly GCA_016787755.1. Taxonomy (GTDB): domain Bacteria; phylum Bacteroidota; class Bacteroidia; order Cytophagales; family Cyclobacteriaceae; genus ELB16-189. The sequence continues at coordinate 146,643 of JAEUUA010000023.1, read as the reverse complement.
CTGTATCTAAAATCAAATCTGAAAAGTGACTTAATTTTTTTCCATCACTTCGTTTGCTTTCACTTTTGTCAGAATGCTTTTGGGTTAGGATTGAAACTACTTTTATTTTTTTCTGTTGGAAGAGTTCTGCCATTTCAACGGGAACAATGTTAGTTCCGCTCGATGAAATAATCAACGCGCAATCGGTTGACTCTACGTCAAAATTCCTCAAGATCCGTTCTGCTAAACCAGATACATTTTCCAAAAACATAGCTTGTCGTTGCCCGTTGGAGCCCACTACCAAATTATGAAATGTAAGGGACAACTCTACCATGGGATTGAATCCTGGAAAGGAACCATAACGAGGCCACATCTCTTCAACCATAATGCGACTGTGGCCAGAACCAAATACATGCACCATTCTCCCAGTCAGTATTGTTTCTGCAAACCATGCAGCGGTACGGCCGATTTGTAATTCCTGATCGGCAACACGGTCAGTAATTTTTTTGCTTAGTGAAATATATTCCTGAATTACATTCATTTTGATGAATTTGAAAGTGCAAATCCTGCCGCACCTAACGCTCCTGCAAGATCAGAAAATTGTGCGAGTTGTAATGGAATTTGTTTGCCGCCCGGCCGCCATTCAAATTGTGCGCGGTATTTATTGAGTGGGTTCAACAATAGATCATTTGCCTTCGAAATACCACCTCCAAGGATTATCAGCTCTGGAGAAATAATATTAACAAACGAAGCAATTGCAACCGCTAATTTTCTAACAGATGTTAACCATACATCTGTTGCAAATGAATCCCCCGCTTCATAGGCTTTAACCAAATCCCAGGTGGTTTCAAATTTTCCTTTTGACCGTTGCTTAATCGAAAGGTTTCCAATGGCATCTTCCAAGCTGCCCGGCATATTCGTTACATCTTTATTCATGGCCATGGCATCAACTGTTGTATGGCCCATGTGGCCTGCCATTTGATTCATGCCTTGATACAGGTTACCGTTAATTAAAATACCACCCCCTACACCCGTGCCGAGTGTTAACATAATTACATGTTTCAAATTTTTAGCGGCACCAAATTGTGCTTCAGCCATCAATGCAGCGTGCGCATCGTTAAGAACAAAAATGCGATCACCAGAAAAGTCCGACCAATCAAAATTTTCTAATCCGGGCAAACGGCCCGGCATAATGGCTATGCATGTATTTGTTGCATTAGCCAACCCCGGTGCTGAAAGCCCAATAGCGGTGATTTTATATTGTGAGTGATGTTTAAATTCTTTTATAATCCGAATTACTTCACCTTTCCAGTGTTGGTCATTATGTTCTTGTGTGTCTTCACGAATTTCTTTCAGGATTGTGCCATCCGCTTTTACTAAAATCGCTTTGATGTGTGTGCATCCTAAGTCTATGCCAATGGCTAACTTTTCCATTTGATTAATATTGACCTTCACTTATTTCCCAACCACCATCTACGGCTAGTACTTGTCCGGTTGTAAATTTAGATTGGTCAGACATAAAGAAAATGGCTGCGCCATCCAAGTCTGTTGTAGCTCCTATTCGGCCACCATCCAAGGGTTGCTTCGTTTTGATAAAGGATACAATGGCTTCATCATTGGCAGCGCGCTGTGCCATGGGTGTTTCCACTAAGGCAGGAGCCAAGACATTAAATCGGATATTGTTGAGAGCATAATAGGCTGCTATTGATTTTGTAAAACCGATAACAGCTGCCTTGGATGCCGCATACGCATGCGTTACAAAATACTTTGGTGAAGGAGAATATCCCAATACCGAACCCATATTTAGAATAGTACCCGCAGTTTTTCTTTTCAAAAATGTTTGTGCTGCCGCACGATTCGAGAGCATGAGCGAAGTAAGATTGAGATCAAGTGTTTTGTTCCATCCATCCAGTGTCAGCTTGTGTAAGGGGCCATCGCCATGCTTTCGGCCACTTCCACCGGCTACATGATAAAGTCCATCAAAACCACCAAAGTCTTTAATACAGGTATTGATAGCGTTTTGTGCAGTTGATTCGTCACACGCATCACCTGCAAGTGCAATCCCGTTTTCCTTAAGAGCAAGGTTTGCTTCTTTGACACTCACCTCACTTCGGCCAACTACTACAACGCGTGCGCCTTCCTGTATAAAGGCTCTTGCTGCTGAGAGGCCTAAGCCTGTAGTGCCACCTATAACAACGATACTTTTTCCGTGAAGCCAATTCATATGATAAATATAACGGATTGTACCTACAATATTGGATAAAAACTAATTGAGCGGAGCTTTTAGAATAAGAGTATCTGTAGCTAATGAAGGCACCCTATAATTTCCAATTTCAATATGTGCCCAGGGCATCTTTTCTTTTAACAACGAAACATTATCGATAGTAACCAGAGTCTGGAACAGATAGATTGTTTTTAAGTTTTTCAGGTTTTGTACGTGTAAAATCCCAGATGCTGAAATAGGTGTTCCATTTAAATTTAAATATGTAAGGTTTTTGAGTTCTGCAAGATTGATAAGACCTGCATCGGTAATTGTTGTGTGATCCAACCACAGTTTAGTAATGTGTTTTAGTGATTTTATGTGGGTAAGATGTTTATCGCTAACAGGTTGATCACTCAGTTTAAGCCAGACAAGTTGTTCTTGTAATGAACTTAACATCTCAATAGCTGAATCTAAATTTGTTACGTTAACCAGATTAGCATTCAGGTAATTACTATTTTCTGCGAGCGGTAAAATAACGACCTCCAATTTTCTTAATTGGCTTAGCACTTCTTCATTAGCCGGATTTACTGGGTCCGTTGGAACATCACTTGGACTGGCTTTAGGCGAAACTGATAATATGGTTGCTACCTTCTCTTTGGCTCCTGCCTGGGCAAGAGTTTTCGCAAAATCTGCTCCACTCGAAATCCATAAATTTATAATCTCTATTTCTTGTGTTGTCAATTGTTTTTTTTCTTTTGGTGGCATATGGTCTTCATGCTCACGGGGAAGTTGAATGCGATCAATCAATTCACTTTCTTCAACACTTCCTGCAACAAGAACTACTCCATCCTTACCTCCTTTTAAAATATGGGTGCGCGAATCCAATCGAAGTTTCCCTTTTTGTTTTGTGCTGCCATGACAACTGTAGCACTTATCCTCCAGAATGGGAACAATTAGGTCATCGTAAAATTTTGCGCTATCTAAATTAATGGCAGAGAGATCATAAGAAGGCGATTGTGAAAATCCAGCTGTAAGAAAGTCTTCGCCATGAGTGATTGATCCACCCAAATGCCCGGTAATAGTAATCATCAATAGTACAATAACGGAAAGTGCCCGATGAAATGGTTTATAATGTTTTTCTGACTTCAGAAACCAATAAACAAAGGCTACAATCGTTAATGAGATACCTATCCATTGATGCCACCCAACTAGATTTGTTTCATAATCTCCACTCTGTGAAAGCAAGTACCCGGTAACCGCAGATACCATTGCGCCCATGGCCCCTACCAAAAGCGTGATTGGAATTACTCTATGGAAAGATTTATATTTTTTATTTTTTGGAAACCACTCGAACAAAACCGCTAAGAGTAGAATGCCTATAGGCAAATGAACAAGCACCGGATGAAAACGTCCTAAAAAATCAAGCATAGCGTTTACGGAGCACTTCCATCATATGAACATTAATATCCCATTGATTGGCAACGGGCTGCCGCGTGTAGGGAAGGGTTGGCATATAATCTGGCGGACCAAATTCCGTTAAGAATGTCATTTTCTTGCCAGCTTTCTTTTTTGCTTCCACTACTTTATCCCACCAGGCAAAATGAATTTCCACAGCTTGTTTCCATTCAGGTGCTCGCGGATCATTTACTTGAGGCCCTTCCGGATGACCAATGCGCGCATGTATATGATCGGTCCGGTCAAGCGCTAAGGCTATGGATTCTTCCTGATCACCTAAATAAGATTCATGAACATTGCACCAATGTGAAATATCTAAGGTGAGCCTAAGGCCTGGTATTTTTTTCATCAACTCGACAGTAACTGGTGCCGAATACAAAGCCCGGCCACGATGCGTTTCATGATAAATGGGAACTCCCGTCTCTGCAGAAAGGCCATTGGCATACACAATTAGTTTTTCTTTTTGATCGGCCGTAAAATAATCCTTGCCCGAATGGCCATTCATATAAACCGGTTTTGTTTTGCAGGCATCAACCAATTGTTTTTTAAATTGGATTTCATGCTTGGTGAAATCTTTTTCGCCACTGCCAAACAAGAATCCATATTTCAAATCGTGTTTATGAAGCGCATCGAACAATACGGGTTTTTCTTTTTCGTCTGATGGCCACCAAACTTCAACACCATCGTAGCCTGCCTTTTTTACCGTAGAGCAAAATTCATCCCACGAACCCGAGAAGCCCCAGTTGGTGGCAAAGATGAGTAGTGAATAGCCGGTTTGTGAACTTTTCATAATCGGATTAGCATTAGAAGTTAATGATGACATTATCAACCCTGTTCCAGCTGCAGCCGAAGTAGAAATAAATTGTCTGCGACTAATTGACATCAAGCTAAGATTTGATGGATAACCTTGCCACTTACATCCGTCAATCTAAAGGGCCGTCCTTGTGATTCGAAGGTAAACTTCTCGTGATCAAACCCTAATTGATTTAATATCGTTGCCTGAATATCGAACGCTTCAACTTTTCCGCTCACAGCACTATACCCAATTTCATCTGTCTCTCCGTAGGAAGTACCCCCTTTTATTCCGCCCCCGGCCATCCACATACTGAACGCTTCTGCGTGATGATCTCTTCCTTTGAAAGGCATTTTTTTGCCTTCCCGATTTTCCATCATCGGTGTTCTTCCAAATTCCGAACCCCAGATAACAAGCGTATCATCTAACAAGCCACGTTGTTTTAAATCAAGAATTAGGGCGGTAATGGGTCGATCCACTTTACGACACTTGTTTACTAATCCAATATCTACTGCATTGCCTGCAGAATCACCATGTGCATCCCAACCCCAATCAAACAGCTGAACAAAGCGTACTCCTTTTTCAACAAGTTTTCTTGCCAGTAAAACATTGTTCGCAAAATTGGCTTCACCTGGCTTTGTACCATACATCGCATGAATGTGTGCAGGTTCATCCGCTATGTTCATAACCTCGGGAACGGAGATCTGCATTTTGTACGCCATTTCATATTGTGCAATACGCGAAAGCGTTTCAGGATCCTTGTACTCTTCATACTGCTCCTGATTAATTTTATTGATCGCTTCAATGGAGGCTTTTCGTAAATCACGATCCATCCCGTGAGGATTATTAATAAACAAAACAGGATCCCCTTCACTTCTACACTGTACTCCTTGATAAACACTTGGCAAGAACCCGCTACCCCACACACTTTTGCCGGCATCCGGATTATTGCCACCAGATGTAAGAACAACAAACCCGGGAAGATTTTTATTTTCTGATCCGAGACCATACGTTACCCACGAACCCAAACTTGGCCTTCCCAATCGAGCGGTTCCTGTATGCATCAGTAATTGGGCGGGGGCATGATTAAATTGATCGGTGGTCACGGAATTCAATATGGCAATGTCGTCAATCACGGTCGATAGGTGTGGAAGATTCTCGCTCAACCACAACCCACTTTGTCCATGTTGTTTAAATTTTGCCTGGGGGCCTAACATTTTAGGTACACCCCGGATGAATGCAAATTTCTTTCCTTCCAGCAACGAGGGCGGACAATCTTGCCCATCTAGTTTTGAAAGTTCTGGTTTATAACTGAACAGCTCCAGTTGAGAAGGAGCACCAGCCATGTGTATATAAATAACAGATTTTGCCTTGCCGGGAAACATGGGAGGCTTGGGTGCTAGCGGATTGGTGGGGTCAAAGAAATTATTTCCAAAAACTGATGACTTGGGTTCACAACCAGGAAATAAAGCTCCCATTGCAAGGGCGCCCAAACCCATCGCGCTTTCCTTTAAGAAATGTCTGCGCGTTTTATGTTGCAGGGCTGCTTTTTCTACTTCTTTCAACAACCGATGAGTATGAATTCCTTTTTGTGTCATTAATTAATTTTTATTGATCCATTCATCAAGGTTAAACAACGCATTAGCAACCGTTACAAGGGCAGCAGTCTTTGGATTATTATTGGGTACACGGCCACCGAGTATTTCGTGCATGGCATTTTTATCTTTTGTAAACTTGTTGAGGGCAACAAAATACAACTCGGATAGAGCCGCTAATCTTTTTCCTGAAATCGGTTTAAAAAATAATGACTCATATCCCTTGCTAATTTGGATTTCAACATCGAGATCGTTTGCCACTTGCATGTTGATGGCAAAACTTCTTGCCATTATAAAATAGGCTGAGTCATTTAAGGTGGTTAATGCTTGCAGTGGCGTATTCGTACGAATTCTTCTAGTCACACAAACTTCTCGGGCTCCTGCGTCAAAAGTAATCATGCTTGGATAAGGAGCTGTTCTTTTCCAATAGGTATAGATAGACCTGCGATATTGATCTTCATCCTTGCTCATTTTCCACACGTCATCGTTGTAAGGCGAGCGCCAAATTCCACCCGGCTGAAAAGGCATGACACTTTTTCCGTACATTTTTGTACTTAATAGTTTGCTGGCGGCAAGTGTCTGGTCTCTCAGTTGTTCGGCCGATAGTCGCGTTCGAGGTCCACGAGCATACAATTTATTTTCAGGATCTTTCATCAAAAGTTGGTCATTGGTTTTTGAGTCCTGCCGATAGGTGGCGGACATTACCATTTCTTTTAATAAACGTTTTAAGCTCCAATTAAAATCGTTCATGAATTGCCACGATAAATGATCCAGCAATTCTTGATGCGTTGGGGGAATTCCTTGTGTTCCGAAATCTTCGAGAGTCTCAACTAATCCAAAACCAAACAGCTGTTCCCACACACGGTTGACTAATGTTCTCGAGACTAAGGGATTTTTCTTGTCTGTCATCCAATGAGCCAACCCCAACCTGTTTTTTGGCATTTGATTATCCATTGGGTTTAAGAGGTGAGGAACTTCGGGTGTAACTTCTTTCCCATGAACAAGCCAATTTCCTCGTTCAAAGAGATGGGTTTTTCGAAATAGTTCTTTGTTATTCTCGACCAGGATGGGAGTTGTTTCAACCTCGGCAGCCATCAGGTCATTAAACGCATTAAGCGCTGATTTATATCCTGTCTTGTCTTTGCCGGGAAACTGCTGACCAAACTGAAACCATTCAAACATTACCCCTGTTTTCTCAAATGACTGTAGCGTTGGGTTGAAATATCTAAAATATAAATTATGGATTCCGGTCTGAGAAGGCAGTTGGCTGGTAAGAATTTTCCATTCCCCTTTTGTATCCTGTAAGGGGATTGTCTTTAATAAAGAACCATTCAAACTATCTAAATAGATATACCAAATTCCTCCCGTGAGGGTAGTCGTATAGCGGAACATCAGTCGATTTTTATCATCCAGGGTAACACGGGGCAACCGGCATGAGCCATTATTACGCAATCCTGCATACCAGCTACTTATCAAGGCAGCATTTTCAAATTCATCACACTGTAATGAGTTGATCGTTGGCTGCCAGGTTTTCAATAATCTATAATATTCATCTCCCTTCTCGGGACTAACATTTTCTTTAAGCCAAGAACTCAACTTCAAAAGCTTAAGACTATCAGCTCCTTTATACTGGCGCAGTAAAGGATACTCCGCTTGTGTATCTTCATCGCGGCTATTGTTAAAGAAAGCAGCAAACTTATAATACTCATCGTGTTTAAAGGGATCATAAGGATGGCTATGACATTGAACACAATTAAAGGTAGTTCCCATCAGTGCGCTCCAGGTAGTATTCACCCGGTCGAGCACGGCAGCTGTTCTAAACTCTTCATTCTCAGTTCCACCTTCATCATTTGTCATCGTGTTCCTATGAAATGCAGTAGCGATATATTGAGCATCATCCGGATTTGGGAGCAAGTCACCGGCCATCTGTTCGGTTAAAAATTCATCGTAGGGTTTATCTTCATTGAAGGCTCTGATCAACCAATCACGGTATTTCCAGATGGTACGACTTCGATCCGCTTCGTATCCGCGGGTATCCGCATAGCGAGCCAGATCCATCCACATGGCAGTCCACCGCTCTCCATAGTGAGGCGAAGCCAATAAATCGTTCACCAGATTTTCATAGGCTTTATCAGAATGATCATCCAGAAATTTTTTAGCGATGCGTTCAGTGGGGGGCAGGCCCGTTAAATCAAGGCTCACTCTTCTAAGCAGGGTGGGTTTATCTGCTTCGGCAGAAGGAGATAGATTTTCAATTTCCAGTTTTTCAAGAATAAAAGGATCGATTTCATTTTTTATCCAGGCACTTTTTATCTCCGGGACTTCTTGATTCTGTATAGAAACATAGGCCCAATGTTCACCCCACTTCGCCCCTTGCTTTATCCATAGTGTAAGAATGTCAATCTCTTCAGGCGATAGCGGCTCATGCTTAAAGGGCATTCTTTCTTCAGGATCGTTAATTGAAATTCTTCGTATTAATTCACTTGCTCCTGGATTACCTGGAATAATTGCGGGCTTTCCAGACTCAGTATTTCCAAGAGCCTCTTCTCTAAAAAGCAAACTGAATCCAGCCTTTTGCTTTACTCCTCCATGACAGGCAATGCATTTTTTATTGAGAATAGGTTTTACCTGTGTGTTGTAATCAATTTCTTGCCTTGGAAATAGGTATATAATTACCGGGATGGTTAGCACAAGAAGCCCACTAAAAAATAGAATTCGATTTTTCAATTTGTTCCGTAAATATTAAACTGAAAAAGAAAGTTAGTCTTTTTAGAAATTACTTAATATTAAAATGGGAAGAATGGTTTAGATAGTTTTAGTCCGCAGCTAATTTTGCTAGTATAGCTTCAAACGCTCAGCGCGATGAAACGCTTGTGGGCCAGCCGGTGGAATTATCCGAACCTCAAAGACAACCTCTTTAGTCTGGTAATTTACTTCGATTACCTTCCCTCCGAATTTTCCGTTGCCATTATCAACGTTCCATCCAGGGGAAAATAGGATGTTATTTTTACCTGGCAAATAATCAACATCCGAGAGTATTTGTGAATAGGTTTCTAGGCCGCGCTCCTTGCCGTATTGCCATACTTGTTTAATGGTTTTGTTAACACCATCAATCTTAAACTCAACCGCGCGACTATATTTTTCATTCAGGCTGAAGTTTCTGTTAAAACCGTTATCAAAAACCATAATATTCCCATTGGGCATTACCAAAGGAGCATGGTGATACCAAGCCCATTCAAAGTCCGAGTGGTTTTCAGTACCGTTAATAACACCAGGAGTCATGATTTCCTCTCCGGCTGCCGAAAGCGGTTTTAGCAAAAGATTGTTAAGATTAGTACCCTCGCGCGAGAAACCCCAACCCGTATGAGGCCCCACTATCCATTTTATCTCATTGGCTGAATTCACTTTCATCAATCCCTGATGGCGACCAGATACAATAACGGTGTTGTCACTCGGGTCGTAAATAATTCCATTCACATGAAGCCAATTAACATTGGGATTTGAGAGTGTATTTAATAAGGTGGTTCTATTTTCATCAAGAGAAAGCTTAAAATCCCAAACATTAATAATCGCTCCCGAAGTACGGTTGATTTCAATCATGTAATCGTTGATGGTAGGTTTGCCATTGAGGTGAGTGCTCCCGTTTTTGGAAACAGTGGCAATAAAGTTCCCATTTGGTTTTTCAATTACATTATGATGAAAGGGATATCCTTCCATTCCCCAACTATTTAGCACAGTCCCAAAAAGATCTATTTCGTAAATTTTATTGGTGTTGCCTTCTCCAAAGTAGAAATTTCCATTTTGCAGTTGTTCCATCCCGTTATCGTAGGCAAGAAAATTTAATGTAGGGTGAGTTCGATAATCTAAATACCAACGGATGTCACCATACGAATCCATGATAAATGGCATATTGGGACTTACCGGACCGCGATAACTAACCAAGGTAAGGCCGTCTTCCATGTTGCTGCGGTTGGCAACATCAACTATAATTTCAGGAAGGTTGCTCGCTAATTCACTGGTGGTAACTTTTATTGTTTTTTTGATTCGTTCTTTTCCTGTTTTGCTGGTGAACTTTAGCTCGATTGAGTTTTCAAAATTCCCGTATAATCCAAAAATATTAATTCGGTGCACGTTCCCATAGTAAGAAGGGTTGTGACTTAAATTAGATAAGCTTCCGTTTTTCCCCACCACCGTAAATGAAAACTTACCCTTTACTTTGGGCGTGAATTTTACCAATACTGCCAGTGGGGAGTAGCCTGACGGATTAATGATTATACTGTCGGATGGAATTATAAATTCGGAGCCCAGCGTTGGTACCTGCGCGGAAGATCCATCAGAAAATTTTATGCCTGTAGACCAGGCCGGAAAATCTTCTTCAAAACTTGTTATAATAGAGGCTGCTATTTTAACAGTATCCTCATTCTCTAAAGCAACTTTATATATATTTCCTGTAAGGGTATGATTAATCAGCAAAACATTATCATCGTCTAGCCCTTCAAAAAATGCCCTAACTTCACTTGAAGTATTTAGAATGGTAGGGTCAAGAACCTCATCAGGCTCCGTACACCCATAGATCAATAAGGTGGTAACTACAATAAAAAAAAGTCTTTTGAAGCCTACCTTCGTTCGATCTTTCCCAACACCCTGTCTTTTCATAAAAAAATTAAGATGCTAAAGGTAAGGATTTCACCGGAATGAAATGAATTCAAATCCCAGTTGTCGTTGTGTTAATTGGTATAACTTGCTACTTTCATTTTTGAATCAGTCAATTTTTATCGACCTCAAAAAAACGTACCATGCAATCTCTCGAACAAAAACTTAACATTGATAAAGAAACGGTGGTTGCTTATCAGCAAAACGGCTACGCGTTAATTAAAAATCTCGCCACACCTACCGAAATTAGCCATTATCGGCCTTTGATTTTGAATGCAGTGAAAAAACTAAATCCCGAAGTTCGCAAAATGGAAGATCGGGATACCTATGGGAAAGCCTTTTTGCAAACCACGAATCTGTGGGAGGAAGACGAACAGGTGAAAGAATTTACGCTCGCTAAAAAGTTTGCTGCTGTCGCGGCACAACTTATGGGTGTTGAAAAAGTAAGATTGTATCACGATCAGGCACTGTTCAAAGAAGCGGGTGGGGGATTTACTCCCTGGCATCAGGATCAATTCTATTGGCCGCTCAATACAAGTAACACGATTACCATGTGGATGCCTTTAATCAACATTACAACTGACATGGGCATGCTTACCTTTGCCGGAGGCTCGCACAAAGATGGGTTGGTAAAAAATCTTGAAATCTCGGATGAGTCAGAAAAAGCTTTGGATGAACATGTTGCACAAAAGAAATATCCGGTGTTTATGCCTGCGCAGATGAATGCGGGCGATGCCACTTTTCATGCGGGCCTTACCCTCCACAAAGCGCCCGGAAATTCATCTTCCATCATGCGCGAAGTAATGACCATCATTTATTTTGCCGATGGTGCTGAGGTGGCGCCCCCTATTAACGAATGGCAAGAGAAAGATCGGGAACGCTGGTTGCTTGGGCTTGCCAATGGTGCAAAAGCTGCTTCGCGATTGAATCCTGTTATTTGACAAGTTTCATGTTTAAGAATATACTTTCAGTAGCACTTTACTTGATTATTTGCTCTTCACTTTTGTTGGGGGCGGATTTATTTGTTTCAATAAATCGCTTTGCAACACTTGATCCGATCCTCCATATTATTTATATGCTTATCGTCTATTCAGTCAAATTCTATTTGCCATTTATTATTGCTTTTATTATAACATGGTTCATAGCTAAATCAGCATTGGTGAAATACACAACCCTCTGCACTTACATAGTGGTTACTATTTATCTTTTTGTGAATAATCAGTATTGGGCAAGAGGGATGGAAATAGAGAATCGAGTTTTATATGCTATGTTTCTTTTCACACCTGCATTGGCAGGAGCGACTTTGATTTTTATCAATAGTAAGTATGGGTTAAAAGTATTTATAAATGGATCTTCAAAATCATGAGAGTAGCTGTAAGTTTTGCATTTCTTATTTTAGTAATACTCTCATCGTGTAGGAACGAAACGCCATCTAGTAGAGAAAATATTGCAGCTGCGATGGAGCACTCCCTTGTTACTGAAGTGATGGCTAAATGGTATCCACAATCCATTGATACGGTTGATGGTGGATTTATTTCCACCTACACTTACGATTTCAAGCCGACCGGAGCGCAAGATAAAATGATTGTTACTCAGGCACGTCACACCTGGACAAATGCAAAAGCTTCGCTTCGGTATCCTGAAGTTCAGTATTACAAGATAGGAGCAAAACACGGGTTTGAGTTTTTGAAAAATAAGATGTGGGATAAAACCTATGGGGGATTTTATACATTGATTGATAAGCAGGGAAATGTACAAGGCGACTCCACGAAAACTGCTTATGGAAATGCGTTTGGGATTTATTCGCTTGCGGCTTATTACGGAGCATCAAAAGATACAAGTGCACTGGCATTGGCCAAAGAAACATTTATGTGGCTGGAGAAAGGCAGTCATGATCCTATTCTCAAAGGTTACTTCCAACATTTACAACGCAATGGTATGCCCATCAAGCGACAAGCGGATACGCCATCCACTGCAGACACGGGGTATAAAGATCAAAATAGTTCTATTCATTTGCTCGAAGCCTTTACAGAGTTGTATCACGTTTGGCCCGATGAATTGCTGCGCGAGCGATTACAAGAAATGCTTTTGCTCATTCGCGATACAATTGTAACACCAAAAGGAAATTTAACGCTGTTTCTGTATGCAGATTGGAGACCCGTAACGTTTGCGGATTCAAGTGAAACGGTCATTACCAGGCATCACCAATTGGATCATGTTTCGTTTGGGCACGATGTTGAAACTGCCTACTTGATGTTAGAAGCATCGCATGGGTTGGGAATTTATAATGATACCACTACGCTGCGGATTGCAAAAAAGATGGTGGACCATGCGCTCAACAATGGGTGGGATAACTCCGTTGGCGGATTTTATGACGAAGCCTATTATTTCAAAGACAAGCCGGGAATCACCATCACCCATGATACTAAAAACTGGTGGGCGCAAGCCGAAGGATTAAATGCTTTGTTGCTCATGGCAGATTTGTTTCCGGATGATGAACTTCAGTATTATAAGAAGTTTGAAACCTTGTGGACGTACGCAGACAACTATCTAATCGATCATGAACATGGAGATTGGTATGCGGGCGGGTTGGATAAACAACCTGACATGAAGACTGCTCTAAAAGGACATATCTGGAAAAGTATTTATCATCATTATCGATCGTTGGATAATTGCATTCAACGATTGAGAGGGGAATAATTTATTCCTCCTCTACTTGTTCATTCCGGGCAAGTGTGTGGAATTAGATTCTGAAGACTAATTTTCAATTACAAGAAAAATTTTACAGTCATCGCGAGTAAGTTACCCTAATCTTCTTTTTTATTCTCCTCAACAATGCGCGACCCGCGCCAAGTCTTGGGCATTTAAATTCATTGAGATTGCAGGTCTCGTTTGCTTGAATACTAAATGATTTTAAGGTGACACTCGCCCACATGACTGCGAGAGAATACCTAATCTATTAAAGCCTGGTAAATAAGCGCTCTTAACTTTGCCTGATCATTGGCAATGGATGACGGCCTTACTTGCGTAAAATAAACTACCACCAATTCTTCTTTTGGATCAACCCAATACGTTGAACCATACGCGCCACCCCAACCATACTCGCCAACAGATCCAGAAAGTCCACGCTTGCCTTTATCCAACACCACGCTAAAGCCAAGTCCAAATCCTTGACCCGGATTATATTTAATGTCATCATTTAAATGATTAATCGTCATTAAATCCACTGTGTTGGGGGCGAGTATCCGATTGCCATTCAACTCCCCTTTGTTTGCCATCATCTGTAAAAAAAGATAATAGTCAGTTGCGGTGGAGAGCAAACCAGCTCCCCCCGAAAAACTTTTTCGCGGGCCATTTACGTAGACACCCTGACTATCCATGGTTCCTGCAGTGGGAGCGGCTTCCAATGGCTTACCTTCTTTGGGTGAATAAACCGTGGCAAGTCTTTCTACTTTATTTTTAGGCAAATAGAAATGGGTGTCATTCATTCCAAGCGGATCAAAAATCCGTGCCTTCAAAAATTGATCGAGTGGCATGCCCGAAGCTTTTTCAATGACCGCTCCTAATATGTCTGTAGAATATCCATACACCCACTCCGTGCCGGGTTGTGCATCGATGGGCAAAGCAGCCATACGCTTTATAGTTTCACCAATAGGTTCATCACGATCGGCAAAGTACCAACCTTGAATACCTGCCTTACTCCACTCTTGACTGGCTAAGCCATACCCATAACTAATGCCTGATGTATGGGTAAGTAAATCGCGTAATGTGATTTGTCGTTTTGCTTTTACGACTTCATAGCCGCCTTCGGTTTTTGCCTGCGCTACTTTTATTTCTTTAAACTCAGGCAGGTATTTACTTACAGGTTCCTGAATCAATAGGTTTCCTTCTTCTTGTAAAATCATAACACCAACGCTAATGATGGCTTTGGATTGCGAGGCAATTCTAAAAATCGCATCATTCTTCATGGCCGATTTGGTATCCATATCGCGAAAGCCAAAGGACTTGAAGTAGCCTACTTTTCCTTTGCGTGCTACCAAAATAACACTACCAGCCAGTTTATTGTCTTTGACAAAGCCACTGAAAATTTCATCAATGTGTTCTAATCGCTTGCTGGAGAATCCGATGTCTTCCGGTTTTGCCGTTGGAAGATTCTGTGCAAGCACAGCAACGGTGAACAGAAGGGTTAATGCAGAAGATAGAAAAGCAATTTTGCGAATGGTAGTCATGGTGCGTTGTGTGTTTAGAGAATTGAAAATACAGGATGTTATACTTACTTCCTACTTGATCTTTTTATAAGGAGTCAATTAGGTTGAATGGTTATAGATTATATCAATAACAAATGCGGTGACTGGAATTGGACAACCGTATGTTGATTTCTGTTAAATGAAAAATTGAACTAATGGTTAACCGTTTATTATCGACTTAAAAGACAAGATTAAGATTGGCAAAACGATTGGAAAAAGAAAATTAGTTACAAAACCAGTACAAACAATACATGTATGCAGAGCCATGGTAGCAGCAGGCAAATCGTTTTTTTTTGAAAAACAAGGTTTTGTGATTTGATGTTTTACTACCTGGGCTAAAAAATTGCACCTAGGTTAAAAAACCTTTTTATGACTGAAATAAAGGGGAAACAAAAGAATACATTTATAAAAAAAATAATTGACAAGCCTGATTTAGATTCCAATGCATTTTAAAACTTTATCATACTTCAAATTTCTAACGACCCTTATAGGCTGCCAGTTGTTCTGCGTTGTGGGCCAAGCGCAGGAAGATACACCCATCAAATACCCCAAAAAGATTATCTCTAAGGCTGAAATTCTTGCCGGAGCCAATCTGATTTATCCTAAGAAAGAATATATAGAAGATCGTTATAGAAAATTCGGTTATGTAGTTAATCTTGATTTAATACATGAAGTAAACTCAAAGTTGGATATTGGGTTAAAAATGGGTTATGAGAATAAAGGCTTTAAATCTATAAGCAACTCAAATAATCCGGATTTTCCACCTCCCTCAGCTCAGAAAGTTATTCAAAACCTTACGCTCAATTATTTAACGGTTACGTTATACCCAAAAATTAAATTATTAGACTCAAGGCGACTTTATGTTGGAGGAGGACCTTATATAGGAAAATTGATAAGTGAAAGACTAAAGACTGAGATATTTATTAATGGCTCATTGTTACAAAAGACTGGGTCACGACCAGATCCATCCAAAAATCATAAATTATATGACAGCGGTATTTTGCTTTTAATAGGTTATAATTTTCAACTTTTTAAAAGAGAAGGAACTTTTGAGGTGCAATATAGCATAGGGTTGCGCAATACTACCCTGCCCAGCAGTCTTGAGGTTAGGAACCAAACAATGAATATACTATTTGGAGTTAACATCTTTAAAGCGAATACATTTAAATCAAAATAAACATAAAAAAAATTCTATCATTAATGCTGTCCTTAATTTCTATAAGCGGTGCCTTTGCAGCTACTTTAGTGATAACTCCACCCTCTACAAGTAGTGCTCAATGCCCACTAGTTGGTATTGATTATTTTGTTACTGTTCCGTCCGGAGGGCTTCCAAATTGTACTTACAATTGGACGGTAACAGGTGGTTCATTTGTTAATGGTATTAGCACAGGGACATCTGTAAAAGTTATATGGAACGATGCGACAGGAACAGGTACTCTAAAAGTTACTGCTAGTGCCTGTAATCCTTCGAGTGAAAACGGAAGTACTGTAACAAATACCTACACGCGGTTGAGTGTGTTTGGCAAAAGCTTTTTGGGGCCTCCTAATGCAACCTGCCCCAATACCATTGATGTACCTTTTTGCAGTACTAATGCTATTATTGTATGTGCCGATAAGATGTTTGTTCAAAATACAGGGGCTATTGGAGAGCCACCTCAAAAAGAAGTAGATAGATATATTTTTTCAATTCCAACAGGATGGAAAGAAGCCGGAACCAATAACGTTGGTCCAATAAATGTCTCAACAGTTTTCAATTTTATATCTCTTGAACCGCTAAGTGCAAGCGGAGGTACGGTAACGGTTGTCGGGTCCATTACAAATACCTGCAACGCTATAGGAGTTTCAAACTCAAATGCCAAAACAATAACCATTACCCGCTCACCCGCACTTGTAATAACTCCTCCTGCTGGCTACCTGGGGCCACGCTGCGGCCTCGTTGCCCCGGTTACATTTTCAGTGAATGTTTTGCCTTGCGCAAATACCTACACGTGGACAAAGCCCGCTGGTTGGGCCGGCACGTCAACAACCAATAGCATAACCTTAACACCCGATGGTGCCACCGGTGGTACACTAACTGTAAATATTGGGTTAAGCACTGGAGCCACCGCAACAAAAACATTTGCGTTAACTTTTTTTGATAATATTTCTAATCCTACATTAACAAAAAGCAGTTCGCAGAGCGAAATTTGCGCTGGAGAATCATGGACTTTTACCTGTGTGCCTCCAACTAACTATCCTACCGATTATGGATTTGATTGGTATGCAACAGGTGGCCTGTTAATTAACGGGGTATCTACATCAATCACTTCTCCTTTGCATACAGGTACTAATGTGGTAACCGTGTCAGCAAACTCAGGTTCCTTTGGCACGTCTTACATTTACACGCGTGTAAATAATAATGTTTGCACACCTTCAAATTATGTTTATCTGGAAACTCAGGTTGGGCCTTTCAGCAGCAGTCAATTCGCTATTTCAGGCACTTCTACGGCTTGCCCCAATACCACTGTATCCTATTTACCAACTTATATTGATCCAAGTATTACCAACTATCAATGGAGTTGGTCTGGTTTTGTTTCGGCAAGTGGACAGGGCACTCCGTATTTAAGTGCAACAACCGGCACAAATTTTAATAGTGGAACAATCACCTTGCGGTTAGGAAATAGATGTGGACTTACTGGTTCACCCGCAATGAAAATCGTTTATAAACCATACTGCTCCGGTGGTTATAGTTTTGCGGTAAGCCCGAATCCTTCATCATCATTACTTTCTGTATCCATGGTGGATGAAACAAGTGGTAACAAATTAGCAGTGGAAGAATTACCCACACAAGCAGACGAAACTTCGGTTTTATTGGTAAACAATAAATCCATTGTTGTTGCTTCCGGAAAATTAAAAAGTGGTCAACTTGACTTGGATATCTCGGGGTTACCAAATGGATTATACGTTGCCCGCATTCTTGCTGAAGGTAAAGTAGTAACCAAACAAATTTTAATTAAACACTGAGTTATTTTTTCAAATAAACCACTTTTCCTTCCCTGGCAGATTTCCGTGCAGCATCTAAAATTTCAACCACAATCATATTTATTTTTAAAGAAGAGAGGTCATTATCAGATTTAAGATCATTCCGAATAACTGCGGCTAAATAGGCGAACGGTTCATCTTGCGGAAATTGTGTAGGCTCAGCCACAAAGGGAACCTCCTTATCTTTTTCACTTTTGCGAATCCGCATGGTAAGTCCATCAAGGGTATGTACATATCCTGTTTGGCCATACACTTCCATATCTTTTCTGCTAACCGGCCAATTCCACGAGGCTTGAATAATGCCTTGCGCATGCGGGTAAGTAAGAATGATGGTTGCTTCATCATCTACCTTCGGATAAATTTCTGGTTTCAATTGTTGCGTAACAGCTGTCACTGAAATAGGTCGCTCGCCTTTCATTAACCAGGTTATGAGATTGGCGCCATAGCAACCAAAATCAATTAATGCACCGCCTCCGTTTTGAAAGGGATCGGTAAGCCAATCTAAAAACTCAGGACCAACACCTATTTCTTTTGGACCGCGATGACCATCATGCACAACAATTTTGCGAATCGGGCCAATCGCATTTTCAGTATTCACTAGTTCATACGCCTTGTGATTACTGCCATACCAGGTGGTTTCATAATTGGTGAGTAATTTGATGTTGTGCTTCTTTACCAATGCTTCCATTTCCTTAGCATGATCAAGCCGATAGGATAAAGGCTTTTCAACCATGACATGAATGCCTCGGGGAGCGCAGGCTTTTACTACTTCTAAATGTTGGAAAATGGAATTGAAGGCCGTGACTGCTTCGGGTTTTGTTTTGTCCAGCATTTCATCCAGACTCGAATAAACCAGGTCCATACTAAACCCATATTGCTTTGATAATTTTTCGGCCAGCTCGCGGTTGGATTCTGCAATGCCCACCACTTCAATAACATCAGTTTTCTTGTAGCCTAAAATCCAGCCCACGTGCCCGTGCGTTAAACCGGCTACTCCAATGCGTAGTGGTTTCTTACTTACTTGCGCTGATAATGAAGAAGAAATCAGGAATAGAAATGATAAGAGAATTAGATTTTTTTTCATACCTATAAAAATAGGCGAATTGCAATCTATTATCAATGATGCTAAGTGGTTACCCGACAGCCGAATTTAAGTCGGAGTCGGACTTGTTTACGATCATCCGCTCTTTCCACGAAAATTTTTCGCGTTGGGTAATGGAGTTTTCCATACTTCCGGAAACTATTTTACGACAGTTTGCACTGCCACAGGTACACACAAAAGATTGGATGTTATCGTCCAACAAATCGGCATAGTCGAGTGTGAGTTCTTCATCGACACCAATGTCCTTTAAGGCAATTAAATTTAACCCATCATAGACTGTATTGGGATTACAGCAATGATTTTGTGGCGCCCAGTTTTGAGGTTTGTGATCCCATAGGATATATACTTCATCCGAGATTGGATACGCATATTGACGAAAAACCTCTAACTGTTCGGTATTCCAGTTTTTTTCAACGTAGCGTTTAGTTACGATGCGTTGTGCAGTTTCTTCAATTTGAAAAATAACTTCCCCTTTTCGCAATGGTTTTTGAGCAATGATGCCATAGCCATTGATGGAGTTGCCTTTTACCTTATATTTTTTCTGTCTGGCTTCGTGACGTGCAATGCCTTCAGCGATGATGTGCTTTAAGAAACCGGCTTTGCCAATAGAGTCGTATTGAAGAATATAATCGGCAGAACCTTCATATCCATTCTCATAGAAAACTGAGCAGGTGAAATTGATTTCCAGAAAGTAAACTTCCAGATCTTTATTAACACGAAAGTCTAATCGCGCATAACCCACACCCGAAAAACCGTTGAAGATTTTTTCGGCAGCCGATTTTAGTTTGGCTTCCACTTCTTTGTTGGTACACGGCTTGTTTACATCGGTATGTAGTTCGGAAGTTTTAAGGGCATAGGTTTTAAATTTAAACCCTTTCGGGAATTGATACTCAATAGGACTTAATGCTTTGCAGCCAGCAGAGTTAACATTTGCAGCTACCAATACAGTATACTCCTGGCCGGCTATGTATTCTTCCACAAGAATATCGTCATATCCTTCAGCTATCAAATCTTCAATCTTGCTTTGAAGTTGGAAAATATCATTGGCGAGCGAATGCTCATCAACACCCAAACTATCTCCGGCCTTGGCAGGTTTTACAAAGAGCGGAAAGGTTAAGTGTTTAACTTTTTCTTCAAGATTTTTTGTGCTGTTAACCTCAGCAAAGTTTGGATTATTAACGCCTGCGCAGTAAGCGACATATTTCATTAACGGCTTTGGCGGATCGTATAGAATAGCATTGGGCCCTGTGTATGGAAGATTAAGCGAATCCAAGGAATTGATTACATCAATGGAAGGAACTGACCAATCGAGATAGCCTTCGCACAGGTTTACATAAATGTCGTATTTCTTTTTGCGGAGTTCTTTGAGCTGTTTGTAGGTGGTGAGCTTGTTGAGTAATACGTGATCTACCTGATCGGTGGGAAGGAGTGCGGCAAGATTACGGGCTGGATCGTAATGCTGATAATCTACATCGGAGGTGCTATAATCAGGTTGGAGAACGCAAACTTTCATGGGGTAATAATTTGATAGTGGTTATCCGCGCAGACGGGAGAATGCCGGGGCTAATTTTCTTGGATTTCCTTTACGAATTGGAACTTCATGCACTACGGGCACTTTACGAAGCAAGGCATCGTCCAACACTTCTACAATCAAGTCGGTGAATGTTTTATTACTCATTCGCAGGATCGCTCCTATCGAAGTGTAGTTCTCATCATCACTCAATCCGCATTGCGCATTGATCTCTAGCACAAAAAGTTTATTCGTGCCTTTTTCCATGCGAATGTCAAGACGGGCATAGCCCATACCTTTTACTGCCTTGAAGGCATCGATGCTAAGATCTTTTAATTGGTTTGCCAACTCAGGGACATGTACCGGCTGATATTCATAGAAAAACTCTTCATTGGGCATAGGGCTTTCCTGATCATAGGCTTCCCAAAGTCTTTCAAAGGATAAAAACTGTTCCTTCTCCGGTAAAGAATGATGGAACACGCGCTCAATAGGGCAATAGAATTTTATTTGATCAGGTTGATCGTGTGAGCCTACTAAGAAGGTGGTGAACTCTTTTCCGATAATGAATTGTTCAGCTATGAGGCCGGCTCCATGAAGATTCCAACCTTTAAACCCTTTTTTAATGGTAGTCATCACATCCTTCAACTCATCAAAATCACTCACCACATTTTTTACGCTGATGCCCATGCTGCCAGCGGAAATAGCAGGCTTAACAATGGCAGGCATTCCGGTTTTATGAAACATCTGTTTATCGATGTGTCCATTTAACTTAACCCAACGAGGTATAGCTACACCATACTGGTCGAAGGCCTCCTTCATAGTGATTTTTGACGTGGTAACATTATAAAAATGTGAGTCGGAACCCGTATAGGTGATTCCACTGGCATCTAATGCATGAATCACTGAAATGCCCGGTACATCATTTATTTCATCACCATCGCAAAGATTTAGCACCATGTTATCCTTAGCGGTATGTGCATTTACTTTAGCAATAGCCTCAGGAAGGTTAGCGAGGGTAATGTTCATCCATTCCCATTCGCAGTCCACTTCGTCAAATACTTTGGTGTATTCAGCAATACTTTGGGTATAGTCGTAATAGAATTTAAGGGTGGGGTCATCCGTCTCCAAAAATGGAGCAAAGATCCATACTTTATAAGCGGCTGTGTTGTTGAGGAACGTCATTCAATAACAACCACAGTGGGTGCAGAGTAAATCCTATTTGCCATAGTCATACAAATGTCTATAAATATTATTATTAAAATAACATTATGCTAATAATTTATAGGTAAAGGCAAAGGTTAGGTATCTAGTTAAACTATTGCTTTAATTAAGAATGAATCTATAATACTTCATTTGATTGTTACGTGGGGGGATTAGATTAACATTCCATTAACAGCGCCTCACCAATTTACTCATCACTTTGTGCTATAAATGAAATGATATGACCCGATTTATAGTTTTTATCACTTATGAACAGTAGCAATCACTTCAAAGGCTCAATTAGATTTACCAGCTTTAGTCCAGAGGGATGTCTGTCACACAGGTTAGGTGTATCTTTTTATAATACTAGAGTTATAAACACGATAACCAACCTATATGAAAATTTTAATCCTTTCCTGCTTATTGATTTTGATGCTGGCAGCCTGTAAAGATGATGCCGTGGAAATCACCTCAGCCGGGGTAACCTATGAAGTACTCACAACCTCTGGAAATTGGTATGGGGAATATATTGACGAGACGGGTAAAAAGATTTGTTTTTGTAGTCAGCCGCTGCCGGTAGGCGGATGGACACATAGCTTTGCGGTGTCAACCAAGCCGTTCACGCTTCATATTGACGGCACTACAGAATGCGTATGCATGGGACAAATGGGAGCCCCTGATGTAACAACAAACATTTATGTTAATAAAAAACTAGTGGCAACCAATACATCCAATTGGGCCCCCGGCAACGCTTCTGCTGATTTTGTCATTGAGTAACCTATTGAACTCCCGATTAAGCATCTGGGGAATGCATTGAGATGTATAGTTTTTTAAGCTTTTAACTTCTGTATTATTTCAGATTCGACTCAAATAACTTTAAGATTCGCTTATACTCGTCCGTCCAGCTGCTGGGCTCTACAAAGCCGTGATCTTCCATGGGGTAGGCGGCAAGTTCCCAATTGTCTTTGCCCAATTCAATCAATCGTTGCGAGAGTTTTACTGCATCCTGAAAGTGAACGTTCACATCCACCATCCCATGGCAAATCAGCAAATGACCTTTTAACCCTTCGGCATGATAAAGGGGTGAGCTTTTTACATACGCAATGCTGTCTTGATAAGGTACATTTAAAATGTTTGCTGTATACCCATGATTGTATTGCGCCCAATCGGTTACGGGTCGCAAAGCAGCACCAGCCGCAAATACATCCGGTGTTGTAAACATACCCATCAATGTAATAAATCCGCCATACGATCCTCCATATACTCCTATTCGTTTTGGATCGATGCCATGCTTTTCAGTCAACCATTTTGCACCATCCACATTGTCGGTTAAATCTTTCCCGCCCATAAAGCGATAAATGCCCGTACGCCAATCGCGACCGTACCCAGCACTGGCACGGTAATCCAAATCAAGAACCGTGTAGCCTTTTTCTACTAGCAGATTGTGAAACATGTATTCGCGGAAATAACTGCTCCACCATTTGTGCGCATTTTGTAAGTACCCGGCTCCGTGCACAAATACAACCGCAGCACCGTTTGGTTTTTCTGGTTTGTAAATGCGTGTGTATACATCGGCACCATCACGCGCTTTGAAAGTTGTTACTTCAGGTTCGCGCCAGTTATACGATTTGAATTCTGCTGTGAGCGAGTTTGTTATTTGTTGTGGCTTAGCACCTGATTTATTCTCTTGTAGGTAAAGTTCCCATGGTTTGTTGCTATACGAATAACGAATAGCTAACCATTTTTCATCGGGCGAGAGATCGACTTCGTTGGCTCCGATGCCGGTTGTAAGTTTTTCGCGTTTGCCTCCGGTTACTGACATTTTATAGAAATGTTTTTCACCCGGATGTTCTTCGTTGGTAGTGAGGTAAAAGAATTTCTTGTCGCGCGAAAGCGTTACCGACTGCACTTCAAATTTTCCGGAGGTAAGTGCTTGCTTTTTGTTTGTAGCAACATCGAACGTATATAAATGAGAGTAGCCACTTTCTTCCGATTGAAACCAAACGGTTTTGTTATCGGCCAACCAACCTACATTGGCTCCCCCAAAGAAGCCGCCTGTACCTGGTCCGCCAATCCAGGCATCATCATGTTGATGATCGATGAGCGTTAACTTTTGAGTAGCAAGATCAAGGGACAGAATCCAGCGATCTTTATTGTCTTGTGAGCGGGCAACCAGCGCATTATTCTTTCCATCGGCCGACCAAATCAAACCGGTAAAATTTACGGGTCGTGGCGTTGGTTTTTTTTCTTTCTCGCCTTTGATAGGCTTGGCAGGATAGTCTTTTAAGAATTTGGGAGCATCAAAGATGCCGGGTATCTGATCGGTTTTAACAACCAGCACCGTATCACGCTTTATATCATACACAAAAAACTCAGTAACATTTTGTGCCACCCCCACTTTTGTGCGAGCCGGAATATCTTCGGTAAAACCTGATTCGGTTACATAGTTAGGAACGATCGTATTTTTGCCACCCCCACTTTTTGTGAGTCGGTAGGTGATAAAATTTTCATCCGGGCTTAATTCAATTTCGTTAACATTTTTATCATCGATGTAAATTTCTTTTGGTCTACTGGGTTGATCGCCTTGGCGATTTTTTTCAGTCGCTTTGCGCGAGTCGCTGCGTTGTTTTAGAATTTCAAAGTAAGCGAGCTGATCTCCTTTCAACCATTTTTCTTGTTCGGATAGTTTTGCTTCAGTACGTTTATTGCCTTTGCGGAAATTGGTGAGTTGGGTAAACGTACCGGTTCCTATTTCCCAACGAAAAAGATTACCATCGGCAGTAAATAAAATTTTCTTTTCATCTAGTGAGAAGGAAGGATTGGATTCGCGATCAAGGGTATTGGTTATCTGAGTAGTTTTTCCTGTTGGGACATCGAGCAGAAAAAGATCCCCACTTTTTTCATAAAGTTTCTTCGTGAAGTTTTTGTTGTATGAACTACTAAACGAAACCGGCAGTGAACGCCTGGTTGCCGGACTCACTTTTTGGGGTGTACGGTTGGTTAGTGTAATTGAATATAGAGAGTCTCCTTCGTTGTTATCAGGATTCCAATTAAAATAAAGTTGCTTTCCATCTTCCGACCAATTCACGTTGGAAGGTGCTACACCTATCCAGGTAGGGTCGCGCATAATTTTTTCAACGGTAAGCGGAGCAAGTCGTTGAGCCCAGGCTGTTGGGCAAATGAGAAGCAGCCAAAATAATTTTTTCATAGAGGAATAATTAGAAGCGGAAATTAAAGAAAGATGGAGCTAGCCGTACCATAAATTCCTTTAGTGGCTTTAATTGAGTTGAAATACCTCAATAAACCTTGTCTCGTCTTTGTGAGATGCTACTTTTGCAAGTCTAAACACGCAAGTATGCAGGACTTCTTAAAAAGAGAGTATTACGGCAATGATGTGGAGCATTACCTTATTACCCTGGCCATTATTTTTGGCGGGCTATTGCTGCTTCGTATCATGCGAAAAAGTATCCTCCGGAAAATTAAGGATTGGACCAGTAAAACAGAGACCCAATTAGATGATTATCTGGTAAGGGGGATAGAGAAGTTTGGATTGCCTATCTTAAATTATGTAGTCATTTATTTTGCCATCCGGTATCTCGTGCTGCCAGAGCATGTTGAGAAATTAATCCGAAATGCAATTGTAGTGATTTTTACCTTTTATGGGGTGCGCATGATTTCTTCGTTTGCGCGATTATCTCTTGAAGCGTTTATTAAATCAAGGCACGAAGGTGAGGAGAAGCTCAAACAGCTAGGAGGCATCATGTTGGTCATCAACATTATCTTGTGGGGTATAGGCTTGCTATTCATCTTTACTAATTTGGGCTATGATGTTACAGCCATCGTTGCGGGCTTAGGAATAGGGGGTATCGCTATTGCATTGGCGGCACAGAACATTTTGGGAGATTTGTTTAATTACTTTGTCATCTTTTTCGATCGCCCTTTTGAAATTGGAGATTTTGTAGCCGTGGATGATAAGAAAGGAACCGTAGAGTACATCGGTATTAAAACCACACGATTGAAAAGTATTACCGGTGAACAATTGGTATTCTCAAACAGTGATCTCACCAACTCGCGCATTCATAATTTTAAACGGATGGAGCGCAGGCGGATCATATTTTCATTAGGTGTAGTATATCAGACCCCTCCGCAGTTGCTCGAAAAAATTCCAACGATCATCAAAGATATTATAGCCGCACAGCCGAAAGTTACTTTTGATAGAGCTCATTTTTCAAAATTTGGAGCCTCCAGCCTTGATTATGAAATTGTGTACTTTGTGGAAACCTCCGAGTATAATCAGTATATGGATTTACAGCAGAAAATTAATATGCAAATTTTTCATGCCTTTGCGGCTGAGAAAATTGAATTTGCTTACCCTACACAGACGTTGTTTCTTACAAAGGAAAGTAACGAGGACTAGTCCTTTTTTTTCTCTTTGGTAAGATCGGTAAACAAGCTATTGAAAATTGAGAGAATCAAACTAAAGCCGAGTGCCCACCAAAATCCATCAACTGTAAATCCGGGGACAAAATAGCCAACTAACAAAATAATCAGGGCGTTGATGACCAATAGAAATAATCCAAGTGTAAAAATTGTTATCGGTATCGTAAGAATTATCAGAATTGGCTTAACCACTACATTGGCAACAGCAATCACCACGGCAACCAAAAGAGCATAGCCATAATTCTCAACGTGAACCCCACCTTGCAATAAATACCCGGTTAGCAAAACGGCAAGACCATTTAAAAGAAATCGAACTAATCCATTCATACGTTTATTTTTTTGAGATGAGATGGGTTTTAACCCCCCAGCACAAAGCCACTAAGAAACACCAAACATTCATAACTAATCCCAATTTATAAAATTTTAACTGATCACTCGTATTTATTCCCCGTAAAGCCTTCTTACCTTAGCCCCATGTACGCGATTGTTGATATTGAAACCACGGGGGGATATGCGGAGAATCATCGCGTTACGGAAATAGCTATTTATCATTACGATGGCATACAAATCACCGATAGTTTTCACACGCTTATAAATCCTGGCCGCAAAATTCCAAATTTTATTACCGGCCTTACGGGAATCACATCGGCAATGGTGGAGGAAGCTCCTGCCTTTGAAGATGTTGCTGAAGAAATCTTCGATTGGTTAAAAGACAGAGTTTTTGTAGCGCACAACGCACACTTCGATTATAGTTTTTTAAAAAAAGAGTTTGAAGTGGTAAACATTGTCTGGGCAACAAAAAAACTTTGCACTGTTCGGTTAAGCCGAAAAATTATTCCTGGGTTAAATTCCTACAGTTTAGGAAGGTTAGCCGAAAGTTTGGGAATAAAGATTCTTAATCGCCATCGGGCTGGAGGAGATGCACTGGCCACCGCTAAAATTTTTGACTTGCTAATCAAGCGCGATCAAGGCGGAGTAATTGCAAAATCACTTAAGCGCAATTCAGGCGAAACTATTTTACCTCCCAATTTGGACAAAGAAGAGTTTGATAAGCTTCCGGCCAAGCCAGGAGTATATTATTTCCTGGATGCGAGGGGAACTGTAATTTATGTAGGCAAAGCGGTCAATATTAAAAAACGGATTGCCGGCCATTTTACAGGCGAAGCACGCGAGTGGAATCGCTCTAACATTCGGAATGAAATTCATCATATCACGTATGAATTAACTGGTAGCGAATTGATAGCCTTCATTCACGAGTCGCAGGAGATCCGAAGATTGTGGCCCAAGTATAATCTGGCTCAGAAATATAAAGTGGAAGAGTGGGGCATTTATGATTATGAAGATCGCAATGGCTATGTGCGGTTTGCTGTTAATGTAGTGAGCCGCGGATCAAAACCACTGATCACGTTTACGTCAAAAGGAGATGCGTGGAATTTTATGTGGGATAAAGTAAAGGAGTTTGGATTGTGCCCTAAACTTAGCGGACTTCAAATCGCAAAAGGTTTATGTTTTAGTCATCAGTCGGGTACATGCAAAGGCGCATGCCAGGGTGTTGAAAAAGAAAAGAAGTACAACAAGCGGGCACAACAGGCTGTAGATTCATTTTTTGAAAACGGCCAAACGGTGGCACTGGTAGGTAAGGGGAGAAGGCCCGATGAGAAGTCAGTAGTGTTGGTGGAACGTGGCAATTATCTCGGTTTTGGTTTCTTTGATGAGAATGAAAATATTTCTGACCTCGAATCAGCGCGCAATTTTATAAAACCTTCTAAGGATAATCGGGTGGTTCAAAACATTATTAACTCGTATCTCACAAATCCGAAGGGAGTCTCTCTGGTACTATTCAACTAATAATTTCAATAAGTCAGACAATCATTCACACATGAAATATTCAAAGTTCTTCTTCTATTCATTTGTTTCAATTACAATATGGATATCGTCCTGCAGCACACCTCCTGCAGAAAAGCCGCTAGTCGTAAGAGAAGATCCCGCAGAGGGGGTTATCAAAGCAAAAGAAGCGCGCGAAAATGTATCTGTGCAAATAGCGGATGGATTGATCTTAAATCTTTGGGCTTCCGATTCTCTCGCTCCAGATCCCATTGCTATGTCTATTAATGATGATGGCGCCATATTTCTAACCAGAACAAACCGTCAAAAGAATTCAGAGTTTGATATTCGTGGCTTTCAGGAGTGGATGACTCCCTCTATTGCCTTACAAACAGTGGAAGACAGAAGAGCATTTTTAAGAGCCACGTTCGCTCCCGAACTCAGTAAAAAAAATGAATGGTTGAAAGATCTTAATAAAGATAGCATTCATGACTGGCACGACCTGGCTGTTGAGGAAGATGAAGTTTGGAAGTTGGAAGACCAATCAGGAGATGGCATAGCCGATATTTCTACACGGGTGGTGCATGATTTTAATGATGAGATAAACGATGTAGCCGGAGCGTTGCTCGTTCGCAAGCGCGATATGTTTGTGGGCATTGGCCCGGATATGTGGAGGTTACAAGATACTAATGGGGATGGAATTCCTGATAAAAAAGAATCGATCAGTCATGGCTATGCAGTTCACATTGGATTTGGTGGCCATGGTATGTCGGGAGCCATTGAAGGGCCCGATGGGAAAATCTATTGGGGCATTGGCGATATCGGGGCAAACATCACAGCAAAAGATGGAAAGAAGTATCCATATCCTAATGAAGGTGTAATCGTACGGTCAAATCCTGATGGAAGTGATTTTGAAGTTTTTGCAGCGGGCTTGCGCAACACGCACGAATTTGTTTTTGATGAATACGGAAACCTGATCACGTCTGATAATGACGGTGATCATGCGGGTGAGAGCGAACGACTTGCACACATTGTGGAAGGTGCCGATTTAGGCTGGAGATCCAATTGGCAGTATGGAAAATACACGGATCCAAAAAATAATCGCTACAACGTATGGATGGACGAAGGTCTTTCAGAACCGCGATGGGAAAATCAGGCTGCTTATATCATTCCACCTATTCAAAATTACCACAACGGACCAACCGGCATGGTGTATAATCCGGGAACTGCCTTGGGTTCTGCTTGGAAAAACAAATTCTTTCTGGTTGAGTTTGTCGGTGATCCTACGCGCTCCCACATTTGGTCGTTCGGCTTAAAGCCGAAAGGGGCATCCTTTGAATTAGATGGAGAGAAAGATATCATAAGTGGGATCCTGCCAACCGGCATTCGCTTTGGCCCAGATGGCGCACTCTATGTGGCCGATTGGATTAACGGCTGGAACACAAAAAATTATGGTCGCGTGTGGAAGATAGATGTGACTGAAGGAACCAACGACTTGAAAGCAGAACGAGGAGAGACAAAAAGATTGATGCAGTTAGAGTATGAAGATCAATCAGCAGAAACTTTATTAAATCTACTTTCATACGCGGATATGCGCATTCGTCAGAAAGCGCAATTTGAATTGGTTACTCGTGGTAGTAAGGGTGAAGATGTTTTTAAGCAAGCTTTATCGCAACGCGAAAATCAATTGGCACGCGTTCATGCTATTTGGGGAATCGGTCAGTTAGCTGAAACTGATAAAACGAAAGCGGCTCAATTAATTGACGTTTTAAAAGATCAAGATCTTGAAATTGTTACCCAGGCTGCAAAAGTGTTGGGTGATAGAAAATATTCTGAAGCGGGTGCACAATTGATTCCACTTCTTTCAACTGCTAATCCACACGTTAAATTTTATGCAGCGCAAGCGCTAGGGCGCATGCAACATAAAGAAGCGGTTACGCCCTTGATAAACATGATTGACACTAATAATGATGAAGATAATTATTTGCGCCATGCAGGTGTGCTTGCGCTGTCGCGAATCGGTGAAGTGGATCCAATCGTTGCGTTGGCGAGTAGTCCTGAACGGGATTTACGCATTGCTGCGGTTCTTGTGTTGAGAAGATTGAAGAGTGATAGGGTAGCGATCTTTTTACAAGATAAAGATGAATACATAGTGGCCGAAGCTGCTCGTGCCATCAACGATGATTTATCCATTGAAAAATCGCTTCCTGCCTTGGCGGGACTTTTAAAAGAAGAACGATTTTCATCGGAACCTTTATTGAGAAGAAGTATTAATGCGGCTTTGCGTGTGGGTGGTGAAAAAGAATTGGATTTGCTAATTGCTTTTGCAAAACGCATAACTGTTTCGCCTGCGTTGCGTGGAGAAGCATTAGCCGCCTTGGGTACATGGGCAAGCCCTTCGGTACTTGATCGTGTGGATGGACGCTATCGTGGAAAGATAGATCGTGACCCGGCATTGGTAAAATCTAAATTAAATAAAGAGGTTAAATCATTTTTAGGTGAGAAGAATGTTGAAGTGTTGATGGGCACTGCAAAAATGTTAAGCGATTTACAACTGAATGATTTTAATGGGGAGTTGACTAAACTGGCCACACACCATCCGACTGCTGAAGTACGATCGGCCATGATCACCGCCCTACACACATTGAAATATGATCAGATGGAATCAATTATTAAAGCGGGCATGAATGATAAAGATGAAAAGGTAAGGACTACTGCCTTGGGTTTATTGGGTGATCTGAATATCTCTAAAGAAAACCTTCCGGGGATCATGAACCCTATTTTTGAAAAAGGATCATTACCTGAACAGCAACAATTGTTACGGGTATTAGCTGCTATGGATGCGGATAAAACAACCACTATCTTAAATGGTCTAGTCGATCAATTGATTTCTAAAAAACTTTCACCCGGCATCATGCTTGAATTGATGCAAGCAGTTGACTCGACCCATTCTGAAACGTTGATTAATAAATTGGCGAAAGTAAATTCCACCAACTCCACGTTGGATCAATATGCCGGAACTCTTCTGGGGGGCAATAGAGGTCGAGGCCAAGGTTATTTCTTCTGGAATTCTGCAGGCCAATGTGTGCGGTGCCATAGTATTGGCGATCAAGGCGGAAAGGTTGGTCCTGCACTCACTACTATTGGCACTCAGTTAACGCGTGAACAACTATTGCAAGCACTGGTTGATCCAAGTGCACGCTTGTCGCCAGGATTTGGGATGGTGAAACTTACGTTGAAAGATGGCCAGCAAGTAACCGGAACGTTGATGAGCGAAACAGCAGAAGAGTTGATATTAAAAACCTCAGAAGCCGAGCCGCTGGAGATTGCCGTATCGCGCATTGACAAACGTCAAAATTATCCGAGCAGTATGCCGCCCATGGGCAACACTATGTCGAAGAGCGAAATCCGGGATGTGATTGAATTCTTATCGAGCCTGAAGGAAAAGTAAAAACCACCACTATGAATTACATTGATTTAGTCGGATATCTCGGCAGTTTTTTAAGTTGTATCACCTTCATTCCGCAGGTGTATAAAACCTGGCAAACAAAAAGTGCTGGCGACTTAAGCTTAACGATGTTGCTGATCGTGTTAACCAGCACGGTTGTCTGGTTGGTATATGCATTTGCATTGACGTTATGGCCTGTTATTATTTGTAATGCCATTATGTTCGTGCTGTGCGCCATGCTTATCTACTTCAAGTTTGCTTATAAAAAGTAAATTCATTGATTATAATAGTTGAGCCTAAAATATATACAAACGGAAAATGAATAGATTCATATTAACGTTATCATTTTTTTATTTAAAGTTCTACTTGGACAGAACAACAGTGAAGAATTTAGAAATAAACTTTTGACCGATAAAAAATAAAAACTACTGCTCACGTCACATGCTGTCGAGTTAATCTTTCAAATAAATAATCTTCCCATCAAACACTGTAAGCACTACTTTCGTTTCGTGTGTTTTCATAGGATCGATGGTAAATAAATCTTGAGAGAAGACAATAACATCTGCCAACTGGCCTTCCTTAATTTGTCCTTTCAAATTTTCTTCGAAGGAAGAATAGGCACCCATCGAGGTGTATGCGTTTAGCGCTTGAGCAATCGAAATCTTTTGTTCAGGAATCCAGCCGCCTTCAGGAAATCCATTAGGATTTTTTCTATTCACAGCAACGTGCAAACCACGAATTGGATTGATGTCGATGCAGGCGGGCCAATCGCTACTATAAACAAGATTGGCACCGCTCTTTAACATGGCGTTCCAGGCAAAAGACCAGGACAAACGTTCTTCTCCAATCGCGCTAATCCAAACGGCCATAGTTCCTGGGTCTGCATGAATAGGTTCCATGCTGGCCATTACACCTAGTTGTGAAAACCTTGGAATGTCATCCGGTGAAATCGTTTCGATATGTTCAATCCGGTGCCGGGCATCACGGGTTCCATTAACATTGGCAGCATGTTCATACCCATTCAAAGATTCACGAACTCCTTTATCACCAATGGCGTGGGTGTAAACTCGAAATCCGTTTTTATCCAGTTTTGTTAGCAAGTCCTGATATTTTTCTATCGGTATTGCTAATTGACCTAGAGCAAGCGGGTCTTTTAAATTTACATCAGCATATGGCTCTAACATATAACCCGTATGCGATTCAATCACACCATCAATCATAAATTTTATTGCGTCTGCACGAATCATTGGATTGGAAAACCCAACGCTGTCTTTAAGTTGGGTAAATCGTGCCACATCGGCATTGGTTGTGTTTTCATCAACTGAAAAGGCAGCGGCATACCGAACTGAGAGTTCCCCCTTGTCTAAGAGTTCTTTTATCATTGCAAGATCTTCAGCAGTTCCGTTCGCATTTTGAATACTAGTAATACCAAGCGAGGCAGCTAACTTCATACCTTTTCGCAGAGCGTCCAATTTTTCTGTTTGGGTAAGTTTGGTAACATGTTGATTCACCAAATCCATCGCGCTTTCGCGAAGCGTTCCGGTTGGATTTCCACTTTTATCTTTTACAATTTCACCGAAGCCTGTATACTTTGTATCGCG
Organism: Cyclobacteriaceae bacterium; assembly: GCA_016787755.1. Taxonomy (GTDB): domain Bacteria; phylum Bacteroidota; class Bacteroidia; order Cytophagales; family Cyclobacteriaceae; genus ELB16-189. The sequence continues at coordinate 113,572 of JAEUUA010000023.1, read as the reverse complement.
GGTAATTCCCGCAATCGACAATGCTTTTTTGTTAGCCCAGGCACTATGCCCATCATAGGCTTTTATAAAAACAGGAATCTCGTTTGTAATGGAGCTTAATGTTTCATGATCGGGTAATCCTTTTGCGAACGATGTGTATTGCCATCCGCGACCCGTTATCCATTGCTTTGAAGGATTATCCTGAATGAATTTAGTTACCCGTTCAGCAATTTGATTAGGTGATGAGGTTCCGGTCATATCAACTTCTGTTAATCCCAATGAGCCCGATAAAAAATGAATGTGGGCGTCATTAAATCCGGCTGTTACTAATTTTCCTGAGAGATCGATGACTTCAGTTTTCGAGTTTGCCAATCCTTTAATGTATTCAGATTTGCCAACGGCAATAATTTTGTTGGCCTTTATGGCGATGGCCTCTTGAAAGGTAGTGTCGGTTTGACCTGTCCAGATCTTACCATTAATAAGTACTAAGTCTGGAGCTTCTTTGGTTGAGCAACAAAAGACAGCTATCGAAATTAAAATGACTGAGGCCTTTTGTAAGTACGAGAATAATGACATGTGTGAAAGTTTATTTTTGTTAAAATACAACGTACTACGTAGCTAGGCAATAAAGATCTTGTATCGGTAATTAATTTAATAAGGTTTGTGATAAGCATCTTGCCCAAGTAATTAGCGTAGTGGTAAGAAAGGATTAATCTGGATCAAAGAATGCTGTTTTCCTCCCTCTGAAACATTCCACAGCCGCAGGCGTAAGTGCATCAGAATTCACCTTCATTTTTGGTGGTAATTCCTTAATATTGCGGTTCAATTTTTATAAAGATTATGGCATTTACAGAAGTCACAGAGCTACAAAAGGAGCATCAGGAAAAAATAAAGAGGGTTTATAGCGAAGTTGCCAAGGTGGTAGTAGGGCAAGAATACATGGTAAACCGCCTGTTGGTCGGATTATTTACGAATGGTCATATTTTATTGGAAGGGGTGCCTGGGTTAGCCAAAACATTAACCATCAGCACGGTCGCTCGCGTGCTTCATCTGGATTTTGCCCGCATTCAATTTACGCCTGATCTTTTACCTTCTGATCTCGTGGGTACTATGATCTATAATCAGAAGGATGGTAAGTTTGAAGTTAAGAAGGGTCCTATTTTCGCAAACATTGTTTTAGCAGATGAAATAAATCGTTCTCCCGCCAAGGTACAGTCGGCCTTGTTGGAAGCCATGCAGGAGAAACAAGTTACCATTGGAGAGACTACCTTTATTTTGGATAAACCATTCCTGGTAATGGCTACACAAAATCCGGTGGAGAACGAGGGAACCTATCAACTTCCGGAAGCGCAGATTGACCGCTTTATGATGAAGGTATTTGTGAACTACCCTACTAAAGAGCATGAACTGGAAATCATGCGCAGAATTTCGAACATGGGCTTTAGTTATGAAGTAAATGCAATTCTTACTAAAGAAGATATTTTTGCGATTCGCGGTGAAGTGAACAAAGTGAAGATCTCTGAGTCGCTGGAAAAATATATTATTGAATTAGTAACGGCTACTCGCAAGCCGAAAGAGTATAAACTGGATAACGAAGCCCAATACATTCAGTTTGGAGCCTCCCCGCGGGCCAGTATTAATATGAACCTTGCTGCCAAGGCAGTTGCTTTTATGGATGGCCGCGATTATGTGTTGCCAGAAGACATAAAAGAAATTGCATTGGATGTGATGAATCATAGGATCATCTTGAACTACGAAGCAGAAGCAGACAATGTAAAGACAGCCGATATAGTAAAAGCTTTGCTTACGAAAGTGCCGATAACAAAGTAATGGACAGTTGACAATGCTCTAACGGTGTTAGTGTTCTACACTTTTTCTGCTAAGCAAACTAAGTATAGGACATCTTTAATCTGTTATAGCAACAAATTGTCACTTACTTGAACTAAAGAGAAAGCAAACGCAATCTCGAGTCCAATTTCCAAAACCCGTTCGTGATATTTTTCACCTTCCTGATCCGTGCCGTCAAAATCTTTTGGATCATCATACGGAAGCGAAATTCTTGCAGCAGCTCCAACAACTAACGGGCAGTTTTCATCGGCATGTGAGCACGTCATGATTGCAGCAAAACCTTGAGTTGGATTTGAAGCATCATCATATTTTTTTGAGAATGCGATAAGAGGCATTTCTGTTTCTGAGAATCGAATATCATAGCGGGGATTTTCAGAGTTATCCAACTTTGTAATAATAAATCCAACTTCGGTCATCGCTTTTACTGCTCTTGGATTAAAAGCTGTAGCTTCCGTTCCTCCTGAAAAGCAACGAACCTTCTCAATTCTATAATACGCGGCCGCAGTTTGCGCCCACACTTGAGCGATGTGACTTCTTCGCGAATTATGCGTACAGATAAAATTTAAATCAATCGATTCGTTTAATTTCTGTTTCTCCTGAATAAACTCGGCAAGCTGCTTTAAAATCGGCTTTCGACTTTCAGCAAGTGTTGAAAATTGTCCTTCACATTGATTGATCAATTTGTGTAGGGGTAAGAGAATTTTTGTCATTACGACAAAAGTACAAATGAATCATGACGTCACGGCTACAAAACTTCAGCCTAGAGAAATTATTCAATCATTATCGTTATCCAAAGGTTATCCCCTGATTCTCCAACACCTTCTTTAACAATTCCGTAACACGCTCATCCAAGAGGGTTAACATTGGCTACCCATCTTTGCAGCAAAGAAAAAAGTATGATTCGTTTTCAGTTTGTATTGCCTATCCTGTTTATGAGTGTACTGGGGTACTCTCAGTCAGGAACTATTAAGGGAACGCTCAGAGATGAAACTACAGGGGATGGCCTTATTGGTGCCAACATATTAATTGAAGGAACGGGCACGGGATCCTCCACGGATATAGAAGGAAATTTTATTATTCCTAAAGTAAAGGCGGGAACCTATAATCTGGTTCTTACATCCATTTCATATGCATCAAAAACAATAGCCGTTAATGTTTATCCCGATCAAACTACAGTGGTTAGTAGTAGTCTAAAGGAAGATGTTCAAGAACTAGAGGGGGTATTGGTTACTGGTAAAAGACAAACAAATACGGATGTATCAGTTATCTCCGAATTAAAGAAAGCAGACTTAGTGGCGGTTGGTATTTCGTCTCAGCAAATCAGAATGTCGCAAGACCGGGATGCAGCTCAGGTCATTCGAAGGGTACCCGGAGTAACAATTGTTGGAAATCGGTTTATAAATGTGAGAGGCTTAAGTGAACGGTATAGCACGGTCATGCTGAATGGCATTATTGCACCTAGTACGGAAGTTGATTCAAAAGCTTTTTCCTTTGATTTAATTCCTAGTAGTATGCTTGATAGAATGTTGGTGTTTAAGTCAGGATCGGCTGAATTGCCTGGTGAAATGGCGGGGGCTATCGTTAATATTCATACCAAGAATATGGTTGAAGAGAATGCGATGTCCCTTTCGGTGTCAGGAAGTTTTAGAAATGGAACAACCGGTAAAAGTGCGGCTTTGGGTCAGGGGAAAGGCTCGTTAGATTGGTTTGGAAAAGATGATGGCACACGCGCGTTGCCGGCAGCATTTCCTTCGCAAAACCTGCGAATTTTTTCACAGAATCCATCCGATCAAAACATCAGCAGCCTAATTAACGCTACAAATCTGTTACCTAATTTTTGGGGTTCGCGATCCGTAACCGCTATGCCTGATTTTAGAGTGAACTTCGACTTGGCTCGTGTGGGAAAACTGGGAACAAAAAAATTAGAGAACATTAGTTCACTTAGTTACTCGACAACGAATCAAGTGATTGAGAATGAACAAAATTATTACGATTTTTTTGACGAAGCGGCTCAAAAAAGTCCTGCACGCTATCAATTTCATGATGTAAGATTTACCCAAACAAACAGGATAGGCGCCTTAAGTAATTTTACACTTGAGCTTAGCCCGCTGCATCGCATTGAGTTTAGAAACTTTTATAACCAGCAAGGACAAAATCAATCAACGTTTCGCACAGGTATCGAAAACGCGCAAGGCTTCGAAGTGAAAAATCAATCCTTTAATTACAACGAGCGCAGTATTTATAGCAGTCAACTTTCCGGAAAGCACAGTCTTTCAGACGCTATCAATGTTAACTGGATTTTTGGATACAATACCACCAATGCTAATCAGCCAGATTACAGAAGAATTCGTTCTCAGCGCTCTTCTGGAAGCACTGACGGGTTTTCAATCGTAATCCCACCGGGAGCTAGTTCATTTGATGCGGGTCGGTTTTATTCTGAGCTAAATGAGCAAACAATTTCCGCCACTGGTAATATAGAATGGAAATTAAATCCCGCTATGGAGGAGAATAGACAAACTAAAGTGACTGCAGGCTATTACGTTGAACAAAAAAACAGAGCCTTTGACGCACGCTGGCTGTCCTACAAATGGTTAAATCCATCGGTGATTGATAATAGTTTACTACTGCGTTCGTTCGATCAGCTTTTTGTGCCTGAAAATTTAGGAACCAGATTTATTTTAGAAGAAGGAACGAATGAAGGTCCGGATCTTTATGACAAGTATGACGGAAATAACAGACTGATTGCTGGGTATGTTGGCATGGTTACGCCTTTTGCTGACAAGTTTAGACTTTCTGCCGGAATGCGAGTTGAAAACAACGTGCAACAAATTGATGTGTATGATCCTAATGGATTAAAGAAGAGAGTTACCGATAGCCCGGTTACGGTGCCTATGCCCTTCTTTAACTTATCGTATAATATGACTGAAAAAATGTTGGTTCGCATTGCTTATAGTAAGACAGTAAACCGACCAGTATTTCGTGAGTTAGCACCGTTTAACTATTATGATTTTGATCGCAACGCAGATATTGTAGGTAACCCCGATTTAAAAACAGCGCAGATTGATAATATTGATTTGCGTTGGGAAATGTATCCATCCAATGCAGAATTTATTTCTTTGGGAGTATTTTATAAGCATTTCAAAAATCCAATCGAGCAATATTTATCACCCGGATCAAACCTTCGGTATGGTTACACCAATGCAGACCAGGCGACTAATTATGGAGTAGAAGCAGAATTGAGAAAGTCGCTCGAGGGAGCGACTGGAAGTAATTTCATGAATAAGCTCACCTTCGTTTTCAATGGAGCACTTATTAAAAGTAAAATTGAATTACCGGCCAGCTTGGATAACCTCGATATGGATCGCGCTATGCAAGGTCAATCACCCTATGTGGTTAATACAAGTCTCTACTACAATGACTTTTCACACGGATTGCAAATGAGCGTGCAATACAATGTATTTGGAAAGCGTATTTATGCTGTGGGAGATAAGGATTTGAATCCATCGCAATATGAAATGGCAAGGAATCAAATTGACCTAACGATTACAAAAACAGTAAGCCAACACTTCGAGTTAAAGTTTGGCATTCAGGACCTGCTTAATCAGCGTTATCGCCTGGTTCAGGACTCGAACCGTGATAAAAAAATCACACAGGTGGATGAGCCCATCCAAACTTTCCGAACGGGTCAATACTCCACACTGGGTATCGTTTGGAAGTTTTAAGTGATTGTTACACCAATAAAAATTTAAAGAGCGCAGACACTGCACTCTTTTTGCGTTGCATCACTTTTCGAGATCGAATAATTAAATGAGACCTAATACCTGATTAATGTTCCCGTAATACATCCAACTTAAGTTTGTATCAAATTTTAAAACTCAATTAATTTATCCGACACATGAAAGAACTCAAAAACAACATTGTTAGAATGTTCGTCCCAGGAATAGTAGTAGCACTGTTTACTTTCTCATCATGTAAAGACGATGAGAACCCAGTATTTGCTGATCCTACCATTACAGTAACGCCAAGCACAGCTACCCAGGCTCCTGGTGGTAAAATTACTTTTTCTGTGGCTATTGTGGCCGAAGGAGGAGCGGCTTTTGTTAAAGTTGGTGACACGGAAATCAAATCCTACACAACACTTACAAAAGCAGATGCATTTACATTCGACTATACAGTGCCCGCAGGCGCCACTACCGGCAATCTTGTATTTACAATTACTGATAAGCAAGCTACCCCCAGGACCGGTTCTACTGAAATCATGCTAACGATAGGAAAAGAAACCGTAATCGTGGATGCAACGATTACATCTAACACAACATGGTCAGCGAACAAGTATTACTTGTTAAAAGGGAATGTGTATGTTCAAGCCGGGGCAGAACTTACCATCGATCCGGGAACAATTATTTTTGGTGATAAAGTAACGAAAGGTGCTTTGATCATTAGTCGGGGAGCTAAAATCCATGCAAAGGGAACAGTGGCTGCGCCAATCATCTTTACATCATCTGCCCCAAAGGGTTTTCGTAATTATGGCGATTGGGGTGGTGTAGTTCTTTTGGGAAAAGCCGTGAACAATCAATCTGCCGATCAAACAATTGAAGGGATTTCGGCAGCTACGGGTGATAATGGAAAATATGGGGGTACTGCCGATGATGATAATTCAGGTGAATTCTACTATGCCCGCATCGAGTTTGCTGGAATTGCACTATCAACAGATAATGAGTTGAACGGATTAACATTGGGTAGCGTTGGTAGCGCAACTCAAGTGCACCACATTCAGGTATCTTTTTCTGGGGATGATTCATTTGAATGGTTTGGTGGAACGATAAACACTCAATACCTAGTTGCCTACAGAGGTTGGGATGACGAATTCGATACTGATTTTGGGTTCCGTGGAAACAGCCAGTTTCTTGCTTCGTTCCGTGATCCTAACATCGCAGATAAGTCAGGTTCAAATGGATTTGAATCTGATAACGATGGTAGTGGATCAACCAAAACGCCATTAACAGCAGCCAAATTTTCTAATGTTACAATTTTCGGCCCGTATGTTTTTGCGAACCTAAGTGGAGGTAATTTGAGTACGAACAATGCCAGTGCTAACTATCAAAATGGTGGTCATATCCGAAGAAATTCGGCTCTTCAAATTTACAATACAGCTATTGTAGGCTGGGGGAGAAATAACGGTGTATTCTTTGATAAAACAAATGTCGCAGCAATTTTTAAGGGAAACTATTTAGGACGCACAGTTGGTTCTTTGAAAACCACCGATGTAACGAATGGGTACAGCGATGCTACCTTCACTACCGATAATGCAGCGATAGAGGCAACGCAATCAACGGTAGATCTTTCGGCTAAGTTTGCTGGTATGACCGGGGCCATGAATATTGCAACACCAAACGGTTTGTTGGCAACAGGATCACCCCTGTTGACAGGTGCTGTAGTCGTTCCTACAGGGTTAATCCAAACTCAATACATTGGTGCATTTGATGCAACTACCAATTGGATGGCAGGTTGGACGAATTTTGATCCTATTAACACTCAATATTAGGAATTCTTAAAGCCCTTCGCATGTGCGAGGGGCTCCTTATTAAATTGTTGTATGAAGAGGTCTTATTTTATTATGCTAGTAATTGTCTGTATGCAGTGTCACTCAAAAGGCAATCATGATCCATCGTATTCCCTTGATCCAAATCGGCAGGCGGAGATCTTGTTTAAATCAATTCGGTACTCAGCCAAATTGCCGCCAACCAGCAATCATGACAATAAATTTGATACCACCTTTGATAGCTATTATAAAAGAGCAGCAGCAGATTATAGTTTTATTAATTTATCTAAAAGCAAGGATGGATCTTACGCCTTTTTAATTTCCCGGCCTGCCAAAAGCATAACACCTATGTTTGAGGGCATTGGGGGAAGGTTTAAACTCGATGAAAATGATTCGCTGATCGTGTATGATGAAGTTTTCAGAACCTGGAAAATGCCATTTAATGACTTAGTGGAGCGCGGTGGTTTTTTGTACAGCCGAATGATAAATGGAGAAGATCTTACCCTTTTTTATTCTATCAACGCAGGGGATAAGTATATTGAATTTCCCGATGACCGATTCACCTTCGATAAAAAATTGAGACGTTGGAAAGATCATGTTTTTGATTCCATACAGATTAATTAATCTTCCGTTGTTTTTCTTTGTGCAACTCCATTATCTTTTTTATTTGATCAGTGGAGCGAAGCAAAGAATCTTGTGCCTTTTTATTACTTTCAAGCTTAATTTTTAAGGCCGCATTCTCTAGTTTGTTTGCTTCTAACGATTTCTCTAACTGAGTTTTTTCCTGTTCGTTGTTGCTGAGTTTAATCGTTAAGTCTTTGTTTTGGTTAAGTGTTCGTTGTTGTTGTTTAGCTACCGCATCCAGTGCCTGTTGTGTTTCGTCAATTTGAATCTGCACCTGGTCGCGGTAAAATTTAATTCCAAATTGATTCATCATTTTTTGTGTCTCCCGGTTTGCATACGTAACATCCTTATCTTCCCATTCTTTGGGGTTAATTCCCATCCACACAGTTGAAATCTTATCTCCCTCGTAACTGCCTGCATACAAAACGCCCTTGCTAAATGGGGTTCCGCTAATCACCGGTTCCGAAACAGTCATGGGGCTACCCAATTGCCTTAATTTCCCCGTTTCTTTTAAAAACTTGATCCAGGCCGACTTGATATCTTCTTTTTTGCCTTCCAATGAAACCGTAAAAACCTCAATCGTTTCTCCTTTTACTTTTTCGTTTTGTTTATTTACGGTCACAGTTTGACAACAAGCTATCCCAGAGATGAGAAGGAAGAGATTAAAAAATAAAAACTTATTCATAGTGTGTTTGTTATGAGGATTCAAAGCTACTAATAATGAGTAAGAAAATATTAATAACAGGAGCCTCGGGTTTAATCGGGTCACGACTCACGGACTTGCTTTTGAAAAAAGGATACCCGGTTTCGCATTTAAGTCGAAGTGCCAGAGGCGGAAAGGTTCCTTCGTTTGTTTGGGATGTGGATAAAGGAGAAATGGACGATCAGGCACTGAAGGGCGTTGAAACCATCATACACCTGGCCGGTGCCGGAGTAGCTGACAAGCGCTGGTCGAAATCGCGAAAGAAAGAAATATTAGTAAGCCGGATTAAATCGACAGACCTTCTTTATAAAAAACTTTCATCCATAAATCATTTTGTAACTACGGTCGTATCAGCTTCTGCGATTGGGTATTATGGCTTTGAGGGAGATGAAGTGCTAACAGAAGACAGCAGGCCAGGTACAGATTTTTTGGCAGATGTTACCAAACAATGGGAAGCTGAAGTTGATACGTTGGCGGATCTGAAACTTCGGGTAGTTAAACTTAGGATTGGAATTGTACTTAGCGAAAAGGGCGGGGCGTTGCCTGAAATGGCAAAGCCAATACGGTTAGGGGTTGGTTCACCCTTGGGCACCGGTAAACAACAACTTTCGTGGATTCATATTGATGATTTGTGTGAAATGTTTATCCATGCCATTGAGACAAATCAAATGAAGGGTGCTTATAACGGAGTAACCGGATCGTGGGTAACAAATGAAGAATTAACAACTGCTATTGCGCGTACTTTAAAAAAACCTTTGTGGCTCCCAAATGTTCCGGCTTTTGTTTTGAAAATGATAGTTGGTGAAATGGCCGCTATCGTTTTAGGCGGAAGTAAAGTATCGGCAGATAAAATAAAGAAGACTGGATTTGTTTTTAACTACACCGAGTTAGATGCGACATTAAAAAAATTGTTAAAGCGATAAATCTATTGCTAATTTGGAGCCTATTAAGTTTTAGAACACATCTTTGTGTAACTTGTTAATTCTCCACTGTCAATTTTGTTGACTCCATTACGGCCACTCCAATTTTTGAATCGGCCGTGCCATAATAGAGAAACCACTTTCCATTTAACGGTGCAAGGCCTTCTATAAAACAAACTTGATTTACCTGGCCTTGAATTTCATACGGCTGGTCAGGCTTTAGAAAGTAATGATCTAAGCGATCAATCAGTAAGGTGGGATCCGCTGAGCTAAACAGAGCTTGTCCAGAACAATATGCTCCTTTTGATAATTCAGGATCGCCATCAGTATCGCTATTCATCCCGTTGTACAAAAGCAGAATTCCTTTGTCCGTAGCTAACGCATATGGACCGCTCTCCACTAAACGACTATCGAAAAATCCTTTACGCGGTTTAAGAACAGATTTAAGTTTTCCATTTTCTTCTACTGGTTCCCATTTAATCAAATCATCGGACGTAGCTATAAATAAATCAGTATCCCCAAAGTACATCCAGTACTTGCCATTAATTTTTTCAGCAATCACTTTATCGCCATTTTGCTTTCCGACAATTGCTCCTGACTTGCTCCATTGATCGGTATACTTGCCCTGAAAAACTAAGCCATGCTTTGTCCAGTTTAACAAATCAACTGAAGAAGCGAGACATAGTCGAGCTATCTTTCCATCATAAGCGGTATAGGTCATTAAGTAAGTTCCGTTTTCATTTTCAATAATGCGCGGATCTTCCATACCCCCTTCCCACTCATACACTTTCATAAAATCTTCGGACGGATAGAGTATGGGTTCTTTCATTCGCGTAAAGTGTATTCCATCCGAGCCCATCGCTAAACCAATGCGGGATGTTCCATTAAATTTTCCAATCTTATCTTCTGCCCTGTAGAAAAGATAGATGGCGCCATTTCGGACAATGGCTGTTGGATTAAACACGTCTTTTTCTTCCCACTTCACTTCTTGTTTTAAAATGGGACAGGTAAATACGCCATCGCTGGCGATCAAGATAGGATTCTCTTCATTCACTTTTTGAAATGGAAGCATCGCCCAGGTGCTATCTTGTTTATATTCATTTTTATGGTCTTGCGTTGAACAACTTGAAACCGATAAAACAATAATGACCAATGAAAAACAAAATATCAAAGTTGATTCACAATTGGTTAAAACAGAATTGTTTTTCATTTTAGTAACTTTAAAAGAAATTGTTTAGGAAAGATATGACTTCAAATGTTAAAAAGAAACCGGCAAAGGTGAAGAAAGAGATTAACCAACAGAATCTTGAGGAAGAACATCGCATTCGCAAAGCCTTTAAAGATAAGGATTGGGCCGAAATCAAAAGCTCCGACTCATGGGTGATCTTCAAAGTAATGAGCGAGTTTGTTGAAGGCTTTGAAAAACTTGCTAAGATCGGACCCTGCGTAACGATTTTTGGATCGGCTCGTACTAAACCAACGCACCCCTATTATAAAATTGCTGAAGACATTGCTGAAAAGTTGGTGAATCATGGGTATGGGGTTATAACAGGGGGTGGCCCAGGTATCATGGAGGCAGGCAATAAAGGAGCGCACAAAGCAGGCGGCAAATCGGTGGGATTAAACATTTACCTTCCACATGAACAAAAAGGAAACATTTACATCGATCCTGATAAACTGATCACCTTTGATTATTTTTTTGTGCGGAAGGTTATGTTCGTAAAATATTCGCAGGGGTTTGTGGTAATGCCCGGTGGGTTTGGAACACTTGATGAACTCACCGAAGCTTTAACACTTATTCAAACAAAGAAGATAGGTCGATTCCCGATTGTGCTGGTGGGAAAGAAGTTTTGGGTTGATATGGTAGAATGGATTAAGAAGGGATTAATAGCAGAAGGAATGATTAATGAGGAAGATTTGGATTTATTTAATCTGGTGGACACCCCGGAAGAAGCCGTAAAAGTGATTGACGACTTCTATTCTCGTTATTTATTATCGCCAAACTTTTAATTAGGAAATGACCGGAACACAAAAATTTTTAAGCTATCTCGCTCCACTTTCAATTGGATTGTTATTGATCTACGTGTTATTTGACCAATCAAGCAGGGTAAGACCCCTGGCTGCTCAAACAACGTTAGTTCCCATTCCAACGCAAGAATCCGAGCAGCCTTTCCTGGCAGTCTCCTACGATCTGCCTAAGCAGATTTCTTTTGCCGGGGAAGAGGTGCCACTTCAGCAGCCAGACGTAATGGAACGTCTTGATAGGGAATTGCAGGTAAATATTTATTTGCAAAGCAGCACCTTGTTTTTATTAAAACGGGCGAACCGCTGGTTGCCACGCATCACTGAAATTTTAAAAGCAAACAATATTCCAGAGGATTTCAAATATTTACCGCTCATCGAAAGTGGATTAGTCAATGATGTTTCACCGAAACAAGCCGTTGGGTATTGGCAAATTCGCGAACCCGCTGGCAAAGAACTTGGCATGGAAATTACCAAAGAAGTTGATGAGCGTTATGATCCTATTAAATCGACCGAGGCTGCATGTAAATATTTAAAAACCGCATACGCTAAACTAGGAAATTGGACATTGGCTGCCGCTTCCTACAACCGGGGAGTAGCTGGAATAAAAAGTGATCTGGAGGATCAGAAAATTGATGACTATTATGATGCCTATTTAAATACTGAGACGAGTCGATATGTGTTTCGGATTTTAGCGATCAAAGAGATTTTTGAGAATCCTAAGAAGTATGGATTTAAGATCAACAAAGATCATTTCTATCAACCCGAACCCTTGAAGGTTATAGAGGTAAGTGAAAACATTCCTGACCTCGTAGCGTTTTCTAAAAATAATGGAAGTAATTACAAGCTGTTGAAAAGGCATAATCCATGGCTTCGGCAAAATAAGCTGGGTGTTAAAAAAGGAAAGACCTACAAAATTTCATTGCCGGAATAAATCAATCAGCAAATTAACCCGGATCTAAGAATCCTGTTTGTCGCAAGGCTAACAAAAGTTCTTTGGATTTGTGATTAAATTCAATTTTTAAAATTAAAAGAATAGTTATGGATCATACGTATTACAATCCAGCAGATCTGAAAAAATTTGGGAGCATTAGTGAGTGGGATAGCAAACTTGCTGCTAAGTTTTTTGATTATTATGGTGATGTTTTTAAAGAAGGAGACCTTACCGCACGCGAAAAATCGCTAATCGCATTGGCAGTGGCCCATACAGTTCAGTGTCCTTACTGCATAGATGCCTATACGCAAGACTCACTTGAAAAAGGAGCGACTGAAAAAGGAATGATGGAGGCCATCCATGTGGCTGCTGCCATTCGCGGAGGAGCTTCCTTAGTGCATGGCGTTATGATGATGAATAAGGCAAAGAAACTTTCTATGTAACCTCACCCCCTTTCTAAAGGAGAGGGGTGAGTTGAAAGAAAATGAATTAAGGCCATCAATGAAGACTGAAAAAAATATTAAAACGAAAAATAAACTCCTCCCTTCTCCTTAAGAGAAGGGTCGGGGATGAGGTTATGATTAAATCCTTACATGCACGCCATCACCAGCTCGCCAATCAACAACGTCAGGTTGAGATTCTTGAGAATGGACTATTCGCGGAAGGCAAACTTCCTACGTTTAAAAATAAAATTGAACCCATTGGTCATTTTCCATTAAAGCCTTCAACACTTGAGATCTTTCAAGTCAACATTGGCTACATGTGTAATCAGGTGTGCAAACATTGTCATGTAGATGCCGGGCCCGATCGAAAAGAGATCATGACACGAGGTACCATGCAGCAGTGTTTGGATGTTCTTAGGGAAAGTAAGATAAAAACACTGGACATCACGGGGGGTGCACCTGAAATGAATCCTGATTTTCGTTGGTTTGTAAGTGAAGCGCATCAGGCCGGAGTAAAAGAAATTATTATTCGCTCCAATCTTACCATCCTCACCGCAAATCCAAAGTACAACGATTTACCAGATTTTTTTAGAGATAACAACGTTCGCATTTGTTCTTCACTTCCTTTTTATAATGCCGGTAAAACGGATCGGCAGCGGGGTGATGGAGTCTTTAAAGATTCGATTGTTGGATTGCAGATGTTAAATAAAGTGGGGTATGGAACACCGGACTCAGATTTGATTCTTGATTTAGTGTATAACCCAACGGGTGCATTTCTTCCAGGTGATCAAAAACAATTAGAACGCGATTTCAAGAAAGAACTCAAAGAGCACTTTGATATTGATTTCAATAGTTTGCTTACCATTACCAATATTCCCATCAGCCGCTTCCTTGATTTTCTGATCGAATCAGGAAACTACGAAGACTACATGGAAAAATTGATTAATGCATTTAATCCCACCGCAGTGAATGGCGTAATGTGTCGCAACACCATTTCAATTGATTGGCAGGGATTTATGTACGATTGTGATTTTAATCAAATGTTAGGATTAAAATTGAAAGAGAAAGTAGGGCAGCATATTAGTGAGTTTAATAAAATGAAATTGGAAGGCCGCGAAGTACTAATTAGTCAGCATTGCTTTGCCTGCACAGCCGGAGCCGGATCAAGTTGCCAGGGTGCTACAGCTTAATCTTAAAAAGATAAATAATATATGAGTACGTATTTAGAAACTACACGTAATGTATATAAGGAGGCAGCAGAAACTCCACAGGTAGGATTGTGTTGCACTACTACGCCCGTATGGCAATTGCCAGGTTTAAAAATTCCCAAAAAGATGTTGGCTATGAATTACGGATGTGGGAGCACCGTAAATCCGCGTGACTTAGTGAATGACCCTACTATACTTTACGTAGGTGTTGGCGGAGGGATGGAGTTGCTGCAGTTCGCTTACTTTAGCCGAAAGAAAAGTGGCGTAATAGGAATTGATGTGGTTGATGAAATGCTAGACGCAAGCAAGAAAAATTTTATTGAAGCGGAAGTTCAAAATCCCTGGTTTAAATCAGAGTTTGTTGAATTAAGAAAAGGGGATGCACTCAACTTGCCTGTGCCGGATCATTCAATTGATGTGGCAGCTCAAAATTGTTTGTTTAATATTTTCACACAGGAAGATTTAAAACTAGCGCTTAGTGAAATGTATCGCGTGTTAAAGCCCCATGGTCGGTTAGTGCTCTCTGATCCTACGTGTGAAACAGAAATGCCGGAATCACTTAAACAAGATGAACGTCTTCGTGCGTTGTGTTTAAGTGGAGCGTTGCCTTTAAAGGATTACATAAAAATGATTACCGAGGTTGGATTTGGTACTGTAGAAATCCGCGCCAAACGCCCTTACCGTTTACTGGACCCTGCACATTATGATACAGAGAAACTGATCTACATTGAAAGTGTAGAAGTTTGTGCGATTAAAGATCCCATGCCAAAAGACGGGCCATGCGTGTTTACCGGTAAGACTGCAATTTTCTTTGGTGACGAGGAATATTTTGATGATAAAAATGGTCACACGCTCATGCAAAACCAGCCCCTGGCAGTGTGCGATAAAACGGCAGGCGCATTGGCTTCGCTGGGGCGGAACGATATTTTCATTTCAGAGTCTACGTGGTTTTATGATGGGGGTGGTTGCTGCTAAAAAAAGAACCTATCTTTTTATCTTTTCAATTTTTACCTTAGGGGGATGAGACCATACATCTTAGCCGAAAATAATTGGAAGGCCATTAAAGAATCTTCTTTCGAGGTAGCCGTACTTCCCTGGGGAGCGTGCGAAGCACATAACTATCATTTGCCCTATGGTACCGATATTATTGAGTCGGAAGAAATTGCTGCGGAGGCGGCAAGGTTAGCGTGGGATCAACAAGCAAAAGTAATTGTACTGCCTGCTATTCCGTTTGGAGTAAACACCGGGCAGTTTGATGTTACGCTAGATATCAATATGAATCCCTCCACACAACTCGCTGTGTTACGCGATGTGATTGAAGTGCTGGATCGACAGGGAATCCATAAGCTGATCATTCTGAATAGTCATGGCGGCAATGATTTTAAAACGATGATTCGTGAATTGGGATTGAAATTTCCAAGGATGTTTTTGTGCTCGTGCGATTGGTTTAAATCAACCGATCATAAAGAATTCTTCGTAAACAAAGACGATCATGCTGGTGAGATGGAAACAAGTTTGATTTTATACTTACGCCCTGAGTTAGTGCGTCCGCTAACGGAAGCCGGAGACGGCAAGGCAAAGAAGTTTCAATTCAAGGCAATTCAAGAAGGTTGGGCGTGGGCCGAACGCAAATGGACGCAAGTCACTGCAGATACAGGAGTGGGAGATCCACGGCAGGCCAGTGCCGAAAAAGGAGCTACCTTTTTTAAGGTAGTAACCGAAAAAGTAGCGCAGTTTTTTGTAGAGGTGGCGGCAACGCAGAAAGAAAATTTTTATAAGTAAATGCCACGAATGCCCTGGGAATATTTTCTCTTGTATCGACTTATTCATAGTTTAACTACATATACTTTGCGCCCTTGTGTCTTGGCGGTAAAAAGTTCACTTTAAACTAATTTATGATTCACGAAATAAAAGAAGCAACTGAATATTTAAAGAACCATGGAGTAACTGCTCCTGAAGTGGGAATTATTCTTGGTACAGGACTAGGAAATAGGTTTGTTGAAAAAATCAAAAATCCAATTATCATCAATTATAATTTCATTCCATTCTTTCCTGTATCTACCGTTGAGTTTCATAAAGGCAAATTGATTTATGGCGAGGTGAAGGGAAAGAAGGTACTAGCCATGCAAGGTCGATTTCATTATTATGAAGGGTACTCCATGCAACAAATTACCTTACCGGTGCGGGTCATGAAAATGTTAGGCGTAAAGCAATTGCTAATCTCCAATGCTGCAGGTAACATGAACATGAAGTGGAAGAAAGGTGATCTGATGTTGATTGATGATCACATTAACCTGCAACCGGATAATCCATTGCGTGGCGAAAATTTTGAAGTGCTAGGGCCGCGCTTCCCGGATATGAGTCAGCCCTATTCAAAAAAATTAAATGACAAACTGATTAGAATAGCGAAGGATAAGAAAATCAAATTGCATAAAGGAGTCTATGTGGCCGTGATGGGACCAAACCTTGAGACCCGAGCAGAGTATCGCTTTCTTCATCAGTTTGGTGCCGATGCGGTAGGCATGAGCACGGTACCTGAAGTGTTAGTTGCCAATCACATGGGCTTGCCCTGTTGTGCAATTTCAGTTCTCACCGATGACTGCGATCCGGATAATCTAAAGCCCGCAGTCATTAGCGAAATCATTGCCGTTGCCGGGAAAGCGGAAGCAAAGCTTACCGAGCTATACGTTGAATTGATTTCAAAACTTTAATGCAAGATCGTTACGGGGAACATAAATCCACACTCGATATAGATATAATTGTTTACTTGGTGAGTAACTAATTTTTTTAGCACCTTTGCCCGACCTGCTTATGAGATTTTTGAATTCCTTGTTCTATTACGGATTTCTAATTCCGATTTCTTACTTGCCTTATCCGGTTCTATACTTTTTGTCAGACGGGCTGTATGTTGTAATCTATAAAATGATCGGTTACCGAAAGAAAGTAGTAATCAAAAATATTAGTAATTCCTTTCCTGAACGGAGTGCGGAAGAACACCAACAAATAGAGCGAGAATTTTATCGGCATTTGTGCGACCTGGTGGTTGAAAGCCTTAAGGTATTTACCATTTCCGAGAAGGAAGTTCAGAAGAGAATGAGAATACTAAACCCGGAATATATTGATCGATTTTATAATCAGGGGCAAAGTGTGATTCTGGCAGGTGGTCATTATAACAATTGGGAACTTTTCGCTGTGGCGATTGATGCACCCCTAAAACATAAAGCGGTGGCTATTTATAAACCATTGAGCAACGCTTTCTTTGATAAAAAAATGCGTGATACACGAAGCCGCTATGGACTAAAAATGATATCTACTAAAGCCACCAAAGAGGAGTTTGAGAAGAAAGATAATTTGCGCGTAATTATATTCGGTATAGATCAGTTTCCTAGCAACCATAAAAATTGCTATTGGTCAAATTTCTTAAATCAAGATACAGCTATGATTTTTGGTGCCGAAAAGTATGCGAAAGAATATAACTATCCTGTTCTTTCCGGCCGTATTAATAAAGTAAAACGAGGGTACTACACTTTTGAGTTTACAGATGCCATTGAAACACCACGGTCTACTGGCTATGGCGAAATAATTGAGCGGATTAATCATCTGTTGGAAAAAGACATTGTCGCGAGGCCTCCGTATTGGTTATGGAGCCATAAGCGTTGGAAACTCCCAAGACCAGTTGAGCAAGAACAAGTGAGTTAGAGTATCATCACTTTAGAACTTTAAACTATACCCAAGTCGGATTATCTGAGTTTCGTAGTAATCATTGCTTATGTATTTAAAACCTGCCCCCTGAATTTCTCTTTTTATTACCATGGTATTCAATAGATCGGTGGCATTCATAAACAATTCACCTTTTCCTTTCTGAATACTCTTTTTAATCCCTACATCTAACGAAAAGCGAGTGCCAATTTTTCCTTGCGGAATAATATCGGGAGCTAAATAGATAGCCGTTACTTGTGCTTCGAAAGCATTTTTCAATCGAAAGAGTCCATTCAGTTTAGCATTCCATGAATTGATTTCTTGTTTTGCTGCTGTAAAGGTGTGGGGCTCAGGATATTTATTTTCAACCGAGAAATCATCAATTTGATTATGATAGGCATTCACATTGAGGTTAAGTGATAAACAGGTTGAAACCTCTTGTGAGAAAACCAGTTCAACACCTGTATTATAACTCCTTTTGGCGTTTTGAAAGATGGCGTAAATTAAATTGCTGCCAGGCACCGTACTGGCTACTCTCGTAATCGTTCCTTCCGAAGCCTTGTGATAAACTGCTGAATAAAAGGAACCACTCTTCCACCCGGTTTTATACCCTACCTCATAAAGGTTGGTGAATTGCGGTCGAAGCGCTGGGTTTCCTACTTTAATAATTTCAGCATCATCATACTTTGGAAAGATTCGAATATCCACTTCGTTTGGTCGATCTACCCTACGATTGAAGAACGCAGACAATTTATTTTGAGGATTGATTTTATACGCTAACCGAATATTGGGGAAAGGTTGCGTATAGTTGTAGCCATCACTTTTATACGTGCTATGTTCTGGATTCACATCATATTGTAAGCCAACATACTCCACCCGCAAACCAATCTCAGCTTCGTACTTCTTATTCTCGAATACGTAATTTCCATAGACAGCCGGAATGGTTTCTTTGTAAATAGCCCAGCCACCCGCTGTGGTATCTAACGGTGAGTTAATGCCCGGAATAAACAACATATTGGTGGGGATTGTTCTTCTTCTAAACTTCAAGCCACTTTCAATACGACCATAGCGGAGTGGACGGATATAATCCAGAGTCAGGTCGGCAACACTTTCATCTGAAATTAATTTGAAGGCATCGTAGCCTGTGTACGCAGGCACTATGTTTGTGAAGAAGTATTTTTCGTCTTCGCGATGAAATGTATAATTGAAACCAATATTTAACAATCGCCCTGCTTCTTTAAACTTATGCTGGTAGGCTGCCGTGGCCATCACCGTAGTTTTTAATTCATCTTCTAAAAATTGCCATAGACGGTATCGGGTCGTATAATCTTGATTAAAAAAAGGTTCGTCACCCCGGTCAAGAATTTTTTCACTGCTAAAGAATCCAGAAACAGTAAGCGTATTATAATCATCAATGCTCCAATCCACTCCTGCTTTTACGGTAGGCAAACTAGTATCCCTGTTTCTTTTGGTTTGTTGATTGATGATGGTTCCATCCTCATAAATTCGTTCAACAAATTCATTTTTGTTAAGCGTGTGCGTATAGAGATAGTCTCCTTGAAAGAACAGGTTGATATTATTTTTTCGATAGTTGAGTGCCAGGGAAGGATTTATTTTAGGAGTACCCTGGTATTGTGGTCGGATGGCTGGCAAATTTTCTTTTTTAATCCACAAGGCACCAACTCCCAACGCCATCCCCACCTTTCCGCTAAACCCCTCTTGTTTATTTTTTTTGTAAACGATGTTGATGATGCCTGCATTTCCATTCGCATCATACTTCGCGGAGGGGTTATTAATGATTTCTAT
Source organism: Cyclobacteriaceae bacterium (assembly GCA_016787755.1). Taxonomy (GTDB): domain Bacteria; phylum Bacteroidota; class Bacteroidia; order Cytophagales; family Cyclobacteriaceae; genus ELB16-189. Next base: position 93,844 of record JAEUUA010000023.1, on the reverse strand, counting down.
TTTTTCAATAGCTGAGGCAGGAATGTTATCCAGTCCGCTTTGATTGCCAAATCCGGTAAGGGCAGTTTGCTTACCATCCATAAGCACGGCCACCCGATCGCTGCCGCGCAACTGCACTTTGCCATCTTGTATAGTAACGCCCGGTAAATTTTGCATGGCTTGTAGCACCGAGCCTCCGCTTTGACTGATGTTATCAGCCACAGCAAACGTCTTCTTATCCATTTTAGCAGAAACACCTTCTTGTTCACCGGTGATGACTACTGCATTCAGTGTTTCAGTGGCTTCCTCTAATTCAATAGTGGCTACATCTAAATAGTCGGTGAGACTGCCCACATAAAGCGATTGCTTTTTTGTTTTATATCCAATGAAGGAGATTTCCAACACATAATTACCCGGACTGATCGTTGGAATTACAAACCTGCCTTCTTCATTGGTAACGGTGCCTGTAACAAAGACACTGTCTTTTTCTGTTTTCAACACCACGTTTACATAGCCAAGCGGAGCTTTTGTTGCGCTTTCTTTTACGATACCCGATACCGTGACGCTTGCCACATTACCAAAGGCAAAAACCGGAATGAGAATAAACAAAAAGAGAGAACCTGATTTCAACTGCACGATAAATTCTTATTCTTTAATTTCTTTTATAAATTTTCCTTGCTCGTTGAAGATTACATCCATGCCACTTACCTCTACTTCGTAGGTTATTATTTTTTGAGCATCCGTAATTTTAGCCACTTCTTTAATTTTCTTTCCTGGATAGGTTGAGGTCACATATTCCATCACGCCCTTTGGTAATTCACTCGAGTCGATTTCCACCTCGATCTCAAGAATATTCCCCCCTGCATCAAATACAACGGATTGATCTGATTTATTGTTATCAAAACTGGCTTCGAAGTTACTTTCTTCTTTATCCCATTTGGCTGCTTTGGCACCAGGGAATTCTTTTTGGAAAGAAGCTTTAACTGCTTCAGGAACATCTTTACTCTGAATTTTTTGAGCCATCATAAATCCGGTAACCATTACAAGGGCCAATACAAGTGTTAACTTTTTCATGCTTTATAAATTTTAGTTGGCCAAAACTGCAATGTGATTTGGAAGATATTCTGAATGGAGATTCTTTTATATAGCCGCAAACGCGCTAAGTCAAATCTAATTTTCTTAGTGAAGCTTCGTGGTCTTGGCGCCTATGTGGTTTTATTTATTCCTGTGGAGAATAAAGAATAATAAATTTTATCTCCTTAATAAATTTATATGGTTCCCAACATTGATCTAAACATCACAAATTCCCACGCCTTGCTTCAACGATGCTAACTTATCCGGGCGTTTAGGAATAAACTCCTGAGCAACAAAACCTTTGAAGCCGGTGTCAACAATCGCCTGCATAATGGCTGGGTAGTAGAGTTCTTGCGTTTCATCAATCTCGTTGCGGCCGGGTACACCTCCTGTGTGATAATGACCAATGTATTTATTGTATTTACGGATGGTAGCAATTACATCACCTTCCATAATCTGCATGTGATAGATATCGTATAGCAATTGAAAATTTGGAGAGCCAAGTTTTTCACAAAGGGTTACGCCCCACTCGGTATGGTCGCACTGATAATCTTTATGATCTACTTTACTGTTGAGTAATTCCATTTGCAGGGTGATGTTATATTTCTGGGCAATTTTTACCACTGGCTCCAGTCCTTTAGCGCAATTCTCAAGTCCTTTTTCAGCGCTTAGTCCATTGGCATTGCCGCTAAAACAGATAACGCTTTTTAGCCCGGCCTCTGCCGCTTTCGGAATGCTATCTGAATAATCTTTTAAGAATTTCCCATGTAAGGAAGGATCGTTAAATCCCTTATTCAAACCAATATCCGTTCCGTAAGCCATTGCACACGTGAGTCCATGTTTAATAACCGTTGCCCATTGATCGGGCCCAAGCAACTCAACGGACTTTAATCCAATCTCCTTAGCAGCCTTTGCTAACTCTTCAAGTGGAATGGAGCCATAACACCATTGGCATACCGAATGATTGATATTGTTTTTCAAGTTATCTGGCAAGGTATTCATTGCTTTTACCATTTCGGGTAGGGCTACTACGCCTGCTGCACTAGCTGCAATTGATTTTAATGCTTGTTTGCGATTCATAGTTTTAAGGGTTCACGCTAAGTCGCAAAGAACGCAAAGATTTTTTCTAGGCGTCCTCATGTGCGATTAGAATTCTAAGCTACAAAATATTTATTTCTCATTCTTATAGTTGATTCTTCGCGAACTTAGCGCCTTTGCGTGCAATCAGTATTTATTTCTCATTCCGATAAACCACGCCATCCTTCATCACAAACTTTACCTTTCTAAGATCAGAAATGTTTTTGGAAGGGTCACCTGTTACAATTACCAAATCAGCTTTAAGCCCTTCTTTAATGGATCCAACCTGATTGTCTAAATGAAAAGCACGGGCATTTATGCTGGTCGCAGCTTTCAGCACGTCAAACGTTTTCATGCCATATTCTACCATCAATTCCATTTCCAATACATTTTCGCCATGCGGGTATACACCTACATCACCTCCCATACCAATCGCTACTCCGGAAGCAATCGAATCTTTAAAACTTTTCTTTTTGTTTGTTACGTTGGCAGGTTCAGGGCTCACTCCTTTTTTCCAACCCCTGTATTGTGTAATCATATCAACCGCAGCAATCGTTGGGAAGTAGGTTACATTATGCTCTTTCATCAATTTGGCAACCTCTGAATCGATAAAATCTCCATGCTCAATCGTTTCGGCTCCTGCTAACACAGCACGTGTGATAGCTTCTTTTGATTTTGCATGACACACCAATACTCTACCGCTGCTGCGCGTCACTTCATTAATTAATTTTAATTCGTCCAATGTAAAAGACGGTCGATCTTCACCATTGATGCCCCATCGATAGTCGGCATATACTTTTATAAAGTCAGCGCCTTTACCAATTTGATCGCGCACCACGCGAATCAAGTCATTGCCATCAGCAGGTTCGGCACCCAACATAATTTCCTGATCTAAGTCGTACCCTTTAGGCCCATACGAACCCGTGGAAACAATGGCTCTACCGGCTACCATTAAACGCGGACCAGGAATAATGCCTTCATTAATCGCGCGCTTCAGCGCCACATCCGAATAGCCTGCGCCTTCGGTACCTAAGTCGCGTGCAGAAGTGAAGCCGGCCATCAACGTATTTTTTGCATGCACGGTAGCACGAGCAGTTCGATACGAATCAGTTTCTTTTAAGACCTGAGTATCCCAATCAGTAATGTTATAAGGATAAAGCAACAAATGGGAATGGCCTTCAATGAGCCCTGGGGTAAGGGTTGAGTTTGGGAAATTAATTTTGGTGGCACCGGCAGGTTCTTTCACTTTGCCCTTAGGACCGGCTTCGATGATTTTATCGTTTTCAACCACCACCGCCCAACCTTCATGCATGGCTTCACCATCAAAAATGCGGTCGGCAGTAAGATAATACCGGGTTGGGGTTTGTGCTTTTAGACTATTGAACAATATAAAGGCAAGACCTAGCAGCAGATAATTTTTCATTACTTCTTATTTTAAAATGAAATGTACATGAAATAGAATTGGTTGAAAAACAAAACCCTCTCCGTTATGGAAAGGGTCTTAAAATAATTTCAGTGGTATTATTTATAACGTATTTAATGCTTCTTCATAATCTGGCTCTTCGCCAATTTGTGGTACAAGTTGCGAATGTGTGATTGTTCCATGATTATCAATAACGACTACTGCTCTTGCGAAAAGCCCGGCAAAACTGCTATCAACTAATTCCACCCCATAGTCTTTTCCAAAACCCCGACCCCTGAAGTCAGAAAGTGTTATTACGCTATCAATTCCTTCGGCTCCACAAAATCTTTTTTGTGCAAAAGGTAAATCTTTAGAAATGCATAGGATAACAGTATTCTCAAGCGAAGCAGCTCGTTTGTTAAACTCACGAACGGATGTTGCACAAGTTCCTGTGTCTACACTTGGAAAAATATTTAACACCACAGTTTTTCCCGCAAAATGACTGAATCTCACATCGCTCAGGTCGGTAGCGGTTAGGATAAAGTCAGGTGCAGCCGTTCCGGGTGTTGGAAGAGTGCCAATGGTGTTTGCATCCTTGAATCCTAGTTTGGTAAGTGCCATAAATTTTAAAGCAGTTTTTTTACCAAGAAGGAACAGGAAACGGGTAATAAAGTTTACCGAATCCGATCTGAATCGCGCACTAATTTTTCATCTCTGCGTATGAAACGAATGGCCACCCAGTTGCAGGCAACACCAACAAAAGGAACCCAAATGCTGAGTCCAAATTTGCCGTATCCATATTGATTGGTGACCTGATTATAAAAATAGACCACCGAGCCTAACACAAGCGCCAGAATTAACGAATTAAGTGTTCCTAACTTTACTTGGGTCATCCGGTTATCGAATCGCATGATTTCCATCACAGCAATGGTACCTGCTGCAGCCATTAAGATGGCCATCATGCTGAAGGGAAAATATTGGGTAGTTTTAACTCCGTTTTCAATGGTTGAAAAATGCAGTGGATATAATTGCATTTCCGTGCTTCCGCTGGTTATCTTCCAAATGGGTAGGAAAAAACTTACCAGCATACTTACTACTACTAAAACCAGAAACAATGTTTGTATTCTTTGCCACATAAAAGGGTTGCATTAACTTGCTCGCAAAACTACTAAATGTAAGCGGCAGGCAAATACCCGCTTAAAATTTATATGACAAAATCAGCATACATCATTGATATTATTCGCACACCAGTTGGTAAATATGGGGGCACACTGGCAACAGTCAGGCCGGATGACTTGGCGGCAGCAGTCATAAAAAAATTACTGGCGCGCAATCAAAACATTGACCCGAAGGTGATTGAAGACGTTGTTTTCGGAGCGGCTAATCAGGCGGGTGAGGATAACCGCAATGTAGCGCGCATGGCTTTGCTGCTCGCTGGTCTTCCTACTGAGGTGGGAGGAGTAACCGTAAACCGACTTTGTGCTTCCGGATTACAAGCGATTATGGATTCAACGCGGGCAATCTTGAATGGAGATGGAGATTGCTATATCGCGGGCGGAGTGGAAAGCATGAGTCGGGCTCCGTTTGTCATGCCGAAATCAGAGGAACCTTTTTCGCGCAAAGCCGAAGTGTATGATACTACTATGGGTTGGCGATTTGTCAATTCTAAACTTTCAACATTATATCATCCGTATTCTATGGGCGAAACTGCTGAGAATGTGGCTGAGAAATGGAAGATAACACGTGAAGCGCAAGATCAATTTGGATTGGCGTCACAACAAAAATATTTTGCGGCTCATACATCAAATAAGTTTAAAGACGAATTGATTTCTGTTTCCGTAAAAAAAGGAAATGAGGAAATTGACTTTAGTGCAGATGAATATCCGCGCGAAACATCCTTAGAAAAATTAGCTAAACTTAAGCCCGCATTCAAAGAAAATGGAAGTGTAACAGCCGGAAACTCTTCTGGCATTAATGATGGAGCAGCAGCCTGTTTGATTGTGAGTGAAGAATTATTAATGACGCTAAACATAAAACCCGTGGCACGTGTTGTGTCAATGGCTGTTGCCGGAGTTGATCCCGCTCACATGGGCATAGGGCCAGTACCGGCTGCTCAAAAGGCGCTGTTACGCGCAGGGATAAAAATTTCAGATTTGGGATTGATAGAATTGAATGAAGCATTCGCATCACAATCCCTTGCTTGCATGCGCGATCTAAATCTGAACCCTGAAATTGTAAATGTAAACGGGGGAGCAATTGCTATCGGCCATCCATTAGGCTGCAGCGGAGTGCGCATTAGCGCTACTCTAATTCATGAAATGAGAAAGCGCAATGTAAAATACGGACTGGCTACCATGTGTATTGGAGTGGGGCAGGGGGCGGCTGTTATATATGAGAATTTATAATTATTGAAAGATGATTCTGAAATCAAAACTTTACACAGTTGGCAGTCACCAGCAAGCAGTCGGCTTGACATTAACTGCCTACTGTTGACTGGCCACTGCCTACTTATTTGCTAATGCGCTACTTCTTCGAAATAACTTACAATGGCACCAGTTACCACGGTTGGCAAAATCAACCGAATGCGATTAGCGTGCAGCAAGTGGTGGAGGATTGCATGACAAAAGTTTTTCGCAAAAAGATTTCAATAGTTGGGAGTGGACGCACTGATACAGGTGTTCATTGTGTGCAGCAATTTTTTCATGCTGATATAGAAATGGATTTTGATGAGCCATCCTGGATTGCAAAATTGAATTCCATCTTACCGAGGTTTATAGGCATTCGTTCCATTCGTCCGGTTAAGCAGGAAGCCAGTGCACGGTATGATGCACTCGATAGAACCTATGAATATAAAATCACGCGTGTAAAAGATCCGATTATGGTGGGGCACACCTATTATTTCTTTCGGCCGCTCGATATAATAACTATGGAGCGGGCCACTGCGTTATTGATCGGGGAACATGACTTTCAGTGTTTTAGCAAGGTGCATACCGATGTAAACAACTTTATTTGCAACGTTAAACAGGCTAAGTGGAATCAAAAGGGCGACTTGCTGGTTTTAACAATTACTGCAAATAGGTTTTTAAGAGGGATGGTGCGATCCATTGTGGGAACCTTGTTGGATGTTGGCTCAAAAAAAATCACCATTAAACAGTTTCAAGAGATCTTAAAAAGTAAAGACCGCAAACAGGCAGGTGTCAATGTGCCACCGGAAGCCTTGTATTTAGTTCAAGTTAAATATCCCAAATCAATATTTATACCTCACCCCCGAACCCTCTCCAGAGGAGAGGGGTGACTTAGTCAAGTTCTTTTCAAATGGAACCGAAATAATGCGAACAAAATATGAAATGATTAGGTTGATTGGAGAAGGATATACTCCTGATGCTACTAAGAGCTAGCTAAATGTAGAACATGAACTTAAAAAATTAAGCGAGAAGTTTTAATCGAACGTCACCCTCTCCTTTGGAGAGGGTAGGGTGAGGTTTAGTAATAAGGTGAAGTAAGGTTATGGAAAAGGAAAAAGTAAGCAGCGGAAATATTATTGATTGGAAAGTGCTGGGGCGCATTATGAAGTTTATTAAACCTTATCAGGGCCGCTTCTATTTCCTGATATTGCTCACCCTGTTATTAGGGTTCCTTACGCCACTCCGTCCGCTGTTAATTCAATATACCCTCGATAAGCATGTTGCCTTCGGTAACTATTGGGGCATGGTGTATGTCATGATCTTTATTCTGGTGTTATTATTTGTACAAGCTGTTGTTCAATATGTTCATACCTATATCTCCGGCCGTATAGGTCAATATGTAATCCGTGACATTCGCATTCAGCTTTATGAACACATTGTAAATCTGCGCTTAAAGTTTTTTGATAAGACACCTATTGGCAGATTAGTAACTCGAACCGTTTCAGATGTGGAAACACTGGCCGATGTATTTAGCGAAGGGTTGGCCGCTATGGCTGGTGATCTTTTGCAAATCGTTTTCATTTTGATTTTCATGTTCATAACAGATTGGAGATTGGCACTTGTCAGTTTGTCAACAATCCCACTCATGTTGCTTTCCACCTATGTGTTTAAAGAGAAAATTAAAGTTGCTTTTAATGATGTCCGCAATGCCGTTTCTAACTTAAATGCATTCGTGCAAGAGCACCTTACGGGAATGAACATCGTGCACATGTTTGGAAGTGAGAAAAGAGAGTACGAAAAATTCCAGGAAATCAATAGAGAGCATCGCGATGCAAACTTAAGGTCAGTGTTATATTATTCTGTCTATTATCCGGTTGCAGAAATCATTGCTGCCATGGGAATTGGTCTGTTAGTCTGGTACGGTTCAAAAGGTGTAATCAATCAAGAACAAACGGGTATTACCGTGGGCACACTCATGGCCTTCATTATGTATATTCAAATGTTCTTTCGCCCCATCCGTATGATTGCCGATCGGTACAACACCTTGCAAATGGGCATCGTAAGTTCATCGCGCATTATTAATTTGTTGGATGATCAAACAGATACGGTTGACAATGGTGACTATAAACCACAAGAAGTAAAAGGCGAAGTTTCCTTTGATCATGTGTGGTTTGCTTACAACGATGCTGAATATGTGTTGAAGGATATAACCCTGGAAATTAAAGCCGGTGAAACCATTGCGTTGGTAGGCGCCACCGGTGCGGGCAAATCTTCCATCATCAATTTGCTCAACCGTTTTTACGAAATCAATCGGGGCACCATAAAAGTAGATGGAGTTGATATCAAAGAGTATGATTTAAATGTGCTGCGAAAGAGTATGGGGGTTGTGCTACAGGACGTATTTCTCTTCTCCGACACCATTCGCAACAACATTACCCTGGGGAACCCTGAGGTTTCGGATGCAATGATTCTTCACGCGGCCGATCTGGTTGGTGCCCGCAAGTTCATTGATCGTCTTCCTGGTGGTCTTGACTATAATGTGATGGAACGAGGCTCAACCATATCGGTTGGGCAGCGGCAATTGCTTTCATTCATTCGCGCCATGGTGTATGATCCAAAAATTTTAGTGTTGGATGAAGCGACTTCCTCAGTGGATAGTGAAACGGAAGAAATGATTCAGGAAGCTATTTCAAAAATGATGGCGAGCAGAACATCTATTGTAATTGCCCATCGCCTTTCCACTATTCAAAAGGCGCATAAAATCATCGTGCTCGACAAGGGGGAGATTAAAGAAATTGGAACCCATGAAACGCTTTTAACACAGGAAGGTTTCTATGCTCAACTGCACAAAATGCAATACAAAGAAGTGGGTTAACATTCAACTCCCTAAAACTACCACTCGTCAATAAGTGTCCACAAAAGAGTTATATTTGCTCTAATGCGTCCTAAAAAAGCCATTTTGATTCTGGCTATAGCACTTCTTGGAAGCGCTACGGTTTGCTATTCGCAATACTCAAAAAGCAAAAAAGTAGGTACATACAACCGCACAAATGTATCGCGTAGTAAGGCTCGGGTGATTTGTCCTATTTTTATTAACAGCCAGTACCCATATCAGGCTATTGGTCTTAAGTTAGGCGACCCGTTCGCATTGAGTTATAAGTTCTATCCCAATAAAAATTGGGCCTTTGCGGCCGATGGGGGTAAAGCGGCCAGTGGACTTTACAATAAATACTATCGAAATGCCTTTACCACATATTTACCTGATAGTTTAGAGGGAAATGAAACTATACAATACCTTGCGCACAAAGTAACTGCCGACTGGTTTTTAGAAGCCAAATTTCTGTATCAATGGAATGCTGAAAAAATATCAAAAGGATTGCAACTTTATGCAGGATTGGGCTGGCAATGGAGAAATACAAAAATTACCTATGACTTTCTCTATGAAGACGGATTCTTTGAAAGCAAGTTTGGTAAGTTTTCCGAAAACCGGTTTACGTATGGACCTGTAGGAGTAGTGGGATTTGAGTATTCTTACTTTTCACTTCCCATCTCAGCATTTATAGAAATTGAGTGGTTCACCGATGTTCTGCTCGATCCAGGCTACCAACGCTTTCAAGGTGGGGTTGGTTTGCGGTACGTGTTTTGATTCGGTAAATCAACCCACTACATCTTCCGTCTGCATTTGCTTTTCATACAAATCGCGGTAGGTTCCATTATGCGCCAGCAAACTTTCGTGTGTCCCTTCCTCCACAAGAATTCCTTCGTTTAGCACGATAATTTTATTGGCAAGCTTAGCTGATGAAACCCGGTGCGAGATAATAATACTGGTTCGCCCCTGCATTATTTTTTTCATGCTGTTGAGAATCGTGTTCTCGGTTTTTGTATCTACTGCCGAGAGGGCATCATCCAGAATAAGAATTTTAGGTTCGCGTACTACTGCACGGGCAATAGACACACGTTGTTTCTGTCCGCCTGATAAAGTAATACCACGTTCGCCCACGCGCGTATTAAATCCTTGCGGGAATGAAGTAATGTTTGAATATACATCCGCATCTTTGGCCGCCTGAATCACGTTAGCTTCCGCAGGCTTCAATAGTCCAAAAGCAATATTATTAAAGATCGTATCGCTAAAAAGAAATACATCTTGCGGAACAACCCCTGTTTGACTTCTCAAACTCAACAAATTAAAATCCTTGATGGGAATATTATCAATACGCACTTCACCAGCAGTGACATCATATAAGCGACTAATTAAATTGGATACTGTACTTTTGCCCGAACCTGTAGTGCCGATAATGGCTAGCGACTCACCTTCATTTATAACGAAAGAAATGTTTTTTAATGCCTTAATGCCAGTGTCAGGATAGGTGAATGAAACATCATGGAATTCTACTTTCCCTTTTATTTCGATGCTGAGATTCTTGTCCGATACAATATCTGATTTGGTTTTTAAAAACTCATTGATTCGTTTCTGCGAAGCAGATGCACGTTGCACTAAACTGGTTGTCCAACCTAGTGAAGCAACGGGCCACGTAAGTAAGTTCACGTAGATGATAAACTCAGCAATGTTACCGAACGTAAGAGATCCGTTTATAACTTCAACGCTTCCTGCATATACTGTCAGAATAGTACTTAGTCCAATTAACCCCATAATCAGCGGGAAGAAAAGCGATTGTACGCGGGTTAACTTGAGCGATTGTCTTTTATATTCATCACTTTCTTTGGTAAAGTTTATAACAGACTCTCTTTCTCTAATAAAAGATTTAATAACCCGTATTCCCGAAAAGGCCTCCTGAACAAACGTGCTCAACCGCGATTGACTTTTTTGAATTTGTTCAGAACGATGCTCAATAATATTGTTTACATAGAATATACTGATTGATAAAATAGGTAGTGGCACTAACGCATACCAGGTAAGTTTAGCACTAATGGCAAACATAACCGGTATCAACATGATGAAAAGTGTAATCAGTTGCATGCCATACATAATCGATGGGCCAAGGTACATACGCACACGCCCCACATCTTCGCTAATGCGGTTCATTAAATCACCGGTATTATTTCTGCGATAAAAACTTAATGGCAGGCTTTGATAGTGATTGAATACTTCGTTTTTTAAATCGTACTCTATCAGGCGGCTCATTACAATGAGTGTTTGCCGGACGAAATATAAGAAGACGCCCCGCAGAAGAGCCATTACTAAAATGAGTACTGCGTAAAGAAGAATTCCTCTAGCGAAAATCTCAAAAAAGCTTTGTTGGGCTGTGCTATTAGAAAAAGAGCGATATACGCGAATATTATCCACCACCAGATCAATGGAATGACGAACCATTTGAGCCGGAATAATCTGGAACACGTTTGAAATGATGACAAAGAGTAATCCTAAGATCAAGTGCCATTTGTATTTATATAGGTATTTATTGAGGTACTTCAGTTCCTTCATGGGAGGGGTTAGTTTGGCGGTTCAGCATTTTATAGAATAAAATCGGGCTGGCCTTTATAAAACGAAAGAAGCGTTGTTTAGTTCTCATTGGTTCAGCAAAAGTAACACAGTCGCGCCACCACACAAAGCGATGGCATGGCTGCCACTTTTATCTTTACCCCACCTTATGTAATTTTACAGTTCCAAAAGACGTTCTTTCCACATGCTCAACAGACGAACCATCCGCATCAAAATCATGCAAAGCCTTTTTGCATTTAATCAATGCAAAGAAGCGAATCACTCACTGGCCCTTGACTTAATTGAAGAGCGTTTTCAGCCCGACCTCAACTCCATGCTGGTTCAAGACAAAGAACTGCTTCGTAGCCAAAAGAAAATTGCTCTTCAGCTATTTGAGAAAAGATTCAAGGGAAAAGATCTAACTGAAAGTCTTGATCCTAAAATTGAAAAGGCGATTGTAGACGCCCTCGACTTGTTCAATAATGGGGTGAGGAAAGACCAGGAATTCCTATCGAAGAATATTATCCTTGAAATAGAAAAGCTTACAGGCTTATACCTGAACGTACTTCAACTACTGGTAGAATTTACAGCGTTAGCTGCCGCTGAGAGAAAAGTAAATCATTCAAACTTTGTAAACCATCCAATACTAAAAGCCATCATGGCGAATGAAGAGTTTAATGCTCAGCTTTTAAAATTGGGGGAAGGTTGGCAAAAGCGTAAAGATTTAGTAAGAGGTTGGTTTAAAGATATTATAAAAGAAGACACGCTTTATCAGGAGTTCATTGCAGAGCATAACCCGAAAGAAGAAAGTCAGAAAGTGGTGATAAAGCATTTGGTTCGTAAACTGATTTTGGGGGCAGGCTCCATCAATGACTTTTTTGAAGATCAGGATATTCGGTGGGCAGAAGATCGAGACATCATTAAAAGTTTAGTGGATAAGACCTTGAAGTCTTTTGATGGTAATAAAGTCGCGATTCAAAAAATGTCGTTGGATTGGGAGGATGATAAAGAGTTTATCAATAAGCTATTTAAAAACACCATTACGCTTGATGATGAATACAAGCAATTGATCGCTAAGAATACTAAAAACTGGGAAGTGGAAAGATTGCCATTAACAGATCGGGCAATTTTAGAGATGGCACTTTCGGAAATGATTCATTTCCCAAACATTCCTGTAAAGGTGACGATCAATGAATACATTGAACTATCAAAAGAGTATAGCACACCTAAAAGCCGTCAGTTTGTGAACGGAATTTTGGATGTAATGTCTAAGACCATGAAAGATTCTGGCGCCATTAAAAAGAGTGGTCGAGGGCTCATCGATAATAAATAGGTTCCTATTTGGCACTTTTTGAGTGGTTGAATTATTTCATCCTTGAAAAAAGGGCGTAAAATCGTACCTTTACACTCCCTAAATTTAATTTAAAAGGCTATGGGTAAAAAAGGAAGTAATGTATTGATGACTTTTCTGGTTGGGGCAGCAGCAGGGGCCATTCTGGGGGTTTTGTATGCGCCCGATAAAGGCACCAATACCCGCGAGAAATTATCATTTCAACTAGATAAGTATAAGAAGACGTTGGAAGAATTTTTGAGCGACCTTGTTTCAGGCAAGGAAACCCCACTCACCACGGAGGCAAAGTCGCAAGGGCAAAAGGTGGTTTCTGAAGCCAAGGATAAAGCACAGCGCTTGTTAGATGACGTGGATGATTTATTGGAGCAAATTCGAGGGAAGAACAGTTAATGTTTTGTTAATACAGTAAGCAAAATAGAAAAATAAGAGGGTCACCTCTACTTTTGAGTGATCATTTAAGAAGACTAAAAATTTAAAACCTATAAACTATGAAAATTACATTCAGATTGATACCGGCTCTTGTGTTGGTTGCGGTGGTGATGAGTTGCAGCGATCGTGCCTCTGAAAAGAGAATTGCAGAATTGGAAAGCAGACTGGCACAAGTAGAAGGAAATAAAGGAGCAGGAACCACACCAATGGCTACACCGGATGCAGCTTCTTCAACCCCCGAAGTAAAACCAGAAGGTCCGCTACCCGTTGCCCAGTTTGAGAGAGTGGAACATGATTTTGGAACCATTCAGGATGGACAAAAAGTAAATTACCGGTATAAGCTAACCAACAAGGGAGAAGCTCCGCTAATAATTCAGAGCGCCCAGCCATCATGCGGATGTACAGTTCCTACATTTTCACAAGAGCCGATCCCAGTTGGCGGCACTGGTTTTATTGATGTTGAGTTTGATAGCAGCGGCAAGCCGGGTATTAATAACAAAACGATAACAGTAACAGCCAACACATGGCCAAAAGTAACAACCCTTCGTTTTAAGGCAATGGTAACCCCCAAGCCTGATGGAGCGAACGGCCCGGTGCAATAAACCATCAGCGATAACAACAACCATAAACATCCCAAATCGTTCTCGGTTTGGGATGTTTCTTTTATTAGGATAACTTTGCAGCCCAAAATTTCTATATATGATCTACTCAATTTTATTACAAGCACAATCAACCGGCAGTGGAATGCCTATGCAATTATTGTTCATGGGAGCTATCATTGCGGTTTTTTATTTCTTCATGATTCGGCCACAGCAGAAGAAGGCAAAAGACCAAAAGAAGTTTGTGGAAGAAATTAAGAAAGGTGACTACATAGTGACTATTGGCGGAATGCATGGTAGAATTGCAGAGATTGAAGAGGATACCTTTATCATTGAAGTGGAGCGTGGTGGTAGAATAAAATTTTCAAAATCCTCTATTTCATTAGACTCTACGAAGGCTGTGGCGGGCAAAAAGACTACGGCTTCTTAACTATTGATAGAGCATTTCATTTCAGGTTAAACCCCACACCATGAATTTTGTAAGGGTTTTTGTTAACCTATTTCAATTTAACCGAACAAACTGGAAGGCAGTGGCATTATGTTTTATTGCAGCTGCCATATTTTGGATCTTCAACTCTTTCAATAAAAAATATGCTGCCAATATTCGGTTTCCGCTTCGGTTTGACTATGCTCAGGATAAGTATATTCCTCTGACCGCCTTGCCCAACGAGGTTAGCCTTAATGTAAGTGGCAATGGATGGGATCTTTTTAGGAAAAGCATTGGGTTTAAACTGCCGGAATTAAGGATAGTGCTTCAACGGCCAACTGATGTGAAAAAGATTGTGGCCAGTTCACTCATGCCTTCATTTAGTGAACAAGTGGGAAATGCCTTGCAAATAAATTACATCATTAATGATACACTACGTTTGCAAATTGAAGAACTGGATACGCATAAGTATAAACTTGTTGCCGATTTAAGTCACATTTCTTTTCCGGAAGGGTATGGAAGAATAAGTCCGGTGGTTATACTGCCCGACTCCGTACGGTTACAAGGTGCCAAATCCCTCCTTCATCAGCTTTCGGATTCCATTATTTTGGTGCTACCAAATGCTACTTTGAGTGAGCGATTGCACAAAGAGATAGAGATATCTATTCCTAACGCGGATGCAATCGAAAAAAAACCAAAGGTAGCATCCGTTATGTTTGAAGTAGGGCCGATGTCACTTTTTGAATTTTACGCATCAGTTGAGGTACTCCACTCCTCGGCTAAAGTAAGTATTGCGGATAGTGTTAGAGTGAATGTGCGCATCCCTAAGTTTCAGGAAGAAAAATTTAAAGCTGAGAAACCTTTAATGCTGGCAGTAGTTGATTTGAAGAACAAACCAAAAGGTACCTATCACTTACGCCCAAAACTGAAAGGACTTGCCCCTTATATGGAGGTTTTGTCGATCGATTCCGTCTTGGTTAAACAATATTAAAATTCATGAAGTCGCCTTTGCAAATAGGAATAACAGGCGGCATAGGTTCAGGCAAAAGTCTGGTTTGCAAAATATTTAGTGTGTTAGGCGTGCCCACATATGATGCAGACAACCGAGCGAAAAATTTAATGACCACTGACGGAATATTGGTCGATCAGATCAAAAAAGAATTCGGATCATTGTCGTACAATTCGGAGGGTGCGCTTAATCGGGAGTTTTTGAGTGCCTCAGTTTTTAACAAGGTTGATAAGTTATCTAAGCTTAATTCAATAGTTCATCCCAGAGTTGCAGAAGATTTTAAGCACTGGGTTGAAATACAGGCTGACTGTAAATATGTGCTGAAGGAAGCAGCGTTGCTATTTGAATCAGGGTCGTATCTCGCCTTGGATAAGATCATCTTGGTAACAGCTCCTGAAGGCATGCGAATAAAAAGGGTTTTGGCAAGGGATAAACACCGTACCCAGACCGATGTTGAAAACATAATTAGAAACCAACTAAGGGAAGAAGAGAAAGAATTGAAGGCAGATTATATTATTCGGAATGATGAGCGAGCGTTGATTTTGCCTCAGGTTTTGGATTTACATGAGCGGTTCAACTCAATGAACTAAAAAATCGTTCTCATACTTTCAGTCATATAAGATGCCAATGTGGTGTGGCCGGTAAATGAAATTAATTAATAAATGAAAAAGACACTTATTACCCTTGGCGTTACAGCGGTGGTTATTTTTTTGCTGGCGTTGCCCAAGCTTGGTCTGTTTGGGGATAAAGCGGTACAGCAAATGCCAGGGCAAGGTGCAGCACGGGCCCTTTCGGTGGATGCACTAATCATTAAACCTGCTAAATTGGATAATAAACTGAACGTAACCGGTTCGGTATTACCTAATGAATCATTAGAGCTAAAAAGTGAGGTATCCGGAAAAATCACGTCCATTGCTTTTCGCGAAGGAAAGCAAGTGAAAAAGGGAGACTTGCTGGTGCAAACCAATGATGATGAAATTGAGGCTCAACTGGAGAAGCAAAAGTATAATCAAAAGCTCAATGAAGATAATGAGTTTCGCCAACGCAAACTTTTAGAGAAGGATGCCATTAGCCAGGAGGAATATGATAATGCTCTTAATAGACTTAACACAGCAAGTGCCGATATCCTATTACTGGAAACACAACTTGCTAAAACACGCATTCGTGCTCCCTTTGATGGAGTGATTGGATTGCGTTTTGTCAGTGAAGGGGCATACATTTCTCCCAGCACCATCATTGCAACTCTTTACAACATTTCCCCCGCCAAAATTGAGTTTGCTATTCCCGGGCGCTACAGCACACAAGTATCACCCGGAAAGAAAATCCGGTTTAGCATTGAAAGCGATCTGATTGCCTATGAAGGAGAGGTATATGCCATTGAACCTCGCATTGATCCGGACACACGTACCCTTAAAATCAGAGCGCTTGCAGACAACAAAAACGGCAATTTATTACCTGGTCAGTTTGTAAAAATTGAACTGATTTTACAATCGAGCAACAATGCGATTCTTGTTCCAACCGAAGCAGTGATCCCCGAGCAAAATGGTAAGAAAGTGTTCATAAAGAAAAATGGAAAAGCAGAAGAAGTTTATATAGAAACGGGGATTCGCACAGCAAACTCGCTAGAGGTAACATCAGGACTTCATATTGGAGACACGGTTTTAACAACGGGTATTTTGCAGTTGCGTGCAGGCATGGGTGTTCAAATTGCAAAGTTAGATTAGAAAGTACGAAGACTTTAAATTAAGTAAACGATGGCAAGTCTTTCAATAACAAGTATCAATCGGCCGGTGTTGGCTATTGTAATGTCTTTGTCTATTATCCTTTTCGGGATAATTGGTTTTATGTTTTTGGGAGTTCGTGAATTTCCAAGTGTAGATCCTCCGGTGGTTACTGTATCCACTACCTACGTGGGAGCTAATTCAAGTGTTATTGAGTCGCAGATTACCGAGCCTCTGGAAGAAGCCGTAAATGGTATTCCCGGGGTTCGTACAATCACTTCGGTAAGCCGCGAAGGGCGCAGCAACATCAGTATTGAATTTGAATTGGGTGTTGATCTTGAAGCTGCAGCTAATGATGTACGCGACAAAGTTTCCGGTGCAACAAACAGACTGCCACCGGATGTAGATCCACCGCGCGTTGAAAAGGCCGATGCTGATTCCAGTCCTATTATTTTCTTAACCGTGGTTAGCTCTAAACGTGACCTTCTTGAGCTTTCACGGATAGCAGAACTATATTTTAAGGAAAGGATTCAAACAATACCGGGCATTAGCAGTGTTCAGGTTTGGGGGGAACGCAGATATTCTATGCGCTTATGGATGGATCCAATAAAACTTGCTTCTCTGAAGCTTGCCCCCTCCGATGTACTTCAGGCCGTTAATCGCGAAAACGTGGAACTACCTTCAGGCCGCGTAGAGGGCTCCAATACTGAGTTGACTGTGCGTACCATGGGTCGTCTTGTTACCGAAGAAGATTTTAACAACCTGATTATTAAAGAAGATGGCGACAACATCGTGCGCTTTAGCGACATAGGGTATGCCGTGTTAGGGGCAGAAAATGACCGCAGTATTTTGAGAAGAGACGGTGTGCCGGGTTGTGCCATTGCAATTGTGGCTCAGCCGGGTGCCAATAACATTGACATCTCCGAAAGGTTATATAAAAAGTTAGCTCAGATTGAGCACGATCTTCCGCCCGATGTCCGGTATGTAATGAGTTATGATTCCACCGAATACATTCGCGCATCCATTTCGGAAGTGGAAGAAACAATCATCATTGCTTTTTGTTTAGTACTGGCGATCATCTTCCTTTTTCTTCGCGATTGGCGCACCACCATTATCCCGGTTGCAACAATTCCCATTTCGCTGATCGGTTCATTCTTTGTGATGTACTTGCTTGGGTTCACCATCAATGTCCTTACGCTATTGGGAATTGTATTGGCCATTGGGTTAGTAGTAGATGATGCCATTGTTGTCCTTGAAAATATTTATGTAAAAGTTGAAGAAGGGGAAGATCCAACGGAGGCTGCTAAAAAGGGTTCTACCGAAATTTACTTTGCGGTTATTTCAACAACAGTATCGGTAGTGGCTGTCTTTTTACCCGTAATATTTCTTCAAGGATTAACTGGAAGATTGTTTCGTGAATTTGGATTGGTAGTGGCGAGCTCGGTGGCTATCTCTGCATTTGTTTCCCTCACACTAACGCCCATGATGAGCGCTAAGATCTTAAAGCGGAGAGCCTTGCAGCCTTGGCTCTATCGGGTGACTGAACCTTTCTTTGAATCACTTACCAATGCGTACAGCTCATCTCTGGCAAGTTTCATGAAGCACAGATGGCTGGCGTTTGTAATCATTGCTGCCTCTGGCGGATTAATTTATTTAATGGGAATAATAGTTCCATCTGAACTTGCACCAATGGAAGATCGCAGTGAATTCAGGTTGCAAGCTCAAGCTCAAGAAGGAGCTACGTTTGAGTACACCGATAAATATGTTGAAGAGCTTAATAAGTTTGTGCGTGAAGAAGTGCCTGAAACATTTGGGTACTTAAGTGTAACAGCACCCGGGTTTGGTGGAGCCGGGGCAAACTCAGGATTTGTCAGGGTCATGCTAAAATCTCCAAATGAAAGAACAAGAACGCAACAACAAATTGTTGATGATGTAACCAGTAAAGCCAGAAAATATACGGGTGTAAGAACATTTGTTACGCAAGCTCAAACCATTGGCGACCGAAGAGGTGGTTTTCCTGTGCAGTTTGTAATTCAAGCGGCAGAGATTGATAAATTAAAAGAGGTGTTGCCAACTTTTTTACAAAAGGCCAATGAAAGTCCTAAATTTTCATTTGTTGATCTCGATTTAAAATTTAACAAACCTGAAATTAATATTTCGATTGATCGCGACAAAGCACGAAACCTGGGCGTGAATGTTTTTGACATTGCTCAAACCCTGCAACTTGGACTTAGTGGTTCGCGGTTCGGTAACTTCATTATGAATGGCAAGCAATACCAAATTATTGGGCAGGTAGAGCGAGCTGACCGCAATGAACCCTTGGATTTGAAAACCCTATATGTAAAGAACAAGCGAGGCGATTTAATTCAATTGGATAACTTAGTTACGTTTGAAGAAATAAGTAGCCCACCACAATTGTATCGCTTCAATCGATATTCATCAGCGAAAGTAAGTGCGCAGCTAGCAAAAGGAGTTGCGCTTGGGGAAGGTATTAAGGAAATGGAACGAATTGCCGATGAGGTATTAAATGAATCCTATTCAACCAGTTTAGATGGTGCATCTCGCGAATTTTCTGAAAGTTCATCCAGTATTTACATTGCCTTTGCTATCGCGCTGGCAATCATATACCTTATTCTTGCTGGCCAGTTCGAGAGTTTTAAAGATCCGTTGATTATTATGTTTACGGTGCCGCTGGCATTAGCGGGGGCACTCATCTCATTATGGTACTTTAATCAGACCTTAAATATTTTTAGTCAGATTGGAATTATTATGTTGATAGGGTTGGTAACAAAGAACGGAATTTTGATTGTTGAATTTGCGAATCAACGTAAGGAGCAAGGAAAGAAATTACTGGAAGCGGTAACGGATGCTGCCGAGTCGCGCTTTAGACCTATCATTATGACAAGTCTTTCTACGATACTGGGTATTTTACCAATTGCACTTGCGTTGGGTGCGGGTTCCGAAAGTCGCGTTTCGATGGGGATTGCAGTTATAGGGGGAATGGCTTTTGCTACGGTGTTAACTTTATATGTGATTCCCGCGATTTATTCATACGTGAGCAGCAAAGACGCAAATGTATCCGCACACTAAGTTCAATTTTATTCTTCCTATGAAGCGTTTTTTTATTGCCTTTGTTTTTGTTTGTAGTGTAATGTTAACTCACGCTCAAGATGAATTAAGTCTTGCTAAGGCTATCCAAATAGGGTTGCAGAATAATTTCAATGTTCAAATCGGAAAACTTAATGAGGACATCGCTAAAAACAATAACACCTGGGGTCAAGCCGGATTATTTCCAACCATCAATTTAATTTCCAATCAAAATAATAGCGTAGTTCAGCGAAAACCTGCCAATCCTTTTGCGGTTGCTGGAAAAAACATTTCTGATAACGTAACCGGGCAGCTAGATGCACAATTTACTTTATTTGATGGTTTTTTTGTAAGACTCTCCAAGGAACGCCTTGATAAGTTAGAAGAATTGAGCAGTGGCAATGCCCGCTTTGTAATGGAAAATACCGTGCAGGCCATTATCCTGGGTTATTATCAGGTGTTGGTGCAGAAGGAGCAGTTAGATGTGTTAATAAAGAATAAAGCCTTTTCAAAAGAAAGATATGACTATGTGAAACTAAGAAAAGAGTTAGGCAGCGCTATCACATTTGATGTGCTGCAAGAACAAAACAACTACCTGACTGATTCGGCCAGCGTGTTGCAGCAAGAGATTGTAATTAAAAATGCGATCCGGAATTTTAACCTTCTTCTCAATGAAAACATAAACAAGACATATACGCTTACAGATAAAATTCCACTGGAGAATGAATTGTATCGGTATGAAGATTTGCGCGATAAAATGGTAAAGTCCAATACCAATTTAAGAAACCAATACATTAGTCAGGAATTATTTAAGAATGCAACCGACATAGCGGAATCGAATTACGCGCCAATTATTACGCTGAATGTCGGAGCCAACGGAAGTTTGGATAAGTTAAATGCAAACTTTAGAACAACAACGGGTAATACCCTTGAAAATACGGTTGGTTTTGTAAATCGCGACCCTGCGCAACCTGTTTATAATAATGTTAATGAGACTGCTCTCAAGCCCCTTACACAAACCGGTAATAGTTATGGAGCGTATGCGAATTTTGGCTTGCGGTTTACTTTATTTAATGGAGGTCAAATTAAGCGAGCCGTTGAAAACTCAAGGATTCAGGAAAAGATTGCGCATGTTACCACCGATCAGCTTAAACTTTCACTTGAGAATGATTTGTTGGCTACCCTTGACTTGTATAACTTAAGAAGACAGCTCGTTCAGATTTCACAAATTCGTTTTCAAGCCGCGGAATTAAATCTCTCGTTAGCAAACGAACGCTATAAGAATGGTGCACTCAGTGCAATCGACTTACGAATTGTTCAGGATAGTTATCAGCGGGCAGCGTTGGATAATTTACTTGCTATTTATACGGGTATCACTAGTCGCGTTGATCTGGTACGATTGACAGGTGGATTGTTAGACAACAATCAGCCATAATTAAACCAATTAGTTCTCTGCCTGAACTTCTTCCGGCTTCATTACCCAAAAGTTATTAAATCCTTCTCCCACCTGGATGCTTAGAAAGCCATTGGCCAGCATTTCAAGAATGGCCAGGAAGTTAAAGATAAGTGCAATCCGGGTAGGAGCACCTTCAAACAATTCTGTAAAGGCCACTCGCTCATTTCCGGTAACCTTGGATAAGATAAATTCCTTTTGCCCCTCCATGGTGTAGGGGTACTGAATAACCTGATGTACAGGCTTGTTTTTTTCTTCTTCCTGACGTTTAAGCACTTTTTCAAAAACAGTTAAGAGCTTAAATAAGTCAACATCTTGAAGTTCAGCTTCCACGTTGGTACTTTCTGCAAGAGCCCTTAACTCCTTCATCAGGTTGCCTCGCTTTTCCTTCAACAGCTCCGTTTCTTCCATTTTATGGAACTGTTCAACTACAGATTTGTACTTTTTGTACTCAAGTAAATGTTTCACCAGTTCTTCACGGGGATCAATCTCATTTCCTTGCTCGTCCAATTGCGGGCGAGGTAATAACATTTTGGATTTTATCCGCATGAGTGTAGCCGCGACCAGGATAAATTCACTAGCTACCTCTACATTCAATGTTTCGAGGCTTCTTATATACTCAAGAAAGTCGTTTGTGATCGTTGAGATAGGAATATCGTTGATGTCAAGTTCATCCCGCTCAATAAAGAAGAGGAGAAGGTCAAAAGGGCCTTCAAAAAGGGGTAATCTTATTTCAAACGGTTCTTGCTGCATATCGATAATAATGGGTGACAAAAATAGTCAGGTTTGGATGATTTTAGGTGCTATTTATGGAGAAAGTAGACAGAATGCTTAACCTGGTGTAATTGCCTATTTTTGGCTGTTCAGAAATCCAACTTTCATTTAAACAGTTACCTTTGATGGCTGTTATAGGATTATCTTTTATTAAATAGCATACAAGAAACGTCAATGCTCATAACACCCGGAAAATTATTAGCCAAAATTAACAGTCCTGATGACCTCAAGAAATTGGATGAAGTCCAACTCGTTCAATTATGTGAGGAGCTTCGGAATTTTATCATCGATAATGTGTCAGTGTATGGAGGTCATTTTGGCGCCAGTCTGGGGGTAGTTGAACTAACCGTTGCCCTTCATTATGTCTTCAATACCCCAACAGACCAATTAGTATGGGATGTAGGGCATCAGGCTTACGGGCATAAAATCCTTACTGGGCGCAAAGAAAATTTTCATACTAACCGCACGTACAAAGGCATTTCGGGCTTCCCCAAAAGAAATGAAAGTGAGTATGATACATTTGGAGTAGGCCATTCGTCAACCTCGGTATCAGCTGCTTTAGGTATGGCGATGGCGTCTAAATACTTAGGTCTTGAAGACAAGCAACACATTGCGGTGATTGGAGATGGCGCGTTGACTGGCGGAATGGCATTTGAAGGACTTAACCATGCCGGAGTTTCAAATACTAACTTGCTGATTATCCTCAACGACAATTGCATGTCGATTGACCCCAATGTGGGAGCCTTAAAAGACTATCTCACAGATATCACTACTTCAAAAACATACAATCGATTGAAAGATGATGTATGGAATTTACTAGGCAAGCTTTCTCATTTTGGAAAAAATGCGCAGGAGATTGTTTCCAAAGTAGAGAACGGCATTAAGTCAACTTTGCTCAGTCAAAGCAATTTATTTGAGTCGCTTAACTTAAGATATTTTGGACCTGTAGACGGGCACGATGTAGATCACATGGTGGCGGTACTGCGTGATTTAAAGCAGATCAAAGGGCCTAAAATACTTCACTGTATTACGGTAAAAGGAAAGGGATATGGGCCTGCCGAGAAAGGCAATGCGACCACCTGGCACGCCCCCGGCACCTTCGATAAAATCTCAGGCGAGATTCATAAAAAAGTGTACGATGCTCCGCAAGCGCCCAAGTATCAAGACGTATTTGGACATACATTAGTGGAGCTCGCCAAACAGAATGATAAGATCATGGGAATCACTCCTGCTATGCCTTCAGGATCTTCCATGAATATTATGATGAAAGAAATGCCGGATCGCGCGCTAGATGTAGGTATTGCTGAACAACATGCCGTTACGTTTTCAGCGGGGCTTGCTACGCAGGGCATCATACCCTTCTGCAACATTTACAGTTCGTTTATGCAACGCGCCTACGATCAGGTTATCCACGATGTCTGTATTCAAAACCTGCCGGTTAATTTTTGTTTGGATAGAGCTGGCTTTGCCGGTGCCGATGGCCCTACTCACCATGGAGCTTATGACATTGCGTATATGCGGTGCATCCCTAATATGATTGTATCTGCACCCATGAATGAACAAGAGTTGAGAAACTTAATGTTTACTGCTCAATTGCCAAGAAAGGAAAAAGCATTTTCAATACGATACCCCAGAGGGCAGGGTGTAATGCCAAGCTGGAAAACTCCCTTTGAAGAGATTGAAATAGGTAAAGGGCGCAAGATTAAGGATGGTGAACACTTGGCAATCCTTACATTTGGACACATAGGTAACTATGCAATTGAAGCTTGTGAACAGCTAACAAGGAAAGGGATCAATCCGGCACATTTTGATTTGCGTTTTGCAAAACCGCTGGATGAAGAAATGCTTCATGAAGTTTTTACGAATTATAAAAAAGTAATTACCATCGAAGATGGCTGTATTCAAGGGGGTATCGGTAGCGCGGTGTTAGAATTTATGGCTGACCATAATTATCAGGCAGAGGTGAAGCGTCTAGGAATACCTGATCAAATTGTGGAGCACGGTGAGCAAATTGAACTTCATCAGGAATGTGAGTTTGATGTCGAGGGCATAATTCATGCCTCGGAGACAATGCTTATTCCAGCAACTTCCTACAAATCCAAGTAACTTATTAGCTTTTTGGTGTAGCCAAAAAGTCTCTGGAAATCAGCCTAATAGCTGCATGATGTCGTTGTTGTAACAAATGCACAAGACATTTATTTATATATCTGAAACGGATGCGGGCAGATATTTTGAAAATTCACCTAATCCATTCTAATTTGTGGTTAATTGTATATATTTGGAAGCTAGGAATTATTTTGTTACGCTAGTTTACTTATTGTTATAACCTTGAATAAACCATAAAAAATATAAGCACATGGAAGAACCAGTAATAGATCCCCACAAATATGACGCATGGAATAATCTGGCGCTCAATCTGGCTTTGGTTTGCTGGGCGGTAGGGCTTTTAGTAATCCTGGGTTATTTTGTGAAGTTATCAACAACAGGGGGTAGCAAAAATAAGTACGACTTTATTAACAGGTATGAAATAAATCTATTGTGGATTGCTTCCATTATTTTGATTGTTGGAGGAACATTCTTTGTTAATGCCAACGTTACTGAGTTAACAACCCTTTGGATCTTTGTAAGGGTATTTACAACTACAATGGCCGGCTTCTTTATTGGAGTTATTATCAAAAACCTGCTCAAGTTTTACTACCCATTCTTCATTGAACGAAGATTGAAAGTTCTGCGTTACAAGCCCCGGATTTCCCCTAAAACGGGCAAGCCTATGAAACTTCTAAGTGAAGAAGAGGAAGATGCTCATATGGATGAGGGGATGATTGAAGAAGAGAATGTCTTTTCGGTAGACTATGATGTGTGGTTAGATGAAGAAAGTGGATACAAGCAAATTGAAAAATATGCAGGGCACCTGCATGCTATACAGTGCCCTGAATGTAACTACCAAACATTTAAGGTTACCCGCGAAGAGGTTATAAAAGCACCTTCATCAATAGAAGAAGGTGAATTGATGAAGCATTATGTGTGCAGCTATTGTGGATATAAGGCAAGAAAAACGGTTACATTGAAAGTTTCAACTAAAATGGATGAGACTTCAGCACCTGCTACAGCCTAATCCAGATTACAGATAATAGAAAAGAGCCCTGCGTATCGCGGGGCTTTTTTTGCCCCTAAAAAGAAGGTAATTTAATTTGATCGGAATAAAATTTCATTCTTGTATGGCTCGAATCCAGCAATGCAATCCGATCAATGGATGCCCGTTTGTGATTGACAAAAACTTCTACATAATCGGATCCGAGCAAGTACAGATTTACTTTATGTTTGTAATATCGAATGTTCATGATAAACCGGGCATGCTCATAGAGCAAAGGAATTTTTTTTTCGAGAGGGAGACTACGCAGATTGTTCCAACAAATCATCAATTAAACTTATTAAAAAATTAAGTCTAATCATCGCCTAATTTAAGTTTTAATAGATGATAGTTTTTTAAGGAAACCCTGACGTAACGCTCGCTTGAAAAAATCATGTCTATATGCCTCTTGATTTACCCACTAAAATCATTTTTGTAATTTCAGTAGGCTCGTATAACTTTGCACTCCCAAAACCAGCCCCGGTTGTTTTTGTTGGAAGATGGTGGATGTAGTTCAGTTGGTTAGAATGCTAGATTGTGATTCTGGAGGTCGCGGGTTCGAGCCCCGTCATTCACCCTTATAAGATAACCCTACTAAGTGGGGTTTTTTTATGTCCTATCGGGAAAAAGATAATCGTTCCCCGTTTTTACTCTCGTCAAACTTTCCATCAGAAAAGGCTAAATGCCCTGAGACCCATGTATGGGTAATTGCCGATTTAAAGGTATTTCCTTCAAATGGCGACCAACCGCATTTCGCCAGGATGTTACTCTTTTCAACTTTCCAGGGTCTGTTTGGGTTCACTAAAACTAAGTCTGCAAAGTATCCTTCCCTGATGAATCCACGCTCGTTGATTTGAAAAAGAATAGCCGGGTTATGGGCCATTTTTTGAACAATCTTTTCAAGGGTTATTTTCCTCTGATGATAAAATTCCATCATGGCCACCACACTATGTTGAACTAAGGGCCCACCAGAGGGTGCCTGAAAATAATTATTCTTTTTTTCTTCGAGGGTATGTGGAGCATGATCCGTAGCGATGACATCAATACGGTCATCCAGCAAAGCACGAAATATTTCTTGCTGATCTGCGACTGTTTTAATGGCGGGGTTCCATTTTATAAACATACCAAGCCGATCATAGTCAGTATCATTAAACCAAAGATGGTGAATGCAAGCCTCAGCTGTAATTTTTTTCTTTTCTAAGGGGATTGAATTATCAAATAAACCGGTCTCTTTTGCGGTAGAGATATGTAAAATGTGTAATCGTGTTCCATGCTTCTTTGCGAGTTCAACGGCAAAAGAAGATGATTTGTAGCAGGCTTCGGTGCCTCGTATTTTCGGGTGATACTTTACGGACATTCCTTCACCATACCTTTGTTTAAACTCTTCTGTATTTCTTCTAATGGTGGGTTCATCTTCGCAATGAGTGGCAATCAATCCTGGAAACTTAGAATAAAATCCTTCCAATACGTTCTCATCATCAACTAATAAGTTGCCGGTTGACGAGCCCATAAAAATTTTTAACCCACAAATTTTACTAAGATCAGATCGCAGCGCTTCATCGAGGTTATCATTCGAGGCACCCATAAAAAATGAATAGTTGGCTAGTGATGTGCGCGCAGCAATTTGATATTTATCTTCTAGCAGTGCCTGAGTAAAAACAGGTGGTACCGTATTGGGCATCTCCATGAAACTAGTAACGCCTCCGGCCACGGCTGCCCTTGATTCCGAATAAATGTTTCCTTTATGTGTTAATCCCGGTTCGCGAAAGTGAACCTGATCGTCAATAGCCCCGGGTAGTAAAAAATTACCCTTAGCATCGACAACCTGAGTAGCAGGATAGGCTGATAGATTTACGCCAATTTTTTCAATGCGTGTTCCACGAATCAGCACATCACTTTCAATGACTTTGCCTTCGTTTACTAGGTTCGCATTCGTGATTAGCATAGACTTCATTATCTTGTGGGATTCGTAAAGATAAAAAATCTTGAGTAGCCCTATCGTCTGGAATGATTTTAAATTGAATAAGCAATTGTGGGATGCAATCGCTGATTCTGGATTTGAAAACCCAACTGAAATACAGCAAAAGTGTATTCCGCTCGTGTTGGGTGGACAGCAAGTAATTGGTATTGCCCAAACCGGAACCGGGAAAACGGCTGCCTATATGTTGCCATTACTGATGAAACTTCGGTATGCTCAAGGCAGTGAAGTAAGAGCACTTATTCTGGTGCCCACTAAAGAACTTGTTGTACAAGTAGCGGCTCAGGCTGCTGCGCTGGCAAAATACACCGACTTGCGGCTCGTTGAAATCTACGGAGGCGTGGGCACTAAAACGCAAATTGAGAAAATAGTGGCCGGTGTTGATTTAGCCATTGCCACACCTGGACGTTTGTTAGAGTTATATCAACGTAAAGAACTTGTATTAAAACAAATAAAAACGTTGGTGTTGGATGAAGCCGATCGGATGATGGATATGGGATTTATGCCCCAGTTGCGTAAGATTTTTGAGATCATCCCCTCCAAACGACAAAATGTTTTATTCTCAGCCACTTTTCCCGTAAAGGTGGAAAGGTTGGCGGATGAATTTTTAGATTTTAGTGTGCGGGTGGAGGTAACACCACCGGCAACGGTGGCTACTAAAGTTGTTCAGGAATTGTACTATGTACCCAATTCAGCAACCAAGATTAATTTTCTTGAGCATCTTCTTAATACGCAGACTGAATTTAACCGGGTGATGATTTTTACCCGAACGAAAGATGTGGCCAATAATATTTACAAATACTTAGACAGGAAGCACCTTGGTCCTGTTAAAGTGATTCACTCCAACAAAGGGCAAAACAGTCGCATCAATGCGATGAATGAATTTAAAGAGGGCAAGCTGCGCATTCTAGTTTCTACCGATGTGGCCTCACGTGGAATTGACGTGACCAATGTTTCGCATGTAATCAATTTTGATGTGCCCATTCAATACGAAGATTATGTTCACCGCACCGGCCGCACGGGCAGGGCATTTCAGGATGGAAAAGCAATTACTTTGGCTACAGAGGCAGAGCGGTATCACATCGATAAAATAGAAAAAATTATTCGCGAGAAGATTACCGAGAAGCAGCTACCAAAGAGTATTGAGATAGAGGAAACTTCGTATGAAGAAGCGCAGGACATGGCCCGTGAAGTGGACAGACAGAAACGTTATGAAGACCCTGAGTTTAAGGGGGCGTTTCATGAAAAGAAGAATAAATAATCTTTAAAAAAATAGCCAACGGTTTCCCATGGGCTATTTGATCAATTGATTTATTGTCTAATTAATTTTACCCGTTCATCGAAGTCAAGAACTCTTCATTATTACGGGTTCCTTTCATTTTGCTTTGCAGGAATTCCATCGCCTCCACTGAGTTCATATCAGCCATAAACTTGCGGAGTATCCAAACGCGTTGTAACTCATCTTCTTTCATCAACAAGTCTTCACGCCTGGTTCCAGAAGCAGGCACATCAATAGAAGGATAAATTCTGCGGTTGGAAAGTTTGCGATCTAATTGCAACTCCATGTTGCCGGTTCCTTTAAATTCCTCGAAGATCACTTCGTCCATTTTTGATCCGGTTTCGATGAGCGCAGTTGCGATAATGGTAAGTGATCCGCCATTCTCAATTTTACGGGCCGCACCAAAGAAACGCTTGGGTTTATGCAAAGCATTGGCATCCACACCACCCGAAAGAATTTTTCCGGAAGATGGAATAACAGTATTATAAGCACGGGCAAGGCGAGTGATTGAATCCAATAAGATTACAACATCGTGACCACATTCGGTCATACGTTTTGCCTTCTCCAATACAATGCTGGCAACTTTTACGTGGCGATCGGCCTGTTCATCAAATGTAGAGGCGATTACTTCTGCCTTTACACTGCGCGCCATATCGGTAACTTCTTCAGGACGTTCATCAATCAATAACACGATCAAATAAACTTCTGGATGATTTTCCGCAATCGCATTAGCAATATTTTTCAACAATACTGTTTTACCTGTTTTGGGTTGTGCCACAATCATACCGCGTTGACCTTTTCCAATGGGCGCAAAAAGATCAAGGATACGAGTTGACATATTGTCGTGTGTGGTGCTGAGCTTTAATTTTTGTTCAGGGAACAGCGGAGTCAGGTATTCGAACGCTACGCGGTCGCGAATTTCTTCAGTTGTCTTTCCATTAATGCTTTCTACTTTAAGAAGGGCAAAATATTTCTCGCCTTCTTTTGGCGGTCTGATTTGACCTTTAACCGTATCACCCGTTTTCAAACCAAGCAATTTGATTTGCGATGGAGATACATATATATCATCGGGGCTGGCCAAGTAATTGTAATCTGAAGAGCGCAGGAAGCCATAGCCATCTTGCATAAGTTCCAACACGCCTTCATTAAACACGACACCATCAAAGTCTCGGATTTGGTTTTCTTTTTTCGGATGCTGATTGGGGTGCTGAGGCCGTTCTTCTCGTTGTTCTTTGCGTGGAGTTTCAGTTTGAACCACCGGCTCGGTATCATCAAAACGTGTTACGCTTTGATCAATTTCAATGTTGTCGATGCTCTCCAAAATTTCATCGCTGGAAAGCTCAAGTTCTTTTTCAATAGGTTTAGGAGTCGCTTCGGGGGCAACATTTTCGCGTCTGCGGGGGCGCATTTTTCGTTCGGAATTTTCGGCTGGGACTCCTTTGGGGGGAGTTGATTCCTTAGCTACGGCTTGTTGATCAAGAATTTTGTAGATCAAATCCTGCTTGGCAAGCTTCTTTGCGTTCTTTACGCCCATAGCTTCTGCAATTTCTTTTAATTCAGAAAGTAGCCTGAGATTCAGGTCATCAATTGTATGCATGTGAGTTTAAAAAAAGATTAATAATCAGATAGAAATTTTATAGAATATACCAGCTGCGAGACAGCCTCAAGAAACATTAGTCAAGTAGTTAGAAAAGAGATCGAAAAGTACAAGAATTTTATATCGTGAGAGCCTGAGGAGGCATCGATGACAGTGCAAGTATACTTCAAAATTGAATATTATCAAATCGCAAGAAACAATTATTGCCTAATTTCGCCCCTTTAATAGTTTAAAGCATGTTAACACTACAAGTACTGCGGGAGCAGACGGACGTTGTCATAGTAGGTTTAAAGAAAAGAAACTTTAAAGACGCAGTTGCGCTTGTGCAAGAGGTGATTGAAATTGACAAACTCCGCAGAGAAACACAAAATACGCTGGATAGTCTGAAGGCCAGTTCAAATGCCGACTCAAAGAAAATAGGGGAGTTGATGAAGTCGGGCAAGGCAGAAGAAGCAACTATTCTGCGCGCTGCCATTGCTCAGGATAAAGACAAAGTAAAGGCGTTGGATGAAAGCCTTCATGATTTGGAGAAAAAGCAGCAAGAAATTCTATATAAAATCCCGAATGTACCGGCAGTTATGGTTCCTGCAGGCAAAAGTGCTGAAGACAATGTTACTGTGCATGAACATGGTAAAGTACCCGAACTTTTTGAAGGGGCTTTGCCGCATTGGGACTTGATCAAAAAATACGACATCATCGATTTTGACTTGGGGGTTAAGATTGCGGGAGCTGGTTTTCCTGTCTATAAAGGAAAGGGTGCCCGGTTGCAACGTGCTTTAATTAACTTCTTTTTAAATGAGGCGGATAAAGCAGGCTATAAAGAAATACAACCGCCTATTGTAGTAAATGAGGCAAGTGGGTATGGAACCGGCCAGCTTCCCGACAAGGAAGGTCAAATGTATTTTGTGAACGAAGATGGATTGTATTTGATCCCAACTGCTGAAGTTCCAATCACCAATTTGTATCGAGATGTAATTCTTGCAGAAGAAGAGCTGCCGGTTAAAAATGCGGGCTACACACCTTGCTTTCGCAGAGAGGCAGGAAGTTGGGGTGCGCATGTGCGGGGACTTAACCGTTTGCATCAATTTGATAAGGTGGAAATTGTGCAGATCAGTAAGCCCGAAGATTCTTATCGTATTTTAGATGAGATGAGTTTGCATGTGCAGAGTCTATTGGAAAAACTTGAATTACCCTATCGCAAACTCTTATTGTGTGGTGGTGATATGGGCTTTAACGCTGCCATCACGTACGATATGGAAGTATTTTCTGCGGCTCAGCAGCGTTGGCTGGAAGTAAGTTCAGTCAGTAACTTTGAAACCTTTCAGGCAAACCGATTAAAGTTGCGGTATAAAAACAAAGAAGGTAAGATGCAGTTATTGCACACACTCAATGGCAGTGCGTTAGCGCTTCCGCGGATTGTGGCATCTATTTTAGAAAACAATCAAACCAAAGAAGGTATTAAAATTCCAAACGTATTGGTGCCGTATACAGGCTTTGACGTGATCAGCTAACTGATTTTTTCCGTAAGCCAAATTGGAATACAAAAAATAGAATTACCAGTAGGATTAACTCACTTAAGGCTGTGGTGCTGATGGATTGGTTTTCGGTACCATTCCATTTGCTATAGATTCCAAAAAATGCCCAAATCAATACAAGAAGAAAGGCAGGTTCGCGGTAACGCTCAGCAATAAAAATTCCGATTAAACTGGCAACACTAATCATTAGTATTGTCCAGACTGAAGGAGCAAGATGTCCTCCATCCCACGAAAGTGAAACCAACAAAGCCGAAATGTTGGCAATGGTGGCAACACAGATCCATGAAAGATAAAACGTAAAAGGTAGTATTATAAATAATTTCTCCTTCGGAGTACTTAGTTCTTGTTTCTGAAGCAAAAGAAATATTTTAGTGAGCGAGAACAATAGTGACAGCATGATAAGTACCGAGGCATAAATC
The DNA here is from genome assembly GCA_016787755.1 of Cyclobacteriaceae bacterium. Lineage (GTDB taxonomy): Bacteria > Bacteroidota > Bacteroidia > Cytophagales > Cyclobacteriaceae > ELB16-189. The sequence goes on along the minus strand of JAEUUA010000023.1, from coordinate 61,679 downwards.
AGTTGATAATGCCAAACAAGAATCCAACTCATATTAAAAACACAGGATGCCAGAAACCATAATGATAATTCTGTAAAATAAGGTTTGCGCTGAATGCTAAATTGAACAAGTACAAATCCGATGAGGAGCAGATAGATCACACTCCAGATGGAAAATGTAAATCCTGCAGGAGTAAACAAACTGGGGTAGCGTGCTGAAATTTCGCCCGTATTCATTCCATTGATGGGAAGAATATTTGCCAGTGCGTTTATGGTGAGTACCCCAAGCAAGGCGAGTATATTAAGAATAAGAAAGTTTTTGTTTTGCATCATCAGCTCTTTTCAGTTTCAAAGGTACGTGTCCTTGATTTGTTAGAGGCATCTCCATAATATTACTTTTTAATACACATTCTATCTTATGAAACCCATGTCGCTGTTTATTGCAATTGTTTTTGTGGCCATTTTAGCCTCTTGTTCAAATCCATCTAAACCTGAAGTAGTTTCAAACTATCCGGTATCCGCTAAGGTGGATACGGTGGACACTTATTTTGGAGTAGAGATAGCGGATCCATATCGTTGGATGGAAAATGACACTACCCAAGAAGTTGCAGATTGGGTAAAAGCAGAAAACGAAGTAACCTTCGGCTTTTTGGATAAGATTCCATACCGCGCAGAAATCAAAAAACGACTGGAAGCTTTAAATAATTATGAAAAGTTGGGCTCCCCGTTTAAACGAGGCGAGTATATCTATTTCTATAAGAATGATGGCTTGCAAAATCACTATGTGCTCTATCGCAAAAAAGGAGAACAAGGTGCAACCGAAGTTTTCTTAGATCCAAATTCTTTTTCAAAGGACGGAACGACAAGGTTAGCTGGAGTTTCTTTTTCGAAAGATGGATCGCGCGCAGCGTATCAAATCTCAAAAGGTGGAGCCGACTGGACAGAAGCGATTATAGTAAATGCAATTGATAAAGCTCCTTTAGAGGATACGTTGCGTGATATAAAGTTTAGCGGCATTGCATGGAGAGGGAATGATGGCTTTTATTTTAGCACCTATGAGAAACCAAAGGGGAGTCAACTAACCGCTAAAACCCAAAGCCATAAATTATATTTTCACAAAGTAGGTACTCCAAGAAGTCAGGATCTATTAATTTTTGGAGATGATAAAAATCCACGCAGGTATGTGGGTGGGGGATTAACGGAAGATGAGCGTTTTCTTATTGTAACAGCTTCGACCAGCACAACAGGTAATGAACTTTATATGCAGGACTTACATGATCCGAAAGGAAAGTTAATTACCGTAGTGAATAATTTTGATAATAATCACAATGTGTTGGATAATGAAGGTAGTCGAATTTTGGTAGAGACAAATCTGAACGCTCCAAATAATAAAGTAGTTGAATTTGATTTTTCAAAGCCTGGTGTTGAGAATTGGAAAGATGTAATCCCCGAAACAGAAAATGTACTGAGTGCTTCAACCGGTGGTACCTATTTGTTTGCCGATTATACAGTAGATGTAAAAACTCAAGTAAAGCAGTATGATTTAAAAGGAAAATTGGTGCGCGATATAGAATTACCGGGCATAGGCTCAGCAGCTGGTTTTGGTGCGCGTAATATTGAAAAGGAATTGTATTATTCGTTCACTTCGTTTACGTACCCCACCTCGATTTTCAAATTCGATATGGCTTCAGGTAAATCTACCTTATACAACCAACCCAAAGTTGATTTTAACCCGGATGATTACGAAACCAGGCAAGTTTTTTATGCGAGTAAAGACGGAACAAAGATTCCGATGTTTATTGTGCATAAGAAAGGAATTGAGTTGAATGGAAAAAATCCTACATGGCTCTATGCCTATGGCGGATTTAACGTCAGTCTTAATCCAGGTTTTAGTCCCTCGCGTATTTTATGGCTAGAGAATGGAGGCGTATTTGCTCAACCAAATTTGCGCGGTGGCGGTGAGTATGGTGAGAGGTGGCATTTAGCGGGCACTAAAATGCACAAACAAAATGTATTTGATGATTTTATAGCTGCGGGTGAATATCTGATTAGCGAAAAATATACCTCACATGAATACCTCGCCATTTCAGGCGGATCAAATGGCGGATTGCTCGTTGGAGCAACCATGACTCAGCGCCCAGATTTGGCAAAAGTTGCCTTACCGGCAGTAGGTGTAATGGATATGTTGCGTTATCATAAGTTCACATCCGGTGCTGGTTGGGCGTATGATTATGGCACAGCCGATGACTCAAAGGAAATGTTTGAGTACATCAAGAAATATTCCCCTTTGCACGCGTTGAAACGAAACACGGCTTACCCGGCAACTCTTATTACAACAGCTGATCATGATGATCGCGTTGTGCCAGCGCACTCATTCAAGTTTGCGGCTACACTTCAGGAAATGAACAGTGGACCAAACCCGGTATTAATCCGCATCGATACAAAATCGGGACACGGAGCTTCGAATCTTTCGAAAGCTATTGAATCAACAGCCGATCAATACGCATTTACCTGGTATAACATGGGCGTGGTGCCGCCAATGATGAAGAAGGATATGTAGAAATTTGGTTGAAAGTGAAAAGTATAAAGTTGGAGAGAAGGACTTTATGCTTTTAGCTTTCCACTTTATGCTTTTGTATTTTTTCCGCAGCACTCTTTCCAACTAATGCAACAAGTTCTTCCACGCTCGCCTCTTTAATTTTCTTTACCGACTTAAAATGAGATAAAAGTTTATCGGTTGTTTTTCTTCCGATACCGGGAATGCTTTCAAGTTCTGTTGATAGAGAAACCTTGCTTCTTTTGAGTCTGTGAAACGTGATGGCAAAGCGGTGAGCTTCATCACGAATGCGTTGAATGAGTAGCAAGGCCGGAGATCGTTTGCTGATCAGCAGAGGGAGTGGATCTTCCGGGTAATAAATTTCTTCTAGTCTTTTTGCGATACCAACAATTGGAATTTTTCCGTAAAGGCCAAGTTCTTGCAAGGCCTCGCACGCACTGCTCAATTGACCCTTCCCACCATCCACAATAATTAACTGTGGGTACTCACCTTCCTCTTCCATGATTCGCTTGTAGCGCCTGCCTACAATTTCTTTCATGGAAGCAAAATCATCGGGCCCTTCAACCGTCTTTATATTAAAATGACGATATCCTTTTTTATCAGCCTTGCCATCCACAAACCGAACCATAGAAGCTACAGGTGAAGTACCTTGAAAATTTGAGTTATCGAAACACTCAATAATTTTTGGATATTGATTTAAACGCAGGTCGGTCTGCATGATGTGCAGCACTTTATTCTTTTTTGATTTTTGCTCTTCCCGGTCGATTTCTTTCTCTCGTTTTTGATAGAGTGCGTTTTTGAGCGAGAGGTCGATCAGTTTTTTCTTATCACCAATTTGGGGAACTACATTTTCAAAATCTTCTGACTTTACCAGCAAGGTCAAATTGGTGTAAACTTCCGGATTGTTGCTTCGGTAGGTTGTCCGTAACTCTTGAACGACCAAACTTAAAATCTCATTATCAGCTTCTTCCAGTTTCTTTTTGATTTCAAAGTTCTTTGAAAAAATGATGGAGCCTTCCTGTATTTGCATGTAGTTGACAAATGCATCTGTCTCCGTGCTGGTAATGGTGACTACATCAATCTCGCTGAGCTTGCGATTCACCACCAATGATTTGGTTTGGAATTTTTCAAGCAGATCGAGTTTACGTTTATAGATAGCCGCTTTCTCAAATTCCAAAGCTTTGGCTGCCTCTTTCATTCTTCGGGTGAATTCATTCTCCACCACACTTAAGTCGCCCTTTAAAATGTTCCGGATCTGGGCAATCTCGTCTAAGTATGCACTTTCCTCTTGCAGTCCTTCGCATGGACCTTTGCAGTTTCCGATATGAAACTCCAGGCAGACTTTAAATTTTTTCTGTTCAACATTTTCCCTCGAAAGTAAAAGCGAGCACGTGCGTATCGAATAGAGCTGACGCACCAATTCCAGCACACTTTTCATTGACACCACGCTGGTATAGGGGCCAAAGTATTCCCCTTGCTTGGGCAAATATTTTCTAGTATAAATAATTCGCGGAAAGCGTTCTTTTAAAATACAGAGGTAGGGAAAGGTTTTATCATCCTTGAGAAGGATATTGTATTTAGGTTGATATTGTTTGATGAAATTATTTTCAAGCAGCAACGCATCAAACTCGGTGTTGGCAAGGGTGAACTCGATCTTATTAATTTCAGAGACTAACTTTTCTGTTTTGCGATTGTATTGCGACTGCTTGTTGAAGTAGCTGCTTACCCGCTTCTTCAAGCTTTTGGCTTTGCCCACATAAATCAAATCACCATCCTTACTGTAGTAGCGATAAATGCCGGGTGAATCGGGAAGTGATGAAATTGAATTTTTTAAGTCAGGCTGCACCTCGTAAAATTACGAAGGACTTATTGAAGTACGAATTACAAATGATGAATGATGAATCTGGATAATGAATGCGTACTTCATACTTTTAAAAGTAGTACTTCCAAAATTGTCAATTATTAATATCCCAAGGTTGTTCATCAATTAATTGTATGGAATCCTGAACAGTATGACGTGCGCAATCAAGTGTCATATCAAGTCCGCTCGAAGGACGTTTAAATTGACCTTTCTTTATTCCACTTAGCGGATCATTATATGCCTTTCGTAAAAAGGCATCCCAAATAGGACGGGCCGTTTTACCCCCTTGACCAAATAACCAGGAAGGAAAATGAATGGCACGTTCATCACCACCCGTCCATGCTCCACCAACTAAATCATGAGTTACTCCAATGTACCAGCCATCCGAAGCATTGTTTGTGGTTCCGGTCTTGCCTCCGATTTCATTGTCAATTCGTAGTTCGCGACTTAATCCCAGCGAAGTTCCTCCTTCTTCCTCCACACCACCGCGCAGCATGTATATCATTTTGTAGGCTGTTTGCTCATTGATAGCCTCTTTTGTTTTTGGATTAAAAATTTCAATCACGTTTCCATTTTTATCCTCAATGCGGGTTATAAAAATAGGTTGGGTGCTGATGCCTCCGTTTACAAAAGTTCCATACGCGCCAACCATTTCAAACAATGAAACATCGCTTGTCCCTAAGCAAAGAGAGGGCACTGCGTCCAATTGACTTTCAATACCCACTCGGTGGGCAAACTCCACAACATTTTCAGCCTTTAATTCTTGCATGATTTGTCCTGTAATGGAATTAACGGATTGAGCCATAGCCGCCCGGATTGTCATTTGAGTTCCTTTACCTCGAGTTCCATCGGCATTGAGGGGATACCAAGGGGGCTGATTAGGAATATAAAATTGAGGGGAGATATCTTTCTTTAATAGACAAGGTGAATACCCATTCTCCATGGCCAGTCCATAGACAAATGCCTTGAAGGTTGAACCTGGTTGACGCTTACCCTGTTTTACGTGATCGAACTTAAAATACTTGTGATTGATGCCTCCTACCCATGCTTTGATATGACCGGAGTATGGATCCATGGCCATAAAGCCAGTTTGAAGAAAGCGCTTATAATAGTCTAGCGAATCGTAGCTGCTGAATAGTGTGTCGCGCTCACCATCCCACGTAAAAACTGTCATCTGCTTTTTCAACGTAAGCATAATTTTCAGTGAATCTGATTTTTCTCCGTATTTCTCGGTATACACTTTGTAGGCATCGGTTTGCCTGATTCTTCGCTCCAGAAAATCTTTTATTTCACGTCCATCGTCATCCACCCATGGATTACGATTTCTTGATTTCCATTCTTTATTAAAAAGTTCTTGCAGAGGTTTCATGTGATCGGTCACAGCTTCTTCGGCATACTTTTGCAAGCGACTGTCAATGGTGGTATATATTTTTAATCCTGAGTTATAGAGATCAATTCCTTTCTCATTGCAATACTGAAGCAAATAATTGCCTAATACAGTGCGAAAATAAGTAGCAAGTCCTTCATTTTGATTCTGCAAATTATATTTCAATTCTATGGGAAGGGCTCGTATCGAATCGTATTGCTCGCGGGTGGTTAGTTTGTAACCATGTTTGTACACTTTATACAAAACTTCGTTGCGTTTGCGCAGTGAGTTTTCAGGATTTCGCTGAGGATTAAAGTAGGTGGCAGCCTGCAACATGCCGATCAACACAGCAGATTCTTGCAGGTTCAGGCTATCGGGTTGCTTATTAAAATAGGTTTCTGCGGCAACTTTAATTCCAAAAGCATTGCTACTAAAAGGGACTGTATTTAAGTACATGGCAATGATCTCTTGCTTGGTAAAATTTTGCTCGAGATTCACCGATATGATCCACTCTTTTGTTTTTTGAATGACGCGCTTAGGCAGGCTCCCCAGGTTGCCAAGCAAGCCATCAAGGTTGCGATCTACATTTTGTGTATAAAGATTTTTTGCAAGTTGTTGTGTGATGGTACTTCCGCCCCCTTGTTGATTGAAGGTAAGGATGCCGATAAGCACACGTGCATAGGCCGGAAAGTCCAACCCGGAATGATTGTAGAATCGATGGTCCTCTGAAATTACCAGGGTGTTCACCAAATCATCCGATAGCTGATCAAAATGAACCTGACTCCTGTTGTAGCGAAAGTAACGTCCTAATGAAACTCCATCGGCTGAAATAATTTCTGAGGAAAGGTCATTCTCAGGATTTTCAACTTCGCGCAAGCTCGGCATTTCGCCATAGAGCCCAAACAAGTTAATGCTTACTGTATAAATGTAGAGTGGAAATCCCAAGAGAAAACAGAAGAAGGCAATCCAAACATATTTGATCGCCTTCCCTAGCCAGGGCTTTTGAATCCCAAGGAGCTTATTGATTTTGTTTTTGATAGTTTCGATCAAAGAAGGTGAGGTACTCATCCAATGCCTTAGTTCGGTAGAAAATTTGAAAATTATCTTTTGTTATTACAAAGCTATAGAATTTATAGTTTGAAAATGGCTTGTCCTTGGCGATCTGAGCGAGGAATTTGTCAAAATAACTGAGGGCTGTTTCTAGGTTGGGCAAATCGCTCACCATGGTGATTGTCTTCTCCTCGTTGAGAATAATATTGCTCGTGTTTAATTTCAATTCCTTCCATTGGCTTGCATTAAACCTTTCTAATGCAGTTGACACCGGATTTGTAATTTTTGCCTCAGTTGTATAAACAATTACAAAACTGTGAACGCCTTCCATCGACTTTATAAACTGAATGCCTTTTGATCGCTCAAGTTTAGCAATAAGCGTTTTAGAAGCAGCCAGCAATTGCTCGGCATAGGGCTTTAGTTCTCCATCGGGATATTTTTTAATAAACTCACCCAATTCAAATTGATAACGGGTAACATCTTCTGTCTTTCCTGTAATAAGAATTTTTAGTAATTCAAGTTGCGGAGTAAACCCGGTTTCACCTTCCTGCAAGGCAAGCCGGATTCGATCTTGTGCCGGCCGCAGGTTATTTGCCTGATAAAACGCATACGCCTCTTTATAAATTAATTTTTGTTTTTCCGCGGCTACACTTGTTTCGCGCAGATAGTCGGGGTTAATCAGAATGCGGGTAAAATTTGATTGAGGATGATTTGCTTTTAAGAGTTCTGCGTACTTCTCGGCTTTCGTGGGATCTTTGTCGCGTGAGATTAAGTATAACTTATAAAGCACTTCAGGTTCAAATTCCGAATCTGGAAATCGGTCCAATAATTTGGTATATGATTGAGAAGCATTTTCCTTTTCATTGAGCTGGAAGTAATAGAGATCACCCAATTTAAAATAACCTTCTTCTATTTTAGCTAAGGCCTCAACCTTTTGTTTATCCGTGCGTGGAATTTGGGTAAGGAGTTTCCCTACCTCATCAACGGCTTCTGTTTTTTTGATTTCACCGGAAGGTAATTTTTCCGTTCCTTCTACCTGGGCAACTACCGTATTGGCGTCATTGATTACCGTAGACTTGTTTGACCTTCGCCAATTATCTTCTAATGGAATAGCACCCCAGATACGCTGAAATTCAGATTGCCCTAACGATACGGCCGATGGATTTCCAAAATACCAATCCGCTGTTGCGCTTGATTCGGTATTGAAGAACGAACTATTTTGATTGTTACCACTACCGCTGTCTGAACTACGTTTCTTTTTTTTCTTGCCTGGCGCTGCCGCTAATTTGCGCTTAGCCATAACTGAATCAAGTCGGTTGCGCAGGGTAAGCGAATCAAAAGAGGAGAGTGAGAGCAAACTGTCGTTCCAGGTAATTGCTTCTGTATACTTGGCAAAGTCACCTAGTATCTCTTGTCGTTTTTTTATAAAATCATAATTTTCATAATCTTTAGGCAGCGCACCGATGGCACTATCGTAATACAATTTTGCCTGGCTATATTTTTTTAGCGAATCGAAACTTAATTGGCCTATCCGCAAGTAAGCACTTCCCTGAATGCGCTTGTTGGTGCCTGCATGAGCAGATTGCGAATAACTTTCAATCGCATCATGCAACCGGCCGCGCTTTCGATCAAACTCACCCAACTCATAATAGATCTTATCTTTGAACTCTTGATTTTTTGCATCGGTCAACATTTTTTCAAATTGCGCACGCAATTGACGAATATCTTTTTTGTCATCAAGCCTGGCAACCTGGGCCATGTTTAATCGAGCATAAAAATCGATTTCATATTCCGGATTGGTAGCAATACACTTGCGATAATAGTTGTAGGCCTCCGAATCAAAACCAAGCTTTTGATAAACCTGACCTACCAAAAAATAAATCCTTCCCTTGCGATCTTTTCGACCTAACAGCGAATCGGCCTTGGTGAGGTTGCGTACCATGTAATCATAATCATCACGAATTTGATAATAATAAGCCTTCTGTAAGTAAAGCTCTTTTTGATTGGTTTTACTTAATTTTTCTTTTTCAAGAAAGCGAAATGTTTCTTCCGCACGATCGAAATCATTTTGTTCGGTAAAGGTTCGTAGTAATTGGATTAGTGCCTTGTGCCGTGTATTGACATCATGACTTTTTGTGTTTACATATTTAAACGTTTGAATAGCATTAGGATAGTCGCCAGCGTATAAACGTGCTTTACCTACCAATACATAATTTTCATATACCCACTTGCTGTTTGGATGGCGTTGAATCGATAGCGATGCCATCTTGATTATTTCTTCGGTATCTTTTGTGTATGATTTTGCTAAGATGGTATCTAACCGGGGGAAGAGTCTTAGAATTTGGTTAGGATCATCATCTAAACTTTTCAAGATAGTTTTCTCAACCTCATACGTTTTTTCCCGTGCATAATAATAACCATTATAGTGAGCAGTGGCATTATGAAACACGTTGCTCGTAATATTATTCTGTTGGACAGAGCAACCCGTAAAGATGCAAATGAACAGTAAAAGCTGTGCGAAACGAATGATTATGCGTGCGGACAAGGTAATTTCCGTTTTAATCTACAAACGTAAAAAACAGATATTCAATATTATAATCAATCAGAATCTCTAATTTTGTTGAAATTAACCATTTGAAACCGAAAAAAACCATATCCGAGCGCCTCACAACCAAATACCTGGTGGTGATTCGAAATGAAGAGAACCTTGCTGAGACATCAAGCACCGGGTTTACTTATGCCAAAGTGCTGGTAATTTCAGCTTCGGTGTTCTTACTGCTTTTTGCATTTAGTCTCTTTTTGTCAAAGACTTTATTAGCCAAATGGTTCGATCCTAAATATGCCCAAATGGAAGCCAACAAGAAGTTGTATGAGTTGGCTGTAAAAGTTGACTCGCTGGCCGTGGAGGTAAATCAAAAGGATTTATTCATTCAAAACTTCCAACGCGTATTGAGTGGGGATACGTCCAGTGGATTTACTGACCCGGCAGAAGTTTTGGGAGGAAACAACAGGCCTGTGACAACTGTTGGGAAAATGGATTTGGCAGCCTCCGATTCCATGTTTAGAAAGGAATTTGAGAAAAGTGAATTCTCCTTAGTTACGTTGGCTAGCGGCAAGTATCGGGAGTTGCAAGAGATGTTTTTCTTTACACCCATTACCGGTTTTGTGTCCGATCATTATGATATTAAGAAAGGTCACTATGGAATAGATGTGGTGGCAAAGACGAATGAACCCGTTAAGTGTGTAGCCGATGGCACGGTGGTAATGGCCTCATGGACGCAGGACGCAGGACATGTAATTGCGGTGCAGCATAGGGGCAATCTGGTTACCGTGTATAAGCACAATGCAGGATTGTTAAAAAAAGTTGGTAGTTTTGTAAATGCCGGTGATATTATCTCTATAGTTGGCAACAGTGGAGAGATGACCGATGGGCCTCATTTACATTTTGAAATGTGGTACAATGGAAACTCCCTTAATCCGGAAGATTTTGTAACTTTTTAAACTAAACGCCATGTTAACATCAAAAGAACAAAAGAGAGTCGCAGACGAGATTAGCAATTCCAGCAACGTGATTGGAAAGGGCACCGTGCTTGAGGGAAACATTGAAACCTACGGAAACATTCGGATTGAAGGCAAGGTGATTGGAAGTGTTAAGTCCAAATCAAAGATTGCCTTGGGTCACTCAAGCCATATTGAAGGTAACATCATTGCGCAGAATGCAGACATTGAGGGCGAAGTAAAAGGTAAATTGGAGATTTCTGAGTTATTGGTATTAAAGGCAACTGCCAAAATCCATGGCGATATCCTTACGGGAAAATTAGTTGTTGAGCCGGGAGCCGTTTTCAACGGAAGTTGTAAAATGGGCGCAGTGATTAAAGACATTAAAATTGGCGAAAGCAATGGGATGCATGCCCTTCGCCCAGAGGGTGCAAGGGCAAATTAATGCTAATTGTGGGATTCCTGATACTAAAGATCAGTATCAAGTATCCAGCACCAAGCTTCCGACATGAAACCGCCCAATTCATTCCTTAAGTATAGTGGGCTTGGCCTGCAAATGTTGGTTACGTTGGGCGCGGGAGCCTGGCTTGGGTTAAAGCTAGATCAATACCTGGAATTAAAATATCCTGTCTTTCTCATCACGTTTATTTTTGTTCTCTTCGGTGGGCTCATGGTTCAGCTGTATCGTACCCTAAACAAAGAATAAGCGTGCTCCGCTTTTTAATAAGCCTTTCAATCAGTACGGTCCTGTTGCTGTTTATTCTTTACGCTGGTAATTTTTTTGAATGGTGGTTTATTCCTTCATTTTGGAAAGAGATTGTTTTCTTTCTTTTCTTCATTACACTGATTATTACAAACTATTTATTTAAGGTTCGCCAAAAACAACCACAGGTTTTTGTTCTGTTTTATCTGCTTTCAATTTCCTTAAAAATGATTGCCGGTCTTGGGTTTGTATTTTTTTTGATTTGGGAAACCCCTACCGAGGTGCGTGCCAATGTTAGCCTCTTTATACTTTCTTATCTGCTATTTACAGGTTTGGAGGTAATCTTTTTGATGACGGATGCCAACTCCAAAAAAGGCCCCTAAAATAAGGAGAGGAATACCCAAAATTCGGGCAAAACAATTTTTTTCAGAAAGGATAATTGATACTTTTGCAGTCCAATTAAAAGCCTTTGTTCCAGTAGTGATGAATAAGCCCTTTTTTGATTCAAAATCAACGCTTTTAGCCCTTTTTTTAATCGTTTTAGCGAGCGCTTTTTCTCCTGTTTTTGCATCAGAAGGAGAGGGGCATGAAGAGAAAGCACCCTTCAATGCAAGCGAAGTTATTTTACATCACGTAAAGGACGATCATCAATGGCACATTGCCGATTGGCTCGTTGTCCCATTGCCAATTATAGTTTATTCAGAAGAGAAGGGTTTGGATGTTTTTTCGTCTAACCGTTTTTATGATGAGCATCATAATGAAATTGAATACAATGGATATAAGCTAGAACATGATCACATCACACTAGCTGAGTCTGGAAAGTCAGTGTTTGACATCTCTATTACAAAGAATGTGCTGATGCTGCTGATTACCGCAGCGCTTATGTTCTATGTTTTTCTTTCGGTAGCCAAAGGAGCAAAGAACAATTATGGCAAAGCTCCCAAAGGAGTTCAATCCTTTTTTGAGCCAATCATCATTTTTGTTCGTGATGAAATTGTAAAGCCGAACATTGGCCATCATTACGAAAGGTTTTTGCCCTACATGCTTACACTTTTCTTCTTTATCCTGTTTGGTAACTTGTTAGGCTTGCTTCCGGGCGCTGGGAATCTCACGGGAAATATTGCAGTAACAATGACGTTAGCTGTGTTAACATTTTTGATTACAAACTTCAATGGAAAAAAAACATACTGGGGTCATATCTTCTGGACACCAGGTGTTCCACTGCCGCTAAGGATTGTAATTCTTCCGGTAGAAATCATTGGCATGTTTACCAAGCCGTTTTCTTTGATGATTCGATTATTTGTAGCCATCACAGCAGGCCATATCGTTTTGCTTGCCTTGATTTGCCTAACGTTTATTTTTGGAAGCTATTACGTAGGATTTGGGTCTTCAATAATCGTATTATTTATAAACTTGATTGAATTGTTAGTGGCCGGTATTCAAGCCTACGTGTTCACGATGTTTTCATCGATGTATATCGGCATGGCTGTAGAAGAGGGTCACGATCATTAAAAGATATTAAAGAAATCCATTCTGAAGTTTTCAGAGTGGTTGTTTAACTTAAATACTTAAAACTATGTTGTTTTCACTTTTATTGGACATCAGCTATGCAATTATGGGTGCTGGCATCGGTGCTGGTTTAGCTGCAATTGGCGCTGGAATTGGTATCGGACGCATTGGTGGTTCTGCGATGGAAGGTATGGCTCGTCAGCCAGAAGCTTCGGGCAAAATCCAAAATGCCATGCTGGTTATCGCGGCACTTATTGAAGTGGCAGCGCTTTTCGCACTGGTAATTTGCTTATTGATTTCATTCAAAAGCTAAAATTGAAAGAACCTGCTCGAACGCTGGGTTCGAGCGGTTCTTTTTATCGAAATAACAAAGAAGGTAGAAAAGAGAAAAAAGATAATTTATGGATTTGTTAACCCCTGGCCCTGGCCTCGTAATCTGGCAACTGTTTGTATTTATTTTGTTGGTTTTATTGTTAGGGAAACTAGCCTGGAAGCCAATCCTCACCTCACTAAAAGAGCGTGAAGAATCAATTCAACAGGCACTGGATTCTGCAGAGAATGCCAAAAAGGAAATGGCAAGCTTGAAGGAGGACAATGAGAAGTTACTCCGTGAAACCCGCGATGAGCGCGACAAAATTTTGCGGGATGCGCGCACAGCGGCAAACCGCATTCATGATGACGCCCAGGCAAATGCTAAAAAGAATGCAGATCGCCTGATTGAAGATGCAAAGTCAATTATTCAAACAGAAAAGAACGCGGCCCTTCGCGAAGTGAAGGAACAGGTAGCCATGTTCTCATTAGATATTGCAGAGAAACTAATTAAGAAAAATCTTTCTGATGACAAATCACAGAAAGAATTGGCCAATACATTCATTAAAGATTTAAAGCTTAACTAAGAATGTCAGACACACGGGCAGCTTCCAGGTACGTTAAGTCATTGCTAGGATTAGCCGTGGAACGTGGGGTATTAGAAGAAGTTAATACGGATATGCAAATGTTTGATCGCGTATGCATGGCTAATCGCAACCTTGTGAATATGTTGCGCAGTCCCATCATTCGCCATGAGAAGAAGAAGAATGTGTTAGATGCTTTATTTAAAGGACGGGTAAATTCACTCACCTTCGATATGATCGATATTCTCACGCGCAAAAACAGAGAACCCCTGCTGCCAACCATTGCAAAAGAATTCCATGTTGCCTACAATGTTTTTAAGGGAATAGGCAAGGCAACGATTACAACAACGGTACCTATGGATTCAGCTTTGCGTGCCAAGATAGAAGCCGTAGTGAAACAGTTGAGCAACAAAACAGAAATTGATCTAACAGAAAAGACAGATCCAAGTTTACTGGGTGGCTTTGTGTTGAATGTTGGCGATCGTCAAATAGATGCTTCTATTAGCAGCAAGTTGAAGCATTTGAAGTTAAAGTTTTCAGAGAATCAGTTTATAAAAGAAATTTAATAATACAATCTCATAACGAACAGTTTATGGCAGAGATCAGACCGGAAGAAGTTTCAGCAATATTAAGAGAACAATTATCACAATCGCGCACAGACGCGCAATTGGAAGAGATTGGTACCGTATTAACCATTGGTGATGGAGTAGCTCGTATCTATGGCCTTACCAAGGCACAAGCAGGTGAGCTTATCGAATTTGAAAATGGACTAAAAGCATTGGTGCTGAATCTTGAAGAAGATAATGTGGGAGCCGTGTTGTTAGGAGATGGGGAAGGAATAAAAGAAGGCGCTACCGTAAAACGTACGGGCGAAATTGCTGCTGTAAAAGTGGGTGAGGGTTTGCTGGGTCGTGTAGTGGATACCCTGGCACAACCTATTGATGGCAAAGGCCCTGTTGAAGGTCAATTGTATGAAATGCCATTGGAGCGTAAGGCTCCCGGTGTAATTTTCCGTCAGCCAGTAAATGAACCATTACAAACTGGAATCAAGGCAATTGATGCGATGATCCCGATTGGTCGTGGACAACGCGAGTTGATCATTGGCGATCGTCAAACGGGAAAGACGGCAGTTGCAATTGATGCGATCATCAACCAAAGAGAATTTTACGATAAGGGCGAGCCGGTATATTGTATCTATGTAGCCATTGGGCAGAAAGCATCAACTGTTGCCGGTGTGGCAGCTACCCTTGAAAAAGCAGGGGCTTTGAAATATACTGTAATTGTTTGTGCCTCGGCCGCTGATCCTGCCCCAATGCAATTCTTTGCACCTTTTACTGGTGCTGCGATTGGTGAATTCTTTAGAGACACGGGTCGACCGGCTTTGGTAATTTATGATGACCTTTCAAAGCAAGCAGTTGCGTATCGTGAAGTGTCTTTATTATTGAGAAGACCCCCAGGTCGGGAAGCATATCCGGGTGATGTATTTTACCTTCACTCACGTTTGTTAGAGCGGGCTGCTAAAATCATCAACGATGATGGCATCGCCAGCAACATGAATGACCTTCCTCCATCTTTGAAGAGCATTGTGAAAGGTGGCGGATCATTAACAGCGCTTCCCATTATTGAAACACAAGCAAATGATGTTTCTGCGTACATTCCGACCAACGTAATTTCAATTACGGATGGACAGATTTTCCTTGAGACGAACTTATTCAACTCCGGCATTCGTCCTGCAATTAACGTGGGGATCTCAGTATCGCGCGTAGGAGGAAATGCGCAGATCAAATCCATGAAGAAAGTGGCGGGTACGTTAAAGTTGGATCAAGCCCAATTCCGTGAATTGGAGGCGTTTTCAAAATTCGGTTCGGACTTGGATGCAGTTACAAAGCTTACTATTGAGCGCGGACGTAGAAACACCGAAGTTTTAAAGCAAGCTCAATATGCACCGGTGCCGGTTGAAGAACAAGTTGTAATGATCCTGGCCTCAACAAAGGGATATATTGACCGGGTGCCGGTAGTAAAAGTAAAAGAGTTTGAGAAAGAATTTATTGAGTTGATGCGTGCGCAGTACAAGCAGGTGTTGGATAACTTCCGCGCAGGTAAGTTTGAAGATGCCGATGTGAATTTGGTTAAGAAGGTTGCAACTGAGTTGGCTTCTAAATATTAATTCAATTATCAATGAGGTCAATTATCGATTAGCCAATGGGCTAAAATAAAATTGACGAATTGACGAATTGAAAATTGAGAATTAAGATATGGCAAGTTTAAAAGAAGTTAAGAGTCGTATTAGCTCCGTAATCTCAACACAACAGATTACGAAGGCCATGAAAATGGTGGCGGCAGCTAAATTAAGGAGGTCGCAAGAGCGCATTACTCAAATGCGACCGTATGCTAAAAAGCTAACTCAACTTTTTCAAAATCTTTCAGCAGCCAGTCAGAATGAGCAAGCATGGTATAGTCAGCCTCGCACTGAAGAGAAAATTTTATTGGTTGTAATTAGTTCCGATCGTGGACTGTGTGGTGCGTTCAATAGTAGTATAATGAAAGCAGCCAATCGCGTTATTGCCGAAAAATATTCGCGGCAGTTGGCTAAAGGAAATGTTGCGATCTTGCCGTTGGGTAAAAAGGGGTTGGAATATTTTGCGAAACGTAACTTTAAACAAGTTGACAAGTACGCAACGGTTTTTCAACATCTTTCTTTTGATGCCGTTGCTGAAGCAGGTGAATTTTTAATGGAGTCATATAAAACGGGAGCTTATGATAAGATTGAACTCGTTTATAACGAATTCAAAAACGTAGCTACCCAAATTCTTCGGGTTGAACAGTTCCTTCCGGTATTGCCGCAGGTGCAGGAGAAAAAAACTTCGGAGGTCGATTATATTTACTTGCCAAATCAGGAAGAAATTGTAGTTGGGTTGGTTCCGAAGGCGTTGAAAATTCAATTATATAAAGCTGTGTTGGACTCAAATGCAGCTGAGAACGGTGCCCGAATGACAGCCATGGATAAGGCAACAGAAAATGCGGGAGATCTTTTGAAAGAATTGAAACTGACTTATAACCGCACCCGGCAGGCAGCCATCACAAAGGAAATTTTAGAAATTGTGGCAGGTGCCGAAGCGCTAAAGTCTTCTTGATTAATATCGACTCTAAAAGAAAACTCCCTGCGAAACAGGGAGTTTTTTATTTATGGAAATACTGATTCGATTCTATAGAATGTGTAATCTACTCAGTTTGGATGTGGCAGCAGGAGCCGTCATCTGTGCACTTTATTTTTCGAAACTACTTTCCGTTCCTCCAAAGATTCAAGGGATGTTAGCGTTGGGGTTTGTGGTATGGGTTATCTATACGGTCGATCGATTATTGGATGTAAGAGCGATGAGCAATCCAGCCGCTAGTGAACGGCATCAGTTTCATCAACGTTATCAAAAATTGTTGTGGACACTTTCCTTTTTGGCAGCACTCGCTGCAATCAGCATTGTTCCTTTTTTGAGAACACCAGTTTTGATAGGAGGAATTTTTATTTCCCTTTTGGCGGGATTGTATTTACTTGTTCAAAAACAGTTGAAAGCGAAAGAAGTCTTTGTGGCGGCTATCTATACCTCGGGGGTCCTTCTTACCTCCTTTTCTGTAACATCCGAAGTTTCATATATAGAGTGTCTGTTAATCACTCAACTGTTCATTGTTGCATTAATTAACCTTTTACTCTTTTCATGGTTTGAATACGATACTGACAAACAAGATGGGCATTCTTCTTTTGCCATTCAAGTCGGGAAAAAAACAACCGGAAAATGCTTATTTGGTTTGGGAACGATTAATTTTTTAATAACTCTTTGGATAGGCACTCAGACTTCATGGCAAGCTCCTTTTTTATTTCTATTAATGACGGTAGTGCTCATATTCATTTTCTTTTTCCACACCTTTTTTCTGGTCAATGCCAGATATCGCCTGGTAGGCGATGCCGTGTTTTTTATGCCAGCTATCGGATTGTTTTTATGACTGCGTTAGCTAAGGGATTCGATCGGCTGGCCCCTATCTACGACTCATTGGCACAATTGGTGATCGGACAAGGCATTCGAACTTCGCAGTTGTTCTTTCTACATCATCTTGCACAGAAACAAAACCTACTTATACTAGGGGGTGGAACCGGGTGGATACTTCCCACTATCTTTAAGATTAATCCCACTCTACAGATTGACTATGTTGAGCTTTCACCAAAAATGCTTGCCAAGGCACGACTGAATGCCGGGGGAAATAGAAACGTCAGATTTATAGAAGGCACCGAAAGAAATATAGGGAATAGTAAATATGACTGTGTCATTACTAATTTCTACCTCGATCTGTTTAATAATGAACAGCTTTACCCGGTTGTAAATCAAGTCAAAGAAAGCCTTCAACCTAAAGCCAGCTGGCTGGCTACTGATTTTAGTTCGGAGAGGAAATGGCATAAAGTAATCCTTTGGATTATGTATCGGTTTTTTTCACTAGCTACAGGATTAACAACATCTTCCCTTCCTAAATGGGAAGAAGGATTAAAACGTGCTGGGGGTAAGTTGGTTGAAACCAGGAAAAGTAAAGCAGGGTTTATTAAGTCTGTTGTTTTTGATTTTTAATAGCCGCAGATTTATTGATAATTTCAGCATCGCGTTCATTAAGAATAAAGTGATTTTTGAATAATTACACTCTATGACTAAAGTTTTGATCGGACTCTTGTTTGTATGGGCAACATCGTGTGTTTCGGGAAATTCGAGTTCCGAGTTAGGTCCGCCAGTAATGCCCGATCGCGTTTTGAATGCAGCCTTTCTGGTTGTAGAAGGGGTTTATAACTCCGAGTTAATAGCACCAATGGATGTGCTGCAGCACACCATCTTTCACAATAAGTTTGGCGTAAAAGTTTTTACGGTTGGCCCTTCCCGGCAAGCCATTAAGACCTTTGAAGGGCTACGGATTTTACCGGACTACTCGTTTGTTTCAGATTCTCTTCCTGCCATTGATATTTTGATTGTACCAAGTGCCGAGCATAGCATGACTTCCGATTTAGAAAATAAAGAGCTGATAAACTTTGTAAGGGCTTCGGGTAAGAATGCGATCTATGTTATGTCTCTTTGTGATGGAGCATTTGTATTGGCTAAAGCCGGACTGTTAGACACCTATCATTGCACTACCTTTCCAGGCGACATTGAAAAGTTTAAGCAACGTTTTCCGCAACTTAAGGTGCATGTGGATGTTAGCTTTGTTCATGATACCCGCATGATCACCTCTGCAGGAGGAGCCAAATCGTACGATCCTGCGCTCTATCTGGTTCAACTTCTGTACGGAAAAATGGCAGCTGAAGGAATTGGAAAAGGCTTGGTTATAGATTGGAATTTAAGTGAGGTTAAGCACATGCGAATTCAATAACTTATTTTTAGTAAGAGAATCTTACCTCACTCTTACAATACACGTTATCAATTGATAAAAAGTCTTTACCTTGTCATTTCGCTTTTACCTGTAGATGGAAATAGAAAGGAGATCACAGACTCTTAAGATGCAGCAAATTATAGACAACTTACCAGTTGTTGTTTTTGAATATACTGTTAATCCAGATGGTTCAAGAGATTTTACGTACCTCAGTGCGGCCTGCGAAAAAATTCTGGGCGTTAAACGAGAAGTTATCCTTAGCGGATCGTATCCTCTGAAAGTATTTATTCATAGGGAGGATTGGGAAGCATTTGAACAATTAGTTGAAAAAGCAATTGCTGAAGTTTCTCCTATAAATTGGGAAGGCAGAATTTTTATTTCTGAATCTGAAATTAAATGGATTGAAGCTTCATGTGAACCACAAAAATTAGTGGATGGAAGAATTGCCTGGAGTGGGGTAATTAGTGATATACGCGCACGAAAGGAATTAGAAATCGCTCAACGCGAATCCGATTTACGCTATCGGAAATCGGAAACACTCTTTTCAGAACTTTTTAATAGTTCACCATTGGCTATTGTATTATTAGACGGGCAAGGCAATGTAGAGCAAGTGAACCGAGGCTTCGAAATGCTCTTCGGTTATACCATTACTGAGCTAAAGGGCAATAGCCTGAACGAGTTTATTGTACCGCAAGCCCTGGAATCGGAGGGGAATGATTTGAACTCACTCATTTCATCCGAACAAATAATTCGCATTGAATCAACACGGCAACGCAGGGATGATGAGTTAATACCGGTAATTATATATGGTGTTCCCGTTCACCTGGGAGCTAAGGCCATTGGCATTTTTGGAGTGTACGTTGATATATCCGAACAGAAAAAGACGGAAGAAGAACTTAAAATCAGAAATTCGGAATTGGATAATTTTGTTTACAAAGTCTCGCATGATTTGCGGGCACCTCTTTCTTCCGTTCTGGGGTTGGTGAATCTGGCTAAAATGCCAGGGAATGAAGACAATCCAATTGAGTACCTAAAAATTATTGGAGATAAAGTGGGACAACTCGATCATTTTATCAGTGATGTACTCAGTCATTCTAAAAATCTTAAACTGGAAGTTAAGTCGGGTATGATTGATTTTAATGCAATCATTGAGAAAACATTCAAGGATTTAAGCTACATGCAAGGAGCCGACAAGATTAAACGAAATGTTGAAATCCATGGCGGTGGTTTTTATAGTGATCCGTGGAGGATTGGTGAAATTTTTAGAAATCTTATCTCCAATGCAATTAAATATCGAAGGCTTACCAACGTATCATGTGAAGTTTCTATTCTAGTTAAAATTACTCCCGAACGCGCCTCCATCACATTTTGGGATAATGGAATTGGGATAAGTGCTGAAAATATGAGTAAGATATTCGAAATGTTTTATAGAGCAAGTGAGCAATCAGAAGGGTCGGG
Source organism: Cyclobacteriaceae bacterium (assembly GCA_016787755.1). Lineage (GTDB taxonomy): Bacteria > Bacteroidota > Bacteroidia > Cytophagales > Cyclobacteriaceae > ELB16-189. Next base: position 41,409 of record JAEUUA010000023.1, on the reverse strand, counting down.
GCTTGGATTATACATAGTAAAGAATGCTATTGAAAAATTGAATGGCCAGGTGAATGTTAGTAGTTCACCTAAAACAGGAACTCAATTTGAAATATCCTTACCAAATCAATCGTTTGATCAGATCTAACGTCTCCAGTCCCTCATGAGAATCAGAGAAGTACTTACCACTCAAGATAAGGAAGAGTTTCTTCAACTTCCGATTCGCCTGTATAAGTATTCACCTAGTTGGATTCGGCCTTTGGACACAGACGTAGAAGGAGTTTTTGATAAAGAAAAAAATAAAACATTTCATCATGGCGAATGCACGCGGTGGTTGTTACAAAATGAAACAGGTGAAACAATTGGGCGCGTTGCGGCATTCATTAATCAAAAGATTGTAAATAAAGGAAATGATCAGCCCACCGGAGGCATGGGGTTTTTCGAATGCGTTGAAAACAGGGAAGCTGCATTTTTACTATTTGACCAATGTAAAACCTGGCTACAAGAACGTGGTATGGAAGCCATGGATGGCCCTATTAACTTTGGAAATCGGGATCGATGGTGGGGGCTATTGATTGATGGCTATGACCGCGAACCAAACTATCAGTGCACGTATAATTTTCCGTACTATCAACAATTTTTTGAAGCGTATGGATTTCAGGTTTATTTCTATCAACTTACATTCGGTAGGCCTATACAAGGGGCGCTTGACGATCGTTTATATGAGAAGGCCATGCTAGTTGAAAAGAATCCTGATTACCGGTTTACGTACGTGAAAAAATCGGAGTGGAATACCTTGCCCGATAAAATATTGAAGGTGTACAATCGGGCGTGGGCAAAACGTGGCGAAATTCCTGAGCTAACATCACTACAAGCTAAACACTTGGTAAAGCAAATGAAGCCGATTATGGATGAGAAATTGCTTTGGTTCGGATACTATAAAGACGAACCAATTGCATTTTTCTTATCGCTACCTGAGGTAAACCAAATATTTAAGCATGTACATGGTAAGATGAATTGGTTGGGTAAATTAAAATTTGTGTGGCACACCTTTCGCAAAACGAATAAAAAGGCTTTTGGGATTTTGTTTGGTTTAGTGCCAGAGCATCAAGGCAAAGGCGTAGATGGTGCAATCATTGATAGCTTTCGTAAAATGGCTCAGGCGCATGGCTTTGCTTATACGGATTATGAAATGAATTGGATTGGGGATTTCAATCCTAAAATGATTCGGGTAGTTGAGCAAATCAATGCACGCGTTGTTAAACGACACGCCACCTACCGAAAATTATTTGATGAAAGTAAGCCCTTCAAACGAATGCCTATTATAAATTGAGTTATGGAGGAGCAAGAAGAAACACGTTCTGGGTTTTTATTTCGTAATCTCATAAGAGGACTTATATTCTTTTTTGTCATCATTGTTGCCTTCTATTATCTGGAGGAATACATTCAGGATAATTTTCAGACCCATATTGAAGAAATTCGGGCGAATCCGGGAATTCTATATAGCATCTACACCCTCTCTGAAATTGTTTTTGGTATAATACCTCCCGAGCTTTTTATGATGATCTGGATTCTTGATAAAATAGATGTTTCAGGATTTGTCATCAATCTCTCAATACTTACTGCCATATCATATGGTGCTGGCGTATTAGGCTATTTCATTGGGAAGAATTTCTCGAAGACCCCTTTCTATCAAAAACGAATTCGTGAAAAGTATCTTAAACAATATGAGAAGAACTTAAAGAAATTTGGAGGCTATTTAGTTTTTGTAGGCGCAGTAACACCATTACCATTCTCAGCAACGTGTATGCTTGCGGGTTCGGTAAACATGCGATTAAAATATTTTTTATTGATCTGCATATCGCGCGTGTTGCGCTTTGCTGTTTATGGTTGGATGTTGTGGAATGGCTCGAATTGGTTTAGTTAAGGGGTTAGGATAATTTTCTCTTTAGCGGATTGATTTACTTTTTCTTTGCTGAAGTAAACGGGAAAATGTTGATCACTTGCCCATAATTCAAAAAGATTTTTGTAGAAACTACTTTCAGGATCGCCACTCTGTCCGGGTGAATTGGTAAACAATGTTTTGTCCCAATCCGAAGCATCGGCAATCATTCTAAACGTGGCACCATGACTTTGATTATCACCATTACCGGTTACTCCGGGTGTTGAGCCTGAGCCCCCACGCGCTACCGGACCACATTCTAAAATGGATCGGATAGAATCATTTGCTGCATTGCTAAGTGGATGTTTTATAAGTACGTGATGATAGGCGGGCTGTCCATATTGCCACTTGGTTTCATCATCGCCTAATTTTTCATGAAGATGTTCTATACCAGCTTTCAAGCAACTCAATAAAAATTGATTGCGTCCTTTTAATTCGGGCTCATCAGCTTTTATCCATTGTAATGCCCGTTTCAACGAAATAGATTTTATAAGACCTCGAGCTTTTTCAGGAACAAAAAGTGAATGAGCACGTTCAAGAATTTTTCGCTCCCAGGCTGAATAGATCGTGGCGGATATTGAATTCTTGTCCATCACAAAATCCCAAGTTAATAATAGTTGCTTCATTTTTTCAACTTCCGCATTGGTTGACTTTATAGAATTTAAATAGGGTATAAGTTGCCGCGCTGGTAACGAAGTATAATCGACCTGCAACTTTCTCATGTCTTCCTGCGAATGTTTTTCACGACTGGCAAGTACTTCATTGATTCGATTTGAACGACTGCTATCTGCCCATTCCCACCCCACTGCATTTCTGTAGGGATATTTTTTAGGAACTAAACTCTCGTTAGCCGTGACCCAAAATCCTTTTTCAGGATTAAAGGTGTTTGGTAATTCCTTGATGGGAAGAAATCCATCCCATTCATAGCGACCATCCCCCGGTACAGGCACCAGCCCATCCCAATTTTTTCTGATCGGAGAAATACCCACGGCCTGCCAACCAATGTTCCCTGCCTTATCGGCCCAAATCATATTTTCTCCGGGCAGGTGACTAAAGGAACACGCCTCGCTAAATTCTTCCCATGTTTTAGCACCATTCATCCGCAAACTCGCCATGTAGGGTGCGCCTCCCGGCTCCATCCATCCGCAACGTACGGCATATGCCTTATTTCTTTTCGTATCTACAAAAGTTACTGGTCCATGGCGAGTATATTTATGTTCCACAAAAACATCATCTGCTCCTTTTACATGAATTGTATCTTTAATAGAAGTCATTTCCTCCCAGCCTTCCTTATATTTGTATTGATTTAGATTCTTTGGATTTAAATCATAGACCATAATATCTTCTCCATCCACTCCAAATACGGTGAGACCCCATGCTCCAAATTCATTGTGGCCGATGGAAACACCAGGAATGGTAGGCTCACCACCACCCACTACGTTCCACCCCGGTGCATTTAGATGGACCATGTAGCGCAACGATGGAATGGCCAGCGAGCGATGCGGATCATTTGCTAACATCGGAAAACCACTTTCTGATTTTGATCCGCTTACAATCCAGTTGTTGCTACCAATCGATCGGTGCTCTTGAGAAGTGATTTCTTGATACGCCAATTGATCTTGTAATTTCAATCTTTCATAATCTGCTTCATCAGGATTTGAATAAGCCGCTAAGTCTTCCGGCTGAAATGAAAGCGGTTCGCGGAATGCTTCATAAGGCCCAACAATATCTTCCAATAAACCTTCAGGATCAATTACAGAATCGAGTGCGATAGTAGGTTCACCAGGCTCAAACACTCTTATCTTTTTTACTTGGTCAGCACCTAATAAGGCAACAGCTCGTCCGGTGGTAAGCTCACTTGGCAAATTTCCTAATAAACCCTGATGACGAGAGACCACCAACTCCGGAGTCCAGCGGCCGGCCTTTATTCCAAGCAATTGAAACTCCAGGGTTAATAAAGAAGGATCTTTTTCTGTTTCGGCAACATACGCATTGATGCCTTCGGTAAACGCAGTGATGATAGCAACGCCATGTGGATGATAATGATTGAATTCTTTTTCTAAGTCGCCCCGATATTTAAACAACCGAACCCCAACATCTCTTTTTAATTCACGTTCGCCTAAAATTTCAGACACGGTTCCACTGGCTTGTCTGCGCCACAATTCAAATTGAAAGAGTCTGTCTTTTGCGGCACTGTAGCCTTGTGCAAAAAAAAGATCGTGTTCATTTTGCGCATAGATGTGATTGACACCATATTCATCGCGAATAATTTCAACGGCCTTTTCTAAACCAACAACCGTAAGTTCATTTTTTAATTCGGATGATGGTGTGCAGCCTATTAGCAGTGCGAACGCAAATGGGATTAGATTTTTCATAGCTCAGGGTTGATCCCTAAACTACATCATCATCCTTTTAATTAAAATAAGAAATTGATGAGTGGAATGTTAGTCGTCTGACCATTCAAAGTGGTCTTGACGACTTAAGGCTAACTTTACGAAGCAGCAATTTTACCCATGGCATCAATAAACCGATCCAGGTCTTTGGTAGTGGTATACACATTCGGACCGATACGCACAGCGTTTACATTTTCCCACTTAATGGAAACCGTGTGAATACCATGGTCGGAAATTAATTTTGTAGCGATGTCGGCTACATCCATTCCATCCATACTAAATGTGCCAAGGCCGCATGAATATTCCGGCTTAAGTGAAATATGAAGTTTGATCCGTGGGTTTTTTGTGAGGGCATCGCACCAATATTTTTTTAAATAATGCAATCGCTCTTGTTTTCGTTTGCCACCAATGGCATTATGAAAATCAATGGCCTGACCAATGGCTTGCTCAGGAGCAAAAGATCGTGTGCCTAATGATTCGAACTTTCGGATATCCGGACTTAACGGTTTATCATTTGGAAAGATGGGCCATGTTTTTTCAATAAGAGGCTTGTTGATGTACATCAATCCCGTGCCAAACGGAGCGCACAGCCATTTATGCAAACTAGTTCCAAAATAATCACACCCCAGATCGGAAATTTTATAATCAACATGGGCAAACGAATGAGCAGCATCGACAATACTGATGATACCGCGCTTACGCGCTTCGGCACATAATTTTGCAGCCGGTAGAATCTGACCCGTCCACGTAAGTAAATGGGTGATATGCCAGATTTTTGTTTTGGAAGTAGTAGCATCTACATAAGCCTTAATAACGGTTTCATCATTCTCAATCGGCAGTGAGAGATTGATCCAATTTATTTTTACTCCTTCCCGCAGTTCCCGTTGTTTCCACGCGTGGATCATGTTCGGATAATCCTGCTTGGCCATTACAATTTCATCGCCCCGCTTCATATCGATGCCCCAGGTAAACGTGCCCAGAGCCTCGGTCGTGTTGCGATTAATAGCAAGCTCTTCATGACTTACACCGGCCAGGTCGGCTAATTTTTTACGCAACGGCTCACGACCTTTATCCAGAATTTGCCACATGTAATAGGAGGGACCTTCGTTGCTTAAATGATAATACCGATCCACGGCATCCTGCACTACTTTAGGCTGTGGGCTTACACCCCCATTGTTTAGATTAAGAATATTCGGACTCACCGTATAGGCCTGTGCCAAGCGCGCCCACAATTCTTCATCGGTTGCGGCTGCCAGTGGAGAAAGTTTATTCAATGAGAGCAAGGCATCTGAAATATCTTCCGAAATGGCCTGACTTACGAGAGGAGCCAAGGAAAGCGCACCAGCGGCACTGGCGGTTTTTTTGAAGAAGGATCTACGGGTTGTCATTGATACTTGGGGTTATAGACAATGAGTTTGAATGTAGAATTTTTAATTCTGAATTCATAGCCCTTATCAAAGTGTGGCTAAGGGTTTGGTTGAGCGGCTAGTTTGAGGATTTATCCGGGTTGCCGCATAATTATTAGGCTTCATCGTTTTATGGGTCACCGAGGTAATTTTAATAATTGTATGACATACAAATAGTTATACGTTATTTTATTCCTTTAAACCGAATCAATATGTTAACTAAAACAAAAACCTCCGTCTATCGATCGACAGCGTACCTACTTGTTTTGCCCATTATCATTTGCCTTCTTATGGCTTTTTCGTCACGAAAAGATTTCCAAGTAATTGAACATGGTGAGCAGGACTTCGTTCAAGAGCCAATAGCATTAGGGATGCCTATTGATAAAAATAATTTCCTGTTAGAGAGTGGGTATGGCGAAAGGCTACATCCTGTTTTGAATGTTATGAGATTGCATACAGGAATTGATTTGGCTGCGGAAGAAGGCATACCTGTAGTTGCTTCTGAAGAGGGCCTGGTGATAAAAGCAAAGATGGCTGATGCTTGGGGAAACATTATTGTAGTTCAACATGATGGTCTGTACTCAACTTCCTATTCACACCTGAAGCGGATGGATGTAAAAGAAGGAGACAAAGTAAAGAAGGGACAGGTAATTGGACAGGTAGGTCATACGGGTTTATCCACCAAAAATCATTTGCACTTTGAACTTCTTAAAAATGCGGAGGCCATAGATCCCATTAATTTTTTACCAAAAATTAAGTTGAAGGTATTTTTCTCAGTAGGATATCGTATTTAGATTTGGTTACTGCTTAGAAAACTTTTCTCAGTTTATTCGGCACCTTCAACTTAGTTTCATTTATCCCAATAATCGCAACAGTATAAGGTTTATATGGCCACTAAAGGTTATTAAACAATCTACATCACCAACTCCGCTATTTATTAATGATAATTACAATTCTAGCGAACTTTACGTGTAACAAGTACATCTCAAATTCGTCATGGATATAAATTCACACGAGAATGACTAACCTAAGAACCTCTCAATTTTCGCCAAATACATACGCTCGTACTGGCGGAGTCTTGTATCTCATCATAATAGTCGCGGGTTTGTTTGGAGAAATGTTTGTGAGAAACAGTCTCATTGTATCAGGTGACGCAGCAGCAACTGCCAATAATATCTTAGGATCGCAATTACTTTGGCGTATTGGCATTTCGGTCGATTTAATTATGCAGGTGTGCGATCTACCATTAATGTTTATTTTTTATGTATTGTTAAAACCTGTCAATAAGAATCTTGCTTTACTTAATTTGCTCTTTAATCTTATTCAAACAGCCGTGTTAGTTGCCAACAAGTTAAATCTTGTGTTAGCATTATTTTTTTTAGGAGATGCGGAATACTTAACCGCATTTGACCCCAAACAACTTCAGACCTTATCCTATCTTTCCATCAGGTTGCATGACTATGGCTTTGGTATTGGACTTATATTTTTTGGATTTGTATGTTTGATTGAAGGACGTTTAATTATTAAATCCGGTTTCTGGCCCAAGGCAATTGGAGTACTGATGCAAGTAGCGGGTGTGTTTTACCTTGTAAATAGTTTTTCGTTGCTAATCGCTCCAAATTTTGCTTCTACCTTATTCCCGTATATCATGGTGCCTTGTTTTGTTGCTGAACTCTCGTTTTGCCTTTGGTTGTTAATAAAAGGTGTGAACGTTCCGCTTTGGGACAGGAGAGTGATGGAAAACTTAAATTAACATTCCGTTTTTATGCACACCTTGTTTTTAAAGCCGCTATGCTATATTTTGGAGTCTGGCCTGTTCTACTCTTTTTATTATCTAATTTTAGATAGAGCGGTTAAACCCGATCCAACAACCTCAACTTAGTTGCCTTCCAGGCAGTGGTAGCAACAACGGCAATAGTCATACAGCCACCAAAAATTACAGATGGTACTACGCCCATCAACTTCGCAGCCACGCCTGATTCCAGCATTCCTATTTCATTGGAGGAGCCAACAAAAATGCTATTGACGGCTGAGACCCGGCCTTTCATGTTTTCGGGGGTGAGTGTATGAATTAATGTGCCCCGCACAATCACGCTAATACAATCAAACATTCCGCTTACTATTAATAAACTCAGTGAAAGCCAGAAACTGGTGGACAAACTAAATCCTATCATGCAGAAACCAAACCCGGCAATGCACCACAACAACACTTTACCAATATTTTTTTTGATGGGATGGTGCGTAATATAAACAGCCATCGCCAACGCTCCGATAGCCGGGGCCGAACGCAGAAACCCAAGACCGATTTGATTGGTATGAAGAATTTCATCGGCAAAGATAGGTAAGAGCGCTACGGCACCTCCAAACAACACGGCAAACATGTCTAGCGTAATGGCACTTAGAATAATTTGATTCTTAAACACGAACTTAATACCTGATCTGATTTTTTCAATCATGCCTTGCTCTTCTGAGATGGGAGGTAGCGGCCGCGTAGGGATGTAGAAATAACAAGCTAACGCAGCGATAACCAATACAGCATCTACGGTGTAGGCTGCTGTAATGCCAAAGAAGCCATACACCAGTCCGCCAATCATGGGTCCTCCTACCGCTGCAGTTTCCCAGGTGGTGCTGTTCCAGGTAATTGCATTTTGAAAGAGAGATCGATTGATGAGTTGAGGCATGAATGAGAAATTTGCAGGCGAGAGAAACCCGCGTGCAATACCACTCACAAAGATTACCACAAAAATAGGGAACGCTGTGTTTTGCAATAAGAAGTTGCCTAACGAAGTGGTAAAGTAGAGCAAGGATATTGAACAGAAAGCAAGAATAAGAACGCACACTAAAATAATTTTCTTCCGTTCGATGGTATCAGCGAGATGGCCCGCGTAAAGTGAAACAGTAATAGCGGGGATTGCTTCGGCTAAACCGATTAAGCCAAGCGACAAAGGATCTTTGGTAAGTTCATAAATCTGCCAACCCACAATAACACCTTGTATTTGAATGGCAAGCGTGATAAATAGTCGCGAGATGATAAACAACCTGAAATCGCGAATGCGCATGGCTGCATAGGGATCGGGTCTAATCATAATTTCTATTTAACCACACAGGCACGTAGATCACATAGGAAGCATAAGACTTTTTCATTCATACACCTGTCTTAGAAGCGGAGTTTTGTCTTCAAACTTTAGAAATACAATGAGATGGATGATTTATTTATGATTTTAGCTTATGGCTCAAGACAAATTTCTATGTGGCTATGTGTTAAAAAAATTCTCATCAATCGCCTCAATCGCTTTTTGCTGTCTTGTTGTCCAGTCGCCATCTATTTCAACATACGGTACTCCTGATTGGATCACTTCATTTTTATAAAGTTGCCAGAAATGTTCCCGCTTATCCGGATGTTCTCGCTGCGGATCAGCTACCCATGGAATATCAATATAACAGAGTAGATATAAATCATAAGTCCGCTTCTTTATAAGATTCAGGATTTCCTCGCTGCATGTACCATACTTGTATTCACTCCAGATTTTTATAGTTATCAGGTTGGTATCGCAGATCATGAATTCAGTAGCGTCACTTAACCACTCATCTTCAAGGCGTAATTGCCCGTGCGAAATCTTAATAAGGTCATGATCCTGATAAGGGCGGCCTAATTTGTCGAGGTAGGCACGCGCATATTCGGGCACCCAACAAGTGTTGTAATGTGACGCTAAAAACTGAGACAGTTCCGACTTACCGGTGCACTCAGGACCAATAACACACACTCTCTTTATGATCGGTAATGCCTCTTTAGAAACGAACATGGACTTACTTTTTTGCCAAATTAACTATTTATATGTTAATAGAAGGGTAAAACTCAGGCTTGGTTTCGCCAATCGGCTTGGTATAATTATCTTTCGCTTAAATCTTTCTTAGGTGAAACGTAGAAAAGCATTAAAAAATTTAGGAGTAGGTCTTTCCGCTGGCTTATGGATGCCAGGGTTATTAACCTCGTGTAAAGGAGATGATCCAGGCCCAGAAATAAAATATGACGGGACAGTTGTGATAATTGGCGCAGGCGCAGCTGGATTATTTGCAGCTGATATTCTCAATTCAAAAGGAGTAAAGGTAATTGTGCTGGAGGCAGGCAATCAAATAGGTGGCAGAGTTCGGTCATTGCGCAATCAAAAAGAAATTTTAGTTCAAACAGCAGCAGACTTTCCTGTGGAGTTGGGCGCTGAGCTAGTGTATGGAACTGACTCTATTTTCGGTGACATGATTAAGAATTATAGCCTTACCAGAATAGATCTTGCGACCGAATCGACCGAGCAATTTATTTTAGATAGCATGGCTAAACCGGCAATGGATTGGAGTGGTGATGCTGATTTTAATGCGGTGAAAAATTTTCTAGCAGGATTGCCTACCTATGCTGGCGGTGATGTTTCGATGAAGCAGGCTGCAGGTGTAAGCACACGGGCTGATGCGTTACTTAATTCACTGGCAGGAAATTATTATGGATCTTCCAGTGACACAGTTGGAGCGAAAGGAGTTTCAGAAGCGCTTGGATTGCTTGAACACGATAACAAGGCTTTTATTATAAAGACCAATCCCCTTCAGGATATTCTTGTTTCGCGGTTTAGCACGATTGTTCCGAAGGTTCGCCTTAATAGTGTTGTAAAATCTATCAATTACGGAGGAACAAAAATTATTATTACGGATAAAGAAGGAACACAGATTGAAGCAGATAAGGTAATTGTTACAACTTCGCTGGGTGTTTTAAAAACGGGAGGTATTACATTTAGTCCCGGATTACCAGCAGCCAAGACTTCATCAATCAATAAAATCGGCTTCGATCATTCCATTCGGGTTGTCGTTGATTTCAAAAGAAATTTTTGGGGCGATGGATCGGGTTTTATTTGGGGTGGTAGTCAAGGGCCTTCTTACCTAAATATTGGTGTGGGGAGGAGTGAATTTTACAGAACTCTTTCTATAACAGTGAACGGACCAAAAGCACAACAACTTTCTGTACAAGGCGAAAACATGATTGATTCCATTCTTGCTGAGTTGGATGCAATCTATGATGGCAAGGCTTCTTTATATATTAGAAAGGTGATTAATAGTGATGGCTCGGAGGGGCCGCGAGTTTGGTTTTTAGCGGACTGGGGCAAAGATGAATTTTTTAAAGGTGGATTTTCGTATTTAAAACCTGGCGCAACGGTTAATGATCGTGTTGATCTGGCCGCACCTATTAACGACAAAATATTTTTTGCGGGTGAAGCCACCGATGTGAAAGGCGATGCTGGTACCATTAATGGCGCATTAAATTCTGCTGAGCGTGTAGTGGAGGAATTAGTTACTTCAATTATTTCGGGTTAGTTTATAGTGAAATTCAAATTGCGGACTCCGGCAGCCCAATAAATAGTTGCCTTCATTTTTTCATACTCAGCTTTCAGTTTTAATAGCTTGGATTGTGACTGAATAAGTTTTTCCTGTTGCACATTAATTTTAAACAAATCGCTCTCTCCATTTTCAAGATTGATGAGTTCGGCATTTAGTAATCGCTGGTAGTTCAGAGCTACACTGTTTTGTTGAATCAAGATGCCGTTGGTATTCACCAATTGATTATGAATCATATTTACCTGATTTATTATTTCCCGTTCTGATTGTGTTCTAGCATATTCTGTTTCCCGGATTTTAATTTTTGTTTGAGCTAACTTCGATCGTTCCTTTCTGATCAAAATTGGCATAGCAAAATCAAGCCCGAATTTATAATCATTTAAAAAGGTAAAGGATTGAAATTCACCGGAAGGCTGAATAGGTTGGTTAAGAAAGTTATAACTCAAATCAAGCTTAGGTTTTAAATATTCGGTCGCAAGTTTTCGATCTACTTCCAATTGATTTAGTTTAACACTCAGTTTTGTTAACTCAGGATGATTTTCCCTTGCTTGTTGAGTAAGTTCCTCAAGCGTTGTAAGGGCAAGCAGTTCACCGTCAGTCTGGACTAATACCGGTGCAACATTACCGGATAGTTGCAAGGGATTTAAGGATTCATCCCACAGATAAGTAGAAATTTTTAATCCCGTATTTACAAACTCTAAGTAGGCTTCTTGCTGTTCAACCAATCGCTGTTGGTAGGTTATTTTAGCCTGTATCGTATCCATTGCCGAGGCTTCACCAAATTCAGCATTCAATTTAACCCGGTTAAAAATTTCCTGGGCAATTGCTGTATTCAGATTCATTAGTCGATAGTTGTAATATGCGTAATACCATTGCCAATAATCTTTGGCGGCTTCCAGCAAAATTTTATTGATTAATTTTATTTGTTCTGCCTGGGCCAGCTGGGTAAACAGATTAGCTTGTTGTACCGCTGCTCTTCGTTCGTCAGTAAACAAGCCCCGGCCTAAAGGCAGCGATATGCCTGTAAATAATTGTTTGTTGTTATCCCCTGCAGGAAAGGAATTTTCATCATCCAAATACACCCCCGAATTTCTTTCAATTCCGATTTTAGGATCAATTGGGAACCAAATCGGAACAGTAAACGATGCTATCCACTTGTTATAATATTCTTTGTTGTCAAATTCTTTTAGGTTTAGCCGACTTTCCAGTTTAGGATCAAATGCACCTCGTGCCAAACGCACCTCTTGTTTGGCCATTTCACTAAGCAACCTGGTTTGCTTTACAACAGGATGATATTCTAACATAGAGGCATATAGATTTTCTATGCTAAAGGCAGTTACACTATCGGGCAATACAAAAAGTGTATCTAAAGCTCCCTGCGAAACGCAGAGTTGGGATTGAAAAATAAGTACAAGTGCACTGGCTATTTTTTTTAGGATTCTCATTTTGCCTAGAGTTTAGCTTCGGTCTTGTTATTTTTTCCATCGCCTTTACTATCCATTGGCTCTTCATACAAGCTTGGAGGGAACCCGTTTAGCTGTCGCCAGATTTCATACCACACAGGAACGTCATCTAACATCACCCAACCATGAGTACCAGAACCGTTGCGTATCTGCTTGGGCCAGGGCTGATCGTTGCGATCGGGTATAACCAATACCCTAAATTCACCAGGTTTAGAATTTACATAGTCAATTACCTTTACAATTCCGCCAAACGAACCCACTGAAACACTTGGCCAACCGCTAAATTGTAAGGCTGGAAATCCATCAAACTCAATCCGTACCTTTCTTCCAATACTTATTAGTGGAACATCCATAGCCTTTATGTGCATCTCCACGGCCACATCATCCGATGCTGGCATGATGGTGCAAATTGGCTCACCTTCTTTTATGGTTTCACCAATACCAGCCTGCGTTGCCTTTACCACATAGCCACTTTGAGGGGCCAGAATAAAATACTGTTGACTGCGGATTTCCATATTTACAAGTTCATTCCCTAGTTTGGCTAAATCAGCTACTGTTTCAAATTGATCGGAGAGCGTGTTGTTAAGGTCCGATTCGGCTTTGTTAATTTTGTCTAAATACTCTGCCTGAACACGCTCTATTTCTATTTCGGCATTCACAAAATCAGCTTCGGCACCCTGATATTTGTAATCGAAATCCTGATACTTAGTGAGTGGAATGTTGCCCGCTTCAAAAAGCCTTTTGTTCCGTTCAAACTGATTTTTTGCGTTGGCAAAACGAATGCGTTCTGCCTCTAACTTTGCTTTAGCCTGATTTACTTTAGTGCGCATACCATCTTCAAGCGCTGATATCTGACGCCTCAACGCCTGAGCTTTCAGATCCTTTGACTTTAAACTATTTTGCTTTGAGCTAATCACTTCGCGCAAGCGAACTAAAAACATGGGGTCGAAATATTTTTCTTTTACCTCACTAATGACAGCAATTGTGTCTCCTTTTTTTACAAACTGCCCCTCATTGATTTTCCAATTTTGAATTCGCCCGGCAATAATTGTTTCAACAGTTTGCGGTCTATTACCGGGAGATAGTGCAGTAACTTTCCCGTTGCCACGGATGTTTTGTTGCCATGGTAAAAACAAAACGATTAGAAATATAATGCCAATACCCATGAGCCAACCCGCCAGTATTTTACCAGCCATTGGGGTGTTTAAAGAGCGGAGTGAGTAGAGCCGGTCTTGCGACATCATTTTTTCTACAGAATGGGAAGAATTTTTTAACATGATTTAATTGATTAAATCTTTTATTAATTCTTTTGATACTAACTCTTGCATAGTTCCCTGTGTGCGAATGACTCCATCGTCCATCACAATCACACGATCACAGGCACTCATGATAGAAGGATCTTTTGAAACAATAATAATGGTGCAGTGTGCTTGTATTTTTGCAATAGCAGCCAACAGTTCCATTTTGTCCATTTTACCCAAGGGGTTAAAGAAATCATTTAGCACTAGTAATTTTGGTTTTTTAGCAAGGCACCGAGCCAAAATAATTTTATGAATCATAGTTTTTGTAAGGCCTTTTCCACCACTAAGTATCAGCGTTTCCAGTCCTTTGGGCCAGGAAAATACTGTATCGCGCAACCCTACCTCGTTTAAGGCCTCCAGGGCATCGTGTGCTGTTGTGGTGGTTTTGCCAAGCGTAATGTTTTCCAACAACGTGCCATCAAATAAATCCTCTTGCGAAATATTTTTTGCCACCTGATCACGCATGTGGGTTAAATCCAAATCCCGTAAGGAATAATTATTGATTGTAACAACGCCTTCAAAATTTGTATATAAACCGGTTAAAATATTCATGAGGGTGGTTTTGCCAGAGTTGCCAGGCCCGGTAATACACACCATTTCACCGGCCTTTATTTCGAGATCAATCCCGCTTAGAGCTTTATACCCTGAAGCAGTATAGGTATAGGTTAGATTTTTGGTTCTAACTTCAAAACCTTTCTTACTCGATGATGGAAAATCCAGACCGCCTACCTTTTCAATTGGCAGATCAGTAACATGGGCTACTTTATCAACGGCCGTGAGTAAATCATAGACCACATCCATATACATGATTATTTTTTCCACTGCGTTTAAGATAAGAATGATCACAATTTCGGAGGCAACAAACTGCCCCAGGGTGATTTGCCTGTCAACCACAAGCAAAGTTCCCATGATGAGTAAGCCCCCAGTTATGAGGGCTTTAAATAAAATGATGAATGAGAACTGGGTTACTAAGACGCGAAAGTGAACTTTACGATTTTTTAAGTAGTTATTTAAGTTATAATCAGTTTTACGAATGGGTAGGTCAGTGCTGCCGGCAAGCTTGAAAGAATGCAACGCTCTTCCCAACTCTTCCAGCCAATGTGCAACTTTATATTTGTATTTGGATTCAGCAATGGATGAACTTAATCCTCTTGGACCGGTTATATAAAAAATCATGACTAGGGTCGTGACCAGAATCACGCCAAAGAAAATAAAGAATGGGTGATACAAGGAAATAAGCAGTAACCCGAATAAAATTTGAATACCAGCCGAGGAAAGATCGATCAATAATTTAGGTAATCCTTTTTGAATGGTGATTACATCGAAGAAACGGTTAATTAATTCCGGAGCATAATTTTGTTGAATGGATTCGGCACGAATACGCGGAATGCGAAAAGCGAACTCAAGGGAGGCCTTTGTAAAAATTCTTCGTTGTAAAAATTCCACCAAGGTGATTTGAATCACTTGCAAACCACCACTCAACAGCACTCCTAATATAACCAGGCCTATGAGTAAATAGACCGAACTGAAAAATACCCCTCCTGAAATTAATTCAACCGTGGTTTGTATACCTAAAGGAATTACTAAACTGATTAATCCAATAAGAAGAGCATAAAAGGAGATGTAAAGAATCTCTTTCTTCTCGGTGCGAAGTAACTTTAAGAGTCGTTTAACAGGATTTAATTCTTCGCCTTCCCCAGCATCCATGCTTATAGGACTTTCATAAGCGAATATGGCAAAGAACTCTATTTCGTTGTTTTTATTTTTTAACAGAGTCAACTCTGACAAGGATGAAGCTACTGATTTGAAATCAGTGGTTTCATCAATACTTGTTATCGAAATATTTTTCTTTGCATACGAAAGCAGAACAGGCTTTAAAGTTCCATCCTGTGTAAATGCCAATACCGGCAATTTTTGAGATTGTAAAAATTCCAGGAATGCATCATCATCAAGATGATATTCCATGAATAGAATCCGCATTTTATTACCGGCTTCTATCAAGTCGCGCTTAAATTCCGGAAAATCAACGTCCGAATACGTTCGTTGATTTGCTTCTACATGGTGCAGGTCATCAGTAGAATATTCGTGCTTAATAGCAAAAGCAACTTCGTGAAGGCAGCGAACGATTTGATCGTTGTTAAGCATGTTCGTTAATGTCTATGGTCTTAAATAAAAGAGTTTCCAGGAATTCCTCTAGTCGTGCATGGCGGTTAGCCTCATTACCAATACTGGTAAGGGAGGGTAGATGATTGGCAAAAAATATTTGTTGTTTTGCGGTGAGCAAAATGGTATTAACTAATGCATTGGGAAATTGAAACGTTGGGTTAACACCGATCACCCATTCCGAAATTTTTTTGCATAGTGATTTAAATCCACTAAATAGTCCTTCCTTATTGTCATTATCTACTTGTTTGGTCAAATAGGTTTTATCAAGTTCGGCAACAACAATTCGATGCAAAGCCTCTTCGTTGATAAAATCGAAGTTGTCGTCAAGTTTTTTTTCTTCTGCAATTACTTTAATGCAGGCTTTTAATTTTTCGCGCGGACTGGTAAGGTTAATCGTGAATAAATCAATGCGATATTCTAACCAACTCCAATACCAGCCTATTAAGTAATGAAGCAGGCGATGCTTGTTTTCGAAATATCTGTAAACGGAGGCTTCAGTGGAATTGATCTCTTCGGCTAATTTCTTAAATGTAAACTGTTCAAACCCCAATTGGTCTATTAATTCTACGCTAGAACGGATAATGTTTTGGCCGAGTAGGGTGTGTTGGGGATCGCGGACAAAGAGATGAGTATTTAACCTGAAAGTAAGGGTTGGCATAAAATAGGGTATTAATGCTTGCAAATATAATAGTATTACTATCAAACAGAAAAGTAGATATATTGTTTCAGGTTCAGGCTATATTATTTTTTAGAGTCAATAGCCTATTTTTAGAGTTTTTTGATTTGTTTAAGATAAAACCTCCTTGAATAGGATAAAAATTCCCATTACCAGGGTAAGCCATCCAAAGGCTTTACGCAGGCTTCTAGCTGCAATTTTTCGCGAAAGGGTATTGCCTATCAGGATTCCGACTACTGCAAGGGCAGTTATGGAAAGCAAAAAGAACCAGTCAATTTTTTGTGTGAGGACGTCACCTAAAAAACCCATCAGAGAGTTTATTGCGATAATAAAGAGAGACGTACCAACTGCCGTTTTAAAATTTAAACCCGTAAGGAAAACTAAGGCAGGGATGATCAGGAATCCGCCTCCAGCCCCGACAAGCCCTGTTAAAAGACCAATTAATGTGCCTTCAACCAAAACCAGAAACGTGCGAAACTTTGTATTACTGTTTTCATTTTCATTTCGGTTTCGAATCATCGAAAAAGAAGCGAACACCATAAGAATGGCAAATAAGCCTAACAGAAAAATCCGCTTGGTCAGAACAAATGATTCTGTTTGAAAAAGAATTTCTGGTATAGAAGGCACAATCCATTTGCGTGTTGAAAAAATTGAAAGGATAGATGGAATGCCAAAAATGAATCCTGTCTTTAGGTTAACAAGGTGCTCGCGATATTTTGGGACTGCCCCTACAAAACTTGTGATGCCCACAATAAAAAGAGAATAGGCTGACGCCAGTACGGGTTCAAGGTGAAACAGATAAACTAGAATGGGAATCGAAAGAATCGAACCACCACCCCCTAGCATTCCTAACACTAACCCAACTAATACCGAGGCAAAATAACCGAGAAGTTCCATTTATATTAAGTACAAATTATGATTGACACGGTACGAATTGGGCTTGGTCATTATCAGGGTACCTATTGATCACAGTTTACTATAGTCAACAATAAAGGAATCGGGAAATTTCTTTTTTAATTCGGCTAATAGATTTTCGGCTTTAGGGCGCGATGATACCGGGCCTAGCATAAGGCTATAGTATTTAACACCATTGATTACTTTCACCTGAACAGTAACTTTTTTCTTATATGAATTTTTTAGGTTGTCAGATAAGCGCATGAGGTTAACTAATTCCTGATACGTACCGATCTGCACACCAAACCCTTTCGGAAGTAATCGTTCAATTTCAAAGTTGTAAAATTCTTTTTCATCTACCGCTACATGTTCGATGGATGCCGTCTTGCTTTTGCTTTTACCATCTCCGGCATCAATTACTTCTACTTTTACTTCGGCCAGCCCTTGATTTACAAACCCTAATTTTTCGGCTGCGGATTTTGAAAGATCAATAATACGATTGTCAACATATGGACCCCGATCGTTAATGACCACTTCCACACTTTCATTATTTGCCAGGTTAGTAACTTTAACTTTTGTGCCAAAGGGTAATGATTTGTGTGCCGCTGTAAGTTTTGAGTGCTTGTATTTTTCACCACTGGCTGTTGGGCTTCCTTCAAATTTATCCGCGTAAAAAGAGGCTTTGCCGGTTTGAGTTTGGCCTAGGGCTAAGCTGCAAACGCAGATCAGTAAAATGAATAATCCTGTCTTTTTCATGAAACAAAGGTAGCAGCCTTTGCTTTAAATCGGAATTTCTGCGTTGGTTAATCATCCAATTAGAATAACTTTGCCCGGCAAATAATGAATCCTAATCTTATTTGCCATGGCACACGATCCTTCTAAATTTCTTTTTGAAGCACTCACCTACGATGACGTGCTTCTTGTTCCCGCTTATAGCGAGGTACTGCCACGCGATACCAGCACGGTTAGCTACTTAACTAAGAACATTAAGCTTAATATTCCCTTTGTTTCAGCAGCAATGGACACCGTTACGGAGGCGGAATTAGCCATTGGCATTGCTCTGGAAGGTGGTCTTGGCTTCATCCATAAAAATATGACCATCCTGCAGCAAGCCGAACAGGTGCGCAAAGTGAAGCGTTCGCAAAGCGGTATGATTCAGGATCCGGTGACCCTTCCCATTAATTCAACTGTGCGCGATGCTGAAAAAATTATGCGGGAACATAAGATTGGCGGCATTCCTGTAATTGACGGAAACAACAAGCTGCTGGGTATTATTACCAACCGTGATTTGCGTTTTCAAAAAGATATGGACAGGCCCATTGAGCAGATTATGACGAAGGAAAATCTGATTACTGCTCCGGAAGGAATTACTTTAGCTAAAGCCGAAGTTCTTTTGCAACAATATAAAATTGAGAAACTCCCGATTGTAAGCAAGAAAGGAAAACTCACCGGCTTGGTAACCTATAAGGACATTCTTAAGAAGAAAAACAAACCTAATGCTTGCCATGATGAGTATGGAAGACTTCGCGTAGGCGCGGCTGTTGGCGTTACACCGGATATCATAGATCGAATTAATGCGCTGCGAACTTCAGGGGTTGATGTGATTAGCATTGATACCGCTCATGGTCACTCGAAAGGTGTAATGGAATCTGCGAAAGCCGTACGAAAAAAGTATCCAGATCTGGAATTGATTGTGGGTAACATTGCCACAGGAGATGCTGCCAAAGCGTTAGCGAAAGCAGGAGCGGATACAGTTAAGGTGGGCGTAGGCCCGGGAAGTATTTGCACAACCCGTATTGTGGCCGGTATCGGATTGCCACAGCTTTCGGCTGTTTACGAATCTGCGAAAGCATTGAAAGGATCAGGTGTGAAAGTAATTGCTGATGGAGGTATTCGTTTTTCGGGCGATGTAGCAAAAGCATTGGCGGCCGGAGCTGATAGTGTGATGATTGGTTCGTTGCTTGCTGGCACCGAGGAAGCACCCGGAGAAATGATCATCTACGAAGGTAGAAAATTCAAATCGTATCGGGGAATGGGTTCTTTGGAAGCCATGGATGACGGCTCAAAGGATCGCTATTTTCAGGATGCTGAAGACGACATAAAAAAGCTGGTACCTGAAGGAATTTCAGGCCGGGTTCCGTTTAAAGGCTCAGTAGCGGAAGTGCTTTATCAATTGGTGGGTGGTCTTAAGGCAGGTATGGGTTATTGCGGTGCCAAGAATCTTGACAAACTTAAAAATGCCAAGTTCGTAAAGATTACTGCTGCCGGAGTTCATGAAAGCCATCCGCATGATGTAACTATTACACGCGAGGCACCTAATTATAGCAGGAAATAGCTTAGCTGTTCAAGCGTCAACTATCGCTTAGGGTTTCAACCCAGTACATGATTTCCTATTATTGTAGCATCAATTTTAGTGATAATACCTGCTGTGCCAAAAACTAAAGTAATTATTCGTCTTGCCTTATTGGGGGCTGTCATAGCCTGGCTGGTACTGGTATTTTCAGATCTCACGGTATTGTTTGGCGATATGAAAGGGTTGCCACCTGGTGTGCCTATTTGGCTACCCAGAGTAATGCTGGATGTCTTCATCTTATGTCTTTTTTATTATTATAAGCACCGTGTCGAGCGTGATGAAAGCCTAAACTTTACTGACCTGCTTTGGAAAGTATTTGCCACTGGGCTTATTACCACGGTGGTTTCTTTGGTTTTCAGGTTAGGACATTCCTTGCTGGGAACCACAACCCTTGCCACTAATATTTTACTTGCTGATTTTATATATCAGATCAATCTTGCGTTGTTCATCAGTTTTTTGTTGGCAGCTTACACTTCATGGAAACGGTTAATTCTCTATCAAAAATCGAAATGGCTTATACGCACCTGGTTGGTTTTTGAAGTATGTCTTTTTGCCGTGCTGATTTATGATAGTTTTCAAATTGTATTGCCCGATTCTGCAACCATATTGATTTTGGTTTTTATCGGATTGTTGGTGATTATGTTGTCTGCCAACATGAGGTGGGTTGCGTATCTTAACTTTAAGCAGAAGTGGACATGTCTTTTATTGTTGCTTTTGTCATTCTTTTATCTTGGGTATTTCATTTACACGGTTAATAAACTTTCCGAAACCATAAGTGCATCATCTTCCTCTTTCCTTGATTTCAATGGACACATTTTTAACCTGTGCTTGTTGTCATTTGTATTGGTGTATAGTATATTTTCCTTTCTGGTTATATTATTCAACCTCCCCACATCATCGGTTTTCGAACAAAAACTTGAAGAAGTTGTAAACTTTCAACGCATTAGTCAATCTATACAAACCGAGCAAAATGAAGAAAGTGTTTATAACATCTTACTTGAAAGTTCAGTAAGTACCGTATTTGCGGATGCTGCCTGGTTGGAAATTCAAAGTGCGACTGATGAAAGCAAATTATTCACCTATAAAATTACTGAACGCGAATCTCTGGAAATTCGGAATCATTTAAGAGATAATAACATAAAAGGCGCGTTAGATCAAAGCAGCGATCGTACTAAAAATCTTTCTAAGCATCTTGGTTCGTTAAAAGGTTCTCGTTTTCGCTCGCTGCTTGCGTTTCCCATAACGGTAAAAGGTAATTCCATTGGTACTTTGGCTTTACTAAAAGAATTGCCCGAAGGGTTTAATAAAGAGATGACGCGCATTGTTTCTGCATTTGCGAATCAGGCGGGCATTTCCATTGAAAACTTCAGATTGATGGAAGAAGCGTTTCAAACAGAACGCTATAAAGAGGAACTTAAAATTGCCAAGACAGTTCAGAAAAGTTTGTTGCCAACATCACTGGAAACTGATCCGGATTTTGAAATTGCCGCCTTTGCAGAATCGGCTGATGAAGTTGGCGGTGATTATTACGATACATTGCGCATCAACGATCATCAGGTAGCGCTTATCATTGCCGATGTTTCGGGCAAGGGTACCACTGCGGCTTTTCACATGTCGCAAATGAAAGGAATCTTTCACAGCCTGGCGCAACAGGAATTAGATCCGAAAGAGTTTATGGATCGTGCTAACCGGGCACTTGCTTTTTGTTTGGAACGTGGATCATTTATTTCGGCTACGTATTTTGTAATCGATACAAATACAAAAACGATTCGCTATTCGCGCGCAGGTCACTGCCCTGTATTATATCATAAAGCAAGCACAGGAACTACCCAATATTTGAAAGACAGAGGTGCTGCGTTGGGTATGGTGCGTGGACTCGACTATTGTAAACTGATTGAAACAAATCAACTGCATTATGAGCCAGGAGATATTATGGTGTTGTATACCGATGGAATTACGGAAGCTAAAAATCAAAAAGGCGAAGAGTTTGATTACAGTGGTTTGATGGAGGCGCTAAAAGAGGTTACTGATAAAAGTTCCCACGAAATCGAAAATAATATCACACAGCGATTGTATGAATTCTCGGGATCATCGGATATCAATGATGATTACACGTCTATGACTATAAAATTTAAATGAGAACATTAAAAAAAATAAACCGTTTAACTAACTGATAACATGGTTCAAATCAAAAGATTACAGGAAGAAGGAGCAGATATAATCTCAGTAATTGGTGAAATAGATGCCAGTTCTTCTATTGAATTGGATTTGGCGATTGCCAAAAGCGTAGGAGAGGGGTTTAA
The DNA here is from genome assembly GCA_016787755.1 of Cyclobacteriaceae bacterium. GTDB lineage: Bacteria > Bacteroidota > Bacteroidia > Cytophagales > Cyclobacteriaceae > ELB16-189. The sequence goes on along the minus strand of JAEUUA010000023.1, from coordinate 19,157 downwards.
GAAAATTCTGGTGGACTGCAGTGCCCTTGAATATATTTCTTCGGCCGGGTTGGGTGTTTTTATGTCATATATCGAGGAAATGAAAGATAAAAATATTCCATTGGTTTTATTTGGAATGAAGGAAAAAGTGGCAAACACTTTTCAGATTTTGGGCTTGGCCGATTTGCTGAACATCAGAGAAAACAAACAGGAAGCGAAGAAGTTGGCGAATGAATTATCAGTATAACATAGGGTGTAGCCTCAATAATTTAAAGGGCATACGGGAGTTTATACGAACTTCCTTGCGGGATGAGCACGTGCCTGAAATTGAATTGAGCGCGATTGTATTAGCGCTGGACGAAATGTGCAGTAACCTGATGATTCATGCCCATCACTGCAATCCAGATCATATGCTGGAGCTTCACATTGAAATCCCCAATCAGGGCAAATTCATTTTTGAAATTGTAGATGATGGTTCTGTGTTTAATATCAATGAATTTAACGAACCTGAATTAGATAATTTAGTACATCAAAAGAGAAAGGGTGGTCTGGGCATCCGTTTGGTAAAAGCTATCATGGATGATGTAGAATACCTGAAGCGTGGCAATAAGAATGTATGCCGACTGACTAAGTTGATTAAGGCGGATTGAATCTTACTCTTAGATTCAAATTGAAGTTTGTGAGCAGCCAAAAGACTCAAAATCACAAATCAAGTAAATGAAAAAACAAGAAAACAGACTTGATTTTTCTGTCGGTAAGCTGACTATAATCTGCGTTCTATTTTTGATTCGTTTTAGGCCTTGTTGTAATTCAGGATACCCATTGGATACCATGAAAATGCTTGTGCTCATAACATGGATCTTGCCTATCTACCCTTTTGGAAATAATAAGTTTGAATTACCCTGGTGAGATTCAAAACGATGAGGGTTAATGGTATAGGTTAATTGATAGGTTGTCCCAATCTCTGTCGGTTTAAAACCTCCCAATTTCCACTTAAAAACCTTATTTTTGCGATCCGGTTTTAAAAAATCGTGTGTAGATATGAGAATTTACCTTCTGTTGTGTGTTTTTTGGTTTTCGTTCCACGCTGTCCAAGGACAGACCAAAAAATCTACTAAGCCCTTGCCTCTTTTTACGGTTGGAGAAACCCTCTTAAATACCGATGAGTTTCTGTATACCTATCGAAAAAACCATCAAAAAAATACGGATGGTTTTACGGAGAAGAATGTAAACGAATACCTTGACTTGCTGGTAATTTTTAAATTGAAAGTAGTGGAAGCCCGCGAGCGCGGCCTTGACACTACCGCCAAGTTTAATACAGAGTTTAAAACCTACCGCGAAGAATTAAAGAAACCCTACCGCACGGAACCCGATGCATTGGATAAGCTTGCAAAAGATACCTATCAGCGCCTGACAGAAGAAGTTCGGGTAGCTCACATTCTGATTACGTTAAAACCAGATGCCTTGCCAGCTGATACTTTAGCGGCCTATCAAAAGATTTCAGATCTTAAAAAAAGAGTTGAGGCGGGTGAAAGTTTTGAGAAATTAGCGGCTGAGTTTTCGGAGGATCCATCAGCAAAATATAACAATGGCGATCTGGGATATTTCACCGCGCTGCAAATGGTATATCCTTTTGAAGAGGCCTCCTATGAAACTGCTGTAGGTCAACTATCCCTTGTGCGCACCCAGTTTGGGTTTCACTTGATAAAAGTGAAAGATAAAAAACCCGCACGTGGAGAAGTGGAGGTTTCACACATTCTACTTCGGACAGGCACACCTAACGATGAAAAAGTAAAGGGTACTATTTTTAGTATCTATGATCAATTAAAAGGTGGTCGCAACTGGGATGAAGTGTGTAGGGAGTATTCGGAAGATGCCAATACAAAAGATGCCGGTGGCCGACTGCGACCTTTTGGAGTAGGTGCGCTTCCCACCGTGCCTGAATTTGAAGCGGTTGCTTTCTCATTACAATATGCGGGCGCTATTTCTGACCCATTTCAATCTGGATTGGGTTGGCATATCATTCGATTGGAGAAAAAGATTCCACTGCCTTCTTACAAGGAAATGGAAGCATCCTTGAAGCGAAGAGTGGGTCGTGATGAGCGATTGCAGCTATCACAACAAGTGCTGAATGAAAAGCGTAAAAAGGAATACGGATTTGTGGAAGAGAAGTCTGTTAAGCAAAATGTTTTCGCGTTAGCGGATTCAAGTTTGTTGCGTGGTGTATGGAAATACAGCGCACCTCAGGAGTTGGCTGGGCAAAAAATGTTTTCTGTTTCAGGAAGTTCTTTTACCGTTCGTAATTTTTTAAATTACGTTTTACGTAATCAGAAAACTTCAAACTTGTTGCCTTCAGGCTATATGAATCAACTGTATGAAAGTTTTGTAGAAGAGAAGATACTTTCAGCTGAAGAGGAAAAGTTGAAGCGCGAAAACCCGGATTTCAAAAATTTGTTGACTGAATATTATGAAGGCATTTTGCTTTTTGAAATCATGGAGAAAGAAGTTTGGAATAAAGCTTCGGTTGATTCTATAGGCCAGCGGAATTATTATGAGCGAAACAAGGATACCTATCAGGCTGGTGAACGGATAGAGGCAAGGATTTTTACAGCTCAAGAGAGATCATTGATTGATGAAATTAAAACCAAAATTAGCAAAGGCGACACGCTGAAAGATGCTGACCTGCGCAAGTTTAAATCTATTCAAAACTTTAGGGCGTTTGAAAGGAAAGACAGCAAGATTATTGATAAGATCAGTTGGTCATCTGGGTTACATGAAACAGAGGGCGATGGATTTTTTTATATTGTGGAAGTAAAGCGATTGATTCCACCGGGGCTTAAAACTTTTGAGGAAGCACGTTCGCAGGTTATTTCGGATTATCAGGATTACCTTGAGAAGAACTGGGTAGCTGAATTGCGAAAGAAATATCCAGTAAAGATCAATAAGAAAGGCAAAAAATTCGTTTTAGCAGAGTTAACTAGAAAATGAAATTTCATTCTACCCTACATTCAAACGCTGTTGTCATGATCTTTACCATAGGAGTATTGGTTTCCGGTTGTGAATTTATAAGAATGAAAAAAAATCAGGCGGAAGGCACTTCTGAGCAAAAGGCAGTAGCGCGAGTTAATAATTCTTTTTTATATCACGATGAGTTAATTGGCATAATTCCTGCCGGATCTGCACCAGCTGATAGTATAGCCCGCGTAACTTCTTATATCAACAGCTGGATCCGAAAGCAATTAGTGATTAATGAGGCTATGAAAAACATTGACATCAACGAGGCAGAAGTTGAGCGCAAAGTATTGGATTATCGGTATAGCTTAATTGGGTATGAGTACCAAACTTATTATATAAAAAAGAATCTGAACGACAGCATTTCAGATAAGGAGATTCTGGATTATTATAAAGACCGGCTGGACAATTTTATTCTAAAACAAAACATTATCCGGGGAACCTATATTAAAGCACCCAAAGAGGCACCAAGAACCAAGCACATCAAGGATCTGATGTACTCAAAAAAGGAAAAAGATATTGCCGAATTAAAATCCTATTGTCTAAGCTTTTCAGCAGCCTTTCATTTGGCAGACTCTTCATGGATTGAGTTTGATAAATTAGTTGTCAATTCACCTTTGGCAGAGATTCCAAATAAAATTCAATTCTTGCGCAGTTATAATTATTATGAAACCTCTGATAGCGAGTTTCTGTATTTTCTTAAAATTGATGCGTATAAAATTTCCGATAACGTATCACCACTGGAATTCGTGAAACAGGACATCAAAAACATTATTTTAAACAAAAGAAAAGTTGAACTTGCAAAGAAATTGGAGGATGAAGTGTATGAAAATGCAGCAAAAAGGAAGGATTTTGAGATTTTTGAGAGGTAGCCTATTGGGGAGCCTTTTGTTTTTTATATCTCCTGTATTGGCACAGGAAGGCTTTGTGGTAGATAAGATTATTGCCAAGGTGGATAATTATATCGTATTGAAATCAGAGCTTGAAGTGGCCTATCAGGGATATTTAGCAGAAGGAAATCCGGCCAGTGAAGAAGCCAAATGTGAACTTTTTAACCGCCTTATCCTAAATAAGTTAATGGTTGCCAAAGCCGAGATTGACTCAGTAATTGTGACGGATATTGAAGTGGATGGCACTACCGAGCAGCGGATGGGGATGATTTTACAAAACTCCGGAAACTCGCCTGAACAATTAGAGCGGGCATATGGCAAAACACTCGAGCAAATCAAAGTGGAATTGCGTGAACAAATTCGTGAGCAATTATTAGCGAGAGAAATGACTTCGCGGATCACGAAGGGGATATCAATAACTCCAGCAGAGATCAAAAGATTCTATAATAAAATTCCAAAGGATAGTTTGCCGTTCTTTTCGTCAGATGTTGAGGTGGGACAAATTGTTCGAGTTGCTAAAGTGAGCGAGGAACAAGAACAAAAAGCAATTGCTAAATTGATTGATTTGCGCGAGCGAGTTTTAAAGGGTGAGAATTTTACCGAGTTGGCAATGAAAAATTCGGAAGATCCAAGTGCGCAATATAATGGCGGTGAGTTGGGATATGTAGGGCGAGGGGCCATGGTTCCACAATTCGAGGCTCAGGCATTTAAGTTGAAGATCGGAGAGGTTTCACAGCCTTTTAAATCACCTTTTGGTTTTCATATTATGCAATTGATAGATCGCAGGGGGAATGAATATAATTCACGTCATATTTTAATTTCCGCCACACCTTCTGCAGATGATATTAAAAGAGCAGAGAATTTTTTAGATAGCCTTCGCGGAAAAATAATAACGGAAAAATTAAAATTTGAACAGGTCGCTAAAGAATATTCTGACGATGATGTTACTAAAGGAACGGGAGGCTTCTTTACCGATGCAGATGGTTCCATGAAGATTTCGTTGCGTGACATTGATCCGGTGGTCTACATTAACATTGACACTATGCAGGTAGGAAATATTTCAAGTCCATTAACCTACCGCACGGACGATGGAAAGGATGCTGTTCGGATTTTGTATTATAAAAAGAAACTTCCCCCTCATGAAGCTAATTTAAAAGACGACTGGAACCGCATTCAATCTGCAGCGCTGGCCGAGAAAAAGGATAACGCGCTCGAAAAATGGTTCACCAAGGCTCGCAAGGATGTCTTTATTAATATCGATCCTGCGTATAATGTTTGTAAAATTCTGGAGTAGTGCCGTTGGTGTAGTTCTTGGGCACACACACGATATAAAACCTGTATCTTTCGTTAAACCTTTTGTATGGATCAGATTTTTTCAAATGATGTAGAAGCAGCCGATGCTCTCAAGCAATCGTATCAACAATTAAAGAGTGAAATTGCAAAAGTTGTAGTGGGCCAGGATGAAGTAATTCGTTTAGTGCTTACGGGAATTTTTTGTCAGGGTCATTCATTGCTTGTGGGCGTACCCGGATTAGCCAAAACATTATTAGTTCATACCATAGCAACCTCGCTTGATCTTCAATTTAAACGAATTCAGTTTACACCAGACTTAATGCCCTCTGATATTGTTGGTGCAGAAACTATGGATAAGGAGCGCAACTTTCAATTTGTGAAAGGGCCTATTTTTGGAAACATCATTTTGGCTGATGAAATAAACCGAACACCTCCCAAAACGCAAGCAGCCTTACTGGAGTCGATGCAGGAATATGCAGTCACCATTGCAGGAAAAGCGTATGAGTTGCCAAAGCCTTTCTTTGTGCTGGCCACTCAAAACCCAATTGAGCAAGAAGGAACCTATCCATTGCCTGAAGCACAATTAGATCGCTTCATGTTTAATATTTTTCTGGATTATCCAAGCTACCAGCAAGAACTTGATATCGTAAAAAACACTACAGCGGATGATGTAAAAAAGGTTTCAAAGGTGCTTGCCGCTGATGAAATAATAGCCTTCCAACATTTAGTACGTAGAGTACCTGTGGCCGACAACGTGGTAGAGTATGCCGTGAAATTAACCCAAGCCACTCGTCCTGGGGTATCGGGGTCTAAAATAGCCAACGACTTTTTAGAATGGGGAGCAGGCCCACGGGCATCGCAATTTTTAGTGTTGGGGGCTAAATGCAATGCATTAATCAACGGAAAATACTCACCCGATATTGAAGATGTGCAGGCGGTTGCTCGTCCTGTGCTGCGTCACCGCATTGTACGCAATTTTAAAGCGGAGGCTGAAGGATTGACTGTGGATAGTCTGATTGACAAATTATTTTAAAACAATTTATGCAGTCTTTTTATATTCACTAATTCAGTGGCTCATGGTAAGCATTGGTAGTCCTGATTTTTCGAGATAGTCTTTTCTTGAATTTAATATCTGTGAGAAAATTATTTCTAGTCTTTTTGTTTTTTACTTTTCAAAATTCATTTAGTCAGTTGAAAATCAAAGGGACAATTGTCCGTTCAAATGAATGGCAATCTAAAATGTATATTCTAAGAATAGACTATTTAGAACTCATGCCACCCATTCTTATTGATAGCATCCCTATTAGCATTAACGGCTCTTTTGAATATCTTTTTAAGAATCAGAATCCCCAAGCACTTCTTTATAAAATTATGATTCCCCCTAAGGGAGGAAATTTCAGATCCCAGATTGATGGGTTTGCGGACAATTATTTTCTTATTACAACGGAAGAAAAGGGAACGATTGAGGTAAAGGCAAACGCAGATTCTCTTTTCTATTCCTATGAAATTGTCAAAAGGAAAAATGGTTTAAATAATAAACTTAACACCTTTAGAGACTTTAAGAGACCCCTATATAAGCAAGCTAAACAATTAAATGACTCAATTGAATCAGATCCCGATAAGTCCGATATTTATAAACAAAAGTTTGTTCCTTATTGGATTGAACATGTTGAAGATGCGAAAAAGAAGATAATAAACTTTCTAGACACCACTAACAATGTTTCATTAGCCTTAGCCGGATTTTATTATTTGTATGGGGCAAATTTTGGATCTATCGATAGCAAAACAATTAAAAAATATTTTCCAAAAATTGAGTCAGCTCATGATGTATTACTTGTAAAGAACATAGAAAGATTGATGGGTAAACAGGCATCTAATCGGTTGAACAAAGTTGTTCCAAACTTTGACGTGCAAACTCTTAACGGTAAAATGGTAAGTCTTTATTCCGTTTCAAAAAAGATGACGATAATAGACTTTTGGGCATCTTGGTGTGGACCATGCAGATATTCCAGTAAGCATGAGTTGCCTAAATTGAATGATACCCTTAAAAGAAATGGTATTCAATTGATTGGCGTAAGCATTGATGAAAATCCTGACAAATGGGTATCTGCAGTTAAAAAAGATAAATTGGAATGGAGCAGCTATCGGGATGGTGAGAATTTATTGAAGTCATTTTTAGGTGTGGACATGGTTCCGCTTTATTTAGTGTTGGACGAACATCGCAAAATTATTTTCGAGACTAGTTCCGTTTATCAACTCGATAAATTTATTGCTGAGAAAATACTTTGAGATTTAACGAAGGGCGTAGCGCTATCCATTATTAACCTCCAACTTGAAACCAACTCCATGATAGTTGATGATCTGAACGTTGGGATCTTCTTTTAAGTACTTTCTTAACTTAGAGATAAATACATCCATCGAGCGGCCCAAAAAGTAGTCGTCATTACCCCATACTTTTTTAAGAATCTCTTCGCGTTTCAATACCCGGTCTTTGTTTTCGCAAAGAAGTTTTAATACTTCGGCTTCTTTTTGGGTGAGTGATTTCTCGCCTGAGCTATGATTTAGTGTAAAGTTTCGGCAATCAAAATTGAAGGCTCCAAGTTCAAAATGTATTTCATTGGTTTGGATACTTGATCTCCGAAGAAATACCTCAATACGAAGAACAAGTTCTTCCATGCTAAACGGTTTGATGATGTAATCATCACCCCCACTTTGAAACCCTGCAATCTTGTCTTCCAACATTGACTTGGCGGTAACAAAAAGAATTGGAATTTGCTGATTCTCTTTTCTGATTTGATTCGCTAACGTGAATCCATCTTTCTTGGGCATCATCACATCCAAAATGCAAATATCAAATTGATTAGTGGAGAAGGCTGTGTAACCTTCATCTCCATTTGTGTGCAGTGAAACAGAATATCCTTTTAACGTTAAGTTATCCTTAATAACAAAGCCCAGGTTGGGGTCATCCTCAACAAGTAGAATTTTTGCGTTCATTCTTTTATGATTGGCAGCTCAATTACGAAACAACTTCCATTTCCTGGCATACTGGTTACGATAACTTTTCCTTTATGAGCCTCAACAATTAATTTCACATAGCTCAATCCAAGACCAAATCCTTTTATGTCGTGTAAATTACCAGTGGGCACGCGATAAAAACGATGAAATATTTTCTTTTGTTCTTCAATACCAATTCCAATTCCATTGTCGGTAATTTCGAGACCGATATTTCCATCTGAATTAAAAGTGCGGATTGTAATGGCAGGCACATTAAGATTATACTTAATGGCATTATCGAGTAAATTAAAAATCACATTAATCATGTGAAGTTTATCAACTTTTACTTCTGTTTGTTCAGCTTCCAATAGAAGGGTGATTGAAGCCTTTAATGTCAATAGATTATTTGAAGCCGCTTCTTTAATTAACTGATGAAGATCATACTTCTCTTTTTTAAGACCGAGATCTTCGGTTTCAAGTCGTGCCATTTGTAGCACTCGCTCTACTTGTTGTTGCAAGCGCTGATTTTCATTTTCAATGATGGTTGCATAATTGAGCAATCGTTCAGGTGTATGAATGATGGTAGGATCTTTTAAAACACTTGTCGAAATGGCAATGGTTGACAGCGGTGTTTTGAACTCATGTGTCATGTTATTAATAAAATCCTTTTGAATTTCAGATAGACGTTTTTGCTTTAAAATCACAAATAAGGTGTACACGAAAAAGAAAATAACGATTAGTAAAACAACCGAGGAGAAGCCCCAAATACCCATCTGACTAATCAATGTTGCTTCCACCATAGGAAACTGAACCCCGAAATAATACCCATCATTTTTCCACGCTGGTAGTTCTGTAAAATTCACGTGAGTAGCAATCTTGCCGGGCGAAGTATAATTCCCGCCTACCATGCATTTATCGATGCAATCATATACTCCATATTCAAAGTCGGCCGTAATGTGTCTTTTTTCAAATTCAGTTAACAACAAAAATTCAAGCAGGTTATTATCGATTGGCCCATTTACAAGGACAACAAAATAGTTAGAGGTAAGTTGGGTAACCGGATTATTGGAAGGGGATGGAGTTTTGGTGATCTCCAGTATTTTACTTGAAACTTGAGCAAGAGCCGCTATAACATCACGATTAAATTGATTTTCCTTTAGATCAAATGCTTTACGCACCCAATAGATTTGGGTTGCAGTAATGCCGGCAATACTTACAGCGGCAAGAATAATGATAATTCGAAGGGTATTGCGACTCACTTTGTAAAGGTAAATAGTATTTATTGCCGTACTTTTGGATTAACAAGTCCTTAACATTTATTTGGTCTTCATTAACAGAGGGTCTGCTTTTTGGTGTCGATGTTTGTAATGTAAAAAAGAACGAATTAAGTTTAACCTAAAATTCAAGCAAGAAAATGAAAAAATTACTTTTACTCGCTGTTTTTACTGTTTTTGCAGTTGCAGCCAAGGCGCAAAAACTACCCGCAGCCACCACTCTCAAAAATGAAGTTCAGTCTGATGTTGCCGTATTTGCATGGGAAAGTACAGTTCATGATTTTGGCAAGATCAAACAAGGAACACCTGTAACTCATGAGTTTAAGTTTACCAACACAGGTAAGACGCCATTGGTAATCACCAATGTGCAAGCATCGTGTGGTTGTACTACCCCTGATTGGTCAAAGAGTCCTATTATGCCGGGAGGTCAGGGCTTTATTAAGGCAACCTACAATGCAGCGTCAACCGGGGGCTTTAATAAAACCGTAACCGTAACTGCAAATATTGAAACAGGGTTTGTACAGCTTACTATAAAAGGTGAAGTAGTGCCTACCGAAGTGGGGAAATAAATTTAATAGAGTGCATAAAAAAATGGTCAGGAGTAAGTCCTGACCATTTTTGTTGGAACTAATCGAAGGTTTCTATAATTCTCTGATCCAAATATTTCTAAAACTTACCGGGTTGCCATGATCCTGAAGTTTGAGGGAAGCTTTACCATGTGACTGATATACAGGCAATCCCTTGTATTCTGTGGGCCCCCAGATTTGGGTATCATTTTGAATGAGCACTCCATTGTGAATAACCGTAATTTTGGCCTGGGAAACGACCCGACCATTTTCACTGAAGCGAGGCGCGGTATAAATTACATCATATGTTTGCCACTCACCAGGCTTGCGCGTTGCATTCACTAGCGGAATGGATTGCTTGTAAATCGATCCGGCCTGACCGTTTGAATACGTAACACTTTCATAACTATCCAGTACCTGTAATTCATAGCGCTCTTGTAAAAAAATCCCGCTGTTACCGCGGCCTTGTCCTTCACCAACAATTTCTGTGGGTGCGCGCCATTCAATGTGCAATTGGATATCACCAAATGTTTTTTTGGTTTTAATATCACCGGTCCCTTTGGCAACCGTGAATATACCCTCCTTTACTTCCCACCTGGCGGGCGTGCCATCCAGCGATGTCCATTCATTTAAATTTTTGCCATCGAAAATTATAATTGCATCGGAAGGTGCATCACCTACATTTTTTGCAGGAGTGACCTTTACGGGCTTAAGATCCCAGATTTCAGAAACAGTTGGGTCAAGAGATTCTCTTGGTTTCGCCTGTGCAAATGAACCAACAGTAATTAACATGAAGAAGAAAAAATAGATTAAACGCATAGCATTGACTTTATAGATTAATAATACTTTCAGGGCACGAAATTTTTGAAACTAAATTAGTTAAAAATAAAATTATCCCTGATAATGAGTATCAACAATGTGTTGACTGATAACCTTATAGATTTCTGCGATAGACTCCTGTTCTTGTAAATAATCCAAATGAGCATCTAATATATCCAAATCACCTCGTTTTGCCGGGCCCGTTTGTGAATTTTCTGGACCCAAATGAAAACTCTTATTGATGGTTTCCGTGATCAGCGGTTTTAACAAATCGAAATCAAGACTGTTTTGCTTCATGATTTCTTTTGAAATAGTAAGCATGTGGTTTGTGAAGTTGGAAGCAAAAACAGCAGCAACGTGCAAAGCTTTTCGCTCTTCGGATCCTATTTTAATCACTTCCTTGCCAATGCCTTTCGCAATTTGCATAACAATTCTTTCTGCTTCTTCGGTGTGGGTTTCGATAAACAAGGGAATTTTTTTGAAATCTACTTTGCTGGATTTACTAAAAGTTTGAAGGGGGTATAATACACCCAAGTGAGTGGTTGCGGCATAGTCTAATTCTGTAATGGGTAGGCTTCCGGATGTGTGTATAAGAATAGCATCCTCTGGTAAAATGATTTCCTGTGCCACCTGCCTAATTGCATCGTCACTAACGGCTAGTATAAATACAAGAGAATCGCTTGTTGAAAAATCTAACGTGGCTTTTACTTCCGCTTGATAGAGACGTTCAGTAAGCTTTTCAGCATGTTGTGGATTGTGGCTATAAACTTCTTTAACTGCAAATCCTGCATTGTCAAGCGCTGGAGCCAAATGCCAGGCGAGATTGCCCGAACCGATGATAGAGACAGAAAAAGAATTGGCCATTCATTTACGTGTTTGAGTAATACTACCGAATTCCAAACCGGCTACTTCTATGCAGTAACTTTATATAACTCGGCTACTTTAGTAGCAACAAACTCAATTTCTTCTGGTTTGTTGTATTTGCTAAAAGAGAATCGAATGGCGCCCCGCTTTGAATTTGGGTAAATAGCCCCCAACACATGTGATCCAGTAGAGGCTCCACTGGAGCAGGCACTTCCCCCGGAAGCAGAAATGCCCTGCATATCTAAGTTAAAAAGCAGCATTTCGTTTTCTTCCGACTCTGGTAAACTTACATTTAGCACAGTATATAAACTTTTTTCCAGGCTTGCTGAATCACCGTTAAAAGATATACCTGGAACCGCTTCTGTCAATTTCTGAATCATGAGTGTTTTTATTTTTTTGATGTATTGCTCATGCTCCTCCATTTCGCGATAACAAATTTCCAAGGCTTTGGTGAGACCAATAATACCCGGAACATTTTCGGTGCCGCCCCGCATGTTGCGCTCCTGCGCCCCACCATGCACGAAAGAATGAATCTTCTTATCCTTATTAATGTACATAAAGCCAACTCCCTTAGGTCCATGAAACTTATGAGCTGCAGCAGTCATGCCATGAACCTTTAGTCTCTTCATATCGTGACGGAAGTGACCCACCGTTTGAACAGTGTCTGAATGAAAGTAGGCTTTATATTTATCACATAGATTTCCTACAGCTTCTAAATCGAGCAGGTTGCCAATCTCATTATTAGCATGCATGAGTGATACTAATGCATTTGGAAATTCAACAAGCAATGCTTCTACATGAGCTAAGTCAACATTGCCATTTTCGTCTAAATTAACATGATGGACTTTAATAACTCCCTGCTTTTCCAGCGTTTCCAAGGTATGTGTTACTGCATGGTGTTCGATGGGTGTAGAGATAGCATGTTTAATCGAATACATTTCAACAGCACAACGAATGATTGCATTATCAGCTTCGGTACCTCCGGAGGTGAAAATGATTTCGCCAGGGGTGCAATTCAAAAGTTCAGCAATTTTTTTTCGGGACGATTCAATAGCAGCACGTACTTTTCGTCCGTGCGAATGAGTGGATGAGGGGTTTCCGAAATCTTCTAACAAGAATGGCTTCATAGCTTCAAACACTTCGGGGTCAAGAGGTGTTGTGGCGGCATTGTCGAGGTAGATCTTCATGATAGGTAAAATTACGCTATAATTTTTTTAATATCTTGAATGATTCGCTGCGCTAATTGATTGGCCTTTGCCTCATTTTGTGATTCAGCATAAATGCGAATGATGGGTTCGGTATTACTCTTGCGCAAATGAACCCATTCCTTTTCTGTTTCAAAATCAATTTTCACCCCATCGATGGTATTGATCTTTTCGGAAACATAAAGAACTTTTACTTTCTCTAACACCTCATCTGCATTGATTTTGGGTGTTAACTCAATTTTATTTTTAGAGATAAAATAAGCCGGATATTTTTTGCGTAATTCTGAAACTTTGAGTTTTGATTTTGCCAAATGAGTCAAGAACAAAGCTATGCCAATCAGTGCATCTCGGCCATAATGAAAATCAGGAACAACGATGCCTCCATTGCCTTCGCCACCAATAACTGCCTTGGTTTCCTTCATCTTGGTCACCACGTTAACTTCCCCTACAGCGGCAGCATTGTATTTACCTTTTGCTTTTTCAGTTACATCACGCAACGCACGGGTGCTGGAAAGATTTGAAACCGTATTGCCTTTGCGTTTGCTTAAGATATAATCGGCAACAGCCACTAGCGTATATTCTTCCCCAAAAGGTTTTCCATCTTCTTGAATTAGAGCAAGCCGATCCACGTCAGGGTCAACAACAATTCCCAAATCGCATTTTTCTTTTTTTACCGCTTTGCTGATCACGGTAAGATGTTCGGGCAAAGGTTCAGGGTTGTGTGGAAATTTTCCATTGGGTATGCAGTATAATTCTACAACTTTTTTAACTCCCAATGCTTTCAAAAGTTGAGGTACAGCAATGCCGCCTGTAGAATTAACGGCATCAACGGCTATTTTGAATTTAGCTTTTCGAATAGCTTTCACATCAACCAATTTGTATTTCAAAATTTGTTTGATGTGTTTTTCTATATAGGAATTATTTACTGTATAAGAACCTATTTTTTCAACCGGGGCAAAATCAAATTGTTCAGCTTCGGCAATTATTAAAACTTCCGCACCATCTGCTCCGGAAATGAATTCACCTTTTTCATTTAATAATTTCAACGCATTCCATTGCACGGGATTATGACTGGCTGTTAGTATGATGCCACCGCCCGCTTTTTCTGCGGTAACCGCAATCTCAACAGTAGGCGTTGTAGATAGCCCCAAATCAATTACATCTAACCCAAGTCCTTGAAGCGTAGCAGCAACTAACTGACTCACCATTTCCCCGGAAGGGCGCGCATCTCTGCCTATCACTACTTTTTTACCCTTTCGGGACTTGATCCACGTACCGAACGCAGCAGCAAATTTTACAGTATCAACAGGAGTAAGCGCTTCTCCGGGAGTTCCTCCAATGGTGCCACGGATGCCTGAAATAGATTTAATAAGAGTCACTTAAATGAATTTGATCGCAAAGTTAATCCTTAACTCATTCTTTGAAAAAGGTAAATAATTATTTACCTTTGGATTTGATTCTTTGACGCGCATCGTATAATGGCAATCCAAAAATATTTATGATTGATGAAATCAAATCAATTGTACCGTATACTGACCCAAGATGGTTGGTTTTCGGTATCACAAAGTGGCTCGCATGTTAAGATGAGGCACAAAACAAAAACCTGGTGTAATTATCTTTCCCATGCACGGAAGTAATGAATGGGTAAGGGACTTGAAAAAAAATTATTAAAGCAAGCAGGAATTAAGAAGTGAAGACACTCACAAAAAGGAAAATCAATGCAATTGTTGAGAAGACTGACACTGGCTTCTCGGCATTTGCTGTTGATCATCCAGTATTTACCACAGGGAAAACCATTTCAGAATTATCTGACAACATAGTTGAAGCATTGAATTTGTATTTTGAAGATGATGGAGTTGAGTTAGAAAATAAAAATGTAAACCTGGAAATTGATCTTCAGCAATTCTTCCAGTATTATAGAGTTATTAATGCTAAATTTCTTGCAGAAAGAATTGGAATGAATCCAACTTTGTTATCCCAATATGTTCAGGGAAGGAAAAAACCTTCAATGGCTCAGACTGAAAAAATTCTAAATGGAATACATCAAATAGGAAGAGAACTTTCTGAGCTAAGTTTGGTGTCTAAAAATAATTAGCTTTTTTTCTGGATAGGATAAAGGTATTATCCATAGGATAGTGCCCTTTACTTGACGATTGAAATTTTTGAGAAAGACCAATAAGTTCAATTAGATAAGTCAATCTTTCCTCAGGAGAAGGCAATTGATTATTCTCGCGTTGAGAGATTATTTTTTCATCAATATTAACCAAAATGGCTTTTCTCATCTTAGCCCTTCTTTATTGCCGGCATAGCTGCCGATTCTTTTTCAGGATCGCCACACGGGTCACCTTCGCCAAGGGTCTTTCCGCAGTATCCGCAGGTAATTCCTTCTTTGGCTAAAAATGGACTCTGTGTAGCACAGGTGCCTCTGAACTCTCCATTTTTAACGAAGAGCAACCTCACCGACATTAAACCGAAGAATAAAGCAAATACACCTAGCGCGAGAAAAAATACCAGCATACGATTTTTGTGTTTTTTCCTGAACAACAAAGATACAACACCTCATTCAATTGTTAAGTTTACAGAATCATGAAAAAACCACTTTCTTCCCCTGATTTAAATCGCGAAGCCAAATTAAAGGCGTTTGATCGTCTGTTGACGATTATGGATGAGTTGCGCGAAAACTGCCCTTGGGATAAAAAACAAACCTTGGAAAGCTTGCGACATCTTACGATAGAAGAGACGTATGAACTTTCAGATGCGATTTTAGAAGGAGACCTCACCGAAGTAAAAAAAGAGCTGGGTGATTTAATGTTGCATAATGTGTTTTATGCGCGCATTGCTGCGGAGGCTGGTGTGTTTGATGTTTCGGATGTGTTGAATAGCATTTGTGATAAATTGATCGTGAGACATCCTCATGTTTACAGCGATGTGATAGCCGATGATGAAAAAACCGTAAAAGAGAATTGGGAGAAAATAAAATTAAAGACCGGGAATAAATCTGTGCTTGAAGGTGTCCCTAAATCGTTGCCGGCCTTGGTGAAAGCAATTCGGATTCAGGATAAAGCACGCGGGGTTGGTTTTGATTGGGAACGAAAAGAACAAGTATGGGAGAAGGTAGAAGAGGAGATGCAGGAGTTTAAAAATGAATTCAATACAGAGTCAAACAAAACCATCAACCATGAAAAAGCAATGGCCGAGTTTGGTGACTTACTTTTTTCCCTAGTGAATTATGCACGGTTTATTAACATTGATCCGGAAGAAGCTTTAGAGCGTACCAACAAAAAATTCATTAAGCGCTTTCAATACCTGGAAAAAGAATCGGCAAAAGATGGTAAGGTGATGGGTGACATGTCACTGGCTGAAATGGACGAATATTGGAATAAGGCTAAATTGCTCTAAGAATTTTAATTATCGATTTCCCAATCAAACTCTTCATCTGTAAGTTCCAATTCTTTTTTCTTTTTAATGCCTTTTAACTTGAAGGCGTCTTTCAATTCCTGAACTTCCTTTTTTAGATCGCTGGCAATTTTCTTCTTCACAGCATCTTTATCATAACTGACGATGTACTTATCTGTTGTACCAGTGATTTTTAAGAACAACTTAGCCTTTCCTACTCCATCATCTTCTACAGCGCCAAAGGCTTCATCCGGGTCAATTTTATTTTTATTGCGGAGCGGTACAACCACCCGATAATCAATATACTGGTCGAAGGTGTGAGTTCCGCTTAATTGAATCGTGGTTACATTGCTTTTAATTTCCATCTGGGGGATGTAGATGGTTTTATTTTCAACATGAATTTCGTTTTTCAAATCGGCAAACCGCAACTTCCCTAACCCTTCATCATCGAGATATTTGTTCAGTTTTTTCATGGGCTCAAAATTATTGAGCTCCCCATTTTTTACAGTTACACTAATATCGGAAATCATGGTAGGCGGAATTAGATTTAATTTTTCATTAAGCGCCATCTCTAACTCTATAGTAGCATAGGCCTGACCTTTCAAATGTTTGTCCTGAATAAAGTCTTGAAAGAAATTATCAAATACATAGAAAATACTATCCAGGTGCTGCCCATTTAGTTTCATGGAACTTATTACATCGATCACTTTGGGATTTTTTGCGTCCACAATTCCGTTAACGGTTAATAGACCGCCCAATGTATTCATAGTAATGTTGCGAGAAACAGCCACCTGATTTTTTACCAGGAGATCACCTTTAATATTTTTTGGTTTAAAACGCTTGTATCGCATGCTCTTAACATCGCAATTGAAGTTAAGCTGCAGGTTAGGTGAGATTTTGAATTGATAATTCTCAGATTGTTCATCACTAAAGCCAATAGCAAACAATTGATCCAGATCCAAAAAAGTTGATCTCAAGTCAGTTTCAATGCCTATGGGTTGGTTTTCAAAAATTAAAAATGTGATGATGTTTTTAAAGAATCCATTGAGTTGAAAATCACTATTTTCAAAATAACCTGTCACATTACTAAGCGCCAGATCATTGTTATTAAATTGCAATGACCCATTGATATCGCGAAAGCGAATTTTTTGTTTGCCGTAAGCGAATTTGATGTGAGCGAGTGCAATGGAGCCATTGGTAGTTACTTTTTGTGCCGTTGCTTTTTTCTTGAGTAAAGAAGTTTGTCCTTCAAAAGAAATATCAGCAGTAAGCAGCCCCTCTAATTCAGTCAGGTCATCAATCGGGTAGAAACTGAAAACAGAAGCAGCATCCAAATCACCTTTAAAATCAAAAACGATATAAGGATCGTCAAAAGTTCGCACGGAAAGATTTGCCCTAAACAATTTTCCATTCAATTCACCTTCCATGTCTTTCAAAAAAAGCTGAGCTTTTGATAAGTCCGTTAGGGAAGGACTAGCGAAGGAACCATTCAGGTTAGCGTGCGAAATCCTGGATTGATAATCGGGGTGAAACAAGGTGGCATCGGTGCAACCAAAAGCTACCGAAATGAACGGACTCTTTTTATCGCTGATTTCTCCTTTGAGTGAAAGATTGAAGAACACATCCCCATCGCTTCGGTATTGTTTCAACTTCTTACTCGCCTCTTCAGGGAGTAGAGAAAGTAGTGTTTGAATGTCTGTGTTTTTTCCCTCCGCTTTAATATCAATCAGGTTTTTTTCTTTGTAGACGTAATTGCCATCCACAGCAAATTGAGAGCGACCAACTTTTAATGTAGAAGGTTTGATTAAAACACTTTTTTTGTCGTCATCATAATCTATGAAAGCATGCACCATAAAATTTTTATTGGCAAGAAAAAGTGAACTCCCTATACCAATTTGTTCCACCAACACATTTCCATCAGCTTCAATCTGGTAAAGATCACCGGTTACGCTAATGGATGCACTCAGCTTATTACTATTAAACACATGATGTTGGTTTGCCTGTTGATCGAGATAGCTCACAATAGTTTTTGTGAGTGCTACATTTTTTAAATCAAATCGTACAGCACCACCACTTCCACCACTTCCTTCCTTGATAATGTTGAAATTGGTTTTGCCTGCAGCATTGATTTTCAAATTCGTTTCACTTCCGGTAACAGAAAGCCCACGGATAGAATAATTGCCTCGCCACACTTCAATGGGATTTAAATTGAAAGCGATTCGATCGGCAGTAAGCAACGGATAGGTGCCCGGATGACTGTCTTCAATGTATACATCCGTGAAAACAATGGCCAGGTTTGGGAAATCAGAGAGCATGGAAATGTCAATCTTTCCAATCTTGACCGGTGTGTTAAGTCGCTTATTGGCTTCATTTACAAACTGCTTGATAATTCGATCCTTAAACAGGAAGACAGAGATTGCCAACCCGCTTATGATTACAGCCAGGACAATACTGATGTAGAGAAGTAATTTTCGGAAGGTCTTCAAAGTTTAAAAAATGGTAGCACAAAAATACACTACAAGTATTAAACCAAAGAATGGGAGGATTATTATTGAATATCTTGAGATGATTAACTCTCGAGAGGAAGTCATAAAAAAGCCCCGAATTTCTTCGAGGCTTTCTGTGGGAGCTGAGGGGTTCGAACCCCCGACCCTCCTCCCTCCCTAAATGGCGGGATACTCTAAACCAGCTATCAGTTTTTCAATTTTTTTATGGCTTTTCCAGTTTTTAATTTCTCTTTCTCTGGCGTAGGCAAGTTCCTTAGATGGATAAATTTCTATAAATACAATCTTCCAATCTTGAAATTTTCCAGTAAAGCCTTTGTGATTGGAGTTATGCTTACGCAGTCTTTCTTCTATTGGTTCA
>JAEUUA010000010.1 GCA_016787755.1 Cyclobacteriaceae bacterium | reverse complement strand
TGCAGCCACAGCACCTGACGTACGACCATGAAACGCTTTCTTAAATGCGATTACTTTTTTTCGTCCATTAACAAAGGAAGCCAACTTGAGCGCATTCTCATTTGCCTCGGCTCCTGAGTTGCACAGAAAGAGTTGATGATTTGGATAACCTGAAAGTTGACCAAGTTTCTCAGCTAACTTTTCCTGCAAAGAATTCTTTACACTATTTGAGTAGAAACTGATTTTGTCAAGCTGACATTTTAGTGATTCAACAAAATGCGGATGATTATGACCAATGGAAATCACGGCATGACCGCCATATAGATCTAAATATTTTTTCCCTTCTTTATCCCATAGCCATGAACCCGATGCCTTTACAGGTTCAATGGGGAAGAGGGGGTATACATCGAATAGTTTCACGTTTTATGGAGTATAAAGTGTATAGTTCAAAGTTAAAAGAATTATGCTCTAACTTTTCTGAGTAACGAAATAAGCATTGCTTTCACTTCATTAGTCAAAGAATTTATCCTTTCGAATTGGTCTTTACTAAGAAAGCCTAACTCAAGCGAGAGAAATGTTAAATATTCTACCTCTTGAGTCGAACCGAAAGCAGTTTGCAAATAATTAGCAAAATCCTTCTTTGTTGATTTTCCACAACCTTCATCGATATTGGTAGGGATAGATACTGCCGAACGCCTCAACTGACTGGTTATGCCATACTGCTCTTCCTTTGGAAATTCTTTACTGTGCTTGTAAATCAACAAGACATTCTCGTGGGCTTTTTGCCATACAATTAAGTCTCTGTAATTCTGCATCGTATTTACTTACAACTTTTTACTTTCCACTTTAAACTTAGAATACTGTGCTTTTCAATTTCAATCCCACCGACTCATCCAATCCAAACATCAGGTTCATATTTTGAATGGCTTGACCGCTGGCGCCTTTTAATAAATTATCGGTGATGGAATGGATGACTAATTTCTTTCCAACCTTTTCTAACTGGACTAAACACTTGTTTGTGTTAACCACTTGTTTCAAATCGATCATCTCATCAATTACATGAGTAAATGGATGCGAAGCATAGTATTCCTTATAAAGAGTATTTGCTTCCGATAAACTGAGTGCAGACTCCAATACTGAGGTTACGAAGATTCCCCTTGTGAAATCTCCCCGCCAGGGAATGAAATTAACTTCTTCGGAGAAATTAGATTGTAGCGCTTTTAACGTTTGATTAATCTCACCTAAATGCTGGTGCGTTAATGTTTTGTAAGCCGAGATATTATTTACTCGCCAACTGAAATGTGTTGTGTCCTGAAGTTTTTGTCCGGCCCCCGTAGAGCCTGTGATCCCTGTTGTATGAACTTCTTTCAGAAGCCCTGCTTTCGCTAAAGGCAACAAGCCAAGTTGAATACAAGTTGCAAAGCAACCCGGGTTAGCAATATTTTTTGCCAACTTAATTTTCTCGCGCTGAAATTCCGGAAGACCGTAAACAAACTCTCTGCCTGCAGCGGAATCACCTAATCTAAAATCATTACCTAAATCAATGATTCGCGTATTGTCTGGAAACTTATTCTCAACAATAAATATTTTACTTTCTCCGTGACTCAAGCAAAGAAACAACACATCAACAGCTTGATTAGAACCCGCGGAGTAAACTAATTCAGTTTCACCAATCAAATCGGGATGTGTACTTGTTACTGGCTTGCCAGCATGGCTTCTACTCTGTATAAAAATTAACTCTACGTTCGGATGATTAAGCAAAAGGCGCAATGTTTCGCCTCCGGTATAACCAGCCCCACCAATGATGCCTGCCTTAATTTTTCCTTTCATCTTTTTTGGTTCAAAGTTTAAAGTGGAAAGTTCAAAGTTTACTACTCTAAACTTTAGACTTTTTACTTTCTGCTTATTTTATTGTCTGCCTCAGCTTTCACTTGGTGAAAAATACCAACCTGGTTTCCAAAAATTTTGGTAAAGCCTTTTACGTCATCGGCTGTCCAACCTAAATTCATTTCGCCATATTTTCCAAACTTAGCCGACATCAAATCGTACTCTGACTCAATGCCATTGATTTGAAAACGATATGGATAAAGCGTTACTGAAACTTCACCGGTTACATGTTGTTGCGAGCTGGTAAGGAATGCTTCCATGTCGCGCATAATCGGATCAAGGTATTGACCTTCGTGTAGCCAGTTTCCATAGAACTGTGCCAATTGATCTTTCCAACTCAGCTGCCATTTGGTAAGCACGTGCTTTTCCAGAGCATGATGCGCTTTAATAATTACTACAGGTGCGGCTGCTTCGAAGCCCACACGTCCTTTAATTCCAATGATGGTATCACCTACGTGAATGTCGCGACCAATCCCATAAGGACCGGCAATTGTTTGTAAGTGATGGATAGCATTGACTGAGTGCGGAAACTTTTTACCGTTTACTGAAATCAACTCACCCTTCTCAAAACCGAGCCTAACTTCTTCGCTGCCTTGTTTGGTAACTTGGGTAGGCCATGCTTCTTCAGGTAATTGTCCCATAGAATTCAAGGTTTCTTTGCCACCTACTGAGGTTCCCCAGATACCTTTATTAATAGAATACTTTGCTTTCTCAGCACTGAAGATAATTCCTTTTGATTTTAAGTATTCAACTTCTTCCTCGCGGCTCAACCTTTTGTCGCGAATGGGTGTGATGATCTCAGAACCGGGCGCCAATATTTGAATGATCATATCAAAGCGCACCTGATCATTACCGGCTCCAGTACTACCATGCGCTACGGCATCAGCGTCTATTTCATTTGCATACCGGGCCGAGGCCAATGCTTGCGACATACGTTCGGCACTTACACTGAGTGGATACGTTCCATTCTTTAACACATTTCCAAAAACGAGGTACCGGATAACTTTTTCGTAATAGTTTTTTGTCTCGTCAATGGTTTTGTGCGATACCACACCCAAACTCAAAGCACGTTTTTCGATATCTTTAACTTCCTCAGCACCAAACCCACCTGTGTTTACAGTAAGGGTGTGTACTTCGTACCCCAACTCTTTCGATAGGTAGATGGCACAATACGAGGTATCTAATCCGCCACTAAATGCTAATACAACTTTCTTCATTAATTAAAATAAATTAAAAAATAGATCATTAATTCCCCTCTCCTTTGGAGAGAGGCTAGGGATGAGGTTTGTTACCAGAAAAAGAGAAAACTCATCAGCGTAGGCTTTTTGCCATCTTCAATTTGCTTTTTCTTCCAACCCTTCAGCAACACAAATTGCTTGAAGCGAACCCAGCGCTCAAACAGCTTAAAGTTACCTTTAAACTCTCGCTTGCGATGGTGTTCCAATTCACCATCGACTGTAACCACAGTTTTTACAGTCTCGGCTTTTTTCTTGGCATCTTCAACTGGATCAAAAAGCATAGCGGTACACATGCAGTTTTTCCGCTGCTTGCTGGTCAGGATATCAAAGTTGACACAACTGCGGCAGCCTTTCCAGAATTCCTCATCCGTGGTTAGCTCTGAGTAGGTTACAGGCTCGTACCCCAAATCAGAGTTGATCTTCATTACTGCCAAACCGGTAGTAAGTCCAAAGATTTTTGCGTTCGGATATTTCTTCCGCGAAAGTTCAAACACTTTACGTTTGATTTCGGTAGCCACGCCCGACTTGCGGAACGGAGGAGAAACGATAAGCCCGCTATTAGCAACGTATTTTTCGTGCTCCCAGGCTTCGATGTAACAGAAGCCAACCCAGGTGCCATGGCGTGTGATCGCAATTACTGATTTACCTTCTTCGATTTTCAGTTTAATATACTCAGGTGAGCGCTGGGCAATGCCAGTGCCACGAGCTTTTGCAGACTCCGCCATTTCGGTGGTGATTGTCTCTGCATAATGTGCGTCAGCAGCCGTGGCTGGTCTGACAATTATATTGTCTTCCAATGTTGTAATTCGTTAATGGTGATGGAATGAAACCGAAATGCTATAAAAGCACTTCAAGCGTAATCCGCCTTGCGAACTCGCTATTCAATTGTTTTTGTGAAAGGTATCAGATTCTGATTTGCCTTCGAAAGCTTCTGAACCCCGTGCGGGGTGAGCAATCGCTACAGATGAGCATAGTTGCCGGGATGGCGAGGCTAACATGATTGTTAGCAGGCTCAAAAGGGGTGTTAGTGTTTTTCAATTTCTGTCGTAGTGTTTAAATCGTCAGATAAAAGGCATTTAAAAAAAAGTTTTTACAAAATTAATGTATTAGGATACTATTATTCCAATAGTTGGTTCATTTTTATATGAGTTTTTTTTAGAACGACTGTTAGCAAGTAATCTTCTATGGAGAATTTTTTAGATCAATATGGATACCTTGCTTTACTTGTAGGTACCTTCTTTGAAGGCGAGACAGCCATTCTGGTGGCTTCATCGCTTATTCATCGCGGCCTCTTTGATTTCCCATTCACTATTCTTGCTGCTTTCTCTGGATCCTTTGTTAGTGATTGGATTTATTATCTGATCGGAAGGCTAAACGGTAAATATTTTCTGGCTAAACGCCCCAGCCTACAAGCCAAGGTGGAGCCTGTCACTAAGTTCTTTCATAGGCACCAGCTACAAATACTCTTTAGCTACCGTTTTTTGTACGGATTCAGGATCGTTATTCCGCTAATTGTAGGTATGAGTGGCCTTTCAGCTGTGCGTTATCTTTTCTATAGCACACTTACGGGACTCATGTGGGCCACTTTGGTAAGCACCGTGGGGTATTGGGTGGGTCGCTTGCTTAACCTTCAGGCAAAAGCATTCGAGGACAACTTTCTTTTCATCGTCTTGGGGTTTGCTTTCTTTGGGTTGATCGTTGGGCACGTCATTCACTCACTCGCCTTAAAACGAATGCAAGCTGAATAATTATTCATACCGCAAGGTGTTGGATGGATTGGTTAACACAGCGTTGATTGTTTGAGCACTTACCGTGACCAGAGCCAGAACTATGGCACCGATGGCAGCCAGCATGTAAATGCCAACATTCATATCCACATGATAGGCAAATGAATCCAACCATTGATTCATAAAATACCAAGCCAGTGGCCAGGCGATCAGATTGGCAATTATAATTAAGATAACAATCTCTTTGCTTAGTAAGCCTAAGATGCTGGGTACCGAAGCCCCTAGCACTTTGCGGATTCCTATCTCTTTCACCCGTTGCAAGGTATTAAAGGTTGCCAATCCAAATAACCCAAGACAGGCAATAAAAATGGCTAATCCTGAAAACACAGTAAACAACTGACTTTGTTTTTGCTCTTCTTCATATAACCTGCGGTAGTCTTCGCTTAGAAACTGATAACTGAATGGACGCTTCGGTAAAAACTCTTTCCACACTCTTTCAATATGTTCAATGCCTTGTGTTACCTGATTGCCAGAAAGTAGCACCGACAAATCGTTGTGGTTTAATCCTTTACAAAAGAATACCAGAGGAATGATGGGCTGGTGAAGCGATTCAAAATGAAAATCTTTCACCACTCCAATCAATTTACCCTTTGTACCGCCATAACTAAAATCCTTGTCTAGTCCATCATCTATATTATTCCAACCGTACATGTTGGCAGCGGTTTCATTAACAATGAAGGCTAATGAGTCATCCGTAGGAATAGCTTTTGAAAAGTCACGGCCAGCGGCCATTTCAATTCCATATGTCTTGAAAAATTCTGGTTCAATCATAACCATTTTTGTTGTGATGGTTGAATTAACAAGACTATCTCCAATCGTTACGAGAGGAGGCCCTTGGCTATCCAACAACCTTCCGGTAGGAATGCGGGAGGAGCGAGCAGCATTTTGCACAGCCGATGATTTAACGAGTTCATTATAGAAGGCATCATAGTTGTCGCTCAGTTCCCGATAAAAAGGTAAGATTACTATCTGATCTTTTGTATAGCCCAGATCGCGCGAATTTAAATAGCCCAATTGTTGAAAGGTGATGGCAGTTGCAATTAATAAAACAATTGAAATTGAAAACTGGGCTACCACAAGCGTCTTTCTTACCATGCCCTTTCCTTTTATGCTTCCTTGCTGACCTTTTAGCACTAAAGCAGGTTTAAAACTGGAGATAACAAACGCTGGATAGAGTCCTGCCAGCAAGCCTACCAATAAAGCAAATCCAAACAAGCCACCAAACAAGATCAAGTTGTCAGCTGGGTTTATAGTTAATGATTTTCCTGTAAATTGATTCAACAAGGGTATGGCAACGAATGAAAACGCGCTGCCCAGTATCAATGCAAAGAATGAAATCAAAACTGACTCGCTTAAATATTGAGTGATTAATTGATTTTTGAAAGCCCCAACAACTTTCCTCAGCCCAACTTCTTTTGCTCGTTTGGTGGCGCGAGCCGTGGATAGATTAATAAAGTTGAAACAGGCAATTAGAATGATGAACAATCCAATCACCGCCATCATGCGCACATTGTTGATGTTACCATTTACTTCCAACTCATCATCCAAATGCGAGTATAAATGAATGTCGCTTATCTTTTGAAGGAATAGCGTGGTAGCTCGTGAAGCTTTGAAATCATCTGGAGCACCAAAATTTGCTTTGGCGAAGTTTGCGTAATGCCGTTCCATAAAATCGGGCAACCCAGATTCCACTTTGGCAGGATCAGCACCTTCTTCCAATAATAAGTAGGTGCCAAAGGAGTTGTTCCCCCAATTCGTTTCTAAACCTTTCCTTCCATAAATGTTATCATTCTCGAGCGTACTAAATGAAAGCAGGTATTCAGGGTGCCAGTGTGATTGCGGTGGAAAGTCCTTATACACTCCAGTAACCTCCACATCAAATTGATTGTTTGCACGAAGGTGTTTGCCGATAGGATTTTCGTTATCAAAAAATTTAGAGGCTGATTTCTCGGAAAGCATGATGGTAAAAGGGCGGGTGATCGCTGTTGCTTTGTCACCGGCTGTAACTTCAATGTCAAAGATTTTAAAGATGTCAGGCTCTGCTAAAAAGAGATAATCCTCTGAAAAATTTTTAATCAGTTCTCCATTTTGTTCAAGTCCAATGACTAATCCAAAATTAATTGTTCTTGCCATCGCCTCAACTTCACCAAAATCGTTTTTGATAAGTGGCCCAATCGGTGGTGCCACATTGCTGAGATGAAGATTAGCAACCCCATCTCTATTTAGGAAGTTGCGCGTAACGCGATAGGTACGATTTACCTTAGTATGATAGCGGTCGTAGTTTAATTCATCGGCTACAAACAGGTAAATGAGAATACAGCACATCATCGCTAAAGAGAGACCTGCTATGTTAATAAAAGCGGTAAGCTTGTTGCGGAAGATAGAGCGAATAGCAACTTTTAAGTAATTATAGATCATGAGGCTTTTATTGATTAGACTTCAAAAATTTCAAATCAGTAACAAAGACAGTACAAGATAATTTATGTTGCATCCAACCCTAAGATAGTTTCTCAAAAATGTTTGTCCGCCTTGTACGAAACCGAACAACTACTTTGAGATTCGGTGGTAATACAGATCTGTGGTGGTATTCCAGGTCTTACCATCATCGGTAGTAACTTCAAATAATTGTCTAACGAGATTAGGCTCCATATGGAAGAAGGTAAGTCGCGTAATTTGATTTTGAGTATCTGGCTTTGTAAAAAAAACAAATTTGTGGTCTTTGTATTCACCATCTATAAACTCAATCACTGCTCCCTTGTCGTCTACCCAGGTTTGCATCCATTTACCGGTTGAGGCGTTATAGAGATTGAAACTCTTACCGGCATAATTCTGTGGTGGAGCTGAAGTCCAGTTTTCATAGATCACACATTCACCCAAGATAAGTTGAATACTGCTGCTTCCAGCTTGTTGTCCTGATGTTGATTTAACCTCCCACTCACCAATCCAAAAATCAAACTGACGCGCCTTTTCGGAATAACGACAAGGATAAACACCTTTCAATAAACGTTGATGCATCTCTACCATAGCCGGTAAAGATTTAATTTTGGCAAGATTCGGATCATTCTCAAAAAGGGAGAGTGCGCTGAATCCATTTTTTAATGCATTATCCATTGCAGCTAGGCATTTATCAGATTGATTTGCCTGTGCATAGGCGGAGGCCAGATAGAAGAAAGGCATAGGGTTAGTGCCCAATGCAGTTGCTTCTTCCAGTTGTTTAATTGCAGCCTGGGTTTTGTTCTGATTCAGTAATCCAATTCCTGCTCGCATTCGTGCATTTGCATTTTGCGGTTCACTTTTGGCAATTGCCTGATAGGACAATACTACCTTTGGCCAGTCGGTCGCTATGAAATACTCATTGGCCTTTGTTCTATCTTCTTGTGTTACCGGTTGAGCGATTGCAACCAATCCAGTTAGTAATGAAATGATGAGGGGAATTATCGTTTTCATGCCCATTATGTAAATCGGAAAGCTATACCATTAATATAATTTATTAATACCGTGCTTTACGGTAATCTAAGGTTTCTTAAATTAGGCATCATAAATTAGTAGTCTATGTATATACAAGGAGATGGCAAAAAAGAAATGACATACGATGCGATTGTGATCGGTTCGGGGATGAGTGGAGGTTGGGCCGCTAAAGAATTGTGCGATCACGGATTGAAAACCCTTGTACTTGAGCGGGGACGCGAAGTGAAGCATTTGGAAGACTATCCAACGGCAATCAAGAACCCTTGGGAATTTCCGTTACGAGGCAAATTGCCTCTTGAGGTCACAGAGGCTAATCCTATTGCCGATCGATGCTATGCGTTTGGGGATTCTACCAAACATTTTTTTGTAAAGGATAATGAACATCCTTATGTTCAGGAAAAACCGTTTGATTGGATTCGTGGGTATCAAACGGGCGGAAAGTCATTGCTTTGGGCGCGGCAAGTGCAACGCTGGAGTCGATTCGAATTTGAAGCTCCGGGTCGTGATGGATTTGCAGTGGATTGGCCAATCAGGTACGATGACTTAGCTCCGTGGTATTCGTATGTAGAGAAGTTTGCAGGCATCAGTGGTAATCGGGATGGCCTCGAAACCTTGCCCGACAGTGAAGTAATGAAGGCGTGGGAAATGAATTGTGTTGAGAAGCACATCCAGGAAAAAATAAAAGCAGCGTATAAAGATAGAGACGTTGTTATTGGTCGTTGTGCCCACCTTACCGAACCGCAGGAAATTCACAAGCAGCAAGGACGAGGTCAATGCCAGGCGCGCACATTATGTGAACGGGGTTGCCCCTTTGGTGGCTACTTTAGTGCTAATTCTTCCACATTACCATGGGCTATGAAAACAGGAAACATGACCTTGCGCCCTTTTTCTGTGGTTCATTCGATTATTTATGATGAGAAAATGGGTAAGGCGAGTGGCGTGCGTGTAATTGATTCAAATACAAAAGAGGTATTTGAGTATTACGCCCGGATTATTTTTGTAAATGCCGCGTGCCTCAACTCGAATCTTGTTTTATTGAACTCGACCTCCAACCGCTTTCCCAATGGGTTGGGCAACGATAACGGATTATTAGGTAAATATGTGGCGTTCCATAATTATCGAGGAACGGTTTCGTCAACGTTTGAAGGGTATGAAGACACCTACTATTACGGCCGCAGGCCTACCGCCATCATGATGCCATCCTTCCGCAATGTGCGCAAACAGGAGGAAAATTTTATGCGCGGCTACATGTCTTTTTACACGGCCAGTCGTGCGAGTGGGAAATCTGAAGGCATTGGTGCTGAATTGAAAAATTCAATTGCAAAACCCGGCCTGTGGCATGTATCCATGATGATGCAGGGAGAAACTATTCCGATTGAGCGTAACCACGTGCGGCTAAGTTCCGATCAAAAAGATGCCTGGGAAATTCCATTGTTGATTACCTCCATTGAGCATACCGAAAATGATGAAAAGGTAAAGGAGGATTTCCTGATTCAGGCACAAGAGATGCTTGACAAAGCGGGCTGTAAAAACATTGTACCCCACGATAGTAAGCAGGCGCCTGGGTTAGATATTCACGAAATGGGCGGTGTGCGTATGGGGCGCGATCCAAAAACTTCTTTGCTCAATAAGTGGAATCAATTTCATAGTTGCAGGAATGTGTTTGTAACGGATGGTGCATGTATGACCTCTACGGGAAATCAAAATCCATCGCTCACGTTTATGGCATTGACTGCACGCGCGGCTAACTATGCGGTAGAAGAAGCGAAGAAAGGGAATCTCTAATTAATTAATAAGTGGTCATGCTTAGATTAGTACCCAGGGATGTAATTTCCTTATTACTTTTAATTCTTGTTTGTGGGTGCGTTACCAAATCAGGTGAAAAAACAAATAATATGGATACAACCATTACCGTGAGCGGCTTGGCTCAAAATGGCAAGGGAGGTGCGTTGCTTCTTACTTTAGACAGCTTGATATACTATATCGAGGGGGTGGACTTCTGGAATGCAGAGGTGGTCGGTAAAAAAATACAGGCGACAGGAATCTTACGGATTGAAACCGTAACGGAGGGGGAACTTAAAAATGAACTGGGAGAATACTCTCAAGGGGTAGTTGGTGATAGACGTATTCTTACTGAGGTGAAATGGGAAAGAGGCAAAGATTGAGTTCTGCGAAGTCTATGACATTGCATAGAAATAGATAAATGCCTTCAGCCATTGTTATTTACAATAAATACAATTAGAACTTAAAAACCTGATCAAGGTTAAATGTAGTTACTTCTTTATTATTACGATTATCTGTAATGGTAAAAATAATATCATTGTAATCAAAATCGTGGTAGCCGGGAACTGATTCCAAAACGTCTTCGAAGCCAAGAATGATATCTCCAAAATTGCTGAGTTTAAAAAGTATGTGTTGTTGCGCGCCACCTTCATTAAGACCTATATCTGCGTAAATCTTATCCTTGCTATAATTTACGGATTCGCCTTCCCATCCCTTAATAATTAGAAAAAAACCAATGACAGTTCCGGCAGGGAATTTAGAAGTGCCTATTTGCAACATGTCGCCTTGCTTTAGTTTGTATCCGTCTACCGTTGGAAAAAGAATCTGCAAATTCAATTGAGAGGGGTTAGTTGGTATCGAATTGGAATTGTAGGTATAGTACCCAAATGAATTATTGTAGCTGGCGCCTTCCGAAACGAAGGTCACATATACTTCAGATTCCTTTGACAAGATAATTCGCTTTTCAGTATTTACTTCAAATAAGGCTGGGAAGCTTTCTTTTACATTAAGTTGTTCAGGAAACATAGCCTTTATTTCTCGCAATGTTTCCGCCTTTACTACTGTAGGGATAATGCTATCAGGCACACCAGGTGCCAAAGGAGGCACTACTGGATCCAAGCAAGAAGTAATTGACAATAGGAATATAAGTTTCAGACTGGAAAATGTTTTTTTCATGGGCTAATGATTTTAATATCCCCGGCAAACGCTACCAGATCGGTATATGCTTTTAAAGGATGATATGTTCATGCTAATTGTGAATTAAAAGGTAACCAAAGGGGTAAGCATAGGCAGACTTTTAATTCCTGCTTTCTACCAGGCAAAACCCTGATGTAAAGATGTTTTATTTAAATCTCTGAACTTTACATAGTAAACTGAATTTTTTACATAAAACACACCTTAATAAAAATTATAGAGCAACCGGTTCATGTTTAAATCATTGTTATTGTTTAAGGAATTTTTAGTCCTGGAATAATTCAAAATTTGGCTTCGGATTCAGGCGACTCATTTTGTTCACGCAATTAGAAAACTTAGTTTTAGCATACCTAAATAATGCCCCATGAAACGGATATACTTGACTTTCCCGGTACTCTTTCTATTTTTTGTGTATTGCCAGCCCGTATCTAATTCGGTACAAACTACCAGTACAAATTATCAGGAACTGGTAACTTTGTTTAAATCATGGCGAACCTTTGAAACACCACCCTTTCGCGATGGGGCACCTGATTATACGGCAGCCACTTTTGAAAAGAGATTGCCCGAATTCAAAAAACTACAAGAACAATTGTTGGCAATCGACTATAGCAATTGGCCAATCGAGCAGCAAGTAGATTGGAGAATTGTGTGGGCAGAAATGAATGGCTATGATTTCAACCATCGCATTCTTAAGCCCTGGGTTCGCGATCCGGCTTTTTATACTTCCATTTATACCGAGCGCAGCGATGTGCCAGCTCATGAGGGTCCTACTCATCATGGAATCACTGACATTTGGACATATACCTTTCCATTAGCTCCGCAGGAAAAGACGAGGTTACTCAATAGCTTAAAAATAATTCCACCTCTTAATGAACAAGCAAAGCTGAATTTAACCGGCAACGCAAAAGAGCTTTGGATTGCCGGCATTCGTCCGATTGAGGCACAAAGCAATGACCTGGAAGATATGTTCACCTTAGCAGGCGTAAAGGAAGATGCGGAATTAACTGGTGCTATTGAAAATGCCATTAACTCAACAAATGATTTAGTAAGCTGGTTAACTGAACAGGCAAAAACTAAAACCGGCCCTTCGGGTATTGGAAAAGAAAATTACACCTGGTATCAACAGCATGTACATCTTGTACCACTTACATGGGAAGATGAAGTAATGATTTTAAAACGCGAACTGACACGCGCCTGGGCTTCGTTAAAGTTAGAAGAACACCGCAATCGCAATTTACCGTCACTAAAAGATGCCAGTTCGCCCGAAGAATATAATGCCATGGCCGAGCGATCAGCGAAAAGCTTATTATCATTTTTGGAGAAGCAGGAAATCGTTACCGTGAAAGATTATTTTGAGCCGGCTTTACGCAAGCACTTGGGCGTTTTTGTTCCCAAGGAGAAACGAAATTTTTTCCTGATCACCGAGCATTATGATGCACGGCCGCTGTATTCACACTTTTATCATTGGTTTGAATTAGCCAGAATGGATAAGGAACCTCCCCCAAGTGAAATAAGAAGAGCGCCACTCCTGTATAACATTTTTGATTCGCGCAATGAAGGCACTGCAACGGCCGTAGAAGAAATGTTTATGCAAGCCGGCTTGTATGATGATGACCCACACGTACGGGAAATAGTTTACATCATGATTGCGCAACGCGCTGCCAGAGGGTTGGGTTCCTTATATGCGCATGCTAACGAAATGACCATGGAGGAAGCGGGTGGAATTCATTCTGATTACACACCTCGGGGTTGGATGAAGACAGAAAAAGAACTGCTCAAGTTTGAGCAACATCTCTATATGCGCCAACCTGGATATGGTTCAAGCTACATTACCGGCAAATATCTACTTGAAAATGCCTTGGCAGATTTTGGAAAGATGAAAGAAGCGAACAATGAACCCCTTCAACTGCGTGAATTTTTCGATCAACTGAATGCGATAGGAAGTATTCCTATTTCATTAGGACATTGGCAAATGACAGGCATCGCTAACCCGCTTCTTGAAAAGCAAATGAAGTGATGCGGTTGATTAAGCTAACGTGGTTTAAAATTTTATGTCTGATCCATCATCTGTTTCGCGTCAATACACCAAAGTAGTTCTTGTATAAAGGGAGCAACTCGTTTTTCGATTGACTGTTTATCTGCAGGCGTGCCGGATTCATCAAAAAGTTCTTGCGCCTTTGGCATGGGGCACATGGCAGGAACCACCCAGGCGCGAATTTTAAAAAATGAAAACTGAAGGGACGTGATTACCTGTGTCCCCCCAAAGGAACCATTCGAAACCGTAGCGATCGCAATGGGCTTTCTGCGCCACTCGTTATATAATAAATCAATTACGTTTTTTAGACTGGCCGGATAGCCCCCATTATATTCTGGAGTTACTATTATAACTCCGTCTGATTTATTTATTTTTTCAGCAAAATCAAGTACCCCTGCTGATGGATTGGGTTGATAACTTAACCGCTCATCAAAAATCGGAAAGTTGTATTCCTTCAGATCGAGTAGTTGGGAAGTTGCTAATTGATGTTCGGTCAGATAATTTTTGAAGAACAGCGCTACCCGATGGCTAACCCGATCGATGCGAACACTGGATGAGATAATGGAGATGGTTGGCATAATTTAATATAAATTTGAATCCCTAATATCGGTAATCATTTCCTTACCTCACATTGGATTCAAAAGCATTTAAATTATCTTAGTATACGAAATTCTATTCGTTAGAAAAATATAAGTGGGAAAGTCTTGGTTGAGAAGGAGTATCTTGTTTCAGAAATAAGCATCTTACGTATGTATGTCTACTTAAACGATTTAAAACCAGGCGATAAAATCAAAGTTATAAAGGAATTTAATGATTTTGATAATCAACTAATTCCTGTTGGTAGTGAATGGACGTTTGAAAAGTACACGTATTTTCCCTACGATGGTGGTTACACGTTTTACTTTAAAGAGGGGATAATGCGCATGGCTGAGATATCAGAATGCGACTATTATGTAGCCACTCATGCGAAGGAATATTTCATACTGCTTGTTGAACCTACCGATACATGGAGTTAGTAATTTTTTTGATTCTGTCCTTGTTCTCGTGGTAGTGCCTTGTTTATTAGTATTGCTATTTTAAATTCTTATTCACAACCTAGTAGGGGCGTAAGGGTTAGCCCTTCAACAATTTTAAATAGTGATGATGATTTGATCATTACTGGCCGCAGAAGTATTGGTGCAAGTTTGTGGCAGAGAAATTGGTCTTAAGAGGCTAGATGCCATCTGGCATCAGATGCCACTTACACTGCTCTTTCCTTCGCAAGAATTTCGGCACAGACTTCAGCACACTTTCTGCAAGCAACAGCACAGACCTTGCAATGATCATTCTGATGTTTTTCACATTCTTCAGCACATGCTGTGCACGATTGAAAACATTTGTCGATAGCAGTCAATTGAAACTCCGAATCATTTTCACATTCGGAGGCACATTTCTCGCATGCGTCTGCACTATTTATGCAGGCATTGTAGCAATCTTTCATACCGGGCATGTCATCACATTTATCTGCACAGCTAGTACATGCGTCAGCACATTCATAACACGTATCAATGCAAACTTCCATTACCTCTTGTACTGTTTTCATAATTGGTTATGTTTTTTACATAATCACCTAAAAGATTGTGCCAAGGATTTCTGGTTGAATGAACCGACAAATTCAGAACGGATCGAGGAAGAATTTTCTCAAGTGTGTAATAAATCCCCTATATTTATTTAAAATGATTAATTGCACTATCATGAAGAATATTCTCCTATTACTTATTGCCACCACCACACTTTGTTTTTCTCAACCTAAGCCAGTTAAAATATTTATCTCAGTAGATATGGAAGGTATTGGAGGAATCGGGACTTCAAAAATGGTAACAAGTGGAGGCAAGGATTATGAAACAGGAAGAAGACTAATGACCAATGAAGTGAATGCCGTAGTGAAAGCCATCTTTGATGTAGGTCCGGCAGAAGTGGTGGTTAACGACAGCCATGGCGATATGCAAAACTTGCTGCATACCGAACTTGATCCTCGGGTAGAGTATATTCAAAGTAATATCAAGCCGTTGGGTATGGTGCAAAATCTTGATGCCAGTTTTGATGGAATAATATTTATTGGATATCATGCCAAGGCGGGCACTGAAAATGGATTTTTAGCACATACAGGTTCGGGGAATGTGAAAGGGTTATGGATTAATGGCACGGAAGTAGGCGAGGGTGGACTAAATGCGTATTTCGCAGGGGCGCTGGGTGTGCCCGTTATTTTAGCGAGTGGTGATAAGACATTCACTGAAGAAATTACAAAATTAGTGCCCACCAGAAGGGTAATAACAAAGGAAGCTATTGGAACGAGTGCTGCAAAACTCCTGCATCCCGATGTGGTAATCAAAGCCCTTAAAGAAATGACAACGGCTGCCATAAAGGACTTGAAGAATGCAAAACCACTTTCTGTAAAGCAGCCTGTTGAATTTGTTATAAAAGTCGATACACCCACCCGTGCCGATGTGGCAATGGGTATTCCCGGTATGAAAAGAGTGGATGGCTATACGGTTTCATATGTTGCAAAGAACATGAATGAAGCCTATCCGCTGATTCGTATTGTGTATAAATATTTGGATTGGTAATCAGTTATGAAGCAAACAGGTTTTGCTTTTCTTATGCTGCTTTCAGCATGTGGTGGTGTGGAAAAATATCCACCCATCGATGAAGACTTTTGTTCTCAAATTCATTTTGAGAGTCCTCACTTACTGTCAGAACAATTAGCTCCGCTTGCTGAACTGACTGCTTCTAAAACGGGGGTCTATATCTTGGAAGAGGGCGATAACTCAATGATTTCACGCGCCTGGTTAAGTGAGTCTGCGGAAAAATCAATTGATATACAATATTTTATTTTCTCTGCCGATAACATTGGATTAATTGCCATTGATTATTTAATACGTGCCGCTGATCGGGGTGTTCAGGTGCGGATTCTCATTGATGATATTATGGTGGAAGCTGATGCCGATGATTTGTTAGCATTGGATGCGCATCCCAACTTATCCATCAAAGTCTATAATCCTACAGCCAACATTGGCAAGAATCTTCCTAAGAAGTTGTACAGCCTAGCCACTGATTTTAAAGGCTTCAATCAGCGAATGCATAACAAAACATTTATTGTGGATGGCCAGGTAGTGATAACCGGTGGCAGAAACATTGCCGATGAATATTTTGACTACGATCATGAATATAATTTTAGAGACCGGGATGTTTTGCTAATTGGAAAAACAGTTGTTGATGTTCAAAATTCGTTTAACGATTTTTGGAATAATTCAAAAAGTGTTTCTATTTCTGAGTTAGTGAATGATGATATTGAATTGAATTCCGATCTAAAGTTTGAATACCTGCATCAATATGCCTGTAAGCCGGCAAACTTTTGGCCGCAGGTTCGTGAAAAGATTAAGAAGGTTCCGGTTGCATTTAAGCAAATCCAGGAATCAGGGGATTTGGTTTGGGTGGATCGCGTTTCTTTTGTTTCCGATGTGCCGGGTAAAAATAAAGGAGATGGACTTGCCGGAGGTGGGGTGTGCACCGACACGTTAATAAGTTTGCTTAAGCGGGCAAGAAAATCTATTTACATACAATCACCATATTTAGTTACCACTCAACTAAGTCAGAAACTATTTCTGGATGCTGTTCAGCGTGGGGTAGAGGTTAAGGTGCTTACCAACAGCATGTCATCCACCGACAACTATGAAGCGTTTAGTGGCTATCAGCGTGAACGCGAAAACTTATTGAATACCGGGATTCAGATTTATGAATTTAAACCCGATGCGGCTATTCGAATGAAAATAATGACGGGCGCGCTCCAACAGGAAATAAATTATACGCCAACCTTTGGATTGCATGCAAAATCTATGGTGATAGATAGTGAGATTGCCGTGATTGGTACGTTTAATTTGGATCCACGCAGTGCCAATTTGAATACGGAATGTGTAGCTGTGATTTATGATTCAACAATCGCGACCAATTTATTTCATGCTATGGAAGAAGATATGAAACCTGAAAACGCGTGGCACACTACCCTAGCGTACAATCCCGACTCCGAAGTGGGAAGAATGAAGCGATTTAAAATATGGTTGAGGGGAGTAGTACCTAAATCAATTTTGTAATACTAATACAAGGAGCTGGAATGAGTTTTAACAGCAGTAAAATTATTACTATTTTCGTCTTTACAACACGTAAGATGAATAAGAGAAGTTACGAATGTAAATTTAAGAGCTTCTTTCAACTAAACTACCTACCCATGAAAAAGCTAATTATTATGTTTTCGGCAATCCTTATTTCTGCACATTCCTATGCTCAGTTCAATAAAGGAAGAATTTTGGCTGGTGGCAATGTTGGATTTAGCAACCATACATACAAGACAAAGTCGGCTGGCAACAGTGCAAATACTATGGAGAAGTCTAGTATGTTTTCACTTACCCCCCAAGTCGGATATTTCGTCATTGATAACCTCGCGGTTGGGGCAGGTTTAGATTTGTCAGTAACATCAATCAAGCCAGAAGCTGATATAAGTGATCAGAATAATTTTGCATTTCAATTTCAACCCTTTGTTCGATACTATGTTGAGCCTGGTTTTTTTGTTCAAGGCAGTTATGGTCTTGGTTCCTCAAAAGAAAAACAGAGTTATCAAGGTAGTTCGCAGGAACAAAAGTATTCAATTTCAGGTTGGTCAATTGCCGCTGGATATGCACTATTCATCAATGATCGCGTTGCCCTTGAGCCCCTCCTTGGGTATAAATCAGAGACTAGTAAAGACAAAGAATTTGATTATAAATATATAGATTCAGGATTATTTTTTAAATTAGGTTTACAAGTGTATCTCAGGGATTAGAGCATTCATCATATATATTAAACTTAATAAATAGTGCTTGAAATTCGGAACCTTAACATTTGCTCTGATAATTTCTCTGACAATAGTTGGCTTCGATACTGGTAACTACGCCAACATCACTCAAGGTTATTATAATAAACTAATTGGCCACATTAATAATATAATCTTGATTGAAGGAAACAAAATTAAACGCTACGGATTGGGTGATACCCAAATTATCCTCAGCCAGGGATTTTTTCAGATAAAAAGTGACACTCTATTAATTGAAGTAATCGACTGGTATAAGTATTCAGGCAAGTATGCAGAGCCTGATAAACTTCCAAAAATAGATACAATCATTTTAACTTTAGGGGCTGAACACAAAGGATCAATACTTAAGGGCTACGACTTCAGAGGTTATGATGAGGATTTAAAAGCTTATGTTAAAAAGAGGGTTAGGGGCGTTCGTACAAGGACGTATCGGCCTTAATTTGCCGAACGCAAGTTTACTCACTTCCTCCAGTCTTAAACCCCATTCTGGGTCTATTGTCCTTTAGTTCTTTAATCTCAAATTCTTTCACATCCTCAAAAATCAATGTCTCCATTAACTCGGGAGTGCGATCTTCTTTTTTGAGTTCAGCTAATCGCAAGTGTTGGTTCTTGATAGACTCACCAATCACTTGCCGCACAGCGCGGGCATTTCCAAAGTGCTGGTCGCGGTTTGCATGCAAAAACTCAAAATAATTTTTCAGATGATTTCGTGCAGAATCATCGGGCTTTACGCCTTCGCGGGAAAGTAACGACATGGCAATGGCAAACATATCTTCGGCCAAGTAATCCTGAAAAGGAAAATAATTATCAAAGCGGGACTTTAAACCCGGATTAGAGTTGATAAACTCTTGCATATTTTCGGTATAGCCTGCTACAATTACTCCAAACTTGCCACGCATATCCTCCATGCGTTTTAGAATAACCTGTATGGCTTCGGCACCAAAATCATTTTGTGAACTTCTGCCATGTGCCAATGAATACGCTTCATCAATAAATAAAATGCCCCCCATCGCCTCACCTACTTTCTCGCCTGTCTTAATGGCTGTCTGTCCTATAAAACCGGCTACCAATCCTTCGCGATCTACTTCAACCAAATGTCCTTTTTCTAAAATACCAAGACCTTTATAGATTTTTGCAAGAATGCGTGCTACGGTTGTTTTTCCAGTACCCGGATTGCCTGTGAAAACCGTATGCAACGAAAATTTATTAAGCACATCTTTTCCGGTTTCCTGATAGAAGCGAACCAGCTTTACCATTTCGTTCACTTCTTTTTTAATATTCTCGAGTCCAGTCAATGAGTTCAATTCATTTAAACTTTCGTATAGAAGATTATCAAGTGTTTTGTTTGAAGACGTGGGTGCTGACTGTGTGGCGGCCTGTTTAAATAATTGTCCTGAGTCGGTAATAATCTGTGCATCGCCTTCTTCAAATTGAGTTCCAACCTGAAAGGGAACAACAGCAATTAACGTATCCATAAATACAACTTCCATGGTATACTTATCACTTTTCCAGCGCCCGGGTGCCTCGCCACCCCAGCCCGGATAGATGGTATAAATCTGATCGGCTGTGTTTGCAGTTACCTGAGTAAGCATGGCATTGCTCCCTTTGGGAAGACCTGCTTTATCGTAAAAGTTAAAAAAGATTTCTGCATAATATCCTGCAGTACTTTTATTCCTAAATTTAAATTCGCTCCACACATACCGAGTTTGTGCCTGACTGAATTTGCTCAGGTACTTTTTATCGGGAAGTAGGTACGCCTGCCCATCACCTTCAAATAGTCGGATGGAATCAATATCGAAAAATAAATTTTCACCGGGCTTTGATTGGCCAAGGTCTTCGATGTGAAATTTTGCATCACCTACTTTTACTTCATCAATGTAGGCTTCCCATACATAATCGCCTTTAAACCAATACGTGCCGGCAGTTGCTTGTCCCCAGGAAGTACGGGCATAGACAATGTTTTCTTCTTTTAGAATTTTTCTTTTTTCTTCCAGATTGCAGAGTTCAGTCTTTTGACTACCGTTTAGCGAGAAACATTTAAACCGAAGGGAGGTATCCCACTCTTCTTCATCAAAAAGTTTATTGAAGAAAGAGAGTTCAACGCGTAGGTAGGAGGTTTCAAAGCGATCATACACCTTGCGATATTTTTTAGTGGCATCGGCCATCCATTCATCGGATGAATACACTTTTAAATCGCGAAACTTGTACTTCACGAGCATTGATTTATTGTTGGTTTCTTCGGGCATATCATAAGAAATTATGGTTAACTAAGGTAGGAAAATTACTTATTTATAGGCCTTTTGAAATCATTAATTTCATTGATTTTTATCAATCCCCGCTTGGATTTGTAACAAGAAGGAGGATTTTTTTATTTTTTTGAAAGGCTCAGGCCCAATCTCGGGTAGGATTGTTTACTTTCATGCATAACTAAATACATCTTTACTTGTTGTGCAGAGGGTAATGTTAAGCCAGTACATCGTAGAATCAATATAACTATTTAGTTAAATAGATAAATCTTTTCCCTATGTTAAGAATGGCTAAACTAATTATCATTTGCGTATCCATAGCCATTCTGGCAAATTGTTCGCGTACTCATAGTACAGACAGCGGTTGGCAAATATTGTTTGATGGCTCAAGTTTGGAGGGGTGGGACACCTACTTAGGGCCGCAATTCAAACCCGATATGGATCGTAGCAATTTTAGAATGCAACCTCATTTGGGTTTAAATAATGATACGATAGGAGTTTTTTCAATTATAAATCTTGATGGTGAAAATGTATTAAAAGTTTCCGGTGAAATTTGGGGTGGCATTTCAACGCAACGGGAATTTGATAACTATCATTTACAACTTCAGTTTAAATGGGGGAAAAAGAAATGGTATCCGCGCGATAAGGATAACGATCGGAGAGATAGTGGACTGATTTATCATGGCGTTGGTGAACATGGAGCAGGAGATGGCTTTTGGTTGAAGTCGCAGGAGTTTCAAATTCAGGAGGGTGATGTGGGTGATTATTGGGGTGTAGCCGGGGCCATTGAAGATGTGAAAGCAACGCGCATTTCAGATAGCATTTATCAGTATGATCCGAATGGAAAATTGCTCACCTTCAGTCAGTACAGCGAAAATGAACGGCATGTAAAAAAATATCCAGATGCAGAAAAACCATCGGGCGAGTGGAATACCCTTGACTTATATTGTTTTGGCAGCACCAGTGTGCATGTGGTGAATGGTGTTGTAACCATGGTGCTGCAAAATTCAAGACATCTAGTGGATGAAAAAGAAACACCGTTGACTAAAGGGAAAATTCAAATTCAGTCGGAAGCAGCCGAAGTATATTACCGTGCCATTAAGCTACGTTCGATTGATGCCATTCCTGTTGAGTTATTAAAGTGAGAGGAATGAGTGAATTTATTGAGGGTCAAACGTTTGAAGGGATAGACTTTAAAGAAGGAGAATTATCGAAAGGAGAGTACGAGAATTGCGTTTTTAGAAACTGCGTTTTGTCGGATTGTAACCTGAGCGAACTACGATTTTCTGAATGCAAATTTGAAAGTTGCGATATAAGTATGTCTAATTTGGCGAACACTTCTTTAATAAATGTGCTATTCAGGAATTGTAAAATGCTAGGCCTGAGGTTTGATACGTGCAGTAAGTTGTTATTGTCATTTTCTTTTGAAAATTGTGTATTGAACTTCTCATCCTTCTACCAGCTTAAAGTAAAGAAAACTAACTTCAAAGAGTGTAAACTTCAGGAAGTTGAGTTCATCGCATCCGATTTTACGGGTTCTGTATTTTCAAATTGCGATTTAATGAATGCACGGTTTGAAAACACAATCCTTGAGCGGGCTGATTTTAGAACGGCCTATAATTTTTCAATCGATCCTGATCTAAACAAAATCACCAAAGCCAGATTTTCACAATCAGGGATTGCTGGACTGTTGGATAAGTATAAGATTGAGATAGAGTAGGGGTATTTCACGCAAAGTCGCTAAGCACGCAAAGAATTGTTTGAGTTAATAAAACAAATTTTGTAATTCTGATTGTATACTTCATTTTACCTGCCTACGCCTAATCGCTTTGGCAAAGGCATGTATAGCAACAAGTTCGGAGCGGGATAATTTAAGTGTATCAAAATAGTACTTCGAAATTCTAACTTCGTCTTTTTTGTATTTCTTATTATGGTGGATTTAAAAACGTTCAAAAAACTAGCTCTATCACTACCCGAAGTAGTGGAAGCACCTCATTTTGAAAAGGCATCCTTTCGGGTTAAGAAGAAAATATTTGTAACGCTTGATGTTGCTAATGCCAAAGCATGTCTTAAGCTAACGGAAATAGATCAATCTGTATTTTCTACGAGTGCTGCTATTTATCCAGTGCCCAACAAATGGGGTAAGCAAGGCTGGACGTTTATTGAGCTAAAGAAAGTCACTAGGAACTTGTTAGAAGATGCGCTCATTACTGCTTATTGCACGGTGGCACCAAAAAAGTTAGTTGAATTAGTAAAGACGTCTTGACGTCTTTACGATGTGACACTCAACATCACTTATCCATTAACTCCACATCCAATTGCTGAATCAATGCTTCCCTTTCTGGTGTGAGTGTAAAAAATACCCAAACATTTTTCTTTGAACCTTCTATGATAAAACCACCGCGCAACTGATTTTCTGGTGTGATTGGTTTAACTGATAGAATTGCTCCGGCTTCTTCAAATATCTTACGAGTAGCTTCTTTTCTACGCACCAGTGATTCATCCCAAAAGAAATTCTCAGCAAAAACTTTTGTTTGATCTTCGTTCCATGCGGGAAGGAGTTCTGCTATTTCCCTTTGCCGTTTCGATAATATTTCGGAAGGTGGCAACACTCTTGGTTTTAATCCGGCCAATGAGATGAGGGTATCTAATGCCAAGGCATTGGGTGCACCCGGTGCGCCATAGGTATGATTGCTAAAGGAAACAATTCCAATTCCATATTCAGGATAGATGCGCCACTCGCTACCAAAGCCCGGCAGGCCACCACTGTGTGATATACGCACAAGTCCGTTGCAATCTTTTTCCCAATCCAATCCATACCCATAGCCCAAAGCAATAGGGCAAAGCTCGCCACTTCTGGTTTTTGCATTGGTAAATAAATTGTTGAATCGCCAGGGCTGGTGCATTTCGCGAATGGAACTTCTGCGCACAGGTCCGGTTTCAACTTCGTTTCGCGCAGGCCAGGCACCTAAGTGCAGGGCAACATATTTGCTAAAATCTTCAATAGAACAAATCAATCCACCCATTGCGCCATAAGCGCCATCATGCAACAGTGGAATTTCTTTCCATTCATTATCAATCCGTTGATAGCCCAAGGCAAGTTGTTCTTTTGGCACGTCATCAAATTCCCATTTGGAATCGTTCATACCGATTGGCTTCATAATGTTTTCGGTAATGTATTGCTGATAGGGTGTACCTGAAATTGATGAGATTATTTTTCCAAGCATGGCGAAACCCATGTTACTGTACTCAAAGGTTACGCCAGGCACGTTTGAAAATGAAATGCCCTCCCTAATTTGTTTTATTAATTCATTATCGGTGGCGTCTAGTTGTCGATCCCCCCACGGATTATCTTCCGGAAAACCAGCCGACATCGTAAGCAAATGTTGAATCGTTATGGGTGGTGCATCGTTGGTAAGCGCACCTGCCTGAATTATTTCAGGGATGTATTTTGAAACCGGATCGGTTACATTCAGCTTGCCTTCATCACGAAGTTTAAGAATGGCCATGGCTGTAAAACTTTTACTCATAGAAGCAATACGAAACAGGCTCTTACTGGTAGCAGGTGTCTTTTCTTCCAGATTAACAGTACCTACATTATTTGAATAAATCAATTTGCCCCCAGCAATCACGCCATAACTGAGAGCCGGAAAATAGTGTTCCTTGGCATAGTCACGATAGATTTTATCCACAACAGGAAACAGAGATTCCAACCTGACAAAGGTTGTTGTATCTTCAAAATGCGGGATTGAATATTTCTGAACAGAAGCGAGGGGAGTAGTGAACTCCGTACCGGTTTTGTCATTATTTGAAGCGCAGCCGATGGCTACTACTAATAGGAAGTAGCTTGAAAATTTGTTCATGTGTTGGGGTTAAGATTGTACAAGATAAGAATTTGAGCTCTAAGTTTTGGGTAGGGTAATATCTCAAAAAAAATTTAAATTTGATTTGTATTAAGATATCTATCCACATGCGTCACATAATTCTTCTCAATCACTTGTTTCTGGCTTGTGTGTTGATATCCTGTCATTCAAATAAACCGAAGGTTCCTGTGGGGTTTCAAGTGGAACCGGGATTTAATCTTACCTTGGTTGCGAACGAGCCTCTTATAAAAGATCCCGTTGATCTTGAGTTTACAGAATCGGGTGAAGCGTTGGTGCTTGAGATGCCTGGCTATCCGTTTGAAGATCAACAGAGCAAAATCATTTTATTGAAGGATACCAATCAGGATGGGGTGTACGATGATCAAATTCTTTTTGCCGAGAACTTGCAATTAGCATCATCCATCCTACCTTATAAAAAGGGAGTACTTGTTGCAGCACCTCCTTATCTCTTATTTATAAAGGACACAAACAATGATTATAAAGCTGATGTTGTAGATACGCTGATGGGTGGATTTTCAACGGGTAACTTACAGCACAATTATAACGGGCTAACGTATGGAATCGACAATTGGATATATGCAGCAAATGGAGGTAACTCTGGAAAGCCCTATTGGTGGGGCGACCCCACAACTCAAATGGATCTTCGCGGTCACGATTTTAGATTTAATCTTGAAAGCAAAACGTTGGAACGACTGGGTGAAAGTTCCGGTGGGTTTGGTTTAGGAATGGATGAATTTGGCCATCTGTTTGAAACGCATAATCTGGAACACGTTTCGCATTTGGTATTTCCAGATCGTTACCTACAAAACAGTAATCTTATCAAAGATCATACGCTTTCAAATATTTCGG
Source organism: Cyclobacteriaceae bacterium (assembly GCA_016787755.1). GTDB lineage: Bacteria > Bacteroidota > Bacteroidia > Cytophagales > Cyclobacteriaceae > ELB16-189. The sequence continues at coordinate 14,288 of JAEUUA010000010.1, read as the reverse complement.
ATCATGAAGAAGATGGGTTAGCTCGCGTTTATCCCATTGGCGATCAGGAGTCGCGCGTTAATCATCCTGAGCAATCGGGTTATTTTTCAGGCTCATGTGGCATAACCTATTATGGTGGTGGTGCCTTTGGGCCTGAATACGAAAACAGCATTTGGGTGGCAGATGTGGTGCTTAACCTCGTGCATGTGGATAAGGTAAAAGCAAATGGAGCATTTTTTTCAGCCTCACGAATTCACCAAAAGAAGGAATTTTTAGCAAGCACCGATCGTTCCTTCAGGCCGGTTAATATGTCGCTAGGCCCGGATGGTGCATTATATGTAGTGGATATGTATCGCCAGGTAATTGAGCACCCGGAGTGGATTCCTGATGAGATTGAAAAAACACTCGATCTACAGGCAGGAAAAGAGAAGGGAAGGATCTACAGGATCACAAAATCAAATGCTGAAAATCAAATATTTAATATCGATCAGTTCACTTCTATCGAAGCTCAGATAGAAAGTTTAAAGAATCCCAATCAGTGGATTCGTAAAACAGCACATCGACTTTTAATGGATCAGACATTAACTTCAGATCACATCAATACGATTAAAGGCTTGTTGGCCTTCTCTGGTGGGGTTACCCGTGTGCACGCACTTTGGCTTCTTCATTCAAAAAATAATCTTGAAGTCAATGAATTGCTCAATGCATTTAGCAATCCCTTGGCGGGAGTAAGAGAGAATGCGTTACTGATTTCTGAATCGAGAATTGAAAAAAACGATTCACTCATTGCCGCATGTACTTCGTTATTGGCCGAAAGAGATGCGCGAGTTCGCATGCAAGCCGGGTTAACAATTAGCACACTGACAGAAGGTACCTTTGCCAAACATAAAAATCAAATTTTCGAAAGTCTTTTAACGGCCACCGCTCAGCCAATGGATGACTGGAACGTGGCAGCTATTTCGCTTGCGTCAAAACACAGTTCTGCAGATTTCTTTAGCAAACTAATTTCAACAAATAAAGAAGTGGATGTGAGGCTACTTTCCTCCTTAGCAGTAATAAGTACCAATTCTTATTCTAAAATTCAATCCATTCTTGAAACGCTGGCCGGTAGTAAACTCAGCAATGATGATGTGTATTCAATACTCAATCAGTTGGCCGCTCATGTTCAACCGATGGAACAGGCTATACAACTTATTTCGGCAATCTCTACATTAGAAAAACGACAGGATGTTGGCATTGTATCTTCCTTGGCTTCTATTAGAAGTACCCTTTCGCTACCCATTTCACCAGCGTTTTTAACATATAGTAAACTTGCCTTGGCGGGAGTGTTAGATAGCACGCGCGCTGCAGACGATCGTGTTAAACAAATAGCGTTAATTAAATCGCTTCCCTATACCCGTAAAGCAGAAGTATTGTATGCGTGCCTGGCCCATTGGCAACCTTTAAAAATACAAGAAGAAGCACTTAGACAACTTTCTGAATACGAAGATCCGGCAATCGGGTTTCGGATTTTAGAATTATGGCCAACCTTGGGTCCTCAAGCCAGAAAATATGCGGGCGATTTGTTGTTGTATATCGAGCCCCAAAATGATGCGCTCTTAACGGGATTGGAAAAGGGTATAATCAATATTGGGGAAATGAACTTTGACCTTGAGCGTAGAAGACAATTACTTTGGTGGACCGACAACGAGAGAACAAAGAAGCGAGCTGAGAAACTCTTCTCAGATTCAGGAGTTACTACCCGCAAGCAAGCGATGGAATCAATGAAGGAAGCATTGACATTAACGGGCTCTCAGATTGCCGGAGCAGAAATATTTCAAGCGCAATGTGCCTTGTGTCATGTATATTTGGAGTTTGGAAAAGAGGTAGGTCCTGTGCTAACAGAAATTAATCGAAAAAGTAAGGAATCAATCATGCATGATATACTCGATCCCAACGCTGCGGTGAATACGCAATACATCAATCACCGCATTGAAACCAAGCGTGGCGAAATTCACCTGGGTATGGTTGAAGGCGAAACGGATCAAGCTATTACACTAAAGAAAATGGGTGGGGCGCAGATAACAATACGTAAAAATGAAATTAAGAAATTTGCTTCGTTAGGTACATCGCTGATGCCCGAAGGGCTGGAAGGAAGTATGAGCACCCAGGACCTTGCCGATTTGCTGGCATTTCTTCAACAAAAAAATAAATAAAATGAATAGGATGTTAAGATTCTTATTAGTGGGTGCGATAGGCACCGCATTCAGTTGCCAGCAGCCAGCCAGCACTTCATCAGTCACACCAGCTCAATTGATTGGAAAAACGATTGAGGTCAATTATGGCGAAGATGTGTTTCATGTAACGTTTGACTCAGATTCTGTTTTGCGCTGGACAGCCGAAGCAGGTGCTGAGAAAGGAGCTGCGGAAACAGAAACCTACAAAGCAGAACTCGTTAATGTGAATCAAGTTTTTATTACCTGGGGCGAAGCTAATGGCATTGGTGTAAGTCAAATCCTGGACTTTGACAAAGGCCTAGTGTATAATCATTTATTGCGTGGCCGCGAGGTACGTATAGGACAGGGGAAAATCAGAATATTGTAATATGGAACATCTTCGAATATGAATTTGCCACTGAAAAGGGAACGGGCAAAATACTTAACCGAAATGCAATAAATTATCAATAGAAATTAAATTTTAACTTGAACGGGTCAGGCAGAAAGGCTACCTTTTTTGTTTTAAACTCAAAACTAAACAAAGAGTTAATCTGTCTAAATCACTCCTCAGGATATGAGGAAATCTAATTTTTGTTTTTGATGGATTCTCGCCAATATTGAAGTTGGCTTCTAACCGAAATAGAGAAAATTGCTGATGGAAACAAATTTTACGCCCAACTCAAGATTGTTAAAGGCAACCCATATTGGCATTCTCCTTGTAATTATAATCGCGGCCCTAATTTTTTTTAAAGACATATTGAAACCACTGGCTGTAGCACTTATTGTGTGGTACATTATCCGGGCGTTACAAAATTTTATCGGCAGCATAAAAATAAAAGGAAGAAAGGCTCCCCGTTGGCTTAGCGGTACACTAAGTGTGGTCATTATTTCGCTCATTCTTCAAATTACGATTAATCTAATTGTAGATAACCTTACCTTGATTTTAAATAACTACAAGACTTATCAGGCAACCTTTCAAATCTTTTTCCAAAAGGTAAGTGATTTCATAGGTATTTCTGATTTAGAAGATCGGATTATGGGTAAGTTGGAAGGGATTGACCTCCAGGCATACCTGAATGGGATACTCAGCAGTATGACCTCTATTTTAAGTAATTTAATTATTGTATTAATCTACCTGGTTTTCCTTTTGCTGGAAGAGGTTTCACTGAAAAAGAAAATGAGGAAGCTATTTAGTGATGAACATATCTGGTTTCGTTTTCAATCTATAAGCGACCAGATTTATACATCTACCAATCGGTATATCACATTAAAAACATATGTAAGCTTGCTGACCGCGGGACTAAGCTATGTAGTGCTTATAATTATCGGTGTTGATTACGCATTCCTATGGGCGTTTCTTATTTTCCTTTTCAATTATATTCCCTACATAGGCTCACTGATTGCCACGGTGCTGCCTGCTATTTTTGCGGTTCTGCAATTCGGTTCTTTTTGGCCTTTCTTATGGGTATTGCTTTTTGTTGAAGCCGTACAACTTGTTGTGGGTAATTATATAGAGCCCAAGATCATGGGCAAATCCCTTAATTTAAGTCCACTGGTGGTTGTCATTACACTTTCCCTTTGGGGCTACCTATGGGATATCTTAGGGATGGTGATCTCGGTGCCGATTACATCCATTATGCTAATTGTACTAGCGCAGTTCCCTTCCACCCGAAATATTTCAATTCTACTTTCTGAAAATGGTGAGATTGATGAGTTGGTGGTAAAAGACTTACCTGACTTACCTTTTGAAACTGAAGTTAATCAGCATCCTTAACACATCGGAAGCCGGTATGATCCATACCGGTATCGTACGATGAACCCTGTCTGCCACTGGGCTTATAGTTGCTGCAATATTCAATACTGCACAAGAATGAGCCACCTTTGGAAACATGCTTAATAGCATAGGCGTCATTGGGATCAATCGTGGCCGCGGGTCCTGTAGGATTAACTAAAACGCCAACATATTTTTTAGTTACAAAATCTTCCGCAGCAAACCAATCGCTGCAAAGCTCCCATACATTGCCCGTAATATCAAAAAGGCCATATGGATTCGGTGGAAATGATTTTACTGGAGCTGTTCCTGCAAAACCATCCTCTTGGGTATTGCGATAAGGGAATGAACCCTGGAAGTAATTGGCTAAATACTTTCCCTGCGGATTTACTTCATCGCCCCACGCAAATTCTTTTTGTTCCAAACCACCACGCGCGGCAAATTCATACTCTGCTTCAGTTGGCAAACGCTTACCTACCCATGTTGCATAGGCCATGGCATCTTCATAGGCAATTTGCACAACGGGATGATTGCCCTTTCCTTCGATAGAACTGGTAGGTCCTTGTGGATGTCTCCAGTTAGCTCCCATTGTCCAGACCCACCATTGCGAATAATCGTTTAACATAACTGCCCCGATAGGGGGTGTAAATACAAGGGCACCGGGTTGCAGAGCCTCATCCGGTGGTCTGGGGGTTCCTTCCGGAACCATTTTTTTTAGTTCCTGCCAATCCACTGGTTTCTCCGCAAGCGTTTTATAATTAGTAGCTTTTACGAACGCTGCAAATTGATCATTGGTCACTTCAGTTTCGTCCATCCAAAAGCCAGTAACTTTTACGGAATGAAAAGGCTGGGCATCGCCTGTATTACTTTGTGTTTTGGCACCCATCATGAAATCGCCACCAGGTATCCAACTCATGCCCTCTTGTTTTGCTAAAGTAGGTTCCTCATTAGCCAATCTTGTTTTATTTGAAGGCGATGGGGTGCATGCAAAAACTATAGATGAAAAGAATAGGATGGATACCCGCATGAGGCAAGAACTGTGTTTAAGGTATTAAAAGTAATTAATGAAATCTGTTCCTACCGGATTGAGTGCGATTAAATAATATTGATTAGCACGTACCATGACTTAGAGTTAATTATAACTTATTAATGAAGGAGCTTTAACAAATGTACCTGAGCTCTTCACTCTTAAATTTTGCTTAAAGCCAATAACAAATCGATGAGTTCCAAATTCATCTTTAGGAATGTAGCTAAGTTTCAATTCCAACGTGCCGAAGATAAGGTTTTCGTTTCGGGTTCTTAGGCCTGAATTAAATCCCCAGAAGGTGTTATTCTTATTTTCGCACGTAATACATTGTGCGGAAACCATATCAACTCCCCAAAAGGGAGCCATGCGGAACCCGATGAATGACCATGGGGTGAATAATACAGACTCTAAATGTAGCGCCAGTCGCGTATTGAATTTCAAACTATCGGCAATCAGCCCATTAATTTCATTGTCTCTTACTGTAAGCCAGTCGACTACATTATGATTAACTAATTTCGAGTAGTTAGCAGAAACTGAACTTCGCATTTTAAAGCGTTGGAATTGCCAAAGCCGAGTATAATAGGTTGTACCTGCATCAAGGATAACATCTTCTAATCTATTATTACGGTAATAGCCACCGCTTTGAAAACGAAAACTTTGAAAATCACCTTTACGATGAGCGAGTGAATAATTAATATTGAAAGCACTGTATGGTCTTGCTGCTTTTAATTGCCGAACGTATCCACTTGTTAGCTCCATTGAAAAACCGGAGGGTACGTCTTCCGTTCGGCCAAACCCAAAAACATATCGTGTTTTAAAAAAATTCTGCCGATAGAAAGTAATGGCTGAGAGGTACGCTGAAGAATTATTGTAGATGACGGACTCACGAAAGTTCTCTTGCCTGGGGCGGTTGAGGTAGTAATAATCAAATGCCCGAAATGCAAGAAAATGGCGGTTGCGGTTTGTAATGGAATTTTTTATACCCAGATTGTATCCTATCCAGCCATCAAGAATCTTGTATTTATAATCAAGGAAAGCAGAGTCTGGTTTTGTAAATATATTCTTTGACCAGTTGCGGCTTATTTCAAGGGCACCCGCTAATCGCGAATAAGGTGAGACGAGTGGCCTGCTTATTCGAATCCGTGTAGCAAATTCAGATTCATCACCCAGGCTAATGCCTGAATTGATTTGTGTATATCCTAATTCAACATTTGTCAGGCTACCGAAAATGCTGCTTTTGCGGTAAAGCAAAGAATAGCCAAATTTGGGAGTTCGGTCTTGGTCAATGAGGGTATTAAATTCAAATCGCTGACCCAATCCGCCAACGTTGGCATCATAAAGGCCAAGTTGAAGGGCATTGGGAAAACTTCCGCCAACGTTGGTTCCTAAACTGAAAACATCACGGGTTATTACAACTAGGTCAACCGAGTCGGATCCCTCACCCTCCACTACCATTATGCGGCTATCCAAAATAAAATCTTTGTCGCGCAAGAAGCGCTCATTGTCAGCAAGTTTAGCAGGGTTCAACGGTTTATTTTTCTCCAGAAATAAATGCTGCTGAATAATCCGTTGGCGTGTATCCGTGTGAATTGCATTGGCTATTTTAGTTACCGTTCTCCTAACCCGTTTGGTGCTGTCGTAAATGGAGATTTCAAAACCTACCCGTTCGTAATGTATGCTGCGAATTATTTTACCGGCAAACCGAGCATAGTCGTCAGCACTTTTTTTATTTACGATTGTATCTTCTGGACTTGTTGTTATAAATTTCATACCCTGGCGAAAGGCTCTTTTGGCAAGGAATTTTTTTTCAACAGAATCTTTCTTGTTCTGTGCCTGAAGATAGAGAGGAGACAAAACATGCAGGTTTATTGAGAGAATGATGAAAACTATTCTTAGCAAATTGCAATATCTTATCGGCAAGATACAAATCATATTTATCGTTTTTGTCCAGTTCTTAGACTGGAAATCTTTATGGGACATCCGAATTATTGCGGAAAACAATGAAGTAGAAGTCCGAAAAGCACATTGAAAGAAAGGGCCTTAGTGTTGCTTCAATGCGGAGAAAGGCAGAACCCACGCTTGATTTGACAGTAGAATTTATTTTGAAGATTTGATAAAAAAATTACATCTCCCTCTAAGGTTCACAATCTAAAATATTGGATGTGAAATACCCCATGCTTTCTGCCAGAGCAGTACTTTTTCCCCTTTTAATGTAAAAGTGCCAATGCCAATCAGAGTGCTGAATGTTTAGTTGGTAAGCAGTACGAAAGGGATTCGAAGTGGATTTTCATTGGTGAAAATCGTTTTAACATTTTGTGAAAATTTTAATTTTTACTCCAAAATGGTACATATTGCAAAATTGCGCTTAAAAATAATAAAGTCATTTATGACTATTATAGTGCGGCTATAGTCGTAATTGAGTTTTATGAAGTTCTATGTAAAGCGTAGGGTGCTGTTTGGTTTTTCGTCTTCTCTTTTAATTATTGTTTTTTTAGGCATATTATCGTTTTACAATACGCAATCATTTATCAGAACCAGTAAAATGGTTTCGCGTACAAATCAGGTTCTTTACAATATTAAACAGATACAGGCACGGATCTTTACCATTGAGTCAGAAGCCAGAGGTTTTGTTTTAACCAACCAAGCAACTTTTATTCAGGACTTTGTATCACAGCGGGATAGTATAAAATCTAATTTCAAAAAATTAGTACTACTAACCTCCGGTAATATTCGGCAACAGGCAAAACTCAGTAGGTTAGATACATTAATTGAGCAAAAGATTAAATTTAATGAACAAGTTGTTTCAGCCCGGAATGAGTCTTTTGAAAAGGCCGATTTGTTAATCAAAACGCAGGTGGGAAAAAAAATTACAGATAATATAAATTCCATTGTCTCCGCTTTTGAGAAAGCCGAAACAGACTTATTGAGCCAACGGATTGACGAAACAGAGCGTAGCATTAATCAATTCAATGTGTCATTCAATGTGTTAATTGTAGTTATAATTACTTTATTGTTCATCTTATTTTATGCAATCAATTCCAACCTACAAGCCCGAGCCGAGGCTGAGATGTCATTGGAAAAAGCTTCAAAGGAAATTTACGACTTATATGATAATGCACCTTGTGCATATTTATCAGTAGATTATAATCATCAGGTAGTTAATATTAATAACACAGCGTTAGCTTGGTTGGGGTATGAACGTGAAGAAGTGATTGGAAAACTGAAAGTAGAGGACCTTATTCATTTATCTGACTGGAGCGTTTATCAACCCGGATTTAATAGATACGTAATGCAAGGATCAATTGATAACGTGGAGCTTGAGATGAAACGAAAAGATGGCTCGCGGTTTCCTATGCTAGTGAGTTCTACGGCTATTTATGATAGCGAGGGTAGATTTATAAAAGGCCGTACTTCAGGTTTCGACATTACAGCTCGTAAGTTGGCGGAACAAAAAATAGTTGAATTAAATCGAGATCTCGAATCTTATACACATTCTGTATCGCATGATTTGCGCGCACCCTTGCGATCAATTCTTGGATTTACAAAAATTCTGGAGGATGAATATGCATCAAAATTGGATGCAGAAGGTGTACGACAAATTGGAATTATTAAGCGTAATGCTAAGCGGATGGGGCAATTGATTGATGATCTGCTTGAATTTTCGCGTAACAACAGAAAGGAAATGATTGTTTCGAATATCGATGTGTATGCAATTGTTCAAAATATTGTTAATGAGCAATTAGAATTAGAGAAGGGTAGGGAGATAGAGTTTATAATCAGTCCATTAAATAGAGCAAAAGGAGATATCAACATGCTTCGCCTGGTTTGGATTAACCTCATCGGGAATGCTATTAAGTATACAAGGCGAACGCCTAAGGCTAAAATTGAAATATTTGATACCGTTGATAGTGGAAGAGTAACGTACACCATACGTGATAACGGTGTTGGTTTCGATATGAAGTATGTCGGAAAATTATTTGGTGTTTTTCAACGATTGCACACAACAGAGGATTTTGAGGGTACTGGTGTAGGCCTGGCTTTGGTAAGCAGAATTATTTCAAGGCATGGTGGTAAAATAACTGCACAAGGTTCAGTTAATCAAGGAGCTACTTTTTCTTTTTACATCGACTAAAATATAGGAACAATGAAAGTAAATAATCTGATCGAAATACTATTGGTGGAGGATAGTCAAGACGATGCTGAACTTACTATGCGTGCCTTAAAAAAGAATAGGGTGGTAAATAATCTAATTCATTTTAAAGACGGTGAGGAAGTATTAGAATACATTTTTAACACACCCGACAATGGTTTGCCAAAGCTGATCTTGTTGGATTTAAAAATGCCAAAAGTGGATGGTATTGAAGTGTTACGTGCTATAAAAAAGGATGACCAAAAAAAAATGATTCCGGTGGTTATGTTAACCTCATCGAAGGAAGAAAGGGATATTATTGAAAGCTATAAAATGGGGGTAAACGCGTATGTAGTGAAACCTGTTGAATTGGATAAGTTTATTGAAGCAGTTTCTCAAATAGGGCTTTTCTGGTCGGTCATCAACGAGGTGCCTAAATTATGAAGTCAGTTACATTTATTAAATATATGAATTGAAATGCGAATGGGTTTGAAGATTTTAGTTCTGGAGGATATGTACGAAGACGTAGAACTGATTGAGCGAGTTCTGAGAAAGGATGGTTTTGATTTTACTACACGACAAGTGGATACGCGTGAGGAGTTTGAATTAGAAATAAGGACTTTTTTACCAGATGTGGTGTTATCAGATCATGGGTTGCCGCAGTTCAGTTCAACGGAAGCGCTGCAACTTTGCAAAGAGAATGGATTTACGGGAGTTTTTATTTTAGTTACTGGAACCGTTTCTGAAGAGTTTGCAGTAAGTTGTATAAAGCAAGGAGCCGATGATTATGTATTGAAATCAAACCTCTCTCGATTGCCATCCTCCATCAATAATTCATTACAAAAACGGGATACCGAAAAAAAACGCTTGAATGCTGAAATTGCCCTTCGTGAACAAAATGAAGAGCTAATTAAAATCAATAAGGAGCTAGACAGTTTCGTATATAGTGTTTCTCATAATTTGAGAGCACCACTCATGTCCGTTCTTGGTTTATTAAACCTTGCTAAAAATGAAGGACACGATCCGGATCAGCATTTTGGAAAGTATTTTAACATGATGGAACAAAGCATTCATAAACTGGATGACACATTAAAAGAAATTTTGGAGTATTCACGAAATGCCAGGAATGAAGTATATAGAGAGCAGGTAGACATTAAAGCGATAGTGGAGGAGAATATGGAGCGACTCAGGTATCTGGATGGCTATAATGAACTGACTAAAAACCTTGAAGTAATCGCAGATGTTCCTGCATTTTCGGATGCCTATCGACTTTCTGTGATCTTCAATAATTTATTATCCAACGCAATAAAGTACCGCAATAGTAGTCGATTAAATTCCTATATCAATATTACGGTTCGGGTTTCTGAGGCGGAGATAAAGATTGAATTTATTGATAACGGAATAGGAATTAAGGATGAACTTCTCCCGAAGATATTCAATATGTTCTTCCGAGCGTCTACAGTAAGTGACGGAGCCGGACTAGGGCTATATATTGTGAAAGAAACTGTTGAAAAGTTGAATGGAACAATTGATGTGAAATCTGAATTAGATGTAGGAACTTCCTTTTCTATTCTATTACCAAATTCTAAGTAAGAGTGGGAGTTAGGATGATAAAGTCCTAACTCCCTTTATTTTATCGAACGTTTATTCCAAACCCTGCATTCAGGGTATTATACTTAGATAACGTGTAGTCTCCATGAAAAGTAAATACAGCAAATTTAAGTCTAATACCCCCTGTGGCCCGCACGCCAGAGGTTGAGAAATCAAGATTTACTGGGTCTGTTGCGTCTACAGTCCCGTCATCATCCAAATCATATGTTCCTTTCATTGCGAGGTTTGACTTAGCCAAATTATATCCAAGACCACCATATACTGTCAATACAGAAATCTTCTTCGAAATCAGTGCTTGCACCGTTGTTGAGCTAAATGAAACTTCGGCTCGTTGATTTTGCCCGGAAGTTGCATCTATTTTTTGCTCTGCTTTCATATTTGTGTACCCTACAAAAGCGGATAAATCAAACGGTATGGCTTTAATGCCAGGAATATATTGCTTCACGTCATGCATTACGCCAAGTCCAAACAAACTAAACTTTGCATCCCCAGAGGTAAGTGTTGGTGCAAATCTTATTTTTAGATCAAACCCTTTTGGCAGGCCGATCCCTAAGTTGTAGATAGGGACAGGTAACGCATTAATTTTGATTGCATCCTTTAAATCAAGGCCAGGAGGACCATCAAAAGTTTCACCCGAGTCAGTGTGTTCGTATGTTGGCGCCTTATCAGGTCCAAAAATAGATGGAACACTTCCTATGCCGGTTGAACTGATTGGATTGTTATCATACGAAATCAACCTTACTTGTTCTAACTTATTATTATCAACACTGTAAAATTTATCAGAGACAGGTGTGTAAACTAAACTTGCACTAATGGTTAAATCAACACCTAATGTCTTATGCACTTTTGCGGTATTATACCAACCGTAATTTAGTCCGGTGCCAATACTGTTCATCAAAGGAGTCATGTATCCTTCTAACAGGTAATTGGCATCTTTCAAAGATCCTTTCAAAATCTGGTCAATATCATCCTGGGCATAACTCGCTTGCGGTAGGCAGCTGAAACTCACCAGAATCAAAGCAATAAATTTGTAAATCTTAGTCATATAGTATGGGTTCTAAGGTAGAAAACTACGGATCAATTCTAATTTAGCCAAATAGGTAAACCCATTTTTTCTGTAAAGTGAGATTAATCGCTTTTTTGAATCTCAATATAAACGGAATGAGTTAAACCGAAAAAGCCTGACTTGATCAGGCTTTTTGTTTATGAGATGATGCTTTTTAGTTATTTTTTCGAATCTCAACTCTACCAATCACAATACCCTTATTAATGAATGAGGTACCCATCACATTGATTTGAGGTTCGCCAAATGCCGAAATACGCACTTCATCACTTGCGTTTACAGTTAGTCTTCCTTCACCATAAATGGTAGTCGAAATGGTTGAGCTTGATACTGCTCTGGTATCAATTTTATTTTCGCCATACAACCTATAGCGTTGGTGGTCTGCTTTTCCGTCTTTAATTTTTATTTTATTCTCACCATACACAACCGCTTTAAATTTTTGTGTGGATAAAGATTCAAAAGTTATTTCTGCTTCGCCATATACCTTGAGTTTGAACTTTTCTGAATCAATGCTACTTAAGCAGGTTACTTCCTGTTCACCCCGAACTTCCAATCCAGTAAGTTCTGTGTAGGTGACATAGGCAGTTACTTCAGCATCACGATACATGCTCGTCTTCGAGTGGTATTTATTGGTACGTTCTTGTTTTTCAACAATTCGCGCATGATCTAAAAAGAGATGGAGTTTATTATTGATTATCTCCACATTAATTTTTCCCGGCTCAATGTGAGAACTTTTGATTCGGATTGACTCCCGATCACCTTTTTCTAACATTAGATTAATTTTAGGAGATACGATTATTTTATCGAACGAGCCCAGCTCTTTTTCAAATTCCTGTGCAACGGAAAGAGAGGTAATAGCAGCCAGAATGACGGAAAATGCAAATTTTTTCATAATTCTTTCTTTTTTGAACGTAAGACATCTAACCTCGGTTCAACCCCTACTCAAAGTTGGATACTTGATATTAATTACTGAATACAAGATTCCCATTCACTTCGCTTCATTCGCTCCTTAAACTATCCACCGGATTGCTAAGTGCTGCTTTAATGGCTTGCGAACTTACAGTGAGGATTGCAATAAGAACAGCTATAATTCCGGTTAGCCCGATAATCCACCAACTAATAGTAATTCGGAATGCGTAGTTCTGAAGCCATTGATTCATGCCATACCACGCAAGGGGAGAAGCAATTACCATAGCAGCTACTACCAGCAAAAGAAAATCTTTAGAAAGCAGTATAACTATTCTGTTAACCGATGCCCCTAATACTTTTCGAATGCCTATTTCTTTGGTGCGCGTTTGTGCAGCAAAGGTAGCGAGCCCCCAAAGTCCGAGGCACGAAATAAACATGGCTAGCCCTGAAAATATTTTAAATAAAGTGAAAAGCCTTTCTTCTGCTTTGTAAAAGGCATCAATCTGTTCATCTAAAAATTTGTATGAAAAAATTCCTTCCGGGTAGGCAGTTCTCCAGGCAGCTTCTATTGCGGCCAATGTTTCGGGCACATTGCTATTGGCTTCAATTTTTATCCCCGCTTGTTCATAGTCCTTAGGGTTTGGTGTAATTAACGCTGGCTTAATGACTTGATGTAGTGATCCGGTATTAAAATCACCAACCACACCAACAATTTCAACGTTGCCGCTATTCCATCCCACCCAAACGCGCTCACCGATAGCAGCATCGTTTGATTCGAATTGAAGTTCGTGTATTAATTGTTCATTAACTACCGCCTTTATGATCTGATCTTTCTCAGCCAACGACTGCGCGATATAATTAGTATCGGAAGCTTCCAGAAATCTTCCAGCTAACAATTGAAGGCCATACATTGTACAAAAATGATCATCACCAAAAATTAGAGTCACTTCTTTTCGGGATGGATCTTCGCGTCCTGCCCGGTTCATGATGGTACCCCAATGTGACTGGCTACTCGGAGTTGCGGTAGCAAAGGCTACATCTTTTATTTCGGCAATTTTTTCGAGTTCATTTTTAAATAAACCTTGTTTATTGATGCGAGGTTGAATTTCGACATTAATGATATTGTCTTTAGTAAATCCGAGATTTTTACTGCGCAAATAATTTACCTGTTCGGCAATCACTAAGAGGGCAATCAACAACCCAATCGAAATGCTGAACTGAGCTACCACTAAACTCTTTCGTAACCATGCCGAGCCGTGATTTCCCGAAGTGGTTGAGCCCACCTTCAACGTAAGCGATGGATTGTATTTTGAAATGAGCCACGCAGGATACATGCCCGCAAAAAGGCCGATTAAAATGATGGCTGCTAAAAGAGATAAAAGTAGGAGTGGTGAATTTGTTAATTCAAATAAAATGTTCTTGTCTAGCACTGTATTAATGGAAGGCATAGCTAATTGCGCTATGGCTATGGCAAAAATTCCTGAGATAAAGGTAAGTACCCAGGCCTCAGATAGAAATTGCACAATTAAATTAAATCTACCGGCACCTACCGACTTGCGCACGCCAACTTCTTTGGCTCTCGTTATTGCCTGAGCGGTGGATAA
>JAEUUA010000006.1 GCA_016787755.1 Cyclobacteriaceae bacterium | reverse complement strand
TTTAAGCTAAGTATGGTTGGAGAATTCAATAAGGGTGATACTAAAGAGAAAATGAATTATTCTCTTGATTTTAGAAAGTCTGATCAGACTGATATGTATTTTTTCAATCGGTATCAGGCCACGCTGAAAAATGACGATCCCACAAAGGATGTAACCCAGACATTTTATATCACAAAAAACTCCGGGATCACCGCTAAAGAGGCGTACAATCTTTTGAGCGGCAGGGCAGTCAATAAAGACCTGAACAACAAAGAAGGTCAACCTTATAACGCGTGGCTGCAACTTGATTTCCAGGAGAAGGACAAGAACGATAATTTTAAAGTAAAACAATACCATGCCGGGTATGGTTACGACCTTGAAATGGTCATGGCCAAATACCCCATCAAGGAGCAACTGAATGCCGAAGAAAAAACAAAACTGATGAAATCCCTGGAAAAAGGGAACCTCACTCAGGTCACCTTTGCGCGGGAAGGCGGAGAAGATAAAATGTACATAGCAGCCAATCCGCAATACAAAAACCTGGACCTTTACAATTCAAAAATGGAAAAGCAATTCCAGGGCATTGAAAAAAAGGAGAAGCAAGACACAGATAAATCCAAAGAGAAAAAGGAAACTGTGAAGCAGGATGGCGAAGAAGAAAGTGAGGGGAAAAGAAAATCGAAGAGGAAAGGCGTTGGGGTTTAGCCTCGTTTCTTCACATGACGTGACGATCATTGATTGGCAGTCCGCAAAAGGTTGTGTTGTTATTGTTTTTGAAGGAACAACTGTTTTGTGGACAGCCAATCAATATTCTAAGTCAAAAAAGATTTCTAACTCAATCTGTAAAGCACTTGTCAAAACCTCATCGTATTCTGGATTCTTTATGGAATTCATGCTTTGACAAAAGCTTTGTGAAGAAATTTCTAAAGGACTGAATATTCAATAAATTCAGCGACTATCAAGATCAAATAAAAATGATGAGACCATTTCACCGCCAAGCCAAAGTTAGGCACGTTTCGGAAAATTTGTCTAGGGCAAGACAAGTGTAGATTGGTTGTTTATTCTTTAACGGAATCGTCATCCATGACAAAGACCCCGCAACATACGCAATTGGCGGCATGTCGGAAAAAAATGGTCGGGAGCAATCATTTTGAAGAAATCTCCCCAACTTAGTGCACCTTAAGCGACTTCGCTTGAAATCCTTCCAGTCCCAATTCTTCCATAGAGGACTAAAATTTTTCGCTAAGTCTTCTTATTCCAGGCTTGTGGCTTCCCTGAAACTTCAAATTCTTTCGATCAAAGAAATGAAATTATCTATTTGACTTACCACATTCGGTTTTTTTAACTGGCGCACAACCCAACTTGGAAATATCCTTTCCGCGAGTTTAATTCTAAGTTCGATTTCTAGTTTTCTTTTCTTTAACTGACTGAATTGAAAATGTACTACTGAAGATTAATGAACACTTCTATATAATAATAAGAAACAAACAATAGAGCAATGCCGCTGACGATTTGAATGCTTCTTCTCAGCCATGTTAATTGTGCAAATTTTGTGACCGCACTTGCAAAAGCACCCACTATCAAAAATGGTAATCCCCTGCCTATACCAAAGGAAAGGGCAAGTAAAAATCCGTATAGCGGATTTGCAGTGGCGGCAGCTACTGAAAGTAATAGTAAAAGCGGAGCGGCTGATGTGCCCAAGCTAAAAATTAAACCGTAAGCAAAAGAGCCACCTAATCCCGGTCTTCTTATTGTAGCTAACTGGTCAACTTTTAATTTAGGGCCATAAAATGCAACGACTGCTGCAATAGCAGAAATCACCGCCATTGATAATGCCCAATACTGACCGAATGTTTCTGTAAGAAAAATTCCTAAGCGACCTGCCAATGCTCCGAACAATGATAAACAAACAACAATGCCACAAAAAAATGCAAATGCTATTTTGAATCCTGTGTTTGATTTTTGCTCAGTATTACTACTTGCAAAACCTGCTATTCCAAATCCTACTGGTAAAGTGCATGGGCAAACTCCAGTAGAAATCACTCCTGCAAGTGTTGCTATTAGTATGCTCAGAAAAGAACCGTGGGTTAAAGACTGGCTAAACTGCTGAACAAAGTTTTCAAAATTCACTATTTATCTTTTTCGGGTTTACCTGCCTTATAACCTTTATTATTTATCGCTTCCTGAATTTGTGCAGGCTTCACCTTTAGAGTATCATAAGTGACATAAGCCATTTTGTTTTCAAGGCTAACCTCCACCGCAGAAACACCATCCATTGATTTAATTGTTTTTTTGACATTAGACTGGCAGGCACTGCAAGACATTCCCTCCACAGGAATTTTAATTTTCTGCACAGTTCCAATTTGTGAATGCGACTTTTCAGCAACCTGTTCTGTTTTATTTTGCTGTTGCGCACACGATGTGAAAGTAATTGCAATTACCATAAAAACGGATGATGATAATTTCATAAGCAATGATTTTATATTTATCATTTTCTGATTTATTTAATGAAACAATTTTTATAATTCAACTACATTGTAACCGTTATTCTCCATTGCTTTTTTCAACTCATCCTGCTTTACCTGTTCAGGATAATAATTAATATGCACCTGCTTTTGCATCACTTTTGATTTTACATCTTTAACTCCAGGAAGTATTTTTAAAGCAGTAGTGATTTTTTCTGCACAACCTTCACATACCATATTTGATACTTTGAATCTTGCTTCTACCAATGCTGTAGTGACATCCTGCTTAATGGATTCAAGGCGCAAGGTTCTTATGCGCAATGTATTGATAAGTATAGCAAAAATACTTACAATCATTACCACAATTGCCAATAATGGTGTTATGAAACCAAATGCTGCAAGCAACATACCTGCAATATTGAAGAGCACAGCAACGACTACATTACCTGTCATAGTCTTGTAGCTTGCCTTGCCTAAAATCACAGCGTTCAAAACATCAATTAGTTTATCACCTATCAAAATAACTCCTGCTGCTTCAATGGCAACATCTGTCCCTGCTCCAATTGCAATTCCAACATCTGATTGAGCTAAGGCAGGTGCATCATTTATTCCGTCACCCACCATTGCAACCTTGTATCCTTTCTTTTGTAATTCTTCAATGGCTGTTGCCTTTTCACCCGGTAATAATTCCGCATGAACTTCATCAATGCCAAGATTTTTTGCTATGGGTTCAGCAACTTGTTTTGAGTCTCCTGTCAGCATTACGGTTCTCATTCCTCTTTCTTTCATCTTTGCAATTACCTGCGGACCTGATGGACGGGGCGTATCCTGCAAAGCGATAATACCAATTACATTATTGTTCCAGCAAATGAGAATTGCTGTTTTACCTTCATCACCAAAAGCGTTTATTTTATTTTTTACATTGTCTGTTACGGTCACTCCGCTTTGTTCAATGAAAGATAGCTTACCTGCTAAAATTGATTCTCCGTTGACATTGCCTGTAACACCTTTACCCGGAATGGCTTTAAAGTTTTCAATTTGTAAGCTGGAAGCCCCTTCTTTTTGAGCGTAAAATGAAATTGCCTGACCAATGGGATGTTCTGACTTGCTTTCCACTGCATGAGCAACGGATAATAATTCACCCTCATTATTATTAAGTGCATTTACATCTGTAACGGTTGGCTTACCATAAGTAAGCGTTCCAGTTTTATCAAATACAATTGTATCTACTCTTGACAAACCATAAAACACTTCACTTGCTTTTACTAAAAGCCCTATTGAAATACCTTTGCCTCCGGCAATGGCGGCAAGCATTGGTGTTGTAATACCCAATGCGCACGGATAGCCCATAATGATAGTAGTTAATAAAACCAGTGTTGCCTGCACATAATTACCTGTAGTAAATCCCCATATTACAAAGGCGATAGCGGCAACAATAAATACAACCGGTCCGTAATAATTCATCAATTTATCTGCTAATAATTCTACGGGTGGTTTCTTTTCAGCTATGCGGCTCATTAAACTTACTATCTGACTTAAAAAACTGTCCTCACCTATTTTGGTAACTTTAATTTGCAATGCTCCGTCA
Source organism: Cyclobacteriaceae bacterium (assembly GCA_016787755.1). Lineage (GTDB taxonomy): Bacteria > Bacteroidota > Bacteroidia > Cytophagales > Cyclobacteriaceae > ELB16-189. The sequence goes on along the minus strand of JAEUUA010000006.1, from coordinate 21,535 downwards.
AGGTTCAATGTGCCTCCAATTACTTTTGAGTTAACCTCTTTGTTTGCAGGATTGGATTCACCCGTAAAACTTGATTCATCAACACTTGCATTTCCGGAAATTACAATGCCATCTAAAGGGATTCTTTCACCGGGTCGGACTTCTACCGTTTCTCCTACCAATACATCTTTTGTAAGCACTTCCGCCATTTGTTCGCCTCTTAATACTCTTGCTTTTGTTGGTTGCAAGTTGATGAGCTTGCGTACCGCTTCTGATGCTTTTTTACGAGTATCGAGTTTGAAGTAGCCAAAGAATAAATGCAGTGACATTAACCAAGCAGCTACAGGTAAAAAGTTTTCCCATACAGGATTGTAAAGTGATAAAGCTCCGATGATGTAAGAACCCCAGGCACCGGCTGACAATAGTACATTTGCATTTATTACTCTCTGTCTTATTGCCATTATTGTTTTCCTGAGAATAGGATAACCTACCCAGAATAAAACAAATGTTGCAACAGCCAAACTAAAATATGCGCGGTATTGCTGAGGTAAGCCGAAAATATTTAAAGGGTCAACCAATAAATCAATAATGGCGCTTACCATTCCGATAGTGCCACGCTGCTTTATGAGATTAAAAAGTTCCTCATCAGTTTTGTATTGCTGCACTTCTGTTGAAGATACACTGTATCCTAATTTCTCTACAGCTTCGGCAAGCTGTTCACGGTTCATTTTTGCTGTATCAGCTTCAACCAATACAATACCGTGAACAAGATTTACCATTACACTTTTTATTGCCGGATACCTTTTTAATGCTTTCTCTACACTCATCGTACAGAAGGAACACATTAAGCCGGATACTTTCATTTGAACACTTTCTGTTGCCATGATAATATTTATTAGAAAGAAATTATTTGAACCTTGTTAGTTTTTTAAGCTGCTGTTCTACGACCTACACCTGCATTTTTTAATTCTGCTTCTGACACGCTTTTATTCTGGCAGCAAGCCAAAAGTTTTCCGTCAATTGCAACAGCAGGCAATGCTTTTATACCATAGGCTGTTACTTTTTCAAGGCATTCCCTGCTGTCGCATGGTTCGGCTACATTGTAAATGGATACATCACAATTGCTACATGTCATTGCTTTTATCATATCAACTACAGGTGAGCAAACAGAACAACCTGCTGTAAAAATTTCAACTTTCAATTTTTGTTTTTCCATAATTTTTGTCTTTTTTATAATTACGGAACAAAGGTGGGGTGCTGATGGGGGTGGCCTCCAAGTTTTATTTAAGATTCTTTTTTATTGTATTCTGCTAACCTGTCGTTAATACGGTTTATCTCTTTGAGCTTGTGCACAATATCATCCAATTTAAACTGGGGAAACTCAGTGCGGAGAAACTCAATCTTTTCTTCATTGCCACAGTTGCCGGGGCATGCATTGGCGGCTTCAACTATTTTTATAGCAAGGGCTTTCCGGTAAACTTCATCCAATAAAAGATTGTGCGTTGTATCCAGCCCACTTTCAACCGCTTTAAATTGGGTGATTATTTTTTCAGGGTCTTGCTCATTTTCCAGCATCTTAATAATACCATCCACTTGACCACGGATGGTTGAAAGGCGGGTTTTGATGTCTTTTGTAAGGTCTGATGGTAACATAGCCAATGTTTTTAAATGGGATTTCTAAAGTTAAGCCATGGTGGGGGCGGTCTGCAAAAATTACCTTTAGCCCTGATATTGCTCTTTAACTCGCACAGCAACTCAATTTTGAAACATCTTTTCCAAAAGTGATGGCCGCCAGTTTGATCCCTTCTCCAAGTGTCAGATAAGGATACAAGCCTTGAGCAAGGTCAGTCACGGTAATGCCATATTTGATGACCATGCTTAACTGCTGAATCAGCTCGCCTCCTTCAGGTGCTACTACCCGTGCGCCAATCAGTTTGTCAGTTTCGGAATTTCTGATCAGTTTGATAAAACCGCGTGTATCACGGGCGGCAATGCTGCGCGGCACTTCGCTTAATGGCAGCTTTGATACTTCGAATGGAATACCTTGAGCTTCGGCCTGAACTTCATCAAGTCCGGCTCCAGCCACCTGTGGATCAGTGAAAACAACCCACGGTAACGAGGAGTATTCCACTTTCTTTTCTGCTCCTGTGAAAGCATTCTCTACTGCAACTTTGCCTTCGTGTGCAGCAGTGTAAACAAATGCAGGGGTACTTGTTACATCTCCGGCAGCATATACGTTCGGAACATTCGTTTCCATTTTTTCATTTACCACGATGTTCCCTTTCTCGGTAAGGTTGATGCCAATATTTTGCAATCCCAATCTCTTCGTATTGGGTGTTATTCCAGAGACCACTAAGATGCGCCCTGGTTCTACAAGTTTGGTTACAGATCCGTCAGGACATTTGCAATAGATAATGGTATCGGCACCTGACTTTTCAAACTTAACTGCACGAAAGTTTGGAAGTATTTCAATCCCTTCTGCTCTCATTTGTTTCTCCAATTCTTCACTAATGTCGGGTGTTTGAGTTCGGAGCACACGGTCAGTAAATTCAATGATGCGCACTTTAACACCTAAACGATTGTAAGCCATTGCGATCTCCAAACCGATGTAGCCAGCACCCATTATCGTCAGGCTTTCTGGCTTATCTTCAAGGTCAAACAAAGTACTGTTCGTCAAGTAGCCTACTTCTTGCAAGCCATCAATCTTAGGCACATTTGTAGTTGCGCCAGTGGCAATGATAAACTTGAGGGCTGTGTACTTTTCCTTTCCGTTTACTAAAATCGTTTTTTTGTCCAAAAACTCTGCCCACCCTTCAATCATTTGCAGATTTTCAAAATCACTCACGACATCCAAATATTTTTTTTGTTGCAGAGTGGCAACAAGTTGCTTTTTCTCCTTAATCACCTTAGAGAAATCTAACTCAAAGCCTTTTGGTTTAATGCCTTCAAAATTGGAATGTGAGGCATGATAAACTGTTTCGGCAGAGCGGATCAATGTTTTGGAAGGAACACAACCCACATTTACGCAAGTACCGCCAAAAGGAAGTCCCGCGTTAACCATCAGTGTTGACAATCTCAAATCTTCTGCTTTTATCGCTGCTGAGAAGGCCGCTGATCCACCTCCGATAATAATAAGATCGAAGTGGTTTCCGCCCGTTGCAATATTGGAACCTTGCCCTGAAACGGGGGACTTAACTAATGCAGTGAGGTTGCTGTCGCTTTCCTTCAAGCCATTTCCTGAAATTACTCCCTGCACCCGATAACTTTTACTTTTATTTATAGTTTCGATGATGTCATCCTGTGAGACCAGTGTTGGGTCGTAGGTAAAAGTGCCTTTTTTTTCACCATAGCTTACCCGTTTATTGACGATCCCCTGCTTGCCTTCAAACCGTTTTTCAATGGACACGGCACAGTGGTCGCACGTCATCCCCGCGATTTCAAGCTCTATTGTTTCCGCAGTCGCTGATTTGGATTTGATCTGATCTCCGTTTTTTCCAAACATGCTTTTCAAAATGTTCATGATAATTGACTTATCCCTTATGTTTAGTAGCTCTCTGTTGTTGATTTAGAAAGATTGCTTAAGAAGTCTTTTTAGGACTGCAACAGCTCTTTATGTTTTTGTTCTCTTTTTCAGTTGGTCTCCATCCTAGGGAAACAGCATCCTTCAAGGCTTCCATTTCTGTTTCGTTAAGATGCTTTTTACCCACTTCCAAAATCTGATTCTCAACTTTCTGCTCGTTTTGTTTATAAACCTTTTCTTCGTTAGAGTTTATTTCCGCTGTTGGATCAAGATTCAGAAAAGTTGATTTGAAAACAGATGCCAATTCAGCTTGCAGCTTTTCTGATTTTTCCTTAGATAAACTTGTTTTGGAGTTAACGCGTGTCACTAGTCTCTTAGCAATCACGTCAGCTTCTTCCACGCTGAGTTTATCCACATCTTTCCCTCTGTACCAGTTCTTCCTGTTACCAAAATCGTCAAGCATTTTTTTATACTCAGGATCGGAGATACCAGTCACGGTCATATTATTTTCATCGAACACCGTTTCAGCAGCAATCTTTCTTAATCCAGGGGATGCCGTTCTCTTCCAAACAACAGCAATTACAGTCCCGGTTCTATTTAGCCATGCTTCGCTGACGGCTTCATTTTTATTCTCTAAAGCCCAAAAGGACGGGTTTTGATTTGCCTCCACATCCGATTTCTGGTGCAGCTCCACACACGAGGGGAACCTCATAAAATGAAACATCGTGGTTTACCTGAGTGCTTCCTTCAATTTTTTTAATTTCTTTTTTTTCGTTCGTTCCTTTAAGTTGGGCTTTGTAGCCTGTTCCGTTAATAGTGCTAATAATTTCCGCTTCGTTTGTCTTAGAGGGATCGTAGGTAACAGTAGCTGAATTTTCAGCAAACTTCACATCCGATTTTACAACACCCTCTTTTTTAGAGAGAGCACCGGTAACATGTTCTGCACAACCCTGGCACGTCATGCCGGTAACTTTTAGTTCAACAACTTTTGTGCTGGCATTGCCAAAAGTATTATCCTTGCTTTGCGCAGAAGCTGTCTTGCAGAAGCATCCACAGATGAATGCACTTGAAAGGAGGGAAAAGATGATTGCTTTCATGATTTTAAAATCGGTTTTGTTGTTTGTTCAATTCTTAAAAAATTTAGTTGGGTTCGACTACTTTGTAACCTGTGCCGTTGATGGCTTCTTTAATTTTTTTGGGTGATGTTTTGGATGCATCATAGCTGATAACCGCCTTGCCATCCTTGTAGGATGCCGAAGCTTCTATTACACCATCCAATTCATTAACAGCATGTTTAATATGTTCTTCACAACCGCTGCACGTCATACCCTTCACAAGCAATTCTATCTTGTTGACAGAAGCAGCTTGAAATACGGATGAAGTCTTGACTACGCTTGCTGAATTTTGAATCTCATATTTCTCGACTTTGTAACCCGTTGCATTGATAGCCTCTGTGAGTTTATCAACCGTAATTTTGGAATCATCAAATTTTACACTGGCCGTACCTTCCTTGTAATTTGCAGAAGACTCCAGCACTCCTTCTAATTCATTCACTGCATGCTTTACATGTTCTTCACAGCTTGTACAAGTCATCCCAGCAATTGAAAAATCAACCGTCTTAAGTGCAGTATCTTTTACAATAACCACCTGCTTATCGCTTTTAGGATAGAATACGTGGGAATAGGCTGGGAATGTCAACGTAGCAACGGCAAACACGGTAATAATGCCAAGAAAAGTTTTGGATTGCCAGAAATTTGTTTTCCCCTCTTCTTCTTCACAATCACACTCCACATCTGCCTGGTTCCGAGGCTTTAATTTCTGATACCAGGCAAATCCAAGTGCTGCTATGGTAATTCCAACGAGGTAAGGCCGTGCTGGTTCCAACCACGAGAACGTAGCAGCAATACCACCGACTCCGGAAATGAGTGCAAGAACAGGTGTAATACAACACAAGGAAGCAGCCACCGCTGTAACTATTCCCAACATCCAACCTTTCTGACTTTCAGTTTTCATATTGTTACAGGTTTTTGATTCATTTGCTCGATGGCCTTAAAAAAGGTTCTTAAAATTTTAAGGTGCTCAGACCGAAGTGAGTAAAAAATTGTCTGACCGACTTTCCGCGTTCCTACTATTCTGCCATCCTTGAGTTTTCGTAAGTGTTGAGAAATAGCAGGTACACTCATGCTCAAAATGTCGCTGATGTCGCAGGGGCAAAGCTCATTTTCTTTTTCAAGCAAATAGAGGATTTTAAGCCTCACTTCATTGCCTGCAAGAGAAAGAATACTACCTAATTGGGTGAAAGAATTGTTATTCGCTGAGACCTTCTCACGACATTGCTCGATTTGGTTCTGATCAGCGAAAACGCGTATACAGGTGTTTTTTTCCATATTTTCAATTGGTTGTAGTGACTTAACGGTGTAAATGTAAGAATAGTTTCCTTATTTAAGCAAATACTTAAACAATGTGCATTTTTAGGGATTTCACCAAGCGTCAATGTGAACTATCGCGTGACATCCAGGAAATTCGGAATGAAACACAAAAGTCCGAAGCCTGTGATATCACACACGGCACATCAGTCAGACTGTCAGCGCTGCCAACCGACAAAGCGGAACAGCATCGAAAAAGATTGATAGTAGTTCAACAAGCATATGACCAGGCACAACTCGCGGCTTGTCGGAAGTATGGTAGGGTGGTTCATATTCAAACATCCTTCGATTTCTAAACTGCCGTCAGCATTAAAGTCTTGCACACTTGCTATTCGTATCGTAATATTGCGTTATTACAATATGGGTATTACCAAATCAGAACTGTTTAAAAAACGTCAAAACCAGGTGGCAAACCTAGCTAAAGCGTTTGACCATCCAGCACGCGTGGCGATTCTTGAATATATATTGAGTAACCAGACCTGTATTTGCAATGACCTTGTCAACGAACTGCCCTTGTCCCAATCAACCATCACTCAACATCTGAAAGAGCTGAAAAGGATTGGTATTATTAAAGGTGAGGTGGAGGGCCCGAAAGTGAATTACTGTATTGATGAACAAGTGTGGGAAGAAGCGAAAGATATTTTTGTGAATATGTTTACCAAGTATGTAAAAAAGAACGATTGCTGCTGAATTTTTTTTACTCGAACCTAACGTAATATTACGATATATATTTATGCAAATTGCTCTCTTTAGTGACATCCATGCCAACCTGCCAGCACTGGAAGCTTGTCTGGCAGATATTGACAACCGTAAACCCGATGCAGTTTATTGTCTTGGTGACCTTGTAGGTTATAACATTTGGCCAAACGAAGTAATTAATGAAATCCGCAGCAGGAAAATACCCACACTAGCAGGTAATTATGATTTCGGCATTGGCCGTTCCAGCAATGACTGCGGCTGCGCTTACAAGACAGATCATGAGAAGACAAACGGAGCACAATCTATTGCATTTACCAATCAGGTTGTAAAAGAAGACGAGCGCAAGTATCTGCGTTCTCTACCTTCTCACATTCGATTAGAGTATCAATTGAACGAAGAAAAATTTGACTTTCTGCTGGTTCACGGTAGTCCGCGTAAAGTCAATGAATATCTTTTTGCAGATCGCGATGAGAAAAGTTTGCTACGCATTATGGACCAAGCAAATGCACACTTCATGTTTTTTGGACATACGCACAAACCGTATCACAGAATACTGAAAGATGAAAATGGCAACTACCGTCATGCTATCAACATTGGTTCAGTAGGTAAACCAAAGGACGGTGACATTCGCGGTGGGTATGTAATCGTTACACTTGATGAAAATTTCTCTCTAAAAAAGCCGGATTCATTTAAAGCTGAGCTTATCCGATTTGAATACGATGTGGAAAAGGCGGCTAAAGCAGTTGAAGATAGTCCGCTACCGAATGAGTATGCAGATATGCTAAGAAAAGCATACTAAATCAACTTAATAATATAGAGCAATTCTTTATGAGTCAATCAAAACTTGGATTTTTAGATCGCTACCTCACTCTTTGGATTTTTCTGGCAATGATTGTTGGTGTAGTCCTTGGAAACTTTCTGCCAGTGGAAAAATTGATGGAACCTTTTCAATATGGAACAACGAATCTACTAATAGCTGCTGGTCTTATCATCATGATGTTTCCACCCTTGGCAAAGGTCAGGTATGAGCACCTCGGAAAGGTATTTAAAAATGTAAAGGTCATCTCTCTCTCACTTCTCCTTAACTGGATAGTCGGCCCAGTCCTGATGTTTCTCTTGGCAATTATTTTCCTTCGAGATAAGCCTGAATATATGATAGGTTTGATATTGATTGGCATAGCACGCTGCATTGCGATGGTTTTAGTTTGGAACGATCTGGCTAAAGGCGATAAAGAATATGCTGCCGGATTGGTAGCACTCAATAGTATTTTTCAAGTATTGTTTTATAGCGTGTTCGCCTGGCTGTTCATCACGGTGCTGCCTCCCTACTTTGGCATTGAAGGCACAGTAGTAAATGTAAGCATGGGCGATGTAGCGGAGAGTGTATTCTTATATCTCGGTGTTCCGTTCATCGCAGGATTTTTAACACGGTATTTCTTTAAGAAAGCAAAAGGCGAGGAATGGTATGTACAAAACGTTGTTCCAAAAATTAGCCCGCTCACATTGATTGCCTTGTTATTTACAATCGTAATCATGTTCAGCTTCAAAGGAAAGATGATTGTAGATATTCCATTTGATGTTATTCGCATTGCAATACCATTGGTAATCTACTTCATTATTATTTTCATTCTGAGTTTTCTCTTATCAAAAAAGATGGGGGCTAACTATGAGGAAAATGCTTCGGTTTCATTTACAGCAACAGGTAACAATTTTGAATTAGCGATAGCCATAGCCGTTGGAGTATTTGGAATTAATTCAGGTCAAGCCTTCGCAGGTGTTATCGGGCCACTCATTGAAGTGCCTGCGCTGATATTGCTTGTCAATCTTGCTTTCTGGTTTAAGAACAGACTCTATGCAAAAACTGCTGTATGAGATCAATTAGCCTTACCATATTGATCCTTCTATGCGATTTCTTTCTTTTCGGGCAACAGCCTGAAGATTTACAGTTGAAAAATGAATTTTCAATAGGTGCTGTGTTGGGTAGTTGGGATGTACAGGGCACCAGTTTCCTATACAGGCGAAATGGAGCTTTAAATTTCCGAGCGCGATTGGATGGTGAAATTGTAGAGGAGAAATATAACCAACGGAATGACTATGTTGTGTTCCGGCTTGGGGCTGATCGCAGGTGGACTCAGAGTAGCTGGCAATTCGACAGGAATTGACGGCTTTGGCGCATGGATTGAACATCTAGGTGATTCGGTATCGACCGATAATTATCAGATCGGACTGATGCCCTTTTTGCGGGTTGCCTATTTGATAGACAATCGTTTTTCATTGGGCTTGGAAGGCGGACCAAAACTTGGCTATTACCTAACCTCTAGTGAATTGAAAAGCGGATGGGAAGCAAGTGCATTCCAGGGAGTAATTCTAGTGATTAGTTACAAGTTCTGAAATGAATTCATTCCTCACTGCTCTTAAACCTCCACCCAAATCCTTTCCGCCACCTGATGTGTCAACAGTATTTCTTTTTTCGACTTGTGCTGCAGGGTAATGGAACCATCGAACAGTTCCCTTTTCTTAATGGTCACAGCATCTCCAATTTGCAATCCCTTTGTGTTCAAGTGGTCGAGGAATAATTTTTCATCTTCAGCAACGGCAGTGATTGTAGCGGTTAATCCTTCTGCGAGGTCAATCAGGGAAGTGCGTTTTTGTGTATGAATTTTTCCGTTGCTGTCCGGGATTGGTTCGCCATGCGGATCAAACTTTGGGCTGTTCAGTAATTCATCAATGCGTTCGTAAAAACGGGATGAGTTCACATGTTCTAACTGTTCAGCGATGTCATGCACTTCTTCCCATCCAAGACCCATCACCTTTACTAAAAACAATTCTGCCAGGCGGTGTTTTCTAATAATTGCCAAAGCTTCTTTTTTCCCTTTTTCGGTCAGCCTGATACCCTTGTAAGGAGCATAAGCCACCAATTTCTTGGTCGCCAGACGTTTCATCATGCTATTCACGCTGGGGAGCTTTACATCCAGTTTTTTGGCCAACTCGGATAAGTAAACTTCTCCCGTTGCCTGGGAAAGTGCATAGATGGACTTGATGTAATTTTCTTCAGTCAGTGACCCCATTTGCCCGGTTTTTTCATATAAAAATAAGGCTTTTTGTTAACATCGTTAAATTAAAATATTAGGTTCATCTAACTTTTTATTTAAACTAAACGTACTTTTGGGGTATGAACCGCAGAATTGTATTTATTGGACTAGTACTACTGGTCGCATGTGAAGAATTCCAGCCTAAGGCCCCTGCTGATTACGACTTGCTTGACGGTCCGGTTGAAGGATTAAACGAAGCAGAAAACATCCAATTCTTGTTAGGCGATGTGGCTTTTAATGATGAAGTATTTACGTCTGCAAATGGCCTTGGGCCTCTGTTTGTCGGCACCTCCTGTGGTAGTTGTCATCCGGGTGATGGCAAAGGTCATCCTTTTACTACGCTTACGCGATTCGGCCAAACCGATGAAAACGGGAATCAATACCTAAATGTCGGTGGCCCTCAACTTCAACATCGGGCAGTTCCCGGTTTTACCCCGGAAGCGATTCCCCAAAATGCAACTTTCTCCCGCTTTACCCCTCCGGCCAATACCGGTCTCGGTTTTATAGACGCAGTCAGTGATGCTGAAATTTTAGCATGGGCTGACCCTGACGATAGTGATGGAGATGGAATTAGCGGTGTACCAAACTGGATCAATCTGAAAGAGTATTTAACGGAGCGACAGAACAGTGTGACCCAAAACGGTAAGTATATAGGCAGGTTTGGGAAGAAGGGAGCCACCTACAATTTGTTGCAACAAACGGCTACTGCATACAATCAGGACATTGGAATAACCTCCAGCTTTGAACCCGTTGACACGCATTCAGGATTTGTGTTTGATCCGGAAGTTTCCAATCAAACCATTAACGATGTGGTCTTCTATTTAAAAACACTGAAGGCACCCGCACCACGACCAGGGAGCAATTCCATTATGGAAGGAAAGCAATTGTTTACCACCATTGGTTGTTCAAAATGTCATCGCCCGGAAATGAAAACGGGGAACTCCACTATTGCAGCCATCTCCAATAAAGTCTTTTATCCCTACAGCGACTTACTATTACATGATATGGGAACGGTACTCGATGATGGATATACTGAAGGCTCTGCAAAAACCTATGAGTGGCGAACACCACCGCTTTGGGGCTTAGGTCTTTCAAAGAACTCTCAGGGCGGACAGTATTTTTTAATGCACGATGGAAGAGCCAGAAACATTGAAGAAGCCATACTGCTTCATGGAGGCGAAGGCATTCAATCTCGCGGTAACTACGAGGCGTTAACGGCTGAGGAGAAAACGAAACTCATTAGATTTTTGGAGAGCTTATAACTATGAAGAGACTCGCATTTATAAGGCAAACTTGCATCACCTGTGTCAGTGGCGGGTTGATTCCATTTCTAATCTCCGGTTGCCAGGCAACACATTATGTAAGCGGTGTAATGGATGCAACTGGCATCAGCGTGCCGAAGTCGGAGTTCACATACCTAAAAAAAGAACAGACGCTCACCCGTCAATATATCATCGTGCAAAACGACAAATTGGAATTTCCTATTTACGTGTATCGGTTTTCTGATACCGAGTATAGCGCTCTTTGGATGAAATGCACCCACCAGGGCGCAGAGCTACAAGCATCGGGCGAGGCACTCCATTGCCCAAGTCATGGAAGTGAATTCACCAATAAAGGTATGGTGAGTAATGGACCGGCTGAAAAAAAACTTCGCTCCTTTCCTGTCATCGTGCAAACCGAGACCATCACCATTGACCTTCGACAATCATGAAAATAAGTTTACTGTTAGGAGTTGCTTTAGTGATGTGCTTAACCGTGACTGCACAAGTAGATTCTACGTTGTTCAAAAGAACACAACGAGACACTTCCAAACTACTTCTCAATATGGATGCGGTTTATAACCGACCCTTTTTGTCTGTCAGTAAACTACCTGTTGCCGTGGGCGGATATGTGGAAGCTAACTGGCAACACCTGGGTACCGATGGTGTAAGTGAAGGACATCAATTTCAAATGAGACGCCTCACGTTATTTATCGCGTCAAGCATTTCCAGGCGAATAAAATTTCTCTCCGAAATAGAGTTTGAAGATGGCACCAAAGAAATCAATATTGAATTTGCTTCTGTTGATTTTGAATTTCACCCGCTGCTGAATTTCAGGGGAGGTATAGTGATGAACCCGATTGGTGCGTTCAATCAAAATCACGATGGGCCTAAATGGGAATTTATTGACCGCCCGATTTCAGCTACTCAGTTACTGCCCGCTACATGGAGTAATGTAGGCTTTGGTTTGTATGGCAAACTATATAAAGACAATTGGGTATATGCGTACGAGACTTACCTGACGAATGGATTCGATGATCAGATTATCAGCAACAGCGAAAACAAAACATTTCTTCCGGCATCGAAACTGAATAAAGACCGGTTTGAAGAAAGTTTCAATGGTGTGCCATTGTTAACGGCTAAAGTTGCCCTACGAAATAAAAAAATCGGTGAGTTAGGCTTGTCATACATGGGTGGTGTCTATAACAAGTTTCAGGAAGATGGATTAGTGCTTGATGAAAAGCGGAGACATCATTCGTGGGCACTTGATTTCAACACGGTTATAGCAGCAACAAAAACTTACTTAAACACAGAGTGGGTATTCAACAAGGTAGATGTACCATCAACCTACGGACAACAGTATGGTGATAAACAGATGGGTGGTTTTCTTGATGTCGTTCAACCCATTGTTCGGCAGAATATCTTTGGCTTTGACCGGTCTGTTATTAATGCCGTTTGCCGGTTTGAATACGTAGACTGGAATGTGGGTGAATTTGCTGAAACCGGTGAGGACATTGCCGAATACGTTGTTGCCGTGGTGCCGGGAATTAGCTGGCGCCCAACATCCAAAACCGTTATCCGTTTAAATTGCCGGTATAATTGGCAAACCGATCTGTTTGGGAATCCAGCCTCCAAAACAGCCGGTTTCCAGGTTGGTTTTTCTTCCTATTTCTAAATTCCAGTTGCTAAAAATTTAAAGTGAAAACCCGTACAATTTTAATATTTAGGTCGTTTCTTTTGTCGTTTACTCAGTTGCAACCCAATTGCATCATTTTTTCGTTTATCTTTGCATCGTGAGAATCGGTTATATTCTGTTTGCTTTCTATTTGCTCTTTCTGGCAATATATCCATGCAGTGATGCAAGCTCAATGAGCGAGCAAAACAGCGAGATTGTCAGAATAGCCGCGTATGACCGCGTTAATTTAACTCAAGATCAAGACCTTTGCACTCCTTTTTGTATATGTGCGTGTTGTGCTGCTCATATACAACTATCCACTTTAGCTAACATAGACTTTGCTGGTGTTATCCATAACACCAAAGAAACAATACCCTACATTGAAAAGCAGGTATTGTCTGATTACAACCACATCTGGCAACCGCCCAAGATCTAAGCTCCTAAATTATCCTTCGTCCTTATGGCGAAAAATTTCTTTGCTGAGGCAACTGTAGCCTCAGCAAAGAGGGTTAGGGCTTATCATGAAAAATCAGAGAAAAGAAAAAAAGCAATCCAAGAAAAGGAAAAGTACTCTCACTATGATTATCCATTATTTTCTTTGGATACTCTTGGGCTTTCTTCTTTGCTCTTGTTTCTCTTAGGCATAGTCCTGCCAAGTCTAAATTTTAATCACTGACTCTTATGTTAGATAAAATCATTCATTATTCCATACACAATAAACTAATCATCGGTCTCTGCACACTTGCGTTGATTATTTGGGGCGGTTATTCAATAACGCAACTCCCTATTGATGCCGTGCCCGACATTACCAATAACCAGGTACAGATTATCACGATAGCTCCCTCTCAGTCCGCTCTGGATATTGAACGGCTCGTAACCTTTCCCGTAGAGCAAACAATGACAACCATTCCCGACATTAAAGAGATGCGGAGCTTTTCACGGTTCGGCCTTTCAGTTGTCACAATTGTTTTTCATGACAACATTGATGTTTACTGGGCACGTCAGCAAGTCAACGAACGATTGACCGTAGCAGCAAAGCAAATCCCTCCGGGTATCGGCTCTCCCGAACTGGCTCCCGTAACTACAGGGCTTGGCGAGATTTATCAATACATCATCCGACCAAAGAAAGGTTATGAGGACAAGTTCAACCCGATGGAACTTCGTAGCATCCAAGATTGGATCGTGCGCAGGCAGTTGCTAGGCACACCAGGTGTAGCTGATGTGGCAAGCTTTGGGGGCCTTTTAAAGCAATATGAAATAGCGCTTGACCCCGATAAACTTCGCAGCTATGATCTGGGCATAACTGATATTTTCACTGCACTCGAAAAGAACAATCAAAATACAGGGGGTGCTTACATAGATAGGAAGCCCAATGCCTGGTTTATCCGCAGCGAGGGGCTCATCAATTCAGTAGATGACATCGGAAAGATTGTAGTTAAAAATACGGCAACTGGAATCCCCGTTCTTATACGCAATGTGGCGGAGGTGCGCTTCGGGTTTGCCAACCGCTATGGTGCCATGACTTATAACAAAGAAGGTGAAGTAGTAGGCGCTACCGCCTTGATGCTGAAAGGTGAAAACTCCAACGCTGTTGTGAATCGAGTAAAACAAAAAATGGAGCAAATAAAAAAAACATTGCCAGAAGGGGTAACCATTGAAGCCTTTCTTGACCGGAGCGCATTGGTGAACCGCGCTGTGGGCACTGTTGAAAAGAATTTAATTGAGGGCGCCCTAATTGTAATTTTCGTTCTGGTTTTATTCCTTGGCAATCTGCGAGCGGGCTTGATAGTGGCTTCCGTCATTCCATTGGCCATGCTGTTTGCGGTCTCGCTCATGCATGTCTTTGGTGTATCCGGCAACTTGATGAGTTTGGGTGCTATTGATTTTGGTTTAATTGTGGATGGGGCCGTGATTATTGTAGAAGCTACGATGCATCACCTAAGCTTACGAGGAGCCATTCGCTTGACGAAAGAAGAAATGGATTTGGAAGTTTACCAATCAGCTTCTAAAATAAGAACATCGGCAGCTTTTGGTGAGATTATCATTCTGATCGTTTATCTGCCCATTCTTGCCCTGGTCGGCATTGAGGGTAAAATGTTTAAGCCGATGGCCCAGACCGTTAGCTTTGCCATCCTTGGCGCATTCCTTCTATCACTTACTTATGTGCCGATGATGTCGGCTCTTTTTCTGAGCAAGAACACTGAGCATAAACGCAATTTCTCTGACAGAATGATGGGCTTCTTTCATCGATTGTATGAACCAATAATCAATAGAGCACTAAAGCACAAGTTTGTTGTAGTCATTTCATCTGTTATCCTTTTCCTGGTAAGCCTCATCTTCTTTACGAGAATGGGGGGCGAATTTCTTCCCACATTGGAAGAAGGTGACTTTGCCGTAGAAACCAGAGTACTTACCGGAAGTAGTCTGTCATATACTATAGAGACTGCCTCCAAGGGTGCAGAAATTTTGTTGCGCGAGTTTCCTGACGAGGTAAAAGAAGTGGTCGGCAAAATTGGCTCATCCGAAATTCCTACCGATCCTATGCCTATTGAGGCCTGCGATATGATGGTAATCCTGAAAGATAAAAGTGAGTGGAAAAAAGCCGGTGACAGAGTAGAACTTGCCGATAAAATGGGCGAAGCATTGGAAGACATTCCTGGAGTAACATTCGGGTTCCAACAACCCATTCAAATGCGATTCAATGAGTTGATGACGGGCGTGCGACAAGACGTGGCAATTAAAATTTTTGGCGAAGACCTTAATGTACTTACCGACCTATCACAACGGATTGGAAAAATTGCAGGAAGCGTAGCGGGTGCACGCGACCTATACGTAGAGAAAGTTACTGGCTTGCCGCAAATCGTAATCAATATAAACCGCGATGAGGTAGCCAAGTATGGTCTGAACATCGCTGATATTAACCAGGCCATTAATACAGCCTTTGCTGGGCAAGCAGCCGGGCTGGTGTTCGAAGGCGAAAGAAGATATGACCTCACCGTTCGTCTCAGTTCACAAAGCCGCCAAAGCATTGAAGATGTGCGCAACTTGTTCATTTCTTCAGTGAAGGGCGAGCAGATTCCCTTGAAACAGTTGGCCGATGTGGAATTCAAAATTGGGCCGAATCAGATTCAACGTGAAGATGCAAAGCGAAGAATAATTGTAGGCTTTAATGTGCGAGGCCGCGATGTGGCCAGTATTGTTGAGGAACTACAGCAGAAAATTACAACCCAGGTTGACTTTCCGCCAGGGTATTTCCCGACCTACGGGGGGCAATTTGAGAACCTGAAAGAAGCAAAGGCACGGTTGTCGATAGCAGTACCCGTTGCGCTGTTGCTTATTTTAATGCTGCTGTTCTTCACGTTTGGTTCGCTAAAACAATCCGTCCTTATCTTCACCGCTATTCCTATGTCAGCGATTGGGGGAATCTTCGCGCTGCTTTTTCGTGGCATGCCGTTCAGTATTTCTGCAGGCATAGGCTTTATCGCACTTTTCGGGGTTGCCGTGTTGAACGGAATTGTACTCATCGCTGAGTTCAACCGCTTGAAAAAAGATGGCATAACCGATTTGCATGACATTATATTAAAGGCAACTTCCGTGCGCCTTCGCCCCGTGTTAATGACGGCTGCGGTTGCCTCTCTTGGCTTTTTGCCGATGGCATTGGCAACCAGCGCAGGAGCCGAAGTGCAAAAACCGTTGGCTACCGTTGTGATCGGAGGTTTAATCAGCTCAACACTTCTTACCCTGATCGTACTGCCTTGCCTGTTTATCTATTCTGAAAAAATTGGTTCTAAGAAAATAAACGCTTCTTCGATATGAGAATATTAATCATCATCACCTTTACTCTTTCATCGCTTGTAGGGCTTGGGCAGTCCAACAAGTTGACGGTTCAGCAAGCCATTGATGTCGCATTAAAAAACAACGCGGGCATCAAGACGGTAGCTTACGAAGTGGAATCGCAAAGACAATTGAAGAAAACAGGTTTTGATCTGCCCAAGACCAGTGTCTCTTTGCAGTATGGGCAGTACAACAGCTTCGTTAAAAACGATAATAACATAACGATTGCGCAGAGCATCCCCTTTGCAGTATGGGGCAGTCAAGTCTCGCTGAACCGATCCTTGCTCGCTTCCTCAGAATTGAAAAAAGCATTTACAGAAAATGAATTGGTTTACCAGGTGAAGCAAGTCTATTATCAGCTTGCCTTTGTAAAGGCGCGACATGAACTTTTGCTTCAGCAAGACAGCATTTATGAAGGCTTCTTAAAGTCGGCTTCACTACGTTATAAGACGGGTGAAACCAAACTATTGGAGCAGGCCACGGCTGAAACACAACGCAATGAGGTGAAAAACCAGCTTCGCCAAAATGAATCAACGGCAACAATTTTGCGTACGCAATTGCAGACGCTGCTCAACAGTGAGCGACTTCCTGACATTTCAGAGAATGGGTTGACCGAGATTCCATTTGATGTATTGCAGGACACTGCCCTGTCCACAAACCCTTTTCTGTCTTATGTGCGGCAGCAAGTGGAAGTGGCGAAGAGCCTGAAGAAAGTGGAAACCGCAAAGTTTGCCCCTGACCTATCGATCGGGTATTTCAATCAAACACTGATCGATGCTATAGATTTTGAAAACGGAGCGGTTGCTAGCAGCAACACCAGGTTCACCGGGTTTCAAGTGGGTGTCTCCATTCCACTATGGTTCATTCCTCATCAAGGCAGAGTGAAGGCCGCAGAGTTCAACCGTCAGGCTGCGGAAAGTAATTACACCAATCAGCAGAAAATCATACAAGGGCAATCACAACAGGCCGCGCAACTGTACGGAAAGAATAGAAACAGTTTGGAGTATTACCGCTCTTCCGCTTTACCAAATGCAGAACTGATCTTAAAGCAATCGCAAATTGCCTTTCGCGGAGGCGAAATAGGATATGCCGAATACCTGCTTGGCGTTCGAAATGCCATCAGTATCAAAGAAGGTTACTTGCAAACCTTAAGCGATTACAATCAAAGTATTATTTACATCGAATTTTTATCAGGCACTAAATAAGATCGACCATGACTACATCTAAATCAATTTCTATACTTTCAATTTTTATTAGTTTGGCATTGACCATGTCGTGCGGAAGCAAGAGTGCCAAAGAGGCGACCACAGAAGAGCATCACAGCGAAGAAAAGAATACCGTGGAGTTCACCGAAGCCCAATACAAAACAGCAGCCATTGAATTGGGCGAAATTGAAAACAAACAAATCAGCGGCACTGTAAAAGTAAATGGCAAGTTGGACGTGCCCCCTCAACAGATGGTCAGTATTTCCGTTCCGCTCGGAGGATTTTTAAAGAGCACACCTTTGTTGCAAGGATCAAGAGTAAAGGCTGGCCAGGTGATTGCCACTATGGAAAATCTGGATTTCATACAAATACAGCAGGATTACATAGAAGCGAAGAACCAATCCGAGTTTGCCAAAATGGATTATGACCGGCAACTTGAACTGGCCAAGGACAATGTAAATGCTCAGAAAACATTGCAACAAGCCAAAACAACGTACACAAGTTGGCAAACAAAAGCCAATGGCCTTGAAGAAAAACTGAAGATGATAAGCATTGACCTTGCCTCCTTGAATGAAGGGAAAATTTCAAGTGCCATCAACCTCTACTCGCCTATCAATGGTTACGTAACCCAGGTGAACGTCAACATCGGAAAATTTGTAAACCCCAGTGACATCCTGTTTGAGATTGTTGATACCGAGCACTTGCACGCTGAACTCACCGTATTCGAGAAAGATGTGCCGAAACTGAAGATCGGACAAAAAGTTCGATTCACCCTTGCCAACGAAACCAAAGAAAGAATGGCAACCGTTTATTTGTTGGGTCGTCAAATAAGCCTTGATCGTACGATACGTATTCACTGCCATATTGATAAAGAAGATACCAACTTGCTACCGGGCATGTACTTGAAGGCAGTTGTTGAAACTGGCGGCATAGAAGTGGCTGCCGTACCTGATAAAGCCATCATTGATTATCAAGGGAAAAAATACATTTTCTATCAATTAAAAGAGCAGCCCCACAGCGCATTAAAAGATGAAAGCAAAGAGCAACACGCCAGCGAGTTTCATTTTGCAATGATGGAAGTGCAAATAGGAAATAGTGAAATGGGCTACACAGAAATAATCCTTCCGCCTGATTTTAACGCGGATACCAATCAGGTGGTGGTAAAAAATGCGTATGCCATTCTTTCTAAAATGAAGAACAGCGAAGAAGAAGAATAATCTATTTTCCTATGTGGAATCTTATAATAGGCACTGCGTTGCTAAGTTTTGTTCATGCAGCAATACCCAACCACTGGCTTCCATTGGTCACAATATCGCGGGCTGAAAAATGGCAACCCCGCGAGACATTGTTCTATACGTTCATTTTGGCTTTAGCGCACATCGCCAGCACAATTATAATTGGTTTTTTCATCGGGTGGGTTGGCATAAGTCTAGCCAGTCGAATAGAAATGTTTTCATCCGTATTCGCCCCTGTCATTCTCATCTTGATGGGGTTGATCTACTTCACCTTAAACGTTCATCAGCATAACCATGGCGAGGTAAATATTGATTCTAAAAAATCAAAGAGGGCTATTCTAGTTGTACTACTATTAAGCATGTTCTTTTCACCATGTCTTGAAATAGAGACGATTTATCTTGCTGGCGGTGAATACGGCTTTTCCTTTCTTATACTCATTTCTGTAATCTATTTAATTCTAAGCTCCATGGGTATGGTCTTTATGTCATGGCTTTGCCTCAATGGCTTTCAAAAGCTAAACCTGTATTGGCTGGAACATAATGAGAAGCGCATCACAGGCATTGTATTGTTCGCTCTCGGAATAATTTCTTATTTAATCAACTTGTAAAACTAAAATCTTATGTCAGAAAATTGCTATAGCAAAGTTTGTAACGATAACCAACCGGAACCCCGGCAAACAATCTTTGGCAAATACAAAGAATGGTTTCCGTCCATTATAAGTTTTATGATTTTGATCGCGGGCATCATTTTCGACCAGACAGATGCCACGTTCTTCAAAAATTATATCCGCCTTGCCTGGTTCGGTGTAGCATTTATAACTATCGGGGGTCCAGTACTAATGAAAGCTTTCCGTAAGATCAGTGAAGGAAAAATCTTCACTGAATATTTTCTGATGAGCCTTGCAACCCTGGGCGCATTTGCTATCGGTGAATATCCCGAAGGCGTTGCCGTTATGCTCTTCTATGCAGTGGGAGAATTATTTCAGGATGCGGCCGTCAACCGCGCCAAGCGTTCCATTCAGGCATTACTCGATGTTAGGCCAGATACTGTTTCAGTGGTACGCAATGAAAAGACCGAATACGTGAAAGCTGAACATGTGAATACAGGCGAAACAATACAGGTCAAGCCTGGTGAAAAAATTGGCTTGGATGGCGAACTTCTTTCTAAGTCAGGTTCTTTCAATACCGCAGCACTGACAGGCGAAAGTAAACCCGACACAAAACAAAAAGGTGAAACCATCTTGGCTGGTATGATCAACTTGCAATCGCTGATCGAAGTAAAAGTAACAGCGGCCTACAAAGACTCTAAACTCTCTCATATCCTTCAACTAGTGCAGGAGGCTACCACACGCAAATCACAAACACAACAATTTATTTCTCGCTTTGCTGAAGTGTACACACCTATTGTCGTGTTATTAGCTGTGCTATTAGTAGTAGTTCCGTATTTCTTTTTGGATGATGGTTACATTTTTCGCGATTGGCTTTATCGGTCACTGATCTTTTTAGTGATCTCATGTCCATGCGCATTGGTAATTTCAATACCGCTTGGGTATTTTGGTGGAATCGGTGCCGCCTCACACAATGGCATTTTGTTCAAGGGTTCTACCTTCCTCGATGTGATGGCTAAGATCAATACGATTGTAATGGACAAAACCGGAACCCTTACAAAAGGGATTTTTGAGGTACAGAAAATTCAGGTAAACGATTTTGATGAAGAGTTATTGATAAAATTGGTAGCGGCACTCGAAAGCAAATCCACGCACCCTGTAGGTCAGGCCATTGTGCGCTATGCGAAAAACTCGTACCAACAAGTACATGTTCAACACGTAGAAGAAATCGCAGGGCATGGATTGAAAGGAAAAGTGGATGGTATTGAGCTTTTGGCAGGCAATGCGAAACTGATGAGGAAATTTAATATCGCTTATGATAGCGCAATAGACGCCATCCCGTTCACAGTGGTATTAGTCGCAGTCAACAACAAGTATACAGGTCATTTCATCATTGCCGATCAGGTAAAAGATGATGCGGCTGAGACAATTCAAAAACTTCATGCGTCAAATATTAAAACCGTGATACTTTCCGGTGATAAAACAGCGGTAGTCAATGCGGTCGCCAAACAGTTGGGCATCGATCAGGCGTTTGGCGATCTGTTGCCAGAGGATAAGGTTACAAAAGTAGAAGCATTGAAAACACCCGGGGTACACATCGCCTTTGTAGGTGATGGCGTGAACGATGCTCCTGTAGTGGCTTTAGCCGATGCAGGAATTGCCATGGGCGGGCTGGGAAGCGATGCTACCATCGAGACAGCAGATATCGTCATTCAAAATGACCAGCCTTCTAAAATTCCAGTGGCAATCAATATCGGAAAAGCCACCCGAAAAATTGTTTGGCAGAATATAACTTTAGCCTTTGTGGTAAAAGCAATTGTGCTGACATTAGGTGCTGGCGGATTGGCCACCATGTGGGAAGCTGTGTTTGCTGATGTAGGTGTTGCACTATTGGCCATCTTGAATGCGGTGAGGATTCAGCGGATGAAATTCAATTGACTAATTAATTCCGTTTAAACGAAGAAAATTCCCTTATTTAGGGCTGTTTTAAATCATTTTCGCAA
>JAEUUA010000012.1 GCA_016787755.1 Cyclobacteriaceae bacterium | reverse complement strand
GAAGTCGTGCGGACAACGAACAACTTTGAAAAATGATCCTTCCGGGTTATTGCCAAATTCGCGTTTCAATTGATCAATGTACACGCGGACTTCAATGCGAGCGTTGTGCATGTAGTCGTCTGTCCCAACCTGTGCGCATGGTTCATCACAGGGAGTTGTTTGCGAAAGATGGATGTAGTCTAACATAGCTGTATTTGTTTTAGTTGAACATCATTTTTATGCTCAACCAAACCGGGCTTTTCCGGAACCGCTATAGCGGGTGGGACCATGAAGAAGCCAAGAGGAATCGGAATAAATGGGAAGGCAGGCCGTAGGCAGGTGCCCGTTTATGCCGAAGTCTCTTGGCGGAGTTCCGGAATAAGCCCGAACTTTGCTTAAAAAAATGAAGGAACTTAAATAGTAATTTGAAACACACTGGCTGACCGCTGTCTGGTCAACCCTTAAAAGATTTTAACCACATCTCGATACGCTCGACTAATGACTTTGGATCCTGTTTGGGATATTTCTGTTCAATGTATTGCTCAAAAGTCATTTTGGTTTTTAAATCTGCCCATTCCCTTACGGTCAGACTAAGCAAGGGCCACTTCTTTTGTTCGATTATAAACCCATACAAAGGAATGTAAGGAGACGCATAATGAAATGAGTTATCAATTAGTTTGCTATAGAGATCCGGCTTTAGCGAGAGTTTTAAATCCTGAACGATATCGAATAGTATTTTTCCTTTGCTTCC
The DNA here is from genome assembly GCA_016787755.1 of Cyclobacteriaceae bacterium. GTDB lineage: Bacteria > Bacteroidota > Bacteroidia > Cytophagales > Cyclobacteriaceae > ELB16-189. The sequence goes on along the minus strand of JAEUUA010000012.1, from coordinate 1,094 downwards.
ATCTGTGATCGCGGTGGCCAGTGCGGGCATTCCTTTATCACTAAAGAAGGTGAGCAGGTAATAGCGGATCCCATCCTCTGTTATATCGCATAGATCACGGCAGTAGTACAAATACAATTTCTTGAATCGATCTAAGGAAAAATCATCGATCGTTTTGTTAATTACAAATTCAATCAATTCATTCTCCATCGCGATTATGCTTTCAATACTGGGGCTTTTCTTCTTACCCGCAGCAAGGAGCAAATACCTGGGTTTGGAAAACAATTCAAAATAGTAGCTCTTGAAGAACATAGTTTTACGGTCGAAAGTCACTTGAACGTAAAGCGGATGAGTGACTTTACCATGAAAAGAAACCGTTTTGAGACGTTCATTAAAATAGGTCTTGTATGTAACCTTATAAGCTCGTGTCATACCTGTTCAGTTCAGTGTTTTGTCAATCAGATCGGCATAAATTATTTCATTTGGCATCATGCGCTGATCAGTTGAGAAAATTATCATGCTAAACTATTAAAAGTTTTGCTAAATACTATGTTATCAAAACATAATATTTTATATTAGCGTTACAGATGGTACCGCTACTGTGTCCTTGATCAAACACAGAAGAGTTAAGGAGGTACCAGATGGAGAAGTTGAAGCCGGAAAGAGCAGTGGAAATACTCAAAGCCAAAGGTGTGAATGTGACTGTAGAACAGGCCGCTTCAATTCTCGAATTTCTTCGGAAGATGGCCAGCATTGTTGTGAGCCAACATTTAAAACGGAGAAACAATAAAGGATAGTCAGAATTTGGTAACCTAAATCCTCTTTGTATGAAAACAGCAGACTTATACATCAGGGTAAGCACAGATGAGCAAGCAGACAAGGGCTATTCCCAGCGAAGCCAGGAAGAACTTCTCCGCAGGTATTGCGACATTAACAAGGTTAATATCCGGAAAGTTATTTTTGAAGACCACTCTGCAAAAACATTCAACCGTCCTGAATGGCAGAAATATCTTCAGGATCTACGGAAGCATAAAAGTCAAACCGATTTAGTGCTGTTTCTCAAGTGGGATAGGTTCAGTCGAAACGCGGGAGATGCTTACCAAATGATTAACATC
>JAEUUA010000001.1 GCA_016787755.1 Cyclobacteriaceae bacterium | reverse complement strand
ATTTCTATAAATACAATCTTCCAATCTTGAAATTTTCCAGTAAAGCCTTTGTGATTGGAGTTATGCTTACGCAGTCTTTCTTCTATTGGTTCAGTGGTGTGTCCGATATAAAATTTGCCAGCCGTTGAAGAAAACAGAATGTAGAATAAGGCATTCATAAATAACAAAGCCACTATGAAAGTGGCTTCGTTTTGTGGGAGCTGAGGGGTTCGAACCCCCGACCCTCTGCTTGTAAGGCAGATGCTCTGAACCAGCTGAGCTAAGCTCCCAATGTTTTTTTTAATCCTTTTAAAGGGAAATCCTGATCCTTATCGGGATAAGCTCCTTTTTAAGGAGTGCAAAGGTAAAAGAGAATTGCAATTGTGCAAAACTTAGAAATAAAGTTGTCAACATATTGGATTATGAGGGGTCAATTCTAAACTTTTTTGCCAATAATTGGCTTGTTTCAACACCAATTAATCAACTTCTATGAATTATAAACTACTGGGGCAATCCGGTTTGCGGGTTTCTGAACTTGCTTTGGGCACTATGGGCTTTGGCACCGAATGGAATTGGGGCTGCGATAAACAACTTAGCCAGCAGATATTTGATGTATACGCAAATGCGGGTGGCAATTTTATTGATACGGCTAATCGCTATACGGAAGGAACTTCGGAAAAATTTGCGGGCGACTTCATTGCCAAAGACCGAGATCATTTTGTGGTAGCAACAAAGTATTCCCTTCGCGACCGAAGTGGTGACTTAAATTTTGCCGGTAACCATCGCAAGAACATGATGCGCAGCGTAAAGGACAGTTTATGGAGACTCAATACCGATTATATCGATTTACTTTGGGTACATGCCTGGGATGGCTGGACCCCAACCGAAGAGATTATGAAAGGTCTCGAAGATTTGATCACACGGGGACTGATTCATTATATAGGGATTAGTGATACACCCGCCTGGGTAGTGAGTCAGGCAAACACAATGGCACAACTGCGCGGTTGGAATCAGTTTGTAGGTTTACAAATTGAATATAGTTTACTGCAACGAACAGTTGAAGCTGAATTGATGCCAATGGCGAAAGCTTTTGGAATGACGGTTACACCTTGGGCTCCGTTGGGTGGCGGTGCCCTTACGGGGAAATATTTAAAAGGCGATAAAGGTCGCTTGCCTGAATCCAGCATTCGGCTTGGAGACAAAGCAACCGCTATTGCGCAGAAGGTTGTGGAGATAGCTACCCAACTCGGGGTTACACCTTCTCAACTAGCCATCAACTGGACACGTCAACATAAAAATCAGTCGGTGATTCCTATTGTGGGGGCTACCAAAGTAAGTCAGATGGAAGATGTACTAGGATGCTTAAATTTTGAGATTCCTACTGATTTTATGAACCAACTCCATGAAGTGTCAAAAGTAGAACTTCCATTTCCACAAAAGTTTCTTTTAGAAGGCACAGTTTTAGATGTGTTGTATGGAGGAATGAAAGATAGAGTGATCAGATGATTCTTATTAAGATATTTGATACTAGTCACTGGTAAAAAACAATCCAAAATCTTGTTATTTAATTATTGTCATGCTAGAAGAGAAGAACATTCGTGTTAATGATTTACAAGTAAGTTATCTGGAAGAAGGATTTTCCACTGGATTTCCATTAATTTTTATTCATGGATTCCCATTTAATAAATGGATGTGGGAAAAGCAGTTGCACGCTGTAAAGGAAAATTATCGGCTTATCGCTTATGATGTACGTGGACATGGCGAAACCGAAGCAGGAACTCCAGCATTTAGTATTTCGCAATTTGGGGATGATTTAATTTCCTTAATGGATGCGCTCCATATTGAAAAAGCAATTGTAGCGGGTTTATCCATGGGCGGATACATTGCTCTCAATGCCCTTAAAAAATTTCCGAATCGATTTGCGGGACTAGTATTATGCGATACGCAATGTGGTGCCGACAGCACAGAAGGAAAAGAAAAGAGGAAGAAGACAATTGATTTTATTCAACGAAATGGACTTACTGTGTATGCGCAGGAATCATTGAAAAATCTATTTGCTCCGGCTTCTTTGGAAAGGAAAATGAATGAGGTCATACTTATTGAGGAGACAATTTTAAAATCGAAACCAGAAAATATTTGCCTCACCCTTCAAGCGCTGGCCGATCGCAAGGAAACTTGTTCCTCGCTTCAAAAAATAGAAGTTCCGGTTGCTATTTTGGTTGGACAGGAAGATAAAGTTACCTCACCTGAAACGGCAGAGAAAATGCACCGGTTAATAAAAGGTTCATCGCTGCATATTATTGAAGACGCTGGGCATTTAAGCAATTTGGAAAACCCTGAAATGTTTAATGAGTATGTACTGAAATTTCTGGATGCCAATTTTGGGTAATCAAATTTCAATGTCTTTGTAGCCTCGCATCATTTCGCTATAGCTTTGCTTTTTGGCAAAAGCGATTAAAGAAACTACGATGCGTTTGGTCTTAGTTTGTTTGGTCTTGGCACTTTCTATCCATTTACTATAATAGTTTTGATGTGATTTAGGTAACGAAGAAAAGAAATCCATTGCAATGGGATCTTCTTTTAAACACTTCATCAAGTCAGCTGAAATTTCTAGTTTTCGGTCATCAGCTTCAAGCACTACTTTTATTTTATCGCCTAGTTTTTTGCCGGTTGCTTTTCGCATGGCTGCGTTGAATGGCATTATAAATTTCCCATCCCCCATGGGTAGTAAGGCAGTTTTTTGAAAAGTGAATGAATCAATGGAACCTTTTACCCGAAACGAAACTTTACAATTGGGTTTAAGTTGATTTGCTTGCTTGGTGGAGATTTCGAAATATGTCCAGCCGGTTTTTTCACCTTGCTTACCAAATTTGTGAAGGGTGGTTGTAAACTGAATCATAATTTAAAGATCGTAAATAAAATCAGATGAAATGAAAGATGAATGGACAGAACGATGGAATGATAGATATAGTAAATCAGAGTTTGCGTATGGTGAGTATCCTAATAATTTTTTAAAGGAGCAGCTGGAAAAGATAAACCCGGGAGCAATCCTTTTTCCCGCAGAGGGTGAAGGACGCAATGCTGTATTTGCTGCCAAACTAGGATGGAAGGTTTCGGCTTTTGATATCAGCGTGGAAGGGAAAAAGAAGGCACTTCAATTAGCAAATGCCAACAATGTTAGTATTGATTACCAGGTGGGTGAATTGCAAACATTGAATTATAAACCTGAACAATTTGACACACTTGCATTAATTTATGCTCACTTTCCGGCATCTATAAAATCATCCTATCATAAAATGCTTAGCCAACATGTGAGGAAGGGCGGTGTAGTCATTTTCGAAGCGTTTAGTAAAAAACACCTTGACTACATAGTAAAAAACGAAAAAGTGGGTGGTTCAAAGGACATTAAGATGTTATTCTCGATAGATGAGTTGAAATCGGACTTTGCGAATTTTGAGATTATAGAGTTAGCTGAAAAAGAAATAGAGTTGAGTGAAGGCCAATTCCACAACGGAACGGGTTCTGTAATCCGATTTGTTGGCCGAAAGAAGTAATCAATATCAATACGGTGAAGGACTCACACTGGTCCAGCCACCATCAATTACTAATGACTGACCTGTAATGTGTCCAGCTTCTTGCGATACTAAAAATAATGCAGCATTTGCAATGTCCTTTGTAGTGGCTGGCTTACCAATTGGGGTAATACCCGACCATGTTTTTTCATAGTTGGGATCACTTTTAGTGCGTTCTGTAATGGTGGCGCCTGGCGCGATGGCGTTTATAGTAATGTTGTAGGGAGATAGTTCAAGCACCAGATTTTTTGCAAGCATCTCTAACGCTGCTTTACTCATTCCGTAGGCCGCCAGATTTTTATGCGCCTGATGGCCGGTCACTGAGGACATCAATAAAATTCTTCCTCCGTTTCCCTGCTCTTTCATTTGTCGAGCAGCTTGTTGTGTTAAAAAGAAACTTCCTCCCAGATTAACCTGCATTACTTTATTAAAATCTTCGGGTTTGTATTCCAGAAAATCACCAAAGAGTGTGATACCAGCGTTGGCAATTATAATATCAACGGTTCCAAACTTTCTAACAGTATCACGTATCATGGTTTGGATAAATGAAAATTCTGAACAATCACCAGAATAAGCGATGCAAATACCTTTCTCTTTATTAATAGAGTTAGCAGCTTCTTCAGCCAATGCAACTTCTATATCATTCAGAACAACATTAGCGCCTTGCGCTGCAAGCTGCCGGCAAATTTCAAGACCAATGCCTTGGCCGGCTCCGGTTACAATTGCTGTTTTGTTTTTAAAAGAGCTCATGGAACAGTTTATGATTTACGAGGATTGAGGTACGATTTTTTTCGGTTCATTTCATTCATACTTCGTAATTCTAACTTCTTACCTTTAATGCGAATCTCTGGACACTTCGCTTCCTGATCCTCCGATAAGAAAGTCCATATCAGCACCTAAACTCGCTTGTTGCACATGTTCTTGATATAACTTTACATAGCCACGATCATACTTTTTATGTATCGGCTTCCAGCTTTTTTTGCGTTTTTGAATCTCTTCATCAGAAACTTCTAAGGTCAATGATCGATTAGCAACATCCAGATGAATGGTGTCACCGGTTTTAATTATGGCAAAGTTTCCACCTAATGCTGCTTCGGGAGAGGCGTGAAGAATCACCGTGCCAAAGCCTGTTCCGCTCATGCGTCCGTCAGAGATGCGCACCATGTCTGTAATTCCTTTCGATAACAACTTTTTAGGTAGCCCCATATTCCCCACTTCAGGCATTCCCGGATAACCGATCGGTCCGACATTCTTAAGAACGAGTACACTGTTTTCATCTACATCAAGATCAGGAAGGTCGATTCGATTTTTGTAATCGTCAATGTCTTCAAATACGACAGCTTTCCCGCTATGTTTTAATAAATGTGGGCTAGCAGCTGATGGTTTCATGACAGCCCCATTCTCGCAAAGATTTCCCTTTAGAATGGCCGCGCCTGATAATGGATTGAATGGCTTATCCGTTGTTGCAATGATGTTGCGATTATAACATTCCGCGTTAGCATAATTTTCCGCTACCGTTTTTCCGTTTACGGTTATGATTTCCTTGTGGAGAAACTGATGAAGCTCTTTCATCACTGCAGGCAAACCTCCGGCATAATAAAGATCTTCGATAAAATATTTTCCGGAAGGTTGCAGGTTGGCTATGAAGGGTACGTTGGCCGAAAGTTTATCAAAATCTTCAAGTTTTAAGTCAACCCCCATTCTTCCGGCAATGGCCAGGAGATGAATGATAAAATTAGTGGATCCACCAATAGCTGCGTTTGTTATAATAGCATTTTCAAATGCTTTTCGCGTAAGCACATCCGAAAGCAACATGTTTTCTTTCACCATTTCAACAATGCGAATGCCCGACATCTGTGCCAGTACTTTTCTGCGTGCATCCACCGCTGGTATTGCTGCATTGCCCGGAAGAGAAAGACCGAGTGACTCTACCATGCTTGCCATTGTGGAGGCAGTGCCCATTACAGCACAATGTCCACGACTGCGCCCCATGCTGGCTTCTGCTTCTCTGAATTCTTCATCCGTAATTTCACCAGAGCGTGCTGCCTGATCGAAACGCCACACATCACTGGTTCCAATATCGCGACCTTTAAATTTACCGGTCAGCATCGGCCCACCTGAAACCACAAGGGTAGGAATGTTTACGCTGCATGCACCCATCACTAATGAAGGTGTTGTTTTATCACATCCGCACATCAACACAACCCCATCCAGGGGATTGGCGCGTATCGATTCCTCTACATCCATGCTGGCCAAATTGCGATAGAGCATGGCCGTAGGTTTTATTAATGTTTCACCCAACGACATTACCGGAAACTCAACCGGAAAACCACCGGCTTCAGAAATACCACGCTTTATGGATTCAGCCAACTCACGAAAGTGTGCGTTGCAAGGAGTGAGTTCGCTCCATGTATTACAAATTCCAATTACAGGCTTATCACGAAATTCATAGTCGGGGATCCCTTGATTCTTCATCCAGGATCGGTAGATGAAACCGTCTTTCCCTTTTTTACCGAACCAGCCCTGACTGCGGAGTTTTTCCTTCATGGTGTGAGGTTAAAGGAACAATCAATGCTATGAAATTGATTATTCTAAGTTGAGATAAATTTTACCGTTATAAAGTTAAACGGTTTTCATCAATTCGCTACGGTAGCCACTTAAGATACGCGCTTTGGAAACAAATCCCTTGTAGATTTTATTCTCTACTACAGGCAAGTTCCATTGGCGCGTTTCATCAAACTTTTGCAAGATGTCGTGCAGGTTATCGTTAAAATCAACTGCATGAGGCTCGCGCATTAATTCCTTTACGAGCGTAGTGTCATAAATTTTTGCATTAAAAATTAATTCCCGAATATGATCGAGATGAACAACACCTACAAGTTTACCATCTTTAGTTACTACTGGGAAGGTATTTCTATTTGAGATGGAAATTACCCGAACCAACAACCGAAGCGTATCCTCAGGTTTTACTACAGAGAAGTTAGTTTCCAAAAGTTCCTGAAGATTTAACTTGCTTAATAAATACTTATCACGATCGTCCACATTTATATTCAGCAGTTTGGAAAGCTTCCGGGCTTCCATGGAGAGAGGCTGAAAATACCTGGTCACGGTTACACTTAATGCGGCCACAATCATAAGTGGAATAATAAGTGCGTAGCCACCTGTAATTTCAGCAATCAGGAATATGGCACAAAGTGGGGCGTAAAATATTCCACTCAGAATACCAGCCATGGCAACTAATGTAAAGTTTGTTTCGGGTATGTGAGCCAATCCTGTAAGGTTGATAAGCCGTGCAAAGGCAAACCCAAGATAGGCACCCACAAAAAGTGACGGACCAAAGTTTCCTCCATTACCGCCACTACCCAAAGTTATAGCAACAGCCACTACTTTTATCAACGCAAGTGCACCCAAAAATAAGAGTAGTGTGTAATCATTTTGTATAAACTGACTCAGGATACTGGTCTTTATGATCTCGGAGGTATTCTGGTTTGCCAAGAGCTTAATACTTTCATATCCTTCACCAAAGAGTGGTGGAAAAATGATTAAGAGAATAGAAAGAGAAACACCACCGATAATAATTTTATTCACATGACTCTGAATGGAGGCAAAATAGCCTTCCATGCGTTCCATCATTTGGGAATAATACAGTGAGACAAAGCCAGCTAAAATTCCAAGTAGAATATAATAGGGAACATTGTGATAGTCGAAGGGTTGTTGCAGCGAAAAGGAGAGCGTGATTCCTTCAGCCAAAATTATTTTTGAAAGTAATGCACCGGCTGCAGCAGCAATGATAATTGGAATAAAGGCCGCTACTGTAACATCAGCCAGCAAGACTTCAATAGCAAACAACACACCGGCAACGGGTGAGTTAAAGGCTGCGGCAATTCCAGCGGCTGCTCCGCATGCCAACAGCACGGTTCTGTCTTTATATGAAAGATGAAAGAAGTTTCCGTAGTTAGCGCCCACTGCAGAACCAGTACTAACCATGGGTGACTCTAGCCCTAACGATCCCCCGAAGCCAACCGTGAGTGCACTGGTAACAATGTGCGAATACATTTGATTCGGTGGCAGCTTGCTTGACTCGCGTGCGATGGAATAACTTATTTCAGCACTCCCTTTTTTAAACTTTCCTTTTAATACAAATTGAACATAAAGCACAGTGAGGGCAATACCCACAATTGGGAAGAGCGTGAAGAGAAAGAAATGTTCGTAGCTATCGGAATAGTAGGCTACCCATTTGCCAATAGAATGAACGGCAAGTTTTAACACAATGGCTGCAAGCGCTGATAAAACACCTACTACGATGCTGGAAAGAATGAAGAACTGCCGAGGCGAAAGCTTCTTCTTTGAGTAGAAGATGGATACTTTCAAAAACCGACCAATAACTTTTATCATGCTTTAATGTGTAAGAACCATGCCATTGCTGGCTAAGACTTACAATATTACTCACCTCTGCTCAATATCCCCTAAAATTTAGGATAAAGGAATTATTTTGTTCTTAATCTTGTATCTACAATTATTACGTCTGTAATCATGCCCCTTGAAAAAGATATTCAACAAGAGAAGTTTCAAAGCGAGCATCATAAAGCTTCTATCAATATTTTATACACAGGCAGTTGGTTGTATAATGTAAATGCGGCTTACTTAAAAAAATTTACAATCACACCTGAACAATTTAATGTGCTTCGCATTCTGCGAGGCAATCATCCAACACCAATGATGTTGGCTGAAATTACTGCCCGTATGATCGATAAGAACAGTAATTGCACCCGCCTGGTTGAAAAGCTGCGACACAAGGGATTTATATCTCGCGAAATCTGCAAGAACAACCGAAGAAAAGTTGATATCTCTATCACAGATAAAGGCTTGCAGGTACTAAAGAGGATTGATGCCGATCAATCAGTGTGGATACAGGCAATGGGAAAAATTTCGAAAGCAGATGCGAAAGAACTGAATCGCATTTTAGATAAACTTAGAGGGTAAAAATTTCGCTAGAGTCCCTCTATATTTCACAATTCATTTCTTTCAAAAAGCTAATGTGAACTAATTCTGTCACTTGCTTAAAAATCAAAATAACCTGTCAACAATCTGAGTTTGGAGTATGTTCTATTGCTTCAAACAAATCAATCGGGAAATTTTCAATGGGTGTAAAAACACTGGCCTGGAAATTTTTCCTGCAATCGTTTGAAACACGTCCTGTGCTTTAAAACGACCTCTCTTTTACCCAAATATTTCAATTTTGTTACTAATGGATTAGAATTTGACCACTTTTTATAAAAAACAATATGTTTTTTTGAAAAAAGGATCAATTTATACCCTACTACAATCGAATTCAGTAATAAATATTGAAAAGTAAGTTATTTTTTAATGGGCAAGTGCAAAACTTGTGCAAACCAAAACCCAGATAACCCTTAAATAAATACCTAACGATTAAACCTACTCAAATGACGGAACTATTATCTGACTCTACCTTTCTCGAACCTGTAAGTGCAGTCGCGTTTGCTGATTCACTCAAAATGATGTCGGCTCGCATTGCTGATGCCCAGAGCTCATCAGTCCTCACGACAAACAACGTATGGATGCTGCTTGCCACTTTTCTTGTATTTACAATGTCGCTCGGATTTGCATGTGTGGAAGCAGGCTTTACACAAGCAAAGAATACAGTAAACATTTTATTTAAGAATACGGTTGATACAACCATTGGCCTCGTCACGTTCGCATTATTCGGTTTTGCCCTCATGTACCCCGGCACCTTCAATGGTTGGTTTGGGTTTGCAGGTTTTGGATTAAGCCTGCCTGATGGCTATGAACCTGTTTCGTATGCAAGCGGACACTATACATATTGGACTGATTTTTTATTCCAAGCTGTTTTCTGCGCAACAGCAGGTACCATTGTATCAGGCGCTGTGGCAGAGCGAATTAAAATCAGTGCGTATTTCATCTTTACGATTTTCCTTACAGGAATTATCTATCCCATACTGGGCAGTTGGAAGTGGGGTGGTGGCTGGTTAAATGATTATGGCTTCTACGATTTTGCAGGATCTACCATTGTGCATTCAGTTGGCGGCTGGGCCGCATTGGCAGGTGTACTAATATTAGGACCACGCTTAGGAAAATATGTAGATGGCAAAGCTGTTACATTCCCTAACTCATCCGTGCCTTTAGCAGTAATCGGTGTCTTCCTTCTTTGGTTTGGATGGTTCGGATTTAACGGAGGCTCAGTACTCTCAGCCGATCCTGAAGTGATTTCATTAGTGTGTGTTACCACAGCGTTAGCGGCTTGTACCGGTGGACTTGGTGCACTGCTCGCTGGCATTTTTGCTTTCAAGCGCCTCGACCTTGGTATGGTACTAAACGGAATCTTAGCCGGCTTAGTAGGTATTACGGCAGGTGCCGATCAAATGTCTCCCAATGAAGCTATGTTGATTGGATTAGTATGCGGTTTGATCGTAGTGTACGCAGTAATCTTTTTTGACAAAATTAAAATTGATGATCCGGTGGGGGCTATATCAGTGCACTTGGTGTGTGGTATCATCGGTACACTTGCTGTTGGTGTGATGGGTAACATGGCCGGGATGGATCAATTCCTAAAGCAATTAGTGGGTGTAGGCTCTTTTTCACTTGGTGCTTTTATCCCATCACTTCTACTCTTCTTCATTCTTAATAAAGTGATGGGCATTAGAGTATCTGCTAAGCATGAACAAGAAGGACTTGATAGTCATGAGCATGGTATGCGTGGGTACACAATAACTTTTGAAGACTAAGAATAAATAACTGTAGGTGGGCAATCAGAATGGATTGCCTGCCGGTAAAAATCACCAAGCGTTCCATTGTTAAAAAACAACTTCCATACATATGAAAAATCTTAAAATCGTTCTCCCCATACTATTGCTTACATCACTAAGCTTTAGCTCATTTGCTCAACAACCCACTGTGCTTGCTTCCGCAGAAACAGAAAAGGATAAAAAGAAAAAGGCATCCGTTGAAAAAACAGATGCTGTTGTTGAAGAACCAGCAGCTAAGAAAGAAGAAGACGGAGAGCCAGCCTTCACTTTTTCCGGATCAGTGGATGCCTATCTACATTCATCGTTCAAAACAGAAAATCCTTATACTGGTTTGTATGGACCCTCTTCCTCTTTTGCAAATTTGAAAGGATTCTCCTTAGGTATGGTAAACTTAATTGCATCTTATTCAGGTGAAAAATCAGGCTTTGTTGCTGACATCGTATTTGGGCCACGCGGTCAGGAGGCTGTTTTTGGAAATCCTTCAACAGGACAACGAATCATCAATCAAGCCTTTGCATACTATAAGTTTTCCGATAAGGTTACTTTAAACCTGGGTCAGTTCAATACATTCCTTGGCTATGAGGTTATTTCCCCCGCTGTAAACTTTCATTACTCAACGTCATACTTATTTTCTTATGGACCTTTCAATCACACAGGTGCCCGTTTAGATTTTGCGTTTGACAATGGAATGGTAGCAAAAGTTGCCGTAATGAATCCAACCGATCTGGTAGAATTCAATCCGTACAATACATACACCCTTGGTGCGCAAATAGGAAAAACAACGGATGCAGGTGGCATCTGGTTTAATTTCTTATATGGCGATCAGGATGGAAAATTGGATAAAGATAATCTTGGTTCAGATGATGAGTCTGCAGGAAAACTTTTTCAGGCCGATGTTACCTTAGGTTATAACCTAAGCGAAACATTTTATCTCGGCTTTAATGCCTCTATACAAAGCACCGCGGTGGGCGAGGAAGAAAGCAACGGAAATATTATTGATGCGACTGGAGATCCAAGCTCCTTCCTTGGATTTGCTGTTTATCCTAAACTCACCTTATCAGAAAATTTTGGATTAGGGCTAAGAGCAGAATATTTCTCCGTTAAAAATGGTCACCTCAATATTTTTGGATTAGACGGAAATGGAGACGGCAGTGTAATGGCTTTCACCTTATCAGGTAATTATAAAGCGGGTGGCCTTACATTCATTCCGGAAGTCCGTATTGATAAAACCTCTGAAGACTCTTTTTATAAATTCAAAGATGGCGCGGCAGAACCAAAAAGTCTGATGCCTTCATTAACGCTTGCAGCAGTATATAAATTCTAAAATCCACACTATAATTCACAAAAATAAATCTACCATGTCAAAAGTCAAACTTGAGTACATCTGGCTGGATGGATATAAACCCACCCAAAGCCTGAGAAGCAAAACAAAAATTGTTAAAAATTTTGATGGCTCGTTAGAAAGTTGTCCTGTCTGGTGTTTCGATGGAAGTTCCACTGAACAAGCTCCGGGTGGTTCGTCTGATTGCTTGTTAAAACCTGTTGCCATTTTCCCTGATCCCGCCAGGAAGGATGCTTTTTTGGTAATGACCGAAGTGCTTAGTCCGGATGGTACACCCCATCCCAGCAACGGACGTGCAACCATTGAAGATGATGATGCTGATTTTTGGTTTGGATTTGAACAAGAATATTTTCTTTGGAACCCAGCTTTCAACAAACCCCTCGGCTTTCCTGAGTTAGGTGATCCTTCTCCACAAGGTCCGTACTATTGTTCTGTAGGTGCTAATAATGCATTTGGTCGCAACATCGTTGAAGAGCATTTGGATTATTGTATTGAAGCGGGCATTAATGTGGAAGGCATCAATGCAGAAGTAGCTCCAGGCCAATGGGAGTTTCAGATTTTTGCAAAAGGGGCAAAGCAAGCAGGCGACCAGGTTTGGATCGCTCGGTATTTAATGGAACGCACAGCCGAAAAATATGGGGTGGCAATCAACTGGCATTGCAAACCGTTGGGTGATTCTGACTGGAATGGTTCGGGCATGCACGCCAACTTCTCCAATTCAATTTTACGTGAGTGTGGTTCCAAAGAAATTTATTCACAAATCTGCGAAGCCTTTGCACCGTATGTGAAAGAACACATTGCCGTTTATGGTGCCGATAATCATTTGCGCCTTACAGGAAAACATGAAACTCAATCCATTGATAAATTTTCTTACGGAGTATCCGATCGTGGTGCCTCTATTCGCATTCCGATTGCTACCGTAGAGAATGGATGGAAAGGGTGGTTGGAAGATCGTAGGCCTAATTCGGCAGCTGATCCTTATAAAGTAGCTGCGCGCATTATTCAAACTGTAAAAACAGCTTCGGTGTATGAACAGGAAGTTGTAATGGTAAACGGGAGAGGGAGGTAGACTCTCTCGTTAGTTGAGTTAGAACGGAAAGGGGAAGCGCAAGCTTCTCCTTTTTTTTAATCGCCTGAGATTTGCCTTCTTTTCCTTTTGTGATAGTCATTGAAAAATAATTTTAAATTATTTTTGTTTTCTGCACTCGTTTGAAATTTACCCATTCGTAGTCTTTTAAGTGGTTTTTTTAGTTCCATTCCTTTTTTTCTAATACCCTTAGCTGTCAAATAGGAAATGATTTTACAGATAAAGGGTGGTGGCAACCCTGACTCCAGAAAGTGATTTTGTCACAATACACTCACTACCAGTGGGTTATAGACAACTTATTGGTTTAACCGTTACTTTTAACAAACCTTAAAAAGCGAAACGGTATGGTAAAGCAAATGGATATCTCTAAAAATGCTCTTTTAAAGAGTGAGTTGAAGGCAAAGTATGCGGACTTAACAGAAGCAGAATTGAATGAGATTAACAACTCATTCGAACAATTTGTAGAAAGCATTTCGTTAAAAACACATCAACAAAAAGAAAACGTAGCGCGTGAAGTTGAAACTTCTATCTACTACGCCAAGTCTAAGACATTATAATATTTCTTTTATCTCAACTAAGAGAGGGGAGAGGCGAAAGCCACTCCTTATTTATTTACATCCCTTTAATAGATTGTAGGGCAGCCTCGGCTGCATATTTTACATCACTGTTGCGCGAAGCGTTTAGCACCCGCTGAATAGACTTCTCCGCAGCAGCGGCATCTTTTCCAATTTTACCCAACAACGTAATCAACTGAAATTGAAGCCCGCCACTTTGTTCAGTTGTGTTATCGAGCGCAGTAATTAAAGGCTTGACAGCTGGCTTTCCAATTTTACCCAAAGCCTCTTTGGCTGCTTCTGTATCGTTTCCATAATGAGGCAACACCGAAATCATGTAGTCAATTGCTTTTGGGTTTGATGTTTGGCAAGTACCCAAAATCTGAATAGCCAGCGTTTGAATGGCATTCATAGTTGAGCGATCCTCCAAACTGCGCTTACTGAATAAATTCACCAGCGTGGGTTCAATCTTTTTGGGTTTTGTGTCCATCAAAACCAGCAGCTTCATCACACGTAATTGTTCTTGTAGATCAGTGCCCTTTAAAATTACTTCAGCTTGTTCCAGAGTTGGAATTACACCTGCAACAGGAATGTTGTACTTCACACAAAAATTAATTCGATCTTCTTTCTGACTGGGATACGGAGTGAGGACGGCATAAGACGAAAATTTATTCTTGCATTGCTTAGCAAGCAGTACTAAATCTGACTGAGGAAATTCAGTTTTGATTTTTTCATTTTGATGTTCATAATACGTTGGTTTAAAATTCCATGCAAAGTCATATAATTGCTCATGGGCTTTCGGATATTCATTCGCATTGACAAAGGTACCGAGCCAACCAATCAATTCTGTTTTTCGTACTGGATTAGGTTCGTCTTTATACATGCCCGCGAGTTCGTTAAACAGCGTGCTCTTTAATTTTTCGTCTGACGTTAATCGCGATGAATACGTTTCATAAACATGCTGCCGCAAGGACTGATTACTTTTTAACCCTTCCATCATTTCAACAAATGCCATTTCTAACGTGATGGGTTGAGGTAAGCCAAGTTTATTTTCCGAAGCCAATTTAAAATAAGCTGTTATGCGGGCTTTTTGTTCTGCATCAGCATTGGTAGTTTTTGCCACCAGATAGCTTAGATAATTGGAGAGGGAGTAGTTGCCCACACGGGCGAGTGCGGTAAAGCTGGATTTCCATTCGGTGTCATCTACTATTGCGTCACTACTTAAGTACCGAACAATTTCATACGCACGATCATCACCGGCAGGATAGGCAATAGTATCAAGCGTGCGCAGGAGGAAATTTTTATATTCTTTTGATTCGATCTTAAACCGTGTGAAATAATACATCACATCGTAATGCAGTTTTCCGCACTGATTGTCGAATGGAGTTTTAAGAGCTTCATTCACCAGGGTATTTATTTTTTTAGGTGTTGAAAGATCGTTAAGGCGTGGCCTGAATTCAGCAATGTGTTCTTTACAAATCTCCTCTTTTGATTTAGTGACCGAAGGTTCGTTCATCGAATTGTTAATCGTGATCTGTACAGGATTGGTAGGATTTGGTTGATTGGTTGCAGGTTTACCGATTATCATAGGTTGTTGAAAGAGCCCTGTCATATTTTTATTCACCTTAATCCGACCCACATAGCTCATGGTAATTTCACCCGAGGTAACATCAATCACACGCGCGCTTACTTCGATGTAAGACTTTAGCTTAGTGTAGGTGCCGGAAAGCAGTCCATCAATGGGGGCAAGTTGTCCGATCTTTAAAGCAGCTGCAGGCTTCATTAAGTCAGTGAGAATAAATTCATGCTCTTTCAAAATGGCGTCCATGCGGGTACGTTCAAACAGTTTTAGCTTTTCAGGGTGACCTGAGAGCAAACCAATCATAGTCTCGGTAAGATATTCACCAAAGGCTTGCGATGCTTGTACCGAAGAGGCGGTGGCTGTAAAAGGTACTACGGCTAGTTTTTGAGGAACCGTGACCGCAGGAGCATCAACAATCTTTTGGGTGAGTTCCTGTGTTACGGCTGCATAACTTTTCTGCTTTTGTGCCTGCAGGCTAAGTGAGCTGAAAAGCAAAATGACGGCAACTGAAATTTTCATTGTTTGTGGGTAATCAAAAAAAATTCAGGTTCAAGGTAAGAATAGGCGCTCAATATCACCAGTCGGGCCGCCCCAGTGTGGAACTATTTCAGCAAGAAATGGACTGAATGGTGTCATTTGATCAATATTTTGATACGTAACCTGTGGCATTATTCCTGTCGGATGGGTAGCAACAAATCAATGCAACTATGGGAACGTTCATGTTTATCTTAATCGGAATATTGCTGTGCTTGTCAATTTTGGAAATGCATCATTCGCGCCAAGGGGAATAACTCATTTCATTTTTCTAAGCGTTTCAATGTCTTTCAAAATTTCGGCAACCAAAGCCTCTGCCACTAATTGAAAGAAAAGTTAAAAACAAACGTACCGTACTTTTGCTTGTATCTATGGAAGGCACGAAATGATATTCAACAAGCAAGAACAGGCCTGCAAAAAATAAGAATACAACATTTCTTTCTATGAGGAGATTTATTTAAATAATTCTACCTTTAAATTGAAATCTGCCAATGAAAGATATCTCATTCATCATTGCTTTCCTGATAGTGATGGGTTGCAGCACACAAGAAACAAATACTCGCGTGTGGCAAAGTATTGAGCAACGTTTACAAACTCAATTGATCACGATTAACAATGGAGATACGCTCGATCTGCCCGAAGGCAACTTCATGTTTACCAAGAGCCTTGCTATGGAAGGAAAATCGAACATCGTAATACGGGGTAAGGGCATTGACAAAACAATTCTTTCGTTTAAACAACAGACAGAAGGCGCGCAGGGTTTACTTGTCAGCCATGGAAAAAATATTGTGTTGCAGGATTTTTCAATTGAAGATGCCAAAGGCGATAATTTGAAAGTAAGTGGAGTGGTTGGTCTTACGCTATCACGTATTCGGTCGGTGTGGGCGGATGGGCCAAAAACAGAAAATGGTGCCTACGCACTTTACCCCGTTCTGTGCAAACAGGTGTTGATTGAGAATTGTATTGCGATGGGTTCATCGGATGCCGGCATTTATGTGGGCCAATCTGATTCGGTAATTATTCGAAATAGTAAAGCGTATTGGAACGTAGCCGGAATAGAGAGTGAAAACTCACGCTGGGTTGAGATTTATGAAAATGAAGCCTATGAGAATACCGGTGGCATTCTTGTCTTCGATTTGCCGGGGCTTACTCAATATGGACATTCAACTAAAGTGTACAACAATAAGGTGTATGATAACAATCATGAAAACTTTGCGGCTAAAGGAAATATTGTGGCGAGTATTCCACCCGGCACTGGCTTTATGATTTTGGCTACCCATCAATTAGAATTGTCTAAAAATGAAATTCGTAATAATAAAACGATTGGAGTAGGCGTAATCAGTTATGATTTGGTGACCGCTTTGAATGAAGGAGAAGTTGAGCAAGAAGGTTCTATAGGAGGTGTGCAGACTGTGAATAATAATTATCTGTTAGACACACTTTACAATCCCTATCCTTATAAAATCTTTATTCATGACAACACCTATACAAACAGTCATTGGTTTCCCGCATTAAGCCATGACATTGGAAAGTTGTTTTTTGTAAAGTCATTCATGAGTCCACCTGATATTGCTTACGATGGCATTGCCGATCCTAAAAGAAGTAATCCTGAGTTTTGCGTTGAAGAGACTGGTGATTTGACAGTACTGAATTTAGATGCTGCTAATGATTTCAAAAATCTTACCAAGGGATTAAAGCAGTTTGAATGTGCAGACGTGGGTGTAAATAAATGAAAAGACATTTTCTTCTATGGTGTGTAATTTTATTTTCCTGTGGGGGCAAGAAGCAGGAAATCATTGTGCTTCCAGAAGTGGAGGTTGCTATTGATTTGTCTGCTCTCGGCAAAGAAAAATTATCTGACTATGGTTTTTTTGTTGGCGCGTTGAATGACCTTGCACCAGCAGATGATGTTATGCCTTATTCCATCAACTCGGCCTTGTTTTCGGATTATGCTTTTAAGAGGCGATTTATAAAAATACCCGCTGGTGGTAAAGTCAAGTATTCCGAGCATGATGTATTTGAGTTTCCAGAAGGAACTGTGCTCATTAAAAACTTTTATTATCCGGCTGATTTTTCAAGGCCTGATGCTGAGATAAGAATTCTTGAAACCCGCTTGCTTATTAACGAAGGCAAGCATTGGCAAGCGTTACCTTATGTATGGAATGACGAACAGACAGAGGCGTATCTGATGGTAGCCGGAAAAACGATTCCTGTGTCGTGGAAACATAGTGATGGTGTTATTAAAAACATAGGTTATTCCGTCCCCAACCTAAATCAATGCAGTGGCTGTCACTTGCGTGGAGATAAGTTGATGCCGATAGGTCCTACTGCAAGACAGTTAAATGGTGTACATGATTTTACAAAAGGGAAAAATCAATTGGCACAGTGGACGGAAGAATTTTTACTGGACGGGGTTCCTGATTTGAAAAGTGTTGAGCAATTAGTTAGTTATGAAGATCCAGAAGCATTACTTGAATTACGTGCTCGTGCCTGGTTGGAGATTAATTGCGCACATTGTCACCGGGTAGATGGTGCTGCAAAGAATAGTGGATTGCATTTGTTGGCCACCGAAAAAGATCCTTCTAAAATTGGGATAGGTAAAGCACCGGTAGCAGCAGGCAAAGGTTCTGGTGGTTTGCTTTATGACATTGTGCCCGGAAAACCGGATGAGTCCATTCTGCAATTCAGAATTGAATCAACCCATCCGGGTATTATGATGCCTGAGCTTGGCCGAACAATCACACACGCAGAAGGTGTTACATTGGTACGGCAATGGATAAAGGAAATGAAGTAGTTATTTGAGAAAAGCAGAAGCGCCCGCTACATCATCTGTATTGATAATATCAACACCAAGTTCCAACATCGTGCGCCAACCGTTTTCAAAATCAGGAATGGCCCAAAACCGAAAGGGTTTTCCCATAGTGTGCACTGATTCGATTACGGTAATTATTTTTTTTCTATCTGCGTCATTAAGTTTATCCTTGCCTGTCCATTTGGAATAACTTTGAAAATTAGCGCTTACGAGGTGAATTCGTTTTAGTTGTTCGGCTGTATACGTGATATAGGCGCGTCCATCAAAATGAATAAAGTTCGGGAAGTTTTTCCAAAGAGCAGGGGATGGCATATTTCCGCTCACGGTGATCACGAGAGTTTTACAAGCGATTAGCCGTGGGTACTTTTTCAACTTAAACACCAATACATTTAAAGTAGCTACTGCTTCTGTCTTTAAGTCAATCATGAGCGTCAGCGATTTTTCCTTGTCGGGATAAGCAGTTCCGCCATTCTTTTCAATCAGGTCATTGAGCGGATTTAAGTAAAGCAATTCCAACGTTTTGCCAAGTTGAATCTCGCTTGCTGAGTGGGCAACCTGAAGCTCGTAACCCTGAAGTATAACATCCACTTCAATAAAGTCTACTTGTGCATTGTACGCGGTATGAAAGGGGATTGGTTTTTCATAATCGTTGTGGGCAAAAATGGATGCTGACGAATGTTTCTGAGCGACATTTGTCAACGAGGCAAAAAATAAGATAAAAAGTAAAATAAGGCGATTCATAGGTTACCAGAAAACCGTATATAAAGCAGTTAATATTCCAAGTATGATAATTGAATAGATCGCAAAGCCAGGTGTTACTCTAAACATTGATTTATCAATTTGTACCGAATTCACTTCTTCCTGTTTCATTAAACTCATCACAACCATCACAAAGAGTATGAGCGCAAATGTGATTGACATTCTATCGAGAAAAGGATAATCAGGGAATGCTCCATTTGTCAATACCGGAAGAAATTTTAAGATCGTAGAAACGGGTATTGTCAATAAAGCACCCGCCATCGCAGCAGAGGCAGTAGTTCGTTTCCAGAAAATTCCTAACAGAAATATTGCCAACACGCCTGGTGAAATAAATCCTACATACTCCTGAATAAATTGATAAGCCTGATCGAGCGTTGCTAAAGCGGGAGCTACCAAACTAGCCAGAAGCATACTGATGATTACGGCCCATCTTCCTGTGCGCACAATGTTAGTTTCGCTGGCGTTTTTATTTATGTACTTCTTATAGATGTCGAGTGAGAAGATGGTGGAGATACTATTTGCCTTACCGGCTAAGGATGCAACTACCGCGGCCGTTAGCGCAGCAAAGGCAACCCCCTTTAATCCCATGGGGAGCAGGTTCATCAAGGTGGGGTAGGCGTGATCGGGTTTTATAACTCCGAGTTCGTTCATCATCTCTTGCTGAAACATACCTTGTTCGTGAAGTACATACATGGCAATGCCAGGTAGTACTGCAATTACGGGAATCAATAATTTTAAAAAAGCTGCAAACAGGAGTCCACTACGGGCAGTTTGTAAATCAGCACCTAGCGCTCGCTGCACAATGTATTGATTACATCCCCAGTAGCTTAAGTTATTGATCCACATGCCACCAATTAACACGGACAGACCGGGAAGATCTTTATAATATGCGTGACTTTTATCAAAGATCATATGAAAGTGACTGGGTGCCTTTTCTTGCAATAAGGAAAGACCTTTCAGCACATCGCTACCATACCCAAATTTTTCGGAGAGAAGGGTTAACGAAAGGTAAGCAGTAACCAAACCACCCAGCATAAGAACAGCTACTTGAATCACATCGGTGTATCCAATTACTTTCATTCCCCCCAAGGTAACGACAATGGCAAACAGGCTAAGACCTACTACGCACCAACCAAAACTTATGGATGAGATTGAGGTGATGGCTATTGCACCGAGATAAATGATGGACGTTAAGTTCACAAAAATATAAACAAGCAACCAAAACACTGTCATCACCGTGCTCACTCCATTGTTATACCGCTTGGCAAGAAACTGCGGCATCGTATATATTTTATTTTTTAAGTACACAGGGATAAGGAAGACAGCCACCAGGATAAGCGTGGCAGCGGCCATCCATTCGTAGGTAGAGATCGCAAGCCCTAACGCAAAACCCGAGCCTGACATGCCGATAAAGTGTTCTGCGGAAATATTTGAGGCAATTAAGGAGGCACCTATGGCCCACCAGGTTAACGACCCTTCGGCAAGGAAAAAATCTTTTGAATCAGTAGTAGCGCTTTTCTTCTTAGTATAGATATAATAACCATAGGCAGAGACCAGCACGAAGTATAAAATAAAAACTATATAATCGGCTGTGTAAAGTTTATGCATCTACCCTCATATATTGTGAAACGATTTCAGACTAAAGATAACTGGCAGAATAGTTAGTATTCATTCTACTTAGTTCAAAACTTTAATGTAGATGGAAGATATTTAGCCACTAGGTCTTCGTAATACGGGCGTAGGGTTTTCCAATCAGGGGGATACGGATTTTTAGAGTATAGATCGTAGGGATTGAAAAGTTTCACGGCTTCAAACATTTTATGATCATGGTCGTCCATCAGGTGATTATACGCGTTCTCACGATGTTGCGCATAAAAGGAATGATACCGAAGCATGTAAAGTCCTTCTTCGGGAATGTGACCTTTCGCCATATGATATACATATTCATCATGACCCCAGGACATCGTTACATTCCTTAATCCGCAGTTAGGTGTATAAACTCCATATTTTGTATTGTATTCAGGATTTGCGCTATCAGGATTTTGATTGAAAAATTCAGGATAAACAATTTTATTTGAATGAGCACATCCTATCGGAAACGTATCGCCAACAACGGCCCATTGTGGTTCTCCAAAGAGACAAAGCACTTTACCCATGTCATGCATAAGCCCAACCAACACCATCCAATCCGGATGTCCATCTCTGCGGATAGCTTCAGAGGTTTGAAGCAGGTGCTGCCACTGATCGAGGTCTGTGTCTGGATCCGAATCGTCCACCAGTTGATTTAAAAAATCAAAGGCATCCCAGATGGGCATTTCTTTTTTATTAAAAGCCAGAAATTCTTCTCTTTTTTTGGAAACAAAATCGAAGGTCTGGAAAGTGTGATTTAGCCTATAGAATTCGCGTACTGTATCGCGCTCGGGTTTATCATAGTTGCGATACTCTTCTGTGGATTTGCCTTTTACGATGGTTTCTGGATCAGGGTATCTTCTCAGAAGATCTTCTTCCCATTCGTCCAGATTTTTCAGAGGGCCTGATTCTAGTTGATTTTTCATAGTCTTTGAGCCACGCTATTTGACTACGAATATACCATTTACACCGATTTATAATTTAAATAATGGCTGAAAAAGAATGTAGATGAAACGTAGTTAATAAAAACGAAGGAAGGTTAATTCTGCGTACAACTTACTGACAGAAAAACCTTTAATTCATCGGCCATGCTAAAACTGCTTCCGCCTATGTGGTAATCGCGCCTGTTCAAGGTAAATTCTCCAGCAAAGTCATATCCAATATCCTGCTTTGAAGCAGAAAAATCAAATTTAATTTCCTGGGTTGTTTTTTTGATCGTGAGTTTTCCTGTAATTATAAATCCATTTTCAGAACCAGTTTCGATTTTAGTTGAGGTAAATTTGATTTGAGGATATGTTTTTACATCAAAATAATTTTCCTCCTTTAAATGTTTATTGCGCAACTCAATTCCAGTTTCGATTGAATTGGCCTCAACCGTCACATCAAATTTGCTTGAAGAAAGTTGACGAGGATCAAACCGAATATCTCCGCTCAATCCTGTCACGGAGCCATCCATAGTAATGCCGAAATTTTTTATTTTGAACGTGATTGAAGATTGAGCATCAACGGGGGTGTAGGTTTGAGCCTGCGATAAATAGGTGATGAGTAATAAACTAAAAAGGAATAGCTTGTTCACGCTATTTTATTTCGGCACGTCCAAACACAACGGTGAATTGTTCGCACCAAATCATCACATAATTATAGTCGGTTACATCAGGGTTGCCGGGTACTTCATACGATTGTTTGCCCATGGTTGATTTTAAAGCTCCCAAACTAATATAGGAGGAGGCATTTATATCTTTGCTTAGATATACTTTTAGGTCAGGACCGTTTTGTGAATTAAAAGGATCAAGCAGAATTATTTTCTTTGCGGTGCCTTCATAGAGGGAAGCTGTACCACTGACCGTATGACCTATGCCAGCGAGGCTTCCACTTTTTAAAAGAGTAGCTGTAGTGGGGTCAAAGGAATCATTAATTGGTGCGGTAGGGGTTGCATCATCTTCCTTACATGAAATCATGGCGGTGATGAACAGGAGAATAATATTTTTTTTCATATGAACTTAATTTAATTGGAAACTAACAGCGGCACTAAACATGGAGGATTTATTTCTAAACCGATCGTTGGGTTCTGGAAATTGCTGAACCGGTATTTCCGTTGTGTACTCGGTGAATATAAATTGAAAGGCTGCTTTTAAAGAAATAGTTTCATTCAATTTATATTTTCCATAAAACTCGGAATTCAAACTGCCCAGGTCATTATCGCTTACCAATAAAAGATTGAAGACAGTTGGTTTGGCTTCTACATTTTGTCCTTGACTTCCATTAATATAGTTGCCTCGCGTTTTATAACCAACTGAAAAACCAATGGCATCAATATTGAACCCTACCGAGATTTTTTGTGTGACCTTATACCCAAGATTGATCATTGCATTCATAGCAACAACCCGAGGTTTGGCAATCAGGAATGTGTCGATGTTTGCTATTATATTTTCCTTGAAAAAAACTGCAGGCCCTGTGCTTCCTGAAGTTAACTTTGCGGGGGCAGTACTATAATATTGATTGGCTCCAATATAGGAAGTCACTCTGCCGCCTATCCCAACAATAATTTTTTCTTTTTTACCCAAAGACCAATCATAAATATATGCGGCAGATAAAGTTCCCTGATTGCTTGCCCCCCCTACTCCTAAATCAAATGATTTTGTTGGAAGAGATTTTTGTGCTGAAACCAGGATGGGTAGAAACAACGATATAAATATGAGCGATTTAATTCTAACCATGAGTATGCATTTCATCTAATAACGTTAATAATCGGGAATTAGCCTGTCGTTAGCGTGACAAAATGATAGAATTGTGGATTTTAAAAACCGTTATTGAGCGTGATGCGTACATATAGCAGAATTGCAGCATCATTAATTACTCTGCGGCTAATTATTATTTACTTTGTAATGCTAAAAACTCGTTTATGAAATTTCCAAAAATATCCTCGGTTATTATTCTATCTTTTTTGATTACTTCATGCCAAGCTCAAAAGGGAGCACAAGATGCAGGTGTGATAAATGTAAAACTGCAACCACCTGCAGGTAAAGCTATTGCTGCTTTCGCAGAAGGTTGTTTCTGGTGTTCGGAACATATTTTTGAAGCCGTGGTTGGTGTTGACTCTGCGGTATCAGGATATGCTGGGGGCCATACAAAAAATCCTACTTACGAGCGAGTGAATACAGAAACCACAGGGCATGCAGAAACTGTGCTGGTATATTATAATCCAAAAGTAATTAGTTATGAAGAGTTGACGAAAGTCTTCTTCACATCACATGATCCCACCACGAAAGACCGCCAGGGGCCTGATATAGGCAATTCATATCGATCTATTTTGTTTTATCAAACACCTGAAGAGAAATCAATTGCTGAAAAGTCGTTAGCGGAATTTTCAAAATCCGGATTGTATAAAAATCCAATTGTAAGTGAGACCAAAAAATTAGAGGCATTCTATAGAGCAGAAGGCTATCATCAGGATTTTATTGAGCATAATCCAAATCAGAGTTATGTTCGGGGCGTTTCCATTCCACGGTATGAGTTGTTTAAACGAACCTATAAAGGAAAATTGAAATAGAAGTATTATAACTCCCTGATTTCAAAATCTTTTCCGCGGCCAAATTTGATGGTATCTTTTAGCAGGTACCGCTCCAGGGTGTGAAGATCTTTTACCTTAAAATCTCCGTTGGTTAAGATTCGCTCAATTTCAAATTCGTAGGTATCACCTAAATTAATTAGTTTATATTTTTTCCCTACCCGAAGTACATCAAAAGAAAGTCCGGCCATTATAAATCTTCTTCACGTTCCAACATGAGGACAGATGCCTGTGGAACAATGAAGTATTTTTCACCTTCATACATTACTTCAATGGCTCCGCGCTGTAAAAAAATTGCGAGGTCACCTTCTTGCGCTTGCAAGGGCAAGTACTTTATCTGATTTTCTTTTCCTTTCCAAAGATCATCTTCATCAGCAGGCATAGGTAACGGATAGCCCGGCCCTACCTTAATGACAAATCCTTTTTGGATTTTTTCTTTTTCCTGAACTCCGGGGGGCAAATACAATCCACTATCCGTTTTATCCGATTCTTTTGCAGGACGGATCAGAACACGATCACCAACTACTATTAATTTTTTTAATCTGTTATCTGAAGTGAGTTTCATTACCAATTATTTTTTACGCGTGCCCTTAAATGGAAAACCCATTCCGCCCGCTGACATCGAACCATTTATCTCATCACCGACCATTACTGCATCAAAAAGAACAAGCGTTCCTGAGTAATCAAATTCGCCACTCATTTTCATGGTAGACTTATCATACATATATTTTTCTATAGGAAGATCACCCGCACTAGAAGTTATTTTTGCTGTGTATGTATCATTAATTTGGGTGATAATCAGCACTCCGCTGAAATTTCCTTCAGGAGTTCCTGTAATAGTATAATCCCAATTGCCATGAGGGCTTGGTGTTCTGGAGGTGGATTTGGTTGTGGCACAGGAAAACAATAGGAGTGCGCTTAACATAAGGTAAAGTATGCGTTTCATATAGTTTATAGTTAATTAAATAGATCTCCTTGATTTTTGTCATCTTCAACATTCGAGTACAGCGGTAGTTTATTGATTTCTTTAATCAATAAACTGTCTTGTACTACAATCCCTTTTTGAGTGGCTTCACTTTGAATTTTTTCAGAATCAGCCTCAAGTTCTTTTGTGCTAATTTGCCGAGCCCGCTTTTCTTGCGGGGGGTTTAACTTCTCAGATTTCTCAAATTCAGCGACTTTCTCTAAAATATCTTTAGAGAGATCCGCTTCGCTTCGGTATACGAGTTCAAAAAATTGCTTGGCAAAAAATCCGTCAATCTGAATTCTTCTTTTGGAGAGGTGTACAAACTTTCCTATTACGCGGCATATATTTTCGCGTTCTTCAGGACTAAGTTGCTCAGCAAATTCATAGTCCTCAATCCTTTTTAATGTAAGAATGATGGGTTCAAGTGAATCCAAAGAAACAACATACACCGTGTAGTCACTCAATTTATATTCAAACAAATCAAGATGCTCTAATGTGTTGGAAGGAACCACCAGAAAGACTTCCCTTCTCACGTCTTCTTCCTTTACATATTTTATAGCACTTTCTGCCTGCGCTTTTACATAGTTGGGGAAATTAGAAAGATCATCATTGGCGGGACTCTTCGCATCAAAAATGATGTACTCATCATTAATGCGTAGAGTATTGTCAGGTTTTCCTTTGAACGGTACCTTATCAACATACTCAACACCCGTGCGGTTGCAAATGGTTTTTATTCTGTTTTGCACGCGCTCCTCATGATTAACCCAGGTCGCTTTTAAATTCCGGATGCGTTCAATTTCAGCTTTTGTGCGGTTTTCAACTTCATCTTGACGGTCGCGTTGAATTTTTTGCTGAATCTCCCTTAAAGAAGCTATTGAATTAGAATGCTCTTGTTTTCTAAACTCATCATCCTTTTTCAGACGAGCATTTTCATCCTTTAATTCTCGAATTTCCTTCTCCTGGTTTTCTATTTTTTGCTTGGTGACAATGAGTTCAGAGGATAATTCAGTTCCTCTTTTTAAAAATTGGGTATTTCTTTCCAGCAGCGAAGTCCCTTCCTTTTGCAGGGATTCAATTCGTTCAAATTGATTGTTATATGAGTTTTTGAGTACTTCTAATTCAGTTGTCAAACGATTGACGGTATCCTGATAATTCTTTAAAGAGGATTTTTCAATTGATATTGAATTCTCGAGTTTTAGGTTTTCAGTTTTGAGAGATTCGTTTATCGAGATTACCCGTTGCAGTTCGCCATTTGCTTCTACCAAATTCGATTTAATCCGACCCCATTCAAAAATCCGTTCCCAAAAACTGATTGTTTTTAGGTTTTCAAAAAGCCGTTTGATTGAATCGAAGGAAAATTCCATACCCCGCAACGCTGTTTATTAATGAGACAAAGTTAATTCATTTCATTTTGGCCACAAGGAACTATTTAGGCGCTTTGTTACGGATTGATTAACTTTGAAAACTCATTGAATCTCAGCCTCATGATCTCAACAAAAACATTCGGCCTTGAAGCAATCCAACTGGAAGAAAAGTATGGAGCACATAATTATCATCCTTTGGAAGTGGTTTTACAAAAAGGGGAAGGTGTTTTTTTGTGGGATGTTTCCGGGAAGCGGTATTATGACTTTTTATCAGCCTATAGTGCTGTTAATCAAGGTCATTGCCACCCAAAGATTATTAACGCATTGATTGAACAGGCAAAAGAGTTAACACTTACATCGCGGGCGTTTTATAATGATAAGTTAGGGATTGCGGAAAAGTATGTGTGCGAAACCTTTGGCTATGACAAGGCTCTATTTATGAATAGCGGTGCCGAAGCCAATGAAAGTGCCATCAAACTTGCCCGAAAGTGGGGCTATACCAAAAAAGGCATCCCCGATAATCAAGCCATTATTGTTGTTGTCAAGAAGAATTTTCATGGTCGTACAACAACTATTATCTCTGCATCTACAGATCAATTGGCTAGAAAAAACTTTGGCCCCTTTATGCCGGGGTTTGAAATCGTTGAGTACGATGATGTACAGGCGCTTGAAAATTCATTGGCGAATCCAAATGTTTGCGGCTTATGGATAGAACCCATACAGGGCGAGGCGGGTGTATATGTACCCAAGGAGGGCTATCTCAAGTCAGCTGCAGATTTATGCAAGCAGCATAATGTGTTGCTCATGATGGATGAAATTCAAACCGGCATTGCACGTACTGGAAAAATGTTGGCGTCTGATCATGAGGGCGTTCGACCTGATTTATTGATTTTAGGAAAAGCACTTTCCGGTGGCGTCCTTCCCATTTCATTGGTACTTGCCGATGATGAAATTATGCTTGTCATCCAACCTGGTGAACATGGATCAACCTTTGGAGGCAATCCATTAGCAGCAGTAGTTGTTGTAGAGGCTTTGGAAGTTGTGAAGAATGAAAAACTTGCTGAGAATGCGGATCGCTTAGGCCTTGTTTTCAGATCCCGGATGAATGCGCTAAAGGCAAAAAGTGACTTGATTACATTGGTGCGTGGCAAAGGATTACTTAATGCAATTGTAATTAATGATTCTCCTCAAAGCGAAACTGCCTGGAACCTTTGTTTGAAATTTGCAGAGAACGGATTATTGGCAAAACCGACCCATGGAAATATTATTCGATTGGCCCCTCCGCTTGTAATCACAGAAGAACAATTGCATGAGTGTTGCGATATTATTGAGAAATGCGTGTTAGAATTTAAGAAAGGCTAGTTCTCAAAGAGCTTAATTAATTCTTCAAAAGCCTCCGATTCCTTTGAGTATGCAAAGGGCTTAATGGTTTCTCCTTTTAAATTGATTATTCCAAATTTTCCTTTTAGTCGTGCAATTGCGTACTCACCTTCAAAATAAAAGGGCTTATCATATATCGGAGATATTACTTCATTCCCCTGAGAATCACAAAGACCATACTTGCCTTTTTTTCTAACATCATAAGCTGAATCAACTGAATTGGAAATCGCAATGTTGTCATAACGGCATGGGATAATTTGTCTTCCTACCGTGTCAATTAATCCTACTTTTCCATTTTGCCGTACTAAGTAAAAGTAATCTTCTAAATTGGTGAACGGACTTTCTCCTTTGTCATAGATACAAGGAATTACTTCTATTCCCTTTGTATTGATTAACCCGGCTTTGTTGTTTTTATAGACAATGGCAACCACACCTAGTTGGTAGAAAAGACCATCATCAAAATAAAAACTATTGTCATACTCGAAATTAGTAAGCAGCTTGGCTTCAGTCAGATTTACTAACCCGTAGTGCTTGTCCTTCCTTACACTGTATAATTGAGAATCTACATAATCAAGATTATTTATTTTTGAATATTCAAAAGGGTGAACGGTGTGCCCTTTTTGGTCTATAATTCCCCACTTATCTTTGAGTTTTGCGAACGTATAGGGCAACTCATCAAACTCTATAACCTCATCATAGATGGGCTGAATGATCCAATCTCCTATTTCGTTTGTAAAACCAAATTTTCCGGTTGAATTCTTTAAGCTCTCCAATTGAGCTTGTGTGGAAACGGATGTAAATAGAAAGAGTAGACTAATGAGGGTTGGCATATTCATGACACCAAAAGTATGATTTATTGAGGGTATAAAAAAATCAGTACGTTTGCTGATTTTTTAAGTTCAGATCATTCAATCTACTTTCTTAAATCTTGCTAGCTCACTACTTCCAGCAAAAAGATAAAGGTTGAGATCTTTAATTTTATAAGAGGTTGTTTCTTGAATTACGTCAAGAAATAATCTCTCATCAATTCCGTTGCATGCCATTCGGGTGAGTTCAAACGGACCCATTGAAATTTGATTGCCATTAATAGTAAAGGGACCAGTCAACGCATTGCACCCACTAAATCCCAATACTTTATGGTCGATGTTACGGAATTCAAGATGTGGTTTTTCCTTGCTGAAATGTTCACCCGACAATTCTTTTCTTCGGAGTGTTTCCAATACCCAAGTATTGTTGAGCAGGGTTTGCTGATTTGAAATTTTGCCAGCTCGTTGCAGAATATGAGTTCGTGTTCCATTCGTTTCAATCAACTGTAACGTTCCATCATGTCTTACAAAGAGATTTGCTCCTTCCAAGGCAGCCTTTGCCGTAAGGATTGAATCTTCAGTTAAAGTCCAGTTTCCGTGAACTTCATAAATGCCATCCTCCCGGCCAAGATACGTTACATGCTCAGCAAACGTTGAATCAGGAAGAATCTCAATTTGATACTCGATGGAAACACAATCTGCACATGGGAGCGAAGCTTCATACGTTCCAACAACCTGGTGTGATAATGCAACAAGATTTACTTCTTTGGTCTCCCTGGGATTGCAAGAACTAAGTAGAGTGATTACAAGGAGTTGCTTAATTCTATTTCTCATACTGATTTAAAAATAGGATATTTTCATCACTCAGGCACGAAGGCACAAAAGGAAACTTAGAGAAAGACAAGAGTGACTATATCCTTCGGTGGGGAATGATGCCTGCCTGAATAAGTTCAACTCTTAACTGCTCTGGCGATTGAAAATGAATGCCCGGCAGTCCAAGGGCAAAGCCCCCTTCAATGTTTCTTTTGTTATCATCAATAAACAAAGAAGTTTTTGGATTTACTTGATAACGGTCAAAAAGGATTTGGAAGAAATCAGGAAATGGCTTTCTGGTTTTTTCATGACCCGATACAACAATCCCATCAAACCATTGGAGGAATTCAAATTTCTCTAAAGCCCATGGAAATGTTTCGCCCGACCAATTGGTAAGTGCATATACCTTATACTGATCCAGATCTTTAATCTCCTTTAAGATATCCACTGTTCCTTGAATAGGACCTTTAATCGTTTCTTGCCAGCGGCCATACCAGGCGCGAATCGCAAATTCATGTTCAGGAAATTTTTCAAGCAATTCGTCTGTAGCCTCAGCAAACGAACGGCCGGCATCTTGCTTCTCATTCCAGTCGTGGGTACAAATATTTTCCAGAAACCAGGTAATCTCTTCTTCTGTTTTATAAATTTTTCGATAGAGATACCGCGGATCCCAATCAATAAGCACTGCTCCTAAATCAAAAATTATGGTGTCCTTGGAATTGTTCATATTAGCTAGTTTTCGGGAAAGCCCATTTTAAAAAATAGGGCATTGCTTTGCTCCAGGTTGGCAGGTTATGTTCTCCGTTTTCCATTTCAAGATACTGGATATCATGAAAAGGGCGATATCCTTTTTTGGTTAATTCGACAATCAAATCAAGGGTGTCATCTATTGAATCAATCACTCCATTTTTATCCCGATCACTCACTTCATCTTTCAATCCGGCTTGAAACCAAAATTTGAGACCGGGTTGAAAGCGACCGCTCCGGATTTGTTGATGGATAATTCGATCTTGTTGATTAGAATAGAAACGACTGGTAATATCGCGCTTTCGCCACCAAAACGAGCCGCTAAATGCGCCAACCTTCCCAAAATAATCAGTGTGCCAGGCAATATCAACGGCAGAAAGTCCGCCTAATGAAAATCCTGCAATGGCTCGTTGGGTAGGTTCACAGCTAATAGAGTACTGATATTCTAAATAGGGAATCAATTCAGTTAAAATAAACCGAGTGTAGTTTTTTGCTTTTGATCCACGTTTCTTAAAATCCGCTCTGCGGGCAACTCCATATTCTTGCATGCGATCGCCAGCGTGAACACCTACCACAATTATTTCCACTATGTCGTTTGCCAATACAAGTGATTCCAGCGTTTCTTTAAGTTGAATGGACTTGCCATCTTGCCCATCATTCAAGATCAGCAAGGGGTATTTTTTTTCACTTCTTTTGTATGCGGGAGGCAGAAAAATATCTACCACCGTGTCCCGATTCAAAAGTTTAGAATGAATATTGGTTAAGGTTTCGAGGGAATACAGCGATGGTGCAGGTAATGACGGCAAATAAAATTCTTTAAATAGTTACTATAACAACAATATTTCCCAATTTAAAAGCAAATAGGAATACAAAAATAGAAGTTTAAATTGAATCATTATGCCACACGAACATTATCATAAATGGTATTCACCCCGGTTAGGAAGAGATATAGAAGTATTATCCTTTGGCACTCGTGGCTATCCGGTTATTTTGTTTCCCACCTCCATGGGGCACTTTAATGAGAACAAAGATTTTAAACTGATCGAGAGTGTGTCTTGGTTTCTGGATGAAGGTCTTGTAAAAATTTACTGTCCCGATGGAATTGACGAAGCAAGTTGGTATAATAAAAATATTCATCCAGCCGACCGGGTGCGCAATCATATATGGTATGATGAAATGTTACTGCAGGAATTGGTTCCCTTGGCCCAACGCGAAACAGGAGTTGGACGGGTAGCGACTGCAGGCTGCAGTTTTGGCGGCTATCATGCTACTAACTTTGGATTCAAACATCCGGAAGTAGTAAAATATATTTTTAATATGGGAGCAGCCTTTGATATTAAAGATCAGTTAGATGGCTATTATGATGACAATGTATATTTTAACAACCCACTGGACTTTATTCCTAATTCGCACAATCCCTATTTTGGAGATATGTATGTTGTGTTGGGCACGGGTACGCAGGATATGTGTTGGGATGCCAATGTAAAAATGGCAAATGTGTTGCAAAATAAGGGGATTAACTATTGGTTGGATGTTCGTCAAAACGCGCAACATGATTGGCCTGCCTGGCGCGAAATGTTTCCGCACTACTTGTCATTGATTAAATAAGTATGTGGATCCGAGCGGCTGTCATTTTAATTTTGATGGTACACACCCTGCAAGGTGCAGTCATTAAAGGTGGCGAGGCGATTGATATTGGTGGAATTAAGCAGTGGATATCGTTTGAAGGGGAGGATAGTAATGCACCCGTTTTGCTTTTTCTACACGGTGGCCCGGGAAACTCAGCTATTTCGTATTCCGGTCGATTTACCAATGAACTGAAAAAACATTTCATTGTTGTCTTATGGGATCAGCGCGAGAGTGGGCAAACGCTATCATTAAATAAATCACCACAACCACTTACGGTGTCAATTTTTGTGAAGGATGCAATTGAAGTGATTGAGTATCTATCCGCTAAATACAAGCAAAAGAAAATTTACCTGGCAGGACATTCATGGGGTGGATACTTAGGACTGCGAGTAGCCGCTGCCAGACCCGATTTATTAACCGGTTATTTTGCGATAAGCCCCATGATAAATCAATTAGAAAGTGAGCGACTTTCACTTGAGGTCATGAAAGAAAAGGCCACGCATAAAAATAATGCCGTTCAATTGACTGAGCTTGGTAACGTGAAAGTTCCATTTGAGAATAGTGAACAATTATTCTATCATAGAAAATGGGTGAGTAAGCTAATGAATTCAACAACACCAACACGAACAAAAGTGGATCAATGGTCTGTCACCTGGCTTTCTCTATTCATCGAAGGATCAGAGACAAATTTTTTTGAATTTGCACCCGTACTGGATTGCCCCATTTATTTTTTGATCGGGCGCAATGATTATCAAACACATTTTAAACTGGCAGAATCCTATTATGAAAAAGTGATTTGCAAAAGAAAAGAGTTATATTGGTTTACTCATTCTGCTCATAATCCACACTTGACAGAATCTGTAAAATTTCAAAATATCATTATTGACATTAAGAATAAAAACTAAATCAGTACTATTATGAAAAAGATCGGAATCTTGCACGGCATGGAGCGCTCCTTTCCCGAAGCCTTTGTGGAACAGGTAAACAAGATGGGGGTAAAAGATATTAAAGCCGAACCCGTGCTTATCGATATGGTTTCGCAAGCCGAGCCTACGGATTATTCGGTAATAATTGATCGTATCTCACAAGACGTGCCTTTTTATCGTGCGTATCTTAAAAATGCAGCCATATCAGGAACCGCTGTAATTAATAATCCTTTTTGGTGGAGTGCCGATGAAAAGTTTTTTAATAATGCGCTGGCCGTTAAAATAGGAGTACCCGTTCCAAAGACAGTCATTCTTCCATCACATGAAAGACCCACGGATACGAGTGATGGTTCTTTTAGCAATCTTAAATTTCCTCTTAGCTGGGAAAAAATCTTTGAACACATTGGATGGCCAGCTTATATGAAACCACATTCGGGTGGCGGTTGGAAAAGTGTTTACAAACTCAATAACATGGATGATTTCTTTAAGGCTTACAGCGAGACGGGCCAATTGGTAATGATGCTGCAAGAGGAAATTATTTTTGAGGATTATTTCAGATGTTATTGCCTGGGCAGAAAGTATGTACGCATCATGCAATACGAGCCGCGCAACCCACATCATTTACGGTATCAAAGTCAAAGCGGACCAGCCTCTGCTAAGATGTTGAAAATGGTGCATGACTATGTTCTGCAGATTTGCAATTCATTAGGGTATGATTTTAATACAGTGGAAATGGCAGTGCGCAATGGAGTACCCTATGCCATTGATTTTTGTAACCCGGCTCCCGATGCTGAAGTGACTTCTGTGGGTCAAGAGAATTTTGATTGGGTGGTGGAGCATGCTGCTAAGATGGCTGTTGAGCGCGCTCAAAATTTGAAACCTGGAGGGGACAATCTCACGTGGGGAACATTTGTTACAAACTCGGTTTCGAATTTTAGCAGTTCGGGAGTGAAAGCAAAACCGGGAGCAAAAACAGAAACTAAGAAAACAGGCAAGCCGAAGTCAGCAAAAAAATAATTTGAATCAACGTAGCGGTCTTGGCCCTCTGCGTGAAAATAAGTCTATATGGAAAAATTTACACTGGGAGTTGAGGAAGAGTACATGGTAATTGATCCGCACACGCGGGAGTTAGCATCACACGATCAAAAAATTGTTGAGCTGGCATCACACGTTATCAAAGACAGTGTAAAAGCAGAAATGCATCAGGCCGTAGTAGAGGTAGGCACGGGTATTTGTAAAGACGTAACTCAAGCCTTTCAGGAGATAAGCCATTTGCGTAAAGTAGTTTCGGAAGTAGCCGGAACCTTGGGTCTTAAAATTGGAGCGGCCGGTACACACCCTTTTTCACATTGGAGTAAACAATTAATTACCCCCAATCCCCGGTACGATGAAATTGTGCAAGAGATGCAGGAGGCTGCCCGTTCCAATCTTATTTTTGGTCTTCATGTGCATGTGGGCATCACCGATAAAAACATGGCTATTCATATCCAGAATACTGTTCGCTATTTCTTGCCTCACGTGTATGCACTTTCGTGTAATTCACCTTTTTGGGAAGGTCGCAATACAGGCTTTAAATCATATCGCACAAAAGTGTTTGA
The DNA here is from genome assembly GCA_016787755.1 of Cyclobacteriaceae bacterium. Taxonomy (GTDB): domain Bacteria; phylum Bacteroidota; class Bacteroidia; order Cytophagales; family Cyclobacteriaceae; genus ELB16-189. The sequence goes on along the minus strand of JAEUUA010000001.1, from coordinate 298,150 downwards.
TAAATTTCCACGCACCGGAATTCCCGATCGATTTGAGAATTGGGACGATTTTAAAAATTACGTGAATCTTTTAATCAAGACTAACTGTATCGATAATGCCAAAAAAATTTGGTGGGATGTTCGCGTGCATCCATTTTTTGATACCATCGAATTTAGAATTTGCGATGTGCCGATGCGGGTGGAGGAGACGATTGCTATTACGGCCATATTTCAGGCGCTGGTTGTCAAGCTTTATAAGCTACGACTACAAAACATGAGCTTTATTTTATATACCCGTGCCCTTCTGAACGAAAACAAATGGCGCGCATCTCGGTATGGATTAGATGGTAAACTGATTGATTTCGGAAAGCAAATTGAGTTAGATACCCGTGTGCTTATTCTTGAATTACTTGAATTTGTGGATGACGTGGTAGACGAACTTGGGAGCCGCAGTGCCATCAATTATATTCGCACAATATTAGAGCAAGGAACTGGCGCTGACCGTCAGTTGGCGGTATATCAACAAACAGGCAGCCTGGAAAAAGTGGTTGATTATATTGCTGACGAAACGCTGCGTGGAATTTAAAAGATATACGTGAACGAGGAAAATCAAATAAAAATTGCAATTCTTGATCTCTACAATGGAGAGGCTAATGAAGGAATGCGTTGTATCAAGCAACTCATTGAAGAATTCGAAGCTGATTGCCATCTATTCGTTACCTATCGGGTGTTCGATGTTCGTTTAAAAAATGAGATTCCAGATCTTGGTTACGATATCTATATCTCCTCCGGTGGTCCAGGTAATCCGGTAGATAGTATAGATTCTGTTTGGGAGAAAAACTTTTTCAATCTGATGGAGTCGATTAAGGCAAATAATCAAAGACATCCTGAGAACAAAAAACATGTCTTATTAATTTGCCACAGTTTTCAAATTTTCTGCAGGCAGTATGGGTATGGCGAGGTTTCGAAAAGGAAATCTACTTCTTTCGGAGTGATGTCTGTGCATAAGACTTTTGAAGGTCATCACGACCCTTTATTTCGGTCGTTAGATGATCCTTTTTGGGCGGTTGACTCCCGGGATTATCAAATTATTCAGCCCAATGAATCTAAAATTGTATCCGATGGCGGAGCTGTGTTGTGTATAGAGAAATACCGACCCCATGTTGATCTGGAGCGCGCTGTTATGGCAATCCGTTTTAATGAAGAATTCATGGGTACACAATTCCATCCAGAGGCGGATGCCATTGGAATGCGTATGTATCTGTTGCGCGAAGACAAGAAGGCTATTGTGATAGAGAAGTACGGTGAAAAAAAATATTGGAACATGTTGGATCATTTGACTGATCCCGACAAGATTATGCTAACGTATACTACAGTTATCCCTCGTTTTCTGATGGTGGGCTTACAGCACAAGCTAAGTTCTGTCACGCTATGATTGAGTCGGCTCGTCAAATCTTTAACCAACAATTTACTGAAAATAAGTATTCTGATTTTTTAGCTGATCTGGATCGAGAGTTTAATTATAAGATTACATTTCGGGTTGCCGAAACACCTGTTTTTGTAGGCAAAGAGTTTAAGAAAAAGCTTTTTAAGGCTGCTGATGAGATTGTTGATTTTGTCGTGCAGCCTGATTTCAAAAACAAAATGATAGGGGCACTACCTGAGGCATTGCGTGTTCCCAATGAGGATGCGCATACCATGTTTTTGGCATTGGATTTTGCCGTTTGTACAGAAGGGAACAATGAGTTGGTGCCGCACCTGATTGAAATGCAGGGATTTCCATCCCTGTTTGGATATCAGGATTTATTGGGAAATAAATTCCGACAACACTATAAACTTCCGCCCAACCTGGAATTTCATTTTGGGGAGACATCTGAATCTTATTGGAAGCAACTCAATAAAGCAATTGTAAAAAATCACAATCCGGAGAATGTAATCATATTGGAGATAGATCCTTTGAAACAAAATACAGCCATTGATTTTCTAGTCACGCAACATCACCTGGGCATTCAGCCTGTTCATTTGGGTGATGTGATTATTCGAAATCGTAAACTCTTCTATAAAAAGGATCGGATAGAAGTCCCTATTTATCGAATTTATAACCGGGTAATTTTTGATGAGTTACTTGCCAGGCAAGATTTAAAAACTGATTTTCATTTAACAGAAGAGGTTGATGTAGAGTGGGCCGGTCATCCTAATTGGTTCTACTATATTAGTAAGTACACGATGCCTTTTCTTACATGTGATGCAGTACCTGAATGCAAATTCTTACATGAGTATTCAACACTTCCATCAGATTTAGATCAATATGTGCTTAAACCCTTGTTCTCTTTTTCAGGGAGTGGCGTAATTTTTAATGTTTCTGAGAAAGATATTTTAATGATCCCGCAAGGAGAACGAAAGAATTATATGCTACAACGAAAGGTACATTACCAACCTATCGTGCAAGCACCCGATGGATTAGTGAAAACAGAAATTCGGTTATTATTTTTATGGAATGAAAGCGATGAGCGACCTAAACTAATTACAAACCTCGCTCGGCTAAGCCGAGGCGACATGATCGGAGTTAAATACAACAAGGATAAAACGTGGGTAGGAGGCACTGTCGGCTTCTTCGAAAAATAAATGTCGAGTCATCACATTGTACGCGAAGATCAAGAACCAGCCTTGCTCATCTTAAACGCTCATGCTATCTCGTTTGAAAAAATTCAAGAGCTATTGGAATGGATGCCCACGGTTATCGTGGCAGAAAGTGAAATCGAAACAGTGTTGGCATGGGGAATTAAGATAGATGTGGTTCTTGTGCCTGACGGCATGGCTGACTATTGGCAGGAGAAATTAATCGAGCAAGCTCCTGTTAATATTATTTCTTTTCAGAATGGTGAAAACACTATTAACTCTGCGTTTCAATTCCTAAAATCGGGTAAGGCTACTGCGGTAAACTGTTTATTAAAAACAGAAGCTGATCTTGAGAGAATTGAAGGATTGTCTTCGTTTGATGTGGATTGTTTTATTGAGAACACCCGTTGGAGTTGGATAAAATCGGGTCATATTGAAAAGTGGCTACCCAAGGGGGCAAGACTTCAAATTTTTCCATTTAAAGTAAGAAATGAATTTGTAGAGTTTGTTTCGGGTGGTTGGATGATTGAAAAAGATGGTATTATTAAACTGAAATCACAGAAGCCATTTTGGATGGGAGAGGAGCTAGGTGTGAATAATCATTGATTATTCAATGCTCTAATCATTCTGTCTTTGCCATCAAGGTCTTTCAGGATTTGCACGTTTTTGAATCCATGAGTTTTCAATAGATCACATACCTCATTGCCAAAGCGTTCATTTATTTCAAGCCAAAGTGAGCCTTGGGGGCCGAGATTTTTTTTGAACTTGGATGCTATTGTTCGATAGAATATCAACGGATCATGTTGAGGTGCGAACAAAGCCAGATGGGGTTCAAATGTCAATACATTTTGTTTCATGCTTCTTTTTTCCTCGATTGTAATATATGGTGGATTGCTTACAATAAGATCGTATTGATCTGCTAAACCTTGCGTTAAAATATCGAACTCTTTAAAGTTAACAGTGGCTTCTAATGCAATAGCATTTTGCTTTGCACAGGTAAGCGCATCAAGGCTAATATCTACTGCTGTTACCAGCGAGTGGGGAATTTCCAATGCCAGCGAGATGGCGATGCAGCCACTGCCGGTACCAATGTCAAGTATTCGAATTGGAGTTTCTATATGTTGAGTGAACTTTATTATTTCATCAACAAGTAGCTCGGTTTCGGGTCGCGGTATTAAAACAGATGAATTAACGCTAAAGGGTCGTCCAAAGAAATGTGCGTATCCTAGGATGTATTGAATGGGCTCGTGATTATTTATTCTGAATATAATTGGGCCGAGAAGAGATTGATCGATCGTGTCAATTTCTTTACCTGACAAAATATCTGTTTTTGAAAGTTTGAACTTGTTTTCCAGAATGAGATATACAATGCTTTGAATTTCGGCTTTATCCTCATTCAACGTGATTCGACCTAGCAGATCATTAAAAAGTTCTTTGGAATTGGTCATCTTGAAAATGATCTTTGCAAGGTAAGTATTTCCTAATGACTCCGGATGAACTTTTGATACAACGCACCTTTGAGTTGGCTAAACTTGGTCTCGGCTCTGTTAGTCCCAATCCATTGGTCGGTTGTGTCATCGTAAAAGATGGAATTATAATTGGGGAAGGTTGGCACAAACAGTACGGTCAGGCGCACGCAGAGGTGAATGCAGTAGCCAATGTAAAGGATAAAAGTTTGTTAATTGGGAGTACCGTGTTTGTAAATCTTGAGCCCTGCTCTCATACGGGTAAAACTCCACCCTGTGCAGATTTGCTAATTAAGCATCAGGTAAAAAAAGTAATCATCTCGACTGTTGATTCTAATCCTTTAGTAGGAGGCTCGGGAGTAAAGAAACTGACAGAAGCGGGTATTGAAGTAGTTACGGGCGTATTGAAAAAGGAAGGCCGCGATCTTAATAAAAGATTTTTCACATTTCACGAACAGCAACGACCCCACATTATTTTAAAATGGGCACAAACTACTGATGGCTTTATTGCTCGCGCTAATTATGAATCAAAATGGATTAGCAATGAATATTCACGACAATTGGTGCACAAGTGGCGAAGTGAGGAAGATGCTGTATTAGTAGGAACCAAGACTGCTGCGCATGATAATCCGATTCTTACGGTGCGTGATTGGAGTGGAAGAAATCCGGTACGAATTGTAATTGATCGGTTTCTTAGACTAAGTGATAAGCTAAGTTTGTTTGATGGATCGGTGCCCACCATTTGTTATAACGTGCTCAAGCATGAAGAACATCCTAATTTGAAATTAATTCGACTAGACGAAAAGGATTTTTTAATTTCTTTGTTGGATCATTTGGTAACGGAAAAAATTCAATCGGTAATGATAGAGGGCGGTAGTTTGACCTTAAGTTTATTTATTGAATTAGGATTGTGGGATGAAGCTCGGATTTTCACTTCTTCCAGATTATTTCATTCGGGCATTACAGCACCTCCTATCAATGGTCGTATTACAGCCGTGGAAAAAATTGATTCTGATACATTAAGAATTTACCAACCGGAATCAAATTTAAAAGCGCACCACTAACCTGGCTTGTGTTCCATTGAAATAGAACACGGGGTTCACTCTAGCCTCTTTTTTATTATATAGCTCAATCGCTCCAAACGCCCGACCTTTATAAGCGCGATTGAACGGAATAGAGGCAAGCAACAATCCAACTCCACCCGCAGCTAAACCCCATTCGGGATCACCACCTACCATCGCAGTTCCAATGGGGAACCCGATTAAAACTCCACCTACAAATCCTAACACCCCGGCTACATTGTAATTTAGTTTGGCTCTCTTAAATTCTTCAAAAGAAACAGGGTTATCTTTCAATACTTCAAGAACTTGTTTGGGACTTAGTACAAGCGTGTCCATCTCATAACGAACCCCGCCAAAAGTTTTATACATTTTAATTTCCTGCGCATTGCATAGAAAAGAACACGCACAAAAAAAGCCTACTAAGAAGATGTTTTTCATTTAAGTTGTTAGTTCTGATTTCTATTGCAGCAATTGACAATTGAATAATTTATAATTGTCACATTCTTTTAGCTACCTCATCCCAGTTCACAACGTTCCACCAGTTGGCAACATACTCGTTGCGTTTGTTTTGGTATTTCAAGTAATAAGCATGTTCCCAAACATCTAATGCAAGGAGAGGAGTTCCTTTAAAGTCGCTAACATCCATCATCGGATTGTCCTGATTAGGGGTTGACCCAATCTTTAATGTGCTGCCATCTTTTACTAACCACGCCCAACCCGATCCAAAACGTGCCATAGCAGCTTGAGTAAACTGTTCTTTAAATTTATCGACTGAGCCAAATGCACCGGTAATAGCCTCAGCAACTTTTCCTGTTGGAGCACTGGCACCGGGCTTCATCACTTGCCAGAAGAAATTATGATTCCAGGCACCTCCTCCATTATTTCGGGCTTTGGTAGTGAGTTTAGAAGTGTTTGCAAAAAATTCTTGTTCAGTTGGGTATGTAATTTTATCAACGGCAATCGCTTCGTTTACATTTCTTATATAGGCAGCATGATGCTTGGTATAATGTATTTCCATGGTCATGGCATCAATAATTGGTTCTAAGGCATTATATGTATAGGGTAGTTTTACCTGAGAGAAATCCAATGCCGCATTAGCTGGAGATTCGGAAGCAAATAAATTCGCAGGCTGCATGATAAAAGGAGCAGCTATCGCAACGGTGGCTAATGAATCTTTAACGAACTTCCTTCTGTTGATAGTTTTCATGGCGATTGAATTTTAGTTTTGAAATTGTGAAAATCATGCCTGAATAGGAGACAATGGGTAAATTTACCTAAAAATAATTAGCTTGCATGAACCCTTTCTAACTCATACCCGATGGCGGAGATACTATACGACACAATTCCTTCACTCGATTTAAATGATTTCACGAGTGGGGATCAAGCAGCAAGAAATAGATTTGTTCAGAAACTTGGTGAGGCCTATAACAACATAGGTTTTGTTGCTGTTCGCAATCATTACCTTTCCGATGATTTATCTGTTAAATTGTATGAAATCATAAGAAAGTTTTATGCGTTGCCGGATTCAGTAAAGCAGAAATATGAGATTGCCGGGTTAGCGGGTCAGCGGGGTTACATTGGTAAAGGAAAAGAGCATGCAAAGGGCCGCAACACAGGTGACCTGAAAGAATTTTATCATGTGGGACAGGAAGTGTTGGACAATGATCCAGTCAAAAATGAATATCCTGATAACGTGTGGCCAGCCGAGTTACCCGAGTTCAAAGCAATTGCGTTGGATGTTTATAAAAGGTTGGAAAAAACGGGTGTTCAACTACTTCGCGCCATAGCGTTGTATTTAAACTTACCTGAGAATTACTTCGATGCGAAAGTGCATCATGGCAATAGCATCCTGCGCCCCATTCATTACTTTCCTATTGAAAATCCAGATTCCGTACCTGAAGATGCGGTGCGTGCCGCGGAGCATGGAGATATAAATTTGATAACCTTATTGATGGGAGCCAGTGCCGATGGCTTGCAGGTACTTCGCAGGGACGGTAAATGGATACCCATTACGGCATTGCCTGAACAATTGGTGGTTAATGTGGGCGACATGCTGGAGCGATTAACAAACAAAAAATTAAAATCGACTATCCATCGGGTTGTAAATCCTCCTCGTCATTTGATGAATCACCCACGTTACTCCATTCCCTTCTTTATGCATCCCCGATCGGAAATGGATTTAACCGCCCTACCATCATGTGTAGATGAAACACATCCAAAATTATGGGAGGATATAACGGCAGGTGAATTTCTCAATCAACGACTGAAAGAGATTGGTTTAAAAAAATAAATCCAACGCATGGTACAGCAAATACGCTTTATCATCTTTCTTAAAGACGTATTGCTACTGTCTGTTACTTGTTTTGGTGGACCGCAAGCTCACTTCGCACATTTTCAAAAGACGTTAGTAAAGAAGCGGAATTATATTTCGGATGGAGACCTGGTTGAGTTGAACGCATTGTGCCAGGTTGTTCCTGGCCCCACCTCAACCCAAACATTATCTGCCATTGGCTATAAACTGGGTGGTCCTTCATTGGCCTATCTTACACTACTTATTTGGTTGCTGCCATCTATGGCAATAATGACTTCGGTGGGCATTCTGGTTAGCAGCTTTGAAACTAAAAACATTTCACTAGGTTTCACTCGTTTCATTCAGCCAATGGCGGTTGGGTTTGTTGCTTATGCAGCTTATTCCATTACCTTAAAAACGGTTAAAACAAAAAGAGCATTGGTGCTGATGGTGCTTGCCGGAATAGCTACCTACTTTGTAAAATCACCGGTTGTGTTCCCTATCGTGTTGCTTGTAGCCGGTTTAATAACTGCTTTGAATTATAAAGCACATCCACGCGAAGAGAAAAAAAAGATTGATGTATCATGGGCTAATTTTTTCTTGTGGGCTGGTGTACTGATTTTTGCTGCCATACTCGGTGGATTGACCAAATCTATACCTCACTTTTTACCTGTACGATTGTTTGAGAACTTTTATCGTAACGGCAGTTTGATTTTTGGTGGTGGACAAGTGCTCATCCCTATGTTATACACAGAGTTTGTTCAGTACGCGCCTAAGCAATACCTTTCTTCTGAGGAATTTCTTTCAGGGTACGCCTTTGTGCAGGGTTTGCCTGGACCGGTATTTTCATTTAGCTCGTATATCGGAACATTAGCTATGCGAGACTATGGCATCTTTGGACAAATTATGGGAGCCGTTATGTCAGCAGCAGGCATTTTTCTTCCTGGAACTTTTTTAATATTCTTTTTGATTCGGATTTGGGATAGTTTGAAAAAATTTCGACCAATTCGTGCATCCTTGGAAGGAATAAATGCCGCCAACGCTGGGCTTGTTGCCGCTGCAGCCATTCTGCTATTTCAACCTTTAATTTATGAACAATCCGCAAAGGAAGTTCTATTAAATGGACTCTATACAATTAGTACATTTGGGTTAACAGCATTTACCAAAATTCCTTCATGGGCTATTATTCTAATTGGGTTGATCTGCGGATTAGTATTGTAAGGGCATAAAAAAACCCTGACTTTCGATCAGGGTTTTAAAATTTATTAAGCTTTAGATTATCCTAATTTGAAGATAATCGGAATTACCATTTTCTGCCTTACAGCCTTGCCTCTTTGTTTTCCAGGCTTCCAGGCTGGAGCACTTTGAACAATTCGAACAGCTTCTTCATCGCAACCTGCGCCAATTCCTTTTATTGATCTGACATCAACAATAGTTCCATCGCGATTTACAACGAATTCAACAAACACTCTTCCTTCCACGCCCATTCTCCGGGCCTGGGCAGGATACTTAATTTTTTCGCTAACGAACTTATAAAATGCCGGCATTCCCCCTTTAGGTTCAGCGGATTCTTCAACTACACTAAAGATTTGATCAACATCTTCTTTCTCTACAATGGGTGCAACAATAATGGCCTCAACCTTAGTTTCTTCCGTAACTTCAACATCAAACTTCAGGTTAAGATCTTCTTTAATCTCTTCCTCATCAGGTACCTCTATAATTTGAGGTTGTTGAATAATAGGGGCTGGTGGAGGTGGTTGTTCTGTGGGTGGAACTTCTGCCATTTCTTCAAAAACGTTGGTGCTTTTGCCTTGTAGGTCTAATAAACTTTCATCGTAATTTTTCCAATTAAATGCTGAAAGGGTTATTCCCATGGTAATAAGCAGCCCAATACTGAAGAATAAGGCAGTTTTATTAGTTAAATCGGCCTTTTCTGTCTTTTTAGCTTCCATAGTATCTAAATTACTGGTTAAGGGATTTCAAATATAATAATAGAATCCACCTATGACCATCCGGTCACAGAAAATCAGAAAAATTTTTTGTAGGAATTATTTACGATTACCGTAGAATAATGTGAAAAAAACGGTTGGGAACACTGATTTATTCTCTGCAGTGGGCATTAGGATAATTTTATTGAAGTATGAGTCGACTAAAACGCCCACTTCAAAACCCGTAACCTGGCTTTTTAAAAACCCTAATTCAAAATTTAAACCTGCCTTCACGTTGGCTCCCAATTGTAGGTTCGAATCACCAATACCTTCAAACAGATTGCCGGATCCTAAAATGTTATTAAATGAATGATTGGGATTGGTTGGATCATATTGTTCGTGCTTAGACGTAAAAAAACTATTATCCACCGCACGTTCAATGTAGTAAGGAGCCACCACACCAATAGAAGGCCCTGCAGCCAAAACTGCCTTTATTTCTACTCCTTGCTGAGGGGCTTTAGTAAATAATATGAAATCACGACCGTATTGAAATCGAAATGCGAAGAGATAGTTGCTTTTACCATAAATGAAAGCATTCCCCGTGTAGCCCGAGTTATGCCTGGTCTCTCGTGGATTTTTTACATTCATAATCTCAAGACCGAATGTTTCGAGCGTTTGATCTGATAATTTACGAGCCTTTTTAAAAGTAAAGCCGCCAATCAGACCCCCTGCGGAATTTTTGTTTATTCCCCAGGTAAATTCAGAATTGTATTCATAGCTATCCAGCGTTTGGGCACAAGCCGCATCGCCTAAAAAATAAGCAGATACAAACAGCAGAATTCTTAAACCTTGCTTCATTTCTGTTCCTTTCTTTGAAAAGATAAATCTAAGCCAAGTAACGCACATATAATAGCTATTGTTATAAATCCAGCCTTTCTAAAAAACGCTATCTCTACCGAAAATCAGAACAAAATAGCTTTAATTAAGCAATTTTGATCGTTAGTAGAACAGGTACAGTGCTAATTCTTTAATGCCGGAATTGCATTTAATTCATGCTCAACCTGGGCAAAAGAAATTTCAAAATGTGACCGGTCGAATACAGATTTTCCGTTGCTGATAATTAAAACCTGTGGCGATTGATGTTCCACATCAAAATTTTCCGCTATGCTGTTTGAAATTTCACGGTAAGATAAGAGATCCAGAAAGTAAGGTTTAACGTGCGTCAATTCCCCATCTTTCCAATTCCTTTCCAGCCGATCAAGAGTTGCCCTACTTATGGAACAAGCAGTGCTGTGTTTAAAAATAATAACTGGTTCCTTTGTTGATTCTATAATTAAATTTTCTAGTTGATTCTTGCTTGTGAGGTTAATCCAATTCATAATTAGTCGTATAAATCTTTCCAGAGTTCTTTTTCTTTCTTATCATAACGCGGCCTTCTTACTTTGTCTTTCACGGCATCGGGCTGCATATTATTTTTCTTAAACAACTTAGTCCACAATAACTTAAAGTCGGTCATAATAGTTCGCTCGCCTTTCACATTGTTTACTTTGCCATGCGCAAATTCAGCATCAGGAAAATGCTTTTTATGATTGTACTTATTCATTTTCACATTCCCCTGATAGTCGTCTATCCGCGCAGAGGCACGACTTGGAGCAATTCCATCTAACGCATATTTATTACTGTTGGGATTATGCCGATAATTTTTTGTTAACCTTGTTTTACCTGTAAATGAGGTTGCTTGTTCAAAAGATTTGGTGTTTTTGAATGTATTCAGCGATCCTTCGGCACTGCTGGGATTATGTTTATAATCCCAATACACCTTTAAGCGACCTTTGTATTCACTGGCTTTTATCGTTGCTTTGGTAGGCCCTACACCGGGCATAGAGCCTTTTGCTGCTTTTGGTTTGGTGGATGTTTCCTTTTGCTTCATGCTTACTATTAATCCATTTACCTGATAGGTATTTTCATACGGACTATGTTTTTTTAATGCCTTTTCATGAGCATTTGGATTGCGAACATATTCGCGTTTTAATAAAGGAAGTTTTGTTTTACCTGAATAGTTGATGTCTTTTGCTTGATCTCCAGTTGGAACTGTTACAGGTAAAGGCTTGCCATTATTATTCCACAGTTTTCCGCTAATGCTCCCGCCTCCCTTGAAGGGTTTCTTCGTCTTATTGTATCCAGAAAAGTCATAACCGTCTTGACTGTAGGTTTTCTTTTTCTGAATAATGTCACCGGTATAATCATATCCATCCTGACTATAAGTCTTTTTTCTTAGTTTGAGATCTCCTGTATAGTCATACCCTTCTTGGCTATAAGTCTTTTTCCTTAGTTTGAGATCTCCTGTATAGTCATACCCTTCTTGGCTATAAGTCTTTTTCCTTAGTTTGAGATCTCCCGTATAATCATACCCCGCTTGGCTATAGGATTTTTTCTGCTGCCTGATATTTCCGGTATAATTGTATCCTTCCTGACTAAATGATTTACGCCCACCCTTACTATTGCCTTGATATATGCTAAGTCTCCTTGAAACGGAATTAGGCGTGTATGCGGGCAAAGGTTTGTTACTTATCACGGAACCACTAATACTTCCGCCACCCCTTAACGGCTTTCGCGCTTTCATACTGCCAGAATAGTTTAAGCCATCTTGGCTAAATCCGGAAGGAATGGAACTTCGTTTTATAAAACCTTTATAGTTTCCTTGGAAATTGGCGGCACGTTTATCCAAGGGTTGTTTTGCCGGAATAGGTTGACCATTATTATTTCTTTTCATCTGGGCACTAATACTTCCACCCCCTTTTTCTGGCCGCATAGATTTAATGTTACCTGAATAGTTTAGACCCCGTTGACTAAATCCCTGATTCTCACGTCTCAGTGTGCCTTTATAATTTGCCTGCATACCTGCAACTTTCGGATTCGCGGGTGAACGTTTAGCAAGGGGTGAATTTTTTCCTTTATTCAACTGTGCGCTAATGCTGCCACCCCCTTTTGCAGATTTTACACCTTTCAATCTTCCCAAATCTCTGCTCATTAAAGAGGTACTTATACCTGGTGCCCGTGCGCGAAGGGGTTCGTTTGATTTATATTTTCCACTCACACTTCCACCGCCTCGCTCAGGTTTTATACCCCTAAGTTTACCTTGATCTTTGCGCATTAAAGAAGTACTTAATCCAGGAGCACGGGCACGAAGAGGTTCATTCGATTTGTATTTTCCGCTAACACTGCCGCCTCCTTTCTCTGGTTTAATACCTCGCAGTTTATTCTGATCACTTCGCATGTACGAAAAATTGGCCCCAGGGGCTTTTGGTTTAAGAGGTTTGTTTGATCTAAACTGCCCACTAACACTTCCTCCTCCTTTTCCGGGTTCGCGAACTCCAGCTACCTGATTATTGCGGTCTGGTCTTTTTCTTATTGGGTGTCCGGAAATATCACCTTTCCAGGGAAGTTCACCTCTTCTTGATGCCGTTTTGTACCCTGATCGAAATGTTCCGCTATAGGCGCGATCACCCGTTTTTTTTCTGCCATAATAAGGGTCTCCCGCTTTCATCACACCTCGTGAAGGAGTCCTAAAATTCTTTGTACGAAGCGGCCTTCCTGCAACATCGGTTGTAATTGCCTTTTCACCTTTGGAGTACTTGCCCCAATAAACGTTACTTCTCCCGCGGGTAACAAAGGCTTGCGAATTTGATCGTGGAGTAATGCGTTTCTTTCTGCCGGGTGGTTCACGTTGGGTGGTACCTAAGCGTGCTGCTCGCGCCACTTCCTTCCGGTTATCATACTTGACTCCGCCAGGTTTTTTGGAATTGTGATTTACGAAAGGACCTTTCTGCGGATACACATTGGCACGGGCCGCTTCTCCTGAGCGTGATCTGATCCTTGGTCCTTTACCGCCTCCAATAGGGGTTCCTACTTTATCCCCTCCCGAACCTCTTTTGTTCCTGTAGGGAGAAGTTGCTGAGTAAACCGCTCGTTGAGCCGATGATTGATTGCGAGTGCGAAGTCGCTTGCCAGCAATATCTTTTGTGGTTGCTTTTTCCTTTCTCTTAACCGATTTAGCGCGCGTTTCTCTGATTTGCCTTTTGTTATTGACGGGCTTCCTATCTTGAGCAAATGAAGTAGAGGTGGTAAGCAAAAAGGAGAGCAGGACACAACATAAAATGAGGTGTGAAAGTGTTTTGCTTACGATGTTCTTGCTCTCTATCAAGATATTCAGGCTATAAACAGGCCAAGATAAGGAAAAATGGCCTTTGTTATAAACGCCTTTGCAAGGCGTTTCTTTTGAGATTGAGTAAAGGATTATGGACTAATACTTCAGCAACTCTTCAATCGCAGATTTTATTCTTCCTTTTGGTAAGAAATTATTTTCTAGTGTTGCTGCGAAAGGAATTGGAGTATCTAAACTGGCAACACGTTTTACGGGGGCATCAAGGTGCTCAAAAGCATACTCGCTAATCCACGCAGCAATTTCACCTCCAATTCCACCCGTCAAAGTATCTTCATGCAGAATTAGTATGCGATTAGTTTTCTTTACCGTTTCTAGTACTGCTTCTTTATCCCACGGAAGAAGTGTTCTTAAGTCAAGCACATCGGCACTCACATCAGGTATGTTTGCCAAAATTTCTTTCGCCCAATGAACACCCATTCCATATGTAATGATTGAGAGATCACTTCCCTCCATTACTAAGTTTGCCTTCCCTATTTCTATCGTATAATAATCATCAGGAATCTCTTCTTTGATTGATCTATACAATGCTTTGTGTTCAAAATATAAATAGGGATTTGGATCCTCTAACGCGGCACATAACAGACCCTTTGCATCATAGGGATTGGATGGATAAACTATTTTTAATCCTGGGGTATGAAAAAACCAGGCTTCATTACTTTGACTATGAAACGGACCGGCTGCTGTGCCAGCCCCTGTTGGCATACGCACAACTACATCGGCAGGCTGACCCCAGCGCCAATGTGTTTTCGCTAAATTGTTAACGATCTGATTAAAGCCTTCGGTAACAAAATCGGCAAACTGCATCTCTACCATTGCCTTCATGCCTTTTATTGAGAGTCCTAAGGATGCCCCCACTATGGCAGCTTCACAGAGTGGCGTGTTTCTAACTCTTGCTTTCCCGAACTTTTGAACAAAGCCTTCTGTAATTTTGAACACACCACCATAATCGGCTATGTCCTGACCCATTAACACTAAATTGGGAAAGCATTCCATACTTTGTCTTAACCCATCACTGATGGCATCAATAAATCTTCGATCTGTTTTTTTTTCGGAAATAGGTTTCGTTAACGCTTGAGTGAAAGGTGCGAATACGTCATTAATTTCGACCTCTGTATTGGGTATAGGTAACTTTTCCTGAAAAGCGCTTTCTAATCCAATTTCAATTTCTTTCTTGATTTTTTTTCGAATGGAGTCAACATGAGGTCGATCAATTATCCCCTCGTCCATCAAGAACTTCTCATAATTATCAACCGGATCTTTCTTGCCCCATTCGTCCATTAATTTTTTCGGAACGTATTTAGTGCCGGAGGCCTCTTCGTGTCCGCGCATGCGAAACGTAATACACTCCAGTAAAACAGGCTGAGGCTTTTTTCGCATGTTGGTGGCCAATGTTTTTACAGTATCATATACTTCCAACACATTGTTACCATCTACCTGCACCCCTTGTATTCCGTAGCCAATGGCTTTATCAATAAATTGTTTGCATTTAAACTGCTCGCTGCTGGGTGTTGATAGTCCATATCCGTTATTTTCAACCACAAAGATCACCGGCAAGTCCCATACGGCAGCGACATTAAGCGCTTCATGAAAATCGCCTTGACTGGTTCCTCCATCGCCATTGAAGACTACAGTAATTTTTTGTTCGTCTTTTAGTTTTGAGGCAAGTGCAATCCCATCGGCTACCCCATTTTGTGGACCTAAGTGAGAAATCATACCAACAATATGATGTTCGTTAGTGCCAAAGTGAAATGAACGATCTCGACCCTTTGTGTAGCCCATCACTGTGCCCTGCCATTGTGCGAAGAGTTTTGTGAATGGTAATTCCCTCCCGGTGAACACACCCAGGTTGCGGTGCATGGGCAAGATGTATTCGTCCTTATCAAGTGCTTGGGTAATGCCCACCGAAATTGCTTCCTGACCAATACCACTAAACCATTTGCTTATTTTATTTTGACGAAGAAGGATCAACATTTTTTCTTCAATCAACCTGGGGCGAAGCAATGCTTCATAAAGGCTGTGAAGCATTTCATCAGAATATTTTTTGCGTTTAAAGTTCATAGGGAACAGGAACAATAATTATGTAGAAGGAGAATCTGAACTATTTTGCCGTGGAGTTTCAACAGATTTCTTTTTAGGAAGACTGAAGAAACCAAAAGTCATGATAACACTAGTGGCAAGAATCACAAAGAATAATAATCCATCGCCAAGACCCTTAAGCCTTAATGTATCCGGAATACTAAAAAAAAGTAGAATGCTGATAAGACCCCGAGGAGCAAGAAAATATTCTGCCATAGTTGCGGCACGAACAAAGATCTTTTGATAAATGATTCGTATCAAATAAATAATGAAAATGATAATCAACCCATTTCTAAGTACCTCTAAATTAAATAGTGACTCAACATTAAGTGTAAATCCAAAAATCAAAAAGAAAAAAGTACGGACGATAAACGCACTCTCACCGCTTAGTTGAGTGAGTTGTGTAAGATCCTTGGCAAAATTATCGTAGGAAAAAATTCGTTTAAAAGTTGGGTGTTCAATCCAATGTAAGTTGTTAAGAAAAAGGCCAAAGGCAAGTACAATCACTAACGTGGGAAGGTGATAATATTTCCCAATGGCATAAATTAAAATCAACATAGCAATGATCAAAAAGAACTTTAGGTGATGGGTAATTCTTTTCAAGAGGTATAAAAGTGCCAGACAAAAGAGCAAGGACAGAACCAGGATTAAAACAGTTTGCCATCCCAATCTAAAAAAGGAGTTGGCATTTACTGTTTGATTTGAAATCATGAAATTAAAAAGGATAATACCAAAAATATCAGATAAAGAAGACTCATAAATGATAAAATCCTTTCGCTCCGGAGACAGCACTCCAGCGGACGGAATGGCGATGGCTGAACTGATAACCCCTAATGGAATGGCGTTTATAAAAATCGTTCTAAAATCCTGACCCGTGGTGAAATAATAAAATAGGGCCAGCGATACACTGGTAAGAATGAGAATAAAAAATGCTGAACCTAAAGATCTTCTAATAAGACCGAGATTGTTTCTCTCAAGTTTCAGTTCCAACGCGCCTTCCAATACAATTAATATCAGCCCGATGGTTCCCACCAAGGGTAGAATAGGGCCAAAGTTGAGTTTAGGAAGTTCTAATAGATCTGAAAGATAATGAAGTCCAATTCCACTGAGCATGAGCAGAATGACCGAAGGTATTTTAAACTGCCGAGCAACCAAGTCGAACAGATAGCTAAAAACGACCAGAGAACTAAGGATGATAAGAATAATCTCTACTGACATAAATTAAAATATCTGCGGTGCGAAAATATAGATAAAAATTAACCGCTAGCCTATCTTGCGCCCGCTTGCTCAACAAATTTATTTTAAAGAATTTCTAAATAATGATTTCATTTTCATCATTTACCCTCGACAACGGCCTGCGTGTTTTTGTGCACGAAGACCCCACCGTGCAAATTGCAGTAATGAATATCTTGTACGATGTAGGTTCACGCGATGAACGACCTGATAAAACAGGGTTTGCGCATTTGTTTGAACACTTAATGTTTGGTGGATCTATTAATGTTCCTTCTTATGATGAGCCTTTACAGCTTGTGGGTGGCGAAAACAATGCATTCACCAATACTGACATTACTAATTACTACCTCACTGTTCCGGCTGCAAATTTGGAAACAGGGTTTTGGCTTGAAAGTGATCGCCTGCTTGGCTTATCATTCGATCCAAAAGTTCTTGATGTGCAACGTAAAGTTGTTATTGAAGAATTTAAGCAACGTTATTTGAATCAACCGTATGGTGATGTGTGGCTAAAACTTCGGCCACTGGCCTATACCAGGCACCCTTATCAATGGGCGACTATTGGTAAAGAAATCAGTCATATTGAGAATGCAACACTGGACGATGTAAGAGATTTTTTCTTCACACACTACACTCCTGGCAATGCAATTTTAGTAGTGGCCGGCAATGTAACCTATGATCAGGTAAAGCAACTTTCTGAAAAATGGTTTGCTCCAATTCCTTTCAGGAAGGGAAAAAAACGATCATTGGTTGCCGAACCGATTCAACACGCCAAACGAACTCTATCTGTATATGAAAATGTTCCGGCCAATGCGTTATATAAAACTTTTCATATGCCGGGTCGATTTGATAATGATTTTTATGCAGCCGAGCTTATCAGTGATATTCTTAGTCGTGGTCATTCAAGTAGACTGTACAATAAGTTGGTTAAGGAGAAAGAGGTTTTCACATCCATATCCTCTTTCACAATGGGATCGGTTGATCCCGGGTTGATGATAATCAGTGGCCGTGTGAAGGAAGGAGTTAATTTAATAGATGCAGAAAATGAAGTAGATTCAGTGGTTGAATCATTACTGAAACATGGGCCAGCTCCTGATGAATTGCAAAAAGTAAAAAATCAGGCTCAAACCAGTCAGGAGTTTGAAAAAGTGGAGGTGATCAATCGCGCCATGAATTTAGCATTTGCGGCTTTATCGGGCGATGCGGAGTTAATTAACAAAGAGAGCGATCTGATAGAATCAGTAACAACGGAAAATATTGTTCACGTTGGAAGTGGGATTTTTAAAGAAGAAAATTCAAACGTGCTATACTATCATTCTAAAGCCAAAAAAGAATAGTTAACGTTCCGTTTTGAAAGTAATTATGAATTTCAATACGATGATCTCACCGAATCCGACTACTTTTGGAAAAGTAAAGATATGAATTGGCCATTAAGATTCTTTACCCATTGATTTGCCAATAAAGGCAGTTCCTTGAGATCGTTAAACAAAAAAATTAACTCATGAAAATCCGTGTTGGGCTTGGCTTTGACGTGCATCAATTGGAAACAGGACGCGATTTTTATTTAGGGGGTATTAAGCTCGATGCATCTAAAGGGGCAGTTGGCCATTCAGATGCCGATGTATTGATCCATGCCATCTGTGATGCGCTCTTGGGAGCAGCTAACCTGAGGGACATTGGTTTTCATTATTCCAATAAAGACCCACAATGGGCTGGCAAAGACAGTAAATATTTTTTGAAGGATGTTACCCGTATGCTTGCCGACAAAGGGTGGACGATTGAGAATGTTGATTGTACACTCACGTTGGAACATCCAAAAGTAAATCCACATATTCCTGAAATGAAAAGAGTACTCGCTCCACTCATGAATATTGAAGAAGACGATATTTCTATTAAAGCGACTACAGCCGAGCGACTTGGTTATGTGGGTCGTGAAGAAGGCGTGAATGCCTACGCGGTAGCATTAATTAAAAAGGATTAGAATCTTTTTTTTCTCCTAATATTATAGAAAGCGTTTTAAGCGATGGCGTTCGGTCAGCAATAAGTTTAAGAATTCCTAAAAAAGGGATAAACAATATCATTCCTGAAACGCCCCAAATAATGGCCCCTGCGAAAATTGCCATAATGGTGACGAGTGCATTAATTTTCAAACGACTACTCACAGCCAGAGGAAAAATCAAGTTGGCTTCCAAATATTGAACAAAAGCAAAAATCCCGATTACGCCAAGAGGATACCAAATGGAATTATAGGTAATCCACGCCATAGAGATGGGAAGCAACGCGCCTACCAGAATACCTACATAAGGTATAAATGTAAGCACCGCTGCAATGAACCCAAATAGAAAGGCGTGAGGTATTCCTAATAAAAACAGACCTGTGCTATTCAGAATACCAACAATGATATAGACGGCAGCCATTCCTTTAATAAAATTATGGTAAGACTGAATGCTCAATTTCACAATTAGCATTATCCGTTCACGCCCTTCATTTGGAAACAACCGATATAATACATCGATCCATTTTTGCCGATAGTATAATATCAATGCCACATAGATAGGGATGAGAATTACAAACACAATACCAACGGCAGAGGCAGATATCGTATTGCTAATGAAGGACATTGCGTTACCCCCCGAGTCATTAATTGTTTTGTTTAGCCATTGAAGTTGCGTATCCCGCTCGATGTTAAAGTTGTTACTCAACCATACGCTGATTTCTTCGAACGTTCCGGCAACTTTTAATTTTATTTCGGGCAGTTCCTGAAAAAAACCAAGCAGTTGATTGATCAATAAAAATACCAGCAAACCAATAGATATCGTTAACACTGTAAGACTTATGACAATTGCACTCATTCGGCCAAATTTGTGCCTTTCAAGTAAAGTGCAAAAAGGATAGAGTACACAACTAATTAGTATCGCAAAAGAAAGGGGAATAAATAGAGAACTTCCGAAATAAAGGATTAAGGAAACAAACAAAATATACTGAAGGATTATTAGGTGTCTGTTTTCAGGAAGGGTAATCTTCATATACTGACATCTATTAAAGGCACTGATAAATCCATAGAAAATGCGATTAAATTCTTATTTGGAAGAAAACCATGCTCTTTTAAAGATAGTATTTCGCTTGTATATTACTTCATATTTTAGGATGACTTAAGCATATTTGAGCGAGATTAAAGTTATTATTACGGCTGACGGCAGTCATTCGCTTCTAAATGAAGCATTAGACGAAACCTATCACTCCCGTCATGGAGCGGTTCAAGAGTCGGAATATGTTTTCATCGAAAAAGGAGTGAAGTTTTTTATTGATTCTGGACAAAAGGAATCCGTTTCTATTCTTGAGATTGGCTTTGGCACAGGACTTAATGCGTTGTTAACGGCCAACATTTCAGAGAAAAAGAAAATTAACATTGGGTATAGCACGCTCGAAACTTTTCCTCTTACAGAAGAAATCTGGAGCAGATTAAACTATTCAACTGAAAAATTATTGTTTAATAAACTACATTCTTCAGCATGGAATAAATGGGTGGAGATAACTTCTAACTTCAAGTTGTTTAAAAGAGAAGAATCTCTTCAGACTGCCAATCTGGGCTCTCAACAATTTGATCTTATTTATTTCGATGCGTTTGCACCCAACAAGCAACCTGAAATGTGGGAACATGCCATGTTAGAAAAGATTGAACAGTCAATGAAGTCGGGAGCTGTCTTTGTTACCTATTGTGCCAAAGGTCAACTTAAACGTGATTTAAAATCCCTGGGGCTTGTTGTGGAATCACTTTCTGGCCCACCGGGAAAAAGAGAGATGGTACGAGCAATTAAAATTTAATCAGACCTTCAAAAGTTCTATTTTTGTACTCTTATAATAATTGAACGTGGCAGAGAAAAAAGTAAAAATAGGAACGGTGCAGATGAGTTGCGCTAAGGAGCCAAAAGCGAACTTGCAAAAAGCGATCGCAAAAATCCGCGAAGCCGCAGCAGGTGGCGCGCAGATTGTTTGTCTGCAGGAATTATTCACCTCCCTTTACTTTTGCGATGTAGAGGATTACGAAAATTTTAAATTGGCTGAAGCTATCCCGGGTCCATCTACCGATTCACTGGCTGCGTTAGCCAAAGAATTAGGCGTTGTAATCATTGCTTCTTTATTCGAAAAAAGAACCCAGGGAATTTATCATAACACAACGGCTGTGCTGGATGCCGATGGAACCTATCTGGGCAAGTATCGCAAGATGCATATTCCTGATGATCCGTCTTACTACGAAAAATTTTATTTCACCCCGGGTGATCTTGGCTACAAAGTCTTTAAAACCAAGTTTGCAGCATTGGGTGTTTTAATTTGTTGGGATCAATGGTACCCCGAAGCATCGCGTATTACTGCACTAATGGGGGCGGAGATATTATTTTACCCAACGGCTATAGGTTGGGCTACCTCACAAGATGAAGCCACCAACACCGAGCAATACAATGCCTGGCAAACGATTCAACGAAGTCATTCTGTTGCTAACGGACTTCATGTAGTAAGTGTTAATAGAGTAGGCTTTGAACAGGATGGGGCCATGAAATTTTGGGGTGGCTCATTTATTACCAATCCATTTGGCTCTATATTATATAAAGCATCTCATGAAAACGAGGAGGTTCATGTGCAGGAAGTCGATCTTGCCAAAACGGATAGTTACCGAACCCATTGGCCTTTTATGCGCGATCGAAGAATTGACTCGTATCAGCCGATTACAAGAAGATTTATTGACGAAGATTAATTTTAATAAGTACGCAGTAGGCTGATGACAGTATGCAGTTTTAGCCGCTGACTGCAATTTGCAAACTGCCAACTCTTACAACATGAAAACTCCTTCCCAACTTGGTTATCACTTCCCAGCAGAATTTGTAAAACATTCCGCCACATGGTTAAGTTGGCCACACAAGGAAGCTTCCTGGCCGGGAAAGATTGAAACAATTTATCCACGGTATACTGAATTTATAAAACTGATAGCCGAAGGTGAAAAAGTGAAGATCAACGTGTTGGATGATGCGATGAAACAAAAAGCACTTGGTCACATTACTAAGGCTGGGGCAGATTTAAATAACATAGAGTTTTTTATTCATCCCACTAACGATGCGTGGTGCCGCGATCATGGTCCGGCATTTTTGATCAATCCACAAGAAAAGAAAAAGATGATTGTGGATTGGGGCTATAATGCTTGGGGCAATAAATATCCACCGTTTGATTTGGATGATGTGATCCCAACGTTAATAGCTAAGCACTACAATATTCCTGTTGTTCATCCGGGTATTGTAATGGAAGGTGGTTCGGTTGAGTTTAACGGAAAAGGGACACTGCTCACTACCCGGGCATGTTTACTAAACCCAAATCGTAATCCACAGCTCAATCAGCAACAGATTGAAGAATACTTAATTAATTATTACGGAGTAAATCATATCCTTTGGTTAGGTGACGGAATAATTGGTGATGATACCGATGGACATATAGATGACCTCACCCGTTTTGTAAATGAAGATACAGTGGTGACCATTATTGAGCAGAATAAGAAAGACGAGAACTACTCCATTTTACGGGAGAATTTGAAAGAACTCAAAACACTTCGGCTAGAGAATGGCAAGCAACTTAACATTGTTGAATTGCCCATGCCGACACCTATTGTTTATGAAGACCAGCGCCTACCGGCTTCCTATGCTAATTTTTACATTGCCAATAAATATGTGATCGTACCCACCTTCCGTGATAAGCATGATGATCGAGCATTAGAAATTCTTCAAAAATGTTTTGCAGATCGTAGGGTGATCGGTATTGATTCTACTGATATTATCTGGGGGCTTGGGTCCTTTCATTGCTTAAGTCAGCAGGAACCTGAGGTTTAATTTTTGTATTCTAAATTGTTTTGAGATTCTCATAATTCACCAACTGGTGTGCGATGGCGTTTGCCAAATCTGTGCTTTATTGATATTTTTAAGATTAATTATTAATGTTTGAAAAAAATTCTAGTTCTACTGTTCCTGTCTGGATCAGTTTCTTTATCGGCACAGTCAATTTTAGATAGTAAACTTAGTGGTGGAGAGAAGGGCAAAACCCTTATTTCTATTATGGAAGAGTTAGAGCGAGCTAATCCGGTTCGTTTTTATTTTTTATCAGCATGGCTCGATGGAATTATTCTTGATCAGGACTATGAAGGACAACCCCTCCGTGTTGTATTTGATAATTTATTTCTAGGCACCGATCTTAGCTACCTTGAAATTGATAATCATGCCATTGTAATCGTACGCGATCCTACTATGGCAATTCAGCGCTTGGCCACTATTCAAACGGCAAAGAGAGAACAAAAGAAAATTGAAAAATTGAGTTTTGGTTCTCCTGAAGGCGGATCCAGAAATAAAAAAGTAACGCTTCGGGGGCATTTCAAAGATTCTAAAAATAATGAACCCTTAGTAGGGGCAAGTATTTATGCCAGCGATATACAAAGTGGCGTCACTACAGATGCGGAGGGCAATTTTTCTTTGACCCTACCAGCTGGTGAACATGTTATTAATCTTAACTATGTGAACTACGAAGAGCGAATAATCGATCTTTCAATTTATCAGGATGGCGAACTAAACATGTCACTCGATGAATCACCCCGCCTGTTGGAAGAAATTGTAGTGATGGATAAGGCAGCTAAAGAAGTTACCACAAGTAAAATTGGCCAAACCCAGTTCTCTATGAAGGAGATTAAGCGCCAGCCGGCTCTTTTGGGTGAGGTAGATTTGATAAAGCAAATTCAGGTTCAGCCAGGCGTGACTACGGCAGGTGAGGCAGCATCGGGGTTTAATGTGCGTGGTGGTGGGGTTGATCAAAATTTGATTTTATATGATGGTATGCCCGTCTTTAATAGTTCGCACGTGTTTGGTTTTTTCTCAACATTCAATGCGGAGGCTATCAGGGATGTTACATTTTATAGAGGTGGCATTCCTGCAGAGTTTGGGGGACGCGTATCATCTGTTTTAGACATCACATCCCGTGAAGGAAATTTTGAGAAGTGGTCGGGTAGTGGCGGTATTGGGATAATCTCTAGTAATCTGTTGCTGAATGGGCCTATCAAAAAAGACAAGACCTCGCTGTCAGTCTCTTTGCGATCCACCTATTCCGATTGGTTAATTAATACGGTTCGTTCTAACTACGTTGACCTTCAAAATAGTTCCGTTTCATTTTACGATGGATCGGCTAAGCTAACCCATAAATTTAATGATCGAACAAAAATTACCTTTTCAGGGTATACCAGTCATGATCAATTTCGATTGCAAGGAGATTCCACCTATAAGTGGAACAACTATTTAGGATCCATACGGTTAGATCATGCGTTTTCAAGTAAGTTTTCATCCACTGTTACGCTAGGTTCTGGCGCGTATAATTATAATGTGGCTGATAAAAATGAGAAAACCGGATTTAATCTTTCTTATCAGATTACCTACCCGTCCGTAAAAGCAGATTTCCAGTACCAAACCGGTATTCATAAAATCTCTTTCGGCCTTCAATCCACCTATTACTTATTCGATCCGGGTACACTGGAACCGAATAGCAGTAATTCAAACATTATGACGCTACAAATGGATAAACAGAAGTCAATTGAGAGTGGTGTATACCTTGGAGATGGGATTACATTTAATGAAAAATATTTTTTCGAAGGCGGGGTACGATTCTCCGTATTTAATGCCTTTGGCCCAGCGAGTGTAAATCTGTATGCGCCAGGTGTATCCAAAACACC
The DNA here is from genome assembly GCA_016787755.1 of Cyclobacteriaceae bacterium. Classification (GTDB taxonomy): domain Bacteria; phylum Bacteroidota; class Bacteroidia; order Cytophagales; family Cyclobacteriaceae; genus ELB16-189. Next base: position 273,526 of record JAEUUA010000001.1, on the reverse strand, counting down.
AGCCTCACAAACTGGGGTAAAAGAATATGGGGCAGGTGAAATGATTCAAACCTATACTGGAGCAGAACCTCGGGCCTCTTTCCGGTATACGGTAAATCCAAATGCGTCTATTAAGGTTGGCTATAACCGGATTTATCAGTACTTACATTTAGTTACCAATACAACCGCTATCACACCCGTTGATATTTGGCAGCCGAGTAACTTCTATTTTAAGCCACAGGTAGCAGACCAGGTGTCGATTGGATATTTCAGAAACTTTAAAGAAAAAATGTATGAAGCATTTGTAGAGGTCTATCAAAAGAAAATTAATAACATTCTCGATTTCAAAGATGGGGCAGAATTAATTCTCAATGATCATTTAGAAACTGATTTATTGCAAGGGGTAGGTGAAGCGTATGGTGTTGAGACATCCATTGCAAAAAATCTTGGGAGACTTACAGGCTCTATCAATTATACTTACTCACGCTCATTGCGCACGATTAATGGAGAGTTCGAAGATGAAAAAATTAATAAAGGCAACCAGTATCCTTCCAACTTTGATCAACCCCATATTGTTAATCTGGTTTGGAAGTATAATTTATCGAGAAGGTATTTTTTCACTGGCAATTTCACCTACCATACGGGAAGACCTGTTACGGTTCCGTTGGCGGGTTTTTTGGTTGATAATATTACAGTGGCCAATTTTTCGGAACGTAATCAATTTAGGATTCCCGATTATCATCGATTGGACATTGCCTTTATATTGGAAGGAAATCACAAACGAAAGAAATTCTGGGACGGAACATGGGCTCTCTCATTTTATAACGTGTACGCACGAAAGAATCCATATACAGTTTTCTTCAAAGACAATGGTGATGGATACCTAAGTCCTTACCAATTGTCAATAGTAGGCACTATTCTACCATCGTTGAGTTATTCTTTTAAATTTTAAAGATGAAAAAAGTTCTTTTTTTTATGCTGGTGATAGGTGCTATAGATGGCTGCATAGAACCAGCAAATATTGAGGTGCCTCCCTTTACGTATCAACTTGTGGTCGATGGTTTTATAACCACTGATCCTGGGCCCTATACCGTAAAATTGTATAGATCCCGCCCGTTAGGGGCAAGCGTTAAACTGGATCGATTGATTGCTGAAAAGTTTGCGAAAATTACCATGAAAGATGACGTTGGTAATTCTGAATTGCTTACCGAAACAGCAGAAGGAGTATACCAAACGGCCCTAAATGGAATGCGTGGACAAACCGGAAGGAGCTATCATATAGACATTACGTTGATAAATGGTTTGACCTATGAATCTGTGCCTGAAATGATAAGGCCGGTAGGTGAGGTAACGGATATTCAGTATGAATTTGTTGCAGGAAATGGGGCGGGGTTTAGAGAGGGTGATGGTTTTAAAATTTTTGCCGATGCTACCGGGGTTCCAAATCATGACGACTATGTTAGATTGCGGATGGTAGCAACGTATAAAGTTGAGACTTTTCCACAACTCAGAACCAAACGGGTTGAAGGAGGAGACATTCCTGACCCATATCCCTGTAGCGGGTATGTTAGAAATCAGGATAACAGACTTGTAAAAGTTGGAGATTGCGAGTGCTGTATTTGCTGGCCCAATTTGTATGATGAAATACCCAGCATCACAAACGAGCAATTTACTACCAATGATATTTTTAGGGGTGAGTATGTTGGGTTTGTTCCAGCTACCCGACAAACTCTTTATGAAAAAATACGGATTGAAATTCAGGAAATGAGCTTAACACCAGAGACCTATTTATTTTGGAAATTGGTTAAAGCACAAAAAGAAGGATTATCTAATATATTCCAACCTCCTTCTGCCAAGCTAAAGAGTAATATTAAAGCGCTGAATTCGGAGCAAGAGGTTCTCGGTATTTTTTGGGCGGCTGGTATCAAATCAAAATCTATCTATATCGATCGGCTGGAAGTTCCATACATTCCGCAGCCCATTGATACCTTAAAAGCGCCTTGTACTTTTATTCCAAATAGCACAAACAAACTTCCCTCTTTCTGGCAATGAGAATAACTAAACTACTTGTTGGATTCATTCTTTTCCTGGTTTCCACCGCCATGGTGTTGCCGGAAGATGATTTTATCCAAATGCTGATTAAAAAGATGCGCGAGTACAAATCAAAAGCTCCTCAGGTTAAAGTCTTTCTGGCTTTCAATCAAAACGTGTTTGCTCCAGGAGATACAGCTTTCTTTGCAGTCTATTTCTTATCTGATGATTTGCTTCCCGTGGCCGGGCGTCAGGTTCTGCGGGTAGAATTGCAGAATCAAGCAGGGGAGATCATGTTTTATGAACACGTTGGCGTTAAAGAAGGACTAGGAGCGAATCAGGTAGTTATCCCCAAAGATCTTCCTGCGGGAAGATATCAATGGGTTTCGTATAGCGAATACATGAAAAACTTTGATCCACATTTTTATTTTCGTCAGGATTTTGATGTGGTTACCAACTATGAATTAACAACTAATCTAAAAAATGACCTTTCAATGAATTTCTATCCGGAAGGAGGAGCCTTGATAACATCTGTGCCTAACAAAGTGATTATTCATAGCCATATAAAATCATTGGGTAATGTTTCTATTCGCGAAGAAGGTGGGGATGAGATTGTTGAGTTTTTTATGTCAAAGGGAATTCATTCTTTTTCTTTTACACCAGCTGTAAACAAAAATTATTATGCCCAGATAACCTATAACGGGGAACCCAAACGTTTTGATTTGCCAAAACAACAATCATCAGGTTATTCCATAGAAATGGAGTCTGATTTCAATCCATTGAAAGTTATTGTGAGAGCCCCAAATCAAACCCGCAGTCAAAAAGAGAATCTTTGGCTAGTCGTTTCGGCTCACTCCGAAATTTTCTATTCTGCACCGTTTAAATTTGGTGAGGCCGAGCAAGTCACGGTTCAATTGCCAGCAACGAATTTGCCTACTGGCATAGCACAAGTAACCTTGTTCAATGATCAAGGAGCAGTGCATGCCGAACGATTATTTTTTAATCATCCAAAATCTCCTGTATCAGTTCAATTAAGTAAGGACAAGTCTTCGTATGGGAATCGTTCGCCCGTTACCCTTGGTGTAGAAATAAAAGATGAGCTTGGGAATCCTATATCTGGAAATTTGTCTATTTCGGTAATTAATAAAAAGTTCCTTAAAAATGAGACTACGGATTTATCAATTGCATCATACCTGCAAGTGTATTCAGATTTACCCACACGTGAAAATATTTCCAATTTTACCAATAACGACTTGGATTTATTTATGATAATTCAAAAGAATAAAAGGACAGATTGGGCATCCATACTCCAGGAAACAAAAAAAATTAAATATCCCTTCAGGCGAATGGTATATTATTCCGGGCGGGCTGTGTATGCCGATACCGGGAAACCCGTCTCAGATTCAACACGAATTATTTCGTATCTCCAAAAAAATATGATGGGGTATGAAGCCTACACCGATAAAAATGGCTGGTTCGATTTAGCATTCCTGTTTGATTTTTGGAATGATGACAACATTTTTTATATGATGGAAAACAAGCGCGGCAATGAAATTGATGGCCGTATTAAATGGGACGAAGACACGGTTCGGATTGCAACAACTATTGCCATGGAGACTACATCAAGAAGTGCCTACGGAGAGTATCAATTACAAAAGCGACTGATGGATCAATCTTTTAATTTTTACTCGGCCAATGCTGATAAGTTGGATGGCACGTTGGTAAGAGATCCTAATGCAGATTTTGAGGATGAAATTTCAGGAGCTGATATTTCTGTCAGGGTGCAAGATTATGTTGTTTTTCCAACTATGGAAGAATTGATTAGGGAAATTGTACCGTCCTTGCAGCATAGAAGATCGGGGGGGAGATCCACATTGCGTGTTGTGCTTTCAGATAATGGCCGTGTGCCGTTTTATGATCCACTCATTTTGATTGATGGAATAATGACAAAAAACACAAGTTATTTTTTGCAGCTCAAGCCTAGCGAAGTAATTTCTATTAAAGTTATTAAGGATGTCAATAAATTAAATCGATTCGGATCACTCGGGAAAAACGGAATTGTACTTGTGTACACAAAAAAAGAGTCTCATCCGGAACTTCAAAAAGTAAACACTCAACTTCCGGTAAAAGGTTTAAACAAGTCTGCTTCATTTAGTTTGCCTTCACAAAAAGACCTATCTCAGCTAAGAAAGCCTGATTTCAAATCTACCCTGTTTTGGAATCCAAACGTTCAGACAGATGCTATGGGAAAAGCAACCTCGAATTTTTATACCTCAGACGATGTGGGTACATTTTTAATTCGTATTCAGGGAATTACGACTGATGGCCGTCCGTTTGAAAAAACAGATTCGTTGACAGTTTCCTTTTCAGGAAATTAAAACGAATACGCTTTTATGGGTGTAAAAGCAATGTGAAGCGGAGTATCAAATTGATTTGAGTCTTCAATTTTTTCTTCAGGTAAAAAGAAACTTAATCCAATCTTTTTACAATCTGATCGACAATCTTTTAGAAATCGATCATAAAATCCATGTCCGTATCCAACCCGATGGCCGCTCTTGTCAAATGCCAGCAGAGGCACAATTACTAAGTCTATATTCTCAATAGGGGTTGGTACACCTTGTTTGGGTTCTAAGATACCCCAACTATTTTTTTCAAGTTGGTGTAATCCCTCAAAATAGATGCTCTCTATTTTATTGGCTTGAATTATGGGAATAGAAAGAAGTATGTGAGGAAATTCCCTGCGAATACGATCAATAATTAGCCAGGTGTCGGGTTCTTGTTTTGATTCAATGGGCAAATAAATGTGAATAACTTTTATGAATGAAAGATCAATCGATGAGAAAAACAGATCACAAAGATCGCGACTTAAATTCAGGCGTTCACTTTCCGAAAGAGCTTTGCGTTTAGCAAGATAAATTTTACGCAACTCCTCTTTCTTCATGCTCTTTAATAGAATAATAGATTGAATCTAAAATCGAAAGGTTCAAAAGTATCCAGTAAATGTTGTATAAACTGTGGATCTTGCTGGTAGAAGTTTAAAAAATTATCTACTCGTTCTTGTGGGCTTCCATTTGGGAAGAGTTCATCTTTCACAGACTCTAATTGTCTTAATTTATCTGCATGAAGTCTTTTTTCAGCCCGAAGTAATTTATGTTCTGTCCTTTCAAGACTGTTTATCGCTCTCTTGGCTTGAGCATCAATAAATTTTATCAGTGTCGTATCAATCTGGGATGCCCGTTCCTTAATAGCATCAAAATCGGCACGAATGGATTTCATTTCTTTTCCTAAGGAAAGATCGTGAATGGAGTGTTTCACAATCCATTGATTGAAGAGATAGTTTTTCTCTTCGAACAAGTGCTGGTAGTCAAGACCAGTCTTCTCAAACTTTCGCGAAACGGGTTTATCAATGATAAGTGCAAAATTTCGAGGCAATAATATGGGAAAGGGAATGCTAAAATGGTTAAACACTTTCTTTAACTGCAACCAGTACACAACTTCTGCAGGGCCACCCGCATAGGCCAGATTGGGTAAAATAAATTCCTGATAAAGAGGTCTTAATATAACATTCGGACTAAACTTCTCTGGTTCCTCTAAAAGAAGTTTCTGAATCTCAGCTTTAGTGAATTTTATATTCGTGTCAACGACATGAAAAGTATCACCGACTAATTCAATTCTACTACGAAGATTTTTGTCAAGGTAAAAGAAGTTAATATCACGCGCAAAAACCTGTGGATTATATCCCAGCGATTCAAGTTGTTTATTTTGTTCTTCTACTAATTTTTTTGAAGTGTGATCAAAAAGATCCGCTTCCATAACCTTAATGAATGAAGTCTTTAATTGATGATCATCCGCATCGATCACAACCAGGCCTTGCTTTCCAAAGAGTTCATTTACATAGTACCGAACGGCAGCACTCAATGTTGAATGTTTTAAATAGGCTTCTTTAAAAAGAGTTACCTCACCGGGTATTTCTGAAAATAGTTTTTCGATTGATTTAGGATCGAACCGGCCAACAGCACCCGTCTGATCAGTTACCCACGTATGCTTCTTTCCATAAAGACGAAAATATTTTATTTCATCGTAATCATGATCTTCCGATGCCATCCAATAGACGGGCACGAAATTATATTCTGGATATTGTTTCTTTAACTCAACACAAGAATTAATCACCGTAACAATCTTATAGATAAAATACAATGGCCCGGTGAATATATTTTGTTGATGACCTGTAGTTATCGTAAAAGTATTTTTATGTTGAAGGGAAGCAATATTTTCCTTTACATTCTCCGTAATCGTAAACCCGTCATATTGCTTTTGTAAAACCTCACTTAATACTTTTCGATGAGTATCCGGAAATGATTTCTCTTTTTCTTCGAGTTGAAGTTTGAAATTTTGGGCTTCTGGAAACCGGGAATAGAAGGGTGTTAGCGAATTCTTTTTTTGAATGTAATCAAGAAAGAAAGTTGAGAAAGAATGAGTTTCGGAAAAGTCAAGTTTCTGGAGGCGCATACTAACAACAAATATGACAGCGGGAAATAGATAAAAGCATGGTCCGAATAACGACTAATTTATGATAAAGTTTACTTCAATTATATGAGAGGTATTCGCTCCATTCCTAGAGCGCTGGCTCAGCCATTAAATCAAACTCAGTGGCTGAAATTACTTTACCATTGACAAAATCACCAATACGTAAATAATTTTTAGAAGCATTCAAAATCACTTCATTATCGACATCGGGCGAATCAAATTCAGTACGCCCATAAAAGCTTCCACCTTCTTTCCGATCAATTAACACTTTGTAAATCTTACCAATTTTTTCCTGATTGAGTTCTAAGGAGATGCCTTGTTGCAATTCCATCAGGGCTTCAACGCGTTCCTGTTTAGTTCCTTCTGGCACATCATCCGTATAGGAATAGGCATGTGTATTTTCTTCATGCGAATAAGCAAACACACCTAATCTGTCGAAACGTGATGTTTCTACAAATTTCATCATCTCTGCAAACTCAGCTTCTGTCTCACCTGGGTGACCGGCTATTAAGGTTGTTCGGATCGCAATACCTGGTACCTTTTGGCGAATGGATTGTAACAGTTCTTCGGTCTTTTCGCGCGTGGTTCCTCTTCGCATAATCTTCAACATGTTAGTTGATCCATGTTGTAACGGAATATCGAGATACTTGCAAATGTTTGATCGCTCAGCCATTACGTCAAGCGCATCCATGGGAAAGCCAGTGGGGAACGCATAATGCAGTCGAATCCACTCAATGCCTTCAATGTCCGAAAGGTGTTTCAATAGCTCCGAAAGATTTCTCTTTTTATAAAGGTCAAGTCCGTAGTAGGTTGAGTCCTGTGCGATGAGAAGTAATTCTTTGGTTCCTTTTTTGGCGAGGTTCTTTGCCTCCAATACCAATTCTTCAATCGGTCTGGAAATATGTTTTCCACGCATCAGCGGGATAGCGCAGAACGAACACGGACGATCACATCCTTCTGAAATTTTTAAGTAAGCATAATGAGTGGGATTGGTAAGAATGCGCTCGCCTACCAATTCATGTTTGTAGTTTGCATTTAATTGCTTGAGCAAACGCGAAAGATCACGCGTACCAAACCAGGCATCAACATCAGGAATTTCTTTTTGTAAATCGTCTTTATAGCGCTCCGACAAGCAACCGGTTACATATACCTTCTCAACAATGCCTTCTTCTTTGGCATCCACATAACGAAGGATGGTATCAATTGACTCTTGCTTGGCATTGTCGATAAACCCACAGGTGTTTATAACAACCACATTGGCATCATCTTTTTTAGATTCATGTGACGTATCAATACCGTTTCCCCGAAGTTGCGTCAGAAGCACTTCAGAATCCACCAGGTTTTTTGAACAACCCAGCGTTACAATATTCACTTTCGTCTTTTTGGCACCTCTTGCTTTCACGGCTACAAATTCAGGGAACAAAGGTAACCAAAAATAGACGGGCAGAGTTTCCCAACGGGTAGACATTTCTAATTAAATGAACTGTAGCCTTGCCTAAGTGGACTATATTTGCTGCAATTAAATCAAATACGTGAGGGTACTTGGATTTTTAGTTTTATGGATCTTAGCAACGGCCTGTCTCAATGATCAGGATTGCCTGATTACCAGTACCAATCTGGTTAAGATTCAATTTAAGAACCTGAAGAATAAGAATAAAAATATTAAGTTGGATTCAGTTGAGGTTTCGGGCCTGGGCTATTTTTATCCTACAACAGATAGTATAAGCAACCTTGCGTTACCCGTGAGTCCAATGGTGAACGAAGCTACCTTTACTTTTTACTACTACAATTCTTCCCCTGCTGTTACAGTTGAGTACTTTACTCAAGCTCAGGTAATCAGCGCTAAATGTGGGGCGTTTACGAATTATATTGATTTACGAGTGACTACAACTTCCTTTGATTCACTCAAAATAATTAATGATCGACTACGAATAAACCAAAATGCTAATCTGGAAATATTTATTGAGTAGTGCTTTCGTGTTGATGATTGTTGGTCAGTGTGCGGGTCAAAAGAAGAATGATCCAGCAGATTCAACACGTAGATTTCAAAAACCTACTGGCATTCGCTTAGGCACGGATTTAATCAGCCTTGGCAAGAATTTTACAAATAGTTCTTTTTCGGGATGGGAAGCTAACGCAGATGTTGATTTTGGGCGCTATTATGCCGCGCTGGATTATGGATCGTGGACTCGGGATTTACCGATTACCAATGGCACCTACCAAAACGATGGTCGGTATTTTAGGATCGGAGCAGATATTAATTTTATGTTGAAGGATCCGGATAAGAACATGTTCTTCATCGGCTTTCGCTACGCTCGAGCTAATTTTAATGAACATATCGTGTACCAAACTACCGCAAGTAATTTTGGAGATTTTCAAGTGGAGTCGTCCAACATAGGAGCTAAGGGCGGATGGGTTGAATTAACAACGGGCTTGCGGGTAAAAATCTGGAAACAATTTTGGATGGGCTACACAGCGCGTATGAAATTTTTACCCTCGGTTACTGGCAATCCTGCTTTTGAAACCTATGAGATACCCGGATTTGGTCAGACGTTTAAAGGGATTTACTGGGGCTTTAATTATCAGGCCTTTTGGCGAATTCCGTTTAAGGGTTCGAAATAATTTTTTTGACTTCTGGTTTTCATCTAAATTGTAGAATGGATATTCCAGTGGCTGGATTGATCTACACTTTGGTTTGTTTTCTGTTTGCTTCCAGAGCTCATGAAAAAGGCTGGGATTTTTGGGATACGTTTATGATTGGATTCCTGATCTCCCCGCTCCTTACCATTTTCAAATCATTCAAAAAACCAATTTAGCCTACTTCTTAAAAAGTGAATCAACGAACTCGGCTTTGTTGAATACTTGAAGATCCTCCACTTTCTCGCCTACCCCAACATAACGAACGGGAATTTTAAATTCATCAGAAATTCCGATTACTACACCCCCTTTAGCGGTACCGTCTAGTTTGGTGATTGCCAAACACGTTACATCCGTTGCCTTTGTAAACTCACGCGCTTGCACAAGTGCATTCTGGCCGGTGCTTCCATCTAATACTAACATAACATCATGCGGAGCATTGGGGATTACCTTTTCCATCACGCGCTTAATCTTAGAAAGCTCGGCCATTAAGTTCACTTTAGTGTGCAGGCGACCCGCAGTATCGATAATGATGATATCGGCTCCAGTATCAACGCCATGTTTAACGGCATCATAGGCAACTGCAGAAGGGTCTGTATTCATGCCTTTTGAAATTACGGGGACACCAACCCGCTCGCCCCATATTTTCAATTGATCGACAGCTGCTGCGCGGAATGTATCGGCTGCACCTAACACAACAGATTTCCCTTTCTTTTTAAATTGTGAGGAAAGCTTGCCAATCGTGGTAGTTTTACCCACTCCATTTACACCCACCACCATTAACACGTAAGGTTTTATTCCTGCAGGAACATCAAAATCTCCAAGGTCTTCGGTATTGTTTTCAGAAAGGAGGTTGGCAATTTCTTCTTTTAGGATTTTATCCAATTCAGAAGTGCCTAAATATTTATCGCGGGCAACGCGAGCCTGAATTTTTTCAATGATTTTTACCGTGGTGTTTATGCCTACATCTGAGGAAATAAGTATTTCCTCCAGGCTGTCCAGCACTTCTTCGTCCACAGTCGCTTTTCCAGCGATCGCTTTTCCTAACTTAGTAAAGAAGCTCTGATTGGATTTTTGCAACCCCTGATCCAGCGTTTCCTTTTTTTCCTTAGCAAACAAATCCGAGAAGAAAGACATACTGATTGGTGGTTAATAATTCCGTTGAAGATAGCGCTAAATAAAAAAAGTCCCTTGTTTGGGGACTTTCTAATTTCTTGTTCAGCTAAGATTATTTTTTGGCAAGAGTTTCCTTAACCAGGTCTGTTACTACAATTTCTTCTTTGAAGATGTAAGCACCAGTTTTTTCTGACTTCACGGCACGAATTACTTTCGCGTAATTTTTGCCGTCTGTTTTCTTGAGGGACGCAACAACTTTCTTTGCCATGATTACTTAATTTCTTTGTGTAACGTGTATTTCTTTAATACCGGGTTGTACTTCTTAAGCTCAATACGCTCAGTAGTATTCTTGCGGTTTTTAGTGGTAATGTGACGGCTCATGCCCGGCATGCCCGTAGCTTTGTGCTCAGTGCACTCTAATATTACCTGAATTCTGTTTCCTTTCTTTGCCATGATAGCAGCTTATTTAGCGGTTAGATTGAAAGGGTTCCTTTGGCTTTTGCTTCTTTCAAAACAGCCGTAATTCCCTTCAAATTGATTGTCTTAATTGCTTTCGCAGATACTTTTAAAGTAATCCACTTATCTTCTTCCGGAATAAAAAAACGCTTCGTGTGCAGATTTGGATAAAATCTACGCTTCGTCTTATTGTTCGCGTGAGAAACATTATTGCCTACCTGAGGTCTTTTTCCTGTGATTTGACAAACCCTCGCCATAATACCTTATTTGATGATTTAACCCCTTTCTGAAAAGGGACTGCAAATATCGGGAAATGGCACCTAATAAACCAAGTCTCATCTAAAATATTGACGATTGAGTGTAAAAGGTTGAAGGAATGGACTTAATTATTACTTATGGTATGGCAAAACCCTTCTAATTACCTGAAAAACTAATATTTTTCCTCAATGAGAAAGATTCTTGTGTTTGCGTTATGCCTGGGGGCTTTGGTTGCAAAAAGTCAAAGCGGAAGTATCGACAGCCTGAAAGCGCTATTGGATAGGCCAAAAAATGAAAGTGAGCGAATAAAAGTCTTGCTTGAACTGTGCTGGGAATTACGCTTTGTAAATGCAGATACCGCTCGGGCGTACGGGCTCCAGGCTCTTTCGCTTTCGCGGGATCTTAATTATAAGGACTATGAGGTTGAAGCGCTTCATAATGTAGGCATCACCCACGAAGCCCAAGGTAATTATAAGGAGGCATTAGATTTTGAGCTGAGCGCACTGACTTTGCGGAAGAAAATTGGGGATGATTCAAAAACTGCCAACACGCTTAATAACATAGGGATCATTTATGATGAGCAGGGCAACTTTCCTAAAGCAATTGAATATTACTTAAGTGCACGGAAAATCTATGAATATCTAAATGATGATGAGAAGATTGCGATGGTGATCATAAACATGGCCATTGTTTTTAAAAGTCAAAAAGAATATCAGCGGGTTATTTCCAATTACCAGGAAGCCCTGTCGATCTATACTCGACTGAATAAAAAATTTGGAATAGCGGTGTGTCATGCCAACCTGGGTTCGGTTTATTATTACCTGCCTAATTATGATAGTGCCCTGCACTACTCCTTACTGGCTTCCAATGAATTTGAAGCTCAGAATGTTCAACAATTTTTACCCACCACATTGTGTAATGCAGGCATGGCCTATGATAAGCTGGGTAACAAGGAATTGGCTAAATCTTATTTATTACGAGCAAAAAAATTGAATGAAACGTATGACAATAAGAAAGAGCTTTCTTTTGTCATGATCTACCTGGCTAATATGTATCGCGAAGATGGCAAATTTGAATTGGCTGAAAAACTTGCTTCGGATGCCTTGACCCTTGCGCAACGAATCAATGCACGTAAAGAAGTAATGGATGCCCGGCTCGCATTGGCTGATGTTAAAGCGGGACAACAAAACTTTGAAGGAGCTTATGCAGAGTTAAAGAAATCTATGGTTGTTAAGGACACTTTATATCAGCAGGAGAAAGCCAAGCAAATGGCAGAACTTCAAACACAATATGAAACAGTAAAAAAAGAAAATGAGATTCTGGTGTTAAAGCAAGAAAATGAAATTAAGGACTCCAGACTCAATCAGAGTTTGCTGGCAATATTTTTACTACTCGCTATGCTCGGGGCCATTATTGCCTTCGGCTATTTATGGAAGAATCGACTTAAATTAAAGCAACAGGCCGAACTGCAAACTACCCGGGCTGCTTTGCGCGAAAGTCAATTGAAAGCCGTAATTGGATCGCAAGAGGAGGAGCGAAAACGGTTTGCTGCTGATTTGCATGATGGGTTTGGGCAAATGATCTCGGCCTTGCGACTTAGCCTTTCCCGCGAGGTGGTAGAAAAGCCAACAGTTGATCACGCATTGGGCGTACTCAATGATATGAATCTAGAAATCAGAAACATTGCCTTTAACCTGATGCCACAGGTGTTAATGAAAAGTGGAATTCAGGAAGCCCTGAAGGAGTTTGCTTCGCGAATAAACAGATCGGGAGGGGTATCGGTTGCCGTGCAAACATACAATCTAGATAAAGAAATGTCGGTAGATCATGGCATAGCTTTGTATCGAATATGCCAGGAATGGGTAAACAATGTGATAAAATATAGCGGGGGTGATCAGATATCAATTCAACTGGTTCAGCACCCAGAAGAATTAATTCTCACGATAGAAGACAACGGTAATGGTTTTGACGTGGAAGACCTAACAGCAAGCCACGGCAATGGTTGGAAAAACATTAATTCCCGGTTACACATGATAAAAGGCACTATTGAAATTGACACAAAAAAGGGAAGAAGGGGAACAACGATGGTAGTAGCAGTGCCACTGCTGGTTGCTCAGGTTGAATGATCCGTGCTGGTACGGAGTTTGAAATACCAAGAAAGTGGTATTTCTGCTCCCTGATCCTCAAGGTACTTTTATGGTCATGAAAGTTTCGGGGGAGTACACCTATAAAAACAGTTTGTCCGACAAACCGTGCACCGCAATCCTCACACAGTATAATCTAACCATTCAATCCGAAGGACAGGAACGCATTATTCCTTACGCCAACATTTTGACGGTTCGATTGTGTAAATCAAAAAAGAAATTTAGCGCAGTGATACAACCCGATGGACAACAGCCAATAACCATAACCAATCAATTCTATTTATCCCACCTCGAACGAGAAGATCGATCACACCAATACACGACATTTATTCGAATCCTTCACTTTCATTTGAAAGACAAAAGCACGGCTGAGTATACCTGTGGCAAAAATATAAAAGGCCTATTGATTTGGGCATGCAGTGCGGTTGTAATTGCATTCATTTTTTCCCTTGTGCTCGAATTACTGCAATTGAGTCCTATAAACTCAAACATATTGGCGGTGGGTCTTTCATTGCTTGCTATTGGGCTCATTATTTTTCTTAACTGGGGTCGGTTACCCAACGTTTACCGACCCGAGAATATACCGCTTCAATTTCTTCCACAAGGATTTAACTAATTGGCTATAATCGACTATTTTTAATACTATGACTAATAGTGTATCCATTAAACTTTTTCTGGTAGATGATCACCACATTGTGTTGGATGGTTTAAAATCCATGTTTGATCTGGATGATCGATTTGAAATATTGGGAACAGCCAGTAATGCAGAGGAGGCGCTTGTGCTTATGGATAAAAACAGACCCGACATCTTGCTTACAGATTATAGTCTGCCGGGTGTTAATGGGTTGGAACTATGTATAAAAACAAAAACTAAGTTTCCGGCCACTAAGCGCGTCATACTTAGTATGCACGATGAGGGGATTCTTGTCAAACAGATTCTAAAAGAAGGGGTAGACGGGTATCTTTTAAAAAGCATCCAACAGACAGAACTAAAATCTGCTTTAATGCAAATTGCAAAAGGCATGGCTTATGTAAGCCCCGAAATTACCAAACTTATGCTAACGGGTATGAGTAATGATCATCCGGAAGAACTTCTAACGGAGCGCGAGCGCGAGATATTGAATCTTATCGCTAAAGAAAATTCGAACAAACAAATTGCTGACCAATTGTTTATTAGTGAGCGAACGGTAGAGACTCACCGCAAAAACATTTTTCGAAAAACAAATACAACTTCTATTGTCGGGTTAATTAAGTATGCCTTTGCGAATAATTTGATTCGTTAATGATAAATTTCTTTGAACACGATTTCAGGTGTAAGGCCTATAAAGTGATCAATAACAAAATTGGTATGCGCTAATTCTTCACGACTATGAGTTGTGGTTACACCCACCACTTTTGCTCCTGCCCGTTGTGCTGCCTCTACCCCTGAAAGCGAGTCTTCAAAAACAATGCACTGGGTTGGATCGAACCCAATTCGCTTAGCTACCTTTAAATAAATCTCCGGATTGGGCTTTCCTTGTTCAACATCCGATTGATCTAAAATTGTTTCAAAATATTTTTCCAGGTGTGTAGCAGTCAGACAAAAATCAACATTGCTGCGCGGTGCGGAGGTTCCAATGGCTTTGGTTATTTTGTGAGTTTCAAGAGATTTCAAAAAACCTTCTAATCCGGCCAACGGTTTTATTTCGTTTTTATAGAGTTCGCGAAAAAGTGCTTCCTTTTCCTCCCCAAGTTCTAAAATTTTTTCTTTGGGAAGATCGCCAAACAGATTGCGGATCCAATCATTATTTGTTCGGCCATAAATTTTGTTTAATAATTCTTCATCACTTAGGCGATAACCATACTGTAAACAAAACTGGCGAAGGGAAATTTTGTGAAATGGATTGCTATCGATGATAACACCATCCATATCAAAGATGACTGCAAAAGAATTCATAGTTGGAAAGAATACTTAATGAATGACAAAGCGTTTGGCAATGGTTTTTCCGTTGTACGTAAAGTGCGCAAGATAAAGCCCGGCTGTTACATGAGAAAACTGAATTGGATATTCCTGATTGGCTGGAATAAAATAAGATTGAGTGAGTTTTTGACCTAATGCGGTATAAAATTGAACGATCATATTTCGGTCGGTTTTAATTTTCATGATTCCATTTTCTTCAACCGGATTTGGAAAAATGTCAACCACAGGTTCATTGGGCAAGGTTTTACTTTCTGCATTCCTCAATATATGTAGCCCACCCAGCGCATTGCCATAAACGATAGCTGGCCGATCTGTATCGAATAAATTTACAATGGTGGGCCATCCGCGTCCACCGAAATTCTTAGCCTCGTAGTTTTCTGTAAATGAATTGTAGAGAATATTGGTTACCCCAATAACATGGCTGTCTTGTACACGAAAATCTCCATAAACAGTGAACTCACCGCGTTGATTAGATAAAACTAAATCACTTCTCCCATCTGCATCAAGATCCCCTGCGGCCAAAGCCGGACTTTGCCTATCCGTGCTGGAGCCTAAACCAAGGAAGCTGCCATTTTCTAATGTAAAGTTGAACTGGCCGGTCGGTCCAACATTTCTCCAATACTGTACAGCGCCTGTTGTTTTTCCAATCAGTAAGTCATTTAACCCATCCTGATTAACATCCACCACCAAAATATTTTCAGTTTCGGCAATTGAAAAGTTTGTAGATTGAAGAGATTGACCAGAAAAATTAAGGCCATGGGTCGATGTGTTAGGCACAAATAATAATGTG
Source organism: Cyclobacteriaceae bacterium (assembly GCA_016787755.1). Lineage (GTDB taxonomy): Bacteria > Bacteroidota > Bacteroidia > Cytophagales > Cyclobacteriaceae > ELB16-189. The sequence continues at coordinate 257,628 of JAEUUA010000001.1, read as the reverse complement.
GTTGCTCCACTTTGCTGGCTAGTTGCGGTAAACACAAAATCTAAGGTGGCGTCACCATTCATGTCAGCAAACTGAATTTTTGTATTATAGAAATTGGCCAACGAAAAATTAATGAAGTCCGTGGTTATCAATTTGAATTTAGCCTCCTCGGCCGTACCAATATTTTCGTATTGATAAACAGAACTTACAAAGTCTGAGCCGGAATAGTTGCTGATAAACATATCCTGATCTCCATCCCCATCGGCATCAATAAAAGCGGGTGAGGCAAAATCACCTACATCGATCATTTGATCTTGTAAAAAATTTGTTTTTATAAAGGTGAATTGTGGGAGTTGTACGGTACCCGTGTTTTTATAGAACCACACCGACTCTTTAAAATTTATATTTTGAAATGTGCGCGAATAAATATTCGGTGAAGCAATCAAATCAGCTTTTCCATCAAAGTCTAAATCCTCCAGATAGGGAGCAGGAAAAATCAGAAAATTAATTGGATGGGTAGCAGGAAACCCAACTGCGCTTGTCATCAAAGCGTTCTCAGCAGTTCCAACATTTTCAAGCATAGATAAACGAGAGCAACTTTCTTCAGAGAAAAGAAGTTCGCGATCGCCATCATTATCCAAATCAATTGTTAAGAGAGTTTTTCCACCAGCATGTTGTGTTCGGCCTCCGGGTAAAGAGGCGCATGATTGACCAAACGCAAATTTGGTACATGAGCACTCCTCAAAATTACCATAGTTTTGAGTTACTCTTTCCAACTGCAGTGAATCGCACGTGCCGGTGCGTTCCATGCTTAAATTTTTGTGCCACTCAACGGTTCCAATTCCAACAAATCGTACATTTAAAATATCCAGATCCCCATCTCCATCAACATCATCAATGGCGGGAATATCCGATTCATTCACTTTGAGGTTTACGTTGCTGGTAAATCCTTTGGTAAGAAGTGGAAAACCGGGATTGTACGCTCGCCAACTTAATTTATCATTTGCCTTGGTTGTATTTACAAACACTACAATCCCAAATGGATCGCTGGTAAAAAGGTCTTTCTTTCCATCACAATTGAAATCACGCAGCAACAGCCATTGCGTTACTTCGGTTGGAAATAATTCTTCGTAGTCGGGCGCATATACATACTGATTGGATTCATGGAGGAAAGTCAGGATTTTATTGGCGGCACGATCAAATAGCACCAGATCAGTTTTACCATCCCCATTCAAATCCATCGTATTTACCTGAACAGAATTAAGCCCACCGGCCCAAGGTAACGAGATGGTTTTCCCCTCGACTTCTACAGCAATGCGTTGATCCAGTGTATAAGTAAACTGGCCTTGTACCCACCTGGGGCTTACAATTATTAGTAAAAGGCAGAGATTACGCATTCAAAAATATTCACATTCTATAACGTAGACACACGCCTACCTGTTATCTTGCCGCGCAAGATACTTTACACGGCCCGAATACACATGCAAACTGAAAAGCTATATGAGAAATTCCTTCAAGCTGGAGTGGTTTCTACTGATACCCGACAAATACCTGAAGGCTCAATTTTTTTTGCATTGCGAGGTGAGAAGTTTAATGCCAACGTGTTTGCGAAGGAAGCTTTAGACAAGGGAGCTAGTTTTGCGGTGATTGATCAGGCCACTTTTGCAACAGATGATCGATGCATTCTGGTGGGAGATACCTTGAAAGCCTTGCAAGACCTTGCGCGGTATCATCGCAATCAATTAACCATTCCAGTGATAGGCCTTACTGGATCCAATGGAAAAACAACCAGCAAAGAATTATTGAATGCTGTTCTCAGCACGAAGTATAAAACTTTTGCCACCAAAGGCAATTTGAATAATCATATTGGGGTTCCTCTTTCTATTTTAAGCATTGATCAATCGGTGGAGATTGGAGTAATTGAAATGGGAGCCAATCACGTAGGCGAAATTGCCTTCCTGTGTTCTATTGCAAATCCCACGCATGGATTTATAACCAATATTGGTAAAGCACACATTGGTACGTTTGGTGGATTTGAAAATATTGTGCGTGGTAAATCAGAGTTGTTTCAGTATTTACTTAGGCACAACGGTGTTGTATTTATTAATTCGCAAAATCCAATTTTAAACAACCTGGCCAAGCGATTTTCAAAACCATACTTTTATCCAGCTGTTGGCGATTATTATAAGGCCAGTTTATTAGATGCTAATCCTTATATCCGATATCAGGCTGAGAATGGGGAAGTAGTTCAAACTCAATTAATGGGGGCGTACAATTTTGAAAACATTGCTGCAGCCCTCTGCCTTGGTAAATATTTTGAAGTGGAAGGAAAAGCAGCGAATGCGGCTGTGGCGGGGTATGTGCCTGGTAATATGCGTTCGCAAGTGATTAAGAAAGGTGCCAACACAATTATATTAGATGCCTACAACGCCAATCCAAGTTCTATGGAGGCGGCTATTGAAAGTTTAGCAACCATAAAGGCATCAAAGAAAGTTGTGATTCTTGGTGATATGTTTGAGTTAGAAGATGCAGCTGAAGCAGAGCATAAAAGAATAGGTGAATTACTCACTCATAAAAAATTCGATCAGGTTTTATTCTGTGGCAATCTGATGAAAGCAGCCTATGCTGTTTATGGAAACGCGAATTTATTTGAGAAAAAAGAGCAATTGATAGAATACCTTAAAACAAATCCAATCCGTGATGCAACCATTTTGGTAAAAGCCTCGCGTGGTATCGGGCTGGAGACAATTGTTGAGTATCTTTAAGAGTTGTGTACACACTAACTTTTCAGGAATCAAAGAGCTCAACTCTTTTTATAGTTTTTATTTTTTTAATGTAAATGAGGTGAGAAATTGTTGATTCCAAGCAAGTATGATCGGTATATGTTGAGAACAGTTGCTCTGCCGATGCTTTGGAAGCACAATAGTAACTACTTAACTTATTAAGTTATGGAAAACATCTTAAAATTCCTTAAAACCCTTTCAAGGAATAATAACCGCGAATGGTTTGAAAAGAACAAACCTAAATACTTAGCAGTTAAACTTGAGTTTGAAGACTTTCTGGAAGAACTCCATAAAGAGTTATTAAAATTTGATGATAGCCTGGGCGGGATTAATCCGCGTAAGCTTGCCTTTCGTATCTATCGCGATGTTCGATTTAGCAAAGATAAGCGACCCTACAAGGTAAATATGGGTGCAGGTATGTCGGCACAAGGTAAAATGGAACAAGAGCCTGGTTACTATATTCATATTGAACCCGGAAAAAGTTTTGTGGCTGGTGGTATGTATATGCCTGATCATGAAAAGTTAGCAAAGATCAGGCAGGAGATTGATTACAATACAAAAGGGTTTCAAAAAATTCTGAATAATACTAAATTCAAAAAGTTATTTCCAGCCCTAGGCGATTTCGACAAGTTAAAAACAGCTCCAAAGGGGTATCCTAAAGATCATCCAAGCATAGACTTGCTGAAGTATAAAAGTTACATCGTATCGCACAACTTCACCGATATAGATGTGGCCAATAAAAATTTTGTTAAAAAGGTTGCGGAAGCCTGTAAGACTGTAAAGTCATTAAATGATTTTTTAAGAAACGCTTTGGCTTAATTCCTTTTTGAGGATCCATTTCATTAACGGGCCACTACTCATGCTGGTGACCAGTGCCATAATAACCAGAGAAACGAAAACCTTTTCGCTAATAAGTTTATTCTCCAAAGCCACTAAGCCTAGTATTATTTCAATTGCTCCTCTGGCGTTCATGCCAAAAGCAGCGGCCAGTGATTCGCGCCAAGAGAAACCGCCTAAACGTGTACCCAATCCGCTTCCAATAATTTTACCAGCAAAAGCGATTGCAATGATGGCGAGGGTGAGTAGCAAATCGAAATTCGTAATGAAATTGATTTTTAATCCGATGGCTACAAAAAAAAGTGGCGCAAAAATGCTGTTAATAAACTGATGCAATATTTCTTTAGCTCGCTCGCTTAAATGCTCTGAATCGCCCAATGCAACGCCCACTATAAAGGCACCAAACACGGCATGTATCCCAATGTATTCTGTAAAGGCGGCAGCCAGAAAACAAAGCACCAAGGAAAGAGAAAGTAATCCAGCAGGCCATGCCAGTTTTCGATTTACCCAGGGTAATCCACGGTTAATTAATCCACGCCCAATGGTTAGCATAAGCACAGTAAATCCAATGGTAAGTAATATCGTATTCGTGACCGTCATCGTTTGTTCTTTGCCGATCATCCCTAGCACCATGGAGAAGATTAACCAACCGATCAAATCGTTTATCATGGCTGATGAAATTACCAGCATGCCCATCCGCGATTTAAAAATATTGAGATCCATGAGTATGCGGGCAATAACAGGCAGCGCTGTAATTGCCATAGAAGTTCCCATAAAGAGCGAGTAAGCAAGGTGTCGCGTTGGGTCTGTACCACCGAAAAACTCAGAAAAGAAATAGGGGAATATAAAGCCGATTGCAAAGGGGATGATAAAACCAAACGAACTTGTGTAAATAGCCTGCCTCCCTTGTTGTAACACAATATGAAGATCTACTTCCAGTCCTGCAATGAAGAGCAGCATAACCACGGATACCTGAACAAATCCGTCCAGTACAAGCGAGGAAGATCCAGAAGGAAATAACTCCTGAAACCACTCAGGATTAAACATGCCCAAGATGGTTGGCCCCAGTATAATGCCAGCCAAAATTTCCCCCACCACTGCGGGTTGTTTCAATTTTCGTGCAGCCTCTGCCAATAATCTCCCCAGCAGCAGCATTAAGCCCAACTGAATTAAAAGATTCATCACTGCCAGCTGACTTAACTTCATGATATTTTGCGAGGGTTAACAACCAGTACATTGCAAGGTAATTCGTTAAAGATATATTCCTGATCGTGCGGAAAAAGGCGAGAGAAGAAAGAAAATTTTCTTCGCGGAGCACCCAAAATCAGCAGGTCAGCTTTCTTTCGTTCGGCAAATCGAGCCAGTTCGAACCCTGATTTCCCGGAAAGCATTTTGATATTAATTTTTAGATTATCATGTGGAATCCGTTGAAGGATTTTTTCAACTATTTTTTTCTCTTCCGCCAACATGTTTTGTTTGCTTTGAAGATATTCTTCTTCCGTTCGTTGCGCGTTAGCGGAAAGAGCCAACCCCAAAAGTTTCAGCTCACGAACAATGTGAATCCAAACATCTGGCGCTGGTAGGCTCCAATGGCACGCTGCATATATAGCCGGTTCAACAAAAGGGCTATCTTCGGCATTGACAACAATGTTTTTTAAGGGTCTACTTTCTAACGTTGGGTTCGTTATCATCAGCACTGAACAATCTGCTTTATGCACGATTTTTCGAGCTACCGTACCGAGGTAATGATTCACCAAATTTTCTTTTTTGAGCGCCCCTACAAGAAGAAGATCAATTTTTTCTTCTTTGCAAGCTTTAAGAATTTCCTTTACAGGCTCTCCTTTTTTCCATACAATTAATACCTCAGAAGTCACAAGTTCTGTTTGACCAATCATTTCGTAGATTCTTCGCTCCTCTTCGCCACCCCTTATGCCCACGTGTATAAGAATTAATTGTGCATGAAAATGTCGGACTAAATGACTTGCTTCCGCAAGCATGGCGCTGGCGGTAGGTGAGAAAGCTATCGCTAAACCGATTCGGCTGATCTGGATCATATTTTATGAAAAATAACAAAACATATTCTGTATCGAGTAAAAATTGGCTTTATCTTAGAAACTTTAAAGTCTTCCCTTAACCCAAACCATGCTTCGAAAGAAATTTAGAGACTTGATCATTGGCAAAGGCACTTATATTGACTCTTGGGTCGATTATAAAAATGCCATTTTGCGAGGCCACCTGATTGTAGTCTCTCTTCTGGTAGGCATTGTTTATCTGTTTGTGGATCGGTACAATAATGTAGCTGGAAACGATATCTATTATATCGCAGTAATGGTTACCGCGGTATTCACCTTCATTCTCAATCGTTATAAAAAATACCGATTTGCTAACATTTTGTTCCTTACCCTTATTAATGCCATTGTATTTCTTTTTGCATCCAATGACACTTATCGCAGCGGAATCTATATGTTTTTTGTAATAACAGGCATAACCAGTGTTACTTTATTCGGACGAAAGGATCGGATGCTTGCCATTATGTTTGTTATTCTTTCCGTTGGTTTATTTTTTCTTTCGTATTGGGGCAACTTCTCTATACGGCCCAGTCAGGTATTCACCGAAGCGTATGTTCAGATTAGCTTTGCAACAAATTTTGTTATTGCGCTTGTTACAGGCATTACCCTGCTATATTTTCTAATTGATGTTAATCATGTAACGGAGCTGGAAATTCTGGCAAAGAATGATTTATTGGCTAAAACCAATCGGGAACTAGATCGGTTTGTGTACAGTGCTTCCCATGATCTTCGGGCTCCTCTTCGATCGCTACTGGGTTTGATTGAGGTAACTCAAAAAACACATGACCCTGAAGAAATAAAGCAATGCTTAGATATGATGAAACACCGTGTCCATAATATGGATGAATTCATCAAAGAGATTATAGATTTTTCTAGAAATGCTAGGCAGGAAGTAAAAAGGGAAAGCATACTACTTTTGCCAATCGTGCAGGAGGTAATCGAAGATCTCAAGTTTGCAGAAGGCCTGGAACAAATTTATGTTAGACTGGACATCTCTCCCGAGCTTCAAATTATTTCAGACACGGCCCGTTTGAAAGTGATATTACAAAATTTGATTGGAAACTCATTCAAATATCATGATCCTCATAAAGAGCAGCAAGAAGTTATGATTAAAGCTTTTACTGACAAGGATAAAATTCGAATTGACATTGTAGACAACGGGTTGGGTATTGCTGAGGAATACCAATTAAAAGTATTTGATATGTTTTATCGAGCCAATGAAACCTCTCAAGGCTCTGGTTTAGGTCTTTATATAGTGCGAGAAACATTGGCTAGATTGGCAGGTTCGATACAGTTACAGTCTACCCTTGGTAAAGGAACACAGTTTACTATTTGGTTGCCACTTCGAAATGACTAATGGGGATTCAGAAATTTATATTAAAAGACCGTATACTCAATACAGAGAGCGAAAAGAGAAAAATTATTCTTGGTGCGTATCTCATCTTGATGTATATCTGCATCGATGTTTTCTTCTTCATCGTTAATCTATTCAACGAACAGGGCCTACCTGAGTCACTCTTGGTTGGAGTTCTTATCTCAACTTCATGTTTATTACTATTGAGATGGGGAAAAGTGGATGCTGCCATTATCATTCACCTGGTTCGATGCAACGGGTTTGCGTTTTATTTTTGTGTTATCGATTTTGATCCTCTCCTGACTGGAGGTTATCTATATTTTGTGCCTAGCAGCCTTGGTGCTCTGGCAGTTTTCGGTTATCGCGAACGATGGAAAGGAATTGGATTTACCTTATTAAGTTTTAGTTTGTTCATGATTGCAATTTTTGATCCCCAGCAGTTTAATCCCAATGAGGCCCATTTCTATTTAATTGTAAGTTTTATGATTGTGTTGATCATTGGCATACTCATCGTTATCTTCTTCGATCGCATGGTGACTTCATCGGAAGAAAAAATTCTAACAAAAAATTCAGAACTCATAAAAACCAATAAGGAACTTGATCGATTTGTATACAGCGCCTCACATGACTTGCGGGCTCCACTCACTTCAATGTCGGGGCTTATTCAGCTGGCACAGCGCGACTCCGCACAGATACCCGACTACCTCTTGATGATGCAAGAAAGAGTTACGGTGATGGATAATTATATCAAAGAGATTGTGGAGTACTCCAGAAATGCGAGATTAGAGGTGTTGTACCATGAGGTCGTTCTTAAACCTCTGGTGCAGGAGTTGGTGAATGCCCTCAAATATTCGACTGATATTTCCAAGGTGCAAATGGACGTTCAAATTGATGACACACTCACCCTAAAAACTGATGAATCGCGCCTTCGCGTTATCTTGAATAATCTAATTAGTAATGGATTCAAATACCAGGACTTTACTAAACCGAACCCTTATTTGAGGGTTAATGCTGAAATTCAGAATAAGCACTGTCACATAAAGATCAGCGACAATGGCATTGGCATTCGTAAAGAACATCAAATAAAAATATTTAACATGTTTTATCGGGCCAACGATACAGTAGCTGGCTCAGGTTTAGGTTTATTCATTGCTAAAGAGACTGCAGATAAGTTGAACGGCAGGATAACCTTCGAGTCAGACTATGGAGAAGGAACCACGTTCACCGTTTCCTTACCGGTCAATAATTAAAATATATTACCCAAAACCTCTTCCTTCTACTATTGACTAGTTCTATCTTTGCCGCTTATGGCAAATCAGGAAGACAATCTTTTTAAAAATGTAATCTCCCATGCAAAAGAGTATGGGTTTATTTTCCCTTCCAGCGAAATTTACGATGGACTAAGTGCTGTCTATGATTACGGACAAAACGGATCGGAATTAAAGAATAACATCAAAGAATACTGGTGGAAGTTCATGACGCTGCTTCATGACAATATTGTTGGAATTGATGCCGCTATTTTTATGCATCCCACAATATGGAAGGCTTCCGGTCACGTAGATGCCTTTAACGACCCCATGCTTGATAACAAGGATTCCAAAAAAAGATATCGGGCGGATCAATTAGTGGAGGGTGTAATTGAAAAGCTGGAAGAAAAAATTGAGAAGGAAGTTGAGAAGGCCGGCAAACGCTTTGAAAATTTTGATCGCGCCACGTTTATGGCCACCAACCCGCGTGTGCTGGAGTATCAGAAAAAAATTAAGGAAACCAAGGATCGGTTAAAGCAGACTCTGGCCGATGGCGACATGGTTGGGTTAAAGCAATTGATTATTGATTTAGAAATATCTGATCCAATTTCAGGTACTAAGAATTGGACGGATGTGCGACAATTTAATCTCATGTTCTCTACTGAAATGGGTTCGATAGCCGATGATGCCAACAAAATTTATTTAAGGCCGGAGACAGCACAAGGGATTTTTGTAAATTTTTTAAACGTACAAAAAACCGGGCGTATGAAAATTCCTTTTGGGATCGCCCAGATTGGCAAAGCTTTTCGCAATGAGATTGTGGCACGCCAGTTTATTTTCCGCATGCGGGAGTTTGAACAAATGGAAATGCAATTTTTTGTGAAGCCGGGTGAAGAAATGAAATGGTATGAGTTCTGGAAGGAGAAACGAATGAGGTGGCACCAAACCTTGGGGATGGGCGCTGAAAACTATCGCTTTCATGATCACCTTAATTTGGCTCACTATGCCAATGCTGCCTGTGACATTCAATTCAATTTTCCAATGGGCTTTCGCGAATTGGAAGGTATCCACTCGCGCACGGATTTTGATTTAAAGAGTCATGAGAAATTCTCCGGCAAAAAATTGCAATACTTCGATTCAGAAGTCAATCAAAACTACATTCCGTACGTGGTGGAAACTTCTGTTGGGTTGGATCGTATGTTTTTATCCATCTTAGCCTCTTCGTATACAGAGGAAAAGTTAGAAGACGGAAGCGAAAGGATAGTGTTAAAAATACCTGCGGCTTTGGCGCCAAATAAAGTGGCCATATTGCCCTTAATGAAGAAAGATGGCTTACCTGAGAAAGCGCAGGAAATCATGGACTTGTTAAAGTTTGATTTCCGTTGTTTTTATGAAGAAAAAGACGCTATAGGAAAGCGGTACAGAAGGCAAGATGCAATAGGTACACCGTATTGCATTACCATCGACCATCAAACACTTCAGGATAATACGGTAACAATTCGCGATCGGGATACTATGAAGCAAGAACGAGTGGCAATTAGTTCGGTTAATTCAATTATACAAGACTCAGTTTCTATGGCTGAATTGTTAAAGAAAATATAACGTGCGATTTGCGTTATTAGCAGCATTGGCGCAACTTCTGTATAAAGGTTATCAGGAGTTGCGCTTTCGTTTTTATTACGGGCCTATCTTTCATCGGTTTCTTAATCACAAGTATATTTTCTACACGTCATTACCATGGTCATTAAAGCTTAAGTTCCTTCGATTGGCGCGCGACCAGTATGAATATTTTGATTTTGTACCGCGCGATAATATAAAGTTAACCCGAGCGATGAAGGCGATCATTTCGTGCGCGGCTGCCCAATTGATTTTATTCTTGCCGAAAAAGAGTCTTTCGTTTTTTAAACGAATCATTGTCTATCCTGATTATTACACCTCAGTGATTACTCAACGCAGCCATAAAGGGGAGGTGAACCCGGGCCTGCGTGTGATTGTGTTCAGTTGGCGTGGAATTGCCGAAGGGTTAAAGGATCAGGATGATGGAATAAATTTGCTGCTCCATGAATTTGCGCATGCGCTGTGGCTTGAGCATAAACTTACGGACTATGTAACGTTTGATGAGAAAGTTGTTGAAGAAGTTGAAAAGTATGCCGAAAAGGAAATGGCCAAATTGGCTGCGAATGAACAGCATTTTTTCAGGAAGTATGCATTTAACAACATGGAGGAGTTTTTTGCGGTGGCCGTTGAGAATTTTTTTGAAAGACCTGGTCCCTTCCAACAAGCACAACCTGAACTTTATCTTATTTTAGCGAAATTATTTAAACAAAATCCTATACAACTATATGCATCCCGTCCTCAACAAAAACCTCTTTTTCGTTAAAGAACATGTAAAGATTTTTAAAGCAGCCAATAGCTTTGATGTGTTCGATCCTGAAACCAGCGAATTGATTTTGCAATGTCGTGAAGAGAATCTAGGTTTCTTTACCAAGATGTTTCGCTTTACAGATTACAAAAGAACAACTCCCTTTGAAATAGACATTAAAACTCCAACCGGAGAAACAATCCTGACAGTGAAGCGCGGGGTTTCATTTTTTCTTTCTTCTGTAGAAGTGCTTGATGAGCGAAAGCAGCTGATTGGTAAGTTTAAACAAAAGTTTTTTAGTATTGGTGGTAAGTTTGAGGTGTTGGACGCAAGTGAGCGATCGCTGTGTATGTTGAAAGGTAAATGGACAAGTTGGGATTTTAAATTTGTGAGTAATGATGGAAAAGAGTTTGCAACGGTGACTAAAAAGTGGAACGGCTTGGGAAAAGAATTATTTACTTCTGCCGATAATTATATTCTTCAAATAAGTTCTCAAGTACCGGCTGATAACCCACTGCGTATGTTGATTATGGCTGCTGTGATGTGTATTGATCTAGTGCTGAAAGAGTAGGTATGATCTGGAATCAACTTCTTTCGTTTCAACGGTTAAATCAAAAGTCTGACCTGGCAGAATCAACCCGCAGTGCGTTTGAACAGGACTATGATCGGATTATTTTCTCGCATCCGTTTCGCAGGCTGCAGGACAAAACGCAAGTGCATCCTTTGCCAGAACATGACTTTGTTCATACGAGATTAACACACAGCCTTGAAGTTTCAAGTGTTGGTCGATCGCTGGGCAGGCGGGTAGGAGAAGTGCTGATTCAGCGGCATGAAGACCTCTCAGTAAAATTTTCGTCTCACGACTTTGGTACCGTGGTCGCTTCTGCATCATTGGCCCATGATTTAGGAAATCCTCCCTTTGGGCATTCCGGTGAAGATGGGTTGAGTGATTTCTTTCTTCATAACGAAGGACAAAAGTATAGACCCCATTTTTCGGAGCAAGAATGGACAGATCTCACCCATTTTGAAGGAAATGCGCAGGGCTTTCGTATTCTAAATAAGAAGCAGTATCAAGGTCTTAGCCTTACGCTAGCTACATTAGGAGCCTTCACAAAATATCCATGTGCCTCGTTAGTGCTCGCACGCGATATTTCCAGGAAAAGCCAGAAGAAGTTTGGTTTTTTTAAGACCGAACAGGAGTTATTTAATGAAATGGCCGATCAACTTGGTTTGATTAAAAGGTCAGAGAATGTGTGGGCCCGGCATCCCCTTGCATTCTTGGTAGAAGCAGCTGATGATATATGCTACAATATTATTGATCTGGAAGATGGTTGCCGATTGGGGTTGGTTTCTGTAAGAGATACGATTGAGTTATTGGCTGCAATTTTAGGCACTGATTTCAATCCCGAAAAGGCAGAACGCATTAAAAGTATTGATGAAAAAATTGGTGTGCTGCGCGCCATGGCCATCGGCAAATTGATCACGGATGTGGTGGATGTATTTCTACAAAATGAAAATGCGATTCTATTGGGCTCCTTTGATCGGGCACTAACTGATTTAGGGGCATATAAAGATCAGTTGAAACAAATTATCGAGATATCGATTACAAAAATCTATCGGGCACGCCATGTTGTCGAAATTGAATCGGCTGGATTTGAAGTGCTTCCTGGCTTATTGGAGGAGTTTATTAAAGCGGCTGAACATCTGGTAAAGAAAAACCTGGCTAGTAAATATTCTAACCTGGCAAGACTGCTTCCTGTAGAAACCACAACAGTTATTCAATCGAATCCAGACAATACGTATTTACATTTTCGTGAAGTCATTGATTTTATTTCGGGTATGACAGATACGCACGCGCTCTCCTTGTATAGAAAGATTAATGGATTTGAAACGTAATAGCTTTGTTGCCTTCTATTCCAACACTTGGCACTAATCTGTTAATGCTGGTCAGCTTGATTTTGTATCAAGAAGGCCCTCTCGTAAGCAAAATTTCTTAGTTTTACGGGTTCAAAAAATTTAGACCTTACCCACTTAGATATGTGGTACAAAATAGCAGATCTTATTATCCGTTTTAGAATGTTGTTAATCGTGGTGATTGGCGCCATCACGATTGTAATGGGATTCTACGCATCTAAAGTGGAAATGAGCTACGACTTTGCGCGTACCGTACCACCGGAAGATCCAGACATGATCTTCTTCAATAAGTTTAAGCAGCAATTTGGCGAGGATGGAAATATGATGGCGATTGGTGTAAAAGACAGTGCCATTTATACCCTTGCGGGATTTAATAAACTAAAAGAACTCAGCGTAAAACTAAAAGGGATTGCAGGGATAAACGATGTGCTTTCGCTACCCCTTCTAAAAATTATTCAAAAGGATACTGTTGAAAAGAAATTTTATCTGGCACCGTTATTCCCTGAAAAACTAGCCTCGCAACAAGAACTTGACAGCTTGTTGGCAATCGCCAGAGATCAAAAATTTTACATGGGACAATTAGTGAATTTATCCAATGGGGCAACCATGATTTTAGCTCCTATGAATAAGGAGTATGCTAACTCCGTGAAACGATTGGATGTAACCAATTCACTGGTCCAATATGGTGATGAATTTGTTAAAGACACTGGAATTAAAATTCATTATGCGGGCTTGCCATTCGTGCGTTCAGTGATGGTGAGTCAGGTTAGGAAAGAGTTGTCTTTGTTTCTGTTTCTCTCAGCCATTGTTACGGGAGTGATTATGCTCCTCTTTTTCCGCTCCATACGGGCTGTTATCTTCTCCATGATTATGATTGGGGTTGTAGTGATATGGACTATAGGAACAATTACGCTATTGGGTTTTAAAATTAGTTTGCTCAGCGGATTGATACCGCCCGTAATTGTTACGATAGGAATCACAAATGCTATTTACTTATTGAATAAGTACCATGTTGAGTATGTGCATCGAAAGAATAAAATGGAGGCCATTCGCATGGTCGTGCAAAAAATGGGACTGGCAACGTTCCTTACAAACCTGACCGTAGCTATTGGTTTTTTAACCTTATTGGTAACAGACATTACCGTGTTGCGCGAATTTGGTATTGTCGCGGGTATCAACATCATTGTATTGTTTGTGGTAAGCTTGGTGATGATTCCCGGAATTTTGTCGTGGATGCCCGAGCCGTCACCTAAGCATCTTAAACATCTTGATTTTAAAATACTGGGTGGCTTTGTCAAGATGGTTGATTTGATGGTTCATCGCCATCGCATCTTTATTTATATCGCGACAATTATTATCACGGGGTTTTCAATTTTTGGAATGTCCAAACTATACTCGGTTTCTTTTATGGTGGACGATATCCCAAAGGAAAGTCCGGTAATGAAGGATTTGAAATTTGTGGAAGAAAACTTTAGTGGCATTATGCCACTTGAGATTGAGGTTGACTTGCAAACCAAACGCCAAAGGCCATTACAGAATTTGAAGATTGCCAAAGCAATTGATGTTTTCGAATCTTCGCTGGATTCCATAACCGTTACTTCGCGCCCTATTTCTATTTTAAGTTTTATTAAAGCTTCGCGTCAAGCCTATTATAACAACAACCCCGATTGGTATGATCTGCCTTCCTCTGATATGGAAGCCAAGTATGTTCTGGGATATCTTAAAGGACAAACGGATAACAGCGGCTTGTTTAATTCCTTTGTAGATTCTACGTACAGTAAAATGCGAATCTCCATGCAAATGGCTGATATTGGTTCCGTGAAAATGGATTCGTTGGTTAGGAATGTTATTGAGCCTAAAGCAGATGTTTTGGTAGCTGACTTAAGGGAAATATTAAAATCAAAAAGTGATTCGGTAGTTGTAACAATTACAGGCTCATCTAAAATATTTATTAAAGGAAATAACTTCCTGATTGAGAACCTTACAGAGAGTTTAATACTCGCGTGTATCCTGATCACGCTTTCAATGGCCATTTTGTTTGCTAATGCACGAATGATCCTGATTTCACTGATACCAAACTTAATTGCGTTAATGATTACAGCTGGCTTGATGGGCTACTTTAATATCCCGCTTAAGGCGAGTACAGCCCTAATTTTCAGTATTACTTTTGGAATTTCGGTGGACAATTCCATTCGCTTTTTAGCAAAATATCGTCAGGAGTTATTATCCAGTGGGTTCTTTGTGCCGCGCTCCGTAAGTGAAAGTATTTTGGAAACCGGTAAGAGTATTGTGTATACTTCAATCGTGTTGTTTGCAGGCTTTATCATTTTTGCATTCTCCGATTTTGGTGGCACCGTGGCACTAGGCTTACTTACATCAACCACGCTGTTGATCTCTATGTTCACCAATTTAATTTTATTGCCTGCTTTGATCATGACGTTTGATAAGCCTAAAAAGGGCAAAGGTCGTTTGGTGATTGACGACTTTGATTCCAGTTTCTATGGCGAACTAGAGGACGAAGAGATCGATTTAAGCAAGATCAAAATTCATGATCGCAGCGGATCGGCTGAGTAACTGATGAATTCTTTTTCTTTAAAAGTTTCCGAATACTTTCGGGATGTTGAAATAAGGTGTTTGCACATACTTTCTCAGCATATAATATGTACTACCGCATATTGTCGATTTTTTGAGCTTGAATTCTTTGCTCACTTGGCGCCTGCCTTTGCCGAAGAGTTCATTTATGTGAAATCGATTTGTTCAATCTTGCGGCTACGCGCAAGCAGGGCTTTGCCTAAAATGTCCTAAATTGCGGCCTTTATTTTTGTGAGAAGTGAGTAAATACAGAGAATTTAAGGAATTGAACCTCGCCCAGGTGGCCTCGGAAATGCTAACCTTTTGGAAGGAGGAAAGGATTTTTGAGAAATCAGTTAGCAACCGCGAAGGAAGCCCAACATTTACTTTTTATGAAGGCCCGCCTTCAGCCAATGGAACGCCTGGTATTCACCATGTAATGGCGCGAACAGTAAAAGATATTTTTTGCCGGTTCAAAACTCTACAAGGCTTTCAGGTCAATCGTAAAGGGGGGTGGGATACCCATGGTTTGCCTGTTGAATTACAGGTAGAGAAAGAACTGGGCATTACCAAAGACGACATCGGTAAAAAGATTTCCGTAGAAGAATATAATACGAAGTGCCGCGAAACGGTAATGAAGTATAAAGATCAGTGGGATGATCTTACGCTGAAGATGGGCTATTGGGTAGATTTAGAAAAGCCTTACATCACCTACGAGAAAGAATACATTGAATCACTGTGGTGGATATTGAAGCAGTTGTATGATAAGAAGTTGTTGTACAAAGGCTATACGATTCAACCCTACTCACCCGCGGCAGGCACAGGATTAAGTTCGCACGAGTTAAACTTACCGGGTTGCTACAAGGATGTGAAAGATACTTCAGTGGTAGCGCAGTTTAAAGTAATTCAGGATGCAAAGTCGGAGTTTTTATTTAAAGCCGTACAAGGCGATATTCATATTTTGGCTTGGACCACTACCCCGTGGACACTTCCATCCAATACTGCATTGGCGGTTGGTGAAAAAATAAAATATGTTTTAGTTAGCTCTTTTAATCAATATACCCATAAGCCAGTTTATGTCGTTTTAGCGAAAGATCTGTTCGCGAAATATTTTTCAGATAAGAACAAAGAATTAAAACTTCAGGATTATAAAGCTGGGGATAAAAACATCCCATTTGAAGTTGTTCAGGAATTTACGGGTAAGGATTTCGTGGGTATTCGCTACGAACAACTGATGCCTTACTTGAAGCCCTTCTATGATGCTGACAGAGCATTCCAGGTTGTAGCAGGAGACTTTGTTACCACTGAAGACGGAACGGGTGTAGTACACATCTCACCTACCTTTGGTGCCGATGACTTTAGAGTGGCTAAGCAGAACGGTATTCCTGCAATGACCATCAAAGACGAATTGGATAATGAAGTTCCGGTGGTGGATCGAAAAGGAAAATTTATTTCTGCTATCGGTGAGAAGTTGAAAGAAGGCGTAGCGCAATTCAACATCAAAACACATAAGCCTTTAGGAGTAAATGATTTCTATGTAAAGAATTATACCAATGAAGATGAGGCCAATCCCGATTATAAAAATACGGACGTAATCATCTCAATCATTCTTAAAGAGGAAAACAAAGCGTTTAAGGTTGAGAAGTACGAACACACGTATCCGCATTGCTGGCGCACCGATAAGCCCGTATTATATTATCCGTTGGATAGCTGGTTTATTAAAACTACTGCCTTAAAAGATAAGATGGTGGCCTTAAATAAAACCATCAATTGGAAACCTGAGTCAACAGGTACGGGAAGATTTGGAAATTGGTTGGAAAATCTGGTTGATTGGAATTTATCGCGTTCACGGTATTGGGGCACGCCACTTCCTATTTGGAGATCGAAGGACGGCAAAGAAGAAATTTGTATTGGCTCACTCGACCAGCTAAGAGCAGAAATTAAAAAGGCTAACGAAGCTGGTATCAAGAATCCAGCATCCAGTATCGAGTTAACTGACTTACACCGACCTTATGTGGATGAGATTACACTCGTAAGCGCAAGCGGCCAGCCAATGTATCGCGAATTAGACTTGATTGATGTTTGGTTTGATTCTGGAGCCATGCCTTATGCGCAATGGCATTATCCCTTTGAGAATAAAGAAATTTTCGAGAAGAATTATCCTGCCGATTTTATCGCAGAAGGTGTTGATCAAACCCGTGGTTGGTTCTTTACGCTTCACGCGATTGCCACAATGCTCAGCGAAAGCAGTGACGAAGTGAAAGCGGTGAACAAGAAAGTAGGGAATGGAGGCGTGGCTTTCAAGAATGTTATTTCGAATGGCCTGGTGCTTGACAAGAGTGGAAACAAAATGTCGAAGAGCAAAGGGAATGTGGTAAACCCATTTGAGACCCTTTCAAAATATGGCCCTGATGTAGTGCGCTGGTACATGATGGAAAATGCACCGCCCTGGGATAACCTCAAATTTGACTTTGACGGGATTGCAGAAACACAACGCAGATTTTTCGGAACGCTTACCAATACGTATTCATTCTTTGTGTTGTATGCCAACATCGATGGCTTTGTGAAGGATGAAATGAACAATGTTCCGTATGATAAATTGGCACCGCTTGATAGATGGATCATCACTAAAGAGCAGTCTTTAATTGAAGAAGTTACAACTGCTTATAATGAGTATGAGCCAACAAAGGCTGCCCGTGCCATTCAGGATTTTGTGAACGATCATCTCTCTAATTGGTATGTGCGTTTGAACAGAAAGCGTTTCTGGCAGCCTACTTCGGAGAAAGTTTCTGCGGGTGCGCCAGTATTAAGTGATGATAAGCGAGCTGCGTATGAGACATTGTACGAATGTTTAATGGTAACAGCGCAATTGATGGCACCTATCGCACCATTCTTTAGTGAATGGTTGTATAAAAATCTTACTGATAATATTCGTAGTAGGGCAAAAGAGTTCAACACACCGCTTCAGTTTGAATCGATTCACCATACGTTGATGATTAAATCAGAACCGAAGCGGAAAGATCTGGAACTCGAAGCATCTATGGATTATGCGCAACGCATTTGTTCACTCGTGCATTCAATCCGCAAGAACAGTAAAGTGAAAGTACGTACCCCATTGCAAAAAGTATTGCTACCCGTGCTGGATGAAAAATTCGCACAACGCGTGAAAACCGTGGAGGCGATTATTAAAGCAGAAGTGAATGTTAAGGAAATACAATACATAGATGATGCAAGCGGCTTATTAGTAAAAAAGGTAAAGCCGAATTTTGCCAAACTTGGAAAGCAGTATGGACCAAAAATGAAAGAAGTTTCTGCTGTGATAAATTCTTTCGCAAAAGGAGACATTCAAGCAATAGAAAAGAACGGAACCTTGGCAAAAGGCGGGTTTGATCTAGTGTTGGAGGATGTCTTGATTTCTTCCGAGGATATTCCGGGTTGGGCTGTTGCATCTGAGGGTGGATTAACGGTAGCATTAGATATCACGCTAAACGAAGAATTGAAACGCGAGGGCATTGCGCGTGATTTTGTCAACAGGGTTCAGAACCTCCGCAAGGACATGGGATTGGCTGTTCTTGATAAGATCGCGATTGAGGTAGAGAAAAATGGGGAAACAGTCGCATCGGCACTAGCCGAACATAAAGAATACATTCGCACCGAAACTCAAGCCCTAACATTGGAGTTAAAGGATCAAGTGACCAGCGCGACCGAAGTGGAGATGGATGAGTTTATGCTAAAATTGAAAATTACAGTAAACTAGTGCTGAATAAAGAACAAATGAATTATAAAAAATATTTTTTGATTGCGTTGGCAGTAATACTGGTTGATCAGACCAGTAAGTTGTTGGTGTATAATTATATGTACATTCATCAGGAGATAAATGTTCTTGGAAGTTGGTTCCGGTTACATTACCTGCTTAATCCGGGTATGGCATTTGGTATTCGCTGGGAAAGTGAATTTGGAAAGTTGGCGCTTACCGTCTTTCGCGTATTCGCAATGGCGGGCATTACCTACTATCTATATAAGATGATTAGCAAGCGCGCGCATACTGGTTTTCTATTTTGTCTGGCACTGATCTTAGGCGGTGCCATTGGCAATGTGATTGATAGTATTTTTTATGGTGTGTTTTTGAACAACGCTCCATTGGAATCTCCTTCACCCTGGTTTCACGGTCAGGTGATTGATATGTTATATTTTCCTTTGTTTGATTTTTATTGGCCTGAGTGGGTCCCCATTAAAGGCGGACACTATTTTGAATTCTTCAGTCCGGTGTTCAATATTGCCGACTCTTGCATATTTATAGGCGTGGCAATTATTCTTTTTTCACAGAAGCGGTTCTTTAAAGAAGAATTAGGGGACAATTCAGCGCATGTTGCTACCGTAGAGCAAACTGAAATTCCGTTTAAAGAGAACAATGAATTGCAGCCATCATCAAATCAAGTCTCTGATCCTGAGAGCGAACAAACTTCGCGCGCGGCTGGTGAATAGCATTTTAATTTGGTTGGCAAGTAAGGTAATTATGCCAATGGGTTGCGATTCTCGCTTGAACCTACGATCTTTTGTCATTCATGAAAAAAGCATCCGCTAAACGAATCCCTAAAGAAATACTTGATCTCATCCGTGAGCAATTAACTCGCTCAGGTTTTCACGAATCGGTAGGAACAGGCCGGTGGAGTTTTATTCACGGCCTTCAGAAGGCGGTGAAAGATTTTATTAAGACCACTCCGGCACTTGATCCACAATTGACCCTTAGTTATCCGCAAGGTCCTTCAGAAGATTTACTGCGCAGAGCGTTTAATTTAAAGAGCCCTCCGGGAGCTACGCAATCCCTGCGCAATCTGTTAAGTCTGTTTGCCACACGCAATAGGTTGGATTGGAACGGGCTAATCAATGAACAGTTTTCGACAAAGTACAAAAGTATGTTAGATGTTGAAGCTGAGGATGCCGTTGAACAGGATTCGGCAAAAGCAATTGACCCAAATAATGTGGAGTCGTTTGCCACAAAAATTGCCAACGTACTTTTTGAAAAACTTTCGGGAAAAGAAATGGACTTTGTGAGAGAGCAGATGGATGACGAGAAGTTGGTTCGCGCAGCAACTGAAGAAATTGCTGGTTTATACGTCCCTTCTTTAAATGATCCTTCTAAACCAGAATTTCCACCACGACCATTTTATGAGCCCCGGTTTCCGGCATCGAACACGTATCGCATAGATGTTCCAGGTTTTACCAATGTTTGGCTGAAGGATGAAAGTACCAATCCTACAGGTACGCACAAGGCGCGCATGGCGTGGGAGGTGTTGATTAAAGCCAAACGATACAACATTAAAGAAGTATCTATTATTTCATCAGGAAGTGCTGCCGCTGCCATTCAACATTTTTTCAACTTGTTTAAAGTAAGCACAAAACTGAAAGTGTTGATGGACAAGCGCATTAAGCCTGATATAAAAGATGCGCTTCTACAGATGGGATGTGAAGTGTACGAAACGGATTTGAGTAAAGAGTCACTTTCAAGTAAAGAAATAAAGGAGCTGACCAATAATAAGGAAGGTATTGATATTACCTACCGTGAAATTCTGGATCGGTTTAACGATAATTATTACGACTGGCTTTCGTATGAAGTGTTGAATGAAAATCCTTCTTATTGCTTTATTCCATTCGGTACAGGTGATTTATTTGTGAATATTTTAATTATTGCTGAGCGCGAGTTTAATAATCGAATCTATAAACATGATCCTCGCTTTTTAGGAGATATTAAAAAAATTGGAGTGTGTAATTTTATGGGTGCCACTACCCGCGATGCTAATTCGCGCATGGATAAGTTGTTCTCTTATTATTTACCTTCGTTGGATGATTATCAATTTTACATCAACTCATTGATTCAAAATGGCCGGATCGGGAATCTTTCAGGTATTTTAGACGTGGATGAAAACTTCATTGAAGAGGCGCTTGATATCAGCCGCAAGCATTCTATTCGGTGTGAACCTTCGGGGATAGCCGGCTTGGCACTTTTACTTCAAATGAGGGATGAATTGCCTCATGATGAGAAAATTCTGATCGTTAACACAGGTTCAACCATTTATCCCGGTAAGGGTAATTAAGCCAGAACTGGTATTGGCAGAACTTCTGAGATTCCTTTCAGGAAATTAGAAACCATGAGGTCGCGCAGCGTTATGCAGGTTATTGGAATTATTGTCGCCCTGCTAATCATTCTGCTTTTTTATCAGATATAACCCTATTCCAACTGCCTTTTCCTAATTTTGTTGTTCATATTAAAGGCATGGCAGAAAATCTGATAATCTCATTATCCGCTGATAAAACTTCAAAGTATCAAACGCTGGTACCCCAAATAGCAGCACTCGTCACTGGCGAACCCGATGTGATCGCAAATCTTTCGAATATTGCTGCAGCACTTAATCAAACGATGAAATTTTTTTGGGTTGGTTTTTATATGGTGAAAAATAGTGAGTTGGTATTAGGACCTTTTCAGGGACCTATTGCATGCACGCGTATTCCTTTAGGGAAGGGAGTGTGCGGTACCAGTTGGAAGGAAAAGAAAACGATTATTGTTCCTAACGTAGATGAATTTCCTGGACACATTGCGTGTAGCTCAGCTTCCAAATCAGAAATTGTTTTACCGGCATTTAAAAATGGAGAAGTAGCCCTCGTATTAGATGTAGATAGTGATGCCTTAAATGACTTTGACGAAATTGATGAGTTGTACTTAAAGCAGGTAATGGCAATCATTGAAGAGTTTATCTGATCAGATTTTAGTATGCCCTCCCAGGAGTTTTATCAGAAACGTGCTCAGCAGTTTGCTCACCAACGTGAGCGAGTTGAAAGAGTAATTAAACAGTATGCCTGGGGTAGGGTTGCGTTAATGGCCATCATTGGGTTGTTGGTTTACTGGGGCTTTACACATTCAATTATCTTTGCGCTGATTCTTATTCCATTGGCGATTTTTATTTTTCTGATCAAGAAGCAAACTGCACAAGAAGAGCGAAAGAAATTGCTTACGTACTTAGAAGAACTCAATCAATCGGAAGCAAAAGGATTAGGGTTTGAGCTAACAGATTTTTCTGATGGAACTCGGTTTGCCGATCCACATCATCCTTATAGTCATGACCTGGATCTTTTCGGAAGCGGATCTATTTATCAGTACATAAACCGCTGTGGCACCGAATTAGGCGAAGATCGTTTAGCTCGGGATATGACCTCATTGAACTATACGCATGAGAAATTGATAGAGCGACAAGCTGCTGCGCGTGAATTAAGTGCTCAACTGGAATTCAGGCAGCATGTGTGGGCGCTTGGTCGGCAACTTCGTGAGTTTACATTTGATCAAGCTTTTTTAAGCAACTGGTTATCAGAGAAACCACTCATCTATGGAAAGACTGGGTACACAACTTTACGATGGGTATTGCCCGCAAGTACATGGATGATTGCGGGTCTTGCATTTTATGATCCAAGTTATTTTCCAATGCTATTGATAGCAATGACTATTCTGATTTCAATTGCTGGAATTCACGCAAAGAAAATTGGTGACCTTCAGCGCGGGTTGAGTAAAGGAAAGGATGCGCTCAGTAATTATGCTCGATTATTTGAATTGCTTACAAAACAGAAATTCGAAACTGCTTTGATGAAAAAACATTTTCAAATAGCTCATGAAGCATTTGAAAGAGTTGCCCAATTTTCAAAGTTGGTGAATGCATTGGAGTCGCGCATGAATCCAATAGCTATGATGTTTGGGAATGGATTGTTTCTGTATGACTTTCACGCAGTAAGCAGCGTGGAGGCTTGGCGCGAAGCAAATGCACAACAACTTTCAGGTTGGCTCGAATCTTTAGCGGAGTGGGATGCACTCATCTCGTTAGCAACAATTCATTACAACAATCCATCATACACGTTTGCAGAGTATAGCGAAGGAAATCGGTTGAGAGGGAAAGCAATCGGTCATCCTCTTATTTCAAACAAAGAGCGTGTCACCAATGATTTTGAAATTGGAAGTCCCGCTACCGTGTGGTTGATCACCGGTGCGAACATGGCCGGCAAGAGTACATTTTTACGAACGCTTGGAGTTAATTTTGTTTTGGGGGGCATGGGTTCGCCTGTATGTGCAACTACCTGGACAATGCCCTTGATAGCATTGCGAACCGGAATGAGAACCTCGGACTCGCTACAAGATCATCAATCTTATTTTTATGCAGAACTTCATCGGTTACAATCAATCATGGAAGAATTGAGAGCTGGCAAACCAATGGTAATTCTATTGGACGAAATTTTAAAGGGAACAAATTCAACCGATAAACAAGCCGGCTCACGCGAACTAATCAAGCAATTAAAAGACTTGAAAGCTTTGGTGGTATTGGCCACCCATGATATTGCCCTAGGCAATTTAGAAGAGCGCTATCCAAATCAAATCGCCAATGCATGCTTTGAGGGGAAAATAGAAAACAATCAATTAACGTTTGATTACACCTTACAGACTGGTGTGGCACAAAAGGCAAACGCTACTTTTTTAATGCGAAAGATGGGGATCATTCCTTAGCATTGTTTAGAAAGCATTTTACCTACATAAAGATGTAGGCGCATGAAGAGTTATTACTGATTTCAAAAAGATTGATTAGCTTAGTTTACCAATTCAAGAACTATGAAATCGATCATTTTTCTCGCATTTCTTTTGCCTATCACACTGCTTGCTCAAATCGGAGCAAAGACTCAACAAAGTAAAATAACAGGCCTTTGGCAAAACTCCCAGTTCGGGTATCAA
Source organism: Cyclobacteriaceae bacterium (assembly GCA_016787755.1). Taxonomy (GTDB): domain Bacteria; phylum Bacteroidota; class Bacteroidia; order Cytophagales; family Cyclobacteriaceae; genus ELB16-189. Next base: position 233,748 of record JAEUUA010000001.1, on the reverse strand, counting down.
ATGACGCTTATGCTCAATCCGGATGGCAGGGGCGAATTTGATGGGGAATCAATTACATATTCAACAAATACGAATAAACTTTTAATTACTCAATCTGGAGAGACAACCACCTATACTTTTGTGCTTCAGGGGAATTCTTTGACTTTGTCGGGTGGTGATTTAGATCAGAGTGTCACATTTACCAAAACGGGCACAACTGAAAATCAAGTAGCTCAAGCACAACAGCCAGGAGTCAAGATCGATTCTAAAAGTTCACTACTTGGAGTATGGTCGGGGAATGGCGAGTCTATTGAATTTAAAGACAATCATCAGTGTGTTTATATGGGTAACACATTTTCCTTTGAGGAATCTCAAGGTCATATTATACTTACTACTCATCAAGGCAAAGTTATGTTTGCTTATGCCATTCAGGGTGATCAATTAAACCTTACTGCTAATGGACAGAAAGTTACCTATACTCGCGGAGTCGCAAATCAAGCTGCTCAACCTAATTTTTTGCAAAATAAGAATGGAGGCAATGTTGCACAGGAGCTGGTTGGCAAATGGTGTTGGACGAATGTAACTACCACAAACTCTGGCGGCTCAACGTCCAGTAGATGCATTGTGCTTAACGCGAATGGAACCTATGAATATGCCTCTGAGCAATCTATGGATACCAACACAAATGCGTTTTATGCAGGCACATCATCACAAGGTTCTGATCGTGGTACCTGGTATGTTCAGGGCGATCGGATTTTTTATAATTCGCAAACAAATGGACAGGGATCATATCAGCTACAGAAAATAAATCATCCAAAAAATCATGACCCCATGATTGTATTGGATGGCGAAGCGTATGTTACATTTTATCAGAAGCCTGCGTGGTAAAGTCATAATAATCACTACCTTAGTTGAATAACCCTTGCCCTATGAAACAACCTATTAGCCGAAGAGATTGGTTTAAGTCAACACTAGCATTAACAGCTGGCATGGCAATCACCCCAGCATTAGTGAATACATTAATGGCTGGGCCTGTAAGCGAAGCGGAACGGGTTTTCTTTTCAGAGAAAAAACTAGCCGGAGTAAAAGTTAGGTTGAACTCAAATGAAAATCCGTATGGTCCTTCTGAGAAAGCAAAAAAGGCAGTCATCCAAAGTTTGAGTCAGGGTAATAGGTACGCGTTTACAGAAATGGGGGAGTTTAAAAAAATTATAGCCGACAAGGAAGGGGTTGATCCATCATTTATTCTGCTAGGCGCTGGTTCTGGCGAGTTGTTATGCCAAACCGGAGTTGCTTATGGACTTGACGGGGGTCGTGTGCTGTCTGCCTATCCTACCTTTCCATTGCTAATGAATTATGCTGAGCAGATGAATGCAAAGTGGGATCGGGTTGATCTAAATGATAAACTTGAATTTGACTACGATAAACTTCTATCGGCCATACAAAAGGACACCAAATTGGTGTTTTCGTGTAATCCCAATAATCCTACAGGCAACGTAGTGGATACACAGGTTGTAAAATCTTTTTGTGAAGAAGCTTCAAAGAAAACAGTGGTGTATGCCGATGAAGCTTATATTGAATTTCTAGAGCCTGCCCAACAAAAATCAATGATTGAATTAGTGCAGCGTACTCCTAATTTGATTGTGTCAAAAACATTTTCAAAAATCTATGGATTAGCTGGGCTTCGGATTGGGTACATTGTTGCACACCCTGATGTTCTTAAAAAAGTAGGCAAGTATGGAGACACCATCTCACCAAGTCAAACGGCCATTGCCGCGGCCACGGCAAGTTTGGGTGACGAAGAGTTTATGAAAATGACTCGCGAGAAGAATGCAATCGCACGAAAAGTTCTTACCGATTATCTTACCCAAAAGAAAATCTTCCATAGTAAGTCACAGACTAATGTACTACTCTTTCTGGCTCCCATGGATGGGAAGACCATTTTATCAAAATTAGAGGATAAAGGATTTTTGATTCGTGTGTGGGATTATCAGCAGAAAGAATGGTGCCGGGTCAGTATTGGTACGGTAGATGAAATGAAATCATTTATTAAGGCTTTTGATGAAGTGATTGCCTGATTTGTATCAACTCATTTTTTCTTTGGATTAAATCGTAGACGCTATGGTTGGTCTGTTAATTTCTTGTTTAGTAAACGGATTTTTTAAAAACATTTATAAGAATCTTGAATTAGGTTGTTTCGCATTTCTTTAAAAATAACGTGTATACCTGATCTTAACAGCCAGCGGAGTGCCTGGTGTAAAATGAATTTCAGTGACAGGTTGCGATTCATTTAAAAGTCTGGTTTCAGTATCAAACTGAGCCTCTTTCCATTTTGTGTTAAAAATATTTTCAGTAGAGATGCCAAATTCATTTTTTGCCTTGGCATAACTAAGCATGGCGTTAAAGATTAAATAGCCTTTTGCAATTGAACTTTTATCTTCATTGGCAGCTCTATCGGCTATATATCTATATCCAAAATTCCCCTCCAACCCGTTGGAACGATGAAAGTTGATTCCGCCAACAGTTGTGAAGGTGGGGGCGAGTGGAATATAGTTTTGTCCTGCTATTCCGTCTTTAGTTCTTGGGTTAGTCCCATTTAAGTCGATGTTAGTAAACAACCATGAGTTAATTTGATAACGAACTGATAGATCGACACCTACTCGCTTTGTTTTTCCACTGGGTTCAATAATTCCTTCATCGCCTACATACACAAACTCCTGATCTAAATCTAATCTCCATAGTGCAGCATTTATATAGAGTTTAGAAGTTAGTTTAATTTCAGTTCCGAGATCGAGTCCATATGCTCTTGGTAAAGTTTCTTTCACAGAATTATCAACTACTACACGCGCATCATTCGAATGGAATCCAAGACCGTATTTGAAAAAGAAACTTATTTGCGCACTCGCCTGATAGTTAATAGTAAACTTAGGACTTGCGATTGATTTGCTTGTTGAAGCAGATTGAATGCCTGATAACTTATCTAGATATGAAAAACGAAAGAAGTCTAAACGGAGCGAAGCATTAAGGGTAAGCCTTTTAGTTGCCGAATATGTTTCATTCCAAAAAGCATTTAGGTTCTGTTCATTCAAATCCCCAAGTTTGGTATAGCTCATAAAATCTCTCTTAATCGTACGTGCAAGGGAAATATTATTTACATAATCAGACCTGATGCCACCCCCCAGTTCAGTTTTTAAAACTTTTCCCCAAAGGGTTGAATTAGTAAAGTAATGACTTCGGTATCCATAAATCCATCTCCCTTCTTTTTGATCAATCTGATCTCCATTTAACGGATCATTCAAATAAAATGTGAAATTTGAAAATAAGTTGAAATGATAGTTTACAATGAAAACCTGGTTTTCAAGAGAAGAGCTCTGATTGAAGCGGTGGTTTGATTTAATAAAGAAATTAGTTCGATCGGTATTTCCACCTTCTGTATTATCAATGGATCCGAAGCGTGAGATAACGCCATTCTCAACGGCTCGGGTAGGGATTTGACCGCTTGCATTCCAATCACTTTTAAAGTGAGAAAACCCGAATTGTAGTTTAGTTCGATCACTGATCTCAGTAGTTAATCTCGATTGAATGTTGAGACGATAAAATTTTTGAGAACTTTCGAAATAGCCATTCATGTGGGTAAGTTCACTTGCTATATATGCCTTGGTTTTTGAGGAATGAAATGGAATATTGACACCCGTTACTAACCTTCCATTTCCAAAGCTTCCTCCTTCTATTTTAGCAAAATTGCGTTCAAGTTTATTTTTAGTTTGGAATGAAACATACCCTGCCGTATTAAAATCTCCCTTATCCGCATAGTATGGGCCTTTATTGAAGTCAACAAGTTGAATTAATTCTGGAATAAGGAAATGCAAGTCGGCATAACCTTGACCATGTGCGTGTGATACCATGTTAACTGGTATTCCGTCTACTTCTATATTGATATCCGTGCCGTGGTCCACATCAAACCCTCTTAGAAAAATTTGTTCAGCTTTGCCACCGCCTGCATGTTGTGCTATAAATAATCCGGGAACCAATCTTAAAATATCTTGCGATGAATTTATTGGATGCAGGTTGATGTCCACCTGGGATAAAAAATTTACAGCTTGATAGGTTGTTGAGGTTATTATTAAGTCGGGTAATTGAATTGACCCCTTTTGTAGGGTTATTGCTAGATCTGTGGTGCCACCAGATGATATAGTTACGCTATGGATTTGCTTTTCATAACCAATAAAAGAAAAACTGATTAAGTAATCGCCAGCAGGAATATTCAATAAATAGAATTTACCACTGCTATCTGTCGTGGTTCCCATAGCCAAGTCAGGAATATATACAGTAGCTCCAATCAATTCACTTTGATCATCCTTAATCGAGCCCTTCAAAGAGCCTTGAGCCATAGTGAAGCCAGGAATAATAAAAATGCAGGTGATAAGAAAAGTCCTCATGAAATATTCGATCGATCAGATTTTTTAGTGCGTTAAGAATCAGCGGTAAGAAAAACGGCTCGATAAAGAGCCGTTTTAACCAACTACATCCAACTTAACTCCATTCTTGCTTTATAATGTCTTTATTTCTGTTTCAATTCTTTTAGAAATTACAGGACCAAGTTCAAACGAACTGGATGCCGCCTCTTTAAAGAAATTTCGAGCCTCTTTTTCCATTCCATTTGCTTTATAAATCATGGCCATATGATAAAGAGCTATGGGTTCATACGTTCTGTTCAAAACATTTTTCTGAACAGTTTTTAATGCCTCACGGTACTCGCCTTTATTTAATAGACTCCATGCCAACAAATCATAGGATAATGGAGTGGGCCTATTTTGAATTTCTTGCTCGGCAATGCTAATAGCAGTTTGTGGATTAGAATATTCTTCAGCCTCTAACTTGGCAAGATACGTGTTATACATTCCACCATATTTTGGATTCCGGGCTTCCTGTGTAAAAATATCAAGGTGTTTCTTTTTTTCTGTATCATCATTTTCAATAGCCGCAATTTCCGCTAACATCAAATGCATATCGGGTGTTGCTTTTCTGCTGTCAATGAAGTGTAAAATTCTTTTTGCTTCTTTGGTATTTTCATCGTGAGCAAATGCGATCCAGGCAATTCCCTTTAAAGCATGATCATAATCCGGATCTCGCTTTAGAACTTCTAAATAGGCTTGATAAGACTCATTAATACGACTCGCGTGACCATACATGTCACCTAGGTTCGACATGGTCCATGTAAATAATGATTTGTTTTCTTTTATACGTTCCAGCGCATTTTCCATCAGGATAATTGCACTATCTAAATCTCCTTGATGATCTTTAATTTTGGCATATCGAATCAGGTATGCAAATGATTTTTTATTGGTGAATGACTTCAATGTGTACTCAGCCCCGGCATAATCACCTAATTCCAAATTGACATCCACCATCATTAAATAGGAAGAGGCTTTGCCATCTCCAATGGCTAGTGCTTCCTGCAGGTTTGTGCGAGCCTCACGAAATTCATGTTTTGTAATGTTGTTTGCAGCCATCGAACGATAGAGATTGTCCTTACCCAGTGTAGTGGATGCTAATTCCTGCTTATAAATACTGTCAGCCAGGTGGAGGTCTTCAACTTTTCCGTTTAGTTGAAACCTGGCTGTATACAGACCAGCCATGCGAAGCAAGTTTGTTTTGCCTGATGGATTTTCATCATACCTATTCTTCCAAAATGAAAGTTCTTCATTTAGTTGATCAAGAGATTCATTAGACTGCTTGCTTAAGAATATTTCGTAATCGGCAGAATTAACAATTGCACCTTTTTTTTCGCTGCAACTGAAAAGTAGAAAAACAAGAATAGTAAGTAGTAAGTATTTCATAGTCGGGTTGAGATTTGTAAAAAAAACGTTATGATTCCATTGCCATGGAATCATAACGTTAATTTTTTAATGAGCTTCTGCTAAATATGGAAAAGACGTTAGGAATGCTTTATCATTAGCATCTACATGGTCATCCGTTAAATTTGGATTTGAAGTAGCATCCGGTCCACCGAAAATTAGGATTAGTTCAACCGTAATCACATCATCGGCAAGAGCACGACCCGTTAATACTTGAGTTCCATTATAAAACGTAGTGGGTTCTGTTAATGAAACAGTAAGTACATCAGCAGCTAGCACATTAGAGAATGTGGTTGCATCTAAGCCTAATAAATTAGTAGTATACCCAGCGTTAAGAGCCAGTAACTTGGTTTTAAACTTAGCTCCCCATGTTGCCGCACCATCTTTAGGCAAGGTTGTATTAAAAGCATCTTTTTCACCTGTGTTTACAAACACAGTGTTGATGGCAGGACGCGCCATGTAGTCTTCTTGTTCGTAGGTTTTAACAGCCATTGGATCATCATCATCCGAACATGACGAGAAACCGATGGTAAAACTTAGAACTGCGAATAATGATAAAATTTTTATGTATGTCTTCATTTTATTTTATTTAAAGGATCAGATTATTTTCTACGATTGCTGGTAGCCCAAATGTTAACAGACCCAGTTCCCAACATTGATTTAGGAACTTCAACTACTAATGAAAGGACGTTGGTACCTTTAAAAGTGTCATTTCCAGGATTGTTGAATTTGGTAGAGGTGCCACCAATGATTGCTTTGTATGCATCCAAGTCGAAAAAGAATGGATCATCGCGCGGGCCGGCAAATACTTTGATGCCATTTTTCTCACCCATCGAAAGGGTTCCTTTGTAGGGAGAAACAGTCGCTTCAACGATATTTCCTGTAGTAACAAGGGTACTGTTCAACCCCGTCTGAAGAGGGGCAACCGGACCGTATACTTGAACTTTGCCGTTCTCAAAAGTGGCCTGAATAACAAGATCTTCCACATTGTCCTTCGTTGCCGAATTATCAATGTTAATTTCTACCATTACTTCAGGGTCGAATGTTGCAGCTGCAGTAGCAGAAGGGGCTAATAAGCCTTGTACATTAACAACAAACACCATGTTGCTGCTATTAGCTGGACTTTGAAATGCATACACATCAGTGATGTCCGATCCTTTTCCTGTAACAGCGGGTGCATCAATATGGTCAGCGGCAATCAGATATACACCTGAAAGGATTACTAGCGTACTTATAAGTAAGATAGCGAAATTCTTTTTACTATATTTTTTCATAATTAGTTTGTTTTATTTTAAAGAGATGCAAGAAGAGTTTTTCTTCTTGAACGATCAGATTGAATTAATTGGGGAGTACAACACTATCAATTACATGAATTACTCCATTTGATTGGTTTACATCCATGATCGTAATCTTAGAGGTATTGCCTTTTGAATCCTTAAGCACAACCTCTTTACCACTCATCATAGCAGTAAGGGTTTCACCTTGCACAGTTTTAAATTCTGCTTTGCCCTTGCCTGTTTTAATTGCTTTTGAGATGTCACTTGAACTCATGCGACCCGGAACTACGTGGTAAGTAAGTACTGCTGTAAGCGTTGCTTTATTTTCTGGTTTCAGCAAGGTTTCAACTGTACCGGCAGCAAGTTTTGCAAAGGCATCATTTGTCGGTGCAAATACTGTAAAAGGACCAGCGCCTTGTAGCACATTGACTAAATCAGCTGCTTTAACGGCCGCTACAAGTGTTGTGTGATCTTTAGAGTTAACTGCATTTTCGATGATGTTTTTTGTTGGATACATAGCCGCTCCGCCCACCATTACCGATTTTTGACTAAACGCAGACATCGATAGTGATACGCCTAGCATTAGAATTAATAATTTTTTCATAAAATTTATTTTTGGTTGATTTCATGGATATACGAGGCTTGCCTACCGGTTGGATTTTGGACGTAAAGAAATATTTACAGAAACTGGTATAGTTAGTAGTAAAAGATAGCTCACCATTAGATAAATGCATTTACGTGTGTCAAATCCTTTTAATATCTTTAGGCGATAACAGATGGGGAAAACTTCACGGGTATATAAGGAGGAGGAGCTGGTTACGCAACTCAAAGCAAAAAATAGGGATGCTTTAAGTTATCTGTATGATCACTACTCAGCTGCATTAAACGGAGTTGTGATGCGAATTCTTAAAAATGAAGACCTTGCAGAAGAGATTCTTCAAGATGTATTTCTTAAAATTTGGAACCGAATTGGCTCTTATGATCCCGGAAAGGGAAGACTATTTACCTGGATGTTGAATTTGGCTCGCAATCAGGCGATCGATAAAACACGTTCGAAGGAGATGAGTAAAGGAAAGAAAACCGATGATATTGGTAACCTCGTAGGTAGTGTTGATAAGGAAAATGCAAGTGAAATGTTTGTGGATTCCATTGGATTGAAAGAAGTGCTTGAAAAACTTCCCAATGACCAAAAGTTTGTGGTAGAGTATCTTTATTTTAAAGGGTATACGCAATCAGAATTAGCAGAGGAATATAATATTCCATTAGGCACCATTAAAACAAGGTTACGAATGGCTATGATAACGTTGCGGTCATTAATGAATATAAATTGAATATCAAAGAATACATATCGTCAGGAATTTTAGAAGCATACGTGCTGGATGAACTGCCTTCAGGCGAACGCGCTGAGGTAGAAAAAAATCTAGCGATGTATCCACAGTTGAGGGTGGAACTTGTTTTGATTGAAAAGACGCTTGAAGGACTCATGCAGCAGGCTTCTATTGCTCCACGTGCTCAATTGAAAAACAACATACTTTCTTCGATCGAAGAACCAAAACAAGGCAAGGTAATCTCCATAAATAAAGTTTCATCAGTCTGGCGCTGGGCTGCTGCCGCATCGGTGGCATTTGCTATCACAGCCTCTTACCTTGCCTTCGATTATCGGGATAAGTGGATTTCGGCTACCATAGCATTGAATACCCTTATTGATAGCAATCAACAAATTGCCCAGGACTACGATAAGGTGAATCAACGTTTGGATAAAATTCAGGGCGATTTCTCCATTATTGAAAATACTGCCTTTAGCAGAATAGTTTTAAAAGGAACCGAAAATAGTCCCACCGCACTGGCTTCTGTTTATTGGAATGCGTCTTCGCAGGAAGTGTTCTTAAGCATTCAGCGGTTGAAGGAAATTTCTTCAGATAATCAATTTCAATTGTGGGCGCTCGTTGAAGGCAAACCTGTTGACATGGGTGTGTTTGACTCAGGATTTGATGGATTGCGCAAAATGAAAACAATTGCCAATCCGGGGGCATTTGCAATAACCATAGAACCAAGGGGTGGAAAACCCAACCCTACCTTAGAAACTCTGCAAGTAATCGGAAACGTTGCCAAGGGATAGGTTACTTAACTCCTCCCATCCTCATTCAACTAGCAGTTCCTATCCATTTTTGTGAATTTTTCTTTATTTCAAGTTATATTTCGTATATTTATATTAAGTGATTATAAACCTGATAGTTATGAAAATAGTTCCAGTTAAATACTACCATCAAAGGGCAAGAAATTTGATATCTCTTGCTGTAATTTGCCTAGTAGTTTATTTCTTAACTCGGTTGTTTATTGAATTCTAAAATTTGAAAACAAAACGCAAGAATAAGAGCATAATGCCTGTTAAGAGTTACTATCAAAGAGCTCGGGTGTTTGGCTATCTTGCTTTGCTTGTCGCATTGGCCTTAATCGCCTATTATCTCTATCAATATTTCTTTTAACTAGCCACTCGCTCCCCCAATCAAAATGGGAAATAAATCCTTGAAACCACCGTTTAAGGATTGCTATGCAAAAATTTTTGATCAAACTTGTTTTTTGTCTGTTCGTATCCGGTATTCCCTGGCTTGCGCAAGCCCAAACAACTCTTGGGGACAGAAATTCGGATGAATCTGTAGTTCACATGAACAAAGTGCCGAGAATCCGCAATTCAGAGAAACGACAAAAAATACTGCTTAAAAAAGCAAAGGTTAAGCACACTGCACAATATGAATATTATGCGCGTGTTGAACATATTGCCAAGGAGAAACAAAAGACATTAAAGAAGATGGCTGCTCCTCAATATTCAAATCCTCTTTACTTTGGGCATAAGCGCCTGCCCAAAAGAAATCCCATTCATAAAATGAAATATTGCAAAGAATGTGGGATTAGACATTAGCCCTTAAATGATCAGATTAGTTATTACTATGTGATTTAGAAAAAGTAATTTCGGTTTTAAGAACCCGATTACATTGAATATAGCTTCCTACATTGAACACACGAATCTCAGCCCAACGTTAACAGATCGTTCCATTGACCAGTTGGTTTACGAAGCGCGGGAATATAATTTTTTAGGAGTGTGTGTCCCGCCTTTTTGGGTAAAACGCGCTCAGCGCGAAATTGCAACTGCAAAAATTTTACTGATTACCGTGGCGGGGTTTCCGTTAGGTTATTCGATGACCGAGACAAAACTCGATGAAATAAAGCGAGCGATAGATAATGGAGCCGATGAAATTGATGTAGTGCTTAACATTAGTGCATTTAAAGCAGGAATCCCATGGGCCAAAATTGAACTAGCGAAGTGTAGCAAACTGATTCATGATCATCAGAAGATTCTTAAAGTAATTATCGAGACTGCCTACCTTTCCGATTCGGAGATTGTGAATGCCTGTAAACTCTGTTCCTATTCCGGAGTTGACTTTGTGAAAACGTCAACAGGATTTGCACCCTCCGGTGCGAAAGCGGATCATATTAAACTCATGCGTCAAAGTTTACCCTCAGATGTTGGCATTAAAGCATCGGGTGGAATAAAAAACCGTGAGCAAGCGATTCAATTAATTGAAGCCGGAGCCGATCGCATAGGAACATCATCTGGAATTTCTATTGTAATTTCAACCCTTCAATTATAACATGATCCTATGAGCACCTTGTTGACTAATTTATTTCCTGAAGAGAGTGATGTTCCTGAAGGCGTTGCTTTGCCAGCCTATATGGAGCAACGAGAATATTTATTGAATGGTAACATGATCACCTGGCAAGGAGACATGAGTCCAGTAGCCAGTCCTGTTTTTCTCCGTAAAGGAAATGATCTTAAACAACAAATTATCGGGAGCACTCCATTGCTTACCTCCAAAGAAGCTCTTGCTGCGCTTGAGGCCGCTGTAGGTGCTTATGATCAGGGTCATGGTGAATGGCCGCTGATGTCGGTATCTGGACGCATTGACCATGTTGAAAAATTCCTTGGTAAGATGCGCGAGAAACGCACCGAAGTTGTTAATCTTTTAATGTGGGAAATTGGAAAGTCTCTAAAGGATTCTGAAAAAGAATTTGATCGCACCTGTGATTATATTTTGGACACCATTAATTCACTGAAGGAACTCGACCGAAAATCCTCAGGCTTTGTGAATGAGCAAGGCATTATGGCTCAGATAAGAAGAGTGCCGTTAGGTGTGGCCTTGTGCATGGGTCCATATAACTATCCATTGAATGAGACTTTTAGCACATTGTTTCCAGCTCTTATTATGGGGAATACAGTTGTGTTTAAACCAGCGAAGTATGGAGTGTTGTTGATTCGTCCCTTGTTGGAGGCCTTTCAACAATGTTTCCCGGCAGGCGTTATCAATATTATTTACGGTCGGGGCCGGGAAACTGTTGGGTCATTGATGGAAACAGGTAAGGTAGATGTCTTTGCTTTTATTGGAACAAACAAAGGAGCCAACGAATTGAAGAAGCTACACCCTAAGCCACATCGACTTAAATCTATTTTAGGATTGGATGCTAAAAATCCTGCCATCGTTTTGCCCGATGCAGATTTGGCTAATGCAGTAAGTGAATGTGCCTTAGGAGCGTTATCATTCAATGGGCAGCGTTGTACCGCGCTGAAAATTCTTTTTGTTCATAAAAGCATTGTTGACGAATTCACAAAAAAACTTTGCACAGAAATTGGAAAACTAAAACCGGGAATGCCTTGGGATGTGGGGGTTGGATTAACCCCGCTTCCTGAGCCTGGCAAAACAGACTATCTCACAAAATTAGTGGATGATGCTAAAGAACATGGAGCTCGCGTCATGAATGAAAATGGTGGAGAAAAATTAAGTACGTTTTTTTATCCCGCGGTGCTCTATCCGGTAAATAACAAAATGAAAGTTTACTATGAAGAACAATTTGGTCCTGTGGTACCTATTGTTCCCTATGAAAACGAGGAGGAAGCTATTGAGTATGTATTAAACTCAAATTTTGGACAACAACTAAGTTTGTTTGGAAAAAACTCTAAACCAATTGCCCGAATGATCGATGCATTTTCCAGTCAGGTAGGTCGCATCAATTTAAATGTTCAATGTCAGCGTGGACCGGATGTATTTCCCTTTAATGGCCGAAAGGATTCTGCTGAGGGTACGCTGTCCGTTGCTGATGCATTACGTGTTTTTTCCATACGCACTTTGGTGGCAACAAAAAGCACGGATGATAACAAAAAAATAATTAGTACAATTATTCAAAATAGAGAGTCAGTCTTTTTAAGTACGGATTATATTTTTTAATGTAGCTGTATAATTGACAGGGAGTGGAGTTAACCCATATAAAAATTAAGGTTTCGGGAAAAGTGCAAGGAGTTTACTTTCGCGCTTCAGCAAAGGAGAAAGCGGATGAGCTGGGGGTTTATGGATTTGTGCGCAACGAACCGGATGGAGATGTGTATATAGAAGGAGAGGCTGCAGAAGAAATCCTATATAAATTTATTAAGTGGTGCAACCTGGGGCCAGCGAGAGCGGTTGTTGAAAAAATTGATGCTAAGCCCGGAACGGTAGTTGGCTTTACAAAATTTGAAATTAAGCTCTAGTTATTTTTTTGCCTCCAGGCTTTGATTCCAATCATAAACCTGATCGCTGATTTCTATTAAAAGCTCAGGATCTTTTTCGAGCGCATTCCCTATCACAATGAGATCGGCTCCGGCTTGCAAGGCAGCAAATGCTTTTTGACCTGTGTTGATGCCACCTCCAACAATGAGCGGAACGTTTACCGATTTTCGCACAGCACTAATCATCTTCGGACTTATTTCACGCTCGGCACCACTTCCTGCATCCAGGTAAATTAATTTCAACCCCAACATTTCACCAGCTAATGCAGTACAGGCGGCCAATGAATATTTATCTTCAGGTATTGGAGTTGTGTTACTGATGTAGGCTACTGAAGTGGTTTTTCCTGAGTTAATCAATAAATAGCCTGTGGGCATTATCTCCAATCGATTGTTTTTTAAAATAGGAGCCGCTACTACATGCTGACCAATTAGTAGATCAGGATTGCGACCTGAAATGAGCGACAGAAACAAAATAGCATCTGCCGATGGATCAATTTGCAAGGAACTCCCTGGAAACAGAACAACAGGTATTGAAACGTTTTCTTTTATTTGATTAATGACTTCCGAAAGATTAGCCGTTGTTACTAAACTTCCGCCTACAAAGAAAAAATCAATACAATTTTCTGAAGCCAATCGAAGCAAGGTATTTAGCCGATTAGGCTCATCAATCTTATCTGGATCAATCAACACAGCAATGGATTTTTTTCTTTGAGCATGCCGCTCATATAGGGTTTCGAGAATATTCATTCTTCGTTTTTTCTTTTACTCAGATATTCCCCAAGTTTTTCTTTTGCAATATCTAACAAAATCAGCGTGGCATGGCTGGCCAGATTTTCGCCTATTTGGGAAAGAAATGACGGAGCATGAGGGCTTACTTCATCAGTGTCGTATTCTTCCTCATCGTTAGGTATTATTGCTTTTTTCTTTGTTCTTCTTTTTTTCTTTTTGGATCCGCCCAGTTGAGTGATTAGCAGATAAGAAACGGCCAGCGTGCCACCAATGATTAATGCGTTTTTAATAGTAACCTCTGTTTTTTCAGAGATCGCAGTTAATTCCTTTTGTAGTTCGCGCTTGTGGCGATCTGAAGACTCGATAAGTCTTTTCTTTTCTGGATCTTGAGTTTCTAATAATTCCATACTACTTTTCTTTCCGTTTGATAATCGCCATCATTTTGCGTTCGAAGTAGGCACTCAAACTTTTTTTGAATAACAAAAATAGAAGACAGGGGATTCCATAGATGCCAGCCATGATCCAGTAGCCTGCATAAGTGTCAGCAAAGAAAGTGTTTAAATAATTAGCCAACCCGATGCTAAAAAAAAGAAGAAACATAAGTGCCATTAGTAGCATTGCGGCTATTACCAGCCCCTGTGCAAGAACTTTGGCAACATCTTCTCGAATTTCAATTTTCAACAAATCAATTCGTGCCTCAACATATCCAGAGAGATTATCTACTAGATTATTAAGTCGAAAGAATTTAAATACTGAATCTTTAATACTTTCCATAACTGCAGCCAATATACTCATTTTGTTTTTTTTAACCACATAAGTCTGATCTTGTTACTTTTTTATCAGCTCAACTAGCTGCTCGCTGGTGATAACTTGCCCGTGACGGTTTACTATTTCTTTTTTCACTAAAAGGTTAAGGGTAGAGCTAATATAGTGCCTCGCAATCGTAGAATCTACCCGTGAGACCTGGTACCATTGTTTCTCAAAAACAAATACAGAATCGGCTGAAAGTGTTGATGTTAGCTGTAGTGATGGAATTATTTCTAAAATGCAGTTTTGAAATCTTCCGTGTTCATCCTCGCCATCTCGACAAAAGCCAGGCTTGTTTAGTTCGTATAATTCATTATTAATAATTAAAATATTTTTTCTTCGGTATACGGACAAAATCTCAGTTTGGCGATCGTTATCAGGATTGTAAATTATCCAATTACTAATTGGCTGGTTTTGATAGGTTTTTGCAATTAGCTTATAAGAGTCTTTTTCATTGTTGATTAAATTCTCGAACTGGTAGGAAAGTTCCTGAACTTTTACAAAATCTTTGTTAAGGTAAATAAGGGAAAAAGGGATGAAGAAAAAGGTGAGCAAAAGATAAAGGAATCCTGCCAGGCGATATTTTAAGGTAAGTCTACCTAAGCCATTCGCTAGCTTAACAGGCAACTCTTTCAGATAAGGAATTGGAAAGAAAATCAGTACCCCAAAGAAGTTGAAAAGAAAATGAGCAACCGCAATACTAATGGCTGCGTTGGAGTTGAACATAGCTGCAATAAATGCGGTAATGGTCGTTCCTACGTTCGCACCTAAAATAAAAGGGAGAGCAGATTTTAATCGAACTACTTTTTTAGCAACCAGCGGAACCACTAATGAAGTAGTAACTGTACTGGAGCGGATAGCGGCTGTAGTAAGTAATCCCCATCCAAAAGACTTAAGTGAATTCTTAAAAAAAAATTGTTGAAATCGATCTTGAGATCCAAAACCGAGAGTTTTAGATAATATTTTCCTGAAAAAAAGAATAGATCCAAAAAGTAAGCCTATCGAAAGTATTGCAAGGATAAATCCATTATTAATAAGGTTAACGATGACGTTAATCAGGGGGCTAAATCCTGACCCTAACAATGAAAAATTATTCTGGATAGCTCCCAACGGTTCATTAAAAAATGTAGTGGCAATATGTTGTGAAAGGCCGGATAGGAAACCGAAATAATATTCTAATGGAAATAGAATAACCACGGTAAGGATATTAAAGAAATCGTGGAATGTACCGATTGCAACAGCGCGTCTGAATTCTTTTTTCTTTGTGATAAAGCCGAGTGAAACAATGGTACTGGTAATGGTAGTCCCCACATTGGCACCCATCATAATAGGAATAGCACCTTCCAATGTGATGGAACCAGAGGCCATTAATGCTACAGCCATCGAAGTGGTGGCCGAGCTACTTTGAATAAGTGCCGTAACTAATAGGCCAATAAAAAGCCCGGTAAATGGATTTGAGGTAGCAAGGATGATTACATCAGCAGCATCTTTACCAATGTGCTGCAGCGAGGCAATCATCAAATCAAGTGTGAAGAGAAAGATGAAAAGGGCGACAAGAATATAACCTGTATTTCTTAAAACAATTTTCCAGCGACCGGATGTACTAGTTAAATCTTCTATCTCATTGGAGGGCTCCATCATGATGTGTAAATATACTTACAGCCGTGTAGGATGAAAGGAGGTAACGATTACTTAATTTCGATCATTCAGTTCACAGATTGCCATCCAGGCCATTAGTCCAGGCCCAATTTTAAGGGCGTCTTCATCAATATCAAAATTAGGAGTATGCACATAGTTTATTAGTCCTTTTGTTTCGTTGCGTGTGCCAAGTCTATAAAAGGAGGCAGGAACCACATGAGAATAATAAGCGAAGTCTTCAGACCCCAACGTCAGATCAATGTCCACTACATTTTCTTTGCCCACATAGGCTTCTGCAGCAGCTCTTATTCTGCGAGTTAGGGAAGGATTATTTTCCAGATAAGGATACCCGTGTGAAATAGTGACTTCACATTTACCTCCCATTCCATCGGCAATGGACTCGGCCATCTTTTTTATTTTTTGCAACCCCTCTTTGCGCCACGTTTCGTTTAAAGCCCGAAACGTACCGGCTATGTTCACTTCGTTTGGGATAATATTTGTTGCGCCATCCCCTATAATTCGCCCAAAGGTAAGGACAGTGGGTTGTTTAGGGCTAGCGTTTCGGCTGATGACTTGCTGAAGCGCAATAATAATATGCGAGGCGATGAGAATGGGGTCGATCGTTAGTTCAGGAGCTGCACCATGACCCCCTTTGCCAATTACTTTCAAATAAATTTCGTCACTGCTGGCCATATACATGCCTTCGCGAAATCCAACTTTACCAACCGGAACAAGTGGCATTACATGTTGACCAATGATAGAAGCCGGAGCCGGATTGGTAAGCGCTCCATCACGTATCATAAACGAGGCGCCACCAGGATTTTTTTCTTCACCAGGTTGAAAAATTAATTTGATTGTACCTTCAAATTGATCGCGCACTTCCTGTAGAATTTTTGCAGTGCCTAGCAACGAAGAAGTATGAACGTCATGACCACAGGCGTGCATGACACCCGGGTTAGTTGATTTATAAGATACTTCGTTTATCTCCTGAATAGGCAGCGCATCCATATCCGCGCGAAGCGCAACGGATTTTTTATCAGGATTTTTGCCTTTGATCAATCCAACAATTCCGGTAGTAGCCATTTCTTGATGCTCAATGCCAAAAGATTTCAATTGAGCCGCTACAAATTTTGAGGTATTATATTCCTGATACGATAATTCAGGATTCGCGTGCAAATACCTCCGCCATTCAATGGTTTGTTGATGGTTGGCTTCGGAAAGAGACTTGATTTTGGGTAAAAGTGCCATAATGGGTAATCGGTTTCAAAGGTACCCATTAAGTTTTGATTGGGAAAAACCATACTGGTTGCTTATAAATTAGGTTGTTAATCCTGTAGGATAATGAGATATTCGTGGTCTATTCAATTTTATAATGAAAATTTTCAGACTCAACTTGTTTCTCATCCTCTCTACTTTGGCAGGATTAGCAAACGGTCAAATCAAAACACTTACGCTTCAGGATTTATCTGATTTTAAACCACAAGCCGGCAATTGGAAAATTGTAGGCGATGTTACGATGAACCCGGATATAGATATTCATGAAAAGCACACCGAAGAAATCCCGGTTAACAACAAAAAAGGTAATAAAGCCAAGCCTGTTGTTCAATCTGCCAAACCGGCAGCAGTAACATTTGAAACTGGAAAGGGAATCTTGCTTAACATGAATGACGAAAAGAAAAGAGATCAACTCATTACAAATTTTGAGCATGGTGATATTGAGTTGGAATTGGAAGTGATGCTTCCGAAAGGGTCGAATTCGGGTATTTATTTGCAGGGCCGTTATGAAGTTCAGTTATTGGACAGCTGGGGAGTAAAAAATCCTTCGTTTGGTGATATCGGTGGAATCTACCGAAACTGGTCAACCGAAAAGGGAAAAATATATATGGGCAAAGCTCCGTTGAGCAATCCCGCTAAGGCACCCGGCTTGTGGCAGAAGATGAAAATTTCGTTTCAAGCTCCACGCTTTGATAGGGCCGGCAACAAAATTGAAAATGCTAAATTTTTGTATGTAGATCTAAATGGTGTTCGCATTCATGATCATGTAGAAGTGCCCTTACCAACGGGTGGGCCAATCGAAAATAATGAAAAGCCATTGGGTCCATTAATGATTCAGGGAGACCATGGGCCTGTAGCCTTTCGAAATATTACATACACCATATTAAAAGATGTTGATGTATCTGTAAGCAACATTACCTACGAAACCTGGAACGGAAACTTTAAAGGGATATCTGACTTCAGCAGTTTAATGCCTAATGCCGCAGGTTCGCTTTCAGAATTAACTTGCGAGATATTAGAAAACGAAAATGATTATGGAAGTCATTACAAAGGCACTCTTACAGTTTCAGATGACGCTGCCTATAAATTTATTTTATCCTACACGGGTGGTGCGCGATTACTCATTAACAATAAGCAGCTAACAAATTCTCAAAGTGGTGATGGCTGGTGGCCGAATGATGAAGCTACGATTGAGTTAAAAGCCGGATCGTATCCATTTGAAATCTATAATTTTAAAAATGCATCGTGGATGCCACCGCGGTTAGGTTTGTTTGTTCAGGCGGGATCGGCACGTAAGCCGCTTCATGCTTTTAACTCATATCCTCCATCCAATGAACCTGTGACCCCGATTTTAATTAATCCAGGAAGTCAACCGAGAATGCTTCGTGCATTTTTAGATTTCAAAGGCGAGTATAAGCAACGACTCACACACAGCATGGGCGTGGGCGATCCCAGCGGAACGCACTACGTGTATGATTTGAAGGCCGGAAACTTAGCCTGTGTTTGGCATGGCGATTTTGTAGACGCAACGCCTATGTGGCACGATCGGGGTGATGGCTCCTTCAAGCCGCTTGGAGCAACACAATTTTTATTCAACAATCAGCCGCTTTATTTTTTAGCATCCGCAACATCCGCTTTTCCGGTACTTAGTCACGGAGATGAGTTAAAAGAAGGAGGCTATCGAGGTAAGGGCTATCAGATTGAAGCATCAACGGATCGCCCGATTTTTAAATATACCTATGCAGGTATTGAAGTGGAAGACAAAATTTATCCCGACAACAATACAATTGTTCACGAGGTGGGTATTAAAAACAGGGGCACAAAACCGGATCTCTATTATAAACTGGCCGAAGGGAAAACCATCCAGCAAATGCCAAATGGTTACTATGCCATTGATGATAAAAGTTATTATTTAAAAGTGCAAGGAGTAACACCTCAGGTGCGTGAAGTAAACGGTGTTAAAGAGTTGATTGCACCGGTAGCAGGCTCATTCAGGTATTCAATTATTTGGTAATTCTTAACGATCTCATCAGATGAAAAATATTACACTACTTGTATTGTTTTGTTCCCTTGCATTCGTGGAGGTGTTTGCTCAGCTAACTAAAACGCCAACGGAAGATGATTACTATCGAATCCTAACACTCCCAACACCAGAAGGCATGTTGTTGGAAGTAGGCGGAGTAGCCACGTTACCCGATGGAAGAATTGCAGTATGCACCCGTAGAGGTGATGTGTGGATTGTAGAAAATCCAACTATGGAAAAAGGATCATCACCACGTTACACGCTGTTTGCTTCCGGTCTTCATGAAGCGCTTGGGTTAACGTGGCACGAGGGTGCGCTATATACAGCGCAGCGTGGAGAACTTACAAAGTTGAGTGATACAAATGGTGACGATAAAGCTGATGTATATGAAACGGTTTATGCATGGCCGCTATCAGGTCACTATCATGAGTATTCTTTTGGCCCTAAGATTACGCCTGACGGTAGTTTCTTTGTAACGGGCAACGTGGCGTTTGGCGATGAAGAGTGGTGGCGTGGCGAAAGCCGGGTGCCATGGCGCGGCTGGACCATGAAGATTCATCCGGATGGAACGATGGAACCCTGGGCAACAGGCATGCGGTCGCCTTGTGGATTAGGCATGATCGATGGCGAATTATTTTATGATGATAACCAGGGCGACTGGCAAGGATCGGGTGGGATTTTTCATGTAACGAAAGGAAGCTTCACAGGTCATCCGGCTGGTTTACGTTGGACAGGCCGTGAAAATTCACCAGTAAAAATTTCAACCGAACAATTGTATGCTAAGGTGGATCCGCGTCAAGTAAAAAAGGAAGGCCAATATCTAAAGCCTGAAAATATCGCTGACGAAAAGAATCCGGATTTTTTCTTTAATCTGAAAAAAGAATTTGACGAAACCAGAATTCCTGCAGTTTGGCTACCTCATGGTGTGTTGGGAATTTCCAATTCGGAAATTATTCGCGATGAAACCTCCGGAAAGTTTGGTCCGTTTGCGGGACAGATTTTTGTAGGGGATCAAGGTCAGAGTAAAATCATGCGCGTGGTCATGGAAAAAGTGAAAGGAGAATTTCAAGGCGTGGCATTTGATTTTAAATCTGGTTTTGAGTCGGGTGTGCTGCGAATGAACTGGGGACACGATGGGTCATTGTATGCCGGATTAACCAATCGGGGCTGGGGCTCTGCCGGTACAGCCACCGCGGGTTTGCAGCGCCTGGTGTGGACGGGCAAAGTACCTATGGAAATGAAAACGGTAAGCGCAAAGCCTGATGGATTTGAAATTGAATTCACGCATCCCGTTGATAAAAAAACAGCTGAGGATTTGGATTCTTATTTTGTAAAGAGTTACATCTATAAATATCATCCGGTGTATGGAAGCCCAACGGTTAATGATGAAAGGCTTTTGATTAAAGGAGTAAAGGTGTCGGACGATGGAATGAAAGTGCGCGTGGCAATTGATAACCTACGTCAATATTATCTTCATGAACTAATCTTGTCAGGCATTCGCTCAACAGATGGATTGCCAGTGTTGCATAACACTGCTTATTATACCTTGAATAATATTCCAGATGGTGAGAAATTAAAAATGAGTGAGTTGAGTACAAAGCAAACTCAATCCTCAGCAAAACAACCAGTGGCGAAGCCAACAACAAAGCCAGCCACTGCGAGTAAGACCGTAACGTATGCAGAAATAGAACCCTTGCTGGTGAAGAATACCTGCACGGCTTGTCATCAAACTAATAAAAGACAAGTGGGACCTTCCTTTGCAGATATAGCCAAGCGCAAATACAGTAACGAGCGAATTGTTCAATTGATTTATACTCCGGAACCAAAAAACTGGCCTGAGCATGAAACGCCTATGGCAGCCATGCCTCACGTTCCTAAAGACGAAGCATTGAAAATTGCAGGTTGGATTAATTCTTTGTTGGCGCCTAAACCTTAGTAATTATTGAGAATACAAACTATGTTAAAAGTACGAGCTCCTGTTTGTACTTTTCACAAAGCTGTTGATGAAGCTTTCGGACAGAGATCCTTCCGACCTCATCAACAAGCAAGCAAACGGCTCCACCATTTCCACCACCCGTTATTTTGGCTCCATAGATTCCATTCATATTTTTCGCAAGCGAAACAATTTCATCGGTGCGATCGGATTCTAAACCGCACAGTGAATAGCTTTCGTGAGCTTGAAACATAAGGGCTCCCATTTCTTTAAGAATGTTGTTTCTTTCAGAAGAGTCAGTACCATTTAAAGAGACTAGCAGATTTTTAAATCGCGTTACGCGCGCATGCTCGTAAACAGGATGCGATACACTTTGTTTAATGAAATAGGTTTTATCGGGGTTAATGCGTGTTGCCTGATCAATCGATAATTCATACTCCTTTAAAAAATCTTTTCCGCTAATTGAAATCGGTAGTTGATTAACGATCGAGTTCTCAAAATCTGTTACCGGGATGTTGCACAAATATCCCGCAAAGGGTAAGGAAGAAAAATTATTGAAAGACTTAGCCGCCACTAATTCTTTTGGTGTAACTCCGTGCGCGTGGGCAATGATGGTATAACCCATAAAAGCAGCGCATCGAACATCGGTATAAGAAGCTCCCGAAATAGAATGACGAACTCCGCTATCAATGCCAATAAATGAAATGTCATCAGGAATTGAAATTGATTCCTGAACTAAATCAGGCTGACAAATGATAGGAAGAAGTTTGTTGACTTCACCCAGGTAACATGCAAGTTGATCCATGAGCCCGCAGGGGGCACCTACAATTAGATTTTCTACTCGTTGAGCTAGTATGGGTAATTCGGTTCCAGTGAAATGAATTCCAAACGCATCGCCAAGAGCTTTCATGGTTGCAACTTCTATGGAGGCAGAGGAAGAGACACCTTTACCTAACGGAACTGTTGATCGAAGATTGAAGACGCCTCCTTTAAAATCAATACCTTTTTCTTTTTGAAGGGCGAGCACGCAACCAAGCACATATCCAATCCAAGCCTGATTTGAATTTGACTTTAATTTCTTGTTAGCAAAATCGTAATCAACATGATTGTTGTCAAGAAAATCCCGATAATCAACGGTTGCCGCGAGCGTTTCGCCTGTACTTATTTGGCTCGTTATGGTGCAGACAAAATCTTCCCGCAAGGAAAGTTTTACATGTGTCTTTTGTTTGATCGGCATTTGCAGCACCAATGATCCCGAGTAGTCGGCTATGCCGCCCATTACATCCAAACGGCCGGGTGCAGATGACTCAACATAGATTTTCAATGTTGAATCATCGCTCAAGACTGTACTCGTTTAGATTGATGCTCAATAATTCAGCTGCTTTATCTTCTGGCATCGTATCGGCCATAAAGTTTCCGGCTCCAATTTCAGGTCCGGCCAAATATTTTAATAAACCGGGTTGACGATAAGGAGGTTGTAGCCAAAGGTGCATTCTGAAATCCGAATAATTACCCTCATCAACAGGTGCTTGCATCACAGACATCACATACGGAAAGTCCATATTGAAATTCATATCCATCCTGCGAACCACCTGATGAAATACAGAAGCCAGTCCCGTTAACTCATCCGCGCTAAGCGAAGTTAAATGCTGATGATTGCCTTTCGGGAAAATCATAACTTCATAAGCATAACGCGCAAAGAATGGAATGAAAGCGATGGCATGATCATTTTCAGCAAGCACTCTGATCTTATCTCTTTTTTCATTTTCGATAATTCCTTCGAAAATATTTTGATGGTGCTTCGCTTGATAATCGATTGAAATTTTTATCTGTTGCTCAACAAGTTTTAAATAAAAGTCGGTCGCATAGATTTGGCAGTGCGGGTGGGCGTTACTTACGCCTACGACTTCGCCTTTGTTTTCAAAAATGAGTACTGATTTGATGGTTGTGTTTTCAGTAAGTTCCTTTGTCTCGTTGCGAAACGATTCAAACACCTTCAATACCTTTTCCAACTTCATTTGTGAAAGGGTGATGTTATGTCGTGGATCATAACAAACGACCTTTGCAATGCCTGTTGCCTTCCCTTTCCTATAAAGTTGATCACTATTATGGTCAACGTTAGGTGCCTTCAGGCCAACCACCGGATAATCATTCTCAAAAATGAAAACACCTTTATAGGAGGGATTGGCATTGCCATGAATTCGTGGATTACCTGGACATAAGTAACACGTAGGATCATATTCAAGGGTGGGTTTAGGTTTTATTAATCCGGCCCCTTGCCAGGGGCGGGCATTTCGATGTGCAGAATAGACCACCCATTCTTCTCGCAGCGGGTGCCAACGCCTTTCCCATTTTCCTCCAATATTCTTTTTTATCATTTCTACAGATGAGGAGCTCAAAGAAATAGAAATTTTAACGTCAATGCCACAAAGACTCCAAATTTCATCAAGGAGGATTATCTAAAGTTTGTGTAAATTCTTAAAATCT
This sequence comes from Cyclobacteriaceae bacterium, assembly GCA_016787755.1. Lineage (GTDB taxonomy): Bacteria > Bacteroidota > Bacteroidia > Cytophagales > Cyclobacteriaceae > ELB16-189. The sequence goes on along the minus strand of JAEUUA010000001.1, from coordinate 210,146 downwards.
ATCGGATGGCAATTTTCTCAGGGACAAGAATGGCTGATGTAAAGCTTTTTCGAATCTGAACAAGATCCTTTTGAGCCTCCAATTTGGTATAGTAACGCCCCACAGTTACCGTAAACTTAGGTTGCTGGTACTGAAGGTTCGCAGTAAGGTCTCCTATTTCAGTACTCATTTTTTTCTTGATGTTCATGGCGTCCTCGCGATTTTGGCCAGAGTAAATTTGAATGGTATATCCATCAACAAATCGCTTCACCAAATTGTAGCGATTAATACTGTCCAATACTGCATCTACTTTGGCATTTACGGTTTGAGTAGGTGTGATAGTTTCGACTTGTTTTTTTTGTATTGAATTGTCTTTGTTTGGAGTATCAACAGAGACGGTTACTGTAGGGCGTAAGCTTGCCAGATTTTCGTGATAGGGTTTGTCGCTTATTTGTTGACTGGCACATCCGCCCAACAGATAAAGCAGACCAATCAAAGCAAATTTGTTTTGAGTTCTCATCATGATACTAAGTTACAAACAAAAACTGTAAGACATTTCCTTTAAATAGGAAGTATAGTTAACCCAATGAAAGAATAACTTTTAATCGATAACAATGCACCTTCCAGCTTTTACATCGTCTTCCACTTTTTTAAATTTCACATCTTTAAGCACACGGCCATCGGGATATTGAACATTTACCTTATCGTTTCTGCCCGCCACTTTTTCAGATTTTACAGGCATCACCTTTTCTTCAACCGGGCGTTGTTGGCCTTGTGGTTGCGAACCTCCCTGTAAAAGGGAACGCGACTCTTCTTTATTCTCACTTAACCTTTGTCGCTTCTGATGTCTTGCTTCCTGAACTTCCTGAGAATCACGAATTGGAATATCCGCTTTCATCAGGAATGAAATGGTTTCTTCATTCACCTTAGCAATAAAACGTTTAAATGCTTCGAAGCCCTCGAACTTATAAATCAACAATGGATCTTTTTGTTCGTACACGGCATTCTGCACGGATTGCTTAAGATCATCCATGTCCCGGAGATGTTCTTTCCATTGCTGATCGATGATGGCCAGCGTAATCATTTTTTCCATCGACTTGATTAACTCGTTGTTTTTTGAGTCAACACATTTTTTCAGATTGGCTGAAACTGCAATTTGTTTTATGCCATCAGTAAATGGAACCTGAATGTCTTGAACGGTAGCACCGCGGGTTTTAAATAGGTCAAGAATAATCGGGTATGATTTTTCAGCAGCCAGATTATTTTTATGATTATAATGTTTTAGTGCCTCTTCATAAAGAGTTTCACTAACTACCGCTTGATCCAGTTTTGTAAAATCTTCCTTTGACATGGTGAAGTCAAAGCCCAACACGCTCAACACTGTTAATTTGAAATTCTCAAATGATTCAGAGCCCTTTCCGGTAGCCACAATATCATCGCACGTATCAAACAACATGGTGAGAATATCCAATTGAAGACGTTCGCCATGCAAAGCATTTCTTCTTCGCTTGTAAATGACTTCACGTTGCGAGTTCATCACGTTATCATATTCAAGCAAACGCTTACGAATACCAAAGTTGTTCTCTTCTACTTTTTTCTGTGCACGTTCAATGGAGTTTGTTACCATCGAGTGCGAAATCACTTCACCTTCTTTCAAGCCCAGCTTATCCATTATGCGCGCAATGCGCTCAGGCATAAACAGACGCATTAAGTTATCTTCCAATGAAACATAGAACTGAGAAGATCCGGGATCACCTTGGCGACCAGAGCGTCCGCGTAACTGACGGTCAACTCTTCGCGACTCGTGGCGTTCTGTACCGATAATCGCTAAACCACCAGCTGCTTTTGATTCGGGGGTAAGTTTAATATCCGTACCACGACCCGCCATGTTGGTAGCGATGGTTACCGTTCCCGGCTTGCCGGCTTCGGCAACAATATCTGCCTCACGCTGATGTTGTTTTGCGTTCAGAACCTGATGCTTGATTTTTCTAATTTGCAACATCCGGCTTACCAATTCCGAAATCTCCACGGAAGTGGTACCCACCAACACAGGTCTTCCTTCTTGTGTAAGTTTTACAATCTCTTCAACAACTGCATTGAATTTTTCTCGAACCGTTTTGTAAACCAGATCTTCTTTGTCTTTGCGTGTCATCGGCCGGTTGGTAGGAATGGTCACCACATCCAACTTGTAGATGTCCCACAATTCACCGGCTTCTGTAATCGCTGTTCCGGTCATGCCGGCCAGCTTATGATACATGCGAAAATAATTCTGGAGTGTGATAGTTGCGTAGGTTTGTGTAGCGTCTTCCACCTTCACATTTTCTTTCGCTTCAATGGCTTGATGCAAGCCATCGGAATAACGTCTTCCATCCAACACACGACCAGTCTGTTCATCCACAATTTTTACCTTGCCATCCACAATAATGTATTCGGTGTCTTTTTCAAAAAGTGTGTACGCTTTAAGCAACTGCGTAACACTATGAATGCGCTGAGATTTTGTTGTGTACTCACGAATCAGATCTTCCTTTTTCTTCAGACGATCTTCATCCGTTAGATTAGGATCTTTTTCAATTTTGTTTAACTCAATGCCAATTTCGGGCATGATGAAGAACTTTGGATCTTCGCCTTCACCTGTAATCAAGTCGATTCCCTTATCAGTCAAGTCAACACTATTGTCTTTTTCATCAATAACAAAGTATAAAGGCTGGTCAGCCTCAGGCATCATTTTTTTATTGTCTTGCAGATAGAAATTTTCTGTTTTCTGCAACACATTTTTCATCCCCGTTTCGCTAAGCAGTTTGATCAGCGGCTTGTATTTTGGCATGGCGCGATGCGCACGAAACAAAGCGGTTCCTCCGTCTTTGTCCAATCCTTCCGCTAATTGTTTTTTAGCATCATTCAGGTATTGATTTACGAGTTTCTTTTGAGCTTCCACAAGTTTTGAAATCCGAGGCTTCAGATCATAAAACTCGTGTTCATCACCCCGAGGTACTGGCCCCGAAATAATAAGCGGAGTACGGGCTTCATCAATTAACACACTGTCCACCTCATCCACCATGGCGTAATGATGCCCGCGCTGCACAAGTTCTTCAGGTTCACGTGCCATGTTATCACGCAAATAGTCGAAACCAAATTCGTTATTGGTTCCATACGTAATGTCTGACCGATACGCATTCCGCCTCTCTAACGAATTAGGCTCATGCTTATCGATGCAGTCAATAGTAAGTCCGTGAAACTGAAATAAAGGAGCCATCCACTCACTATCACGTTTCGCCAAATAATCGTTTACCGTTACAATATGTACACCCCGTTTGGCCAATGCATTTAGAAATGCGGGGAAGGTTGCTACCAAAGTTTTTCCTTCACCCGTGGCCATCTCAGCTACGGTGCCTTCGTGCAGCGCAATACCTCCAATGATCTGAACATCGTAATGAACCATGTCCCAGGTGATCATATTGCCTGCAGCAAGCCATTGGCGCGACCACTGTGCTTTCTCGCCTGATATTTTTACGTTGGGATGTTTTGCAGCCAAGATTCGGTCTTGTTCGGTTGCTGTAACTTCTAACGATTCATTCTCCTTAAATCTCCTTGCTGTTTCGCGCACAATGGCGAATGTTTTGGGTAATACCTCTAACAAAACCTTTTCGAGATCTTTATTTCGATCTACTTCAAGTTTATCAATTTGTGCAAAAAGGGATTCTTTTTCTGTGATGTCTAATTCAGGATGATCTAACAAACGTTGACGAATGCCTGCAATTTGATCATCAATTGGTTTTAGAAATTCATTAATATGATTCTGGATTTCTCTGGTTCTGGCTCGCAGTTCATCATTTGAAATGGAGGTAAGAAGTTCGCCCTCCCGTTTAGTTTCTTCCACCAAAGGCATCATGCGTTTGATGTCTTTCTGAGATTTATCGCCAAAAATTTTTGCAAGCAGTTTTAACATGAGTCGTTATCGTTTTGGTTTGTTATTTCAGGAGCGACTTAGGATTTTGCCTGCATCGAAATTGAACCAACAATTAACCGGTAAAAAGGGTCGTAAATTTAAGGATTTCGGGGTGCAATTATAACTCCAAGTCGCCTTCGAATACCATTTTGGCAGGGCCGATCAGGAAAATATCGCCAAATGTGCCTGCCTGTCCGATTTTAAACTCAACCGATAAGTTTCCACCTTTTACTTTCACCTGAACCGGTGAAGTAAAGCCATGAAACGAAGCAGCAAGAGATGCAGCCGTAACGCCCGTTCCGCACGAATAGGTTTCGTCCTCTACACCCCGCTCGTACGTGCGCACAGAGATAGAATTATTTTCAAGCAATTGAATGAAGTTTACATTCGTTCCGGCTGGCTTATAATTTTCGCTGTAGCGGATTTTACGGCCTTGTTCGAAAACCGGATAATCGTCAACCTTTTCTACAAATTTGAGATGATGCGGTGATCCGGTATTGATAAAATAATCATCACCAATTTTTTTTACATCTGTTACCGGATTCATTTTTAACCGAACGATTCCAGTGTTCAACAACTCTGCCTGATGCGCACCATCATAAGCATTGAATTCAGTTTTGTTAGTTAGCAAACCCAAGCTGGCAGCCATCTGCACGGCCGCGCGACTTCCATTACCACACAGACTTTGTGAGCCATCACTATTGTAATAATTCAAATTGAAATCTAACTCTGGGTGTTTTTCAATCAGGATAAGGCCATCGGCACCAACACCAAATCTACGATCGCAAATTTTTTGTATTTGTGCTGACGAAAAAGAAAAAGTTCCTTTACGATTGTCGATCATGACAAAATCGTTGCCGGTTGCTTCATATTTATGGAAATGAATTTTCACTTTAAGCGGAATTTTAAAAGTAGGATCTAATGAGCCAGTACTTATTTCACCTCTTCGTAGTCGATATATTCACCGCCTTTTATGTGAGTATCTTTATCTTTCTTTGGCGCGGAATCTACATGAACATTTCCTTGGGGTCTTTGTTGCCTGGGTTGCTGAGATGCAGCTCCTATTTTAAAGAAAAAACCTCCTAGTTTATATAAAACGTAACCCACAAGGGCGAGTATAAGAAGAAACCTGGTCATTTGAACATTGTTTTTTTTTGGTAAACGCTATTTCAAAGATATTAGTTTGAATTTATTCAACTTCATCGGCTCAGATACAGATTTCGCTCGGAATAAATATTCATGAAATAATCATCCATTAAATCATCAATAAAATAGATGGCCTCACCGGTCGACTTCATTTCAGGGCCTAATTCCTTATTTACTTCTGGAAATTTATTGAATGAAAAGACAGGAACCTTAATTGCATATCCTTTTTTAGTGGGGTTAAAATTGAAGTCTTTCACCTTTTTGTCACCCAGCATTACTTTGGTAGCATAGTTCACATAAGGCTCGTCATAGGCTTTGCAGATAAAGGGCACGGTACGCGATGCCCGCGGATTAGCTTCAATGATATATACCTTGTCGTTCTTAATCGCGAATTGAATGTTGATCAACCCAACAGTCTTAAGAGCAACAGCAATTCTCTTTGTAAAGGATTCGATTTGCTTGATTACTAAATCGCCCAAATTGTAAGGTGGGAGCACCGCATAAGAATCGCCCGAGTGAATACCGGCAGGTTCAATGTGCTGCATGATGCCAATGATGTAAACATCCTCGCCATCACAAATTGCGTCTGCTTCTGCTTCTATCGCTCCATCCAGAAAATGATCGAGTAATACTTTGTTTTCGGGCAAGTGTTTCCAGATACCTAAAATATGATCCTCTAACTCCTTTTCATTGATCACAATCTTCATACTTTGGCCACCTAGCACATATGAAGGACGAACCAATAAAGGGAAGCCTATGATTTTTGATACTTCCAATGCTTCGTCTGCGTTCGTAGCAACACCAAATTCGGGATAAGGAATACCCAACTCCTTAAGAAGGGATGAGAAACTTCCTCTGTCCTCGGCCAGATCGAGGGCTTCAAAAGAAGTTCCCATTATTTTTATTCCGTTCTTCTGAAGTTTTTCAGCAAGCTTAAGCGCAGTTTGCCCTCCTAACTGAACAATTACACCCTCCGGCTTTTCGTGTTGAATAATATCCCAAAGATGCTCCCAGAAAACCGGTTCGAAATAAAGTTTGTCGGCAATATCAAAATCAGTAGAAACCGTTTCTGGATTGCAATTAAGCATAATCGCTTCGTAGCCAGCTTCCTTAACGGCCAGAATTCCGTGTACACACGAATAATCAAACTCGATGCCCTGCCCAATGCGATTTGGGCCTGAACCCAGTACAATCACTTTTTTCTTATCAGTTACGATTGATTCGTTTTCAGCATCGAATGTTGAATAGTAATATGCGGTTTTCGCTTCAAATTCAGCGGCACATGTATCTACCATTTTATACACCCGGTTGATACCCAACTCTTTGCGTCTTGCATGCACTTCACTTTCAAGGCAATCAAATATGTGGGCGATCTGACGGTCGGCATATCCCTTCTCCTTGGCTTTGCGCATCAACTCAGCAGGAATAGTTTGAAGATCATATCCCTCAATCTCTTTTTCTATTTCAATCAATTCCCAAATCTGATCGAGGAACCATTTATCAATTTTGGTTAAGTTCAATATGGTTTTCATCGATATACCAAGTTTCATGGCATCGTAAATATGGAAGAGGCGGTTCCAACTTGGATTCTTTAGACTATAAAGTAAGTCTTCCTGATCGGTTACCTCTTTGCCATCCGCACCTAATCCATTTCTCCTTATCTCCAGTGATTGACAGGCTTTTTGCAATGCTTCCTGGAAATTTCTTCCGATACCCATTACTTCTCCAACCGATTTCATTTGCAAACCAAGTCTTCGATCAACTCCTTGAAACTTATCAAAATTCCAACGAGGGATTTTTACAACCACATAATCCAGTGCAGGCTCAAAATAAGCAGTAGTAGTTCCTGTAATGGCATTCTTCAATTCATCAAGATTATATCCGATAGCAAGTTTAGCCGCTACTTTAGCAATGGGGTATCCGGTGGCTTTGGAGGCCAACGCTGAAGAACGAGATACACGCGGGTTTACCTCAATGGCAATTATGTAATCCGTCTCGGGGTCAACTGAAAACTGTATGTTACAGCCTCCGGCAAACTTTCCAATACCATTCATAACAGTAATGGCCTGATCGCGCATGTTTTGATACACAGTATCTGACAACGTCATAGCAGGCGCTACTGTAATGGAGTCGCCTGTGTGTATGCCCATCGGATCAAAATTCTCAATCGAACAGATAATAATTACATTCCCTAATCCGTCTCGCAACAACTCTAATTCATATTCTTTCCATCCCTTGATGCTTTTTTCCACTAACACTTCGTGGATAGGCGAGGCGTGAAGACCTCGGTTTAACGCCTCATCGAAGCCTTCGGCTTTTTCAACAAAACCTCCACCTGTTCCACCCAGCGTATAGGATGGGCGAATAACCAATGGGAATCCGATTTCCTGAGCTATTTCTTTTCCTTGTAAAAAGGAGGTGGCTGTTGATCCCTGGCAAACGCCAATATTCAATTCCAGCATTTTTAGCCTGAATTTTTCACGATCTTCGGTGGTTTCGATAGCAGCAATATCAACGCCTATAATTTTTACACCGTAGTTTTCCCAGATGCCAGCTTTGTCGCAATCAATGCAAAGATTCAGGGCAGTTTGGCCCCCCATCGTGGGCAGAACGGCATCTATATGATGTTTTTCAAGAATTTCGCGGATTGATTTCTTTTCCAGCGGCTTTAAGTAAATATGATCCGCAGTCACTTTATCCGTCATGATAGTTGCCGGATTGGAATTAATCAGGATCACCTCAATCCCTTCTTCGCGAAGAGAGCGGGCGGCTTGTGACCCGGCATAGTCAAATTCACACGCTTGACCAATAATAATGGGGCCGCTACCTATAATAAGTACGGAACGAATACTGCGATCTCTGGGCATAGTGGCTGTTAGAGTATGGTTAAATCCTGCAAAAATAATCAGTATTTCAGGTTTTACCTGATCGATCCATTACTTTTATTCAGAAGGTTGTTCATTAGAGTTATTTTTTTAAAGATTTAATGTCGAAATGAGTAGAATGAACATATGGGCTTCCATATGACAAACTGTAAAAAGTTAACAGATGTATCTTAATATTAAGGCAAACGATCAAAACACCTACGATGCAATCGTGGTAGGTTCAGGAATCAGTGGTGGGTGGGCAGCGAAAGAACTTTGTGAGAAAGGATTAAAAGTGCTTTTACTTGAACGAGGTAAAACCGTAGAGCATCCTCATTATCCAACGACAACAAAAGATCCTTGGGATTTAGAGAATAGAGGCCAATTGACAGTAGCAGATAAAGAACGCTGTCATATTCAAGATCGCCATTATTCTTATGGTGGGGATAACAAACATTTTTATATCAATGATTTAGAAAATCCATATACCGAAGTAAAACGCTACGATTGGATTCGTGCGGATGTAGTGGGAGGGCGATCCTTATTATGGGCGCGTCAATGCTATCGATGGAGTGATTTGGATTTTGAAGCGAACAAGAAAGATGGAATTGCGATAGATTGGCCGATCCGATATAAGGACATAGCACCCTGGTATGACTATGTAGAAAAAGTGGTTGGTATAAGTGGTCAGAAGGAAGGGATTCCACATTTGCCCGATAGTAATTTTTTGCCCCCTATGGAGATGAACTGCGTGGAGAAAGATTTTAAAAGCAAAATGGCAAATGCTTATCCTGATAGGAAAATTACAATTGGTAGAACCGCTAACCTAACAGAACCAGTAAAAGGAAGAGGTGTTTGTCAGTATCGTAACTTATGTCACAGAGGGTGTCCGTACGGAGCTTATTTTAGTACGAATGCCAGCACGTTGCCGGCAGCTTTTGCGACTGGTAATTTAACGTTGAGATCAAATTCACTTGTTAATAAAGTTTTGTATGACGAACGAAGTGGAAAAGCCACCGGTGTTGAAATTGTTGATACTGAAACCAACGAGGTGATTGAGTTCTATTCGCAAATTATTTTCCTGAACGCATCTACTATTGCCACGACCCATATTCTTTTGAATTCAACCTCTACCCGTTTTCCTAATGGATTGGGAAATGGAAGTGACCAAATAGGACGAAATATTATGGATCATCACAAAGGAGTGGGAGCGAATGCGCAAGTAGATGGCTTTGAAGATCAATATTATTATGGACGAAGACCCAATGGTGTTTACTTGCCACGTTTTCGAAATCTTAGCGACAAGCGATCTGATTATATTCGAGGGTTTGGCTTCCAGGGTGGTGCCAGTAGGGGAGGTTGGAGTCGTGGAAACAATAATTTAAAAATCGGAGCTGAGTTAAAAGCGGATTTGCAAAGTCCATCAGGGTGGGGCATTGGCTTTACAGGTTTTGGCGAATGCTTACCGTATGCCGACAATAGAATTACTCTCAATACTAATTTAAAGGACAAGTGGGGAAGGCCAACCCTCGATATGAATGTTGAGTTTAAAGAGAATGAAAAAGTTATGCAGAAGGATATGGCAGATTCTATGGCGGAAATGCTGGAAGCAGTTGGGTATAAAAACGTAAGGTCGTATTCGAATATTTCCTTTCCTGGAAATGCGAATCATGAAATGGGGAGCGTCCGCATGGGGCGCGAGGCCAAAACATCTGTGTTAAATCAATTCAATCAAATGCATGAAGTGAAGAATGTGTTTATAACCGATGGATCCTTTATGGTTTCGTCTTCCTGTGTGAATCCATCGTTAACCTATATGGCCATGACGGCACGAGCCTGTGCGCATGCAGTAGATGAAATGAAAAAGCAAAATATTTAGTTTGATTTTCTGTGCTCTCGAAACCTGCGCACCATTGCCATCGAAAAGCCAACCATTAACACTCCGGTACCTAGCCACAGAATATTAATCAATGGTTTTTCCATCGCTTTTATAATCACCCAATCTTTTTGGCGTGTGTTAAGACCCAGACTAAATTCATTCGTGTCGGGATGAATATTGAGTAATGTAATTCTAACACCTAAATCATTTATTTCAGAGAAAATTCTGCCGACCTGAGCTTTGTCCTTGATAAGGAAAATCGGATCGGCATAATACGAATTACGTTCGCCACTTACTTTAATTTTTGCCTGCACAGCTACATCGTCATCCGAAAGTTTATATCCTTCAATTTCGTAAATGCGATTTACTTCTTCTAAAACAGCTACATAATCATTCACAAAAAATTGTTGATTTAAGCGAGTTCTGATTTCTTCTGTCTCGCTCCACTCAGGTTCTTCTTCACGATTCATCGGAAGAGACACATGCGTGTATAAATCACGAGAAATAGTTCTTTTGATATCAGGAGAAGCAACAAATCCACCCATGGCCGGATTGATTTGCACACGTGGAAAAAGTGAGGCTTCTACTTTTCCATTTTTCCGTAACTCGATTTCGTAGTAGGTATTTTCGGGATTGATTTCAAAAGTATCTTTTGCATTGAGGATTTTCTTACCATTAAACAGGATGTCTTTAGTTGCAACAACCCTATACGGATCCATAGTCAGATCAATATCATTTTTGCTAACATACCCGCTTCCGTTTCTTGGTTCAACACGCTCACCCAGGTATTCAATATCATACCCGGCCATGGAGCGAGGTTCATTAATAAACAGGAGTAAGTTATCGCGATTAAATTCTGTCGGCAAATCTTTGGAGATGAGCATGCCTGTGTTGTTCAATGACACCACATAGGAATATCCGGATGAAAACATTACGCCTATCAGCATCATGCCAATACCAATATGCGCAATAGCGCCACCGGATAAGGAAGTATTAACTTTCGTAACTGCTAATAGCACTTTTATATTTGAAACAATCAAATACACGCCTGCCAGGGTTAAAACCATATAGGCAGGTTGGTAGACTTTAGCAAGTGAAATGATGATCACAAAAATAACGAGTGAAATGAGCACTGGGGGAAGCATTTCTTTTTTCAGTGTGTCTTTGTCCATTCTTTTCCACCAAAAGAATTGACCTGTTCCAGATAGGAGAGCGACAAGTGCACCAAACCAAAGTTGAAACTTTGAATAAAAACCAATTTGATCCGCTGGAGGCGCTAGGTTTGACTCTCCACCAAAGAGCTCTATGATTTTATTGTAAACCGGGATAGAGGTAGGTAATAAAACCTGGAATCCCATCAAGCACAAAGTAATTGCTCCTAAAAAAATCCAAAACTCGCGCGAGTATATAGATGCTTCTTTCTCTGTAGTTGGAATTTCTTTCCATCGGATCGCGGCAAGTAAAACGGCCGCAACAGTAAAGAATAGCATGTAGATGAGTAATTGCCCAGAGAGCCCCAGATCGGTGAAGGAGTGAACTGATGCATCCCCTAATATTCCACTGCGCGTAAGAAATGTTGAATAGAGGATAAGAACAAAAACTGCAATGCTTAAAATCATCGCACTCTTCAAGGCAGTCTTGTTGTTTTTATAAATGATCATGGTGTGAATGGTGGCAATAAGCACAAGCCATGGAACATACACAGCATTTTCAACCGGATCCCAATTCCAGTATCCACCAAAGTTCAACGTTTCATAGGCCCAATAACCACCCATTAAAATACCTAATCCTAAAATTGCTCCGCCTAATAATGCCCACGGTAAAGCTGGCTTGATCCATTCAGAATATTTTTTTTGCCAAAGTCCAGCAATGCAAAAGGCAAAAGGTGGCAACGTTAACGCAAAACCCAGAAACAAGGTGGGTGGATGAATCACCATCCAATAGTTCTGAAGTAATGGATTTAGTCCACTTCCATCTTTGGGGATAAAATCAGGTTGCAACGAAAAAATTGGATCATCAATGGCATCGCGAAGTAAGATAAATGGTGAGCTTCCTATTTTGATATTAATGAGCGGAATTACAACTCCCAAAATCATGGAGGCAAGAAAAGCCTGAACTAACCCAAACACGACCATGACTGGAGCTTCCCATATTCGTTGCGTGTTTAGGAGAAAAACACCAATCACTGCTTGCCAGAAAATCCATAACAAAAAGCTTCCTTCCTGACCGTTCCAAAAGGTAGAAATCAAATAATGAAGCGGAAGCCGACTGTCTGAATGACTGTAAGCGTAATGATATTCAAAATAGTGTTTAGAGATTATTGTAAAAAGACAAATGATAACTCCAAGCACTGCAATGCCATGACTGTAAAATGCAAGGCGTGCGTTTATTAGCCATTGATCTTTGAGCTCTGCAGAAACAGAATTTGCCTTCCAGTATGCAAAGGCGCTGATTAATGAGGTTACAAAAGAGGTAATAACAAAAAGGTGACCCAGGTCACCAATGAAATAATGCATTTATGAATGGTTATAAACAGAACTCACAGAAATCTTTTCAAAAAGCCGAATAACTAGATGCTCGCATTAATTTTTTCTTCCTGATACTTGGAAGGACACTTTAATAATATCTTGTTTGCAACAAACACATTATTTTGATAGCCGCCAATAACTACCACTTTTTCCGATCGGGTAAAGTCTGCTGGCATGGGTTCGTTATAATACACCGTTTGCTCTTTTTTATTCTCATCCACCAAAATAAAAGAGAATGATAAGTTATCGGTACTTTTTTCCATGCCTATGATATTGCCTTGAGCATCTTTTTTTAGATCACCAACAACATGTATTTGCGTTTTGTTTCCATTTGATGCCAATTGATAGGCTTGGTCAAACGAAACATATGAACTGGCATCACGCGTAGTGGAGATGATAATTCCGATGGCTGCGGCAATGACAATAATAGCAATGATATGCGACTTCTTCATACGAGTAAATTTTCACGCACAAAGTTACAGGGTAAATGGTTAATAAGGTTGAATTTTAATAACTCTTATTGTTGCTCCTTTTCCGCTATTTTTTTTTCAATTCGGGTCACTTTCCGATCCAGTAGCACAAGGAAGCTTATAAGGCCTGCAAAAATTACAAGTAAGATCGCTACCACTACATAGATTTTACCTTCCGAGCGCATGGCATCGGCCATTTCTGCCGTTTGAGCCGAAGTAGATATTGAATAACCGGAAATGATTGCCACTAAAATTAATCTGATTCTATTCATTTTCAAGATTGAGTAATTTCTCATTAACTAAGCGCACACGGACTCGTAACGTTGCGATCCAAATCCCAAGCAAAATCCATCCAACAACAGCCGGGTAGAAAACCATTCTCATTCTACTGTCAAGATCATACATATTAAAACCAGGGTTTCCACCACTACCCGGGTGCATAGAACTAGACATGCGGGGGATGACGAAAATGAGAGGAATCATAGCGCAAAAGGCAAAAATATTGTATACAGCACTTAACCTTGCCCGTTGATCTTCATTCTCCACTGACCCTCTAAGAACAAAGTATGCCAAATAAACCAACAAGGATATGGCTGCGCCATTTTGTTTTGGATCACCGTGCCAGGGTGAGCCCCATGTGTAGGTAGCCCAAATCATTCCCGTAAAAATACCAAGCAGGCCAAGCACAAGACCTGTGGTAGCAAATTCAAGAGCAAAAATGTCTTTATTGAAAGTAGGATTTCTCAGGTATTGAACTGAATAAATGGTGGAAATAAGAAACAAGGCAACCATGCCAAACCACATGGGAACATGGAAATAGAGGGCACGAATTGTCTCATTAACAATATTAAGTCGGGGTACTGAAAAAAGGAACCCACCAACAATGGTATAAAATATTAAAGCAACGGCAAGAATTTTTAACCAGGTCTTCATGATCTCGACTCAATTGTAAGAAATAGATTTTCTCAGCTACGCCAAATATAGGGGAAGAGCAGGTATGACGCTGCTGTTACCACGCAATTTATTGCCAGTAACGTAATAAGATCGCTGGTACTGACTGAACGATCTAATCCGTCAATACAGTTTTTAGTAACTTTCACAGTAATGAGAAGCACTGAAATTACCATCGGAAAACTAAGCACAGCCATTAATATATGACTGTTATTGGCCTTTGCGGCTATCCCTGATAAAAGGGTTAATGAAGCAGAGAACCCCATGGCTGCAAGCGCAATGGTTAAAGAAAACAAACTTAAATCAGCAATTGGATTTTTAAGGAGAAGAGCAAACAACAGAAAGCCTGTAAAAGAGAGAATTACCGTCAGCAAAAAATTATAGATAATCTTGGAGATGATAATAGTTTCTGGCGAAGCGATAGAAAAGTAGTAGATGTCTCGCCCTTTTTTTTCGCCAATAAAGCTTTTAGCGATGGTGTTGATGATCGTAAACAAAATGGTGATCCAGAACAATGCACTCCATACCAACGGTGTAATTTGGTTTTGCCGGAGGCTAAACGTAAGGTAGCAGATAAATGCCGTGCTAAACAAATATAACATCAGCCCAGAAATAACAGACTTTCGCCTCAGTTCAAGGGTAAGCTCTTTAAGAAAAAGATGTTTAAGCGTTTGCAAGTCAAGCAGATAATTAGGTGTGGGTTCTTCAATAACTACTTAAGAAACGTTTTCATTTTGCATTAAAGCTAAGCAGAATTGGCGTACTTTTGCCGCAAATTATCGTTTTGTGAGTACTTCTAAAATACTTGTAACCGGAGCTGCTGGATTTATTGGATTCCATTTATCAAGACGGCTATTGTCTCTGGGCTATGAGGTGGTTGGTCTTGACAATCTTAACGATTATTATGAAGTGGGGTTGAAGGAATCAAGATTGGCGCTTCTTAACGAGTTCGACAATTTCTTTTTTCATCGGATGGATTTACAGGATAAGACTTCCATTGACAACCTGTTTTCAACATCTCAATTTAACTATGTAGTAAATCTGGCAGCACAGGCCGGGGTCCGATATTCTATTACAAATCCCTATACGTATTTAGAAAGTAACATTACCGGGTTTTTAAATATTTTGGAAGCGTGTAGGCATTATCCTGTAAAGCATCTTGTTTATGCCTCCTCCAGTTCAGTGTATGGAGCTAACAAGAAGATGCCTTTCTCTGTACAAGATAATGTGGATCACCCGCTTGCGTTATATGCCGTATCCAAGAAGAGTAATGAGTTGATGGCACATGCTTATTCCAGCTTATATAACATTCCCACAACGGGCCTGCGTTTTTTTTCCGCTTATGGCACCTACGGCCGACCAGACATGGCTCTATTCATTTTTACCAAGGCAATTTTGGCTGGTCAGTCAATTAATGTTTATAATGGTGGGAGAATGAGACGGGACTTCACGTATGTTGATGATTTGGTAGAGAGCGTAGTTAGACTTATTCCTAAAGCTGCTTTACCTGATGAGAATTGGAATGGATTAAATCCTAATCCGGCAACCAGCTTTGCACCCTATAGAGTTTATAACGTAGGAAATAGTAGTACTGTCGAATTGTTGAGGTTTATCGAAATCATTGAAGAAAAACTGGGTCGAAAAGCAATAAGGAATTTTTTACCAATGCAGGAAGGAGACGTACCTGACGCATTAGCGGATGTTGATGATTTGGTGAAGGAGATTAATTTTAAACCTGCTACTCCGATCGAGGTAGGTGTTGGGAATTTTATTGATTGGTACTTAGGTTATTATAAGGTTGAGCTTTAAGATGGAAAAAATTGGAGTTATCGGGCTGGGATATGTTGGATTGCCTCTGGCTGTTGAGTTTGGAAAAATTTTGGAGGTAGTTGGTTTTGATATAAATCAAACGCGAATCGAGGAATTACAAAAGGCCTATGATAGAACGCTTGAAGTAGATACAGACGAATTTGCAAAAGCCCCAAAGCTGACTTTTACAGCTAATCATAATGATTTAAGATCGGTAAATTATTTTATTGTTACCGTACCTACTCCAATCGATGAGTATAAAACACCTGACCTCACCCCGCTTATCAAAGCAAGTGAAACGGTGGGTAAGGTATTGAAGAGGGGTGATATTGTTATTTATGAATCTACGGTGTATCCTGGCTGCACCGAAGAAGATTGTGTGCCTGTTCTTGAAAAAATAAGTGGCTTGAAATTTAATGTTGATTTTTTTTGCGGCTATTCACCGGAAAGGATTAACCCTGGGGACAAGCAGCATCGGTTACCTACAATAAAGAAAGTCACCAGTGGCAGCACCCCACAAATTGCAGAACGCGTTGATCAACTTTACAAAAAAATAATTAAGGCAGGAACACATAAAGCTTCGAGTATTAAAGTTGCGGAAGCGGCCAAAGTAATTGAGAACTCCCAACGCGATATCAATATTGCGTTTGTCAATGAGCTTTCACTCATTTTTGAAAAGATGGGAATAGATACCCATGAAGTGCTTGAAGCGGCAAGTACGAAATGGAATTTCCTTCCCTACAAACCCGGCTTGGTGGGGGGCCATTGTATTGGGGTAGATCCGTACTACCTTACTTATAAAGCTGATAGTTTGGGTTATCACCCACAAGTGATTTTGGCTGGCCGAAGAATCAATGACAATATGGGAGTTCATATAGCGAACCGTGTAATTAAGTTGATGACTCAAAATGATTTACCGGTTAATCAAGCGAAAGTATTGGTGTTAGGTATAACATTTAAAGAGAACTGTCCTGATATAAGGAACAGCCGGGCGATTGATGTAATTCGCGAGTTGCAAAGTTTTGGTGCCAATGTGGAGGTATTTGATCCCCATGCCGATTCCGAAGAAGTGAAGCATGAGTATGATTTAGATTTAGTTAAGGAACTCAACAAAAAATATTCCGCGATTGTGTTGGCAGTTAGTCATGCCGAGTTTGCTACCCTGAATTGGAATGAAATAAAAAATAAGAGTACCATTGTTTATGATGTTAAAGGATTTTTAGATATATCTTTAATTACGGCACGTTTATAAATTATGAGCACAATAAATCATGTATTGGTTACGGGAGGAGCTGGGTATATTGGCTCTCATACGGTTGTTGAGTTAATTGAGGCGGGAAACAAAGTTACTGTTGTAGACAATCTTTCAAGAAGTGAATATAAAATCATTGAGGGTATAGAAACGATCACTGGGACGAAAATTGATTTTCATAAAATGGATTGTTTGGATGCAGAAGCTCTTCATAAGTTATTTTCTCAAAACAAATTTTCATCGGTCATTCATTTTGCTGCTTTTAAATCTGTTAATGAATCTGTTGCCAAACCGCTCTCGTATTATAAGAATAATGTAGGGTCGCTCATTGTTTTGTTAGATGTAATGAAAACTCATGATGTAAAAGATTTGATTTTTTCATCTTCATGCACCGTGTATGGTCAGCCCGATCAAATTCCGGTTGATGAATCGGCTCCCTTCAAAAAAGCTGAATCACCTTATGGTTCCACTAAACAAGTGTGTGAACAAATCTTGGAAGAAGTAGCAACAGAAGGATTTCGAGTAGTGTCTTTGCGGTACTTTAATCCTATTGGAGCGCACCCAAGCGCCTTAATTGGTGAACTTCCCATCGGTGTTCCGAACAATCTGGTTCCGTATGTTACTCAAACCGCTGCTGAGGTGCGAAAAGCGTTGACTATATTTGGAAATGATTATAATACTTCCGATGGTTCATGTGTGCGGGATTTTATCCACGTAAGTGATGTGGCCGGAGCTCATGTTAAAGCGATTGACTATGTGAATAAGCAGTCGAAAAGTTTCTACGAAGCATTTAATTTGGGAACCGGAATCGGGGTGTCTGTTTTGGAGCTGGTTAAAAAATTCATGGCAGTCACAGGAATAAGATTGAACTATTCTATCGGTCCTCGCAGGCCTGGTGATGTGGAAAAAGTATATGCAAATCCAGAAAAGATACATAAAGCATTCGGTTGGCAAACAAAATATGATCTTGGTCAGTCTCTTTTGCATGCGTGGGAATGGGAGAAAAAATTAAGAGACATCTAATCAATCTTGTATGGAGACAATCAGAATGGCTGACTTGCATACGCAGTATCTTCGAATCAAAGAGGAGATTGATCAGGCCATTCAAGAGGTATTAGATTCAACGGCATTTATACAAGGGCCCCAGGTTAAGCAATTTGCAGATGCTTTAGGAACATTTCTTGATTCCAAGGCAGTGATTCCATGTGCCAACGGTACTGATGCGTTGCAAATAGCCATGATGGCACTAGGTTGCAAAGTGGGTGATGAAGTTATTTTGCCAGTTTATACCTATGTGGCCACAGCCGAAGTAATTGCTCTATTAGGATTGAAACCTGTATTTGTAGATGTGGATCGAAATGATTTTAACATCGATGTAAATCAGATTGAAGGGAAAATTACAGAGAGGACATTTGCCATTGTACCCGTACATCTTTATGGTCAATGTGCAAACATGGAATCAATATTATCCATTGCCAAAAAACACCACATTCATGTAATCGAAGATGCTGCTCAATCGCTGGGGGCGGTATATACTTTTTCGGATGGACAAAAATTAAGAGCCGGAACAATGGGGGTCATAGGATGTACTTCTTTTTTTCCTTCAAAAAACCTTGGATGTTTTGGTGATGGTGGAGCCATTTTTACCCAAGATAAATCACTGGCTGAAAATATTAAGATGATTGCCAATCACGGGCAAAAAGTAAAGTACTATCATGATAGGATTGGTGTCAACAGCAGATTAGATACCCTGCAAGCCGCCATTCTACAGGTAAAATTGAAGTATCTTACTGATTACGAGACAAGGAGAAGGAGGGTGGCTGATTTTTATGATCTAACGTTATCATCTATTTCTTTTTTAGAAACTCCTTTCCGGAGTTCAAATTCAACCCATGTGTTTCATCAATATACCCTGAAAACAAAGGGTATTGATCGCGATCAATTTAGATTATATTTAGAGGAGCGAGAAATTCCCACCATGATTTATTATCCGGTTCCACTCCATCTTCAAAAGGCTTATGCAAGTTCTGATTACCCCTTTGGTTCTTTTAAAGTAACAGAAGAATTATCCAGAACAGTTATCTCTTTACCTATTCATACTGAAATGACAGACGATCAATTGTCTTACATTTGTTCGGCAATTAAAGAATTTGCAAAACATGCCTGAGCCTAAGAAATACTTTGCGCACGAAACAGCAGTAATTGATGAGGGCTGTGAGATAGAGGCAGGAACAAAAATCTGGCACTTCTCGCACATTATGCCAGCTTGCAAAATTGGGGAAAACTGTAACATTGGTCAGAACGTGGTAATCTCACCACACGTCATCTTGGGCAAGAATGTGAAGGTTCAAAATAATGTTTCAATTTATACAGGTGTTGTATGTGAAGATGATGTTTTTCTTGGCCCTTCCATGGTTTTCACTAATGTGATTAATCCGCGCAGTGCTGTTAATCGGAAAAATGAATATGCAAAAACTGTTGTAAGGAAAGGGGCTTCTATAGGTGCAAATGCAACCATTGTGTGCGGTCATGATATTGGTCGATATGCTTTTATTGGTGCCGGTGCGGTTGTGACTAAGGATGTGCCAGACTATGCTTTGGTGATAGGAAACCCCGCTAAGCAAACCGGTTGGATGAGTGAGTTTGGACATAAACTAAGTTTTGATAAGTATGGCTTCGCTATTTGTAATGAAAGTCAGGAAAAATATGAACTGAAAGCAGGAAAAGTTACTAAGTTATAGATGAAGAGTTTTGCATTGATAGGTGCCGCAGGTTTTATTGCTCCAAGACATTTGAAGGCAATTAAGGATACAGGTAATAATCTTGTTGCAGCCATGGACAAGTTTGATAGCGTGGGTATTATAGATAGTTATTTCCCACAGGCCGACTTCTTTACTGAGTTCGAAAGATTTGACAGACATATTGATAAGCTTAAAAGACAAGGTAGGCAGGTTGATTATGTTAGTATTTGTTCGCCAAACTATCTTCACGATTCCCACATTCGATTTGCCCTACGTCAGCAAGCAGATGCGATATGTGAAAAACCGTTAGTACTAAACCCTTGGAATGTTGAGGCCCTTGAGGAAATAGAAAAAGAAACAGGAAAAAGAGTTTATACAATTTTACAACTTCGTCTGCATCCGGCTATTATCAAATTACGCGAAGAAGTTTTGTCGGATAAGACCAATAAAATGTTTGATGTAGATTTAAGGTACATCACCTCGCGGGGCACTTGGTATCATCATAGTTGGAAGGGCGATGAGAGTAAATCGGGCGGCATTGCAACTAACATTGGGATTCACTTTTTTGACATGTTGCTTTGGATTTTTGGTGATCTTAAAAAAGTTGAGATTGACACGTATGAAGCAGACCATGCCTCAGGATATCTTGAAATGTCGCGAGCCAGAATAAAATGGTTCTTAAGCATAAATGAAAATCATTTGCCAACGCCAGTTAGGGAGCTAGGCAAGCGAACTTTCAGATCTCTCAAGATGAATAATCGTGAGATTGAATTCAGTGATGGGTTTACAGATTTACATACGCTTAGCTATGAAGAGATCTTAAAAGGGAATGGCTTTGGTTTAAAAGATGCAAAACCCTCGATTGAACTTGCTCATCAGATTCGGGCGGCTCAATAAAGTCTCATTCAACCCTAAATTTTGTACATTTACCCTCAAATTAAGATTAAATGAAAGGTATTATTCTTGCGGGAGGTTCGGGAACTCGCCTTTATCCATTGACAAAGGCAATCTCTAAGCAGATTTTGCCAATCTATGATAAACCCATGATTTATTATCCATTGTCAGTGCTTATGCTGGCCAATATTCGGGAAATTCTAATCATCTCTACGCCACAAGACCTTCCGCTATTTGAAACCTTATTAGGAGATGGTTCTCAAATTGGACTTACATTGGAGTACAGAGTCCAACCTTCACCCGATGGCTTGGCACAAGCATTTTTAATAGGGGAAACTTTTTTGCAAGGCGACTCTGCCTGTTTAGTGCTCGGTGATAATATTTTTTACGGATATGGTTTTTCTGGCTTATTGGAGCAAGCAAGTAAAACTCAGAAGGGTGCAACTGTGTTTGGATATTATGTAAATGATCCACAACGGTATGGAGTAGTTGAGTTTGATGAAGATGACCAGGTTATTTCCATTGAGGAAAAACCTACAGAACCTAAGTCAAACTACGCAATTACCGGCTTGTATTTCTATGATAAAACGGTTGTTGAGAAAGCAAAATTGGTTAAGCCCTCGAAACGGGGCGAATTAGAGATCACAGATTTGAACAGGTTATATTTGGAAGAAAAATCACTGGCCGTAAAACTACTAGGACGCGGAATGGCCTGGCTGGATACAGGCACACATCAATCAATGCTGCAAGCCTCAAATTTTGTTGAGTCTATTGAGGAGCGACAGGGATTAAAGGTTGCCTGTTTAGAGGAGATAGCTTTTAGAAAAGGGTATATCTCAAAGGATCAATTGACCGATCTGGCCAAACCTCTTTTGAAAAACCAGTATGGCCAATATTTGATGAAAATTATGAACGAAAAAAAATTTCGGTAAGCAGATATGGAAATTGTTGCTACGGAATTCAAAGATTTGTTCGTTTTTAACCCAAAAATTCTGGAAGATGAGCGAGGGTATTTTTTTGAATCCTATAGTCGAAGAACTTTATTAAAGGCAGGAATTGATTTGAATTTCATTCAGGATAATCAATCATGCTCAAAAAGAGGGGTGCTTAGAGGATTACATTATCAAATTGCTCCCTATCCACAAACTAAATTAGTGCGAGTATTGAGTGGAAGAATCCTGGATGTGGTGGTTGATCTTCGCAAAGAAGAAAAAACATTTGGCAAATATTTTTCTATTGAATTATCATCGGAAAATAATAGGCAGTTGCTTGTGCCCAAGGGTTTTGCCCATGGATTTATTACCTTAAGCGATCAGGCGGTAGTTTTTTATAAATGTGATGAATACTATTATCCTAATGCAGAACAGGGTCTGCACTATAGTGACCCGGCAATAGACATAGATTGGGGGATGGATAAGGCTGACTTCATACTTTCCGAGAAGGACAAAAAAAACCCAACATTAGCTAACGCAAACTTAAACTTTAAATGAGAAATATTTTAGTTACGGGAGGAGCTGGTTTTATTGGCTCAAATTTTATTCCCTATTTTATTGGCAATAATACAGATGTGCATATCATTAACCTTGACCTGCTGACGTACGCTGGTAATCTTGAAAATCTTAATGAAGTAAAAAACAATTCACGCTATACCTTTGTAAAAGGTGATATTTGTGATCGCCAACTTGTCGAGTCTATTTTTGAAAAGTATACTATTTCTGGAGTGATTCATTTTGCGGCCGAGTCGCATGTCGATAATTCGATTTCTGGACCAGAAGCTTTTATTAGAACCAACATCAATGGCACGTTTACGTTGTTAGATGTTGCGCGTAAGAATTGGATGAATACATCTTTTGAAGTAAAAGATGGAAAAAGTGGTAATCGATTTTTACATGTTTCAACAGATGAAGTATATGGCACCTTAGGGAAGGAGGGTTTGTTCACTGAAAAAACTCCTTATTCTCCAAATAGTCCATACTCCGCTTCTAAAGCAAGTAGTGATTTGTTGGTGCGAAGTTATTTTCATACTTATGGGTTAAATGTAGTTACCACTAACTGCTCCAATAATTATGGGCCTAAGCAACACAACGAAAAATTAATTCCAACCATAATTCGAAAAGCATTGTCTAGCCAGCCAATACCTATTTATGGAGATGGGTTGAATGTTCGAGATTGGCTATATGTGTTGGATCACGCTAAGGGAATTGACTTGGCATTTCATACCGGAGTAAGTGGAGAAACCTATAACATTGGAGGTAGAAATGAACGTACTAATCTTCAGATTGTTGATACGATTTGTTCGATTTTAGATTTGAAACGGCCGAGTAAAAATGGGAAATCATACAAAGCGCAAATTACTTTTGTAAAAGACAGAGCGGGTCATGACAAACGATATGCTATCGATGCTTCAAAACTTGAAAGGGAATTAGGGTGGAAGGCAGATGAAGACTTTGACAGCGGGATCATCAAAACGATAGAATGGTATTTAACTAAATTCTGAGAGCGATTCCTGCCCCGTGTGCAGAATTATTTATGCAATAGTGATTTGCTTGAGAAATAATAAAATTCAACTTTATTACCCGCATACTTTTCTATACCGCCATTTCATTTCTGATCTCATTCTTGTTTTTCCCCGTATTTATAAAGATTTTGAGGCAATGGAAAATTTTTGATTCTTCAGGTGAACATAAAATTCACTCTTCATTCACACCTTCCATGGGGGGGCTTTCAATTTTTTTAGGGGCAGTACTAACAATGGGGATGGGGCTTTCCTTGGAAGATTGGATCAACTTGAAATATTTTTTTATTGCCTTAGCACTCATGTTTATAATTGGCTTGCGCGATGATATTCTTGCACTCTCCGCAAAGCAAAAGCTTTACAGTCAATTCCTTCCTTTGCTTGTGCTAGTATTTTTAGATAGAACTATTCTTCAATCAACTTACGGAGTGGGGGGAGAATTTGTTTTTCCTGAAGTGGTTAGCATGGGCTTAACAATTTTTGTGCTTCTGATTTTAACAAACGCTTATAATTTAATTGATGGATTGGATGGCCTTGCAGGGACAATTGGCGGAATGATTCTTGTGTGCCTTGGCGTATGGTTTTTCGAAATAGGTAATATGCCTTTGGCCCTTGTTTCGTTTACATTTAGTGGTTCGCTTTTAGCATTTTTATATTTTAATTGGCAACCTTCAAAAATCTTCATGGGCGATACCGGTGCATTGATGATTGGTCTGCTGATTTCGTACCTAACCATTAAGTTTATCAATGTTAACTACGCGCTGCCTGATGGACATACTTTTAAGTTTAACTCGTCAGTTGGTACAGCCATATGCTTATTGATTATTCCCATATTTGACACCTCAAGAGTAATCATTGTCAGGCTGCGGAAATTTCAATCTCCGTTTAAGGCCGATAAAAACCATGTTCACCATCAGTTCATTGGTTTAGGATTTACGCATGCACAGTCAGTTTTATTCATCGCTACAATTGGTATTTTTTTTATTTCAATTGCTGTACTTTTGCGCAAACAACCGGACTGGCTAATAATCTCAATTGCTTTAGCAGGATGCGTAAGCATTAATTACGTACTTAAACACGCCCAGTGGAAAAGAATCAAGCATGGAACAGAAAATTAAATTGACAGAAGATCAGGTAAATTCGTTTCGAATTAAAACGAAGGAAGATCTTGAGCAATATCGCTTACAGTTTATTAGCAAGAAGGGAGTAATCGCGACTCTGTTTGAAGAGCTTAAATCGTTGTCTGCAGAGGAGAAGAAATTAGCTGGGAAAATGCTGAATGATCTGAAAAAATTATCGGAAGAGAAATTCTTCTTAGCACAAGAAGCTTTTGAATCAACTAAATTATCTGCTTCCGAAGACATAGATCTTACCCTTCCAGTCACACCAAATAAAACCGGAAGTTATCACCCGCTTAATCTTACGAGATACAGAATTATCGAAATCTTTGAACGGCTTGGGTTCAACGTGGAAGATGGCCCGGAGATAGAGGATGACTGGCATAATTTTACGGCTCTTAATTTTCCGGAGAGCCATCCTGCACGCGAAATGCAGGACACATTTTTTATTGAGAAGAATCCGGATATACTGCTTCGTACCCATACCTCTAATGTGCAAATACGTTTGATGAAAGATCGTAAACCACCATTTCGTGCCATCATGCCAGGACGAGTATATCGTAATGAAGCGATCTCAGCACGAGCGCATTGTTTCTTTCATCAGGTAGAAGGATTATATGTGGATAAGAATGTTGGCTTCTCTGATTTAAAACAAACACTTTATCATTTTACAAAAGAGATGTTTGGTAAGGATACAAAAATCCGATTAAGGCCTTCTTATTTTCCATTTACAGAACCTAGTGCAGAGATTGATATTTCTTGTTTGATTTGTCATGGCCAAGGTTGCAATGTTTGCAAGTATTCAGGTTGGGTGGAGATTGCTGGTTCAGGCATGGTACATCCGGAAGTATTGCGCCATTGCAATATCGATCCAGAGGAGTATACTGGTTTTGCTTTCGGCATGGGCATTGAGCGGATTACCATGTTGCGTCATCGCATAAATGATCTTCGTTTGTTTTCCGAAAACGATATCAGGTTTCTTAAGCAATTTAAGGCAACCTATTAATTCTCACCTGTCGAATTCTTTATTCTTCACCACACAGTATGCCAGTACTTAACATAAAAAAAGTAGGAGTTGTTGGTGCCGGCACAATGGGACAGGGAATTGCGATTTCATGTGCACTTGCTGGCTATTCAGTTTTGCTTTACGACATTGACTCAGATTATTGTAATACTGCATTACAACTTATTCAAAAGACATTTAACAAATCAGTTGAGAAAGGAAAACTTACTCAAACGTTAAGTGACGAAACCATTAAACGAATAAAAAAAGTGAATCAACTATCTGAACTTACCGTGGACTTGGTGATAGAGGCGGTAGTTGAAAATTTGAAAATAAAAAGAAGTCTATTTACAGAACTCGAGCAGATAAACTCCAGGAAAGCAATTTTGGCTACAAACACTTCCTCGATTTCAATTTCTGAAATTGCATCCGCTTTAACGGATCCATCGCGCTGTGTGGGGCTGCATTTTTTCAATCCGGCTCATATCATGAAACTGGTGGAAATTATCTCCGGTTCTGCAACTAGTAAGGAAATCGTTTCAGTAATGAAAGAATTTTCTAAAACCATTGGAAAAAATGCCGTTGAGGTGAAAGATTCACCTGGCTTCATCGTTAACCGAGTGGCTCGTCATTTTTATGTGGAATCGCTGAAAGTGTTAGAAGATGAAGTTGCTTCTCATGATATAATCGATAGGTTGATGAAGTCTTCGGGTTTTAAAATGGGACCCTTTGAATTAATGGATTTAATTGGAATTGATGTTAATTATGCAGTGACCAAATCTGTTTATGAAGGATTTGAGAAGGCATCAAAATTTAGACCCAGCGAAATTCAGTTTCAGAAAATTAGGGAAGGACATCTAGGTCGCAAATCAGGAAAAGGATTTTATGAGTATTCTAAAAGCTAAATATGGGTTCGTATTAATTATTCTGATTTCGTGTAATCGCGATCTCAGTGATGACCCAATTCCAATTCAACCATTTATTGACATTGTAATAAATCTGGGATTGCCAGACTATTTTAGTCTACAAACGGATGGAGGTTACAAGTCTATCAGTAATGGCGGGGTGCGCGGAATTATTATTTACAGACAAAATTCTTCTACCTACTACGCGTATGAGCGTAATTGCTCATTCCGCCCCAGCGAAGCGTGTGCAACAATAGATGTGCACAGCTCTGGTTTATTTATGATTGATACGTGCTGCAACTCAAGTTTTGGTTTCGATGATGGCAACCCAATAGGGGGGCCGGCCAGGAGACCTTTACTTCGTTACCGTACCCAATTGTCCGGTCAAACACTTACGATTACTGATGATGTAATCAATTAACATTAATATTTAGCATACTTTCTACCATAGAAGTAATAAATGATAAGGCCCAACATAATCCAACCCAACGCAATTTTTAATATCAGCGTATTCAATGAAAACATCACACCCAGGCAACTTAAAATACCAAGTATTGGAACAACGGGAAACAGAGGTGTTTTAAAGGGTCTTTTCAAATCCGGTTGCTCATACCGTAAAATTAAAATGCCGGCACATACAATAATGAAAGCAAGGAGGGTTCCGAAGGAAACTAATTCGCCAAGAATTCCAATCGGAAGCAACCCTGATGTTGTTAAAGCAACTCCACCGGTAACTAAGGTAGCTATGTATGGAGTTTGATATTTAGGATGGATTTTACCAAAAGGCTTGAAAAATAATCCATCATTAGACATGGAGTAGAATATTCGAGTTTGGCCCATTAGCATAACCAGAATAACGGAACTTAATCCTGCAATGGCTCCAATTTTAATTAATGGGCTGAACCACTTTAAATCTGTTTTATCAATGGCTACAGCGATGGGAGCCGATGTGTTTAGTTCGGTATAGTTTGCAATTCCCGTCATCACAAGGGAAACGATAATGTAAATAACTGTGCAAATCACTAGTGATCCTAAAATACCCCAAGGCATATCTCGCTGAGGATTTTTGGCTTCCTGCGCAGCAGTTGAAACTGCATCAAAGCCAACATAAGCAAAGAATATTACAGAAGACGCTCTCATCACACCTGACCATCCAAACTGCCCAAAAGTACCTGTATTGTCAGGAATGAAAGGATGCCAATTTTCTTGGTTGATATACTGCCAGCCCAACAGAATAAACAGGATAATAACGGTTAGTTTAACAATCACTACTATGTTATTGAAGGATGCAGATTCTTTTATTCCCCGGAATAATAAGATAGTCACACAAAAAACGATGAATACGGCTGGTAGATTAATGATCGATCCGGTGAACACCAGGTTATTGGTTTCATCCAATCCAATTGGGGCTGATGTGAGTGCACTGGGAAGATGGAGTCCTATTGAATCTAAAAAGTTAACTACATAACCGGACCACCCCACAGCAACCGTTGATCCAGAGAAAAGATATTCAAGTATAAGTGCCCATCCGATAATCCATGCCACTAATCTACCCATGGTGGCATACGCATAGGTATAGGCACTGCCTGCAATGGGAATCATAGAGGCAAATTCAGCATAACAAAGTCCCGCAAAGGCGCACGCAAAACCTGCTACAATAAAAGATATTGAAACGGCTGGGCCTGCATAGATAGCCGCGGCCTGACCTGTTAATACAAAAATACCAGCGCCAATAATCGCCCCAATTCCAAGTGTGATCAGATTAAATCTTCCAAGGGTCCTTTTTAGTCCATGTCCGGAACTATCTGATTCCTGCATCAGAACACTCATTGGTTTTTTTGTAAACAGAGGATTTGCCATGTGTATTTTGGTTAGTGTAGTATTCGCAGCCTTAAATGTAAAAAGAATAATGGTTTGAGAAAGGAAAAGTGCCAGCCACTTACATAATTTTCGAAAGGTAATTATGCCATCAAATCAATTGGGCAATGCAAATTTTACTCGTACACGCACCTCACTCTCAACGGCTACATTGTCTTCTGTGGTAGGTGACCATTTTGGGCCATCTTTTATTAAGCGGATCACTTCTTCATCGCAGCCGTAGCCAAGCCCTCTAAATATTGTGAAGTCGGACAATGAGCCATCTGTTTCAACGGTAAATTGAATAGTAACCCTACCTTTAATTTTGTTATCTAGTGCCTGCTGTGGATACTGCAAACTGTTCTTTAAGTATTTGTCATAGGCTCTTCGTCCACCCTCTGGCTCAGCCAACTTCACAATTGGTTCGCGATCAAGATCTGATTTAACAGGACTATATCCGGTTACAACTACTTCGCTTAGTTGCGAAACATCGGTTTGCAGATTCACGTTAAGTTCTGACTGATTGGCTACTGTAACTTCTTCCGTCTGTAATCCAATGAACGAGTAAACCAACGTTGGATTGGATGACTCAGAAGTTATTTGATAATTGCCTTGCATATCTGTGACCGTGCCCGTGGTAGTACCTTTTATAACAATATTTACTCCGGGCAATGGAATACCGTCATCAGCCGAAAAAACTTTTCCTTTAATTATTTTTTGATTGCTTATAAAACCGGAGGCAGCCTTCGACCGGGATGCTTGTGAGGATTCTTTTTTGGATTCAGCCCGCTTTTCTTCTACAGCAACTGAGGGGCTTTCTGAAATTAAATCTGCAACCTCTCGCGTAGCTATTTTTTCTATTTCAATGTCACTGTCATTTTTTTGCGAAAGGGCATTGGCTACAGCAGGTTTTGATTCTTGCTCATCTTTTTTATTTTCCTGGGAATCATTAGCCTTTGAAGATCTTGATTCCTTCTTATTGTCAGGTTCAGATTTTGATTCGTGGGTGAGTGCCAATTGATCAGTACCTTGGGCTGTACTATCCGAAATTTTATTTTCTTCAGCTTGATTTTTTTCAACCTTTGCTGGCTTTTGTTGTGTGAGTTGCTTATTATTTTTTTCGATAAGGGGTGTGATGGAAAAATAAACCGCTGCTAGTAATGCAAGGGAAGCAGCAATGCGCAATGGCCACATCCATTTATTTTTAATTTTTAATTTTGGATTTTCTGATAAGGTAGTTTCTACGTAAGCAGATTTTGAGGCAGCCCCTGCTAAGCCGAAATTATTTTCTCGTTCGGTTGTTCTACTATTTATTTTAAGTTCGATTTCCTTGAGATCGTTTGTAAAATCTCTTTCAGTGATAGAATCTGCGCCCTCAAGTGCCTCATATAAAAAGGGATCACTCAACGCCTTTTTCTCAAGCGCGTGTTGCTCCTGAGGTGTCATTTCACCAGCATGGTATCGTCTAATATCGTCTTCCCACTTATCCATTTCGCTCCATGCAAATTTTTAAATTCCGTTTTCCATTTTGAATAAAGCTTTTCACTTTATTCATATCAAACCCAGTAAATTGAGCAATGTCTTTATAGCACTTCTCCTGAAGGTAAAACAGCTGCACACATTCTTTTTGGTCATCTGCAAGCGTTTCAATGCACTTTTCCAGTTTGGTCAGATTCCCTTCCAGCTCCGGTTCGTCTTCCGGATGCAACAACAATTGATTTTCCATAACCTCAGGCGAAAATTCTTGTGTGAATTTACCTTTTCTTGCTCTAATCAGCATCAGGCAATGGTTGCGACTGGTTACGTAAAGCCAGCTTTTAAAATTATCAACCTCATGAGCCAGCAAGGTCTGGATTAGTTTTTCAAACAACTGCATCACGGCATCCTTTGCGTCATCGCGATCTTTCAAATACTTAAGACAAACACCATATACAAGGGACTGATACCGTGAGAACAGCTCGCCCAGAAAGGAGAGATCTTCCTCCTTTTTGTATCGCTCTAATAATTCTGTATCGCTCAGGTGTATTCTCAAGCCCTTAAGTTAAAATATTTAATTTCTTTTTTATGGAATTCAGTGAGACACCGAATCATACAGTCAAAATCAAATATACTGCTTATGAAAAAAATTGCCTTAAGCCTGATCGTTTTGCTCCTGATAGGGATCACACTTTCAGCACAAGATCGCACCATAGTGGGTAAGGTTACTTCGGCCGATGATGGCAGTAGTGTTCCAGGCGTGAATGTTGTTTTAAAAGGAACCACAACAGGTTCGGTTACGGATGGTCAGGGTAATTACCTGATTCATGTTCCCGCCAAGGGAGGCACATTGGTTTTTTCCTTTATCGGATTTACAACCCAAGAGATTGCCATTGGTATTTCTAATCGAATTGATGTGGTCATGAGTTTAGATATCCAACAACTAAGTGAAGTGGTTGTTACGGGGTATGGGATTCAAAGAGGACTGCAAGGTAAAGTTGCCGGAGTGCAAATACGAGGCAACTCTTCCTTACGAAAGAAAGATATGGCTGCACCATCCCCTTCGAAATACGGATTAAGAGGGTATGGTGAATATGAAACGAGGCCACATCAGAATACCGAAGAGTATGATGGCATACAAGAAAATATATTTCATGATCCGTTGAAAAATCCACTTTCTACGTTTTCCATTGATGTAGATGCTGCTTCATACAGTAACATCAGAAGATTTATTACCGGTGGTCAACGCCCGCCCAAAGATGCGGTGCGCATAGAAGAGATGATTAATTATTTCGATTATGAATATGTGCAACCAAAAGGAGACGACCCATTTTCAATTAATACAGAAATATCAACGGCCCCCTGGAACCCAAAGCATAAGTTGGTTCACATTGGTTTGCAGGGCAAAAATATTCCGAAGGAAAATTTACCTCCCTCCAATTTGGTTTTCCTGATTGACGTAAGTGGCTCTATGAGCGATGAAAATAAATTACCCTTGCTGAAAACTTCTTTTAAGATGTTGGTGGAACAATTACGTGAGCAGGATCGGATTGCCATTGTGGTCTACGCAGGAGCAGCGGGGTTGGTGCTACCCTCAACTTCAGGTGCCCACAAGAGAACAATAATTGATGCCTTGGATAAATTAGAAGCAGGTGGATCAACAGCCGGTGGTGCAGGAATAAAATTAGCTTACGCGATCGCGAAAGAAAATTTTCAAAAGGAAGGAAACAACCGGGTGATTTTAGCGACCGATGGAGATTTTAATGTGGGAGAATCGAGTAATGGGGGCATGGAAAGATTGATTGAAGCTAAACGTGAAGAAGGAGTTTTTCTTACCGCCTTGGGTTTTGGGATGGGCAACTACAAAGATTCTAAAATGGAAACATTAGCTGATAAGGGAAACGGAAACTACTTCTACATCGACTCTATCCTGGAAGCACAGAAAGCGTTGGTGAATGAATTTGGAGGTACGCTCTTTACCATAGCCAAGGATGTAAAACTGCAAATTGAATTTAATCCTGCCCGTGTGAAAGCATATCGGTTGATTGGTTATGAAAACAGATTGCTTCGCGATGAAGATTTTAACGATGATAAGAAAGATGCGGGGGAATTGGGCTCAGGTCATTCTGTTACAGCTTTGTATGAAATTATTCCGGTAGGGGTAGAAAGTGAATTCTCAAAGGTAGATGATTTGAAATATCAGAAAACGAATGTGGAGAAAACGGCATCAGCATCAAAAGAGATCATGACAGTTAAGTTTCGATATAAAAAACCAAGCGGTAGCGTGAGCAAACTTATTGTTCATCCATTAGTAGACGAGAACACCTCAATCGCAGAAACCTCCGATAATTTTCGCTGGTCGGCAGCTGTTGCCGGATTTGGAATGCTACTTCGAGACTCTGAATATGTAACAGATTTTAAGTATGAAGATGTTTTACAACTGGCACAAGGGGCTCGGGGTAAGGATGAGAATGGATATCGGGTGGAATTCCTAAATATGGTAAAATCACTAAACATGCTGGCAGCTCGTAAATAATTCTAAATCGAATACAAAAGCCTACAGAATGAAGTATTTTGTAGGTTTTTGTTTTTAGGATTTACACTTTTGGGTGAACGAGAAATTGAGTCGCCTTACAATGCTTAAAAAAAAATTGATTGATGCCAGCTATAAAGAGCTCCTTGGCAAGCGGCTGGTGATTAGCCGAACCGATAACCTGGGTGATGTAATACTAACCCTGCCCATGTTGGGATATTTAAAATCGATGGTTCCTGATCTAAAAATATTCTTTATTGGGAAGAAGTATACGGAGGCTGTTATAAACCAATGTGTATTTGTTGATCAGTTTTTGGATGCTGAGGCACTAAGCAAACCTCAAACCCTGGCTGCGTTGCAAGCCGATACGATTATTTTTATTTATCCGGATAAGAATCTGGCAAGGCTGGCAAAACATGCGGGAATTAAACACCGTGTTGCCACCTCACATCGATGGTACAATTGGTTGTATTGTAATCACCTTGTCAATTTTAGTCGTGTAAATTCTACTCTTCACGAAAGTCAATTGAACTTTAAATTGCTTCGGCCCTTTAAATTGAATGACGTTATAGATATCAACGAACTGATCCCCTATTACGGAATTCAGCCAACAATGAAGGATTTTTCAGCATTGCTTAGTCGTGATCATTTCAATCTGATAATTCATCCTAAATCAAAAGGGAGCGCCCGCGAGTGGCCTTTGCAGAGCTACTATGAATTAGTGCAATCGCTTCCTTCACAATCCTATAAAATTTTTGTAACAGGCCTGCAGGCAGAGGGCGATTTAATCCGGAAGGAAAAACCCGAACTACTCTCACATCCTAATGTAACAGACCTTACCGGTAAATTTAATCTCACTGAATTAACGTCCTTTATAAGTCAGGCTGATGGTCTGTTGGCCTGTAGCACAGGTGTGCTACACCTGGCTGCTGCGGTAGGTATTTATACACTCGGCTTGTACTCGCCTATGAAGCCAATTCATCCGGGAAGATGGATGCCGATAGGTAAGAACGCCAGCTATCTTGTTCAACATAAGGAATGTAATGATTGCCGGGCAAGTAAAGAGTGTGCCTGCATTAACTCTATCAAAACAAACGAGGTAAAAGAGCAGGTTGACTTGTTTAAGACTAATAGGTCTACTTAATCCCTCGAAGAGACTTCCTTATCTGATACGCTTTAGTATACTTTATAAAGTTGGCAAAAGCTGACAGAGAGCAAATGACAAATCCATAATACCCATCCAGGAAACCTAATCTCAATAAGAATTTATTTAAAAAAGTGTAGAGAGGATTCAATAAGATATGAACAACGAACAGCACCGTTCCTCCTTTTGCTACCAGATCATCCGCGGCCACCTCTGAGTAGGAGTTAAGAGTTTTAATATGATGACTAATGCTGGGAAAAGAATAGTGTAAAAGATCACCCTTCAACAATACGGAGTTAATTGAGGTGTTGAAAACAACTTTTTCATGGAGTACGCCATCCCAGACTCCTTCATTTTTTCGCCACATGCGTAATTTGCGATCGGGATACCAGCCACAATAACGAACCCAATGGCCACAGTAATTGGTAAGCCTTGAAAAAATGAAAGCGTCTCCGGTTAGTTTGCCGGTTTTAATCTTTGAAAGGGAATGCGCAAGATCGGGACTAACCACTTCATCTGCGTCAATAGAAAGTATATAGTCCTTTTCAGCCAGATTATTGCCAAAATTTTTTGCAGCAGAATAACCTTCCCAAGCACGCTCGTAAACACGTGCTCCTTTGCTTTGGGCTATTGTTCGGGTATTATCTGTGGATTTGGAATCGATAACGATTATTTCATCGGCAAACGATAATACGGAATCTAAGCAACGCCCGATATTTTCTTCCTCATTAAAGGCGATAATAACTACTGAAATTGAAGTCATTGAGTTTTCATACTTTTGAAACTAATTAATTCACTATGACTGCGGATCGATCGATGGCTTTGAACCTAAAATTAAAGAAAAAAGGATATGACCCACACCATGTTTGTGAGGTGGGGGTTTATCTGCCAGAGACCTGTTCCGTAAGACCTTTTATCCTGGAAGGGAAAAAGGCATCTCTTATCGAGGCAAATCCGGTTATGGTTGCCAAGATTGAAACCGCCTTTAAGGACTTCAAATCAACTACTGTTTTCCCCTTTGCAATTGCTGAAAATCCCGGGAAAATTACTCTCTACAATCGAGGCGCGTCAACGTTTATTGATTCTGTTGAGAGCCCAGCATTAATTAATGATCAGTATGCTAAATCCGATAATGATCGATTTGAAGTAGAAGCCAGAACATTTGATCAGATTGATGATGGCACCATTGACCTTTTGTGTATTGATATTGAAGGTGCTGAATGGTTCGTACTAAGTAAGTTAAAATCCACACCGGTTGTCATTTCTGTTGAAACCCATGGTAAATACTATCTGAACCCTAAACTTGTTGAGATTGAAAACTGGATGAAAAACCGGGGTTATGAAAAGTGGTATAAAGATAAAAGTGATACGGTTTTTGTTGATCCCGCCAAAATCAAAATTACCTTTCAGGAGCAACTTGCCTTATCTCTGTACAACATCTATCTCAAGGCACGCAGACTCAAAGGGGCGTTGAAAGGCAGATAATAATGAGAGTCAGCGGTTTTACTTTTATTCGCAATGCGGTGATTTATGACTACCCAATTGTTGAGGCAATTCGATCCATTCTTCCCTTATGTGATGAAGTTGTAGTGGCCGTTGGAAAATCTGAAGATGAGACACTGCAACTCATCAAAAGTATTCCAACAAAAAAAATTAAAATCATTGAAACACAATGGGATGATTCCCTTCGTGAAGGCGGTAAAGTTTTAGCGGAAGAAACTAATAAGGCTTTTCAGGCAGTTGCTCAAGATTCAGATTGGGCCTTTTACATTCAGGGAGACGAAGTATTGCACGAGCAATACATTGAGCCGGTGCGCAAGGCGATGGAACTTTATAAGGATGATCCAGATATTGATGGGCTTTTATTCAACTACTTGCATTTTTATGGGTCGTACGATTATGTTGGAGAATCGTTTCGGTGGTACCGAAGAGAAATCAGGGTCATTAGAAATTGGAAAGATATTTTTTCGTATAAAGACGCGCAAGGATTTCGTAAACAACCGAACAATAAACTGAAGGTTAAACCTCTTGATGCCGCGATCCATCATTACGGCTGGGTGAAAGATCCCCGGAAAATGCAGAAGAAGCAAGAAGATTTTAATAAGCTATGGAGAGATGATGCCTGGATTGAAAAAAATGTGGCGAAAGCAGGAGAATTTAATTACGAAGATGTAGACGCACTTACCTTGTTTCAAGGAACGCATCCCGAAGTAATGAGAGAACGAATTGCTCGAATCAATTGGAAATTCGATCACGATATTTCTAGAAACAGATATAGTGCCAAAGAGAAAATAAAACGATGGATAAATTCCTTCACCGGAATGCGTATTGGTGAATATCAAAATTTTAAAATCATTTGATTGGTAGCGCTACAAGGTCAAAATGTTTTTGATCGTTCATGCCCTCGCGGCTAATAGGTTTTCGTGTTTGTTCATTCATAAACCCGTTAATATAAAATAAATGGTAGCCATGCTGAAAGATGGAATCGAATAATTCACTTCGCTCTTGCAGAGTGAGGTGTTTAAAACATTCTGTGATAATGACAGGTTTAAATTCTGATATGATGTTCGGCATGGTTTTCAGGATTTCTTTATCATAACCCTCGGCATCAATTTTAATGAGCGCTAATTTCTGCAGCCATTCCCCATAATTAGCGCGAAGAAAATGCTCCAGATTTTTGCCGGTGACTTTAAATGTGTAGCGATTATTTTTTTGAATGTTGGAAGAAAAGCCCATAATACCACCATTGTTGAATGAGGCATCCCCTGAAGCAAAAGTGAATTCTCCATCGTTGGCGGTGGCCGCAAAATTCAACGGTACTATGTTAGTTTTATCCTGATTCAGAAGAGCATTTGCTTCCAGCACGTGAAATACATGAGGGTTTGGTTCTAAACCCAAAACTAATCCTGATTTTCCAACTGCGAGTCCCATTGGAACGGTGGTATCACCCGCATGCGTCCCAATATCAATCACGAAGCTTCCGGATTTCGTTAATTGCTTATAGAAATCAACGATCGATTGATCAATGATCAAGGGTTGCTCGCCAGGATGGAGCCATTGAGCAAACTGAACTTTACCCTCATCCTTCAAATCAAAATCAACAATTTTGTGACCGTAGGTTTTAAACTCTTTTTTAGTAATAAGCTTTTTAAGCTGATTAATTATGGTCCTCATATAATTGGTTTTGTTAGGATAATAAATCATTGTAAAATATGTAAAAACTGATATAACTCAAATCCGCTTTTAAGCACACATTTTTGTTATTTTTGACCCTTCATGGAAGAAGCCCCTAAGCAATCATATTCCGATCAGGAGAAGAACGATATCTTCAATAACGAATTCCTGCCTCATATTAAATCCATGTATAATTTCGGGTTCAGGCTTACATTCGATCAGGATGACGCCAAGGACCTGGTACAGGACACCTATTTAAAGGCGTATCGCTTTATAGAATCATTCCAAAAAGGAACTAATGCTAAAGCATGGCTGTTCCGAATTTTGAAAAACAGTTTCATTAATGATTATCGGAAGAAGACTAAGGAGCCTTCGAAAGTCGATTATCAGGAAGTAGAAACGTATTATAATTCGGAAGATGTAGATCGGCAGATTACCCCCGACTTGCGCGTTGAGTCGCTGAAAGACATGATTGGGGATGAGATTTCGAATGCATTAAATTCATTGGATGTGGATTTTCGAACGGTAATTATTTTGTGTGACCTGGAAGGATTTAAGTACGAGGAGATGGCAAAAATTCTCGATATACCAATAGGCACCGTGCGAAGCAGATTGCACCGTGCTCGAAATTTACTGAAGGAAAAACTTAGCGAATACGCCAAATCAATGGGTTATAAAAATACTGAGTTATGACAAAGCCTCTCAATCCGTTTATTCTTGCAGACGGAACAAAGCCATCGTGTATGGAAATGCTGCAACTAATTCTTGATGGCGAAGCGACTGCTGAACAGCAAGTTTACTTTAAGGCACATATGGATCATTGCCTACCTTGTTTTAAGTCATACGATCTTGATACTACAATAAAAGAACTCCTTAAAACCCGTTGTTGTGGCGATTCGGTTCCCAATGAACTTGTTGATCAAATCAAAACGCAGATCAGTAAAAACCTAGCTCTTTAATGGCCGGCAAAGCGCTAATCTTTTCGGCTCCTTCCGGTTCAGGAAAAACAACCCTGGTTCGCCACCTGCTCAATAATAATCCAGATCTCGGATTTTCAATTTCAGCTTCCACACGCGATAAGCGCGGACGCACCGAACAAGATGGAAAGGATTATCATTTTCTAACCCCTGAACAGTTTAAACAAAAAATAGATAGCGGAGATTTTATTGAATGGGAGGAGGTATATGCCGGAAATTTTTACGGTACCCTTAAAACTGAGATAGAAAAAATTTGGCAAGCAGGAAAAAATGTAATCTTTGACGTAGATGTAAAGGGTGGGATCAACCTGAAGAAATATTTTGGAGATAAGGCGCTGGCTATTTTTGTGAAAGTTCCATCCCTTGAAATTCTAGAGAGCCGATTGAAAGAGCGCGGAACAGAAAGTGATGAAAG
Organism: Cyclobacteriaceae bacterium; assembly: GCA_016787755.1. Lineage (GTDB taxonomy): Bacteria > Bacteroidota > Bacteroidia > Cytophagales > Cyclobacteriaceae > ELB16-189. Next base: position 172,570 of record JAEUUA010000001.1, on the reverse strand, counting down.
TCTTTCGCGGAGGTTGTTTAAAGCAAAATTTGAAATGACTTTTCAGGATAAGTTTGATGTGGTATTAATAAATGAAGAGTTAGAAAAATCATTGTCGGAGGCGCAAAGACTTTATGATACGTTTAAAGAAACGCCTTAATCATGGAATCCCAAACGATAGGACTTTTTTTTGGCTCGTTTAATCCTATTCACATTGGTCATTTAATTATTGCCAACATCATGGCTGAAAATACAGACCTTAATAAAGTTTGGTTTGTTGTTTCTCCACAAAATCCTTTTAAGCAAAGCAAGGGACTGCTACACGAATTTGATCGGTACGATTTGGTAAAGGCAGCCATAGCCGATCATTACAAATTAGAAGTCTCAGATGTTGAGTTTAACCTACCTAAACCGAGTTACACCGCACACACGCTTGCTCATCTTACCGAAAAATTTCCAGATAAAAAGTTTAAGATCATTATAGGTGAAGATAACCTGACGAGCTTTACTAAGTGGAAAAATCATGAACAGATCTTAAATCAATTTGGTCTGTATGTTTATCCGAGGCCTCATGTAACAAATTCGGAGTTGGTTCGTCATCCTCAGGTAAAGATAATCGAAGCCCCTTTGTTGGATATTTCGGCAACCTATATACGTCAATGCATCAAAAGCAATAAATCGATTCGGTATCTCGTGCCGGAAGCGGTGGAGCAGATGATTCGTCTGAAAGATTTTTATCGCTGATTTGCTAATCTAAGACAACTATAATACAGCTGATTGCGTCTATGAAGTTGATGAAAATAGTTTTTACTGTATTACTTCTTTACACACTCATTTCTTCATACGCGGGTGGCATTCGCGGAGTTATTAAAGGAGAAGATACCGGTGCGCTGGCGTACGCAACCATTTTTGTTAAGCAAACAGGGACAGGCAGCGCTACCGATTTGGATGGTAGGTACGAAGTTCTTTTAGCTCCCGGACGATATGATGTGTTGTTTCAATATCTTGGCTATGCAGCAGTTACTCGCGTTGTTGACGTGGGTTCTGATTTTATTGAGATCAATCTTACGTTAAAACAACAAGTGGTTGTTTTACGTGATGTAATAGTTCGTGCCGGAAAGGAAGATCCTGCCTATACCATTATGCGAAAGGCAATAGCCAAAGCAAAGTATCACACACAGCAAATTGATGCATATTCTGCTAAGGTCTATATTAAGGGGAAAGGCCAGTTAACGGATTATCCCTGGCTGGCAAAAAAAGCATTAGAGAAAGAGGGTATTACCAAAGACCGGGTTTTTATTTCTGAATCGGTAAGTGAAATAAAATATACCCGACCTAATAAATTTGAGGAGAAGGTAATAGCTGTTTACACCAATGGCGATAATAAAGGCTCGTCTCCCAACTCGTTTATTTTTGGAAGTTTCTATCAACCTGAAATTGCAGAAGTTGTTTCTCCACTTTCGCCAAAATCGTTTTCTTATTATCGATTTGAATATTTAGGTTCTTTCCGCGATCGTGATTATGAGATTAGTAAAATTAGAGTGACTCCTCGCTCGCAGGGCGACAATGTATTTGAGGGTTTGATTTACATTGTAGAAGATTGGTGGAGTATCCATAGTCTCGATATGAAGACCACAAAGATGGGTATCAACTTCAAGATTAATCAGCTCTATACGCCCATTGAAGACAAAGCATGGCTACCCGTATCGCAGCAATTTAAAGTTGACGGCAAAGTATTTGGGTTTGAGTTCGAGGGCCAATACTTAGCAACCATGAAAGATTATTCGATTACGCTCAACCCTGATCTTCAATTGGAAATGACGGTGATTGATGAGAAGATTGAAAAAGAAGAGGCGAAAAAAATCGAGCAAACATTTAGTAAGAAAGGACAGGATTTACAAGAGCGATTAAAAGAAGGCAAGGAAGTCACACGCAAAGAACTTAAACAACTCATTAAAGAATACGAAAAGCAAGAGACAAGCGAACAAGAACAACCGGAAGTGATTTCTGAATCAAAATATTCGATCGATTCATTAGCCTATAAAAAGGATTCTACTTATTGGGTTGAGATGCGGCCCACACCACTTACCACAGAGGAGCAAAGGGGTTATAACATTGATGATAGTCTCACGCAAGTACAGCGCAAGAAAGACGAAGGAGATACACTTCGCAACTCAAGCAAAAGTAAGAAGGGATTTCAGCCATGGGATGTGCTTACAGGCGATACCTATGGGATTGGCAAGACTGCAGATTTTCGTATTCATACGCCTTATGGTGGATTTAATTCAGTGGAAGGATTCAATCTGATTTATCGAGTAAGTTTTTACAAACGTTGGGTAAAGCGCGATTCATTAAATAAAGATAAGCGACCTCAAACTTCGCGACTTGAAATTAGTCCAATAGCTCGCTATGCATTCTCCCGTTCGAAATTCACCGGAAAACTTCGGGTTGATTACCGTTTTAAAAACAAACGCCTGACTGTTGAAGGTGGACAGTACGTGGAACAATTTAATTCAGCAGGACCCATCCATCCTTTAGTGAATACATTCACCTCGCTTTTCTTGGGCGATAGTTATATGAAAATATATGAACGCAATTTTGTTGACTTAAACTATACGCAACGGATTGATGACAAATACACATTCCGCACTAATTGGACATGGGCGAGGCGTTCTGAATTATTCAATAACAGTTCGTTTACACTTTTTAAAAGTAACAAAGATCAGTACACCCTCAATGAGCCCATCAATCTTGAAGTGCCAAATACCAACTTTAATCCCAACCGGGCTTTTCTTGGTTCGGTTAGTTTAGATGCCCGCCCTTGGCAGAAATACAGAATCCGTAACGGACGTAAAATGCGCGTTGATGGATCATCTCCATTACTCACATTTAATTATCGAAAGGGAATTAAAGGAGTTGCTGAAAGCGAAGTTGGGTTTGATCAGATTGAAATAGGATTTAAGGATAGTTATAAAATTGGTATCCGCGGTAAATTGGATTTAGCCTGGCAAGCCGGTAAGTTCTTTAATACAGAGAATCTCTACTTCATGGATTACAAACATTTTCTGGGCAACCTGACTCCATTTATTACTACGGATCCCGTAGGAAGTTATAGACTGCTTGATTATTACAAGCATAGTACAGCAAATGAATATTTCTCAGCCAATGCCCACTATCATTTCCGCAAGTTTTTGGTAACGCGCTTTCCTTTGGTGCGCGTTACCGGTATTACAGAAAATATTTTTGTTAACTATCTGGCCACTTCAACCTCTAAAAATTATACAGAAGTAGGGTATGGTATTGATGGCATTTTGCGAATCTTCCGATTAGAGGCAGCCGCAGCCTTTCAAAACGGTCAGTACCTGAATTATGGCTTCCGAGTTGGAATTGCCACCAGTATCACGGTTAATTTTAATGATTAGCACAACTTAGTTGGTTAACTTGATCATCGTTCGCGAACTTTGAACGATGACCATTACCCTGGAGGAATTTCTTACTCTTCGCAAAGAATTGCCTGTTGTGGATGTTCGTTCGCAAAGTGAGTTTCAGCAAGGTCATATGCGGAAGGCGATAAATATTCCATTGCTTAACAATGAGGAACGCATTGCAGTGGGCACTGACTATAAACAGCAGGGACAGCAAGAAGCAATCAGAACCGGGTTTAAACTGGTTGGGCCACGATTATCTGATATTATTTCTGAGACGGAACGATTAATTCCCAACAAGGAGTTGCTTGTTCATTGCTGGCGTGGCGGTATGCGTTCCAAAAATTTCTGCCAGTTTGTGGAGGTGGCTGGTCTGAAGACGAGGTCGTTAATGGGTGGCTACAAAGCGTATCGAAGTCTAGCGTTAGAGTCGTTCAAAAAGCCTTTTAACCTGATTATGTTAACGGGATGCACGGGCAGTGGCAAGAGCGAAGTACTGCATGCATTAAAATTAAAAGGTGAACAAGTGCTGGATTTGGAGGGATTAGCAAACCATAAAGGCTCTGCATTTGGGGGGTTATTCATGCCGCCACAACCCACTACCGAGCAATTTCAGAATGATTTATTTGAAGAGATTCTTTTATTGGATCATGAGAAGCGTATTTGGGTGGAGGATGAATCGATTGCCATCGGGAAGATATTTTTACCAGCTGATTTTTGGAGAACCATGAATCGGGCACCTTTAGTGAAGATGGATGTGACAAAGGAAATTCGTGTACAACGATTGGTAAACGAGTACGGTACTGCCGATCGTGAGGAATTTCTTTCCATCATGGGAAAGATTACAACAAAACTGGGAGGTCAACATTACAATCACGCTAAGGAAAGGCTATTGACAGGTGACATACATAGTACAATTGATATTTTACTTACCTATTACGACAAAGCTTACCTGAGAAGTATCGAGAAAAGAAATTCACAACTAAAGTTTTCGCTAGATTGGGATGGGATTAATGCGGATGAGTTTGCTTCGAGCCTTATTAACCACATAGGCACAGAGAAAACATAGGCGTAATGCAGAAATATCTTGATTATATTAATAATAAAATTAATTGGCTATGTGCCTATGTGTTAAAAATTAAAAAATGAATGATATAAAACTAACTCAATACTCTCACGGTGCTGGTTGTGGCTGTAAAATTTCCCCCGCTGTGCTGGATACAATGCTCCACTCTGATTTGCCTAAGACTAAATATCCAAACTTGCTGGTGGGCAACGATTCAAAAGATGATGCTGCGGTTTTTGATTTAGGAGATGGCACGTGTATTATTAGTACCACCGATTTTTTTATGCCAATTGTGGATGACCCATTTACATTTGGTTCCATTGCTTCCGTGAATGCGATCAGTGATGTCTATGCGATGGGAGGTGAACCTTTTATGGCAATCGCCATTTTAGGTTGGCCGATTAATAAAATACCCGCGGAGGTTGCACAAGGCGTACTTGAAGGCAGTCGAAAGATTTGTGAGGAAGCGGGAATACCATTAGCAGGTGGGCATAGCATTGACTGTCCTGAGCCGGTTTTTGGGTTAGCGGTTTCAGGTAAATTAAGAAAGGAGCATCTCAAACGAAATGATACTGCCAGGGAAGAATCACTCTTATATTTGACTAAGCCGTTGGGCATTGGCATTACCACCACAGCGCAGAAGAAGGGAATAGTAAAAGAAGAACATCTGCTAGTGGCCGTCAATGCCATGTTAACATTGAACAAACTCGGAGCTGATTTTGGAAAACTACCTTACGTGAATGCCATGACGGATGTTACAGGCTTCGGTTTGCTGGGTCATCTTACAGAAGTGTGTGAGGGCAGTAATCTTTCGGCTGAGATTGAATTTAGTAAGGTGCCGAGATTTGATTTCTTAGATGAGTATGTAGCACAAAAATCAATGCCTGGCGGAACGCAACGTAACTGGGAAAGTTATGGTCATAAAGTAGAAGGGATTACTGAAGTGCAAAAAGTTATTTTGGCCGATCCTCAAACAAGTGGCGGGTTACTGGTTTCAGTAGATAAAGATCATGCTGCTGAATTTGAATCTTTCTGCCAGAGCAAAGGACATGAATTGCAGTCTATTGGAAACCTTGTTGCAAGAAGGGCACATAGTATTTATGTAAACTAATTAGTGTAGGATGGATATAGAGGAAGCTACACAATTGTTATGGCAAGCTTCGGAAGAAAAACTCGCTTGCCGTATTTTGTTAGAAGGCGAACCACTCACCCGAACTGTTTGTCCTTACGGCATTACACGAACCACAAAAAATCAGATTGTGCTTGTTTGTTGGCAAACCTTCGGCTTTACGAAAGCAGGGGGCAAAGAAGGGTATCGAAGTTTACAACTCGATCGGATTATTGAACTGGAAGTATTGGATTCTCATTTTGAAAAACGCAGTGATTTCAATCCGCTGGATGGACAGTATAAAGAGTGGGTGTATTATATCTGAGGTAGTTGGACTCAAATCGTAGAGCGAATTGGCTTATATTCAACTATCCGTTCTTTTAGTCGAGCTAACCTCAAGAATGAGATCAGATCCGTAGGCCATTGCTGGAGTCTGGTATCCTGATTTGAAATTTCCACCAAGTATTTTCTCAGCAATCACAGTGGCAGTGATCGCGGTAAGCGTATAGCCGCTTACGGTTTCCAATCGGCTTTCAACTTCCTTACCCGAAGCATCCCATACTTTTCCCCATAAAAAACTACGCCCGCTTTCCCGTTTTTCATCGCTGGGTCCTGGTTTTTGTTTATCAATTTTCTTCAACATGAAATTTTTTACCCACCGCATGCGCATGAGCCAATTGATATAGCGGGTGCGCTTTGCATTTTTTATCATGCTAGTAGTAGCTCCTGTATAAACTTCTATGTTAGGAATACCTGTGCTGCGCCAGGCGGTAGAGATATCGCCCCAGGGAATACAAAGTGCAGGAGTCTTGAACGAACCGAAATCTACTTCCATACTCTTTGCGCCTAATTCAAGATGGGTAAGCTTACCGTTTACACGGATTTGTCCGCCTTCGCCAAGCCCTTCGGTCATGCTCTTCTTTGTCCCCCGCGACAAACCACCTTTCGACATCGTGAAAGCAAGTTGAAGATGAGTGGCTGTTGGTAATCTGTTTTTTAGATGAAGCGCCAGACAATCTGAAGGCACTACATCGAAGCCAGTTCCGGGCATAATAGTGATACCAACTGATTTAGCTTTTTGATCATAATCGGCCAATAGTTCAAATACCTGATATTCACCTGTGATGTCCGTGTAGTGAGTTTTGGTTTCGAGGCACGCATTAGCCATGGCATTGGCTGTATGCCTGAATGGACCTGCACAATGAATGACTACTATCCCTTTCGCCAATAAATTTTTGAGTGCTGCTGTTTCACTGACATCAACTACTTCAAAGGGATAACCGGTTTCATCACTTTGTTTTTGCAAGGCTTCTTTATTACGACCAGCCAAAATAACGTTTAGGTTTTTGGCCTTACATTCTTTAGCAACCAACTTGCCAGTATAGCCATATGAGCCGTATAAAATAATAGTGGTCTCTCTCATTATTCTTTCGAATTACTTCGTTCAACACGTGTAATAAAATATTTTGTATCCCCGCGCCATGGAAATGCGACATACCGTTTTATGAAATGCAAACTTACACGTTCACCCTTCAGTGCCACTTCCTGAAGGTCTTTAATAACCTGCTCTTCATGATTTTCGATAGAGAAATCTCGCGTTTCAGCAAAGGGGCTTGTACCCTTTAAAGATCCGAAGGATTCCACGGAAATTTTACCTTCCTGTGTTTTGAAAAGTACGCCTTTGGCTGAGATAGATAGCACTTTTCCAGCCCACACTCCTTCTTCATAGACTCCCCAGTAGAGAAAACACAGCGTACCAATCCCCAAAAGAAGAGCTATCAGGAGAAATCGTTTAATGATTCTACCAATTTTGGGTATAAAGCGCTCTTTCTCCATGTCATTTCTTTTTGTTGAGCAAGTTACTCTTTCTATTTAATCTTAAATAGAAATATATGGCCACTGCAATCATCAGCATAGAAATAAACTGAGAGTTGGAAAGTACGTTTTCAAGTAAGAACCCACGCTGAATATCTCCTCTAAATAATTCCAGCACTCCGCGACCACTTGCGTAGGCAATCACATAGATTAAAAAAAGTTGACCATCAAATTTCTTTTTGGAACGCAGAAATACCAAAACGCCCAGTAAACAGAAGATGAATGTAGCTTCATACAATTGAGTGGGATGCAGCAGGGTATTGAGTGGTTCTGCCTGGCAAACGGGATTTGTAAAGGTTACGCCCCAAAAACTTTCTGTTGGCAATCCATAACAACACCCTGCCATAAAGCAGCCAATGCGACCAAATCCATGAACGATGCACGTGACAGCAGCCATAACATCTAACATCCCCAAGGTGGGAATTTTTATTTTTTTGAAATACCATAACATGATTGGGATCGCGAGCAACAGTGATCCGTAAAACACAAACCCGCTTCCCGAAGCAAGTTTCTTTGGATGGTGTAAGTATAATGCCGGATCTTCGAAGATCATAAACAGCTTTCCACCGATGACACCCGCTACAACCAGTAAAATGAAAAGAGTATTACTTTGATCGAAGGTAAGACTAAATTGTTTTTTGCCCTGCCAAAACATGTAGCCGAAGCCAAGCAATGCTCCCACTGCTATGCAAAAACCATAGGTGTAAACGGTGATTGATCCGACTTCAAATAGAATGGGATGCATTGCAATTGATAATGTACTGATTTGGAGATTTGAAAATGAAATCAGTCAATTATTAAATCCTTAAATTTCAAATTAGACGGTCATGATCTCAGCTTCTTTCTTTTTCAAAAGCGAATCAATCCTTGAACTGAAATCGTCTGTAAGTTTTTGAACGGTATCTTCCGCATTCTTCACATCATCTTCTGAAACACCTTTTATTTTTTTGAGTTGTTCGTTGGTTTCCTTGCGGATGCTACGCACGCTCACTTTTCCCTGTTCGCACTCATGACTGGCTTGTTTCACAAGTTGCCTCCTCCTTTCTTCCGTAAGCATAGGAATGTTGATGATGATTTGTTGGCCATCATTTTGTGGAGTGAGGCCTAAGTTGGCAATCATAATAGCCTTTTCTATTTCCTGGATCAGAGTCTTTTCCCAAGGCTTGATAAATAACGTACGGGCATCCGGTGAGGTGATGGATGAAATCTGGTTGAGTGGGCTCATAACGCCATAGTATGAAACCTGAATGCCATCAAGCATCGCTGGGTTTGCTTTGCCGGCACGAATTTTAGCCAACTCACCTCCAACATGAATGATCGTCTTGTTCATTTGGTCTTTAGCCTCTTCCAGAAATAATTCAATCTCTTCCATAATTTTTTATTTACGAATGATCCATTTTCAAATTGAGAATTTAGCTGATTAGCGTTCCAGCCTCTTCTCCGTTGGCAATCTTTAACAGATTTCCCTTTTTATTCATATCGAAAACAATAATGGGTAATTTGTTTTCCTGACAAAGTGTAAAAGCCGTCATATCCATGATGTTTAATTTCTTTTGATACGCCTCCTGAAAGCTAAGCGTGCCATAACGAACCGCATCTGCGAACTTTTCTGGGTCTTTGTCATAAACGCCATCTACCCGGGTACCCTTTAACACAACATCGGCCTGAAGTTCGATGGCACGCAAACTTGCCGTAGAATCTGTTGTGAAATAAGGATTGCCAATACCAGCACCAAAAATAACGATTCTATTTTTTTCTAAGTGCCGGATGGCCCTGCGTCTGATAAAGGGCTCACATACCTGTTCCATTTTTATCCCCGACATTAATCGGGTGTACAGTCCATGTCTTTCGAGGGCACTTTGCAATGCCATCGCATTAATAACCGTAGCCAACATACCCATGTAGTCGCCCTGCACCCGGTCGATGCCCAGCGCCTCGGCCTGTCCGCCTCTGAAAATATTACCCCCACCAATTACGATTGCCACCTGTACACCTGCCTCTTTTACCGCCTTTATTTCTTCAGAGTATTGCTCGAGTACAGCTGGGTCGATGTGGCTATTTTTGGAGCCCATCAGCGCTTCACCGCTGAGTTTGAGGAGGATGCGTTTATACTTCATGCGTGGAGGTGTAATATTTAATTAGCCCCACAAATATATTCGATTTGATGGATTTTAACCTTGAAAAAATGGGAATGGTAGTTGTTTAGGATCTGTTGATTTTAGATTCTGATAGAATTCTAAAACTCTACCAACACCTGTCCCTTCTCCACACTATCACCCTTTTTCACCTTCACATTTTTAACCACGCCTTCGCCTGGTGATTTTAAAATGTTTTCCATTTTCATAGCTTCAAGGATGAGGATGGCATCACCAGATTTAACTGAATCACCCGCTTTTATTTTCAAATCAATAATCAAACCGGGCATAGGTGCTTTAATAGAATTCACTTTACTGCCAGCAGTATTGTTCATGCCCATCTTCTCCAGTAAAAGATCAAACTTATCTTTCAGGGCAACCGAATAAATGTTTCCGTTTATTTTAAGTGTTACTTTTTTTGTTTCCGAATCGTTTTTAATAAGCTCAGCGCGATAGCTTTTCTTTTTATATAGAATGTGAAAGTATCCATCAGAGATTTTTACCAAATCCCAGGGATTAAGTTCTCCATTCACCAATAACCCTGATTCGTGCGAATCAATCTCAAATACCTTGTTGTTAACGGTTGCTTTATACATTCAGTAAAAATAGAGTTAACAGGGCGATATTTAAAATTTGATCAATCCGTTAATTATCGGAAGGGAAGACTGAAAAATTATTTAGCTTTGTGCTGTCGCGAGACAAGGGGTGCCAAATAAAAGGGCTGAGATTATACCCATAGAACCTGATGCCGGTAATGCGGACGAAGGGAGGCAGAGTAAACACGTAAGTAAGGTACATTCCCCGATGTGCCTGCGGGTTTAAACTAAAGGAAACATGTTAAAATGTATGATGATGGCATCGTTAATGGCGGTGTCATGGAGTGCTTCGGCACAGGCAGTCATTCGCGGCTATGTGAAAGACAAACAAACTGCTGAGCCCCTTACAGGAGCAACCGTAATGTTGAAGGAAACAGAAAAGTTTTCGATTGCCGATGAGAACGGGTACTTTTCTCTTAATCAATTAACAGAAGGAAGTTACGAATTGGAAGTGCGCTTTGTGGGATATAGAACGCAAACGCTTTCTGTCAAAACGGATCAAGGTAGCTGGGCTTCTATTCTTTTAGAAGAAGATGTTAGAATCACCGATCAGGTAATTGTTTCAGCAACTCGTGTGAATGAAAAAAGTCCCACTTCATTCACAACCATCAATAAAACAACCCTGCAAAAGCAAAACTTTGGTCAGGATTTGCCCATCACACTCAACTGGACCCCTTCGGTAGTCACAACTTCTGATGCGGGAGCCGGTGTTGGTTATACGGGGTTGCGAATCCGCGGAAGCGATGCTACGCGTATCAATGTTACCATCAATGGGATTCCGATAAACGATAGTGAAAGCCAGGGTGTTTTTTGGGTGAATACACCCGATCTGGCTTCATCCACGCAAAGTGTGCAAGTGCAGCGCGGAGTGGGTACCTCCACAAACGGAGCCGGAGCTTTTGGGGCGAGTGTAAATCTGCAAACCAATACCCGAAATGATGTAGCTTATGCAGATGTTATTAATTCGGGTGGTTCCTTCAACACGCGCAGGCACACAGTGGCGTTCGGTACGGGTTTGATTAACGACAAATTTGTGTTTGATGGTCGCGTATCGCAAATCAATTCCGATGGATTTATTGATCGTGCAAGTTCCGATTTGAAATCCTATTATTTATCAGGCGGCTACTATGGCAAAAAGACGATGATCAAAGCCATTGTGTTTGGTGGAAAAGAAATTACGTATCAAAGTTGGTATGGCGTGCCTGAATCCAGACTGAATAATAATGAAGCTGCCATGTTGGAGACTGCCACTAGTGAAGGCTGGGATCAGGAGCAAACGAATAATTTATTATCGAGCGGCAGAACCTTTAATAGTTACACCTATGAAAATCAGGTAGATAATTATGCGCAGGATCATTATCAACTTCATTCATCACACCGTTTTTCTGAATCCCTTACTGCAAATGGGGCGTTGCACTTTACCTATGGCCGTGGATTTTATGAAGAATATAGGATGGATGATGAGTTTCAAAATTATGGATTAGCAGATGTTGTAATTGGAAATGAAACCAGTTCGTCAAGTGATTTAATTCGCAGACGCTGGCTCGACAATAATTTTTATGGAGTTACCTATTCGCTGAACTATGAGCGAGGTGAACTGAATTCAACATTGGGTGGTGCCTGGAATCAGTATGATGGGGCTCATTTTGGGCAAATTATCTGGGCTCAGGTTTCAGCCGTACCGAAAGGCTATCAGTACTATTTCAACAATGGTAAGAAAAGTGATTTCACACTGTATTGGAAAACCAACTACCAGCTTGCCAGTAAGCTAACAGGCTTTATCGATCTTCAGTACCGGGGGGTTTCCTACCAAGCTTCCGGTAAGGAAAATAAGCAATTTGATTTTGGTGTTGATAAGCAATTCAATTTCTTCAATCCAAAAGTTGGAGTTACGTACGAAACTTTACCAGAACAACAATGGTATGCGTCTTATAGTGTAGGCAATCGGGAGCCGGTGCGCGATGATTTTATTGATGCCCTTGCTGGAGTAAGTCCAAAACATGAAACCCTACACGATATTGAAGCGGGGTGGAGGTTTCATAAAAATAACTTCAATGTAACCATGAATTATTATCTGATGAAGTATAAAAATCAATTGGTGCCCACTGGGAAACTGAATGATGTAGGGGCCGCTATTCGCACCAATGTGAATGAAAGTTATCGTTCGGGAATTGAGGTAGAAGGCATTATTCGACTTAGTTCAAAGTTGGTGTGGAATGCCAATATCACCTTCAGCCAAAATAAGATCAAAAACTTCAACGAAGTGATCTATGACTATGGTGACAATTTTGACGAATACAATGAAGTCGTAAACGTGTATTCAAATTCAGATATTTCTTTTTCCCCGAATGTAATAGCCGGGTCTGGATTCATGTTTACGCCTATTAAGAATATTGAGCTGGGATTGCTTACGAAATATGTAGGAAAGCAATTTTTAGATAATACCTCGAATGATTCCAGAATTATTGATTCTTATTTTACGAATGATCTACGATTATCCTATACTGTAAAGCCATCGTTTATGAGAGAGATTTCACTGAGTTTGCTGGCTAACAATATTTTTGATATGAAGTATTCTTCAAATGGTTACACCTATGGCTATCGGGGTGGCGCAAAGGAGTATCGTCAAAACTTTTATTACCCGCAGGCAGGAAGGAATTATATGCTGATGCTTGCGTTGAGATTCTAGAAATAGTAGGCAGTGAGCAGGAAGCAGTAGGCAGTAGTTACTGCTTTACTGCAATGTGCTTACTGCCTACTTTTAAAATGAGGAATCCAGTTATCTTTGCGATATGCCTCCAGAGAAAAACAAACCGTTTACCCTTCATGCTCTTTTACGGCTTACCCGTTTCTGGAATCTGGTAATTATTGGGTTGTCGCAATATGTGGCGGCTCTCTTTCTTATGGATCGGAATTTAATCGTTGATTGGCGATTATTTGTTTTGGCAACATCAACTGTTATTATCGCGGCTGCGGGTTATATCATCAATGATTATTATGACATTAAAATAGATCTGATCAACAAACCGCAACGGGTTGTTATTGGTAAAACAATTACGCGCAGGTATGCACTTTTTTTTCACAGTGTGCTTGTGGGTATTGGGGTGGGGTTAGGGTTTGTGATAGGCTGGCGGATAGGTGTCGTTAATTTCCTTTCAGCATTTTTACTGTGGTGGTATTCGAATAGTCTAAAACGCCAGCCTTTTATTGGCAATCTGGTAGTAGCTGTGCTAACCAGCATTTCTATTCTGTTAATTAATATTTTATACTACACGGACAACCCATTGGTAATTATTTATGCGTTGTTTGCTTTTTTTATGACGTTGATTCGTGAGATTTTAAAAGACATGGAAGACTTGCGGGGTGATAATACGTTTGGTTGTAAAACATTACCGATTATTTGGGGAATCCGGAAAACCAAAGGAATGATTTATAGTTTGCTGATTCTTCTGGCAGCTTCGGTGCTTTTACTGAACGCACAGTTTGTTCAACTCCCTTTTTATTACTTTGTGATCTTCTTGTATGGGCCGCTTGGGCTACTTGTTTTGCGTTTAATCCGGGCCGACACGCGGAAAGATTTTTATTGGCTCAGTCAGTGGTGTAAAATAATAATGCTGCTGGGAATATTGAGTATGGTGTTTATTAATTAGTTCCTTTGTCTTCATGAATCAACCCGCGCGGATTGCAGTTTTTCTTTCTGGTAATGGATCTAATGCTGAAAAAATATTTTCCTATTTTAAAGATCATTCATCAATTAAAGTTGGATTAGTGCTTAGTAATAATTCAGGGGCACAAGGATTACAGCGGGCAATTAAGTTTAATATTCCCACACGTATATTTACGAGGAACCAATTCCGTGAAAGCGATGAAGTATTGATCTGGCTGAAAGAAGCAGAGATAACGCACATTGTGTTGGCTGGTTTTCTTTGGATGATCCCCATCAATTTGATTAAAGCCTTTCCTAATCGCATTATAAACATTCATCCTGCTTTGCTGCCAAAGTTTGGGGGCAAGGGCATGTATGGGATAAAAGTGCATGAAGCAGTGAAAGCTGCCAATGAAACGCAAACCGGAATAACGCTTCATGAAGTAAACGAAAAGTATGATGAAGGTAAAATTATTTTTCAGACAACCTGCAATGTGCTACCCACTGATACGCCTTTTTTAATTGCTGAGAAAGTACAAGCACTTGAACATACCCACTATCCCCCCGAAATTGAAAAGTGGGTAAATCAGTAATTATTTTTTAGTCCTGATGATTGTTTCGAAGTCCGATGCTTTAGGAAAGTCGTCAAAGACATCTTGAATAAAACGATCGGGTATGGCTAGTTTGCGGGTAAGCATATCAATCCAGGCGCCATCCATATTAATGATTGCACATAAGGTTCCGTCATCCTTGTAAAGATGATGACGAATACTCCACCGACTAAAATCAGGGGTTGCTTTGGTCACCACTAAATCTACTGTGATTTTGTCTTCAAATTTTATTTCTCTTTTAAAGATAGCTTCCTCGCGAAAGAGAATAGGACCCATGCGAAGTTCTTCAAACTTTAAATTCGTTAAACCATGATCGGAGAAACACGCGATTCGCACGGTGGCTCCATAATCATAATAAGCCGAATGACGAAGATGACGGTTCTGATCAATGTCAGACCAGCGAACTTGGATAGGGAGCGAGTATTTATCCATTGTTAAATTATGCATGGGTGATTTTACAACCCAATCTTTTCGCGCTTCGACCAAATTTCATTGATGGGATCGCCCTTGCTGCTCTTGCCACTATGATGCCAGTCACCCTCTTTAATGGAATAATCAAACTCAAGGTTTGCGCCCACGCGGCTGTTATCTCGCGAAAACACTTCAATGGTTTCGGTGTATTTGCCATCAAGGGTTGTATAGGTTCCTCCACCCGTCCCAAAAAATTCTTTTGTATCTACATTATAAGCAATCCACTGAAACCGGGTACCTGAAAGTATCTTCATCGTTCTACGTGCACCGGGTGTCATTTTTTGTTGGCCATTATCTGTTACGCGTCCGGTAATTAACCATGCGCCTGATAAAGCACCGGGTGTGCCATTATCCAGACGAGAGAATTCATCAGTTCTGTCTTTCGTTTTGAACGTAAGTTGGTTTCCCTTCAATTTAACTTCTGATTTTTGTTCGGTGCCAATCCATTCCGGGTGCATCGTATTAAATTCATGCACTTCAATGAAGTGATTTTTCTCAATGCTCCATGTGCCGCCACACGTGCCAATGTATGCGCCTGTTTTTTTATTGTAAACTGCTGCTGAAAAAAACTTTCCGGCAACAATCATAACAATATGATTTTCATCTGACCCACTTTGCCAGGCACCCTCAAGATTCTGAGATTGGATCGATAATGAAGCGCAAAGCAAGAGTAGTGTGATTATGTTTTTCATATGGTCACAAATTAGTTTTAACAATATTTCAAATTTATTCTCCCTGCAGGCCTTTCTGATTTGAGCAGAAATTAATCTGCGAGTATCAGCACAATCTGCGGTAATATCATTTATGGCGTATTCACTTCATGAAATCCTTCACCTGAGTTATCCGTCCAACTCATAGGATAATTCTTATCTAAAAATTGTAATGAATCTTCCGTAAGGAATAAAGGGCGAAATGTATCGACCATTACGGCCAACTCATGTGTTTCTTTTGCGCCAATACTTTTTTCAACCGTGCCCGGATGCGGTCCATGAGGTAAGCCACCCGGATGCAAGGTGAATGATCCACGCTCAATTCCTCTGCGACTCATAAAATTTCCTTCTGCATAATACAACACTTCATCGCTATCGATATTGCTGTGATTATAAGGCGCGGGTATGGAAAGTGGATGGTAGTCGAACAAACGCGGCACAAAGGAACAGATTACAAAATTGTGCGCCTGGAAAGTCTGATGCACGGGGGGTGGTTGATGAATGCGACCCGTTATTGGTTCAAAATCATGAATGGAAAAAGCATATGGCCATAGAAAGCCATCCCAACCCACAAGGTCAAGCGGGCTATAGTCATACATGTATTGATGCAAGTAGCCTTGCTTTTTGATCTTCATCAAAAACTCACCCTTACTGGTATCAGTAATTAATTTATTGGGAGGGCGAATGTCTCGTTCGCAATACGGTGAATGTTCACCTAACTGACCGAGTTGATTTCTGTATCGCTTTACAGTTTCCACAGGCGAAGAAGATTCAATGATCAACAAACGCAACGGACCTTCCTCAAATTCTAATTTGTAAATCACGGTGCGTGGAATAACCACATAATCTCCCTGATGAATTTCTAATTTTCCAAACTGAGAAAACAAAACTCCTTTTCCATCATGAACATAAAGCACTTCGTCACCTTCCGCATTTTTATAGAAGTAATCCATTTTTCGTTGCATGGGCGAACAGATAGAAATAGAACAATCGTTATTCGCGAGGAGCACTTTACGCGCAGTTAAATAATCATCTCCGGTAGTAGTAACCTTAGACGTATTTAAGTGCGTTTGCCGCAGTGCGTAATCCTGAATTATTTTTGGGCCGTACTTAACAGGATCTTTAACGGCCTTAATGCGCGTGGGCGGATTGATGTGATAGAGATTGGAATAAATTCCAGAAAACCCTTCCGAGCTTACTAATTCTTCTTTATACAAACTGCCATCAGGCTGCCTGAATTGTGTATGGCGCTTATGCGGAATATTTCCAAGTCGATGATAGTACATGGTCTAAAGATTTATATCGAAAGTTAGGAAAATTTATTCAGGCATAGACTGAATTGTTGTACTAGTATAGTGCTTGCGAATATGAGCAAGCATTCTACTGAGTCAAGTTATTACTTAAGCCCGCCTCGACTCACTTAAAAATTGTATTTCCAATTACATCTTAGTCCGATTCAATTCAGGTATTCGATCAAATAATTTAATAGCCTGTTGTAACACTTCGTTGGTTTCGTTTATGATGGGATAGAAACTTTTATTATCCCATATGTTTCGTGAAATTTCTGCTTTCAAATAGATTTGAAATAAACGTTTATTTTTCTCGAGATCTTTGGGCTGCGGGTCTATTTTATTTTTGATACCCATTACCACTACCCGGCTAAGCATGGCATCATTCACCTCAAAGCTTGTAAGGTATTCATTGTATCCCTTTTCTTTTAAGTGAGCTTGATTTTGTTCGGCAAATGTAAAAGCATATTCGCGCAGTACGTTTGCATTAAACAACCGATTGAAATACTTGCTTGTGTTTGTTGTATCCAACGGAACAAAATAATCAGGCATAATTCCACCACCACCATATACGGAACGGCCATTCGTAGTTTCGAATTTTAAGGAATCATTAAATTGGATGCTATCTGCCGAGAAGAATTCGCCATGCTTATACCGCTTTGTAATATCTTTATCGTACTCGTCCAAGTCATCATACGGTTTTTGGATAGAACGGCCACTGGGAGTATAGTATCGTGAAATGGTAAGTCTTAATTCCGAGCCATCATTCAATCTGAACGGGCGTTGCACCAATCCTTTCCCATAGGATCTGCGACCTACAATAAGTGCCCGATCATTGTCTTGCAAAGCACCCGCAACAATTTCAGATGCTGAAGCACTGCTTTCATTCACGAGCACGATCAATTCGCCTCGCTCAAAATCTCCGGCAGCCGTGGCACCATGGTCTTCGTCATATTTCTTCTCCTGTCCCTTTGTAAAAACAATCTGTTCCCCTTTTTGTAAAAACTCATCGGCAATCCCCACCGCCTGATCCAAATACCCGCCAGGATTTCCTTGTAAATCAAGAACCAACTTGCTCATGCCTTCTTTTTTCAATTTTTCAATCGCTTCTTTAACTTCCTGATGAGTAGTTTGAGAAAATCGATTCACTTTGATATAACCGATCTCAGGAGTGACCATATACGCTGCATCTACTGAAAATTGAGGTATTTTATCACGAATGATGGTGAAGAGAATTGGTTCTTTAATGCCATTTCGTATTACTTCAATTTTTACTTCTGTTCCCTTAGGCCCTTTCAGATATTTTTGTACGTCCCGATTTGATAACCCAATGCTGGCAATATTGGTATCGTTTACTTTTACAATCTTATCTCCCGAGCGTAACCCAACGGATTCGGAGGGGCCACCACTCAGGGCACCCACTACCACAAGTGTATCATGAAAAATATTAAATTCAATTCCAATCCCCTCAAAATTACCTTGCAAGTCCTCATTGGCTGCCACCTGATCTTGCGCAGAGATATACGAAGAGTGGGGATCTAATTTTCCCAACATATGTCCAATAGCATCTTCCACCAGCATACTGGTTTCTGCTTTATCAACATATTCGTTTTTCACCAAACTCAAAACCTCTCTGAATTTTTGAACGTCATTGCTAATGTCCTCTGAGCCACTTTTATTGGTTAGACTGGCTCCAATCAGCACTCCTGCGGCAAGGCCAATACACAAAATCAAGGGTAAACTGATCTGATACGATGAATTCTTCTGCTCCTCCATACTATTTCGTTACAATATTAGTTCTTTAACGCACCACCAAATTAATTGTTAAGGTTAGATTTTAGCTAAAAATGAGTTTACTATATTTACCCATCAATGGAAAAAGTTGCCTTAAAGCATAGAAGAATAGCGGAGTTGGTAGATCAGGAGAGTATTCGGGCCCATGTACTATTCTATTTCGGTATCAAATTTTATGAATATACAGAAGAAACACTCGAACAGGTTTGCCTGCAAAAGGGATTGAGTGTAGAGACCGTTGTGCGCGAGTTGGAGTCTCCCGGTCAAAATTTTAGGGAATCAGATTTGCCCTTAGTGACCTATCCAATTGATTTGATCATCGAATACCTGAAACACTCGCATTATTTATTTATAAAACAAAAGTTGCCTTACATTGGGCGATTAGTCGAGAGTTTTAAAGCCAATCATGAATCCTATAATTCTGTTGAGCGGGATTTAAAAACTTTATTTCCCTTGTTTCTGGAAGATTTTATTCACCACATCTACGAAGAAGAGGATACCTTGTTCAAGTATATTAAGATACTGGAACGCGCTTCGGTTGGCAAATTTAATCCTGGAAAGCTCTATCATCAGATGGAGAAAAATTCCTTACAAAAGTGTGCTATAGAGCATGAAGGGCACGATGATGAGATGGCGGGTATTCGAAAAATAACAAAGAATTATTTGCTAATCCCGGATGCTCCCTTGCATGTGAAAGTTATTTATGCGGAGCTAATTCAGTTTGAAAAAAGGTTGCAAGTGCATGCTAGGGTCGAAAATGAAATTCTTTTCCCTAAAGCGATGGCTCTTGAAAACGAAGTAAAGAAGAAATTTTTTGAGCGGTCTAAGTTAAATTGATCTTCTCCTCAAAACCCCCAAATGGGTAGAATTCTTGCAATTGATTATGGAGTGAAACGCACGGGCTTGGCTGTTACTGATCCGCTGCGGATTATTGCGACCTCACTTGATACTGTTGAAACGATCGGATTAGTTGACTACTTAAAAAAATATTTTCAAAACGAGACAGTAGATGAGGTGGTTATTGGCCTGCCACGTCAATTGGATAATACCGATTCAGCAACAGCCCCTTCTGTAAGAAAATTTATTGAAGTGTTTAATACCACATTTCCATCCAAACCTATTCAAACTATTGATGAGCGCTTTACAAGTTCCATGGCGCAGCGCGCGATGATTGATGGGGGAATGAAGAAAAAAGATCGGCAGGTGAAAGGAAATGTAGACAAGATTAGCGCCACCCTGATTTTGCAGGATTATTTGCAAATGAAGAGCCTTTAAAAGCTTGAAAAGCTTTGATACCTTTGCATTTCAAAAGTTTTAATTGATGATTTATCCGATTGTAATGTATGGGGATGCTGTGCTGCGCAAGCGTGCAGCCGATATAAAAGTAGGGACTGATTTAACCGAATTAATCCGCGACATGTATGAGACGATGCATGCAGCGCATGGGATAGGACTAGCAGCTCCGCAAATTGGAAAAAGTATTCGATTGTTTGTGGTGGATGGCAGCACGCTGGATGATGAACCCACCCTAACAGAGTTTAAAAAGATATTTGTCAATGCTGTGATGCTGGATGAAGAAGGTAAAGAGTGGGAGTTTGAAGAGGGCTGTTTAAGTATCCCCAACGTGCGGGAAGATGTTTGGAGACCTGAGAAAATTCATCTTAGGTATTATGATGAAAACTGGAGGCTGCATGAAGAAACATTTGACGGTATGCAGGCGCGCATAATTCAGCATGAGTATGATCACATTGAAGGTAAGTTGTTTATTGATTACCTTACCTCCCTGAAAAAGAGAATGATCAAAGGTAAGTTGACCAACATAAGCAAAGGGATTGTTGATACGGACTATCGCATTCTTGCACCCTTGAAAAGATAAAATCAGTATTTTGAATATTGTTTCTCGTCTTCCTGAAGTAGGTACTTCTATTTTCACAGTCATGTCGCGGCTTGCGTTAGAACAAGGTGCTATTAATCTTTCGCAAGGGTTTCCAGATTTCCCTGTTTCAGAAGAATTAATCGAATTGATTTATAAAAACCTGAAGGCCGGGCACAATCAATATGCACCTATGCCTGGTGCACCTTTGCTTCGTCAGGCAATCGCTGATGTAGTGATGAAGAGCTTTCAACGGCCTACCGACTTTGAAACAGAAGTAACCGTAACAGCAGGAGGCACTGAAGCTTTGTTTGCAACCATCTCGGCACTAGTGAATGCTGGAGATGAAGTGATTCTATTCGATCCTGCCTATGATTCGTATGATCCTTCCATTCGATTAAACGGAGGAGTTCCTATTCACATCAAATTAACTCCACCTCATTTTGGGATCGATTGGCAAGAAGTGAAAAGTAAAATCACCTCGCGTACGCGGATGGTTATGATCAATACCCCGCATAACCCAACAGGTTCAGTGTTGTGCGAACAGGATTTGAAAACCTTGGAGCAAATTGCCATTGAAAAAAACATCATTGTGTTAAGTGATGAAGTGTATGAGCGCATCATTTTTGATAATCAACAACATCAAAGCGTGTTAAAATTTCCCAGACTGGCGGCTCAAAGTGTGGCTGTGTTTTCTTTTGGAAAAACATTTCATGCTACCGGTTGGAAAGTGGGCTATGCTGTAGCTCCCGAAAATCTTACCCGAGAAATCCGCAAAGCGCATCAGTTTATTGCGTTTAGCGTAAATACACCCGTGCAATTGGCGCTTGCAGAGTATCTAAACAATCCTGAAAATTATCTTAAGCTCGGGAAATTCTATCAGCGAAAGCGGGATTTTTTTCTGGATCAGATTAAAGGTTCATCCTTTAAACCATTGCCATGTTTCGGCAGCTATTTTCAACTTCTGTCTTATGAGGGAATTTCTGAAAAGAATGAACTGGAAATGGCTGAATGGATGACCAACGAGAAGAAGTTAGCACCCATCCCCGTTTCGGCATTTTACAACGACAAGGCAAACCATCAACTCTTGCGATTTTGCTTTGCCAAAGGTGAAGAGACGCTGGAGAAGGCCGGAGCCATCCTTAGGAAACTTTAACGGGTTTTTATTCAGCAAAGGGTTCAAAATTTGAACCTGTATTGCTTTCTTTGCAATCCGGTTTACAATCATATGCAGGATTTAAAAATAACCATTATTCAATCAGAACTCCATTGGGAAGACACAGGAGCTAATTTGGCCATGTTTGAGGAGAAAATCTGGAGTATTGGGGAATCTACAGACGTGATTGTGTTGCCCGAAATGTTTACTACGGGCTTCACCATGAAGGCTGCCAAACTGGCCGAGCATATGAATATGCGCACCTTTAAGTGGATGAAGCAGATGGCAGACCAGACCGGGGCACTTATTTTGGGAAGCTTTATTGCCAATGTGCACGATCGGTTTTATAACCGTTTGTTGTGGATGGAGCCAGGTGGAAATTATAAGACCTACGATAAGCGCCATCTCTTTCGCATGGCGGAAGAACATCAGGTGTATACTCCCGGTGAAAGCCTTTTGATTGGTCATTGGAAGGGCTGGAAGATTTGTCCGTTGATCTGTTATGATTTGCGTTTTCCGGTGTGGAGCCGCAATCGTTGGAATGCCTCGCTTAAGAAACCATCGTATGATGTTTTGATTTATGTTGCCAATTGGCCCATGGTGCGCGGCAATGCGTGGGAGACCCTGCTAAAAGCAAGGGCGATTGAAAATTTAAGTTATACAGTTGGTGTCAATCGGGTAGGATTAGATGGCAATGGAGTGGAGTACAATGGACATTCGGCTTTCATTGGACCTAAAGGTGATTCATTTTTCTCAGTAGAAGGCGTTGAGGCAATCAAGACCTTGGCCTTAAATGCTCACGCATTACAATCGTATCGCGATAAGTTTCCCGCCTTTATGGATGCCGATGACTTTACGATCGAAGCGGAAGAATACGAAGAGCGTGACTTCCTTCATGGCCTAAGCTAGCGCAAACTCCTCAATCCAGAGTTTTACTTTTTCTTGATCTTCTTCCTTTTTGAATTTATCATTCAAGTGCTTGAACAGATTTTCAGTTTGTTCGTGGTTTCCCGAAAGCACCACGGTGTAAATCTTTTGATTGGTTCGGAGCAATGCGTTTAATAATTTTAACGTGGATCCAAACGGCTCCGTTGGTTTTGCTCGCACGAAAATAAAGATCGAAGTCACCTGATCACAAAGTCTGAGAAGAATATCTATAATGGATGCATCCGATCGATTATCCATTTCAGCCCCAATCAGATCACTTGAAAGTGAAGAAGCATAGGCCAGTAAAGGTTTTTGATATGCTGATTCTTGCCAGGGAGTAAGATCGAGTTGAAGAAATAGTTTCATAGCTGTATTGCGCGCAAAGGCTCCAAGATCGCAATTGTATAATGATTAGATGAAGCAAATTCCTGATTTCGTTTGAGTTATGTACTTATTGCCCGTAAAATCTCTATCAAGATATTACCTTAAAACTTATGCGTTTTTGGCGTCTTTGCGTGGAAAATTATTCATTTTTGCACCTCAAAATTATGGTTATGTCCTCCAAAAAAATCACTCGCGCACTAATCTCAGTTTTTTACAAAGATAACCTCGAACCGATCATTCATTTGTTGGGTAAACAAGGTGTGGAGTTCGTTTCCACAGGAGGCACACAGGATTTTATTGAAAAGTTAGGCTATACAGTTACACCTGTTGAAACCTTAACGGGATATCCTTCAATTTTTGGAGGTCGAGTAAAAACACTTCATCCGGCTATTTTCGGGGGAATTCTTTTCAGAAGAGATGATGCCAATGATCTAAAGCAAGCTCAGGAGTTCAAAGTAGCGCCCATCGATTTAGTAATTGTGGATTTATACCCATTCCAAGAAACGGTTGCCAAGGGCGGAACTGAAGAAGACATTGTTGAGAAGATTGATATTGGTGGTATTTCGTTGATTCGTGCGGCAGCCAAAAATTTTAATGATGTTCTGATTGTATCAGCCCGTACCCAATATCAGCAGTTCCTGACTTTGTTAGAGGAGAAGGAAGGCGCGTCTGATCTTACAGATCGGAAGAAATTTGCGGTACAAGCTTTTGATGTCACTTCTCATTATGACACATCCATCTTTAATTACTTCAATGGTGAGCAGCAGCTGCCAAGTTTTAAATCAAGTTTTCAGCAAGGTAAGGTTTTGCGTTATGGCGAAAATCCCCATCAGCAAGGTGTATTTTATGGCGATTTAGAGAAGTTATTTGATCAACTCAACGGAAAGGAACTCTCCTATAACAATCTGGTGGATGTTGATGCAGCAATAAATCTGGTAAAGGAATTTGATGGCGAGACGGCTTTTGTCATTATCAAACATACCAATGCATGCGGAGTGTCAATTGCTCCAACTGTTAAGGAAGCTTATTTAAAAGCATTTCAGGCGGATACAATCTCAGCCTTTGGAGGTGTGTTGGCCACCAATCAAAAAATTGATCTCGCAGCAGCGGAAGAAATCAACAAACTATTTTTCGAAATATTGATAGCTCCTGATTTTGATTCAGCAGCGTTAGACTTACTGAAGTCTAAAAAGAATCGAATCATTTTGAAGCAACACCAGCCACTTAATGGTAAGAAGCAGTTTAAGAGTTTGCTCAATGGCGTAATTGAGCAAGACCTGGATCTTAAAACCGATGCTAAGTCTGATCTTAAGGTGGTAACTAAGAAAGCCCCAACTGCGGAAGAAATCGAAGCTTTGCTATTCGCCAGCAAAATCTGTAAGCACACGAAGTCAAATACAATCATTCTGGCGATAAAAGGTCAATTGTTGGCAAGCGGAGTTGGTCAAACCAGCCGCGTGGATGCTCTTAAGCAGGCCATTGAAAAGGCTGAAGCTTTCGGTTTTGGCCTCAAAGGATCAGTCATGGCATCCGATGCATTCTTTCCGTTTCCGGATTGTGTAGAGATTGCACATGAACAAGGCATTGCGGCAGTGATTCAACCGGGAGGATCTATCAAAGATCAGGACTCGATTGATTATTGCGACAGAAATAAGATGGCTATGGTTTTCACAGGCGTGCGTCACTTCAAGCATTAATACGGTGTAAGTTTTTTCGATTGATTACACTTAAAATTCACGGGATTATTTCTGTAATTTCGTGCCTTATAACTTTTTACCTTAAGGGAACGCATGGGACTTTTTGATTTTTTTACCAGCGACATCGCCATCGATCTGGGAACTGCAAACACACTGATCATTCATAAAGACAAAGTAGTAGTAGATGAACCTTCTATTATTGCCTTGGATCGTGCCACCGGTAAAGTGCTGGCCATTGGTCGCGAAGCCATGCAAATGCATGAGAAAACGCACGATAACATCAAAACCATCAGGCCGCTGAAGGAGGGTGTAATTGCCGATTTCCACGCTGCTGAAATGATGATTCGGGGTATGATCAAAATGATTGACACGGGCCGCAGACTTTTTCCACCATCTTTGAGGATGGTAATTTGTATTCCCTCTGCCATCACGGAAGTTGAAAAACGTGCCGTGCGCGATTCTGCGGAGCATGCCAATGCAAAAGAAGTATATATGATTCATGAGCCGATTGCAGCCGCTATCGGTATTGGTATCGATATCGAACAGCCTGTTGGTAATATGATCGTAGATATCGGTGGAGGTACTACTGATATCGCTGTGATTGCCTTGTCGGGAATTGTGTGTGATCAATCCATCAGAATTGCGGGCGACACCTTTAACAGAGATATTTTGGATTACATGCGAAGGCAGCACAACCTGTTGATTGGGGAACGTTCTGCCGAACGCGTAAAGATTGAAGTTGGCTCAGCGCTAACAGAATTAGATGATGGTCCGGATGATTATGAAATCCGGGGTCGTGATTTAATGACTGGTATCCCTAAAACAATTAAGATTTCATATTCAGAAGTTGCCTTTGCACTGGATAAGTCAATCTCAAAATTGGAGGAGGCTGTGCTTAAGGCTTTAGAACTTTCTCCACCAGAACTTTCCGCTGATATTTATGAGCGTGGTATTTACTTAACAGGCGGAGGTGCCATGCTTCGTGGCCTTGACAAACGCTTATCGCTCAAAACAAAATTGCCCATTCACGTAGCAGACGATCCGTTGCGCGCGGTGGTGCGTGGAACCGGAGCAACACTTAAAAACCTGGATCATTTCAGAAAGATTTTGATGACCTGATGAATGGAGCGACTCATAAATTTTATTTACGAGTACAGGGCATTTCTTACTTTTTTACTTCTTGAGTTGTCTTGCAGTTGGTTGATTATTGAAAATAATCAGTATCAAAGCACAAAGTATTTTAATTCCTCCAATCGGCTGGCAGCTAACATTCTTGGCTTTTCGCAAGGAGTTAGAGAGTACTTTTCGTTGCGCACAATCAATGAAGAGTTGTCGCGTGAAAATGCTGTGTTGCGAACTGATCTTGAAAGGATCAATCAATTGCGTGAAAACTATTTCCCGACTGATCTCGATTCATCCAAGGCAGATCAGTACAAATTTGTGAGTGCCAAAGTAATTGCCAATTCAACCAATCTGTACAAAAATTTTATTACCATCAATAAAGGAGCAGCGGATGGAATAATGCCAGGTATGGCTGCCATTAGTAATGATGGTGCGGTAGGTAAAGTAAAATCAGTTTCCAGGAATTATTCTGTTCTTATTTCGTTGTTAAATGTAGATGAACAAATTTCATGTGTAATTAAAAGAACAAATCATTTTGGTAGTGTTCGGTGGGACGGACTTCATCAGCGCTATTCAAATTTGTTATATATTCCACGCCATGCCACTCCGGTCGTGGGTGATACGGTAATTACTTCCGGGTATAATGCTGTTTTTCCAGAGGGTGTAATGGTAGGTATTATTCGTGCTGCAGACTTGAAGAAAGAAACTAATTTTTGGGATATCCAGATTGAATTATCACAAGATTTCGGAAAGTTATCTTTTGTGAATGTGATCAAAAGTCGATTGAAAAATGAAAAAGATTCGCTCGAACAACTAACTATTGTGGGAAAGAAATGAATCGCACTGGCATTATCCAATTTGTTTTATTTTTTGTGTACGTACTGGTTCAGGTTTTAATCTTTCGAAATCTGGTTCTATTTAACTCTGCATTTTGTTTTTTATACATCGCTTTTATTCTATTGTTACCAATTGAGCTCAATACAATGGCATTAATGGCCATTGGGTTTATACTCGGTTTTACGATTGATATATTTTACAATAGCATGGGCTTGCATGCCATGGCAACAGTGTTGGTTGCTTATACGCGAAACTATTGGATGGCAACTATTACTCCCCAGGGTGGGTACGATTCAGGGTCTTCAGCGACTATTGCTTCTAATGGGTTACAATGGTTTTTGGTGTACACGCTGCCTCTTGTTTTTCTTCATCAGGCCGTTTTATTTTTTGTAGAAGCTGCCAGCTTTACCTTGTTTTGGTTTACCATGCTTAAGATTGTGGGTAGTTTGTTGTTTACGATGACTGTGATAATTTTACTACAGTATTTGTCTCCGCGGGGCAGGCGCATATGAATGAGGGAAGGAAAGACATATTGCAGGTTATATTTATTGTAGTTGGATTAATTTTTTTAATCAAACTATTCTTTATCCAGGTGCTGGATAATAAGTATGCAGAGCTAGCCGATGGAAACGTAATTCTTCGCCAGGTAGAGTACCCCTTTCGGGGATTGATCTACGATCGAAATCAAAAATTGATTGTCTTTAACTCGCCTGAGTTTGACCTCGAGGTTGTAATCAAGGATGTTAAAAATTTTGATTCTGCAAAGTTTTGTAGCGTATTTGAAATTTCGCGTGAAGAACTTCGAGCAAGATTTAAAGCCATGAAAGCCAGAAAGGAATACTCTCCTTTTAAGCCAACCATTTTCATGAACCAATTGTCGAACGTTGACTTTGCCAAAGTGCAAGATCATCTCGAAAGTTTTCCGGGCTTTTATGTTCAGGCTCGAACCACGCGCTCCTATGCAACTCCTGCCTTAGCCAATGCTTTGGGCTATGTAAGTGAGATTAGTAAAACAAATTTGGATCGGGACCTAACGAAAATCTATAAACAAGGTGATTATGTTGGTCAAAGTGGAATAGAATATTTTTATGAAGAACAACTTCGCGGCAAACGGGGTGTGCGTTTTAAGTTGCGCAATGTAAAAGGAATTGAAAAAGGAGCATTTAAGAATGGATTGTATGATACATTATCTGTTCCTGGTCAGAATTTAACCACAGGGATTGATATCGATCTTCAGCAATATGGCGAGATGCTGATGAAGGGAAAGTCTGGAAGTATAGTGGCGATTGAGCCTGCAACGGGTGAAATCCTATCCCTAGTATCAGGGCCTTCGTATGATCCTAATCTTCTTACGGGAAGAAATTACAGTTCCAATTTCAAACAGATCAGCATTGACTCTATGAAGCCCTTGTTTAATCGACCACTCATGGCGCAATACCGGCCGGGTTCTATTTTTAAAATCGCACAAGCGATGACGGCACTTCAGGAAAAGGTAATAACTCCGGAAACCCGAATCCGATGCGATCGAAATATTATTAATTGTCATGGAGCCCACTCAAATGAAGATTTGCGGGGAGCCATTGCTAATTCATGCAATCCCTATTTTCATAATGTGTTAAGAAGAATGCTCAACAAAGGAGTTGTGAATGATCCATTTGGTGACACACGCATTGGGTTGGAAGAATGGGATAAGCACATTATGAGTTTCGGCTTTGGCAGGAAATTAGGAATCGATCTACCCAACGAAAAGGAAGGCCTGGTGCCAACTCCGGCCTACTATGATCGTGCGTATAGAAGTCAAGCCTGGAAATTTTCTAACATTTATTCATTGGCAATTGGTGAAGGCGAAAATCTGGTGGTTCCCATTCAGATGGCAAACTTTGCAGCGATTATTGCAAACCGTGGATTTTATTATACACCCCATTTGGTAAAGGCGATTGGTGCTGATAATAAACCCTTGCCACAATACCAGGAACGTCATTATACCTTAATCGATTCATCTTATTTTATTGTAGCCGTTGATGCTATGCAAAAAGTAGTGGAAGAGGGAACAGGTCAGTATCGTGCTAAATTGGCTGACATTATTGTGTGCGGAAAAACAGGCACGGTGCAAAATGCTCCCCCACTTTTTGATCACTCTGTGTTTATTGCCTTTGCGCCTCGCGATAATCCAAAGATTGCCATTTCAGTGTATGTAGAAGATGCCGGACAAGGTGCACGGGCTGCAGCTTCCATAGCGAGCTTAATGATTGAAAAATATTTATTGGGGGCAACCAAGAGACCACACATTGAAAGCTATGTGTTAGCCGGAAAATTTGAATGAGAAAGGACGTTGATATATCGGGTAAGCTGGACTGGGCATCCGTGTTACTGTATGTTGTTCTGGTAACATTTGGCTGGATCAATATCTTCGCGGCTGTATATGATGAAACAGCAAACCAAACCATTTGGGATTTATCACTTAACTCAGGCCGACAGTTAATTTTTATTGCTGCGTCTTTCGTCATCATTCTGGCTATCATCATCCTAGACATGCGTTTTTACGAAACGTTTGCTTACCTGTTTTATGGAATCATTTTGTTTGTGCTTGTTCTGGTGCCTATCCTTGGTAAAGAGGTAGGCGGAAATAAGTCGTGGATCGGGATTGGCTCTTTTGGGGTGCAACCTTCTGAGTTTGCCAAGTTTGTAACTGCTTTGGCAATAGCTAAGTTTATGGGCTCGGTAGGTTTTAAAATGGAGAACAATCGCAACCAGTTCATCTTGCTTGGACTTATTGCAATACCAATGGCACTAATACTTCTTCAAAAGGATTTTGGAACAGCTATCGTTTTTACCGCGTTCATCTTTGTTTTCTTTAGAGAAGGTATGTCGCCCTTTATAATGATTGTTGGAGTTTCCGCTGCAACCATTGCTATCTTAACCTTGATTGTTGAAAACCAATGGTACCTGCATGGCGCAATTGCTGCCGTACTTGTCGCGCTCATATTCTTTGGTAAGAGAAAACTGAAACGAATTATGGTACTGTGCTCAGGTGCGGTAATTCTGATGATTACCATTGAGAGCTTCGATTACATTGTAAATAATGTATTGCCCATTCGCCACAAAAAGAGATTAGAAGCGTTGGTTGATCCTGATTTCGATCCGATGGGAATTAACTGGAATGTTACGCAATCTAAAATTGCCATTGGCAGTGGAGGTTTTGCGGGCAAAGGATTCTTAAAAGGAACGCAAACCAAGTTTGATTTTGTTCCGGAACAGAGTACCGATTTTATTTTTTGCACGATAGGCGAGGAGCACGGATGGTTAGGGAGCTTGATTGTAATTATGCTTTTTATGGCGCTGCTGCTGCGGGTTATTTTTATAGCGGAACGACAGAAGAGTAAATTTTCACGGGCGTATGGCTATGCAGTAGCCAGTATTTTCTTCTTTCACTTTGCTATTAACATTGGCATGACCATCGGATTGTTCCCCGTGATTGGAATTCCGTTGCCCTTCTTTAGTTATGGAGGTTCTTCGTTGTGGAGCTTTACCATTCTTTTGTTTATTCTTTTAAAGTTGGATGCTCACCGTGGGCAGGTGTTGCAGAGGATTTAATCAAAATTTTGATTTTTCTCTTGCACATCATTTGTATTTTCATACTTAAGAAAGTAGGAATTTATAAATTTATGCATGACAAAAGAGGAAATTGAAAGTGAGAAATTGAAACAGCTTAAAAGAAAGTTGGTCTCGAATGCAAAAGCGATCTTGACAAACCATATTGGACTCCCTCTTGGGGTTCATAAGATGACTAAGATTCTGACTTGGATTGAATATATAAGGCCACTTGAGATTGATGTTCAAGTTTTTAAAGAATTTGATGATAATATGGCCTGGTTACCTATTGGTGCTGAAAGACTAGAGTGGAATGTTATTTCCTTAAAAGTGGAGGATCAAAAACTTAATAAGTTAGCCGACATCTATAGGGAGGGTATTATTGATAAATGTTGGGACATCGTTAATAATTATGGTTGATATGAAGGAATTGTTAACAAAGATGCAGAACCAACTTTCTTTTTGAAATCTAACTAAACCGCTTCTGAACAATCTCAATAAACTCTTCGTACTCTTCGCTCTCTTTGTCCCAGTCGGGATAACCATCATCTAAAAAACGAGTAGCCTGTGTGAGGTTGTCAAAGCGGTCAAGTTTATCGATCGCCTCTGAGAAAATTTCAAAATCACCATGAAACAAAATTTTGGTGAACATAAACTTTTGATTGATTGTCAGGCTTTCTTTTAATCGAGTAACCTTTTGCTTCGCAAGATTATCAGCTAGCGTGGGTTTGCTTACCGTGGCGCTATTCTCCACTGAAATTGATTGAGTCACGGTTTTTGTTTCAACCAACTTCACCTCAATAATGGGTTCCTGTTTTGGTTCAGGGGCTGGTTGCGTAACCTTTATTTCATAGAACTTATCAATGCTAACGGGTACCAGTTTATTAAAGGCTGACAAATAAGGTTCAACATCTTCCGGAGTAAAATTTACTTCTTCCAGAATATGATCCAGTAATGCGAAGGCTTCTTTGCCTGCAATGGATTCTAACTTTCTTTCTTCTAAGTGGCTTACCAGTTTTTCTAAAGGAGCCCGATTGGTTTTAATATATTTCACCGTTTCCTTCAAATCCTTTGTGAGGATGACATCACCATCTTTTTTATCCAAGGTATTGGAAAAGAAATCATAAGGCGCTAAAATCAAAAACAACGTTTGACTCACTCCCTTTTTTAAGAGTGGAAGTAGGTTGGTTTTGTTGATCAGGATGTGATTGCTGACTGTGTTTTGAAATTGGACAAGGGCCTCGGCCACAGGCTTTGCTTCGTAATCGAAATACGGACTTTTTAATTTTTCTGTTTCCTGCTTCCATACACTGAGCAAATCATTGAGTACGAAAAGATTTACTTGCTTTATTTCACAGAGTGTAAGTAGTTCGGGACCTGTTATTTTTTCCTTTTTGGAAAAGAAAGCGTCCGCCATTTGGTTGGCTACATGGATAGAATACTGATCGACTGCTTTCAAACTAATCTTTTCGTCCATGAGTTACTATTTTTGTATTCTTGTTTAATCAAAATGCAAGCCTGTGCCGCATGTTGTTATGGTAAAGATAGTGATTGAAAATTTGGCTCAAAAGGAAGTGTTTCCTGAGGGAAAGGTAAATTCAGTTTTATCGGTGCTTCAAAGTAATTATATCGACTGGATGCACGCATGCGGAGGCAAGGGGCGGTGCACAACCTGTAAGATGATTGTGATAGCGGGTGCTGATCAGCTTAGTCCACTTTCGGCAGCCGAATTGAATTATCGAAAGCTGGGTGAACTTGCTTCCAATGAACGTCTGGCATGCCAAACTTCGGTGTTTGGTGTCTGCAAAATAAGAGTCCCTGATGACACGAAGATGCCACATATGACCTACACGAATTAAAACCAAAACCGACTTAAATCTTAACTTGCACCATGTTTATTGAACCTCAACTTGGCAGAAGTAATCGATCGGGGAAAAGTGGCTGGATTGAAGTGATTTGTGGGTGCATGTTCTCAGGTAAGACCGAAGAGTTAATCCGTAGACTAAACCGGGCGCTCATTGCCAAACAAAAAGTTGAAATCTTTAAGCCTACCCTTGACACCCGATACCATAATCAGAAAATTGTATCGCACAGTGAACGTGAAATTCGTTCTACCCCGGTAAATTTTGCAAATGATATTATCCTGCTGGCTGGAGATTGTGATGTGGTAGGTATTGACGAAGCGCAGTTTTTTGATGAGGCCATAGTGGAAGTTTGTAATTCACTAGCTAATGCAGGCAAACGTGTAATTGTTGCGGGCCTGGATATGGACTATGAAGGAAAGCCTTTTGGCCCAATGCCTAACATGTTAGCAGTTGCCGAATACGTTACAAAGGTCCATGCTATTTGTGCACAAACTGGAGAGTTGGCTTCGTTCTCGTATCGTCTCAACGAGAATGATTCGAAAGTAATGCTGGGAGAAAAGGAAGCGTATGAGGCTAGAAGTCGCCTGGCATTTTTTGCTGCTCAAGAAAAAGGTAAAAAGTAGCTGTGCTTCATAAAACCAAAGGTGTTGTTTTTCGATTTACCAAGTATGGAGAAACATCCATTATCGTAAATATTTTCACTGAGTTATTTGGGTTGCAGAGCTACATTGTTAACGGAGTTCGCAGTAGTTCCAAAAGGAGCAAGATCGCGTTGTTTCAGCCATTAACTTTGCTCGACCTGGTTGTATATTATAAAGAGAATGCCAATATCCTTCGTATTAAAGAAGTGAAATGCTATCATCCCTATCAATCGGTTACTTCAGAAATTCGTAAGTCGGCCATCGCTATGTTTATCAATGAAGTGTTAAATAAATCGGTAAAAGAACAAAGTCATGCAGGTGAGATCCATGAGTTTATCGCACGTTCACTGATAGTACTCGATCAACATCAAAAGCCTGAGAATTTTCATTTGCTATTTTTATTAGGCTTAAGCAAGCATCTTGGCTTTGGCCCCAATTTAACGGAAGAGGTTTTGGGTGGTCATTGGATGGATGATGTAGATGAAAAAGCACTCAAGGAATTACTTGTTGCTAATTATACATCGGCCACTTCAATCACCTACGATCAACGGCAAACTTTACTGACAAGCTTATTGCGTTTTTACGCAAGTCATGTCGATAATTTTGGGGAGATGAAATCGTTAGCTGTACTTCGTGAGATACACTAGTTATGCAGCTACTGCTATTCGGTTTTCTTTCTGAACTGGTTTTTTGCTAAGTATTTTTAATTGGCGTGCATGAGCAGCCACAGCTTCAAAAAATGTGTCTTTTGATTTGTACGGGAGCCCAAACTCTTTGGCAGTCTGTTCAACTATTGTGGAAATATTACGATAGTGAACATGGCAAATGTTTGGGAAAAGGTGATGCTCAACCTGATAATTTAAACCGCCCACATACCACGAAAATAATTTTTCGCGGTGACCGAAATTAGTCGTTGTGTGTAGTTGATGGATTGCCCAGTTGTTTTCCAGGTTTCCGTGTTCATCGGGCATCGGATACTCTGTTCCTTCAACGACATGCGCTGGCTGAAAGATTATGGCTAAGATGAAGCCTCCAATATAATGCATCACAAAAAAACCAGCAAATGCTTGCCAGAATGTGATCGGCAGCAGCCACATGGGGATTGCCATGATGTAGGTAAAATAGATCACTTTAGAAGTGATCATAAAGATCCACTCACGAGCTGCCGTGGTGCGCTGTTTCTTCACCAGGCCATCGCGCTGATATTTAATTATTCTATCAAAGTCTTTAACAATCACCCAGACGAATGTCATCAACCCATAAAAAAACCACGCGTAATAATGTTGAAATTTATGTATACCTCTCCATTTGGAATCAGGCGCCATTCTTAAAATTCCACGTGGACTGATGTCTTCATCTACATCATGCACATTTGTGTACGTGTGATGCAAAACGTTGTGTTGAATTTTCCAATTCAAGTCGTGACCGCCCACTAAATTCAGGCTAAGTCCTAACAGATTGTTCACCCAGGGTTTTGTAGAGTACGAACCATGATTGGCATCGTGCATAATAGAAAGCCCGATGCCGGCCATTCCAAAACCCATTAATACACAAAGTCCTAACATACCCCAGAGGGTTGATGTGATACCCCCAATCAACAGAAAGTAGGGAATCAGGTAAAGTGAAAACATGAAAATGGTTTTGATCACCATTTCCCGATTGGCCGTGCGTTCTATATTATTTGCTTTGAAGTATCCATTAACGCGTTGTGTAAGCGTTACAAAAAAATCTTTTTGATGGTTGGCGAATTTCAAATTCAGATTCACACTCATGGGGTTTCAATTATGCTATTGGCTTGAGAGGTCTCTCAGCAAGCTATGCTTGTAGTTTTGATTAAAATAATTCAGGTAAGATATGGATTTAACCTAAGATAATGTGCGTTAGGACTTAAAATCTTATGAAAGAGGCCTATTTACTTATAGGAGCTTGTTTGAAACTCAGCAATTACTGTTTTACCCCCTTTTGTTATGTCGCCAATGTTTACTGTTACTTTAGCGCTGAGTGGTAAAAAAATATCAACACGCGATCCGAATTTTATAAAGCCAAACTCATCGCCCTGTTGCAGGGGTTGCCCTTCTTTAACATACCATTTGATTCTTCGGGCTAATGCCCCGGCAATCTGCCGAAACAAAATTTCTGTGCCATTACCCATGCGAGCTACTATAGTTGTTCGCTCATTTTCTGTACTTGATTTTGGATGCCACGCTACTAAATATTTTCCCGGATGGTAAGTACAATATGAAATTGTTCCGGCCACAGGCATACGATTTACGTGCACGTTGATGGGCGACATAAAAATCGAAATCTGTTTTCTTCTTGATTTTAAGTATTCAGTTTCTTCAGTTTCTTCTATCACCACTACTTTCCCATCGGCCGGAGCCAGAATTTGATTTTCGTTTTTGTTGACCTGAAAAATTGGAATACGGAAAAATTGTAGAATGATAAGATAGAATACAAGACTTGCTCCAATTAGAATATTTTGAACAACAAGCAGGTCAGGATAAAAATAACCAACTGCCCAATTAAGGAAAAACAGTACTACCAATAGAATAAACAGGAGCGTACGCCCTTCACGGTGAATAGTCATCTCGATTCTAGTTTAAAATTCAAAAATCAACATTAATGACAACAATCTTCAATATTGAGCCTTGAATTTGGAATTAAAATCCGCCTCTGAATTTATATGTCTTAGCCACTTTGTCAATGGCCACTATGTAGGCAGCAATTCGTAAAGAAACCTTATATTCATTGGCTGTTTTATAAACAACATTAAAGGCATCTTTCATAATCCGATCACTTCTGCGGTTTACCCGTTCTGCCGTCCATTTGTACCCTAATCGATTTTGTACCCATTCAAAGTACGAAACCGTTACACCACCCGCATTGGCAAGAATGTCCGGTACCACACTTATTCCTTTTTCAAAAATTATATTATCCGCTTTTGAGGAAGTTGGCCCGTTTGCACCCTCAACTATCAGCTTAGCCTGAATTTTTCCAGCATTACTTCCTGTAATTACATCCTCAGTAGCGGCAGGCACCAGCACATCAACGGGAAGTGTTAGTAAATCAGCTCCTGGAATTTTTTCTACTTCCGCATAGCCTTCCAAAGAGCCCTTGTTTTTATCGCGATAAGCAATGGCCGCGTCAATGTCAATGCCATTTTCATTATAGTATGCTCCTGAGAGATCGCTCACAGAAACTACTTTCAAGCCACGTTCAGCAAGTAATCGCGAAGCCCATGAACCCACGTTTCCAAAACCTTGCACGGAGCAAGTAGCTTTATAAGGATTGATTTTTAATTTCTCCATTGCGGCCAACGTTGATACCATCACACCACGGCCAGTTGCTTCTGTTCTTCCCAACGACCCACCCATTACGATTGGCTTTCCCGTTACAACAGCCGACACAGTCATTCCTTTATTGCGGGAATACTGATCCATCAACCATGCCATTTCGCGCGGGCCTGTACCCATATCAGGAGCAGGAATGTCTTGATCGGGACCAAAAACGCCCATCATGGCTTGCGTATACGAGCGCATTAACCGTTCAATTTCACCAGCACTCATTTCGCGCGGGTTGCAGGCAACACCTCCTTTACCTCCGCCATATGGAATATCTACTACGGCACACTTCCATGTCATCCAGGCTGCCAATGCTTTTACCTCATCTAAATTTACATGTGGATCGAAACGGATACCGCCTTTGGAAGGGCCCAATATGGTTGAGTGAATAACCCGGTAGCCTTCAAATACCTTAATACTTCCATCGTCCATGGTTACCGGAAGCGATACAATGACCTGCTTGGCGGGTGATTTTAGTACGTTATAAACTTCATCTTCTAGCCCTAATATTTGCGAAGCGGTGTGAAAACGAGACATCATTGCCTCAAAAGGGTTTTCCTTATCAACAATTGGAGCTGGTTCTATGTATGCCATATAAAATTTGTGAGTTTCAGTTCAGCAGGAATGCCTTGAATTTCAAATGAAAAGTTCTTTTTGAGCTTTTAAATCGGTTGCAAAGATATAGAAATTCGTTGTTCCCATACAGTTGTAAGGTGGAAATGTGTGATTTTAACAAAGTCTTTAATAGTGGCTTGGGTTGGGAAAATTCGGCTACTTTCGACTGAACAAAGAAAGCATCACAACACCAACTAACGATTAGATTAATGCTTCAGGAAAGTCAGGTTAAGCTATCCTGAAAAAACTAGAATTTAAGATTTGCGCTGGAGGTTGTTCGATTTAAAATATCTCTAAAAAGGCAACGATAAATGGCGAGGAGATTAAGAGTCCATCGAACCGATCTAAAAAACCTCCGTGGCCAGGAAGGCTATCTCCAGAGTCTTTGATTTCAATGCTTCGTTTTAACAGCGATTCTACTAAATCACCAAATGTTCCGCCAATGATAATGATCACACCAATCACCATCCATTGCCATGATCGAATGGTAGGTTCGTGACCGATCGCAGAAAAGAAGTAGGGCAGACCATAGGCGAATCCGAAAGCAAGTGCTGCTCCCCCAATAAATCCTTCCCATGACTTTTTGGGTGAGATGCGCTCAAACAATTTTCTTTTTCCAAAGAGTGTGCCTGCAAAATAAGCACCAGTATCACCGGCCCATAAGATAAAAAGACACCCAAAGATTATTTGATAATCATACACCTGATTTTCGAACGCAGCAATATTTAATAGCATAAAAGGCACGGCCACATAAAAGATACCAAGAAAGGTGTAGGCAATATTGGTAAAAGGTTTGCGCTCAAACTTTTTATAAAGCTTGATCATGTACACGCAGGATATGGTAGGGAAAACAAGAAAATAATATCGGTAAGAGATATCGCCCCGCTCAATAAAAAATGATAGGCAAAAAATAGCGATGCCACACACCGTACCAAAAGTTTTTTGAGGAACGAGTCCATCAAGGCCCGAAAGTTTATAAAATTCGATGAGGGAGAAAAAGCAAATGATAAAGAAGACAGCAAAGTATGTCCATTCGCTAAACACGATGCCGAATACAATACCTGCTGCACCCAAAATGGCAGTAATAAGTCGTTGTGAAA
Organism: Cyclobacteriaceae bacterium; assembly: GCA_016787755.1. Taxonomy (GTDB): domain Bacteria; phylum Bacteroidota; class Bacteroidia; order Cytophagales; family Cyclobacteriaceae; genus ELB16-189. The sequence continues at coordinate 134,716 of JAEUUA010000001.1, read as the reverse complement.
GATTGCTAAATTTTGTGATGTCGGTCACGCAGAAGGTTGGTTACTGGTTTGGTGATAATTCTTAAAATAATAAAGTAGGGCAACAAATACTGTTGTTGCGATTAACACAGCCGGCCAAGGCGCTGCTTCTGGCGATTCCATGTCAACCGTGATTACCCCTCGTTGATATAAGTACATCATCAAAACAGAAAATCCATTATTAACAAAATGTGCAAACATGGATAGGAATAAATTTCCTGACCATACATAGAGATAACCAAACAAGGCTCCCAACAGCATTCTTGGTAAGAATCCAAAAAACTGCATATGGAAGGCACTAAAAATAATGGCTGAGACCCAAATAGCCACATGATGATTTCCGGAAGCTCTAAAAAGTTCTGGTTGTATCATGCCACGAAATACAAGTTCTTCCCCAATTGCAGGAAAAAACGCAATGACAACCAATCCTATCAGGAAGTCCGTATTTGTTTCGAAGGTCACAAAGAACTTGGTGAGCTTCTCAGCCAGATTTTCACGTTCACGTGCCCATGCTCCAAAATCTTTTAAGAATTCAGGAAACACAAAGTCTGCATTCCACTCGATAAAAATTGAGTTGGGGGCAAAAAAAGTAATTGTTAAGATCGCTACAACCAAAAGGATGAGTAGTGAATGGGGTTTTGATTTAATCCATTCAATCGGATTCTGTTTTTCAATCCCAATCAGGTAAAGAGTTGGGATAACAATTAGGCCGAAGAAGGTACCACAGCCCTGAATGATTAATATCGGGAGCCTGATTTCCGGATGTGCCGTAGGGTTCGAAATTTTTTGAGCGAGATCAAAAATACTTCCTTCATAAAATGGCATAGCAATAAAGAAACCCAAAGCAGGCCCGATAATCATAAAACCCAAGGCTGCGGTGAGTAAAATGAAAATTAGGGAAATAAGCGCGGGGCGTTGGGAAATACCCGTCAGTTCAGACATCTCAACAAAAGAGTTAATTTTGTGGTCGCAAACAACGTAGTTTTAGCTTAATAATCAAATTTGGTACAAATAGGCAACATAAAGCTTGGGGAGTTTCCGCTCTTACTAGCGCCCATGGAAGACGTGAGCGATCCACCATTCCGTGCTGTGTGCAAGGAGGGCGGTGCTGATTTGATGTACACCGAATTTATTTCTTCAGAAGGTCTCATTCGGGATGCCGCTAAAAGCAGGCAGAAGCTAGACATCTTTGAATATGAACGACCTATCGGCATTCAACTCTTTGGTGGAGATATTGGTAACATGGTGCAGTCTGCTGAGATTGCTACAGAAGTTAATCCTGATCTGATTGATATTAATTACGGCTGCCCGGTAAAAGCAGTGGCTTGTCGTGGTGCGGGTGCTGCCTTGTTACAGGACATTCCCAAGATGGTTCAGATGACAGCTGAAATTGTAAAAGCTACACATCTTCCGGTTACTGTTAAAACCCGATTGGGTTGGGATGATGATACGAAGAATGTGGTAGAGGTTGCCGAACGCCTGCAAGACATTGGGATTAAAGCGTTAACCATTCATGGACGTACGCGTGTGCAGATGTACAAAGGTTCGGCCGACTGGACGTTGATCGGAAAGATCAAAGAAAATCCACGGATACACATTCCAATTTTTGGCAATGGTGATATTGACAGTCCGCAAAAAGCATTGGAATATAAAAACCGATACGGTGTGGATGGTATAATGATTGGTCGTTCGGCTATTGGTGCACCGTGGTTCTTTAACGAGATCAAACATTATTTTAAAACGGGTGAGATACTGCCACCTCCTGAAATGATAGAGCGCGTGAATATCACACGTAAGCATTTGGATTTTTCCATTCGCTGGAAGGGCGATAAGCTGGGCATCTTCGAAATGCGGAGGCATTATACCAATTATTTTAAAGGCACTCCTGATTTCAAGCCTTTCCGCACTCGCCTGGTTGAGGCTATGACACAAGATGAGGTCAATTCCATTTTGGATGAAGTAGTTGAAATATTCAGTGGGTTGTCTGTTGAAGTTTAAAAAATTAGCCAGGAAACACATTTGAATTCCTTTTGGGAATATCTTTCTTTGCGCGCTTGCCAACCCAGTACAATCAAAAATGTCCTCGCAGAAAAATTTTACAGCCATTTTTTTATTGATCATCCTGTCATTGATTTGGGGAACATCCTTCATCTTAATTAAGCAAGGGTTAAAAGTATTTGCTCCTGATGTAGTAGGGGCTTTGCGGGTAACGGCTGCTTCACTTTTTCTTTTGCCATTGGCATTGCCCAGACTAAGGCAATTGAAACAAGGCGATCATTTTAAATTATTGATGTCGGGATTAATGGGAATATTTTTTCCAGCTTTCCTATTTGCCTGGGCACAAACACAACTCAATAGTTCCCTGGCGGGAATTTTAAATACGCTCTCACCATTATGGACCATGATTATTGGCGCGTTGTTTTTTACACAACGATTTAGAGGCATAGCCATTGTGGGTATCATAATCTCCTTTACGGGAACAATATTGTTAGCCTTATCGCGAAGCGGTAGTTCGATCACCGGGTTTAATCTCTATGCGTTGCTGATTGTGGCGGCATGCGCGTTGTATGGTGCAAACCTGAATTGGGTGAAGTTTAAAATTCATGATTTGGGGTCGCTTACCATCACCAGTGTGTCACTTTTATTTATTGGTCCGTTGGCGGCAGTTTATCTTTTTGGATTGACCGATTTTACAACCGTTCTAACAACTGAGCCGGGTGCGTGGCGGGCATTTGGATTTATTACTTTATTGGCACTAATGAGTACGGCCATCGCCAATTTAATGTTTGTGAAATTGCTAAGTATTTCAACACCCCTCTTTGCAAGCTCAGTTACTTACATTATGCCTATTGTAGCCGTTATGTGGGGTGTAATTGATGGCGAGAAATTATTCGTGGGCCACTTCATTGGCATGGCTGCCATATTAGGTGGAGTTTATCTGGCGAATAAGAGAAAATAATTATTTCTGAGTAAAGGTTGCCATTACCGGCAAATGATCTGAAGGATAGAATTTTCCATCATGATCTTGTATCACTTTATAATGGCTCGCTTTCCATTGTGCTGAGTGAAAAATATAGTCAATCGTTCTGCACGCTATTTTATCCACCTCAAACCCACAAAATGTTCCGGTTAAATCCGTTGCAGGTCGTGCATCGGCTAACACAATCTTTTTGCCATTGATCATGTTGAGGTAAGGTTCATCGGTTGGTTCTGAATTAAAATCCCCGGAAACAAGGGCCGGTATTTCTTTATACCCTTTCATAAAATCAAGCAGCAGCTGTTTGATGGCGTTTGCGCTATTTTTTCGGGCCTCTTCACCCATATGATCAAAGTGTGTGTTTGCATAAATAAATGATTTCCCACTGCTTTTCTCTTTCAGAACAGAAAAAGTTACCACTCGGGTTATGGCAGCGTCCCAGCTTTTACTTCCGGGTACGGTGGGAGATTCGGAAAGCCAAAATGTATTTTGCTTTAGAACGTCAAATTTATCCTTCTTATAAAAGATGGCAGAATATTCACCTTTCTCTTTGCCATCATCGCGGGCCACGCCAACAAATTGATAGTTGGGCAAATGCTTTTGCAAGTCCAGCATTTGATTATGGAGTGCCTCTTGCACTCCCAGTAAATCAGGATTGTGTTTCTTGATCAGGTCACTTACTTTTTCAATTCGATTTCCCCATTGATTTACACCATCAGCTTTTGTATCCAACCGGATATTGTAACTCATCACAGTCACCGTTTGGCTCAATCCTGATAATGACATGGTCGTCAAAAGAAGAAAGATGAACCCTTTCACGCTAAATGATTATCCTAACGCCTCCACAGATTCTACTTCTTCCGGCATCATTTTTTTAAAAAGATTTTCGATACCCGCTTTTAGGGTTACTGTTGATGACGGACAGCCACTGCAAGAACCCTGCAACATTACAGTAACTTGTTTATTAAGATAGGAATGAAAGGTGATGGCACCTCCATCCTGCTCAACAGCCGGGCGTATGTATTCATCTAAAATGGTTTTTATTTTTTTAACCACCTCAGTCTCCTCTTGCTCATGCGCAACTGGAGCCTTCATATCCAAAATCAGTTTTCCTGATTCCAGAAAAGTCTTGATATGATTTTTAAGCGTCTCCTGAACTTCCATCCATTCAACTTCCTCTTTTTTAGTTACCGTAATAAAATTATTTGCATAAAAAACGCGATCTACAAACGGATACATAAAAAGTTCTTGTGCTAACGGAGCTTCTTCTGCATCGGCAGGTGTCGGAAAATCAAAACTAAGTCCCTCCGGAATGAGCACGTCATTTACTACAAACTTTAATGAATTGGGGTTAGGATTTGACTCCAGATAAATATGAATGTTTTTGGGTGCTGCTTTCAACATGACTGTATGGTTTCTAAGACTAACAAAGTTAAGAATTTAAAGTTCGCTTCCTTCCGGTAAAGGATTGCCAAGGGCATTTTCCCATTTGCTTACAACAACTGTTGCAACGCTATTTCCAACCACATTGGTGGCACTTCTGCCCATATCTAACAGTGGATCAATCCCAAGCAACAGGGCTAATCCAGCTTCGGGGATATTAAATGTTGCCAGCGTTCCGGCAATAACCACTAGAGAGGCACGGGGCACACCTGCAATTCCCTTACTCGTTAGCATAAGAACCAACAACATGCTGAGTTGAGTGGCGAGCGGTATGTGCATGCCGTAGGATTGCGCTATGAATAGGGAGGCGAAAGTCATGTACATCATGCTCCCATCCAGGTTAAAGGAATAACCTAGAGGCAGAACAAAACTTACTATTTTATCTTTGCAACCAAATCGCTCCAGTTCTTCCAGTGTTTTTGGAAATGCAGCCTCGCTGCTACTGGTACTGAAAGCAAGAAGAATAGGTTCTTTGATTCGTTTGAGAAGATTAAAAATTCTTTTCCCAATAAACAGTGACCCGGCTAATGCTAAAATCACCCAAAGGATTGCTAAACCAAAGTAAAATTCGCTAATGAAGATTGAATAGGTTTTTAAAATGGTTACTCCTTGTTGGGCAATGATCGCTGTCATGGCTCCAAAAACAGCTAAGGGGGCAAACATCATAACATAACCAGTCAATCTTAAAATGACATGGGCGCAGGCGTCCATAAAAGTAATGACCACTTTACCTTGTTCCCCAATTCCGGCAGTAGCTACCCCGAAGAAGATTGAAAACACAACGATTTGTAGAATTTCATTTTTTGCCATTGCATCGATTACACTGCTTGGAAAAACATGATAAAGAAAAACTTTTAGCGAAAGTCCGCTACTTGCAATTCCAGGAACATCCCCAGCCTCAGGCAGGGGCAAGTTCATGGCTATACCCGGTTCGAAGATGTTCACCAGCAGCATTCCCAGTAACAAACTCATCAGGGAGGCCCCTACAAACCACACCAAAGTTTTACCGCCAATTCGACCGACCGCACTGATATCGCCAAGTTTGGCTACGCCCACTACCAGGGTAGTGAATACAAGCGGAGCAACGATCATTTTAATCATTCTCAAAAAAATGTCGGCCAAAAGAGAAAAGGGTTCAACCTTTTTATCACGTGCTGCTAAAATAGCTCCTCGCTGTTTGCTAAGATCCTTCTTTTTACTTTCCAGGTGCACTAAAACCACACTGTCGGTGGTTTGCTTCAATTGTTCTTGTACTTCCCGGATGGCGAGGTCAGTATTTACAAGTGCTTGATTATCTGTAAGCAAGTAACTTTTATTGAGGCCAAAGCCAACGGCAATTCCTGCAATTAAACTAATGATAATATATAGGGTAAGCTTGCTTTTTTTCTGAGGGTGTGGAACTCCAGCCATAGTTTAGAAAGTAATTATGATCAGCAATATAAATGATTTGATAATCACTTTTATTTCCAAGCGAAATACTGGAGGAGCGTGATCCTGATCATGTAAGGAATCGATTAACTGACGGAGGAATTAATAGTAGTTGTTGGATCGTTAGCAATGGCTATGTTTAGTTCTCCTTCACTGGTAGCGACAATACTGGCTACGGTTGAATCACCGGTAATATTCACCGCAGTTCTTAGCATGTCTAACGGCCGGTCAACAGCCAAAATTAACGCCAACCCGGCTGGGTCAAGACCAACAGATTCTAATACTATAATTAACATGATGATGCCAGCTCCCGGTACGGCAGCGGCTCCAATAGAAGCTAATACTGCGGTAAGTAAAATGGTAAGCTGTTGCATCAATGAGAGATCGATACCAAATGCCTGCGCAATAAAAACGGCAGAGATTCCTTGATGAATACTTGTTCCATCCATATTGATTGTAGCACCGAGAGGTAATACGAAACTCGATACTTCCTCCGAAATACCAAGATTTTTTTCAGCACAGTCCATGGTTACGGGTAACGTAGCAGCACTTGAGCTGGTCGAGAATGCCAGGATTTGCGCAGGCAAGATCGCACGAAGAAACTCTTTGTATTTAATTTTGGTAAAAAATTTCAACAAGGTAGGGTAGAGTATAAAAATCATGATAGCCAAGCCCAAGACAACATTTAAACTGTAAACAGACAAGGCTTTCATTAACTCCATGTCAATGGATAAACTGGCTAACAACGCAAAAACACCAACAGGCGCGTATCTCATAATAATATCTACAATACTTAGAATGATTTCATTGGCACCATCAAAGAAATTTTTAACCGGTTGAATTTTCTGTTTGTTCGAGAGAATCATCGCTACCCCAAAGAGAATAGAGAAAAAAATCACTTGCAGCATATTGGTATTGTTGCTGGCGGCATGGAAGAAATTTTCAGGTACCACATCTACCAAAGGTTGCAAAGGGCCGCTTCGGGCAGGCGCATGAGCAGCCGTAATGCTTTGATCTAAATCAGCAGCGAAAGTTTCGCGCAAAGAATCCCTTCTTTCGGCAGAGAGAAGTTTACCAGGTTGGATGATGTTTACTAAAATTAACCCGAGTGTAATGGCAAAAACCGTGGTGAGCATATAAAGCCCAATTGTTTTTCCACCAATACGCGAAAGCTTGGAAACATCCGATAAATTAGAAACCCCATCGACAAGAGATACAATGATCAATGGAACGGCAATAAGTTTTAAGCAATTGATGAAGATGGTACCAAATGGCTTTATCCAGTCTTGCGTAAACTCTGCCATGCCAAGTGCGCTTGCAGAAAGACCCCAGGCAAGCCCCAGAGTCATGCCAATTAAAATTTTTGCATAGAGCGGCAATTTTTTCTTCTTCATTCTTTAAATGTAACAGGAATGAGAAAAAAACCCGACTCAAATCTTGTTTAATTGACGAACGGAGAACAAGACCGAATGATTTACGAGAGTATCTATGAAAATTAAATCTGAGACACTTTACTTCTTAATAAAAAGTCGGCAAGAACTAATGCTGCCATCGCTTCTACAATCGGTACAGCTCTGGGCACCACACACGGATCATGCCTTCCTTTTCCAGATACGGTTGTTTCATTACCCTCTTTGTCTACACTTTGTTGATCTTGCATAATAGTAGCAACGGGCTTAAAGGCTACATTAAAATAGATATCCTCGCCATTGCTAATGCCACCTTGAATGCCACCAGAGTAATTTGTTTTTGTTCGGATTCGACCTCCTTCATTTACAAACTCATCGTTGTGCTGTGAGCCTCGTAGGGCTACTCCAGCAAATCCACTTCCATATTCAAATCCTTTTACAGCATTAATACTTAACATGGCCTTGCCCAATTCAGCATGCAGCTTATCAAAAACCGGTTCGCCTAATCCTACCGGTGAATTTTTAATTACGCATGTCACCACACCACCAATTGTATCACGATCTAACCGAACCTGATCAATGAGTGCAATCATTTTTGCGGCTGTGGCCGAATCAGGGCAGCGCACAATATTGTCTTCAGTTTTTGAAAGATCGAGTTGTGTATAAGGAGGTGATTTTAAATCACCCACTTGTGAAACAAACCCATTGATATCAATACCAGATTTTTTTAACAGCAACTTTGCTATTGCGCCTGCGGCAACGCGAGCTGCAGTTTCGCGAGCCGAACTTCGGCCACCGCCTCGATAATCTCGAACTCCGTATTTGGTTTCGTACGTGTAATCGGCATGAGAAGGGCGAAACGTATTTTGAATGTGCGAATAATCTTTGCTGCGCTGATCTTGATTTTCAATGACCAAGGCAATAGGAGCACCTGTTGACTGGCCTTCGAACACACCCGATAAAATTTTGAACGTATCGTCTTCCTTGCGTTGTGTGGTAATTTTTGATTGACCGGGCTTCCTGCGGCTCAATTCAGATTGAATAAATACTTCATCAATGGTAAGGCCTGCCGGGCACCCATCAATGATAACGCCAATAGCCGGACCATGCGATTCGCCAAAAGTGCTGATCTTAAAGAGAGTTCCGTATGAGTTCATGAAAAAATTAGAAACTTAAAATTCAGCAATTGAGTGTTCAGTTTTAAATATTTAACCTTGAATTTCGAATTATTTGCGGAAGATAAGATAAGCAGACACACCAAGCATTAATGCAATGAAGATATTAAACCCAATTTTTGTCCAGTTATGTTGGTTTGAATTCCTCATGCGATTGTCGGAGGCATCAATCCGATCATAAAAGGAACCGAGGCTGGTACTTTCAATGAATTGATTTTTTTGACTCTCACCTTTTACATGAACAACATAATTAGAACGCAGCGTGTCATATTTCTTTGTGTTAGGATTAAAGAATACCCAATTAAAATAATCACCTAACTGATAGGTACCGGGTTCTTTTGGAATCATAAAATAGTTAAAGGACTTAGTCCCTGATACCCGGCCACGTTCCCTGTTAATATTTTGCTTTACGTTTGGCTCATAAAAATCAAAGATGTTGTCTTTTTTGAGGATCGGCTTTTCGATGGAGGATATATTCCCTTCTCCAAGAACGCGAAACTCGTAGGACACGCTTTGTCCGGTTTCTAATTCAGTAGCACCAATTTTTTCATCCAATCGATATACCCCCACACCAACAGATTCCTTCAACGGATGGGCTGGTAGTTCTTTTACTTTCACGGTCTTGCTCTTAGAATAGAAGGTTTTAAAATCTTCTTGTCTATTCTGGCCAAAGAAAGATGGGTTTTTAGCCACCTTAAATTTAATCATCTCCAAACCAACACTTGGAAATTCTACAGACTGGGAATTAAGGGGATAGAACGAGCCCTGATAAATTTTATACTGGGTATATCCCTTCCCATTCACCTGGATCAATTCTCCTTCAATATTCTCGATGTTAAAATTTTCCTCCCAACAGTTAGCGGGTTTTAACTTCTTAAGGATTGTAGCCAGTTGTTTGCCCAGGTCATGAAACTGCATAGGCGCTCGGTTATTATCTGCTACCAAAAATGATAATGTTGTTGTAAATCCTTCTCCAACATAAACTTCATCTTTATTGGTAGTAAGGGCCAGTAACGCATCTTCCTTGATATCTACAAATTCGGTTTCGCCACGCCCAAAAAAATCATCGGCCGGATCGCGATCAAAAAAACTTCGAAAGGGATCACGTTGCTGATTTTGAGCAGGTGGGCCTACTTTTACTTTTTTCCCGGAAACGGAAATGATCTGGTCATTTACTTTCATTTTAAATGCGGGAATGGAAAAACTCCCCTGTTTTGTTGGTAAATAGCTCATTACAATACTTTGCGAGGAGCTTACCTGTCCGTTTATGATGCTCGTTTGTGATTGAGTAGAAGTGCCTCGCTTGCGAAATCCTTCTATATCAGGAAAATTGTCATAATTCTTTAAACGGTCATTATTTACGGTAACTGTAATGGTCCAAATCTGATTCTCACCGATCTCATCAGGGCCTAATGTGATTTGGATGTTGTCTTGCGCGAGCCCATAATTTGCCCAAAACAACAAAAAGATAAATTGGCTCGTTCTAAGTATAAATTTCATAGTGCAAATAGCATCGCAACGTGTTGCAGAGTACAAAAATAGATTCTTCTTTTCACTCTTCAACTCCTTTTGTAATTTCATGGTTGCAACAGGGCGGGCGGTTGCACATCGTACTTTACAATTTTTTTAAATATGAAGATGCTCAGTTATGTAAAGAACATCCTCACGCGTGTGAGTTTTGACGCGCGGCTTTTTGAGAAAGAGCTGCGTAAGGCTATTAAAATGCTGATAGCAGAAGAAATTCAGGATCTCCAACGCTGGTGTTATGCCAACTATGCGAGAGAACATGAAGCGATTTTAAATCGTTGTTTTGTTAGAGTTTAAAGATTATAGCACCCAAAAATTAACTATCAAGTCCCGCTTTTGCGGGACTACTTTTTTACATGAAGCTAAATAAAAAGTCAAAATTTGAGGGTTGATTTACCTGCGGTGGAAATTTTAATATTATTCTAATTTTTTCGGTTAAGGAAGGAAAGGTTTTTTTTTAACCCCTCGAATTTTGCTCGCTTTAAAGCAGATTTTTTAAATAAATTTTGGAAAACATCTTCCGTTATTTCCATCCAGTCCCGCTTGGTCATATCTTTTAGATCAGGCTGGGGGGTAAAACGCGCTTCGTTGTGTGGTTTTGAAAAGCTATTCCATGGGCACACATCCTGACAGATATCACACCCAAAAATCCAGTTTTCAAATTTTCCTTTTACCGTAGTAGGGATTTCTTCTTTTAGCTCGATGGTAAAATAAGAGATGCATTTACTTCCATCTACCACGTAGGGTTCGGAGATCGCCTCAGTAGGGCATGCATCCATACAGGCAGTACACGAACCACAATAATCTTTTACTGGACCATCGTATTCCAATTCCAGATCAATAATGAGTTCGGCCAGAAAAAAGAAACTACCCATTGTGCGGTTAAGCAACAAGCTATTCTTTCCAACCCAACCCAAGCCTGATTTTTTTGCCCATGCGCGTTCATGTATCGGGGCAGAGTCAACAAAAGCGCGTCCTACTACCTGTCCTATTTCTTCCTGAATCTTTTCTAGAAAAATTTTGAGCTTGTTTTTTACTACGTGGTGATAATCTTCGCCATAGGCGTACTTCGCTATTTTAAAATTATCATTATTCTCTTTTGCCAAATCCTTTTCGGGATAATAATTATAAATTAAACTGATGACAGATTTTGCTCCATGTACTAATAGCGTTGGATCAAGGCGTTTATCGAAATGATTTTCGAGGTAACTCATTTTGCCCTGGTAGTTACGCTTCAGCCATTCTTCCAGGCGCGGTGCTTCTTCGGCTAAAAATTCTGCTTTTGAGATTCCGCAGAAGCTAAAACCTAACTCTGTGGCGAGCGATTTAATTAACAGACTACGTGAAGTGGAGGTGTTTTTATTAGACACAATTTGGTTAAGACGGTTTTATGCTACCCATACCCTTAGTCTTTTACTTTCATTTTTTTCGAAGTATTCAAAAATCTTACTTATTTCAATTTTAATCGAAACAAACGATTGCATTAGGCATTAATCGCCTTAACTTCATCCAGTAATTTAACCAAAAATTTTATGATAAACCATTACAAAATTCGAAAGCACTTGCTGATAAGCATGATGCTTCTGTTTACGTTCATCTCGGGATTTTCGCAACAGCGAAATCTGACAGGACGTATTCTTGATGAGAGTAATAGTCCTTTACCGGGGGTCAATATTTTGGTGAAGGGCACTTCCACGGGTACTGTTTCTGACGCCCAGGGAAATTTTAGTATCACTGCAACTGGCAATGAGGTGCTGGTCTTTTCTTTTGTTGGCTACCTAACCAAAGAAGTGACAATTGGGAATGAATCAACGCTTTCAATAAGCATGCAACCAGACGTTACCGCATTGTCAGAAGTAGTGGTTACTGGATATGGAAGCCAATCAAAGAGAGACATTACCGGAGCGGTTGCATCGGTAAGCACAGAGCAGCTTCTCGCGGTACCTTCTACCAATCTGGCTCAAGCCATGCAAGGTAGGGTAGCAGGTGTAAATGTGAGTAATGAAAATGCCCCGGGTGGAAATGTCATGGTTCGTATCAGAGGATATGGAACGATCAATGACAACTCACCCCTGTATGTAGTTGACGGTACACCTACCAAAGGAAATTTAAATACCCTTAATTTAAATGACATTGAGTCTATGCAAATATTGAAAGATGCGTCAGCAGCTTCAATTTATGGATCACGGGCGGGAAACGGGGTGGTAATTATTACGACTAAAAAAGGTAAGAATGGCAAACCCAAATTTACATACGATAGCTATTATGGAAAGCAAAAGGCAATCAAGTTTCTTGATTTGATAAACACACAGGAATATGCTGATCTTCTATGGGAGGGTCGCATCAATTCGATTAATAACAGTAAACTTGTAAACGGTTCATTTCCTACCGGAACCACGATTACCTACCCTAATATTCCAATGTTTGGAGGCCAGGTACCGAATCCAATTATACCCGATTATATTTTCCCTGTAGGGGCGGTGGGCACTGTAGATGAAAGTTTATACAGCACTACACCTAAATACCTTATTACAAAAGCAAATAAGGAAGGTACCGATTGGTTTAACGAAATATTTGAGACCTCACCAATTCAAAACCATCAGATTGGAGTTTCCGGAGCTACTGAAGATGCCCGTTATGCAATGTCGCTCAACTATTTCGATCAGCAAGGCATCATGAAATACACGAGTTATAAGAGGTACTCACTACGCGCAAATACCGAGTTTAATGTGACTAAGAAAATCAGAATTGGAGAAAACTTTCAAGTTGCTTACGGAGAACAAATCGGTCAACCTAATGGGAACCAAAGTGAGAGTAATCCAATCTCATTTGCTTATCGGGTTCCGCCTATTACTCCGGTATATGATATAAAAGGAAATTTTGCGGGTTCACCTACAGTATTGGATAATTCTCGCAGCCCACTGGCTGAATTATGGCGTAACAAAGACAACCTGAATAAAGAGGTTAGAATTTTTGGTAACGCTTACGCAGAAGGAGACATCCTTGAAAATCTTACTTTCCGCACGCAGATTGGAATTGATTACAATACATTTAATGTAAGGCGTTACCGGGCAAATGATATTGAATCGCCCGAACCAGTAGGGTCAAATGTGCTCACCACGATTAATAATTACGAGTATACATGGACATGGTATAACACACTAACATATACAAAAACATTTGCCGATAAGCATCGCATTAATGTTATAGGGGGTACTGAGGCAATTAAAAGTTATGCTGAATTTCTTACTGCTGAGCGTAGCGGGTTTGCCAGTGATGACCTTTCCAACCGATACTTGAGTGCAGGAAGATCAGGAATTACCAACGCAGGCATTGGGGCGGAGTGGAGTCTTGCTTCAGAGTTTGTAAAAGTAAATTATGCGTTTATCGATAAATACCTGTTTGACTTCACCATTCGAAGAGACCGATCTTCAAGATTCTCAAAAACTTACCAGGCAGCCATTTTTCCTGCCGTGAGTGCAGGATGGATTCTTACCAAAGAATCATTTATGAGCGACATCAGTTGGCTTTCCCTGGCCAAGTTAAGGGTAGGATATGGACAAACAGGCAATCAGGAAATTGGTAACTACAATGCCTTCTCCACTTTTCTAAGTTCACCGGAATCGTCATTTTATGATCTGGCAGGAGCCAATACTTCCTCACAACAAGGTTATGAACTTGGGCAGTTTGGAAATGCAAACGCAAAATGGGAGGCAACTACGTCTACCAACATTGGGATAGACGCAACCCTATTCAAGGGAAAAGTTGATTTTAATTTCGACTGGTTTGTGCGCAAAACTTCTGATATGCTCTTCCCTGTGGAAGTTCAGTTTACGCAAGGCGTAGCGATCAACCCTTTTCAAAATATCGGGGAGATGCAGAATAAAGGCCTGGAGTTAGCACTGAATTATCAAGACCAGAAAGGAGATTTTACTTATTCTTTCGGAGGTAATTTTTCAACCTATAGAAATGAAGTTCTGAAAACCACCGGTGATCCGAATACGCAATATTTTGGATTTAGCAATTTGCGTTTACCCACAGGTACTGTTTCCGTTACTCAGCAAGGCCATCCGATTGCATCATTTTTTGGTTATAAGATCGATGGAATATTCCAGACAGATGAAGAGGGAACCAGCCATCCTACTCAATTTGGTGGCGGAGCCATGAATAAGGCGGGTGCATTTAAATTTCGGGATATAAATAATGATGGAGTTATTAATGCAGCAGACCGCACGATTATCGGAAACCCACACCCTGATTTTACCTATGGTATTAATGCCAGCATAGGGTATAAAAATTTTCGGCTTGATATATTCGGCCAAGGTGTACAGGGAAACGATCTGTTTAATTATGTAAGATACTGGACAGACTTTCCAACGTTTGGAGGTAATCGTAGTCGCAGGATGTATGAAGATTCATGGAGACCCGGAAAAACGGATGCAAAACTTCCAATTCCACGGTCAGACGATGTTATCAGTTCCAATCCTTCCAGTTACTACCTTGAGAACGGATCATATTTCAGGTTAAAAAATGTACAGTTAACCTATACCTTGCCAGCAAGTTTTATTCAAAAGGCAGGCATGACCAATGCGCGTTTCTATGTACAATTCCAGAATCTTCTTACCCTGACTAAGTATGAAGGCATGGATCCTGAAGTCAACTTGCGCAACTATGCCAGCGGGTCCGACAGACAAATTGGAGTGGATGAAGGGGTATATCCAGCATTCCGTTCGACCAACATTGGTATAAACCTTAGTTTCTAATCATGAAAAATATAAATCCTATGAAAAAAATAACTGCGATCATAGCCAGTGCTTTGTTTTTGAGCACTTCGATATCGTGTAGCGATGATTTTCTTGAAGTGCAGCCTCTGGGCGTATTAAGTGAATCAAATCTTGCCAATAAAACCGGTGTTAATCTGGTACTTACCGGAGCCTATTCACTATTAGATGGTGTTCAAACTAATGTGGGATCTCCTTTTCCTGACTGGACGGGTTCTGCTGATAACTGGGTCTATGGTTCAGTGGCTTCGGATGATGCTTATAAAGGTACTAACGCAGGCGACCAACCTGAAATTACCACGATCGAAACGTTTGTGCATACTCCTGATTTGACACATTTTCGTGGAAAATGGAGAGCCGTATACGATGGTATTGCAAGATCAAATGATGTGATTCAACTCACCGCCAAGACCGTTGACATGACAGTGGCTGAAAAGTTATTGGTGGTGGCACAATCGAGATTTTTACGAGGTCATTATCATTTCGAGGCCCGTAAAATGTTTGGTAAGGTGCCCTATATCAATGATGAGACCTACAACCCTGCTAATCCAAACTCAACAAAAGTGCCTAATGACAAAGAGATTTGGCCAGACATAGAAGCAGATTTGGATTTTGGATATAAAAATTTGCCAAGTCGCTGGGCGGGTGCTCCGGGCCGTGCTACCAAATGGGCGTCAGGAGCCTTGCTGGCAAAAGTTTATATGTTCCAAGGTAAATACGCTGCTGCAAAAATCATTTTGGAAGACATAATTGCCAATGGTGGTTATTCTCTTGTGGCCAGGTATCACGACAATTATAGAGCTGCTACCAATAACAACAGCGAATCAATTTTTGAAATACAGTTTTCTGTTAATGACGGAGCTGCCATCTCAAATAATGGAAATCGTGGACACACCCTTAATTACCCATATGGGGGTGGTGCTTTGACCACTTGTTGCGGATTCTTCCAACCTACTCAAAATCTGGTTAATGCCTATAAAACGGATGTTAATGGATTGCCCTTGTTGGATGATTGGAATCTGGTGGATGTACCCGGTGACAATTCAGTAGCTTATGCAGGATCGCTAGATCCTCGACTTGACTGGACAGTAGGAAGAGATGGCGTACCTTATCTTGACTGGGGTATACATAATCCTCAATATATCCGCGACCGCGCTTATGCAGGACCTTTCTCTCCTAAAAAGCAATCACCTTATCGATCTGAGAATGGTACCCTTACATGGACCAACAACCCACGTCAAAATGCAAACAATTATCGCATTCTAAAATTGTCGCATGTTATTTTATGGCTTGCAGAATGTGAAGTGGAACTGAATGGTGACCTGGATAAAGCAAGAACTCTTGTTAATCAAATTCGTGCTCGTGCTGCTAATCCTGCAGGATTTGTAACCATTAGTGGTAATCCTGCCGCGAACTACTCAATTGGGCAGTATACAAGTTCATGGGCAGGTAATCAAACAACCGCGAGGAAAGCTGTTCGATTTGAAATGCGTCTTGAATTTGCCATGGAGGGGCACCGTTTCTTTGATTTGGTACGTTGGGGTGAAGCTGAAAAAGTAATAAACGATTATCTCACGGTAGAAAAAACCAAGAGACTATATCTCTCAAATGCAAAGTTTATTGCTAACAAGCATGAATATTTTCCAATTCCAAATCAGGAAATCCTGAATAGCAAAATTGGTAGTCAGATTACACTGATTCAGAATCAAGGCTATTAATCGTAACCTTGTTAATATAAATAGCCTCACGTTGAATATTAACGTGAGGCTATTTTTTTAAAGAATAAGTCGCAAGCAGTGAAGTAAATTCTATGTTAAAAATCAATGCCTTCGATGACCTATGCTAAGTTAACCTCTTCGCAGAGATTTTTCTTTGTAAGTAAAGGAATCAAACCTGATGCAGTGCCGGATTCTTTATTGATATTCTTTAATTCTCGATGAGCGACACACTTAAAAAAAAGGATGAGTATAATCGGGAAGTAGCGGTTTCAATCGAATAATCCTTGCGTTCTTCTTGGAGGAACGATCTTTAAATGTTTGTATGCTTTTTCAGTTGCTTCACGGCCACGACTTGTGCGTTTGATGTACCCTTCCTGGATAAGAAACGGTTCATACACTTCTTCAATCGTTTCCGCTTCATCGCCAACGGCAGTTGCTATTGTTGTCAGTCCAACGGGGCCACCTTTAAACTTTTCGATGATCGTGCTTAGGATGCGATTATCCATTTCATCAAGCCCATTTTCATCTACATCCAGCGCTTTGAGAGCCATTTGGGCTATAGCTTTGGTAATGGTGCCATCTCCTTTTATCTGAGCGAAGTCGCGTGTCCGTCTTAAAAGATTATTTGCAATTCGCGGGGTGCCACGGCTTCTCCGAGCAATTTCGAAAGCAGCATCTTCAATGATAGGCGTTTTTAAAATATAGGCTGATCGATTTACAATTTTTGTGAGCAACTGGGCATCATAATATTCTAATCGGGCATTAATAGCAAATCGTGCGCGAAGCGGAGCGGTAAGCAACCCTGCGCGCGTAGTGGCACCTATTAATGTAAAGGGATTGAGTGTAATTTGAACCGAACGTGCATTGGGGCCAGAGTCAAGCATGATATCGATTCGATAATCTTCCATGGCAGAGTACAGATACTCTTCCACGATTGGATTAAGCCGGTGGATCTCATCAATGAAAAGCACATCGTTGGTTTCAAGATTGGTAAGTAATCCCGCAAGGTCACTGGGCTTATCCAATACGGGTCCTGAAGTAATTTTGATATGCGACTCCAACTCATTGGCAATAATAAACGAGAGGGTAGTCTTTCCAAGACCGGGCGGGCCATGAAGAAGCACATGGTCTAATGCTTCGGCTCGTTGCTTGGCGGCCTGCACAAAAACCTTGATATTATCTACAATCTTTTGTTGTCCGGTAAAATCACTAAACGTTAACGGGCGCAAGGCCTTCTCAATCTCCTTTTCAGCAGCACTTAGCCCCTCTGTTTCTCCTTTTAAATAATCTTCGCGCATAGTTTTTAGATCGGAAAGTTAAGCAAATAAACCGCTAAAACAGTTTACAGTGCACATAAGGAGTTTAACTTGCACTCCAATTATTGTGGTATGAAATCGTCATGTATAAGTTGGCCCCAAAAGATGATAAGTAGCCATGCGATTCCACGCCTGCGTGCCGAAATGCCACTGCAGCATACAGGCATGTGTTCAATAAAAAAAAGTAACACATGAATAACCGATTTAAAAATGCATTGTACTCCGTGTTGGTTCTTGCAGCTATGTGGGCTGTTTGGAAATGGCGAAGCGTTGCTGACAAAACCCCAATAAAAATAGAAGGGGAGACAATGGCAACCAGTTATCACATCACATACTTCGACCCGGAACATCGGGACTTCAAAACATCCATTGATTCACTTCTTCTAATAGTGAATCAATCTATCAATAATTATAATCCAAACTCTGATGTTTCGCTTTTTAATAAGTCAAATGCGGGATTCAAATTCAAGTTGCCGTATTTGTTGCCACCCATAAAAATTGCCAACCAGGTTTTTTCCGAGTCGCAAGGTGCGTTTGACCCCACCGTAATGCCATTAGTAAACCTGTGGGGTTTTGGTTCTCAAGAAGTAGGCAGACCGGATAGTTCCAAAATAGATTCTATTAGAAATTTTATTGGTTTCGAAAAAATTCAGTTTAATCAGGACAGCGTGTGGAAGCTCGATCCACGATCGCAATTAGATTTTGGAGGAATTGGTCAGGGCTATGGGGCCGATGTTATTACAGATTTTTTAAAGCGCAAAGGAATTAAAAATATGCTGGTCGAGTTAGGGGGAGAAGGTATGGCCATAGGAATTAATCTTCAATCGGGGAAAGCATGGAAATTAGGGATTCTAGATCCTAATTCTACAGAACGAGAACAAACCTTTAAGGCGTATGTATCTTTAACCAATCGGTCATTCACAACTTCAGGAAATTACTTTAACTATCGCGAGGTGGAGGGTAAAAAGTATTCGCACACGATCGATCCTTTTACAGGATATCCCGCTATGCGTGAAATCTTAAGCGCCTCTGTGTTTGCTGATGATTGCACTACGGCCGATGCATGGGGCACGGCTATTATGTCGATGGGCCATGTAAAGGCAATTGAACTACTAAAGAAACATCCCGAACTCGATGCGTTTTTAATTTACTCTACTGAGGACGGTATGGCTACATTTGCTACTGAGAAAATCAGCAACTATTTAACAATTAATCCGTGAAGGATTTCCTAAATAACAACTGAGTAAAGGTTATGGCCATTAAATTAATCGTCCTCTTTTTTACTCCGCTCGCGGCAGGCCTCTTGGTTTACCTGGTACCCTCTACAAAGGAAAGTACCTTTAAATTGTTGTTGGTATTTGCCGGTTCATTCCTTTTTGCCATCACCGTTACACATATTTTGCCAGAATTATATCAACAAAATCAGGGAGTTGCATTTATAGGATTATTTGTGCTAGCCGGGTTCTTCTTACAACAGCTATTGGAATATTTTACTTCGGGCATAGAACACGGACATATCCATATGCACGATCATGGTCATCATCGCTCCCAGCATCATCAAACGGTATCAGCCCTTGTGCTATTGGTTGCTTTGTGCGTTCATGCCTTTTTGGAAGGAAGCATGCTGGCAAAACCGACTGCTATGAGTTTTGGACAAGACACGGATTCAGTGCTTCTCGGAATAGCATTGCACCGGGCACCGGCTGCGTTTGCATTAATGACCGTGCTGGCATCTCAACTTCATTCGAAGAAAAAAGCATTACCACACTTGCTCACGTTTTCTTTGGCTGCCCCCATTGGATTATTCGTCAGTTCTTATTTGGTAGAGAGTGAGGTCTTATCGGATGCCGGGTTAATTTATTTGTATGCGCTTGTGAGCGGAAATTTTCTGCATATCTCTACCACTATTGTTTTTGAGAGCAGCCCGGAACATCGGTTTAATGCTAAAAAACTTGCGGTCGCCATAACCGGAGCATTAGTGGCAGTTGCTTCGGAATTTATGATTTGACAGTTGGATTTTGGAGGTATCCAATGCACTCATCAATAATTTGTATCTTAGAGTAATCCAAATGGCTTGTGAATAATAAAATTGGCATACTTCTTTTGCTAAGCGTGCTTGGCTGCAACAACGACCCATATCCCAGCTACCAGGAAGGGGAAGTTCTGGTGCGGTTGAGTAGTGAAATTAATTATTCATCTGGCATTGAAATGGAGCCATTGATTACGCCCGATGGACAGGAATTGGTGTATACAGATGCCTATGCCGAGTATCCAAATAGGTACAGGTTAATGAGGCTTAATCTGTTTACGAATAAGGAATCAATTATTCATCCTTATGGACATCATATCGATATTTCATCAGATGGCCAATGGCTAGCTTTCGTTTCCAATTCTGAAATTTCTAAGATTAAGTTAACTGGCGATAGTTTAAAAGCCCTTACTCGCGGTTGCTCACCGACATGGCATCCAAACAATCAAACTATAGCCTTTGCTCTTAGTTGCACTGGTGCCGGCCAAACTTCTGGCATTTATACATTAGATAGTCATGGGTCAAGTAAATTCGTTACTTCAAACGGCTGGAACCCAGATTTTTTTCCTGATGAAAAAAAAATGGTATTTGTTACACGATCTGCCGGAATAAAATTTTCAATATTTGACATTGCAACAAGCACAGAAGTAACTCAACTAGAGGCTACGCCAAATCAGGATATTAAGAATCCTAAAATTTCTCCAGATGGTAAACAAATAGTTTATTGGAATTACGATGGTATCTACATCACAAAAGTTGATGGTACGGGCGTGAGAAAACTATTACCTCACCAGCATTTTTACGAAGGTAAAGAAGGAAATTATATAGGGTTTAAAGCCTCCAGCCCATCGTGGCACCCTGACGGTAAGCACATCATCTACCAACATTTTGCGATAACAGAACGTTTCATTTGTCCGTCTGATTACTGCGCCACTGTTAAAACTTTCTCAGGCATTTTAAATATACGTAAACTAAAAGTGCGCGATTAAATTTTTGGTTCGCAATAGCAAGTTTATTCACATTTTGATGAAGGTGCTTTTTGAAATCCCAATTAAGAAATCGATTTTAGAGGTTCGTTCTACCTCAGATTCAATATGAAAAAAATTACAAGCCAATCCGACTATCAGCAGGTTTATAATGAAAGCGTTGAGCAGCCCGAAAAATTTTGGGCCGAAGTAGCGGAAGATTTTGTATGGCGAAAAAAATGGGATAAAGTTCTTGAGTGGGATTTTCACAAACCTGAAGTAAAATGGTTTGTGGGTGGCAAGTTGAACATCACTGAAAATTGTATTGACCGTCACCTCAAGGATAAAGCCAATCAAACAGCGATTATTTGGGAACCGAATGATCCTACAAAGACATCTTTGCATATCACCTATCAGCAATTGCATGATGAAGTATGCAAGGTTGCCAACATGCTCAAAAATAATGGAGTAAATCAAGGTGATCGGGTGTGTATTTATTTACCTATGATTCCCGAAGCGGCTTATGCAATTTTAGCGTGCGCACGGATTGGGGCAGTTCATTCTGTTGTGTTTGCCGGATTTTCTTCAGGCTCGTTGGTTGACCGCATTAATGATGCGGGCTGCAAAGTTGTTCTTACCAGTGATGGCTCATTGCGGGGTGAAAAGAAAATTGACTTAAAACCAATTGTAGACGAAGCACTGCAAAACTGTCCGGGTGTAGTGAAAACAATTGTTTTTAAATACACAAATAGTAAAATTTCGATGCAGGCAGCTCGTGATGTTTGGTGGCACGATGAAATCAAAAACACAAAACCAGTATGCGAACCTGAAGTTATGGATGCAGAAGACATGCTTTTCATACTTTATACATCAGGCTCTACCGGCAAACCAAAAGGCATGGTTCACACGTGTGGAGGGTACATGGTTTATTCTACTTATACTTTTCAAACTGTATTTCAATATCAACAAGGACAAGTGTATTGGTGCACGGCCGATATCGGTTGGATCACAGGGCACTCCTATATTGTATATGGACCGTTAGCTGCAGGAGCAACAACAGTAATGTTTGAAGGAATTCCTTCGTGGCCGGACATGGGTCGATTCTGGCAAGTGATAGAAAAGCATAAAGTGAATATTTTTTATACGGCTCCTACAGCCATTCGCTCATTAGAAAAAGCTCCTTTAAGTTTTGTACATCAGGCTGATCTTCATTCATTGAAAGTATTAGGTTCGGTGGGTGAACCCATCAATGAGGAAGCCTGGCATTGGTATCATGAGCATATTGGCCGAAGCCAATGCCCGATTGTGGATACCTGGTGGCAAACTGAAACCGGTGGAATTATGATTTCACCCATAGCTCATGTAACTAAAGTAAAAGCCGCCTTTGCAACGTTCCCGTTACCGGGAGTTCAACCTGCTGTGATGGATGAAAAGGGAGCTGAATTGTTTCTGAATGGGGTGGAGGGAAGGCTAACCATCAAATTTCCGTGGCCTTCTATGGCGCGAACAATTTATGGCGATCATCAACGGTTTAAGGAAACTTATTTCTCAACCTTTCCTGGAAAATATTTTACAGGTGACGGATGCAAACGAGATGAAGAAGGTTTCTATCGGATCACCGGCAGGGTAGATGATATTATTATTGTTTCGGGGCACAACATGGGTACTGCGGAAATTGAAAGTGCCATTGACGAACATACTGCGGTATGCGAAACCGCTGTAGTAGGTTATCCGCACAATATTAAAGGGCAGGGGGTGTATGCGTATGTAATTTGTTATGAAGCACCTCAGGACGAGGAAAAGCTTCGCACCGAAATCCGTGAAATGGTCTCCAAAGTTATTGGGCCAATTGCCAAACCAGACAAAATTCAATTTGTGAGTGGTTTACCCAAAACGCGTAGTGGAAAAATTATGAGAAGGATTTTGCGAAAAATAGCCGAAGGTGAAATGAATAATTTGGGGGATACCTCTACGTTGACTGATCCGGCTATTGTAGATGAAATTAAGAATGGAGCTCTTTAATGGTCGCTTTCATTTAGAAATTGAGTTCCTTATTTTTACCTTTTAAAGAATAAATTATGTCAATGGAAATTAGTGGAACCGTGGTAAGTCTTTTACCGATGCAATCAGGACAAGGAAAAAACGGAGTTTGGAAGAAACAGGAGTTTATTATGGAAACACCGGGTCAATATCCAAAAAAAGTATGTCTTTCCCTGTGGGGTGAAAAAGTGGATGAAATCAAAATTGCTGTTGGGGAGGCGATTACCGCTTCGGTCAATATAGAAAGTCGCGAATACAATGGCCGTTGGTATACCGATGTGCGTGCCTGGAAAATAGGAAAACAAACAGGGGGGGCAGATCGTAATGTTCCACCACCCGCAGATGAAACGTTTATGCCTGACACGGATGCAAGCGATGACCTGCCGTTTTAACCGAGGCTATACCAAACAATGCTTCGACAGGTTTAACCTATCGAAGCATTTTATTTGTGCCCAGAACTGGATTCGAACCAGCACACCTTGCGGCACTACCCCCTCAAAGTAGCGTGTCTACCAATTTCACCACCTGGGCATTAACAACTCGGTTTTAACTCGAGTAAGGGCAGCAAAAGTATAAAGGTTTTAAAACTTTACCAATGAGCGAGGCTACACGCCAGCAGTCTTTTTTTTGGGGATCTTATGTTGAAGATACTGAACCAATCGGACGTACTCCGTGTGCTCTTTGTGACCAATGCTAATTCTCTTTTTATTTTCCATCAAAATTTCTAATTGCTTATAAACTGAATTCTTACCGGTTTTGATAATATTTTCACGCCAGGCAATAATGGATTGTAATGGATATTTTTCGGTTTGTCTCAATACCGGATAACTAATATCGATCGAATTATTGCCAGCCCGAATTATTTTATAGCGAATAAAAATTTTGTACAAAACAAATAAACCGATTAATAGTAATGCTACAGCCATCACGTAGTTATACCAGGCAGCAGTATTGTTCATGATGGAAATTATATTCATCGTAAATACGACCATTGTTATGATGAGAAAGAGTGCAAAGGACACAAGTGTACTTGGCTGAGGCTTTGAAATTACCAATTTTGTAAAGTTTACATGAAACGATTTGCTAAGGACAAGTTTTGAATTCAATTATTCATCACAAAATTATTATTATTCATAAAAAGTATAACTTGAAGCATTATGCTGTCAAAGAAATGCAAATATGCGATTCATGCGCTAATTTACCTCGCTGAAAGGTATCAGGAAGGCCCCGTTCATATTCAGGAAATAGCTGACCGCCAACACATTCCTAAAAAATTTTTGGAGGCAATCTTACTGGAACTCAAAAATGCTCAGGTACTGCATAGCAAAAAAGGCAAGGGGGGTGGATATTATTTATACAAAAAACCTCAAGACGTAAACCTGATGGAAATTATAAGGCTAATGGATGGAGCCATCGCCATGTTGCCTTGCGTGTCTTTAAATTATTACGAGCCTTGTGAAGAGTGTCGTGATGAAAAAACCTGTGGCATTCGCGATAGTTTTGTTGGTGTGAGAGATGAAACTTTACGGATTCTTTCGGAAAGCACCCTTGATAAAATAGTTAAGCGTGAAAGAATATTGAGTAAGGATAATGGTTAGTACACCTGATTAGCAGGGTATTAATTGCACACGGCAAACTGGAAAAAAGGCGGAGATTTACGATAGTGGCTCAACGCGAGCCTTCTTTATAGCTTTAGCCCGTATTGCTTTTTCTTTTGTTGCTGATAGCCATAATTTACCAGGTAAATCCCAGCCACGGTAATCACAAAGGCAACACCAATTTTTAAGTTAAGTTTTTCGTCAAGCACAATCCATCCTAACACAACAGCGACTAACGGATTGATGTATGAGTACAATGAGGCAATGGTTATGGGTAATTTACTCAGGGTATAAACATACATACTAAATGCACTTATTGACCCTACTACTATTAAATAGGCAAGCGCAAAGATGACTTCGCTTGTCCAGACAATGTGCTGAAGATCGTCAAATGCAAAACTGAACGGTAAACAAAAAATTCCACCCAATAGCATCTGCAACCCTGCATTCAGAAAGGGATTTGAATTTTGAATAGACCGCTTGGTAAGAATACTTCCGATACCCCAGGTAAGGGTGGCCGTAAAAATTAGAAGAATGCCAATCTGATAGTGAGGATTCATAAAATCAGAAAGAAACTCACTAAAGATCAAAACGATTCCGGCTAACCCGATAAGTGATCCCAAAACGATAGTAGGTGTTGGGCGTTCATTGCGGCTTATGGCCAGATTAATCAGGATAACCATAACCGGTAATGTAGAACAGATGATAGCGGCTAGCCCACTCGTTACAACTACTTCAGCCCATGAGACAAGGCCATTGCCACAGGTTATAAGCAAAAACCCCCGAAAGGCTTGAATTCTTATCGTAGTGAGAGACGGAAAATTTTCTCTTCGGATAAGCATAAGGAAACTACATAATAATGATCCTGCTATAATCTGGCGGATGGCCGCAAACAAAAAAGGAGGAAATTGCATTACTCCAATGCGCATGACCAAAAAGGTAGTGCCCCAGATAATTGAGATACCTGCCAAACATAGATAAGCCAAAAGGTTTTCCTTTTTCACAGGGCGGAAGATAGAGGGCAGAATGGGAATCACCAAAACGGATTCAAATAAGAAAATGCTAAACAGATTGGAGTATCGTTTTTGGGTGTTGTCTTATGAAATTTGTGAACCATGACGACTACAACTTCGTCTGGTATGAATTTATAATCAAATCTAAAACTCTCTCAAATCGTTCAACAGACTTTCAATGAGGCAATAGGATGAAGTATTGCGAAGAGAAATAAGAGAGCAATGGGTAGAACAACTTTTAGAAGGGCACTCTTACACACTCATGGTATCATACACGACAACCCGGTCCCAAAGATGTGCGCATTCAGCAATAAACTTTTGATGGATGGGGTGATCCTGGTAAGTTTTTTGTCCTGCAGCATCATCAAAAAACATAAGTTCTGATACAGAGTAACTATTGTCAACGACATCTCTTTTTTCGGTTGAGGCTGGCACACCTACATGAATCTTACGGATGGTTTCAATTTTTGATAAAGACTTTACTCCCGCTAGTAGTTTTGCTAAATCTTCTTTTGAGTCTGAATTTTTTAACCAGAAAAAAACATGGTGAACAAGTATTGGTTTTTCTGCTTTCATAGCCAGTAATTTAATGGTGGGTACCAAAGTTAACAAAGATGCGCTTGCAATAAATTTTCTTCGCGTAGTTTTTAACATATAGGAAGGGTTAGATTCACTATCGAAAAATAGAAAATCTTGGAGACTTATTTTAATGTAAAAACACTTCCTTCGCCAAGTTCAGAAGAAACTGTCAAAGATAAATTCATTTTTTTAGCAGCTTCAAACGCGATGTATAATCCTATGCCAGAGCCCGGTTGCTGGTCGGTGGCGCGGTAAAACATAGTGAAAAGGCGATCAAGATGTTTGGAGTCGATGCCAATCCCGTTGTCTTCTACAGTTAATCCAAATCCGGTTTCAGTTTTAAAAACAGTTATTGAAACCAGGTGTCTTTCCTTATACTTTGATTTAAACTTAATGGCATTTGAAAGTAAGTTGTTTAATATGATTTTCATTCGAATTTTATCACATTCAATCATCTTTACTTCAGCAGCTATATGGACATTAATTTCAGTGTTTGAATAATGTTCTGAATACTTCAGGTCTTCAATAATATTATTGATCAGCTTTTCAATATTTACAAACTCCATTTGAACCTGGGTTCTGCTATTTCTTCCAAATTCAATGATCTCTGCAATAAACTGATTTTGTCTCTTTATGCTTTGTTCAATTAACGTCAGGTAGTGTTGGCTATCTTTACTGAGTTGTTCCATGCGGGTCAGATTTATCAGGCCTTGAATGGATTTAATAGGAGCGCTTAGATCGTGTGAAACGCTATAAATGAATCGATCCAACTCCTTATTCGTCTTCTCTAATTCTGAAATCATCAGCTCGCGGTCAGCTTCTAATTCTTTTCTCGCAGTGATATCATTTGTGGTTCCGCTAAATAAATCTTTCTATTTCACCCGCAATAAATTTTAAGAACTTAACAACATAATGCGTAACAACAGAAATAACGATAATGGAAAACAGGTTTGGCAAGTACCTCAATAACCCTCCAAAAACACTTTTAAGCGGTGTGGTAACCCAACCAATTAAGGTCTCGGCAAGGCCGCGGGTCCAAGGAAAAACGCTAAACAATAATGGAAGGGCTATGTAAAGGGCAAGTGCAATGACCAGGAGGCGAACAATGTTAGTCAGAAACAGAATTACCTGTAGTTCGCGATTACTATCCAAAAATTGATACCCACGAAACTGTATTCCCTTCAGCGTGCTGTCTTTTAAAGACTTAAGTTTCTCATTTAACTTTTTGAAAAGTCTATTGATTAATCTTATAACAACATAGATCCCGGCAATAATCAGAATGATAGCCAAAATGCGAAGTGTAATATTTAAAATGCTATTTGATTTTCGTTCCGCATTAATGGCATCAACTATAAGGGTACGATACTCCATGGCAATTTCTTTAGGCTTTCGATCATGCCACAATGCCTCCAATTCATTTACGCTCAGTATCATTAAGTCTTTGTAATTGATTTCGGCTGAGGCGTCAGATTCATTCACGGTGAGTGAATCCGGTGAGAATTCATAATCGCTATACAATTTTTTAATCTTATTAGCGATAGAGGTAGCGCGGTCTTTGGCGCTGAAACTTCCTACTCGGGTATAGATTAAAAAAAGAGTATCGCCAAAAGGAGCTACTGCAAAACCTTTAGCAGATTCTTTTAGTTTTTCGAGTTTTTGATTTTGAGCTAATTTTTTTAAGGAATCGGCTTGCTCAGATTCTCTTAGCTTGATTAATAGTGCTTCACGTTCCTGGTTAGAAGCAGAGCCTTTCAGATTTTCGATTTGCTTAAGCAATTCTGTTCTGCGCAGCGAATCGGCTCGATGAATACTATCAAGTTGTTTTAAATAGATTGTTGTATTATCTAAGGCAGCCGAATCCTTTTTTTGCTTAACGGAATCTTTCTTTTGACTCACCAGTTTTTGGCCAATCACCGCCAAGGGTATCCAAAGAATGATTAATAAAAGTATTTTTTTCATAATTGATTAGCTCAATAAATAAGTTATTGTTTTCCTTTTGTACGCCAGGATACCCCTGTGCTGATGAAGTAATCGTTTACTCCATAATTGCTTCCATAACCCCCATATATGTCTAACTGCAAATCGGGAGTTAAGAGCCAGGCAAACCCAGTGTCGAAGTTGATGAAAAATCGCTCTTGCCCAAAAGCACCAAAAGTTTCAACAAAAGCGCCCAGCTTATCATTAAATGGAAAAGCAAGGTTGATTACATAGTTACCCCGGGGCGTACTATTGTTTCCATTCCATGAAGCACCCCAGTTAGTGATGAGCGTAAAAGTTTCGGAAAGCCGTTGGCTAGTAACCACTATAAAACGAGGAGCTATGTCATCAATTTTGTAATCTTCACTAAGTACGGGCAAGCGCATTCGGATTTGAAATCCAACATTGGGAATTAACCCCTTACCTGTATAGATATGGTAACGCATACCCACATCCATTGCGCTAAGACCGCGGTAAGTAGTTTTAGAATCATTCTGCGTTAGAGTTTCAGTTTTGTATTCAAGGAGCGCACTGATTTCAAAAGGCTCCGTTAGACCATAACGCATCACCGTATTATTTAAAAAACCGGTGTTTTTTATTCCGTTGTTCTTTGAACCAAAATAGTCGAACCCGCTTTGTATCTGAAAAATGCCTGTACCCACTGTAAACGCACCAATCGCCTGGCCGGGCCTGCCGGTGCGAATGGTTTCATTAAATTGAGCAGTAACTTGAGTTAGCGGAAGTAAGGAAACTAGACTTAGTAAAAGTTTTTTCATATAAATAAAGGTAGTCTGAATGTCAATTGGTATTGTGATCAGTTTAAGAATAATTTTTGCTGCAGGATAAAGGCTCCGATTCCAGAAAGGTAGCCTAAAAGTGCAAGCCAACTAATGTATTTTAAATACCACCCAAAAGAGATTCTTTGCAGACCCATGGCTGCCACTCCCGCAGCTGAGCCAATGATTAGTAAACTGCCACCAGTACCCGCACAAAATGCAAGCAGTTGCCAGAAAGAATCGTCCATGGGATAAACATCAAGCGAATACATGGCCATGGTGGCCGCTACAATTGGAACATTATCAACTATGGCCGATAGCATCCCGATCAGAGTAAGAATAACAGTTTCGCTTTCAAAGGTTGAGGTAAGTAAGCCCGCCAAATAGGTAAGTTGACCGGTATGTTGAAGCACGCCTACAGCCAATAAGATTCCCAAAAAGAAAAGTACACTGGGTACGTCCGAGTGTTCAAGGGCACGAATCACAGAAAGTTTTTGCTTTTCCTCTTCAGCTTTTCCGCGATGAAGAATCTCCGTTAAAATCCATAGAATACCCAGCCCTAATAGCATGGCCATAAAAGGAGGTAAGTGAGTGATGGTTTTAAAAACGGGAACCAACAAAAGAATAGTGATACCACTAAACAGAATCAATCGTTGCTCGAATACCGAAGCTCGGACTTTGGAGGTACTCAAATCTGAAATATCCGAATGTTGAAGTTCACCTTTAATAAGGAAAGAGGCTACCCCTAATGGCACCAACATGCTCACTAAGCTTGGAAAAAACAGTTTAGTAATGATCACAGTGGTAGAAATTTGCCCGCCAATCCAAAGCATGGTGGTAGTAACATCGCCAATGGGCGACCAGGCACCTCCCGCATTAGCCGCTACAATGATCATACCGATAAAAAGCAATCTGTATTTCTCATTCCGAACTAGCTTGATACAAAGTGTAACCATTACAATGGTAGTTGTAAGATTGTCTAATACAGCCGATAGGAAAAATGTGAGACTACAGATGATCCACAGTAATTTCATTCTGTTTCGTGTGGAAATTGTTCGATTGATGAGCTCAAATCCATCATGCGAGTCAATCAACTCAACAATGGTCATGGCGCCCATTAAAAAGAAAAGAATGCTTGAAATTTCTCCAAGTTGCTCCAGTAATTGATGAGTTACCAGATGGGGATCGGAATTAAGAATATAAACCGTCCAGCAGAGCACCCCTGTTACCAAGGCAGTAGCCGTTTTGTTTATATGAATAGTATGTTCCGTTGCTATAAACAAATAGCCAATGACGAAAATTAATATGATGAGTAATTCCATATTATCGATTATAAATAAAGAGTTTAGACAAAGCTAAACTCTTCGATGAGCATAAAATAATGATTTGTATTATTAAAGTTTAATGACTACCGCTTCTTCGCTAAATTTACGCGAAGGAATGACGGTAAAATGATATTCACTTTTTATGGTTACGGTGGTTTTTTCGATTTTTACAATCTCTCCAGCATGCTCGCCTACTTTTATACTCTGACCTACATGAAAAATTCCTCTCAGATAATAAGCAGCGATAATATTCGAAAGAATTTCTTTAGAGCCTAGTCCGAAAGACAGCGCAAAGGCCACGACAAGGCCTCCTAAAATTATTGAGAGATTTGCCGTGATTACCGTGGTATCAACACCGGCCTGATTTAATGCGGTTAAAGTAATAATAACCAAGATTACATAGTATGCAGACATACTTATCGCCATTCCTGCAGGTACCCTCGTTGAAATGAAAAAACTTGTTAAGGCTTTTCTGACAATAGTTGCGATGTAAAAACCTAGCACGAATACAACGATAGCACTAAATAACTTTGGTAAATAACTCAACAAATCGTTGATAGACGTTGATACTCCTGACCAACCCAGTGTATCAGAGGCTGTGATTAAGAACAGCAAGAAAATTACCCAATAGGCAAACTTTCCTATAATTTGTGAAGGAGTAAAATTTACGTCTGCTTTTATCAGCGATGTGTTAATATCCAGCATGTCGGTTAAATTATCAAGCTTGACAGCATGAAGAAGTTTAGTAACAAGCGTGGCCACTAACTTTCCTAATAGCCATCCAATAATTACGAGCAGGATTGCTCCAATGAGGGAGGGTAAATCAGACATCACTTTTTGGGCCATTGCTGAAAATGAGTTAAAAACAACCTGGTTCCAGTTTGATATTGTTTCCATAATTTTATCGTTTAGGGTTATCTATCTGCGGTCCAAATACTTCTCATATAATTGTATGACTGCTATTGCAGGGAAAGTCACATTTATTTTTTATTTTCCTTATCATCTTTATTCTTTTCTTCCTTTTCTCCAATGGAATCAACTTTGAACAGTGAGCCTACGCTACTGGCCATATTAGTCGTAAATAGTTCAGTGATATCCAGGAGCATGTTACTGAAATTAATACTGGACATAACTTTATCTTTAAGGTTTTCCGGAACCTTTTCGTCTCCTTCCAGTAACTTAAATGGATTCGTGGGGATGTTATTTGTATTTTCCATAGCGTCTATGCTGTTATATGACTTGATTTTGCATTATATAAATCAACTACTTTTTGCTTGGCTCGGGTGAGGCGCATTTTAACGGCACTCAATCCAATCCCTAATGAATCAGAGATATCCTGAAGCGAAAAGTCATCCTGATACTTCATGAGTAAAATGCTTTTTTCTTCTGGGCGAATGGTGTTCAGTATTTTAGTAAGCACTTCAATTTGGATGCAAAACAATTCCGCATCATCGGGTTCTGTAAAGGAGACTTGATCATACTGATATTCCTCAAGTTTTTGAGTCGTCTTTTTTTTTAAATTGATGGTATCTACGCAGTAATTGTAGGTGATCGAGTAAATCCAGGTGGAAAATTTTGAGCGGCCCTCAAAAGATTTTAATGATAGATATACCTTAAGGAAAATATCATGTGTGAGATCCTCAGCCAATGCATTTTCATGAACGAATGAGAAGCACTTATTATAGACTCTACCCGAATGACGTTCATATAAGATTTCAAAAAGCTGTGTATCTCTGTTGGATACAATTTGCGAAACTATTTCTTCATCGGTTAGTAACGTTGGTTCCATAGTAGTATGACTAATGGATTCAAAAAAGTCACATAGTAAAGTTAAGAATGTATATTATTTACTTCATCCTGCAGCTGATTAAGTCATAAGTCGCTCAATTCCTAAACTGGCACAGAATTAATCATGATTATTCGATCAACCAATTATTGATTGTATCGCAGAACTGGATGCCAGCCTCGGGGTTAATAGTAGTTGAAAAGCTCTAAAGTTACTATCATAGTTATCACTTGGCACTTTAAAGCAGCGATTTAGAGCTCATCATTTATCTTTTACCCTCGCCACCAGGTTCTCAAAAGTTACTTCAAAATTGTTTTTCCTGAAGTCGAAGCACTAATTGATTGACCTTGTCCTTTGCTAAAGCCTGATAGGATGGATTTAGAATATAAAAGGAAATTAATAATATACCCTCCGCAGCTAAATCAGGTTGAACTAGAATAGGTTTGCAGGCTACACACCAGGAGGATGTCGCGAGTGACTCACGAAGGCGAGCCGTAAAATATTCAGGATCAATATTTGGATTGAGTTCAACTTTCATAGTCGTTTCACTGGATGTTTGTGAGCGGGGGGATAGAAGGGAAAGTGTTACATTAACAAGTAAAGAATAAGGTATCCGATGCCATTTTCTGTCCTGCTGTTCAATGGAAAGATGAGAAACTCCGATTTTTTTTATAATTCCATTCCATTCTTTACTTTGAAGGATTTGGTTCTTTATCGGATTATGACGGATTTTAAATAAAAAACCCGCAATAATATCTTTGACATAAAACCATACGAGTAGGGCAGTAAGGGATAATACCAGAATGATTATCAGGTATAAGTAATATGATTTTCTGGAGAAGAAAATATCAATTGCCCAAAAGAGAATGGAGGTCCAGACTACGAGTTCAAACGCACTTACAAAGGGGATGAATTTTAGTGTAGTCTTATTGCGAAGACAAATTAATTTTAAAGTTTTAACACCGATAAAAGTCAGACCACTTGTTATTATTAAATAGATCATGTTTATCATATCCATCCTCTTTTTCTAAAGTTACTGATTAATAAAAATTCGATCATCGGATTTAGATGGTATATATCTTTACCACGCACTGAAACGATTTGAAGTCGCTTCATTGCCTGTAAGGCGTTCTTCATTTGATGTTCTTCCATGGCTACCGTTCGAATTAATTTATCCAAACTCATTCGCTTATGTAAAAGCAATTGTATACACAGATGACTCCACGCCTCAGTCATTTCGTCAAATGCATCTTCGTCCTCTAATTGAGGGGTCTTCCACAAAATAGTTTTGTCCGAAAATTCTTTAATGCCAGAAAGCCATGCGTTCATGGCTACTCCTGGGTTACCGGCAGAATAATTAAAAAGTTTATTGAATTTATGGGCCATTCTGATTTCGCTAAACATGTTAACGTTTCCTGATCCAAAATGTAAGTTCAACCCACTGGATTTATGCCGGGTTATGAGTAGTTGTTTCAACTCAAAGGAGTTGAAAGGAAGACATCGAACTATACCTGCGCAATGGGTATCCAAGGGCTCAACCATATTTATGATAGTATGAGCAAATGGATTCAGGTTTATAACAAAAAGACATTTAGAAGAAAACTGTTCGATCAAAGATTTAACATGCCGGATAATAGTAAATCCGTTTTCCGAGCGTTCCCACCATAACTCCAGATCATGAATGAGGATCATCGTGTTGTGAGGCAGCAGATTTAGGATCTCGCTGGAGCCGCCTTCTAATTGTGTGGCCTTACACAAGGCGTTGTCAAATTCTTCAATACTTACTGATCCATCCTCCGGGGCAAATAGCTGGTACCCTTTAAACTCGTTTGAATGAAGATCACAAAATCGTTTACACAGGGCGGTCTTCCCTGTATTACGCTCACCTAATACTAAAATAAATCCATTTCCATTTATCTTATAGCGCTGAAGGGCAGCTTCAAATTGCTTTTCTTCTACGCGCCTGTCTACCCAAAAATTGTCTCCAATGTTGGATCGTCCGCTGAAAAGAGAAACATAGTAGTGGGGCAACTTTTGAAGTATGTCTTGATTAGGCGTGGCACTACTCACCAGATTCATTATTCGCTCATTCTCAGAAAGGGAATGATTGGTATTTGATAATTTCTTAGCCAATAAGACTCCTTTCGTTTGGGAATAAAGTAAAGACACCAAAACATTTTTTGTCCATGTAATTACGCTTTGAAGGTTATCCGTTAACCGGGATTGAAGTCGCTTTTTTCGTTGCGCTCTTACCAGCGTTGAGAAATTTCCTGATAGGTCTGATAAGTGGTATAGTTTGAGTGAATTTTTAAGATCATCACATTGTTTGTCAATGTGCTTTTGCAAGAAGCTAAAAGAGTTGGAAACTGACTCCATTTCTTTTTTGATAGATTGGGTGGCATCATTAACCTCTTCTAATCGCAAGAACTCCAGATCTTCATTCTTGTGATTAAATAGATTGAAAATGGTAAGACTGGCACGATCATTAATCACAAGATTTGCACGCTTTAGTTTGGTCGTCAGCTCTTCAAGATGATCATTGATAGGACCGATCAGTGTTGACTCGGTAAGGTGTGCAACCATTGCCCTTATTGGAAGGGTAATGGCCTGTGTTTCCTTTCCGGATCGTGACACGATAACATTTTCCTCAGGAAGTAAATTGGCTCTTGTAATAATTTTTTCTGCAGTATCTCTCAATAATTCCCGAGGATATTCGTAATCAAAATCCCAACTCGCTAACGATGTTTGTTTGGTTTGACCGGAAAGAGAAGCGGTCTGTACCAATGTTTCAATCAAGATATTCACAGGTTGATGCTGCTCCTTGATAAAAAATTTCTCTAGTTGATTTTTGTAACCACGCAACTCTTGCTTTACAAAGCTGTAATAGTCATTTAGAACTATGTTAGATTTTATGGTATTTAAATCAAGCTCGATGGCCTCTGCCCAGGCTGAGGGGAAAGTGAATAGGATTTCTCGCTTTAATTCATAAAATTTCTCCGAGCGTCTTTTTCTTCGAATCACTGCATTGAAGTCGATTCGCTCCAATTGATGCATGAAGAACAGGACGCTTTTACGATACTCCTGTTGTAATCGACCTTTATTAGTTAATAATATTTCATTTTTGACATTGATCAATGCTGCTGTTTTCTCTTTCGATGCGTTTATGAAATCTTTGATCATCTCATTTTGAGTGGGGTTATCAGAGATGTCTATCATAGCCTGAAATGAGCTATCACACCAACTTATATAATGAAGGAACATGTCACGTGAAGCCGAGGATTTCTTCTCCAAATCTCCGATGAGCATGGTTAAGAATTGATAGCGTATATCGCGGAAAAAGTAAGTAGCCCCTTCCCGGTAGTTGGCTTTTATTGAAATTGAATTTCGGGAGAATGGATGAGTGAATCTTTTACGAAACTTGAACCAACGCAAAGCTGGACTATCTTCCGGGTTGGATGCAAATTCTGATTTTGAATAGGCAACTGATTTAAATTTCGGAAACTTATCTGCATCTTTCCTTAGTTGTTCTACATACCACCGAATTTCTTCTTGCAATAATTCTTTGTGCTCGTGAACAAAGTGCATGGCAACATCCTCCAATATAGAAACTACCTGATCGTTAAAATACCTTTTCGCACGAACGATAGCCGCATGACGTTGATAGAGGTTTTCATAATGTAAAACTTTGTTCAGCGCTGATGTTGTTAATCGATTTAGTTTATCTATTTTTTCATAAATGAAATTTTCGGGTGCCAGAAAGGTTGTAAATATTTTCTTGTGAACAACTTCTACCAGGTGCAGCCCGCGTTCATCGATTTTTCGGATGTCATTTGTAATTTCTGCGTATCGCGATTCTGTTAGGGTGGGAAGGATCCATTCGTTTTGATTTGTAGTATGAATGTTCTTTTCTTGCTCTTTAATTACGTTATGTTCTTCAAGCTTACTGGAGGCATTAATGAATAAAGCAGAAGGAAGTTTATCACAAATAGCCCTTACATACTTGTAGGTAGTTGTCAAGTCATCAAAATGACTGTCTGGTATTCCTATTATCGCCAAGTCAGTAGTGTTTGATTCAGTAGCAATTATCTCTTCACGAGTTTGTCTTGTAATATGGTTATCAATAATCTTCAGCGTAATATTTGCCCTGTATTGAAGCAATACATTTTTAATGTAGCGGTTAATTGAGTCTGAATCATTCTCATTATTTAAGATAATCATCAGCCTGATGTGTGCCCGAGTCCAGGAATTGGAACTGGTGAGGTGCCTCACAATATTTAAAGCTAGCGAAAGATTTCTGCCCCATCCGCTCCACCAGATATCAATAGTCGGAGTCAACATTTTTTTTCCAGTGGCTCGGTGATTAAGAAACAGGGCATTAAGATCATAACTTTCCAATCGGCTAATCAACTTTAGAAATGCCTCTTTGTTTTCAGCCTTGCTGCTCCATCCCATCAGTACCGTGTTTGGCTCCACACCAGCATATCCATACAGACGGGCAATTTCATCAATGCCTTCGTATACCGAGCTGCATGTGTATGAGCTCTTGAAATAACTTTCATCCTTAGATTCAGTAGTTCGCCTGAGTTTAGTTGTTGGATCGTTTGAAGGGAATAGTTCAAACGAAGAGAGTAACCCAAGCTTACCCGCAATGGACTTTCCTAATCCTGTCATAAACTTTCGAGATTCTTCATTGCCATTAAACATTAAGATGTTCGGTCGCCAGTTTCGATTGTGTTGCTTGGATGAAGTGAGTCTTTGGAGTGAAGTTTTTGCCAGCGTAGCCCATATTCCACCCCATGCATCCCCACTTTGTAATGAGAGCTCTTTTCTTTTCAGGAATAAATACAACCCCCCCAAAATTACACTAGCACCAAGGGTAGCTATAAAATCAAGTTGAATCATTACGATGAAACAAGCCACTGCGCCAAGAAGACTTACCCAAATTGGTGTTTTAAAACTTGGTCTAAAGTCAGCACTTGTCCACCGCTCGAAGGCACAACTTAAATTAAGGAAGCCATACGTAGTAATAAAAAAGATAGAGACAACACGCGCAATCACATCCAACTCACCAATTAAGATTCCAACTTCTGCAATCACGAATGTGAGCAATAGTGCATTGCGGGGCTCGTTGGAGGCGCCCACCCCTTTTGAAAAAAAACGAGGTGAAATTTTATCGGTAGCAGTAGCCTGCAAAATT
Organism: Cyclobacteriaceae bacterium; assembly: GCA_016787755.1. Taxonomy (GTDB): domain Bacteria; phylum Bacteroidota; class Bacteroidia; order Cytophagales; family Cyclobacteriaceae; genus ELB16-189. The sequence continues at coordinate 97,639 of JAEUUA010000001.1, read as the reverse complement.
CGAGGTGCCCCCAGGATGCTCCCAAATGCTGAAGATAATGTAGCTCCCCAGATTCCCGCAATGACCAATTCCGGTATCCAGGAAATCTTTAGTAGAACCTGAGAATCGGTGGCAAGGATTTTTGAGTCTACCGTAAAAGCAAAAAAGAATGCCAATAAAATATAAACAATTAACCCCACCACAATAGCCATGATGGATCCTGAAGGGATGGATTTCTTAGGGTCTTTTAAATCACCAGACATAGAAACGCCAGCCTCAAAACCCGTCACCGCAGGAAAAAATATTCCAAACAATAACATAAAGGGGAGGGATTTTGATGGAGACTCAACAGCGTTAAGAGATGAGATGACTTGAGGGCTAAATGAATGGCTTCCCATAAGAATGGAAATAAGTGAAAGGATAATCGCTACCATAATAAAGTACTGCGTCTTAATGGCCAGCGAAGTGCTTATGAATGTAACCGTAGTTACCACTACCAATATGATCGTGCCGGTTATTCGAATCATATTGACAGTAACCTCAAATCCCCAATAGCTAAGGAAACTTTCAGCAAAACCGATAAGGTATAAACTCACACTGAATGAAAGTCCAACGAAGAGGGCAAGCCCCAGTGTGCCTCCAATGGGAAGACCGAGACTTCTCGAAATCATATAATAAGTCCCACCCGCTTCTACTTTCTTATCAGTTGCGATAGACGAAACACTAAGCCCGGTAGTTACAGAAATGATGTGTGCCACAATGATAATCCCGAGGGTAGCCCATAGACCTGCTTCACCAACAATCATCGGCAAACGCAAATACATTATTACACCGAGAATGGTTAGAATTGACGGAGTAAAGACCCCTCCAAAAGTTCCGAACTTGTTGATTTTTGCCATTAACTAGTAGTTCTTTTACATTTATGACTTGCTTTGGTAAAGAGGTCACAAATCTTATAAAAATGTGACCTTCCTTATGAGGTTAAGTCTTACTCACCAACATATTAACCAATAATAATATGATTACCCAAAATATTTATTACGATATACTTCTAATATGTAGTATTATCATGATTTCTTATTCTTTTGGATGGATCTCAAAGGTTACTAAAATTCCGAGTGTACTCCTGCTTATTATATTGGGTGTGGGATGCCAGTTTACGTTGGCTTATTTTAATTTAAAACTAGGCGGAAGTGTATTCAGCATCCTTCAATTGCTTGGAATTGTTGGGTTAATCATGATTGTGTTAGAAGCAGCCCTTGATCTTAGGTTAACTGCTGAAAAGCGTTCATTGATTATTAAGGCCTTTACGGTAGCATTGCTAGCCCTTGCTGGCTCATCGATTGCACTTGCCTTTCTCATTCAATATTTTCTTGGATTTGAATTCTTCATCGCCCTGATCTATTCTATCCCTCTATCGGTAATGAGTAGTGCTATCATCATTCCCAGTGTGAAACAATTATCCGACAAAAAGAAAGAGTTCATGATCTACGAAAGTACCTTTTCTGATATTCTAGGGATCATGTTATTTTACTTTGTCATTGGTGTCAGTGAAAATGCCACCGCGGGTTCGATCCTGCAAGAAGTAGGTATTAATATTGGAATTACGGTTGGGTTGTCAATTATCATTAGCTATTTGCTTGTATTGATATTTCAGAGAATACAAGAAAACGCAAAACTTTTTCTATTAATCTCCGTGCTCATTGCGCTCTATGCCGTAGGAAAAATGTTTCATCTATCTTCCCTGATTGTGATTCTTGTCTTTGGACTTATTTTAAGCAATTATAAATTGTTTTTTGCCGGAAAATTGCGAGCGTTTATCAATGAAACAGCCTTGAAAAAAATCAATAAGGAATTTCACCTGGTAACATTGGAATCAGCGTTTGTTGTGCGCACGTTCTTTTTTGTTGTTTTCGGTCTAACGCTTGACCTTCAATCCTTGTTAAACCTTGAAACCGCTTTAATCAGTGTAAGCCTTGTTGGGGCATTGTATGCCGTTCGGTTGCTATGTCTCCGACTATTTATGAAAAGTATTAACCCAGAATTGTTCATAGCACCAAGAGGACTAATTACAGTCCTGCTATTTTTTGCCATTCCTCAAATTTATATTCAGGACAGTTTTAGCAGTGGTATCCTGCTTTACTCAATTCTATTGACGGGATTAATCATGACCCTCGGAATGATCTTTTATCGCAAGGAACCCGATGATGTGGATGAACTACAATTTGAAAGCCTTGAAGAACTTGATAAAGAGTTGGTTAAGGTTGGATGATCATTACATTAGATACCTAAAAGGAAATGGCGATGGTAGCCAGTATCCGATGAAACCAATTATCAATAGGGACTACCGGATTATAGTCGTAAATATTTTGATACATGACTAATGCCTGTAAATTTTTGGTTAGCTGATAGCTGACTCGTGAACTGGACGCTAACCTGGGTGTTGAAAAAAGTTGATTGTACTGTGCTTGATGATAAAGACTGAGATCAATAAAGACCTTAGAGAATATGTGATGTTTGAAACTAACGTATGTCGCATTTTTAATATGTTGAGTTGTAATAGGCTCGAGGGTAGCGGGTAAATGTTCGTCCTGGACAGCATCATAATTCCATTCCTCAAATTCGTATATCGGTCCCGTACCAAAAAACAATCCAAGGTTGGGTTTTTTAATAATCTTTAGCCGCATAGTTGGCCCGGCTGAGTATCTATGGGCAAGGCCTCGGGCCTCTGCCCAATGCACCTGGGCAAAGTACTCTATCGTGAAATGCTTATCTAGATTCTCGCGAAACTTGGTATATACATAACCGCCACTCAAGAAGACTTCAGAGCCAAATTTGTTGAACTCAATTTTATTGGCAATTGAAAGACTGTTTTTCTTTAATCGAATGACCATGTCGGTCATGTTGTTAAATTCGATAAGTGTTTCCTTTTGAGTTTGTATTTTCAATTCGGGGGTTATTGAACCCATCACTTTTTGAGTGGTGTCTAACAATACATTAAAACTTTCAGAAAAAAGAATTTGACCATGGACTATCAGTGAACTCATCCATATGAGCAAAGTGAATAGTAAAGGTTTCATTATTTTCTGGTTTGGTGAAGGTGCGACTTGATATTAATTAAAAAAAGAAGACAGATAAACGTATTTAAAAAGCCTCTGTATGTACACAGAGGCTTTTTTCTTAGAAAGAAAATTGGAATTAATTTACCTCAACAGGATTCTTTCCATTTTTTGCTGACACTAACATATCTTTTGCCTTCTCGTATGTTTTGGCAACGGAGTCAGAAACATCTTTAGTTTTGTCAGCAATTAGGGATCTTGTTTTAGAACCTTTCATGGGTGCAAACAATAGCCCTAACGTGGCTCCTAATAATGTTCCTATTGCAAATCCGGCTACTACTTTTGTTGTATTTGTCATAATATAAATGTTTATGGTTAACTAAACCCCGAAACTTTCGGAGCACTCTGGCCTCACCCGACTCGCTTTAAAGAGGAAGGGTGCGGTTATTTTTTCATCACCATTTTTGTTAAAAAATGGTGATTATGGCATCGGCTACGCGATTGCAAATTCTACGTAATTACTTTCTAGCGACTTAGGCTTCAATGCTTCAATTCTATAGAGATCTTTTCTTCTGTCTCTAAGATTAGTAACCGAGCCTTTATGATTAAGATCTTTCAATAGTTCAAGGTCAACATCAACAATTAATGTCATTTCAGTATTGGGTGTGGCCTCTGCTTTTACTCCATTAGTAGGAAAGGCAAAATCTGATGGAGTGAATACAGCCGATTGTGCATATTGAATATCCATATTATTCACCTTCGGTAAATTGCCCACGCATCCTGCAATCGCAACAAAGCATTCATTTTCAATGGCTCTTGCCTGCGAGCAATATCGGACGCGTCCATACGCATTTTGAGTGTCTGTTAAAAAGGGAACAAACAAAATGTCCATCCCATCGTCAGCTAATAATCTGGATAGCTCAGGAAACTCAACATCGTAACAAATTAAGATTCCAATTTTACCGCAATCGGTATCAAATGTTTTTAATGAATCGCCACCAACCATACCCCACGACTCACGCTCACCGGGGGTGATATGAATTTTTTGGTATTCTTCCGTAGTTCCATTTCGATGGCAGAGGTAGCCGATGTTGTATAACTTTCCATCACGGATGTCAGGAAAACTACCGGTAATGATATTCGCGTTATAAGCAATTGCCATTTGCGAAAATTTTTCTTTAAGAGGCTTCGTGTATTTAGCAAGACCTCTTATTGCCTCTGCCTCTGTCAAGTGATTATACTCCGACATAAGAGGGGCATGAAAGAATTCAGGAAATAATATAAAGTCTGCTTTATACCCTGACGCTGCATCCACGAAAAACTCTACTTGCTCACATAGTGCCTCAAAATCCTTGAATGGTCTCATTTGCCATTGTACCAGTCCTAAGCGAACATCTGTCTTTTTCTCATTCAGTAGTTTTTGCTTTGGCTCGTAATAGATATTTATCCATTCGATAAGTGCGGCATAGTCCATCGACTCCACATCACCAGGCATATAACCTTTCAGGATTTTTCTTACGTGAAAGCCATTACTGATTTGAAAGGTAAGCGTAGGATCATATAACTCCTTATGTTTTACCTTTTCAATGTATTCCTTAGGGGTAAGACTTTCAGCATGTTCACCATACCGTGGCAATCTGGCTCCGGCAATAATGGCACGAAGATTTAATTTCTCACAAAGTTCCTTGCGGGCATCATATAATCTTCTTCCTAATCGAAGCCCACGATGTTCTGGGCTAATGAATATTTCAATACCGTATAAGACATCTCCTTCGGGATCATGACTTTTAAAGGTGTAATCTCCTGTGGCGTCTCTATACGTATGATTATCACCTAAACTTTTATAATCAATTAAAAGCGAAAGTGCAGCTCCTACTAGTTTCCCGTCTACTTTAATGCAAAGCTGTCCTTCCGGAAAAAGTTTTAGCAAGTGTTCAATTTGATGATCGCGCCAATAAGCTCCCCAAAGAGCATATGATTCTAGCATACTTTCTTTAAGTCCTAGATAATCGTTTATTGTTAAGTGTGATACTTCTACTTTCATATATATTCTTTTAAATATTTTTTTGAGCTACTCCCTATTTACAAGGTTGCGCGCATCAGATTTTTTGTTGTTTTATTTTGATTGATAAGTGTGGCAATTGATTTCACAGGATCACCAGAAGTTTCCGGACGAATACTTAGTACAGGATAGTGAGCATGATTGACAATATCTTGTGTATAAGGTCCTAAAAAGAAGTCCTTTAATGAGGAGTCTAACGTGGCCGTAATAACAATCAGGTCTGGCTTCTCGGCTTCAGAAATTGTTAGTACTTGCTTAGCGACATCTTCACAATAGTGAACCTCGCTAGCACAGATTACATCATCTTCCGTAATCTTTGCTTGTACGGTGTCAACCAAAGCCTTCATTTCAATAAGACCTTCCGCATCATTTTTCTTTACAATTCCGGCAATGATCATTGATGAACCGTTTCGTTGGATGATCGGCCGAACGACATCGTACTTATCCAACGCATTAGGAACCATGCGTATAGGGAACAGGATTTTTTTGAAGTCAATCCAGGTGTTATCACCTGGTATGGTTAACACCGGGCACGGTGAGTTTTTAACAACGCGGTACGCATTCGAACCCAAAAAGAATTCGCGCAAGCCAGATGCTCCGTGTGTTCCCATTACTATTAAGTTTGATTCTTTATGGATGGCCCATCTGCAGATTTCGTCAGCCGGATTCCCGGACTGAACTATGTGATTAATGACAAGATCATGTCTTGTTCTTAATTTTTTGGCCAAATCGTTTAAGTTTTCATTGGCGTTTTTTACCAAGTCTGGTAATATGGCGCCTGTAGCTCCTCCTGCCTCAGGCGGAAATAGCACATACGTGTTTTCAACTACATGTATCAGCGTAAGCGTTGCGAGTTGTCTTTTACAAAGTGCAATTGCTGTTTCCAATGCATTTAATGACACCGGTGAAAAATCTATTGGCACAAGTACTTTCTTTATTATATAAGTTTTCATGATATGTAACTTTTTATTTGATTGATTCTTCTGGGAGAATCATATGTAACAAATTTATGCATTTGAAGCCATTTTGAATGGTGCAATTGAAGAGGGATATGGTACTTTTTACTTATTTTGCAGGATGTCAACTCAAATTCCTGCCTATACTATTGAATCCCTCAAGTCAACAGCTTCAGAAAAGAAAGATTTTGACTTCTTTCGTTTCGAATACTTTGCCAAAGACATAGAACATTTGCGTGAACCGCATCAGCATCATTTTTATACATTCATTTTAGTAACCGGTGGTGGGGGTAGTCATGCTATCGATTTTCAAGAGCATGGTTTAATTGCCGGCAGGCTTTTTCTCATTGCACCCGGTCAGGTTCACGCATGGAATGAATTAAAAAAAGTCAGTGGATTTGTTGTGCTGTTCAATGATAGTTTTATGGCATTATCAAAAGGAAGAAAGCTGATGTCAGCCTGGCCACTTTTCAGGGCTACCCAACCTGCTTACTTTGATTTGGATGGAGTTGAACTCGCAAAATGGGTAGACGAGTTTAACTATATCGAACTAGAAATGGAACGGAATGATGATTATTCTCACGATGCAATTTTTTATGCTATCAGTTTATTGCTTGTACGTGCAACCCGGTTGAGTTTAAAAACACAAGGAAAGAGAACACCGGCATCTCAGGATTTCTTATTTACTTTTCAAGAACTGATTGAAGAAAATTTTTTGAACCTTAAAACACCTAAACAATATGCGGAGAAAATGAATGTAACTCCCAATTACCTCAATACCCTGTGTAAAAAGAAATCAGGGAAGTCGGCAGGCGAGTTAATTCGACAGCGCGTTTTGTTGGAGGCAAAACGATTGCTGGCTCATACCAAACTTTCTGTTTCTGAAATTTCCTATAAACTGGGTTTTGAAGACAATTCCTATTTTGGACGATTCTTTAAAAAGTACAATGGTTTTACTCCGGAGCAATTTAGATCATCCCAAAAGAAGTGATAATCCTTTTGATGTACGTTTCACTTTGTAACCTTTTTAAGGGGGCACGGTAACCAACTCGAATTGTGACAAAAAGCATCGATCTGATGAGTGACGAACATATTATGGAGTCCGTGAAAAACGGAGACCTCCAGCAGGCATCCTTGCTTTTTGACCGGTACCACAAACGGATTTTCAATTTTTTGGCTCGCAGGGCGATGGATCGGGAAGTTGCAGAAGACTTGACACAAAATGTTTTTCTGCGCTTATTAAAGTATCGCCATACCTACAACCCTGGAATGAAATTCCAATCGTGGATCTATCAGATGGCTAGAAATGGTTTTGCCGATTATTATAAACAACAAAAGCATCACATGCCCATGAAGGTAGAAGTAGAAAAATTAATGGATCAAGTACCGGAAGGAATCGAAGCGTTAGATCAGGAGGAAAACGAGAATAAGTTGATTCGGGCACTGGCGCAATTGCCGGATGATTATCGTGAGTTATTAGTACTCACCCGGTTTCAACATTTGAAGTATGAAGAGGTGGCCGGCTTTTTAGACATGACGGTCGCGAATGTGAAAGTAAAAGTACATCGCGCCATTGGTCAGTTACGACAAAATTATTTTGAACTAGAAAAGTTATGAGTATGGGAACAGAAAAGTGGGAGAGCAGAATCATCGAGTACATCGATGGAAAAGGGACATCCGAAGAACGCGCCTTGGTTGAAAAGGAATTGGCGAGCAATGAAGCACATTACTTATTGTATGAGCAATTTCGTGAAGTAATTCACACAATGGATAAAGCAGAAACGTTGCAACCATCCAGTAAACTAACATCAGCCTTTGAAACGGTTTTAAGACAGGAGATCGATAACCAAAAGAAAACAAGAAGCACAGTTTTCTTTGCGCCAACCATGTATAGAATAGCAGCCGGGGTCATTTTTGTAATGGTTTTGCTTGGTGTTGGCTATTGGGTCAACAAGAACAATGAATATGAAAAACAGCTGGTTGAATTAAAGAACCAGCTTGAAGAAAACAGACGAATGATGCTTGCCAGGTTGGGCGATCAACAATCTGCAAGTCAGCGTATGGTAGGAGTGTCAGTGGCATATGAGTTGGAAACCCCAGATGACCAAATTGTAGAGGTGTTGGTGAAGACAATGAATGAAGACACTAATTCAAATGTAAGGCTTGCAGCCCTCGATGCACTTAGCAAATTTAACACAGAAGATAATGTACGCCAGGCTTTGATAAATTCTTTGGCTACGCAAAAAGATCCGGTTGTCCAAATAGCACTCATTCAGTTGCTTGTTAAACTGAAGGAAGACGGAGTAGTGAAGCAATTGGAAAAACTAACAAAGGATGCTTCAACCATGAAGGCAGTAAAGGATGAAGCCTATACAGGAATATTAAAACTTTCGTAGAGAAACTTCTCACTGCAGAGAGAAAAACTATTTATGAATTAATCAAAAAGGAGAGAAAGCCCCCTCTCCTTTGGAGAGGAGCTGGGGTTATGAACTAAACGAATACTGAAAAATTAAAAGATAAGATCATGAAAAAGATAATGGTAGGTGTGCTAGCCTGGATTGCTGTAAATACAACCATGGCACAAGATTTCAAAGTGGCTAAAAATTCGGGGCGACTTGAAATAAATATCGGCCGTGTAACGGTAGAAGGTCATGCGGGAAATGAAATAATCTTCTCATCGCGTAATTACAAAGACAGTAAAGATGAGCGGGCAGAAGGATTGCGTGCTATTAATGGATCAGGATTGGAAGATAATACGGGTCTTGGAATCAATGTGACTCAAAATGGTGACATTATAGAGGTTAATCAACTGAAAAAGATGAACTCACCCGATGTAAAAATTCTGGTGCCAAAAGGCGTGATTGTTTCCTTCTCGCATCAATCACAATATGGAGGCACCGCTGTGTTTAAAAACATGGAGAATGAAATCGAAGTTTCAGCGAACTATAACAGCATTGAAATGGAGAATGTAACAGGCCCGCTTACCGTAAAGACAGTATATGGTCACGTGGAGGCAAACTTAAGTTCAACTGTTAAGGGTCCAGTTTCTATCGTGTCAATCTATGGATATGTAGATGTTACCCTGCCAGTTTCGATAAAGGCAAATATTAAGCTGAGCACTTCGTATGGAGAGATTTTAGTAGCACCAGAGTTTAGGATAGAGATTGATAAGCAAGGAGATTTTGTCCAATACAATGATCGCGTAAGCGGCAAGATTAATGGTGGTGGCATGAATGTTAACTTCCGATCTGACTACAGCAAAATTTATCTTAGAAAGAAATGAAAGCCGTCATTTCAATTCTGTTAACATGTGTAACCGGAGTTTTGCTTGCGCAGACTCCGGTTAATAAAACGTATCCGGTAATGGCTGGTCAAAAGATTTCTTTCCGATTTGATTATCCTGAGTTAGTTAAAATCAGTACATGGGATAAAAATGAAATCTCTATTGTTGGCTCAGTTAGTATAAATCAAGGTGAGAGTGATGATGCGTTTGAGTTACTTCAATCAAATTCGGGGAACACTATTTATATTGAGAATAAGATTAATAACCTAAAGAACCTGCCTAAGCGTATTACTGTAAATAGAGGTAATGAAAAACTTACATTTAAATCGGAAGAAGACTTTAGAAAGTATTGCAAAGAAACCGGGAGCGACTTCAATGTAAAGTCGTGGGGTGTTGATATAGATATTTTACTGGAGATAAAAGTTCCAAGAAATGTGGAAACCAAATTGGAGTGCGTGTATGGATTGGCGGAGGTGAAAAATTTTTCAGGTCCGCTTTCTGTAGAAGCAACCTATGGAGGCATTGATGTTTCGGTGCAAGAAAAATCAACCGGTGAATTAACAGCAGAAACAAATTACGGTCAAATCTATTCAAACCTAGATTTGAAATTTACCGGCTCAGAATTTAAAGATTTTCACACAGTTGTTTCTGCCAAACCGGGCACAGGTCCTAAGTATTCTTTCGAATCGAAATATGGGAATGTATATTTGAGAAAGGTGATGTAATCTCCTAGATAAATTTGATTACTATTCCAATGGCTATAAAAAATTAAGATGAAGTTTTTAATAACTCTTTGCCTTATACTGATCTTCCTTGCAGGATGTAACAATCAAAAACGAATTGAATTAGCAATTGAAAAGGAAATTCAAAAGCAATTAGATAAATGTGTTCATGCGGTTAACACTAAAAATATTGACTCGTACATGGACTTGTTGCCGATAGATTTTGTGATTTATGACCAAAATGGAGAAATAATTAGCCGTGAGCAGCAACGAGTCTATACATTGAGGGATTGGGCAATCATTGATGTTACTCTGAATAATATGTATAAAGTAGACAGTATTCAAGTGTTTGGGGATAGTGTGATTGCTTATACTTCTCAACGATGGGAGCGATTAATGTTTCAACGAGATGGCATAACAAAGGATACAGTACTCACCACACAAAGACATTTCGAAACCTGGAAAAAGACAACGTTCGGGTGGTTAAATTATGGTGTGAAAGAACTTGGAGGCGAGATATTTATTAATGGAGAGTTGTATGCTGAGTAAGAAAGTGAAACGTGCCCACACTTCAAAGGTGTAAGACACGTTAATGAGGTCACTCCAACCGCTTGTGAAAAAACAACACATGATTTGGTAAGAGCTCTGGATGGACAATCTTCACTAAATCCTTCAGAATTATATCCGGTCGCAAATAGCCAAGCTCCAGAAATTCACTTCCTCCTTTCGCACCTGTGCGGGCATTGTATGTATATACTTGTTTTTCGCGAAAGGGTTTAAATAATGAATAGCGTGATTCAGCAGCTTGTATTTCTTTCAGCGAATGAAATGAACCCACACCAATCCAAAAATCGGCATCTTTCGCTTTTTCGAAGACCGATTCAAAGCTCAATTCCAAAAAACCATTCGATTCAGTATCATTCCATAAATAATTGGCTCCTGCATCTTTTAGAAGATGAGCTGCATAATTTTTGCCGGCCGGCATAAACCAGGCATCACCATATACTATCCCACTCATTACGGTCGGGCGTTCAGAAGCCTCTTCCACCAAGTGATGAACAGCCAGATATTCCTTTTCAATTTCATTAAATACCGAGTCAGCTTCTTTTTCTTTATTAAAGAAAAGAGCCATGAACTTAATCCACTCGGCACGCCCAAGCGGATGCTTTTCTAAAAATTCAGCATTAACGACAACGGGAATGCCAAGCTCTTTAATTTTTTTTAATTGACCGAGATCACTTGTCATGATATAACTCATCACCAACTCAGGACTTAGTGAGTAGAGTAACTCTACATTCATTCCCTTTTCAATCCCTAAGTCAGTTATCAAACCTGTATCAACTCTTTTTCTCATTACTTCTGAACTAATGTAATCTGTTGTGGGAAATCCAATGAGAGCATCTGTTTCACCCAGGTAATCAAGCAACGGGATGTGCGTAGTTGAAGTGCAAACTATTTTCTTTATAGGTATATGAATTACTTCTGTCTTATCATCAAGTGATGGGATAGTTTCACCTTCAGGGATTAGTAGATAATTATAACCTTCCGTGGCACCAGGGTAAGGATTGGTAATAGTTAGATAGGTCAGTCTGCCTTCTTTGCGAATGGAAAAACCTTCTGCATACTTTAGTTCAGTGCTTACAGGTTTAGATTCCTGAGATTCTTTTTTTGACAGGCATGAATTAATAAAAACCCCAAACGATGCGAGTAAAATAAAATACCTCAAAGTTGCAAAGACGCCAGGAAAGATTGAGTGCATTACGCCTTTGCGCTTTTGCGGTAATATACTTAGATCATTCATGTCACAAGTTTAATAAATTAATTATGTTTGCGCCTGTATTGCGGTTCCCGACCTTGTCGGGATTAAAAGGGAACCTCGTTAAAAGCGAGGGCTGTTCCCGCAACTGTAATTCTGATTTCGCTTACCCGAAATAATTTTTATTCAAAGTCCATTGCCCCGATAAAATCGGGGCGAGAAGGAGAATAAAATCAGATGAGCCAGGAGACCTGCCACAGTGCACAATAATTCAGTGCTTCGGGTAAAAAGCGACTGTGATTCCTTTGATGAATGAGATCCTCATTGTCATCGTTTCATTTTCAGCCTTTTACTCTTTTTTCAACCTTAAACTTTTTCAACATGAAAAAAGAGAGAAAAGTCTGGGCAATCACTCTAATTGCCCTTTGGTGGCTGGCACCAAACCAAACCAACGCTCAGCAAGATTCCGTTCGACAGCTAAGCGAGGTTGTAATTACCGCCACTAAGTTTCCAAAGAGCTTAAGCGAAACGGGTAAAGTGTTAACCATTATTGACGAAGATCAGATCAGGCGTAGCACTGGCAATGACATTACACAACTGCTTAACGAACAAGTGGGTCTTGTGGTGAATGGAGCCAACAGTAATCCGGGTAAAGACAAGTCGGTATACTTACAAGGGGCAAAGAACGACTACACCATTATTTTATTAGATGGTGTTCCACTTAATGATCCTTCAGGTGTCTCTGGTGGCGCTTATGACCTTCGATTGATTTCACTCGATCAGGTGGAACGAATTGAAATCTTGAAAGGAAGTCAATCCACATTATATGGAAGTGATGCCATTGCTGGAGTGATTAATATCATAACAAAAAGTGGTGGTGAGAGACCAATTGAACTTATAGGCGCACTAGGCTATGGAAGTTATAATACGGTACGTGGAAATGTGGGTGTGCGAGGAAGCACAAAAGTACTGGATTATTCTCTTGGGTATTCGCATTTAAACACCGATGGGATTAGCGAAGCAAAAGATGAAAACGTTACGGGCTTTGATAAGGATGGAGCTGTTCAAAATTCTTTTCAGGCAAATCTTGGTTTCAAACCCAATTCGAAACTTTTACTTAAACCGTTTTTTCGTTACAATCAGTTTGAAGGAAAATACGATGGCGGTGCATTTACGGATGATGTGTTGAATCAATATACTGGAACTCTTTTAAACACGGGAGTTCACGCCAATTATTCTTTAAACAAAGGATCTGTTCATGCACAGTATTCGTATGACCAGACGGATCGTAGTTTTGATGGCACGTATGGCAAAAGTGAATACAGGGGAAAATTCAATCACACCGAAGTTTTTATGAATTATCAGATGAGGAAGGAAATTCAACTCCTTGCTGGAATCACTCGCCAGGATTTAAAAATGTTAGATACAGCGTCCGTTGAAAAGAATCCTTCCGTTGTTTTAACCAGCCCGTATGTTTCATTATTTAGCGCATTTGGAAATTTTTCTGCTGAAGTAGGTGGCCGATATACAAATCATACAAAATTTGGAGAGGCACTTACCTACAGCATCAATCCTTCCTATCGATTTCAAAACGGACTAAAGTTATTTTTGAATCTATCTACCGGATTTAAGTCACCATCCTTGTATCAACTCTATGGTCAATATGGAGCCAATCCGTATTTGAAACCCGAGCGAAGTCAAAGTTTGGAAGGAGGAGTTCAGGGAGTTGCTGTCAATACAAAAATGGAATGGCGGGCTGTTGTTTTTTCACGATCGGTGAAAGACGTAATCATTTATGCATACCCCACTAATATTAATTTGGATCAACAAGATGACAAGGGAATAGAATTGGAATCATCCTTGCAGGTAACATCCAGACTAAAGATTTCTGCTTTTTATGCATTTGTTACGGGTGCGGTAACAACTAAAATAAATAATCAGGACACAGTGTTTAACAACTTAATTCGCAGACCAAAAAATACGATTGGAGTTAATATGGGCTACCAGTTTTCAAAACAATTGTTTATGAGTCTGAATTTAAAAACATTTGGGCAGCGCGATGATTTGTATTTTGACCTGACTACATTCACAAATCAATCTGCTAAGCTTTCTGCTTATGCATTGCTGGATTTCCATACAGATTACAAACTAAAGAATCAAAAAGTATCGTTCTTTGTTGATATTAAAAATTTGCTCAACCAGGATTACCAGGAAGTGTATGGCTACAACACGATGGGCATAAATGTAAATGGCGGAATAAATATTCGATTATAAACTCATGAAAGATTCCACATGGACAGCGATAAATACGTAAAAAAGTCGATAAAGCAGTCACTCCTCTCCTCTGGAGAGGGGACAGGGCCTGCCTGCCGTACCGTTCGGGCAGGCAGGGGTGAGGTGAAAGAGGGTATCGACTATTATCTGGAGAATGGTATGATGGTGTTCACTTCCACTTATCATTTAAAGCGAGGGCACTGTTGCAAAAATAAGTGTCGTCATTGTCCGTATGGACTTAGCGAGAAGATTCCTTCTTCAAAAAGTCCTGAATGATTTGTTTAGCAGCGCGAGAGGGCAAAATCTTTTTCCTAGTAATCTCTTTCTCGAAGGCGTTGATCTTACTATTTATTTCAGTGTCTTGATTAAGCTTTTGCTGAAGCAGTTGCTGCATGTGTTCATGAAACCATACTAAGTTTTGTTGCGTTCTGTGTTTTTCAAAGTAGCCATTGGCTTTTGTGAAGGTAACATACTGTTCGATTAAACTCCAGGTTTCTGTAATTCCTTTTTTTTCGAGTGCTGAAGCGGTGATTACTTTGGGCTTCCACCCCGAGTCTGATTCTGAAAACAAATGAAGGGCGTATTCGAAATCGGCCTTAGCCTGACTGGCTTTCTTTGTATTATCGCCATCCGCTTTGGTAATCAAAATAGCATCGGCCATTTCCATAATACCCTTTTTTATTCCCTGAAGTTCATCTCCGGCTCCAGATAACATCAACAGTAAAAAGAAATCAACAAGGTTACGAACAGAGGTTTCCGATTGGCCAACACCCACTGTTTCAACAATAATAATTTCAAAACCTGCAGCTTCGCATAACAAGATCGTCTCGCGGGTTCGATCTGCCACACCTCCCAGGGCAGTTCGGGTAGCAGTGGGTCGTATAAAAGCAAACGCATCTTTGGATAATTCTTCCATGCGGGTTTTATCACCCAGAATACTTCCTTTTGTTTTTGTGCTCGAGGGATCAATCGCCAGGACAGCAATTTTTTTTGATAACGAAGTAAGATGTTTACCAAACGCTTCGATGAACGTACTCTTCCCTACTCCCGGTACTCCTGTAATACCGATTCGTACTGATCTTCCTGTAAGGGGAAGCAACGTTTCAATCAATTGATTGGCTAAGATTATATCACCGGGCGATACACTTTCAACTAAAGTGATGGCCTGCGCTAATATGACGTGATTCCCTTTCGGGATTTCACTTTTGAATAAGGGTAAATCTGGACGTTTTGAATGGATGTTCTTCAAGAGATTATTGATTGATGCCCTAAATTTCTAAATTTATTGTGAACTTAACGCACCTATGAAGAAACTCTCACGACAAGGTCTTGCAATTACCACTTTTGTATTTGTTATGATGTGGGGTGTTAGCAAGATTACAGATTTAAAACTTTTTAGTGCATTTGATGGCATGTCTCAAGCCTTTAAGGAATTTGAAATAACGGATATTGTGTTTTCCCGGATACGTCCAGATCCACTGGTAGATCAACGGATTGTGTTAGTAAACCTAGCAAGGTCAAGAGGATTAATTGCGCAGCAAATCGCTAAGATTAGTCAGCATAAACCGAAGGTAATTGGTATTGATGCTTTTTTTCGCTGCGAAGGAGGGTTATATGATACGATTAACTGCCCCCAATTATTGGATACTCTTGGAAACTTGTTGTTAAGCAATGCCATTCAAGAGGCAGGAAATGTGGTATTAGTAACCAAGTTACTTCAAACAAAAAGATTGCTTCGCGAACAAGGTGATACTGATTTCTACGACTCGATTGAGTATTCAGATCCAAAGTTTAGAATCTACGCAAAAAATGCTTACGCTAGTCTGCCAACGGATGCAACCTATCAGGACGATGTGAAATTTTGTCGGTCCTTGTTCCCCAAAAAGATGGTAAACGGAAAAGAACAATTGGCGTTTAGCGTCCAGTGTGCCATGATGTATGATTCGTTAAAAGCAAATAAATTCCTTGCACGTGGAAAGGAGGAGGAGATCATAAACTTTCGGGGAAATGTTGAACTAATTGACAATAGGTTAGGTGTGCTACAAATAAAGGACGTGTCGTCAACTGGATACCCGGTAATGTTTTATGCTGTTGATTGGGATCAGTTGCTCAATGATGAGTATTTCAAAGATATTTTTACCGGTAGTATCGTGCTAATGGGGGGAATGGGTGATTATTTTGGAGACCCGAGCTGGGAAGATAAATTTTTTACCCCCTTAAATAAAAAACCAGCAGGGAGGGCAAACCCTGATATGTTTGGGCTTGTGGTTCATGCTAACATTATAGCCATGATTCTAAATGAAGATTATGTTGATGAACTTCCCGAATGGTCGAAGGTCACATTAGCCATTATTATTTGCTTTTTCACTGTAATTTTGTTCATCGTCATTGATCATAAACTGCCTATGTGGTTTGATACTCTTTCTGTAACAATTCAGGTCTTCCAAATTCTTATCATATCGAGTATAGTTGTTTTTGCGTTCCAAGCCTCCTCAATTAAGTTGGATTTGGGCTTGTCTCTTGCGGCCTCTGCGTTGGTGGGTCCCGCGTATGATATATATAAAGGATTTGAAAACCAGATCCGGGTTTGGCTTACCAAACCGCCAAAGGAAGTATTAAACGAATGAGTCGAAATTGGCACGATTTTTCATTAACTTCGAATTGAAAAACATCAAAAACCATGAAAAAAGGTAGATTTTTAGTATTAGTTGGCTTTTTTGCGGCAACCTCTTTTGCGTATGCTCAGGATTATACATTTCGCGTGTTAGCTAATAAAGGGGCAAATGAAATAAAATCAGGAGATGGTTGGCAGCCTGTAAAAACGGGTGCTAGTCTTAAAATGGGTGACGAATTAAGAATAACTGAAAATGCATCGATTGGACTCGTTCATTCTTCAGGCAAGCCCTTAGAAGTAAAGAAGGCAAATACGTATAAAGTTGCTGATCTGGCCGCTCAAATGAACAGTACTACAAGTGTATTAAATAAGTACACGGATTTTATCCTTAGTAGTAATTCTGCGGAAGCAAAGAAAAACAGATTAAGTGCTACGGGAGCCGTTAGTCGAGGTCTGGGAATCAGAGCGTTCCTGCCTAATAACCAATTTGCAAGCGTATTCAGTAACATTGTTTATGTGAATTGGGATAATTCAGAGAAAGGTCCATTTACAGTTTCATTTCTTAACATGTTTGATGATGTGTTGCTGAAAATTGAAACACCCGAGAATAAACTTTCCGTTGATCTAAACGATCCGAAGTTTGCAGGAGAAGCAGCTATTCTTGTTGAGATTCAATCAAAAACAACCGGAGTAAAATCAATGGAACGTTATCTGATTAAGAAAATGTCTCCTGGTGAGCGCGAAAAAGTAAATATGAGCTACACGGATGTCATGAAAGAATTGAAAGAAGAATCGGCACTTAATAAGGTGGTGCTTGCTTCATTCTATGAGCAAAACAAGTTGTTGATTGATGCCATTACTGCGTATGAACAAGCCATAAAACTAGCTCCCGATAATCCAACCTATCAGGATTATTACGAGGAGTTCTTGCTGAGAAATAAGCTCAAGGAGATTAAACCATAAACTGGAATTAAACAATTAAGAAACCCTGCTAGTAGCGGGGTTTTTTGTTTTATAGCCACACCAAACTGGTTTGGCTGGCAATTATATTATCCTAATTTTGTGAGCTAACCTTTTTTCTTATGAGTGTTTTAGTTAATAAAGATTCACGTGTCATTGTTCAGGGATTCACAGGCACGGAAGGTACCTTCCATGCCGGTCAAATGATCGAATACGGAACCAATGTGGTGGGGGGTGTTACACCTGCTAAAGGAGGTCAGGTTCATTTAGGTCGCCCAGTGTTTAATACAGTTAAAGAAGCGGTTGAGAAAACGGGTGCGGATGTGTCCATCATATTTGTGCCACCGGCTTTTGCCGCAGACTCTATCATGGAGGCTGCTGAAGGAGGGATTAAAGTCATCGTGGCTATTACGGAAGGTATTCCTGTAAAGGATATGATGATTGCTAAAAAATATGTGAAGGAAAAAGGAGCAACACTGGTTGGACCAAATTGTCCGGGCGTTATTACACCCGGAGAAGCCAAAGTGGGCATCATGCCGGGCTTTGTTTTTAAGAAGGGTAAAATTGGAATCGTATCGAAATCGGGAACATTAACGTATGAAGCCGCAGATCAGATTGTGAAGGCTGGGCTTGGGATCTCAACTGCGATTGGAATTGGTGGCGATCCGATCATTGGAACACCTACCAAAGATGCTGTTGAGTTGTTAATGAACGATCCGGAAACCGAAGCGATTGTAATGATAGGTGAGATTGGTGGAAATTACGAACCGGTAGCTGCCCGGTGGATTAAAGAGCATGGAAATAAGAAACCCGTTGTTGGGTTCATCGCTGGACAAACTGCTCCTCCAGGAAGGAGAATGGGGCATGCAGGTGCCATCATTGGTGGGGCTGATGATACAGCAGAAGCAAAAATGAAAATTATGCGAGAGTGTGGCATTCATGTGGTTGAGTCTCCTGCACTAATTGGAGAAACCATGTTGAAGGCACTTGGGAAGTAATACCGGATACCAGACTCTAGAGATATTTGAACGTGTCCTGCATCTTTGAGATGCAGGACACGTTTGTTTTATAGCAATTCGTTGGCAAGATTAGCTAACTCACTACGCTCACCTTTTTCAAGGGTAATGTGTGCATAGAGTTCGTGATCTTTTAACCGATCAATGAGATAAGACAATCCATTGCTCTGGGAATCCAGATAGGGGGTGTCTATTTGATGGATGTCACCCGTGAAAATAATCTTGGTGTTTTCTCCCGCGCGGGTAATAATCGTTTTCACTTCGTGAGGAGTGAGGTTTTGAGCTTCATCAACAATGAAACAAATGTTGGATAAACTCCGACCACGAATGTAAGCCAACGGTGTGATCACCAACTTTTCATTCGTCACCATTTCAGCAATTTTAGAATAT
The DNA here is from genome assembly GCA_016787755.1 of Cyclobacteriaceae bacterium. GTDB lineage: Bacteria > Bacteroidota > Bacteroidia > Cytophagales > Cyclobacteriaceae > ELB16-189. The sequence continues at coordinate 78,568 of JAEUUA010000001.1, read as the reverse complement.
TCCTTATCCGACTCGCTGTATTGATTCTGAATGAATTTCAAATTATCCCACAGGGGTTCCATGTAGGGATTAAGTTTTGATTTTATATCGCCCGGTAAAAAACCTATGTCTTTATTACTAAGGGGTACGATTGGACGCGCCAAATAGATTTGTTTGTACTCCCGCTTCTGCTCCAACGCTGCGGCAAGTGCAATCAACGTTTTACCCGTGCCGGCCACCCCTTGCATGGAAACCAATTTAATTTCTGGTTTCAATACCGCATGAATAGCAAACGCCTGTTCCGCATTGCGTGGTTTAATGCCGTATGCATTTTTTTTCTCCACCTGCTCTACCATGCCATTGGCTGAATTGTAAAAAGCCAGCACCGATTTTTTTCCACTCTTTAAGATGTAGTAGTGGTTCTTCATGGGTTTAATTTTACCAAGAACATCTTCCGGTGGACAGTATCCTTTTTCGTAAATCAGATTGATGATGTTGGGGTCAACCTCTTCTATAATGGTGTTGCCTGTATGAAGTGAGCTGATGTTTTGAATTTTACCGGTAGTATAGTCTTCAGCTTGCAAGCCTAATGCCTTTGCCTTGAGGCGAAGGTTAATGTCCTTGGAAATTAAAATAACTTTTCTTCCTTTCTCTTCTTTTTGAAGGAGCAGGGCTGAGTTGAGTATTCTATGATCAGCTTTATCTTCATTGAAAACCTTATTGGCATCTACCAACCCATTGCCCCCGGTATCCATGACCACTCTGAAATTCCCTTTTCCTTTGCCATTGATTGGGTTCCATTGATGAAGCATTTGATTCTTGGCAAGCTTATCAATCAGCCGGATAAACTCGCGCGCTTCAAAATTTTTGGTATCATTTCCTTTTTTGAAGTTATCGAGTTCTTCCAAGACTGTGATCGGGATACCGACATCGTGCTCATCAAAATTGAGGATGCTGTTATGTTCGTAGATTATAACGGATGTATCTAATACAAAAACTTTCTTCTCCTTGTCTTTCTTACTCATACAATCGGGTTAAAAAAAAGCGAAGACACGTTTCTCACAGGGGTATAAAAACAACCGTGCAAGTATGAAACGTATCTTCGCGACATCAATTCTATAGGCGAAATCTAATGAAACGTGAACAAAAAATGCAACAGATTAAGTAATCTTTTCAATGTGAATAATGCAATGATTCAACCAAGTTGGGCTAAACCCTTGAGTATAAATCTCCTTTTTCAGAAGCAACAATTTTGAGAACATTGGCAAGCACAAGTAAAATCAATTTTCGGCTTGCCTGAAATCGATTTAATCCTGAAAAATTCCGGTATTCGGATAAGGTAATAACAGGCTGCTTGTCGAGATATTCCATAAGTTTCTTCTCCTCATTACCAAACGTAAACCGGATGTCATTTTTCTTTTTTGATCTACGAATAACCTCTTCCATTTCAGCGCTGGCTATTATGCTCATGTCCTTTACACGAACAAATGTTGAGCGCGGCTCCTTTCGCAACACCAAAAAGTGTGGTCTTTTAGAACTTGGTGGTACATCAAAACGAATGACAAATCGATTATCGGGTATTGCGATGCAAGCCTCATTGTATGCTAACAAGGGACGGCAAAAGTGACTGAGTGCTTCTCGAACTACATGTCCCTCTTCTTCAGGATGTTTAATGCCGGGGATGGTTTTATTGTCATCCACACCAATAAGAAGCGTGCCCCCTTCTGTGTTTGCAAACGCAATTAGCTCACGCACAATCTTTTCGGGGTAGGCTGCTTTTCGCTTAAATTCGAGCTGAAGGCCTTCGCCCTCAGCGACTAATTTTTTTAATTCACGGAGGTTGATCGACTCAACGCCTGCTGCTGCCAAAGGCTTCGTCTTCGTCCGCTTGATCGTCTTCATCGGTTGGCAAGCTAAACATACTGCTGAGTAAATCCTTGAACTGTAGCCCTGAAGTAAGTGTGTGCTTACTGATTAAACTGTATTCGGCAAGGCCATGTAAAGCAAACTCCATCATGAATAGTTTTAAACTGCTATCCTGTCCTTTATGAAATTCAGCAATCAAGTCTTGAAGCCCGGGGACTGATTTTAAAATTTTTTCATAATCCGTATCGCTCATGTCGTTGAGAAGATCGATTGTATTTCCATCGCCAAACCAGTTGCTGATTTTTCTATATGGGCTTTTATCTTTTTGTTTTCTGAATTTATCAGGATCGGGGAAATAGTTTACAAACTGAGACCGGATGGCTTTGCCCACTAAATTTTGTGCAACAATGCCTGGCCCTTCCTGCTGCCCTTCATAGACTAACTCTACTTTCCCGGTAACGGAAGGTACAACACCTACAAAATCAGAAATGCGGACATTGGTTTTCTTTTCATTATTCATTAATGCTCTGCGCTCGGCCGCGGCCAGTAAACTTTCGTATGCTGAAATGGTGAGTCGTGCAGAAACTCCACTTTTTGCATCTACAAACTCACTTTTACGAGCTTCAAATGCAATTTGTTCAATCAGGTCTTTTGCAATTTCAGGAACAGCCACCATGCTCTTTTGGTCTTCGCGCACATAGGCTTCCTGTTGAGTGATTTTTTTGCTTATATCCATTGATTTTGGATAGTGCGTAATGATTTGGGCATCGATGCGATCTTTCAACGGAGTAACAATGCTTCCCCGATTGGTATAATCCTCGGGGTTTGCAGTAAATACAAATTGAATATCAAGCGGAAGACGAATTTTAAATCCACGGATTTGAATATCGCCTTCCTGTAATATATTAAACAAGGCAACCTGTATGCGTGCCTGTAAATCAGGCAACTCGTTAATTACAAACAAACATCGATGTGAGCGTGGAATTAATCCGAAATGAATTACACGATCGTCTGAATACGGCAATTTAAGGGTAGCAGCTTTAATTGGATCCACATCCCCGATCAAGTCGGCAATAGATACATCAGGGGTTGCCAATTTTTCGGAATAACGATCGTTGCGATGAAGCCAGGCAACAGGTGTGTTGTCTCCGAGTTCTTGAATCTTATCGCGTCCAAAACGTGAAATAGGATGGAGCGGATCATCATTTAGTTCAGAGCCTTCAATTACAGGTACAAACTCATCCAATAGGTTAATCATCAAACGCGCCAGGCGCGTTTTTGCCTGACCTCGAAGACCTAGTAAATTTATATCATGACCGGCTAAAATAGCACGCTCCAAATCTGGGATAACGGTCTCTTCATAGCCCCAGATTCCCTCAAACACTTTTTCTTTCTTTCGAAGTTTTGCGATTAAATTTTCGCGAAGCTCTTCTTTAATGGTTTTAAATTTATAACCTGCGCCTTTAAGCTGGCCGAGCGTTTTTATTGTTTGCATTAGTTATTAGTTGTAAGTTGTTGGTTGATGGTAAAGATCGTTAGTAACGAACAACCACCAACCGGCAACTAATGTTTACAAATTCTTTGTCCTGTTCTTTTTGAAATCTTCGAAAACCAAGTTACCCAATCCTTGCAAGCTACTATAATACGCCTGACCATTGTTGGCTTTAGTAAATTGTCTTACGAAGGCTTTCAGATAGGGATCAGTTGCAATCATAAACGTAGTAACGGGTATTTTCAGTTTTCTTAACTGAGTGGCCAAGTCAAGTGTTTTGTTCAGAATCTTATGATCCAACCCAAAACTATTCTTATAATATTTTATTCCTTGCTTGATACATGTGGGCTTGCCATCGGTGATCATGAAGATTTGCTTGTTTGCATTTTTTCTGCGCCTTAAAATATCCATAGCAAGCTCAAGCCCGGCAACCGTATTTGTATGATAAGGACCCACTTTCGTGTAAGGCAAGTCTTTAATTTCTATTTGCCAGGCATCGTCACCAAAAACCAATAGATCTAACGTATCTTTCGGGTATTTCTTGGTAATCAATTCAGCTAACGCCATGGCAACCTTTTTTGCAGGTGTGATTCGATCCTCTCCATATAAAATCATAGAGTGTGAAATATCAATCATCAGCACGGTGGAAGTTTGTGTTTTGAATTCGCTTTCAATTACTTCCAAATCACTTTCGGTCATAAAGAAGTCTTCCAGCCCATGATTGACTTGAGCATTGCGCAACGAATCCGTCATGGAGATTTGTTCTAGCGTATCTCCAAACTCATAGTCGCGCCTGTCAGTAGTGGGTTCGTCTCCACGACCATTGTGATGGGTTTTATGCTCACCGCTTTTTGTCTTTTTTAATTTTCCGAAAATCTCTTCGAGTGCAGACTGCCTTAGGCTTTGCTCACTTTTGGCTTTCAATTTAATTTCTCCATCGGGACCACCCTCCGTGATGTAACCGTTCTTTTTCAGGTCTTCAATAAAATCGCCAATACCATAATCGCTATTGGTAAGATTATACTGTTTATCTACTTCTGTTAACCATTGCAGTGCCTCGGACACATTACCAGATGTTATGAGTATAAGCTGCATGAAAATCTTAAGCAACTTCTCAAAGTCGCTTTTCTCGCTATCGGGTGGGGGAGTATATTTTGAAAATCGATTACCTAGCATAGATACTTAACATGAATAATGCGATCCTGTTTAACCTCGCTCTATAAAATTATGATAAGGAGTTATCGCGAATCACCCACCTCTAAAGATTGCATAGCCGCTGTTTTCTTGATTACACTTTCGTAATAACGTTCGTATAATGGCAAAATTCGCGTGATGTCAAATTCTTTTGCCCGCGCTAATGCGTTTTCTTTAAACTTGGGCAAATTGTTTTTATCTAAAACAAACATGGCGTTGCGGGTCATATCTTCCACATCTCCCACGTTACTCATAAAGCCCGTAACTCCATGAACGTTTAATTCAGGGATTCCACCCGTATTAGAGGAAATTACAGGGACTTCACACGCCATCGCCTCCAAAGCGGCTAATCCAAAACTTTCTTTTTCGGATGGCATTAAAAATAAATCGGCAACGGATAATACTTCTTCTACAGCATCTTGCTTTCCTAAAAACCGAACGGCATCATGAATACCAAATTCACGCGCCATCGTTTCAGCTCCAGTTCGCTCTGGCCCATCACCAATCATCAGTAACTTAGATGGAATTTCTTTGTGAATATTATTGAAGATAGACATTACATCATTTATCCGCTTTACTTTTCTAAAGTTGGACGTGTGTACTATCAACGATTCGCCATTTGGGCAAATGGCCTTTTTGAAGTGATCTTTTTTCTGCTTCTTAAATTTTTCTAAATCAATAAAGTTTGGAATGACTTCAATGTCGCGCGTAATTTTAAAGGAGTGATAGGTTTCTCGCTTAAGATCTTCCGAAACGGAGGTAACACCATCCGATTGATTAATACTAAACGTGACTACAGGTTCATACGATGCATCTTTCCCAACAAGGGTAATATCCGTTCCGTGTAACGTAGTGACTACGGGAATATAAATTCCATGTGTTTTTAAAATCTGCTTTGCCATATAGGCTGCAGAAGCATGTGGAATAGCATAATGGACATGCAGTAAATCTAACTTTTCATTCCGTACCACACTCACCATTTTACTAGCCAGCGCAAGTTCATAGGGGGGGTATTCGAAGAGCGGATAAGAGCGAAACTCTACTTCGTGATAAAATACATTTTCATTAAGGAAGTCTAATCGGCTCGGCTGGCTATAGGTAATAAAATGAACTTGATGCCCCTCCAAAGACAACGCCTTTCCTAATTCCGTGGCAACCACACCGCTGCCACCAAATGTGGGATAACAAACTATACCAATTTTCATGCGTAAATTTTATTTTTTTGTTCATGTAAATGGCTTAGGCTATCGTGCCCTGGGGGCAGATTGGCTTAATGGCCACTTCATTTTTAAATTATTTAAATGATCCTTTCAAATTCAGACAGCATCTGTTCATAACCCACTTTTACCATCTTTAGTTTCGAAAATAATCTAAAGGCAGTCAATTAACCGTTTTTTAATACTGGCGGTAATTAAACATTGCTTTGTAGACAATTTCCTGTATACGGGGGCGAATATTGGCGTTTAATAGTTTATTGTTTGTCATATCTGGATACACGCGATTCGATAAATAAACAAAAACGAGATTAAACTCAGGGTCGACCCAAATACAGGTGCCGGTAAACCCGGTGTGGCCAAAGGTCTTTGGAGAGGCATACAAAGTTGTTGGACCCGCCCAATCACTTACCGTAGGTTTATCCCAGCCGAGTCCGCGCCTACTAGTCTCATATTGTTTGCCGATAAAAAAATCTATTGTTTCGGGTTTGTAAAATTGCTCGCCTCCGTAGTGGCCACGTTGAAGCAACATTTGCCCTAGCTTGGCTAAATCATTCGCATTTCCAAAAAGACCTGCATGACCGGCAATGTTTCCATGCATGGCTGCACCCTGATCATGGACATACCCGGTTAACAATTTTTTTCTAAATAACTTATCATCTTCCGTGGGGGCAATTTGAGTCGATGGAAATTTGTTAAGAGGAAGGTAGCCAAGTGTATAGGCACCCAAAGGTTCATATAGATTCTGATCCAGAAAATCCTGCATCGGTTGATTTAATAATTTTTCGGCAAGATGCTGTAGAATGTAAAAACCCATGTCGCTGTAGCGATAGTCAAATACGGTGCGAGGCGGTTTCTCCCTTACTTTGGATTTGATAATCCACTGCCATAAACTATCTTTCATGGCCTTTGATGCAAATACATCTTCAGCTACGGGATAAGGATAATCAGTACTTTTTTTAGTGCTATAATATTCCGGCATGAGCGTTCCGTTCTTAACCGTCTCGGCCCAAAACGGAAGGAATGGCCAAAGCCCGGCTTGGTGAGTTAAAATATCTTTAATTGTATAATCTTTCTTGTTCGAATTTTTAAGTTCAGGCAGATAAACTGAGACTTTCTTATTCACATCAATCAGTCCTTTCTCATACATGAACATAACCGTTTGCAGCGTAGCTGTAACTTTTGTAACAGAGGCCAAGTCATAAATCGTATTTTCAGTTACTGCGATTTTGTTTTGATAGGTAAGCCAGCCATTGGAGTGCTCATAAATAACCTTTCCATCCTTGGCTACCAAAACATGACTACCCGGGGTAGCTCCGATGTCAATTGCTTCGCGTGCAATGATGTCAATTTGTTCAAGTGTTTTACTGTCCATGCCGACTTCTTCAGGCAGGCCATACGAAAAACGATTGAGCGTCTTGGTAGTAATTCCCTGGCCCTCAATAAACTCGCCAACCGTAACAGGAAGTATACCATGAGCCGATAAGCCACCGAACATAATTTGAGCAGCAATTTTTGGCATCCAATCCTCATCGGTGTAACAAGCAATCACAGAAGGCATGCCTTCCCAGTAGGCTAATTCCTGTGGATCTCCAAAATGACAAATGATAATTTCTTTTTTAGAAGCCAGTCTTTTAAAAAACGGAGATATGTTTTTAATGAATGAAGATGAGAAAGGAAATACGCCTACTATAACGACATCGGCATTAGCTATACTTTTTTTGATAGCCATTGTATCAGTTGCCTGCCGCAGTGCATAATGTTGAACCCATGCATACTTAGACAAATACCGGCTAAATTCGTTTTGATCTTCCTTGCCAATGCTAATAGACACAAATTTCTTTCCTTCCAGTAAAGAAATAGGAATAGAATTTTTTGAGTTGCGTAGTACGGTAACTGCTGATTCAGAAATTTTGTGTTTCAATGCTTTTGCGGATGGTGAACTTAACCGACTGATTAAGTTATCGGTGTTAATGATTTGTGCGGTTGCCAATCCAGCATTGTATTTTGCAGTCAAGATTTTTTTCACGGCATCATCTAATCGTGCTTCAAGTTTCTTGTCTCTTCGCACGGCACGGTTAATTCTTTTCACGGCATCTCCTAAATCCTCTGGGTCAATCAACATGTCGTGCCCCATTTCGAACGCAAGTTTTTCGATTTCACCATCGGGTTGATCGCCAACAATTTTTTGAAGATGGGGAATCTCACCAAAGATCAGTCCTTTATAATTCAACTTAGACTTTATTACATCACTTACAAACAATTCCAGAACTTTCGAATTATTCTCTTGCTCCTGTTTAATAATTGAAATATTGGTTGTGAGTATTCCGTCAATTTCAGCTTTTGATAGTTGACTAAGAACCGACAACGCCAACGAGTCTACAGGGATATCAATATATAATGACGAATCAAGCTGATGGGTGAATTCCTCAGGATTAATGAATGGGAAATACATGGCGCAAGCCAGTACGCCATTCTTTTGCAATCCTTTGATATAGGCTAATGCTTTGTGACTGGCCCGTGATGGATTGTCACTCAAGTACCGCAAGGAGTTTGGATAAGGCTGTTGAACTTCAAAATTAACGTTGGGAGCAAAGTTTATGTGAATGCCTAATTCATGCATCTCACGTGCTATTTCTTCCCCTAATTCAAAAATAAGATTATCATTTTGAATGGCTCCCAACAGGAATGGTTTTTGAAAACTTAGGGTGCTGTCAAGAGTCTGACCCAAGCCCCATTCTCCACGTAGCCCCACTAACAAGGGTACCTGAGATTTGCTCTGAAGTTTATTTATCAATGTGGCGTGACTCTTTGGGCCGCCCTGCGTTATCAGAATACCCCCGGGACGGTAATCTTTAATCAATTCAGTAAGTTGATCATTTTGGTCCTCATTCAGGTAAGAAGAAGTTGAGAGCATAAACAGCTGACCAATTTTTTCCTGGTTATTTAAGGTTTGAAAAATGCTGTCAACCCACTGTTTTTTAAGATCCTGCCCGGAAAGTGATAACTCAATGAGTATGAATAGAATACTAAAGAAAACTTTTTTCAACATCCAGCCGTTCGATTTTTATAACTTTACCAATCTTTTGTTCAAAACGAATTTAAGAACAGGTTATTAGTGCGAAGCTACATTAGAATGAAAGAAAAGCTATGAAGTTTTTATCCTTATTCACCAAAGCCCCCGAACATCAGCGGTTCAAATATGCACCCCGATACTACGATCCCATAAAGGAAGAATTGGAGGAACGGGAAAGCAGAATTAAACAAGAACTCGCGCGCGAGCGTGGTGAACAATTGGAAGATGAAAAATATCGTTCTCGTATAGCGGGCTCGTTTCATGCAGCGCGTAAGCGCAGCAAGGGTGGACCTGGCGCGAGTGCAACCATGATCCGCTTGGGTATTATCTTATTTATGGTAGTGTTTTTTATAGCCTATTTAGAATTCGGTCGTCCTGTACTCTATTCACTTTTTGCCGTAGTTCCTATTTATTTTTACTTCCGATTTAAAAACAGGCAGTAGCTAACATATTCATGCCTGATATTATTCATCTTCTTCCGGATTCTATTGCCAACCAGATTGCTGCCGGTGAGGTGGTCCAGCGACCTGCGTCTGCCATAAAAGAATTGATGGAGAATGCGCTGGATGCAGGTGCGAGTTCGATAAAATTAATTGTTAAAGAAGCCGGTAAGGTGTTGATTCAGGTGGTGGATGATGGCTGGGGCATGAGTGAGACTGATGCGCGGATGAGCCTTGAACGGCATGCTACTTCTAAAATAAAAACTGCCGATGATTTGTTTCGGCTGCGCACCATGGGCTTTCGTGGCGAAGCACTCGCGTCCATTGCTGCGATCTCGCAATTTGAAATGAAGACGCGCACTGAGCACTCAGATTTAGGCACGCATTTAATCGTGGAGGCATCGGAAGTAAAAAGTCAATCGCCTACCGCATGTGAGAAGGGAACGAACATCAGCATAAAGAATTTATTTTATAACATACCCGCTCGCAGAAACTTTCTGAAATCAAATGCGGTGGAGATGCGGCACATCATTGAAGAGTTTCAGCGCCTGGCATTAGCACACCCCCACATTGCCTTTAGCCTGCATCATGACGAAGAATTGATTTATGAGGTAGCGCCTTCTAAGCTAAGCCAACGCGTGGTTGCGTTATTTGGAAAATCTTTTCAGGGACAGTTAGCGCCTTGTCAGGAAGAAACCACACTCGTAAAAATTACCGGATACATCGGCAGGCCGGAGTCGGCAAGGAAAACACGGGGCGAGCAATTCATTTTTGTAAACCAGCGATATATTCGAAACAATTATCTCAATCATGCAGTTACCAGTGCATTTGAAGGACTGCTGCCCGATGGAAATTTTCCGTTTTATGTGCTCTTTATAGAAATTGACCCCAAACACATTGATGTAAATGTGCATCCTACCAAAACAGAAATAAAATTTGATGACGAACGAGCCGTGTATGGAGTAGTGTGGGCTGCGGTAAAGCAAGCACTAGGTGCACACAATTTAGCACCGGCAATTGATTTTAAGGCTGATATAAATATTGTGGGCAAGCTCAACCAGGGATTAACGAAAGAGCAGTACATGGACGAGCAATTTTCAACAGCTTTGCATAAATCCAATTTAAAGAATTGGGAAAAAGCTTTTGAACAAGACATGCCCGAATCCCGGTTATTTCAAAAATCAGAATTGGATAGCACCACCCTTCGATTTGAAAGTTCACTCAATCAGCCGGAATTAGAGGCGAAAGAAGAGACGGGTGTTTTTCAGTTTCAACAGAAATATATTATCCGTGCTTCTAAAACAGGGCTGATGATTATCGATCAACAGACAGCTCATGAGCGTGTTTTATTCGAAAAATACCTTGGGCGTTTGAAGGGCGCTCCCGGAAATAGTCAGCAAAGTCTTTTTCCACAGACTGTAACATTGCCTGCCTCAGATTTTGCATTGGTGTTGGAAGTGCAACAGGAATTACAAGCCTTAGGATTTCGGTTCGAACTGTTTGGGAAAAATGCATTTTTAGTCACGGGCATTCCGGCCGGAGTGGAGGCAGCTGAAAAAGAATTGTTTGAAGGATTGTTGGAGCAATTCAAAAAAAATCAATCTGAGTTGCAATTGCCTTTACAGGATAACTTAGCCTTGGCATTAGCGAGACGATCTTCGGTTAAGTCAGGACTAAAACTGGCACCCGAAGAAATAAAATCAATCGTGGAAGGATTGTTTTCTTGTTCGAAACCTAATTTTTCTCCAGACGGGAGGCCAACATTTTTTACCTTTGAAACGTCTAAGATAGAAAGTTACTTTACCCGATAAATCGATAACATGTTTAGACTTACCCCGTTGGTCAGAAATCTGATCATTATTAATGTAGTAATCTTTTTAGCCCAGAATCTCCTAAGCAACCTCCATCTTACTGAGTATCTATCACTTTGGAGCATACATTCGCCATATTTTAAACCCTACCAGTTTTTTACCTACATGTTTGCACATGGTGGTATGGGGCATATATTTTTCAATATGATTGCCCTTGCTTCCTTCGCGCCAATTTTGGAAAGCTATTGGGGCGAGAAGAAATTTTTAATTTATTACCTAGCCACCGGACTAGGCGCAGGGGTTATTTATGCAGTTGTAAATTTATTACTTGGTTCGGGTGGTGGAGGAATTATGCTTGGTGCATCTGGCGCTTTATACGGAATTTTGATGGCCTTTGGGTTGGTTTTCCCAAACATGGAGATCACATTGCTTTTTCCACCTATTCCTATTAAGGCCAAATACATGGTGTTTCTTATTGGTTTTATAACCTATGCACTTGATAGCAGCGGCACGGTGGCTCACCTTGCCCACTTTGGTGGGGCGTTTGTCGGTTTTATTATTATTACTATATGGAAAAGCCAAGGGAGAGATAAAGGTTGGTAACTTTGCGGAGGTGAAAATTGTTAGTGCTTAGCGCATTAGACTAGATAGTATGTTTGACGAATTTAAAAACGCATTTCAAAAACCGAACAACACCCATGTGCAGTTGATCATCATCAACGTGGTAGTGTTTTTATTGATGGCTGTAATTAAAGTATTTTCGACAGCGAGCGGATTTGCAGATGTCTTTGAATTAATCCATGCGCAGGTTTCTATTCCGGCCCCATTCTTTTCTTTTTTAAGGAAGCCCTGGACAATTATTACCTATGCATTTGTTCATGATCTCAGTGGAATTTTTCACATTCTTTTTAACATGCTTGTTTTCTATTGGTTTGCAAAACTGTTTATAGAATATCTCGGAAGTGATAAACTAGTTGCACTATATGTTTTAGGAGCCATTGCAGGCGGAGTTTCTTATTTGCTGGTGTATAACACGATTCCTTTTTATGAAGCACTGACGCCTGCCAATGGAATGGTTGGTGCATCAGCAGCGGTATATGCTGTGCTGGTTGCCACCGCGGTATTACTTCCTGATTATACCTTCTTCCTTTTGTTTTTGGGTCCAATAAAAATCAAATACATCGCACTTTTTTACATTGTAATTTCTTTTTTGGGAACAATAGGTGGAAATGCGGGGGGAAACATTGCTCACTTAGGGGGTGCTTTAATAGGATTTATTTATATCAAGCAATTGCAAGCGGGCGTAAACTGGGGAGGTTGGATCACAACCTTGCTTGATTCATTTAAAGGGCTTTTTGGATCGCAACCAAATGTAAAAGTTACTTATAGAAAGGCCGAACCGAAAGTTCATCAACCCACCACCAAAACCACTAAAGCCAACAAGGCTTCGCAAGATGAGATTGATAGTATTCTTGATAAAATCTCAGATCGGGGGTATGAAAGTCTTTCTAAAGAAGAGAAAGAAAAACTTTTCAATGCAAGTAAGAAGTAAATAAACTTTTGTTAAACAAGTATTTCGCACTTGCCTTTCTGCTTAAGAATCGTTCACGCAAAGCCTTAAAGCTCGCTAAGCAGGGTGTAGATGAATTCGTATTTCGTAGTTCTGCCTCCATAACTTGTTTATGTAATTGCCTTGGCAATGGTAAAGGCTGCTGCTGCTGCTGCTGCGCCTACAATAGTAACACGCAATGCTCCTTTAAATAAAGGCTGACCCGTAAGTTTACTTTTAACCAAACCAAATACTATCAGGCAGAGCAATGTAATAATAGAGGAATAGATAAGGCCTTCACTCGAAGATTCCGTGAAGAAGTAGGCACTCAACGGAATCAGCCCACCAATCACATAGGATATACCAATGATCGATGCGCTTTGCAGTGCCCGGTGTTTATGAGGCCGCTCTAAGCCCAATTCAAAACGCATCATAAAGTCCACCCACTTTTTTGGATTTTGAGCCATCTCGCGAGCGACTTTTTCCTGCAGGTTATCACTTATGCCGTACTCGGCAAAAATCTCTTTGGTCTCTTGAATTTCAATTTCATGTTTGTGAACCACTTCATCGTACTCTCGTTTTTCTTCCGAGTCGTAGTGTTCAATCTCTGTGCGGCCGGCTAAGTAGCCGCCCAATCCCATGGCAATGGAACCAGCAGCAATTTCTGCGAGCCCGGCAGTGATCACAATCGCTGTCGAATCAACAGCACCGCTAAGTCCCGCAGCCAATGCAAACGGCACAGTGAGCCCATCACTCATGCCAATCACAAAGTCTCTTACCTTTTCTGAACTTTCAAAATGTTCTTCCATCACGGGTTAACTACTTGTCAAAAGTAAGAAATGTACATCAGCAAAACAGATCCAAGAGGATGTTAATTGGCAGGGACATTCCATCTGCCTAATCAAAAATTATTGACAGATGATTGAGATTACTCCTTAAGCGCAAAGAATTGAATGAGCAGAGTGACAATCTCCTTCTGGCTATCGAGGTAAGGCGCCTCGGGGTATTGAAAGTTAAATCGCTCCAATTTTTTATTAAAGGTTTCTTCAGAAATACCATAAAGTTCCATCACCTGTTTTCTTACTTCGGGCGAAGTGATGGTTTTGCGATAGACTTCGGTTTTGGAAAGCTCATCGCGCCTATTCTTCGTTTTATCTTTTCCGCCAATGCCAATGGAAATGCCTGGCCCAAAGGTGGCTATACTTCCAGGCTCAGGTGTTAGCGGTTGGTTCTTCATCTTGATCTGCGTGTTGGCCGGAAGATTTTTTTTCCAATCATCTACGCCATCGATGTTATAGTCACCATAAACCGTTACATCTTTCAGCAAGCGAGCATCCTCTGCTAAAATTATTCTTAAATTATTCTGATTCTTTAGAGCGTTGAATAAAATTGGCTTGTGTCCTAATCGTGTAAACACAAGAGTATCGCCTAAACTTGTCTCAATCGAAAAGGTACCATCTTCTTTTGTGGATAGCCCCATACTTTTGTTTTTGATTTGAATAGCAGCATAGGCGAGCGGTTGGAGCGAAGTTGAGTCTAATACTATTCCCGAAAGGGTAATGATTTGAGATTGACCCTTTAATGAAAATGGTAAAGCAAGCAATGTCAAAAAAATCAATCTCATTGAAGCAAAGTAAGGTTTAGTTTAGATGAATTAAGTGTGAGATAAGTTCTAATAACTCGTTTTATTCTTTAATCAAGTATTTGATTGTAGAAACTCCAGGCACTCCTGTTGATGTAAGCCCTTCAATAATACCTGTAACGGAAGTTTCTAAATCATGATTATAAAAGGACACAGTTGCTTTTCCTGTTGAGTCGGTTCGAATATTGGGTGCCCAAAATAATGTACTTCTTCGATCGGGTTTTACATGTTCTGGTTTTTGAACATCGTATTGAGGAGTGTAGAACTGGCGCGGAGTTTGAAATCCAGTTTGTTTTATCTGAACAATGCCTTGCCTTGGCTCGAATCCAAACCTGCCAGCTTTTGTATAGTAAGCTATAACTCCATTTGCACCACGCGATCCGAATACAGCTGTTTCAGGCCCTTTCCAAACATCAAAGCTTTCAATATCTCGTACCGATAATTGACTGAGATACCCAATCTCTACTGGAATATTATTAACTAAAATTAAGGGGCTAGTTCCTGCATTTATGGAGCCTATCCCTCTGATACTAACGGTCCAGTCAAGTCCACCTCCAACCACTCGAACTCCGGCAACACGACCTTGCAGTAATTGTAATGGGTGCAGTAGATTCTCTAAACTGGTAACCCCGGCAACCTGAACACTTGTAGATCCTGATCCATAAATTTTACTCGGTTGATAAACTTCCTGTTTCGTTTTACTAATTATTTCAACTTCGTCAAGAATTCTCGTTTTTTCATCGAAGGCCAAATCAATCAGTTTTTTTTCTTGTGTTTTTCGAATAAACTCTTTTTCATAATCAGATAATGAGCCATGAAAATTTGAGATGGGAAATAATACAACAGGTGAGTTTGAAAGACTATCTACTATGAACTTCACCCACTTATTCCCCTTTTTAGTTTCCCCTTGAAGAATAGCCTGGGCGCTATCAAAGTAAATTATAGGAGGTATGCTAAATTCTCCATCACTACCTGTGGCACTAACTTTTATGTCGGCAATTGGGAACGTGGAAATATAGGTTACTTTCCCATCAGAAATGGGTTTATCATTAAACTTATCCACCAGTTTTCCCTTAATAACTATTCCTCGTTCAACTTCAAATGAGGGCTTCAAGAATGGAATCTGAGGAGTAAACCTTCGCCAGCCTTGGGTTAATAATAACAAATCAAGATCTCCGGTTCGGTTACTGTTTGATGGATTAAAGTAGTACCCCGGGGATTCAATGTGTCCTTTTAAATCGGAGGTTAAACTGAGGTAGGAAACGATGCTTTCCCTGTTTTCGTCCAACAGGACTTGTTGATCGTCAATCACCGAAAGAGACAAATCAGATGAAGTAGGATTTCCATCTGCATCTTTAACATCAATTGAAAAGGTTATTTTTTCACGAGGTTTATAAATTTTTTTATCAGCCTGAATTTCTATTTTTAACGCTTTATTATCATCGATAAATATTAAGCGTTCGGCAATAGGATTTCCAATTTCATCAAGCAGGGTGATTTGAGAAACACCTGTGGGAAAATGTGACTTAGGAATCTTAACGAAAGAAATCGGGTTTGAAAAATTAATTTGAGAAGCGTAGCAAATAAGTCCTCTAGTTTGTGCGAGAAGGTACTTGGGTTTATTTGCGTTGGGACGATCTGTTTGAATTCTGATAACTACTTCCTTATCAATAGGGTTATTTGTTACAGCCATTACTACTCCGGACTCGAGCGGTTTCGGAAGAGAAATTTCCATTGAATTATTTTCGAGAATTGCTTTATATGTTTTTCCTCTTTCAGGGATTATAAAACATGAGCCCATACCAAGTGAATTACTTTCAAAGGATGAAATTTTATTTCCGGAGTTGTCAACAAGTTCGCCTTTGATTTTCTGGCCAAGACCATCTTGACCAATTGCCTTGAATGCTATCTTGCTTCGAAGTCCGTAAACCAATTCTCCCCCTTCGGGAAAGAATTGAACTGAGATTTTATTTTGAGCTTGTGAAAAATTTGTTGTGGTTTTAGTGTTAAATACTTTTATGGGTTGATGAAAGAAATATTCTTCACTGAAATTCTTCATCCATTGTGTATATGCCCTAACTATATAATTACCAGTAGATAAGCTATCTGGGAGGGATAAGTGTGATCCAACAGAGCCCTGATCACTATACAGTTTTGATCTGAGAATGATTTTTTTTGATTGGTTAATTAACTCAACATGTATCACGTGGCTTAACGGGGAAGCTTCATGAAGAGGACCGGCTACTAAGTATGCCTTAAACCAAATAGTTTCACCTGAAGAATAGTACGGTCTATCGAAATGGATATAAACTTTCTCTTGTGGAAGATCCTTCAAGTATCTATCAAAAGATTGGATTACTTTTTCTAATGGTGTTTCTACCACAAAGCCAACCAATGCCATGCAGAGGATCATCCCAAAAACTGCTCTTTTCATAAACAAGCTATTAGCAGAAGTGATTAAATTATAATTTTAACCAATTGCTAAACCAATTTTATTCATTGGCATAAATACCATAGAGATTATTTTGGTTCTTAACCTTTATTTGCCAATTGTCCACAGGCTGCATCAATATCTTTGCCCCGGCTTTTTCGGATTCGGGTGGTAATGCCGTTTTTCTCCAGCAGATCCATATACATAGTTAATGTGCTATCCGTTGCTTGTTGAAACTCTCCACCATCGATAGGGTTGTATTCAATCAGGTTTACTTTGGAGGGTACTAGTTTGCAAAACCTTAGTAAGGCTTCCGCGTCCTCCAGTGTGTCATTGATGCCTTTCCATACAACATATTCGTATGTAACTTTATTTTTTGTCTTTTGATACCAGTAGATTAATGCTTCACCTAATTCTTCAAGCGAATTGGTGTCGTTAATGGGCATAATAGAAGAGCGTGTTTTATTGATTGCTGAATGAAGCGAAACTGCCAAATTGAACTTCACCTGATCATCGGCCATCTTCTTGATCATTTTGGCTACGCCCACCGTGGAAACCGTGATTCTGCGACTCGCCATGTTGAGCCCTTTTTGCGCAGTAATCTTTTCAATGGCCGCAGTTACATTAGCATAATTGAGTAATGGTTCGCCCATACCCATAAACACAATGTTGGTTAAAGGCCTTCCAAAAAACACTTCTGCCTGTTCTTTAATGGCCACTACTTGATCATAGATTTCGTCAGGACTTAAATTGCGCTGCCGCTTTAGCCGAGCTGTTGCACAAAACTTGCAAGCCAGGCTGCACCCCACTTGTGATGAAACACAAGCGGTAATTCTTTTTTCTGTTGGGATTAAAACAGACTCCACAATCATACCATCATGCAGGGTAACAGCATTCTTTATAGTGCCGTCTGTGCTGCGCTGCATATTATCTACTTTAATATGATTGATTACGAAGTGCTTTTTCAAC
The DNA here is from genome assembly GCA_016787755.1 of Cyclobacteriaceae bacterium. GTDB lineage: Bacteria > Bacteroidota > Bacteroidia > Cytophagales > Cyclobacteriaceae > ELB16-189. Next base: position 60,905 of record JAEUUA010000001.1, on the reverse strand, counting down.
ATGTCGCGGGTTTCGAGCGAGATGTTCGTCATTTGATCGATGCTCTTCGCAGACTTCATCCACAGCCACTCATACACTTGTTGGGCTCGAAAAGGCTTTTCACCTTGCGAAACAAAAAACTCTTTTAACTCTTCGAGTTTAAGTTTTCGAATATCCCTTTTCGTAATAACCACTTCACTCATTATTCAACCCGCGTAAAAGTTTTAACTTCGCATTCCTTTAATGCATTGTGATAGCGTAGGGTGGTGGCCGAAAGTTCATCAATGATAAATCGTTGGGTAGCCATTCCTGATTTCTTATCCAATAATTGGAGTTCCTGATCGGTAAGGCGATAATCAAATTTAGTCACATCACTTCCTTTCTTTTTTCCCTGGGTAAAAATTCCCTCTTCTCCAGTCCCTTTTTTGCTGAAACTGATCATACGCACCACTGACTGCCTTGAAGCACCCATGCCTTGCTTTAGCTCAATTTCAGTTTCACTTTCTTCCATGTTGCTTTGAAAGCAAGTTTTTTCATCCGTAAGCTGCCAATTGCCCACCAAGGACTGGCCTTGGGAGAAATGACTTAACAAAAGTATACATGCCAATGTTAGGAGTAGTTTCATAGTTTCATTTTTTAGTTGGAAGTCATTACCTACCATATCCTATGCCAAAATTACATTTATTTTGATGGCTCCATTTTGGAGATTAATTAAAATGAGCAGGAGGTAGATAAGTTACCTTGACCTTTTCAGGTATGGCGGCACAGGCGTTAATATTAATTCATTCCATCCAAGTCTTTGAGTTTCGTAATTAATCCCCGTAATTTTCGCCCTCACTAAACGTATCTATGGAAAAAAGTAATGCCATCATAATTACCGCTGGCTATCTGGATAGCAACAGCGGCAAGACAGCTCATGGATTGATTCGTGGCACAGATCGCTATAATATCGTTGGAGTAATTGATCACAAGCATGGAGGTAAAGATGCCGGGGAAGTGTTGGATGGCAAAAAGCGTAACATTCCGGTTTACGCCACTATTGATGAGTTTGCCAAAGCTTCGAAGCAAGCTGCCAGGTATTGTATTATTGGCGTGGCCACAAAAGGTGGAGTTATCCCGGATTCCTTGCGCGTTATACTAAAGGATGGATTAGTTCATGGGTATAGTTTAGTAAATGGCTTGCATGAATATATTTCTGACATTCCTGAATTGGCCGATTTTGCACGGGCCCGTGGATTGGAAATAATAGACGTGCGTAAACCCAAAAAATTTAAAGACCTTCATTTTTGGTCGGGTAAAATAAAAAATGTGCATTGCCCAAAGATTGCAGTGCTTGGCACCGACTGTGCTTTAGGAAAGAGAACAACCACTCGTTTTTTAACGGAGGCCATGCGCAAAGCAGGCTTTCGGGCTGAAATGATTTACACCGGACAAACGGGTTGGATGCAAGGGGCTAAGTATGGGTTTGTATTTGATAGTACACTCAATGATTTTATTTCTGGAGAAATGGAACATGCCATTGTTCAATGTTGGGAAGAAGCAAAACCTGATATAATTTTTATTGAAGGTCAATCTTCATTGCGGAATCCAAGTGGCCCGGCAGGGGCCGAGTGGATTGTTTCAGCCGATGCTAATGCTGCCATTATTCAACATAATCCGGCTCGCAAGCAGTACAAAGACATGGAGTATTATCCGGCTTACATTCCTGAGATTAAAGATGAGATTGCCTTGATAAAAATTTATGGTGCCCCTACCGTTGCAATTACTGTCAATACAGCAAAGATGACTGAACAGGAAGCACGTGATTATGCCACTCAAAAAGAAAAAGAGCTTGGTATTCCGGTTATTCTTCCTTTGGAAGACGGAGTAGATCGGTTGGTTGCCGTTTTTAAAGATATGATTGATAAATCGATCGCGCAGGTTTGATTTAGGAAACTGTTAAAAAATTTGAATGAAAATAAAATCTATTAAAGTCTGGTCAGCCGACCTTGTCAATACAAAACCTTACACCATCGCCTTCAAAACAGTTGATGAAGTGCTGAATGCATTTGTTGAAATTACGTTAGAGAATGGCGTTACAGGAATCGGTGCCGCTAACCCTAGCGAATATGTAACCGGAGAAAATTTTGAGCAATGCGAACAGGCTCTTCAGGAAAAGAACATTCAGTTTTTAATGGGGCGTGACATCAACGAGATTCATCAACTTACTTTTGAAGTGTGGCAGAAGTTGCCAAAAAACCCTGCAGCGCGTGCCGCACTTGATATTGCATTATACGATGTCTTTACCAAGCATTTAAATGTTCCATTAGTAAAATACCTGGGCCAAAAGATTCATTCACTTCCCACTTCCAACACAATTGGTATTAAAAATGTTGAAGAAACTTTAAAGGAAGCGGCTGAATATGGTGAACGAGGCTTTACCGTGCTAAAGGTTAAGCTTGGCATCGATCTGGAAGAAGATATTGAGCGCATGGTAAAATTGCGCGAGCAATTTGGAAAGAAGTTTGTCATTCGCATTGATGCAAATCAGGGCTATACAGCGGCCAAAACCATTGAGTTTTACAATCGAACAAAAGCACTTGATATTGAGTTGATTGAACAACCGCTTCCCGCTAAAGCAATAGAGGAATCAAAGAAATTACCTGAAGAGATTCGTAAGATACTAGCAGCAGATGAATCATTACTCACCCCTCAGCATGCGTTTGAGTTGGTAAAGCCACCCATTGCTGCCGGAATTTTTAATATTAAATTGATGAAGTGTGGAGGAGTTAGTCAGGCACTAAAAATCGCAGACATTGGTTCTTTAGCTGGAGTTGATCTGTTTTGGGGTTGCAATGATGAAAGTATTGTAAGTATAACCGCTGCGCTTCATACAGCATTTGCCTGCGCTAACACAAAGTACATCGATCTTGATGGGAGTCTTGATTTAGCGAAGGATGAAGTGACAGGTGGTTTTATTTTGAAAGATGGAATGATGTATTGTTCCGACAAGCCTGGTTTGGGTGTAGAGAGAATTTAAATAAATGCCATGAAGAGAATTATCTTCATCTTATTCATAAGTGTGGGTGTGGCTAAAGGGCAACAGCTTATTCATGAAGAGCGATCTTCTCAGATTCAAGTTGCAATTTTTATGGCCGTGGATTGCCCCATCACACAAAAGTATTTGAATACGATTAAAGAGGTTGCCAACCAATATGCTGGTAAGTCTGTCCAATTTGTTGGATATTTTCCAGTAGGATTATCAAAAAAAGAGTCTATGGCTTTTCGGGATGAGTATAAAATCCCTAAGTCAATAGAATTGATTGATGACAAAAAGCATGAGTGGACCGAAATGCTTAACGCGAAAGTGACACCCGAAGTATTTGTAATTAAAAATAAGCAGGTTTTGTATAGAGGTGCCATCGATAATTGGTTTTATGAATTAGGGCGCTATCGAAAAAAAGTTACGGCTCACTATCTGGTTGATGCTATCCAAGCTAGTTTGAATAATGAGAAACCATCAATAACTGAGACCGAAGCTCTGGGTTGCTTTATTCAACGATCAGAAAGGACGGAATCGCATCCGCATCATTAGAGAATTAAATGATGAAAAGTTTTAATCTAATTGCGCTACTATCATTTTCAATGACCTACGCATTTGGTCAATCCAAGCCGACCTTCTATGCTGATATAGAGCCCATTTTGAAACGCAATTGTATTGCCTGCCATAAACCCGGAGGAATTGGTCCATTTAGTTTATTAACTTATGAAGAGGTAAAAGCTAAGGGAAATTTTGTTGAACATGTGACCAAGACGCGCTATATGCCACCTTGGAAGGCGGATCCAGCCTTCCAAACATTCAGGAACGAAAGGAAATTGGAGCAATCCCAGATTGATGTCATCCAAACATGGATAGCAACAGGAATGACAAAGGGTAAAAAAACTAAATCGAAAACCATTCCACCGCCCGCAAAAGAATTGTCACAGCCCGATCTTTCGCTTCCCATGCTTAGCACATATACTCTTTCAGAAAAAGCAGAGGAAGATTTTAGATTTTTTGTAATGCCAACTAATCTGCCAAAGGACACATACATCTCAGCAGTGGAGTTTATTCCGGGTAACCGCAAGCAAGTTCATCATAGCAGAATCATGGTTGACTCCTCACAGCGCATTCGGGGCATAGATGGAATGAGTGAATTAGATCCTGAGATAAAAAAGTTTCAAACCATCCCGTTGGCGGATGAATTTTTATATGGTTGGGTTCCCGGGAATGCAAAGATTTTTTTTCCGCCCGGTACGGCAAAAAAAATCGGAAAAGGTTCAGATTTGATTTTAAACATTCATTACTCACCTTCCTCAAAACCTCAGCAGGACATGTCTGTGATTAATCTTTACTTCGCCAAGAACCCTGTTACGCGTGAAGTCAATACATTAACGATTCGCGAAAACGATATTCGCAACCAACCTTTTTATATTGATGCCGAACGGATGCCCACATTCCATATAAGTTATCCTATTAATAAAGATATTTCATTGATCTCCGTTATGCCGCATATGCATTTTATTGGTAAATCTTTTCTGGCGTACGCAATGACAGCTGATGGTGAAAAAATTCCTCTTATTAAAATTGATCATTGGGATTTCAACTGGCAATCCACATATCAATTCAAAACATTGCTGAAAATACCTGCCGGCTCACGGATTATTGTAGAGGCAAAGTATGATAACACAAGTGAGAACCCGGCTAATCCTAATCATCCTGCCAAAGACATTGGTTATGGCTGGAATTCAACGGACGAAATGTGTAATCTGGTAATTTACTACTTGGATTATAAGGAAGGCGATGAAGCCATTGAGTATTAGAACTTCTTTAAGTTCTCCAACAAATCCTTAATTGTTTTGAAGGTTGAGTTTTCAATCGACCAAATTGATTGACCATTTTTCTCTGATATCGATACTAAACACGGGGCTTTTTCATTTACTTCATATCCATTTCGTTCCAGCGCATTTTTGGTCCACAGATAGGTATGACCCTCACCTTTTAAATGAATGGAAGTTTTGCGGAAGGTTTCATGCGTCATCTTTCCGGTCTTAAGATCAAAACCCTTAAATTGAAAGACCTGATCAAATGTGCCATCCAACACCAGGTCTTCGGGTATCCCTTCAATTATTTTTCGATCAGGCGTTGCCAACCAAATTGAATCAGCAGTTTGTAAAGCAAGATCAAGTTCATGCGTTGCTACTAAAATAGATTTGCCTGCTGTGCGACAAAGTGAACGCAAAATATTCATAATCTCCACCCGATTGTTTAAATCGAGGTGTGCTGTGGGTTCATCTAAAAACAGGATGGGAGTATTTTGAGCCAGGGCTTTGGCAATCATAACCATTTGAAGTTGGCCATCGCTCAATTCAAAAAGTTTTTTGGCAATGATGGATTCAAGGTGAACCAGTTGAATAGCATGGTCTATTAGTTCGTGATCAAGCTTTGATAGTGAAACTTTCCAATTCAGATAAGGATATCGACCATACGTAATTAAATCATACACGGTCATCAATGCAGAGTTAATCCGATCGGTGAGGACAACTGCTACGGATTGGTCGTTAGGAATTTCAAAGGCTCCAGCCAATGGTTCCTGAAGTCCCGCCAGTGTTCTTATTAATGTTGATTTACCAACCCCATTCGAACCCATGAAGCAAACAAGTTCGCCTTGTCTTAATTTCAGACTAAGATTATTAAAAAGAATATGATCTTTTTTATCAGTTCTATAGCCAACGACCAAGTTGGTTGTACTCATTACTATGGTATTGGATTCAGACACTTATTCTTTTTGATTTAATAACCATCCAAATCACAACGGGGGCACCAATCATAGAAGTGACTGCATTTAGGGGTAATACTTGGGTTCTTCCTGGAATTTGGGCCAGCAGATCACACAGCAGCAATAGACTTGCTCCGCCAACCATGACTGCCGGAATTAATATTTTGTGATTTGTGATGGGAATGACTAACCGAACCAAATGGGGAACGGCTAACCCGACAAAGGCTATGGGACCACAAAAAGCAGTAACTGCGCCCGTAAGAAGCCCCGTTGCTATTACAATAAAAATGCGTGAACGATTGAGATTTATAGTGAGGTTTCGTGCATAGTTTTCCCCAAGAAGCCAGCTATTGAGTGGCTTAATTAAACCATAACTAATAATAAATCCTATCAATAATATTAGCGAAAGCACACCAAGTTCTTTCCAGCCTGTGTTGCCAACGCTACCCAATGTCCAGATCATAAACACTTGCAGATCATCGGCCTGACTCGTGAATTGCATTACACTTACTACGGACGATGTGGCCGCGCTGATCATCAACCCTATTATTAAGAGCGATGTATTATCTTTAACATAATTGGCTATCGAGATTATTAAAATGAAAACCATTGCACCCCCTGTGCTTGCGGCTAATGCAATGCTCCATGGGTTTTGAAAAATTGCACCTGTAATACCAGGGTTGAATTGGCCTACAAGTAATAAAGCAGCGACCAGAAGGCTGGCTCCAGAAGTGAGACCCAGTACATCTGGCCCAGCCATTGGGTTGCGGAAAAGAGTTTGCATCAAGAGACCCCCGGTTGCCAAGGCACTTCCCGCCAAAATACAGGTGAGTGCTTTCGGAATTCTGAAGTGCCAAAGAATTGTTTGGTAAACTCCATTTTCGCTGGAGTACAAACTGTTAACGAGGCTGGAAATTGGAATTCGAACGCTTCCGATAGAAAGATTTAGAATTAGCAAGACCACCAAAAGAGCACCCAATATTATCCCCTCCCGCCAAAACGTAGTTTGCCTCATTAATCCTGCATTGATTTATGCGGGAAAAGTAAGACCTTTTTGAGCGTTGCTAAAATTATCATTCAACCAGTTTATCTTACGTTTATATATTTGCTTCCTTAAATATAGTTAACTAATTGTATATGAATTAATTAACTGTACAACAAATCCAATACTTGAATGTCAGATGCGGTTCCTATTTATTTTTTTGAACGCCCTCTTGGTACCTAAATATTAGTTCCTATCTTTGCAGTCCTTTTTGCGGTACAAAACCCGCAAAACAGGTTAAAAACAAGTAAAATAGGTTTCAACCATGCCTGGAATAATAGGACGTAAAGTAGGAATGACGAGTGTATTTGGGCCAGAAGGCCAAAATATAACGGTTACGGTTATCGAAGCAGGCCCATGTGTTGTCACTCAGGTAAAAAATGCTGAGACTGACGGATATAGGGCTGTACAACTTTCTTTTGGAGAGAGAAAGGAAAAAAATACCCCCAAGCCGCTGGTTGGTCATTTCAAAAAAGCCAACACCAGCCCAAAGAAAGCAGTTGTTGAGTTCAGAGATTTTCGTGCTGAGTTTGATGGAATGGTTGAATTGGGAAAAGAAATCAAAGTACAAGATGTGTTTGCAGAAGGGGATTTCCTTGATGCAGTAGGCACCTCTAAAGGAAAAGGATTTCAGGGGGTAGTTAAACGCTATGGATTTGCCGGAGTAGGCGGCCAAACACACGGACAGCATAACCGCTTGCGTGCTCCTGGTTCTATGGGTAATGCTTCTTTCGCATCCCGTGTAATCAAAGGAAAGCGTTTGCCAGGTCGTATGGGCTCTGATCGTGTTAAGGTGATAAACCTGAAAGTGGTGAAAATCATGCCTGACTTGAACCTGATTTTAGTAAGTGGCTCCGTTCCGGGTGCAAAAAATTCAACAATAATTCTGCAAAAGTGATGAGCGTAGCAGTTGTAAAATATAGCGGTGAGAATACTGGCCGCGAGGTAAGTCTCGGCAGTGAGGTTTTTGGAATCGAACCAAACGACCATGCTATCTGGTTAGATGTAAAAAGTTACTTGGCTAACCAACGCCAGGGAACACACAAGTCTAAACAGCGTGCGGAAATCAGCGGGTCTTCTAAGAAATTGAAGAAACAAAAAGGAACAGGTGGAGCCCGTGCGGGTAACATCAAGAACCCTCAGTTTAAAGGTGGTGGACGTGTATTTGGCCCTACCCCTCGCGATTACTCTTTTAAGCTTAATAAGAAAGTAAAAGATTTAGCGCGTAAATCAGCACTTACCTATAAGGCTAAAGATAACATGATTGTGTTGGTTGAAGACTTCAACTTTGAAACACCAAAGACCAAGCATTTTCAAGACTTACTAAAGTCGCTGTCTTTACAGGATAAGAAGACCTTAATGGTTCTTCCAGATGCCAACAAGAACATCGTTCTGTCAGGCAGAAATCTCCAAAACTCTAAAATCATTACAGCGGATCAGATCAACACCTATGATGTGATGAATGCTGAGCAATTGATTTTAGTGGAAAGCTCACTAACTAAGATTGATAACATACTAAATAAACAGTAATCCAATGAGCATCTTGATAAAACCCCTGGTTACTGAGAAAGTTTCTTCCTTGAATGAAAAGGGTAAGTATGGTTTTGTGGTGAAAGGAAGCGCCAACAAAGTAGAGATAAAGAGTGCCGTAGAGAAAATGTATGGTGTGAATGTCGAGCGCGTTAATACGATTAATGTGCTTGGTAAATTCAAATCAAGATTCACGAAGGCAGGTGTTTTATCAGGCCGTAAGCCAAGTTATAAGAAGGCCATCGTTACGTTGGCTTCTGGAGAAGTAATTGATTTTTATAGCAACGTATAATATATATAAGCGATGGCGTTGAGAAAACTTAGACCGATCACTGCAGGCACCCGTCACCGGTTGTCTCCGGGTTTTGAAGATATTACGGAAAGTAAGCCAGAGAAATCTTTGGTGGTTACTATCAAGAAGACTGGGGGTCGTAACAATTCAGGTCGTATGACTATGCGCTACATTGGTGGTGGTCATAAGCAGAAAACACGTTTGATTGATTTCAAACGCGATCGTTTTGGAATTCCAGCTATTGTTAAGTCAATCGAGTATGATCCTACCAGAACCGCCCGTATTGCCAAGTTGTATTATGCAGATGGACTGAAGTCATATATCATTGCACCTCAAGGAATCAAAGTTGGGCAAACTGTTATTTCTGGAGACAACATTGCTCCTGAAGTTGGTAATGCACTTCCTCTTTCAAAGATTCCGATTGGTACAATTGTTCATAATGTAGAAGTGAAGCCAGGTGGCGGAGCTTCCATTGCGCGCAGTGCTGGTTCATTTGTTCAGTTAGTTGCCCGTGAAGCAGTGTATGCAACTCTAAAAATGCCCTCTGGTGAAATGCGTAATGTATTAGTTAGATGCCTGGCTACGGTCGGTGCAGTTTCTAATGCTGAGCACATGAACGAAAAAGTTGGAAAGGCTGGGCGTAGCCGATGGAGAGGAATTCGTCCGCGCACAAGACCGGTAGCGATGAACCCTGTCGATCACCCGATGGGTGGAGGGGAAGGTCGTGCTTCAGGGGGTCATCCAAGATCTCGTAACGGATTGCTTGCAAAAGGTAAGAAGACTCGTCATCCGAAAAAGTATTCTGATGGTTTAATCATTGCTAGAAGGAAAAAATAATTATGGGAAGGTCAGTTAAAAAAGGTCCTTATTTAGATGCACGCTTGGAAAAGAAAGTGCAGGTAATGGAACAGGCCGGTAAAAAGTCTGTTATCAAAACTTGGTCGCGCAGATCAACCATTACCCCCGATTGTATCGGACACACGTTTGCCGTGCATAATGGAAATAAGTTTATTCCAGTGTACGTTACTGAGAACATGGTGGGCCATAAGTTGGGCGAGTTTGCCCCAACCCGCACGTTTAAGGGGCACTCAGGAAATAACAAATAGTTAAGAGCATATTAAGATTCCTGACATGGAAACAGAAATAGTTAAGAAGAAGAAAAGATCGGTAGTTAAGAGGGAGAAGCTAGCAGCTGTAAAAGAGGCAGCTAAGCATGGACCCGCTACTACGTATCTAAAAAATGTTCCTTCATCGCCCCGTAAGATGCGCCTTGTGGCAGATTTAATCCGTGGCCAGCGGGTGAGTAGTGCCTTGAACATTTTGAAATATGAAGCTCAGCACGCTGCTGCTAAATTGGAGAAACTACTTCTTTCAGCAATCAGCAGCTGGGAATCTAAAAATAGTGATGTGAAATTGGAAGAAGCAGATCTTTTTGTGAAGGAAGTGTTTGTAGATGGCGGTCGCCAGCTTAAGCGCTTGAGACCGGCTCCTCAGGGCCGCGCTCACCGGATCAGAAAGAGATCAAACCATGTTACTTTAACAGTAGATCGCATGCCTGCAAAGGTTGAAGCGGTTAAGAAGTCAAACGCAAAAGAAACAAAAGAATAATGGGACAAAAGATTAACCCGGTTGGTTTCAGATTAGGCATTGTCCGTGGATGGGACTCTAGTTGGTTTGGTGGAAAATCATTCGCTGACAAATTGGTTGAAGATCAAAAGATCAGAAAGTATATAGATGCCCGTATTCAAAAAGGAGGTATCTCTAAAGTAGTAATTGAACGCACCTTAAAGAGAATTACTCTTACTATTCACACAGCTCGTCCGGGTGTTGTTATTGGAAAGGGTGGAAATGAAGTTGATAAAATTAAGGAGGAACTTAAGAAGCTCACCAATAAGGATGTTCAAATCAACATCTATGAAATAAAGCGCCCTGAATTGGATGCTAGATTAGTTGGTGAGTCAATTGCACAGCAATTGGAAGCGAGGATTTCATACCGCAGAGCCATGAAGCAAGCAATTGCGGCTACTATGCGAGTAGGTGCAGAAGGAATAAAAGTAAAATTGTCAGGTCGTTTGGCTGGTGCCGAAATGGCACGTACTGAACAATATAAGGAAGGACGGATTCCACTTCACACGTTGCGTGCAGATATTGATTATGCGATTTCTGAGGCGCAGACTATTTACGGAAAGATTGGAATCAAAGTATGGATTTTCAAGGGCGAAGTATACGGCAAGCGCGATTTGTCTCCTAACGTGGGCATTGTGAGTAATGCAGCCGGTGAGAACAAAGGTGGCCAACCAGGTGGTGGAGGCGATAGAAGAAGAGGCGGTGGTGGCGACCGTGGAGGAAGAAACGAACGGGGCCCAAGAAGAGAACAAGGTGCGGGTGGCGATCGAAGGGGTGCAAGAAAATAATTCAAGGAAAGTTATAAAAGCAGTAAATCATGTTACAGCCTAAGCGGACGAAGTTCAGAAAAATGCAAAAAGGAAAAGTGAAGGGATTGGCCACACGTGGTCATTCAATTGCTTTTGGATCCTTTGCGCTGAAAGCCCTTGAACCAGGGTGGATTACTGCCCGTCAGTTAGAAGCAGCTCGTGTAGCTGTTACCCGCGCTATGAAGCGTGAAGGTCAGGTGTGGATTCGGATTTTCCCGGACAAGCCAATTACCAAGAAGCCTGCTGAGGTGCGGATGGGTAAGGGTAAGGGAGCTCCTGAGTATTGGGTAGCAGTTATTAAACCCGGAACCATTCTATTTGAAGCGGGTGGAGTTACCATGGCAACTGCAAAAGAAGCATTGGCTTTAGCAGATGGTAAGTTGCCAATTAAAACACGCTTTACAGTAAGAAGAGATTACGTTGAACAAGCATCAAAATGAAAAACGCAGAGATTAAAGGATTGACTTTAGTGGAGCTTACTGAGAAACTTGGCAGTGAGAACGAAGCATTGCGCAAACTAAAATTTGCTCATCAGGTTTCCGCTATCGAAAACCCAATGAGAATAAAAGAGACGCGCAGATTGATTGCTCGCCTAAAGACAGAATTGAAAGCTAAAGAAACTCAGAAGTAATTTCTCATGGAGACAGCAGCAAGAAACCTAAGAAAGGAGAAAGTAGGGAAAGTAGTCAGCAACAAAATGACTAAGTCAATTACCATCGCGATTGATCGCAAAGTAAAACACCCTATCTATGGTAAATTCATGAACCAAACAACCAAGTTCATGGCCCATGATGAAAAAAATGAGGCGGGTATCGGAGATACAGTTCGTATCATGGAAACACGCCCAACTAGTAAAAATAAGAGATGGAGATTGGTTGAAATAATCGAAAAAGCGAAGTAACCATGATACAAACAGAAAGCAGGCTTACCGTTGCAGATAATAGTGGAGCAAAAGAGGTTCTTTGCGTTCACGTATTAGGAGGCACAAGAAGAGCTTCAGCGAGCGTGGGAGATACAATTGTTGTTACTGTAAAGTCAGCGATTCCTACCAGCCAAATCAAAAAAGGAACCGTTTCAAAGGCAGTGATTGTACGCACTAAAAAAGAAATCAGAAGAAAGGATGGTTCATACATCCGTTTTGAAGATAACGCAGCGGTTCTTTTAAATGCTCAGGACGAACCTCGTGGTACCCGTATTTTCGGCCCAGTGGCTCGTGAGCTTAGAGAGAAGCAGTTCATGAAGATTATTTCATTAGCCCCTGAAGTTTTATAAGCTATGGAAAGGAAATTCAACAAGCAGTCTAAACTGCATATTAAAAAGGGAGATAAGGTAGTGGTGCTGTCGGGTAATGATAAAACTAAAACCGGTACGGTTTTGGAAATACTTACTGAGAAGAACCGTGCTATTGTAGAGGGTATCAATATGGTAACTAAACACCAGAAGCCCTCTGCTGGAAAGCCTGAAGGGGGTATAAAGAAAATGGAAGGGACCATTCACATTAGTAATTTGATGTTGGTTGAGCCATCTAACGACAAGCCAACGCGCACGGGAAGAAAGCTTAATGAAAAAGGTAAGCTGCAGAGATATTCAAAGAAAACAGGAGAATTTATAAAATAATGGCTACTCCAAGATTAAAGGAAAAGTACCTCAAGGAAATCGTTCCTGGCCTGAAAGACAAATTTCAGTATAAGTCAGTAATGCAGGTACCCAAAGTAGAAAAGATTTGTATCAACAAAGGACTTGGTGCTGCAGTGGCAGACAAGAAATTGATTGATGTTGGTTTGGAAGAAGTTTCTACCATTGCTGGTCAAAAGGCGGTGGCTACTCGTTCGAAGAAAGACATTTCGAACTTTAAGCTTCGTTCCAACCAGGCGATTGGTGTGAAGGTTACCCTGCGTGGCGATCGTATGTATGAATTTATGGATCGTTTGTTGAACGTTGCGCTTCCACGGGTACGTGATTTTAAAGGTGTGAGCGATAAAGGATTTGACGGACGTGGAAATTATACGTTGGGAGTAAAAGAGCAGATCATTTTCCCTGAGATTTCAATCGATAAGGTAAATAAGATAAACGGTATGGATATCACGTTTGTAACATCAGCAGCTTCTGATGAGGAAAGCTATGAATTGCTTAAGTCGTTGGGTATGCCATTTGTAACTAAAAACTAATTGATCGATGGCAAAATTATCAATCATTGCAAGAGACAAGAAAAAAGAGAAGTTGGTAGCACGCTACGCAGCTAAGCGCAAAGCTTTGAAGGAAGCTGGAGACTGGACTGCATTAGATAAATTACCAAGAAGTTCTTCGGCCGTGCGTTTGCGCAGTCGTTGTAAGCTAACCGGTCGCCCTAGAGGCTACATGAGCAAATTTGGTATTTGCCGGAATCAGTTCCGTCAAATGGCCAATGATGGTAAAATTCCAGGATTAACTAAGGCAAGCTGGTAAAAAAGGCTTTCCAACATATTTGGTTGCTGAGTATTCAGGTCGGGGCACCCTTAACAGGCTAAACCGAAACCGAGTAACAGTTTGAATAACAGAAATTGTTATATATCTTTGCAGCCCGTTCAAAAAAACGGGTTTGCTTTTTTAAATAAGTGAAATGAAAACAACTGATCCAATAGCAGATTATTTGACCCGGTTGCGTAACGCGATCAAGGCACGTCACCGAGTGGTGGAGGTTCCTGCTTCTAATATTAAGAAGGAGGTTACCAAAGTTCTTTTTGACAAAGGGTACATCCTGAATTATATGTTTGAGGATACCTCAAATAAGCAAGGCAATATCAAAATTGCGCTGAAGTATAATCCGGAAACCAAGGAGTCGGCTATTACTAAGCTTCAGCGTGTTAGTTCGCCTGGACTTCGTCAATATAAGGGTTCAGAAAGCCTGCCAAAAGTATTGAATGGTTTAGGAATTGCCATTCTTTCAACATCTAAAGGTGTGATTACAGATAAAGAAGCGAAAGCTCTTAATGTGGGGGGTGAGGTTTTGTGTTACATCTATTAATTGAAAAGCCATGTCACGAATCGGTAGATTACCAATAGAACTTCCCAAAGGTGTAACATTCACCTTCTCGGATAGCGATCATAAAGTGACCGTGAAAGGTCCCAAGGGAGAGTTAAAGCAAGTGATTGACACTGACTTTAAAATTGTACTTGAAGAAGGTGCCATTGTTGTGCAACGCCCAACAGAGCAAAAGAGACACAAGGCTATGCACGGATTATACCGTTCGTTGATAGCTAATATGGTAGAAGGAGTTAGTACAGGCTATAAGGCTCAACTTGAATTAGTTGGTGTGGGTTATAAAGCCGTTGCACAAGGCAACGTACTTGATTTGAGTTTAGGATATTCTCACAGTGTGATTATAGGTATTCCTGCTGAACTTAAAGTACAAGCAATTCAGGAAAAAGGTCAAAATCCTACTATCATTTTAGAAGGTATTGATAAGCAGTTGATTGGACAAGTTGCGGCAAAAATTAAATCGTTGCGCAGCGTGGAACCTTACAAAGGCAAGGGTATTCGTTTTGTGGGTGAGTATGTTCGTAGAAAAGCTGGTAAAGCAGCTGCTAAATAATAACTGATTATGGCAAACATCAAGGACAGAAGGACCAGAATAAAAAAAGGAATTCGCAAGAAGTTGGAAGGAACCAGTAGCCGTCCACGCTTGTCAATATTCCGCAGCAATAAAGTTATTTATGCTCAACTTATCGATGATTCAAAAGGTCTAACAATCACGGCTTCATCGTCCATTGAATTGGATAAGAAAGGTGGTGTGAATATGACTATCTCCAAGAATGTAGGAAAGAAAGTAGCTGAGAAAGCAGTGGCTAGTGGCGTTCAGGAGGTTGTGTTTGATCGCAACGGATATCTTTATCATGGTAACATCAAAGCTTTGGCCGAGGGAGCCAGAGAAGGAGGCTTAAAATTTTAAAGCATGACACAAAGTAACGTCAGCACAGTAAAGGCAAGTGAAATCGACCTTAAAGAAAAGGTGGTTGCCATCCAGCGTGTAGCCAAAGTGGTGAAAGGCGGTAGACGATTTAGTTTCGCTGCCATTGTAGTAGTTGGAGATGGTAATGGAGTTGTTGGATATGGATTGGGAAAAGCCAATGAAGTAACAGACGCAATCACAAAAGGAATTGATGATGCTAAGAAGCATTTGGTAAAGGTTCCCATTATCAAAGGAACTGTTCCTCATGATTCACTCGGAAAATTTGGTGGTGGTTTTGTTTTATTGAAGCCAGCTTCTCCAGGTACAGGTGTTATTGCAGGGGGTGCTATGCGTGCCGTATTAGAAAGTGCGGGTATCCATAATGTGTTAGCAAAGTCGAAAGGATCTTCAAATCCACACAACGTGGTGAAGGCAACTTTCAAAGCATTAACAACCATGCGCGATCCTCAAACAATTGCGCGTAACCGCGGAGTTTCATTGTCTAAAGTTTTTAACGGATAAGAGTTATGGCAAAAGTTAGAATCACTCAGACCCGCAGTACAATTAAAAGACCTGAAACTCAATTGAGAACTATTCAATCATTGGGATTAGGAAGAGTACACCGTTCAGTTGAGGTAGAATATACTCCTCAGATAAAAGGAATGGTAAATAAAGTAAAGCATTTAGTGAGCGTAACCGAATTATAAAATGAAGCTGCACACACTCAAGCCGGCAGAAGGATCGGTAAAAAATAATAAGCGTCTCGGAAGAGGACAAGGTTCTGGTGGTAGCACAGCAGGCCGCGGACACAAGGGAGCTCAATCCCGTTCTGGATATTCTAAGAAGTTTGGATTTGAAGGTGGGCAAATGCCACTTCAAAGACGAATTCCAAAGTTTGGCTTTAAGAACAATAACAAGATTTATTTCAAGGCAATCAATTTAGATGCGCTGGAAGATTTAGCTCAAAAGACAAAAACTCCTGCCATTACTTTACAGGTGATGATTGATAACGGAATTGTTGGCAAAAAGGACAGTGTAAAGATTTTAGGAAGAGGAGAATTGAAATCAAAAGTAAGTGTAGAAGCACACGCTTTTTCAACGACTGCAACAAAAGCAATTGAAAACGTGGGCGGTACCGCAACAACTGTGAAATAATGAAGCGTTTCTTTACAACCATAAAGAACATTTTTTCGATCGAGGACCTTCGGGTTCGCATCTTGAATACAATTGGATTTCTAATCATTTTTAGATTGGGTTCTTATATTGTGTTGCCAGGTGTTGATCCTGTGATCCTGGAACAAATGGGCGGGAATCAAGGCGGTATTTTCGATTTATTAAATACGTTCTTGGGCGGATCATTTAGTAGAGCCTCAATTTTTGCATTAGGTATCATGCCTTATATCTCTGCATCTATTGTTGTGCAGCTACTAACGGTGGCTGTCCCTCATTTTACAAAGCTCCAAAAGGAAGGTGAAAGTGGACGTAAAAGGTTAAATCAGTTTACCCGTATACTTACGATTATTATTACTGCGGCTCAATCCTATGGTTATATAAGAGCAACCATTGCTCCTGAAGCAATCTTGAACCCTGGATTATTCTTTACGCTTTCATCGATCATTATTCTGGTTGCCGGCACCATGTTTTGCATGTGGCTTGGTGAAAGAATTACGGATAAGGGAATTGGAAATGGTATCAGTATGTTGATTATGATTGGTATCGTTTCTCGGTTTCCAGCGGCTATTTGGATGGAGATTGACGCAAAAGGAATGAATGGCATGCTACTTTTTATTTTAGAAGTATTGGCATTGTTCTTTGTAGTGGTGGGAGTTATTGCTCTTACCCAAGCTACTCGTAGAATACCAGTTCAATATGCTAAGCAAGTTGTTGGAAATAAATTATACGGGGGTAAGCGTGACTTCATACCCTTGAAGCTTAATTCAGCAGGCGTAATGCCCATCATCTTTGCGCAAGCATTAATGTTTATTCCACCTCTGTTGGCTCAGATCTGGCAGGATAGCGACTTAGGTGCCTACGTAGGTTCAACCTTTGCAGATTTTACTTCATGGCAATACAATCTTTTGTTCGCCATCTTGATTTTGATCTTTACATTTTTCTACACAGCGATTACTGTTCCATCGAACGATATTGCTGATAACTTGAAAAGAAATGGTGGTTTTGTTCCGGGTATTAAGCCGGGTAAACAAACTGCTGAGTTTATAGATAGTATTTTATCAAAGATTACTTTACCAGGTGCTATTTTCTTAGCTGGGGTTGCCATTCTTCCTGCTTTTGCAGTGAAGGCGGGAATCACACAGAATTTTGCTCAATTCTATGGTGGTACTTCTCTGTTGATTTTGGTGGGTGTTGTGTTAGACACTCTCCAACAAATAGAGAGCTACCTATTGATGAGGCATTATGAAGGGATGATGAAATCAGGGAGAGTAAAAGGACGTTCTCAGTTTGCTGCGGCTTGAAGTTGAATGATTCGCTATAAGACGGACGAAGAGATTCAGATTATTAGGGAGAGTGCCCAGATTTTAGGAAAGGCACACGGAGAAGTAGCTAAACGGGTAAAACCGGGAGTGAAAACCAAAGAACTGGATCTGGTTGCCGAGGAGTTTATTCTTGATCATGGAGGTTCACCTTCATTTAAGAATTATCACGGTTTTCCGGCTGCCTTGTGTATTTCAGTTAACGAAATTGTAGTTCACGGATTTCCGGGAGACTACGAGTTGAAAGAAACCGATATTGTTTCGGTGGATTGCGGTGTGAAGTTTAAAGGCTTCCATAGTGATTCAGCCTATACGTATCCACTTCCGAAAGCGAGTGAGGATGCGTTGAAGCTTCTGAACCGAACCTACGAATCTCTGGAGTTGGGAATTGCGCAGGCGAAAGCCGGCAACCGAATGGGAGATGTGAGTTTTGCGATACAGAATTATGTTGAGCAATTCGGATACGGAGTGGTGAGGGAGTTAGTTGGTCATGGGGTTGGAAAAGATCTACACGAGGATCCAGAAGTGCCCAATTATGGCAAGAAGGGTAAGGGAGTAAAGCTATCGGGTGGAATGGTGTTTGCCATTGAACCGATGATCAACATGGGAACGAAAAACGTAGTGCAGGAAAAAGATGGGTGGACAATCCGCACATCGGATCGCAAACCGTCTGCTCACTTTGAGCATACAGTGGTGATTCACAAAGAGAGAACGGAGGTTTTAACGACTCACGAGTATATAGAACTAAATTATTCGTATAAGTGGCGAAACAAAAGTCGATAGAGCAAGACGGTACCATTTTGGAAGCATTGTCAAACGCAATGTTTAGGGTACAACTGGAAAACGGGCATGAGGTATTGTCTCATATTTCTGGTAAGATGAGGATGCATTACATCCGCATATTGCCAGGTGACAAAGTAAGGCTAGAAATGTCGCCTTACGATTTAACAAAAGGAAGAATAACTTTTAGATATAAATAGGTTATGAAAGTAAGAGCATCAATAAAAAAGCGGAGTGCCGATTGTAAGATCATCAGGCGCAAAGGCAAGTTGTTTGTGATTAATAAAAAGAATCCAAGGTATAAACAAAGACAAGGATAATTATGGCACGTATTGCTGGTGTAGATATTCCCGATAACAAAAGAGGCGAAATTGCCCTTACATACATTTACGGTATAGGCCGCAGATCTGCTCAAAGAATTCTTACCCAAGTAGGAGTTAACTTTGATAAGAAGGCTAAGGAATGGAATGATGAGGAGTCAAATGCGATTCGTGCCGCTATTGCGGAACAATTCAAAATTGAAGGCGCCTTAAAATCTGAGGTTCAGTTGAGTGTAAAACGCTTGATGGATATCGGTTGTTACCGTGGCTTGCGTCATCGCAGAGGATTACCTGTGCGTGGACAAACCACTAAGAACAATGCCCGCACACGGAAAGGGAAACGTAAGACAGTAGCGAATAAGAAGAAGGCGACTAAAGGTTAATAATTTAAAAGCATAATAAACTTTTCTGTATGGCAGCACCCGTTGAAAAGAAGAAAGATAAAAGTAAGAAACGCGTTGTTACGGTGGAGGCGATTGGCCAGGCACACGTACGAGCTACGTTCAATAATATTATCATCTCAATGACTAATACAACTGGTCAGGTGATATCTTGGGCGTCTGCAGGAAAGATGGGATTCAAGGGATCCAAGAAGAACACTCCGTATGCGGCACAGGTTGCGGCTCAGGAGTGTGCAACTAAAGCCTTTGAATTAGGATTGCGTAAAGTAGAGGTTTTTGTAATCGGCCCAGGTGCTGGAAGAGAATCTGCTATTCGTAGCATTCAGGCTTCAGGCATTGAAGTAATGATTATCAAAGACATGACTCCAATCCCGCACAACGGATGTCGTCCTCCTAAGAAAAGAAGAGTTTAAAATATAAAGTCAAAGAAATAAGTCATGGCAAGATACACAGGCCCTAAAGCGAGAATCTCAAGAAGGTTTAATGAACCTATTCTGGGAGATAGCAAGGCACTTCTTAAGAAGAACTATCCTCCGGGCATGCACGGTAAAGGAAAGAGACGGAAGCAATCTGAATATGCTGTTCAGTTAGCAGAAAAGCAGAAGGCAAAGTATATCTATGGTGTACTTGAACGTCAATTCGAAAATATTTTCGATAAGGCATCGCGTAAGAAGGGTGTTACAGGTGAAGTGTTGTTACAAATGCTTGAATCTCGTCTGGATAACATGGTGTACCGATTAGGGGTAGCGCCCACACGGAGAGCGGCTCGTCAATTGGTTGTTCACAAGCACATCACAGTAAATGGTGAAGTAGTAAACATTCCTTCAGCGAATTTGAAAGCTGGCGATAAAGTGGCCGTGCGTGAGAAGTCTAAATCATTGGAGACGATCACAACCTCATTAGCCTTGCAAAGCGCCAAGAAATATAATTGGCTTGAGTGGGAAAGCAGTGAAATGGAAGGGAAGATCATTAATCTTCCGCTTCGTCAGGATATTCCAGAAAATATCAACGAGCAGTTAATCGTTGAATTGTACTCGAAGTAATTCTTAACCTTAATCAAAACGTTATGTCAATATTAGCATTTCAAATGCCAGAAAAAGTGGTAATGGAGAAGTCAGATGACTTCCATGGCCTCTTTACCTTTAAACCTTTGGAAAAAGGATATGGTGTTACGATCGGAAACGCGTTAAGAAGAATTCTTCTTTCTTCGTTGGAAGGGTATGCCATTACCGGAATAAAAATTCCAGGTGTGTTGCATGAGTTCTCTACCATCGAAGGAGTTGTAGAAGATGTAGCTGAAATTATTTTGAATCTTAAGCAGGTTCGCTTTAAGAAAGTATCTGACAATTTTGATAGTAAAATTGTTGTAACAATTAAGAAGCAAAAGGAATTTAAGGCAGGGGATATTGCAAAATTCACAACAGCATTTGAAATCTTAAATACTGATCATGTGATCTGTAATTTAGATGAAACAGCCCAATTCGAAATTGAACTTACTATCGAAAAGGGAAGAGGGTATTTGCCTGCAGAGGAGAATAAGCCGAATGAGCAGGTTTTTGGATTTATTCCAATTGATGCCATTTTCACTCCGGTTAAGAATGTGAAATACAGCGTAGAAAATACCCGCGTTGAACAAAAGACTGACTACGAAAAGTTGTTGATTGATATTGAGACTGATGGGTCAATCCATCCTGAAAAGGCGTTGGAAGGGGCAGCGTTCATTTTAATTCAACACTTTAGATTATTCTCGGATAAATCAATTGAGCTGGAAACCGGTAAGGATAGTGAAGTTGAGCAAGTAGATGAGGAGATGTTGCATATGCGCAAACTTCTTAAAACCTCTTTGCATGACTTAGATCTTTCTGTAAGAGCATACAACTGCTTGAAGTCGGCAGATGTTAAATCATTAGGTGACTTGGTTCAGCTGGATATTTCAGATATGATGAAGTTCAGAAACTTCGGAAAGAAGTCATTGGCAGAATTAGAGCAATTAGTAGCAGAGAAAAACCTTACGTTCGGTATGGATCTCTCCAAGTATAAACTCGATGAAGATTAATCATGAGACACGGTAAAAAAATAAATCACCTCGGAAGGCAGGCAGCGCATCGTCATGCGTTGCTTTCGAATATGGCTTCTTCGCTAATTCTTCATAAGCGAATTACGACTACGGTAGCCAAAGCTAAAGCCTTGAGAAAATATGTGGAACCTTTGATAACAAAAGCCAAGGATAACACCACACACTCCAGAAGGACTGTAATGGCTTATCTACAGAACAAGGAGTCGGTAACGGCTTTATTTGGGGAAGTAGCAGGACGCACTGCTGATCGACCTGGAGGGTACACTCGCATTATCAAATTTGGCGATGCCAGATTAGGAGATGCTGCAGAAATGTGCTTAATGGAATTGGTTGATTTCAACGACATCTACAAGAAAGATGGTGCTGAGAAGAAGGCGAAGACGCGTAGAGGCCGGAAAAGCAAAAAGGGGGAAGGAGTAGAGGAAGTCATTGAAGAAGCGAAAGCCTCAGAGGAAACAGAAAAGAAGCCAAAGAAAGCGGCTAAAAAAACTGTTAAAAAGAAAGACTAAAGTGAATCTTTCAACTTATATAAAGGGATTGGACGTAGGTTCAATCCCTTTTTTATTGTTATTCTGCCTTCGGAATCGGTTGATTAAATTTTAACTTTGAAAGAAGTGGAGAAGCCTCATAAACACGGTACTTTTGTCAAACCAAAACCCATAAAAAATTGAGCACAAAAGCATATTTACTTCTTGCGGATGGTTTTCTTATTGAAGGCAAAGCCGTTGGTAAAATAGGTACCTCTGGTGGTGAGATTTGTTTTAATACCGGAATGACGGGCTATCAGGAGATTTATACTGATCCATCTTATTACGGCCAAATTATTGTAAACACTACGGCTCATATCGGTAATTATGGGACAGTTGCTGATGAGCAAGAATCAAATGCTCCAAAAATCAGTGGCATCGTAGTAAATGAATTTTCAGAAGAGTTTAGCCGCAAAACTGCTACCGAAAGTCTGCAACAATATTTAGAGAAACATAATGTAGTAGGCATTGCCAATTTGGATACACGCCAATTGGTGCGCTACATCCGAAGTAAGGGTGCTATGAACGCATTAATTTCTTCTGAGCTTACACCGGATCAAATGAAAGCGGAGTTGGCGAAAGTGCCTTCGATGAATGGTTTAGAGTTATCCTCAGTGGTAAGTACCAAGAAGCCTTATTTCTTCGGTAATCCAAGTGCATCATTAAAAATTGCAGCTCTTGATGTAGGCATTAAGACCAGCATTTTAAAAAATCTTGCCAGCCGCGATTGTTACATTCAGGTTTTTCCTGCCAAAACTACGTTTGCGGAAATGGATAAGTGGGAACCACACGGGTATTTTATTTCGAACGGACCCGGTGACCCCTCCGTGATGACGTATGCAATTAAAACGGTTAAAGATATTCTCGCAGCTGATAAACCTGTTTTCGGAATTTGTTTAGGACATCAACTGTTAGCGCTCGCGTGTGGCATCTCAACTTATAAAATGCATCATGGTCACCGGGGGCTTAATCACCCAGTAAAGAATTTAATTTCGGGGTTAAGTGAAATGACTTCCCAGAATCATGGCTTTGCGGTAAGCGAAAAGGATGTTGAGAATAACCCAGATGTGGATATAACACATATTCATTTGAACGATAATACGATTATGGGAATGCGCCTGAAAAGTAAGAAGGCGTTTTCAGTTCAGTATCATCCTGAGGCATCACCTGGTCCTCACGACTCACGATATTTATTTGATCAGTTTCTTGAGATGGTAAAAGAAGAGGAGCTTGTAAAGTAATATTGATCTGCTAATAATTGACCACAACATTGTAATTCGTAAATCTAAAATTTAAAATAATTATGAGTTTAATTGAAGGAATTTTTGCTCGCCAAATTTTTGATAGCCGCGGCAACCCAACTATCGAAGTAGATGTAGTTACTGAAAGCGGAGCCTTTGGCCGTGCAGCTGTTCCGTCAGGAGCATCAACGGGAACTCATGAAGCAGTAGAGTTACGCGATGGCGATAAGAAAAAATACATGGGTAAAGGGGTTCTCAAGGCGGTAGAAAATGTAAACGCAAAAATTGCTTCTGAAGTAGTTGGTCTTTCTGTATTCGATCAGAATCTGATTGACAGGGTAATGATTGAATTAGATGGGACTCCGAATAAAGGGAAACTAGGAGCAAACGCAATATTAGGAACTTCATTGGCAGTAGCAAAAGCGGCAGCAATGGAAGCAGGCCAGTCGTTATACCGATACATTGGAGGTGTAAACGCAAATACATTACCCGTGCCGATGATGAATATTTTGAATGGAGGAAGCCATGCTGATAATTCAATCGACTTTCAGGAATTTATGGTTATGCCGGTTAAAGCCGATACATTTTCAGACTCGCTTCGTATGGGAACTGAAGTTTTCCATACGCTGAAGAAAGTTCTTCACGAAAAAGGTTTTTCAACTAACGTAGGTGACGAAGGTGGTTTTGCGCCTAATATTAAATCGAATGAAGAGGCTATTGAAATTGTGCTAAAGGCCATTGAGAAGGCAGGCTTCAAGCCAGGTGTAGATATTTTCATTGCGATGGATGCGGCTAGCTCAGAATTCTATGATGCTAAATCGAAGAGCTACATTTTCAAAAAATCGGATGGTAAGAAATTAAAGTCTGAAGAGATGGTGGAGTATTGGGCCAAATGGGCTAAGAAATATCCCATCATTTCAATTGAAGATGGAATGGCCGAAGAAGATTGGACAGGTTGGAAAGGGTTGACTGATAAAATCGGAGATAAGGTGCAATTAGTAGGTGATGACTTGTTTGTTACCAACGTTGATTTCTTGCAAAAAGGAATTGATATGGGAGTAGCCAATTCCATTCTTGTAAAAGTAAATCAGATTGGCTCACTCACCGAAACAATCAATGCGGTAAACTTAGCCAAGCGCAATAGCTATAAAAGCATTATGTCCCACCGCTCGGGTGAAACAGAGGACAGTACCATTGCCGACTTAGCGGTTGCCTTAAACACAGGTCAAATCAAAACGGGTTCTGCTTCACGCTCCGACAGGATGGCAAAATACAATCAATTAATCCGCATTGAGGAAGAACTTGGAGACACTGCTTATTTTCCCGGAAAGGATTTCTAGGAATTCAATAGAATAGATTGAAAGGCTGGACATTGTCTGGCCTTTTGGTTTTATGGGATAATTAGATTCCTATTCTGGGAAAAACAATCTCATTTCGGCTTGTTTTAGATGAACTTTTCCAATCTATAATTAAAAAAAAGGTCTTTTTTGACCTGAAATCAATGATTGTAACGGTGTAATGAGCCAGCAGTAAAACCTGTTTGATTATTGCCATTGTATATCGAGGGATGCTCGACTAAACGAAGCGTCTTAAGAATATGGAAATAATTAATATGAATGTTGTCTCGCTTGTGTTAATTCTCCTGGTTGTAGGAGGACTGGTTCTCTTTATGATCAAGGAGCAATTTTCTGATGCAGATTTTCATCACAGCCTGGTAGGGGTTTGGTTCAATGAACACCTTAACATGCGAATACTATTGTATGATGTCGATTCGGTTTTTCAGGGTTCCGTGGTATGGGCAGATGGCTTACATAATTCGATCTTGGGAACCCGGGTTGTAGAAAATCTTAAGGTGGGATTTTTTAAGATTTGTAAGGGAACCTATGTAGATCCAATTACCTCTAAGGAGTATGATATTAAAGTTCAGTTGAAGGGTAAAACGGTTATGAAATTAACCGCCTTTGATAAGGAGACCCATATAGAAGTATTCTCTCAAGAATGGAAACTTCTTAAATCTTGATAAAAATCAGGCCGCAAGGCCTGATTTGCTATATACAGGTATTAATTTCTATCTTCGTAAAACCATTTTTTAATCGCAGTATGTTCAAAAAGCTCCCACCCATCCTCAAAAATTTTTATTTCGTAACTGGAATCTGTTTTTTTATCTGGATGTTATTTCTGGATTCGAATGATTTGATTTCAAGATTTAAGATGACTGCTAAATTAGGTAGCTTGGAAAATGAAAAGGAATTCTATCAGGAAAAGATCAGTGAAGTTGAAAAAGACCGCGCTGAATTGATGACGAATAAAGAGTTGCTGGAGAAATTTGCGCGCGAGAAATATTTAATGAAAAAAGAAACAGAAGATATTTTTATCATTGAAGAAGAGTAGTGTGAAAAAGTTAATTCTATTAATAATTTTTTTGGGATCGTTGACGGCCTATGGCCAATGGGGAGATGAAGAAATGGATCAGAAACCATCCATCAAAGATCGAATTTTTACGGGTGGAGGTTTTGGATTAAGTTTCAGTAGTAACTATGATTTTTTTTCGCTTTCCCCTATTATAGGATATCGGGTTACTCAACGATTGGCTACCGGGGTAAACATAATTTACCGGCATACCACGTATAAATTTGTAACGCCTAAAATTTCAACAAATGATTGGGGCCTGAGTCCGTTTGTTAGGTATCAGGTTCATGGACCAATATTTCTTCATGCCGAATATGAATACTTAAATAACCAGTATGTGACATATAGTAGCCAATCCGTGCGTAAGAGTTTCAACAGCATTATGGCTGGGGGAGGTATCTTTCAGCCTATCGGCAGGCGGGCGGGTTTTTTTGCAATCGCCCTGTATAATTTTTCGTACCGAAATCCTACTTCGGCTGCTGACTACTATCCGTACTCAAGCCCAATTGTCTTGCGTGCGGGCGTTACTGCAGGATTTTAGAAAGCGATTTGCAGTTTCTTACCTAACTCCTTAAGATCTTGTACAACTTTATCATTTAAAGGAATGCCTTTCACCCTTCTTTCACTTTCACTTTCTCTTTCAGGATCACCAGGAATGATTAAATGATCCTGACCCTCAATAGTTTTGGCAGCCCGAAAGCGAGTGATCCAATTATCCATGTGATGCTTAAAGTCTTTAGTGGGTCGGAAGGCATCCACACGCATTGCGCCAAAGAAATGACCAATACCATCACCCACGGGGTCAGCAGGAGGTGCCAGAAAACTTACAAAGGGAGGAACCCAAGGACCGTAGTTTGCGCCACTTAGCACAGCCGAAAAAATATCTACCCATGCGCCTAAACAAAATCCTTTATGGCTTCCATGCTCGCGATCACTACCGAGCGGAACCAATGCACCACCATCTTTAAGTTCATTCGCGTTAGTTGAAATGCTACCATCTTTCTTTTGTATCCATCCTTCCGGAGCATCCTGATTTTTGCGCTGTAAGATTTCGAGTTTACCATTGGCTGCAGTAGTCGTTGCAAAGTCTGCAACAAAAGGGGGCTGATCACCGGCAGGAATTGCCACACAAATTGGATTGGTGCCTAAAAGTCGTTCCACTGAAAAAGTAGGAGCCACCAGCGGACTAGCATTCGTCATAGCCATTCCGATCATATCATGTTCAAGTGCCATCATAGCATGGTACCCAGCAATACCAAAGTGATTTGAATTTTTTACAGCCACCCAACCTGTGCCTACATTTTTAGCTTTTTCAATGGCTATTTGCATGGCTCTTGGTGCCACCACTAAGCCCAGCCCACCATCGCCATCAACTACAGCTGTACTGGGTGTTTCATGAACTACTTGAACAGTGGGTGTGCTGTTAATTCGCTTCGCTTCCCATAACCGCACGTAGCCTGATAATCGCGCAAGGCCATGCGAATCAATACCACGCAGATCTGCATTCAGAAGAACTTCAGCTGCCAATGTTGCTTCTGTTTTTGAACAATTTATTTTTAGAAAAATATCAATGGCAAATTGCCTCAATTGATCGTAGGGAAGCAGAAGTTCATTCATGTTACAAAAGTCTTCGATTGCGTGTAATAATCAAGATTTTACTAAAAATTATCCATGCTAATTATGGAAATTTACAGGGAGACGCATCTTACTACCAAAATCTAAAATTCAATGAAAAATCAACTTGTATCGACAGCATTTGTAGTTAGTTCGTTAATGGCGCTCGGTCAACCGGATAAGCCGATTGATTCTAGAATAACTGATATCACCGTATTTTTAAATAAGGCACAGGTGACACGGGAAGGAAAAACCCGTATTGAGAGTGGTAAAACCAATTTGATTGTTACCGGATTAACCTCTTTGTTAGATCCCCAGAGCATTCAGGTCAGTGGAAAAGGGAACTTTGTTATCCTGGGAATCAGCCATCAACAAAATTTTTTGAATGAGTTTAATATGCCTAAGTCGCTCAAAGTATTAAAAGACTCCCTTGAAACCCTTCAACGGCAAGTAATATTAGAACAAAGCCAAAAAGAGATTTTGAACAAAGAAGAGCAGATGTTGCTAAGTAACCAAAAAATTGGCGGCACGAATCAAAATCTTACCGTTGTAGAATTAAAAGCAATGGCTGATTTCTATCGCAGTCGATTAGGGGATATTGTTTCTTCTCGCATGAAGCAAGATGAAAAGATTAAGAAAATTAATGAGCGCATTGTTAAACTAAATGCTCAGGTCAATGACCAAAATGAATTGTATCGTAGAAATACGAGTGAAATAGTAGTGAGTGTCTCAGCAGATGCGGCTACATCAGCAGATTTGCAAATCAAGTATGTGGTGCCTAATGCGGGTTGGAATGCGATTTATGATTTGCGTGCAATCAATACTAAGAATCCCGTTCAGTTAAGCTACAAGGCAAATGTGTTTCAAAGTACGGGTGAGGAATGGAAGAATGTAAAACTTAAATTGTCAACTGCCAATCCAAACCAAAGTGGATTAAAGCCTGAATTGTACTCCTGGTATCTGGATTTCTACAATCCGATCGTGTATGATCAGATGAAACTTAAAAAATCATATGCCGGTGCAGCCATGAGAAGTGTAAGTGCACCCAGTGAAATTGCTATGGATCGTGAAGAGATGGACGAGGCTAAGAGTATATCGGATTATGTAACAACCGTGCAGACTTCTTTAAATACTGAGTTTGATATTTCTTTGCCATATACAGTTTCTTCTTCGGCTAAGCCCACCGTAGTAGATATTAAAACGCATGATTTGAAGTCAGAGTACATGTATTCGGTAGCTCCTAAATTAGATACTGACGCATTTCTAATTGCTAAAGCTATTGGCTGGGAGGAATACAGTTTACTGCCAGGCGAAGCGAACATTTTCTTTGAAGGCACTTTCGTGGGAAAATCATTTATTGATCCAAATAATATTAAGGATACACTTTCTGTTTCGCTGGGGCGCGATAAGCGAATTGTGGTGAAGCGAGAGAAGGTGAAAGATTTGACATCACGTAACTTTATCGGATCTACCAAAAGAGAGAATTATGCCTGGGAGATTTCTGTACGTAATACTAAATCAGAAGCTATTAAGATTACGGTAGAAGATCAGATTCCGGTATCGCAGAATACACAAATAGAAGTGGCGATATTGGATAATGGGGGTGCTCAATACAATAAGCAGACAGGAAAATTGACCTGGGAGTTGGAATTGAAACCCAATGAGACCAGAAAACTTGGGTATAAGTTTGAGGTAAAATATCCTAAGGATAAACAGATTTCTGGATTGTAAGAATTAAAATTTAGAGAGTCGTCCGGGTCTAAACCCTGGACGACTTTTTTATTCTCCCGCTAAACCTGCCAGCACACCTTCCTTCAACGAATAAGACGAAACCCTGATTTGTTGAAATGAATAGTTCGAGAGTAAAAACTTTATGAGGCAGCAGGCTACCACAATCATGTCTACACGCATTTCAATCATCCCTTGAATTTGCATTCTTGCCGCGCGATCTTTCACTAGTAATTCTTCATAGATTTCTTCAAATGCATTAATGGTTAAAGGAGTCTCTGGCAAATCCCGTAAGGGAAGATCATTATGCATGCAATAAATATCACTCAACGTATCAAATGTTCCTGATGATCCGATTAACTGCCTAGGTTGATGGATTTTGAGCGCATCAAAAAGTAATTTTAGCTCCAAAGAAAAGAATTGAAAAAGATTTTCTATTTCATCCGGTAAAATTGGATCATGCTTTTGAAATTTTTCTAACAAACGCTGGCCACCAATCTCAAAACTATGGCTCCAGAATATTTCTTTTTCATTTCCGATAATAAACTCTACACTGCCGCCACCAATATCCATAATGAGTGATGCCTCATTTCCCATAGCAATGGCAGCTCGCGCGCCCTTATAAATGTATTCAGCCTCTTGCAGTCCGGAGATTAGTAAAGTTTCTATTCCGCTTTCTTGTTCAATTCGCTTGATAACTTCTTTGCCATTCGTTGCATTGCGCAACGCACTAGTGCCGAATGCCAGAATCGTATCAACGCCTTGTTCTGTCGTTGTTTTTTTAAAGGCAGTCATGGTGTTTAATGCCCGAACTATAGCTTCCTCTGTAATCAGGTTTTGATTAATACCCCCCGCGCCAATTTTAACAGGTACTTTTTCGCGATGCGTAATGGTGAATTGACCTTCATCGATGTTCGCTAATAGTAAATGGAACGTATTTGTTCCCATATCAATAATTGCGACTTTTCTAGGCCCTGTTTTCACTCCGACAAGATAACCAGTATTTTCACCTGCCTGCGCACAACCTGCAACTATAAAATGATTTTCGAAAAGGTTGCTTCGGCAAAGGCAGGCCTAAAGAACGCTATGAGTAACCTTGAATTTAGTTAGGAGCCATTAGATCAATTCGTACTCCGTACTTCGTAAATCTGAAATCTAAATAAGTATATTTGAGAACCGCAAAATGATAATATGGCAAAGCGAAAAGTGAACTCAGAAATACTTCAACCTAAGTTTGATGAACTGGAAAGAAAGAATCAGGAATCATTGTTGGGGGGTGGAGAAAATCGAATAGAACAGCAACACAAGAAAGGTAAATTAACGGCCCGTGAGCGCGTGCAATTGCTTTTGGATGAGGGTTCTTTTGAGGAGTTGGGAAAATTTGTAATGCATCGCAGTAAAGATTTTGGTTTAGATAAAGAGCATTACCTGGGGGATGGCGTGATTACCGGCTATGGAACTATACAAGGCAGGTTAGTTTATGTTTTCTCACAGGACTTTACCGTTTTTGGGGGCTCGCTATCAGAAACCCATGCTGAGAAGATTGTAAAAATTATGGAGTTGGCTATGAGGAATGGCGCCCCTGTGATTGGTCTAAATGATTCGGGTGGTGCCCGCATTCAGGAAGGAGTGGTTTCGTTGGGCGGGTATGCCGATATTTTTTATCGCAACGTAATGGCATCGGGTGTGGTGCCGCAAATCTCTGCTATTATGGGTCCTTGCGCAGGCGGTGCTGTTTATTCACCCGCCATGACAGATTTTATTTTCATGGTGGAGAATACTTCGTTCATGTTTGTGACGGGACCCAATGTTGTGAAGACCGTAACGCATGAAAATGTTACTGCAGAAGAATTAGGGGGTGCTTCTGCGCATAGCACAAAAAGTGGAGTAACTCATTTTGCTTGTGCAAATGAAGCGGAGTGTATCAATCAAATCAAACAACTTTTTAGTTACGTTCCTCAAAATTGTGAGGATAGTGTCCCGCATCTTCCATATACTCCCGGTAATGAATCGCGACCGGCTCTAAATGAAGTTATTCCGGCTAATCCGAATCAACCCTACGATATTCGGGATGTAATAAATGGAGTGGTGGATGAGCAATCTTTTTTTGAAGTGCACAAAAACTTTGCTGAGAATATTGTTGTTGGATTTTCACGGTTGGCGGGAAGAAGTATTGGAATTGTTGGAAATCAACCGGCATCTATGGCGGGTGTGTTAGACATTGATGCGAGTGTGAAAGCAGCACGATTTGTTCGCTTCTGCGATTGCTTTAATATTCCTTTATTGGTGTTTGAGGATGTGCCCGGATTTTTGCCGGGTACCGATCAGGAATGGAATGCAATCATTACCAACGGAGCAAAGTTGTTGTATGCATTTTCAGAAGCGACTGTGCCACGCGTTACCGTGATTACACGCAAAGCCTATGGGGGTGCATATGATGTAATGAACTCAAAGCATATTGGGGCTGATTTAAATTATGCCTGGCCAACAGCTGAGATTGCTGTGATGGGGGCAAAGGGTGCAGCAGAAATTATTTTCAAAAAGGAGATTTCGGAAGCTGAAAACCCAGAAGCCAAACTAAATGAAAAGGTGGATGATTACACGCGCAAATTTGCCAATCCTTTTCGCGCAGCTTTTCGAGGCTACATTGATGAGGTCATTTATCCCGATCAAACCCGTGAGAAATTAATTCGCGCATTTGCTATGTTGGAGAACAAAGCAGCAAAACTTCCAAAAAAGAAGCATGGTAACATCCCTTTATAGATAAACTTTTTGACATGACTCTTCACGAAGCCCAACATCAGGTTGATCAATGGATAAGACTGCACGGAGTTCGTTATTTTAATGAAATGACCAACATGGCAATTCTTACAGAGGAAGTAGGAGAGGTGGCTCGTATTATGGCCAGACGATACGGAGAACAATCCGAAAAAGAAGCGGATAGGAGTAAAGACCTAGGCGATGAAATGGCTGATGTACTGTGGGTGTTGATTTGTTTGGCAAATCAAACGGGAGTTGATCTTACGGCTGCATTTCAAAAAAATATGACTAAGAAAACGGAGCGTGATAGAGATCGACATCATCAAAATCCTAAACTAAGAGATTAGGCAATTCAATTATTCTTTTTTGACTTTCTATACAAAGTTATGCTTGAGTGAGAATCACCTTCTCTACCGATAGCGATTGGGATGCAAAGGGTAGTGGCGAGGTCTAGCACACTAAACTGTTGTTAACAAGTTTTGGCACTACATGGTATTGATCTTCTGTTAAGCAAAAAGCAATGTCTTTATGAATGTTAAGTCGGTTCAGCCGCTTTACATGACTGGAAGTTTCTAAAATTGCCAGTAAATTATTCTTTGATTGATTGTATAAATGTTGAGCGATGAGTGGAGCATCACAATCAGGTTCAATATGATTTTTTAGTTTTTCTACGAGCGCCCCCGCGAATAGCGTATCCTCCAGGTTTACTTTTCCTTTCCAACCGGCACAAACGATTAGAATATTATTGCGGCTAAAAAGCAAGTATCTAACTACTGAAGAGAGATTAAGAAAACTCCCGACAATAATTTCTCTTGCCTGCTTCGATTTTTCGATAGCCAGTGTTCCGTTGGTAGTGGTGAAAGCAATCTTCTGCCCGCGTACCTGATCACCCATATATTCGAACGGGGAGTTTCCCTTGTCAAAGTCCTCCACTTTTTTTCCGTCCCGCTCGCCAGAAATAATATAACCCCTGACTTTCATTTTCCTGCACTCATCCAGGTTTTCAATAGGTTTAATGCTTTCAGCCCCATGTGCAAAGGCGGTAACCATGCAGGAGGTAGCGCGTAAAATATCCACTACAACAACCGTCTTTTCTTCTAAATTATAGAGAGGAATTAACTCAGGACTCAGGCAAACATCTATTGTTTTCATTTGTCAGAACTTTGATGATTTTGATTAATTGGATCAACTTGATGATTGAAATTTTTTGTTTTGAAGCCTGTGAAACTCTAGACGGATATTGCCGAAGTTAATGAGTAGACCGATCTCCAGATTATATGCTTCGAGATAATTAATTGCTTGCGCTAAGTGAACGGACTCGATTTTTGTTAAAGCCTTTAGCTCAACGCTAATTTTGGTTTCAACTAGAAAATCGACTCTTCGTGACCCTATATGCTTTTCTTTATAGAAAATTGGCATTTCAAATTCTCGATCAAATGAGATACCCTGTAGATTCATTTCATGCTCTAATGCCCTTTACTTCCTGAAATCCATTGCCTAGCTCATTATGTACTTCCATAGCGCAACCGATAATCTTTCCAGTCAATTCTGAGTATTTATACTCTGCTTTAATCATGGATTATCAGAATAATCAAATTTATCAAGGTTCAGACAAAGGGTAGTTTACTGACCACGGCTTTCAAAGACCTCCCCCTTACATCAACAAATATTTCCGAATCAGGTGCTGAAAATGGGGTTGTGACATATCCCAACCCAATCCCTAAGCTTAACATGGGTGATTGAGTTCCTGAAGTTACTTTTCCGATTATATTTCCGGAAGCATCTTTTAATAAATAGCCGTGACGTGGAATTCCTTTGTCGATCATTTTGAAGCCTACCAACTTTTTTTGTACACCCGTTTCTTTTTGCTTTTTAAGATTGGCTGAGTTTGTGAAGTCTTTAGTAAACTTCGTGATCCAGCCTAAACCTGCTTCTAGTGGCGAGGTAGTATCATCGATATCATTTCCATACAGGCAAAATCCTTTTTCTAATCGTAATGTATCGCGCGCACCTAATCCAATAGGCTTAATATTTTCTGATTCACCCGCTTCAAAAATTGCATTCCATAGTTTTTCAGCATTTGCATTATCAACATAAATCTCAAAACCACCTGAACCCGTATAGCCGGTATTACTCATTATTACATTTGGCACACTGGCAAATTCACCAATGGCAAAATGATAATATTTGATAACACTGAGATCGGTCTTTGTAAGCTTTTGCAACACACCTGCTGCCTTTGGGCCCTGAACGGCAAATAGGCAGAGGTTGTCAGATACATTCTTTAATGTGGCTCCCTTCGTATTGTATTTAGAAAACCAGTTAAAATCTTTTTCAATATTGGATGCATTGACAACTATGAAGTAATCATTCTCCTTAATCTTATAAACAATCAGATCATCCACAATGCCACCCTGCTCATTTGGCAGGCACGTGTATTGCGCCTGACCATCGGCAAGTTTTGATGCATCATTGCTTGTGATACGCTGAATTAAATCCAAAGCCTGTGGACCTTCCACCTTAAATTCGCCCATGTGCGATACATCAAAAACACCCACTCCATTGCGAACCGCCATATGCTCTTCAATATCCGAAGAATAGCGAACGGGCATAACAAAGCCTCCAAAAGGAACCATCTTGCCGCCTAATTTTACATGCAAATCGTTGAGTGGTATTTTCTTATCCATAGCCATTATTAAAGTCCGTAAAAGTAATGATTGATATTGATTTTAGCCTGATCCAGCAGGCGTGAATGCTACCTTTCTATGTCGAAAAAATCAGGATTTTCGGCAACATAGGTATTGAATGCACGGGGTGACAATAGGCGTTTCAGTTTCTCCAGACTTTCATTGGCTTCATCATCAAAGCCAATAAGAGCAGCTTCCTTTACATACGCTTTTAAAAGTTTTATGGAGTTTGGCCTTGCTAAGATTCCAGAGACAATAATCGAGTATGATTTAAGTCTGTCGGTTGTATCCGAAGAAAAGAATTTGGCTGAAGCGATTAAGCCTGCTTCGAAATGTATGTTAGCGGTGCTCAGAAATTCGAATTTTAATTTCGCAGCTTCTGTATTTCCGGTTTGCTCATCTTGCAATGCTTTTAAATAGAGCAATTCGTTTGGATAGGCACCTTGAAAGGGAAGTGCTTTGTCAAGCTGCTGTGATTTAAAGTTTTCCGGATCTAACTCGGCCAGCAGCATCATGTTTAGCAGTAGAATTTGGTTATAGGTGTTTTTGTTCGTGAGTTTTAATCCTTTCACACGTTTGATGATTTCAAATGAGATTTGGGCTTCATCTCTTT
This sequence comes from Cyclobacteriaceae bacterium, assembly GCA_016787755.1. Taxonomy (GTDB): domain Bacteria; phylum Bacteroidota; class Bacteroidia; order Cytophagales; family Cyclobacteriaceae; genus ELB16-189. The sequence goes on along the minus strand of JAEUUA010000001.1, from coordinate 26,251 downwards.
GATACCATTTTTTACTAAGATCAAGAATAGCACGCGCTTTTAGTTCTTCATCCTTAATGGATGAAACAATTTTCCAGAATGAAGTAGTATCTGAATACAAAATTTTATAACGACAGTAATTGTATTTGTCCTTGTCGGATAAAGTAAGTGTTTGTGTAGCGCTAGATTTTAACACGGTAATGATTCTTTTTGCAAAGTTTGCCTGCGTAGTATCAACAGATTGCTGCACGCTATCCCAAAGAGTAAGTGCTTTTGCGATACTGTCTGCCTCTGTGTTGGCAAGTGCTTCCTGAAACAATGAGTGTGAAATATTTTTTCCTTTCGCGATTTCAAAATAGTTAGCAGCTATCTGTGGATTCTCTTGTTCAAGAGCCCAGGTGCCAAGCAGATTGAAATATTTTCCACGCCCGGATGAATACGCTATTTCACGAGTCAGATCAAATGCTTTGCGCACAGAGCCTTGGGTGTAATAGGCATGAGAAGCGGCTACCAATATAACTTCTTTGAAATAATCATTGCCTGGCCTTCTTGCCAACAAAATCACATTAGAAAGTAATGTAGTATCTACCATCTCCCGTTGATTGATTAAATAATTGCAAAGGTAAGTTGCTTTACTTGCTACGAAAGTTGTGTCTGTTCCAAGATCAAATTGAATTTGAATGGATAGGTTTTGTGCATTCGCTAAAGCTAAGGCATTGGCTCTTGGCCCTGGTTTGTCAGATCCGATAAGTTGTAATAGAGAATCAGCAGGATAATTAATCTTAAGCTTCGCGCTGGCACCCAGCAAATTTGTTTCAGCTATATTTTTGGTGTCTTTATGTTTACTCGCTTTTTGGAATGACAACAAAGCAGAGTCAGCCATCTTTAATTTTAGAAATGCCAGCCCTAAGGCATTATCAATTGCACCACTTTTTGGAAATTTTGATTTTGCAAGCGCTAGCACATCCGCAGCTTGTAGGGAGTTCCCATTACGCTGATAGGCATTGCTTAGGTTGATGAACGAGAATTCTGAGGGAGTACCTTCCGCAGCTTTTGCTAATTCTTCCCTTTCTTTTTGAGGTTCATTGCGTGAAGCCTGTATGGATGCCAGTGCATAATGAGCATGATGATTCTGATTACGGAATGAAACAGATTTATTGTAAAAGCCTTCGGCTAGTTGATCAACTCCTTGCGCATAATATAAATCTCCCTGACCATTATAGAAGGCTGAATAAACTTGATTTGCAACTGATTTGTAACTGGTATCATATACAAGGAATGCAATGGTGCATATTAAACCCATCAACCTAAAGGTAAAGTAGGGCATCGTGTTGGGCTTGTATAAAACTTTATATACTTGCAGATTTTGCATGAGCATGGAACCGAAATTGGCCAACACATAGGCAAAAAATATAATCCCATATCCTAAGTGACTGTACATAATCACATCCCGGATCACCTCAAGTACGGGATCATTTATTGTGGCAAAGAAATAGCCAATGGTAGTAAATGAAACTGAAGCCATCGCTATGATGAGATAGACACCAAAAGGATCGGCAGGAAGGATTGTTTCATATTGTGGTTCGCGTTGGCGAAATCCCCAAATACCCAGCAGGGCGGAAATTGTAAAGAGGAAAAAGAAATTGATTACCCAAATATTTAATTCGAGGTAGCCTATTTTTATTGAGTATGCAAGAATAAGGTTGGTGAAGTAAATGGTGGTGATTATTAAGAAATGCCGGAGTGTTTTTGTTTGCTTAGTCCCTTGCGTTAACACATTAATGAATACAGCCGGAATTTCTGCGCCAACCATTAGAATGAAAATCAGGGTGACAAGAAAGCCAATGGAATATCCGGTAACGGATAGGTAAAGAATTGGATTTTGAACTTGACTAAAAAATTCAATACCAATCCCTAACAGAACGAAAAGAATCGAAAATGAGATAAGACGTATGAAAAAACTTGCATTGATATTAAATGCATGAAAGTAATAGGCGAAAGCTGCCACTAAAACTATGATGATACCTGCAGGTATCTTATTTATAAAGCCAAAAATTTCAAGGGCTTCAAGTTGCAAACTGATGATGAAGAGACAGAATAGTCCCATACCGATCAGAAACCAAAATCTTTTTAGTGTACTGATGATGGTAAGAATTACAATCAGAGCAGTGAACAAGATCGAAATAAAGAGATAGGAAGCGAGCAAATTGGGTTGTAGCGGACTTCCCGCTTGAGATTCGAAAATCATGAAGTTATCAGTCAGCACAGGTATGGTTTGTAACCCAACCTGAAAGGAGCGCGTTGTTATTTCTTCGGTCTGTAGTTCCTGATAATTGTCCCAGGTGATAATAGGTGAAGGACTTAAAGCGTATGAGTACCAAAAAAAACCAATGGAGAGAATCAGCAGCAGACTCAACATCATAAGGAAAGACTGATTCGCTTTATTCCAGGATTTCCAGAATTTAATAGTGTACATACTTTTCTAGTTAAGCTGAAGATTACTCTAATACTTTCGGAACGCGAAAATAATCAGCATCTTTTTTAGGAGCGTTTTTTAAAGCCAGATCGTGATCAAGGTGCGGCTTTACTTCATCGGTTCGCAAGGCATTAACTTCATGACTCATGGTGGTAAGCGGCTCTACTCCCTCCGTATCGACTTCATTCAATTTTTCGACAAATGAAATAATGTTCGACATTTCCTGAAGCAATTTTTCGGAATCCTTTTCTTCGAATTCGAGTCGCGCCAGATGAGCTATTTTGGTTAATGTTTCTTTATCAATGTTCATGCGCTTTCAGTTCAACGGTAATGGTATCAAATACACGATCTTTCAATTCATTGACAGTGTCGAGTGTGTATCCTTTGGTTTCAATCGGTTCGTGAAAAATTACTTTCATCAATCTTCGATGTAGACACAACGGTTTTTCATCCGGTAAAATTATCCAATTGAAGGGAATGGTTACCGGCACTACCGGAATTTGTTTTTCAATGGCCGTACGGAAAGCCCCGTCTTTAAAAGGCGTCATCTGCGGGGGATGGTTACCATAGATTCCCCCTTCGGGGAAGATAATTAGACTTTTGCCTTCGTCAATGGCTTTCAGGGACTTGATAATCGTGTTAACACGGCTTTTCAATTTAGATCGATCGACCGTGATATGAAGTTTGCTATACATAAAGCCGAATAGAGGAATCTTCTCCATATCATTTTTTCCCACGAAAACAGCATTGATTGGATTAAACCCCATAGTGGCGATGTCCAGATAGGATGTGTGATTCGGACAAAAAATGTATTGCTTGCTCTGATCGAGTTTTGAACGACACTCAATTTTATACGGCAAAAAGATCAAATTAAACATGAGATAAGCCCACCATCGATTGTACACCCCGACTAATCGGAATTGCTTGGGAAAAAGAATTGGAATAAGAAAAAATGGAAGTAGGACGAGGAAGAGAACTGAGAAAATGATGAAGCTGTAAGAAGTATAAAGAATCCGGAAGAATTTCATTCAAAAAGATAAGCAGATAAGAATTTTCTTATAGTGGATATGATTCATTAATCAAATATAAATAAAAAGTCCTCTTTTGAACGGGTCAAAGGAGGACTTTAAGAGGTGGAAAGAATTATTTACTTGCCATTAATGCCACCCATTTTTGGGATCGTAATGATTTCTCTTTGTCTTCCATCGATATAGCGAAAACCTGTTTCATCAAAATATCCGTCCTCCTCCAATTGAATACGAATGTCTTTTTTCCATTCAGGAATGTTTACAGTGCAGTTAAGTTCAATCGAGTAGGCAGTTTTGTAATGCATGGGATAATCGCCTGTAAAAGGTACACCACCTTGCATATCCCACATGCCTACAGTTGTGCCTGCTGCATGACCATGAAAACCAATCGGGTGCGTATAAATAGAGGGGGTGATCCCTTCCGCAATGGCTTGCTCTCGAGTAGCTTTCAAAATTTCATTGCCGGTGCGACCTTCTTTATAATTGCCAGTGAGTATATCTTGTAACCGATTACCTTTAGCAAAGGCATCTATTAAATAGTTAGGGACTTCTGTTTCTCCGCCCTTTAAAATATAAGCATGCTGTTGTGTATCAGTATTCAATCGCAAATAGGTAATACCAAAATCCACATGCAAGAAGTCTCCGGGTTGAATCACCAAAGGCTGAGGGCGCTTTGCCATCAATGCATCCGGTTCGTTTCTCTGCACAGAAACAGAAGGATGAAACCATGTATCTAATTTTAATTCCTTAATTCGTTCTCGATACCACCATACCACATCTTCGGTTGTAGTTACACCCGGCTGAATAACTTTATCTGAAAAACCTTCCTGAATAATATCGTGGGAGATGCGACAGATTTGCTGATAGATGGCCATCTCTTTTTCTGTTCGGGTTTCCAACCAACTTACGGCAAGCTTCTCGGCAGAAACAACTTTAGGCTGTAAGTTTTTAGGAAGTACTTTAATCAGATTGTCATAATCGTTTGAAGTAAGTCCATCGGCATGACCCCAGGAAGGTGCTTTGTTAACCCCAATCTTTTTTGGATTACGTTCTGAAATAATTTTACCTAACTGTGCCCATTGATCGGGGTTTGCATCCGGATCCCAGGCACGTTTAAAGGTTTTACCAACATCGTAGCGCGCAACGGCCAGGTATTCCATTTCTTTATCTGCACCCCGATCGAACGCAACAAGCATGGTGGTTCTGCGGGCAGCGTGCCAGGTGGCGGGAAGTAACGTTTTGATAACCGGATCTTCATTGTATTCGCGGGAGATAACCACCCACATGTCAAACCCTTCTCTGCGCATGAGCCCGGGTAACACGGTGCGTAAGCGATCTTCCAGCAACTCATCGATGACTCGTGCCTGATCGCGTTGGGTAAGGATGAGGGGGGCTTGGCCAAAGGCTGCCGCTGAAATTAATAATAGAAGCGATACGAAAAAATACTTCATAGATTTTGGATTTTCATAAAGTAACTAAATCCTAAACTTGTTTGAACTAAAATTTACACGGCTGGTGCCGATAATTAATTAGTCTGAAGAATGCACCGCTCATCTTTCAGAATTTGGGAAGCACGCTCCACTTCAATATGCGATTTGGCATCGTCCATTTGTTCGCGCATTGCCTCGCGAATTTTTTTCATGTTCATGGCTTCAATAAAACGTTTTACATCTTCGCGGTTCTCTAAAATTAATTTGGGAACAACCGTTGGTTTATCATCATCGCCTTTGGCCACCATGGTAAAGAATGAAGAGTTGGTGTGTTTTACTTTTCCGGTTTTTACATTTTGGGATTCTACGCGAATACCAACTACCAATGAAGTACGACCCACATAATTTACCGAGGCATGCATGGAAACTAAATCACCCACTTCTACAGGCTCAAGGAATTCTACTTTATCTACTGTAACGGTTACACAGTAGTTACCCGCATGTTTGCTCGCTGCGGCATAAGCAACTTTATCCATCAGCGAAAGCAAGGTTCCGCCATGTATTTTTCCTCCAAAGTTGGCGTAGGAAGGAATCATTAACTCGGTGATCGTGGTTTGTGAGTACTGAACGGGGCGAGCTTGTTCTTGCATACTAATGTTAGGTTTGGATAGTAAGTTAAGTTTTGCACGCAAAGGCACAAAGAACGCTAAGGTTTTATTTACTTAGCCTATTCCGCTTTCTTTGCGACTCTGCGTCTTTGCGGTAAAAATTAAAACCTTCTAATGATAATTCTTGCTTCTCGAAAGCCTGTTAAACCGCACCACCATGGCTGTTGCCGTTAAGGTTAGTCCGATTGATAAGCCAATCCAAATTCCATTGGCACCCATGTTTAAGGGAAATGCAAGCCAGTAACCTAACGGCAAGGCTATAACCCAATACGCGACAAAAATTAAGAGTGAAGGTATTTTAACATCTTGTAAGCCTCGTAGTGCTCCCGCTGTTACAACTTGAATGCCATCGGAGAGTTGAAAGAATGCAGCAACAATTAGTAACGAAGAGGTCAATTCAATTACGGACTCATCTTCGATATACAATCCTGGTAAAAAATGTCTTCCAAAAATAAATAGCAAGGCCCAGGCCATCATTAATACAACGCTCATCCCAATCATGGAGAATGCTGAACTTCGCATATTGTTTCGATCATTCTGACCTAAAAAATTTCCTACACGAATAGCGGCTGCAGCACCTAACCCGGAAGTGGTCATATAACTAATAGTTGCCAGATTGATGGCGATCTGATGTGCGGCTAATGCGGTGGTTCCTATCCAACCCATCATTAAGGCAGAGAAACCAAAAGCCCCGGCTTCAAAAATAAATTGCGACCCGGCCGGAAGACCGATGTGCAACATTTTGGAGATGAGCGATCGCGAATAGTTGCCAAATGAAAAACCTGCCTGGTAGGCTCGAAACTTTTTACCATAATAAACATAGCCCATTATACTCAATGCCATTAGGCAACGAGAGATTAGGGTAGCCCAGCCTGCACCATTCAATCCTAATTCCGGAAATCCGAAATGGCCAAAGATCAACACATAGTTGAGGAGTATGTTCACGATATTACACCCCACTACAATGATCATGGCCATGCGCGTGCGTTGCAGACCTTCCGCAAACTGTCGATAGGTTTGAAAGATCATCGTGGGAATAATCGAGATCGCAATAATGCTGAGATAGGGAATGGCTAAGGTTACCGCATCATCGGGCTGCCCCATCGAATGCATAAATGGAACGACTGAAAAAATCAGCATCACCAAAATAAATCCTGTTACAAGATTTATGAGCGCCCCATTCTTAAGTGTGTCAATTATTTTTGTTTCATCATGCGCACCTTCTGCTTGAGCAACCAAGGGTGTAATGGCATAGGAAACACCAATCCCGAAAAATAGTGGGATCGAAAAAAATACATTGGCAAAGGATGAAGCAGCGAGTGGAGTGGCACCCGTCCAACCTATCATTACACTATCGGCCACACCCGTCATTACTTGACCAAGCATGCTTAGCATTACTGGGTAGGCGAGGAGGAAGTTGGGCCGAATGTGGTGTTTATTGACCATTCAAGATTCAAAAGTCAATATTAGTTTGAATCTTGATTTTTGAATCCTGAAATCTAAGGAGATTCACTTTAAGTATCCCCATCACACTTAGGCTGTCTGTAATCTTGCCATCAAGCACCATTTGTAATGCTTCAGAAAAAGGAAGTTTCCAAACTTTCATATCGGCTTCAGTATCTTCCAGATCGGTTTCATGTTGCGTAAGGTCTTCCGCTAAAAATAGAAGCCCTTCTTCATCTGATACAGAATTGCTAAGATGAGTTCGTTGAATCAGTGTCCATTGATTAGCGATAAGACCGGTTTCTTCTTTGAGTTCTCGCTTGGCGGATTGTAACGGATCATCCCCTAAAGGGCCGCCCCCTTCAGGTATTTCCCAGCTCCATTCATTAAGCGGATAACGCCATTGACCGACAAGCCACGTGTAGTAGTCTTTGTCAAGGGCAACAATCCCAATTGCCTTATTTTTAAAATGAACCTTGCCATAAATCCCATTTCCTCCGGCCGGGTTGATTACCTGATATTCTGTGACACGGATCCATCGGTTATCATATTTTAGATCGTGTGAAAGTGTTTGCCAGGGATTCATCATTAAGCGTTTAAAAATTCAAGTTTGAAAATTATCCTGACATTTAGTTGAATTGATCTTGAATTTTGAATTTTGAATCTTGATTTTTGATGAAATGTTACTATCATCCTATACACCTGATTTAATTGAAGCTGGCTGCGATGAAGTTGGCAGAGGATGTTTGGCAGGACCTGTAGTAGCAGCAGCCGTTATTCTTCCTAAAAATTATACCCATGAGTTGCTCACCGATTCAAAACAATTAAAGAAAGAGGAACGAAAAGCAGTAGAACAAGATATTATACGCGATGCTTTAGCTTGGGCTGTTGCTGAAGTAAGCAATGGAGAAATTGATAAGATAAATATTTTAAATGCTTCGTTTAAGGCAATGCATTTAGCATTGGATAAGCTTGAGATTCAACCTCAATTTCTTTTAATAGACGGAAATCGATTTACCCCTTATCGGGATTTGAAATTTGAATGTGTGATAAAAGGTGATGGAAAATATCTTTCTATTGCGGCAGCTTCTGTGTTGGCAAAAAATTATCGTGATGACTTGATGGAGAAATTATCTCAATTGCATCCAGGATATGGCTGGGATACTAATGTGGGTTATCCTACCGAAGAACATCGGGATGGAATCAGAGTGTTAGGAATTACATCGTATCACAGAAGGTCATTTCAACTTTTACCATCTCAGCTTGAACTTTTTTAAGGTACAATGGATTCCAACTGTTATTAATCGAAAATTGAATGTGTTTAATTTTTCTATCTCTTAATCAGCACCCAGTATACAAACTCATCATCGCAGCGAACCGCGATGAATTCTATGTACGTAAAACTGCGCAAGCATCTTTTTGGGAGGATCATCCATCTATAATCGGGGGGCGTGATTTGGAGGCCTCAGGCACATGGATGGCGATGAATAAGAATGGCCGAATTAGTTTAGTTACTAATTATCGCGATCCAGCTAATATAAATCCGCATGCACCTTCCCGGGGACAATTGGTTTCTAATTATTTAACGAATGAAGAAACGCCATCTGAATATTTAATTTCTCTGCTTCCAAATATGAAGCAATACAATGGATTTAATCTATTAGTTGGTTCTGCCAATGAATTATGGTACTTATCTAATTACAAAACGGGAATCCAGAAACTAGAATCTGGAATTTATGGACTGAGCAATCATTTATTGGATACGCCTTGGCCAAAAGTTGAGCGTGGCAAGAAGAATTTCAAAGATGCAGTTTCAATGGATAACTTTAATGGAGAAGTTTTATTTGAACTTTTGCACGATGACCAAAGAGCTGCAGATAGTCAACTTCCGGAAACGGGTGTTGGGTTAGAACGCGAGCGAGCGTTGTCTGCTATGTTTATTAAAATGAAAGGATATGGAACAAGGTGCTCAACGGTTGTTCTTGTTGATAAACAGAACCGTGTTTTGTATTCGGAAAGAACCTACCACGTAGAAACCTTCAAACACAAAACACAATCCTATTCTTTTCAAATCACTGAATAACGAGCCTCTTAATGTCACCAGTTGAACTTCTTAGCGTATAAACCCCAGGGGCTAAAGAAGTAATATCAATCTGATTTACACCTTGTACTTTCAGAACAGTCGATCCCAGGTTATTTAAAATAATGTAGTCCCCTTTTCGATTTAGCGTTAATGGTGTTCCATAACTAACTGGGTTGGGATGCATAGATAGACCTCCATCAAGAGAAACATTGACAGCAACAACTTTTGAATACGTAAACTTCTTATCGAAGTCTGTTTGCCTTAGTCGATAGTAAGAAAGATTAGGTAGCGGGTTCCTGTCAATATATTCATATTCAGTAGCAGTTTGAGTGGTTCCGGCACCATCCACCTCAACCATGCTTTCAAACTCGGCTCCGTCAATCGAACGTTGAATAGTGAAGTAATCATTGTTCAATTCTGAAGCAGTTAACCAATTTAATTTTACTTGCTCATGTAATGCTTGAGCAGTAAAACTTATCAACTCAACAGGGAGCGGGTTGGATAACGTGGTAGAGCCAAGGGTTATAGGACTAAAGCTGGTAATTGGAGCGGATGTAATCAAAGTTCCCGCAGCCGCGTTCCCGGTGGTTCCACCATTTCCATGGTCAACCCAGCCGGCACCGTTCCATCTAACAACTCGCAAGGTTGGTAAGTTGGTGATATATGCACCCGTGCAGTCTGGTGAGTTCCAACTTAGTGTTACGTTTACATTGGAGGCTCCAACTGTGCGATCTAAAACCCAGTATTCGCAAGAACTAACAGTTAGAATCCCTGCGGGATAAGTGGCTGCTCCGCCAAAAGTTTGGGCAGCTTTGAAATATTCGGCTCGGAACGCATGGGTACTCGTGGTAGGTGCTGAAATCGAAATTGGTCTGTAGATTCCATTATCGCCAGTTGGAAAAGAGAAGGCGGCATTTCCAATTTTGACAACCGGGCCATCGATATGACTTGCATTTGATCCACCGGTTACTGTAGATCCATTTGCAAAATTAAGAATATTAGCAGAGGTTGTATTAATCACACCCGTGGTAAAGGTAGCATTTGTAGTTACACTTGCGTCTGTGGCAAGTGTAACTGAGTTACCTGATTTATTCATTAATAATCTTCTGAATATGGGAGACGCACTTCCACTCTTTATAACATTTTGAGCAGTATTTCCGGCAAATGTGATTGTCCCGTTATTAGCTCCAAAGGTTATAGCGGATGCGCCATCTACTGTTACATTACCCCTAAATGTACTGGCAAGATTATACGCAGGTTGTATAGTTCCGTTTGCTTGATTGAACGTTACATTTCCCGTAAAATCATCAGGAGTTGTGTTAGCAAATCGAAATACGCCAGTTCCGGAATTCGTAAATGTTGAGTTTCCTCCAAAAGTATTTCCACCGATGCTTGAATCGGTTGAAGCTCCGGTTTTTATTAATGAATTAGTAGCTCCGTTTAAAATGGATCCATCTAAAAATAAAGATGGTGAAGAAACTGCCAAAGCACCGTTCCAAGTAGCAGACGGTCCACTTCTGAAAGTTGAGGTGCCAGTAAGTACGATGTTTTGAGCTGTTGCACCGCTTTGAGTGAAACGTTGTAATCTTAATTCGCCTGTTGTAAAGCCGGTTCCGCCTACAGAGATTGTTCTGCCAGTTGCAAGTGTGGCCGTTGCAGTTCCTATTTCGCTGAAAATAATACCAGTTCCACTGGTACTATTTACCTGAATGTTTCCATTAAATGCTGTGGCCCCCTGATAGGCCATACGAATATTTGAGGATCCCGAATTTAGGAGGGTTAAGTTCCCATTGTAAGTACTACCGGTGTTTAATTCAAGAAGTAAATAATCAGCCCCTGAATTGATTAGGGATGTTTGACCATTAAATGTGTTGCTTCCATTGGTTCTCAAAAATCCTGAACCGCTATTCTGTATGGTGGTTGTAGAATTGAATGTGCTGTTGCCGCTCGCAGAATTTCCAGTGGCTCCGGTTTTCTCCAGAAAGACAGTATTGTTATAGGATCCTCCTTCAATAAAAAGTTGTGGAGCGCGAAAATCGACAGCTCCATTAAAAATTATGGAGGGTCCAAGTATCAGCCCGGCAGTTCCGGTAAACAAAAGATTTTGTGAGGTTCCTCCATTTTGAGTGAACCTCCTGAGTCTTAAATCTCCTATACTAAAGCCTAATCCGCCTACAGAGATTGTCCGCCCAGAAGCAAGCGAAGCTGTTCCTCCTCCACTTTCACTAAAATAAATTCCACCACCAAATGTGGAATTCACTACAATATTTCCATTAAACACTGTTCCTGGAATATTATCGGCCATTCGAATCGTTGAAGAGCCGGTATTTGTAAGGGTGAGGTTTCCATTAAATGTATCAAGTGCACTCAATGCAAATCTAAACCATCCACTTCCTGAATTAGCAATGGTGGTGGCTCCATTAAATGTATTACCACCGGGGCTATCATTATTGTTTGCCCCTGTTTTTTCAAGGTATGTTGTGCCATTGTACATGGTACCATCCAAGCCGAATTGTGGTGAACGGAAATCTACGTTACCATTAAATGTGGATGAGGGTCCGATTCTCAGTAACGAAGTTCCTGTGAGCAATAATGTTTGAGGGGATGCTCCAATTTGTGTAAACCGGGTCAACCGTAATTCGCCACTGCTAAATCCTGAACCCCCTGTAAGAAGAGACGCACCGTTAGCAAGAGAAGCTGCGCCATTGGCCGTACTTGCAAAGTAAACTCCACCACTTCCGAGCGTTGAGTTAAATGTAATATTTCCATTAAACTGATTACCGGGGGTATTATATGCCAAATAAATTATGTTGGATCCTGTATTTGATACGGTTAAAGCCCCATTGAAGATATCAGGGGCGGTGTTGGCAGTAAGCAAATAGCCACTGCCTGAATTTACTACGGAAGTTGCACCATTAAATGTATTTCCACCATTCCCTGCATTGTTTGTGGCTCCTGTTTTTTCAAGATAGGCCGTACCACTATACAGTGTTCCATTTAGCAATAGTTGAGGTGCCCGAAAATCTACATTACCACCGAAACTTGAAGTAGGACCTAATGTAAGAATAGCGATACCTGACAGATTTAAGGTTTGGGGCGTTGGTCCGACTTGGGTAAACCGAATCAACCGAATATCACCACTGATGACGCCTGTGATGCCGACACCGATTGTTTTTCCGGCAGCCATTGTGGACGTTCCGCTTGCGTTGTTTCCAAAATAAATACCACCGCCAAAGGTGGAATTCATCTCAATATTTCCATTAAATTGATTTCCTGATGAATTATCTGCTAACCGAATGGTGGAAGATCCTGAGTTTGTTACAATAAGATTTCCATTAAAAATATCCGGTGAGGTTGAGGCTGTTAGCAAGTAGCTGCTTCCGGAATTTACAATCGTGGTTGCCTGGTTAAAAATATTTGGCCCTGTGCCATCATCGTTGGTAGCTCCATTCTTTTCGAGATATGCTGTTCCATTATAGGTCGCCCCGTTCAATAGTAGTTGGGGTGCTACAAAATTAACGTTACCATCAAAGCCAGAGTTAGGGCCTATCCAAAGACGGGCGGATCCTGTAAGTGTTAAATTTTGAGCGATTGCTCCAACTTGTGTAAATCTGCGCAAGCGAAGATCTCCTACTGAGAAGCCAGACCCGCCAACTGTAATGGTTCCGTTTGTAAAAGTGGCTGCTCCACTTGCATTATTTGAAAATAAAATACCATTGCCACTACCTGTATTGTTAACGGTTATATTATTATTGAATTGGTTGCCGGCAACATTGTGAGCCAGATAAATCCAATTGCTCCCTGCATTTGTAACGGTAAGTGCTCCATTAAAAATATCAGGTGAAGAATTGGCTGTCATTAAGTATCCGCTACCGGAGTCAACGAGGGTGGTAGCTCCGTTAAAAATATTTCCACCATTTCCGACATCATCAATAGCACCATTTTTTTCCAAATAAGCAGATCCATTATAGGTGGCTCCGTTCAGAAATAAACGAGGTGAAACGAAATTTACGTTGCCATCAAAACTTGAATTTGGGCCAACGCGCAAGATAGATCCGTTAGTTAACGTCAGGTTTTCTGCGAGTACACCAACTTGTGTAAAGCGATAGAGATTCAGTGACCCACTTGAGAATGTTCCTGAAGAAATGAGTCCATTGAGCGTTGAACTGGCAGATGCTTGACCGTTAAATGTTATACCACTTGCTCCACCGGAGTTAACAACCGATATATTTGAATTGTATGTGGAGGTTCCATTTTCACCCATGAAGATTGTTGTTCCTGCAGCTGTATTGGTAAGATTGATTGCAACCTGACCTTGAAACAACCCTGAGGATGAATTACCATTTAAGAAACGATAATTACTCTGTATAGCTCCAGCACAATTAATTGTTAAATTTCCTCCAAAAGAAACTCCCGTATTGGCTCCTTCTCCTACAAAAAAAGACCAGGCATCGCTGCCACCAGTCTTGTTTGAGTTTAGAATGACATCCGAAGCAAAAGTTGTTGTTTGACCAGCGTGAATATGGCCAAAGTAAATCCGGTAGCTGCCTGTATTGTTAAAAGTAGTAGTACTTAGAAATTGATCTGGACTGCCATTTCCTAATAGTAAATATCCTGAACCACTATTTGTGATGGTAGTAACTCCCGTAAATGTATTTCCTCCATTACTTGCATTATCGGTTGCCCCATTTTTTTCTATAGTTACAGTTCCACTGTAGATGCAACCATTTAGAAGTAGTTGTGGGGCTATAAAATTCACATTGCCACCAAACGCAGATGAAGGTCCAACTGTTAATAAGGTCGTTCCTGAAAAAGTATTCAATGTTTGAGGAGTGCCACCTACTTGTGTGAATCGTGGTAATGTTAATGACCCACTTGAAAACCCTAATCCCCCGATGGAGATGGTCTTGTTTGCCGCCAAAGTAGCGGTAGCAGCTGCAGCTTCGCAAAAAGTTATGCCATTGCCAGCTGTGCTATTTACAATAATATTTCCATTAAACAGATTAGTACCTGTATAGGCAACCCGTACATTTGAAGTACCTGAGTTGGTAAAGGTAACATCCCCATTATATGTAGAGCCAGATGCCAATTCTAAAAGTAAATCGAAAGAACCATTATTAGTTATGGTAGTGGTGCCATTAAACGTATTATTTCCATTTGTCCTTAATTGGCCAGCGCCATTGTTAATGATAGTAGTTGTTCCAATAAAGACATTATTACCAGCGCCATTGTCATTTCCTGCCCCAGTTTTTTCTACATAAGCAGTACCTCGCAGGGTTATCCCATCTAAAAATAATTGAGGGGATCTTAAATCAGTGTTTCCACCAAAATCAGACGCTGGGCCAACTCGTAAAATTGCTGATCCCGTTAAGTTTAAGGTTATAGGTTGTGTACCTTGTTGCGTAAAACGAGGCAACAATAGTGAGCCGCTTACGAATCCACCTGCTCCAATAGATATAGCTTTAGTTGCCGCCATAGTTGAATTGGCACTTGCCCCGGCATTAAAACTAACACCACTTGCCCCTCCGCTGTTTACTAAACTTATGTTATCATTATAGATAGAAGTTCCATTATTTCCCATTTGAATAACGGTAGCTGCATGGGTATTTGTCAGATTGATGGTTACCGTTCCATTAAAAGTTGCCGAAGTGCCACCACCATTTAAGAAACGATGATTGCTTTGTAATGACCCTGCACAATTGATAGTAAAATTTCCAGCCACTGAAATGGAAGAATTAGCAGATTCATTCACCAGATATGACCACGCATCTGCACCGCCTGATTTGTTAGTGTTTAGTGTTAGGCTACTTGCGAACGTTGTTGTTTGACCGCTGTGGTTATACCCAAAATAAAACCGATAGCTACCCGTATTGTTGAAGGTTGTAATCCCATTAAATTGGTCAGGACTTCCGTTACCTAACAAAATATACCCTGAACCACTATTAGTAATTGTGGTTGTGCCATTAAAGACATTTCCTCCAGAACTAGCATTGTCGGTTGCCCCAGTTTTTTCTAGTACGGAAGTTCCACCAAAGGTGGCTCCATTCAATAGTAACTGTGGTGATATAAAATTTGCATTGCCTCCAATAGTGGAGTTCGGTCCCACTTGCAGCATGGAAGTACCCGTTAATAGTAGGGTCATTGGAGTATTTCCAGCCTGAGTAAAATTGCGTATAAGTAATCTACCGTTTGTAAATCCAGATCCGCCTATTGAGACTGTGTTTCCTGCAGACATGTTTACAGAACCTGTGCCATTGCCAAATAGAACACCATCAGTTGAACTATTGATAGTTACATTTCCATTGAAGGATACATCGCCATTGTAAGCCACCCAAAAATCAGCACCATTACTCGCATTTGAATTGAAAAATACTGGGCCGTTAAAAGTAGTACTACTGCCAGCATCATAACTGATATGAACATCACTAGCATTACCACTATTATTGAAAGTAGTGGTGCCGTTAAAGGTTGTGCTTGATGTCCCAAACCTGCTGATTTGGACTCGACTAGCAACATCTGTCACACTTGTGTTCGTGAAGGTGGCATTGGCTTGAAATAGATTACCCGCATTATCCTCTCCAATTCTGAGTCTGTTTCCTCCTGTATTATTAAAAATAGCGTTGGCATTCCAGATATCTCCTGCATCGGCAGCATTAGTACCCAGAAGAAAGTCACCACCTTGATTGTTAACCGTCATTATTCCATTAAAAATGTTTCCCCCCCGCGATAAATCATTTTGACTTCCTGTCTTCGTAATGGTTACTGCTTGAAAAGTACTTGAGTTAAAAATGATGGAAGGAACTGTTGCAGTGAGTGAGCCTGCAAATGAAGAGGCGGGTCCAAGAGTTAATGTTGCGGTATTATTCCCAGCCAGATTAATAGTTTGAGCAGTAGCCCCCGTTTGTGTAACCCGGGCTATTGATAAATTTCCACAGCCTGAAGCCCCAAAGCCTGCGACTGATATTGTTCGTGTTGCAGCTAAGGTAGAGGTTCCTCCATTGGCACCAAATGTTATAGCACCAGTTGCATTGTAAGTGACAGAAACATTTTGATTAAATTGTGTATTGGCTGCAGTATAAGCAATTTCCAGTGCCCCTGAGTTTCCGCTAACCAATGAGATTGTTCCATTAAAAATGTCAGGATTTGTTCCTGCAAGTCTAAAAGGACTCGTAGAACTGTTGGTAAGGGTTACTGCAGCTAGAAATGCATTATTCCCAGTACTTAAATCAGTATTGTTGGCTGTCTTTGTAACGTTAACTGTTCCATTAAAAGTTGATCCATTAAAAAATATACGTCCTGTTGAACCATTTACGCTGGCTCCAAATACAGTTCCACTAAACGTTGTCGTTCCTATGGTATTTAATGTAACAGCTGCTGCCCCACCGCCATTGTTAATGGTGCCTGTTACAAAATTGTTTGTTCCGGTTGTTGTAAGATTAAATCCATTGATGTTTACAGTTCCGGTATATCCGTTCATGGTAATTCCTGCTACATTCGCAGCTATGTCGAGTGTACAATTACCCAGTCCCAATGCGTTAAAAGTGACCACATCACTTGCGCCAGGAACCGATGCACCTCCTGGTCCGCCAGACGAAGCTGACCAGTTAGCAGTATTGTTCCAATTGGACGGGGTAGCAGAAATCCAAAACCGCTGTCCAATTAAGTTTTGGCTGTAAAAGATGACAGCGAGTAATAGAAAGTAAGGAATGTAGCGTTTTTTCATTGGTACTTTAACTAAACATCTCAAAAATAAGGTTTTATACTTCTGGTTTACGTATTGTAACATGTACTTTTTTGTGAAAAATTAAACTTTAATCAAATAAATTTGAGAGCCAATAAAGTTCCGCTTCCATTAAGAATGGTCCGTTGGATTTTTCCAAAACTTGAATGGGTTTCTTCCAGGTTGGCTGTGCGCTATTTCGAAAAAATATTTTTTACCCCTCTTCAGTATAGAACTCCTTTCAAAGAGCGGGAATTTGAGTCTAATGCTCATTTCTTTGACATTGATTGGAAACGAAGGATTCAAGGATATGAATGGGGCGATTCATCGAAACCTTACGTTTTAGTAATTCACGGCTGGGCAGGCCGAGCCACCCAATTTCGGAAGTTCATACCAGCCTTGCTCGATCACGGATATAGAGTAATCGGTTTTGACGGTCCTGCCCATGGCCGATCTGAAGGAAAGAGAACTAATCTGTACGAATTTGAG
The DNA here is from genome assembly GCA_016787755.1 of Cyclobacteriaceae bacterium. Classification (GTDB taxonomy): domain Bacteria; phylum Bacteroidota; class Bacteroidia; order Cytophagales; family Cyclobacteriaceae; genus ELB16-189. The sequence continues at coordinate 8,935 of JAEUUA010000001.1, read as the reverse complement.
GAAGTTCTTAGAAAAATTGTTGAGATGAAAGGAGCTCCGGAGGCAATCCTTGCTCATTCCTTTGGCGGGGGTGTCGCCTTATATGCAATTATGAAAGGCTTACCCGTTAGGAAGTTAATAAACATAGCGAGTCCAACCATAGCTGATGAAATAGTGAAATCGTATTTGAATGCAATCGGTGGATCATGGAAAACCGGTGCAGCCTTTAAGAGATTAATTCATCAGAAATACGGAAAGCCTTTCGAAGAATTTACTTCTATGCATTTTATAAAGGAGATCACTGATCTTAATTTACTTTTAGTCCATGATGCCGATGATAAAGATGTTTCCATTGTTCAAGCTGAAGAGTTGATAATAGCATATCCGAAAGGGAGACTACTAACAACTCATGGGTTGGGACACAATCGGGTTTTGAAGGATGATAAAGTAATTTCTGCTTGCCTGGACTTTATGAGGGATTAAGCAAAATGTCTGTAACTTATGTGTTTTGAGTACGTCTCAGTAAAAGAATTTGCCAAACTTTGGCCGTTTATCCAGCTAAAACCAACATTTAGTTAGATTTTTGAAACTTAATTTAGAATATCAAGTAAAAAGGGGACGGATAAACTTTAACCCTTGCTTTAACATCGTTAAGAAAACAAAGACACCATGCCTAATATCATTAAGACAACTAACATAAAGAAAACGTACAAAATGGGTAACAATATTGTTAATGCCCTTCAGGATGTATCAATTTCTATCGAAAAAGGAGAATACGTTGCATTTATGGGGCCATCAGGCTCAGGAAAGTCTACGCTTATGAATATTGTTGGCTGTTTAGATACTCCAACAGCGGGTGAATATTGGCTTAATAGCCAACAAGTGAGCGATATGACAGAAAACGAGTTGGCGATGGTTCGAAATAAAGAGATTGGGTTTGTTTTTCAAACTTTTAACCTGTTACCGCGCGCCTCGGCTCTCGAAAATGTGGCGCTGCCTTTAATTTATGCTGGTTACAGCAAAAGTGAGCGCGATGAAATGGCCATGGGTGCTCTTGAAAGTGTCAGTTTGGGGGATCGTTATCATCATAAGCCAAATGAATTATCTGGGGGTCAGCGTCAGCGCGTTGCCATAGCAAGAGCGCTTGTAAACAACCCTTCCATCATTTTGGCCGATGAACCAACTGGTAACTTAGATTCCAAGACTTCATACGATATCATGAATCTCTTTCAAGAGTTACATGATAAAGGCAACACGATTATCATGGTTACCCATGAAGATGATATTGCTCATTATGCCCATCGCATCATTCGCTTAAAAGATGGTTTGGTTGAATGGGATCATAAAAACGAAAAAGTAACCCGGGGCGAACCGGTTGAAACTCATTAAAATTCAGATCGGATAGAAGTACTTCGGTATTTTAAATTTTAATCTTGAATTTTAAGTCATGAAGATTTACACAAAGACTGGTGATGACGGCACTACTTCACTGTTTGGAGGGAAGAGAGTATCCAAAGCAGAATTGCGAATTGAAACGTATGGTACTGTTGATGAATTAAATGCCTGGATGGGAGTTTTACGTGATCAATCTGTTAATCAATCCCGAAAGGACATTTTGATAGAAATTCAGGATCGACTTTTTACTATTGGTTCAACATTAGCCACCGAACCCGGAAATGTAAAAGTTAAGATCCCCTTACTTACCGAAGGCGACATCGAATTTTTGGAAAAACAAATGGATACGATGGAGTTGGCTTTATTACCCATGCGGTTTTTTGTTTTGCCGGGTGGCAATCAGGCAATTTCATTTGGGCACGTTGCAAGAACTGTATGCCGAAGAGCGGAACGTTTGGTAATAGCTTTAAACCATTCTGAATCTGTAAATGAGTTAGTCATAAAATACCTGAATCGCCTATCAGATTATTTGTTTGTATTGTGCAGAACCATGACACATGAATTAAAAGTCGAAGAAACTCCCTGGAAACCAAAGATGTAACACATTGTTTGACTTTTGACCTAACAGATGTTAGTCAATTTTTCATTTTAATGTTATCTTTGCGATTCAAATTAATAGGTAATCATGGTTGATACACTCAAAATTTCTACGACTCAGATAGCTAAATCAAAGCTTGCAAATACAAATTTTTCTAAGCTTCCCTTTGGTAAGGTTTATACCGATCATATGTTTTTGGCGGATTTTAGAAAAGGTGAATGGCAAAATTTTAGAATTATCCCTTACGGGAATATGCCAATCAGTCCGGCAACACCAGCATTACACTATGGTCAATCTATTTTTGAAGGCTTGAAGGCTTATGCATCTGCATCAGGCAATGAAGCGTTGGTGTTCAGACCGCTTGATAACTGGAAGCGGATGAATATTTCAGCTGAGCGTTTGTGCATGCCATCGATTCCTGAGGATCTATTTATGGAAAGTATTTCAACACTAATAGACTTGGATCGTGGCTGGATTCCAAAAGCAGCTGGTAGTTCGTTATACATCCGTCCGTTTATGTTTTCTGCCGATGAGTTTATTGGTATTCGTCCTTCCGAGGATTTTACTTTCATGGTAATCTTAAGCCCTACAGGACCCTATTATTCAGCTCCCGTTAAGGTGAAAATAGAAACTCATTACACGCGTGCAGTGCAGGGTGGAACGGGTTATGCAAAAGCAGGAGGAAATTATGGCGGAGCAATTTATCCGGCTAAGTTGGCGCAAGATGAAGGATATGATCAACTGATTTGGACGGATGGTAAAACTCACGAGTACATTGAAGAGAGTGGAACCATGAACGTGATGTTTGTGATTGATGATGTTTTAATTACACCACCTTTAAGCGATTCAATTTTAGCAGGAATTACCCGACAGAGTGTTTTAGAATTAGCACACAGTTGGGGTATTACTGTGGAGGAGCGAAAAATTTCAGTGAAAGAATTAGTTGCTGCGCTTGAACAGAATAAAGTACAAGAAGCTTTTGGTGCGGGCACTGCAGCTACCATTGCTCACATTGAATTAATTGGCTTTGAAGGAAAGAACTATACCCTGCCGGCCATTGAGAAAAGAAAATTTGCCAATAGAGTATTTAATGAACTGGAAAATATTAAAAGGGGCAACAGCCCTGATCCCTTTGATTGGATTTATAAAATTTAACCTAAATTCGAAAAGCGAGCATTGCTCGCTTTTTTGTTTCTTGCCACTAAATGATGACTAAATTGAATTCTTTTATAAGGCTATCTATACTTTTAATCTTAACTATTTCAGCAGTAACGTTGAATGCACAAAAACAATTAGTGTTACTAAAGCGTGGTGACGTAGTTACCCGCTTTACAGAAGGTGATTATATGCGTTTTAAACTTAAGAATAATAAGTTTGCAGAGGGGCTTGCTGTTCAGTTTACAGATGTTTCAGTAATTACCTTAAACGACACTATTCTTTTTTCTTCTATCTATAAGATTAATTCAAAAGGTCACAGAAAACCGAGTGGGTTAAATAAGTTAGGTACAGTATTGATGATTGCGGGCCTAGGTTATTTTACTATTGATGAAATTAATACACTTTTTTTTGTTAAAGGCCAAAGTGGAATTGATGAGGGAGTTGTTATAAGCTCATTAAGTTTAGTGGCTTCAGGTGCCGCGCTCCGGTTTATTAGAAGTCCGTATCAAAAGTTACGTGGCTTGTCTCTACGAACCATCGACTCGAGTTCGCGCTACTATCGATATGATTGAACCCTAAGATTGGTATCATAATTCAGTCTATCCTATTAACTTCGCGCATAATTTATTTTTAGCGTATGACCACTGAACAATTAAAGGACCTAAAAGCCCGTGTTGCCGCCCTCAGGCGGTATCTTTGACTACGACCGCAAAATTGCAGAAATAGAAGACGAAGAACGAATTACCCATCAATCAGATTTCTGGAATAAGCCTAAGGAGGCAGAAGTAATGTTAAAAAACATTCGTACTAAAAAAATATGGACGGATGCATTTTCTCAAGTCAGTAAATTGGTTGAAGATCTGGATGTGCTCAACGAATTCCATGAAGCGGGAGACGTCTCTGAAGAAGAACTTGACAAAGAGTTTGCTAAATCTGCCAAATCAGTCGAAGAACTTGAGTTTAAAAAAATGCTGAGCAAAGAGGAAGATCAACTCAGCGCAGTACTTGAAATTAATCCTGGTGCTGGTGGTACGGAAAGTAACGATTGGGCCGATATGCTTAATCGCATGTACATTATGTGGGGCGAGAAGAGTGGCTATAAAGTTTCGCAAATAGACTATCAAGCGGGAGAAGTAGCGGGAATAAAATCAGCCACGTTGGAAGTGGAAGGACCTTTCGCCTACGGAAAACTAAAATCAGAAATTGGCGTTCATCGCCTTGTACGCATTTCACCTTTCGATTCCAACCAACGCAGACATACTTCTTTTGCTTCTGTTTTTGTTTACCCAAAGGTGGATGATACTATTCAAATTGAAGTGAATCCCGCAGACGTGGAAATACAAACCTCGCGTTCGGGAGGTGCCGGTGGGCAGAACGTGAATAAAGTGGAAACAAAAGTTCAGCTAACACACAAGCCCAGTGGAATTGTAATTGTCTGTCAGGTGGAACGATCGCAACATGCAAACCGCGAACGTGCGATGCAAATGCTAAAATCGAAATTGTATCAACGTGAAATGGAAAAGCGAAATGCAGCACGCGATAAAGTGGAGGCAGGAAAAATGAGAATAGATTTTGGCTCACAAATTCGAAACTATGTGCTACATCCATACAAACTTGTGAAAGATGCACGAACCGGTATAGAAAGCCACGATGCGCAGCGTGTATTGGACGGTGACCTTGACGAATTTATTAAAGCATACTTACTGGAGGATCAGGAAGCGTCTACTAAACCATCTTAAATTCATTGACTCAGACGCGCATTTACAATTCTTCTTTCTGGTTTCTCTGCGTTAGTGCGTTGTTATTTTTTGCAAGTTTTAGTATGATTATCCCAGAGTTACCGGAATACCTGACTCTGTTGGGAGGAGCAGAGTACAAAGGATTAATCATTTCATTATTCACAATCACTGCAATGGTATCACGACCATTTAGCGGCAAACTTGCAGATAGAATAGGCCGTGTTCCAGTTATGATTTTTGGTGCTGCCGTGTGTTTGGTTTGCAGTATCTTCTATCCTATTGTTACAACACTCGCTGGCTTTTTTTTGCTAAGGCTTGTTCATGGTTTCTCGACTGGCTTTACACCCACTGGAATTACTGCGTATTTGGCAGATATTGTTCCGGCACAAAAAAGAGGTGAGGCCATGGGGTTGTTAGGAACAGCAACAGCCGTAGGAATGGCCGGTGGTCCTGCCCTTGGTGGATTAATTGCCAATCAAGTTGGATTGGATGCCATGTTTTTTTGTTCATCGTTTCTTGCTTTCATTTCAATTGCCATCCTCCTCACCACGCGCGAAACACTTAAGACAAAAGAACGATTTTCAATTACTCATCTTAAAGTTAAAAGGAAAGATTTTTTTGAACCCTTGGTTTTAGCACCTTGTCTGGTCATGGTGCTCACTGCCTTTTCGTACGGTACAGTCTTTACTATTATTCCCGACTTTGGTCAATTTGTGGGCATCAAAAATAAGGGATTGTTGTTTACCTACTTGACTGTTGCCTCGCTGGTCATTCGCTTGTTGGCAGGTAAAGCTTCCGATCGATATGGACGAGTGCCGGTGCTTCGAATCAGTACGGTTTTTATCTTACTTTCAATGTTAGTGATCGGTTCGGCATCAACTTCGTTACAACTGATACTTGGTGTTACCTTGTATGGCTTTGCTCAAGGTTCAACATCACCTACCTTGCTGGCGTGGGCTACTGATTTAAGCCATGAGGGATTTAAAGGCCGCGGTATTGCCTCACTGTATATCTTTATGGAACTAGGAATTGGATTAGGTGCATTTCTTTCAGGATTACTTTATGCTAATGATTCGTCCCTGTTTTTTATTACTTTTTTAGTGAGTGGACTGCTTAGTTTGCTTGCGCTGATCTATTTATTAATGATGCCAAAGCCCCCTAAAGAATTCAATATGAAGAAACTAATACTTTATGCTGTTGTCCTTGTGTTCGTTGTGGAACTTATAGCGGTTATATTGAATTTAGCTACCCTCAATTTTGTGGTAAAGCCGTTGATTATGATTTCACTGGCTGCTTATTATTTAGTCAGCACCCAACACAGAACCACTCTTTTTTTGATTGCGATACTGTTTTGTTGGACTGGTGATGTACTGCTACTATTTGAGACAGAACTTTTTTTTATGGCAGGACTTATTGCATTTCTAACTGGGCATGTGCTTTATATTTTGTGTTATCAACGGATGAGATTTAACAAAAGTAAAAACCCATTACTAGGTCCTCAAAAAGTCCGGTTTGCATTACCTATCGTTTTGGCGGGCACAGGATTGGTAGTTGTGTTGTATCCGGTGCTGGGCGATTTAAGAATACCGGTTATGATTTATGCATTGGTAATTACCCTTATGGCATTGCAGGCGCTTTTTCGTTTTGGGTTTACATCAAACAAAAGTTTTGTGTTGGTTTTTATTGGAGCTATACTTTTTATGATTTCTGATTCTCTGTTGGCAATTAATAAATTTCTAATGCCCATTCAGTTTGCTTCGTTTTATATTATGTCAGCCTATATGATGGCTCAATATCTAATTATAGAAGGGGTGATCGCTCACACAAATCCAAAATAAAAAGCAACCCAGATTGACTGAGTTGCTTTTTTTTATTCACTGATATTTGTTGCTGTCTAGATTCCTGAATCACTTCTTAACTTTCTCACCTTGCCACTGCCGGATGAGTGACTGTTTACCTGACTTGGGTTGCCTTTGTAAGAAACGCTACCACTGCCTGAAATAGTTGCATCCAATTCGCTTCTTACATTAATCTGAACATCGCCTGATCCGGAAATTCGTACTTCACATTTTTCAACTTCCAAATTGGCAGCGCGCACTTCGCCAGAGCCACTAATCGTTGTTTTAATCATGCGAGCAGTGCCACTTGCTACAATTTTACCCGAACCCGAAATGTTTACATCAGCGCGATCTGCAATGTTGCCAGCATAATTTACTTTACCCGATCCGCTGACTTTGCTTTCTAATGATCTGCAATTTCCCTGCACATCAATATCTCCAGAACCCGAAACGTTCGCTTCCATCATTCCACTCGCATTTATTTCGATTCTTAAACTACCCGATCCACTTACAGTCAAATCAAGATCTCCGGTTTTAAGTAGTCCATCACTCACTAAGTCACCCGATCCGCTTACACTAATGCCTTCTATATCCTTAACGGTAATGTAAACTGTTATTTTATTGTCGTCCCAGTCTCTCCATACTCTCCAGCTATCTTCACGACCAATGCTAAGACGACCACCACTCACTTCGGTTTCAATTTCTGAGAGGACATCACTATCGCCTTGCAATTCTACCTTTTGTTCAGAACCTTGTTTCAAATAAAGCTTGCCGGGAACCCGAAAAGCAATCTTTGTGAAGGTATCAACCTTTCTGGTTTCTTTGTTTTGAGCCAGCACGAGCGTGAAGGCAAAGAGTAATGCAATACAGGTGGCTACTATTTTTTTCATATTTTGAGTATTTACTCTTTAACAGACTCTGTTTGAAGAGAAGAGGTTGCCTCTCAACTTATATTTTTTATCTGAATCCTAATTTCTTTCTTTACAGGGTTCTACGAAGCTTTTATAAACCTAATACATTAAAAATATGCCTTTGTCTCAGTGTTAGATGTTTAGGTGTGCGTAGTAGTAGGACGCAAAAAACAAAGTTTACGTTACAGTGGAAATCTATTCTTTTCATACAATTCAATCTTATTCTGAAGGTTTCTATAAAAAATCGGGAAGTAAGTTTTTAGCTTTTGCCTATCCGGTAGCTTCAGAGGATGAGATTAAGTCTAAAATTGGAGGGTTAAAGAAAAAATATTATGATGCTACCCACCATTGTTTCGCCTGGGTGCTTGGCGCTGATAAGGCAAAATTTCGAGCAGAAGATGATGGTGAGCCTAATCATTCAGCGGGCGATCCTATTCTTGGACAGATTCGCTCAAAAGAGTTAACAAATGTGCTGGTCGTTGTGGTTCGATATTTTGGAGGTACTAAGCTGGGAGTGGGAGGATTGATTCAGGCTTATAAGTCTGCAGCCGAAGAAGCGTTAAATCAGGCAACCCTTATTGAAGAAGATGTAACTATGAATTTTTTGGTTCGATATCCTTATGATGAAACATCAGAGGTTATGCGGCTGGTAAAAGATTTCGGTACTAAAATCCTAAAACAAGAATACCTGGAAGATTGCCGTTTGGAGATTCAGGTAAAACAGATTAATAGAAGTTCGCTACTAAGTAAGATGGAATTGCTGCAAGCGCTAAGCCATAAAATAACTTTTGAACCTGTTTAAAAAACTTTATCTTTTGCGTTCTTCAATTTCTATTTAATGAAATCAAGACAAGCAGCCATCGGTTTTATTTTTGTTACTCTCCTCATTGATACGATCGGCTTCGGAGTAATTATTCCTGTGCTTCCGAATTTAATTATTGAAATGACACATGGAACAACCAGTGAAGCCGCACGGATTGGAGGTTGGTTGTTATTTGCATTTGCTATCGTTCAGTTTTTGTTTGCCCCAATTTTAGGAGGGATTAGTGATAGCATTGGAAGAAGACCAGTTCTGCTTGGCTCTCTCTTTGGTTTTGGATTGGATTATATTTTTCTGGCTTTTGCACCAACCCTAGCTTGGTTGTTTGTAGGGCGTATTATTGCCGGAGCGTTAGGTGCCATTCACCCAATTTCCGAGACGAAAATCAATTTCGACAGCTAACGGACGCACCGTATATTAGGTGTGCTCTATGAAAGGCCGATTAAAAACTGGTGTGTCATAACCCGAGCGCCATTCTGGTTGAAATGTAAAAGCCT
>JAEUUA010000005.1 GCA_016787755.1 Cyclobacteriaceae bacterium | reverse complement strand
GGGGCTGACCGGTTTTGACAGGATGTTTGGGGGTGTATGCCAGCATGCAGGCTCGTGGGATGAGAGCCTTGAAAGATAGTCCTACAACCATAAGTGGCGAGAATACTTACGCCATGGCTGCTTAATCTGACCTAAGGTTAGATTAGCTTATCCGCTGATAAGATCGGTGGAGGCCATCATTGCCCGGTACTCTGTTTGGCGGTGCCGGAACCGCAGTGTCGACAGCATAAACTGGGCCTCGTTGTTGTTGCGCAACGATGTCGAGATAACAGTAACTACGGAAGTGTTTAGGCTGTTGCCTGGCTTGCACGTCCTGACAATCAAAGGCAACTAAGCATGTAGAACGTACACGTTCATCTTCTCTGGACCAGGGTTCGATTCCCTGCAGCTCCACTTTTTTATTAATCCCACGATTTATTAAGTTAGATCGTGGGATTTTTTTTGTGCTTCTCGCTTCGGCTAAGAGGAACATGCTGACAAGCCATCTGCTATTTATTATTTTATTTATAGTTTTTGAAAATTTAAAAAAGTGAAGTCACCCAGGTGACTTCACTTAAACTATACTATTATAAATAACACTAAGGTTTGTTCAGCGCATTGCTATCTAAGATGACAGCTGTTTGTGCTAGTGCTCGACCGTTCATGCTGGCACCAGTTTGTAGGGTAATGCCTGTCATAGACAGGATAATTCCTTCAAAGTGAGAAGTCGTTCCCATAGTAGCTTGTCCTGCCACTTGCCAAAATATATTCTTTGCTTGAGCACCTCCTGCCAATGTAATATTGACACCAGCACTCATCGTTAGATCGCCTGCAATCTGGAAAATCCACACATCGTTTGCTCCGCCAGAAATGGTAACCGAAGAAGGTAGCGTTACTGTATTTGTCCATTTATAAAGTCCTGGGACTAATGTTTTGCCACCAATATTGCCGGTGCCTAATTCCAAGAAATCAGGTGAAAGACGACCGGCTGCATCATTGTATGCAGTAATCATATTGTTCACGGCCGTGGTCAGGTTAATTGGAGTCGGGTCTGCCATGTCTGCGGCATAAACTTTACCTGTTATTTGAGAAGAAGTAGCATAACCGGTAGCATTCGTTAAAGCCAATCCAGTGATGTATGAAGTAGCAGCCGGGCTTAACCCAATGTCACCTGTTAATGCTGATGTTGAACTATTGTTAATCGCGGTTTTGGCAAGTATCAAATAGTTACTGGCTGCACCCAAATCAACTGCTGCTATGGATGTTGAATTTCCACCGGTTGTAAAATTCCACACCATATTTGTGGCGATGGCATTACCGGCTACATCTTTTGCGCCAGTAGTAATGGTTGCGGTATATACAGATGATGCATCCATTGTGTTAGTGGGATTAAAACTCGCCACCCTGTTTGAATAAGACACTGCACCCGGTATGGATGTAGATCCTTTTTTTAACGTGAATGTGGAGGAAGTAATGCTTGAAGCATCCATGGCTTCACTAAAGGTTGCCGTAATGGTTTTATTGCGGGCAATACTTGTTGCGGCACTCAGTGGATCTGTTGAATTCACTAAAGGCTTAGTAATATCAGGAGCTGTATCCGTTGTAAACGTGAACACATGATTGAACAACAAAGCGTCACCTGCCATATTCTTTGCTCCTGTAGTAATGGTAGCGGTGTGCAATTTGTTGCCTTCCAGGTTAACCGATGGAATAAAGGTGGCCGTTAAGCCACTATACGTAACCACGCCAGTTAATTGCGTTGCTCCTTGAAATACTGTGAACTCAGCAACGGTAATCGTTGTAGGATCCATTTCTGCGCTAAATGTAGCGGTAATGCTACTGTTAGTAGCGATTCTCACATCATTGTCGGCTGGGCTTGTTGATGTTACAGTAGGGGGAATGCCAGGATCATCATCCTTACATCCAGACAAGAAGACCACTGATAGTGTGATTACGATTGCAAGTAAATGTCTTAATCTTTTCATATTTTTTTTTAATTTAAATCGCGATTTATTGGTAGTTAGAAATCTAACGAGGCGACTGATCGTCAAATTCCTTACGCATGATTTGTTATCAGGATTCTACTAGAACTTTAGGCTGCTTTTCTATTTTAATCCCAAAGGTGAGTTTAATACGAATGCACTATGTTACATTATGCGGAGCATGCATTACTTAGATCACTTATGAGGTTGTGCATTACGAGTTGGATCAGCATAGTTCTTAAAGCTTAGAAGCACAGAAATTTGATTAATATTTGATTTAAGTATTTTCACAACTTTCTTTTTTTGATTTTGAAAAGTGATCATAAAATCATCCTGATGAATGATCATTCCAAGATATTCATGCGTATAGGTAGTGATTCTGTATTCCGTAGGATCAAAAGATGCAATAGCTACCAGACCTCTGCACGCGAAAAATTTTTCAAATAATGAGTTCATATCCGTTTTAATTAAGTTAGAGAACAATTGGTTGCCTTTTTTTAGACCATTTCCAACCGCGAAAGCCAAGTGGCTTATCTGTCAGTTGCTGTCAAAATCATAAACAAAGATCAGTCTCAGGAATTGAATAACATTACACCCTTGTTACCGAGTGTTATATAGATCACAGGTTTTCCTAATCGCTGGCGTTTTTGTTTTAATCTCTCGTAAGAAGGTACACGCTTGTAATTTTCTTAAACGATTTGAATAAATGAGCAACAAACCATGATGGTGCCTTTGCAAGCACTGGCTACAATTACCTACTCGATCATTTCCATGGCTTAATGGGATCAAAACGGGTCATTCAATGAATTTAAGTTGTCAGGTGCTTGATTCTATTACTCCCAGACTTTATCCAGCTCTTCGACATTTCCAAAAGAGTTTCAAGTTCAAAGGGTTTAATGATGTAGTCATCAGCTCCAAGTTCAAGTGCTTTTGTTTTATTGACTTTTTCAGAGTGCGAAGTGCTAAAAATAAATCGAATCTCATACGTTTTGGAGTTGTCTAAAAGCAATCTCAAAACTTCGTATCCGTCCATGTCACACATTAAGACATCGCATATTACTAAGTCAGAAGCAAATTCTCCGGCTAATTCTATTCCTTCCTTTCCGCTATTAGTGAATAAAAATTTAAACTCTTCAAGCTCCAAATAATGATACGCAACTGGACTTCTCTACGATAAAATTCTTAGCGATTGAAGTGATAATACTATTCAATTAGCTACCGAACACTTATCCTGGTCGTCAACTCTCTTTCAAAGAAGATCAATTCCTTTCTCCGTAGATTTTCCACTACCTTACAATAATAGATTCCTTTGAAATAGCGACTAATGATTAATTTTTGACTTGGTCTGATTCGGTCATAAACCTCTTGGCCATCTTTAAATTTTATTTCCATGATTCATGTTAGTTATAATGTACACTAGAGTATAAGGATAAGCAATAATACAATGATGATTATAGCGCCTACGGATAGGTACACAGCTCCTCCGCTGCTTTTTGCTGAGTCCTTAATTGCTCGCACCTCTTTCCGAAGTTCTTTTTTTTCTCTTGCACTCATGTTTGATTTGTCCATATCCTTAATCTCGTTCAGTCGAGTAGTCATGGCTTCAATTTTAGCGGACTCACTAGTTGGTGAAATGGGAATTGCCGTTCTGGTAGAAGCTGGTGCGGCAAGTAACTGCGCTGGGACAAGTAATATAGCTAGCAACACGGCTGTAAGGTAATGGGATGCTTTTTTCATTGTGGTAAATTATTTTTATTAAAACAAAGGTGTTCCTCCCTGAGCCAAATAGTGTTACAAACTTTGTTTTGTGTATTACATATATCACTGGTGTCTTACCTTGAAAAGGAAGTGTTGGGCTAGAATCAATAGGAAAATTCAATTTTCTTCATTGCCTATTAATAAAAAAAGTGCGAGAGTTAGTCGCACTTTTTTCTTTACCTAATTTCTTTTTCTAACGTATCATAAACGTGATAGGTACGCTGTATTTAACATCTACTGGTTTGCCATGCTGGCGACCTGGTACCCATCGGGGCATTAAATTTACCACCCGTAAAGCCTCTGTTTGAAATGCAGGATCTACTTTATCGTAGGTGTAGCTGGTAGCAGTGGCCTCGCGCACAACTCCATTTGAACCAACGATAAAGTCAACGTAAACGGTTCCTTCCAACCCCTCTTCTTCTGCATCTTCAGGAAACATTAGATTATCCTTAAGAAACTTATTCATAGCTGCTTCCCCACCAACAAAGGATGGTGATGTTTCCGCTTTGTTGTAAATAAGTTTTCCATCGGCAAGCGTGTAAAAGGGTGTAGTTTTCGATAGTTCAACAAATGCAATCCTCCGCTTTTCAGCCAGTTCTTGTGTAGCCTTTTCAATACTGGCGCGCCTTTCAGCAGCGGTCAAAGTAACAGTCGCAACGGGTGTTGCCTCTACTACAGATTCTTGTTTTGTTTCTTTTTTGGATCCACATGCTTGCACCGTTACAAGCGAAATGCCAAGCAGGAAAATTGATAATTTATTTTTCATGGTATTTGGTTTAATATATGTTTAGTGTTGGTTAAATTTTAATTGTTGAGTTCAGTTCTGCTTAAAGTTGACCTTTGTCAGCTGCCTTTTTCATTTTTTTGTTTGCGAAAATGGCTACCTCAACACGTCTGTTTTGTTCGTCATTTTCAGAAATGGGTTGAAGTTCCCCATAAGCCTTGCAGCCAAGCATTAGTTGCACAACTACAAATGAGGAGCAGTACATTCAAGCTCCCGGATAATTTGTTTATTGTTTTCATGTGAATCAATTTTTTTTGTATTCCTAAATCATTATTCTTTTACGATGGTATTGCCTTCCAGCGTAATACCCCCATTCCTGGCCAGCGCTTTACCATTTAGTTTTGCACCGGTTTTGAATGTGATAGACTCCAGGGCCATTACTGTTCCTTTAAAAACTGATGTGGTTCCGAAAGTGGCGGAACTGCCCACTTGCCAGAAAATATTTGAAGCCAATGCCCCCCCACTAAGAATTACTTGACGACCTGAAGTGGTAGTAAGGGTAGAGGCTATCTGAATAATAAAGACGGCTGATGAATTTCCCTTTGCATCAAAAGTAAGGTCACCTGAAGATATGGCTAGTGAGGACGTTGACTTATAAAGTCCAGGAGTAAGCGTTAGCCCACCAATGTTTCCAGATAAGCTTACGATATCGGTACTTGTACGACCCGCTGCATCGTTGTAAGCAGCAGTCAAATCTAATTTAGCTTGCGTAGCAATATCATCATTGATGCGCAATGTTCCATTCAAGATTCCCGGAGGGAAACCGCCTACCGAAGTCCCTGGGCTCAAGCCAAGATCACCTGTAATTACGGTAGCTCCTGTACTGGTAACTGCAGAGCCTGCTAATATGGCGAAGCCTGAAGTGCCTGCAATAGGTACTGTGGCCATTACTGTGGCCTGTATAGGAATTACAATTGTGTTTTTTGTAGGCTCATCATCCTTGCTGCAGGCAGCAAGTAAAGCTACCGAGGCAATCGCTACAGTGGCGAATAGGTTTATAATTTTCATTTTGTAGTTGTTATTCCCACCAATAGGGGGATGTGTGAATCAATTAGTTCATCACAAAGGTGGGTAACTACAAACGTGCAAGTGTTGCACTGCGCTGATCAGAAGTTACATGATTCACATGTTTAAAGTAGATGAGTTGAATCTTCTACATCCTCTCCATATACCAATTCAGCTCTTTCTCTAGTTTCTTGTTGTGGAAAATGGTGGTGATTATTTTTTGCAAACGCATAAAAGCAGTTTCGCTTTTCACCACGTAATCGAATGCTTTGTGATGCATACAATCTATAGCAACCTCAATTTTATCTTGCGCAGATAACATAATTACTGGAATATCAGCATCATAGTCTTTTATTTTATCCAGCGTTTCAATTCCGTTAATCGCATTATCAATAATACCATTGAGCAAATAATCTAAAATAACGATATCCGGATTATTTGGCAGGTTCTCTATACACTGCTCTCCACTAGTAAATGTTTCAATAACGAAATCGGCATGTTGAAGAAATTCTATTTCCAGAGACTTTAAAAATACCGCATCATCATCGACCAGGAATAGTTTTATTTTATTTACGTTCATACAATAGCCTTTTTAATGTCATCTAATTCTCCCTGCAATTCGTTACACGCTTGTGTACATACTGCATCAAGTTGTGAAACAAGTAATGGAATTTCCTTTCCGTTGAGCCGTGAACTGGCAAAATCCTGCACCTGTATTGCCATTTGTTCAAAATCCTTATTAATTCCCATAATTGAAAATGAAGGAATCATTTTATGCACGGCAGCATGCAACGACATCCAATCCTTATTTGTCAAACTTTGTTTCATGGCACGAACCAACGGTGGAGTTTGCTCCAGATAAAGCGATATCATTTCCATCATCAGCACGGGATTGGATTTGGTGCGTTGATTTAAGTATTGTAAATCGATGCATTTTATCTCCTTAGCCAAAGGGTTTATTGTCTCCTGTTGCTCGGCACTGGTGGTTGGTTTTTTTACCAGGCCAACAATTTTACTGTACAGCAATCTTTCATCTACAGGCTTTGCAACGTAATCGTTCATTCCCACAGCCTTGCATTTTTCCAGATCCATGGTAGTGACATCAGCTGTGAGGGCGATTATGGGAATCTCAGACTTTAATTTTTTACGGATGTAATCAGTTGCTTCAAACCCATTCATTTCGGGCATTTGCAGGTCCATCAATATAATATCGTATGCTTCTGCACTAAGCCTCTCTATGGCTATTTTGCCATTGGAGGCAATATCACATTCAAATCCAAAATCGTCCAATAGGGTTTTCATGAGCAGCTGATTCAGTGCCATGTCTTCCACCACCAAAACTTTGATGTCCTTAATTTCATTGTCCAGGTCTAATAATCCTGCATCTTCCTCAGCATTTGCTTTTGTTTTTAAAAAGTCTAATGTAAAACTAAATACCGACCCTTCATCCAATTTGCTTTTTACTTGAATTGTTCCGCCCTGAGGCTCCACCAATTGTTTGACGATAGCAAGCCCCAGTCCGGTTCCACCAAATAACCGGCCCGTTCCACTAGTGGCTTGTTGAAAATTGCCGAATATCTTTTTTATCTTGCTCTCGTCAATTCCGATTCCGGTATCTGCAACGGAAAATTCTATGGTCACTTTCTCTGCGTCCTGAGCCAACAAAACAACGCGAACGGTAATTTTGCCTTTTTGTGTGAATTTTACTGCATTACTGACCAGATTTAAAATAATTTGATGCAACCGTACCGGATCACCCACCAGCACATCAGGGATTCTATCATCATATTCCCGGAGGAATAGTAAATTCTTTTCCTCCATCTTAGGTTCAAACAAATGGAGCATGGCTGATATAGACGCAGCCATTTTGAAGGGTGTTTGCTCAAAGGTCATTTTACCGGCATCTACCTTGGCGAGATCCAGAATATCATTAATAAGCACGATCAATGCATTACCACTAACTTTTATGGCCGTTAAATACTCTTTTTGTTTTTCCGTCAAGTCGGTTCTCAATACCACTTTTGTAAATCCAATAATTGCGTTCATCGGGGTACGAATTTCGTGACTCATATTCGATAGAAACTGCTGCTTGGCACGTACAGCATCTTCCGCAGTACGCATGGCATTTTCGGCTTTGAGCTGTGCTTCCTCAGCAATGCTAGCAGCAGATTCGGCAAACACTTTAGCATCCATCAACTCTTTTTCAATTCTTTTTTGGATTGTTATATCGCGGGCCGCAGCAAATACACCAAGTACCCGATCATTGTCATCTTTATATACTGATGCATTGTAAAGTACATCCGTTAATTTTCCACTTTTATGTTTGATCGTTAAGGGGTAGTTAGAGACAAATCCCTGTTCAAAAACCTGCCGATAACCCTCTTCCGCCTTTGCCGGCTCGGTGAAATAATTGGAGAAATTGGTACCTATTAATTTTTCTCTTGTGATACCTGTAACTTTAATGGTGGCTTCATTCACATCAGTAATTTTACCATTAGCCCTAATGGTAACAAATAAATCTAAACTTGCTTCCAGCAAACTTCGTGAGTATTGGGACGCTAATTTCAGTGAGTGGCTGAGCTCCCCAAGCTCCTTGTTTGCAATTTCCCGCTTCTCCTTTTCCTTATTTTGAAAATTCAGTTCTATGCCTGCAATGACCAATTCAGCCGCACGTTTTTCTTTCTCTCCGGTTTGAAATACAAGTTCTTTGTTGGCAATGAACAACTCCGCTGCACGTTTTTCTTTCTCTTGGTTTTGAAAGGCAAGTTCTTTGTTGGCAATGATTAATTCTATTGCCCGTTTTTCTTTCACTTCATTTTGAAAAGCGAGTTCTTTATTGGCAATGATTAATTCTGCTGCCCTTTTTCCTTTCTCTTTGGTTTGAAACCCGAGTTCTTTGTTAGCGATAACTAACTCGGCTGCGCGTTTTTCCTTCACTGAATTTTGAGAAGCAAGCTTTTTGTTGGCGATGATCAGCGCTGCGGTTGGCTTTTTTTTCTCTCCTGCTTGAAATACAATTTCCTTGTTGGCAAGACGTAATTCAGCGACTTTTTTTCCAATCACTTTTTTTTGAATGGCTAAATTTTTACGAGCCAAGACCAACTCAGCTTTCAATTTTGACTTTTCCTTCTTTTGAAGTGCCAGTTCCTTACGTACCTTAGTTAACTCATCCATCTTCTGTTTCCCGAACTTATTTATTGTATTCTCTAAAAATTAATGCCCCTTTATGGTTTTGCATATGGTCCTATTGACTCTCCGAATGGCTTCCAATTTCCTCGATGGGGCTCCTTCTCCGATTCTTTAATTTCTTAAAATGGCTGGGCGTAAGGCCGGTAACTTTTTTAAATTGATTGGATAAATGAGCAACACTGCTGTAATGCAGCTTGTATGAAATCTGCGTCAGGTTTAGTTCGTCATACAGCATCAATTCTTTTGCCCGTTCAATTTTATGGATAATGATATATTGTTGTATGGTGATGCCACGTATTTCCGAAAATAAGTTTGACAAGTAAGTATAGTCGTAGTTCAGTTTCTCACTGATGTAGTCTGAATAATTTACTTTGGGTAATTCATCGGAGTGGTGAATCATCTCTGTAATGACTATTCTGATTTTTTCAATCAACACAGCCCGTTTATCGTCCATTAGTTCAAGTCCTGAACGACTCAGTGCCTCTTTGAGTTGCCGTTCCTGCTCTTCGGAGATATTCTCCATGATCTCCACTTCTCCCAACTCGACCAATATAAAGTGAAGCCCTAGTTTTATTAACTCTTCTTTCACCACCATTTTGCAGCGGGTGCTCACCATGTATTTGATGAATATTTTCAAATTGAGTACTCTTTAGGCGTTTGTGGTAAGGTACGTGCTTTTGACCAGATGATTGTTACACACAATTACCGGAGAGTTACATGTTTCACTGTTTTAAAGGAAACTTCATTGGTTATTCCACAGAAACGCTTTCAAGATCTATTAATAAGAAACCCCGATAATTGCTTATCGGGGTTTTTCTATAAAATAAACCTACTATTAGCTCAGTTTCTTCTCGAGATTATCAATTCTTACCAATGCGTTTTGGTTGCCTAAAGAGAGTGAGAGTTTAAATAATTCCAGTGCTTCTCTTTGGGTTGCCTTCTTTTTGTTAGGCGCAAATTGTATGTGGTCAGCGGCCTCCTCCAAAGCCACTGCTTGCGCAAAGTAAAGGTTCGCCATTGTAATTTGGTTGCTCTCCCGTATTTCAACATTCCGCAGCGCAAGATTAGCAATATCTCTTTCCTTCAACTTGATGACCTGATCATTCGTAAACCAAATAGAATCCATTTCATGAACCATAGTCCACAGCATGATATTCGATTTGTTTAAATTGGCAACCTTCACCTGGAGTGCTACTACTTCTTGTATTTAATTTTCCAAATCTGCTTTCAATTGCGTAATAGTAGAGGCTGAAACTTTTGAAGGATTTTTATTGAATTCCTCTAAGGGTTTAAGTTTGACTTCTGATTTCTGTATATAACGGTTAATTTCTTGTAAACGAGAAACGTGATTAGCGTAATTATCTCCTTCCATTATTTTCACTTGCAGAAATTTACGACTTTCATCAATCGAATCAATAAGTAAACCCACTTCCTTGATGGTCACTAATTCAAAGTTCAATGAGTCAACTTTATGTTGTAAAGCAACTTTCTCTTTCGACTCGCAGCCAAACAAAGAAACTACAATCACTACTCCTAAAATGTATGTTTTCATATTATTGTTGTTAATAAAGAGTTTAGCAAATTTCTATATCTGAAATGCATACAAAGGTGACTATCATTACGATCACGCTAGTTACAGGATTGAGTCATTGTGTTACATAGATCAAAGATACCTGAAAGGGCTACAACTCCCGAAAGGTAGTTCCGATGGCAAGTGCGATAAACCCAACCAACAATAATGTGTAGTTGTAATCAGTCAATATTTGCACATATGTATAATGACCAATAATGCCCAGTATTCCCGCGACAAGGCCGATTATCCAGGTTATTTTTTTAGGTGCTGAAGGAGCTTTCATAAAATTATTATTTAGGTTTTAGATTCTTCTTTATTTTCCAACCACTTTGATCAGGGTGCCTTTATCAAGGCGATCACTTAACATCATTTCGTTTAAAATTGCCAATTTCTCAAATTGGTCAGTTGGCATATTAAAATGCTGCAAAGTGGCCCGTAACGTCATCGGGTTGGGTACTGTTTTTATGTGAATAACATCTGGCTTTCTGTTTAATTTTTCTGCCTCTTTTAGCTCTTTGAAATTTTGTATGGTAGAAAGAAAGCTGGATGTATAGTTTGCGAATTTTGATATTTCCGAAATGCCCATCATGCTATAAATAGTACCTTCAAATTGAATCAATGAGGAGATTACCCTGACGGTGCCTTGTTGTTGTTTTTGATCGGCAATCATTGTTAAAGCGGCTAACCCATTGATTGATTCCTTTTTGGATTCAACTATTTCAAGTTTATAATTGGTCAATATCTTGTTGGCCGCATCTTCCAGCGAGGTTCCGGCTCCAAGTGTCAACATCAGCAGTGCTTCTCCATTATCAGGCGCCATCTGCACTTGTTGCGGAGTATTCTGAAGTCTCCATCCAGTTGGAACAGGAAATTGAATTTTCCCATTTGGAAAGAAAAACATTCCACCTTCAACAAATCCACTTCTTGGATCATCACCAATGATCATCCCATCGATTCTTTTTAAATAAGTGTCTCTGTTGATTTTTGCATTTGTCAATTTTAGCTTCTCTTTCCAAGCAATGGCTAATTTTTCAATGGAAGCCTGTCGTTCTTCCGGAGAAGGGTGAGTGGATAAAAATTCGGGAACATCTTGCGCTCCGGAGGCCACGTGTTGACGTTCTAAAGTTTCAAAAAATCCAGCCATTTCAGAGGAGTTATATCCTATGCGGGAAGAGTATTCAACTCCAAGTTTATCCGATTGGCGCTCTGCATCTCGACCAAAACTCATTAACGCCAACTGCATGCCGTACGATAGCGGCTCGGCAAATTGAGAAAGTTCTGGCACTAATATCACACCAGCAATTATTCCAATTTGACCCAACAATGCATTTCTTTGTTGGATGACCGAATGACGCGCTGTTATATGACCGATTTCATGGCCAAGAACTCCTGCAAACTCTGCTTCATTCGTAAATTGGGCCATGATCCCTCTGGTGAAATACACATAACCTCCAGGAACAGCAAAGGCATTAATTACCGGGGAATCAATAATTTTAAATTCGTATGCCAGCTTAGGGCGATGAGATATAGCTGCCATCTGTAAACCTTTTTCTGTAATGAATTTTTGTAAACTGGGATTATCATACATTCCAAAATACGCTACAACGTGTGGATCAGATTCCTTCCCCATCGCAATTTCCTGTGCTTCTGAAATCAGCACAAACTGTTTTCTTCCGGTAACCGGATTCATAGCACAACTGCTGCACACGAACAGACCACAAAAAAAACCTAGGCGTATAAGGTGAATCGATATTTTCATTTTTTCTAACTTAGAAGCTGATATTGAACACTGTACTTCACGGTAATTCAAAACGAATTCATGATTGTATAAAAGACCACTACGTGTTACCACCTTTGTCAGTGAAGCAAGTGTAACATCATGAAACAAAACTGGGTAGGCTTAGGCTATTGGTTGTTATACAAAAGAATATATCAATTGCATAAATCCCATATTTCGACACGGTAACGTCTAAGCTACCCTATCCAATTACTTTTTAATTAATAGTAACGAACTCAACTACCTGTGAATTTTGCAAGTACCAAACAACATTGTGTAATAAGCAACTCCCGAAAGCAATACAACTTTGTGCACATCTTATAGCATAGAGATTTAAACAACTAATTTAAAATAAAACAACTATGAAATTTTATTCAGGATTGGCGATAGCCCTATTTTTAATAGTAGGTACAGTACGCGCACAACATGCAAACTTTGGTGTAAAGGGCGGACTTAACCTTTACAATATTGAGAATGATAACAATGCAAAGTATGATACCAAAACCGCTTTCCATTTGGGAATGCTTTTGCATATCCACATGGCGCCCCATTTTGCAGTGCAGCCCGAACTACTTTACTCTGTCCAGGGAGCAACGTATAATACCGGCAATGGCAAGGTTAATTTAAACCTTGAGTATGCCAATGTACCGTTCATGTTTCAATACATGTTCGACAATGGATTTAGACTAGAAGCTGGCCCACAAGTTGGATTTTTAATTAATGCGAAATCTGAATTGAACGGGTCAGACACAGATATAAAAGACAGCATTAAAAAGATTGACTTTGCTATTGGTGCGGGTATCGGATACATCCACCCTCCATCTGGTTGGGGTGTTGATGCACGGTACAATTATGGTCTGAGTAACATCAATGAAAATGGTTCTGTTAATTCTTATAACAGAGGGTTTCAGTTGGGTGTACTCTATCAGTTTCAACACAAATAGCATTAAGCGATTTTACCAATTAGTAAGGACTAAAATTAATACGTATGAAAACGACAATAAGCAGTAAGGGATTAATGAAAAGTATTTCCGTTGTGTTAATGGTAACCCTAATACTTTCGTTTACCTCGTGTTCACAAAAAATTCCATTTGCCATCTCATCCGTTGTACC
This sequence comes from Cyclobacteriaceae bacterium, assembly GCA_016787755.1. GTDB lineage: Bacteria > Bacteroidota > Bacteroidia > Cytophagales > Cyclobacteriaceae > ELB16-189. Next base: position 244,447 of record JAEUUA010000005.1, on the reverse strand, counting down.
CGCGACAGAAGGATCTATAAAGATTAAGGAGGACAAGAATAATAATTACACTATTAAATTAGAGGTAGTTCGGTTAGTAGATCCATCAAGACTTACACCAACAAAGGCGGGTTACATTGTATGGATGCAAACAGAAAAGAGCGGAATACAGAAAATAGGACAATTGATATCCTCTTCGGGGTTTATGTCTAATAAACAAAAAGGTTCATTAACGACTGTTACCTCGTTTAAACCCACTCGTTTCTTTATAACAGGTGAAGACAATCTCTCCGGTCAATACCCTGGTGAAGTGATCCTAGAAACCAATTTCTTTTCAGTAAAATAATTCAGTTGAATGTAAGAACAAAAAATATACAACGATTATAAATCATCCAAGGCCAACATTTAGTTGGCCTTATTTTTTTGCACTTTAGTTGATAAGGAAGCAGTGAGTTTACCTTTTTTTAAGAAACGGGCCTGGTTTTTACTTCTTCTATTGTTTCCTGCTTAGTGGTTTTCTTCTCGTTTTGTTGAACGCTGACCTTATTGCTTTCTATTTGAACTACTTTTACTGTAGTAGCATATGCTTTGGGCTTTATTAAACTCCCATATTTTAAAGCATAAACTTTTGTAAACTCTGCTCCAAAATAAAGAATAATGGAGGAATAGTATATCCACAAAAGAAGTATGACTAGTGAGCCTGCAGAGCCATACGTACTTCCCAGCTCACTGTTGTCAATGTAAAGGGTAAGGCAAAACTTTCCGATCATAAATAATCCTGCGGTAAATAATGAACCCACCACCACATGCTTCCATTGAATGATGGCATCCGGGAGTAACTTAAAAATAATAGCAAATAATAGAGCAACCACAAATAACGTGAGTGCGAGATTCACAATGTACACTCCAACCATAGTAATATGAGGAAACATCTCCTGAAGATTGTCCATGAATCCCTCCAGCAATCCGTTGATAACGAGTGATACCAATAATAAAAAACCAAGACCAGCAACCATAGAAAAAGATAGTAATCTGCCTTTTAACATCTTTAACCAGGGTCTGCCCTCCTTTACTTTCAAATTCCATATCACGTTGAGGGAACTTTGCATTTCAGTAAAGACGGTAGTAGCTGCAATGATAAGCACCAAAAAGCCAACGAAGGCAATGGAGCTACTGCCATGGATGGACGAATTTTTTATGATTTCCTGTATTTGAAGTGCGGCCTCATCGCCCACAAATCCGCTAATTTGATGATAAATAGTCCCCTCCACGGCCTGACGACCCCAGAAGATGTCTGAGACAAAAATAATAACCAGCAGCATGGGGCCGAGCGAAAAGATCGTGTAAAAGGCAAGTGAAGAACTAAGGTTGAGTATCCTATGTTTTACAAATCCTAAACTTGCCGCTTTTAATAACCACCAAAAGTCTTTACGGTTTAGCATATTCAAGTATTTAGTCGCTGTTTATTAGTTTGCTAGAGGGAACTACTATTCGATAAAAAAGAGTTGATGTTTGCCAGGGTATACAAAACCTATTTCACTGCAAGCTATAGCTAATCTACACAAGGTGTTTAGAATGTGTGAAAATTGTAACTTCTTTATAGGGTTGTGTAAGGAATAAAGACAGCCCAAGCAGACCTTTATGCAACGCTTAAAATAATTATTGATGTGTTTTTACAGATTTAAATAGTATGCGTCAACTACCTGCTCTTTACATGGATTGCTTATAACGGGGATTGATAAAACTACGCTCATTTCAAAATGAATTCAAAAACCAAGACGTATGTAATCTCGAAAAATATAGATCAGCATCTAGTGGGCATAAGCAATGCGTATCAATTTACAGCACGTTTCTTTAAGGAAGTTTTTAAGCCCCCCTTTCATTTTCGTGAAATCGTGCATCAGAGTTTTGAGATTGGTTTAAAATCACTCGCATTAATTACCGTTACCGGGTTCATTATTGGCATCGTTTTTACCAAGCAGTCACGCCCATCATTGGAAGACTTTGGTGCTACGTCCTGGTTGCCTTCTTTAATTGGAATCGCCATTGTCAGGGCGTTGGGGCCTCTAGTCACAGCACTTATTTGCGCGGGAAAGGTGGGATCAAGTATTGGTGCAGAGCTTAGCTCCATGAAAGTGACGGAACAAATTGAGGCGATGGAAGTGAGCGCCATTAATCCTTTCAAGTATCTGGTGGTTACACGTGTAATCGCCACAACCCTTACCATCCCTGTATTGTCGTTGTATTGTATCTGTGTTGGACTTTTTGGATCCTATATTAATGTGCACGCGGAAGAGGCTACCGGAATTATCAGCTTCTTCAAAAATGCCTTTACTGCCATATCATTCCTAGACCTATTTTCATCGTTGGCAAAATCTATCGTATTTGGATTTACCATTGGAGTTGTTGGCTGCTATAAGGGATTCAATGCAACACAAGGAACACGGGGCGTAGGAAAAGCGGCCAATCAGGCCGTAGTGCTGGCAATGTTTCTGGTGTTTCTTGAAGAAATAATCATTGTTCAGGTATCTAACTGGATCCGATATTTCTAAGCCATGGAAAAATCTAAACTTTCGGAAGAAAAAGGCGCACCGGTTATTTCCATTAGCGGACTACATAAATCATTTGGAGAACTGGAGGTATTAAAAGGGGTAGACTTTAATTTGTTCAAAGGCGAGAATGTAGCCGTGCTGGGTAAATCGGGATCGGGTAAATCTGTTTTAATAAAAATAATTGCGAGTTTATTAAAGCCTGATCAGGGTGAGGTGGTTGTATTAGGGAAACACCCTGACAAACTATTGGGTCAAGAACTTAATGCCCTCAGGCTCCGGATTGGATTTTCATTTCAAAGCAGTGCCTTATATGATAGTATGAACGTTTATGAGAATCTGTCCTTTCCATTGACCATGAATACAAAGCACCTTACCAGAAAGGAAATTGACAATTCGGTAGCGGAAGCATTGGATGCTGTTGGACTTGGGGACAAAACCGCTCAGTTACCGGCTGATCTTTCTGGCGGACAGCGAAAAAGAATTGGCATAGCCCGAACGTTGATACTAAAGCCGGAAATTATGCTATACGATGAGCCCACTTCCGGACTCGATCCAGTAACAAGTGCAGAAATTAATCAGCTGATTAATGAAGTTCAACAACGATACAATACAAGTTCCATCATCATCACGCATGATCTCACATGTGCGAAATCAACCGCGAATCGTGTGGCTATGCTACTGGATGGAAAATTTACCAAGAGCGGAAAATTCGAAGAAGTATTCAAGAGCGATGACGCACAGATAAGAGGTTTTTTCAACTATAATTTTATACAATAAGCATGCACAATTCATCCAACAAACGTACCGTATGGGTCGGCCTTTTTGTTTCTATCGGCCTGATATTCCTGATTGCAGGGATTCTTATGATCGGTAACCTCCATGAAACGTTCAAAAAGAAAATGAAGGTGACTGCACTTTTTGACAATGTAGGCGGGTTGCAAGCTGGCAATAATGTATGGTTCTCGGGCGTCAAAATAGGTATTGTGAGCGGTCTTCATTTTTACAAAGATTCCCAGGTAGAAGTCACCATCAGAATAGATGTCAAAGCGCAAGAATATATTCGGAAAGACTCTAAAATTAAGATTGGAAGTGATGGACTTATTGGGAATAAGATTTTAGAGATATATGGTGGTAGTTTAAAGAGTGAAATAGTTCAAGACGGTGATGTACTGAAGGTTGAAAAAACCTTTACACAGGAAGATATGGTTAACACATTGCAAGAAAACAATAAAAATCTTGTGGCTATCACGCGCGACCTTAAGGTAATTAGCGCAGGAATTGCAAGCGGAGAGGGAACATTGGGAAAATTTATCTTCAATGATAACGTGTATGAGAATATTCACGCAGCCACAGCTTCCCTTAAGAATGCTTCTGCCCAATCCGTTCAAATGATTCATTCATTAAACGACTTTAGCTCAGGCTTGAATAAAAGAGGAACGCTCGCCCACGAGCTGGTAACAGATACTGTTGTCTTCAGGGCTTTCAAAACTTCAGTTATGAGGTTGAGTCAAATGGCAGATACGGCTTCAGTTTTTATAACCGATCTCAAGGCATCAAGTAATGATACTAATACACCAGTGGGTGTCTTGTTGCATGACAAGGAAACGGGGGCACACTTAAAAGGAATGATTAAAAATCTTGAAAGCGGTTCAAAAAAACTCGATGAAGATCTTGAAGCTGCTCAACACAGCTTTTTGCTGAGAGGATATTTTAGAAAAAAAGAGAAGGCTGCAAAAAATTAATATGAATATTCACTTAAAATTATTGTCACCTCTTGACCTTTGATTTCTATGGAAATACTGTGGCCGGCTTATTGACCAGGTTTGTGGGGTACCTAATTCTAAAATTAGAGGTGATATTAAACCTGAAGGCATTCACCTGTTCTACAGTTTTAGGATAGAAATAGACGCGCGCCCCAATTGTATTAAGAATTAAATTTTCATTACGTGCCAGTAAACCAAGTGAGAATCCTGAAAATAAATTGTTGTCCTTAAATAATGGAGCTGAACGCTTAATCAAAGCCAGGTCTATTCGGGCTATCGGGGCAATTCGAAAACCAAGAATTTTCAGGGGTGTAAATACAGTTACTTCATTACCAAAGGTAACACGTTGAAGTCCGATCAGGCTATCTGGCTTGAACCCTATGAGACCATTCATATCCCGAATGTCCAAACAGCGTTTAACATTTTGATTAAACAATGCTGCATAACCCGATTCATAACGATGGCGTACAATCATTCTTCCGATTCGTTGTATTTTACTGTAGCGAGTGAAATTAGCAGAGAACAAAACGTCTTCAACGTGTTGCTTTTTTAGATATCCACCAAACTTTACCTCATAGCTCAAAATGGTTCCACTGGGCAACACTTTATTGTACTTCAGAACACTGCCAGCATAAGGACGTTGATTTGCCAATTCTCTCTCCCAACCTGCAGTGAATGATATTCGATATCCATAAGGTATGTCTTCGGTTCGTCCAAAGCCCGCCACATATTGCGTCTTGTAAAAATCCTGACGAAAAAAAGTGAGTTCTGTTAAGAAGGCTAGTCGGTTTCGATAAGCGAACCGATCAGGCTCTATTAACTCAACATAGATGGGACTTAAGAAGCGTTGCTCAATACTTCGAATCGCAATGAACTTGCGGTTTCTATTTTCCCTTAAATTGTTGGGCATTTTTTTATACCCGAAAGAATATCCCATCCAATAGTCCTGAATGCTATAATGATATTGAATGAATGTGCTGTCAGGTTTATTGTAAACATTTCTTGAAACATTATCCCCCAACTCAATGGATCCCGCAAATCGCGCAAAGGGTTGATATAACTCCCGACTCAATTTAAAATAGACAGAACGTTCATCTTCATTTCCGATACTGATACCATGATTAAGTTTCGTATATGCTACTGTGGCATCCAGAAAGCTTCCTGTAATATTGGTCAACTGATAAAATGCTTCATACCCATATCGTGGTGTCCTATCATTATCAAAAACTTGCCCAACCTGAGCACGCTGGCCCCACCCACCCACATTGACATTTTTGATATTAACTTTATATACGGAGGGTATTCTGGCACTTACAGAGCCTCCGAGGCTAAAAATATCTCGGGTAACAACCAATAAATCAATTGAATCAGGGCTATCCAGAACTGGTTTCACATAGATTCTTGCATCCAGGATAAAGGGCAGATTGCGAAGAGTACGTTCATTATCTGCAATGCGATAAGGATTAAGAGGCTTTCCAGCTCGGATAAATAAATTATTCCGTACCACTGATTTACGTGTATTTGAATGGACTTTGTTAGCTGCATGAGAGATAAGACTTTCAACATTACGAGTCGTATCAATAACAATTTTATCAAACCCCAAACTTTGAAGATTAATGTGACGGATAATTTTTCCCTCATATTTTAGATAAGGATCCTCACTTTTAACATTTAAGGATAATGGTTCGCTTCCTGATTCGCGAGTTATTAAACCCATCATATGTTTAAAATTCTTGCCAGCTTTTATCCTTTCTACAAAAGTTGAATCAGATTGTGCCAAAGATTCGACTTGAATTAGTAACAGGGGAAGAGTAATTAGGTATTTGGCTTTTATGAATTGAGTGGTTCTCAATTTGCGTTTTGTTTTCAGATTTCTACAAGTGAAACATTTTCATCTACTTGAAATCCTACCCGATGCATATTAAAAATGAAATGGGATAGTTCCGTAAGGATAATTACCAGCAACCGTAACCACCTTACAAAAGTAAGGGTATATCTTATATCCTTTACTGGTTCTCTCTTGGTGAAATCCTTCACTTTTAATTTTAACTCAAAATCTGTGAAAGATGTAAGTCTGCGACATAAGTGTATAACATTTATGTCCACAAAGACACTGATCTTTATTGAAGAAACTTCCTGGTTTAAACCGGTCTGATTCTGCTTAGATAAACAAACCAATTCAACCTATGAAAAAAATTAGCATTTGGATAATCGCCATCGGCCTTCTAATCACCCTCTTCACTGGATTCAACTATGTAACACGAGAAAAAGTGGTTGATATTGGAGATTTGGAAATAACGGCTAACAAAAATCATACGTTAGAATGGTCACCAATAGTAGGGGTAGTGATGGTGGTTGTTGGAGGTGTTTTATACCTGACAGGATCGAAAGGAAAATAAATGAGAAGCGTTTTCATCTTTTGTTTCAAAAGGATCCCATATGAATTGACGAATAATAAATAATTAGAATTAAACTTAAAAAATAGAAAACATGGGTAATTTACTTTATATGGTAGCTGTTGTCCTGCTCATATTATGGGCTATTGGTTATGTAGGATTTCAGACGGGTGGTATCATTCATATATTGCTGGTCATTGCTATCATAGCAGTGCTGTTCAGGGTAATCCGAGGAGGTAAGATTTAGGAATGGGAAATATGTGATTTATGTAATTTGTTTTGGTAATGTGTAACACATTTCCAACATCTTATTTTAATATTTATAGAACGAACTGGGGGGGATCATCAAACCTTTCAGTCATATCAGTTAATGGGTTGGTTTTAAAAGCGAGGGATTTTATCTCTCGCTTTTTGGTTTAGTCTAAACAAGAAACAAATTATGAATATAAAAAGAATCTTTGGGGCTCTTCTTACGGTTTTAGGAATTATTGGGCTAATTGTGGCAGCAGTGCTTTTTGCAGGCACACGTGGAGGCACCAGCGATTTTAAAGTTCTTGCTACATACGGCATACTGGGTCTTATTTTTTTTATTTCCGGGATTGGTTTAATACGCACTACCAAAGATGAGTCTTGACAAATCTCCACAACAAAATCAGTTGCATAACTCAGGTACTGAACCATGCATCATTTGAATCTTCCTGATACCCAAGAAACATCTCATGCTTTGTGAATAGAATAAGTGAACGATGTAACTAATTGATTGCAAGGTGTAAAGGTTAACCGCAACTTCATCCTGACCTTTGTTTTAGAAGTAAGCCTCATCCTTTATTGAAGACGGGTAAATTCTAAAAACTAAAAACTAAAAAATAGAAACATGAACACCTTAAAATTCAAACGCTCATTATTGCCTCTCGTTGGGTTAATATGTTTAGCACTGGTTCTTTTGACTGCTGTTGCACTGCTAACAAGTTAAGCTCACTGGCCTAACAGCTGGCAATGGTGACTTGGACGATGTGGCTTACCTGAGTGAACGTGAGGCTTACCGAATAAAGTAGGTGAAGCAATGGAAAATGAGGTTGCCGAAATAGAAAAGTCAAAATAGTTTTTCAACATAGCTAACTCAGAGTAACACCAGTTGGCATCCCGTACTTTCAACTACTTCATTAAACATTACTATATGGAAACAAAATCAGAATCAATCGACCTTCTGATATCAAGAACGGAGGAATTTAGTAAGACCAATTTCGAATTATTAAAGCTAAAATTTATTGATAAAACAGCGGATATAGGATCTACACTATTCTCTCGCTTATTACTGATCCTGGCAATTTGTCTTTTTTCACTCACTTTTACCATTGCTATTTCATTCTGGTTAGGCGAGGTACTGGGCAAGGTTTTCTACGGATTTTTTATAGTTGCCGGTATCTACGCCCTCATCGGGCTTATCTTATTGATCATCCACCCTAAAATTAAGGCAAGGGTGGGGAATGAAGTTATCATTCAAATGACAAGCTGATGGCTACCCAACAGTTTATAACCGTTTCAGAATTAAGAATCGCTATTCAAGAATTGGAAATCAAACAAGCAAATGAATGGCCACCACTAAAAGTGCAATTATTGGCAACGTTAGAAACTCTAAAACCCAAACATCTTTTAAAGAGTACCGTTAAAGAAATATTTTCGGGACCGGGTTTAAAAACAACGGCAGTCACTACTACGATAGGATTAGCAGCAGTTCTTGCAGTCAATTTCTTTTTACCTTCAAAAACAATAAATCAATTAACCAAATTTATTTCGAGTGCTATAGTTGGCGTTAGTACAATGAAAAAGTTGTAAATATTGGAAGTCAACAAGGTTTAAGAGCAAACAACCAATTTCGTAAAACAGGATGAGCTCATTCATTAAAATACCATTTTATGCCAAGGCTGCATTGATGATGATCAGTGTTTTGCCTTTGCATTTATACTGTTTGTTAGCCTAACTATTGTTCCTATGTAGTTGCGGTCATCCTTGAAATTTTAATTAATCCGATGGTCGACTACTTTCACCGCAAGGGAATCAATAGAGTGTTTCTATTTCTGCGGCCGTAACCATAACTCTTTTTGTGTTTCTTGGTACATTATTTCTCGGCTCAACTTGAATAAACTCGTTTGCGAACTCATATCCCTAACTGAAAGAAAAATTTGAGGCGACTAACCTCGAGGGTGTGCGATGGATTTCGAAGACTTTCAAGGTGGATCAATGGCAAATCAAAGCTTGGGCTAAGGAGAAAAAAACTGATCCGATTGATAACCAGTTGATTGCTTTGGAATCGAAGTCTGGATTAACTAACACCTGGAAAAATGTTTTAATAATGGCATGATCTTGATTGGCTTTCACAAGACCCATTGTACAACCAAACGATCGTCCAACGACTAGAGCGTGAACTCAATCATGAAGCGCGGGAGTTGTATCTAGTTACCCATGGAACGTTGTAAAATTTAGCGCTACATGCCAACTTCATTTTCAAAGTTTCACCGATTTAATAAGAGCAAGGATAATATGTGAAATATGTAATACTGTTAAACCAGTGTGTAACACATCACTATTACTTGACGCCCACCTTTGTACTGAGTATATAATGCACTATATGGATCACCATGCAATAATATTGAGTTTTTATGACTCGATTTAAAAAGAGTGCATTAAAGAATTTAAAAGAAAATCATATATGAAATTTAGAAAATTATTTCCAATCGCATCCATGTTGTTGATTGTATTAATGGGAAGTTGTAAAAAGGATGATGATCCCGGCATTCGTCCGAGAGTTGTTTCTACAAGCCCAGTGAATAAAGCTATAAGCATAGCTACCAATGCAGTAATTACAGCATCTTTCAGTGAATTTATGGATCCTTCTTCCATTACGAAATCACAATTTAAACTTCAAAAGGAAGGTGTAGATGTTGCCGGAGAAACCAGTTACGATAACAATACAGCTACTTTCACACCGGCTTCTGACTTAGCGCCAAAGTCACTTTATACCGCCACGTTAACAACCGGAGTTAAAAGTAAGGCAGGAACTGGGCTGGCTAAAAACTATGTATGGAGTTTCACAACGGGTGAAACATCAGACGTTATTGCTCCAACAGTTACATTGACTGACCCGGTTAACAATGCTACTAGTATATCGCTTGATCAGAAAATTACAACTACGTTTAGTGAGCCAATGGATGGATCCACAATCACTTCATTGACTTATACTTTAAAACAAGGAACAACATCTATCTCTGGTACCATCGTATATGAAGGCAATAAAGCCACCTTTAAGCCTGTTAGTGATTTGTCGCCAAACAAAGTGTATACCAGCACAATTACTACTGGCGCTAAAGACAAATCGGGAAATGCACTTGCCGCTAATCATGCTATCAATTTTACAACGGGTAGTACTCAGGATAAGGTATTACCGATGGTGCAAACAACAGAGCCTCTCAATGGAGCAGCAGGCATTGCACGTAATAAGGCAGTTTCCATTGGATTTAGTGAGGCAATGAATCCTTCAACCATTACTGATTTAACGTTTACTTTAAAGCAAGGAGCAACATCAGTAGTGGGCACTGTGGCGTATTCAGGAACTACAGCAACCTTCACACCCTCTGCACTACTGTCAGCTAGCACAATGTACACAGCAACCATCACTACGGGAGCGAAAGACTTAGCTGGCAATGCCTTGGCTGCAAACACCGTATGGAGTTTTACAACTGGCGCAGCCACATCCAGTCTGGCACCTGTAAACCTTGGTGCCGCTGGTGCCTATGTCATTCTTGCTAAAACAGCTATTAGCAATGTCCCTACATCAGCCATCACAGGAGATATTGGAATAAGTCCTGCTGCAGAATCTTTTATAACAGGATTTACATTAACTGCTGCAACTGGATTTTCAACCGCTACAGAAGTAGTAGGAAAAGTTTATGCAGCTGATCAAGCCAGCCCTACGCCTATCAACCTGACTACAGCTGTGAATAATATGATTACAGCCTACAATGATGCGGCCGGCCGTCCTTCACCTGATTTTTCAGAGCTAGGCACTGGAAACATAGGGGGTAAAATATTAACAAGTGGACTTTACAAATGGACCAATACGGTTACCATCCCAACCAATGTTACTATTTCTGGTGGCGCTAATGATGTTTGGATTTTTCAGATTGCTGGAGACCTTACCATGGGCAACGCTGTAAACATGACATTAAATGGGGGGGCGCAAGCAAAAAATATTTTCTGGCAAGTTGCGGGTACGGTGACCATCGGAACGAACTCACACTTTGAAGGTGTCATTCTTTCGAAGACTGGCATTACGCTTCAGACCAGCGCTTCGATGAAAGGAAGAGCCCTGGCTCAAACCGCAGTTACTCTTGATGCGAATGCCGTTACAAAACCAAATTAAATAAGATGAAGAAGCTGCCTTCGTGGTCGCTTCTTTTTATTACTAACAACTACTTTAAAAATAAAAAAATGAAAACTAAAATAATCTGGATGACTTCAATGGTCATTCTATTTCTGGCAGCAATTGTTGCTGGCTGTAGAGATGAGAATGTGGAAAAAGTTGGGCAATGTCCAATCGTAGTGTCTACAAATCCAGCAGACCTAGCTACCGGAGTGCCTCAATCGCAAGTAATTACAGTAACATTTAATGGGGCTATAGATCCTGCCACCATCACTCCTGATGCACTTACCATTCTTGGAACAGATGGGAGTGGAGGTCGAGTATCTAATACCTCACAAACCTTAAGTGTTTTATCTTACGATGCAGCTACTTTTACAATAAGTTACATACCTAGTAAAAAGCTTACTGCCAATACAACGTATACAGGTACTGTTTCAACTGTAGTAAAAGATTTGTTTGGCAATGCATTGCAAGCTCCATACGTATGGTCATTTATAACTGGTGCGCCTCCTGTACCTTCAGTGGTTTCCACGATCCCGTCTAATCAGGCTGTCAACGTTCCACTCACGCAAGTAGTGAGCGCAACTTTCAATGAAGCTATGGATCCGCTAACAATCAACGCAACCACGTTTACGCTTAAGATCGGTGCAACATTAGTGAACGGTACTGTCAGTTATAGTGGAACAACGGCTACGTTTACCCCTTCTAGTAATCTCGTAAGCGGAACGTATACAGCCAAAATTACTACTGCAGCAAAAAATATTGCTGGAGTTGCCATGGCAATATCGAAAGTGTGGAGTTTTAGCACGGGTGCTGCTTTAGGTGTAGTTGGTGTAGATCTTGGATTAGCCGAAAATTTCGGGATTCTTGCAGGAGTTGGCGTCAGCAATAATGCGGGCTTTAGCGAAATTCATGATTTGAATGTTGGAATAAGTCCTGGTGTTCGCTCTTCCATTACTGGCTTTCCACCTGCCATTATTGTTAACGGATCGATGTTTGCATCTGATGATAGTGCTCCTGCTGGAGTTGCAGCTATGTTGACACAAGCCAAGCAGGATTTAACCGATGCCTATCTATTTGCAGAAGGCTCAACTTCACCAGCACCTGCTACTGTAGCCGGTGACCAGGGAGGGTTAACACTTGCTCCGGGTATTTACAAATCAACCTCTACTCTTTTAATACAATCCGGTAACCTTACCTTGGATGCAGGCGGTGATGCAAATGCAGTTTGGATTTTTCAGATCGCTTCAGACTTTACAACAGTGGGTGGTGCTGGTGGTAGTGTTATTCTAAGTGGAGGTGCCCAAGCCAAAAATGTTTACTGGCAGACAGGCAGTTCAGCGACTATAGGTGACAATACTTCATTCAAAGGAAATATATTAGCTCTAACATCTATAACTATGAATTCAGGCGCTGTTGCTCAGGGTAGAATGCTGGCCAGGAATGGTTCTGTCGTAATGACCAGTACAAATATTATCAACAAGCCTTAATCGCAATAAATATGAAAACTATAAATATTTCACTGGAGCAACTGCGCATGGCGCGGACTCCCATTAATCCCATCCTTAAAAGTATCTTATTATCAGCTTTTATATTGGTTGGCCTAAGTGTACCGCTTCAGGCACAGGACGCACAGTACACAAATCCCTCTTGGTGGTTTGGTGCAGCAGCCGGGGCAAATGTTAATTTCTACCGTGGCACAACTCAGGAATTAAATAATGATTTAACGGTTCCAACTGCCTTTAGACATGGCACTGGACTAGGGATTTATGCAGCGCCACTTTTAGAGTTCCATCGCCCCGATTCAAAATGGGGTGTGATGTTACAAGCCGGATACGATGGTCGTCAGGCTAAATTTGAACAGGTGATATCTCCTTGTAATTGTCCGCAGGATTTGTCCACTAAACTTAGCTATTTAACGATAGAGCCAAGTCTCCGTTTCGCACCATTCAAATCTAATTTCTATGTATTTGGTGGACCACGGTTTGCATTCAACACTGCAAACTCATTTACATACAAACAAGGAATCAATCCGGCTTTTCCCGACCAGATACCAACTCCAGATGTAGAGGGAAAATTTAGTAAGACTAATAATGCACTTCTCTCAATGCAAATTGGGGCTGGGTATGATATTGAATTATCAACAGGTGACAAGCGGACGAAAGCTATCCTTTCTCCATTTATATCTTTTCAACCCGATCTGGGCCAAGACCCCCGATCAATAGAAACATGGACAGTAAGTACATTGCGATTTGGGGCAGCACTAAAATTTGGCCGAGGTCATAAAGTCCCCCAGCAAGCAGAAAACAAGGCAGAAGTAATTGCGATGGCATTGCCGACTGTATTTACAGTAAATTCGCCAACAAACATTCCAGTAGAACGCAGAGTACGAGAAACCTTTCCAGTGCGGAACTATGTATTTTTTGATTTGGGATCGACCCAGATACCCGATCGTTATGTGTTGATCACGAAAGATCAGGTGAAAGATTTCAAAGAAGATCAGTTAGAAATTTTTGCACCAAAAACATTGTCAGGCCGTTCGGATAGAGAGATGACGGTTTATTACAATGTCTTAAATATACTTGGAGACCGCATGAATAAAAATGAATCTTCAACTATTAGCCTTGTTGGATCTTCAGAAAAGGGCCCTCAAGATGCCAAGTTGATGGCTGAATCAATTAAGCAATATTTGGTAAACACATTTGGCGTTCACAGCTCAAGAATAGTTGTTGAAGGGAGAAACAAACCAAAAATCCAATCGGAACAACCCCGTGCAACAAAGGAACTTGACCTTCTTCGTCAAGAGGATCGCAGGGTGTCAATTGAAAGTGCATCTCCTGCCTTATTAATGGAGTTTCAAAGTGGACCCAATGTTCCGTTGAAGCCTGTTGAAATGGTAACTGTGCAAACAGCACCACTTGATAGCTATGTCACCTTCAAAGTAGATGGGGCTGATGAGGCCTACGCAGCGTGGTCATTGGATATCAAAGATAAAAATGGAATTGTACAAAACTTCGGTCCCTATTATTCGGAATCGGTGAGCATACCCGGAAAATCAATTTTGGGAACAAAACCGTCAGGCGATTACCTGGTGACAATGATTGGTACCACCAAAAAGGGTAACGTCATCAAGAAAGAAACCTCCGTGCACATGGTATTGTGGACACCTCCACAAGACGAAATGGGTATGAGATTTAGTATTATCTATGAGTTTAACAATTCAGAATCCATCTATATGTACGAAAAGTACCTTACCGAAATTGTGACTCCAAAAATTCCTGAAGGAGGAAAGGTGGTAATTCATGGATACACAGATGTAATAGGGGATACTGGTAACAATCTGGATTTATCAATAGCCCGAGCTAATGATGTAAGAAAAATTCTTGAAAGTGCCTTGGCGAAAGCCGGTAGGAAAGATGTAAAATTTGAATCCTATGGCTTTGGTGAAGATGAGAAATTGGCGCTTTTTGAGAATAAGCTTCCTGAGGAACGCTTTTATAATAGAAGCGTTATTATAGACATAATTCCAGCTAGTAAAGACTAACCAATAAATGAGATAGTAATTATTAACAAGGGGGATTACTTAAACGTGTAGTCTCCCTTTTTTTTCATCCATCCAGTCTTCAACTACATGCACAAAGCCCGTTTATAAACTAAACTTATGCTGAAAACAAAGAAAAAGTCTTTTTGGCTAAAAATCGTTCTACTCCTGAGTGCATTCATGTTGATAATCGCCTGCGTGATAAATCCATTGCTCAAAACTTTTCTGGCAACGCAAGTTGAAAAAAAGTTAGTTGGTAATTTTTATTATGGATACGAAAACTTAAAGGTAGACTTAATAAAAAGATCAATATCCTTTGAAAATGTAAATTGGAGTTTCCCAAGGGACACTTCTGTCTTTAGCCAAAGTGGTTTTATTAAGAGGTTCGAAATAGAAGGCATATCCATACTGTCATTTATGGGAGGGTCAAATGTTCGCATCAACGACATCCTATTTGACAGCCTGATTCTGCTTAAACGAATGGAACGATTTTCAAATAAAAATCCCTTGCACGAAAATGAGACCTTCGACTTCTACTCATTAATTAAAGGACAAATTCCTGGTGTGGAGATAAAGACCATTCGAATTATCAATGGAAATGCAACCTGGTTAGATCCTGAGAACAAAAAAGTGTGGGGAAAAATTAATAAGGTTCAATTGTTAGTTAACTCATTTACCCTGGATTCCACAACCACGGCCACTAACAGTGGTTGGTTCAGTTTTGGAAATATCCTTTTGGAAGGAGTAACCGGAGAGCTTTATCTGGCCGATAGCTTGCATAAAATACAAACAGCCAAAATACAGCTTGACTACCAGAAAAATAGAGTCATTATCGATTCAGTAAGGCTCATACCCCTTTTTTCAAAGTCGCAAATGAGCCAGGTAAGACGATTCGAAACGAATCGATTTGAGTTTATCGTTCCCCGCGTAACGATTTCAGGAGTTGATATGAAGCGAATGATGGTTAAAAATGAACTAAGGGTGCAGAACATTCTAATAGAACAATTAAGGCTTACTGTTTTCAGAGACAAAAATCCACTTCGTGATACACATCATTTTCCCTTACTACCACAGCTTGCCTTACTGCGTACTAAATTAAATTTAAAGATTGATTCTGTTTCAATCAGAAATGCATTTATAGAGTATGAACAACTTAGCGAAAAAACTCAAAAAGCAGGAAATGTTTTTTTTGAAAAAATGGATGCAGAGCTTCGTAATATCACAAATGATTCTGCCAGTGTTCGGCATAATACAAGCGCAACGTTAAAGGCATCAACCCAACTTATGGGTATCAGTAAGCTGGTTGTGAGTGTCGTGTTTAACTTGCCAGATCCAAATGGGGATCATCGCGTAGTAGGCACGCTAGGTAAGTTAGATCTTACAGTTATGAATAAAGTTCTTGAACCATTAACTGCAGTTTCAGTTCGGAGCGGGCTACTGGATCAACTCTACTTTACTATGAGATTAAACAACTACGTTTCAGACGGTGAGGTTACTTTTCTATACAGTAATCTCAAAATAGATAAATTGAATGAAACCCACTTGCAACAGCAAAACTTTGACAATTCGATTAAAAGTTTGCTAGCCAATGCATTTATCATCAAGAAGAGTAACCCCTCAGGAGGGCGCGATCCCAGAACAGGAATTGTTCATTTCAAACGGGATACGGAAAAAGGCATTTTTGATTTCTGGTTGAAATCTGTACTTGATGGGATGAGATTTACGGTGCTGAATGCAAATGAAAAAAAGTAACAGATTGGATCCTATTATTGTCCAGTCTCTATTTCTAAAAAATAGCTTGATCAGTGATTATTACAATATATGTTGGAAGATATACAACGCTTTGAATTGATGGCCAACTCACCTTTGTAACAACAATTGCCTGAAGGAAATGCAAAATGCTTTAAAGAACTAACAGGCTGTCAAGTTGTATGCATTTTATATCTATCAGATACTTTTGTTATTTTAGCATGATAGTAAAGAACGGGCGCCACCATTTTATCACACTGCTTCTGCAAGCAGAAAAAGAAATTCGGGTTATTATAGGAATACTGTATATGACTTGGGTAGATAGCATCTTTAGCGAAAGCTTTAGATGCTTCTTTATCACGTTGAAGAATCGTTTACATACTTCATTCGGTTACAATGAATTATCACACTAACAAAGATAATATCTACAAGCTGGGATCCATTCTCACCTCAAAAGTAGATTCAACGGTAAAATTGGTAATTGTAAAATATTACCAGCGAATTTATTTTTGTGTTGAATTGGATAATTTGACTAAAAAGCATTTAGCCTACTTTGAGAATGAGTTGAATCCACCTTTGCTGGACACATGAAATCTTCAAGTTAACTTATTAGTCCCTTTTGTAATTCTTAGAACTTAAACAATTCGCGAAAGGTTTTCACCGTATCGTTTTTAATCAGCGGCTTAGCCCAGATGCCAATACTTAGTACATAGCCGAGTGTTAGAAAAAGAAAAAGCATGGCGTAGCGAAGACCCACCAGCTCCGCAAGACCGCCAATAATTAGCGGCACGATTGCTCCCCCTACTATGCCCGTGCATAATATCCCCGAAAGCGTACCATGATTACTGGGCACCGAGTTAAGTGCCAACGAGATTATAACAGACCACATTACCGAAGCAAAAAACCCGACAAGTGGGAATGCATAGAGTGCAACATTGACTGAGCCAAATAATGCAAATACCAATGAAAGTATTGCGCCAGCAGTAAAAGAAACTAATACCCAACGGCTATCAAACAGTTTAAGCAGGAATAATCCAAGCAGGCACCCAACTGTCAATAATCCCCAAAAGTATGAGATAACGGAAGCCCCTTTTGTAGTAGGATCGATAGAATGATATTCTTCCAGAAATTTGGATGCCCAGTTAGCGACCCCTTGTTCGGTGCCTACGTAGCAAAATATTCCCACAAAAAATAAAATGACATACCGATTGGCAAGCAATTCCTTAAATCCATTTCCCATTTGGACTCGTTCGTCTTCTTTTAATTGCACGGTAGGGAATTTGATAAGTGCAATAAGTACGATCATTGTTGCAGTGATAGTCGTGAATATCCAATACAACGAAACCCAGGAAAGAGTTGAAGGTACAAGACTATTTAGTACGGTAACAAGGAAGGTTGGTGAAGAGGAAATATGAACATGTTGAACAAGATAAGTGTATAACAGGGGACTCAGAAATGATGCAGAACCAAAAAAGAGTTGAGCTAATACTGAATTGAAGGCAAACCGTTCCTCGCCACCCGCCACGCGTAATAAAGGATTGATAACTACCTGTAACATCGCCATGCCTATGCCGATTAAAAATAAAGAGGGAAGCGCTACTGAAAAGCGTGGAAGTAAACCAAAAAGCAACGCTCCGACAAAAGCGATGACAAAAGCGATTAGCAGCACAGTTTTGCCAGAATACTTTTCCTGCATCAGCCCGGCCGGTATAGACATGATGCCATAAGCAACGAAAAAAGAAAAAGGTAGAAACCCGGCAAGGCCAACCCGCAAATCAAAACTTGAAATGATGTCAGGGATTAGTGGGCCAAGGATATTGGTGAGAAAAGAAATTACAAAGAAAATGAGTAAGATAAGTATCAGGATCACATTGCTTCGCTTCATAGCTTTCAATTAAATCTGGTTAACTAACGAACTGGCTCCTAATAACGTGATATTCGGATTCTCTGATTGCATGATTTTGAGTTTGCTCATCGATCCGGGGAAATGAAAGTGATCTGAAATAGTTTTTCTCATGGCAGATTCGAACAGAGAAAATGCGTTTGATATAGATCCTCCAAATACGATTGCCTCAGGATCAAAGGCATATACAACGGATTTTATAAGATTGCCAATATGACCTCCGTACTCATTCCAAATTCTGATGGCTTCTGCATTGCCACTTTTGGCTTTCACCGAAAGATCAAAGGCTGATGTGTTATGCATTTCGTCAAAAAAGAAACTTCCCCCGTAAAACTCAAAATCTTTATCCAGATAGTTGAGGTAGCCGATTTCACCGGCTCCACCGTTATTCCCGGAATATATTTTGCCGTTAATAATAACTCCCGAACCAACTCCTGTGCCCAGCGTAATACCTACCACATGACGAAAGCCTTTTGCTTTTCCATGCATGAGTTCGCCTAACGCAAAGCAGTTAGCGTCATTTTCAATGCTAACAGGAAGATCAAATTCTTTTTGAAGGATGTCTTTAAGCGCCACGCGTTTCCAGGATGGAATATTGACAACATCGTATACAATCCCATTTACGCTGTCAACGATAGAAGGGACCGCGATACCGATGCCTGTAACTTCGCCCGTAACAAGTGGGTTGATTAAGTGGATCAGTTGATGTAATGTGCTGTCAAGTGAATCTTTGTCTTTAAGTAAAATCTGTTCGCGTTTAATAATTAAGTCACCCTCGCGAATGCCTGCTCTTATGTTGGTTCCACCCAGATCTACTCCAATAGTCATTAAGGCTAACTTATTCTCCGTTTAAAGATAATGAATTAGGGAAAGAATGAAGCGGATGCATATTACATTGTTGAAAATTAGTAGGGTAGACTTTTGGCGAGTTGATTGCTAACCAACAAACTTTTTACTCGTCTGGGTTATGTTTCCTTCTTGTTTGGTAATCTCCTCGCGATCTGTTCCGGGTTAGTTAATCTCAATGAATGACGTGACGGAAGAGGAAATTCAGGAGGCTTATTATGTTAACTCCACAGAAATGATTCGGTATTTGAATGTTTCAATTGCCTAAAATACCACTTACCAGTTATATAGTTTGTTCCTTTTTACTGGAGATTGTTGTCATCATTTTCAGAAAGGTCTGTTTAGCGTCTGCTATCACTCCGTCAAAAGAGTAGAATTATGAAGATTAAATTTATATCATTCTAGAAAGATGTTGTATAAATCACCTATCTGCTATAAATCAAGGTGCAATTTTATCATTTCTCTAACTAATTATTTATCTTTATTTTGTATCGATAGAATTCCTTTTATGACTTTCTATACACAATGAAATTGTACATAAAATATATGGTTAGCCTACGATGCAAGATGATCGTAAAGGATGAATTGGGAAAAATGGGGTTACGCCATTTAGCGATAGACCTCGGTACGGTCGAATTATTAGAGGACATCACTAACTCACAGCACGTACAATTAAAAACCAACCTCCTTAAGTCAGGACTGGAATTGCTTGACGACAAAAAAAGTATTTTGATTGAAAAAATTAAGAGCGTGATTGTTGAGATGATTCACTATTCAGATGAGTTGCCGAAAGTTAACTATTCAGAATACATCAGCGAGAGGCTAAACTACGACTACACCTATTTGTCTAATATATTTTCAGAAGTAAAGGGCATTACTATTCAACAGTTTATTATCATTCATAAAATTGAGCGGGCGAAAGAGCTCTTGTTGTATGACGAGATGAACTTGAGCGAGATTTCTTACAAACTCCATTATAGTAGTGTAGCTCATTTGTCGAACCAATTCAAAAAAATAACGGGACTCTCGCCAACTTACTATAAAAAACTAAAGCAAAAAAGTGATCAAAATCTGGAATACCTCTAGATCATCCGAAAAAGGCTTATCTCAAGATTTGTGATGCCTTTCTTTTAATAAGCACTTTTATTTTATCTGGCTGACAAAAGTGTTTTAGTTGTCATTTCATTTTTTTAAATTTTTGGTATGAATCCAATTGCTTATACACTTGAGTCAACAAGGAACCCCGCTTGTATTGGTCCCTATAAAACTTCCCCAATATACGCTCTGGCATGATCAAGCTCATGCGAATTGGTTTCGGGTCAATGATCTTTATCGAACCCGGGTGCTAATTCAAGTGCTTCTTTTGTTTGATCAAAAATGAATCTTTCATTTTATTGATCTTTCCTAATTTATCTCCAGCCTTGTTCAGAACCTCGTCTCCGATAATCGATGAAGATGTTAAAAATCTCAATGGCATGTTGGGATGTGCCGGCTCATGATTTTTGCCTGATGAATTATCCTATTCAAAATGTTTTCATAATCGTAGTTTTAAATTTTTGTTGTAGTCTAAAGGATGGATTTTTACCCGGGCAACTAATAATCGATAGGATATGTGATTTATACAAATAACCAAGTGAAATGTGTAAAGAATCTATGAGTGATGGGTCTCAACTTAGCAGAATAAATCTTGCCTGGTAGAAATCGGCTAACGAAATTCTTTTTGATAATATATAAATGAATACCGTGTTAATGCTGAGTAGGCAAACAGAAATTCACGAATATGAAAGCAACCAAAGGCACTTCTCAAACAAGATGGTCGATCGATCAGGCACACAGTGAAATTAGTTTTAAGGTGAAACACCTGATGATTTCAAATGTGAAAGGATTGTTTACCGGATTTGATGGCAGCATATTTACCCAGGCAAAGGACTTTGCTACTGCTGAAGTTTATATATGGATAGATGCATCCACAATTAACACCCGCGATGCCAAGCGAGACGAGCATTTGAAAAGTGCAGATTTTCTTGACGTAGCAAAACACAAACAAATCACTTTTACTTCTTCCACCATGAGCATGCCAGATGCTGATGGCAACATTGAACTATGGGGTGAATTGACAATGGTGGGAATTACGAAAAACATAAAGCTCAATGTGCAATTTGGTGGCAGTGCAAGAGATCCTTGGGGAAATGAAAGAGTGGGTTTTACCATTAGCGGGAAAATCAACCGAACAGATTGGCAACTAACATGGAATACCCTTTTGGAAACGGGCGATCTCCTGGTGGGTGAAGAGATTAACATTTCGTGTGAAATGGAGTTAATCAAAGTGAGAGAAGAGGATCTAGTGCTTAGATCGAATTCAACGGTAAGGAAAAAAATACTTCTTTAACTTATTTTATTCTTAAAATCGTAATTGCAAGGAAATAACTGACTAGCCAATCCTCATTTATAGATCATGAAAATAGACTAACATGAAAACATTAACGACCAATATCTTACATCCGGACCATGCGATGAAATTGGTTGAATCTCGGATGGAACCTGGAGAAGAAATTGTTCGGATAGGATCCACGGACAGAACTAATCACACAGAAGTAGAGGAAAAAGTAATTCGTGCGAAACATCTATATGCTTTTATCAGTCAAATTAACCAAAACATTGTTCGCATAAAAGATGAAGAAACTCTCTTTCGAAATGCCTGTAGTATGGCAATCGAATTCGGAAAATTTAAAATGGCTTGGATTGGAAAAGTTGACAAGCATAAAGAGAGAATTTCATTACTAGAAAGTTGTGGTATCCCAACGGATGAGATAGAGTTTTTTTCAAAAAAGTTCTTTCAAACTATTGACGCCCAGAAGTATGCGATCCAATCAAACACGTTCTATTCCTGGAATAATATTGAGGATGACCCCGAGTTGCAGGAATGGAAGGATTTTGCGAATCGGTATGGAATTCACTCGTGTATCGTCTTGCTGCTCAAAAAATCAGGCAACATTATTGGCACACTTAATTTATGTTCCACCGAGTCTAATTTCCCGCCAGACGAAGAAATTCTCTTGCTGGAAGAAGTGGCTTCTGATATTTCCTTTGCGCTCGATCTTTTTGAGAAAGAGAAAGCGCGTAATGAAGTTATGCTGCAGCGTAACCTAGCCGAAGAGAAATTAATTCGCAAGAATGAAGAATTGAAGAAGACCAATTCAGAGCTGGACCGCTTTGTATATAGTGCTTCCCATGATTTACGCGCTCCCCTTTGTTCTGTTCTTGGGTTAGTTACCTTAATTGAAATGGAGAGCACCGAAGCAGCGATTAAGCAGTACTCAGGAATGATACGTACCAGCATAAAAAAGCTTGATGAATTCATAAAAAATATTCTTAACTATTCCAAAAATAATCGATTAGAACTACAAATCCGGCATATTCCACTTGAACAAACAATTGATGCAATTGTAACCTTGTTAGGTCATAGTAAAGAAGCTAAAGGAGTTGAATTTGAAGTAAATATTGAAGAGCAAGAACTTTTCTATTCCGACTTTCAACGGTTTACTATCATTTTTGAAAACCTGATTTCTAACGCCATTAAATTTCAAGATTATAGCCGATTGAACAGAGTTATAAAAATATCCGGTAAATCAGATAAAGATTTTCTTACTATTAAGATAGAAGACAATGGTATTGGTATGGCAAAGGAGTTTTTGCAGAAAATCTTTGAGATGTTCTTTCGTATTTCAGGTGAACGAGATGGCACCGGTATAGGACTTTACATCGTAGAGGAAACTGTCACAAAGCTAAATGGGGTAATTACAGTAGATTCACAAGAAAGGGTGGGAACAACATTTACTGTGCAACTAAGTAATATGATTCCTTAATAAGAGTTTGAATTTGGAATATCCTACTAATAATTACCGTAACAGAACAATAATCGCATCCACATGAACAACATACACTTGTTCAAGAAAGTGCTGTTGTTTTAACGCTTATCTAGTCTGGCAGATATGCTACGTTGGTTATCATGTGATGGATTTTATTCACATTCGTTTGGTAGTTGCAATCATGCGCTGCTCATTCGGGTTATTCAGAGAAGAAAAATTCTTTAGACCAATCGATTAAGATTTGGGTATCTGGATTTTTCTGTAACCTTCATTCTACTTTAGTACTTATGCGTAAAGTGTGATTTATATAAAAAATTTGGTTTACTATGTAAAGGTTGAGCTTTTAAATAATTCCTTCTTTGTAGAAGAGCTTGGTTAGGTAAAAGGCAGGAATTTGGAAGCCTGCCTTTTTTAGTAATTCCAATACATACTATTCACCATCAAACATGGAGCCATCAAAAATTGAAATTCCAGAAATTAATAAAGGCAAAGTCTTCATCATTGTTGAGATCATTGAATATATTCCTAATTCTGTAGTCATTAAAACGATAATTAAAAAGACAACCGGCAATGTGAGTGTGGTGTCATTTGATTCAGGAGAGGCGCTGACTGAAAAAATCTCTCCTTTTGATACATTCATTCAAATAATTGACGGAAAAGCTGAAATTCTAATTGATGATGCTTCACATATGTTAGAAATAGGTCAATCCATTATTATCCCAGCCCACTCGCGCAACACAATAAAGGCCAACGTCAGATTTAAAATGATTTCAACCATAATCAAAAGTGGGTATGAAGATTAAGTTCTTTTTTGTTAACTTTTAAATAACTCTAATGGGCCTTGTAAAATCAATTTCTGAAATCTTCCTTTGGCCGGATACAGAAGAAACTCCTTTGATAGATCTTACAGAATATAAAATCGCCACAAAAACAAACGAGTATACGGGCACAATTATCTATCAGAATGATTTTGTGATCAAGTTTCAAGAAAGAAATAATAAATTGGTTAAAATCCTTAAATCGAACATTAACAAAATGGTTGTGGTTTCCAATAGCAAGGATTACACAGCGCCCGTTGCAAAACAAACTCGATATATTTAGGCTGGCAAAGAGCATAAGGAGGCTATGGAAAGGAAATTTAATATAGGCGACCATGTAATTGAAAGAGTTAGACCCTTTCAAAAACTAACGGTAGTCAACTTTTTAAACGGACTTTACTATTGCAAAATTCATGAACGTGATTCCAAAAAGCAACTTGTTTACACTGAGAACGAACTGAAACAATTTGTTCATTTTATCCAGAATCCAGAAAATAGCACATTCTGAGTTGAGGCATGAGTAGAAATTAAATGCTCAACGTGAAAAAGAGTCTACATCAAAATTTACTAAAACCACCAGCATTCACTTTTTCACAGTGTTTATAAATGGCATAAGATTTTCTTACCACCAATTAATCTTTAACAGTAGATGAACAATTGATTCTCTTTTAAAGTAAATATTAACCAATATTAAAATGAAATCAAGAACAGTATTGACATTTTTAGTGGCTCTTTTTATGATTGTGCAATCTAACACCACATATGCCCAAAAGTTGAGCAAAGCGCTTGACGGCTGGACGTTACTAGGCACGCGTGAAGTAGACTATACCATCGACCGGGATGTAGTATCTCTTAAAGAGAGTAAAGTAAACATAACCGGTCTAAAGTTTATAGTGAAAAACGGAACCTTAAATATGCATAGGGCTACTGTCCATTTTTCAAATGGCGACAGCCAGGAAATTCAGTTTGATGAAGAGGTGAATGCTGCTAACGATGGCCGTGTTTGGGATCTTAAAGGAAATTCACGCAAAATCGAAAAGGTTACATTCTGGTATGACACCGTGAATAACTCAAAGGCTAAATCGATTGTACAGGTTTGGGGTAAATAGCTATTTTTCCTTACCTCGTGCGGTGAGGTAAAGAAACCGAATGGCAAAAGGAGTACATAAGCCAGCGCTCATTGTGAGCGCTGGCTTATTTTATTCTTGAAGGTATGGAATGGCCCAACGTCTTTACAAGTTGAAAAACGAAGCATAAGATTGAATGAATAAGGCATGGAGCTGGTCCTAGCGAAAGTCGAGAAAAGGATTATTTATTCTTATTTCTAATCCAACACAAAGCAAAAAAGGTTGACATTGCTGTCAACCTTTTTCATAAAGAACGAATGTTCCTTACTTCTTTTTCTTAGCTGCTTTCTTTGCTTTCTTAGCAACTTTCTTCTTAGCAGCTTTTTTAGCTACTTTCTTTTTTGCGGCCTTCTTTGCTTTTTTTGCCATAGCATTTTTTGTTTTTAGTTAAACATATTTATTGAAAACTGAGTTGAAATAAATAACAATTTGTGTATAAACCAAATGTTGGACATCGTTTTTACTATGCGTAACATGTTACAGGATGTCATCAATGAGATGTTTTGATAAAAATATTTTCAACTAACATACTTTGTGTTTGTATAAAGTATAACTACCTCATTGAAAAATGTTGTTATACAGCGTGTATTCACACTTTTTACAAATCATCTTTTAATCATTCATTCACGTCTGTTTTATAAAATCAGGTAGAAGTACTTACAACGCAGGAGAAAATCGCATCGAAAAAAAATTTGAAATATTTTTTGAGGAGGAACATATTTTATTATAAAATGACCCGAATGTTCTACCTTTGTGACATCACATCCTACATACTGGCTCCGTAGTACAATGGATAGTATTTCAGATTCCGATTCTGAAGATGCAGGTTCGATTCCTGCCGGGGTCACACAAATTTGTGTGTATGCACTACACAATTTTAATAATGAGGAGATTTATGTTGGCATTTCTAAAGATGTTGAGAGACGGCTTGCAGAACATAATCTTGGTTTGAACCGATATACAAAAGCATTTAAGCCGTGGAAAGTTTTTTATACCGAAAGTCATCCTACGTATTCGAGTGCTCGTGTGCGGGAGAAGTACTTTAAAAATGCTTCTGGCAAGCGGTACTTAAGGAAGGTAGTATTGCGAGATTCAGGTTCCATGCCTGCGTGACGCAGGCAGGCAGAGATTCCTGCCGGGGTCACACAAATTTGTGTGTATGCACTACACAATTTTAATAATGAGGAGATTTATGTCGGCATTTCTAAAGATGTTGAGAGACGGCTTGCAGAACATTATCTTGGTTTGAACCGATATACAAAAGCATTTAAACCATGGAAAGTTTTTTTATAGGTTCAATGCCTGCGTGACGCAGGCAGGCAGAGATTCCTTTTGGGGTCACAAAAAAATCACAATATTGCAAAACAACAACTACTTTCCATGAAGCAAGTTCTCGTTTCAATAGCACTGATTATTTCTCTTTCGTGCTTCTCTCAAAGCAGTTCCAAGCCCAACGTTATCATCATCTATTTCGATGACATGGGATATGGCGATATTGAGCCCTTTGGAATGACCGGAGTGCATACACCCAATTTCAATAAACTGGCAGCAGAAGGATTGCGACTTACAAACTATAACACGGTGCAGGCGGTATGTTCAGCATCGCGTGCTGCATTGCTCACAGGAGCTTATGCAAACAGAGTGGGCTTAGCAGGAGCTTTATTACCCGGAGCTAAAACTGCTTTGAATCCGGAGGAGCAAACACTTGCTTCGTTATTGAAAGACAATGGCTACAAAACTGCCATGCTGGGTAAATGGCATCTCGGTAATAAGCCTCCTTACCTTCCCATGAGTTTTGGTTTCGAAAGTTTTTACGGCTTGCCCTATTCGCATGACATCTGGCCAATTGATTATGCAGGAAAATTAATTACGGATCCTGCAAACTATAGGGGCTCCTGGCCTCCGTTACCCGTTATTGAAGGTAATCAGGAAATTGCGACAATAAAGACGTTAGAAGAACAAGCGCAATGGACATCCGCTCTTACAGAGAAAGCGGTTGCTTATATTAAAGCTAACAAGAAAAATCCATTCTTCTTATACCTGGCACACCCAATGCCTCATGTGCCCTTAGCCGTATCTGAAAAGTTTAAAGGCAAGAGTCAGTTGGGGTTGTTTGGAGATGTGCTGATGGAGCTGGATTGGTCAATAGGACACGTGTTGGAAACATTAGATAATGAGAATCTGACTAAGAATACAATTTTAATAGTAACAAGTGATAATGGGCCGTGGTTAAACTTTGGTGTTCATGCAGGATCGGCTGGTGGATTTAAAGAGGGAAAGGGAACAGTTTTTGAAGGTGGAACCCGCGTACCGTTTTTAATTCGTTGGCCAGAAAAGATAAAGGCTGGGTACGTTACGGGTGAACTCATGACCAATATGGATGTGTTACCAACGATTTGTGCGATGACAGGTTCAGCCCTTCCTAAAAAGAAAATTGATGGTATTAACTTCATGCCCCTTCTCTTAAGCAAAACAATGGATGGACCCCGTGAATCTTTTTATTATTACTATAATCAAAATAGCTTAAAAGCAGTGCGCTACAAACATTGGAAATTAGTGCTGCCTCATACGTCTGCCTCTTATGAAAATGAAAAACCCGGTAAAGACGGTTTTCCAGGAAAGATTGGTCAAATTGAAGTAAAGCAAGCGTTGTATGATCTTGCCCATGACCCTGGTGAAAAAGTTGATCTACAAGAATTATATCCAGACGTGGTTGCCCAAATTATGAAGCTTGTAGAAACCGCTCGCGAAGATTTAGGCGATGATCTAACAAAACGGGAAGGCAACAACAGACGCAAAGCGGCTGTTGTTGAGTAAGCTAACGAAAGAACTTCTTATTTCTGGTTTACTAACTCGAGTGCCTTTGTGGTGGTATAGTATTTTGCAATCATATTAGGCACTTCCCAATCGGGCATGTTTTTGTTTTGCAAATACTCCAGAAATTTTTCGGTTACACGGCCAAAATGGGCTTCATGACCCTCTTTATAGGAATCAGGGATTATAACTTCCCACCCTTTGCTTATTTTCTTGATTTCAATACCAGGATATTTAGCCTGAATTGTTTTTAACCCTTCCTGTAAAGCATTTTCGATTGTTGCCTCATCAGCTGACTCTATATATAGAGTAGGTTTGTATTGTTGCTCAGCACCCTGGCGAATGATCAAATTAGACTTTGTGCCCCGCATAATAGAATAATGTGTGTCGCCTGCGCCTTCCGGGGCTTTATAATTCCAGATCACAGAAACTTTGGCGTGCACATTTTTCAATTTGTAATTGATTTCCCCGTTTGAATAGATGTTTAACACAGTGTCATGGATCACATCTTTTTTCAAATAATCAGGAAAACTTTCCAAACCGGTAATCGCTTTAAATTCATGCAACGTCATGGCAGTAATGGAATGTGAAGCTTTCGTGATTTCTATGTCTTTTGTATAATCCAATAGTTGATCCGGGAAACATTCCCATTGAACTAAATCAACCAGGTGGGTAGTTACATCTGCGATTCCTTCACCTTGCTGGCGTGAATCCATAAACCATGCAGGACGCTGAAGAATACTCCCGGAAACGTATTTGTAAAAGTGATGAACGCTTTCTTTGGTTACTGCAGGATTGTCTGGAGTCCCATTTTCGAGTGTTCCAAAAATTTCAGAGAGCATTGAAAATTCTTTCTGAAGCATGGTAGTGATTTCATAGCGCTCGGTCATGATATCATACAGCAACAAATTATTTTCTTTCGCCCTTGCAAAGGATTCCTTTAGGAGGTCAAAATCTTTGCTACCAATAATCATGGGCTTATCCGCCAGTACATTAAATCCTGCAGCCAATGATTTCCAAACATACTCGGCTTTTTTCAAATTGTTTCCCGAAAGGACTACCACATTCCCCGCTTTTTCAGCCAGCATTTTCTCAAAGAAATCGGGTCCATAGTAAACCTCTTCTTTCCAATGGGTTGGATTTTCAGCTCGGGTATTAAATCCATCGATTCGATTTAAATGCAACCCCACATCATTCCCTTCGGGTGCATATACATGAACTATAGAATCAACGTTGTCATACATTGACTTTTGCACCAGGGCTGCATGAAAATGGCCCGGATCAAGCGTGATTAGCCGAACTTGATTGGCTTCTTTATTTTTTGGATTAGAAACACAAGACATAACAAAAAACAAAATTGAAAAAACAGATACTGATTTCATCTTACTTATTTGTTGAATACTTTTTACTTACTGAATTGCGCCTACATTAAGTTGTAAGGTTTCCGTTGCGGTCTTGACAACATCTTGTTTGCCTCGTCATCATTATTAAATTGTTCTTTAGCAGGATCCCAATACACTTTCCGATCCAGCTTCATGGCGATATGATGTACTAAACAGGTAGAACATGACCGATGCGCTTCTTCAACAGGCGCAATGTTAGGTGTTTTATCCCGGATGCTCTCAAGCCAATTCATGTGGTGTTCTTTGCTGACCATGAAATGAAACTCATTTGGGCCTATTACCGATTTGATAATTTTAGGATCGCTGGCTTCCAACGGTTTGGTTCCATCCGAATTGGACACAGGATCGCTTGCTGTTGCCTGGTAATTACCTCGGGTAACAAAGATCCAACCCTCCGTACCTTCAAATTTTATTCCGTTGGGGAGTTCGTTGCTTACAACCATCTTAACTCCATTTGCATACAGCGCTTCTGTCTTAAAAATCCCATGCACATCCCACAAGCCACTCTTAGGGAAATCGGCATGACCCCACACTTCAACCGGACCTGAGCGTTCCATGCCCATGCCCCAATGAGCTGAGTCAATATGATGTGAGCCCCAACCTGTAATCATACCGGCTCCAAACTGTTCGCAACGCAACCAGCCTGGCCTGTCGTATCCAACTTGCGGATGAACTCTTTTTTCAGTGTAATACACTTCAGGGGTAGAACCTAGCCACATATCATAGTTAAGATTTTTTGGAACGGGCATTTCTTTCTCTTCGTCACCGGAAGGATCGCCCGGTAAGCCGACATACACATTTTTTAATTGACCGATGCGACCATTGCGCACTAACTCAGCTGCATACCGAAATTGTTCAGACGATCGCTGCTGGCTACCAATTTGAAACACGACACCACTTTTTTGAACCACATTACTTACAAATCTTCCTTCGGCAATAGTAAGTGAAGCGGGCTTTTGCATATAGATATGTTTTCCTGCCCGGGCAGCAGCCACGGCAATCATAGCATGCGTGTGATCAGGCGTGCTGATAAGCACTGCATCAATGTCTTTATTTTTTATTAGTTCTTTGTAATCATGATACTCTTTTACACCATTAAAAGGCTTTCCGTTTCTCTTTGAGTAATATTCGTTCACTAACTTTTTACCGTCAGCAGCGCGTTTGGTATCTAAATCACATACAGCTATTACTTGAGCGAAATCAGCTTTCCAAACGCCAGGCAAATCATGATCTCTTGAAATACGACCGGTGCCAATAGCTCCGATATTAATACGTGAACTGGGTGCATTTTTACCAAATACAGAAGCTGGCAGAATAGTTGGAAATCCTGTGATGGCAAACGAAGTTGCCACAGTTCCTTTTACAGCGGTGCTGATGAATGACCTTCTCGTTAATTTAGTTGATTTCATAATTTTCATAATTTAACGTCTTACCTATTAATTCTTGATAACCTCATCCCTGTTTTGAGCATAAGCTTTTGAATACTCTTTTGATGCTAACTGACTGGCAACAAATTTTATCCCCTGAAAAATATGATTTACATAAGTCGGGTCTTCATAGTCTTTTTTGTCATGACCCAATGCGGTTATCCAAATATACCCACCATCAAATTTTTGATACCAGGCAGCGGGGTATAATTTTGAATACGGACCTGCATGAAGTTTAATTTTTTCCTGATCATCTTCTTTTAATGAGTTGATATCATGGGCCAATATCGTTTTGATGCCGGGATACATTTCTTTTTGAAAGTAACATTCATCTTCTTTTTCCCACACCGTTGGTAAGCCTGATGTAGAAGGATGCCCTTTATCAATTACCTGAAGTTTATATTTTTGAAATTTCGGATGCCACGAAAATGTTCCCCCCAGCATCATTTTAAACCAATCCCAATTACGTTCTGTTCCTACTACCGAGTGAATACCTACAAAGCCACCGCCTGCTTCTATGAAATGCCTGAAAGCCAAGCGTTGTTCATCGGAATCGAACACATCGTTGTTGGTGCTCGTAAATATTAAAAGTGTGTATTGCTTTAAGTTTTCTTCTGTAAATGCATTTGGGTTTTCTGAGACTTCCGTTTTAAACCCATATTGCTGGCCAAGCTTTTGGATGCAGGATACAGCAGCTGGAATATTTTCATGCACATACCCTTTTCCGTTTTTGGTGTAAATAAGTACGCGTACCTCTTTCCAGTTAACGTTACCAATCTTTTGGCCGTTGGACTTAAAAAAGAAAAGACAAATCAGGAGTATGGGAATGATCAGCTTCATTGCTTACAATTTTATTATTTTTTAACATCAGGAAACTGCTCAATAAGCCATCCTTCTATGGGGGTTTACCTTATATGTCATAATATAATTTGATTCGCTGTTGATCATAAGTCCATATAATTTTTAGCATTATGATAACAAATGTCTTCTACCATTTTGCCAATAAGAGGCATATCATTTGGCAGTTCGCCTTTTTCAATATCAGTACCAATTACGTTACACAGGATTCTTCTAAAATATTCATGACGAGGGAATGAGAGAAAACTCCGCGAGTCTGTAATCATACCGATGAAGCGAGATAACAACCCCATGTTAGATAACGTGTTGATTTGTTTTTCCATTCCATCTTTTTGATCGAGGAACCACCAGCCACTACCCCATTGAATTTTACCGGGCGATGAACCATCGTTAAAATTTCCAATCATGGTAGCAAACAATTCGTTATCTGCCGGATTTAAGTTGTAGATGATCGTTTTGGTAAGTTGATTGTCGCTATCCAGTCGGTCGAAAAATTTTGACATACTACTGGCTTGCGGAAAATCACCAATCGAATCAAACCCTGCATCTGCACCAAGCGTGCGCTTCATGCGCGAGTTGTTGTTGCGCAATGCTCCAAGGTGAAATTGTTGCGCCCATCCTTTGCCATGATAAAGTCTGCATAGATGAGTAAGGACAAATGAACGAAGGCCCATAATTTCCAGTGTATTAAGTGTTGTTCCTTTCAACACTTTTTCAAATAAGCTTGCAGCCTCTGTATGCGACAATTCTGCATAGGGAAGTATTTCCAATCCATGATCGCAGGCACGGCATCCGTTCTTCGCGAAAAAATCAACTCTGTTTTCGAGCGCTTTTAATAAATCGGCTAACGAACTAATTTCAACGATAGATGCTTCTGATAATTTTTTGATATAGGCATTATAAGCAGAGATGTCTTCAAATGCATAGGCCTTATCCGGCCGGAAGGTTGGAAGCATTTTAGCACCTGGTGATCCTGCTTCGGTATGGGAAATATGATAGGCCAGGTCATCACACGGATCGTCAGTTGTGCAAACCACTTCCACATGCATCCTTTTTAACAAGGGTTGAACGCGGAATTCTTTTGTTTGAAGTTTTGCTGAGCATTCGTCATAAATGCTTTTTGCAGACTCAGCGTTAAGAACACGATCTATTCCGAAGTACCTCTTTAGTTCAAGGTGTGTCCAATGATACAATGGATTGCGCATGGTATGAGGAACCGTTTCAGCCCACTTCATAAATTTTTCTTCGGGGCTGGCATTTCCGGTGCAATATTTTTCATTCACACCGTTGATCCGCATCGCTCGCCACTTATAGTGATCGCCATCAAGCCAAATTTCAGTTAGGTTAGTAAACTGCTTGTTTTCAGCAATTTCTTTTGGTGATAAGTGATTGTGATAATCTACTATGGCTTTAGGAGCTGCATGGTTGTGATACAAATTCACGGCTGCTTCGCAATGGAGTAAAAAATCTTTTCCTAAAAACTTAGATTTAGCTGACACTGTTTCTCTTTTTATATAATATTTATTTATACGCCACAGAATGCATTGAACCCACCATCTACGGGTACATCTACCCCTGAGACAAACTTGGATGCATCAGAGCATAGCCACAACAACGTTCCAATTAATTCTTCTGGTTCACCAAATCTTCCGAAAGGAGTGCTTTGAATAACGGATTCCCCACGTGCTGTTAATGATCCATCCTCATTAGTTAAGAGTGCGCGATTCTGTTCTGTAATAAAAAAACCAGGTGAGATTGCGTTCACGCGAATACCGGCTCCATACTTTTTAGCCATCTCAATGGCGAGCCATCCGGTAAAATTACTCACGGCCGCTTTCGCTGCAGAGTATCCTACCACACGAGTGATGGGACGAAAGGCTGACATGGAAGAGATATTTATAATAATGCCCACTTTTTTAGCTGCCATCACTTCACCAAATATTTGTGAGGGCAACACGGTGCCTAACAAATTCAAATCTACCACTTGTTGAAATGCTTTTGGGTCGAGGTCAAAAAAAGTTTTATCAACCCCTATGGTAGCACCAGGCATATTGCCGCCTGCTGCATTTATTAAGATATCAATAGTTCCAAATGCAGAAAGAATTTTTTCTTTTGCTGATTTCAAATCTTCCAACTGCAGCACATCAGCCTGAACAGCTATTGCTTTCCCACCAGCCTGTTGAATTTCATCTACAACAGTTTGCCCGGCTTCTTTTCTTCGACCGATAACTACAACGTTGGCTCCGGCTTTGGCAAGTGCTTTGGCCATAGAAGTGCCCAATACGCCTGTTCCTCCTGTGATTACCGCAGTTTTATACTGTAATGAAAATAGTTCTTGAATGAATGCGTTCATCTTATTTATTAAAATCACTAAACTGTTTATTCATTTCATCATCGCTGATGAAACTGCCTGAACTCACCAAGATCCTGTGTTTAAATTCTATAGATTGGCCAGGGCTTAGTATAGTTGTCATCTCTTCATCGGTAGGAATGTAGGATTTGGAAGCCAAATTATTCACTGCAAATAATCCGTAGGTGCGCGCATGCCAATGTGCAGGATAGCCAACATTCTTTTTATTGTCGATTATGGCAATAGTAATTGGCTCAGCGCCTTTGGTGGCAGAAAGTGAAACCCAATCAGCACGTTTACCCCATACATCACCTTTTTCAAAGCCTTTACTGTTTTTGTAAACGCCATTTACTCCTTCATTATTTAGTGCTGCTACGGTAGTGGGTATTCCACTCGCATCAGTAAATACTTCGGGTTTTGTTGAAGGTTCTTCAAAGGCGCGGTCAAGCCGGATACCCATCATGCCTTCTTTACTTTCTTCAAACACCACTTTACCTTTTTGTGCCGTGAGTTTAGTGACCCGGTCAATCACACGAAGGTTATCCGTTCCGCTAAACACAAACGTTGTTTCCTCCACTAACAAAATATTGTTTTTAGAATCCACCCAATTTGTCATTACGAAAAGTGTTCCTTTTTTCTTTCCGCCATCAGCCTTTACAATTTTTTGATGTCGAATACTTCCATACTCAGATTTTTTATTGGGAGGTATGGCATAGGAGTTATTCCAGAAATCAAGATTGTTTACGTCACCATAATTAAACCAAAGACCCACATGATGAGGATGATCTACGCGTTCGCCCGGACGAGGATCTTTTGGAAACCCACGGGTGATTACAGTACCCTTGCTTGTATAGATGGGATACAGTACAGGCTTATCTAGATCAGACGGATAGATGTAAGAGGTAAATAATTTGCCATCAATAAGTACATCTACCTTTTTATTGGTTGAATCGGTAACAAATTTGACAGCTTTCTGTGCCATTACGACACCAGATAATAAAAACAGGGACAATACGATTGTCCCTGTTTTTAGTGAGAAATTAAAACGACTCATGAATTAATATTTAAAAACTTTTCCGCCAGCTATCACTTCTTGAGTTTTATCATCGAAGGTTGCTTTCATTCCTGTGTGAACAGCAGCGTTCGCCATAATGACAGCGATGGCATGCGAATACCCAGCTTCAACGGGTGCATTAGGTTGTTTGCGATCACGCACACTTTCCATCCAGTTGCGCATATGGCCTGATGTTAACGGATCATTACCCGTATTAGCCGAAGCAATGATTTTTTCATCAACTACATTCAAATTAGCCTCCTTCAATAAGTTCGCGCTCATGCCCATTGGCTTTGCAAAACGTTCAGTCAATCCGCCTGTTGGTGTTACCATGTTTGTATTCAGATTCATTTCGCCACCATTTGAATAATAGATCTCAGCAGGATTTTCATCGCCATTATGCATGCGCGAAGTAAAGGTTACCTGAAAACCTTTTGTAAGATCATCGGCAGGTCCATAATCGAAAGCAACTGCAATAGTATCCCAATTTTTACGGCCATCTTTCCATTGATAAATTCCTCCATTAGCAGTGGCGCTTCTTGGATTTTTCAAACTGCTGAACCAATGAACGGTATCAATTTGGTGACTCATCCACTGGCCGGGAAGGCCTGAAGAGTAAGGCCAGAACAAGCGGAACTCCAGGTACTTTCTAGGATCCCATGCTTCAGCCGGACGATTCATTTGATAGCGCTTCCAGTCAGTATCGCTTTCTTTTATTTGATCCACTAGTGCTTGTCTTCTCCAACGGCCTGGCTGGTTAACATTCCAGGTAAGTTCTACCATGGTGATGTCTCCAAACTTTCCAGACTTTACAAAATCAGCGGCAGCGTGATAGTTTCTTCCACTTCTACGTTGTGAACCGATCTGAACAATTTTACCTGTCTCCTTAACCGCTTTCATTGCGGCACGAGCATCTTCCATTGTTTCAGCAAAGGGCTTTTCAGTATACGTATCACATCCTGCCCGCACTGCTTCTACTGTATGCAATGCATGCTGAAAATCAGCTGTACTAATGATTACTGCATCAACTTCTTTGGAATTGTATAGTGCCTCATTATTCACGAAAGTTTTTATATCATGTCCTAATTTTTCTTTAAGAATGGCTTGTCCTTCTTCACGTCTTCTTTTCCAGATATCGGAAACAGCTACCATATCAAAGTTCAGTTCCTTATGATGACTCGTAAAAGCGGGCAGTAATGATGAACGGAAACGGTCTGAGAAACCAATTACGCCTACCCGTACGCGATCATTCGCACCAATAATATTTGCATAACTCTTGGCGGTAAAGCCCATGGCACCCATATACGTTCCTGCTGTCGCCAGTGCAGATTTTTTAATGAAGTCTCTCCTTGAATTTTTCATATCTACGTTAGTGTTAATTTAATTATTTTAATTCCTTAATTTTTATACTTCTGAACGAAACGTTATCGCCATGGTCTTGCAAAAGAATTCTTCCTTTCTCGGCCATTCCAAAATTTTCCCACTTGGCATATTTGCTGCGAGCCACCAATGCATAGTAGATAGGCGTTCCACGTTGATACGCTACTACTTTATAACCATTGAGCCAATGCTCAACCCGGTTATCCGGATAAACAATAATCCGGCCATTGTTCCACTCTCCGACCTTGTGTTGGCCGCGTCTTTCTTTAATAGCAGGAATTAAATCATATAAAGAGGCTTGGGTTCTGTTGCCTACTACACCTTGTTTGGCATCAGGATGTTTAGCGTCATCAAGAATTTGATATTCAAGGCCAATGGCTGATCCTTTATTTTCTTCTTTTTCAGTGACAAAATATTTTACACCACTGTTGGCTCCTTCGGTAAGCTTAAATTCAAATTGAAGATCGAACGCACCAAATTCTTTCTCGGTCACCACATCGCCACCATTTTCAGATTCAGCACCGTCTGCCTTCAGCACGCTGATCGTTCCATCTTTAATCTCCCACCCATTAGCGGGAAACGTATCCTTGTAAATTCCACGCCATCCCGTTGATGTTTTGCCATCCCATAATAATGAATGGCCCTGTTTTTTTTCTGATTCGGATAAATTGTTGGCTACGAAGTTCATGACAAACACGTAATCGGGCGGGGAAGGGGTAAGATTTTTTGTTTGAATGCGAATATTGCGCCAGCGAATTTGCCTTCCAGGTCCTTCATCGCCATAAAGCGCATGCACCTGAAGGGCAATAAAACCGCTCAGTGTTACATCATCAACAACATGAGCAGCCGGAATACCATTCACGAAAGTTCTCAATGACGTACCAATGCACTCAAGACGAATTTTATTCCACTCATCTTGTTTGAAAGCTTTTTTTGCAGCTGGGTTATACTCTAAGGTGTAGAGCCAATCCCTGCGGGCTTCATCATAAATGCCACCGGTCCAACCGCGAGGGGAAGGATCAACTTCAAATTGGTACCCATGTACGCGACCATTCATATAATCGGCAGTACTCAAACTGCGGAACTGAATCCCGGAATTCATGCCTTGCGGGACTTTATATTCCAATTCTAAAATAAAATCGCCATAATTTTTTTCTGTGGCCATGAACGAATTGGGTTCATTCGCAACAGTTGTCCCAACGATTTCACCATGTTGTATTTCATACTTGGCTTTACCATTGAGTTGCTTCCACCCCGTAAAATCCTTTCCATTAAAAAGCGACTCCCAATTTTGGCCACTCACCCAACCATAGGCAATGATCAGAACGATTAAAATAGCGAAGTGCTTTTTCATTTATTAGGTAACGTTAGGCTATATAAAACATCTTCTTCCATTTGGAAGAAGTCCTGTACTTTTAATGACGCTGAAAGGGCCTTTTATCCCTACAAATTCGCACTTTTATTTTATGATTGGAACAGATATTATTTAATCGGGAAAAGTGCGTTTGTTTCTTTTGGAGGATCGAAATGTAAGGGAAAACCGCAAAAAATTCGTCAAAGAGTGTATCTGCTACTCATTTTATTCTCCATATCATGTTATCCAATAATAAAACCAATAGAAGGATTTTCGTTAGAGATCTGGCCTTACTCTCAGGTGCACTGATGCTCCCAAATTTTGCGTTTGTAAAAGGCACTGCCTCAAAGATGAAATTAGGGTTGGTCACGTATCTGTGGGGAAAGGACTGGGATATACCAACGCTACTAAAAAATTGCAAAGCATCAAATGTTCTAGGGGTGGAATTGAGGGTGGACCATGCTCACGGTGTAGGCCCTTCCATCTCAACAGCTAGACGCAAAGAAGTTAAAAAGATGTTTGCCGATAGCCCGGTTAAGATTGTAGGCATGGGCACTAATCAACAATATGATTTTGTAGATCAGGACAAGCTCAAAAAATCAATAGAAGAAACTAAAGAGTGGATAAAACTTTCGAACGATGTGGGCGGAACAGGAGTGAAAGTTAAACCCAATGCATTCCATGAAGGTGTTCCGCATGAAAAAACCATTGATCAGATTGGCAAAGCGTTAAACGAAGTTGGAAAATTTGGCGCTGACTACGGCCAAAAGATCAGGGTTGAGGTTCATGGTGAAGAAACGCAGGAATTGCCTAACATGAAAGCTATTATGGATGTGGCAAATAACAAGAATGTTTATACCTGTTGGAATTGTAATGAGCAAGATTTAATTGGAGGTGGGCTCGAATACAATTTCAATTTGGTTAAAGACCGTCAGGGCGATACAGTGCATGTACGCGAACTCAACATTGGTCCTTATCCGTACCAAGATCTGATAACTCTATTTGTAAAGATGAATTACGATGGCTGGATTCTGCTAGAATGCCGGACTGACCCCGCGGATAAAGTGAAAGCAATGATTGAGCAACACGAAGTATTTGATCAGATGATTATGAATGCTAAAAAAAAGTAAAATAGTTTATTAACTAACCGGCTCACTATGAAAATGGAAAACGATCTTAATAGAAGAGACTTCATAAAGAAGACAACAACGGCTGCTATCGTATTGGGTTTTCCAACAATTATCCCTGCCAGTGCTTTTGGGGCTAATGATAAGGTACAAGTAGCCGTATTAGGTGTAAATGGGAGAGGCACCGATCACATCAAGGGATTTCAAAAGCAAACACATGCTGAGGTGGCCTGTTTGTGTGACCCGGATAAAGTCATTTTACAAACCCGTGCCGATGAGTTTGAAAAGCAATACGGCAGGAAAGTAAAAATGCAGCAAGACTTGCGCAATGTGTTTGATGATAAGAGCATTGATGCGGTAAGTATTGCAACTCCCAATCATTGGCATACACTAGCCGCTATCTGGGCCATGCAAGCAGGAAAAGATGTGTATGTTGAAAAACCAGGAACCCATAATCTCTATGAAGGCAAGAAGCTGATGGAAGCTCAGAAAAAATATAAGCGTGTTGTTCAACATGGTGTGCAGTTGAGAAGCTCGGTAGCTATGCAGGAAGCGGTGAAGCATTTGCGCGATGGCTTGATTGGCAACGTGTATATGGCACGCGGCCTTGTATTTAAGTGGCGGCCGGATATTGGCAATAAGGGCACAGAGCCTGTGCCAGAAGGTTTAGATTTTGAACTTTGGACGGGGCCGGCTGAGAAGAGGGAATTCTCACGTAACTATGTTCATTACAATTGGCACTGGTCGTGGAATTATGGTAACGGAGATGTAGGCAATCAAGGCATTCATGAAACAGATTTATGTATGTGGGGCCTTGGTGTCGGCTTGCCCGAAAAAATTACTTCTATGGGTGGAAAGTTTTTGTGGGATGATTATAAAGAAACGCCCGAGGTGTTGTCGTCTGTTTATCATTACCCAAAGGAAAAAAAGATTATTCAGTTTGAAGTAAGGCCCTGGATGACCAATATGGAAGATGGTGTGGGGATTGGAAATATTTTTTATGGTAGCGAAGGTTATATGGTCGTGAAAGGCTATGATACGTATGAAACGTTTCTTGGAAAAGATAAAACACCGGGCCCAACCAAAAAAGAAGGTGGGGATCACTACAAGAATTTTATTGATGCCGTAATGGCCAAGAATCCTGCACTATGTAATGCTCCGGTTGAAACTGCGCATTTATCATCTGCCCTTGCGCATTTGGGTAACATATCCTATCAAACAGGACGAACCCTGACATTCGATCCAGCGATCGAAAAGTTTACTGGTGATACTGAAGCTAACGGGATGTTAACTAGAAAATACAGAGCACCCTTTGTAGTACCTGAAAAAGTTTAAAAAGTAGTTGCTTGAAATTTATTAAAGATGAAGTGCGATGGGGCATCATTGGATGTGGTGATGTATGCGAAGTAAAAAGTGGTCCCGCATTTTCTAAAGTCGGTAACTCGCGACTTGTGGCTGTAATGAGGCGCAATGAAGCGAAGGCAAAAGATTATGCTCAGCGTCATCATGTTGGTAAGTTTTATAAGGATGCTCAAACCCTTATTAACGATCCGGAAGTAAATGCAGTTTATATTGCAACTCCCCCCGCCCAACATGAAGAATATGCAATTAAATCTATGCTTGCTGGTAAACCTGTTTATATAGAAAAACCATTGGCCCTAAATGCCGAATCATGTATTTCAATTCGGGATACTTCCTTGGCGTTGCAAGTTCCATCAACAGGTGCCTATTACCGAAGAGCTTTGCCCTTATTCAATAAAGTAAAATCATTATTAGCAGAGAACAGAATAGGCACGGTAAAACTTGTGTTGCTGCGCACATTGCAATCACCAACCAAAAACACAATTACAAAAACTCCTGATAACTGGCGAGTTAATCCTGAGCAATCGGGTGGCGGGTTGTTTCATGATTTAGCTCCGCACCAACTAGATTTAATGTATTGGTTTTTTGGCAAGCCAACTGAAATGAAGGGTCGATCTTTAAATCAGGATAAAATTAATAGCGCTCCAGATGTTACCAGTTTCGAAGCCTTGTTTAATGATGTTTTTCTTCGCGGCATTTGGGCCTTTAATGTTCACGAAAGTGCTGTGGCAGATACCTGTGAGATTATCGGTGACAAAGGAATGTTGAAATTCCCTTTTTTTACAAGAGCAACTCTTGAAATAAAAACTGATAATGGGATTGAACGAATTGATTTTACCAATCCACCTCACATTCAACAACCCATGATTGAAAAAGTAGTTCAATATTTTCGAGGTGAGTGCGAAAATCCTTGTTCCGTGGATGATGCACTAGTCTCCATGAGAATGCTGGACAGTACTCTTGAAAATTAAGAGTCCTGAAGTCAGAAGAAAAACCTTTTTTTAAAAGTTTCGCACTTGAAGAAAAAACCAATGAGTAGTAATGAATTTATTTTTGCAGTTGAACAACCTTGGGAAAAAGTAGGGGAAGGCATGTATCGTCAGATATTAGGGCACGATGATAAAATGATGATGGTAAGGGTGAAGTTTGATAAGGGAGGTATTGGTGCCGTGCATGAGCATTTTCATAGTCAGACAAGCTATGTGGTCTCAGGGCAATTTGAACTACAAATTGCTGATGAGAAGAAAGTATTGAAAAAAGGAGACGCTTTTTATATCCCACCCCATACCCTGCATGGTGCTGTTTGCCTAGAGGCTGGAGAACTCATTGATGTATTTAGTCCTACCCGTGAAGACTTTTTCAAAAAGTAAAATGCACGTTTAAGGCAGAAGATTATAGGAATGCAGCGTTAACGATCTTCACTGGAGGAATACGCTTATCGTAAACTATTAACATGAAAAAGTGTAAATGCAAAGAAGATAGTAACCCTTGGAGAAGGGATTATGCGATTGTCACCCCCAGGCAATGCAACTTATTCGAAGGCAACAAGCTTGGATTTCCTCTTTGGGGGCGGAGAAGCAAACCTTGCTATCTTATTAGCTTACTTTGGTATACAAGCCGCGCACGTAACACAATTTTCCAGACACAAATTTAGGTAGAGCCGCAACTCAATTTTTGTGACATCATTGGATAGATACTTCTCACGTTTTTATGCAGATCGAGAAGTGAAGCAGATGCGTTGAGATACTTCTGGAAGAATTCAATAGTAATGTTGAAAGTAAAATGGAGGATACATGGTAGCACATAATTATACCTATAAGTGGACAAATTTTGTTAAAAGTAGATGGCTTCGTTTTGCCCCTATTCTTTTACTTGAGGTTAAAAGTATTTAACTTCAATAGAATTAACTTAAATCCAGAATGAGCCGGCCAACCCAATCAACATCCTCACTGTTCAGAAAAATCATATTGATGATATTGTCCTTTGGCCCAGGAATTTTTGCCATTGGTCATACGATAGGTACGGGTAGTGTAACCTCTATGATCGTAGCGGGCAGTGCGTATGGCATGCAATTGTTATGGGTATTATTAGTGAGTT
The DNA here is from genome assembly GCA_016787755.1 of Cyclobacteriaceae bacterium. Lineage (GTDB taxonomy): Bacteria > Bacteroidota > Bacteroidia > Cytophagales > Cyclobacteriaceae > ELB16-189. Next base: position 202,258 of record JAEUUA010000005.1, on the reverse strand, counting down.
GTCTATTCACCGGTTTGTTAATGTATAGCTATGGTAAGTATGCGCTTGTAACAGGTGAAACGGCCTTATTCGGAGTTAAAAATCATCTCAAGGGAGGTAAAATAATTGCCATTGCAATCATCCTTGGAGTTTCGTTTGCTCAATGGAATTCATTAATAGGTATCGTTGGATTATCGTCCAATCTGATCTTCGAAATCCTTATTATTTATTTTCCACCTCTGGTAAAATTTGAATATCAAGCCGTGCTAGTGATTGCCATCCTGGTGATGGGTACTATGTATTTACTTCTTCTGGTGGGTAAGTATAGCTTCTTTGAAAAAATATTGGTGATTTTTGTTACCATAATGGGAGGATCATTTCTTTTCTCTCTATTTCTTGTTCATCCACTACCCATCGAAGTTGTAGAAGGACTACTCCCGACAATTCCTCGGGAGCAAGGCGGTAAGATGATGGTCGTGGCCTTTGTTGGTACAACCATGGCAGCCGCTACTTTTCTATCACGTCCATTATTTATTCAAGGAAAGGGCTGGACCATCAAAGACCTTGGCATTCAAAAGAAAGATGCAATTGTTGCAGCTGTCTTGATTTTTATTATCAGCGGTTCGATTATGGCAGTCGCACACGGTGCACTATTTCATCAAGGTAAACCGGTTACTCATGTATTGGATATGGTGGGGGCATTAGAACCTGTGGCTGGGAAATTTGCATTAACATTATTTTTCTTTGGCACGTTAAGCGCGGGTCTTTCGTCCGTTTTTCCAATTCTTATGATTGCGCCACTGCTTCTTGCCGACTATCAGTCAGGGAAACTTGATTCTAGTTCAAAACAATTTAGAATCATCACGGGTATTGCATGCATTGTCGCGTTGACGGTTCCGATTTTTGGAGCCAATCCAATTCAAGTGCAGATAGTGTCTCAAGTGTTTAATGTTTTCGTGTTGCCGATTGTTATCATCGGAATTATTTTGCTTCTGAATAACAAAGGTGTGATGAAACACCATTCAACCAATATCTGGATCCAAAGCGGTTTAGTATTGGCCTTTCTTTTTTCTTGCGTTATTTCTTATAATGGCATCCTGGCCTTATTGGATTATTGAGGCAAACATGTTACGACTTCCTTAAATAAGGCAAAAGAAATTATTCGGTTCATAAATAACCCTATATGCAATCGGTGGCAATAGGTTTTCGAGTCTAGTTAGTGCAATTCTTAACATTCCCTTAACATTAGGAGGGTACCTTTGCCCGAAAAAACAATCAATATGAATTCAGTAAGAGGTTTATTATTAATCACAGTACTATTATTCAGCTTTTCGTGTGGCCAAAAGGAAGCAAATAATGCGAGTGAAAAGTTAAGTGGAGATATAAGAATTGATGGTTCAAGTACCGTCTACCCAATTACTGAGGCGATTGCAGAAGAATTCAGGGTTAAGCAACCTAGCATAAACGTGACAATTGGTGTAAGTGGAACAGGTGGTGGTTTTAAGAAATTCTGCCGTGGCGAGTCTGATATTAACGATGCTTCACGTCTTATTAAAGAAAGCGAAGTTGGAGCGTGCCAGGAAGGAGGCATTAAGTATGTAGGCTTGAAGGTAGCCTATGACGGCCTTGCGGTGTTGGTCAACAAGGAAAATACCTGGGTGGATCATTTTACCGTTGAAGAACTTAAGAAGATATGGGAGCCAGCAGCACAAGGAAAAATTACCAAATGGAATCAGATTCGAAGCACTTGGCCAAATACTGAATTTACTTTATACGGACCAGGTGTTGCTTCGGGAACATATGATTATTTCACGGAAGCCATTGTAGGTAAGAGCGGCTCAAGCCGGGGCGATTTTACAGCCAGTGAAGATGACAATGTGCTTGTAAAAGGAATTGCCGGAGATAAGAATGCCATTGGATTTTTCGGAATGGCTTATTATGAAGAAAACATGGAGATCTTAAAACTAGCACCTGTTGATAACGGAAAAGGTGCGGTCTCTCCATCGCAGGAAACTGTAATGAATGGAAGTTATGCACCATTATCTAGACCTGTTTTTATTTATGTGAGTGAAGAGGCACTAAAGAAGCCAGAAGTTTCTGAGTTTGTTCGCTTTTATCTTTCAAACGCACGATCTATAGCAACGGATGTTGGGTATGTTGCACTTCCAGAACAGGAATCCAAAAGCGAAATCGCAAAGTTTGAAGCCTTTGCAAAAGGTCAGTAAGATACATCTGGTAATTTTTGAAATTGAAACGCACAGCCGAAAAAGTTATAGAATCGGGATTGGCCCTGAGTGGGCTAATTACCCTTCTTACGACCCTCGGTATTATTTGGGTATTGGTTACCGAGTCTATTGGTTTTTTCAGCGAGGTATCCATAGTTGATTTTTTGTTTGACACACAATGGACGCCTCTCTTTACCCAAAAGCACTACGGCATCTTGCCTTTATTATCAGGCACCTTTCTCACCACTTCCATTGCGATACTGGTGGCAGTGCCCCTCGGAGTTATTATCGCAGTGTATCTCAGCGAATATGCCCCTTATAAATTTCGAATAACGGTGAAGCCCTTGCTGGAATTGCTGGCGGCAGTTCCAACCGTTGTCTATGGTTTCTTTGCGTTAACGGTAGTTACTCCCTTTCTCCAAAGTTTTATTCCGGGTGTCAGTACCTTCAATGCACTATCAGCAGGATTGGTGATGGGGATTATGATTATTCCCATGATTTCTTCATTGAGTGAAGATGCCTTGCAAGCACTACCTAAGTCCTTACGGGAAGCATCGTTTGGCATGGGTGCCACCCGGTTTCAAACTGCTTTTAAAGTCGCGGTTCCGGCTGCCTCATCAGGCATTATTGTTTCTGTCATTTTAGCGATTGCTCGGGCAATTGGAGAAACTATGGTGGTTGCCATGGCCGCTGGCCAGCAGCCCCAGCTAACATTAGATCCACGCGAAGGGGTTGAGACGATTACCGCTTACATTGTTCAGGTTAGTCTGGGAGATGTGCCGCATGGTTCTCTTGCCTATAAAACGATTTTTGCGGCAGGTATTACACTGTTTGCATTTACTTTCCTGTTGAACAACATTAGTTATTGGCTCAAGAAAAAATATCAGGAAAAGTATGAGTAAGCTCAAAACTAATCGCCTGATCGATTCAGCCTTCAAATATGTTGGCATTGCTTGTACGTTGTTTGGACTTGCTATGTTGGGTATTTTTATTGGCGATATTCTGATCAAGGGGCTCATGCGAATTGATTGGGATTTTATTACCAGCCTTCCTTCCCGGAAAGCATCGAAGGCAGGTATTCTTACTGCCTGGACGGGTACGGCCTGGATTTTGGGATTAACGTCCATTATTGCTATTCCACTAGGAATTTCAGCCGGCATTTATTTGGAGGAGTATGGCAAGAAAAGCAGATTGGCTTCCCTTATTGAGGTGAATATTGCAAACCTCGCAGGCATTCCTTCTATTATTTATGGATTATTGGGACTAGAAATATTTGTACGAGTGCTTAATTTTGGAGGAAGCCTGATTGCGGGTGCACTCACCTTATCCTTATTGATATTACCAATTATCATTGTTGGAACGCGTGAAGCAATAAAAGCGGTGCCTACATCATTACGTGAGGCATCTTATGGTTTAGGAGCAACTAAATGGCAAACCATTTGGCATCAGGTATTGCCTGCAGCATCCGGTGGAATTTTGACGGGAATCATACTCGCCTTATCAAGAGCAATTGGCGAAACTGCACCCCTCATTGTGATTGGTGCGTTGGCCTATGTTCCGTTTGTAGCTCATTCTCCATTTGATGAATTTACGGTGTTGCCCATGCAGATTTTTAATTGGGTATCGCGGCCGCAGCATGAGTTTTTGGTCAATGGGGCTGCCGCTATTATTATTTTACTGTTGATCACGTTTGTAATGAATGGCATTGCGCTCTACCTGAGAAACAAATGGCAGAAGAAAATAAAGTGGTAACGGGTTAATTTTCAAACGACTTTCCGTGACATGAAGAATATAATTGAAACCAAAGATGTTAATGTGTTTTATGACACCAACCATGTGTTGAAAGACATTACCATGGATATAAAAGAACATTCTGTTACAGCCTTTATCGGACCATCCGGATGCGGTAAATCAACTTTTATCCGATGCCTGAATCGGATGAATGACTATATCGAAAGCTTTAGCATGAAAGGCCAGGTTCTTATCGATGGTAAAGATATTTATAAGAAGAAAGTGCGGGTAGAGGAGTTGCGCCAAAAAGTAGGAATGGTGTTTCAAAAACCAAATCCATTTCCAAAATCCATTTTTGAAAATGTGGCGTATGGTCTGCATATTCAAGGTGAAACAGATAAACAACTGATTGCCGAGCGTGTAGAAAAATCGCTGCACAGATCGGCCTTGTGGAAGGAAGTAAAGGATATCCTGCATAAGTCTGCACTTTCACTTTCAGGTGGACAGCAACAACGATTGTGTATTGCACGCACCCTGGCAGTCAAGCCAAGTGTTATTTTAATGGATGAACCCGCTTCCGCATTAGACCCTATTTCTACAGCAAAGATTGAAGAGCTTATTCTTGAATTGAAGCAGCACTATACGATTGTGATTGTAACTCATAATATGCAGCAGGCTTCAAGAATAAGTGACCGGACTGCATTTTTTTATATGGGCGATTTGATCGAGTATGATAAGACTAAGGATATTTTCACGAATCCAAAAAAGAAGGAAACTGAAAATTATATAAGTGGACGGTTTGGATAAGTAATACCAGCCAACTTGTTTTGTGGCATATTATATTCAACGAAAGCCTTGATGGCGATTTAATAGTATAAAGAAATGAATTCAACATTAGACCCTGAACTGCAGGCCTTGCGCGATAACCTTCTTGAAATGGTTGATCTCATAGAAGAACAACTTGAACGAAGTAAAAAATCATTAGTTAAAGTGGATCGAGACATCGCGAAAAGTATTTTAGAAGGAGAGAAACGTGTAAATGACATGGAACTGATTATTGGCAAGGATTGTGAAAATATTCTTGCATTACATCATCCGGTAGCCACCGATCTCCGGTTTGTGATTGCAACCATGAAAATGAGTTATGACTTGGAAAGAACAGGGGATAACATTAAAATTTTTGCCAAATTCCTCCATGCTAATTTGCACAAAAACAACCTATCATTGATTGAACGTTTTAAGTTTGATTCCTTTATTGACTTATTTATAGAATGGCTCCACGAGGTAAAGAAATCAATAAAGTCAGACAATCCTGATCTTGTAAAAAAAATCATTAAAAGCAGCCAAATTATGGAGAAGAGAAAAAGTGCCACCAAACTGGCTGCAGAATTGATTAAAGAGAACCCTGATAAAGTGAAGGTTATTTTACGCCTTTATGCACTCGTTCAGCGAATGGCTAGAATAGGTAGCATGATCACTAATATTTGCGAAGAGATTGTTTTTTACAGGGAGGCCAAGGTGTTGAAGCATCATGCTAAGAAATAAAACAATAGACAGTAAATTTCTCATGGTCCGTTTCAAATCACATTAAAAGTTAATCTGTGCTTGCAACCGCAGCAATGATCCATCCTGTCTATTATTTTTAAGAACTGAATCCTCAAATCTGCGTTTGGACAAAGTGTACATAGCGACAAACTCAAAGGATTTGAATGGTTGCCACTCTAATCCAACCTCAAGTTCTTTTACATTATAGCTGCGGGCATCTTTCTCATGTTTTTTACCACCATCATAGTATTGAGCTCTTATAAAAGGGTAGATGAATTGATTTTTTAGTTTAAGTCTATAATTAAGGGTTACATAACCTCCGGCTAATTTTTGGGTTTCAATTGAATCCGTTTGCGGATTGTACTCAGGGCCTTTGCCAATATTGTATTCTGCCTGAATACCGAATGGTTTCGGATAAAGAACAAATGTTCCTGCTAATCGCCTGTCGTTATATGCTAAGGATGTGTTGACACCCACATCCTTTGTTAGTTGATCACTTGCCATGACCCACTTACCGCTATAACCCTGAACACCGGGTTCAATAATCTGATTACCTATGTGAAATGGATAGGTTAGCCGCGATACCACATGAAGTTCGTTGTTCAAGTCTGGCTTATTGGCTGTTTGCCCATTGTAAGCACCGAATGCAAATACTCCATAATCTCCGCTTCCTTTGTAACCATCACGAACTAACATAGAAAATGTCTCTCTAACTTTTTTTGGTGCCCAATAAAAGAACACGCCTAAATCGCGTTCATTGGCTACGGCACTATTCAATGCATCATTTCGGTCTAACGGTAAACGGTTCTGGCTGGATTGCAAATTCTCGAATCCAAAAGGGATTTTGCTTTGACCTACCCTGAGCCTAAACTCATTTTCTTTATCAATTCCAATATCAAAATAAGCGTCTCTCAATTGTGAAAAATGGAGGCTGCTTGAACTAACAGAACTTGCAAAATCAGGCTGAACATAAAAATAAACACGCTGACTAATCTGACCAAAAAAGATAATCCGCATTCTTCTTATGAAGAAGCCGCCTTTGTCTCCCCATGACCTGTCGCACTGCTCGCATTTTAAATTAGAGTTGGTTTCAAAGAGCCGGTTATACCGGAATTGCGCATAACCCCGAATAGAAACAGTTTCATACCATTTCTTAGGCTTTTCCTCAACTTTTAAAACTTTAACAGAGTCTTGAGCCGAAGTTTGAAGGGAAAAGATAAAACTAAAAAAAAACAGTGAGAATATTGAAATAGGGTAGTTGGTCTTCATCAGTAATTAATGGTAAAGTGCTTAATAATTGCGGCCACAAAAGTATCAAAATGGTAGGCTCAAAAATCACTTAAAACAAACTAGGTCAACTTAAAAAATTAGTAATATTTGCGTAACCTAGTCATCATAAGGAAAATGCCTACAGCTTTCTGCAATGAGGTTTTTATAGCGACACTTAGCTAAGAAACAGTTACTTTAATAGTAATGATTTAACATTTTCTTAACATTGGATTGTACTTTTATTTCTCAAAACCTAGCGACTCACTAATACAGCTTAAAAAATATTTTAATTTTCCCTTACCAGTTAAATGTTCAAAAGTATTGCTCACCAAATAGCACAGCAAGCCTTCAGAAGACAGGCAAAAAGGTGATGAGACCGGAAAGCAATGGGCAAAAAATTGGAGGCAACACTAGCGAAAGAACAATTGGTGAAATTTAAAAAGATGCAAAAGAATCAAAGGCCACCAAAAGCGAAGGAATAGGATAAGATTTTATTTGAGGAGTCATCTCGTGCGAGGGGTGAGGTTTTAAAAACAGTTTCAAGCCATTGGTGTGTCTCACGAACCGATTCAGTGGTAGTTACTTCAAATTTTTGCATGTGGTGCGTTGGACATGCACCATGGCAATAGATTATCTTCCTTAATGGTAAATGGAACCCGGGCACAAGCGGGTTAATTCTAATACAGCTTATTGCTTTAGTAAACTAGCGAGGTCTGTGCGATCTACTAAAATCAGATCGCTATACCACTGATCTGAGAGCAGCAAAAAGGGAAAATTTAGCGTGCAAAGGTTTAACCCACTTACGGGAGGCGGCTTACTCACGGGTTATATCGAAACATTAAATGGTGGTGACGTAAGATTCATTGGGACATCACCTGTTGGATTCAATGCTAAGAATCAAGATTGGGTGGTGATGATTAAGAAAACAAACCAGGTCGTAGAGGGTGGATGAGTGCTTTCCCGTGGCTTAGTGGGAAGTCAATTTGGTTGCACTTATCCAGCATGACTTTATAACTAAGAAAACAAAAGTTCCGCCTGTACCGAGGAGTTACTTAGTTTTATCTTTCGCCAGCGATATCTTATAGTTTTCTGGTGTTCCAGTGAGTTTTAGGTTAACGAAGCGAATGCGCTTGGACTCATCGCGATATTGTATCTCATCTTCCGCGTTAGCATTATCTCCTTTCTTCCCGAACAATTTAGACATGCCTAGCTGTGTCACCATTTTTAAGGGTATCCTTAAATAGTATTCCATGTTCATATTTATATCTTGTTTGCCTGAAATTTCAACAAAACCCAAGGTTGAATTGATTGTCATTTTTGGAATAGATAAAACTCCCTGGTTCATTTCTAAATGATTTTCCAGGGTATCGAATAACACTTTCGTAAGATTTTTATCCTTAAAATAATCCGATAACGCATCAAGTGCCCCATAATGTTCTAACCTACCCTTGGTAACATTAATATCCATCTTAATGTCTGAATCATCAATGATCGGAACTAAATCCGCATGCATGTGAATTTTGCCTGTGAGATGCCCGCTCAATTCACCATGTAAATTTTCTGATACCAGATGGTCTTGCCCAAAATTCTCGAACTTAAAAAGTAATTTATCAAGATCAACATTCTCTATGTACATATCCGGACTAAAATAAATCTTGTTTCGATCCGAGCCATTGAAGTATCCTTTCGAATGAATTCTTCCACCTGCCGCTGCCAATGAAAGCGTATCAATATAGATGTAATGATTTTTTTGTGTACGCGCCTTCACATAAAAATTACCAATTAAATACCGATGATAATTCAGGTGTTTCACATCAAAATCGAAGCTCATATCCGTAAACGGAATATCATAAATATTGAATCCTTTTTCATGGTCTGCAGGTGTGAGTGTAGAGTGGGCCGGGGGAGGATTGTAATTGAACAGCTCATCAAAATTTAGCCGGGGTGCCACGATCGAAAAATGATTATCACGCTTTCGAATCGCTTCATTGTTGCCCAAATAATAGTTTAGGTTGGCTGTAAACTCAGACTTACCCAGTTTTCCGCTAAGGTTTTCAACCATCAGGTGCTCATCTTCATAATGCACACGACCCTTAAAATTCTCGAAGCGAAATGGATGGACTTTCATTTGCGCTTCTAACTTATCTATGTTTATGTCGGCAGACTTCAACCCCTTGTTAAAGTGCAAATCCGCAAAGCCGTGTATTTTTAAATCGCGAAACTCCTCATGGCGATAGTCTTCAGGAACGAAATTCTCGCCCTGGTATGAAAATAAATCCTCTAATTGCAATAGTGTTGAGGTAAGATTGAATTCAACTTTAGTATCACCCAACGGTTCATCATTAAACCATAAGTCATAGTTTTTCAACTTGCCTGTAAAATGAAAATCACTTTTGTCAATCACCCCTGTAAAATCTACAATTCGAAAGTCATGATCATCCACAAACACATCGGCATGAAAATCGTGAAGTTTGTGTGGATAATGAGTAAGTTGAGCGTATAAGTCTTCTATGAAAAATTCTCCAACCGGAAGAGAAGGAGATTCGGTAAACGCTTTGGCTGTACTTGTAAATTTGAACTTCATGCTCAAGTCTTTAATTTGTTCGTCTATTGGCTTATTCTTTGCCGTATCGCTTGATGTGAGTTGCAACACGTTCATGAATGAAGAAGTAATCACCATATCAGCAGTAACAGGATCGTTGGTGTGGTGTAGAATGGCGGGAAGATCGCTTACTGTTGCCCGAAAAGAAATGTCAGAATCACCCACCTTCACTTTAAAATAATCAATGGTAGCTTCATGCCCATCCATGGATGCCTTGATGTCAACCGAATGCACAGGCAGATGAAATGCAGGTGTCCGAAAACTTAAACCTTTCACTTCAAGTTCTGTAAAATAAGATTCATTAAGTTTCTCAATACTTCTTTCCGGCTTGGTTAGGTCGATGATGTCGTGAAAATTCATGGTGAGAGCAACACGTCCCTTCAAATCTTGTAGGTCAGTGATGTTGAGGAACTGGGCAAGAAAATCGAGATCAAATTCAGAATGTAGCTTCATATCAATATCTGGCGATTCAAAATTTTTCACATGCAAGTTACCACTGAACGTTCCCGCTTCTGGTTTGGCATTAAATTCTGTAAGAGAAAATTCCATGGTAGAAGCATTGCCCTTATCCCCGGTTGTAAAATGTCCTTTGAAAAAAAGTTCATCCACACGCTTTTGAGATTGTTTGTTATTAAAGAAAGCATCCTCACAGCCAAAATCAGCAACAACCTTTGGGCTGTGACCGTTGATTGATTTACCTGTAATGGAGGCATCAAAGAATATTTTTCCAGCATTATCATAGCGCTCCAGAACCGGTAGCAATTCCTCAGGAGCAAATGCCATTAACAAATCAAAGTTGGATTTACTACCATGGAATTTGATATCCATATTCATGTCATCATCGAAGTCAACACTTCCGCTCATTTTAAATAACGCCTTTTCCAATTTCACTTCCGAGGGTTGTATTACCAATAATTGCTTGTCGGTTGTATAATCCATCTGTGTTTTAATATCGAAATGTTTGTGTTTGACAAATGTTGTATCACCATCCAACAATACATTCAAAAGAATTCGGCTATCCAAGGAAAACAGTACATGATTGATGCTGGTTCTAAATTTAGATGTAGCATCATAAATAAACGCTTCTGCCAAAATATTATTCCCCTCATTCAGCTTCCAAACATCAATGTCTTTTAGTTGAATCTCCTGAATGTCCATATGAAACTCTTCACCAACATCTTTTATCTCTTCCTTATTGGAGAGCGCATTTCCAATATTAAAACTGCCATCGCTGTGTTGTATCAATTTGATGGAGCCGTTAGATAATTTAATTGATCTAATTTCCATAGAACCATTTAGCAATGTCCATATATCAAATCCCAGATAGACATCCGTTACATCCATCAGAGGAACTCCCGACTTCGTTTTATCTTCAAATACTTTCAGATGCTCCAGATCGATAGACACATATGGAAAATTGGCAAAAGGGGAGATGTGGCTGTCCCGTACTTCGACCTCACCGATAAAGTCTTCGTTTAGCGCGGTGATCAGCTGCTGCACGATTGCATCTTGTTTCCAGACAAGGATGGCAATCAGTAACCCAAACACGACCAATGGCGTCACCATTCCACCCCAAATCAATCGCCTAAAGAATTTTTTATTTGGCAAGGGCATCTTCATTTAGTAAGAGAAAGATCTATACAAATTTAGCAGGAACCCTGTAATGGGAATGGATTTGATAGTTTGTTTATCAATTTTGGTCAAAAACTGATCATCATTATCTCTTTTTTAGTTTATACCACGGCTTAACTCAAGCTTCTGAGAAAATTATTTTATATCGGAACTGTTGTTTCCGGCCAGGTGCTAGCACTTCCATAAAGTTTATTTAGTATCGGTTGCACTGACCAACTTATACACCTTACCATCAGGCTTAGTAGTGAGATACAGCTCGCCCTTGCCATCTCTTCCAAATCGTTCATCTACTTTATCTGAACCCGTAAGTTCCTTAAGCGTTTGTATTTTTCCATTCAAGGAAACACGCCATTCTTTAATGGGTGCACGACTACCAATCTTCACATCTTTCATTTCGATGTAAAACAATCGACCTTGAACGATGTCTCCAAAAACGAATTTCCCTTGCAACTCAGATATACTACCCCAATATTCAAATCCACCGGCTATGGCATTCCCTTCATCATGATCGTACTCAGCAATGGGATAGGTTAAATTATTCTTAGCGTCATCTTCAGCGAGAGGATAAATGTTATGCATGTTTTGCGAATCGTCAATCACAAACGAACCTTCTCGAATTGGCCAGCCGCAATCATTTCCGGGAAGAATAAGGTATAAGGCCTCAATGGCATGTTGACCAATATTGGAAACAAACAATTGTCCGGTTCGGCTCCATGTCAGGCGATGTGGATTTCGAAATCCGTAAGCAAAAATTTCTTTTTGAATCCGTTTGTTATCTGTTCTCGCAAACGGATTGCTCTTTGGAATTCCATATTTCCCATTGGCGCTATTGTTACCTGCAGGATCTATTCGTAAAACTGCTCCCCAAATTTTTTCAGGACTGTGGCAAAGAAATCCAACTCCCGTTTCAGCACTACCTCCATCTCCAATACCTATATAAAGCAAGCCAAATTCATCGTCTCCTTTTTTTGCTAATGGGTTGAAGGCGATTTCCTGAACTCCATGCATCTGACTCATCATGTCGATTCGAAATAGCTCTCGACTTTCACCCACAAAAGGAATCTTGTTTGGTCGATTAGTTTTCCATTCCGAGACTATCCATTGCAATTCTACTTTTATGGAATCCGCATAATTAAAATCGGCCTTGGCGGATTTTGAAACTTCCGTATGTGTTGTATACAAAAGACCATTTTTAGCAAACTCGGGGTGAAACGCAAAACTGCCAAAACCATTTGCATGACCTGGCTTAATCTTTAGATTGGGTCTCAATGTGGTAAGATCCAAATAGACTTCTGGTTTCTTTCCATTGAGTTGATACAGTTTGCCATTAAGATCAACCACGAACAATTCATGTGAACCAGGCCGGGCATCTAATTTAGTGATTCTTGTCAATGGACTAATGTCATTAGATGGAGGTATCTGAGCATATAATTCAAGATTCACAACCAGATCTGACATGGGAATGGGTTCAGGAAACGGATCCTTGATTGCAAGGGGATCCATATTCGCTTTACGCGGATCTGGTGCTTCCTTCGTATGGATGAAGGCAACAATCGCATTCAATTCATCAGCTGCTAAAAAATCGAATCCAGGCATTTGAGTTTTGAACTTGTCAAACATTTGGTTAGCCCGCGTGTCACCCGATTCAATTTTAGCCTTGGGATCTTTTATAAAATCCACAATCCAATCCGGAGAAACAGCATGTGTAAGTCCTCCTAATTGGGGTCCCATTCCATCCACTCTGAAATTGTGGCATGTGGAACAATTTTGAGAAAACTTTAATTGACCAAGAGCAATTGTAGTTGAGTCGGTTGAAATAGAAGATGTATCCACTTCAGTGGACTTGGAACAGCCGGAGAAAAATAATGCTGTTATTAAGCAGAACGGTGTGATTGACTTCATTGGTGTAAATAATAAATTATCGATCGTGAAATTCACGTAATTTAGTGAACCTGCTTATAAGACTGATTTGATACCATTAACCCTTATCCCTTAACTATGGATTGTAAAATTTTTATGGAAGGTATAAAAATGAATAGTGCTCTAAAAGAACTGGTCCACCACGAAAAATAAAACCTGAATCTGGAGAGTGATTCCTTGATTTAGGGACAGTAGGATAAAAGTGCGGAAGTCTTTTTAAATGGTAAACCAAGCAGCACTCTAATCGGTCTGGTTTATCAAATTCATTTCATTAATTCTGATAGGAAAAGATGATAATTCATTGACTTTTTAATTGAGTTAACGCTTTCTGTACTTCCTGCACAGGAAGTTTACAAACTTTATCTTTACAGACATAAATTATAGTTTTGCCAGCCACTAATTTATTTTCAAGCAAGGGAAGATTTTCTTGAGAGCCACCCATAAATAAACTAGTGGGTAAATAGTGTTGTTGAAGTTCGTGACTTTTCTTCAGAGCATCTTCGCCCATCACCGCTACTTCAAATGGCCGATGCGTAACTATTCCAGTAATACGGGCCCAGTTTGCATGAAAGAGATCAAGCGTTGAAGGATTTTGTGTGATTTGAGCAAGCATTGAATTACTCATTGATTTGTATTTTTCATAGTCATAATATTCGCCCAACTGAAACAACACCTCAGCCATCACCGAGTTTGAGGAAGGAATTACATTGTCACTTAATTCCATTGTTCTTACAACAAGTTGATTAGATTGCGCAGATGTGTAGAAGAACATTCCAGTCTTCTCATCATAAAAATAGTTGATCGTATAATCGACAAGATTTCGCGACAATTCCAGCCAATGAATATCAAAAGTAGCTTGGTAAAGATTGATGTATGCTTTCGCTAGTAGAGCGTAATCATCCAGGAAGCCATTAATTTTGGATGGGCCTTGAAGGGTTCTCGAAGTACTACCGTCCTTATGAATACCATGCGTCTCAATGAACTTAGCACTGCGCAGTGAAATTTCTAGGTATTCATTTTTATTTAGTGCTTGATAAGCATCTAAATAGCCAGTCAGCATGAGTGCATTCCAGCTCGTAAGGATTTTATCATCGCGGGTAGGATGTATCCTTCTATTTCGGACATCCAGAAGAATTTTTTTTGAGTGTGAAATTACCTGATTGAGTTCAGTGCTTGGTAAAGAATGTTTGTGTGAAAATTCTTCATCAGGTGAAGTTCGGTAAATAATATTTTTCCCGTCTTCCCAATTTCCTGATTTGGTGATACTGTAGTAGTCAATAAAGATGGTAGCCTCCTCGACATCCAGATGTTTTTCAATTTCAGATTTAGTCCAAACATAAAACTTACCTTCTTCTCCTTCACTATCCGCATTGATGGAGGAGTAGAATCCCCCCTCAGGGCTTGTCAATTCCTGCTGAATAAATTCAAGTGTCTCCTGAATCACCTTTGAATACCGGGGGTTTGAAGTTACTTGATAGGCATGTGCGTACAAACTAATGAGCTGAGCATTATCATAAAGCATTTTTTCGAAATGAGGTGTCTTCCATTCAGTATCTGTCGTGTAGCGTGCAAAGCCACCGGCCAGGTGATCATAAATTCCACCCGAAGCCATTTTACCAAGCGTAATTGTAGCTGCTTCCAGGGATTTTTTCTCACCAGTCAGGTAATAATGTTGTAACAAACTCTCCCAAATAGCTGGCATGGGAAATTTTTGCGTTCCAGAAAGTCCGCCATTTATAAAATCTATTTCAGGTTGCCAGCTCGAAAACATATCCTGATAGTTCTTTTTGCCAAAATTGATTTGATTACTTTCCGGAACAGTGATCAAATCCGTTGTTTGTATGTTGCGTGTGATGGCATCGGCCTGTATCACTACTTTGTTATAATCATTTTTATACGTATCAAGAATTTGCCTCAACAGATTTATCCATTGTTCTTTTGGGAAATACGTTGCCACATAAAAGGGTTTACCATCCGGCATGGCAAATGCATTCAACGGCCATCCGGCATTGCCCGAAATCAGTTGCGCTGCGTGAATGTAAATCTGATCAATGTCGGGTCGCTCTTCGCGATCTACTTTTATAGAGATAAAATTTTCATTCATGATACGCGCCACTGTTGTGTCCATAAATGATTCTTCTTCCATCACATGGCACCAATGGCAGGAGGCATAGCCAACACTCACAATCAAGGGTTTGCGTTCATTCTTCGCTTTTTCAAGAGCCTCTGGTCCCCATTCATACCAATCAACCGGGTTATCGGCATGCTCTTTTAAATACGGACTGCTTGCTTGAGCCAGTCGATTGAAAGACTGTTCTGTATTTTTTTTTGGTTCACATTGAGCAAACAATAAAACTATAAAAGCCAGTGAATATGTGGATCGTAAATTCAATGTCATTCAATTCATTGACTCTCAAACACTCTGAGTTTGTCGTTATTGCTGGTTACCAAAATAACAGGTTTACCTTGTACGGTTATCATTTGAATGTCTTTCACATTGTACGGAACAGAGAACCCACTCTCGAAATGTTTAATAGGTTTGAAGTCAAGATTGCCCGTACCTTTCATGAACGCACCCGGTGAAGCATCGGCTGCCGTAGTTTCAACTTCTACATCAAACTTATTGCCGGCCAGTAAAATATCTTTCTTGCCATCTTTATCAAAATCAAAAACAATAAGTCCGTTTATTGTAGATAGCTGGGCTTCTGTGGGTAGTCTTTTAATCGTAAACTTTCCGTTATCATTGATTAGCATAACACTTGAAAAAAGAACGGCCTTCCTATGCATCGCGTTTTCCATGTTTTTACCCAAAATTCCAATGAGGTCGGATTCCGCATAAGAGCGATACGTTGGAAATTTTTGAGCAATGACCGGCATTTGCTGCGAAGTGCATTCTTTGCCTCGTATGGGAAGCAGCAAACTTTCTGAATAATGACGTGCCAGGAAAATATCATTCGTTCCATTGCCGTCAAAGTCTTTGGCATACACTTCAAATGGTTTTTCTACGGTAGCACTGAACTTATAATTCTCGCCTAAGTTGCCGAGTATCAAATCCTGATCTCCATCACCATCTAAATCATCAGCACTGATTTTATTCCACCAACCTTCGGTGTTTTGCAAACCAAGCTCTTCTGATATGTTGACTAATCTTCCTTCTTTAATTTCATATACTTTGATGGGCATCCATTCACCCACTATCACCAACTCTGATTTTTTATCTCCATTCAAATCCACCCAGATGGCAGAATTTACCATGCCGGTGTTAGAAAGACCAGGAGCTAATTCATCCGCCTTATCAACAAACTTTCCATTTTCATTAATCAACAAATAACTCCTGGGTGATTTAGGATAAGCACTTGCTACCACTTGTCCACCTCTGAATAAATCCAAATCACCATCGCCATCAATATCATAAGGCACAACACACGAGCCACTACTTTTTGTTGTAGGAAGTGTTGATTTGGTGAAATTTCCTTTCCCATCATTCAGATATAGACGATCCTGATATTGTTTTGCCCCTTCAGCAAACTCGCTGCCACCACTCACCACATATAAATCCACGTCTCCATCCTGATCTGCATCAAACAAGAGAGAACCCATGTCTTCAAATCCTTTATCAGTTTCAAATGCTGCAATGGATTTCTTTACTAATTTTCCATTGCTCTGTATATATAAGCTTCCGGCTTGGTTGGCTGCACCGCCCACATAAAAATCTTCTGCTCCATCATGGTTAACATCACCAACCGTCATAAAAGGCCCGCTTCGTGAAAACATATGCGGCAGGAGAATCTGATCTCTATATTCATAAAAATCATTTTCGGTGTGGATGAATTCACTGGCCAGTATTGAAGAAACTTCTTTAAAGAGCGTTGGTTTCACTGATTTGTTAGGAACTGCTTTTACTGCTTTTGCATAATCAATTTGAATCAATTGATTTGCTTTTGTTTCTTTTATCAGGTTTACATTCCCATTGTTCCATACTACTTTGATGCTATCCACTTTCGAAAGTTGAGCGAGTCCAAAATGAACGACCGGATCGTTGGAGGAAAGATAGCCACGCACGGTTTTATTTTCGAAGTATTGCAAGTTGCCTGGATAGTAAATGGTAACCTTCGCTCCAAGGCCGTTAGAGTTTCCTTTTGGTCCGTTTAGTTTAAGCTTCAAGTAATTGGTTGTGGCAGCAGAAGTATTTTCATAGATGAAAGCTTCTTCGTCCAGATTATTTACTATTAACTCCAAATCGCCATCGTTGTCTAAATCGGCAACAGCCGCGCCATTCGAAAAACTGGTTTCATTAAAGCCCCAGGTATCACTGGCGTTTTCAAATTTCAGATCGCCCGTATTCTTGAATAGGTAATTTTTTACTTTGATTGGCTGATAAACGTTGATAAAGTCTTTGAATCCCTTCTCCAACATTTCCTGTGGAGAGTTGTACTTATGTTTATTGGCTTGTACATATTCCTGTAGTTTTTGCTGTGCATCTCCATCAAACACATCGCGCTTATAGCCGTTGGCAACAAAGATGTCGCGTTTGCCATCATTGTTAAAATCTGAAAGCAAACATGACCAACTCCATTCTGTTTTGGCTACACCTGATAATTGAGAGATTTCACTAAAAAAAAGATTTCCCTGATTCAAGTGCAGGGCATTGTGCATGTATTGTTTGTGCATGCCTGCATTCACAATGTTATAAAATCCTTCTACGTCCATCGAAGGCATCGATACTTTTGAGCGTTGATAATCTGCCGGAAGCATTTCACTCACATAGATATCTTCAAAGCCATCGTTATTTATATCGGCTACATCGGTGCCCATGGAATACATGGAGATGTGATTGGTGGCTTTAGTAATTTGTTCTTTAAAGGTACTGTTCTTTTGATTGATATACATGTAGTCACCTTCTGCAAAATCGTTTGCAACAAAAATATCTGTCCAGCCATCGTTGTTGAGGTCAGCGGTGACTACGCTAAGGGCGTACCCAAAATTATTGACGATGCCTGCTTGCGTGGCGATGTCGCGAAATTTTCCATTTTCATTTATAAACAATCTATCACGACTGGTAGTGGGCGATAGTTTTTTCTGACGCACCATTTGGGTGAGTGGAAGATCAAAGGAATCCGGTCGGTTGGTTACGTACAAATCAAGATCGTTGTCATTATCCAAATCGAAAAATGAAGCATGAATGGAATACCCAGGCTCATCCAGTCCATATTCTTTTGCTTGCTCTTTGAAGGTAAGATCACCTTGATTAATGAATAACAAGTTTCTGCGCTGGTCTTCCGTTTCATTCCAGCCACCTTTGCACACATAAATATCAAGCAAGCCATCCTGATTAACATCGGCCAGGGTTACGCCATTATTCCATTTTCCATTTCCGGCAACTCCTGCCGCTTCGGTAATGTCTTTGAATTTCAGGTTTCCCTGATTAAGGTATAATTTATTGGGGACTTCGTTGCCGGTAAAATAAATATCAGAGAGACCATCATTATTAATGTCACCGATACCTACCCCGCCACCATTATATACGTAAGCAAAAAAATCAAAGTAGTTGTCGATGTTCTCATCTACAGTATTCGTAAACGTTACTCCGCTTTGTGAAGAGGGAACTCGTTTGAATACAGGAGTTTCAGTTGCTTCCGATATTTTTTCTGTTTCTGGTTTTTGACTACAACCAATTAGTAATAAAGAGAGTATGGCTGTCCCGAAAACAGATGACAAAAAAGATTTATGTTTATTAAACATGTTTAAATTTCATTTAAGATTTATAGTCCCGGTAGCCATCGGGATAACAACTCATTTTCCTTCTGTGTGTTCAAGAAATGTTTCCCACACTTTCCCTGCAACTTTTCTGCCGAGAGTTAACCCTTCAATGTTATCAGCTTGAATGTGATAGCCACCATGTACTCTGGAGAAACCAGCCATTTCTGCTGTTTGGGTAAATGTTGCAAAGTATAAAGTTACGGGTTTTCCAAGATTATTAGGTTCTGTAAGCGCGCCCGGAATTAACTCAACTTCGGTTCCGAACGTATCACTTCCGGTAAATAATTTAAGGACTTCCGCGCAAGCACCACTAATAGTACTATGCCCTGAGACATAACTAGGAAATGGTGGACATAAAAATGTTTCGGGTGAATAGGGTCTCCATTCCTGACCTTTCATTTGTATCATTCCCTTTTCGGGGCCACCCCATGCTTTGATTACTTGATCTTGATAGTAATCATGAACCAATTGATAAGGACGCGCGAAATCATAATACATTTTTGAATCCCAGCATGAGATGAACGCATCCATAGCGGTAGCTTCAACAAGGAAATACATTTTCACGTCTTGATCGAGTGTGTGATTATCGCGCACAGATACATTTTGAGCAAATACAAACCAATGCCCCGCTTGTTGTACGGACTTAGGTCCATCGCGCATAAACTCAACCAAGGCTCTTTGTTCGTCTGTTAAGGTTGCTTGTAGCTCAATTACTTCTTTTACTTCTTTCTCTAATTGGCTGGAGCCAACCATAGGGGGTGGCCCGGGCCTGAATTGTGAGGCTGAATCCAATGCGAGTGGATTCACTTTCCACCAATGTGGGGTGAGGCAGGCTGGAGCAAACTTGCCGCCTTTTCCATCGGAAAAATATTTTGGTTGCCAGCGATTAATGTCCTTGAGTAGATCAACATCATTGACCGGAGTGTACCCGGTATAATCTGAGTACATCGTTCCATCCGAATTGGGCATTGTTCCATCTTGATTAGATCCATCCATTAATCTTGCGTTGATTACAGCCTTTGCAGCGAGATTGCCTATGCCAATGGGAGTGGTTGGATCTTCAGAATTATTATCAGGATTCAATCCCAACTCAATCATTTTATTTTTTAGTAACAGGGAATCAGAAAAATAGTATTCCAACATGGATCGATAAGCTGCATAGCTGATTGCTATTTCTTTGTTCTTGAGTGTTCGTTTAGATTCAGGCTGGCGATCAATACCTGCTAAGTATAGTGGAGTGGCTTTGTCATCATACCTCGTCCAGGCATCAAATACGGATGTCCAGATTAAGCCAAGTATTCTTGAGGTAACCGTAGGACGGGGGTTAAATCGTTCGGTATCATTTGATGTGCATTCCAGAGAAATTTTGCCCCATTGATAGGCAAGATTATTAGCACCTAGCGGTTGTGTTTGGGCTTTTTCATGATTGAAAGAATTGCATGAAAAAACAAAAATCAGTAATACCAGAAATAGAAAGGTTGACTTCATTAATCGGTTAATTTTTTATTTCTTTTAAAGAACAATATAAGCAAAAGGCCTATGAATGAGGAAGGGCTAGACTCTCGCCTAACCCTTCAAACCCCAACAATTAAAACGCTATTACTTTAATTACAATTAGGTCCGTCAGGGTAGCCACAGTTTTGCTCGTAGCCTCCTTGAGTTCTGTCTAACTGATTCTGGATAATTGGTCTTCTAGTATGAAATTGAGCAACCCGGTTTTGGGCCTCTGGATTGTACTGGTTAACCCGGCTCACTAAAGTTTGGGTACGAACCAAATCATACCAACGAGATTGCTCAGCATCCAATTCCCGCGCTCTTTCATCCAGCAGATAATCAAGCGTAATGGTTGCTGGCGTGTTAGCTACATCATTCATGTCAACACCTGCAAAAGCAGCGCGTTGGCGCACGAACACAACATCGGCTCTGGCACCGGCTGCATTGGCTTGCTTTAATCGTGCCTCTGCCCGCAGTAAATACGTATCTGCCAGCCGCATAACGAACCAATCTCTAGAACCTTCCATCCACTGGATAGTTGGACGCAGTGGATCCATAAATTTCTTTATGTGTGCATATTGAAATTCATTATAATTGGTTTTACCTGCATCTGTTCGTAAAATAATCTGGTACCTGAATTTAGGGGCCCGCACTGTTGGGCTCACATCATATTTGGATTCACGACCAGGACCAGGAATGTAGATGGCGGTATCGCCCATTTCTAATCTTGGCTTGCCAATGTCAGCTGCGGTAACCGGGATTCCATTTTTCTTCAATGCCCCAGCAGTTACATGAGCCTGAGTCCATAAGAAGGCGGTGTTATTTCCATTTACATACCAAACGTGCTTATAGGTTTGGTCGTAACGATTATCAATATCACGAGCAGCTCCCCACAAATTCAATAGATAATCGGTAGGCCTAAAGCGTTTAAATGGACGACCATTGGCAATGTCGCGAATCATGCCGGGTTGGTTATCATATTGCATCAGAAAGTACAGGTGCCCACGATTACCTTCGCCTGGCGCTACACCATCACCACCACTGTTTAAGAGGACATTTGTAGAGTTTTGCACAGCAAATATAATCTCCTTATTATTCTGCTTGCTTTGATCCCAAAGTTCAGCGTGACTAGCGACTAGTCCATATGAAGCATTTGCAATTACTGCACTAAAGTTAGCTTCGGCAGCCGCAAAATCCGCATTTGAGTTTGTTAGCCAACCTCTGGTTAGCAAGGCCATTCCCATTAAGTTTTGTGCAGCACCTTTAGTTGCCCTTCCATATTGCGGTTGGATAGCTGGTAAATCGGCAATGGCATCAGTAAGGTCTGGAATAATGGCTTGCGCATAAACTTCTATGGCTGACGTTTTATTGGCTGTAACTACCGCACCAACAGTTTCTTCCAATCGCAGATCGGCTGAACCCCATTGACGGATAATGGTGAAGTAATATAATGCCCTTAAAAATTTGGCTTCTGCTACTCGCGTCTTTTTGATGGTAGCATCCATATCGGCTACAGCAGCAGCACGGCCAATTACTGCATTTGATTGATTGACTCCTTTATAGCACCATTCATACATTTCGCGCAATACTGAATTATCCGCGCGAAGCGTTGCGTCATACCAATTGAAACCTTTATGGCTTCCATCAGCTCCATTGGTGTAGGTATCGGTTCCAAACACAGTAAGGGTATATGCTCTTTCGTTACTGTAAACATACTTTAAGTATGAGTAGGCACCATCCACAGCATCTTCCAGACCTGTTGCAGTAGTATAATATACACCGGCAACATCCGAAACCAGTTCCTCCTTAAGGAAGTCCTTACACGATTGAATATTAAAGGCTACCAGAGCCACTATTAAAATTATTGATTTCTTCTTCATAATCATTTTTGATTAAAAGGTTATGTTTATTCCACCTAAGAATACCTTATTAGATGGTACGTCACCAGAACTAATTGAGTCAATAGACTCAGGATCCATAAAAGTATACTTAGACCACACCAAAGGATTTTGAGCGGTAAAATAAATTCTGACGTTGCTTAAATTGAGCGAAGAAATAATGCTCTTGGGAAGGTTATACGCCAGTGATACAGTTCTTAGCTTAACAAAACCACCATCAAAATACCTGAGTGTACTTCCGTACTGTGGGCTTTCTTGTGCAAAATTAGGTCTTGGATAGCTATTCGTAGGATTATCGATTGTCCAGTAATCAACATCTATATTATTATAACGACCCTGCATAGTAGCATTATCTGCATTAAACTGACTGTCGATTGTATACCCTAAGCGATAATACAAGAAGAAGGAAAAGTCGAATCCCTTAAAGGAAAACCGGTTATTCAATCCACCATATACTGAAGGAATATCGCTGCCAAGGATAACTCGATCATTTGGCCCAATTAGATCGGGGTTGCCATCACCATTTGAATCAGTAACCTCCTGATCTTTCACCTTAATTTCACCTGGATATGCTCCATACTTCGCAGCCTCAGCCACTTCACTGGCTTGCCAAATTCCTATTTTCTGATAATCATAGAAAACGCGAAGTGGTTGCCCTAAAAACCATCCATTTCCAGGATCACTAACGCTATTGCCATTGGCATCGCGTTGGGCAAGGTCAACAATTTCTTCCTTATAACTAGCTGCATTGAAATCAACATCCCAGGTTAAGCCGTTGGTCAAGCGAAGAACATTGGCACTTAATGTAATTTCAATTCCTTTGGTTTGAGTTTCTCCAATATTTTGGAAGGCAAATCCGTATCCCGTGGTTGGTGGGATGTTTCTCCTTAAAAGAAGGCCGGTAGTATTAGTCTTATACCAATCAATAGTACCACTTAAGCGTCCCTCAAATAATCCAAAATCAAGACCAATATCAATAGTTGACATTTTCTCCCATCCTAAAGCAGGGCTAGGAATTTCTGAAAGTGTAAACCCTTGTGCACCAATTGACTTGTTCCATGAATAAAGTGACTTAGCGAGAACACCCTGAGTGCTATATGGGGCGATGGAAGTATTACCCACTTGTCCATACGATGCTCGCAATTTCAAGTCGCTTACCACATTAACCGCTGACATAAATCCCTCTTCTTTCATTCTCCACCCCGCTGAAACACCTGGGAATGAGGTCCATTTGTTGCCATCTGCAAGACGAGAAGATCCGTCTGTTCTGAGTGAAGCCTGCAACAAGTACTTCCCTTTGTAAGCGTAATTAACACGCCCCATTCCTGACATTAATGCCCATGGCAAAAACCGACTTCTGAGGGCACTGATGGTGCCTGCGGTTCCTAGGTTAAACCACTTTTGAGCTTCATACGGTAGTCCTTGAACGGAGGCATAATGAACTTCGTATTGGTTTTCCTGAACACTAAATAAACCAGTAAGCCCAAGTACGTGCTCACCAAAAGTCTTATTATAGGTAAGCAAATTTTCAATTGTATATCCAATGTTTGATTCGTTTTGATATGAAGCTCTTGGCTCACCATTTTTTACATTATTCGTGAATTGTCCCTCGAAATTACCGCGTGTAACATAGGACAAATCAACTCCTGCCAACAATTTATATTTCAAACCGGGAATTATTTCGGCCTCAAAATAAGCAGATGTAAATACTCGGTCTGTTTTGATTTGATTAACTCTTTTACCATCCACTAATTCACTTAGCGGATTTGATCGAATACCGTCACCTATTGGATTAAAATTTATTGTTCCATCTGGATTGTATGGATTACCCAACGGACTTTGGCTAATGGCTTCACCTAAAGCACTTCCGATATTGTCATTGTTTATCGAGTGCGTAAGGTTATTGGACATACCAACTTTAATACGCTTACTTATCTGGTGGTCGAGATTAAGACGAGCTGTAACCTTTGTAAAATCCAGCCCTTCTATGGTTCCTCCTTGCTTGAAATAACCTATCGACATATTGTACTGAGTTTTCTCATTGCCCCCATTGACACTTACATTGTGTTCCACCTGGCTTCCGTTCTGGAAAATCAATTTTTGCCAATCGGTACTCTTAATACCGGTTGGATCAGTGGCATTGGCAAATTCCGTTGGATCTCTAAATGTGCCAGTTGGGCCTCCATCAGGACTAAAAACCGATCCTGGCGCGCCCCAAGCTGCTCTTCCCACAGCACCTCCTGGTGCATTCAATCGGTTAGCTTCACGCTTAAAAGCGGCAAATTGTTCTCCGTCCATTACATCGATGGTTTTAAAAGCCTGAGTTACTCCATAATAACCTGAATAACTTACATTGGTCTTGCCCCCCTTTCCGCGCTTTGTTGTTATCAGAACAACTCCATTGGCACCGCGTGATCCATAAATTGCTGTTGCAGCGGCATCCTTTAATACCTCAATCGAGGCAATATCATTAGGGTTAAAATCATTTAGTGGATTGCTACCTGACGTAGAGAACGATAATCCATCATTAGTAGTAGTTCCACCGCCAAGTGGAATACCATCCACAACAAATAAAGGATCATTCGAAGCATTAAGTGATCTGCGCCCTCTAATTAATATCGAAGGCGAGGCGCCTGGTCTTCCATTTTGTTGCTGAACATCCACACCTGCAATTTGTCCTTTCATTCCCTCCAAGGCATTGGTGGTTGCAATTTTTGAAAGCGCCTCAGAACCTAATGAAGAAATGGCAGCCGTGATTTCCCGTTTTTCCTGAGTTCCATACCCTACTACCACAACCTCCGAAAGTGTTTTAATGTCAACATTTAAACTCAATGAGATTGTAGATTGAGCACCCACCACCACTTCTGTGGTTGAATAGCCAATCGCGCTAAATACTAAAATAGATTCTGCTGACGGTACACTAATCGAATATTTACCGTTTACGTCACTCACAGTGCCTATAGCGCTCCCTTTTAGAATAATATTTACTCCAGGAAATGCCTGGCCGTCATCCGCTGAAGTCACGGTTCCGGAGACTATGCGTTCCTGAATAAAATCTGCTTTGCCCGAAGCCCTGAGGGAATCCGTGCAAAACACAGCAATCAAAAACCCTATGGACAAAATCCTTGGGGTTTTCTTAAGAATAGGTAAAATTCTGTGCATAATTTATTGGGTTTGTAGTTAATTGTTTAAGAAGTCTGGTATTGGGTTATTCTCAATTATTAATGACGAAAATCAGTTTAATATTCCCCTACAAACGTTGTAGATATTCGTTTTTGAGGCTCAAACGCAAAGATTTAAGAGCACGGCTAATTTGAGTTTCAATTGTTTTCACGCTTAAACAAAGGCTATCAGCAATATCAACATACTTCATACCCTCATTGCGGCTTAATTGAAAAACAAGCCTGCATTGTTTTGGCAATCTGGCCACAGCTAGATCAACTTTTGTCTGAAGTTCCTTGAATTCGGCCTGCTTTTGAGGATCCTGGTAATCGGAAGTGATCATGGCGGCATCTTCCAGATTGGTCCAGATGGAGTGTTTTTCCTTTCGCAAGTAGTCAAAAGAAATATTTCTTACAGAGGTGTATAAATAAGACTTCGCTGAACTTGAAATAACAATCCGCTTGCGAAAGCACCATATCTTTGAAAAAACCTCACTTACCAGCTCCTCTGCCACTTCGTTAATTTTTACTAACCTTTTGCTGAAATTGAGCAGAGGGCAATAATTAGAATGGAAGAGTTTCTCAAAAGCTTCATAATCATCGTGCTTTAACACCCTTGAGAGCAAGTAATCGATATCAGCCGCAGATTCACCTCCTTTACTATAGGATACCCGAAGATCGGTATTACATTCTTTTACGAGCGGTAAAGGTCTATTCACTGTGCAATCGTTTGAATTGTTATACTATGTTAGCCCATGTTTATTGTAACTGGTATCAATTGGTCATTTTTTTTAACGGTCTCCGTCCCGGGAACCGTCCCGGAAATGGTTAACTTAGCCAACGGAAATCAGAACAAGGTAAAATGTCAAAGAGCGCATCTACCATTCGGGATATTGCACGCATTCTGGGGATATCAAAATCTACGGTCTCGAGGGCGCTCAATAATCACTATGATGTGAATTCAGAGACTGCCCGAAAAGTACAGGAGTTGGCAGCTCAACTTGATTACCATCCAAATCTTTTGGCACAGCACCTGAAACAGCAACGAACAAATACGATTGGTGTAGTAATTCCGGAAACAGTTAATCGATTTTTCGCTAAGGCAGTGGGGGGGATACAAGAAGTTGCCAATCGTGCCGGGTATAATGTGATGATCTGCCAATCTAATGAGACGTTGGATCTCGAACGAAACAATCTGAAAACACTTATGGCCAGTAAAGTGGATGGCTTGCTGATTTCTGTTTCAAGGGAGACCGACCAATATGATCATTTACAATATGCGATAGACAAGGAGGTGCCGCTTGTTTTTTTTGATCGCATTGTGGAGGAATTGATGGCCTCACAAGTATATTCTGACAATTATGAGATCTCTTTTCAGGGCACAGAGCATTTGCTAAATCAAGGGTGTAAAAGAATTGCTTTTATTGCGGGGCCTCAAAATTTATACAACAGCCGCAACCGGCTGAATGGCTATTTAGATGCGCTGAAGAAACACAATATTACCATTTCGGAATCCTTTATTATCTATACTAATTATCAAAGGAACGATATTGAAAGTTACACCCGTGCTCTTTTTAATTTAAGGGAGCGCCCCGATGGAATTTTTGCGATCAATGACATGGCGGCCATAGAGATCATGCATATATTAAAGAAACGAGGGTTGAACATCCCCAAAGATGTTGCAATCCTTGGTTTTAACAACGAAGATACGTGTCGGTTTGTTGAACCTACATTAAGCAGCATTGATCATCCAGCCTTCGATATGGGTGCGGCAGCCACCGAAATTTTGTTGAAGCAAATCCACCGAGATGAGATTACACAAGAAAAGAGATTAATCAAAAGCAGACTTGTGATCCGTGAGTCCAGCAACCGAATTGCATGATTCCTTGAATCAAATCATAGATTTTTTAAACTCTCAACAATTCCTTTCCGATGCATTTCATGCAGATGATGTGCGGTTCGGTTCACTAACTGAGGCACTTTGGTAAGATCGCTGCCCCATAATTCTTGCCGGGAAAATATTTTTTTGCACATGCCTTCCATACTTGATATCGAATAGTCAACTTCCTTCCATACAAGCTGCATGAATGAAATCAAATCAGCCCGGTCATTCAGGGTAATATCATCTGAGCCCCGATAGAAAAAAAACAAGGATGCTATTGAATAAGCTATGCGATCAGGGACCACTCCATTTTTTTCTATGTGCGCAAGGAGCGAAGGGATTACGCGTACATTAAATTTTGAAAAACTGTCGTGAGTAATGGCAATCAGGTGATGATCGATAGCCGGATTGCGAAAACGGATGATTACCTCTTCAGCAAATTTTTCTAACTCAATTAAATCACCTGGCAGGTTGGAGAGAATATCATCGAAGATCATGCGCTTAACAAAGTTACCGATCACCGGATGTTCAATGGTTTCGCGAACAGTCCTTAACCCTGCCAAATAACCGACACAGGCCATGCAGGAATGGGCTCCATTGAGAATGCGAACTTTGCGTAATCGATAGGGGGTAAGGTCGTGGGTATAGACTACCTGTAAGCCTGCTTTTTTAAAAGGTAATACTTCTTCAATCCAACGAGGGCCATCAATTACCCACAGATAAAACCATTCTCCCTCGAGTGCAAGCTCATCGGCATAGCCCAATTCATGATAAAATATTTCTTTTGGTTTCTTCGGAACCCCGGATACAATTCGATCAACCAGTGTGTTACAAAAGGTAATATGTTTGGTTATCCATGTGGTGAATTCAGAGGATAACCCCCAGTGCGCAGCATATTTTTTAATACACGACTTAAGGGCAATTCCATTTTGCTCAATCAATTCTGTAGGCAGGATCAGCAACCCATTATTTAAATTATTTTTAAACCTATGATAAAGTAGTTGTGTTAACTGACCGGGGAACGATGAGGCAAGGGTATGGAGTTCATCGGAGGGTGTGAAAATTATTCCCCCTTCAATGGAGTTGGAAATAATAAATTGAAGATCAGGATTAAGTGCTTCCTCTAAGAAACCTAAGAAATCCTTAGCGGGATTCACCACTCGCTGAATAGCATCAATTTTATATTGCTTCCTTACGAATTCTTCCTCGTAAATTCCTTTAAGAATAACAGTGAAAACTCCTTCTTGTGAATTTAAGGTATCACCATTTGATGTGCTTTGGATGACTGAGACACCTGCATTAAAACCTGCCTTATCATTTGCTTCCTGTATAATCCAATCAGCGAATCCCAACAAAAAATTATCGGTTCCAAATTGCAGTATTTTTACCGGGTATCGATTTCTGGCAAAGTCTTGAATAGGCCTGCTTAATGAATGAACGGTTTGCATAGTTCATGTTTATATTAACCCTAAAGACTGTAAGATAACTATCAAACCCTTACAATGAATAAGGGAAACGCTCGTATTTTTCGTCTTTGAACTATAAACAGGATTTTTATTTTGGTGACCAACTTGCTTGTATGATAAAAATTAATTTTGATTTAAAACCCACAGACCTCTCTTCCAGGTTGTTACGGTTGTGGAATTTGTCCGGTGAAAAAATAAACTTGATTGACAAAAACTATGACACCCGCCAAGGATCACCGGTGTTTACCGTGGCTGGAAAATATTCTACCCGTGGTTGGACTGAATGGACTCAGGGGTTTCAATACGGCTCTTCCATTTTACAATTTGATGCAACCGGAGAAAGAGATTTCCTTGAATTGGGCAGAAAAAAAACATTAGCCGTGATGGCTCCTCACATAAGTCACATCGGTGTACACGATCATGGTTTTAATAATGTGAGTACCTACGGCAATTTGCTGCGGTTGATGAAGGAAGGAAAAATAGAATTTAACGAGTGGGAGAAAAACTTTTACGAACTCGCATTAAAAATTTCCGGTGCAGTACAAGCAAGCCGCTGGACTCCTATTAAGAATGGTGGATTCATTCATTCCTTCAATGGTGCTCATTCATTGTTTGTTGATACGATTCGCTCGTGTCGCGCTTTAATTGTTAGTCATTGCCTCGGCCATGTTTTTCAAGCAGAAGGCGATGTTAAGATTGATCTGCTAGAGCGTGCCATTCAACACATGAAAGCGACTGCGGACTACTCTGTTTTTTATGGCGAAGGAAGAGATATTTATGATCTGCGTGGACGCACCGCTCACGAAAGTATTTTTAATGTGAGAGATGGAAATTTTAGATGTCCCGGTACGCAACAAGGCTACTCTGGTTTTAGTACGTGGACTCGTGGCCTTGCGTGGGCAGTGAGTGGTTTTGCAGAGGAACTAGAATGGATGGAAACTGCTTCGGCAGATGGTTTTAAATCTTCGGGTGGTAAAGAAGCGGTAACAGCTTTTATGCTGAAAGCGGCAAAAGCCACCTGCGATTTTTATATTGAACATACTCCGGTTGATGGAATACCCTATTGGGATACAGGTGCGCCAAATCTGCATAAGATTAACAATTATTTAAATAAGCCAGCCGATCCGTACAATGAATTTGAACCGGTGGATAGTTCAGCTGCAGCTATTACTGCGCAAGGATTATTACGACTTGGAAATTATCTTCAAAACAAGAATGATAAAGATGGCGATCGCTACTGGCAAGCCGGGCTCACAGTAATGAATACCTTGCTGGATGAACCTTATCTGAGTACAGATCCTACGCATCAGGGTTTAATTCTTCATTCCATTTATCATCATCCAAATGGGTGGGATTACATTCCGCCTGGAAGTAAAATTCCAAAGGGTGAATCAAGTATGTGGGGCGATTATCATGTACGTGAGGTGTGCTTATACTTGCATCGCATCATACAAAACGATAAGTATTATACATTCTTTACCTGCGCGCAATGAGGGCAAAGCAGTTAAGGGATCTTTCTCAATTGTGCATTCATACCATCACCACGAAGTCATGGAATATTGAGGAGGCTGTACAAAATTTTTCTAAAGAAGGTGTAAAAGGAATTACCGTTTGGCGGGATGCATTGAACGGAAGAAACATAAAACAAACAGGTCAACTCATTCGCGAAAACGGGCTGAGTATTGTTTCACTTTGTCGTGGCGGATTTTTTCCCTCAAAGGAAATTGCCAAACGAAAGATTGCCATTGACGATAACCGAAAAGCAATTGATGAAGCAGCTGAGTTAGGCGCCCCTATGATTGTTCTTGTATGTGGTGCCGATGCCAATCAATCGTTAGAAGATTCAAGAAAGCAAATACACGATGGTATTGCCCAAGTTTTGCCGCAAGCAAAAGCAGCCGGAGTAAAATTAGCGATTGAACCATTACACCCGATGTATGCCGATACACGTTCTGCAATCAATACACTTGCGCAGGCGAATGATATGGCCGCTCAACTAAACTCACCCTTTGTAGGTGTGGCTGTCGATGTATATCATCTATGGTGGGATCCTACTTTAGAGCAAGAAATAAAACGATGTGCTAAGAACAACCATCTGTTTGCATTTCATATATCTGATTGGAATGTACCTACCCATGACTTCTTGTGGGATCGTGGACTGATGGGTGAAGGATGTATTCCCGTAAGGAAGATAAGAGGCTGGATAGAAGAAACAGGATTTGATGGCTTTTATGAAGTAGAGATTTTTTCTACTAAATTTTGGAAGATGGATCAATCGCAATTTTTGAATAAAATAATAACTGCATACCAAGAAAAATCATAACCATGAAGGAGCATAAAGTAGGTATTATTATGAATGGAGTAACAGGCCGTATGGGAACTAACCAGCACTTGTTGCGATCAATCGCAGAAATTATAAAACAAGGTGGTGTAAAATTGAGTGGAGGAGAAACGATTATGCCCAATCCTGTTTTAGTGGGGCGGGATAGAAGTAAACTTGAAAAGTTAAGCGCACTTTCAGGAGTAAAAAAAATCAGCACAAATTTGGACGAAACATTGGCAGATGCTTCAAACACTATTTACTTCGATTCGCAAACAACCGGTAGAAGAGCGAATGCTGTTAAGCAAGCAGTAAAAGCGGGCAAGCATATCTATTGCGAAAAACCAATTGCGGTTGATACAAAGACTGCACTGGAACTTTATAAGCTATGTACCGATGCGAAATTAAAAAATGGAGTTGTACAAGATAAACTCTGGCTGCCGGGCATCTTGAAATTGAAGCGATTAATTCAACAAGGTTTCTTTGGGGAAATACTTTCGGTGCGTGGTGAGTTTGGCTATTGGGTATTTGAAGGTGACAGCATTCCTGCACAACGACCATCCTGGAATTACAGAAAAGAAGATGATGGCGGGATCATCGTTGATATGCTGTGTCATTGGCGCTATGTGTTGGATAATGTTTTCGGAAAAGTAAAATCAGTTTCTTGTTTAGGAGCCACGCACATTCCACAACGAATTGATGAGCAAGGGAAGCCATACAAATGCACTGCCGATGATGCAGCGTATGCAACATTTGAATTGGAAGGCGGAGTAATCGCGCATTTTAATTCTTCGTGGACTACGCGGGTTAGGCGCGATGATTTGCTTACGTTGCAAGTAGACGGAACAAAAGGCTCGGCTGTGGCCGGATTGCGCGAATGTTATATTCAACATTATGGAAACACTCCAAAGCCTGTTTGGAATCCAGATATTGCTCAGCCCATAAATTTCTTTGAGGGCTGGTCGAAAGTACCCGAACAAGAATCTTACGATAATGCATTTAAGGCTCAGTGGGAATTGTTTTTAAGACATGTTGTGAAAGACGAACCATTTCCATGGGATTTGCGAGATGGAGCGCGCGGTGTACAATTAGCAGAGAAAGGAATTGAAAGTTGGAGTAAGCGCTGTTGGGTAGATGTTCCAAACATATAGTAAGCACATTTAAGCTATGAAGCAAAGCGAAAAAATAAGTTCTGAGAGTCAACCCTCTCCAGGTGAAGAGGAGCCGGGGGTGAGGTCTGTAGCTTTAATTACCGGTGGTAGCCGGGGTATTGGTTTGGGAGTAGCTCAACATCTGGCTAAGGCTGGTTTTGATATTGCTATCAATGGTGTTCGAGAAGAATCTGCGGTTAGTGATGTTTTAAAAGAACTAAAAGTGTTAGGCGGTGACGTTATCTATTGCCAGGGAAGCGTTTCTTCGTCAGCAGATCGAAAGAGTATCATAGAAAAAGTAAAAGCGCATTTTGGAAGATTGCATGTGTTGGTAAACAATGCAGGCATAGCACCAAGAGAAAGACGGGATGTATTGGAAACCACCGAAGAGAGTTTTGATGAAGTGCTTTCTATTAACCTTAAAGGAAATTATTTCCTCACGCAACAAGCAGCCAACTGGATGATCGAACAAAAAAAATCATCGAATGAATTTGCGGGCTGTATTGTTAATGTGTCATCGATCTCGGCAACAGTGGCTTCAATCAATCGTGGAGAGTATTGCATTTCTAAAGCGGGCATTAGTATGGCTACGCAACTTTTTGCCGTTCGATTGGGTGAGTTTGATATTCCTGTGTATGAAGTACGACCCGGCATTATTAGTACCGACATGACTTCGGGTGTGAAAGGAAAATATGATACGCTAATTGAAGCAGGCTTAACGGTTCAAAAACGATGGGGTTATCCAGAGGATGTAGGCAAAGCAGTTGCTGCGCTGGCTTCAGGAAATTTCCCCTATTCCACGGGGCAGGTTGTTATGGTAGATGGCGGGTTAGCAATTCCAAGACTTTAAATACGTACTGGCTTATTACATGATGGAGCAACACAAATTAAGTAAAGGACAATTTCAGGTTGCTGGAACCGGCTTTCTTAGTTTGCTCTCGTTAGTGGGGATCATATTTTATGGCCTTCCCTTTTTTTACGACTTCTGGGTAACCGATTTCGGTTGGTCAAGAGCGACAGTCACATCGGGTAACGCGGTTGGTAAAATAATTGTTGGACCGCTGTTTGGATTTTTTGCAGGATGGTTCATTGATCGATTTGGCCCGAGACGATTAATGTTAACCGGAATTATGTTGGGGGGTATTGCCTTGATTGGGTTGAGCATGATGACTACCCTTTGGCATTTTTATCTATTCTATGTTTTCAATGCGTTGGGTTACATGTTTGGTGGTCCACTACCCAATCAGGTGTTGGTATCGCGATGGTTTACTAAAAGCCGTGGTAAAGCAATGGGCATTATTTACCTTGGTATTGGCGTTGGGGGTATGTTAGTTCCACAAATTGCCAAAGCACTCAACACCCACTTCGGGTGGCAGAATTCTTTAGCGGTATTAGGAATCCTTATGGTTTCCATTTCTTTTCCCATGGCTTGGTTCGTAAAAGACAATCCCGCGCAAGCGGAAACCGATTCTATTCGTCCCCTGGCAAAAGTTCCAATCAGAAATATCCTTAAGGGATGGCCGTTTTACTTATTGCTTATAGGAAGCATGTGTTCAATTGGCGCAGTAGCGGGAACGAGTCAAAATTTAAAATTATTTCTTAGTATTGATTTGCACTATTCACAACAGGAAGCTGCCAACGTTTTATCTATAGTGTTAGGCTCAAGTATTATTGGTCGCTTATTGATGGGTTGGCTTGCCGATCGGGTTGCGAAAAAATATGTAATGATGTTGATTTATGCTCTGGTTGCACTGGCAATCCCCATGCTTTATTTTGCAGAGACTACCGGGGTGATTTACATTTTTGCATTTTTGTTTGGGGTTGCCCTGGGAGGTGATTACATGATTATCCCATTAATGGCTGCAGAACTTTTTGGTGTGAAAGTGATGGGACGTGTCATGGGGCTGGTGATTACAGCCGATGGATTAGCGGAAGCGTTTGCGCCCATGCTTGCCGGGTGGCTTCGCGATCAAAGTGGAAGTTATGCCAACGGGTTTGCTGCTTTAATTGGGCTGGCAATCATTGGAACCCTGGCAGTTTCGTTTCTCCCCTCAAATCAGAAATAAATGAAAGAAACCGCTTTATGGTTTTTCGTAACAAGAGTTATTCTAAGGGTACTTAAGTCGTTTGAAAGAAAATTAAATATGCGTTGATATGATTTTGATGGAACAAACAATGCGCTGGTTCGGACCGAAAGATCCTGTAAGCCTTGCGGATATTAGACAAGCAGGGTGCACAGGGGTTGTTACTGCGCTGCATCACATTCCTGTGGGAGAAATTTGGACAACGACTGAAATTACCATTCGGAAGAAAGAAATTGAAGCAGCTGGCCTCACCTGGACAGTGATTGAAAGTTTGCCCGTGCATGAGGATATTAAAAAACAATCGGGAGATTACCAGCAATGGATTGAGAATTATAAAGTCAGTTTAAAGAATGTAGCGGCATGCGGACTAAAAGTAGTTACCTATAACTTTATGCCGATTTTGGATTGGATGCGCACCGACCCGCGCTATACGATGCCCAACGGAAGCAAAGCACTTCGTTTTGAAAAGGCTGCCTTTATTGCATTTGATCTTTTTCTGTTGAAGCGCCCCGGTGCAGAGAAAGACTACACAACGGAAGAAATAGACAAAGCCAAAACTCGCTTTGAGCAGATGACTCCGGCAGAAAAAGAAACACTTTATAATAATGCTTTATTAGGATTACCGGGTAGCGAGGAGCGTTTTACGGAAGAGCAAATATTAACCGCCTTAAAAACCTATTCGCACATTGATGCTAAAAAGTTGAAAGAACATCTCTTTTATTTTCTCCAGCAGATTGTTCCAACGGCAGAATCATTAGGATTGAAACTGGCCATTCACCCAGATGATCCACCGTTTCCAATTTTGGGTCTTCCGAGGATCGTAAGCACCGAGCAGGATGCACAAGACCTTATCCATGCGGCTCCTTCTCCTGCCAATGGGTTGTGTTTTTGTACGGGCTCGTATGGCGTACGCCAAACCAATGATCTTCCGGGTATGGTGAAGCGATTGGGCAACCACATTCATTTTCTTCATTTGAGAAATACAAAGCGCGACAAAGAAGGC
The DNA here is from genome assembly GCA_016787755.1 of Cyclobacteriaceae bacterium. Classification (GTDB taxonomy): domain Bacteria; phylum Bacteroidota; class Bacteroidia; order Cytophagales; family Cyclobacteriaceae; genus ELB16-189. The sequence goes on along the minus strand of JAEUUA010000005.1, from coordinate 167,136 downwards.
AATTTCTACGAAGCTGATCATTTGGATGGCGACACGGATATGCCTGAAGTTGTAAGGGAAATTGTTTTACTGATGGAACGGATGGGAAGGTCTATTCCTATGAGACCAGATCATGGCCACCAGATGTTAGATGACCTCACTAAAAAGACCTTGCCAGGGTATACTGCCATAGGTAGATTAAAAGGGCTTGCCGAGTTAAGAGGACTAGAATTAGGAATTGCCCGATACCTTGAATAAAAATACATTTTTATTCACATTTCATATGTGATATTATCATTTACCTATGATTAGAGTTTTCTAAAAAATCCCCCAAAACTTCGTATCTTTGCCGATCAATTATCTGAATCTTGTCAGGTTTTAAGCTATTTAATGGATATCGCCACATGATTTTTTCAATTGAAGCAGGTTTGGTAGGGGAGTGGCACTAAAAATATTGTCCTACTAAAGCATAACGGGTTAAACTCGTTATGGATAAAAGTTTTAAACAACTATCAAATGTCAGCAACCAAAAGTCCAAAAACGTTAACGTTTGCCCCTTCTCAGCGTGAATTTTCAGCAACCTTAAATAAAAGGGTAGGTGAGTATTTTAAGGTGAATGGGCTCAACCGGCATGCAGATATGGAAATGATTTTTAAGACATTTTTCATGTTTGGGATGTATTTCATTCCCTATGGATTGATCCTGGCTGGAGTTATTTCAGGAACCGGATGGCTACTTTTCTCTGTAGTTATTATGGGGCTTGGTTTGGCCGGAATTGGCTTATCGGTAATGCACGATGCAAACCATGGAGCGTATTCGAAAAAGAAATGGGTTAATAATTTTGTTGGGTATTCAATGAATTTGATCGGTGCCAATGCTTTCAATTGGAAAATTCAGCATAATGTTCTTCATCATACCTATACCAACGTGCATGAAGAGGATGAAGATATAAGTCCACGAGGTGTTTTGCGATTAACCCCTCATTCTGATTGGAAATGGATTCACAAGTATCAGCATGTCTATGCCTGGTTTCTTTATGGACTTATGACCATAACCTGGATGACCTTTAAGGATTTTTCGCGCTTAGATAAATACAATAAGACTGGACTGACTAAAATGAACAATGCTCATGCAGCCAGAGAATGGCTAGTGTTGATCTTCACCAAGATTGTTTACGTCAGCTATATTTTTGTTATACCCGTTCTCATAACTCCGTTAGCCTGGTGGCAAATACTAATTGGCATTTTTATGATGCATTACATAGCCGGCTTTCTATTGGCCATCATATTTCAGCCAGCGCATGTAATTGAAGGCACCGAGTTTCCCCTTCCTGATGAGAAGAACCAGCTTGAAAATAACTGGGCAATTCATCAGTTAATCACTACTACAAATTTTGGCAACAAAAGCCGATGGTTTTCATGGTACGTAGGTGGGCTTAATTTTCAGATTGAACATCACTTGTTCCCCAATATCTGCCACGTTCATTACCGAAAAATTTCCGGTATTGTGAAAGAAACTGCGCTTGAGTTTGGACTTCCGTATAAAAGCGCCCGTACCTTTGTTGATGCCTTGGCAGGGCATGCCCGGTTGTTGAAGCAATTAGGAGCGCAGCCCATTTGAACTAATTCCCCAGTATTATCCTTTTATTGATTACTAACATTTTCATTCAATATTTATGAGGCAATTAAAAATCAGTAAGCAAATTACAAATAGAGAGAGCCAGTCTCTTGACAAATATTTACAGGAAATAGGAAAGGTAGATTTGATCACGGCCGAAATGGAAGTGGATTTGGCTAAGCGAATCAGAGCGGGAGATCAAATCGCACTTGAAAAAATGACTAAAGCCAATTTGCGATTCGTGGTGTCAGTGGCTAAGCAATACCAAAATAATGGTCTTACGTTAGGGGATCTTATCAACGAAGGAAACGTGGGTTTGATAAAGGCGGCCATGCGCTTTGACGAAACCCGTGGTTTTAAATTTATCTCCTACGCTGTTTGGTGGATTCGTCAATCTATTTTACAGGCACTTGCTGAACAATCTCGTGTGGTACGTTTGCCGTTGAACCGCGTAGGATCACTAAACAAAATCTCGCGGGCTTTTTCAGAGCTTGAACAAAAGTTTCAACGCGAACCTTCGCCAGCCGAAGTGGCTGAAATCATGGATGTGACCATAGAAGAGGTGGAAAGCACCATGAGTGTGGGGGGAAGACAAATTTCTGTAGATGCACCCTTCGTTCAAGGTGAAGAAAATAAACTGCTTGACGTATTGGAAAGCAACAGCGAAGAAACTCCCGATGCTGCGCTGATGATGGATTCACTTAAGCTTGAAGTCTCAAGGGCTTTGTCAACCTTATCAGAAAGGGAATCGGAAGTTATTTGTGATTACTATGGTTTAAACGGTGGTCATCCCATGACGTTGGAAGAAATTGGTGATAAGTTTAAACTTACCCGCGAGCGCGTACGACAAATCAAAGAAAAGGCAACCCGGAGATTAAGACATACTTCGCGTAGCAAATATTTGAAGTCTTATTTGGGTTAATAAAAGAGAAATCGATCTACCGCTAAATTTAATAAAGAGAAATGAGTCCAAGATTTTTTAGTTCTAATTCAAATCAGTTATACGTTTCATTATGGAGTAAATACCGTCCAGCTATCTTGCAATTAATGGTTGCCGCAGAAGGAGGAACTCAACAATATAAATTTTTTGGGCACGAATTCAAGACCTTAAATCCCAAGGAAAAGGGATACACGTTTACGATGCAAGCTTTTCAAGGCCGTGCTTTGAATGATATCAGAAAATCAGCTACTGCTCAGGATTTATTACACGTACTTTCGCAATCAAAGACAGCTTCGGAACTCCTAGACACCAGTAAATATGAATTTGTTTTAGACAAGCAATTTACCCTATCAGTAAGTACAGTTCAACCTGAAGTTGAGAAGGAGGAAGAAACAGAGGCTTAATTGATTAAGCCTACTTAACTACTTTTACACGCACTGCGTTTAGCCCCTTAAAGCCACGCTCTGTTTCGAAAGAAACTAAATCATTTTCCTTTATCGGAGTGGACAGTCCATTACTATGAACGAAAATGCTCTCACCATTTTCGGTGTCCTTAATAAAGCCAAATCCTTTGGAGGTATTAAAAAAAGTAACTCTGCCTTGCCTGGCAGCTCCAGCCTGATTAACTGACCCATTGTTTCTTGAGCCAAGTACAATATCATCTGTTTTGATGGTTGATTTTTTCTTCAATGGATCAGGAGGAGTTGAGCTAATGTTACCATGCTCATCCACATAAGCAAGCATGTCTTCAAAGGAAGTTCCTTCCTTGGCATTTGCTTTTCGCTCTTCTTTCCGCTGCTCTTTTTCCTTCCTTTTTTGAAGTCTTTTTTTCTCTAGTTCTTTTTTGTTAAACGTTTCTTGCGGTCTGGCCATGTTTTTTTGTTAGTCCTTTAATTTGTTCCTGAATCCCCTGGGATTTGGGATAGGGTAGCGGAACTATCGTATCACAAAATAGAAGGGGCCGTAAAGGTACGAAATTCTTTTGATGGACTGAATCCAAATAAGTGTTAAAACAATGTTTCGTTTCTATAATTTAGAACCTTGTTACTCGATTAATCCCCATTTTCAATTCCCTATGATTTCAATTCTTGGTATTCCTTTCGATGCGGCCTCTTCTTTTCTTCGCGGACCGGCTCAGGCTCCCAATAAAATCAGGGCTGCCTTTCATTCCGATTCGGCTAATTATTTCACAGAACGAGGCATCGATTTAAAGGAATCGGAAATCTGGTCGGATGCTGGAGATCTTGCCTTTAATGGCGAGAATCCATTGTCTGTTATTGAAAATTCAATCCATAATCTTCTTGCTCAAGATCATCGGATACTTACCCTGGGGGGCGATCATTCCATCAGTTACCCTGTGGTAAAAGCATTTGCTAAGAAGTATGGTCGATTAAATATTCTGCATATCGATGCGCATGGTGATTTATATGATTCGTTTGAGGGCGATAAATATTCACATGCATGCCCCTTTGCGAGAATCATGGAAGAAGAGTTAGCCGTGCGTTTGGTGCAGGTGGGGATTCGCACGTTAAGTACCCATCAGCGAGAGCAGGCTGCTCGCTTTGGCGTGGAGATTATTGAAATGAAGGACTGGAACAGTGCTATTCAATTTCAGTTTCACGGTCCCACGTATGTTTCGTTGGATCTAGATGCCATCGATCCGGCTTTTGCACCCGGAGTTTCTCATCATGAACCCGGAGGTTTCACCAGTCGCGAAGTGTTCACGATTATTCAAAAACTAAAAGGAAATTTGGTCGGTGCGGATCTTGTTGAGTTTAATCCGACACGCGATCCATCGGGAATAACCGCCATGCTGGCAGCTAAACTTTTTAAAGAATTGTTAGATCGATTACTGCTTTCTGAGAATGGGTAGAGTTATAAAGTTATTTCTGGTGCTTACAGGTGCGTGGATTGTTTTTGCTTGTGGCGAAAAAAAACCGGATTATGATTTAATCATCCGCCATGGAATGATTTATGACGGGCTCGGTGGAAATCCTATTGCAGGAGATGTTGCCATTCAGGCCGATACACTGGTCGCGATGGGAGATCTATCTGAAAGGAAAGGTGTAACTGAAATTGACGCCACCGGATTAGCAGTGGCACCCGGTTTTATCAACATGCTAAGTTGGGCTGATGGTTCATTGCTAAAAGATGGCCGTTCCATGAGCGATCTTAAACAAGGAGTTACACTCGAAGTATTTGGAGAGGGTTGGAGTCCGGGACCCAGAAGAAAAAAAAATGCGAATGATTCTCTTTGGACATCCCTGGGTGAATACTTTGGCGTACTTGAAAAAAAAGGGGTGAGTACAAACTTCGCTTCGTTTGTAGGAGCAACCACCGTGCGCAATTACGTATTGGGTTTCGAAAACAAAAAACCAAATGCTAGTGAATTAGCTCGCATGAAGCAGTTGGTTGATGAAGCGATGCGACAAGGAGCAATGGGATTAGGATCGTCACTTATCTATGCTCCGGCTGATTATGCCGACACCAACGAATTGATTGAATTATGTAAAGTAATTGCCAGGTATGATGGCATGTACATTACCCACATGCGCAGCGAAAGTGATAAAATTTATTCTGCCCTCAACGAAGTATTTACTATTTCGCAGGAAGCGAATGTACCAACTGAGATTTATCATTTGAAAATAAACAACACGTGGAACTGGAATAAAGTAGATACAGTAATTGCGAAGATAGACAGTGCACAGAAAGCAGGATTGAAAATCACGGCCAACATGTATACCTATCATGCCAGTGGCACATCACTCACGGCCCGATTGCCAACGTGGGTTCAGGCAGGTGGTGCTCCTGCAATGCGCAAGCGACTCAGAAATCCGATAACGAGAAAAAAATTATTGGAGGAATTGAGATTAGGGATTCCTACAAAAAACTCCGATCCAACCGATGTTATGATCATTGGCTTTAGAAAAGATTCTTTAAACAAGTTATATCGCGGTAAGCGACTCAGTGAAATTGCGGCATTGCACGGTAAAAATGCCAATGAAACCATGCTTGATCTTATTATATCGGATAAATCGGGTATAGCAGCCATCTTTTTTTTGATCTCTGAAGAGAATGTAAAAAAAATGCTGGCGCTTCCTTTCGTGAGTATTTGTTCTGATGCCTCATCCATACCTGCCGAAGAACCATTTATAAAAGAAGCAACTCATCCAAGAGCGTATGGAAGTTTTGCGCGATTGCTGGGTAAGTACGTGCGTGAAGAACATGTAATGTCATTGCAAGAAGCTATCCGCAGACTTACTTCATTGCCGGCATCGAATCTGAAATTAAAAAAGCGCGGCAGTTTACAGGTTGGAAATTATGCAGATGTGGTAATTTTTGATCCTGCTAACGTAAAAGATAATGCAACCTTTGATCAACCGCATCAATATGCTGACGGCATGGTGCATGTTTTTGTTAACGGTGCTCAGGTACTTGATCATGGAAATCATACGGGTTTAACACCCGGTCGTTGTGTGCGAGGGTCGGGGTATCTTAAACAATAGCCATTCATGCTCTCGCAGCAAAACTTCTTTTTCATGTGTCGATTTTTTGTACCTTAATTTTAAAAATCAAGTTCCTTATGCTTACGAGAAAAGATTTCATAGAGCGCTCAGCTAAATTAATGGTAGCGGGTATGTTGGCACCTTATTTGGGCAATTCTGTTATTTTGCCAAAGGATGGGAAAATAAAGATTGGAGTGATTGGGTGCGGTAGCGTTTCTTCTATGTATTTGCCGCATCTTTCAAAATCTAACTACGTTGAGTTGGTAAGCGTTTGCGACATCATCCCCGAAAGGGCAAAAAGAGCAGCCGAAAAATATAACGTCCCTAATCAATACGATCACATCGATAAGCTTTTAGCAGGGGCTTCTTTTGATCTGCTCGTGAATCTTACCAATATGCAGGAGCACGGTCGCTTAAATAAACTAGCACTTACTGCTCGCAAGAATGTATGGAGTGAAAAACCCATGGCAAACACCTATCGGGAAGGAAAAGCATTATTTGACTTTGCTAAAAAGCAAGGAGTAAAAATCTGGGGCGCTCCGGCTGTGGTCAACAGTCCGCAATTTGCTTATATGAGCAAAGCAATTCAGGAAGGTAAGATTGGAAAAGTATCAGCGGCCCATGCTCATTATGGGCATCTCGGGCCTACCTGGTCGGCATTCTTTTATGAGCAAGGAGGTGGGAGTTTGCCAGATTTAGGTGTCTATAATTTGGCCACACTCACCGGTTTGTTAGGCCCTGCAAAATCCGTTGTGGCCATGACTAGTATCATTACCACTGAAAGGTTGGTGGATGATAAAGGAAAAATTAAAGTTGTTGCTGAAGATAATGCGATGGTATTGATGGAACATGCCCACGGGGCATTGTCTCATGTACAGTGCGGGTTCAATTATTTCGATCCCTATGGGCATGAAGGAACGGGACAAGATAAACCTACCATTTCAATTTGGGGAACAAAGGGCAACATGAATTTATTGGGTTATGATTGGGCACCCTTTGGTGTGGATCTGGCAACTACTGATCATGAAAAGACCAATCGTTACGCTACTGACACAGGTTCTTATGTGTGGGAGCAAGGGGCTTCAGTAATTGCCGAAAGCATGGTGTCGGGAACTATTCCACTGATTGCTGCCGAGCATGCTTTACATGTGCTTGAAATTATTGAAGCTGCACGTGAGTCGCAGGCATCAGGTAAACGGATATCATTAACATCTACCTTTACCTATCCTGTTGTTACCTAAGGAGTACTAGTACTCCTTAGGTTGTTAGTAATCAGCATGAAAGATTTATTTTCAGAACACTCAGCACTCTATTCACTGTTTCGGCCTACTTATCCGGCTACGTTGTATGATTTCATCTTTTCGTACGTAAAAAAATTTGATGTGGCATGGGATTGCGGCACGGGTAATGGTCAATCTGCGCGAGTGCTAAGTACGAAATTCAAGAACGTACTGGCTACCGATATCAGCGCCAAGCAAATTAAGCAAGCCTATAAAGCTGACACTATTTTTTATTCGGTGTGTGGCGAGAAAACTTCTTTTGGTGACAGGAGTATTGATTTGGTGACGGTCTCGCAAGCGGTTCACTGGTTTGATTTGGAAACCTTTTACCAAGAGGTTAACCGCGTAGCTAAGCCCAACGCAGTTCTTGCTGTATGGGGCTATAGCCTGCTTAGCATTCATCCTGAAATGGATTTACTCATTCAGGATTTTTATAAAAATATCGTTGGTTCTTATTGGGATAAGGAGCGACACTTTATTGATAAGCACTACAAAACCATTCCCTTTCCGTTCGAAGAGATAGCTGCTCCAACTTTTGAATTTCATGTTGACTGGCCCATAAAGCAATTGGCCGGATACCTTACTACCTGGTCGGCTGTTCGCAAATACATGGAGGCGAACAAAACAAATCCGGTAGAAAAACTTATGGAAGGTATAACTCCCTTGTGGAATCAAGATTCTATGCGCGTTACCTTTCCGCTTTTCCTAAGGATGGGAAGAGTTAATCCAGAATGAATTTCACGTTCCATTCCTTGTGGGAAATCATTACCTTCATTGCTCCGAAACCTATACCTATGAAAAAAATTCTATATTTATTTCTCTTCCTCTTTATTTTGAGTGCATGTCAAAAGCAAACGTATCAAGTCATCATTCGTGGTGGCATTGTGTATGATGGATCCGGGGCTGCCGGTATCGTTGCGGATGTGGGAATACATGCAGATACCATTGCGTTTATTGGTGATCTGTCAAAGGCCGTGGGCGAAAAAGAAATCGATGCTACCGGTCTTGCTGTGTCACCGGGATTTATCAACATGTTAAGTTGGGCTACAGAGTCACTGATTATAGATGGAAACTCTCAAGCTGATATTCGGCAAGGCGTAACGCTGGAAGTTTTTGGGGAAGGTTCAAGCATGGGGCCGTTAAGTGATCAGATGAAAGCCGATGCGGTGGCAGATATGAATCGCAACCCCGATTGGAAATATGAAATTGATTGGACAACGTTGGGAGAATACCTGGAATCGCTGGAGCGAAGAGGTATCACCCCTAATGTTGCTTCGTTTATCGGAGCCACTACAGCTCGCGTACATCAATTAGGGTACGAAAACAGGTTGCCTAACGCAGAGGAGATGATGCGCATGAAAGCCTTGGTGAAACAAGCTATGGAAGAAGGTGCGCTTGGCGTAGGCTCATCACTGATTTATGCTCCGGCTAATTATTCCTCTACCGAAGAGTTGATTGAATTATGTAAGGTGGCTGGCGAATATAATGGTATGTACATTACGCACATGCGTAGCGAAGGCAATGGAATTTTTGGAGCTGTGGATGAAACCATTCGCATTGCACGCGAAGGAAAACTTCCTGCAGAGATTTATCATTTAAAGATGGCAGGGAACGACAACTGGTGGAAACTGGACTCTGTACTCGCAAAAATTGATCAGGCTAATAAAGAAGGTTTAAAAATTACTGCCGATATGTACACGTATCCTGCAGGTGCCACCGGACTGGATGCTTCTATGCCACCCTGGGTTCAGGAGGGTGGAATTAAAGTTTGGATTAAGCGTTTGCAAGATCCAAAAATCCGAAAGCAAGCCTTGGATGAAATGCGAAAGCCATCCGACAAATGGGAGAATCTTTTGTTGATGGCGGGTAGCCCCGATCGTGTTTTGTTATTGGGCTTTGCGAATGATTCTTTGAAACAATTCACTGGAAAGACGCTTGCTGAAGTGGCTAAGATGTATGGCAAGAGTCCGGAAGAGACTGCGATGGATTTGGTAATTGCCGATAGTACACGTGTGGGCACCGCTTATTTTATGATGAGTGAAGAGAATATAAAACGCCAATTGGCTTTGCCGTATTTAAGTTTTGGATCAGATGCGGAATCGCCAGCTACGGAAGGTGTGTTTCTTAAATCGAGTACCCATCCAAGAGCGTATGGAAATTTTGCGCGTGTATTAGGCAAGTATGTGCGCGATGAAAAGGTACTAACCTTGGAAGAAGCTATTCGCAAACTTACCTCACTACCTGCCTCAAACTTAAAAATAAAAAAGCGTGGTTTATTAAAACCCGGATACTTTGCCGACCTGGCTATTTTCGATCCGGCAAAAATTCAGGATCATGCTACGTTTGAAAAGCCACATCAATACAGCACCGGCATGGTGCATGTGTTTGTAAATGGAACGCAGGTGTTAGCCAATGGAGAACACACCGGTGCAACACCCGGGAGGGTAGTAAGAGGGCCAGGGTGGAAAGGAAAGTAAGGCCGATCAGGTGGGCAAAAGCATGCAGACAAAAGAAGGCTGCATAGAAGCTTCGCACAGTTAGCTTTACCCTCTGTCAAGCGTTAGGAGCGTATTTAATAGTACATTCGCTCCATTAGTCATATCCACAACTTTGGTGAATTCTTTGGGGGAATGACTAATGCCGCCTACACTTGGTACGAAGATCATAGCCACGGGAGCAATCATCGCCATCTGTTGTGAATCATGACCAGCACCGCTCTGCATAAACTTTGTTGAAAGCCCTAACGCTTTTGCAGAGGCTTCAATCTGTTGCTGTAATTGTTTATCAGTCAGAGCAGGTTTTACCTCGCTGGCTTCACGCTTAAAACTAATTCGTGTTTTCGAGTCCTTGGCGATGATGGCAGCACGTTTTTGAATCTCACCAAACAACTGTTCAATTTTTTCAGCAGATAAATCGCGTATTTCTAAGCCCAGGGTGACAAGGCCGGGCACTACGTTGTACGCCCCTGGCAAGGCAGTAATTTTTCCAATAGTTCCTACTTGATTTCCTGGCATACTGTTAATCACATCGTTTACTGCAATGATTAATTTTGATGACGCCAATAATGCATCTTGCCGTAACTTCATAGGCGTAGTTCCTGCATGGTTGGCAACACCTTCTACAGTTACCTCATAATCACTAATCCCTACAATCCCCTCCACCACACCAATCTGTAAATTTTCGGCTTCCAAAATACCACCTTGCTCAATATGCAATTCCAGAAAGGCATGAATGTCGCCCTTTTTTCTCATGCACGATTGAATGTTGTCCGGATCCCCTCCAATGGCTTTGATTCCCTCTGCCATAATCAACCCACTTTGACTCACTTGTTTTAATCCTTCTGATGTAAGTTGACCAGCAATGGCCTTGCTGCCAATAAGACCTCCTTCTTCATTTGCGAAAATGATTACCTCCAGCGGATGATTGGTAACAAGACTTCGTTCATTCAGTACATCAATTACTTCCAATGCACTTATTGACCCCAGCGTTCCATCGTAGTTGCCTCCATCAGGCACCATGTCAATATGCGAACCAAAGGCAATGGGTTTTAACGAGTGATTTTTTCCTTTTCGTTTTCCGATCATATTACCACCGGCATCAATGGTTGTTTCCAGTCCGGCCTTTTTCATCAGTCCTAAAAACCAGGCCCGCCCTTCAACATCCCCTTTTGTATAGGCAACGCGATAGCCGCGGCCTTTTTGGTCTTTACCAAATTGAGCAAGCTCCATGATACGACTTTCAATGCGCGACCCGTTTACTTGAAGGGTTTTGCCCTCAACCATACTTTTTCCATGGGATTGGTTAGCGCCTAATAAAGCAAGGCTCATCGCTGTAAAAGTTGATTGTTTTATAAAAGTTCTTCGTTTCATAGAATCGTTAGTGGTTAGACTGTTGTAGGCTTCGATGCCCATGTGGTTAGTGAGGAATACTTTCCTTTGCTTTATATTTTAATTTTGGAAATCGACTTGCCTTTTGATTTTGTTGGTTTGTCCATATCTGCAATTGCAATGTCTAAAGCTGATTTTATTAGGTCTTTTACTTTTTTGTTTCGGTAATCTTTGGGATTGTCTACTGGAACATGTCTAATTAAATTTCCAGTTCCTCTTAATAATTTATTTGGGTCCTTTAGCAGCGTACCTTTATTAAAACCCAGGTTCAAATGATTCGTATAGATGGGCAACATACAAAACGCATCTGAGAGTTTGTCTGAAATTGAAAATACGGTAGTCAATGCATGAGTATGGTAAAGTATTTCATTACTCTCGGGATAGATTTCCAGGATGTATTCTCGGAGATCGTTGAATAAATTAACTACTTTTTGCTCTTTAAGCTGCAACAAGTAAAGAAAATCGGGATGAATTTTTCTGAGCTTATTCATTTCTTTTAGCCTCTTGCTCCGCTGTCAGATTGCAGGGCACAAATAAGATTACCCTCTGTGTCTAAAAACTTTGTAATCCAGCCAACATGAGGAATCGCTGTTTTGGCCATAAGTATTTGGCCACCATTATGTTGAACCCTTTTGACTACTTCGTCAACACTATCAACGCTCATCGTACATTCTAATCCGATTAGCTTTTCTTTCACCGGAGAGTATGTCCGTGCTTGCAACGCTCCAATGAGCTCTCCGTTTTCTGTGTTGTCGGTCTTTATTTGTAAAAAGTCGGGTGGTCCATAAGTGGCAAAGCCCCAATCAAATACGTGCCCGTAAAAATTCTTTGCCCTTTCCATATTATCAATGTGAATAGCAAAGTGTGTCATCTTGTTTTTCATATCTCTCCTGTTTAGATTCTTGACCGCTTAACATAATCCATAAGTATTTTGAAAAACTCAGTTGGTTGCTCCTCCAAAATCTGATGCCCACATTTTTCTATCACATGTGTTTCACTAAATCTCAAACTTTCCCGTTGCAAACAGAAAGTGGATTCACCTTGATCGTCTTGTCGGCCATAAACAATCAAAGCTGGTGTTTTCAACTTTTTTAGTTTGTTTGTAATATCCCATTTGGTTTCCAGTACTTCGTTGTCAATTATTGGAATTGGCTGAAAATTGAAACTATAAAAAAGATCCTGAAAGTTCTGCTTCGATATTTTTCTCCTGTCATAGTACATAGCTCTAATATGCAGAGCGATAAATTCCTTATAGGCGACAATTTCTTTACTAGTAGGATCTATAACTTTAAGAGAGTCAAGTTCCTTCTCGGTTTTTGTCGAAAATGTTTTTTGCAAGAGCTCCATTGAATCTAATTCGACTTTAGAGCGTCTCGCATATTGATTGTCAAATAGCACATTCCAAACTGTGTAGGATGGAGGAGCTGAGCATACGAGAATTAGATTTGAAACGGATTCAGGATGTAGAGCCGCATAATTCATGACAAGCAAACCACCCCAAGATATTCCTAATAAGATAATTTTCTTGTCGCCACGTTCTTGTCTCAAAAGTTCAATGTCCTGAGTGTAGTTTTCGATGGTTATAGTCTTTTCATTGATGGGGATGTCTCTTGATTTTCCAGAACCTCGTTGATGTATTAAAATGCAAGTATAGTAGGATTTAAGGCTATCAACTATTTGTCGATATGGATGTTCCGGTGCTTCCCCTGGTCCACCTGATAAAATATAAAGTGCAGGTCCCTTACCATATTGCTCGTAGTAAAGTTTTAGGGAGCCATTATTAAAACTTTTGAGATTCTGTCCTGAACAATAAAGGTAGGTCGATAGCAGTAAAGTCATTAACAAAAGGAAATTTTTCATTTGTCTAGAATTTAATGCAGGGTAGATCATTTCTTCTCATTGATGTAGTGCTATTTAGGAGCTAAAGCCAAATGATCACGCGCTTTGCTTTAGAATTGTTTTAGCGACTTGCTGCGTTCTCTCCCACGTGACCGAACGAAATTAAGAAACGGAAAGCACAATGCAACCATGTTATCCGCTTTGGCTTATGTCCATATAGGCTTCAGTTTAATTTTTATAGGGTACGGAAAAGGTGAAGACAGAACCTTTCTTTAATTCACTTTCAACAGTCATGCTACCACCCTGAAGTTCAACAAGTCGTTTTGCAATACTAAGTCCAAGTCCTACTCCTCCTTGTTTCCTTTTGTCATGGGGTTCTATCTGACGAAATCGGTCAAAAATTGTTTTAATTTTGTCTAAGGATATTCCTGTGCCCGTATCAGATACCGAAAACTCTATTAAGATATTTTTATCCTCCTTGTTAAGAACACTGGCTTGCACATCTATGGTGCCATTTTCCGTGAAATCAATTGCGTTATTAGTGAGGCTGATTATTATTTGTTCAAGACGCTTTTGGTCGCCAAATAAAATAGCGGGCACCTCTTTGCTGCAGTTAAATGATAAGCTAAGATTTTTTTTACCTGCTTTAGCTGTCATCATTTCATTAAGCGATTGAAAAAGTTCTTTAACACTAATACTGGTTTCTTCAAAAACCATTGTGCCCGCTTCAATCTTCGACATGTCAATTATGTCATTTATTATTTTCAATAGATCATATCCTGCCGATTTTATGATGGTTATATATTCTTTTTCTTGGTCCCCTAATTTCCTTTTGGCTAAAATATCCGAGAAGCCCATAATAGCGTTTAAGGGTGTCCTTATTTCATGACTTATTATGGAGAGAAATGCATCTTTAAGTTTACTTGAGTCTTCTGCTTTTTTCCGCTCAGTAATGTCACGAGAAATTACAGCGATACCTACAATATTTTCTAACTTATCTTTTATGGGCGATGTTGAAAGTGAAACATAGAATTGTTCCCCATTTCTTTTCATGCGTACTGTTTCGTAGTGTGAAATGATTTCCTGGTTTTGGACTCTCAGATTGTTTCCTTTTTCCTCGTTTATATATTCCGGTGGAATTATCAAAGAAATATGTTTACCCAAAACCTCTTCAAAAGTGTATCCGTACATTTTTTCAGCTCCCTTATTCCACGTTTTTATTATTCCATCCGGTGATTTACTGTGAATGGCATCATCCGAGAAATCCACAATAGTAGCTAGCTGTCTAAGTCGTTCTTCCAATTTATGCTTTTCGGTTATATCAATTGTAACTGAAAAAAGGCAAGGCTCTTCATTCAGTTCAAGGATCAGCGCAGAAGCCGAAACCACCTTTGACTCTCCTTTTGAGGTTATAATGGCGGCCTCATAATTTTTTACCGATTTATTTTCTTTGAGAAAACTTGTCATTTCGGCTCGCTGTTCAGGGCGCACCAAAAAATCTAATTCAGCAGCGGTTTTTCCAATAACTTCTTCTTTGCATGTGAATCCAAATACATCAAGAAAAGCCGCATTTATATTTATGATCTTGGCATCCTTTAAGCTGCTTATAGCAATTGCTGCGGGATTGTGATCGAACAAATTGATGAATAGATCATTGGATTTTCGAAGTAGTTCTTCTACTTTTTTTTGTTTGCTGATGTCAATAAATGAAGAAACTGCATAATTCTTGCCTTCAAGTGTTACAGTCTGAGCCGAAACAAGGGCACAAAATGTTTCACCATTTTTTTTTCTAATCGACATTTCGACATTTCTCAATTCACTTTCTTTCCTAAGCTGCGATAGATTTTCCTCGCGAACCATCGGTTCAATTAAATTTATTTCAAACGATTTTTTTCCGATAATTTCCTCTTTGGTATAACCTGATATTGTTAGAAATGCACTGTTGACAAATGCAAATTTTGTGGTTTTTAAATCGGTGAAAATCATTCCAATGGTATTGTTTTCGAAGATGGTAAAAAACAAGTCGAATGATTTCTTCAGAAGATCATCTTTTTTTTTGGTAGTCATTGTGTTATTCACTGCGTCAGTGAACGTTAGTTTATTCAGGTGAAATCTCTGTTTGAGGTGCCCTGCCATTTGCGTATAACCTAGGGCTATAAGGTGTGTCCGGCAACCAATTTAGTAATTAATAATCAATTCTTTCGGAATAAATTAGTTGTGGCCAGTTAGGTTTCCATTTAATCCACAAAAAAAGCAACCAGACCACTATGCGCACGAAATGTGTAACCTTTATCATATTGAGACCTGACTCATTGAACTTTGTATCATTTGGTCAAAGTGTTGTATTCATCTTCTGTTGTGGGTGCAGGTTCTTCAGTTGTTCCTTGTCCAAAGGGGATGATACTGTTGACGTTACGTGCATCTCGCAAATTGAGCAAAAGCCTTAAAAGGCAAATAAATTCAAAGGATTAGCTATTTTTTTTGTGCTTGTTACCAAGCTACTAGTGTAAGGTCAAGTAATTACAAAATGTTTAGCATCATGTACGCAATTTTATTCTTAGGCAAAAATTTATACCGAAGCCCGGCTTGGTTTCACTGGTTAATGATTAACAAAAAAATATCAACTTTAATGCGCACCCTTCACGTAGGCCCATCCTTTCTCTTGCTTTAGCGTTAGTTCAATCATAGCAGAGGGAACCACTACGGCAACGGCCAATAAATCAGCTTTGGTGAGATTTCTGCGCGTCATCGTGTTGTTACAGGCAGCAAACACAACTCCTTTGCCGGTCCACTCGGCCACCTCAGCAGCAGCTTTTGATTTTGAAGATTGTAGTAAGTCCAATCCACCTCCATGACACACAACTTCAATTTGGGCGTTTGGCCATGCGGTGCGAATATTCTTTACTTGATTTACAACCGATGCTTGTGACACAGAATCGCTGTTGGTGAACTGCATCACGATTTTATGTTTTTTCAAATCAATCACACCTTCATGTTGGGCAACTGCATGGAGTGAAAAGGCAAGAAGAAAGACGACCAAAACAGATTTCATAGTTTTCTTTTTATGGATTGAAGTTACTAAACTAATAAACTTACCCCCTCGGTTTAAACAATTTAATTTTAGCCATGAAAAAAGATCGCATATCAACGCAATAGATCATCCATAGTCCGCTATTTAAGGTTATGGGCAAGCTTCTGTAATCCGGCCTGAATTCAAGTGACAATTTCTTGTCATTAGTTTTTGCCACGTTGTGTTTCGGCAGATGATAATACAAAATCAAAGCACGCGTCATGCTAGGATAAGATTGAAGCAAGGAGGATGATAAAATTATTTCTGATTTTGGCAGTTCAATTATTTTCAACTCTACAACTATTTTTAATATTTGCACTTATCATTAGACCAGACATATGGAATTGAAGTTTCTTTTCTTTTTATTAGCTGTGACCACATTAAGCATGGCTGCGAATGCGCAAGTTGAAACTAAGTATAGGCCGATTCGCTTTTTAATAAGCGGGGCACTGGAATTTGGAGGAGATGAGATAGCAAATGTGCTATTCTCCAATGGAGATGACCAATCGGTAAATGCAGGACAGGGGGCTACGATTTCAGTTGGGACGCAAATTGAATTTCCAAATATTGAGAAATTCCTGTTACGCGCATCAATTGGGTATAAGTATTTGACCACCCAAGCTGATAACGTTCACATTAGACTTACCCGAGTGCCCGTCCAATTAACAGCAAACTTTATGGCTACGGATAAATTGAGATTAAGTGCAGGTTTAGTTACGCACACAGGGGTGAAATTTAACTCAGGAGGACTAGGCGGTAACATGACTTTTAAGAGCAATGTAGGCCCTGTTTTTGAAGTTGCTTTCTACGGAGTAGGTATTTCGTTTACCACTCTTCATTATATTGACCAAAACAATAAATCATACTCAGCAAATGCTTACGGAGTTACATTCTCAGGTGTAATACCTGGTATGAAAAAGAAGAGCTCTTTTTAGAGTTTAATTTTCCGTCCAAATTTGGCAGGTTACGTTTGATTGTAAAATTAACACGGCCTCTCAAAATATCACTTAAACCAATAATCTGAGATTATAAGGGTGAAAATGATGTGATTATAAAGCGAGTACAGCTGCTTTTCATCGGCCAGTGGGATAGCACCCATCATTTTCCTCGCTTATTTTGTGGACAGGTCCTGACTTTGAGCATGCATCAATAAAGAAGCACAAAGGTTTTCAGCAAACTCATACGCTCGTCTTTCCATCCAACTTTCTGAAGAGCGAGGCAATGAAAACCCAACATGACCGCCCCGGGCAGGTGTTTCTAAATAAAGATGAGGATGCTTGTTGGCAAGTTCAAGCGGATAGCAGGCATCGGGGAGGAAGGGATCGTTTAGTGCATTAACAAGTAAGGTTGGTATTTCAATGGACTGAAGGTATGGACCGGAAGAAGCCCGGATATAAAAATCATCAGCATCGGAAAAGCCGTGCAAGGGTGCTGTGTAGCGATTATCAAACTCCCGAAAGGTTTTAATTTTTTCAAAACCTGTGGCTGAGATTTGTTCGGGAAAGAGTACCGATTTAACCCGAATTTTCTTTTCCAGTTTTTTTAAAAACCTGGTGAGATAAAACCAGTTGGATGGCTTATCCAGTTCAGTGGCGCTGGACTTGAGATTGCAGGGTACTGAAAAAGTGATCGCAGATTTTACCTGAGTAGGTAAAATTCCTTTTCGCTCACCCACATATTTTAATGACATACTACCCCCCATACTAAAACCAATGAGAGAAATATATTCGTACTTCAGTTGAATGGCTCGATCAACAACGGCTGCGAGATCCTCGGTTGCTCCATGATGATAAAATCGCGGCAAGCGATTCATTACACCACTACACCCACGGCAATTCCAGGCCATCGCATCCCACCCCCGATCGTAAAAGTACTTGGCCATTCCTTTTGAGTAATGACGTTCGCTACTTCCTTCCAGACCATGACTAATAATAACAAGTTTTTTATTGTTCCTGCGCATCCAATCAAGATCAAGAAAATCGCCATCGACTAACTCTAATCGCTCGCGTACATATGTTCCTTCAACGGTGCGAAAAATACTCGGGACGATAGTTTCGGCATGACTATTGAAAAGGTAGTAGGGTGGTGTTGTATAGGAAGACGAAATGAGAGGCATTAGTATAAATCAGTTCATAACGAGCTTACACATAAGCGTTGGATATCCTAGCATTGAAATTAAGTTTTATATCGGGCACTAAGAAAGGTCATTACAATAAAAAGAAAAGCTACTACTGCCAACGCAATGCGCAATGATTGCCAATCGGCTATAAGCCCAATGACGGGCGGACCGAACAGAAAACCGGAATAGCCAACCGTAGTTACCATGGCCAGTCCCACCCCAGGGGGAAGGTCTTTTGTGTTGCCGGCAATGCTGTAGGCTATAGGAACAATGGATGATAATCCCAGGCCCGTGATGAACAGACCAACAATAACGGCATAGGGGTGAATGAATACTATTGTGAGTACAATTCCTATCGTGGAAATAAGACCACACACAATCAATAATTTACGATCTCCCAAGTTGGCGCGAGCTGCGTCACCAAAAAACCGACCTGTTGTCATTGCTAGCGCAAATGCTGAGAGACCAATCGGTGCCAAAGCTTTACTTGCCTGCGCGATGTTTTCCATATAGATTGTGCTCCAATCGGCCATGGCGCCTTCGCCCAACATGCAGCAAAAAGCAATGACGCCAATTCCCACCATGGCTGCATTGGGCAATCGAAATGCCGGCTCGTCTGATTTCTTTTCTGCAGGCTTATCCTGAATAAGATGATAGCGCGCCCATACTGCACCCAAAACGCTAAGCACCACAATAAAACTAAGATGGGTTAGTAAGGTCGTTTCTAATTTAATAAAAAGTGCACCACATCCGGCTCCGGCCACCATGCCTAAACTAAACAGGGCATGAAAGGAAGTCATGATGGGTTTGCCATGTTGTTGTTCAACCATTACGGCTTGCGCGTTCATGGATACATCCAGCATACCCGCTGTTACGCCCATAATAAAAAAAATTGTCACCAATCCTATTAAGCCGGGCATCAAAGGAACCAAAGGCACAACCAGGCAATAGACGAACACTGAAATAATTCCTATGTGCCGGCTTCCATTTCGGATAATGAGCCAGCCGGTAAAAGGCATAGCAATGAGTGCACCCACCGAAGTGGATAAGAGAACAAATCCCAGCGTACCTTTATCGATGGCAAACATTTCCTGAATCCGTGGAAAGCGTGAAGCCAGATTAGCATGAACGAATCCATTAATAAAAAAAACCAGTTTAACAGCAATGCGCGATGGAGACACGTAGTATACTTTTGTACAAGTAAATGATTTACTATGAACGAATAAAGGTGTTGATAAATTAATTTGCGAACATCAAAAATATTAATTCTGTCACACTAAACTTACCTGAAACGACTTAGGAAGACTGGCTTCTCGAAGTAATTGGACATTATTTCAGCAGGACTGCCTCACGCAGTTGCCGCGGTAGGAAGCGTTTTACGTAGTGAAGTTTCGGCATAGGCAGGCTTACCTTGACATAGTATCAGAGATATTAATCTAGAGGCGTAACCCTAAATGTACATTGTTCAACAACAGGATTTCCATCCTTAGAAATACCTTGAAGCACAGCCTTGTACATTCCAGGTTGATCGGATGAGTAAAAATCCAGTTGTTTTGGTTCGTTGTAGAAGGTAATGTTCGGAGCCCAGTATAATAAGTGTCTTGCATCAGGCATCCTGCTTTCTTGTTCTTTTTTGGTTTCATAGCGAGGCGAAAAAAATTCTTTTTGTGCCTGCAATCCTTCATAATCCAAAGTAAATGTATTAGAGCCAAATTGAAATCCATCTAAGTCCGCTGTGTAGGTTCGGTAACTGACCAAGCCATCAAAGGAAAGCGCACCCAGATAATACTTACTCGTCATCACATCCACCGATTTTATTTTAAGGGGATCCATATTCATAAAGTTGTCCGTATTTAAAATCGGTACCCCATCCAACAATACTAACGGCTCTCTGTCGAATACAGCACCTTTAAGATTGTCGTTTACGCGAAAAATAAATTTCCCATCTTTTTTTCTCAGCCGCACCCCTTTCACATACTCGCGCATGACTTCTTCCATTACCGGAAACCGCGTATAATCATCGAGATTATAATGTTCAGAAGGGTTTCCATAAAAGGTAGAACTGTCGGTATTCTGGTACGAATAACCAGATTGTAATTTAAAAGAATCTCCAACTTGCATGGAAATACTTCGCGCGGTAAGCTGGTTAGCTATCGAGCGGGTGAAGGTAAGGGCTGGCATAGGATTCGATAAAAACTGTTGGGAGAATGGAAACTTCAATTCGATACTCACAAGGCTATCAGGTTGTGAAGTTTGAATGACGAGTTTTCTTTTTCCGGTCAGATTCTTTGTCTCAAAGAGGAAATCTCCTTGTTCACCACTTATGTCAGTGTAAACGCGAATCGCCCTATCCGGAAATGAGAGATAGGCACTTACATTCCGCATCGGAATTTTGGAAGCCTTATCTTTTATTACTCCTGTTACCAGATGACCTCTTAGTTCAGGTAAAAATTTAATCGGTGCTGATTGATCAAGATCTTCCCAACGAAATCTGCTCCAGCCGTGTGTAAGCATAAGATTATCCATAGCGTTTTCCGCATGGGCATCACCGGAAAAATAATAGCTGGAATTTTCGATGCTTCCTTTTAATTCACTGGTTAGCCACAACGAACTTTGAATGTCGGCAACATTATTCTGCAACGAGTCATTTTTATACACGGTGAGCGAAAGGTTAGTGGCAGTATTTGCTTGCGTGGATGAAATAGTGAGTTGTATTTTATTCCGAATGGAGTATGCCGTTTTATCCGAGGTAATGCGTACGGGTATCCTGTTGTTTGGTTGAATGAAGACAAGCCTTTCAGCAATCGGATTTAATTCAACGTCAAAAAGAGTTAAGCTTGAAATGCCTTTACCCAATGTATTTTTTGGAATTATAAAATCGGCAGATCCATTTACTAACTTCTGAGAATTAGAGAACTTGATGACTTGCCGGGTATGAGCGATCAGATGAATTTGTGTTGCTCCCTCTTTTCCCTTACTTCTGATTTTAACATAAAATCTGTTATCGGAGGTGTCGGTCACGTGCATCACATAACCCGATGATTGCACAGCAGGAAATTTTGTATAGATTTTTTTTCCATCGTGAACTACTACCACCTGATACAATTCGTGCACATTAGGTTTGAATTCGAAATTGCACATCCCAAATTTTAGTGGTTTAAAGCGAACAAGTGTATCACCTTGCGTGGAAAGAATATACCCACGATAATCTACTCCTTGACCTGCATCAGAAACAACGCGACACGCTATCTTACTTTTTATACCGTCTACTAAATATCCACCTTCCGGAAAGAATTGAATATCTAATTTACTGTCAGGATTCTTTTCTGTTTTGGCCAGACTTCGAAAGGGATTTACTATACTGATCGATTGATTATAATAAAAATTTGGATCAAAGTTTTTCATCCAATTGGTGTATGCCCTTATTTTATAATTGTCGGAACCTAACGAAGCCGGCAACAAAAGTGATCCGCTCCCTGTTCCCTCCTGAATACCAACTTTGGTTTGAATGATAGGTGTGTTGTCTCGATCCAGAATTTCTAGGTAGACAACCGTACTGGTGGTGGCTGGCTGATGGATAATGCCGTCCACCAAGTAAATTTTAAACCACACCGTTTCACCGGTTAAATAGAAGGAACGATCTAAGTGCACGAATACTTTTTCCTGAAAGTGGCTGGTATTGAATTCAGTTGCTTTTTTAATCAATTGATTAATTGCTGGCTGAGCCATTAGCGGACCCAAAGCGAAAACGATGAAAGAACTAATTATTGTAAACCTTCTCATTATTCCCAAAAATCAGGTTTAGTATTAACCCCACCACTTAGGCGGCAATCAATACACGAAGCAATTCCATAATAATATCCTATGATGCCCGGTCCGTTAGGATTGGGAATGCCATGGGTTAATAAATAGGGGCCGCTAAAATTTTGAACATCGGGATTAAAGAGACTATAAATTTCGCAATCTCTATAAGGAATATCATAGAAAGTGGGGGTGGGAAGTTCCAGAAAGGATATGAAGATGCGCTTAGTTGTTACTGAGCCTATAGCAAAATAACCGATTACAGGTTCGTTACTATCGTTGAGGGATTGAAAATTTCCCGTAACCTGTCCTGGTATGGGGCCAAAAAGAGTTCCTAAATCCTCCGTGGTTTTTTTTAATTGTTGCCAATAGTTAAAGGCATCTTGTGTAATGGCATATTGCCTGGTCAGTATGCTGTACTTATAGCGTAATCGTTCTGAGTTAGGAGAGATACGCTTCAATGGATAATCCCTAACAATATTTTTACTTAACCGTATGGTTGATTCAATAAGCAGGTCACTGGATTTGTCAGTTCGATAGCATTGATAAATATTATCGGTTCTTAATTGAACACTTCTTGATGGGTAGTCGTACACATAGATTGATTCATCAGCGGATGTATACAGCCAGGTTTCATCAAAGGTCCAACGATAAAACCCTTCTTCATTTCCAACATCATGTGTGTTAACTTTTATTTGCACAGAATTATTGTCGGTTAAGTTCCACGTAACGCTATCAATTGCGGGACTAATTTTTACGGATTCAAAGCTTGATCTGTATTCTCTTAAGTTTTGGGTCTGAATATTTAATCTATACGTATGGGAGGCAAAGTTCTGTGCAGGAAGAAAATATTTTCCATGTTCTGTTTCAAACAGGTATATCTTTATCCCTGTTTCATCTTCAAGCCAAAGGGTGGCTCCTGTTTCAACTTGAGGAACTTCTGCGTCAATAAGATTTTGAGTTCTGCTTAGCTGGATGGTGCTCTCTCCGGAAACATTAATGAAGCCATCAATAACAAGTGCGGCCGATCCTTGTTCGATAACCGGGGGTGAGTAGGGATCTATGCACCCTACTAAAAGGATCAATATGGCTGCTAACTTTTTCAGAACTTAAAATTATAGGTGATGGTGGGAATAGCACTGCCGAAAATAGATAGCTTGTATCCTTTCACCACCCCATTTTCAGCGGTGAAATAGACAGAGTATGCATTTCTTCTTCCGGTCAGATTGTATACGGATACACTCCATGAACTGTGTGCCAGTTTTTTTATTTTATGATTTCCTTCAATGTTTAAAGAAAAATCAGAACGGAAATAATCAGGAATTCGATATTGGTTGCGATCAGAATATAACAACCGTCCAGATCCATCGAGGTTATATTTAGCGATTGGCAAGGTGATGGGTCGGCCTGTGCTATACACCATATTCAATGACATACTAAATCGTCTGTTAAATTTATAATTGCCAATAAAGTTTACGGCATGAGGCTTATCATAGTTACTGGAATAATATTCGCCCCGGTTAATGGTTTCGATCGATGTTGCTCCAGCTGTTTTAAGTAAGGATCTCGAGTAGGTATAACTTAGCCACCCATTTATTTTTCCACTCGTCTTCTTCACAAGAAGCTCTATCCCGTAGGCCTTTCCATCGGCATTCAATACATCCGTTTCTATGTGGTGGTTTAAGATGAGCTCAGCCCCTCCCTTATAATCAAGAAAGTTGTGCATAATCTTATAGTAGGCTTCTACTGAAAATTCAATCGATTTTGTCAAGGAATGATAGTACCCCAATGAAATTTGATCGCCAATGAGGGGCTTAATGTAGGGATCGCTCAATTTCCAAATATCAGTAGGAGCAATAGCGGTTGTGTTTGATAACATTTGAATGTATTGTCGCAGCCGGTTGTAACTCAGTTTTACGGATGTATTTCCGGAAACGCTATAGCGCGCAGACAGCCGAATTTCAGGGCCCCCGGAGTTTGAAATTTTCTTTCCAGATGAAAATGAGACCGTATCAATAATAGTACTTACATCTTTAGGTGTTCCGGGCTGATAAACAAATACATCGCGCGGACCTATGTTTTGAAAGAATGAATATCGTAAACCCCCATAGATGGAAAGTTGTGGAGTAACCTCAAAATTATCGCCCACATAAACGGAACTCTCATATGCTTGTTCGTTTTGCAAAACATTGGGTACCACCAATGATTCCTGTCCATTCGGCTTCAAGGAACCGGGAGCAAGTTTGTACCGAATTGTACCCGCGCCAAACCCAATCGTATGTCGGGAACTTAAAAAGTAATTGAAATCTGCTTTTGCATTTAACTGATCGATGGTATACGAAAGATTGAAGGCATTCACCGGATTATTCGAACTAGCAATCGTGTACTCATAACCACTATAACTGGTTGTTAGTGTGCCTAACAGTTTATTTGTAAAAATATGACGCCACTTTAAGGACGCAGCTTTATTCCTATAGCTATAGGTTGTATCATTTTGAAGTCTAAAGCGGTCGCTACTGATATATCCAGAGAGATAGAGATTATTCTTGCTGTTAATTTCGTGGGTAATAGCCAGATTCAAATCATAAAAAGAAGCCTTGCTGTTTTGGAAATTTGAAGAGGGAATTTGTTTCAACAACCAATCCGAATAGGTAGAACGACCACCGATCAGAAAGGAAGTTTTATCTTTTATAATGGGACCTTCCAGTGCAAACCTTCCCGTGATTGGGCTGATGCCGCCAGAGCCTGCCCACTTGCGCTTATTACCTTCCCGCGTTGAAATATCAAGTAAAGAAGAAATACGGCCACCGTGTTCTGCAGGAATGCCACTTTTATAGAGTTCTACATTTTTGATCAGGTCGGCATTAAACGCGGAAAAGAACCCAAATAAGTGGGAGGGATTATAAATGGTTGCATCATTGAATAAGATCAGATTTTGATCAGTAGCTCCGCCACGCACATTAAATCCAACAGTTGCTTCTCCTACTGATTGTACGCCAGGTAATATAAGAACAGCCTTTAAAATATCCACCTCTCCAAGAGCCACAGGAATTTGTTTCAAGGTTTTAATGTCAATTTTCTCAAGACCCATTTGTAAACCCAGCACACGTTCGTCTTTTTCTGATTCAACTATAACCTCCTTTAACGGGCGAACGTCTTCATCCATTTCAACATTCATTTTTCCATCGGAGTGAAGCAGGATATTCCGATCAATGCTTTTCATTCCAATGCTGCGGATTCGGAGCTGCTGAGTTCCTTTTGGAAGGGTAATGGAGTAATACCCATTGGCATCCGTAGCCACTCCAATTAATGGTTTCTCGATAAGCACCGAGGCTCCAATTACCGGTTCACCTGTTTTCATACTTCGGATATACCCTGCCAGGGTAGCCGTACTTTTATTAGTTGAACCGCGATTTCCAATAATCGTAAGCTTTTCAACTTTTACCTTTTCAGCCTCTTCAAAGCGAGCGTTTTCTTTTCTCTGGCTTACACTATCTGGTAGTTTGTCACCGGAAAAGAAATTGGAAGGGAGTTCAGTGAGGATAGGTTCCCGCAGGGTAACATATACATAGTGGTTCGCATCCAGCGAGTACCGATAGTCAGAATTGCGAAAGACTTCATCAAGAACTTCCGTTAGGGTTTTATTCGAAAATGAAATTGTAATGGAAAGACTGTCTGTTTGGGCAGGATCAAAGAAGAATTTATAATCGGTCTTTTGTTCAAGGGCGCTAACAAAGTCATTGAACGGTTGATCTGTAAATTCTCCACGTATTGTTTTTTTTTCTTGTGCAAGTGTAGAAAGGGTGATAGAGAAGGCAAGTAGCACGAGCAGAAAGGAGTTCACTGTTCTCATCTCTTTGTATTCAGTTGATCAAAATATTGACCCATTCTCGCCAGTGCATATTCCTTATTATTTTTGAATGAGATTTTCTCCTGACCTAATAATTTATTCAATTCACTTTTATGTTCTTTTAAAACTTTTAATGCCGACTTTTTAGAAGTAATGACATGATAGGTGCCCTCTCTCACGATGTATAATTTTCGCCTTGTAAGAAATTCTGTAATCATCGATTTAGAGCCGATTTTCTCCTGAATGGTTTTATAATGGCGTGCATAGATTATTGTTTCACCTCTATAGAGTTCTTGATAAAATCCTGCCGTGGGCGATTTAAGCTGAACAAAGTGTTTATCAGCAATCGTAAAGTATTTTATTTTTTGGGGGATTAGCTCAATTCTAGCATGACTTCTGGGATGATCCACAATGATTCTGTCTTTGAAAATATCAAACAAGAATGGAATATTTTCGTATAGCTGTCCATCATAAAAAATTGACCCATCTTGCCAATCATCCATTAAAAAGTAGGGGAACCCCTCCAGCACTTTCTTTTGGAAGGGATCAATAAATTCTATTCCATTGTATAAGTGAGTGTTTCCACCAAGATTTTGATCGTACAGGTTGGTTAATGATTGACGGGAAGAGCTTAAAACTAAACTGTCAGACTTCATCATCTGACCAAGCAGTAGGGTATGTAAAAGCGCAACCGAAAAAGTAAGACTTATTTTTTTGAGCGATGTTTTCAACGTTACCTTATGACTGTTAGTTATTCTCTGCGGGCTTCCTTAAGTTTTAAAAATAGCTAATGATTTGCGAACAGGAGTACCGCTGAAAGAAAAATTAAGAGAGCAAACTTTTATTGCCAGAAAAAGTAAAAGCCCGTTTAGGGCTTCTACTGGTTTTACAAAAGTTTCAGTTTACTTGGCGTACGCTACACTACGCATTTCCCGAATAACAGTTACCTTAATTTGACCTGGGTATTGCATGTCTTTCTCTATCTTTTGGGAGATATCGAAACTTAACTGAGCGGCACGTTCGTCTGTTGCTTTCTCTGCGTCTACCATCACACGCAATTCGCGACCAGCCTGAATCGCATAACATTTTTCTACGCCTTCGAAGCTTAGCCCTACACTTTCCAATTCTTTCAAGCGCTTGATGTATTGCTCCATCACTTCGCGTCTGGCACCTGGTCGTGCACCCGAAATGGCATCGCAAGCCTGAACGATGGGTGATATGATGCTTGTCATTTCAATTTCATCGTGGTGCGCACCAATCGCATTGCAGATAACAGGATGTTCTTTGTATTTCTGCGCTAATTCCATTCCCACAATAGCATGAGGTTTTTCCAATTCTTCGTGCCATACTTTACCAATGTCGTGAAGAAGGCCAGCGCGTTTCGCTTGCTTCACATTCAATCCAAGTTCAGCGGCCATGATGGCGCATAGGTTTGCAACTTCACGTGAATGTTGAAGTAAATTCTGACCGTATGATGAGCGATAGCGCATGCGGCCCACCATCTTCACTAACTCCGGAGCCAATCCATGAATTCCTAAATCAATTACAGTGCGTTCTCCAATCTCAACAATTTCGTCTTCTATATTTTTGGATGTTTTGGCAACAATTTCTTCAATGCGTGCCGGGTGTATTCGTCCATCCTGAACTAACCGATGTAATGACAAGCGTGCAATTTCCCTGCGTACGGGATCAAAACCCGAAATAATAATTGCTTCCGGAGTATCATCAACAATAATCTCTACACCCGTAGCGGCTTCAAGCGCGCGAATGTTTCGACCTTCACGACCAATTACCTTTCCTTTAATATCATCGCTTTCGATATTGAAAATCGAAACGCAGTTTTCCACGGCATGTTCTGTTGCGGTACGTTGAATGGTTTCTACAACAATTTTTTTGGCTTCCTTGGTAGCAGAGAGTTTTGCCTGTTCCATAATGTCTTTGATATAGGAACTGGCCTTGGTGGCAGCTTCTTCTTTTAAGGATTCGATCAGTTGATCACGTGCCTGATCAGCTGTTAGTTTAGAGATCCCCTCGAGGATGGCAACTTTCTGTGCATTGAATTTATCCAGTTCTTCCTTGCGTTTCTTTACCAGTTCGTGCTGATGCGCCAAACTTTGCCTTTCTTCATCCACTTCACCTTCTTTTCTTTTCAGCGTTTCAAGTTCTTTTGAAAGTTGAGCTTCCCGCTGCTTAATCTTTTGTTCGTTGTTGATGATCTGGTTCTTCTTGCGATTGGCTTCTTCTTCAAACTCCTGTTTCATTTTTAGGAGTTTTTCTTTGGCATCCAGTATTCTGTCTTTCTTAATACTTTCCGCTTGAAGTTCTGCTTCCCTAAGGATTAATTTAGCTTTTTCTTCAGCAGCCTCCTTATTCTTTTTTAGCTTCCTCTTATACAAAAGAGATCCTACAAGGATCCCGATAAGGGTGATGGGTATTAGGCTTAGCAGGAGGCTCATAAGTAGCATGCCCGAGCCTGAAGTTAATAAGTCCATTGGTTAGGTATTTATATAGTTAAATACCCGGGTTGGCAACAGCCAAAACAAAAATGAAAAGGAATCTTAAAAGAAGGATTTAGAGTGCCTGGGAAACCAACTTATTGATGTGGTTTACTTTTTCAATCACGGTTTGGTCTATTACCTGCAAACTTTCCTCGTCTGCCATTTTATCTACCAAACAATCGAAAGCCACCATGGCCAGCAGGTCTTGTTTATCGTCAATTCCAAACTGTTCCCGGTAATATTTTATTTTCTCGTTGATGACCTTGCCAGCCGCGCGCACTTTTTCCTCTTCCTTGCGTTTTACCTTCATCGGGTATTCGCGGTCTGCAATTTTTATTTTTACTGATAATTCGTCCATCAACCTTTACCGGTTATCTACTCAAATGAGCAATACACTTATCGATTTCGCGGATATACTCGTCAACTTTCTTTTTTAATTCCGAAACACCTTTGTCTTCCGGGTTTATATGATCTACAATCTTAGTGATTTTAATCTGATTTTTAAAATGATGCAGTTGCTCATCGCGCTTGCTGATATCCGTTTTCAGCTCGTGGTTTTCTAATTTTAGACCTTTTAACTGATCTTTTAAGGACTTATGCTCATTGAGCAGCAACAACACTTTCCGTTCTAATCCATTCAGGTTTGACTTCAATGCTTCTTGATCCATTTGATTATTATTTGGATTTGGTTGCCCGATTCTGGTTTCTGGCTTTCGTATATCCAGAAACAAGCGTCCAGCTTCAATTTTTTTATTTTCTAATTACCGCCCCCATTTTTCCTTCAAAGACCCCCATCAACCGGGTCATCACTTTGTCAATCTCTTCATCGGTAAGCGTTTTGTTTGCGTCCTGCAACGTAAATCCCAAAGCATACGCTTTTTTACCTTCCGGGATTTTATCTCCTTCATACACATCAAACGCAATAATTTCTTTTATCAACCGCTTCTCAGTTGAAAGCACCATTTCACGAATTTCGTCAAAGGTCACTTGTTTATCGAGCACCAAAGAAAGGTCACGTCTTACCTCTGGAAACTTGGGTACTTCTTGTGCAACGAACTTAGGGTTTGCCGACTTGAAAAGCAAGGAGGTATTTAAGTCGGCATAAAATATTTCCTGCTTAATCCCAAATTCCTTTGCCAGACCAGTTTTAACCTTTCCAAGCTTTCCAACGTCTTTGGTTCCTTTCATTAATCGCATGCCATAATCGAAAAGGGGGTCAGTTAATTTTTCTTGTTTGATATTATCTAAGGAAGCTTTCTCAAGCAGTTGCACAACCTGCTGCGCAAGATCAAAATAGGTAACGTTGCTAGGTTTGTTCCGCCAGTTTTCCGTTTCAAAGTTACCGGTTAGGTACAAGGCCAGCCTTTCTTCTTCTTTGTAGATATTTTTTTTATCGGCTTCAGAAGCTTCGCTTTTCCAATAGATCTTACCAAACTCATAGAGTTTAAGATCCCTTTGCTTGCGATTAATATTATAAGCACACACCTCTAACCCGGTAAAAAGCATGGTTTGCCTTAAAATACCTTGCTCTTCGCTCAACTTATTTAAAATTTCAACAGGAGCACCATTCAACGTGAGGTTATTCTTTTGTTGGTAGGTGGCATTGGTAAGCGAGTTGGTAAGGATTTCATAAAATCCGTTTGCAACCAGCAATCCACCTAATGTTTTTTTGAATTTATTAATATCCTTTTCAGGGAACTCAGCCAAGTAATCGGTTCCTGCTATTTCTGTAAGTTCGATTTTGTTAAACCCATAGATGCGCAGAATTTCTTCCACCACATCCGCTTCCTGAGTCACATCCACCCGGTAGGGAGGCACTGAAACTGTAAACTCATCCTCTTGCTTATTGTTGATAGAAATATCCAATCCTTCCAGAATAGAGAAAATTTCTTCTCTTGGAATTATTTTACCGATTAGTCGATTTATATTTTTGTCTTTTACGATAATGTGCTTGTTATGAATTGGAGCAGGATACATATCAACGATTTCGGAGGAAATGGTTCCGCCCGCTAATTCTTTTATCAACAAGGCCGCGCGCTTTAATGCATACACAGTAAGGTTTGGATCAGTACCCCGCTCAAAACGAAATGAAGCGTCCGTCTTAAGTTGGTGATGCATTCCGGTCTTTCTCACATAATCCGGGGTGAAACAAGCACTCTCTAAAAAAATGCTTTTTGTCTTTGCAGAAATGCCTGATTTAAACCCACCGAAAACCCCGGCAATACACATTGGCTCTTGCGTGTTGCAGATCATTAAATCATGAGGGGTAAGAGTGCGTTCCTTGTCGTCAAGCGTTTTAAATTTCGTTCCAGCTGGTAAGGTTTTAACAATTACTTTCCGGCCTGAGATTTGATCTGCATCGAACGCATGTAGCGGTTGTCCTGTTTCGTGAAGCACAAAATTTGTGATATCAACAATGTTGTTGATAGGAGTAAGACCAATAGATTTTAGTCGGTTCTTCAACCACCCGGGTGATTCGCCTACGGTTATATCGGATAGCGTAACGGCTGAGTATCGAGGGCAGGCTTGCGTATTTTCGACCTCAACGGGAATGGATAGATTTTTATTATCAACCTTAAATGAATCAACAGCGGGTAATTTGATAACTCGCTTTCGAGCAGCTTTAATGTCACGGGCAACACCGATGTGGGATGCAGCATCCGCACGGTTTGGCGTTAACCCAATTTCTAAAACGTAATCTGATTCAATTTTATAAAATTCAGAAGCCGGAGTTCCGTTAGCGACTGATGTGTTTAATACTATGATCCCATCATGACTTTCACCAAGCCCTATTTCATCTTCGGCACAAATCATTCCTTCCGATACTTCGCCCCGAATTTTTGTTGCCTTAATAGTAAATGAATCGCCTTTGAAAGGAAATAAAGTTGATCCCGGCAAGGCAACAACCACTTTTTGCCCGGCTGCTACATTGGCGGCACCGCAAACAATAGGTAAAATCTTATCACCCACATTAATGGTAGTAATTGATAATTTATCAGCATTGGGGTGTTTCGCGCTGGTAATTACTTCACCAATCACTAGTCCTTTTAAGCCACCTTTTACCGTTTCAAATGGTTCAACATGTTCAACTTCCAGGCCGGTAGCGGTAAGCACGTGACCAATCTCTTCAGCCGATTCAGGAATGTCAATATATTGTTTGAGCCAGTTGTAGGAAATCTTCATAGGATGAGAAAAAGCAGAACTTCAAAAGTACAATTTTGTGTCCTCTTTTCTAAGCCAGATCTTTAAATATCATGCATGGTTTTAATGATAGTTTTTCTCCCCGGCCTTGATTGGAATTTTAAGAATATTTTCACGAGGTGGGAAGGGGCATGAATAACTATCGTTATAAGCACAATAGGGATTGTAAGCCAGATTGAAGTCCAAAATCACAGAAGTTGCGGCAGGTACTTTCTTAATATCCAGGTATCGGCCTGCACCATAGGTATCTACACCACTCGTCTCATCCGCGAAAGCGAGAAAGAGTTTTCCGCGCTGCGGCCCGCTATCCATCAGTTCCAAAATGAGGAGTTTGTGGCTATGGCCCTTCAATTGAAATTCCGCAAAAGCATATTCTAAATATTTTTGCTCCAGGCCATCGCTTGTTGAAAGAATAACAACTTTCTTTTTATCGATAGACTGAAGATTGGCCTTCACCCGATAGGTTTCATCAATCGGAAAATAGGTTAGTTGATCAAAGGGGATGCTGTCTTTTAAAAAAGGCGACCCAGCGGCCGACTTCATAAACTCATCCTTCTCCGCGCGATCTTTTATTACGGTAGCTTCGTAGTTTTCCGGTGAACCCCCCATCATGGAATAGATAACAAACGCAGCTATGGCAAGAATAATAATAATGGGAACTATGCGAGAACTTTTCATTTAATTAAGAAATACAGGAGCCAAAGGATCAATATTCTTAACCAGTATTAATTTATTTCGCTTTTGCCAAAGATCAATAGAGTCTGCATAATGTGCGTATCGTTTTAAAAATTCAGGAATGGCTTGATCGGAAAGATTTCCCGGTGAGTTTGTAAGAACACAAATGGCGAGTTTATTTTTTCTATCGATGGCCACTTCGCTTCGATAGCCATTAACATACCCACCATGATATTCGATGGTGTCATTTTTGAAAGTAAGTATTCGCCAGCCTAAGGCATAATAAGAGGCTTTGGGTCGTTGCCATTTTCTAAAGTTGTGATTTTTTGAAATTGCTTTTACCTGGGGTTCAAAAATTTGATGTAAGGTTGAGTCACTCATAAGGATAGGACTTCCATTCAACAGCGCTTTTAACCAAAGTGCCATATCCGTTATGCTCGCATTTATGCCTCCCGCAGGGGCTGTGTTGTAATAGGTATCTGAGATGGGAACCGTTACCCAGTGCTTTCGCGAGAAGTAGTGAGGCTTAGCAACATTGTCATGATTAATAATAGCTTCATAGGATGCAGAGCCATTGCGCATGTTCAATGGTTTGAAAATATTTTCTTTCAAGGCGGCTTCAAAAGATTGGTGCGTGGCGGTTTCAACCACTTTACCAATCAGGCTGTAGCCAACATTTTGGTAGCTATAATACTGACCTGGCTCACCAAATAAATCAACTTGCTTGAGGTATGCCATTAACGTATCGAATGGCAGATGTTCTTCAATCATGTTTGTATAGGCATGATAGGGGAGTCCCGTTGTGTGTGAGAGCACATGGCGAATCGTTAATTTCTCTGCTTGCTCTTTCGACTTTAATTCAAATTGAGGAATGTATGTAATAATAGGATCATCCCAATTGATAAGATGTTTGCTTACCAGTGCACCAGCCAGAACGGACGAAATTGATTTTGAGACCGAGCCGAGACGAAAGACCGTATTGACATCAATGGTATCCGGCAATCCTACTTGCTTTAAGCCAAAACCTTTTAGAAAGACAATCGATGTGTCGCGTATGATAGCCACGGCTGCACCGGGGGCAATCCCTTTCAAGACAGCGCGCCCAATAAAATCATCATAATC
Source organism: Cyclobacteriaceae bacterium (assembly GCA_016787755.1). Lineage (GTDB taxonomy): Bacteria > Bacteroidota > Bacteroidia > Cytophagales > Cyclobacteriaceae > ELB16-189. Next base: position 133,752 of record JAEUUA010000005.1, on the reverse strand, counting down.
CAGCAGAACCTTTTGCATGTATGGGTTCGGATCATCACTGGCAACCAGTTTCGGTTCAGGAAGATTTTTTGGGGGTGTGATAACTATTAAACTATCATGGGGTATTTCATTAATAGTAGCCCAATCTTCTTTGGGCGAGTACACAAAGGCCAGCGTAAGAATGACTGAGCTTGCTAATAGAATTACGAAAACGGTGGTTAATCTCATTATATTAGTCCTTCGTCTGCAAAGCTAAAATATTTCTGGTTAGCGATAATAAGATGGTCAAGTAGTTGAACTTCCAGAAACTTTCCGGCTTCTTTTAATTTTCGTGTTAAATCAAGATCGGTTTGACTTGCTGCTAAATTGCCTGAGGGATGATTGTGTGCTACAATTACTCCGCTGGCTAAATCTTCAAGAGCAAGCTTGTAGATTATTTTCGGATCGGCCACTGTCCCCGAAACACCCCCTTCGCTGATTTTCTTTTTCTTCACCACGCGGTTCGCACGATTTAATAGCAACACCCAAAACTCTTCGTGTGGTAAATCCATAAAATCTCCTTTCAGGAGGTTAAACGCATCTTTAGAACTGTTTATTTTAGGTTTAGCTTCAGGATCATTCTCCTTTCGTCTGCGACCAATTTCCAAAGCGGCTACGATGGTAATGGCCTTTGCCTCGCCAATTCCTTTAATTTTCATTAAATCTTTAACAGAAAGTCGAGCTAACTCATTAAGACTATTATTTCCTTGCAAGAGAACTCGCTTGGCTAACTCAACGGCACTCACTTTGGTTGTCCCAGATCCAATTAAAATAGCTATGAGTTCGGCTTCTGTTAGTGCTGCAGTTCCTTTTAACAGGAGTTTCTCGCGTGGCCGGTCTTCGGGATTCCAGTCTTTTATATTTAGAGGCTTACTATCGTCAATTTTCACTCATCGAAGGTAGCGAATTTAGAAGCGCAGGCATAAAAAAACCCACACGAACCTAAGTCAGTGTGGGAGAATAAAGATTATAGAAAGACTTATGCTAAAGCATTTACGCGCTTAGTAAGTTTTGATTTCTGATTAGCAGCCTTTTTCCAATGAATCACATTCTTTTTGGCCAACTTATCGATCATGGAAGACACTTCTTTGAGAAGAGCCTGAGCTTCATCTTTTGTTGCCGTAGTATTCAATTTCTTGATTTGAGTACGGGTTGTTTTTGCCTGGTAGCGGTTTCTAAGACGTTTTGTCTCGTTCGCTCTGATTCTTTTCTCTGCTGATTTATGATTTGCCATAATGGTTTTTCAAACGGACTGCAAAAATAAGTGCAATTATCAGATTTGCAAAGATATACTCCTCTTTTTGGGTTATGATCCCAAGAATAATTTGCCTGAATCAGGCATAAAACCTGCGTTAAGTGCCGAAAAATCAACGGAAACTGCAATTTTTATGGTTCTGAAGTGACTAAGACAGTTCTATTTCCATCAAACCCTTAAAAAGAGCATTCTTTAATACCTAATTTTATAAGGATGGGCGTACCGCGACTATTAAAAATTGGTTTAACAGGAGTGGTAATGCTATGTGCCAGTTGGGGTTTTTTTGCGCATAAGAAAATTAATCAATTGGCTGTTTTTACGCTTCCACCCACTATGGCGGGATTTTACAAAAAGAATATTGAATACATAACGGAGGCTGCGGTAAATCCTGACAGAAGAAGATATACTATTCCTGAAGAAGCCCCCCGGCATTATATTGATTTGGATGATTATGGAGACAGTGCGAGTTACAAATTGCCGCGCTACTGGAGCGATGCGGTAAAACAATTTGGTGAAGATTCGCTGCAAGCAAAAGGTATTTTACCGTGGCATATTTATAGAGTTTATCTCCAATTGAAAGACGCTTTTCTGGTAAGAGATCCGGATCGCATATTAAAAGTGTCGGCTGACTTAGGGCACTATGTGGCCGATGCTCATGTTCCACTGCATACTACAAAAAATTATGACGGTCAATTGACTGATCAGGTTGGCATTCACGGATTTTGGGAATCAAGAATACCGGAACTTTATTTTGAAGAGTATGATCTTTTTGTTGGCGCAGCTACTTACATACCCAATGTGCAAGTGGCAGCGTGGGATATTGTCATACAGTCGAATCATGCGGTAGATTCGGTACTCCTATTTGAAAAGGAATTATCCAACAAAGAAGGTGAGCGAAAATTTAGTTTTGAAACAAAGGGCAAACAAACTGTGCGGGTTTATTCAGCTGAGTATGCACAAAAGTATAATCGCATGTTGGCGGGTATGGTGGAGCGTCAGTTTCGCAGCAGCGTAAAAAGAACAGGCGATATGTGGTACACGGCCTGGGTAGATGCGGGCCAGCCTGATTTAAAAGCACTGATTAGTTATAAACCGTCTGCGGAAGAACTAGAGAAAAGGAAAAAGGAATTGTTACTTTGGAAAGAGAAAAACATAAAATCGAGAACTCATGAAGTTTCGGAAAATTAAACTTGCACTACCCGTACTAGGATTTATTTTTCTGGTAGCGTGTACTCCACAAAAACCAGTTGAGCAAGTTGAAGCAAATCGTATTAGTGATGATTCTTTATTCACACTCGTGCAGGAACGAACCTTTCAATACTTCTGGGATGGTGCCGAACCGGTTTCGGGTGCAGCGCGTGAACGATTCCATGTGGATGATGATTATCCGGATAATGATAAAAACATAGTTACTTCAGGAGGAACGGGCTTTGGCCTGATGGCAATCCTTGTAGGCATTGAACGAAAATTTGTTACTCGCGAACAAGGACTTGCACATCTTACGAAGATTGTAAATTTTTTAGAGCATGCCGACCGCTTTAAAGGGGTATGGCCCCATTGGATGAATGGTGAAACCGGAAAGGTAAAACCCTTTGGCGCGAATGATAATGGGGGTGACTTAGTGGAGACAGCCTACTTAGTGCAGGGTCTGCTTTGTGTGCGCCAATATTTTAAAGATGGAAATGAAGAAGAGAAGGCGCTTGCTGCAAGAATTGATACCCTGTGGCGTGGTGTTGAATGGGATTGGTATCGCAACGGAGGTAAGAATGTTTTGTATTGGCATTGGTCACCCGATAAACAATGGATTATGAATTTTCCTTTGGAGGGATATAATGAATGCTTGATCACGTATGTGTTGGCAGCTTCATCGCCTACACATAGTGTTCCTGCTATTACCTACCATGAGGGCTGGGCAAGGGGTGGAAAAATGAAGAATGATTCAACCCATGAACAGTATGGATATCATCTGGATTTAAAACACAATGGAGCACCGCAATTTGGGGGTCCATTATTTTGGTCACACTATTCTTTTTTAGGCCTTGATCCGCGCAAGTTAAAAGATCGCTATGCAGATTACTGGCAGCACAATGTAAATCATACATTAATTAACTATGAATATTGTGTTCTAAATCCGAAAGGGTATAAAGACTATGGAAAAAATAGTTGGGGACTCACTGCAGGATACTCGGTAAAGTTTTATGCAGCCCATAGTCCAGGTGAAGATTTAGGTGTGATTACACCTACCGCAGCGCTATCATCATTTCCGTACACGCCCAACCAAAGTATGGAGGCGATGAAACATTTTTATTTTGATTTAGGGGATAAAATTTTTGGGCCGTATGGATTTTATGATGGCTTTAGTGTAGATCAGGATTGGTATAAGCCGTGGTATCTGGCGATTGATCAAGGGCCAATTGTGGTGATGATGGAGAACGAACGCACGGGTTTGCTGTGGAAGTTATTTATGAGTTGCACGGAAGTGCAACAGGGATTGGATAAGTTGGGGTTTAGTTATTGAGTAAAGCCTGCACTATTTCAGCCCACTCTTTTTCTAACGAATATGCTGGCATTACCCTGCCTGCACGATTGTACCAATATTGCGCATTAAACTGATCGCCTTCTTTGCGATGGAGATACGCATGAATCCACGAGCCGTCTTTTGAAGGTACATCTTGAGCTATGTTATGCGCTTTCTCCCAATTGCCACAGCCATCATGCCAAAGAGCTTGTAAAAGAACAGCAACCGGTGGAGGCTGCTGTTTTTCAAGTGAGGATTTAAATTCAGATAATGTCATTTGCTTTAGTTGGAATGTCAGGCCACCTTCAAGGGGTCAGACGCCATATGTAAGTCAACTTAGTTTTTCTTTATAGGGTAATACACTTCGGTTATCCACTTAGCGGTGTCTTTTTCCAGCATTGGATCAGTCACATAAACTTCCATGGGAGCACCATTCATGGTGAGTTCTTTATCCTGAAGATACTTATCAAGTTCCATATGAATTGCCATCATATTACGATAGTCGCCTGTATAAATTCCTTTTATTGCGTTGCCACCAGGAGTGGTTTCAACTTTGTACTTGGCTGGTAACTTGGCATCGGCCGCCACGGGCATCGCACAAATCATATCCATTGATTCTTCAGTGAATCTAGGATAGAGAGCGAAAGGATAACCTGTAACAATAACATTTGCCTTCTTTAGCATGTTGTCCAATTCGGTATACATCTTTGCCATTTGCGCGCTAATAGCTGCAGGATCTTGTGCACTCATAGTATGCATTAAACCCACATAGCTAATAGCCGGTACGATTTCTTCTGAAATCTGATAGGTATATTTTGGTTTTGCTTCCGCAATGGCTTTGATTTTTTCGCCCGCATAATCAAATGATTTTTCTATTTCACCTTTCATGAAAATATTAACCCATCTTCCTATTGGGTTCATTCCTTGGTCAGCGGTGAATTTAAAATTCAACATGGTAGCTTCACCGGCAGCTTCCAAAGAATAAAAACCTGAAGCGGGGTTTCCTCCAAAGTCCATTTCGATAGAGATAGATTTATTGGGAACACTTTCTCTAATGGACAAGGTACCTTTGTCTAGCACAGGACCATCCCAACTATACATGGCTCCCGTTCCCACTTTATTATCTCCATAGGTAATCTTCATTTCTGGATCGAGTGTGTTCCAATATTGCCAGTGGGGCCATCGTTCCAGGTCATTAATTTCCTCAAAGACCGCATCGACAGGCGCATTAATTGTTACGCTTTTTGATACTTCCAGCTTAGCTGGAAGTACAAAGCCGACAAGTAGTAGCAGGACAATGAGTCCGGCAATTACTAATAGTATTTTCTTTACCATGGCTATGATTTGTTTGATTGTTTGAGATAAAATGATTGATTTTTCTTGCGGGAAACCAAGGTATCAAAATATTAACCGAATTAAAAGGTTGTATTTGTGTGAAAAAATTTAAAAATTACCCGAGTCTAAACCCAATAAATCCATGAGTCTGTTCACAAATCCTAATCGCATCCCTGAAAATTACGGCTTAAAAATAGCCGGTGGTCTGATTGCCTTTTTTCTGATCATGAAATTAGTAGGGCTTGTGCATCACTATGAACTCCGTTTTCTGAATGTGTTTATACAGGTAGGAGGTATTTATTTTGCGTTAAAGAAATTTAGGGAAACTCATGGGCAACATTTGAATTACTTCAGGGCACTCATTACAGGGGTAGCCACCGGGGCTATTTCATCTGCTATTTTTGCGATCTTTCTGTTTGGCTATTTGACGTTAGATTCAAATTTAATGCAAGGGGTAATTGAGAACGAACCGATGGGTCGTTACCTTAATCCTTATATCAGCGCGTTTATGGTGGCCCTTGAAGGTTTGTTTTCCGGACTGCTATTTACCTTCATCATCATCAATTATGTGGAGACGGATGATGTAAACGACCCACAGGGGGAGAGCAATTAATTTGAAGTAGGCAGTAGGTAGGATTCAGTCAGCAGTAAATACTGCATGGTTTGATAGCTTACTACATTCTGCCTGCTTACTTTTTTATCCTAGGCTCAGTACTGACTTCTGTCAATAGCTCCATTCATCTGCAAGCTTGCTACTAACCGGTTATAGGCATCTTCATACTTTTTGCCTAATTCCATTTCGCCATTTTCGTAAAGTGTGCGTTGTAAAAAGCTTAGGATGAAAATATTTCTTCTTAGCTCTTGCGAAAGACCTATACCTTCTTCGATTAGATAGGTTGCCATCTCATCGGCACGGTCGCCAAGTAGTTTCGCAATCTCAATGGCTTTCTCTGGTTGGCCAAGTTGAAATAACAGATCTACCGTGGTGGACAAGGTATGATCAAAGGGGACAACGCGATCTGGCATTTTGGCTAATGAAAACTCAATCACCTTGTTGGCTTTTTCCATCTGACCTTCGTCAATCAATGCTTCGGCCAACGAGTTTAGTGAGCTGCGTTGATTTAATACAAAGCCGCGATAGTCTTCTGTGAAATAAACACTTTCATCATCCAACCCACTATACCTGAATTTGTTGATCATGTTATCATACGATTTTTCAGTATCAACAAGATAGTCGCGATCTTTGCGCGGATTGCGAATTGGAAGAATGCGATAAGCATTACCTTCTTGCACTGCGTATGGACTTAGGTCAATATTAATCTGCGAAAGGGAAGTGTTGTTAAAATAAATAGGGCGCTCCCAATTGTTGGATACCAGAAAATCTAAAATGGCCAGATCCTTTTTCTCAAGCGCGCCTTTAGTAAGTCGGATTTGCATTTGATCAACCATCAAACTATCTAACCTCTTGGGGATGATACCCCGCGCACGCAAGTCTTCTTTATTGATGTCTAGTGTAAAGATGCGACTCGGCACAACATTAGCATCCCCATCGCGCAATTGTGCATATTCTTTTGACAGCAAGCTGATATATTCTTTGGCATCGATACTCTTTAATTTATAATCTTTAAATCGTAAGTAATCGTTTGGCCCACCCTGACGATAATCCTTGCGTGTGAGTGTGTACGGAATCGGCTTTGATTCATATGCCTTGCGCATGGTTTGATCAATGTACCAATCGGTATTGTAGTAACTCAACACCACCGCGCGCATATCAGTGCGAATGCCCTCTACTTCCTGCGCATACCAAAGTGGGAAGGTATCATTATCGCCCCCAGTGAAAATAACAGCTTGCGGATCACATGAATTAAGATAGTTATAAGCGGAGTCTACCGAAAAGAATCTATTATGCCGATTATGATCGTCCCAACCCTGAGCAGCCATTAAAGCAGGGGCAGACAGGCCAATCAAGGTTGCTATAACGGCAGAAGTTTTTCCTTTTCTAAGAATTGAATTAATGCCTTCAAAGATTCCAATCACCGCCAAACCAATCCAAAAGGCAAACGCATAATAGGAACCTGCATAAATGTAATCGCGTTCGCGAGGTTCGGTGGGGGGTGAGTTTAAGTAAAGAACAATAGCTACGCCAAGCATCACAAACAGTAAGGCGATTACCGAGAAGTTTTTGGTGTCCTTAATAAACTGATAAAACATCCCAATCAAACCCAGGACAAATGGAATCATGAAGAAATTATTTCGGCCAGCGTTAATGGCCAACGCATCAGGCACTTTCTTAAATGCATCAAATGGACTTAACCAATCAGCTCCCTGTTCATCACTTTCGCGGCCAGCAAAATTCCACATAAAGTATCGACCATACATGAAGCCAATTTGGTGCTGGAACATAAAATAAAGATTTTTGCCAAAGGATGGTTTCTCACCTTCCTGTAACCCTAAAATACTTCGATAGGTGGCAGCATGCTCGCTATTCCAGGCGCGGGGTAAAATAGTTTCCTGGCCTGGTTCATATACGTAGGTAAATTTACGATCTGCAATCTCGTATTTATCTTTTCCCTTTGTATAAACAGGTGCTCCATATTCAACATCAATTGGACGTGCTGTGAAATAGGGGCCATACAACAGAGGGCGGCTTCCATATTGCTCACGCTTTAGGTAGCGAATAAAACTCATTACATCTTTTGGGGCATTTTCATTAATAAGTGTATCGTAGTTGGAGCGAATAATGACCATAGTATAAGAAGCATATCCAATTAAGATAAAAGTTGTGGCCAGAATGAAGGTGTTTAAAATTGGTTTGTTATTCTTTTGCGTGTAGTAGATTCCATAAATCAACCCGGCAATTATGATAAGGAAAAATATCAGGGCACCTGATCCAAAGAACAATCCCAACGTATTGACAAAGAATATTTCGAAATTACCAGCAATAGTAGGTAAACCAGGAACAATAAAATCATTAATAAACAGGACGAGTCCGCCACTGATACCAAGTGCTGCAATAACACCCCAGAAGGACGGCTTGAATTTTTTGAAATAATAAATTAAGCCCAATGCAGGCAATGCAACAAGATTTAGCAAGTGGACTCCGATGGAAAGCCCAACCATATAAGCCATCAATAATAGCCATCGGTTGGCCTTGCTTTCGTCTTCAATTACATCCCACTTTAAAATACCCCACACTACAAAAGCGGTGAAGAATGATGACATCGCATATACTTCAGCTTCCACTGCCGAAAACCAGAATGAATCGGAAAAAGTATACGCCAGCGAACCCACTAATCCCGCGCCCATCAACACCCAAATATTGGTTTCAGTAAGATCAGCATCTTTTGTTATGCCCATCATTTTGCGACCAAATAAGGTGATAGACCAAAATAGAAATAAGATCGTGAATGCACTTGCCAACACACTCATGAAATTGATCCAATACGCTACCCGGGTTACATCGCCCAAGGCTAGAAATGAAAAAATGCGACCCATCAACAAAAACAGAGGTGCTCCGGGCGGATGTGGTACTTGTAGTTTATAAGAAACTGCTATGAATTCTCCACAATCCCAGTAACTGGCAGTTTCCTCCATGGTGAGCCAGTACGTAACAAGAGCCACCAAAAATGCCAGCCAACCCGTAATGTTATTTGCTTTTTGAAAATTCATGCCGATTTCATTGAAATTAGAGGGCGAAAATAGAGAAAAATAGTTTATTGATAAGTATAAATCCCGATAGTAATCAGGAAGATCAAACGCAACAAGGTAAGCATCTGAGATGTATAAATAGTCGAAAAAGTTGAGAAGCTCTGTTACTTATAAACAATGATGTAGAACAGAAGCCACAAAAGAAAAATAAGGATATAGGAGGCCGAAACAATCCACCAGGCTGCCCGTTTATCTCGTCTGGCATAATGGTGTACGCCATTTACCAAAACAAGTACGTAAAAAAATTCAAAAATGCTGATTGCTTTAAGCGGATAGGCATACCGTTTAGCGATGGCGGTATAGTCCACCAAGTTTATTAGCGAAAAGGGGTAAAAAGCTTTGATCTGCGGAAGTGTTGGATCAGTTTCAATGAACATGAACCAGACTATCTTCAAAAATTCAGGAATCAGAAAAATGAACTCTGCGGCCATTACCACGCTCCAGCATTGGCTAAAGGTGATGCGAAAGCCAAACATGAAGGAACCTACCCAGATTACAAATCCGATTACCGTAAATTTCCATAGGTAGATCAAGGGTATTGAAAAAAATTGAAGGGCACTAATCATTTTCAATACAGTGCCTTCAGGCCTGTCTTGCAGGAACTCAAAGGCGGCAGTTTCCTGTTCAATAAATGAAATCTTGATATACAGCAAGAGGAGGGTGAGTAAACAAAGGATAATAAATGTTGGGATTTTATTAGTTGAAAAGAGCGAGCTTTCAATTTCGTTTGCCATCTTCGTTTTTTTGTTAACGCGAAGGTAAGTTTTTGTTTAGTTGAAAAAGTAACACCGTGTGCGATTCTTTGCTCTGAAATTCATTCATGTTATTCTGATTTTACAGGCCGGCCTGGTGAGTGAGCGATTATTCGCACAAACCAGGAAGGATACTTCCATCGTGCTGATCAACAATGTGGCCATGCAAATGGAGATCAGTGATGCGCTAAACGATCTCTACAATTTTAAGTTTGGGAAGGCCGAACAACAGTTTCGATGGTTTAAACAAAAGTATAAATGGCATCCCTTGCCTTATTTTTTGTTGGGATTGAGCGAATGGTGGAAGATTATGCCCAACACCAAGGAAACAAAATACGATGATCGTTTTATTGCCTACATGGATAGCTCCATTATGATGGCCGAAAATCTCTATCAGAAAGTACCTGAATATAAAATTGAAGCCGCCTTTTTTTTAGCCGCAGCGCATGGATTTAAAGGCAGGTTGTATTCGGATGAAGAACGCAAGAATTGGCGCAAAGCCGCTGTGGAGGGAAAGTCTGCGTTGAATTACATGGAGGTATGCAGGGAGAAAGATTATCTCAGCCCTGAGTTACTTTTTGGGGATGGACTCTATAATTATTTTTCAGTTTGGGTACCAGAAAATTATGCTTCATTAAAACCCATCATGTGGTTTTTCCGAAAAGGTGATAAAAAATTAGGATTAGAACAGCTCAAAGAAGTTTCATACAACGCATTTTATACGCGCACCGAAGCGATGGTTTGGCTCATGCGAATTTTAAATAGTTACGAGAATGATCAGGTACGGGCTTTTCAACTTGCGGAGTATCTTTATCAAACCTATCCGGACAATCCGTACTTCCATCGCTATTATGCGCGAGTGTTGTATTCGCGGGGCTATTTTCCTGAATTGGAAATTCAATGTAAGAAAATAATTATGCGCATTGATAGTGCTCAGATAGGATATGAGGCTACGAGCGGTAGATATGCTGCTTTTTTTCTAGGGCAGCTTTATGAAAATCAACGTAGGTTGGATGATGCTAAAAACTATTATATGCTGGCCGTAAAGTATGCCGAAGAAATTGGGGCTACGGAATCGGGCTATTATTTATTTTCATTAATCTCTCTGGGCGAGATCAACGAGAAGCAGGGAAACAGAGCGGAAGCTAAACGATACTTTCAAGAAGTAAAGAAAAAGGCCGGGAGAAAGGACGAAGCGTATAAGGACGCAAAAAAACGATTGAAGAATTTGGAGAAGGGGGATTGAAACTGTGTGGTAATTGTTCTTTTTCTATAAAAATTTATCAAGTACCCTTGATGATAGGTGTAGCTATAGTTCGTCACTCATCGGTGTCTTTCTATCGAAGAGGTAATGGATTCGAATTATTCTGTTGTATTCTTACCTTTATCCGATGAATCTTTTATTTTAAGTGGAACTGCGCGATTTTATTGTTACCCCTATTTTATTAATTGGTATTTGCGTGAGTGCCTATTTGGTCAGGCCTTATTTTACAGACTCAACTACTAAAAAGTATTTTTTCCCAGCCTTACTCATAAAACTTATCGCTGCTCTGGCGCTCGGTATACTTTATCAATTTTACTATGATGGAGGCGATACGTATAATTATCACACGCATGGTAGCCGTCATATTTGGGAGGCTTTTATGGATTCGCCAGTAAAAGGGATTACGTTACTATTTTCTCACGGAAACTATTCACCTGGAATTTATCAATACGCTTCAAAAATTGTTTTCTTTCAAGATCCTGCCTCTTACTTTGTTGTTCAGATGGCAGCTTTGTTTGATCTTATCACATTCTCTACGTATTCTGCCACTGCACTATTGTTTGCTCTTATTTCATTTGCGGGGGGATGGGCCTTGTTTCTTGCTTTCTACGAAAGGTCGCCTGAGCTGTATTCGTGGCAGGCTTTGGCAACTCTCTTTATTCCATCTGTAGTGTTTTGGGGTTCAGGTTTAATGAAAGATACACTCACATTTTCGAGCATCGGGTTTCTCACCTATTCACTTAGCTATCTCTTTTTTCGCAGGAAGTTTTCGATCAGTGTTTTGCTGCTTATGATTTTGAGTATTTGGATTTTGTTCTCTGTCAAAAAATATATTTTGCTTTGTTATATGCCTGCTGCTATCCTGTGGGTGTATGCTAATAGGCTCGCTAAAATTAGATCTACCGTACTTAAATTATTGATAACGCCTCTGGCTGTCATGTTATTAATTGCATCAGGCTATTATTCCATTATACTAATTGGTGAAGATGATGCCCGCTATTCCGTGAATAGATTGGCGTTGACGGCAAGGATTACTGCGTACGACATTGGGTTTTACAGCGGCAGAGATGCAGGCAGTGGATATAGTTTGGGAGAACTTGATGGCACCTTTAATGGCATGATGAGTAAAGCCCCCGAGGCGATCAATGTTTCACTTTTTAGACCCTACCTATGGGAGGTAAGAAATCCATTAATGTTGCTTTCATCTTTTGAAAGCTTAATCTTGATTCTACTAACGTTTTACGTCATTGTGAACAAACGCCTGTTAATTTTTAGGGCGCTCCGCGATCCGACTGTTATATTTTGCCTGGTCTTTAGCCTGACGTTTGCGTTTGCAGTAGGCGTATCCACCTTTAATTTTGGAACTTTAGCCAGGTATAAAATTCCGCTACTTCCATTTTATGTGTTAGCAATGGGAAACATCCTAAGCTATTCGAATAACGAGAGGAAATTGGCTGTATTGGATGAAACAGAATAAGACCTGACCACTTTTTGCCTGCCAGCTATTCCCATGTTTATTCTTAACGTTGGATTGATAATGAGTTGGCTCAAATAATTATACCACTCGTGCTCAGTTGCAGCAAGGTATCCGTTAATCGTATGATCAATGATTTCTGGATTAACACCAACAGGAGATGCAATTGCCGGTATTTTCAAAGCCATGTATTGCAACGCTTTAAATCCACATTTCCCTTTCGCCCATTCATCATCGGGCAGGGGCATAATTCCAATATCGATGTTAAGCAGGTCTTCAATTTCTGTGTGCGGATTCCATGTTAAGAAGGAGAGTCTTTCTAACTTTATAGGGGGCGGTTGATCGGCAATGATCAGGAAAGACACAAAAGGGAACTGATTCTGAATTTTTTTTAAAACAGGTTCAATCAGGGTCAAATATTTTAGCGTGGAGTGTGAGCCTGTCCATCCAATTACAACCTGCCCGGCCTGTTTTGAGATTTTATGCAGGTCGGGGTTGTGCCAATGCTCACAATCCAATGTGGTAGGATTATAGATTACCTGGCTGTTGTATTGTTTGGCATAATCTTGCAGGTAATGATTACCACAGCTTACTTTATAACTTAACCGACAAATGGTTTTTACTTTTTGTCTCCATTTAAGTAACCGCATAAGACTGCTCTCATCTTGCAGGTCGGTTAACCAGATGGCATCATCGAAATCATAGATTATTTTTTTGCGCCAGATTTTTGCAATCATCCATTCAAATACAGGGAAGCCGATCGGTAATGTTTCCCTATGAATGAAAACAAAATCATATTTCGCTACAATAAGCAACATGGTAAGTCTCTTAATAAATCCGGAAAACACCGCACTTCCTTTATGTAAAAAATGTCCCGATTTGAAAAAAAAAGACCAATTATGGGAATTCAGGAATGACTGAGATCTCACGGTGTGCCCTGCTTGAATAAGTACTTCCGTGTATTGTTCAAATCTAAACCGCTGTGAGGGCGATTCTTTCAGCGGATAGGGTATAAGGAAGAGTATTTTCATAGTAACTTGGCACGAAAATCGGTAATTGTAGTCGAAATTCTTTCTGGAGTTTATGTCTAATGAAATTGAATATAGTATTGAACCGTCTGGTAACAAGGTTTTAAATTGGAGTGAGATCTGGCGATTTAAAGAATTGTTCTATTTCTTTACCTGGCGAGACATTAAGGTTAAGTATAAGCAAACCGTGCTTGGTTTTTTATGGGCAATCCTTCAGCCATTACTCATGATGGCAATATTTACTTTGTTTTTCGGGAGAACGCTTAACGTTCCATCTCAAAATATTCCTTATCCATTATTTGTGTATTCTGGGCTGTTGGTCTGGAATATTTTTTCATCCGGATTGATAAATGCGTCAAACAGCATGATTAATAATGCTTCAATAATCAAGAAAATTTATTTTCCTCGTATTGTCATTCCTGTTTCATCCGTGTTTGGGGCTTTATTTGATTTTTTAATGGCCTTCTTATTATTTATCATCCTTATGATATTCTATGATCAACCGGTTTCGTGGAAAGTTCTGTGGTGTTGGCCATTATCGGTTGTAATTGGTTTTATGGCAACATTAGGCCCTGGAAGTTTGTTAGCTGCATTAAATGTAAAGTATAGAGACTTTAGATACATCGTGCCTTTTCTTATCCAGGCATTGTTATTTCTTACCCCGGTTATTTACCCAGTTGATATGCTACCCCATAACGCACTTAAATATGTGATTGCCCTTTCACCTGTTTATGCCGCAATTGAATTATTCAGAATGCCCCTTACCGGTCTATTTCCAGAAACAACTCTATTCTTCATAAGTTTGGCCTCAGGGTTAGTCTTCCTGGTTGCTGGCCTGGTTTATTTTAGGAAAACAGAAGATTTTTTTGCCGACTTAGCTTAAATATGAAACCAATTTTAGAGGTAAAAGCGATCAGTAAAAAATTTCGAATTCAGCATCTTACCGGAAGCTATCTAAGTTTGCGAGAAAGAATTAGTCAGGGGTTAACTTTCGAAAAGAAGGTAACAGAAGAATTTTGGGCTCTTGACAATATTACTTTTGATGTCAACCCGGGTGAATCATTAGCTATAATTGGAAGAAACGGAGCGGGAAAATCAACCCTTCTAAAAATACTTTCGAAAATTACCCCCCCCACGCAAGGAAGAATAATTTGCCGGGGTCGTGTGGCAAGTTTGTTAGAGGTGGGCACCGGGTTTCACCCTGAACTTACAGGCAGAGAGAATATTTTTTTTAATGGGTCTTTGTTGGGAATGAAGCGCAAAGAAATTGATGTGAAGTTTGATGAAATCGTAGAGTTCTCGGGAACCAGGAAGTTTTTGGATATGCCGTTGAAACATTATAGCAGTGGAATGCAACTCAGGTTGGCGTTCTCCGTGGCTGCATTTTTGGAACCTGAGATTTTAATCATTGACGAGGTGCTGGCAGTGGGTGATGCAGAGTTTCAAAAAAAATGTCTGGGAAAAATGGAGGAAGTAAGTAGCAGCGGGCGCACCATTTTGTTCGTTAGCCACAATCTGGCGGCAGTGGAGAACCTATGCACCCGGGCTATTTTACTCGATCAGGGAAAAATTATTGCAAGTGGTTTGGTTGAAGAAGTAGTTAGAAAATATCAGTCCTCCCATGCACTAACCAATGCAACTTTTTGGGAAAGAAAAACCAAGCCGAAGGAGTCTATTTATTTTAAAAGCGTTGAAGTTAAACTGTCCAGCGTTCAACCGGTTCATATTCTAAAAGTAGTTTGCAAGTTGATATCCCAAGCACAGCATAAGAGCGCGTTTCTCGCCTTCGATGTATCTAATTCAATGGGAATTACCATTTTTCAGGCAATCCCTGAAGTTTTGCCGTTTATTGAGTATTCACCGGATGGAAAAGAGGTAATATCAGAAATACAATTGCCACCTTTAATTCCTGATCAGTATAAAGTTTCGGCATGGATTGGGTCTCACAATACGGAAACAATTTGTTGGGATAAAGAAATAGTTCAATTTGAAATTACAAATTCGCCAACGCCAGGCCGTAATTTTCCGCATTCTCATCACAATGGATTTTTAGTACCACCGTCACGAATCGTTCATGGCTAAAGCAATTGTAAAGAAAATTATAAGACTAGGAGGTATTGATCTGAAACGATACAATAAAGCGCTTCCTTTATATGAAACGTACTTTAATAAGTACAAGGATTTTACCATGATTCCAAAGGAATTATTTATTTCCAATTTGGAACTTGCGAGCCGATTTCTAAAGGTGAAAGGAGATATTATTGAGTGTGGTGTGTGGAGAGGTGGCATGGTGGCAGGAATAAGTGAATTGGCAGGATCCAAAAAAAGAGTTCATCTATTCGATAGTTTTGAGGGGTTGCCTCCCGCCCAGGAGATCGATGGAGACGCTGCTTTGAAGTGGCAGAAGGATACAAATTCGGACAACTATTATGATAACTGTACCGCTGATGAATCCTTCACGATTGAGGCAATGAAGAAAGCCAGTAATAAAAATTATAGAATTTACAAAGGTTGGTTTAATGATACATTGGATTTATACGAGGGCAACCCAATAAGTATTCTTCGATTGGATGGAGATTGGTATGAATCAATTAAAACATGTTTAGATAAACTATTTCCGTTTGTTGTAGAAGGTGGATTGATAATTTTAGATGATTACCACACATGGGACGGATGTACCAAAGCAGTGCACGATTATCTCTCGGAAATAAAATCGTCCAGCAGAATTTGCCAATGGAATAATCAGGTAGCCTATATTGTTAAATGACGGTGAAGCCTACCTATATCCATACAGAGATAATTCATAATTTGAATGCGCCCAGAGAAGTTGTGCCTATACTTTTGGATTTAGTAAAACCAACTAGTGTGCTTGATGTTGGGTGTGGCACGGGTACCTGGTTACAGGTATTCGAGGAAGCAGGTATCCATGATTATGTTGGTATTGATGCTGATTATTTAGATAAAAAATTATTGAAAATACCTGACGCCAAGTTTAAGGCATTGGATTTAAGTAAATCCTGGACGTTAAATAGAAAGTTTGATTTAGTCATTTCGTTAGAAGTGGCTGAGCATTTACCGGAAGAAAGTGCGGATTTATTTGTGGCTTCGTTAGCAAGTCACGCAGATACAATAGTCTTCTCGGCAGCTGTGCCTGGTCAAGGAGGACAAAATCATGTCAATGAACAGTGGCCTACCTATTGGCAGGAAAAATTTCTTGCACATGGGTTCTATTTTCATGATCCTATTCGGCCACTTATTTGGAATAATGAACATATTGATTGGTGGTATAGGCAAAATATTTTTTTAGCTACAAAATATAAAAGTGATATTGAAATAAACTCACGTGAGTTTATTCATCCAGACTTTGTAGCTGCGATTCAAAAAAGAAATAACCAATATGTGAGGGAGATAGTACAAGGGAAGCAAGGCGTATATCTGGGAATTCGAATTTTTTTTAACTCAGTGGTCGTTAAGGTACGTTCCTTCTTAGGCTTAAATCCATCGGGCGACTTTGATGGTATCCATTAGTTAAATGGCGCGAGAAACAATTGTTTTTTTGTCATCAAAAAATCCAACTTCTATCACTGATTGGTCTGGTATTCCCTATTTTATGTACCAAACGCTATGCAAACACTATCAAGTGATCTACCTTGCTTCTCCAGAATTGAAGTATGCCAAGTTAATGGGGTATTACTTCAACATCGTTATCAACAAACTGGTTGGCAAAAAATACCTTTTTGACTATGGGGTTATTCTTTCGTGCATCTGCGGATTGATCAATACTTTAGCGTTAAGGAAAGTGAAGAATGCCAGATTCGTATTTTGTCCGGCAGGGTTGAGTGAGGTGGCGTTTTTAAAAACGAAGATTCCAATAGTCACGTGTGGTGATTGTTCGATGCTTCAATTAATTGATTATTACCCCTCACTTCAGCATGTCTTAATCATTTCAAAATGGGAGATCGCCTGGATAGAAAGAAGGGCGCTTAAAAAGGCAACCTTTAATTTTTTCTCATCCCGTTGGACTACTGATTTTATTCTGGATCAGTATAGGATTAGAAATACCTGTAGCATCCCATTTGGAGCTAACTTAACAAATCCTCCAACTACACTGCCTCTTAAAGAATTACCTTCAAATGAATGTACAATCCTTTTTGTTGGCGTTGATTGGATAAGAAAGGGAGGTGATTTTGCATTGAAGATCAGAGCAGCCATTCAACACCTGGGGTTGAATTGTAAACTCGTGATCATTGGATCCTCACCTGGACAATCTGAATTGTCGGATGAGGGAATTGAAGTATATAGAAAGATTGATAAGATAGTGGATAGGGCTATGTATGAACAAAAATTTAAGGAGGCGCACTTCATGATTTTGCCAACCCTTGCGGACTGCACTCCGATTGTTATCTCGGAGGCGTTTGCTTTTGGCTTACCGGTTGTTGCTGCTGATACTGGAGGCATATCAACCATGATTGAGGATGGAGTAAATGGGTTCTTATTGCAGGAAAGGGTCCCTATGGATCATGCAAAAGTAATTGTGGAAACCTTTAAAAATCCTGAACGCTATCATGCAATGAGTGAAGCAAGTTTTAAAAGTTTTAAAACTACTTTTAATTGGGGTAATTGGATGGATAAAGTAAACGATCAGGTAAAACAAAAATTGGAAGCATAGAATGGATAAAATCAACACCAATTCAATATTAAAACGACTACAAAATAAGGGATTTTATAAACTCCTATCCGTAGGTACAAAGTGGATGTACAAGGTAAAGGGAAAGGACATTAAAAGCGTGAATTACCTTAATGAGTTAGCCATCTGGGAATTTAAAATTGGGCAAGATTATTTTTACAGCTCAGGCCCCGGGTGGGCTTATGACTATAACTACCTAATGCATGAATTCTCGACACATCTCGGATTTCAGTACCTGCCTAAAATGGGTGATTGTGTAGTGGATGTAGGTGCGGGTGTTGGAGAAGAGTTAATGATATTTTCTAAACTTGTCGGGAGTAGCGGAAAGGTGTATGCTATTGAGGCACATCCAAAAACTTTTAAGGCATTGAAGTATAATCAAGAAAAAAATGCATTTGACAATACAGAACTCTTACATCTTGCAATTGCGGATAGCCCGGGTCATATTTTTATAGAGGATACTCCAGATTCACTTGCTAATAAGGTTAGCCAGGAGCAACATGCGGATTCATTTAAAGTAGGTGCAATTACGATAGAACAACTAATTGAGAAATACACTATTCAGCAGGTTGATTTTATGAAAGTAAATATTGAAGGAGCTGAACAACTCCTGATAAAAGGAATAGGAAAAGCGATTGGCAAAATAAAAAATATGGCAATATCCTGTCATGACTTTAGGTACCAAAATGAAGGAATAGAATTTTTTAAGACCAAGAAGATCGTATTGGAATTTTTACAAGACTCAAATTTTGAGTGTATCACAAGGACTACGGGAAATCCCCTTCTGGATGATTATGTTTATGCCTTTCCAAGGGAAAATAAATGAATATCTTATTCTACACCCCTGTAAATTTTAGGTGCCGGGATATTGAAAGTTTGGCTAAAAAATATCTGGAAGAGGGTAACACGGTATTTTTATTAAGTACTTCAGAAATTGGATCGTTGCATTATGCATTCTCAGAAATGGGGGCGGGTGTTGCTACTCTTTCGTCAGCTGGCAAATCTTTTTTAGTAGGGACTCTTCAATCCGTTAAAGGACTTATAAAATTTTGTAGAGAGAATAAGATCGATTTATTATTCTCGCACTTAGAGCCTACTAATTTCATAGCTGTTTTGGCTCAATATTTTATTAAAGCGAGAGTTGTAATTTACAGGCATCATGTTGATTTGGCAAAACTATTACATTTTGAAAAATCTTTTACGTATAAGTTAACCTATCGCCTCGCGAAAGATATTATTTCTGTCTCAGAAGAGGGAAAGCAGTATATGATTGATCACGAAGGTGTAGTTCCCGGCAAAATTGAGTCTATTAATCTGGGTTACGATTTTTCACGTTACAATGATATAAGCAAATCCAATGTTGATTTAATCAGACAAGAATACAAGCATGACCTTCTTTTGGTGACGGCAGGCAGTTTAATCCATTTTAAGCGTCAGGAACTTTCTGTTGAGCTTGTTCATCGGGCAAGGAATAAAGGAATAAACGCTTCCCTCTTAATATTAGGTATAGGAAGTGACCTAGGGAGGCTCATCGATTTGGTTAAGAAATACAATGTAGAGGATAGAGTTTTCTTCGTTGGGTATAAAGAAAATATTTTGGACTATTTTTCGGCTTCGGATTTTTTAATTCATCCGTCCTTGTCGGAATCAAGTTGTGTAGTAGTTAAGGAAGCGGCACTCGTTGAATTACCTGTTATAGCCTGCAAAGGAGTTGGTGATTTTGATAACTATTTAATTAATAAGGTGAATGGGATAACCGTGGATAAGGAATATTTCGTAGTGGAATCACTGCATCATATCGAAAAATACCTGGTGGATCCTCACGTTTACAAAACATGTGGGGCAAATTTAAAAACGGAGATCATGAGACGATTTTCAATTGAATCAGTCTTTAGTCGTTACTCAAAATATGGGAATAAATAGTGTCTTATTAATCATTCCAAACTTGGGTAATGGCGGAGCTCAACAAGTTTTTAGAGCTCAACTCGGCTTTTACTCAAAACACTTTAATGTAATAGGATGTGTTTTCAATAAAGACAATTTAGTTGAGACGGATCTACAACTAGATATTTTATCATTAAATGTGCCAGCCGGAAACAATCTAATTTCGAAAGGTTTTTATTTCTTGCTACGCGTTTGGAAAGTGCGGAAGATTAAAAAGAAGAATGGTATTACGCATTCCATAAGCCACCTGGAAGGGGCAGACTTCATAAATATTTTATCGGCTCGTACTGAAAAGGTAATTTGTTGGATACATGGAACAAAAAAGCATGATGGTAATATTGAGGGTAGACTTGGTTGGATCAGAAAGAAAATCTTGATTCCCCTGCTTTACAGGAAGAGCAACCGAATCATATGTGTAAGTGGCGGGATACGGCAAGAACTTATCGAGCAATTTAAGATTAACCCTCAACGGACTGAAAGTCTTGCCAATGGTTTTGATCTAGCCTTTATTCTGCAGAAAGCAAGGGAAGAGGATGTTTTTACTCAAAAAAAATTGTGGAATGCATCTCTGGTGCTTATTACTCACGGAAGATTAGCCCGGCAGAAAAATTTAAGGGCATTGCTTGAAATCTTTGGCAAAGTAAAGGATGCCGGAGTCACGTGCCGGTTGATTCTTATTGGTGATGGGGAATTGAGAAATGAGTTGATAGTTCAGGCAGAATCGTTAGGGTTAAAGTCATATGCTGTTTGGCGCAGCGATCGTTTATCGAATGAGTATGATGTATATTTTATGGGATATCAATCAAACCCATTCCCGATGCTTTCAAAGGCAACCTTATATGTAATGACATCTAGCTGGGAGGGGTTTCCATTGGCTTTAGGGGAAGCGATGGCTTGTGGCGTGCCCGTTATGTCTTCTGATTGTTTTACAGGCCCACGAGAAATTTTAGCCCCTCTACACAAAGACCTTATTCAACCCATTACTTCTCCGCTGGTTACGCCACAAGGAATTTTGATGCCCCTTGCGGACTCATCAAGAAGTTTAGAAATTTGGGCGAACGAAATTGTTAGATTACTTAATAACGAATCGCAAAGGAAACTTTTGAGTGAAGGTTCTAAACATCGTATGAAAGACTTTGATCAAAGTGAAATCAATAATAAATGGTTGCAATTGATACATGAGTAAATCCAGAATTTTAGTTCTTGAAAATTCAATTGCCATTACAGGGGCGTTAAAATCAATCGCCAGCGTATCGCGCGAACTTCAGTCATCATTTTCATTCACGTTCATTCTTCCAAAGAAAAGTGAAGGTCGTGTTTTACTTGACCAACTCAATGTTAAGGATGTTTTAGAATGGAGAATGATTGAGATAAGAAGGAGTTTATTCTCTTTGATTTTCTACTTGCCCACCTTAGTACGAAACGCAATGCTGTTAAAGAAAACCGTAGAGGCAAGGAAGATAGATCTGATCCACGTAAATGACATTTACAACCTCCTTCCACCTTTCGCCAGGTTAATGGGTTGTAAAACTCCTTATGTATGTCACGTTAGATTTATGCCTAAAAATTTTCCAACAGCTTTATTTAATTTTTGGTTTAAGGTTCATGGAAGGTATGCAAAAAAAATTATTGTGGTTTCGAGGGCAGTTTATAATGAACTCCCTCTTCATGAAAAAGTTGAAATTGTGTATGATGGTTTTTACTTCGAGCATAAAAAGCCACATAGTATAGAACGCAAAGAATCGGATCCATTCATTTTTTTATATGTAGCTAATATGATTGAAGGCAAGGGACAAAACTTTGCTATCAGGGCTTTCCAGAAAGTTCATAACCAATTGGCTGGATGGAAACTCAGATTTGTAGGAGGAAACATGGGGTTATCAAAAAATCAAAAATATCTTGAAGCGCTAAAGCAATTAGCAAGGAGTTTAGAGGTAGATGATAAAATTGAATGGGTGGGGTTTACCGATGACGTGGAAAAGGAATATAAGCATGCCGATGTAGCGTTGAATTTTTCAAGTTCGGAATCTTTTTCAATGACAAGCCTGGAGGCCTTGGCAAATGAATGTCCCCTGATTGTTACAGATTGTGGGGGACCAGCAGAAATAGTCGAAAATGGAGTGACCGGTTTATTGGTTGAAAATGGAAATGTGGATGAGATGGCCAGCGCAATGATTAAATTAGCCTCATCACAAGAATTAAGGAAGAAAATGGCAGCTCAAGGTTTTGAATTTGCACTAAGAACCTTCAACGTGAAGAATACTTCAGCTAGAGTAAAGCAGATTTATGAAACCTGTATGAAAAGTGAGTAGGATGAAAGACAGGATCATCAGTTTTATTATTTTTTTTAATTTAGTGGCATTTGCAGTATGCGGTCAGAAAGTTACTGCTGATTTTGACTTGCTACCTCAAGCTTGTCTCAATCAAAATTTAATCTTCACAAATCAATCTACTAATGCAGATCGATTCGAATACGACCTTTGTCAAGGGGATCTTCAATTAACACCCAATGCAACTACTGCAGTGACTTTAGGCGGGAGTGTAACAACGGGTGTAGATATTGTGTTCGATGGAACCAATTGGTTTGGTTTTGTCACCAGTCAAAATACAAATTCAATATTGAGGTTAGATTTTGGAATTGATATCAAGTCAACACCCACCATTATTAATCTGGGTAACATTGGTAATAAGATCAATTCACCAACGGACATCAAGGTAATTAAGGAAGGAAATAACTGGTATGGAATTGTTTATGGACTTTCAGATCCATTACTCGCAAGAATAGATTTTGGTTCGTCTCTTACCAATACGACAACCACCTCAACCCCTATCACGGCAGCTTCAATTATGTCAGGTGCGGGCTCTGTTAATGGTGGTTTCGATATGATGTATGATGGCACACACTGGATCATTGTACTCACTCTCAATTCTTCGTTTACGATTGTACGCCTTCCCCTAATTGATTCCATACCAGGGCCTGGGGATGTAATTTCCGGCATTAGTAATCCATTTGGGTCAGCATTAGGTGATTTGGTTTTGTTTTTAGACAATGGGAATTATTTTGGATATGTAGTGGCCTATGGGAATAAAACGTTGCAACAAGTTAGCTTCGGAGCAAACTTGTTCAGCACTCCTACTATAATCAATATTTCCCTCACAATTCTCAGTGGATTTACACCCTATGGAATAGATGGGGCCTATGATAATGGTACTTATTCCTTGTTTATCTCAACGTTAGAAGGAAGTCTTATAAAAGTTAACCTGGGGTCGGCACTTTCATTAATGAATGCCAATGGAAGTTCGATGGGTAATTTTTCTATTTTAGAAAATACACTGAAAATAAAACTAATAAAACATAAAAGTAATTGGTTTACGTTCTCGCCCTCATGGAACACTACCCGGTTATATCGATTGGATTTTCCGAATCCTTCTTGTGATCTGGAATTTTCATCCGTGCTTACCCAGATAAGTCCTCAGCTTTCGTTCGCTACTGCGGGAACTAAAGCTATCACGCTCCGGGCTTTTAAAAATGGAGGTGAATATGCTGAACGGAGCAAATCCATACTGATAACAAACAGCCAGGCGCCAATTATAGATATTAGTTTTAATACCATGTGTGTGGATGTTGCCACCACATTTTCAGTTAATACCTTAGATGCTATTCAAACCTATAATTGGGATTTTGGTGATCTTTCTAATTCTACACAGACTAATCCCAGTCATCAATATGCACATGCTAATCAGTATGAAGTAAAACTTTTAGTGACGGCCACAAATGGCTGCAATAATTCAACTAGCAAAGCACTATCTATTTATAACAAACCGCTTTCCTCGTTCAATGTGCCTTCGGGTCAGGTTTGTACAAACAATGAGTTTACTTTTGTAAATACTACCAGTGACCTGTTTGATGGCAACCTTTCTTATCAATGGAAGGTGGAAGGTCTTCCCGTTTCAACTACTCGCGATTTAAAATATACATTCCAATCGGGTGGAGACAAAAGCATTGCATTGCAGGTTTCAATTCCGGGATGTTCAGATGAGCGTGCACAGATGATTTCTAACATTCAGGTTGGCCCGACAGTTGAATTCTCCGCGGTAGGGCAATGCCAGGATGAAGTAGTTTCATTTACCAATTCTTCGTTTGGGGATATAACTGGCTATCAATGGAGCTTTGGAGATGGACAGACAAGTACTGAGTTGAATCCAGTTTATTCCTATTCGGATAAAGGAAACTATCAAGTCTCATTAATTACCACGAGCAGCAATGGGTGTAGTAGTCAATTGATAAAACCTATCACCATCTATTCCAAACCGCAAACTAATTTCTCAATCGATCTTCCCCCATTCTCGTGTGCGGGTTCGCCTTCTCAATTTAATGATCAAACTCCTTCATTGACCGATAGCAACATAACGACTTGGTTATGGAACTTTGGAGATTTAAATAATGGATCCTCAACACAAAAAAATCCTACCTACACGTATGTACTGGCGGGAGACTATCAAGTCTCGCTTTCAGCCACAACAAATTTTGGATGCGCCACATCCACTCAAAAGCAAGTTACTATTTCAACGCCACCTTCCGTTAATTTCAGTAATGGCATTGCCTGCCTAAATCAAGGAACGCAATTTGCAGATGCATCAGATCCAACCGTGAAAGCGTGGCTGTGGTCAATACAAAATAGTACCTATACCACAAAAAATGCAACTCACGTATTTTCAACAACAGGCTCTCTTCCAGTAATGCTTACCGTTACCGGGAGCAATAATTGTGTCAGTCAAATGTCTAAAATTGTTAATGTTCCTATTCCGGCTGTGCCCGACTTTACTGCCCTTAGTACTTGTGCTGGTAAGCCCACACAATTTCAAGAAAAAAATGCTGGGGGCAATGATCCAGCCGTATCGTGGATATGGGACTTTGGTGGACAAGGTGTTGGCACAGGCTCACCTGCTGAACATATTTTCCCGAGTATGGGAAGTTATGCTGTTAAGATGAATACTACCCGACAATCTGGATGTGTTTATTCGATAACCAAATCCGTGGCCATCAGCCAGGCGCCTCAAGCACAGTTCACTCCGTCACCAGAATCTGGAGGTTCTCCATTAACCGTTGGCTTTACTAATACTTCCTCGTTAGCAACCACTTATTTGTGGAAATTTAATGACTCAAATAATTCCACCAGCAGCGAATTTTCTCCGTCTTTCATCTTCAATCAACTTGGTGAGTATCCGGTTGAGCTGATCGCGAGAAACGCATTAGGGTGCCAGGATAGTTTTATAAAAATAGTTAAGGTAGTAGTGCCGAACAGTAACGCAGTACTTTCAGAGTTTAAATTAATTCCTTCCGGTGGCACCATGAAGGTACAAGTGACTATCACGAATCAGGGCAATATTTCAATAGCTAATCCAGATGTGATCATTGATTTATCCGGCAATACATTTGTGAAAGAGAAACTGGTTGGAATTATCCTTCCCAATCAAGTACTAACACGTACGCTATCTATCGATATCTTACCTAAAAATTTACACTATGTATGCGCAGAAGTGAGCATTGTAGGAGATGTTTACTTATTTGACAATCGCCAATGTTTAAATCTCCAAATTGAGACAATTGCCATTCAACCTTATCCTAATCCGGCTCAGGATGAATTATTTATTGATTGGATTAATCCTGAAAGTGAATCGATGCGTGTGATCATTTATAACGCATCAGGTCAGATTGTATTGGAAAAAAACTATGAACCTGTTTTGTTGGGGCTGAATCAGGTAAAGGTGAATGTAAGCAATCTGGGCGCAGGAATTTATTTTGTCTCTTACTTTGATGGAAAGGTATCCCGTACTTCACGCTTTTCGATCATTCGATAACACTTACGATTTGAACTTAGGTTATTTAGTGGAATTCTTTCTTTAGTCTTTAGCTGCTTTGCGCGAAAAAAAATTAATTTTACAAGAGAGACACTCATTACCCCTTTTATTCACATGAATATAAAATTAGATGCCACGGATCGCAAGATTTTGGAAATCCTGCAAACGGACTCAAACATAACCAACGCCCAACTAGCTATAGAAATAGGATTGTCACCAGCACCTACCCTAGAGCGTGTAAAAAAACTTGAGAATGCCGGTGTAATTAAAAGTTATCATGCTGTGATTAATATGGCAAGTGTGGGGCTTGGTGTTTCCACCTTCGTTATGGTTTCCCTTAAGGGTCATAATAAAGATAATATTGCCAAGTTTATGAATGCGATTCAGCAAATCGATGAAGTAATAGAATGTCATCACGTAACCGGGCAAGCTGATTTCATTTTGAAGATTGTAGCTCCAGACATTCCTGCTTATCAAAATCTAATGTTAGAGAAAGTTACAAACATTGAAGTGGTTGATAACATGCAAACAACGGTTATCCTTTCAACATTCAAGGACAGTAAAGTAGTGCCTATACCATGAGCGCAATTTCTGAAAAAGCGTTAGTACTCGACTCCACTAAGGTCAATCAAAAGATCAGAAGAATAGCCTACGAAATTTTTGAAAACAACTTCAAAGAAAAATCTTTTGTACTGGCCGGTATCGATGGGCAGGGTTATTCGCTAACAAAACTAATTGCCGTTGAACTCGAAAAGATTTCAAGGTTACCCATTAACGTGGTGAAAGTGACGCTTGATAAATTAGCACCACAACAATCCGAAGTTACACTGGATGTTGAGACAAAGGACTTTAAGAGGAAGTGTATTATCTTAATCGATGATGTGTTAAATACCGGTCGCACGCTCGCCTACGGCATGAAGCCCTTTCTGGTTACGGAAGTAAAAAAAATTGAGGTAGCGGTGCTGGTGAATAGGAGTCACACACTGTTCCCGATTACGCCCACCTATACGGGCTACGAATTAACCACCATGCTAAATGATCATGTAGAAGTGATCCTTGGAAAAAAGTCGGCTGTCTATTTACGGTAATAAATCAAACTCAACGCTGTGTCTGTACATAAATTGAATATAAAGAAAATAACAACACACCAACTTCAGGAAATGAAGAATCGTGGTGAGAAGATAGCCATGCTAACCGCATATGATTATAGCATGGCACGTATTATTGATGGAGCAGGCATTGATGTTATTTTGGTGGGAGATTCAGCCTCTAATGTGATGGCGGGAAATGAAACTACGTTGCCAATCACGCTCGATCAAATGATATATCATGCTACGTCTGTGGTGAAAGCAGTAAAGCGTGCATTAGTGGTAGTAGATATTCCGTTTGGTTATTATCAGGGAAGCTCGGGTGAAGCGTTGAGGTCATCCATCCGCATCATGAAAGAGTCAGGAGCCCACGCTGTGAAGATGGAAGGCGGGAGTGAGGTAAAAGATTCGGTGTTACGAATTTTAAGTGCGGGTGTGCCAGTGATGGGGCATTTGGGTTTAACTCCACAATCCATTTACAAGTTTGGGACCTATTCTGTGCGGGCTAAGGAAGAGGAGGAAGCCAATAAACTATTGGAGGATGCGCTCTTATTGCAGGAGTGTGGTTGTTTTGGAATCGTATTAGAGAAAATTCCGGCTGAGCTTGCTAAAAAGGTGGCAGCTAGTGTTAGTATTCCAGTAATTGGTATAGGAGCTGGCCCCGATGTGGACGGACAAGTGTTGGTGATGCAGGATATGCTTGGGATAACCAAGGACTTCAAACCACGCTTCTTGCGCAGATATGCAGATCTCAACACTATAATGACGAATGCCATTGGAAATTACGTAGCGGATGTGAAAGCGCGTGAATTCCCGAATCAGGAGGAGAAGTATTGATGTGTGAGCCAAAAGAACTCCCTCAAGAAACCTCTACTATAAAAATATCTTCATTTGTGACCTTAATTTCCTAATTTTCCCGCTCCAAAATTGGGAACACCCAGCGATTTAACTTTATACTAACCTTAGTACTGCAACATGAGTGACAAGAAAATTACAATCAACAACGGAAAATTAACAGTTCCTGAAAATCCAACCATTCCTTTTATTGAAGGGGATGGAACAGGTCCGGACATTTGGTCTGCTTCTCAAAAAGTTTTTGATGCAGCCGTAGCAAAAGCATACGATGGCAAACGCAAAATAAACTGGAAGGAAGTAATGGCAGGTGAAAAGTCCTTTAACAAAACTGGTAATTGGCTCCCTGACGAAACATTAGATGCTTTCCGAGAATATTTGGTTGGTATTAAAGGCCCGCTTACTACTCCCGTGGGTGGAGGAATTCGTTCGCTAAATGTTGCCCTTCGCCAGATTTTAGATTTGTATGTATGTCTCCGCCCAGTAAGATGGTATGAAGGAGTCCCTTCACCGGTAAAAAATCCGGGGGCTGTAGATATGGTAATCTTCCGCGAAAATACAGAAGATATCTATGCAGGTATTGAATTTGCAGCAGGTACACCCGAGTCTAAAAAAATACTAGATTTCTTAGCGAAGGAATTCCCGAAAGAGTACGATAAGATTCGCTTTAATACAAAAGAGAAGTCAGAGTCTTTCTGGAAAATGGTGGGAGCTCCTAATATGAACAACGATGTTCAGGTAGGTATTGGTATTAAGCCGGTTAGTTATAGTGGCAGCGTACGGTTGATTCATAGTGCTATTGCTTATGCAATCAAACACAAAAGAGAATCAGTTACACTTGTGCATAAGGGTAACATAATGAAATATACCGAAGGTGCTTTTCGCGATTGGGGCTATGGAGTAGCCAAAGAATACTTTGCAGACAAAGTATATACATGGAACCAATGGGAGAAAACGAAAAAAGAAAAAGGGGAAGATGCAGCAAACGCGGAGCAAAAGGCTGAACTGACTGCCGGTAAAATCTTAATTAAAGATTCAATAGCCGACATTACCTTACAACAAGTGCTTACCCGTCCTAGTGATTTTGAAGTGATTGCTACTTTAAATTTAAATGGTGATTATTTAAGCGATGCATTAGCTGCTCAAGTGGGTGGTATTGGCATTGCTCCGGGGGCAAACATCAATTACATTACAGGTCATGCAATTTTTGAAGCGACTCATGGTACGGCACCTAAGTATGCCGGTCAGGATAAAGTGAACCCTGGCTCAGTGATTCTTTCTGGTGTAATGATGCTTGAATATATGGGCTGGCAAGAAG
Organism: Cyclobacteriaceae bacterium; assembly: GCA_016787755.1. Classification (GTDB taxonomy): domain Bacteria; phylum Bacteroidota; class Bacteroidia; order Cytophagales; family Cyclobacteriaceae; genus ELB16-189. Next base: position 104,649 of record JAEUUA010000005.1, on the reverse strand, counting down.
CTGCTGACTTAATTAATAAAGGACTTGAAAAAGCAATTGCCACCAAACGGGTAACCTACGATTTCCACCGCCAAATGGAAGGCGCAACGTTATTGAAGTGCTCAGAGTTTGGGGATGAGATTGTGAAGAATATGTAAACAGCATTATTTGGCGAAATAAAAAAAGGAAATCAATTTTGATTTCCTTTTTTTTGTGCTAGTTGAGAGCATTAAAACTCTAACATCTTCACGGCAGTAATGGCAGCTTCTTCACCCTTGTTTCCTAGTTTACCTCCTGCGCGTTCCAATGCTTGTTTTTTATTGAGGGTTGTAAGCACCCCAAAGATCACCGGCTTTTGGGTTTTGAGGTTCACTTTAGTAATTCCATACGTTACTCCCTGGCAGATGTAATCAAAGTGTGGCGTGTCTCCTTGTATAACACAACCAAGACATATCACTGCATCCATTTCCTTTTTCTCAGCCATCCAAAGCGCACCTAATGTTAGTTCAAATGCACCGGGTACATTCTTTCGTATAATGTTAGATTTTTTAACACCCATCTCAATCAGCGCATCGAAAGCTCCTTGATAGAGTGATTCTGTAATATCTTCATTCCATTCAGCCACCACAATGGCAAATTTTTTCTTGGCGAGATTGATTTTGCTTTTCGTTGAAACTGACTTTAGTATGCCGGCCATAAATTTTTGATAATAAAAAAGGGATAGATATCTATCCCTTCAAATGTACTAAGATTGAGTTTAAGAGTTGCTCTCTAAACGAGCCTTAAACTTCCTTGCATTTTGCAACTCACTGCTATCCCAAAACTTTTCAATAATAGTTTGGTAGGCAGCTTTCGCCTTATCGTAGTTATTCAATTTCTCATAAGCCAATGCAGCTTTCATTAAGTAAATTGGCGTAAATTCTTTATTGGGTTTGTAGCTAGAGGCCTTGTCGTAATATTTGGCAGCATTTTCATAATCATTTTGCTCCATATAGGCATCGCCCATTAGGCTATAAGCACGGGCTTGAACCAACAAATCATTTGAGCTGAAATCTTCAAGATGGAAAATCGCAAGTGGAAATTTCGCTTGCTTTAGGTAAATAAATCCAGCATAATAGTTCGCCAGGTTACCCGCATCAGTGCTTCCGTAATCGTCAATGATTTGAAGAAAGCCAAGGTTGTTTCCATCGCCATTTAAAGCAAGTGACAAACTGTCGGCCTCAAAATACCGCACCGCCTGGAACATATCCTTTTGAGCTTGCGCATCCTGAATACCCATGTAGTACCGGTATCCGAAGAACCCACCCACCACAATTAATAATGCGGCTGCAACGCCAATTACTATTTTAGGATTTTGTTCAAACCAATGCTCAACACCTTCCAGTTTTTCCTGGATAACTTCTGGATTCTCTAATAAATCTTTGTTTTCTTCCTTCTTTGCCATGTTCGGTAAAATAAAAAGTCCCGCTCACTGAGCGGGACGCAAAACTAAGAATTCAGGCTTATTAAACAAAAACAGATCAATCCATAATGAATGGATAATCAGGTTCTGCATAAATATCTTTTAAGGCTTCTGATGGATCCGGATAATTAGATTCCTCAGCAAATTTTACACTTTCATCCACCTGGGTCAATACCTTCTTTTCTATTGCTTCCAAATCTTTTTGGGTAGCGATTTTCTTCTTAAGGATCGTATCACGCACCTGTTCAATGGGATCACGTTGTTTATAATCCTCAACCTCTTCCTTTGAGCGATATTTTTGTGGGTCGGACATGGAATGGCCTTTATAGCGGTACGTTCTCAACTCCAACAAGGTAGGGCCTTCACCTGCCCTGGCTCGTTCGGCAGCTCGCTCCACAGCATCATGCACATCTTCCACGTTCATAGCGTCTACTGCTTCTGATGGCATATCATACGATTCGCCCAACGTATATAATTCGTGAACATTCGATGTTCTCTTCACCGATGTACCCATGGCATAGCCATTGTTTTCAATAGCAAAAATTACAGGAATTTTCCATAGCATTGCCAGATTAAGAGCCTCGTGAAAAGCTCCTTGACGCACGGCACCGTCACCCATGTAGCAAATACATAAGTTGCCAGTTTTATTATACATCTCTGCAAAAGCAATTCCTGCTCCAAGCGGTATTTGTGCTCCTACGATGCCATGACCACCAAAAAAACCATGTTCTTTATCAAAAATGTGCATTGATCCACCCTTGCCTTTCGAAACTCCGGTTTCTTTACCATATAACTCAGCCATAATAGCATTGGCGCTCGTGCCCAATGCCAATGGATGCGCATGATCACGGTAAGCGGTAATATATTTGTCGCCTTTTCGTAAAGCGCTTACGGCACCGGCAGCACATGCTTCCTGACCTATATATAAATGACAAAATCCACGAATCTTCTGCATACCATAAAGCTGGCCTGCTTTCTCTTCGAATTTTCTCATCAGTAGCATACTTTCGAACCAAAACATATACGTTTCATTCGAGTATGCCTTTTTATCTTTTTTAGGCTTTATGCCTTTAGCTTGGGCTGTAGTGGCCATAATTGCTAATTTTGATTCAACATGTGAGTTGCGAAAATACACCACACATTGCCAATCGCCAAATAGCGATGACTATCAGGAAGAATTATTATAAAACCTATTGTGTTCCTTCAAAAACTGAGACTTTACAATTTCAAAAACCATGAAGAGGCTACTCTAATCTTTGACGGCAAGATCAATTGTTTTCTTGGGAAGAATGGAAGTGGAAAAACAAATTTGCTGGATGCGATCTATTATCTGTCTTTTACTAAAAGTGCTATCAACCCTTATGATCTCCAAAATATTAATTATGGCCAAGACGGATTTTTAATCAAAGGAGATTTTAATGTGGAAGACAAACTGAAGGAAGTAATTTGTTCCTTTCAGCAAGGAGAAAAGAAAGTTATCCGTGAAGATGAACAGGAAGGCGCCAGGTTTGCGGAGCATGTGGGCAAATATCCCGTAGTGTTAATTGCCCCACAAGACATTGAGTTGATTTGGGATGGATCTGAATTAAGGCGAAGATTTTTTGACTCGCTTATTAGTCAACTCGATCGGTCCTATCTGGAAAATTTGATTACGTATAATCATCAACTTAAACAACGTAACAGTTTACTGCGCGCTTTCGCGGAACACGGGAAAATTGATTTTGATTTATTGGAGACGTATGATTCAAAACTGGCAGTAGCAGGTGAATACATTCATAAGGTGCGCAAAGAACTGCTGATGGGATTTGTCCCCAAGTTTAACGGGCATTATGATTTCCTTGTACAAGGGGGAGTAGAAAATGTTGATATTCAATACCGATCTGATTTGCTTGGAGCAGATTTCATTACAAGTCTAAGGAAAAACAGAAAACGTGATTTGCTTTTACTTCGCACAACCGTTGGCATTCACCGAGATGATTTCTTGTTTATTCTTAATAAGAAAGAACTAAAACGGATGGGTTCACAGGGACAACAAAAGTCTTTTTTAATCAGTTTAAAGTTGGCAGAGTTTCAAACTATTGTCGAAAAGAAAAAGCTCAAGCCAATACTCTTGCTGGATGATATTTTTGACAAACTGGATGATTTCAGGATTCATCAGCTTATGAAATTAGTAAGCCAGGGTACTTTTGGTCAAATGTTTATCACAGATGCCCGACAGGGCAGAAGTGAGCAGATTCTGAAAGAGGCTGGAATGAATGCCCGGCTGTTTGTGTTAGAAAACCGTACCTTCAAGGAAGAATGGCTAAAAATATAAAGGATGATGGCAATGCGATGCACATTGGGCAGGCAATTCAGGAACTGCTCAGCAGGTATCATATTAAATCAAAGTTTGATGAAGCCAATCTGGTTAGTTCATGGGAAAGGCTGGTGGGCAAACCAATTGCTAAACGAACCAAAAAACTTTACATCCGAAACAAAGTTCTTTTTGTTGAATTGGAGAGTCCATCCTTAAAAAATGACCTGGCAATTCACAAAAGTCAGGTTATTGAGGTTTTGCAAAAAGAGTTTGGTCCTGAGGTAGTTAAAGATTTGGTGATCATGTGACCTTGTTTCATCACTTTCATATTTCCTCTCATAAAATAGCTGTTTGGGTTTGTCTAAACCGAAAAACCGTATAATTTTGCACTCCTATTTTTTTGGCGAAAGTTAAAAGCAGATAGGTTAGGGCTCTTAGCGAGCCTTTTTAAACGTTCTCAATTTAGATGAAAATCGTTGGGGGAGATACTCAAGCGGCCAACGAGGACAGACTGTAAATCTGTTGACTTATGTCTTCACAGGTTCGAATCCTGTTCTCCCCACACATTGGGATGTACAATTTGAGGATTTACGATTTTAGTTTGAATCGTATTTCGTAAATCGAAAATTGTAAGTCAAAAAGCGGGAGTAGCTCAGTTGGTAGAGCGATAGCCTTCCAAGCTATAGGTCGCGAGTTCGAGCCTCGTCTCCCGCTCACATGGATTTACAATGTGAGATTTTGGATTTACGATTAAATCGTACTTCGTAAATCGAAAATTGTAATTGCCAGGCTGCTGTTGTAGCTCAGGGGTAGAGCACTTCCTTGGTAAGGAAGAGGTCGAGGGTTCAATTCCCTTCAACAGCTCTGAACTTGATGATAATTCTAACAACGGTTAGAATAGTACGAAATTTGAAATTTTGTTTTGAATTTTATGATTGCTGATGGGTAGCGCCAATAGAATAAGCAATTGCAAACTTCAACATAACCCCAATCGACAGGCTTATTATGTTTAGGGTGTAAGGCTTTCTAGCGAAAGCCATTGAATAGTAACTTATTTAATTAATTATACACTTTTAAACTTTAAACCGGGATTTTCAAATATGGCAAAAGAAAATTTTGATCGCTCCAAACCACATGTAAACATTGGTACAATTGGGCACGTAGATCATGGAAAAACTACTCTAACTGCGGCAATCACGCAGGTTCTTTCTAAGAAAGGCCTGGCGGCTGTACGCGACTTCTCTTCAATCGACAATGCTCCTGAAGAAAAAGAAAGAGGAATTACAATCAACACTTCGCACGTTGAGTATGCAACGGAAAAAAGACACTACGCACACGTAGATTGTCCTGGTCACGCTGACTATGTTAAAAACATGGTTACTGGTGCCGCTCAAATGGACGGTGCTATCCTTGTAGTAGCAGCAACTGACGGACCTATGCCACAAACTCGTGAGCATATCCTTCTTGCTCGTCAGGTAGGTGTACCTGCGCTTGTTGTATTTATGAACAAGGTTGACTTGGTTGACGATCCGGAATTGTTGGAGCTTGTTGAAATGGAAGTTCGTGAATTAATGACCTATTATAGTTTCCCTGGCGACACAATGCCTGTTATCCAAGGATCTGCTTTGGGTGCATTAAATGGCGAACCAAAATGGGTTGAGAAAGTTGAACAACTAATGGATGCGGTGGATAATTTCATTCCAATCCCTGTTCGTTTGATTGACAAAGATTTCTTGATGCCTGTAGAAGACGTATTCTCAATCACAGGTCGTGGAACAGTTGCTACTGGCCGTATTGAACGTGGTATTATCAAAACTGGCGATCCGGTGCAAATCCTTGGAATGGGTGCTGAGAACTTGACTTCTACCATCACGGGTGTTGAAATGTTCCGTAAAATCCTTGACCGAGGAGAAGCTGGTGACAACGTAGGGTTGTTGTTGCGTGGTATTGAAAAGGAGCAAATCTGCCGTGGTATGGTTATTTGCAAGCCAAACTCAGTAACTCCACACGCTAAATTTAAGGCTGAGGTTTACGTCCTTTCAAAGGAAGAAGGCGGACGTCATACTCCATTCTTTAACAAATACCGTCCTCAATTCTATTTCCGAACTACCGATGTAACTGGTGAGTGTAAGCTTCCTGCCGGTGTAGAAATGGTTATGCCTGGTGATAACGTATCTATCGAAGTTGAGCTAATCAACAAGATTGCTATGGAAAAAGGTCTTCGTTTCGCGATCCGCGAAGGTGGCCGTACTGTAGGATCTGGTCAGGTTACTGAAATTCTTGACTAAGTACAGGTTTACCCTATAAAAGTTAGTAAAAACAGGGTAAATAGCTGATAATCAATAAAAAGCGTTTCTAAGATTTTTCTTGGAAACGCTTTTGTTTTCTTTGGCTCTTATTCTACCTTTGCAGTCCTTTTAAATTGAGGGTTGTACGGGTGCGGTTTAAAGGGCGAGCTGAACTAAAATAGTTTACGGGTGTAGCTCAATTGGTAGAGTAGTGGTCTCCAAAACCATTGGCTGGGAGTTCGAGTCTCTCCACCCGTGCGAGGAATTATTTAAAAAATGGATGGAAAACGTTAAGAACTATATTTTAGAATCCATTGACGAAATCCGCAATAAGGTTTCGTGGCCTAAATTCAATGAATTGCAAAGCAGCGCAATTTTAGTGCTGGTAGCTTCCTTGATCTTCGCCATTTTAATTGGATTTGTTGATCTAGGTTTTAAGAATGCTTTGGCTTGGTTTTATAAAGAATTATAAGAGAAATTCTGATGGGTGAGCTAAAGTGGTATGTTTTACGCGTAATCAGCGGCCAGGAAAAGAAGGTAAAATCTTATCTGGAATCTGAGATCGAGCGGTCTAAACTAGTCGAGTTTATCCCGCAAATCATGATCCCATCGGAGAAGGTTTATGAAATGAGAAATGGAAAAAAGCGAGTGAGAGAAAGAAATTTCTTTCCGGGCTATGTTCTTGTTTCGGCTGATCTTTCCAATGGGGAGGCTTATCATACAGTGAATAACATTCCTGGGGTGATTGGTTTTTTAGGAAGTAATGGATCAAGTGCCACATCAAAAGAGCCTGTTGCTCTAAGACAAAGTGAAGTAAACAGGATTTTAGGAAAAGTTGATGAGGTTGATCAGTTCGAAGAAAAGTTAGAGACTCCTTTTATAAAGGGCGAATCGGTAAAAGTAATGGATGGTCCATTCAGTGGATTTACTGGTTCAGTTGAAGAGATTTTTGAAGATAAAAAGAAGCTTAATGTAATGGTGAAGATATTCGGAAGGAATACACCAGTAGAATTGAGTTATATGCAAGTAGAAAAGTTAGACTAGTAACATAATGGCTAAGTTAGTAACAGGTTATTTGAAATTGCAGGTAAAAGGAGGTGCGGCAAATCCGGCACCGCCAATCGGTCCTGCCTTAGGTTCAAAAGGATTGAACATCATGGATTTTTGCAAGCAATTCAATGCAAGAACCCAGGAGAAGCAAGGGCAGGTTTTGCCAGTGCTTATTACCATTTATAATGATAAGTCTTTTGATTTTGTCATTAAGACTCCTCCGGCAGCGGTATTAATTATGGAGGCTGTTAAGATTCAAAATGGATCGAAAGAACCCAATCGTGTTAAGGTAGGATCAATTTCCTGGGATCAAATCAAAAAAATAGCGGAACTCAAAATGCCTGATTTAAACGCATTTAAAGTCGAGTCAGCGATGAAAATGGTTGCTGGAACTGCGCGCAGCATGGGTGTAACAGTTAGTGGAAATGCCCCTTGGGAATAAATAAGTTAGAGCAATGGGAAAGTTGACAAAAAATAGAAAGGCTGTGATGGCCAAATACGATCAGGATAAGATTTATACTCTTACTGAAGCATCGAGCGTGGTTAAAGAAATCACATTTGCAAAATTTGATTCTTCTGTAGATGTCGATATCCGCTTGGGTGTTGATCCTAAGAAATCAGATCAGATGGTGCGCGGGGTAGTGAGTTTGCCACACGGGTTAGGTAAAGTAGTTCGTGTGTTGGTATTGTGCTCTCCTGATAAACAACAAGAAGCAAAAGATGCTGGTGCAGAACACGTAGGGTTGGATGATTATATCCAGAAGATAGAGGCTGGATGGACCGACATCGATGTAATCATTACGATGCCAACCGTTATGGCCAAAGTTGGTAAATTGGGAAAGGTGCTTGGACCTAGAGGTTTGATGCCAAACCCTAAGTCTGGAACAGTTACCCTTGAAGTAGGTAAGGCTGTGAAAGATGTAAAGGCCGGCAAAGTAGATTTCAAAATAGATAAACAAGGCATCATACATGCCAGTGTGGGTAAGGCTTCCTTCAGTGCAGAGAAAATCAGAGACAATGCGGCTGAACTTATTAACACGGTGACAAAACTTAAGCCCGCTTCATCAAAAGGCACCTACTTGCAGAGTATCAGCCTTTCATCAACGATGAGCCCAGGGATTAAGGTTGATGTAAGTTCAATAGCAGGTTAATATTTACAATCATGACCAAGGAAGAAAAAGGACAAATTATAGATGAGCTGGCTGAGAAATTTTCTCAGAACACTCACTTTTATATTACTGATGCATCCGGATTAACCGTAGCTCAGATCAACGCATTCCGAAGAATTTGCTTTCAATCGGGTATTGAATACAAAGTGTATAAAAATACCCTTATCCGAAAAGCACTTGAAAAGCAGAAAGGAAATTTTGAGGAATTGAACCAAGTGTTACAAGGTTTTTCAGGTGTTATCTTCTCGAAAGAGTCAGGTAATGCGCCTGCAAGAGCCATTCAGGAATACCAACGCAAATTAGAAGGTAAACCTGCATTAAAAGCCGCCTCGATAGATGCTTCCTTATTTATTGGAGCGGAACATTTGACCACGCTTAGTGAGATGAAGTCTAAGAACGAGCTCATTGGCGATATCATTTCCTTGTTGCAATCTCCGGCCAAAAATGTATTGTCTGCCCTGTTAAGTGGCAAGCAAACAGTAGCTGGCCTGGTGAAAGCACTGGAAGAAAGAAAACAGTAATAAAAAAAGAAAATTTAAACACTAACAAATCATGGCTGACGTAAAAACTCTTGGCGACCAACTGGTAGAACTTACCGTAAAAGAAGTAAATGAATTAGCTTCTTATTTAAAAGAAACACACGGCATTGAGCCTGCTGCAGCAGCAGTTATCGCTGGCCCTGCGGCTGGTGGTGGTGCAGCTGGGGCTGCTGCCGCTGAAAAGACCAACTTCGATGTGGTATTGAAGGCTGCTGGTCCTAATAAACTTCAAATTGTAAAACTTGTTAAGGAATTAACGGGTCTTGGCTTAAAAGAAGCTAAAGATGTAGTTGATGGAGCTCCTAAAACAATCAAAGAAGGCTTACCAAAAGACGAAGCTGAAAGTCTCAAGAAGCAACTTGCCGAGGCTGGTGCCGAAGTTGAGTTGAAATAATAACTTGAGAGACGCGGATACCGTCTGAACAGGAATTCAGACCCCAATCCCTTTAAATTGGGACTGGGGTCTTTCCCTATTTATGCCAGCAATGGTAGTATTCACATTTCGTTTTTTAGTCTAGTCCAGGAAATTTAAACCTAAAGTACCTTGGCAAAGAAGACAGCAACTAATAGAATAGACTTCTCAACAATTGAGAAGGTTTTGGAATATCCTGATTTTTTGGATATTCAACTTCAATCGTTCAAAGACTTCTTGCAGATAGAAACACCTGCAGAGAAACGTCAAAATGAAGGACTCTTCAAGGTTTTTGCAGAGAACTTTCCTATCTCCGATTCACGCGAAAACTTCGTGCTTGAGTTTGTTGATTATACAATTGACCCACCTAAGTATAATGTGGATGAATGTATCGATCGCGGACTTACGTTCTCAGTTCCTTTAAAGGCTAAGTTGCGACTTACCTGTAATGATGAGGATAACGAAGATTTCCAGACAATCGAGCAGGAAGTGTTCCTCGGAAACATTCCTTATATGACCGAGAAAGGGTCGTTCGTAATCAACGGAGCTGAGCGCGTGATTGTATCCCAGTTGCACCGTTCTCCGGGTGTGTTTTTCGCCATGAGTAAACACACAAACGGAACCAAGCTTTATTCTGCACGGATTATTCCTTTTAAAGGATCGTGGATTGAATTTGCTACCGATGTAAATGCTGTCATGTATGCGTACATCGATCGTAAGAAAAAATTTCCCGTTACCACCTTGCTTCGCGCGATTGGATACGGTACGGATAAAGACATCTTAGACCTTTTTGGTTTATCGGAAGAGGTTGAAGCTAATAAGAATACACTAAAGAAGACAGTTGATCGCAAATTGGCAGCTCGTGTTTTGAAAACATGGACTGAAGATTTCGTTGATGAAGATACTGGTGAAGTTGTTTCAATCGATCGTAACGAAGTGTTGCTTGAACGCGACCATGTAATCACGGCTGAAGATGTTGATACGATTTTGGATTCTGGTGTTAAGTCCATTATTCTTCATCGTGAGGATGTGAACGTGGCTGATTACCATATCATATTCAACACACTTGCTAAGGATAATTCAAACTCAGAAAAAGAAGCGGTAGAACAAATCTATCGCCAACTTAGAAATACGGAAGCTCCGGATGAGCAAACAGCCCGTGATATTATTCAAAGCTTGTTCTTCAGCGAGAAGCGTTATGATCTAGGTGAAGTTGGTCGCTACAGAATCAACAAGAAGTTAGGACTTGATCTTAGCTTTGACCAGCGTGTATTAACCACCGAGGATATTATCCTTATTGTTAAATACCTAATCGGTTTGATTAACTCAAAAGCAGTGGTTGATGATATTGACCACTTGAGCAACAGACGTGTAAGAACAGTAGGTGAACAATTGTATTCTCAGTTTGGTGTTGGTCTTGCTCGTATGGCAAGAACAATCAAAGAGAGAATGAACGTTCGCGACAATGAAGATTTCAAACCAGTTGATTTGATCAACGCAAGAACATTGTCTAGCGTAATCAATTCATTCTTTGGTACGAATCAGCTTTCTCAATTTATGGATCAAACTAACCCATTGGCAGAGATCACGCATAAGCGTAGGATGTCTGCCCTTGGTCCAGGTGGTCTTTCAAGAGAGCGTGCAGGGTTTGAAGTACGTGATGTGCATTACACACACTACGGCCGCTTATGTACTATTGAAACTCCGGAAGGTCCGAACATCGGTTTGATTTCATCTCTCTGCGTTCACGCAAAAGTGAACAAGATGGGCTTTATCGAAACTCCTTACCGCAAGGTGGAGAATGGTAAAGTGAAAGGTAAAGATGTAATATTTCTTACTGCCGAAGAGGAAGACACACATAACATTGCGCAGGCAAATATTAGAATCAAGTCAAACGGTGATTTGGAAGAGGATAAGGTGAAAGCACGTTTTGAAGGAGACTTCCCCGTGGTAGAACCAAGCGAAATCCGATATATGGATGTTGCCCCGAACCAAATCGTATCGATTGCTGCATCTATGATTCCTTTCCTGGAACATGATGATGCCAACCGTGCGTTAATGGGATCGAACATGCAGCGCCAGGCAGTTCCGTTGATCAGACCTGAAGCACCTATTGTAGGTACAGGTCTTGAAGGTAGAATTGCTTTGGATTCACGCACCTTGATCTTAGCCGAAGCGAATGGTACTGTAGAATTTGTAGATGCGAAAAAGATTGTTGTTCGATATGAAGTGTCTGAAGAGCAAGAACTCGTTCGTTTTGAGGATGAGGTAAAATCATATACGCTGATTAAGTTCAGAAGAACCAATCAGGATACATGTATTAACCTTACTCCCTTAGTGAAGAAAGGAGATAAAGTATCTAAAGGTCAACCCCTGTGTCAGGGATATGGTACAGCAAATGGTGAGCTAGCGCTTGGTCGTAACTTGTTAGTGGCGTACATGCCCTGGCAAGGATATAACTTTGAAGATGCGATTGTAATTTCTGAGCGCGTTGTGCGCGAAGATGTTTATACGTCTATTCACGTTGAAGAATTTGAATTGGAAGTGCGCGATACCAAACGAGGTGAAGAAGAATTGACCTCTGAAATACCAAACGTAAGTGAAGAAGCTGTCAAGCATCTTGATGAAAATGGTATCATCCGCATTGGTGCAGAAGTTAAAGAAGGTGATATTCTTATTGGTAAGATCACTCCTAAAGGAGAAACTGATCCTACTCCGGAAGAAAAACTTTTGAGAGCGATCTTCGGTGACAAGGCCGGTGATGTGAAAGATGCTTCTATGAAGGCACCTCCATCCTTAAAAGGTGTTGTTATTGAAACAAAACTATTCTCAAGACCAAAGCGCGATAAGGATATTCGCACTAAGTCTAAGAAAGAGTTGGATGCACTTAAGCATCGCTACAGTAAGAGCTTGGGCGATTTGAGAGCCGACATGATTAAGAAACTCACCACATTGCTTACCGGCAAAACAAGTCAGGGAGTTACTCACAAATTTGGTGATGAGCTTATCAGCAAAGGCGTTAAATTTTCCGGCAAAGTGATTGAGAATAATCTCTTCCCTGATAAGAACATCTATCGCGATGAGAGCAATTACAATGTGCCGGAAGAAGTAAACTTGATTGCAGATATTAGTTTGGAAAGCTGGACGACCGATGATCATACCAATGATCTTGTGTCTGAAGTGGTGAAGAACTACCTCAATAAGAGAAACTCAATTTCTGGTGACTTCAAGCGTGAGCGATTCACCTTGGAAGTGGGAGATGAATTACCAGCAGGTATCGTACAATTAGCGAAAGTATATATTGCTAAGAAGCGTAAACTGAAAGTAGGAGATAAGATGGCGGGTCGCCACGGTAACAAGGGTGTTGTAGCGCGTATTGTTCGTGAAGAAGATATGCCATTCCTTGAAGACGGAACACCGGTTGACATCTGTTTGAACCCGCTGGGCGTACCATCACGTATGAACCTGGGTCAGATTTATGAAACCGTATTGGCATGGGCTGGTAAGAGACTAGGAAGAAAGTATGCAACACCAATTTTTGATGGTGCATCGCTTGATCAGGTATCAGCTGAATTGAAAGAAGCCAACTTACCTGAATTCGGACGTACTTATTTGTATGATGGATTAACAGGTCAGATGTTTGATCAGCCAGTAACCGTAGGTATGGCCTACATGTTGAAGCTTGGTCACCTGGTGGATGATAAGATGCACGCTCGTTCTATCGGACCATATTCACTTATTACGCAACAACCATTGGGTGGTAAAGCTCAGTTTGGTGGTCAGCGTTTTGGTGAGATGGAGGTCTGGGCGATTGAAGCATTCGGAGCATCCCATATTCTTCAGGAAATCCTTACCATTAAATCAGATGATGTGATTGGTAGAGCGAAAGCATACGAATCCATTGTTAAAGGAGAAACAATGAGGAAGCCAAATATCCCTGAATCGTTCAATGTACTTGTACATGAATTAAGAGGATTGGCACTGGAGATTACGATGGATTAATAGTTCATAGTCTTGAGTCCTTAGTCATCAGTGCTAAGGACTCAGGACTAACGACTAAGTACTATAAAGAATTAGTTAACTGAAAACTCAACAAGCATGTCTTTCAGAAAAAATAAAAAGATCAACAACGACTTCTCCAAGATCACCATTAGTCTTGCTTCTCCAGAATCAATTTTGGAAAGTTCACATGGTGAAGTAACACAACCGGAAACCATTAACTACAGAACCTATAAGCCTGAGATGGGTGGTTTGTTCTGCGAGCGGATTTTTGGTCCTGTTAAGGATTGGGAATGTCATTGCGGAAAATATAAGCGTATTCGTTACAAAGGAATTATTTGCGACCGTTGTGGTGTAGAAGTAACTGAAAAGAAAGTAAGACGCGAGCGCATGGGTCACATCGAATTGGTGGTACCGGTTGCTCACATCTGGTACTTCCGTTCGTTGCCAAACAAAATCGGTTATTTGTTAGGTCTTCCTACCAAGAAACTTGATCAGATTATTTACTACGAAAGATTTGTAGTTATTCAGCCGGGTGTCAAAGAAGAAGATGGTATTAACCGTCTCGACTTCTTAACTGAAGAAGAATATCTTGATATCGTTGATAAGTTACCACGCGAGAACCAATTGTTGGATGATAACGATCCTAAGAAGTTCATCGCCAAGATGGGAGCCGATTCATTAGAAATGCTTTTGAGCCGTGTTAAATTGGATGAGTTATCATACGAGTTACGTCATCAGGCAGCTACTGATACTTCCCAGCAACGCAAAGCAGAAGCCTTAAAGCGCTTGAAAGTTGTTGAAGCTTTCCGCGAAGCAAATACACGTGTTGAAAACCGTCCTCAGTGGATGACCATTAAAATGGTTCCGGTTATTCCACCAGAATTGCGTCCACTTGTGCCTTTAGATGGTGGTCGCTTTGCTACATCAGATTTGAATGATCTTTACAGACGTGTTATTATTCGTAACAACCGTCTTAAGAGATTGATTGATATTAAAGCTCCCGAAGTAATTCTTCGTAACGAAAAGCGTATGCTTCAGGAAGCGGTTGACTCATTGTTTGACAACTCAAGAAAAGTGAATGCGGTACGTTCCGATGGAAATCGCGCATTGAAATCATTGAGTGATATGTTGAAAGGTAAGCAAGGACGTTTCCGTCAGAACTTATTGGGTAAACGTGTTGACTACTCTGGTCGTTCGGTAATTGTGGTAGGACCAGAATTGAAATTGCATGAGTGCGGTTTGCCAAAAGATATGGCAGCTGAATTATTCAAGCCATTTATTATTCGCAAGCTTATTGAAAGAGGAATTGTGAAGACGGTGAAGTCTGCAAAGAAAATTGTTGATCGTAAGGATCCTGTGGTTTGGGATATTTTGGAAAATGTATTGAAAGGACATCCTGTTCTTTTGAACCGTGCGCCAACGCTTCACCGTTTAGGTATCCAGGCATTCCAACCAAAGTTGATTGAAGGAAAAGCGATTCAATTGCACCCGTTAGTATGTACTGCGTTTAACGCTGACTTTGACGGTGACCAGATGGCGGTTCACGTGCCACTTGGACAAGAAGCTATTCTTGAAGCTTCTGTGTTGATGCTTTCATCACACAACATTTTGAACCCAGCCAATGGAGCACCTATTACGGTTCCTTCACAGGACATGGTATTGGGACTTTATTATCTGACGAAAGGAAGAAAAGGAGAGTTGGGTGAAGGCAAGAGGTTTTATTCAGCCGAAGAGGTAGTGATCGCCTATAATGAAGGCAAGCTTTCAAAGCACGCTATTATAAAAGTACGTGCAAAGGTTCGTGATAAAAAGAATGAGCAGCTTGAAACGAAAATGATTGAGACGGTAACAGGTCGCGTTATTTTCAATCAAGTAATGCCGGCAGAGGTTGGGTATGTTGATGAACTTTTAACAAAGAAGAAACTTCAGACCATTATTGCCGATGTGTATAAATTGGCAGGACAAGCTAAAACCGCCAAGTTCCTTGATGAGATTAAGGAGTTAGGATTCCAGATGGCCTACAAAGGTGGGTTGTCAATGGGATTGGGTGATGTGAAAGTGCCTGCTGAAAAGAAAAAATTAGTAGAAGATGCTCAGAAAGAAGTTGATTCAGTTTGGAACAACTACATGATGGGTTTAATTACGGATAACGAGCGTTACAATCAGGTGATTGATATCTGGACTCGTACGAATACCATGCTTACCAATACGCTGATGAAGCAGTTGGAAGAAGATCAGCAAGGATTCAACTCGATCTACATGATGATGCACTCGGGTGCTCGTGGTTCAAGAGAGCAGATTCGTCAGTTGGGGGGTATGCGCGGTCTGATGGCGAAGCCTCAGAAGAACCTTGCGGGTTCAGTGGGTTCGATCATTGAAAACCCGATCTTATCTAACTTTAAAGAAGGACTAGATGTATTAGAGTACTTTATCTCCACACACGGTGCTCGTAAAGGACTTGCCGATACAGCGTTGAAAACTGCGGACGCTGGGTACTTAACTCGCAGGCTTGTTGACGTTGCTCAGGATCTTGTTGTAACGGAAGAAGATTGCGGAACACTTCGTGGATTGAAAGTTACTGCACTAAAAGATAACGAGGACATTGTTGAGCCTTTAGCTGAGCGTATTCTGGGTCGTGTAACGGTTCATGATATTTATGATCCCTTGACAGAAGAATTAATCTGTCCGGCCAATGAAGAAATCACGGATGAGATTGCTAAACTAATTGAGGAGACTAGCATAGAGGAAGTTGAAATTCGTTCCGTACTTACGTGCGAAACTAAAGTGGGGGGTTGTGCAAAATGTTATGGCAGAAACTTAGCAACCGGTAAAATGGTGCAAGCGGGTGAAGCAGTCGGTGTTATTGCAGCTCAGTCTATCGGTGAACCGGGAACTCAGTTAACACTTCGTACTTTCCACGTGGGGGGTACTGCTTCTAACATTGCGGTAGATGCAAACATCAAAGCTAAGTTCTCTGGTACAGTTGAATTTGAAGCAGTGAGAACTGTGGATACTACTGATCGGGATGATGTAAAAGTGAAAGTTGTAATGGGTCGTACAGGCGAAATCAGAATTCTTGATTCTGAGAAGCGCGTGATGATTACTAATAACGTTCCTTACGGTGCATTCTTAAAAGTGAAGGATGGTCAGAAAGTTGAAAAAGGAGAGGAGCTTTGTTTCTGGGATCCATACAATGCGGTAATTCTATCAGAATATGACGGAGATATCGAATTCGAATCGATCATTGAAGGCATTACTTATAAGGAAGAATCAGATGAACAAACTGGTCACCGTGAAAAGGTAATTACCGATACGCGCGATAAGACTAAGAACCCTTCCATTATTGTAAAAGGTAAAAACGAAACTAAGGGATATAACATTCCAGTAGGCGCTCACTTAGCGGTGGATGAAGGGGAGAAGATTAAGGCGGGTCAGGTGTTGGCTAAGATTCCTCGTACCATGGGTAAGTCTCGCGATATTACGGGAGGTCTTCCTCGGGTAACAGAATTGTTTGAAGCGCGTAATCCATCTAACCCAGCTGTTGTAAGTGAAATTGATGGAGTGGTTACCTATGGGGGTATCAAGCGTGGTAATCGTGAAATCTTTATCGAATCTAAGGATGGTGTTCAGAAGCGTTACTTAGTGCCATTGTCTAAGCACATACTTGTGCAGGATAATGACTTTGTGAAAGCTGGCCAACCACTGTCGGATGGTGCTATTACACCTTCTGATATTCTTTCCATCAAAGGACCCACTGCCGTGCAGGAGTATTTGGTAAATGAAATTCAGGAAGTGTATCGCTTACAAGGTGTAAAGATTAACGATAAGCATATTGAGTGTATCGTAAGTCAGATGATGCAAAAAGTTGAAATCATCGATTCTGGTGATACAACCTTCTTGCCTGGTGAGTATGTGGATAAGTTTGAATTCCGTGAGGAGAATGATCGCGTTCTTGACAAGAAGATTGTTATGGAACCAGGAGACTCTCAACGATTCAAAGTTGGGCAAATCGTTAGTCCTCGCGAATTGAGAGATGAAAACTCTTCACTGAAGAGAAAGGATCAGAAAGTAGCTGAAGTTCGTGATGCACTTTCTGCCGTATCAAGACCAACTCTTCAAGGTATCACACAAGCGTCTTTGAAAACTGAAAGCTGGTTGTCTGCGGCATCGTTCCAGGAAACTACTAAAGTGTTGAGTGAGGCTGCTATACGTGGTAAGGCTGATCAGTTGGTGGGATTAAAAGAAAATGTGATTGTTGGACATTTGATCCCGGCAGGTACTGGCCAAAGAAGGCTTAATGATATGATTGTAAATTCAGAAGAAGAATACCAACGATTGGTGGAAGCTCCTGAACGTAAATCAAAAGAAAGAGAATTAGCAGACTAATTGATTTGTCAATTACCAATTATCAATTAGCCGATGGAAACCCATTGGCTAATTGACTTTATTGGCTAACCGAAAATTAAATTTACCATGGCAGAAACTAAAAACACCCCCCAGCAAAATCAGATTAATATTGAATTATCTGAGGAAATAGCAGAAGGTATCTATTCTAATCTGGCAATGATCGCGCACTCAAACAGCGAGTTTGTGATCGATTTTATTCGGCTGATGCCAGGAGTTCCCAAAGCCAGAGTTAAGGCAAGGGTAATTATCACTCCGGAGCACGCTAAAAGACTACTTTCGGCATTAAAAGATAATATCAGTAAGTATGAGGCTACTTTCGGCCCGATAAAGCAAACCAACGAGGCTCCTCAATTTCCAATGAATTTTGGGGGCACAATTGGTGAAGCCTAGGCTAAAATCAAGGTTTAGGTGGTTATGGGGAATAAAATTCTTTAAACAAGGTTTTGCATCCTATTTTACTTTAAATACCTTTGCAGTCCTTAATTTTGAAAGGTTAATAAATAAAATATAAATGCCTACCATTCAGCAACTTGTAAGAAAAGGACGGAAGAAATTGACGTTTAAGTCAAAATCTCCAGCCCTTGATTCATGTCCACAGCGCAGAGGTGTGTGTACTCGTGTGTATACAACCACTCCAAAAAAGCCAAATTCGGCCATGCGTAAAGTGGCACGTGTTCGCCTGACAAATCAAAAAGAGGTGAATGCATATATTCCGGGAGAAGGCCACAATCTTCAGGAGCACTCTATTGTGCTAATTCGTGGTGGTAGGGTAAAAGACCTTCCGGGAGTACGTTATCACATCGTTCGCGGTGCGTTGGATACTTCAGGTGTTAGCGGTCGCCTACAAAGCCGTTCTAAATATGGTGCTAAGAGACCTAAGGCTGGTGCTGCAGCTCCTGCTGCAAAAGGAGCCCCTGCTAAAGGAAAAAAATAAGTTGAGCTATGAGAAAGTCGAAACCCAAGAAAAGATATTTACTTCCTGACCCAAAATTTGGAGATACATTAGTAACCAAGTTTGTGAATTACATGATGGAAGAAGGCAAGAAGAGTGTTGCCTACAACATTTTTTATGATGCCATTGAGCAAGTTGAAAAAAAGGTGGGTGGCGAGCCAGGCCTTGAAGTGTGGAAGCGCGCTATGAACAATGTTATGCCAGCTGTGGAAGTAAAAAGCCGCAGGGTGGGTGGTGCTACTTTTCAGGTTCCGGTTGAAATCCGCCCTGAGCGTAAAGTGAACCTTACCATCAAATGGCTAATCGATTATTCACGTGCACGTGGTGAAAAGACTATGATGGATAAGTTGGCGGCTGAAATTATTGCTGCTTCAAAAGGAGAAGGTGCTGCTATCAAAAAGAAGGATGACACACACCGGATGGCAGAGGCGAACAAGGCATTTTCTCATTTCAGATTCTAATTCCAAATGGCAAGAGATTTAAGATTCACCAGAAATATTGGTATTGCAGCTCATATTGACGCAGGTAAAACTACCACCACTGAGCGCATTCTTTATTATGCTGGTGTAAACCATAAGATTGGTGAGGTGCATGAAGGCGCGGCTACCATGGACTGGATGGCGCAAGAGCAGGAGCGTGGGATAACGATCACTTCAGCCGCTACTACGGTTCATTGGACCTATCGCAAAAACGAATATCACGTTAACATTATCGATACTCCTGGTCACGTTGATTTTACCGTTGAGGTAAATCGTTCGCTTCGTGTATTGGATGGATTAGTTTTTCTTTTCAGTTCAGTGGATGGTGTTGAGCCTCAATCAGAAACAAACTGGCGTTTAGCAGACAACTACAAAGTTGCTCGTATTGGATTCGTTAATAAAATGGATCGTTCGGGCGCAGACTTCTTGGGCGTTTGTAAACAGGTGAAAGAGAAGTTAGGGAGTAAGGCGGTTGCGCTTCAATTGCCCATCGGTGCTGAAGAAAATTTTAAGGGGGTTGTAGATTTGATTAACAACCGCGGTATCATTTGGAATGAAACAGACAAAGGAATGACTTTTACAGAAATTCCTATTCCAGAGGATATGGTTGAGGAGGCTGCTGAATATCGTGAGAAGTTGTTGGAAGCGGTAGCTGAATATGACGAAACGCTTATCGAGAAATTTTTTGAAGATCCTAATTCAATTTCGGAAGCTGAAATTTTAACAGCGCTTCGCAAGGCAACAATTGATATGAAGATTGTTCCTATGGTGTGCGGTTCATCTTTCAAGAATAAGGGAGTTCAAACCATGTTGGATTATGTGATGGAACTTCTTCCTTCACCGATGGACAAGGATGTTATTATTGGTACTAATCCGGATACGGATGAAGAAGTTGAAATTCGTCCCAACATTGATGAGCCATTCGTTGGTCTTGCATTTAAAATTGCAACCGATCCGTTTGTAGGTCGTTTATGTTTTGTTCGCGCCTATTCAGGTGTGTTGGAATCAGGTTCCTACATTCATAATACCCGTTCAGGACAAAAGGAAAGAATTTCGCGTGTATTCCAAATGCATGCTAATAAGCAAAATCAAGTAGAGAGACTTCCTGCCGGAGATATTGGTGCCGTGGTAGGGTTCAAAGATATTAAGACGGGCGATACACTTTGCGATGAAAAACGATTGGTTGTACTAGAATCCATGGTATTTCCTGAACCAGTTATCGGGTATGCAATTGAGCCTAAGAAGCAAGCTGATGCCGATAAGTTGGGTATGGCTATTTCTAAATTGGTAGAAGAAGATCCAACCTTGCGCGTAAATACGGATCAGGAAACTGGGCAGGTTATTTTACGTGGTATGGGCGAATTACACCTGGAGATTATTATTGACCGCCTAAGACGCGAGTTCAAAGTTGAGATTAACCAAGGTGCTCCTCAAGTTGCTTACAAAGAAGCATTGACTAAGTCAGTAGAGCACAAAGAACAATACAAGAAACAGACGGGTGGTCGCGGTAAGTTTGCCGATATCGTATTTGAAATGGGACCCCGTGTGTTAGGCCCTGAAGATAAGCCAGGTCTTGAGTTTGTAAATGATATTGTAGGTGGTGTTATTCCTCGCGAATTTATTCCATCGGTTCAGAAAGGATTTGAGCAAGCGATGGTAAACGGTCCATTGGCCGGTTATCCAATCGATTCAATGAAAGTAAGGTTGTTCCATGGTTCATACCATGACGTGGATTCAGATTCACTTTCATTTGAATTGGCAGCTCGTATTGGATTTAAAGAAGCTGCAAAAAAGTGCGGACCTCAACTTCTTGAACCAATCATGGGTGTAGAAGTAATTTCTCCGGATGAGTACACGGGCTCTGTAACGGGTGACTTGAACAGAAGAAGAGGAATCATGAAGGGAATGGATACGCGTGGTGGTGCTCAGGTAATTAAAGCAGACGTTCCGTTATCTGAGTTGTTTGGATACGTAACTGATTTGAGAACAATCACTTCAGGTCGTGCATCTGCAACCTTAACATTTTCACACTACGCACCGGTTCCTAAGAACTTGGCGGATAAAGTAATTGATGAAGTAAAAGGCGCTGTTGCCGCAAAATAAATATCTAAAAGACGTTTAGATTATGAATCAGAAAATCAGAATTAAGCTAAAGTCCTACGACCATAATTTGGTTGATAAGTCTTCTGAAAAAATTGTGCGCGCAGTAAAGGCGACAGGTGCTGTAGTAAGCGGACCCATTCCACTTCCTACAGAAAAGGAAAAATTTACGGTGCTGCGTTCACCACACGTAAACAAGAAATCGCGTGAGCAATTTCAATTGTGTACGTATAAGCGGTTAGTAGACATCTATTCAAACAGCGCAAAAACAGTTGATGCGCTGATGAAACTTGAGTTACCCAGTGGGGTTGATGTTGAGATTAAGGTCTAGAAATTGATGAACGTTATTTTCAAATAAGGCACCTCTTCAGGTGCTTTTTTTATGGGGCATCATTTCGTACGAGATGACAAGATCTTAACCTGTTGCAATTAGTATTTTAGGTTAACTTCGCAGCCAAATATGGCGCTACTCGAAAAGAAACTAGTTGTTAAGAAGTCAGTTCTTCCGGGAGCTGGTAAAGGATTATTCACGAAAGTATTTATACCCAAGGGGACTCGTATTGTCGAGTATAAAGGTAAGATCGTTACCTGGAAGCAGGTGGAGGCAATGGCCGATGATCGTAATGGCTATGTGTTTCACTTTAATAATCAGTATTGTATTGACGCCTGGCAAACCAAGAAAGGTGTTGCTCATTATGCGAATGATGCCAAAGGTATTGCTCGTGTGAAAGGTGTGACGAACAACTCTGAATACGTTACCGAGAAGAAGCGGTGTTACATTGAAGCTTCAAAAGACATTGCGGCAGGTTCAGAAATTTTGGTAGGGTATGGTGCTGAGTATTGGCGAGCGATTCGTTACAACATCCGCCTGGAGCAAAAGAATAGGGAGAATGCAGGTAAAAAACCAAAAGATGAACTACCACATCATAAGGCTTCTAAGCGGCAAAAATCCAGGAAGTAGTAAAGGATTTTAGTCATAGGTACATCTCCCCAACTAATTACGGGTCTCTTCTTTTGCCTTGTCAATCGTTTCGGAAATCAAGCTCTTCACTTTTCTGATTCGCTCCATTTCTGATTCCAAATATTCACGGGCTTTCTCCTGATCTACCGAATCTGGCAGCGGGTTAAACGCATGCATCCAATTCATCATGGCCGTGCTGGCCGAGTCTAAGTTGGAGATCATTTTCTCCATCTGTTGTTTCTTTTCAACTACCATGTCAGGTGTGTTGGCTATCTTTTCTTGTAATTGGCGCTTGAGTTTCATGAGTTCGTCCATTCGGGGCATTACTTCATCATGCACATCCATTACCTGATCATACAGAGCTTGATTAGGACTTTCCTCGCTTAAGGTATCGGGTTCAGAGTTATCCTGCTCTCCGGTTTTAGAGCAGGCAGTCAATGCAAACAAGCCAATAACGAATATGATTTTAAGGTTTTTCATCGTTTCTTTCTTTATCGAAAGATAGGAGATTCAATGGCGTGGGTCAACGAAATACTGTCTAGGTTTACTCACAAATCTTGCTAACAAGGGTTAGTTATAATAGATTTTTTTAAAATAGTATAAGTTGTTTTTGCAGATACGGAATTTTTAGTTTTTCTTCGAATCCATTATTACAGAGAGATGAACAGCAACCGATTTTATTTTTACTTCTTTTATCAATCCTGCGAGGGACTTGAAAGGGAATCGGTTTGTTGAATGAAAATAAGACAAAGAAACTCAAAAAAGTCCCCCGCCTTCGGGGGACTTTTTATTTGAACCCGTTTTGAAAAGTATGAGTAAGAAGAAGTTAAAGGTTGCCATCCAGGGAATAGCTACCAGCTTTCATGAAGTGGCTGCGCTCACCTATTTTCAAGAGCCCATTCAAACTATTGAATGTCTTTCATTTCATCGTCTATGCGAATCACTAAAGAAAGGCGAAGCAGCCTATGCCGTGATGGCTATTGAGAACTCAATCGCGGGAAGCATTTTGCCAAATTACTTTCTGTTGCAGGAATATCATTTCTCAATTATTGGTGAAATTTATCTTCCTATTCATATGCACTTGCTCGTTATGCCGGGGGTTCAACTCAAAGAGCTCACCCATATTGAATCGCACCCGATGGCCATACGCCAATGTTCAGATTACTTACACAAATTGAATGGTGTTCAAATCATGGAAAGTGATGACACGGCCTTGTCGGCTCGTAAAGTGAAGGAGGGAAAATTAAAAACCACCGGGGCCATTGCCAATGAACAGGCAGCTAAAAAATTCGGTTTGGCTATTTTAGAAAAGCGAATTGAAACGCATAAAAAGAACTTTACCCGATTTTTGATTTTAGCAAAAAAAATCAAGGCAACAACAGATAGTAATAAAGCTTCCTTAAGTTTTGAAGTGGCTAATGAAGTAGGAAGTCTTGCCGATGCACTGATGACGTTCAAAGATAATAGTATTAATCTCTCTAAGATTCAATCTATCCCAATCATAGGTAAACCTAGTGAGTACTCTATTCACATAGACGTAGAGTGGAAAAGAAGGAAAAGTTATGATGTTGCTATTCAGGAAGTCTTAAGACAGGTGAAGAACTTGAATATTCTGGGTGAGTATAAAAAGGCAAAATTGGAGTACAAGTAGTTAAAATAGAAATTATGATTAAGACAGCAAACCGGATTGCCAATGTGGAAGAATACTACTTCAGCAAAAAACTTGCAGAGGTACGGGGGTTGGACTCACCGGAATTTCCAATAATTAACTTGGGCATTGGAAGTCCCGATCTTTCGCCTTCATTCGAAACTATTGAAGCGTTGATATCCACTTCACAAAAAGCATCGAGTCATGGGTATCAAAACTACAAGGGTATTCCGGCATTGCGAAAGGGCATTCAATCATTTTATAAGAGCACGTACAATGTCGATTTAGATATTGAAACTGAAATTTTGCCGTTGATGGGATCGAAGGAAGGAATTATGCATATCGCGATGGCTTTTGTGAATGAAGGAGACGAAGTACTTATTCCCGATCCTGGCTACCCAACCTATTCGTCAGTAGCCAAACTTGTTGGCGCGAAGGTGTGTACCTATCAAATGAAGGAATCCTTGGATTGGGGAATTGATATGGAAGAGTTAAAACAACGTGATCTTTCCAAAGTCAAAATTATGTGGGTTAATTTTCCACATATGCCAACGGGCCGAACAGCATCACGTTCGGAATTAAGGGAACTTGTTGATCTGGCAAGTAAAAATAATTTCCTGATTGTAAATGATAATCCGTATTCCTTAATCTTAAACGACTCGCCACTCAGTATTCTTTCTATTGAAGGAGCGAATAGAGTTGCCTTGGAATTAAACTCACTCAGTAAGTCGCATAACATGGCCGGTTGGCGTATTGGTTGGGTGGCTGGGAATAAGGAGTATGTGGATGCCGTGCTGAGAGTGAAATCCAATATGGATTCAGGAATGTTTTTAGGTTTACAGCAGGCCGCGGTGGAAGCACTCAAGCATGGAGATGCCTGGTTTACAGAATTGAATGCGATCTATAAGAAACGAAGAACTGCAGCTCAAAAAATTTTGAGTGAACTGGGTTGCAGGTTTTCAGAAAATCAATCGGGATTATTTGTATGGGCAAAGGCACCCGAGAAAGTAGTGGATGTTGAAAAATGGATTGATAAAATTCTTTATGGCGCAAAAGTGTTTATCACCCCCGGTTTTATTTTTGGAGATGCCGGAAAGAGATTCATTCGAATTTCTCTGTGTGCAACGGAAGAAAAATTATTAGAAGCCCACGCCAGAATAGAAAAATTTGTCCACGAAGCAAAAGTTGAAAAGGCTCATGCCTGATAAAGTATGAAGGTAACAGTTATAGGATTAGGATTAATAGGGGGCTCAATCGCGCTGAGTTTGCGCAAAGCTGGATTAGCCACTGAACTTGTTGGTGTGGACATGAATGCGAGTCATGCAGCCAAAGCAGTTGAGTTGGGCCTGGTGGATAAGATTCTTACCGAAGACAAAGCCATCGCACAAGCCGACTTGATTGTTCTTTCTATTCCGGTAAATGCACTGCATGCTTTTTTACCCTCTGTGTTGGATGCGATGAAGAAAGATGCAGTTGTTATAGATGCAGGCTCTACAAAAACTTCTATTTGCAAGTCTGTTTCCAACCACCCAAAACGTTCTCAGTTTGTGGCATCACATCCCATTGCCGGTACTGAGAACTCTGGGCCAACCGCTGCTTTTGATGGACTGTTCAAGGGAAAGACTAATATCATTTGCGAAGCGGACAAATCATCCGTGCAAGCATTAGAACTGGCCACCAAAATATTCGATACACTGGAAATGAAAACCATTTTCATGGAGCCGGACGAGCATGATCGTCATGTGGCATATGTGTCACACTTGTCGCACGTTAGTTCTTTTTTGTTAGGGCAAACTGTGTTGGATATTGAAAAGGATAAGAAAAACATTTTCGATTTGGCAGGTAGTGGTTTTGAATCTACTGTACGCTTAGCGAAAAGTTCTCCCGATATGTGGGCTCCTATCTTCGAGCAGAATGTTGAATACTTGAGTCAGGCGTTGTTAGAATACATCATGCATTTGCAAAAATTCCATTATCATTTGATGAAGCGGGACACAAAAGAGATTCATCGCATCATGACTGCAGCCAATGAAATCAGAAGAATATTGGATGGCCAAACAGTCAAGCAAACAAAAGAAACAGTTACTACTAAAACAGAATTTATAAAAAGTTAAATTTTAAGGATTATGACAAAGAAGGGATTACAACTTGAACCTATATCATCGTGGATGAAGACTGATCGGCCAATAATTATTAGCGGACCATGTAGTGCAGAAACCGAAGAGCAAATGATTGCCACAGCTAAACAAATTGTGGCCACTGGAAGAGTGCACGCTTTGCGGGCAGGTATTTGGAAACCTCGTACAAGACCGGGTCAATATGAGGGAGCAGGGGAAGAAGGATTAAAATGGTTGATTAGTGCCAAGAATGAAACCGGCCTGCCGGTAGCAACCGAAGTTGCCAATGCTGCACACGTGGAGGCATGCCTAAAAGCGGGAGTTGATATTCTTTGGGTAGGAGCCCGCACAACAGTGAACCCATTCTCGGTGCAGGAAGTGGCAGATGCGTTGAAAGGAGTTGACATTCCGGTGATGGTTAAGAATCCAATCAATCCGGATGTGGAACTTTGGTTGGGAGCCTTGGAGCGTTTGAACAAAGCAGGCATCACAAAGATGGCTGCTATCCATCGTGGCTTTTCGTCTTTTGAAAAAGGACCTTTCCGTAATGCACCGATGTGGGATCTTGCCATCGAACTAAAGACACGCGTACCTGAGTTGGATATGATTTGTGATCCGAGTCACATCGCTGGTAACCGAGATTTGATTTCATTCGTATCACAAAAAGCACTTGACCTGGACATGGCGGGCTTGATGATTGAAAGCCATATCAATCCGGATGCTGCGTGGAGTGATGCAAAGCAACAAGTAACTCCTGCTGCGTTAAGCAAAATCATTGATGAATTGGTGGTACGCACTCAAACAACCGATAATAAAGTATTTAAGGATACCCTTAGTATTCTTCGCGAACAAATCGATCAGTTGGATGATGAGATTATGCAAAAGCTTTCGGCTCGGATGAAAATTTCAGAAAAGATAGGTCAATACAAAAAAGAAAATAACGTTACTATTCTTCAGGTAAATCGTTGGGAAGAAATTATTAAAACCCGTATTGCACTTTGCCGGGCGATGGGATTGAATGATGAATTCACAAGTGATTTATTGAAGTTGATTCACCATGAGTCTATTCAGGTTCAAACTAAGGTGATGAATAAAGTAGCAGAACGAGTATAGTTTTTCGCTAGCTGGATTAGGTTGATCGTTTTTTTATACGAACCGCGAGCAACCAATAACGATCAACGATATGAAGTTTATATTTTTAATTATTTCTATCTTCTTAGTAAGTTCTTCCAGGCCACAGTCTGTGGATAAAAATTACCTACTTGGAAAATTTGATCCGGCAAAACATCCCTTGTTTTCAAAACTAGAAGATGCACATGCTCGCGGTAGCGCGAAAGATGGCTATCTCCGTAAGGAAACCTATGAAGCATTTAAAAAGATGAGTGCTGCAGCCAAGGTGGATGGTGTCGAACTAATTATAATTTCGGCTACTCGTAATTTCGCTTCACAAAAAAGAATTTGGGAAAACAAATGGGAAGGCAGAACCATGGTGGAAGGGATTAATCTCACCACTATAAAAGATCCTAAGGAACGTGCACGCTTAATTTTGTTGTATAGTTCTATGCCCAGTACTTCGCGCCATCACTGGGGCACCGATATGGATTTGAATAATCTCAACAATGAGTATTTCTCAACAGGGGAAGGATTGAAGATTTATCAGTGGCTTACAACGCATGCTGCTGAGTATGGTTTTTGTCAACCCTATACGAGTAAAGAAGGTGGCCGCACCGGCTACGAGGAAGAAAAATGGCATTGGTCTTATTTACCCTTGTCGGGAGAATTTTTAGAGACCTATAAAAAGCAAGTGACCTATAAAGACATCTCCGGCTTTAAAGGAGCCGAATCAGCCAAGCCGATGGCTGTTGTAAAAAATTATGTAGAAGGGGTGGCTTGTAAAAAATAGTGCTTTTAGGGAATTTTTTAATATTCTAAAAAGTTATAACTTTGGTTATAACTTTATTATTTTATGGTTACTAAGGCAAATATCAGGACAATTGGAAATTCAAAGGGGTTGATTATCCCTAAGAAGATGTTGGCAGAATGTGGCATTGAGCAAGAAGTTTCATTGGTTGTGAAAGACAAAACGTTAGTTGTAAAACCCGTAAAGAAGGATCGCAAGTGGTCAGACTTTAAGCGTAATAAGCAAAAAGTAGATTTTATCAATAATGATTTTGATAAGATTGAGTGGACATGGTAAAATCGTTCGATGTTCATTTAGTAAATCTGGATCCAGCAGTTGGATCGGAAATGAAGAAAGCCAGACCTTGTCTGGTTCTTTCTCCCAAGGAAATGAATTCTGTACTTGGCACGGTCATCATCGCACCTATGACAACCACGCTCCGTGGTTATCCTTCCAGAATTGAACTGAGATTCAACAATAAATTTTGTGAAGTTTGTTTGGATCAGATAAGAGCTGTTGATGAAGAGAGATTGAGCAAAAATAGCTTGGGTAGGATCAAATCAGATGAAATTGAAGCCATAAAGGATGCGATGGCTAAAATGTTTGATCTTTAAAATTGATTTTTCTAAGGGTATTAAATTCTGAAAGCGCTTCAATTCTTTATTTCAGATCTTAGGATTGTTTAATCTTTGCTCCTTTTGTTCGGTTACACTTCCAGCATAATGTTTGAAGGTTTTCAAGGGTAGTCATACCTCCTTTTGATAGAGGTATTATGTGGTCAATTTCTAATAGCAAATTAGGCTCATTTTCTATACCTAAACTGCAGGAGTAACATTTATAATTATCTCTTTGTTTGATTTGATCTCTCAATTGAGAGGTCATTAAGGCTTTTTGACCTGCAATGCTTTTTGCCCATTTTATTATACTATTTAAGTAATTGATTAGAAGGTTAAGATTTTCAATATTCAGTTTTATGTCACATCTTGAAGAACTGTTACCTCCAGCTGAAACATATTGAAAGGTGAAAGTTGGAATATATGTATCACTAATATCTACAGTTTCAAATCCTAACCTTCTGGTTAACTTTCCTTTGCAGAGTTGAAGAATTAGAAACGGAATAGATTTAGTATGCTACTCAAAATTGACTCTCTTTCTCTTCTTATTAGATCTTTACCTTGTTCAACGGATGTGAAATCATTTAAGACTTTTTCAAATTTAGAGAGTGACTCTTCGTTATTTTCTATGTTAAAGTATTTACACAGGTATTTAATTGGCTGGTTGCTGGCGTTTTTACAAATGACTGCTGTACAATGATGTATTTGATTGCTTTGGATGCCCTTACTCCATTCTTTTCTTCGGAAATTATATAGACTATTGTCAGTCATACTTCCTTTACCATAATTATATGATTCTATGTTTATATATGATCCTTTTAATTCTTCTACAATTGATTTAATTCGTTGCAATTATTTATGTGTCCGCTAATATTTTCCTTTATACGTTTAAATTTGTTACTTCTGAAGTATAATTCAGAGTATACTAGGTAAGCGACAAATACACCCAATCCTGAAAGTGATGCAGTAAATAATTATATTAATATTATCAGCCCTTATCGTAAAGATGCCGGATAGTATTTTGTAGAAAATAAAAATTGCAATTCCTATTAGTAATAATGCCCTTGAAAGCGTTTAGTCATGGCAATTCTTTAACCTTGTGGTTATTATTTATTGGTTTCCGCCTTAGTACCGATATTTAAATATCTACAATTCTTGATATTTCTCCTATTTCAATTTCACTCATGGGCTGTTAGGAACAACCCACCGAGCTTTACACTTTTAGCCTTAAAATAATAACACCATCAGTCGCAATTTTTCTTTTCCTTTTGCGATATTTCATAATCCTAATAACCTAAATCCGGATTATGAAAAAAATACTTATTGGCGTGGTTGTTCTTGCCCTCGCGGTTGTTGCAATCTTTTATTTTATTCCCGGAAAGGGCGCAAAATCAAGTTTTAATTCAGCTATTAATCCCGCTTTTGGCGAATACATTACCTCCTATACCGCAGGGGTTATAAGTTCAGGTTCTTCCATTCGCATTGGGCTTTCGAAGGACGTGGTGGATAGCCTGGCGGTGGGCGCTCCTACCACGGCAAAACTTTTTGAATTTAGTCCGGACATAAAGGGCGAAACGGTTTGGTTAGACAAACGCACCGTTGAATTTAAACCCGCAGCGCGCTTAGCTTCAGGGCAGATTTACCAAGTGAATTTTCAACTGTCACGATTAATTGAAGTTCCGAAAGCACTCAACACCTTTGAATACACCGTTCAGGTTATTCCACAAAATTTTGAAGTAAGCGTTGATAACATCAAGCCTTATGTAAAAACAGACTTAAAGCGTCAAAAGATTGAGGGTGTTTTGTACACAGCTGATTATGCAGAAGTCGATGCTATCGAAAAAGTGCTAGCTGCGAAGCAAGAAGGGAGTTCATTAAAGGTAAATTGGGTTCATACTTCCGAAGGAAAGCAGCATGCATTCTCGGTCGAAGAAGTTGCCCGTAAGGATAATGCCAGTTTGGTGAAGCTAGCTTTTTCAGGCGCGGCATTGGGTGTTGATCAGACGTTGGATCGTGAAGTAGAGATTCCAGCGTTAGGCGATTTTAAAGTTACCAATGTGCGCGTGGAGCAAGGCACGAGTCAGTTTGTGGTGGTTCAATTTTCTGATCCACTAAATGAAACCCAAAATCTGGAAGGTCTGTTGCGCATTTCAGAGCTAAAGAATCTCGATTTCGAAATTAAGGACAATGAGATTCGTGTGTATCCTCCGGTTCGGCAAACAGGTTCAAGAACAATTTCAATTGAAGCGGGAGTAAAAAACATTTTGAATTATAAGATGGCTCAGGCAACTACGTATGACGTTGCGTTTGAGCAAGTGCTTCCTGCAGTTCGATTTATGGGTAAAGGAAATGTGTTGCCTTCAAGCGATGGATTAGTAATGCCGTTCGAAGCGGTGAATTTAAAGTCTGTTGATGTGCAGATTATTAAAGTATATGAAAGTAATGTGTTGCAATTTTTGCAAGTCAATAATTATGATGGCAATCAGGAGATGAGGCGCGTAGGTAAACCTGTTTTAAAGAAAACTATTTCATTGGAGAAATCAGGAGTAACGGATTTAGGGAAGTGGAATCGCTTTACACTGGATTTATCGACATTAATTAATACCGAACCCGGGGCCATTTACCAAGTGCGGCTCAGTTTCAAGAAAGCATACCTCGCCTATGTGTGCGAGGGAGGGGAAGAATCAGCTGCTGCCAATACCCAAGCATCTATTCAACAAGAGTCGTGGGAGGAGGGTGAGGGAGAAGGAAGCTATTGGGATTCGTATGACGACTATTATTACTATGGTGAAGATTATGAGTGGGAGCAACGCGACAATCCATGTCATTCTTCTTACTACACGGGTAACAGAGATATAAGGAAAAATGTAATTGCTACCGATCTTGGTTTGTTAGCTAAGCGTGGCAGTGATGGCAACACGGTAGTAGTGGTTAATGATTTGAAAACAACTCAGCCGATGTCAGGCGTTCAATTAGAGTTGTATGATTTTCAACAAAAATTAATTGGTACCGCATCAACGGGCATGGATGGAAAGGCTATCATCACAACAAAAGAAAATCCATTTGCCTTGATTGCCAAGAGTGGTATGCAACGCGGCTATCTTAAGTTACAAGATGGCGAATCACTTTCACTCAGCAATTTTAATGTGAGTGGCGAGTATGTGAGAAAAGGATTGAAAGGATTTTTATATGGTGAGCGTGGTGTGTGGCGTCCGGGTGATTCTTTGTACTTAAGTTTTATTCTTGAAGATAAATTGAAGTCACTCCCAAGTTCGCATCCTGTAGTTTTTGAATTACAAAATCCGCAAGGTCAAGTTACTTCACGTTTGGTTCGATCAAATTCTGAAAATGGGTTCTATAAGTTCGCGACAGCTACGGATTCAGAAGCACCAACCGGAAATTGGTTAGGTCGCGTAAAAGTAGGTGGCACTGAGTTTACCCAACCCATCAAAATTGAGATGGTGAAACCCAACCGTCTTAAAATTAATTTGGATTTTGGTGTGGAGAAACTCACAGCCGGTAATAATAATGTGTCGGGTGATTTAAAAATTAATTGGCTGCACGGTGCGCCCGGAAAAAATCTCCGCGCCACGTTTGAAGTTTTGTTAACAAAAGGCACTACGAAGTTTGATCAGTATCCTGAGTATGTGTTTGACGATCCATCTATTGATTTCTACAGCGAATCGCAAACTATCTTCGATGGCTATACCGATGCGGATGGCCGGGCAAAAGTAAATGCAAGTCTTGAGGTGAGTGATGCTGCACCCGGCTCATTAAATGCAGTCTTCCGTGGCAAGGCCTATGAAGAGAGTGGCAACTATAGTATTGATCGCTTCAGCATTCCTTTTTATCCCTACCAATCCCTCACGGGAATTAAACTCCCGCAAGGAGACAAAGCCCGCGGCATGTTGCTTACCGATACAACCCATCGGGTAGATATTGTTACAATTAATTCTGATGGCAATCCACTTTCAAGAAATATTGAGGTGTCGTTATATAAAATCAATTGGCGTTGGTGGTGGGATGGTTCCGAAGGCTCCGTAAACTTTATGTCTGGAAATTATTCGCAACCAATCTCTACCGGAAAAATCAGAACGACAAATGGAAAAGGAACCTGGAACTTTAAAGTAAAATATCCTGAGTGGGGACGGTTTTTTGTGAAAGCGTATGATCCGCAAAGTGGGCATAGCACGGGTAAAGTGGTGTATATCGATTGGCCGGGTTGGGCTGGTCGCGCCCGTAATGATGGCGAAGGCGCCACAATGCTTTCGTTCTCAAGCGACAAGCCGATGTATAACATTGGTGAAAAAGCAAACCTGGTTATTCCGGGTGGCGACAAAGGTCGCGCGTTGATTAGTGTTGAAAATGGAAGTCGCGTGTTGCAAACGTATTGGCTCGAAACCAATGCAGGTGATAACCAATTCAGTTTCGATGTCACCAAAGAAATGACACCCAATGTGTTTGTAAATGTTACGTTGTTGCAACCCCATGCACAAACCGCTAACGATTTGCCCATTCGCATGTATGGAATTATTCCTGTTCAGGTGGAAGATCCGGGTACTCATTTAAATCCGGTGATTACCATGCCCGAGGTGTTGGAACCCGGCAAAGAAGTAGTGATTAAAGTATCCGAACAATCGAAACGCAAAATGACTTACACGTTGGCGATAGTCGATGAAGGTTTGTTGGATCTTACGCGATTTAAAACTCCCGATGCATGGAGTCGTTTCTATGCGCGCGAAGCATTAGGGGTGAAGACTTGGGATTTGTATGATCAGGTGATGGGCTCATTTGGTGGTCGCATTGAACGCTTGCTTGCGTTGGGTGGTGATGGTGAATTGGCTGCGAAGGAAGACGATGCAAAAGCGAATCGCTTTAAACCGGTTGTCATGTATTTCGGACCAATTACGTTGGATGGAGGAAGTAAAGAACATCGCTTTATCATGCCTCAATACATTGGCTCTGTAAAGACGATGCTCGTTGCAGGGTATGAAGGTGCGTATGGTAAAACAGAACAGGTAACTCCTGTGCGCAAGCCATTAATGGTGCTGGCAACCTTGCCGCGCGTGTTGGGTCCCGAAGAAATGGTGAAGTTGCCGATCACACTTTTCACGAGTGAGAAAAGTATTAAGAATGTAAAAGTTGAAATCAAGGTTAGCGGTCCCGTTGGTTTATCGGATGAAAGTTCGCGTACGGTTTCGATGGGCGATGGTTCTGATCTTACCCTTGATTTTGGATTGCTTGTAAAATCAGAAACCGGAATTGCTAAAATAAAAGTAACGGCCACATCGGGAAATTATTCAGCAACCGATGAAATTGAAATTGAAGTCCGAAATCCAAACCCACCGATCACACAGGTGCAAGATGTGGTGTTGGATGCCGGAAAAAACTGGAGTGCTTCGGTTGCTCCGATTGGAATTGCAGGCACCAATGTATCTACGTTGGAAGTTTCCAGTCTGCCACCGATTAACCTTGGGCAGCGCATGCGGTATTTGTTACAATATCCGTATGGATGCATTGAGCAAACTACTTCTTCGGTGTTTCCTCAATTGTATCTCGATAAAGTAAAAGCGCTTACCGCGGATGAGAAAGCCGTAATTCAACGCAATGTGAAAGCAGGCGTAGAGCGGTTGAAAACATTTGTCAATCGTGATGGCGGATTTTCGTATTGGCCCGGTCATGAAGACTCTGACAGTTGGGGCACTACCTATGCCGGACATTTTTTAATTGAAGCGGCAACAAAAGGATATTTCGTGCCAAACGATATGATTAAGCGTTGGAAGAAATTCCAACGTAGCAAAGCACAAAGCTGGCGCAAGAATCAGGAGTACAGCAGCAGCGAACTTATACAAGCGTATCGCCTATATACCTTATCCCTTTCGGGCGATGCTGAATTAGGAGCGATGAACCGCTTGCGCGAACAAGGCAGCATGGATGCTACCGCAGCGTGGATGTTAGCGGCTGCCTATGTAAAAGCCGGACAACCCGAAGCCGCGAAGAAGCTGATTGAAAAACTTCCTGTACAAGTGAAACCGTATCAGGAATTAGGCTATTCGTATGGTTCGGACTTGCGTGATAAAGCGATCATTCTAGAAACACTTTTGATGTTGGGCGATCGTGCGCGTAGTTTTGAAATTGTGAAAGATCTTTCACAGTCCATGAGCAATGCTAATTATTGGATGAGCACACAAACGCTTGCGTGGTGTTTGAAATCAGTGGGCGCATTTGCCGGTGGTGAAAAAGGTGATTTGAAATTTACCTACACCTATAATGGAAAAGAAGTAACTGCTAATACCGACCTTACCCTCGCACAAGTAAAATTGCCCATGGATGGTTTGAAAGCAGGCAATTTAAAAATTGTAAGTGGTAGTAAAGGAGCGTTGTTCGTTCGTATTATTTCGGAAGGCGTGCCTGCACGTGGAGCCGAAGAAGATGCGGAGAAGAATCTTTCACTAACTATTACGTATGCAGACTCAAAAGGAGTTCCGATTGATCCGATCACGTTGGAGCAAGGAACAGAGTTTGTGGCAACCGTTACCGTATTTAATCCTGGCATGCGAGGCATCTATAAAAATCTGGCACTCAATCAGATTTTTCCATCGGGGTGGGAGATTAACAACTTACGGTTAACAGGCGATGATGGCGCAAAAATGACTGGTGATGTACCAACCTATCAGGATATTCGTGACGACCGGGTGTACACGTATTTTGATTTAAATGCGAACCAACGCAAAACATTTAAAGTGTTTCTCACCGCCAGTTATGCCGGTAGTTATTACTTGCCAGCGGTAAGCTGCGAAGCCATGTACGACAACAGTGTGTATGCGCGGAAGAAAGGAAAAGTGGTGGATGTGGTGAAAAGGGTGAATCAGTAAGCAGAAGTGGTTCGTGGGCAGAACTACTGCGAGAGTTATAAAGCAATATTAGTCATTGAGAGTATTTAATTTTATTTATTACTGTATTTATCAGACAATTCAATCGAATCGTTTCAAACATGAACGAGCTGGATTTCTGATAAGCTTATCAATGGCAAATGCTATTGTTGGTTTTTTTATTTTTAGTACAATCTATTGGAAATGGATCAATAATTTCCAGCCAATTTTGTATTCTATTTCAATTGGAATTTTATTTTTTCTCGTCTACATTCCTTGCCTTGCTTATGCAAGAAAAAAAGGAAGAAAACCTTCTGAATCATTCCTTATAAATCAAGGCAAGACTTCATTAATAATTTTAAGATTAATCTTTATAATAACTCCATGGATTTGGTTAATTTTTTCTTTTGTTCTTCCCAGTTTATTATAATTTCTAGCCAAGGATCGTGTCTCACGAACCTCCAAGTTCCTATGACAACCTAAACTACCATGAACCTATTTGAAAGCAAGCGAAAGTCATTCATGGAGATTGGGGAGATATATTTCTGGACCGCTACCATCAATAATTGGCAACTTTTGTTGCAACCTGATGAATACAAAAAAGTAGTGATTGATTCTTTGGATCATTTGAGCAATAAAGGAAAGATTGATGTATTCGCGTTTATTATAATGCCCAATCACATTCATTTAATTTGGCGCACCAAAGAACTTAATGGAAAGGAAAGTGCTCAAGGTTCGTTTCTAAAATTTACAGCACATGAGTTCAGAAAGATATTAATAAATGAAGGCGGCAACGCATTGTCAAATTATTCAGTTGATGCAGCTAATAAAGAATATGAATTTTGGCAAAGAGACTCTTTAGCAGTGCATTTGTATACTAAGGAAGTGGCTTATCAAAAATTAGACTATTTGCATAATAATCCACTGACAGATAAGTGGCGATTGGTAAATGATCCTTGTGATTATAAGTATTCTACTTCTCGATTTTATGAGAAGGGGATAAAAGATTTGGGTTTATAAAGGATTTAAGGGAAGAGTTTTAGTATTGGATGGTTCGTGGGACACGAACCATTGCAAGGGGAATACAGGATTTTAAATTTATAAAAGATTTAAGGGAAGGAGTTTTAGAGTGGGATGGAGAAGGTAATGGAATGTTAAAAATGAAAATTTAATTAATTGGAGATTATCTTGCGAATACTCCGCTAAGGCAAATGATATGATAACTAAAGCACACGCTTTAAAACTTCTGCTAGGATTATTTATCGTAGTAATCACTTTTCATTTGCTCATCATATTTCAAGTTATTCCTCATACTATAGTTTGGGCGGGTAAGCTGAAGACAATAGATGAAATGTATGCTTTCGAAGCGGCTTCTATTTCCATTAATATTTTTCTGGTCGCGGTGTTATTATTCAAGGGTAATTATATGAAGCACAGGATTTCAGAAAAAACACTGAATGTAATACTGTGGATCTTCATGGGTCTCTTTGCTTTTAACACAATAGGAAACTTACTGGCCGAATCCCTGGTTGAAAAAGTAGTCTTTACTCCACTTACATTATTATCAAGTGTGTTGATTTGGATTGTTGTAAGGAAAGAATAACCGTTACAAAGCTATACCAAGATGCATAATAAGATGAAAGTAACTTCGGTTCAAGCGGAAGTCATTTATAGAGATTGGGAAGCTATCTTTCCAAACCTCAACAATCTATAACCCGGTTAGCATACTTGAATAAAAGAACCTGATGATTGATTCTTTATAAAATGTTGGTAATTTAAGGTTTACGAACTGCTAAATTGAGCGGTGCTTATATGGAAAAAAAGAAAGGAGTTAGCTACGTTAAAAATGGACTGAGATATTTGAAGTACTTTGCCGTCAGTAGCGTAATTCTTGTCTTCCTTCAAGTTGCTGGCGGATATTGGCTTATTTCTTCACGCTGGTCCATGTTTTTATCACATGAACAAATGCTTAGGTTATCCTCGGAGATTAATGAAGCCGAATCATTACCGGATAATTTTATTCAATTGTATGATCAACTATATCCAAATATTATCAATGCATCGATGGCTGAACAATTAGCCGTGAATTATGGTAGCCGCATTCTTTTCAAAAGGAGGGAAGTTACAAATCTACCCCACTGTACCTGTGATTTAGTGTATGATATTCAGATAAAGAGCAATTCAATATTAGCAAATGCTCACTGGCCCGGAAGGCTTCAGGAGTTGGAATATGGTTTTGCCATTGAAAAATTTAGTTCGCCTAAAAAATGTTTTGATTATGTAATGAATTATCAGATTAAAAATCTTGTAACCTCATCTTCGGAAATCAAAAGCCTATTATCAAAGGATATTTCATCCATGACCGAAGACGAACTCTTTCAAGTTATTATGCTGGTACAAGGAAAGATTTTTAACTGAAAAGAAGACGATGTAAGTGCAGTTCATAGGAAAGGAATAATCTCAACTGTTATTTTTTCGTTATGGAAATCGTTTCAATCTTCACCATTCTGCTTTTTCTACTAACAAGTGCAGGCACCGTTTGGTTCTTTTACCGGGCGGCCAATAATTCACTTGTTGTACTAGGTGTACTTTTGGGCTGGGCTATTTTGCAAAGTGCTATTAGTTTGTTTGGCTTCTATCAAAACTGGGATGCCATACCTCCAAGATTTATTTTTCTGGTAGTACCCTGGCTGATTTTAATCATTATTCTGTTCACAGTAAATAAAGGCCAAGCGTTTATTGATCGTCTGCAAATTGAATGGCTCACGATGTTGCATGTTGTAAGAATTCCCGTTGAAATTACTTTGTATCTAATTTTTTTGGCCAAACTCATTCCAGAGTCTATGACCTTTGAGGGACGTAATTGGGATATTCTATCCGGTATCAGCGCACCTATTATTTATTATTTCGTTTTTAGAATAAGGAAGATAAATAAGAGTGTGCTCTTAATCTGGAATTTTGTATGCCTTGGATTATTGGTGAACGTTGTAACCATTGCATTGCTTGCTGCCAAAACACCGTTTCAGCAAATCGATTTTGAACAGCCCAATATTGGCGTAGCCTATTTCCCATTTGTTTTGTTGCCCTGCCTAGTGGTTCCACTCGTTTTCTTTTCACATTTGGCCGCAATTCGACAGCTATTAAAGAAGTTGAATGACTAATACTTAGCCACCCTATTTATAGCTTTACTACGGAATTCAATTGGATGCTTGTCGAAAATTATGAATTTTTGTTGTACTTGAATCGCTGAAAAGGTGTTTATTTATTCAACTTAAGGCGTCAACTCAATATGCCTTTTTTATAGCATGATTCTGCTTTCTTGATGACAGCAATACATGCAGCCAATGAGTGACTACTTCAAGTCTTTTTAGTCATAACTATTTATATCTTTAAACTTGAATGATAGACGTGTTGGTACAGCGTAGGATTCAAATAGTTTGTTTTTTGGTGTGGAGCATGGTTTTTTCGCTACCAACTGCAGCTCAAACCAGTTGGCGGGGGATTACTAATACAGCGTGGACAACTGCCAGTAATTGGACTGCAGGGGTCCCCACGGGTACATCTGATGTAATTATCGGAGACGCGAGTTTTACTGGTACTTTTCAGCCCACAATATCCAGTAATGTTTCGATTGGAAGCCTTCTTTTGGGAAATGGGATAAAGGCGTCTATTCTTGATGTAACCAGAAATCTGACGGTTAATGGAAACATCACCATTGGCGCAAATGGAACACTTATTCATACAGGCAACAGAAATTTAATTCTTACCGGCAACTGGTCAAACTCTGGAACCTACACAATCGGCAGCCCAAACCCTGTAGTAATTTTTAATGGAATAACACAATCTATTACAGGAAACACTGGGTTTCACCGACTCACCATTAATGCCATTAGTACAACCTCGTTAACTGGGAATATTTCCGTAGCTGATCAATTTAACGTTAATGGTACTTTCGATCCGGGTGGTGCAACCAATCTAGTTACCCTCACGACAGCATCTTTTTCGTTGAACGCCAATTCAATCCTACTCGTGAGAGGAGCTACATTTGCCTCCAATTTTTCAAAAGATCCAACATCAATCGACAGGCGTAGCACAGTCAATTATGTCTCGGCTACAATTAATCAAGCAGTTGCGCCCCTGAATTATGGATCGCTTACCATTAGCGGGGGATTAAATAAAACATTGGTGGCCAACACCACTATTCAATCCAATCCGGGTACCGTGAACGTGCTGGCAGGTACTTTCGATTTATCCACTTTTACGCTCACTCGTTCGGGTGGGGTCGGAGGGAGTTTTACAATCAGCAATGGAGCCACTGTTAAAATAGGGGGTACAAACTCTTTTCCCGCAGTGTTCCCTACCAGCAATTTTGGAACTACCAGCACAGTTGAGTTTTACGGAACTAACCAGACTATCGATAGCAAACCCTATGGCAACCTTGTTTTAAGCAGCAGCAGTGGTGCCGCCATTAAAACAATGCCTACCACAGCAATGACCGTGGCCAATAATTTCACCAGCACAATCGGATCTGGAACCTCCGTTTCTTTTACCATCGGCACATCAGCAGCTGCCACGCTGCGTGTCAATGGTACTGTCACGATTGGAGCTAATACTACGATGAATGGAGGTGGCGGTTCGGCAACCCACAATCTTTTTGGAAACTTTATCAATAACGGTACCCTTACCGGAAACACAAGTACCCTAATTATGAATGGTACGAATAGCACGATTTCAGGGAGTGGGTCCTTCAATTTCAATAACCTCACTATAAACGGACTCGGTACTACTTCTTCAACAACGTCCATTACGCTAACAGGTAATTTTGCCACAACAGGTGCAGGAACTTTTGTCCATAATCCAGGAGGTACTTTTACCATGAATGGGACTTCTAAAACGATTACAGGAACGGGAAGCACGTTTGATAATTTATCCCTCACCGGCACGATCAGTACGACCAGTTCTTTTACGTTGACGGGCAACCTTGCTGTGGCCGGAACCTTAAACGCAACAGCGGGAACGATTTTCATGACGGGAACAGCAAAGACTATTACCGGTGGTACCATAACTTTATTTGGTCTTCGTGTGGGAGGCACCGTTAGCACAACCAATAACATTTCCATCCGGTCAGATTTTAGTGGTTTGGGAAAGTTTACCGCTACCGCTGGCACGGTTACATTTATTGCAACCTCTACGTATTCTGGAGCACATGATTTTTTTAATGTAACCTTGAATGGAACCAGTTTACAGTTGGGAACATTTTCTGAACTGGGAATTTCAGGAGCGTTGACTATTACTGCTGGAACGTTTAATGTTACTTCCACGGTGCCAAACACTGTCGACTTTAAGGCGGTAGGTGCCCAAACTATTACCAATACAAATTATAACAATCTCAAATTATCAGGAGGCGGAACGAAAACAGGAACTACTTCGGCAACTATTAATAATGACATAACCATCAGTTCTGGAGTAACTTTTACGGCAGGCACTGGCACCACACAGATAGGAAGAAATTGGATTAATAATGGAACTTTTAATGCCAACGGAGGAACCGTTTCGCTAACAGGTACCCTTGAAGTAGAAATTTCAGGTATCAACACATTCAGTACACTAATCATTAACAAAGCCTCGATAAGTAATCGTGTAACCCTGTTAAATAATGTATCGGTAGCCACCCTTATTATGACTTCCGGAGAGATAAGGACAGGAAGCAATTCAATAACCATTACTAACACACGCACTGGAACCGGTGTGATACTGGGCACGATTATTCGGACGCATGCATTTACAACGGGTGTAGCATATGCCTTCGAAAGCAGTTTTAATACTGTCACGTTTGCAAGTATTTTGGGATCTGTTACCTCCATTTCAGTTAATGTACAATCTGCTACTGTAGATGGGTTCCCACTAGATGGATCTGTCAACAGGGTGTATAACTATAATGTTGCCAATACGGGAACATATACAGCCACTTTGCGACTGCATTATGAAGACGTTGAATTAAATGGTAATAATGAAGCTACGATGACCTTATGGCGAAATGTGTCTTCATGGGTCGATCAAGGAAAATCGGGAAACGATGTGAGTAGTAATTATGTCGAGCAGGTTTCATTATCAGATATTAACAATCGCTGGACGTTTTCCAACGTGAATGTTTTTTCCATCTGGAAAGGAGGGACCAGCAACGCCTGGGAAACCGGAAGCAATTGGAAGTCAGGCAGTGTGCCTGCTTCTTCGGATGTAATTCAAATTGGCGTAGAATCCTTCACCAATCAACCTGTTCTGTCTTCATCCGTCAATGCAAAGGCTGTTACCTTTGGCAGTTTTCAACCGGTATCCTTAACCATCGGAGCAGGGGGAGCTCTCACAATAGCCGGTAATCTTCGCGGAGACTGGTTGGGAGATGCAACGCATACGCTTACTATCGGAAACCAAAATTTGATTATAAATGGAGATATATCTTTAAGCAATGGAAGCGCCACCCGGGTTATCGGGCTAACACTCGGTACGGGTGTGCTCACCATTGCAGGTTCACTTTATCAATCTGGAAATGGCAGCATTGTTTACTCTGGTTCTGGAAATATAAACCTAGCCAGGGACTTTAATTATACCGGAGGCTCTTATGTGGCGGGCACAGGTACATTTACTTATAATGGCTCACTCGCGCAACTTGTAGCGGGTGGTATCACATATAATAATCTGGTTTTTAATAAATCTGCAGGCGTGGCTGCGATGTCGACCACGGCAACCATAAATGGCAACCTCACTTTGTCAACGGGTGGAACTTTCAGGACAAATGCATCAACAACCATTGTGGGCAATGTAACTATAAATACAGGCACGACCCTCAACCCAAATGGCAATACCTTAACGGTGGGCGGTAATTGGGTGCGCAACGGCACCTATCTCTCAGCATTAGGAACGGTGATCTTCAACGGCACCGCGGATCAATCCATTGGTGTTACTACGTTCAACAATTTAGTTATCAACAAAGCATCGGGAGTTTCTTCCATTTCAGGTAACATCGTAATAGATGGTGACTTGACTATCTTGGCTGGTATCTTTGATCTCCAAACTTTTACTGCTAACCGAAGTGTGGTGGGAGGAACGCTTACTTTAGGGGCTGGCGGCATTATGCGGCTTGGCGGAGCATCCAATTTTCCAACTAATTACCGATTGGAATTGGGAATGGCAGTACGTTTAAGATTACAGTCCCACGCAGCGAATTGAGGGAGGGAAAGAACACAATACAAGTGAAATCGTACGTTTATGGCTGCGAAACTTCCTTAGCCAGGGAGGTTACCATTAATGTAGTACCAGTGCCACAAATTAGTTCTGTAATTTCCGGTATGCATTGTAAGGCGGGGCAAGTAACACTAGGTGCAACCGGGGCACCTGCTGATGGATATTATTATTGGTATGAATCAAAAAATTCAACCTCTCATAGTAAGGATAGCTCAGGCACACTTGTGACATCCAATTTAACAAACTCGACCACCTATTTTGTGTCTGCTGTCAACGCAT
The DNA here is from genome assembly GCA_016787755.1 of Cyclobacteriaceae bacterium. Lineage (GTDB taxonomy): Bacteria > Bacteroidota > Bacteroidia > Cytophagales > Cyclobacteriaceae > ELB16-189. The sequence goes on along the minus strand of JAEUUA010000005.1, from coordinate 61,881 downwards.
TGGGTTGTGAAGGCTCTAAAGTTCCTGTTATGGCTGAGATTGTAAACTACCCGGAAGCACATATCTCTGCCCAAGGCGACACCTTATACTCGAACTTTACAGTAGGCAATCAGTGGTTTTTTAATAATGTGGTAATACCCCATGCTACAAAATCATTCTTGATTATTAATGAGCCAGGTAGGTACAAGGTACAGGTATCAGTGGCAGGCTGCACGACTGAATCGGAATACGAATTTGTAATTAGTGGGGTAGAAGACAGTAGTTCAATTCTACAAATAAATATTTTTCCAAATCCGGTTAATGAAATGCTGATCATTGAAGTTCCCTCAGGGTTAAGAGATGTAAAAGCGAATATTCTTAATGTGTTGGGGCAACAGGTCGATAAAGTACTTATGGAAGTTCAAGAAAATGGGATACTGGGTAGTTACAATTTCAAAGAGTTGCCACCTGGCACTTATTTAGTTAGAGTCAAAACATCTTCCGGAACTCTTGACACAAAGATTATTAAGCAGTAATTGCTCAGGCTAGCGTTCAATAAAATAGGGAGGTTTAAACAAGCCAGCAACTGACATGTACACAGGTTGATTAGCCTTCGACTTGTTTAAGCAACAATTAAATTACTATTTTTCGTTTAAATTCCAAATCATGAAGATACTTGCATCAATACTGCTCATAGCGATAATGGCAGCAGGCTGTTCAAAAAAAAATGAAACCTATACCGGTGTTCAGGTAGATAGTTTATTCAGGGCCTATTATAATTTTAAATTACGTATCAACCCGATTGAGGCAACCAAAGCTGGCGAGAATGAATATAACAACCAGGTAGCCAACTATGTCTCTGATCCTTATCAGAAAGACTTAATAGATAACTATACCCGATTTTTAAATCTCCTCAGTAAAATTGATTCTTCACAAGTAACACCTTCGCAATGGTTGAGCTTGCGCGTAATGCGTTGGGACTGTGAAGTAAAGCATGAAGGGCTTACCAACAAATTGGTAACGATGGCTTCACCCATTTTTAATTTGCCAACTTTTGAATTGATGCCGCTCTTGCAAATTCAATCCTTACACCTATACATGCCACAGTTGGCCGGGGGAAGAAGTGTTCAGCCCTTTAACACCGTGGCTGATTATGATGCGTGGTTGCAACGTGTGGATGCTTTCTTACCTTTTTTAGATACCTGTATGGTTAAGATGAATGAAGGAATCAAAACGAACATAGTGCTACCAAAATCATTAATCAAGAAAATGATTCCGCAGTTGGACGACTTTATAGAAACGCCTATTGAGGAACATATTTTCTACGCCCCTATTGTATCTATGCCAACTGAGTTTTCAGATGCTGATCGCGATCGGTTAACAAAAGCATATAGAAGTATGATTAGCGATAAAATTGTACCAAAATATAAATTACTGCAGGATTTTCTAATCAGTACTTATTTGCCGGCAGGCCGTGAGACGTCAGGAATTAGCGCGTTGCCCAATGGACCGGAGACTTATAGGTACCTTCTTAAATTAAGTACAACCACTAAATTGTCCTCTGATGAAATTCATGAATTGGGTTTGCAGGAAGTAGAACGCATTCGGGGTGAAATGGAAAAAGCAAAATCTGAGCTAGGTTTTAAGGGGAGTTTAAATGCATTCTTCGATCATGTACGAAAGAATAGAAAGTTGATGCCCTTCACTAAACCTGAACAAGTCATTGAGAATTTTAATGCAATCCATGCCCGGATGAGTGGTAAATTAAATGAAGTATTTGATTTAAAACCGAAAGCAACTTTTGAGGTTCAGCGAATTGAAGCCTTTCAGGAAGCATCGGCCAGTGCGAATTATGTTCCCGGAACAAAGGATGCATTCCGTGGTGGAGTTTTTTATGTACCTATTCCCAATGTAAAGAATTACAATACCTATGCAGATGAAGCACTGTTTCTTCATGAGGCCGTACCCGGGCATCACTATCAACTTTCGTTGCAGCAGGAAAATAAAGACTTACCTGAATTCTTACATCCCGAAAGTATGGGTGTGTTTGTGGAAGGTTGGGCGTTGTATGCTGAGTCGTTGGGAAAGGAATTAGGATTGTATGAAGATCCGTATCAATACTTTGGAATGCTTTCCATGGAGATGCACCGCGCTATTCGATTAGTGGTGGATACCGGATTACATGGCAAGGGCTGGACACGCGAGCAGGCCATTCAATATTCGCTCAACAATGAAGCCGAATCAGAGGCTTCTATCATTGTAGCCATTGAACGATACATGGCTACTCCGGGGCAAGCTGTTTCGTATAAGATTGGTCAGCTCAAAATTCTGGAATTGCGGAAACGCGCAGAAGAAGCATTGGGCGAATCCTTTACCATTAAAGAGTTCCATAATCAGGTTCTTAACTCAGGTAGTTTGCCACTTGTGCTTCTGGAAGAAAAGATTAATAGCTGGATTTCCAGAATCAAGAATGGTTCTAACCCATGAAGTTACTATTAACAGGTTTTTTACTTCTGATTGCCTTTACGGGAATAAGCCAAAGTTGGTTGGAAGTAAATAGTAAAAGCATTAAACTCTACAAAGAGGGCAGTTATCAAGAAGCCATTACCATGGCTGATGAAGCTTTGAATCTTGCTATTCATCAATATGGAAAAAATACAAGTCAATACATAGCAAGTTTAACCAATAAGGCGTATGCACAATCTGCATCAGGCGATTACCTAAAAGCGATTGATAATTTTAGAATTGTAGCAAATCTTAGTTTTACTATTTACCAACTTCCTCATATAAGTCAAATTGAGAGTTTATGTGAGCTCACCAAAACGTTTGGTGCATTAGCTTCTTACGATAGTGCCGAGCATTACTTGAATCTGGCGCGCTACGTCTACATAGCTATTCCTAAACAGAATAAACCACATTCCGATACGTCAACCTTCGCATTGTCGGATGCATATATTACTATTAATAATCTGGATGCCTCCCTTCATTATGGTAAAGGACAGGTATCGCAAGCCATTGAATTGTTAGAGACACAGGCGACTATGCTTAAGGATTTATATCCCGATGATTATAAAACGAATCACCAGTATCAGATTACAATCAATAATTTATTTACCTACAACAATGAGATCTTAGATATCGCGAAAGCAGAGAAGTATGCGCGGGAATATTATAACCTGATTAAGAATAATAGAGATTCGCTCAATTTAATTCATGCCTTGCAAAATTTGGGTAGTGTTTATAATAATCGCGAATTATATGACTCGGCCGAATACTTCTGGGGGGAAGCGCTTGAGCAAGTAACTAAGGGTAACTACAAGGGTTCTTATATTCACACTGTGCTGCTGAATAATTTAGGTACCCTTAAATTAACACTCGAATCATATGATTCTGCGATTGCGTTTTTGAGCGAATCGTTGCGGATTCAAAACAGTCATGAAGCGGTGCAGCCTGACTTGTACAAGACAACACTTTTTAATTTAGCCGAGAGTTATCATTGGCAAGGCAACTATGCCATGGCTGATTCAATATACACCGATCTGATTCAGGATTTATTGGATGACATCATTCACAACTTTACCTATCTAAGTGATAATGAAAAACTGGCCTTTTATAAAAATCAGGCTATGTTTATTGAACATTATAAATTTTTAGCCTTATCAATTTCAGGCCTGGTTCCTTTTCAGGATTCGGATGATCCTTATATCAATCGTGAAATTCCGGGGCGACTGTTTGATCTGCAACTAACCACCAAAGCAATTATTCTCAATGCAAGCAAACGCATGAAGAATACTATTTTAAAAAGTGGTGATACTACCGTTGTTAAAATCTATGAGTTGTGGCAAGAACGGAAAAATCAATTGGCACGAGCGCTGATAGAAGGTAAGAAGAGTAAGACAGATCTGTATTGGCTGAATGTTCAGATTGAGGAAAATGAAAAATGGCTGACTGCAAATTCTCGCAGTTTTAAATCAGGATTTCAATTTGAAAAAATAAGCTGGCGGCAAATCCAAAAAACACTGAAGCCTAATGAAGCAGCGGTAGAAATTATCCGGTTAACGGATGGACTTCTTTATGGCGCTCTCATCATTACCCCTGAAACTACGAAACAACCAGTCTTATCATTAATTAAGAGCACTAAGTCGAAACATTTGGAGCAACAGTATTATAAAAACTATTACAACTCTATTATCACCCAACAAGAAGATACGGTATCTCACAAAACATATTGGCGACCCATTATAGATTCCATAAAAAATCATATGCCTTTCAGAAAAATACCAAAACGTATCTATGTTTCGAATGATGGAATTTATAACCAAATAAATTTGAACACGTTGCGTGATCCGTCAACTGGTTGTTATGTGTTGGATGAAACTGATTTAGTAGTCGTTACAAACACGAAAGAACTTTTAATTCAACAGAAATCAAGGAAGAAGGGACAAACAGGAACTGCTGCTTTATTTGGTCGCCCTCAATTTTCGAATGACAAATCAAAGGAAGGTCGATTTAAGGATTTACCGGGTACCGGAAAGGAAGTTGAGCTACTAAACAAGTCTTTATCAGTGGCTAAATGGAGTACTCAAGTCTTTACTGCACAAGAAGCCACCGAGGAGAATCTTAAAAATCTGGATGAGCCAACGGTACTTCATTTAGCAAGTCACGGTTTTTTTAATCCAGATACGAACGGTGAACAGTATTCGTTGGTCGAGACGATGATTAGATCCGGTATTGCCTTAGCGGGAGTGAATGATGTTAACAATCAACAGGAAGATGGATTACTTACTGCTTATGAAGTAACTAATCTAAATCTGGATTCAACCTTACTGGTTGTATTGTCCGCGTGTGAAACAGCCAAGGGGGACGTGAGCCATGGAGAAGGCGTGTATGGATTGCAGCGTGCGTTACGCGTGGCGGGTGCACAAAATATGATTATGAGTTTGTGGAAAGTGGATGATGATGCTACGCAAAAACTGATGGTTGATTTTTATGCGCGCTGGATAAAAACAAATGATTTGCTGGGAGCCTTCAGGGAAGCCCAAAAGAATTTGAGAAAACACTATCCTAATCCATACTATTGGGGGGCATTTATTTTAGCGCGATAATTCTTCCTGCGTTAAGCCTAAAAAAAGACGGAATTTTTTTTATTTCTTGTTACGATTACACTAATGGATTTGCATTTTTTTGGCTATAAAACTGGCAATTCTGTTCATAATTGACTATCTTTATAATTCTACGAATGATCTGTAGAATATCATCCTCTTTTAATGGATAATATAATCAACCTGCTTTCAATAGCACAACAACTTGTAATAGTTTCAGCAGCCCGATAAGCATAACACGCTTTACATCGCTTTGCACCATACCGTTTTAACATCATGACTTGGTCATGTATCTAAGTTTTATTCATTACTAAATAAAAAAAATCCTATGCAGGTAGAATCTAGCAAAACACAAAAAATGACCCTGAGCTTTAAGAAAACGGATGAGTTAATAAAAAGGAGAAAGAACATTGTTGCCAATGGCGTTAGTGTGTTTGTGAAAACCAGTGCGGTAGAAGGTCATGATGCAACGCTTATTGATGCGGATGGAAATGAATTGATCGATTTTGCCGGAGGGATTGGTGTACTAAATGCAGGCCATTGTCCACCACCCGTAGTAAAGGCCATTCAACAGCAGGCGGCTAAATTAATTCACTCTTGTTTCAATGTTTCGACTTATGAGTCTTATATTGAAGTATGTGAAAAACTGGCGGGTTTAATACCGCATGGCGAACGCACGAAGGTGATGTTGACCAACACCGGAGCTGAATCCGTAGAGAATGCAATTAAGATTGCTCGGCAAGCTACGAAGCGATCTGCTGTGTTATGTTTTACAGAATCCTTTCATGGCCGTACCATGATGGCGATGACATTAACATCAAAAATTGATTATAAACTTGATTGCGGGCCTTTTGCTCCTGAGGTTTATCGACTCCCTTTTCCTAATTTTTATCACTACGGAACGGGTTTGACGGAGGACGAATTTGCAGAAGAGCAATTAGAAAAATTACACGATGCAGCTCACAATCTGGTTAATCCAAATAATGTTGCTGCCATCATCATTGAGCTCGTGCAAGGGGAAGGTGGTTTCAACATCGCCCCTAAACGGTACATCGAAGGCTTGCGCGAATTCTGTGATGAGTATGGTATCATGCTGATATTTGATGAAGTACAAACCGGATTTTGTCGGACCGGGAAGTGGGCAGCGAGCGAGCACTATGGAGTTACTCCCGATCTTTCTACATGGGCAAAGTCGCTGGGATCTGGTTTGCCGATCGGTGCTGTTATTGGCAAGCAGGAGGTAATGGATGCGGCAGCCGTGGGTACGATCGGGGGAACATTTCCCGGAAACCCTGTGTGTTGTGCTGCAGCATTGGCAACTCTTAATTACATGGAGGAACTTGATCTGAACGCAAGAGCAAAGCGATTGAGCGGGATCATTAGTGAACGACTTTTGAAGTTACAAAAGAAGTGCCCCTCCATTGGAGATGTGCGAAGCCTGGGTGCGATGCAAGCTATTGAGTTTGTTGAAAATAATGACCCAGGTTCACCGGATTCAATCACTACAACTCAGCTCATCAAAGCCTGTTTAAATCGAGGATTGATATTATTAACCGCGGGCACAAGCAAAAATGTAGTCCGGATTCTGGCACCTCTTATTATTTCCGAAGAATTATTGGATAAGGGCTTAACAATTATTGAAGAAGAATTAATTACAATAACTAACTCAAACTAAATGACTCCATTTTCAATAGGCGGCATACAAATGCATGTTTCGGCTAGCCATAGCAATGTACCCGTAATGAAACACAAAATAGATGTGATGATGTCTGTCTATCCCTGGGTGCAAATGATCATTTTCAGCGAGTTGAGTCCTTTTGGGCCGCTCACTTTTAATGCACAGGAGTTTCCCAACACAACGGAAAATGAATTTTGTCAGTTGGCAAAACATCATGGCATCTGGTTAATACCTGGAACCATGTTTCAAAAAAAGAACAATGCCATTTATAACACAGCAACGGTTATCAATCCACAAGGTGAAATTGTAAGCAGGTATGATAAAATGTTTCCGTTTTACCCATATGAAGTTGGCGTAACCGGAGGAGATGAATTTTTAATTTTTGATGTCCCTAACATTGGCCGCTTTGGGCTTTCCATTTGTTATGATATGTGGTTTCCGGAAACGTCACGAACACTGGCCGTAAATGGGGTAGAGGTAATTCTTCATCCCACATTAACAGCTACCATTGATCGCGATATTGAATTGGCGCTAGTTCAGGCAACTGCTGCAACTAATCAATGCTTCATTTTTGATATTAATGGCCTGGGTGATGGAGGCACGGGTCGATCCATCATTTGTGGCCCTGATGGCAGAGTGCTGCATCAGGCCAGTAATGGTGAGGAGTTAATTCCTATTGAAATAGATATGGAGCGTGTAAAACGAAGCCGTGAGTTGGGAGTGTTAAGATTAGGGCAGCCTTTGAAAAGTTTTCGCGACCGAAAAGTAAACTTTGATATTTACCAACAAGGGGCTGAACATCCTTACTTGAAAACTTTAGGAGGACTGAACAAGCCAACCCGGTTTGTGCAAATGACGGAAGTGTTGCAAACGGAAGAACCCATTACAGCGGACCAGTTCATGGGAAAAAGTTGAAAGCAGAAAAAGATTTGCTTATAAGACTTCAGCACTTAGCATCGATGCGAATGGTTGATTGGCAAAGAAAGAAATTTAGAAATTAAACACAGAAACAGATGAAGGTATCAGTAAAACATATAAGAAAGGATAAACCATTGAATTTGAAGCACTACGTTAATTGGTTTGAGATACCCGCGTATAGCATTGAACGAGCGGTTGCATTCTATAACACAATTTACTCAATCACTATGGAGACCTCTGAAATCAATGGGTATGCGAGTGCATTTTTCCCTGCCAAGAGTGGCATTGGTGGAGCCGTGGTGCAGGGCGAGGGTTGTGTTCCCAGTATGACAGGACCTCTTATTTACCTGAATGGTGGCAAAGACTTGGACGTTGTTCTTTCTAAAATTGAATTGGCCGGTGGAAGAATTATTTTGCCTAAAACAATGATCAATGAAGCGGTGGGCTATTTTGCCTTATTTGTAGATACAGAAGGAAATAGATTAGCCCTTCATTCAAAGCGCTAGCATTGAAAAGAAGAAATGGCCATTTGAGAATAATAATTAAAAAATGAAATGGAGATATCATGAGTACCCATACGAAAGGAAAATTGAAAGATCACAATTATAATATTGCACAATTACGGACTGAACTCTGGACAGAGTTAAAGCTTAAGGCATATGGCTTAACTAAAAAATTATCGAAGCCAGAGCAAGAAGATGAAAAGCTGTCTATGCTTAAAGCTATGAAGACACTTCGTGAAGTGGAGCAATATTATGCCTTTCCGGGAAACGATATTTTGGATACGCTCAGCGGGTTTATCCGTCATGATGAGTTTCAAATACTAAAAAATTCAATTAAGGAAATCCTGCGTTTGTTGGTGAGTGAGGATTATCGGAACGATCCAGATATACTGACTATTTCTTCACTCCTTAAAAAGAAAGAGAACAAAGGTTCATCAACATCAAAAGTCAAGAAAAGATATTTCGAAGTTTTGTTTGTTGATAATCTTTCAGTTCATGATGAACAACAGGTTTCCAAAAAACTAGGGGAAATGAGCGACCCGAAAGAGCGCTTTATCTACCAGCTGGTATTTGCAAAATCTTTCCAGGATTCTATTATAGCCTTACAGGCCAATCCAAACATTCAGGCTTGCATTGTGCGGAATGAAATCTCCTTTAAATCAAAAAACACAAAGGGGTTATTAAATCCCTTCATTGCCGATTCGCTCAATGAAAAGTTTGAAGATTATCCCGAGTATGAATTAGGTATTTTACTGGGGCAGACAATTAAACACCTTCGGCCAGAGATTGATATTTATTATGTGACTGATTCATCCGTTCAGAGTTTACCGGATAATTCTCTCAATATCTTCGAGCGAATTTTTTATCGTAAGGAAGATTCTCAAGAGCTTCATTTAAGTTTGATTCGTGGGATAAAAGATCGCTATGAAACCCCTTTCTATACTGCCTTAAAAGAATATAGCCAGAAGCCCACGGGTGTGTTTCATGCCATGCCGATCTCACGGGGTAATTCAATTTTTAAATCTAACTGGATTGATGACTTTGGTGAATTCTATGGTCGCAATCTTTTTCTGGCAGAGACTTCCTCTACTACAGGTGGATTGGATTCATTGCTTCAGCCAACAGGACCCTTGAAAAAAGCGCAAGAATTAGCCGCCAAAACATTTGGTTCCAAGCGCACATACTTTGCTACCAATGGCACATCTACCTCGAATAAAATTGTGCTGCAGGCATTGGTTGAACCTGATGATGTAGTTCTTATTGATCGGGATTGTCACAAGTCGCATCATTACGGTATGGTTTTGTCAGGGGCTTATGTAACCTACCTCGACTCATATCCATTACAAGATTATTCGATGTATGGTGCCGTACCTTTATCGCATATCAAAGAAAGATTACTTGTATTAAAGAAAGCAGGAAGACTAGACAAAGTAAAAATGTTATTGCTCACCAACTGCACGTTTGATGGGCTTGTATATAATGTTGAACGTGTGATGGAAGAAGTGCTGGCCATTAAGCCCGACATGATTTTTTTATGGGATGAGGCCTGGTTTGCCTTTGCAGCTTTTTCCCCGATTTACCGACAGCGTACCGCCATGCACGTGGCGGATAAGCTTTGCGATAAGTATAAGTCCGAAACGTATAAGGAACAATACAGGCAACACCTGATTGAAGTGAAGAAAAAAGGAGCGGGGGCAGTACCTTCCATGCCAAATCCTGAGTTGGTGAAAATCCGCGTGTATGCAACGCAATCAACTCATAAAACACTTTCGTCCATGCGGCAAGGGTCTATGATTCATATTTATGATGAAGAATTTGAACGGAAAGCGGAAACTTCTTTTCATGAAGCATACATGACACATACATCCACCTCAGCGAATTATCAGATTCTTGCTTCCTTAGACATTGCCAGGAGACAGGTTTCTTTTGAAGGCTATGAGCTGGTTGAAAAAAGTATCGAGTTGGCGATGTTGCTCCGGGCAAAAATTAATGATCATCCAAAGCTTAGAAAATATTTTAAAGTACTTACTATTCATGATCTCATTCCGGAAAAACATCGTCAGTCAGGTTTGTCTGAATACTATCATCCGGAAACCGGCTGGCATCGATTAGAAAATGCGTGGGCTAATGATGAGTTTGTTTTAGATCCCACCAAAATAAATCTCCACATTGGAAACACGGGGGTGGATGGCGATACCTTCAAGAACAAATATCTGATGGATCAATTCCATATTCAGGTAAATAAGACCTCACGCAATTCGGTATTGTTTATGACAAACATTGGTACTACGCGAAGTTCGGTTAGTTACCTCATCAGTACGTTATTAAAAATTGTCGATCAAATTGATTTACAGTTTGACTCCCTCAATCAGGAAGAGCATCAGCTCATGCAGGATAAACTTTATTCGCTTACGCAAGATGCGCCACCCCTTCCGGACTTTAGCTACTTTCATGATTCTTTCCGAGCGGTAGCTGGTATTCCTGGCGGAAGAATGCGGGAAGCCTATTTCCTGGCATACGATGAAGCAAAATGTGAGTATGCAGACTTTGCTTCTTGTTTGACTTTGATTCAGGAAGGAAGATCGATGGTGAGTTCGGCATTTGTAATTCCTTATCCACCGGGCTTTCCGGTACTTGTGCCAGGTCAGGTAATCACGAAAGAAATCCTGAGTTTTCTTCTCGCACTTGATGTAAAAGAAATACACGGCTATCGCCCTGACTTAGGGCTCCGGGTTTTTACAGATGCTGCGCTGAACAGACAACAATCAGGCACTGCCCTAATGGGTGCAGCTGCTTCGATGCGTGGAAAAAGTAATGGTAAAAAGGACAAAAGTGCAAGCAAAAAAACTTCGGTAGATGGTTAATGCAACTGAATCAAAAAGACCGGAGTTAAAGAAAGAAATTACACGAATTGGTTTTTTCTGCCTCGCATTTGGTGCCATGATTGGGGTGGGCTGGGTAACAGCCATGGGCCCTTGGTTACGCACGGCAGGCCCGTTGGGTGCAGCTATTGCATTTGCCATTGGAGGAACACTGATGTTGTTCATAGGGTTTTGTTATGCAGAAGTTACTGCCATGCTACCCGTATCGGGGGGTGAGGTGGCCTACGCGTATAAAGCATTTGGCACCAGCCATTCATTTCTTGTCGGTTGGTTTTTATCGTTTGGATATATTTCAGTCTCCGCCTTTGAAGCCATATCTGTAGGAAAAATTTTGAGTTATCTCTTCCCGGCTATTGATCGCTGGCCTTTGTATTCTATCAATGACGATACAATCTATGGATCACACTTGTTGCTTGCGTTACTTTTTGTTTCGCTCATTACCTATGTAAATTATGTAGGTGTGCAAAATTCAATGCGGTTTCAAGTATACTTAACCGTAATTTTTCTTGCCATTGTTTTGTGTGTAGTGATCGTAGGTTTTTGGAAGGGGAGTGCAAGTAATTTACAACCGCTGTTTGTGGGCAACACCAATCCTGAAATATGGGCCGGCATTATTGGCGTGTTTGCAACCGTACCCTTTTGGTTGGTAGGGTTCGATACCATCCCGCAAGGAGCGGAGGAAGCAAAAGAGAATGTGACATTCCGTACCATTGGTATTTTGATTTTGGTTTCCATTATCGCGGCTGTTGTATTTTATATTCTTTTAATTTTTAGTACGGCTATGGTGGCCGATGGATCGCTGCTTACAGGATCAGAGTTGTTTACGGCCAGTGCATTTGAAGTAGCGTTTCAATCTGATTTTTTAGTCAATGGAATTTTGATCGCCATTTTAATAGGATTGCTAACCAGTTGGAATGGTTTTTTTCTGGCTGGTTCACGTGTGTTATTTGCCATGGGAAGAGGAAAAATTGTAGCACCCTCCTTAGGTAAATCGCACCCTCAATTTAAAACACCTTACAACGCAGTTCTTTTTACTGGCATTGTTACGCTCTTGTCATCTTTTCTCGGTCGAGGTGCGATGATTGCCTTTGTAGATGTAGGATCATTGTGCATTGCCGCAGCATTTCTTGGAGTTTCATTTTCGTATTTGAAACTGAAGAAAAAATTCCCCGATCAACACCGCCCCTATTTGGCACCAGGTGGAAAATTAGCTGGATATATTTCCATAGCAGGGTCGATCCTGATTTTATTGGCCATTACATTACCCGCGAGTCCTGCAGCGTTGAAGTGGCCATTGGAATGGGCCATCTTACTGGGCCTATGCATGTTGGGCGCTATCCTCTGGATTTTTTCAAAAAATAGTCGTGATACCACTTCTGAAGAAGACCGTGATCACCTCATATTAGAAAAGTATAAATAATAATAAACCCGTTTAACTATATGAAAGCAACTAGATATAAAACTAAAACTGCAGTAAAGAAATCCTCTTCAAAAAAACAAGCAGTGAAGAAAGTAACAAGTAAAAAACTGTCAAAAACCAAAGTACCTGTACTTAATGGAATTTCAGATATCCGAAGATTTTTCTACCGGAACGAAACGCCTATTTATTTTATAAGTGCAACCAACTTCAATTTGTTGGGTGCCGATGAATGGATTAAGGGCTTTAAATTTATTTGCTACATCGAATGCTTTGATGGATTGCATCCCAACGTATTTTCTCCCAAGGAGGAAATGCCGCATGAAGAGTTTCAAAGCATTGAAGACATAAACAATTATCTGTTAGAACATAAAGAGGTAGCTGATTACATAAAAGAGCGTGGCGGAAAGGGAAAGGCATTGATGTTAATGTTTGATGGACATACCGAAAAATTAGCCAAGCGACTTGGCCTTGAAGTATGTTTTCCATCCGCCAAGATGAGAACCTTTATGGATAATAAGGTGAACACAAATCGAATCGCTGAGAAGGCGAAAGTGCCATGCGTTCCGTACCTATTATCCAAAGTAAAGAGCTACGAACATTTGAATGAACTGACAAAAAAGAAATTAGGAACAGACCTTGTGATTCAAACTCCTTTTGGAGATTCTGGTCACACCACCTTCTTTATTTCCAATGAACAAGAGTGGAACAATTATGCTGATGAGATTGTGAAGGAGAAGGAAGTGAAAGTGATGAAGCGAATCAATTGTAAAGGTTCGGCCATTGAAGCCTGTGTTACACAGCATGGAACCATAGTAGCCCCGCTAATGACCGAGTTAGTTGGGTTTAAAGAACTTACACCTTACAAAGGGGGGTGGTGTGGCAACGAAATTTTTGCCGAGGCATTTACACCAGCAATCCGGGCACAAGCGCGCAAGTATACCCAGCAATTTGGCAATCAATTACGCAAGGAAGGCTACAAAGGGTACTTTGAATTGGACTTTTTAATTGATCAGGACACGCAAAAAGTATATTTGGGCGAACTCAATCCCCGTATTACAGGAGCAAGTTCAATCACGAATCATGCAGTGTTTGCTTTATCAGATATGCCGTTGTTTCTTTTTCATATGATGGAGTGGATGAATCAACCTTATAAGCTAAATGTTAATGCAATAAATAACCGTTGGTTCAAAGCGGAGAACATTGACTCATGGGGGCAATTAATTATTAAATACATCGATAAGCAAGTTCAGGTAATAACAGAAGCACCACTTTCCGGTATTTATAAAATGAATGCAGATGACTCGATTGAATATTCCAGAATGGATACCCATCGGAGAGCGGTCGAAACGATGGAAGAGGCTTTCTTTCTTAGAATTAGTCGCAAAGATGATTACTTTTATGAAGGAGCCGATATGGGGATTTTGGTAATGCGTGGTCGCATGATGACGGATGATTTTAAAATGTTGCCTCGAGCCACTAAATGGATCAAAGCCATTAAGAATTTGTACAAAGCGAAAGACTATTTGCCCACACCCAATAAGCCTGAAGTTTTGGAAATTGGCGGATTTAAAATGATTTAATACTACATGCACATATCGTTCAGTTGTGTTCACGAAGAGAAGCCGGCAGAAAAATGGAAGGCATTATTTGACCGAACATGGCCACACTACAAAGCTTGGTTCTTATCAGAAGGATATTTTGCAAGAAAGGGATACGTAACCTCGTTAGGAGAGTTGCAAGATCACATGCCTGAGTTGGTGCCTGTGTTTGAGCAATTGGTTGCATTGGCAGGAGGTGGCGATTTAGAAGCAAGATTTTTAAGTATGTATTGCCCGCCCGCCTACATGTCGGGCTGCTCGCAAGTAGCCTGGACGCGCGGTAGTAATGCCTTGATCCGAAACTATGACTACAGTCTGAAGTTGTTTGAAGGCACCATGATGTACACCCATTGGCTGCAACCTGTGATTGGGGTAAGCGATTCAACCTGGGGTTTGCTGGATGGGATGAATGCCTCGGGTCTTGCTGCCTCGTTAACATTTGGGGGCCGAAAAATTACGGGAGAAGGGTTCGGCATTCCTATCATTATGCGTTATGTGTTAGAAACTTCAACAACGGTAAGAGAAGCGTTGCAGATATTAAAACGTATACCTGTGCACATGGCGTACAACATTACACTGATGGATGCTAGCGGAATATTTGCTACAGTATATCTTTCACCCGACAGACCCGCGGCTATCGTTAGTACCCCTGTATCTACCAATCATCAACATGAGGTTGAATGGAGCGACTATGCTACCCTTACAGGAACAATTGAACGAAAACAATTACTCGAGAAATTAGTTTCAAATCAAGATGAAACGGAACATTCAATAGTAAAAAAATTTCTCCAACCGCCCTTGTATAGTACTAATTTCGAAAAATCATTTGGTACATTATATACTATCCTGTATCGTGTGCAGGATGGAAAGATAGAAATTCATTGGCCGGAGTTGTCCGTGAAACAATCATTTAATGATTTTACCGAACAGCGAGTTGTTCCATTCCCGCTGGCATTTCACTAATATGATTAGATTACTTTTTCACCGGTAAGGTTACACGCTCACGAATTTGAAAAATAAAAGGAGTAAGGTCGCTGTCATTAAAATGGATAGTGTCATAATTATAAACAACCTGCTTTTTTCTTTTATCCTTTCGTTTTTTAAAATTGTTTCTATCCCATTCGCTGTTCTTCAGTCTCAATTTTAGTATCAATAAGATTTGACGTTGTTGTGCCTACAATATGAGCGTGCTTATTTTTGAAAAAACTCTTTTTATTCCTAAGGTTGGCATTTTCCTTGAGTCGTTTAATCATGTCAAAAACATGGGTTCCTCCAGCCATTATTTTATCAATAATAAATCTAAGTTTGCCTTTGACCAAAAGGATAGTTTATAGGAGACTGATTCATTTAAAGTCAGTTTTAAAAGAAAGCCCTGCAACAATATTGCTGCAGGGCTCTGATTGGATACTCTAATTACGAACGAAATTTCCTGCGTTAGCTGACCAATATTGACTTGTTCCACCCGCTCCACTCCACGTGTTAAAGTTAAATGTGTTAGTACCATTGGTAGTACCGGGTACTACGTACGCCTTCACCGCCTGCCCACCTCTATTCCACGTCAAACTCTTTCTACTCTGGCACAATTCAGGCGTTCCTCCAAATCCTTGCAGGAAGTAAGCATTGCCAGCGCCATACACTTTTGATGTTCCATTGGTCTCTACCAATACGCTTGTTGCCTCGTCTACACCTATCCCTTTTACGTTACTGTAACTCACGCTAAAATCTTGCACGAGTCTTGCCATAAATGTAAAGTGACGACCCTGACGATCACGCTCATTGTAATGAGAATCTGTTATTACGTTGGTCATATAACTCACATTTAGAAAACCGCCCCCTCCAAGCCCTGCCATATCTTTATGATACGGATTTGATAAAGCTGCTGATGAAGTAATCGATCCATTGAATGCTCCATAATAAAACTGACCAAGAATTGCCAGGCCAGCGCTGGTTCCTCCTATCGGTACATGTTTTGTGTTAATCGCATAGTTAATGGCATCCTCCAGCTTTGAGTCTTTCCAGAAATTGATATAGTTGGACTGATCTCCCCCGGCAATAAAAATTGCTTCTGCATTCCTAACCAATGTTTCCGTAAGGGCATGATCCGCTTTGGCTCTTGAATCAACAATAATGGTCTCTACAGAATTTACACCTCCAATCACTGAATAGACATAATTATTATACCCATCCGCACCAGATGACCTGATCACCACAAAATCCCCTCCACCTGACTTGGCAGTCATGAATTGAAATGCGGCAGTCTCCGCATTGGTGTCTGAATCCGCACCCCCGATTAGTGCAATTCCAAAACTAGTAGTGGTGGTTACATCAGATTGATCACCGGTGTAATAAACCAATGGTTGGGTACTTCCTCCTCCTCCGGGTGCTTTTGCGCTGGCTGTCACATTGTTGGTGTCCTTAAATGCATTAGTGTCCTTGGATACGTTGGTGGTTATAAATTCCTCCGAACATCCAAAAACCAAAACGAGCGCCAATGAGGGCAATGAGTTGATTAATTTGATTTGCATAAAAATTACTGAGGTTAGTTTCCTTCAACCAAAATACACACGTAGTTTAGCAAGACTACTAAAATACAAACTTTCCCATTATAAATAGTAATGTAGTGGGCAAGGGTGGGTTACTTAGGGATATTAAACCTCTAGACCAATGGTTGCCTCATTCTAATAGATTACCGTTAACAAAAGTATAAACTCACCTGCAATAATCTAATTATCAAGTTTTCTACAAACTTAATTGTACAACAAAATCAAGGTGTTATTTATAAGTCAACCCAAAACCAAACGGGAACAACGAATCTTTTGCCGGATAGCCTGGTGCATCAGGATCTTGGTCTACAATTGCCGAAGTTGTTTTAGCTAATGCAAAGGGGAGTTTCCCGGTTGGTTTAAATTTCCCCATAATAATATCCATAACAGCGGCATCGCTTACTCCAAAGGTAGCTAGTATTCCTGCTGCATTCAGTACACCACTCGCTTCATCAAGTACATAAGGTTGGCGGAAGTCGATTGATAGAATTGTTTTATCGAAACCTACCGTTTTCATAATGGTTTGAATATCACTCAATGAAGGACTTATCTTCCACGATTTTGATTTTGCCATTTCTGAAAAGGAGAGAAAGTTTAATTCATCGGGACTGGCACCTCCAAATCGTCTATCGCTACCACCATCTGTGGTTACCTGAATCCGGATAATAGCGTAGTCTGTTTCTTTCTTTATAGATGGAAGCGTTTCCCCTTTTGTTTTATTGTAATCACCTGAAGTCACTTTAAAATTTGCCCATGCGCGATCTTTAAACAAGGCAGTATTCATACCCATGGTAAATATCCTTAGTGTGTCTTTTCCGTTAGGTTGCGATAAGGGGAGAGTCATTTTGTTCTGCAGCAGCACAATTGATTTTCGTTGCGCGAGGTCAGCTTTTCTTTGGAAGGAAGGATTGCCAACAACATAGGCCGCGCGATTTGGATCAACATAGGGATTTTCAAATAAGCCTAATTCAAATTGCTCTTTCAATAATCTTTTTACAGAAAGATTTACTCTGCTTTCTGAAAGTTTACCGGACTTAACTAAATCTAAGATTTGTTTATTGTTATTAAACCCAGAAAGTATATCGGTACCGGCATCAAGCGCAATAAGAATCTGTTCATCAACACTCTTGTCTTCTAATCCCCAGGCTCTGTCGCCTATGATACCGGTATCAGAATTAACATATCCTTTAAAGCCGAGTTTAGTTCGCAATAAATCCGTTAAGATTCCTTTTGAAAAAGCCATCCCAACTGTGTTTGGCATATAAGGCTGTCCAACCGGAATGCCATAATACGCCATGATGGAGGATGCACCCGCATCAACCGCAGCTTTAAAGGGTGCGAGGTGGTAATCGAATTTACCGGCAGGGTAAACCTGATTTTTACCAAACGCATAATGAGGATCTCCACCACCTTCCTGCGGGCCACCACCCGGGAAATGTTTAATGGTTAAGGCAATGCTTTTTGAATTCAGCATCTCGCCTTGGAGATTTTTTATAAGAACGGTGATGATATTAGATGCAAGCTCACTGTCTTCGGTAAACGTTTCATGCACGCGATACCAACGAGGTTCTGTCGATAAATCGGCCATGTATCCATACATTCCGCGCAAGCCAATCGCATTCCATTCTTCGGCCATTATTTTAGCGAAGTCGGCAATAAGTTCCATGTCTCTCGTTGCAGCCAAGCCACTTTCTTTTGGCCACGATGAAAATGAGCCGGACTCAACGTTTATACCAGCACGTGCATCATACTCCATATGATTTCTGGAATTAGATTTAAACATTGCCGGTATGCCAAGGCGTGAACGCTCAGTAAGTTCCTGCACAGAGTTCATAAACTGCGCGGCATCAAAAGGCGTAATTTGGGTGCCAGCAAAACCATTAGCAGCACCCGTGTTTACTGGGTTGTCTTGTATGGTGTTTCTGAAAATGAATCGGGTCATTTTCTGATTTTCTATGAAGTCTACGGCACCATCAGTCAATTTACCCTTTTCACCAGCATTAAGCGTGTTGATTAAAAGCATCCCAACTTTTTCTTCAACCGTCATTTGACTCACTAAATTCTCAATGCGTTTATCCACCGGTTGGCGCCAATCTTCATAGATGTCTAGTTTTTTGTTTTTGTTGAGATCCTTAAAAAGGAAATGATTTTCATGGAGCAGGTTGATGGCCCGAGCTTCAATGGGGGGTTGGAATTTATAGGTTCCTTGCGCTAATGCGGTGCCCATTAGTATCAGGAGTATGGCAATAGTTTTGAGTGCATTTTTCATATCTTCTAAATTAGAATTTTTAGAACGTTGACATAGTATTTACTAATCGTATGTCAATATAAAGAATAACTAGCAGGCTGGGGTAAGCTATAGTGGCATATTAGGCAGTTGCTAGAAACCTACCGGCAGGTAGGTGGAAATATTCGACTGACGTGTCAGTCTCTGATAAATTTTCTTATTCCCTGATTCATATGAATACTTAATAGATATTCTTAGTCAAGTAGCTATTCTTAAACTTGCCCTCTGGATCATACGCTTTAGCTAAGGCTAAAAAGTCAGTATGTTTTTTATATCTACTTTGCAATTCAGTGGGATTGATTGTAAACAATTTACCCCAGTGCGGCTTCACATTAAACGGAGTAAGGGCAGCTTCAATCATTGGCAATAAAGCAAGAACCTCGTTGGGCTTTTGCTTCCACGTAAAGTGTATCGCAATGCTATCTTGTTGAAAACAGGGACTCATCCAAAAATCATCAGCGGCTATCGATCGTATTTCCGAAATCATGATGTGCGGATAAATCTGTGACTTCATTTTTTCTATCGCAAGCAGCGCATCTACTGCCTTTGCACGAGGGACAAAATATTCTGATTGTAATTCTGCTCCAGCACTGGGAGTAAAACCCATTTTAAAATGGGGCAATCGGTTATACCACGGGCCGGGTACTCCCATTTGGTCCGTACAGTTTTCAGATGCAAGCTCAGCGATGGGATGAATATTTTTTGTCGCTGCAGTGGCTCCATAGAAATCAGAACCCAAATCAATTATCTCCGCATCCATTCTTCTTTTAACCCATACTTCACTTACGGTGTTGTTCATCCAATCCGTAAACAAACTAACACTATACCCGCTCGACATAATTTTATCAAAATTGGAAACAACGGATTCCAACGGGAGGTCAAGAAATACATCCTGGCGCACCTCATACGTATCCTGAACTTCCAAGGTAACTTTCGTAATTATCCCAAAAGCACCAAGCCCTACAACAACTGCATAAAAGTGGGAATCTGTTTTATCCATGTTCACCACGCTTCCATCAGGCTTAACCAGTTCAAGTGAAATTACCTCTGTTGCGAGATTACCATTTTTTACCCCAGAGCCGTGGGTTGCTGTGGTACAAGCACCGGCCACTGAAATATGAGGAAGAGAAGCCAGATTGTGTAAGGCATAACCTTTTTCGTGCAGCATTTCAGCAAAGTCACCATAGCGGGCACCTGCCTCTATGGTCACGGTCTTTTTTTCTTTATCTAAATGAATAAACTTTTTTAGCTTTTTGGTGGAGATTTGATTCTGAGAACTATCTGCTATGTCATTAAAACAATGCGTTGTACCTAACGCCTTTTGTTTATCTAATTTTTTTACCAATTGCTGCACCTCCTCAACCGAAGTGGGTTCATACAGTTTTTCAGCCTTATAAGTATAGTTACCCGCCCAGTTCTTCCTCTCTGAGATTTCTACTTCATTTTTATTTTTTCTATCGGTCGTGCAAGCCATAATTGGCGCTAACATTCCACCGGCTATAGCCAGGGTTGTTGTTTCTATAAATTTTTTTCGTTTCATGTAACTATGTTTTAATTTCTCGCAGCTATTTTGATAACCCCTCAGTAAAGTACATATCTAATTTTAATAGTCAAAACTGTTTAGCGATGGAACACTATCGACTCAATGACATTGTTCCAACGCGTTTGGTGAGGACACGGCTTCGATGAGCTGCTGAGAAGGATCAGCTTGAAAACATCTACCGGATAATGACTCTTGTGTGAATGGATCTGTTTCTGGAATTCACCAGCACAATATACACTCCAGCTGCAAGAGTATTGGCTAATTTGACATCCATTAAGTTGTCCTCTAATCGGTTCATCCGATGTAGGCTACTCCAATGGTATTTACCAAAGGTGTCGATTAGGCTTATCAACAATTCTTCATCATTTTCAAAGCCGCTGATTTTAATTTTAAAATCAGAACCATTTGTTGGATTCGGGAAAACGTCAACAAGGGCAGTGGTTACTGGATTTGAATAGACAGGTACAATTTTTGAAAAGGAAGAATTTCCATTGAAATCAGTTTGCTTTAGGCGATAATATACCAGTCCTGGTAACGAGTATTCGTCTATGATTTCATAGCGTGATGTCGAGGTTGTTGTACCAGCTCCACGTACAATGGCCACTTTAGAAAATTCAATTCCTGTTTTTGATCGTTCAATGGTGAAAAAATCATTGTTCAATTCTGAGGAGGTTACCCAATTAAGTTGAACTGATTGGCCCGTTGCTTTAGCATTGAAGCTCACCAGTTGGATCGGTAGTGGGTTTCCACCACCATTTAAATCTCCTAGCGTAAAATCACTAAACGAAGTAAATGGGCCCGAGGCAATACTTCCAGAACCGTTTCCTGTCGCAGTTCCACCAATATCAAACCAAGTTGTTCCTGCACCTATATTTTTTACAACAGTAAGTTGACCAAAATTCGTAACTCCGTCCGAGGTACCTATTCCATAATACAATGTTACGTTACCAGTAGTGAAATTCGCAACCCCCGGACGGCTTATTCTCCAGTACCGTACCGAAGACACCCGATCTACGGTGATGGGGAGCGTGTACCCCAGCGCTACTGCCGATGAACTAAAATGTTCAGCAGTATATATAACAGAGCTTGCGTCAGAATGCGTAACCCTTAAAGTAGCAGGTCTGTAACTTCCATTTTTTCCTAAAGGAAAATTTCTGTTTGTATTGGGCGTATTGGTGGCAACCTCATACGTCATTGGCCCATCGATGTAACAAGAGGAATTACCAATGCTAGTGACCGAAGTGTTTTTCAGGTTTAGTATGTTTGTTGATGTTGTACTCACGAGGCCAGCTGTCATTGTGAGATTACCATTGACAGTGGTTGATCCGCCCAACGTAATCTGCGGTGAGAAAGGGCTTGTGCTGTTGAAGATCACGTTCATGTAACTTATCGCATCACCGCCTGCTCCTGCATCGGCAGCAACCGTCTGTGGAAAAACGTTGGAGCCAAATTCCACGATAGATGAGCCATTGCAGGTCAGGGCCCCATAGGGCGTAACGCCTCGCACTAAGTTTCTCTTTAGCAATAGTTTTGCGGTATTGTTTAGCTCTATGGCTTCCTGTCCTCCCGCTGTTGCAGAATAATTGATGTCTCTGACAACGGTAAAAAGTGACGTGTTATTGAATTGTAATTTTATCAACGGTCCACCAGTAGATGTCAGATTTACATCTCTCGCCACAGTTACCGTTCCAGTACCATTTACGGTGAGCAAGGTATTGTTTACCGAACCCCCACTGCTGTTAAAATTTAAATCAGTATTGATTGAAAGTGCGCTTCCGGTATTTACAGTTACCCCAAATGGTTGGTTCCCTCCTGAACGTGTAAGAATCAAATTATCATTAATGAAAACAGTACCACTGTTTTGGACAGTTAAAGTTCCCAGGAAGTTATTTCCACTATTCACCAACGAAAGCAACCCACTAACCGTAAGAGAGGCGTTGTCAATTATAAGAGTTGTGTTGTTGGTTGCTACGGTCATCCCTATTTCAGCAACTTGTTGATTGGCGGAAACTGTAATATCATGCCCCTGAATCAAAGCGACATCCCCAGCGGTCGGATAAAAAGAAGCAGCAGCCCCACCAAAGCCAATAGTCGACCAGGTGCTTGCTAAATTCCAGGCAGCGCTAGCCCGTGAGTAGTAAGTCGTACCAATATTATTAATACAAAGCTTAAAAGAGCCAGGGTAATTTATCAACGCAAAATTGTCAACAGAAATATAGTACGTGTTACCAACCACCAGCGCAGAGGAACTTACTGATAACGTGCCATATTGAGTACTATATTGTGTACAAGCAATTTGTGTTGTTCCATTACTCTGCCACAAGGCGAGATATCCAAATTGCATGGTTCCATTGGCACCGCCTGTTGTTACCTGAATTGTAGCGTTAGGAGTAACAGCCACAAATTTGAACCATCGATTATAGTTTGGCCCATTATTCCAGCAACTTCCTTTACTTCTATCTGCGCTTGCCCCCACAGTGGTATATGCCGCGTTCGCGGAACACCAATTGTTTAAGTTTGTCAAACTGGTTGCACCCTCATAGAAGTTGTAGTCTAGCACATCTGTCAGGCAAAGTGAAAATGTTCCCCGATAGTTTAAGCCAACAAAATTATCAACAGAAATATAGTAGGTGGCTCCGGATGTAAGACCCAGATAGCTGAATTCCCTTGTTCCATACTGCTGCGAATTATAAGGTGAACAAGCCAACTGCATTCCTGCTCCATCCCATAACGTTGCCCAGCCGTATTGCATCGTACCAAATGCTCCTCCTGACTTTAGCTGAACATTAATGAAGGTTGTGCTCGTTGCCGTAAACTTGAACCATCGATTATAGTTCGGTCCGTTCGGTGCACAAGTACCGGCTGCTTGATCAGCTGAAGCACTCAGCGTTGTAAAGGCTGCATTCGAGGAACAGCCATTGATAATAGTTGTAGCATCGAAAGCCCCCTGTTTATAGTCATAATTCACGACATCATTAAGACACAATGAGAATGTTCCCCGGTAGCCAACACCAACAAAATTGTCAACGGAAATATAGTAGGTGGTTCCGGCTGTAAGTCCCAGATAATTAAATTCCATCGTTCCATACTGCTGCGAGTTATAAGGGGAACACGCCAACTGGGCGCCAGCCCCAGTCCACAACGTAGCCCATCCATACTGCATTGTCCCGAGTGCGCCCCCGGTTTTCAATTGAACATTTATAAATGTCGTGCCGGTGGCTACAAACGAAAACCATCGGTTATAATTGGGGCCGTTGGGGGCACAGGTGCCTGCTGCCTGATCAGCCCCAGCGCCAAGCGTTGTGTAAGCTGCATTGGCAGAACAACTATTAATTACTGAAGTAACGTCTAAAGCTCCAGACTTGTAGTCATAATTCACCACATCATTAAGGCACAATGAGAATGTTCCCCGGTAGCCAACACCAACAAAATTGTCAACGGAAATATAATAGGTAGTTCCAGGTGTAAGTCCCAGATAATTAAATTCCATCGTTCCATACTGCTGCGAGTTATAAGGAGAACACGCCAACTGGGTGCCAGCCCCATCCCACAGCGTTGCCCACCCATACTGCATTGTTCCTAAAGCACCCCCACTTTTCAATTGAACATTGATGAAGTTTGTGGTGGCTGTAAATGAAAACCAAACGTTATAATTGGGGCCGTTAGGAGCACACGAACCAGCTGCCTGATCAGCGGTAGCAGCAACGGTTGTGTATGCTCCATTAGCAGAGCATCCAGTTGATATTGGTGTTGCACTGGCCTTATTGTCATTGGCAGGTTGGGCGCTCACATAAGCCGAGCAAAAAAATAACAGAAGAACAATTAACTTACGCATGATTGCCTTGTTATAAGTGTATTTAGAAGGGGCAAGGCTAAATTTATGAAAACTAACATGTCTTTTTATAAAATTCATTTGCTTTTTTAGTCTTTTATGGATAATGGCTTCAGAACGTTGCCGAAACCCAAAGCAGTCTATTAGAAATCTTGCTTCACGAGATCTACTTAAACAGGAACTATTCTGTGCGCTTCGGCATAGCCGTTAATTCACACTATAAACTTAAAATTAGAAACTGTAAAATCAGATTTACTTTTTAGTAAAATCAACTCTCTTATACTCTGAATCATCAGGTGAGCCAGATGTTATTTGTAAATAAGGTTTCCCTGATAAGGTCATAATAACTGAGCCAAACGTAAACGCTCCACCGCTATCCGTTACAGAACGACAAACAGGATTTTTTGCATCGTCTTTTGAGCGTAAGGTTTCTTTTATCAAAGTATCATCCATGTTAATGCTTTCAGAAACTCTGGTTTGAACAGCAGTAAAACGGATATGACTATTCGTATTCGGCTTTTCATTTAACGAAGGATTGAATTTTTCAAACCATGTTTTTACATCATCATTCACCAATGGATGATTCGTGTGGTACACGGTGCCATTCGAATTCTTCGGATCGTATCTTATTACTTTATTTGCGGAAGCTTCAAAATCGTAAACCTCTCCTCTGATTCCAATAATATAGTTTTGCCCTGAAGCGTGTGGCACAGTTTGAATAAAATTAAGAAGATCCTTTTTGTCAGTTGAATTGAGAATTCGCCTTATGATAAAAGCTACGGGTAAACCTGTTGCAGAAGCACTTAGTTGCATTAATGTATTTACACACGTTCCAATACCGGTTTCATTCATACCGTTTAAGACAATGCATCCCGGGTGCGTCAAGATGAGTTGCTCCGGTCTTGTATCAGTTCTTGAAAGTCGAATAAGAATTTGAAAGCCCTCCGTGTATTTCTCAATGTCCATATTTTGTGCGATGTAGCTTGTACTTCCATTCACGGAAGGAACACCCATTCCACTGCAATGATGGTTTTCAAGATTGTTGATGTAAACCCAAAACTCATCCAATAGGTTAAGTACCATGATGTCGTTAATGGATTGGCCTGAGCCTTCCGCAATTCCTTTTACTTCTGCGTAAAGTTCGGGCGTATATTTCAAAATTGCTTCCGTGAATTGGGCATACTTAAAAAACTCTTTTAAAACCTGATCCGCATCTTTTTTGAGATTGATGGCTGTATTCTGTTTCATTTTTTTAACGATCTCATCAATTTCCTTTTTCAGGAGTTTGCCATGCGTCAAGCCTAACTCGTATCCGCTACCCGAAAGAGTAACTTCTCTGATTTCTCTTTTAGGATTTGGTTGACTAATTGCCGTTACTGAAACGAGTAGTAGTACGATTAAATAATTTTTTCTCATGTCATTATCATTTTGGGGATCATTTCTTATTCACTGCCTTTTAGTGGGGCTGTCAGCAGCAAAGACTATTACACACCAAATTACGAAAGTGCTGGTGCCTAACCAATAGCAGTTTTAGCCTGATCACAGAGGAAAAATTATTACCTTTAAAAGTAAAAATAAAATGTATGATCGTATACGGAATTAAAAATTGCAACACAGTAAAGTCTGCTTTGGATTGGCTGAGGAAACACAACGTAGAGTTTGAATTTCACGATTATAAAAAACTTGGCATTACAAAAGCGAAGTTGGCGCAATGGAGCAAACAAGTGGGGTGGGAGAGTTTGGTGAATAAGCGCGGCACTACGTGGCGCCAGTTGGGAGAAGCAGTTCAAAAGAAAGTGACTTCAGAGAAAACGGCCATCGATTTGATGGTTGAAAAAACGAGCGTAATTAAACGGCCTTTAATCGAAAGTAAAGGGAAAGTTATTTTGTTAGGCTTTGATGTAACCGAGTATACTAAAGAGTTAAACTGATGGGTTTGTTTTCATTTTTAAAATCCGAAAAGTCAACTTATACAGATCGTGTTTGGAAAACCAAGCCGATGGCGTGGCGTGGAATGATAACCGATTCGCTCACCGCAATTACAAAAAACGAAGTACCGATTGTTATTACGTTTTTTGAGAAGGAGCAAAGCGACATTCTTTTCTTTTTAACAGATAAAAAAGTTCCTCACTATCAATTATCCTCTGAATTGGCAGGTGAAGCTGCCAAACAAGACAAAGTTGTTTTTGTGTGCGATGCAACACTCATCCAATCTCCGATTTTAATGAATCTTTTAAAAGGTTGGCAAGCCAAGGGAAAAGTTTCTTTTTTATTTGCAAGTCATTATCCGTTACCTTCTAAAGAAGATCAGATCATTCAAAAACTGAATGCTACTTTCCCACATTGTCCCATTATTTTTTATTCATCCTTAGATGAGCCCGCTTTTGAAATTTTTGGATCAGACAAGATTGTAGGTTTGCTTGATAGGATGGGTATGAAGGAGGAAGAAGCGATTGAGCACAGCATGGTAAGCCAGGCCATGAAGCGTGCAAGGACAAAAGTAGAGAGTAGTGTTGCCAGAGAAATTGTTACACAGTCGGAGCGGGAGTGGTATGCTAGGAATATAAAGAAGAGTTAAAATCTCAGTGCATCATGGAGTTCCTGAAACGATACCGATATTTCCTGATTTTCGGTTTTCTCCTGATCAGTTATTATTTCTGTCTTCCTCCTAAACTTTTTCACGATTCATATTCTACGGTATTAGAAGATCGTGATGGTAAACTCTTAGGGGCCACCATTGCCGATGATGGGCAGTGGCGCTTCCCGGAAGGAAATCCAATTCCGGAGAAATTTAAAGCGGCTATTATTCTGTTTGAAGACAAACGATTTAACCAGCACAGGGGTGTTGATCTTCGATCGTTGGCGCGGGCAACACAACAAAATTGGAATGCTGGTAAAATTGTGAGTGGGGGCAGCACCATTACCATGCAGGTGATTCGGCTTACGCGAAGTAATAAGAGCCGAACTTTTTTCGAAAAATTTATTGAGATTGTATTGGCCACACGACTGGAGCTAAGATCTTCTAAAGATGAAATCTTATCCCTCTATGCTGCGCATGCACCTTTTGGTGGAAATGTAGTGGGCATCGAGAGTGCGTGCTGGCGTTACTTTGGCCGTGATGCAGCAGAACTGAGTTGGTCGGAAGCAGCTTTGCTAGCTGTGCTGCCTAATAATCCTTCGTTGATTCATCCTGGAAAAAATAGAGCCAAGTTAAAGCAAAAGCGCGATCGGCTGTTGCAACGCATGATGGAAGCAGGAAATTTTGATCAGTTAACACTTGAGCTTTCTGTCTCAGAGGATATCCCTGAAAATCCGATTGCTCTACCGCGCACGGCTTCGCACTTGTTAATGCTCGCGATTAAAGATGGCTTAGTTCAAACACGAATCAGATCCTCCTTGCTAACTTCTATGCAAGAGCGCACGAATCAAATTATAGCCGATCATCACCAATCGCTAAAAGGGAATCAGGTTTTTAATGCGGCTGCATTAGTGATGGAGGTAAAAACCGGAAGAGTACTTGCTTACACAGGTAATGCGCAAGCCGGTCGCGATCATGATGACCAAGTGGATATTATTCAATCGAAACGAAGCACAGGGAGTATCTTAAAACCATTTTTGTTTGCCGCCATGTTGGATGAAGGAAAAATATTGCCCAGAACATTGCAACCGGATATTCCTACTCTGATTAGTGGATTTTCACCTCGAAATTTCTCAAAACAATTCGATGGAGCGGTAGCTGCTGACCAGGCATTAATTAGGTCTTTGAATATTCCTGCAGTGCACGAATTGCGAGATTATCGCTACGAAAAATTTTATGAACTCTTAAAAGGAGTTGGAATAAGCACACTTACCCAAGCACCCGATCATTATGGACTCTCTTTAATATTAGGCGGAGCAGAAGGCACCTTGTGGGATATTACCGGAGTTTATGCATCCATGGCGCGTACACTTCAATCTTACTTTGATGCACCCGGAAAGAACCGATATGACAAAAGTGATTTTCATCCGCCATTCTATTTGATGACAG
Source organism: Cyclobacteriaceae bacterium (assembly GCA_016787755.1). Taxonomy (GTDB): domain Bacteria; phylum Bacteroidota; class Bacteroidia; order Cytophagales; family Cyclobacteriaceae; genus ELB16-189. The sequence continues at coordinate 33,569 of JAEUUA010000005.1, read as the reverse complement.
ATTCTGTTGCGAGAAATAATCCGGAAGAGAGCTCGTGGCTCAGCGCGGGTTCTCTGTATCTTACGATGAACGTGTTAAAAGAATTGTATCGGCCTGGTGAAGAAACTGGTTGGCAACATTTCAATAGCACAAAAAAAATTGCGTGGAAGACGGGAACGAGCCATGGTTTGCGCGATGGCTGGGCGGTGGGTGTAAATGGTGATTATGCAGTGGGAGTGTGGGTGGGAAATGCCGATGGCGAAGGTAGACCAGGTTTAACGGGTACAGAATCAGCCGCACCCATTTTGTTCGACATCTTTTCGCAACTGCCAGGCAACACGTGGTTTCAAGAGCCTGCGCAAGAGCTGGTTGAAATTCAGATTTGTACGCGCAGCGGCATGCGAGCCAACGAATGGTGCATGGAAATTGAAGCCATGAAAGTTACCAAGGCAGGTTTACAAAGTACTCCTTGCAGGTATCACCAGCCCGTTCATCTTTCATTAGATGGAATGTATCGCGTTCATAGCGATTGTGAATCCATTAATACGATGAAAACTGTTTCCTGGTTTGTTTTACCTCCTGTGCAAGAGTACTACTACAAAACCAAAAACTTAAGTTACCGGATCTTGCCACCGCTAAGATCCGACTGTGCAAATCCCGCCTCTGTAGCCACGATGGATTTAGTTTATCCTCGACCTCAAGCACGCATTTTTATTCCGATTGAGTTAGATGGCCAGACGGGTAGTACACTCTTTGAAGCAACGCATCGTCAGTCACACGCTACAATTTATTGGCATTTGGATGGAGCGTACATTGGTTCAACCACCGGCTCACATCGCATGGCAATAGCGCCAGTTCCCGGGATGCATATGATTACGTTAATCGATGAGGCAGGCACTATTCTTGAGCAAGGATTTACCGTTTTCGCCAGAAAATAGGCGGCTCCGTTCTTGATATCAATTCTCCAACTAATACAGGTTTTGCGTGTTTGAGAAACTATATTTACCTTCATAAGAGATTCGGGGTAATCCAGGTAACCCCATTCCATTTTTTCGACTTAAGTCTGGTTATTTTTTTAACTGTTATACCAAACCAAAAGAACATGCATCGTAGTTACTTATTCTTTTTAGCCTTGATGGTTTCCTTGCCCATCCTGGCTCAGGATCAACCCCATACCGATCAATCACTTTATGTGGTGATTGGTGCATTTGCCATTCAGCGCAACGCTATTGAGTTTACCGATAATGCGAATAAACAGAATATTTCAGCTCAATATGCGCTCAATCCCAAGCGTAAACTTTTTTATGTGTATGCGATGCATACCGAAAATCGTAAAACGGCAATTAACGAATCAGTTAGGCTTCAACAGATCTCGGCCTATCATGATACCTGGGTATACTCAGGCCTGCTGGGAGACAATCCGCAGGTGGTAAGATTCAATGAAACTGAGCGGAAGGAAGCTATTCATCAGTTGACCGAATCAAAAGAAGAAACTAATCCTGAAGAAGTTGGAGTTGAAGCGGTCTTGGCAGTTGGAGTGCAGGTGGAAGAAAAAAAGGAATTGATTCAACAGACAACTTCGCCAGTGGGTACGAATGCAGTGGTGGAAATGGCAGGTGCTAAACCTTTTCTATTTCGGATTACTGCATTAGCCAATAGAGATACCCTTGCGGGTGACGTAGATATATTTGATGCCGATGTGGCAAATAAAACACGCAAGTCAGCAACCTACCGGGGGAATGATGTGGTGTACGTTAAGCCAATTAATAAATCGGGCAATATGATATTAGAGTGCGAAGTATTTGGTTATCGAAAGTTGCAATTGCCCATAAGTTATGAAACACCAGAAGCAACGGATGGTGTACTAATAGATGCGAATACGATTGTAGTTCCGTTTGAAATGGTGCGATTGCAAAAAGGAGATAAGGCCATTATGTTCAACGTGTATTTTTATAAGGATGCAGCGATCATGCGCCCTGAGTCTCGCTACGAAGTAAATAGTTTATTAGAGATGCTAACGGAGAATCCAAAGTATAAAATCAGGATTCATGGACATACCAATGGAAATTCAGCAGGTAAAATTATCTCGATGGGAGACAGTAAAGAATTTTTTTCACTCACGCGCGACAATAAAGAAGGGCATGGATCAGCAAAAAAGCTTTCGGAAGAGCGCGCCATGCTAATTCAAAAATATTTGATTGACAATGGGGTTGGCGCCTCACGCACCGAGGTGAAAGCCTGGGGTGGGAAACAACCTATTTATGATGTAGATCATGCCGCAGCACAAGCCAATGTGCGCGTTGAGATCGAGATATTGGAGAATTAGTTTGGCGCGATCATTATTGTTAATTATGGTTTCCATTCAATGGCAGTGGTAGATCAATCCCATTTTAACGGATTCCACAACTACCGATTTAATCGAAAAGTCAAAAATTTGTGGTTTACTAGCGGAAAGTATTAAATTGGGTGCTCTTATAAACTTAAAGGTATGCGAAAATCGACCTACACCCTCTTTTTATTGATACTACTTGCTGCAACGACAAAGGTCTCGGCACAAACTGCTGAATCGAACTATTATGTTGTTATTGGGGTTTTTGGCAGACTGGATTACACTATTCGGATGACCAATAAGGCCAATCAAAATGGTTTTAATGCTCAGTATGCAATAAATCCAAGGCAGAAATGGAATTACGTATACCTCTTGCAAACTACTGATAAAAGAAAAGCCTACGCTTTTACAATTCGCATGCGTGCGGAAACAGAGTATAAAGATGCATGGGTTTTTAAGGGGCAATTAGGAGATCCACAAGGCCAGACCGTTGAAGAGAAACCAGTCATTGAAGAAAAACCCGTTGAGAAACCTATTGTGCTTACAGATCCTGTTAAAAAAGACTCGGTGGTTGAAGAGAAGCCGATTGTAGATGAGAAACCGGTGGTTGAAGAGAAGCCAGTTGTGAAACCCAAGCCCCCGGGTAAACCATTTCTATTTAAGTTTGAATCAAAAGATAGTGATACCCCGATTGTTGGTGAGGTTCATATACAGGAATCAAACAATGCTACCCGTTACCAGGCTTTTAAGGCAAACGAAATTGTTTATATTGAGGCTCCTAAAAATTCAAGAGGCAATTATGTGATTGTTACTCAAGCTGCAGGTTTTCAACCTGTGAGTTTGATTTTAAGTTACCAAGAACCAAGCCCAGAAGTAGGACCAGAGGGGGAAGCGGTTATTCCTATCGAATTAGGAAGAGTAAAGCGAGGCGATTATATCGATTTTACCAACGTGCGCTTTTTCAGAAACTCATCCATTCTTGACCCTGCAGCACAGAATGAGTTGGATGGTCTGGTAGACTTAATGAAGGAGTCACCGGGTTATAAAATACGCGTGCATGGCCATTGCAATGGCACTCAGGATAAAGAAGGATCGATATTGGGAAGCAGCACGAATTTCTTTGCACTCGATCCCACAAAAAATAAGATTGGAAAATTCTCAGCCAAAGAATTAACAAATGAACGGGCAGCCACCGTAAAGGCCTATTTGGTGAGCCAGGGAATTGAGTCTTCACGCATTGATACAAAAGGCGAGGGCGGAAAAATTCCACTTTATCCAAATAGTGGAACACTAGGTCAATACAATGACCGGGTAGAAATAGAGATCACGAAGCGAGGTTAAATAAACCATAGAGGCAAAAAATGTCTGATCCCGAAAGAGATCAGACATTTTTATGTGAGATGATCTATAACTAAACCGTCATCGCTTTTAAAATATCATGCTGCGTAATGATATGTGCTTTATCAGAATCATCGCGCACAAGTAAGGCTTTATTATCTTTATTTAGTAATGAGGATAGCACATCCAATGTACTGTCTAAGGCAACCATTTGCATAGGTTTATCCATAATCTCGCCAACTGTTTTATCCTTGAGTGTCGGATCGTTGATGATTTTCTCAATCAATGAAGAAGTGGCAACACTGCCAACAAATTCGTTGTTTTCCATTACAGGTACTTGATCTACACCTTCCGCATTCATTATGCGAATGGTTTCGCCAATGGTAGAGGTTTTGGAAACGGTATATAAAGTATCTTTTCCATTTCTACGTGAAATTATTTCGCGGGCAGTTCCAAACGTACGCTCTTCCAAAAAGCCATGATCTTTCATCCACATATCGTTGTACACCTTGTTGAGATAACGGGTACCATGGTCGGGCATAAGAATAACCATTAAGTCATTCTTTTTGAGATGCTCTCTCGCATATTCCAACGCACCATGCACCGCAGAGCCACTGCTCCATCCTAAAAAGAGTCCTTCTTCTTTTGCCAACTTGCGTGCAGCGATGGCACCATCTTTATCCGTCACTTTAATAAATAGATCAATTGCATCGAAGTCAACATTTTTGGGTAAGATGTCTTCCCCAAAGCCTTCTGTCAGGTAAGGATAAATCTCATTCCGATCAAACACTCCGGTTTCCTTATATTTTTTGAAAACCGAACCATAAGTATCAACACCTACGGAGATTAATGTTGGGTTTTGCTCTTTTAAATAGCGGGATGTTCCACACATAGAACCTCCTGTACCCACGGTAGCAACATAGTGGGTAATTTTTCCACCTGTCTGTTTCCAGATTTCCGGCCCTGTAGTTTCATAATGAGCTTGTGCATTGGAGGGGTTATCATATTGATTCGGATAAATTGAATTAGGAATATCCTTATTCAATTTTTTGGCCACTGAATAGTAGGAGCGGGGGTCATCCGGCTCAACGTTGGTTGGGCAAACAATTACTTCGGCACCTACCGCTCTTAAAATGTTTATCTTTTCTTGCGATTGTTTGTCGGCCATGGTGAAAATACACTTGTAGCCTTTTGCTACAGCAGTCAATGCTAAACCCATTCCTGTATTTCCGGAAGTTCCTTCAATAATGGTTCCACCAGGTTTTAGGATGCCTGCTTTTTCGGCATCTTCAACCATCTTTAATGCCATGCGATCCTTGGTTGAATTGCCCGGATTAAAATATTCAACCTTTGCAACAACCGTACCTGCTATGCCTTGGGTCATTTTATTTAAGCGAACCAAGGGGGTATTCCCAATAGTTTCGATGATTGAATTATAAATCATAAATGCGTAGTAATGGATGAGCAACAAAAATACAAATAATGATAACGGAAGGTAGCCTTTTGAAAAAAAATCAGGCTGCAGCTCCTGCTAATAAATATAAAACAGCCATGCGAATGGCTACCCCATTCTCAACCTGATCAAGGATAATAGAATGATGTGAATCAGCAGCATCACTACTTAATTCAACTCCGCGGTTAATGGGGCCGGGGTGCATTATTACAATCTGTTTTTTCAGATTGTCAAGAATTTTTTTAGTGATTCCATAATACAAGGAATATTCCCGTAAGGATGGAAAGTATTTTATTTGCTGACGTTCCAATTGAATGCGGAGTACGTTGGCTACATCGCACCAAGCCAACGCTTTATGGATATCAAATTCAATTTGCACACCTAATGAACCAATAAATTTTGGAAGCAAAGTTGGAGGACCGCATACCATCACCTTAGCACCAAGCTTTTGAAGTGCAAAAATATTCGATAAGGCTACCCGCGAATGAAGAATGTCGCCAATGATGGCCACTTTCTTTCCTTGTACATCGCCCAGCTTTTCACGAATTGAAAAAGCATCAAGCAAGGCCTGAGTAGGATGTTCATGAGTACCGTCACCAGCATTAATAATATTGGCTTTAATGTGCTTGGCTAAAAAATGAGGAGCCCCTACACTGGCATGCCGCATGATCACCATATCTACCTTCATGGCCAGTATATTATTTACAGTGTCCAACAAGGTTTCTCCTTTTTTTACGGAACTATTGGATGCTGAGAAGTTAACTACATCGGCAGATAATCGCTTCTCAGCCAGTTCAAAAGAAAGCCGGGTACGCGTAGAGTTTTCAAAGAAAATATTGGCGATGGTAATATCTCGTAAAGAAGGTACCTTTTTGATTGGACGGTTAATAACATTTTTGAAATTATTGGCTGTTTCAAAAATTAATTCAATGTCTTTTGTAGTGATGTTTTTGATTCCTAAGAGGTGCCGTTGACTAAGTTTTGACATTGTATTAATCCTCATTATTAATTAGCCAAATCCTGCTTTGTTTGTATCCTTGCGCTTCGAGTTCAACCAACACCCGTTGCGATTCAATGGTGTTTACATATTTGCCCACATAGTCGGCTGCAATAGGCAAATCACGCGTATGGGTACGATCAACCAACACTAATAATTCTACTTTCTCGGGTCTTCCGAAAGCAATCATCGCATCCAGCGCAGCCCGCACCGTGCGGCCCGTAAAAAGTACATCGTCAATAAGAATTACTTGTTTGCCCTCAATCACAAAGGAAACCCGGGTTTCGCTGGCTTTGGCCGGACTATCGCGTCTCCTAAAGTCATCGCGATAGAAGGTAGCATCTAAATAGCCTAACGGAATTTCCTTCTTGGTTAATTCCTTTAGTTTTTTCTGAATTTGCTCTGCTAAGAAAATGCCCCGGGGTTGCATGCCCAGAATGACGCTATTTTCAAAGGAACCATGATTTTCAATCAGTTGCTCGCAAAGGCGGCTGAGGGTTATATCAAGCAGGTCTGAATCAAGGATGAGTTTCTTCTGCATACGCCTGCGCGAAATTAACAAAAAGAATTGTTTCTATTTTAGTATTTGATCTTATTGATAAAAAACACTTTTCTGTATAGGTCCTCCACCTGCTGATTTCTTACTTTTTGAATTCCAGATGCAAAAAAGTGATGTGCATACCAATAATCCAGTTTGCTGGTTTGCGTGTCATTCTTTTTAATAAGATCGGTTTCAAACCTAGATTTTAACGGATCTGCTGTTTTTCCTTCCAGCACTTGATTATCCTTAATAATTTTTGATCGAATCAGGTTATCATAAAAATATACGAGTGAAATTTGATTTTTAGAAGGTGCAATTTTTACATATTGTTGCAGATCGAATGATTTTACATCATTAATTTCAAAGCTATTATCCCACTTTAGCTTTCCCTGCGCATCAAATCCAATCACGATCGCGTGCGTGTATTGATACCCATCAAAAATGCGATCTCCACGGGTGAGTGGATTGGAATAGAATGAAGAGAAACCAAAAGAATTTCCGCGAGTGCCAGTATAGGTGTAGCGAGGATAAAAAGCCTCCCCTAACATGATAAACTGATTTTCATAGGGTATAACTTCCTGTACCAATAAACGATAATTAAACCTGATTTTTTTGCCTTTGATTTTTCTGCGTTCGATTCTTTCCTTCACTCGCTTTTCTCTACGAACCTTCATGTAGCTGAAAAAATTTTGAAGTTCACTGAAGTTGTAGTAGGTGATATGATATTCACCCAACCGATTTATGTTGGCAACAAAAATTCCGCGGGAGTATTCAACATTCCGGTTTCCATATACGCCCGCGACCACTTCTTCATCATTTGGCATCTTTACGGATCGGCCAAAAATTAGATTCTTATTTGCTTCCGGTGCTAAAACCGTTGTCTTAACCAGATCAGCTTCTGCATCGTAGTTTCTTATCCACAAACATTTTTTTCGTTCAAAATTTTTAGCGCTAATGATCACGTCTACAAATCCATTGTCGTAAGGTTTAATTTGAGTAAGTTCACCTTGTTCATTAAATAACCCGGGTAAAATTTTAGAGCGTTCTGTTTGAAAACTAAAGTATAACACAAGCGGGCGATAGTTAAAATAACCACCAAGCATCATACCATAGCTGGTTACAATAAAATCAGTGGGATTAAAAGGGATCAGGTTTTTGATGGTATAAACTTTATAGGTTCCATCATCGGCCTTAATAGCTACTACCTGAAAATCGCCAGAGGTATAATTGCCAGATTTTAATAGAATGAATACGACCTGATCATGTACTTTTACATGTGAAACTTGTAGTTTTTTTTGCAAAGCAATATATCCACGCCAATTTTCTATCAACGTAGTATCCAACTTAATAAGCTCTAACTGATCTTCACGTTGGCCAAATAGTCTTCGATAAACCAGAAGACCTTGATCAGCTAGGGATGAAACTGAATAATTTTCATGGATATCATTTTCACTTAATAGGATTTCAAACCGAGCTTCTTGGTCTATTTGGCTGAAGCTGGTAAAAGAGACTAAAAGGAGTGCTATCGATTTAACGAACTTCAATTTTGTTGATATAAAAAACATATCGGGTTGGACTCTCAGCATGAGGAGATCGGTCGCGGATACTTTGATAGCCCCACGAGTAAAAGACATTTTGGTACCACAATCGGATGGCACTATTATCATCCGAATCATTCCTAACGGTTTCGTCATAAGAGAGTTCTGAAGTGAGGGTGTCCTTCTCAACGGTTTCTTCAGGATGGCCACTTATAAATTTTACTTCTTTGTCCTTCTTAAAAGCCAATGCAAAATTTTCTTTATAAAACATAAAGTCTGCGGTTTGTTCAAGTCCTCCAACTTTTTTATCCTCTAGTTTGATGCCGTAGTCGTAGTTCTTCTTTCCCTGTGTATCAAACACAATCAAAGAAGCATAAAGCATTTTGGTTTCCCCAGATGGTTGGCTATTGTATTGGTAGGGAGCAGAATAATACCGATTCATAAATGGATTGTAGCCATACGGGGAATACCCATTATAATAAGGAGATGAAAAATTGTTCCAATACGGATATGAATTTAAACTGGTGGAGGGTAAATATACTTCAGTGAGCAAGGCAAAACCCTCAGGCTGTTCTTCGAGGCGCATTGGGATGGCATACGTTTTAAAGTCAGGTATTTCACCTGCTTTACCGGCTTGTTGCGATCGTTGTTTCAGTTTAGCTACTCGTTTTGGATTTTGATAATCTAGAAAATGATCAAACTGCCCAAAATCATAGAAGTTAATAACCTGATCACTAAATGGATCGATCAGTGAGGTGTAAATCCCGCTTGCTTGTTTTGAATTACCTTCTGTCCAGGTGCCTGCAATAAATAACTCATCGTTTATCAATGTGCTACAGATTCCTGAAAGGATGGCCTTCTTTGAGTCAATCTCCATTTCATCTTCGATGAGTAGTGCACCCTGAGCATCGAATGTCTTTAGAATCAGTTTTTTTCTATGTTTAGCGTTACGCACAGCGATTAAGACATTGAATGTATTGTTTGTATTTACCCTCAAGTCGAGTAACTCTGTGTCTGAAACAAAAAAGCCCGGAACTAGTTTAGTCACTTCATTCTCCAGATGATAAAGTAATATGGCGGGTTCGTTAGTAACATATCCTCCCAGCGCAATGGTATGAGAGAGCGCGCTAAAATGTGTAACCTTAAAAGTTAATTCCTGTTTAATGACATGCTTCCTTACATCTTTTGAATCGATGTCAATTGTGTAGAGGGTCAGATCACTGGCTTCGTGTTCACCTTCGCGATAAAGCAAATAAACCAGATCATCTTTATATTCATAACCAACAATGCGCAAACGGCTTTCAGTATATAATTCAACCGACCAAATTTCCTTAAGTTCAGTATCTAATCGAATGATTTCCCATAGTTGTTTTCCCTCTTTATACTTTTCTTTATCGCGTACCAGCACAAGTCCCTTTTCTTTTAAGGAAACCAAAATGAATTCCTTGTCATTGCTCTTATGTTCTCTCTCAAAGCGAGCCGTTTGTTTAATTTGAGAGGTAGCGCTAAAAGGAAGAAAAACAAGTAGTATCAGGAGTACTATTAAATTTGATTTTATGTTTCCCTCGATATTCATTTACTCACTCAAACCAATAATCCAATCAAACTCTTCTTTTTTAACGGGCTGAACGGAAAGCCGGGAATTTTTTACGAGTACCATGTTCGCCATTCTTTTGTCTCCTTTCACGGTGGCCAACGTGACCGGTGATTTTAATTTTTTTACCGGTTTGATATCCATGACTGGCCAATCTTTGTCTTTAGGATCGGGATAAGATTCTTTGGTAATTTCGGCAATCCCGATCACGGCTTTGTCATCCATACTGTGGTAGATAAATGCCAGATCACCCTTTTTCATAGCTTTAATGTTGTTACGTGCCTGAAAATTTCGCACTCCGTCCCACACTGCTTTTTTATCACGCACCAGGTCTTCCCATGAAAAGGTGCTGGGTTCTGTTTTTAAGAGCCAATAGTTCATTGTTATGTCTGTTTTAGTTCCTTTATGAAAGTATCTAAAATAGGAAATTGTATTCGTATTTTTCGGAAGTTTCATTAAAAATGAAATCATAGATGAAGATTCTTGTTATTCGCTTTTCTTCCATTGGCGACATTGTGCTTACTACACCCGTTGTGCGGGTACTCAAGACTCAACTATTAGATTCAGAAATCCACTATCTTACTAAAAGAAAATACGAAAGCATTTTAACCTCAAATCCATATGTCGATAAATTGTTTCTTTTCGATCGTGACCTCAATAAATTAATGGGGGAGTTGCGCAAAGAGAAGTACGATTACATAGTTGACTTGCACAATAATTTACGCACCCGCATTATTAAGACGAGCCTTCGTGTCAAGTCGCTTAGTTATAATAAACTGAATTGGGAAAAATGGTTATTAGTAAATCTTAAAATTGATAAACTGCCATCGTTACATATAGTCGATCGCTACCTGGAGACTGTAAAATCGCTTGGTGTAAAAGCAGACGCCTTGGGGTTAGATTATTTTATCGAAGAAAAGGATGAAGTGCCGTTGGACTGGCTTCCGGAAACTCACCGCCAAGGATATGTAGCGTACGCACTTGGGGCTCAACATAGCACAAAGAAATTACCCATAAGCCGCATGATTGAGTTGTGTGATAAAATCAATAAACCTATAATGCTGTTGGGTGGCCAGGAAGATGCAGCGATTGGCGAAGAGATCCACAAATTCTTTAAACGGCCAGAGAACACCGAGTACGAAGCAGGGCTTACAGAACTTAACAAAAAGACAATTATTTATAATGGGTGCGGAAAGTTCAATCTTAATCAGTCGGCCAGTTTGGTGAAGAAGGCAAATTATATTTTTACCCACGATACGGGATTGATGCACATAGCTGCGGCTTTTAAAAAAGAAATATTTTCTATTTGGGGTAACACGATTCCGGAGTTTGGGATGTACCCGTATCGCACAAAATTTACGGTGCTGGAAAACAAAAAACTAAACTGTCGCCCATGTTCAAAAATAGGATTTGATAAATGCCCGAAAGGTCATTTTAAGTGTATGAAGGAGATTGTGTTTGATTTTTATTTGCCGTAGAAATTTCAGTTTATCGCACCTTTTGTAAGGATGAGTTAGTCAATCCACTTGTCGTGGTTCGTGTCTCACTGAGCTTTCCGGTTTCCTAGCTTTTGTTTAGTGGACACGAATCATTGCTTAGTTGTCAAATCGTGGAGTCCGAAGCGAGACTCCACGAGGAAGCAGGGGATATAAATCATCTCTTTAGTCCAAATCAAATCTCATAATTTCAAGAGTTTGATTGTCCAGTATATGATACTTGCCAGACCAGATAAAATTAGAATAAATGTTAATAGAGAAATTATTCCAAATAAAATGAAAGTTATAATCTTGTTGCTGCCATTGTAAATCAACGCAGCAAAGTAAGTAATAACCGGAGCCAAAAGGTATATTAAATTAATGGCCGTGAGTAATACAACGGATATTACATTTATAGTCTTATTTTCAAATAGTTTTGAACTTACCAAACTTAAAATGATTAAGAAAGGTGTAATTGCTCCGAATATTATTTTCCAGGTAGTTGAATGATGATCATAGGAATGCAGTTTGAATACTACTGCTAAATACGCTATTCCTAGAAATACAATTAGAACCACAAAAACTTTAAGTAATATTCCAAATCCCGGAGAAACTGAACCCGACATTTATTCCTGGTTAAAAGTTTAAGATAACTAATATTTATGGTTTCATAACTGCTTCCATAGTTCGGGACTCATGACCCCTTCCGGTTTTCCATTTTTTGTTTCGTGGGACACGAACCATTGCTGAGAGTCCCAAACTTATTTTTTTACTTTTGGCATACAAGTACTATGCACTTATTAAATTTGAAGAGGTTTATCCTAATTCCATCAAATTCTAAACTATGCGCCAAATTGCTGCTTTGCTCATCTTGCTTTTCAACCATGGATATGCTCAGGAAGTTGATCTTGTCCGTTTAGGCTACGATGAAGACAGGCTCCAATCGGAACAGCTTGATATTTCGGTTTCCAGCGATGGAAAGCTAATTGCTATCCTGTTCAAGGATCGTTCCTTAAAAATCTTTGATGTCCTTGCGAATAAATTTATCAAAACGCTTCAGGTTCCAACAGAAAAAATGGTGGAGCGCGGTATGCACAATTTTAAAATGGACCTTAGAATCACGAACGATGAAAAGGTGGTCATTATAAACGATGATGAAATGATTATCCTGAATTGGAAAAGTGGTGCCCTCCTTAAAAAAATAACCATTGAAAACTCGTGCGCCTCATCATCATTAGCCACTTCGTACATCGCCCAACAGAACATCCTTGCCGTAAATTCTATTTGCGGAGTAACCACTCTTTGGGATCTAAACACGTTAAGCCCCATACGCAAGTTTGAAAATAAAAGAAGACGGGGGGGCATAGCCGCAGTGGCCTTATCCCCTGATGGAAAATATGTGGTGGTCAACGCTGAACGGTTAAAATTGTATGAGGTGCCAACCGGCAAGCTTATCAAGGAGTATGACATGTCGAGTCCACTCATGCTGTTTTACGATGAAAAAGGTGAAAACATATATGCCGGAGGCATGGTTCAAGCAGGTGTGGTCTCCAATTCAAAATGTTTTATCAATGTTTTTGATGGCAAGTATCTCAATTTAAATATACAGGATTTTACTGTAAACAAGTATTCGGAGGGTGGCCCCATGGCCGGTGTGCGATACAAGGACAGGATGTTGATTACGCTTCACACCCGAACCTTTCAGGTATACGATGCCAATAGCAGAAGTGTGATCTACACAACAAAAAATGACCGTGGTTATCTAAATCGAAATTTCTTTGGAAGCAGGCAGATATACCCACTTGGGGGTGGAAAATTTCTATTGAATTGTTCGGGCAACAACATTAACCAGATTTACGATGCCAACGTCAACGCCATCACGGGCTATTTTTATGCGGATAGCAATGATGATTGGGCCATGGTTTCGCGCGATGGCCGTGTGGATGGCCCCCTTAGTGTACTTTCAAAAGTGTATTGGACGTCCCGAAAATCAACATCCCGAACTGCGCTTGAAAGCCGATATGAGTCTGGATTCACCCCAAAATTGTTAAGCCTCCTTGTGACTGACAAGAGCACTAATCTACTGGCTGAATTTGATTCAGAGAATGCCATCAGCACCCTGCCTGTACTTAAACTAAAATCGGTCAATAAACTGGATGCCTCATCCAGAAGATTGGAGTCTGTTCAAAAGACGGTTTCCGTTGAAGTGACTATACTACAGAACGGCAGCCAAGTCTCTGAGGTACGTCTAATTCAAAATGGCAAAATAGTTAAAGTTAAAAAGAACAATGGCCTGAGTGAGTATGCCTTCGATGCACAACTCAGCACAGCTTTTGGCGAAGAGAACTACTTTGCTGTTTCTGCTTTAAGTAAGACGGGCATTGAATCTCAAAAAATAAAATTTGCAGTGGCTTATAAAGGGTCAAGCAACGAGAAGCCCAAGTTATATCTTCTCACCATTGGAATTAACCAATACAGAAATCCTAAATACAATTTAAATTACGCCCAAGCCGATGCGGACTCTACGAGCAATCGACTAAACGACCGAACTGGAGGGCTATTTCAAGAAATTATAGTAACCAGCATTCGCAACGAGGAAGCCACCAAAACAAGGATAGCTGCTGCCCTTACAGACATACAGGGCAAAGCGTTAGAGCAAGATGTATTACTTGTTTATTATGCTGGTCATGGGGTCATGAGCAGCGCCACTGATGAGCAACGTGATTTTTATATTGTTCCTTATGACGTCATTCAATTGTACGGTCGAGATGAGATTTTAAAGGAAAAAGCCATTTCGGCAACTGAACTAAAAGAATTTGCTCAACAGATTAATGCACAAAAGCAAGTGTTCATACTGGATGCCTGCCAATCTGCCGGAGCATTGGATGCCGTGGCATCTCGTGGTGCTGCAGAAGAAAAAGCTATAGCGCAACTCGCCCGCAGTACTGGCACATTTTGGATTACCTCAACTGGAACAGAGCAGTTCGCCTCAGAGTTTGATAAATTAGGTCATGGCCTTTTCACGTATGCTTTACTTGAAGGTCTGACTGGCAAAGCTGATGGCAATGGCGACCATAAGCTCACCGTGCGTGAACTTAGTAATTACATTGAAAACAAAGTGCCTGAATTATCAGAGCAACTGAAAGGTTCACCTCAGTTTCCATCTGCTTATTCCTTTGGCAATGATTTTCCAATAATGCTTTACAAATAGCTAGCCATTCAATTGCCACGAAAGCCTCGTGTCGGTTGTTCCGTTGTTGTTGCAGGAGGTAAAATGCGTTGACGTCAAAATATAGGGCTGTGCGAAAGTCCAAGTGCCTAGGTTCGTGTCTTCACGGTGTCTTCACGAACCATCTTTGGGTTTATCCTATTTGTCCCTCTCGTCAATTATTAGTCCGAATTCCATAATACCTGGAATCTTTTCCACCTGAACGTTATGCGTAATTACATATTTATATTGCCCTGCCTCTTCAAATTTTATATTCTCATCAACTACAGCCTCAAGATCACACATGTCACCACTGCAACTTCCAATATATTTACCGTCTGATTTTAGAATGTTAAATTCATAGTCCTTTATCATCTCTTTTCCTGAAGGAGAAATAGATTTTATGGTTACGTTTATTCTACTTAATTGAAAACCATAAAGGTGTCGGATACCTAAAACCAAGTTGTAAGATTTATTTATATCCTCAATAGTCGGAGTGAAAATGATCTCTTGACCGTACTTCCACGAATAAGTAGGAAATGATTTTTTATCGTACTTCCGGTAAACATGTCCGCAAGAAGCAGTCAATAAAACAATTGTCAAAAAGGTTAGAATGGATTTTATTCTCATAAGTTAGTTCGATTGTCCAAAAACAAATTGACTATAACATTCAACTATCAACAATTATTGATATTTCTTTTAAAGGGCAATTAATTCAAAAGCTGAAAACGCTAATAAAGTAGGACTAACTAATAAGCCCTCACTAATTTTCCTTCCAGATAATTAACAAAGGAACGATTCACTACGCGCATGCCACCCGGGGTAGGGTAGTTGCCGGTAAAATACCAATCGCCCGAGTGACCGGGAATGGCTTTGTGTAAGTTGTCAACAGTTTGGAAGAGTACTTCCAGTTCGGCTTTCATGCCCGCAGGGCGGACAATATCAGTTATCTTTTCAGAGATTTCTTCGTATTTAAATTGGTTGTATAATCGCTGTACGTGGTTAGTGGCAACAGCATCCTGTTCGGCCTGACGGCACTGCTCATACACCTCGCCCAGCAAATATTCTTTTCCTTGTTCTTTCAGCAATTGAATCATGGCCCGGAAGGCAACAAATTCACCCATCTTACTCATATCAATTCCATAACAATCCGGGAAGCGGATTTGGGGAGCAGATGAAACCACAATAATTTTTTTTGGGTTCAACCGATCGAGCATTTTTAAAATGCTTTTCTCAAGCGTAGTGCCTCGTACAATTGAGTCGTCAATTACTACCAAGGTATCCTTCCCTTTGTTCACCACTTCATAAGTGGTGTCGTACACATGGGCAACCATATCATCGCGATGATCGTCATCGGTAATAAAGGTTCTTAGCTTAACATCTTTAATAACGATTTTCTCTATCCGTGGCCGGAAAGAAAGAATATCATCCAATGAATCTACCGAAGGCTTTGAATCGATAATTATATCTTTCTGCTTGCTGATCAGGTAATCTTCAATGCCCGACATCATACCCATAAAAGCGGTTTCGGCAGTGTTGGGGATGTAGGAGAAGATGGTATTCTTTAGATCAAAATTGATAGCCTTCAACACCTGAGGTACAAGCAGCCTTCCGAGTTGTTTTCTTTCCTGATAGATTTCAGGATCAGTGCCCCGTGAAAAATAAACGCGTTCAAAACTACAAGAGGTTTTTTCGAGAGGCTTTAAGATTTCCTGTTGTTCGTACTCACCATTTTTATTAATGAGTAACGCATGGCCCGGTTTTATTTCTTTTATTTGCGAGTAGTTAACATTGAAAGCTGTTTTAATCGCTGGCTTCTCAGAGGCAACTACTACAATCTCATCATCGGCATAGTAATAAGCCGGACGGATGCCGGACGGATCACGCACTACAAACGCAGATCCAGATCCCGTAAGGCCAGCCATCGTGTAGCCTCCATCAAAATCTTTGCACGCGCGTCTTAGTAAGCGAGTAAGATCTAATTCTGTCTCAATAATATCCGACACCTCCTTGTTGGTGTACTTGTCTTTATATTTTTCGAATAAGTTTTGAACTTCCAAATCCAGAAAATGACCAATTTTCTCCATCACGGTCACGGTATCTACTTTGTCCTTTGGATGTTGACCTAACTCTACTAAGATGTTGAAGAGTTCATCTACATTGGTCATGTTGAAATTACCTGCCATTACCAGGTTACGACTACGCCAGTTGTTCTGACGCAAGAAGGGATGTACATTTTCGATGCTATTGATACCGTGGGTTCCATATCGTAAATGACCCAGCCATAATTCGCCACTAAAGGCAAGGTTTTCCTTTAGCCAGCTTTCATCATAGAATTTTTCCTTTCCCGCTTTTTGAGCCTTCTGATATTTTTTGCCAATCTTTTTGAAAAGGGAGGCTACGGGTTGGGTTTTTATGGATCGGTAGCGACTGAAGAAACGAAATCCGGGCTTTTGATCAATTTTAATATTGGCAATTCCGGCTCCATCCTGCCCACGGTTATGTTGTTTTTCCATCAGGATGTACATCTTGTTCATGGCGTAGGTGGGGCCATATTTATCGATGTAATAGGAAAGCGGCTTTCGCAAACGAATGAGTGCTATACCGCATTCATGAAGGATGGAATCACTCATAACTTCTTCAATTCAAGTTTAGCCTTTTACTCAGTGGTCAACTGCCCTTGCTGAAGCCTTGTGAGTATCAGTTTTAAAGTACAAAGGTAATCTGATTAATCCATCCCATCAACCCACCGGGGAGTAAGAAAAGATAGATTAGAAGCATAACCAGAATAAGATGAAAAAGATTTCTAGGGAAAGAGTTTTTTATGGCAACTGATCCCGAAACGGGTTCTTTTAAAAATAGGAGGTAGGGTATTTTTAAATAATAGAATAGGGCTATTACCGTATTGATTAGCCCAACGACCATAAGGATCAGTAATGTAATTGAGTGCGAATCTTCATAAGAAGTCCACAGCGAGGTGAAAATTAGAAGTTTGGCCGTAAATCCTGCCGTGGGCGGCAGGCCTGTTAGGGCAATCATCCCAATTAATAATGAAAAAGCAGGAAGAAAAGAAAGTCGTCCGAGGCCGGCAAAATTATGTACAGATTGGATGTTGATGGAGTTTTCAAATTGATGGAGCACAGCAAACACTAAAAAATTCATGATTAAGAAAATGACCGCATAAAACATCAGGAAGTGAATGCCTTCCATGCTCATGGTAGCAAGCCCAATTAGTAAAAATCCTGATTGTGCAATAGACGAATAGGCTAGCATTCGTTTAGGATTGGTTTGCACAAGGGCGGATAAATTGCCGATCACAATCGAAAGGATAGCAAAGAAAGCCACGATCATAGACCACGGTAAAGCCGACTGACCAAAGAGATTTAACGCTAGCACCATCTTTATAAAGATTGCAAGGCCAGCTAGTTTAGGAACCACCGATAGAAAAGCAACCACCGGAGTGGGAGCCGATTCATATACATCGGGTGCCCACAAGTGAAAAGGTACTGCCGCGATTTTAAACAAGAGGGCCGTGAGTATTAAAAAAGAGGCAACGAAAAGTAACGAATCCTTAGAGTCAATGAGTGCCTCAATGAATTGATTGGACGAAAAATCAAGTGTACCACTTAATCCATAGATCAATGAGATCCCATAAATCATGCAGGCCGTTGCGACTGTTCCAAACAAAAAGTATTTTAAACTTCCCTCCGAACTTTTTCTATCGAACGCAAACCCAGCCAGCACGTAAGAGGGTAGTGAAATCAGTTCCATAGAAAGAATTAACATTACAAAGTTCATACTCATCGCCAACAAGCAGGCGCCTAACAGAATGGCATCGATAAGTATTATGTATTCTGATGCGGTTTCACCTTTTTGTTTTGAGATAAGGATGGTTAAAAATCCACCCGTAAAAAAAAGCAGTTTAAAGAACGCTGAGAAATCATCCAATCGCATCATCCCGCCAAACAATGAAACGGGTTGATGTGGCCAGGTTTGAATGATTATAAAAAATGAAGCGAGATAGGTTGCTAATGAAAAAATGTAAAGGATAGTCTGTTTATTCTTTTTGAGAAACAATCCTAGCAAAAGAGAAATAACCAACGAAGAGATAAGAACCAACTCAGGCAACAGATGTCCTACGCTTTCTGAAATTCCGGTTAATTGTACTTTCAATTCCATAACTGGGGTTAAGGAGTTAAAAGATTACCCCTTTGAAATAAGTTGTTTACAAAATCACCGGCAAACGGGTTGATATAATTAAGAAGGAGTTGTGGAAGTATTCCAAAAATTAATGCAGCCAGTGCCAAGGGTAATAGCATGCTGAATTCCCTTCTGTTAAGATCGGTCAAGTCAGCTGTAACATTCTTAGTCGAGAATGGACCATAAAACATTCGTTGGATTGTCCAGAGGTAATAGGCAGCCCCAAGTAACAAACCCAACGTGGCAGCGATTGCCATCCATACCGGGAGGAGTCCATTGACTGAAGAGGATTGAAAGGCACCGAAGAAGATCATCACTTCACCCATAAATCCTGCAAACCCGGGTAAGCCCATGGATGCAAAGAATGCGATCAAAACAAATGCAGCATAGCTGCGCATTTTACTGGAAAGGCCGGAATAGTTTCCAATCATTCGATCCCCTGTTCGATCATACAACACTCCCGCAATCAAAAACAACATGGCTGAGATTATTCCGTGACTGAACATTTGATACACGGCTCCGGTAATTCCTTCAACAGTGGCCGAGGCAATGCCTAGTAGCACAAACCCCATGTGCGAGACAGAAGAATATGCAATCAATCGTTTCAAATCTTTTGACGAAAGCGCGTTGAGAGCACCATAGATAATAGAGATCAAACCGATCAAACCAACAAGCCAACTAAAATGTATTGCAGCATCCGGGAAGATGGGATAGGCAAAACGCAATAATCCATAACCACCAAACTTTAATAGAAGCGCAGCCAGTATCACTGAGATAGGAGTGGGGGCTTCTACGTGTGCATCGGGCAACCACGTGTGAAAGGGAACTGCCGGGAGTTTGATGATAAACCCAATAAACAGCAAAAGAAAAGCCCAATATCGAAACGAAAATACACCCACTAATTTGATGGAGTCTAATGCAAGTAGGGAATCTGGAATCAGATTGTTAAAATCTTGCATGTGTAGCACATTGAAAGTATGTACAATTCGATCGGATGTATCGGGTGTCTTTATTGAGATGTATAGAGCCACGATAACAATCAGAATCAATATTGATCCTAATAAGGTGTAAAGGAAAAATTTGATAGAAGCATACTCTCTTTTTGTTCCGCCCCAAATTCCTATCAGGAAATACATGGGCAGTAACATAAATTCGAAAAAGACATAAAAGAGTAAAAAGTCGAGTGCGCAAAAACTTCCAAGGATGGCTCCATTAAGAGTAAGCAGCAGAACAAAATATCCTTTACGGTTTTGTTCTAGTGTCCAGGATGAGAGGGTGGCAATCAATAAAATAAATACTGACAATGCCACCATCGGCAGACTCAGGCCATCCAGCGCTACAAAATATTCTGATTGCAATACCCCCCAAGCTCCGAGATCAATAGATATCCAAGGTATCTTTTCGATCAGTTGAAAACCGCCTTCGTATTTATAGTGTGATAAAACAAGCAATAGAATAATCACTTGCGCAATGTTTACGCCAAGTGTGATAGCACGAAAGCTATTCCCATATCGAGATGGGACAAGCAACGCGAGCAAAGCTGTTCCGAATGGGATAAATATGAGAAGTGAAAGCAAGTGCATTAGTATAAAATCCAAACTATAAAAATAACGAGCCCAGCCATAGCCCACAGCAAGTACGACTGAATTTTTCCATTTGCCAAAGACCGGGTTACAGCACCAACCCCCTTTGCTGAGTATGCAATTCCATCAACCACTCCATCCACCAGGTAGCGATCGGCCCAGCCGGTAATGTGTGCAACTGTAATTTGAAAATAACTTATTCCATGAATGAGAAAGTCGATCCGTTTATCAAACCACCTTGTTGCTTCCGATAATTTTAAAGTCAGTAAACTGAAGTAATTTGAGACTGCATCCAAATAGTATTGAGGTGTAACCAGTTTCTGGTTTTTCGCATCCTGATTCTTATAGATATAAAATGCAGCTGCTGATGAAATCAGGATCAATGCGATTGATACGAAAGAGATTATCGTATTAGTACTTGGGTAGGATTGCTGCAACACATTAATTACGGAAGAGATATGGAATGGACTCAATGAAGACAACATAGCCAATGAACCCACAGCTAGAACAATGAGAGGAATGCGCATGATTATAGGTACTTCTTCAATGTTGTGTTCGTGTTGAGGTTTCCTATAAAAGATAAACCAAACTAATCTAAATGTGTAGATAGGAGTAAGGAAAGTAACTGCCCATGTACAACTCATCACAATCCATCGCCACGAAAATTCATTTCCTGCCCACATGGTCATTTGAGTCAGAATGAATTCCTTAGAAACATAACCCGAAGTAAAAGGAATGCCTGAAAGGGCTGCCGCGCAAATCATAAATGAAATAAATGTGATGGGTAGTTTTTTTCGTAGTCCACCCATGTTGCGTATGTCCTGTACATCCATATTACTTTGCTGATTGACTTGATGCAGGGCGTGAATGATGGCTCCTGCCCCTAAAAATAAACCTGCTTTAAAGAATGCATGGTGTAGTAAATGAAAATAGCCACCCTGTACAGCACCCCCCCCCATGGCCATTACTATTAATCCCAATTGAGAAATGGTTGAGTAGGCCAGTATCTTTTTAATGTCAAACTGGAATAAAGCACCCACAGCACCGGCAAGGGTTGTAATAGCTCCTGTGATAGCAATAAGTATTAAAACATCTTCGGTAAAAAGAATAGCGATGCGTACCAATAAATAAGCACCAGCAGCAACCATGGTAGCTGCGTGAATCAGGGCAGAGACGGGTGTGGGTCCTTCCATGGCATCAGGTAACCAATTGAACAATGGAAATTGTGCAGACTTACTGATTACTCCGATAAACATGCAAACTCCTGCGGTAGCTAGCCAAAACGGGGGAATGCTTATTAGATTTGGATCCGCTACTTCCAGTGTGCCTGACCATGACCAGAGGATGATCAGGCCTATCAAGAATCCGATGTCGCCAATTTTATTCAGCAAAAATGCTTTTGTTGCCGCTTTGATAGCAGTCTCT
The DNA here is from genome assembly GCA_016787755.1 of Cyclobacteriaceae bacterium. Classification (GTDB taxonomy): domain Bacteria; phylum Bacteroidota; class Bacteroidia; order Cytophagales; family Cyclobacteriaceae; genus ELB16-189. The sequence continues at coordinate 11,909 of JAEUUA010000005.1, read as the reverse complement.
TTTTCCTGATCGTGTGCGATTAACCGATAAGAACTAACGCCAACTAGTTCCCAAAAAATAAATATAATTAGCAGATTGCTACCCATCACTAATCCGATCATGGCAAACGTAAAAAATGCCAGCATTCCAAAATATCTCGCCTGATGGTAATCTTCAGCCATGTAGCCAATGGAGTATACATGAACCAGGAAGGAAACAATAGTAACAATCAACATCATAATACTTGCTTTGCTATCGAGCAGAATACTAAGTGCTATTTCTTTTTGGTTGAGATTAAACCATACCCAAGAGAAGCTTACCTCATATTCACTACCGATTTGAAAAAAAAGTATGGAAGCAAGTATAGAGGCAATTAATAACAGAATGCTGCTTAGCAACGGTGCCAGCCATCCAACTTTTTGTTTAATCGAAAAGCAACTGAGCGAAGCCATCAGAGGAAGACCTAACACAGCAAGTGTAAGCCATAGTATGTAAGAGTTTGCTGCAGTTGTCAATTTTTTTCTTTTAGATCGCTGATCTGATCAAGCACCGAACTATGATAAAAATGATATGATTTCAAAATAATGGCAATGCCTACGGCTGCTTCGCACACAGCAACAATAATGATAAACAATGCGAGGAGTTGCCCGTCCATTCCTCTTTTTTGAAAGTTGAAAAGGGCCAGATTGAGGTTGGCTGCATTAAGCATAAGTTCAATACCCATCAACACCACAATGGCATTCTTTTTTGTTACTGCTATCAATAGCCCTGAGCAAAAAAGAAAAGCACTAAAAAAGAAAAGCAACTCTTGTTTACTCATGACTACTTTTTTTAAAGGAAGAGGCCGTTAATGCAGCGCCAATCAAACAAACAAGTAGCAGTACTCCACTGACCTCAAAAGGGGCAGCATAGGTACTCATTAACTCAATTCCTACATTACGGATGTGATTTCCGGTATTCAATTCGTTTTGAGTTGCTTTAATTGAAGAGTTTTGAAACGTAATAACAAGAACTACCAATAGTGAAGTTGTAACTAAAATACCCGGTATCCAGTTGTGGGATTTGCTTTCAAATGATTTTCCTGCAATTCGATTGGTGAGCATAATGCCAAAAATCATAAGCACTAAAACACCTCCTGCATAAATAAGCAATTGAGTTACTGCTAAAAACTCGGCTTGCAACAATCCATAAATGCCGGATAACGAGATAAGACAAGTAAGCAATGCCAGGGCTGAGTAAAATACATTTCGGTTTAAGAGTATTACTAACACACTCATTATTGAAAATCCAATGAAGAGATATAGAATTACTTCCTGCATCATGGTTGTGTAGGAGGTTTTATGCGAGGCTTGAATACAGGTTTCGCTGCGCTTGCTTGATCTGTTGGATCGGATTTACCAGGAGCCACAGCCATTTTATTTTTCGGATGTTCGTCCCAAGCCTTTTTCTTTTCTTCGATTTCTTGGGGCGTCATGTTTCCGAAAGAGAAATTATGATCAGGAATGTCGAAGGTAGAGAAGTCATACTCTTTTGTCATAGTGAGGCATTCGGTAGGGCACACCGTGGTACACAATCCGCAGAAGCAACACTTGCCCATATCAATATCAAATTTAGCTGCGTATATTCTTTTGGGAGTTCCGTCCGATGTTTTACCAAACTCCTCAGGAGATCGAATCGGTTCTATGGTGATGCAGTTAACCGGACAAACTTTTACACATTTATCGCACACAATACAATCTTCAATTTCATTGTGCAGTTTATAGCGCCCATTATCAGGCACGGGAATGCTTTCAAAAGGATATTGAACTGTGGCAATGCCGCGTTGATTATCAAAATACCCTTCTTCTTGGATAGAAATCTGACTTCTGCTCTTCCGCGATTTTAGTAAATGAGAGAATGTGAGCGCAAGCCCTTTGAAGAGGGATTTTCCTCCAAAAGCGAATTGAGCCCAGACCGAGACCTTATTATCCATTCTATTAGTAACAAAAATAGAAGGAAATTACTAAAGGCTTGTAGCTTAGGCTTTCTTAATGGTGAAATAAAAAGTGCTGCCTTTACCTTCTTCACTTTCGAGCCAGATTTGGCCGCCATTTTTTTCGATAAACTCTTTACATAAGATCAATCCCAGTCCAGTACCTTTTTCGTTAGCAGTACCGCGTGTGCTGTACCCTGTAGTTTTGTCGAAGAGTATCTTTTGCACGTCTGGGCTAATTCCGACTCCATAATCCTTTACAGCCAAAACATAAAAATTACCATCTTGGTTGGCCGAGATTTCGATGGCCCCACCGATATCAGAAAATTTAATTGCGTTCAGGATAAGATTTCTAAAGATAAGATTAATCATATTTAGGTCACCCCAACCAAATAGGCCTGGCTCCACTTGATTAACAAGGTTCATTTCCTTGAGTTGGAGCGATTGCACCAAGGTGAAATTTTCATTAATCACTTTGCTTAACTCGATTTTTTCAGGTTGGATTTTCAATTTGTCCATTTGCAGAAGTGCCCAATCCAGCAAATTATTAATCAATGTGCGCGTATGGTTAAACTGAACGCGCATCTCTTGGGTAAGTGTTGCGAATTCTTCCTGTGTTATTTGTTTGTTACTGAGCAATTCCAAAATCCCTGATAAGGCATTAATCGGAGAGCGCAAATCATGTGAAATGATGGAAAAGAATTTATCTTTTACCTGATTGAGTTGTTCTAGTTCGATACTTCGCCTTTTGATTTCCTCTTGATGTTCAATGAGCAGTTTATTGATTCGTTTTCTTCGCTGCCCACTACGGTATACCGTGAAAAGTAAAATAGCAGTTAACGCTACCACCACAACTAAAATGTTGCTGAGAAACTCTTGTCTTCTTAACTCACTATCTTGTTCAAAAGTCACTTTGCTCAAGTTTGCTATTTCAGAATCTTTGTTTTCAGTTTGAAAGCGCAATTGATCCTGAAAAACTTTTTCAAGCATTTCCTGACTAAAGAGTGAGTCTTCCATTACTTTGAAATTCTTATGAAAGATTAAAGCACTTTTAAAGTCTCCTTTCCTTTCCGCTAGGTTGGAAAGCTTTTGATAGCAATCAATTTCCATACGCTCAGCGCTAAGTCCTTGTGCTGTTTTTAAACTTTTCTCGATCAGAACCTGTGCCTGGTCAAATTTGCCCTGTTCAATAAATACCTCGCTAATTCCTAAATTAACTTCAGCCTCGCCAAAAGTGTTGCTTGTTCTGCCATACACCCTACTGGCCGTGTCATAGTACGCTAACGACTTTGGCAAGTCGCTCATGATGAAATATAAATGCGCGATATGTGTAAGCGCACGGGGTTCAATAACGGTTAGCTTTCGCTCCCGGATACTTTTTAGTGCTTTGAGTAAATATTCTTCGGCTTTGTTGTATTCTTTTTTTCTTCGGTACACATCACCCATGGCATCCAGATCATACGCAATTCCATCCAGGTCATTAATTGCTAAAGAGATTTTTGAACTGATTTTAAAATGATCCAGGGCTAAATCATACTGACCCAAGTCGCTTAACACAGTGCCAATGTTATGAATGGCGATTGCCATTTTCAACGAATCGGGGATTGCCCTGGCTACCTTGAAGGATTGAGTGAAATAGTAATAGGCTTCATCATATTTTCCCAGATCTTTATAATCATTGCCCAAAAACCCCAATGTTTCGGCTATGGAAAGACTATCCTTTTGGGCAATAACTAATTGAAGGTTTTGGTTATCGTATTTCATGGCAGTAGCATAATCACCACTTATCGTTGCCAGAAAGGATTCTTGTCCATAGGCCTTTGATTTTCCCCAAACCCATTGTTTTTTTTCGGCAAGGGCTAACGCTTGCCCTGAATAGGCTGAGGCTTTTGTTAAATCTTTGTATTGGTTTTCTTGGGAGAGCTTGATTAATGTTATAAACCGGATCGAGTCAGACGGTGAATTCTTTAAAATAGCTTCTAAACTATCCATTTTGGATTGCCCAAAAGAATTTACAGCCCCTATTAGTAGTAGGCAGAAGGCAATGAACGATATTTTGAACTTTGAGAGTATCACAAAACTAATTTCCAAAGTGAACAGATAATTAATAACACTAAAGCAACGGGCGTTAATAGCTTCCAGCTCAATGAGGTAAGCTGGTCTATGCGCATTCGCGGATAGGTCCATCGAACCCAAATCTGTAAAGCTACAGTAAATAATGTTTTCGAAACTAACCAAAAAATTCCCCAAAGGTGTAAACTTATTGAACCGGTTGATCCCGTAGTCCAGTCTGCTAATTTTAAGGATCCGATATTTGGTAAGGGTGTGTTCCAACTTCCCCAGAATAAAATAACCCCTGCGAAACTAACCAGCAACATCATGGCATATTCAGCCAGCATTATCACAGCCCAGCGAAAGCCTGAATACTCCGTTTGAAACCCCGCCACCAATTCACTCTCTGCTTCAGGCAAATCAAAGGGAGCCCGATTACTTTCGGCCAGCGATGCGATGAAGAAAATGCACCAGGCAAAAAGCAGGATCGGCATTCTAAAAACATTCCATGTCAGAAAACCTCCGGTTAATGTAACATCCACATCTAATGATTTTATTCCAAAGAGGAAATTAGTTTGATCCTTAACTAAGATCCCTTGCTGAAAAGAAATTTCTTGCAGATCGAGCGTTTGAGTAAGTATGCATACACATAATGCCGATAAACCCAAAGGTACTTCGTATGAAATAATTTGAGCAGCTGAGCGAAGGGTGCCTAACATACTATACTTATTATTGGATGCCCAGCCTGCTACTATTATACCAATTACATCCAATGAAATAATGGCTACCAGAAAGAATAGTGCTGAGGAAAACGGTGAACTGCCCCATGCCGGGGATAATGGTAAAAAACTAAACCCAAGAAAAATGGGAACAAAGATTAGTAATGGGGCAATTTTAAAAAGGGATTTACTAGCGGTGGCAGGCACTATATCTTCCTTTTGAATAAGCTTAAGAAGATCGGCCACTGTTTGCAAAAGACCATAATATCCTACTTCCATAGGTCCTAGCCTATCCTGCATAAATGCGGATATTTTGCGCTCGGCATACACCACTAAGATGGTATAAAGCACTAAAAAGGGCAACATAAAGTATATAGTAGAGAGCACAGTCTTCTTCTAGTTAAGGCCTAAATTTCATGTTTTTAACTCGATTAAAACTTACCTATTTGACAAAAACCCTACACACACGGTTTTTTTTTTGACTTCAATTCCAAAGAGGATGCCTTTCCAGCGTCACTTTTTGATGAAAAAATAACCTGGTGGAGGCCTCAAAAGCCTCCGTGTAGTCGGAAACAAAAAAATGATGCTCAGGATCTCCGGCTGGATTTAATAATTCATTCTTGGTAAGGTAATTGGATAAGGCCTCGGCCACCACGATGGCAGAATCCAAGATATGTACACGACCACCCAAAAAAGCAGCAATCTCTCTCTTGATAAGCGGATAGTGCGTGCATGCTAGCACTAATGCATCCATTTCTTTCAGGGAAGAATCATCAAGGTATTGTGTAATTATTTCGTGACTAATCTGATTGTTAAAAAAACCTTCTTCAATCATAGGAGCTAACAGCGGTGTAGCTAATGACTGTAATGAAATATTTTTCTTGGCCTCAGCTATTTTTTTTGAATAGATGTCAGATTGAATCGTACGCTTGGTACCTATTAACCCAACATTTTTATTTTCATAATTACGCGTAACGAGTTCAACCATGGGATCGATTACGTTTATAATGTGTGCGTCCTTGCGCACATACTCTTTCAATAATTCATACGCTGCAGAACTGGCTGAATTACACGCTATCACAATAACTTTGCATCCTTTTTTTAAAAGCACATCAGCAATTTTTATAGAATATGCTTGAATGGCAGCTTCTGATTTATCTCCGTACGGTAAGTGAGCGGTGTCACCAAAATAAATTATGTTTTCGTGCGGGAGTGCCTGGCGGATTGCATGGGCCACTGTAAGGCCGCCAATACCACTGTCAAATATTCCAACCGGTGCGGTCACTTCTTTTTTCATCAATTTCAAAAATAGCTGCAATTGATGGGAATTTGTAATATTGTAACTCAAACTTTAAAAGATACTACCATGGCCTATAACCTATTGAAAGGAAAATTAGGAATTATTACCGGAGCATTGGATGAAAACTCGATCGCCTGGAAAGTTGCTTTGCGTGCTCATGACGAGGGCGCAAAATTTGTGTTGACGAATGCCCCAATCGCCATGCGCATGGGTGAGATAAATAAATTGGCAGAACAGACCGGATCCAAAATTATTCCGGCTGATGCCACCAGTGTTTCGGAAATTGAAAAACTCTATACCGATTCGATGGAACACCTGGGCGGTAAGCTTGATTTTGTTTTGCATTCTATTGGTATGAGTGTGAATATGCGTAAGGATATTCCGTATACCGCACTTAACTACGATTACTATCAGAAAGGCGCAGACATTTCCGCATTGTCTTTTCATAAAATGCTGGCAGTCGCCTATAAGTTGGATGCCATTAACGAATGGGGGTCTGTAGTGGCGTTAACTTATATGGGTGCGCAACGGGCTTATCCTTTTTATACAGACATGTCTGACATCAAAGCGATGCTGGAAAGCATTGCACGCAGTTTTGGATATCATTATGGTAAATTGAAAAAAGTAAGAATCAATACCGTTTCGCAATCGCCTACTAAAACCAAAGCCGGCAGCAGCATTAAAGGTTTTAGTGAGTTTTATGATTTTGCGGAATTGCAGTCACCCTTGGGGAACGCAAGTTCTGAAGACTGTGCAAACTATTGCGTATCCTTGTTTAGCGACCTTACCCGCATGGTTACTATGCAAAACTTATATCACGATGGGGGATACTCTACTACCGGTGTAAGTCAGGAACAATTGAATGCCGGAGTAAAATAGCTACGGTGGTGCATGGTCTTTTTCCCACATTGTAAAATCAATCTTGGTCTTCAGATTATTTCCAAACGTGAGGATGGCTACCACCGGATAGAAACGTGTTTCTATCCGGTGCCATGGTGCGATGTCCTGGAAGTAATTAAATCCGAACGATTTCAATTCACCCAATCAGGAATAGGCATCCCCGGAAGAGAAGAGGATAATTTGTGTATAAAAGCGTATCAACTTCTTAAAAAAGATTTTGATTTGCAACCCATCAACCTTCATTTGCATAAAGTGATTCCTACGGGTGCGGGATTAGGTGGAGGTTCCTCTGATGCTGCTTTTACATTACGGGCACTTGATTATATTTTTGAATTAAAGCTAACGGATGGGGCGCTTACTGCTTATGCTTCCCTGTTAGGAAGTGATTGTTCTTTTTTTGTTGGTGATAAACCGATGGTCGGTAGTGAACGAGGAGAAGTTTTATCGGAGACATCCGTAAGCCTAAAGGGAAAATACCTGGTGTTGGTTAAACCCGACATTCATATCTCAACCGCAGAAGCATATGCAGGAGTTATTCCAAAACAACCTACTCAATCCATTAAACAACTTATGGAGTTGCCAATAGCCACATGGAAAGAAAAATTGAAAAACGATTTTGAGAAATCAGTTTTTAAAAAGCATCCCCAAATAGAAATCATTAAAAATGAGTTGTATAATCAAGGAGCATTGTATGCAAGCATGAGTGGCTCGGGCGCCTCTGTTTTTGGAATTTTTGATTCGAGCCGGGGGTTAAAATATAAATTTAGTGGGATGGAATATTGGGCCGGTGAGCTCTAAGAAAATGAACTTTAGTTTAAGTGAACAGACCTGCTCCAGATTCACAGGTTTTAATAAAACGCAGAATGATTTTTGAATCCGTGACTAAAACTTTAGAGTTAAACAAGTTTAGCTTTTGATTTTCTTTTCATAATCGGATAAAACACCACCGCGCTCAAAATAATAAGAGTGCCTATGTAAAATTTCAAACTCATTACTTCACTTTCTCCAAAAATTAAAAGAGCAAGCAGAATTCCATAAACAGGTTCTAAGTTTAAAGCCAGCTGAATAAAAAACACGGAGAGTTTTTTTGTGAGTTCAATGGCTGCCGAATACGCATACACCGAACAAGCCCCCGCCATGATAACAATGTAAATCCAATCTATTGAGGTGGGTAGTAAGTTTAACTCACCGTCAGCAGCCCAGGTAGCTTTGTAGATAGGCATGAATAGTACAATGAATGAACAAGCACCCAACATTTCATAGAAGGTCATGGTATATGAGCTTACCCTGCTTACCAGTTTAGAATTGATGACGGTAAACCATGCCGCGGTTAGTCCTGAGATAACACCCAGCAATAATCCGAGTGGATATCTGAAATCAAAAGCAAGGATGATGCAGAGTCCTGCCAGCACAACGATGCCTAATCCAATTTCAAGCAATTGTATTCTTTTTCCTTTCGCAAGCGGTTCGAAGATGGCCGCCCAAAACGAACACGTGGCAAAACCCACCAAGCTGGTGGAGGGATTAGAGATTTTTCCGGAGACAAAAAAAGTAATCCAATGAACAGCAACGATGATGCTGGTGAGTAGAATTATTATCAGATCACTTTTTGAAACCTTAAAACTTGTTTTAAATAAAAGCATCAGAAGACCCATACCCATTGCCGCCAACAGAGTCCTGTAGAAAACCATTTCTACTGAAGGAAGTGAAATAAGTTTGCCTAATACGGCCGTGAAGCCGAATAATAAGACGATGAAATGGAGTTTAAGATAATCGCGGGTAACGGGAATCACCGGGGCACATATTTATACATGGCGAGCGAAATAACGGTAAACACTCCATTCGGCAGCCAGGCTGCAACAATCGGAGCCAAAGATCCCGTCTCAGCATACGTGCGGGTCATGGTAAAAAAGAGAATGAAAATAAAGGAAAGAAAAAATCCCAACGCAATTTGAAAGCCTGTTCCCCCGCGACTCTTCCGGGATGAAACGATGGCGCCCATAAACACTAATACAAAAATTGTGAAAGGTGTAGCAAATCGAATTTGTTTCTCTACTTCATAGATCTCCACCCCGGTTGATCCGCGAAAGCGCATTTTTTTGATGTGCTCATTTAATTCATTGATGGTCATGCCATCATACCCCCGTTCGTTCGTTTCAAAATCTTTGGGCGTAATGGACAGCGCAGTATCAAGTTCGGCCCCATTGGTTCCAAACTTTTGCGGGGTTTGCCTAACCCTAAAAATACTATCTACCTGCTTTCGTTTCCAGTACCGTAGCGTCCACTTAAGTTTAGTGGTATCCCATTGAATGTTTTCGGCAGAAAGTTTATCCACCAGCCGATTCTCGTCAAATCGTTCCAACGAAAATTGATAGCCTGTATTTGATGAAGTATTAAAGTTTTGTATAAACAGATACACATTGGGTTCTATCTGCATGTGAATGTTTGATCGGCTATACAAATTGTTTTTACTGAAATATTGCATTTCAAAAATAAGCCGCTCCTGATTTGATTTGGGAATAACCCATCCATTTAGAAAGAAACTTAATGCAGCGATGATAGATGACGCAATAAAATAGGGAACCAACAATCTCCTGAAACTGACACCACTGCTGAGGATCGCAATAATTTCGGTATGAGCCGCCATGCGGGAGGTGACATACACAACCGCAATAAAAACTGTGATGGGTGAAATAAGTCCGGCTATCCAGGGAATAAAATCCGCATAATAACCGAGTACTTGCCTAACCCCTAAATGATTGATGGCAAACTTGTCAATCTTTTCGGTAAGGTCTATCACCGTGATGATCGCCACTAAGATTAAGACTACATAAAAAAATGTAGAGAGAATTTTCTTAATAATGTATCGATCAAGAATGGTCATTCAGGAATTTTATAATCGTTGTGAAACCGTTTTTACCATACCTTTCTTCCAGGCTGCGAATGTACCCGCTTCAATTTTCTCCCTCGCTTCGCGCACCAGCCAAAGGTAAAAGGTAAGGTTGTGGATGGAAGCAATTTGCGCGCCTAAAATTTCTTTAGAGATAATTAGGTGCCTAAGATAGGCTTTGGAATAACATGTACTCACATGTCCGCCTACTTCTTCATCGAGTGGTGAAAGATCGTCCTTCCATTTCTCGTTACGAATATTGATAATGCCTTGTGTCGTAAAGAGCATTCCGTTACGGGCGTTGCGCGTAGGCATCACGCAATCAAACATATCGATACCTAGCGCAATACATTCCAAAATGTTTTCGGGAGTGCCCACCCCCATCAGGTAACGCGGCTTGTCTTGAGGGAGGATGGAACAAACCAGATCCGTCATTTCATACATCATCTCGTGCGGCTCACCCACCGATAGTCCGCCAATTGCATTGCCTGCTTGTTGCTGGCTGGCGATGTATTCAGCTGACTGAATTCGTAAATCTTTGTAAACACTTCCCTGCACGATGGGGAAGAGTGTTTGATCATAGTCGTATTTTGGAGCCGTTACGTTTACGCGATTCACACAACGTGTTAGCCAGCGGTGCGTAAGCTCCATCGATTTTTTAGCATACCCATATTCGCAGGGATAGGGCGTACACTCATCAAAGGCCATGATAATATCGGCACCAATGGTGCGCTGAATATCCATTACTCCCTCAGGTGTGAAGGTATGTTTGGAGCCATCGATGTGCGACTTAAAGATTACTCCTTCTTCGTTGATCTTCCGGTTTGCACCCAGCGAATACACCTGATAGCCACCACTATCGGTGAGCAGGGGTCTTTCCCAGCCAATAAATTTATGTAGCCCACCTGCTTTTTCGATTAAGGGCAAACCCGGTCGTAAATACAAGTGATACGTATTACCCAGAATAATTTTTGCGTCAATGTCATCCTGCAATTCCCGTTGATGCACCGCCTTTACCGATCCTGCTGTGCCCACGGGCATGAAGATAGGAGTGGGTATTTCGCCATGCGAGGTAATTATTTTTCCGGCTCGGGCTTTTGAGTTTGGATCGGTAGCGCTAATGCTAAATTTCATGCGGCCGCAAAGTTAACCGGGTGGGGTGCGCTGTCCAAATGAGCGCATTTTTGATTTTGCTCAATGTTAATCGATAAGAAAATTTATTCAATTGCTTAAATTGGTGTGCTGTGGCTAACTTGCTAAGACACCTGCGACAAAGTTTTAGATAATGAACAAACTATACCCGATCCTAATTTTACTAATCCTTGGACTTTTGGGTGTACTGAGAAAAATGAAAAGGTTGACGATCATTTTAAAAAATTCAGGGGAGGAGGATTAATGTCAGAGTTTGACCCTCAATTCAAATTTCCAAAAACATTTATTAGCGTTCGTGATATTGACGTAGAAAAACTAAACGACACGACAAATGTTCGGTTGAACTGGATTTTAAACACACAATATGAAAATGCAGAGACCTACTGTTTCTATGATTCGTTGGATTTAAGCTTTAAATTTTTTTGTTCGTTCCGGATCTCGAGTAGACATCAGTAACACGCAAAGCAAGATTACATACTTTTCAGTGCCAACAGCCCCTCTCCACAAAATATTTCCACCAGAATCTGGCAAACGAAAAATTATTTACGACTCTGGGGAAAAGAAATACAAAGATAAAACATACTTCAAAAGAAAATACCAAATCATACCCGACTCTTTAGGATTTCAGGAGTATTATTACATCACTACAAAGTGGCAATCAGTTTTGATAATTGTCAATAGTTTAAACGATAAAGCCATCGACAAGTATTTGTTGGAGTATGAATTGATAGCTAAACGGAAGGAAGTAAATTAGCAACAACAGTTAGTGATAAGAGAAATATCATCAATTGTATATATTGAGGTGTTGTGCACCATGCGGTCGGACAAAAAAGTCCTACGCAACGGGTGACAACGTTAACGATACAGACTCGCCTCCGCAGACAATAACGGCAGACTTCAAATCAATAAAATTTTGGTTAACACTGCCACCGCGCGACTATAACG
>JAEUUA010000019.1 GCA_016787755.1 Cyclobacteriaceae bacterium | reverse complement strand
CCTTCGCTTGTGTTGTTTTTCACAGCGGCAGTGAGCTTTAACTGTAATGTTCCTTACAGAAGATTGTGCTTCTGTATCGCTCAGGATTGCTGGTGTTATTATTTAAGGTGTTAATCCCGGAAGAAACTAGTTGCAATCCAGAGCGGTTTGGAATAATAATTAAAATCGTAACAACGAAAATCAATAAGTTGGACACCCCTCATCTCAGCTGACTCTGAGCGAAGGATCCCCTAACAATTGGGAGATCCTTCGCTATGTGTGTAATTCGTTCATGGTGGTTCTCTTATTAACACCCATTGCGTTTTACCGATTTGCTTTTAAATCACTCAGGATTGCACCTATTATTTTTATTTGAGTGTTAGTCTTGGAAAGACTCTGCCTTTGAGCGAAAGATCCTCTTTGCTGAACCGTAGTTTCTTTGAAACAGAATTTACTCATACCTACCTTTGCCCATTACTAATGGCGCCTCCAAAAAACATTCGCAAAATTATTCACATTGATATGGATGCCTTTTATGCCTCCGTTGAGCAGCGTGATAATCCCGACTATCGCGGCAAGCCCATTGTTGTGGGTGGTTCACCGGAAGGACGCGGTGGAGTAGTGGCTGCAGCCAGTTATGAAGCACGCAAATTTGGAATCCGCTCCGCCATGGCTTCCAAAAAAGCACAACAACTTTGTAAGCATCTCATTTTTGTGTTTCCACGATTTGACGTGTACAAAGAGGTGTCCCTACACATTCGCAGTATTTTTCATCGCTATACAGATTTGATAGAACCGCTTTCGCTGGACGAAGCTTTCCTGGATGTAACGGAAGACAAACAAAAAATTGGTTCGGCATTGGAAATTGCAAAACTGATCCGACAGGAAATTAAAACCGAACTAAACTTAACAGCTTCGGCTGGCGTGTCGGTAAATAAGTTTGCTGCCAAGGTGGCTTCTGATATGAACAAGCCAGATGGGTTAACGTTTATTGGCCCTTCCAAACTCGAATCATTTATGGAGAAGTTACCGGTGGAAAGATTCTTTGGCGTGGGGAAAGTGACAGCTGAGAAAATGAAGAAAATGAATTTGCATACGGGTGCCGATTTAAAAAAACTTTCGCAAACGGAATTAGTAAAACACTTTGGCAAGTCGGGCAAGTTCTTTTATAAAATTGTTCGCGGTATTGACGACCGTCCGGTGCGCCCCGATCGTGAAGCAAAATCTGTAGGTGCGGAAGATACTTTTTCATTCGACCTGACAACGCAAGAAGAAATGAATCTCGAACTTGAAAAAATAGCCAGCGTAGTGCAAGGTCGATTGTCTCGCTATCAGTTAAAGGGAAGAACCATCACGATTAAAATAAAGTATCACGACTTTAAGCAGATAACACGCAGTCAATCTTTTGAGGAAGCGATAGATGATCTCGAAGTAATAGAAAAAACCGCTAAACAATTATTGAGTAGCACAGAGTTGTTGGATAAGAAAGTGCGCCTGTTGGGGATCTCACTTTCCAATTTTAATGATCCGACTTTCAGAACACGAACAGAAGAAGACACGGATCAGTTGAAGTTATTTTAGTCTGAGCGTGCTTTGATGTATCTTGCGCGCTATGAGTACAACTAAGATAACAATCAACAACAACGGTTCAGTGAAAATTGATGGCGACTTTGAAATTGTGGATATGCAGGGAACTGCCTATGGACTGCAGGGCCGCACTATTATTTCATTATGTCGCTGTGGTCGCTCGGGTAACAAACCATTTTGTGATGGTTCGCACAAAGGAAATTTTGAACATGAAGCTACGGCATTTGATCTGCCACCTAAGAAAGTATAATTGTTAACAACCCGGGGATGAGTAAAACTCCACTTATTTCAGTTGATGAGCTACTAGCAATAAAAAGAGAACCCAACGTACTTGTTTGTGATGCGAGTGCGGGTCCGAATGCAAGAGCAAACTACGAAGCCCTTCATTTAGAGGGAGCAATTTATGTTGACCCGGAAACTCAGTTGGCAACACCGGCCGATGCTTCCAAAGGCGGGCGTCATCCTTTGCCAACGTTGGAGAAATTTTCCAGCATACTGGGTTCATTAGGTATTACACCCGTTAGTCATGTTGTTATTTATGACGACAAACAAGCCGGCAATGCGGCCGCACGTTTTTGGTGGATGTTGAGAGCGATTGGTCATAATGATGTGCAAGTTCTAAATGGCGGCTTTCAATCTGCGAAAGCGGCTGGATATCCAATGAATTCATATAAGGAAAAAGTTACTCCAAAAAGTCCTTATCCTGCCACCGAATGGAACTTGCCATGGGTTAGTTTGGATGAGGTGAAAGCTGCTTCTGAACAAAGCAGTAACGTAATTGTGGATGTACGTTCTGCAGAACGGTTTGATGGAATTACAGAACCGATTGATTTAATCGCAGGTCATATTCCGGGTGCGATTAATATTCCGTTTACCACCAATCTCAATGGGCAAGGTGAATATTTATCGCCCACCGAGTTAAGAGAAAAATATACCAAGGCATTCGAAGGCAAAAAAGCGGATCAGATTATTGTGCATTGTGGTTCAGGAATAACCGCTTGCCATACTTTGCTGGCGATGGCCGCTGCAGGGTTAGAGATTCCAAAGCTGTATGTGGGCTCCTGGAGCGAGTGGTCGCGAAATAATTTGCCGATGGTACTCGCGAAATAATTTTTTTGGTGTAAGGATCGTTTGTGGCATCGGTTATCTTTGCTGCTATGATAAATATTCTTCAGGCTCAGCTTAGCCATCTCTCCGCGCACACACTCGGCAATAAAACCAATGGTGAAGATTTGATTGCTTCGCGCGCGCAACTTGAGTTGCCCGATGAAGATTTACGTACAAAATTATCCTCCTCATTTCTGGGTGCTTTTAACTCTGCCGAGTATTATCACTTCACATCAACCGATGGAGACTTTCGGCATAATCCCATGTTTCAATGGGTGCAGGAAATTTTTGAAACTGTCGATCAATTTCATGTGAAGTCGGTGAGCATTGCCAAGCATTTGTATGAGGTATCAGTACATCCGTTAATAAAGTCGGGTGATTTATTTGTAGCGATGTTTTCCAACATTCAAATAGACGGCACCCAAACAGAAGCACTTGGAATTTTTAAATCGGAAAATAAAAGTTCGGTTCTTAAACTGACCACTAAAAAAGATGGTCGGTTTGAAGTTGATCTTCAGAGTGGCATTAACCTGGATAAGCTTGACAAGGGCTGTTTGATTTATAATCTGGATGAAGACAAAGGGTATCGGCTTTCAATTTTGGATCGATCCGGTAAATCAGCTGATGCGCAATATTGGAAAGAGTTGTTTCTTAGAGTCGAGCATGTGAAAGATGAATTTCAAGCAACACGAAACGTATTGGACATCGCCCGTCATTTTGTAGTTGACCAGATTGGCGATGAATTCGAATTATCGAAAGCCGATCAGATTGATTATTTGAATAAGTCGATTGGCTATTTCAAGAAGAAGGATGAGTTTAATCAGAAAGAATTTGAGCAAGAGGTATTTGAAGATCCGGAAGTAATCAAATCATTTCGAAAGTTTGACAACAACTTCCGCGAACAATTTAGCATTGATCGCGAAGATGGCTTTTCAATTTCTGCGGTAGCGGTGAAAAAACAATCGCGGGTATTTAAAAGCGTTTTAAAACTGGATAAGAACTTTCATATTTATATTCATGGCGACCGGGAGTTGATTGAGCGTGGGGTAGATGAAGATGGACGAAAGTATTATAAGATTTATTACAAACAGGAGTTGTAATATTAATTCGGTGCTGGAATTGTTACAGAAGTTTCATAACGGATGATTACTTCCTCAGCATAGGGTTTCAATAAAGTTTTTAGTTGTTCCTCCATCTTGGATCGGGCATCTTTTACAAAGACAGCCTGTGCAGCATATACGCGGGCATCTTTAATAAATGCGTTGGTTGCTTTTGTGCGGTCATTCATATCCACCCAATTCCACATCCCATTTTCATCGCGATAGGTTATGTCGCCTTGCGATTCAATAGATAGTAAACTGGGTTCTGGTAAGGTCACATAGGCTTTATCATCGGTAAGCTCAATTGAAAATCTTCGATGGAGGTCAAATCCCGCTTTAGCTTCGAATGAACCCGTAATAAAAATTTGTTTTGTGCTTCCTAGCCACGTGTTTGTCCAGATATAATCATGGCCAAAATTTTGTGAGAGTACGGCAAGTTCAAATACCTGAGTTTGTTGATTGAGAACAATCGTTTGATCTACTGTGATTTCGGGGGTAAACTGAAAGGCCTTTTTAAAATCTTCGCCAAGCGTTTTGGCAGCTTCGTAACTGCGCTTTACCAGTTGGGTAGGTATTGTCACCAACACTACGTATGCGGTAATTGAGCCAACAATAAGTAAAACAATGAGCAGTTTGAGGTTGCGCGAAATCATTGCGCAAAGGTAATTCTATTCCAAAGGCCAATCCAGTTTAAAATCATTGGCATGTGATCAAAAAAGTATATTTTTGCGCCCGCATGAAAAAAATAGTAGAATCAAGAAAGCTTTTAGGGGTTGAGAAAACAGTGGAACTGAAAGAATTGAAGTCCATTTACCGGAATTTAATGAAGGATTGGCATCCGGATAAATTTCAGGACGATCAGGCGAAACTTGAAGCCGAAGAAAAAAGCAAGGCCGTAATTGAAGCCTATCATTTGCTGGTAAGCGTTGCCCCCGAAACTCATGCACAGCAGTTGGATCAATACACCGAAGTAATCACGGCATCAAAAATTGTTGACTTCAACTATAAGTCGCAGACTTTGCAAGTCAATTTTGCGGATGGCAGTAGCTACGAGTATTTTGGAATCCCCCATAACACTTATAATAAATTTCTTAATTCGGATACGCCCGATCGGTTCGCACGTAGGCATATCTATCACACCTTTATCTATCGAAAAGTAAGTAAAGCGGTCGAGGCGTAATTATTTTTTACTATCGAATCAAAATATTAGAACACCAGATTTTTAAACCAATAAGTATTTGTAATTTGGTTATAATAAAATCTTATTCTATGAGAGTGATCATTGCTTTATTGGCACTTCTTTGCTTTAGTTGTATTCCTGGGAAAAAGGAAAAGGAAGATAAAAAGGACACCAGCAAGGAGGGTGCTAAAATTATAAGAAGTACTTATTCTAATGGAAAACCAAAGGCAGAGATACCCTACAAGGATGGCAAGAAGAATGGACTATCCAAATCCTTTGATAAGGAGGGAAAAATAAGTCTTGAACTTCCTTATCTCAACGACAAGAGGGAAGGCCAATCCAAGAAGTATTACGAAGGGGGCAAACAGCTTTATCAAACCACCGAGTATAAAGATGATTTGATGCACGGAATACAAACCAAATATCGGGAAAACGGTGATGTGCTCAGCGAAGCTCAATACGAAAATAATTTCCCATGCCTGAATTTAAAGGAATATTACAAGGACAACACATTAAAGAAAGAATATCCAAAGATTATAGTCACTCCCATTGACAAACTTGAATCGCACGGAGTTTATCAACTCCAAATCTCGATGTCAGAAAAAGTTAGAAAGGTGAAATACTATACCGGTAAGTTAACTCCATCGGGTTGTATATCGGGAGAGCTTTATAATATTTTACTAAACGAGCAAGCCAAGACGGGTCAGCTGTCTTACAATCTGGGGCCAGGAGGTTTTGTGATGGAAGAGCTAAACATCATTGCCGTGGTAGAAACTATTTATGGCAATTCATACATAACGCAGCGGAAGTACAATTTAGCCATTGACAATTAACCTCCATTTATCATTTGTCTGCGCATCTTTAATTGAAAGTCATTGGGTACAATTTGTAATCCCCTTTCCAGCAATTGTTTCGCTTTTGCCTTTTGTCCTTTTTTGAAATAATAAATACAAGCTTCTGAATAGGCTCTTCCAACTGATTCAGGGCTTAATAAGGAAATGCTTTTATTTGAATCGTAAACCTGTTCAAACATTTGTTGATATTTTTCTCCTCGGGTAACATTCGATTTTTCGAAATTATCACCAAACTCCACAACGTATGTTAAGGCTACCATAGAGTTAAAATTATTATTTTGTTCCAGGGAAGGAAATCTAACTTTATATGCTTCCAGCGAGTCAAGAATAACTCGATTGTTCCGTTCGTTGCGGAAAGATTGGCCAAGAGCAGAAACGAAGATTCCTCCTAAGTCGACATTATTTGGCTGACCATCCAATGCTTGTGCAAAAAAATACTTGGCGCGCATATAATTACCCTGGTTAAAGAAAACACGGCCATTTTCATAATTATAGATGTAGTCAATTTCTTTTTTCAAATCAGGATCAGTAATGTTTGCTATCGCCTCTTCATAACATCTTTTGTATAGATATTTGTCGTTGTTCTTTGTAAGAACGGTTTGGGTGAGATTATAAAACTCTCCTTTAATCATTTCGGTGGTAACGCCTCCATTTTTAAATCTTGATATTCTTCCAATGAGAGTGGCTTTTTGTAATGGATCCGAACTTTCTTCAAGACTCTGTGCAGCAATACTCATCACCAGAAATTCAGAGCGTGCATTGGGGTAATACATATATCCCTTCTTGATTTGTTCATAAGCACCTGCTATATCATTATGATCTTTTTTAAATAATCCATCATTCAAATAATGAATCCCAACCAATTGCTTGAGAGTTATATTTTCTTTTCCGAAATAATATTTGCTGAACAGTTCCTCAATATTCGAAGACGAAGCTTCGGAACTGCCAATTACTTTTTGATTTTTGAGGGTGCTCACAAATTTTGACTTGAACTCAGAATCGAATGCAAAGAAACCGGTTAAAGGAGTAGTAGTTTCGATCAAAATATTATCTGAACCAGGATAGGCAATCAAATAAACATGGGTTGGTTCTTCTTTAATGGTGTAGGGAATGTCAAGCTTTTCAAAAAAGAGCGCATACAAAGCGGTTGCCGTTACGCAGTTGTAATTTCCGGTTTTAACAATTTCATAAAACCTATTTTCAGCTTCATATTTGGATAGAAAACGATTATGAATGGTTTGATAGATGTATTTTACTTTTTTATCATTTTTCTTTTTGAATGAATCGGCTGATTTAATTTCAGTAAGTGTACTGTTGAATTTTTCTTCAAAGAATTTTAAATCTTGTTCGGCCGTTGATGAATTGGCAAGGAACGAACCAATATAGTCGTTGTTGTTTGATTTCAAGAAGCCAGAAAATACTTTCCGCTCAAAGGAGGAGGTGAAACGGATTTCATTCCATCGAACAAGCGAATCCGGTGTGGAGGCTATACATCCAAAACTGGATAAAAGCAGCACAAAAGTGAGTATTCGGAAATGCATAGACTAACTTAATAATACCTCAAGATAATTCCATTCTCCAAAAAAAGAAATAGAGCAACTATTGAGGAACGAAATATTTTAACTCCCGCCCGCAAATGCTAACTTCATAAACCTTTTCACTTCCTCATTCACATCTTCTTTAGCGAGCATGCGAAAGTGATGGTTAAACTGTTTGGCATCGCCCGGCACCTGGGCTATTTTTTGAAAACATAGATTATCAGCAAAGGGTTTTTCGAACGGGAAGACCACATGAATAAAGCGCTTGCCAAGTTGAGTGATATAAGTAATGCGCTTATGCGGAGTGGCAATGCCAATCATGGTTTTAGCCGGGTGCAAGGTGATATTTCCTATTTGTTTGTATTGTTCAACAAAGTGGTGAAATAAGGAAAGCGTATGTGCGGAATTTCCACGAAGAAAATTATCTATTGAATATTCGGCAGAGGATGATTTGGGTGCCATAGAGTAAAGAAAAATTAAAATTCACAAAGAAACGAGTGAAAGGCAATTTAAGCTCTTTATTATAAAGTAACCCGCATCAAGATTTACTCACTCCGCAATGAATTAACTGGATTAGACCTCGCTGCTCTTAGTGCTTGCGTACTAACAATCGCAATGGCGAACGTCAAAGCGATCAATCCCGTTACCGGGAAAATCCACCAGGCAATTCCCACTCGAATGGTATATCTCTCTAAATACCAATTCAAGATCCACCAACCAAGTGGTGATGCAAATACAAATGAGATTATTACGAGAATAGAAAAATCCTTAGACATCATTCTTACCAGACTTGAAACGGAAGCACCCAGTACTTTGCGGATGCCAATTTCTTTTGTGCGTTGTTCAGCCGTGAACGAAGCAAGCCCGAATAAACCAAGTCCGGTAATCATGATAGTAAGTGCCGCAAACAATCTGGATAGCGTGCTGACAAGATTGAGGGTGGTAAACTTTTTTTGAAATTCCACATCGGCAAAGGTATATTCAAACGGGTAGGCAGGCGCATATTTTTCAAATACTGTTTTTACCGTGTTGATGGCGGCTGGTAAATCTTCCGTCTTTTTTAATCGCACCGTTACAGCATCAATCCAGTCGGGATCAAGAATTACAAACATGGGTTTAACAGGTTGAAACGGAGAGCCCATCAGCACATCATCCAACACACCAATCAGTTTTCGCTTACCACCCCACAGATCAAGCTCAGTACCAATAGGATCTTCGAGGTTCATTAGCGCAAGTGCTGCTTTATTAATGAGAATGGCAGAGGTATCGGTTTTAAAATCTTCACTGAAATCGCGGCCCTCTAAAATTTTAATACCCATTGTTTTTGCATAGTCATATTCTGTGGCAATGGTGGTAAAGATTACACGTAAGTCCTCAGGCTTGCCCGGCCAACCTAAAAAGTTATTTGAATTAATATTGGTAATGGAACTATTCGACTTAGTAACAGACTCCACTACTCCTGAGGCCAGCAGCTCCAATTTAATAGGACGATAATTCTTCTCAACTTCATTAGTATAGCTGATTGCCATCAGATTTTCCTGATCGTATCCTAACTCGCGGCCCTTCACCAATTGAATCTGTTGATAGATAACAATCGTGCCGATAATCAGCAAGATCGAAAATCCAAACTGTAGGGTGACCAATACTTTGCGGGGTGTGCTGGCACCTTTGCCAAGGGTAGGTTTTCCTTTAAGAACTTTTGCCGGTTGAAAAGAAGAAAGATAAAAAGCCGGATAGCTTCCGGAAATAACCCCTGTAATTAAAATCATTCCTAACGTGAAAATCCAGAACTGTGAAGACGTGTAGTCGATAAATAATTTCTTTTGCACTAAGTCATTATAGAATGGCAGGAGCAGTTGCGCCAGCAATATGGCTATGGAAAAAGCGATGAGCGAAATAAACATTGACTCGCCAATGAACTGCATAATCAATTCGTAGCGTCTGGAGCCTACACTCTTGCGCACGCCCACTTCACGGGCTCTGCGCTCCGAGCGGGCGGTGGCCAGATTCATAAAATTGATGCACGCTATAATAATAATGAAGATGGCGATCACAGAAAACATTTGCACATAGTCATTCATACCACCAGTCTCCACCCCATTTTCGAAGTTGCCATGCAATCGCCAGCGAAGCAATGGGTACAAGAAGTATTCTGGTTTGTTTTCAGTCTCTCCATTTTTTTGGAGGATATCGCGAATCTGATCTTCAACCGCCAAATGCTTGGAAGGATCATTCAGCTCTACAAAAACCTGGAAGGAGTAGTTGCCCCAGTTGGTTGTATTTCTGCGTACCCATTCATTGGTTTGCTCGTAAAATTTCCAGGGCATTAAAAAATCAAACTCGAAGGAAGAGTTGTTAGGAATATCCTTTAAAATGCCGGTAACTTTTAATTCATGCTCGTTATCAATTTTAATGAGTTTGTTAATGGGGTCTTCATCACCGAATAAAGCTTTACTCATCGATTCAGTGATAACGATAGAACGTGGGTCATCCAATACTTGTCTGGCATCACCACTCAATAAGGGAAACTCAAACATTTCTAAAAACTCTTCACTGGCCCTATACCCTTTCTTCATCAATCGGTTTTCACCAACGGTTACCAGGTGATCGCCACCCCAGTCGGTAACTAGAGCGTGCTTAATATTACTGTCGGCAGTTTTCATTGCCTCATACGTAGGCAGCGGCACAGAGGTCCATGAATTTATTTTTCCATTAAACGTTGCATTTACCCATACCTGATAGAGGCGATCTGCCTTTGGATGAAATTTATCGAACGAAGTTTCATCAGCCACCCACAAAAGGATAAGAATGCTGCAGGTGATGCCTATAGCCAGGCCTGCTATATTAATAAAGGAGTAAAAACCGTTTTTGAAGAGATTCCGAACGGTAATGAGCATGTAATTTTTTAACATAGCAGTGGATTATAAAGTAAATACTCTGATTTTTGAAAAAGGTTAACAGTTAATCCTGGTATTTTTAAACATGTTTATGGGTTCACCTGAATATTGAATCTTAATGACTGGTTTGCTCTGGAAAAAGTTGCATTTCATGTGATAGGAAGTTTCTTTTTGCGAGTGGTAAATTGCTACCTTGGTAATAACACACCTCATTTCCATTATGAAGAAGATTTTCATCCTCCTGCTTTTCCTCCCACTTTCTAGTTTCTCGCAGCAGTCAAAAAAAATTGAGAGGATAGATTCTGTACTTACTTATTTATATCAGCGCCAGCTTTTTAATGGAACTGTTCTGATTGGAGAGAAAGGAAAAGTAATTTACAAGAAAGCATTTGGTATCAGCAATGCAGAAACAGGGGAGCCCCTCGCAACAAACTCAGCCTTTAATCTGGCTTCGGTTTCAAAACAGTTCTACACCATGATGATCATGATGCTGAAGGAGCAAGGCAAATTAAATTATGATGATCCGGTTCAAAAGTACTTACCCATTTTTCCATACCCAACCATTACTATTCGGCAGTTGATGAACCAAACTTCCGGCTTGCCAGAATATTTTGAGTTGGCTGCTGGTAATATGACCTTACTGGATACACTTACCAATCAATCGATGCTTGAATTGTTAGCAGCGAAAAAGCCATTGTTGGTTTTTCAGCCTGGCGAACAATGGCAATACTGTAACACAAACTATACCACATTAGCGTCAGTGCTTGAGAAAGTTTCCGGAACTACCGCTGTCAAATTTTTTCAACAACATATTGCCAATCCGCTAAAGCTCAAGAATACGTATGTCTATCATCTCAAACTAAAATCATATCCACCATCGCGGGTTTTTGGATTGCATTTCGAAAATCAAAAACCGGTAATGAATGACCTGGTTCGATTTGATGGGATTGTGGGCGATGGCAATGTTTATTCTTCGGTGGAAGATTTATACACATGGGATCAGGCATTATACACAAACAAGTTGGTAAAACTATCTACTTTTCAGGAAGCCATAACACCCGGGAAATTAAATAATGGCGAACTTACTCAGTATGGTTTTGGCTGGGGCATTACAGAGCCCGGAAAAATTGTTTCACATACAGGGGGGTGGGTTGGATTTGGCACCATCATCATCCGATACATGGATAAAAACCAAACGATTCTTTTGTTGGACAATTCTTCAAACTTTCGTGCACACGGGTTAGTAAGAAATATTTGGGAAGGTAAACCGATCACCTTGCCAACTACCCATTTGATCAGCGATGTGAAAGTAATTGATGGCAGCGGTCAACCATCCTTTCAGGGAAGTGTAAGAATTTTAAATGATCGGATTCGGGATTACGGTGATTTAAAACCTTTCCCTAATGAAGAAGTGACTAATGGAAATGGATTTGTGTTAGCGCCTGGTTTCATTGATACCCATAGTCATCATGATTGGGGCTTGTTCGAAAATCCCTCTGCGATCTCAGCAACAAGTCAGGGGATTACCACGATCGTAGTTGGGCAAGATGGAGGTTCTGTATCCATCGATACGATACAGGCAAGAATGAAAGCTCAACCCATTAGCATAAACGTTGCTACCTACACCGGGCAGGCGTGGGTTCGTGATTTGGTTATGAAAGGTGATGTAAAAAGAAAATCTACTTCCGTAGAAATTGATTTAATGAAAGTAATCTTGAATCGTGAGCTAGAGAAAGGATCACTTGGTTTAGGAACAGGATTAGAATATGAAGCTGCATTTTATAGCAACCGCGATGAAGTGGTTGAACTTGCAAAAACGACTGCCGCTAAAGGCGGAAGATACATCAGTCATATTCGTAGTGAAGATATAAACCTAGACGAAGCCATTGACGAGATTATTGAAATTGGTCGCGAGGCAAAAATCCCGGTACAGATTTCTCATTTCAAAATCGCGATGCGAAGTAAGTGGGGCACGTCTCCGGCAATCCTCAATAAATTACAACAAGCGCGATTGGAAGGAATTAACATCTCGGCCGATGTGTATCCTTATGCCATGTGGAGCTCAACACCCCGGGTTCTCTTTCCAAAAAAAGATTTTGAAAATCTTGTTAGTGCTGAGTTTGCCACGCGAGAATTATTTGATCCGGCAGCTTCGGTAATGACAAGTTATCCGCCCAACAAAATCTACGAAGGAAAAACAGTAACCGAAATAGGAAAACTGAATAACGAATCGCCAGCGCAATCGTTGCTTCGTATTATTAAAGAGTCATCTGTATTGGGTAAAGGAAGTTCTATAGTTGCTACCTCGATGAGCGAAACAGATATAAGTAATTACATTAATTGGGAACATTCAAACATTTGTTCTGATGGCGCCATGGAAGGACATCCGCGTGGGCATGGTGCTTTCACCCGTGTGTTAGGTCGCTATGTGCGCGAGCAAAAACTAATGCCATTGGAAACTGCGATTTATAAAATGACCGGACTCTCTGCCGAGCATGTCGGAATAAAGAACAGAGGCTTAATTGCGCGAGGCTATTTTGCCGACCTGGTGTTATTCGATCCGGACACGGTAATCGATAATGCTACAATAAAAAATGCAACCGCGCTTTCATCGGGTATTTATGGTGTATGGGTTAATGGCAAAAGGGTATATACCAATCAAAAGACAGAGCCTAATTTTCCGGGTCGGTTTGTAGCGCGCGGCAATTAAAAATATTTATTGCTCTTTATTTATCAGGCACTACAAAGGCCATAATAATATAGAGTAGCAAGCCGGTACCAAAGAACAAAAAGCCCGCAACAAAAAGCAGGCGCATGACCGTGGGGTCCATATCAAAGTAGTTGGCTAGTCCACTGCAAACGCCAAATATTTTCTTGTCGCCTTTTACTAATCGTTTTGCCATAAGATGGAGGTTAGGATTATAGTAACGAAAATAATGCAAACAAGTTTATTTAGAAACTGTGCCAGTGAGCACGTTCACCTTGTTATTGAATGGATTGCCAGAAGAACGTCTATAAGAAACCACCTGCCCTACATGCCAGAGTGCATCGGCAAGCGGTCCGTTAAGTGTATTCCAGAATGGAAATTCACGAATTGTTGCATCGCGCTTGAATACCATTTTAAATTTACTCAACTCTTTATCTTTGCTCTTCATAAGCTTTTCACTTGTAGATTTAATGTTTTCAAGAGTTTTTTGACGCATTTCCGCGAATGTTAATTCGGGTAGTGCAGCATTGTTATCATTCGGTAGTTCGTTTACACTGTTCACCAAAATCTGAGAGAGATCTAGAATATGAGTAAGAGTTTCTTTTGTGGTTCGGGCATCCTTATTTGGACTAAATGAAATGTCTTCGGCTCGTAAACCTTCAGTGGCCCAATAGTAACGAAAGCCTAGCGCATCGACCATACGCGCTGCAACCGCGGTGGCTGAGTATTGTTTTGGATAGTCAGGAATTTGAGCATACGGAAGTTCGGTACTTTGCCCGAAGGCTTGGCCAATAACAACCAATAATAACAGAGTAAGTTTCATAACGAATGAGTTTTGACTTTCGAATCAGCCGTGTATCTTTTCCTTACGAACTTAGCGCCTTTATGTGAAAAAGAATAATGAGGCTAACATTCGCCCACATAATCAGGCCTCCGTTTGTATCGTTTCGTTTGAGATGTATTACCACTACATTTGTATCATAATTTAAAAGTATGTTAGGTAATAATAAATATGGGTTATTGGCACTTACCGCTTCGTTGTTAATCACATGTGCTCCATCGAAAGAGAAAAAGCGACCTGAAGCAGACCCCCTCAAAATAAACTATACCATCAGAAGTGTATGGCCTCATGATACCGAAGCGTTTACGCAAGGTCTGTTAATCCACAAAGGAGAGCTTTATGAAAGTACCGGCCAGCCGGGAACCTCGTGGATTGGGTTAGTCGATGTGGCTACGGGCAAACTGGATAAAAAAGTAATTCTTGATTCCCAATATTTTGGTGAAGGAATTGATATCCTTAATAATAAAGTCTATCAACTAACCTGGCAATCGCATGTGGGCTTTGTTTATGATCTTAAAACGTTTAAGAAAATTCGGGAATGGAATTATAAAACAGAAGGCTGGGGGCTAACCAACGATGGAAAGAATATTATTATGAGCGATGGTAGTAATCGGCTACATTTTTTAGATACCGTTAGTCTTGAGGTTTCAAAAAGCATCAGTGTTACCGATGAGAACGGTCCGGTAAAGGAATTGAATGAATTGGAATTTATTGATGGGTATGTGTATGCTAACGTATGGCAAACCAATCGCATCATGAAAATTGATCCTACAACGGGTAAAGTGGTAGGACGCTTGGATTTAACTCAATTATATAACGATGCCCGCAAAGCAAATCCACGCATGGACGTACTCAATGGAATCGCCTGGCATCCGGACACGCAATCCTTCCTGGTAACAGGAAAACACTGGCCGAATATTTATATATTAAAAATTGATTAGTGTTGAGTCTTCTGGAAGGGAGAAATCACTTCCTCGAATACTTGCTTCGTAGTATTTCCAGAATCAATAAACCTTTTGTTAAGTTTGAAAATGGAAAATCTTCTGGAGGTAGCGGCACAATTTATAAACACAACCTCCGGCCATATCTTTTTAACCGGAAAGGCAGGAACGGGCAAAACTACTTTTCTTAAAGAGCTCAAAAACGTAACACACAAATCGCTTATTGTAGTTGCGCCCACCGGCATTGCTGCACTCAATGCAGGCGGAGTGACTATTCATTCTCAATTCTTACTGCCACCCGTTACATTTTTGCCCGATCGTTTTTTGCCTGAAGGATTTACAGAAGGCGGAAAGTTTCTCAACCAAAATGTATTGGCACGAAAGCACCCCCTTAACAGTGCGCGCAAACAAGTATTGCGCTCCATCGACTTATTGGTAATTGACGAAGTAAGTATGTTACGAGCTGATTTGCTTGACGCGATTGACTATCGGATGAAAGCGGCCAGAGGAAATTTCAAACAAAGCTTTGGGGGCGTGCAAGTACTGTTCATTGGCGATTTATATCAATTGCCTCCGGTGGTTCGCAATGAAGAGCAGTCTGTGCTTAAAGATTATTATAAGAGTCCGTGGTTTTATGAAGCAAAAGCGCTGCAAGGTGATCAACCGGTGTATATTGAGTTAGATAAGATTTTTCGCCAACATGATCAGGAGTTTATCGATGTACTGAATAATCTACGCAATAATAGTGCAACAGAAGCAGATATCGCCTTGTTAAATCAGCATTATAAAGAGCCTGCTGACATTAAAGAAATAAAAGAAGTCATTACACTCACCACGCATAATTACAAAGCGGACGAAATCAATAAAAGGGAATTACAGAACTTAACTTCCAAATCTCATTTTTTTGAAGCCAATGTAGAAGGCGATTTTTTGGAAAGCATGAACCCCGTTCTTAACCGAATAGAGTTAAAAGAAAACGCGCAGGTTATGTTTGTGCGTAACGATACCTCTGAAGAGAAAAAATATTTCAATGGTAAGTTGGCTACTGTTAAAAGAATTTCGGAGGGCAATATTTTTGTGGAGTTGGCAGATACGCATGAGTTGTACATGCTGCGGAAAGAGCGATGGGAAAATAAAAAGTATACGGTCAATACAGCTACCAATGATTTGGATGAAGAGATAATTGGTTCGTTTGAACAATACCCGGTAAAACTAGCATGGGCTATTACCGTGCATAAAAGTCAAGGGCTTACTTTCGACAAAGCCATTATCGATGTCGATCAGGCTTTTGCAGGCGGACAAGTATATGTGGCGTTATCGCGATTGCGATCACTGCAGGGATTGATCCTTCGAAGTAAAATCAATTCTTCCGTAATCAGTACGGATCGGGAAGTAGTTGCTTTCGCGAAAGCCAATCATAAACCAGAAGGATTAAGCGAGCTGATGAAAAGCAAGCAAGGTGAGTTTTTACAACGATTACTAAATCACACGTTCGATTTTTCTTTGCTTGCAAAAGACATAGCCTATGTGCAAAAAGATCTGGACGCTGAAGGTTTTGGCGAGGAGAGCATGAAACCCGTTCTTGTTCAATTGGTAGGTGCGCTTGAAGCTGAACAAAACAATACTGAAAATTTCAGAAGGCAACTATCAGGGTTGTTAAACACAGAAGATCACCCAAAATTGTTGGAGCGATTAGAGAAGGGTAGTATGTACTATCGAGACTTTTTGAATAGATGGATTTATCAGTTATTGGAACACGCTGAAAGTACCAAGTTGCAAAAGCGAGTGAAGGTTTATTTAAACCAGTTGAATGAGCTGGACATTGCTTTCACTAAAAAATTAGAAGAGATTGATAAATCTTTCATACTGACAGCCGGAATCTTACACGGCAATCTGAAGTTTGATTTCCTGACACTTAATAAGCAGCGAGCAGAAGAACGAGCCACGATGCTTTCGGAAATCCATAAAGAACTGGATGCTAATCCACCTGTCGGAGTCAAGCGAAAGAAGGGAACAAAATCTAAGCGTAAGAAAAAAGATGGGCCTAGTACGTATGAGATTACGCTCGACATGGTTAAGAATGGAATGACTGGGGAGCAAATTGCTGAAGAACGCGGACTCGCAGTTGGCACTATTGAGGGCCATTTTGCTAAACTTGTTGAATCGGGACTGTTATCGATTACTAAGGTTATGCAAGAAGAAGAGATAGCTGAAATTAAGGAGGCCATTAACCAATTACCAGCTGAATTTACTTCCAAGGATTTGTTTGGAAAATTTAGTGGTAAGTATGGGTATGGAAAGCTGCGTGCAGTAGTAGCTGACACAAAAAGCGATAACCAGCAAAAATCTATATAAGAGTTTTGTGAGACAGTCATCCCTCTCCTCTAGAGGGAACAAGGGTGAGGTCTAAATAATTAGCTCCCCATTCAAATCCGTAGTCAACACATAGCTTACATAGTCAAAAAAAGGTCGAATTGATTTAAATGACTTGTTCATCTCATTCACAAAATTGTTGTCCAGCACTTCCTTATCTGTAAACGATCGCTCAAACCAAAACTGTTTATATCGAAGCAAGTCAATCGCAGGATGATCTTTACTAAAACCTTTGGGCGCAGTTTTAACTTGCTCACCCTGCATAGCTCCCAAAGTGTTCTTTATAGATTTTGAATTCAATAACCTGTTCCAGTCTTTATTATTATCAGCAATGTCTAATCGAATTCGTTTTAAATCTTCAGGGTTTGGGTAGCTAAACCCACACCCTACTCGCGAACCCCCCGGCCGTATCCAAAAGTAATATCCCCCACGTAAGTTTGGCTTTGTGCGTTTTAGATATCCGGCAAACCGAGGGTTATAGGGAGACTTATCCTTTGAAAACCGGACATCATCATAAATTCGATAAAGACTCTTCTTTCCGGAGGGAGTTTCAATTTGATCGTGACTATTCATTTTAGCAATCAGGCCATCCACAAATTGCTCAAGATTTTCTTTTGCGGATAAATACGCGTCTTTGTTTTCGTTGAACCACTCGCGGTTATTGTTGCGCGTTAACTTCTTAAGAAATTCTAATGATGATTTATGAATTATGGGTAAAGACATCAGGATTAATATTTTTGTAAAGTTAGGGCTTTGAAAGCAACTACTAATTTCTTACGTAATATCAAAAACAACGAATTGCATGCTATTGAGTTTCCACTTATAAAATTCTTGATACGATTCGTTCATTGTTTTCATACCTTTCTTTATAAACTCATCCCTATGAAGAATATTATCTTTCTATTAATTGGTGTTATCTTTTTTAGCACGCTTCAGGCACAGCCTTTGGATCCCTCATTTTACTCAAACTATAAATGGCGCAACATCGGGCCGCAACGCGGTGGTCGTTCATTAGGTGCTTCGGGTAGCCCGGGTCGGCCAAATGAATATTATTTTGGCGCTACCGGTGGTGGACTTTGGAAAACAACTGATGGCGGCCAGGAATGGGCTCCGGTTACAGATGGAAAAATTTCCAGCTCCTCTATTGGCGCAGTCGCGGTAGCGGAAACTAATCCTGATATTGTTTACATCGGAGGGGGTGAAACTCAACTCCGTGGAAGCATAACACAAGGAGACGGTGTTTATAAAACTACCGATGGCGGAAAAACCTGGCGCCATTTAGGATTGAGAGAAACACAAGCGATCTCACGCATTCGGGTTCATCCAACTAATCCGGATATTGTTTTTGTTGCTGCCTTAGGTCATCCTTATGGGGATAATGAGGAACGCGGAGTATTTAAATCAATGGATGGTGGAAATACCTGGAAGAAAGTTTTATATGTGAGTCCCAAAGCTGGTGTAGCAGACTTGATTATTGATCGCACAAACCCAAAAATTTTATATGCCTCCACATGGCAAGTGTATCGCAAAACCTGGAAGATGTGGGGCGGTGGTCCCGATTGTAAATTATGGAAATCAGAAAATGGGGGTGATACCTGGACAGATTTATCAATGAATCCTGGAATGCCAGCCGGGCCCCTTGGAAAAATTGGTATTACGGTATCGCCTGTTGATAACCGAAGATTGTGGGCAATCATTGAAGCGAATGAGGGCGGTGTGTATCGCAGTGATGATGCCGGTGCCAGTTGGAAAAAAGTAAATGATGAACGCAAATTACGCCAGCGTGCATTTTATTATTCGCGCATTTATGCCGATCCACAAGACCGCGAAACAGTGTATTGTTTGAATGTTGATTTTTTTAAGAGCACCGATGGCGGTGTAAAATTCGATACCGAAATTGAAGTGCCACATGGCGATAATCATGATTTATGGATTGATCCAAACAATCCTTTGCGAATGATTACGTCCAATGATGGTGGCGGTTGTGTTTCCGTAAATGGCGGTTTGAGTTGGACTGCTGAAGATTTTTGTACAACACAATTTTATCATGTTACTACGACTAACCATGTGCCGTATCATGTGGCCGGTGCGCAACAAGATAATTCAACCATTGCTATTCCCAGCGATGGTTGGGATCATATGAATGTGCTGGGTGAATGGGGGTATGATGTAGGAGGTGGAGAGAGTGGATACATTACATCGCATCCGAACAATCCCGATGTATTTTATGCGGGTAGTCAGGGAGCGTTGCTTACGCGATACGATCGCACCACCGGACAAATACGCGACATACAAGTATATCCTCGATTCTTTTCAGGAGAGCCGGCAAGTTCATTACCGGAACGCTGGCAGTGGACATTCCCGATTGTGTTTGCGCCAAAAGATGCCAATACATTATATACTTGTTCGCAGCATGTTTGGAAAACTACCAACGATGGTCAGAGTTGGGAAAAAATTTCTCCTGACTTAACCTATGCTGATTCTGAAACGTTAGGGGTTACGGGTGGAGTAATCACCAATGATATGAACGGTCCTGAAATCTATGCTACCGTTTTTGCGTTGGCTCCTTCCAATCATGAACTCAATACAATTTGGGCGGGTTCCGATGACGGTAAAATCCACATCACACGAGATGGCGGTAAAAAATGGAATGATATTACACCCAAAGAATTACCTAAGCACTCGGTAGTGGCTATTATAGATGAATCAAAGCATAATCCGGGAACTGCCTATGTTGCTGCATACCGTTATCAGGTAGATGATCGCCAACCGTACGTTTTCCGAACCAAAGATTATGGAAAGACCTGGACAAAAATTATTACAGGTATTAAGGATGGTCACTTCGCACGTGCTGTTCGAGAGGATCATGTTCGGGCGGGACTTTTATTTTTAGGAACCGAACATGGTGCGTATGTTTCTTTTAATGCGGGTGATAGCTGGCAGCCTCTGCAATTAAATCTACCGGATACACCTATCAGAGATTTAGTAGTGAAGAATGATGATTTGGTGTTGGGTACACATGGCCGTGGCTTCTGGATATTGGATGATATTGGGCCGTTGCGACAAATGACAGCCGAAAAGATGAAGGCGGAAGCAATCTTATTTCAACCAACCGATGCGATTCGGGGCGTGTATGATGCTGTGTTTCAATATTATTTAAGGAACAAAGTTGATTCGGTAGTATTTGAAATTTTGGATGCCGAGGGAAAATTGATTCGTAAGTTTGTGGGAAACAAACCTGAAGAAAAAGAAGCCAAAGGAGATTGGTGGGGCAGAGGTGAATCAAAACCCACTACCGCTGCCGGTTTAAATTCTTTTAACTGGAACCTGCGCTATCCGGGGGCTACTGTTTTTGAAGGAATGATTATGTGGGGTGCACGACCGCAGAATGGACCCAAAGCACCCATTGGAAAGTACCAGGTTAAAATGACCGCTGGGAATTATTCCGAAACAAAAACTTTTAATGTTACCATCAATCCAAATTTGAAAGGAGTGACCGAAGCTGACTTAAGAGAGACTTTTGATCTGGCCATGAAAATCAGAGATCGCGAAAGCGCAGCCAATGAAGCGGTAATTAATATCCGTAAAGTAAAAAGTCAGTTTGAAGAAGCATTGAAAACAAATACCGATCCTGTTATTGCAAATAATGCGAAAGATCTGCTTGCTAAGCTCACGGTTATAGAAGAAGATTTATATCAAACCAAAAACCGCAGTGGTCAGGACCCGTTGAACTTCCCGATCAAATTAGGCAATCGTATTTCTGCTGTGCGCAGAAGTTTGGAGAGTGGAGATAACAAACCAACGGCAGGAGTTTACAAGGTATTTGAAGAGTTAAATAAAGAGTTAGATGGGCACTTACAAAAATTACAGGTTGTGATGAAGGGTGAGCTACCCGCTATGAATCAGAAACTGAATTTGAAGAAATAAGACAGCTGATAATAAGGCTGGACGAAGAATTGAGTTATTCTCTCGGCCAGCTTTTTTATTTTACACAACGTTCATTTTCCTTTTTTAGGAATCAGCTTTTATTCAAAACGTTTCTGGTTTAAGGTCGGGCTTAGCGTATCGGTAGCGATCAACTAATTGGGTAGTGTAATAACTATCAATGCCGTTGCTACACAAAGTTCCAATCTTTTCCAGTGCAAGGAAACCATCGGTCATCATGATTTCTGAATCAATCTTTATATGCTGTATTTCACCAATCACTAGAAAAGTATTATTGAATGGAATGGGGATAATTTCTTTCAAGTTCAAGGCGTATTTAACCTTACTTTCCTTTACATAAGGAGCGATATTATTCTCGTCAAATTCAGGGGTTAATCCCACAGCTTCAAATTCATTAATCCCTTCAGAATATTTAGCACTGGTTTGATGAGCCCGGGGAAGAAAATCCGCATGGATGTGATTGATCGTGTAACTTCCGGTGGCTTCAATATTTGCTAATGTATGTGGCGCAGCTTTTCGCGGGCGGTTGATATAGCCAACCAGCGCAGGATCTGAGCCAATGTGAACCACACTACTGAATACACCTAGGTTGCATTGTCCTTTTTTATTAACCGTGCCAATCAGGCTCACTGACTTAAATCCTGTAAGGCTGTTGATAAAATTAGCGCGGTAAAAGCGTTCCCAGGTTTTGAAGGTATTGGATGAAATAGTATACATATTATTATTAAATGCTTTTTTGGTTAAAAAGTTAAAAATTAATGGATTATTTATTTTCCGGGAACAAATTCTGTAAAACAGTTGTATATACAACTGTTACAACAATATGTTAAACCCAGTAAGCTAAAACCTATGAAATCAGTGCTTCATAAAGCCGCCACCCGAGGCCATGCCAATCACGGCTGGCTTGATACCAACCACACGTTTAGTTTTGCTCATTACTATGATCCGGAACGTGTTCATTTTGGAATGCTTCGCGTTCTAAACGATGATGTTGTTGATGGAGGAAAAGGGTTTGGCACCCATCCACACGATAATATGGAGATTATTTCCATTCCCCTTTCGGGCGATCTTGAGCACAAAGACAGTATGGGAAATGTAGCGGTTATCAAACAAAACGATATTCAAATTTTGAGTGCCGGCACCGGCATTCAACACAGTGAATACAATAAGAACAATGATCAGAAGGTAAACTTTTTACAGATTTGGGTTTTCCCAAAAGAACGGAATATCAAACCCAATTATGATCAAATCAGTTTTAAACCCGAAGATCGCATCAATAAATTACAACAGGTTGTGAGTCCTTCAAAAGAAGATGAGGGTGTCTGGATTAATCAGGATGCCTGGTTTCATTTAGGCAATTTGAAAAAAGGATTTGAAACGAATTATACTATTAAACAAAAAGGAAATGGAGTGTATGCTTTTATAATTGAGGGTGATGTTACCATCAGCGGACAAACATTAAATAAACGCGATGGATTTGGAGTTTGGAATGTGGATACTCTTTCAATTCATGCCGACTCTGATACAGAATTATTATTGATGGAGGTTCCAATGAATTAAAATTACGAGACTCTGCTCCCTTCTCCTTTGGAGAAGGGGCGGGGATGAGGTTATGAAAGCAAGAACAGTTTCACGTTTACTATATGCTTACCCCATGGATATGGGCGGCTTACCTATTCGACAACCTTTACCAACACAACAGGTTGAACAGATTGATCCGTTTCTGCTTTTGCATCATGCTGATGTAAAAGCACCGAAGCATGTTAAACCCGATCATGCGGGAGTAGGGCCGCACCCGCATCGGGGATTTTCTCCGGTAACATTTATTTTCAAAGGCGGAGTGCATCATCGCGACAGTCGTGGAAATGATAGTACAATATATGCAGGTGGCGCACAATGGATGAATGCCGGTATGGGCATTATGCATAGTGAACGGCCACCCGATGACATTCATGAAATTGGTGGACGGCAAGAAATAATTCAGTTGTGGATTAATACTCCGGCCAACCATAAAATGGATCAACCAGCATATTATCCGCTTAGCGCAGAAGAGGCGCCTGTAATAAAAAGTGAAGACGGAAAAGTGAGCGGCCGGGTTTTTTCCGGTGAAGTACTTAGTGTTAAAGGACCTATTCCATCGCACACGATTGTTAATTCTGCTACACTTGAATTTAATAAGACTGGGAAAATCTCAATTCTATTACCCCAATCGCATAATGCGTTCATCTATTTGTTAGATGGTAAATTAAATGTTACCGGATTTGGAATGGTTGAGGGCTTACATCTTGTACATTTTAATAATGATGGTGAGGGTATTGAATTGGAAGCAATTGAAGATACACGTGTCTTGTTACTGAGCGGTGAACCTATCCACGAAAAAGTGGTTTCTCATGGTCCGTTTGTAATGAATACGCAAACCCAAATTATGGAAGCTATGCGCGATTATCAACTGGGCAAGATGGGGGTGTTGATTGAAGATTAACAATAACAATATCGTGTTGTAAATGAACTGTTTCACGAGTTAGCTGTTTCATAATTATAATTGATAATTTTAGGATGGAATCTGTGATTGAAAGTATGATGAAGACAACAGAAATTGAATTTCCTGTTACAGAATTAATAGAGCAACGAAGGAGTAGGCGGGCCTATTCTTCAAGGGCTGTGGAAGTTGAAAAAATTAAATCGTTATTTGAAGCCGCTCGTTGGGCCCCAAGTAGCGTTAATGAGCAACCTTGGTTTTATCTCTATGCCACCCGAGAGCAATCTACTCTGTGGAATAAAATCTTTGAAACGCTTATGCCCGGCAATAAAATTTGGGCAAAGGAAGCGCCTTTGTTAGTGGTTGCAATGTATCGCAAGAATTTTGCGACCTTGGATAAACCCAATGGCGCAGCTAAATTTGACCTTGGAGCAGCCAATGCATTTCTTTCATTGCAAGCCACTCAGTTAGGATTGAATGTACATCAGATGGGTGGGTTTGAAAAATCAAAAGCAATCGAGTTATTGAATATCCCGGAAACTCATGAGCCGGTAGTTATCATGGCCATTGGATATTTGGGGAATTTGGAAAGCTTACCTGAGAATTTACAAGAACGAGAGGTTGCACCGCGCGAGCGATATACGCAGGATTTTTTTGTACTCAATAAAACTTTTTAAAACATGGTAACGGCAATCATCGGCAAGGATCACTACCGCACAGAGTTGCTGGCATCCGGTAAAACAATTATTGCCGATGAACCTGAGGAAGTGGGTGGCACTGATCAAGGACCTGCACCGGGTGAATTTTTAATGATGGCTTTGGCGTCCTGCACAGCTATTACGGTGCGTATGTATGCCGATAGAAAGAAAATACTGCTGGATAAAATCAGGGTTGAAGTCACGTTCGAAAAGCAACAGTTCAAAAGTGTTTTCACACGTGATATTTATTTAGAGGGAGAACTTTCGGAAGAAGAACGTCAAAGGCTTTTAGAGATCGCTGAAAAGTGTCCGGTTCACAAAACTCTTTCTAATCCTATTGAAATTGAAACTAAACTGATGAAGTAACTTGAGTGTTAACGACAATTATCGCGTATGAAGGACATTACCAAGAAATATACAAACGGAGAAGTGACAGTAGTTTGGAAACCGAACGAATGCATTCATTCAACTATCTGCTTTAACGGGTTAAGTTCTGTTTTCGATCCGCGTAAGCGACCTTGGGTTACGCCCGAAGGTGGATCAACCCAACAAATTGTTGATCAAATAAAAAAATGTCCGTCTGGTGCATTAAGTTACTTTATGAATGACCAAAGTGAAGACAACACGCTGAGTGTGAAAGCTGAAACCATTGTTGAGACCACACCGAATGGTCCACTCATGGTATATGGCAATGTGAGTATCAAAGATAGTGCAGGCCATCTTACCAGGAAAAATAACGTTACCGCTTTTTGCCGATGCGGAGCTTCCTCCAACAAACCTTTTTGTGATGGCTCGCATAAACGAATTGGATTTGAGGGGTAACCAAATTTCAACGGATTATCTTTGAGCCGGATATTATTCTGATACAAATTGTTGATTCAGCACAAAGAGTTTATTTTTGTTATCTTAATCAAGTACTATGAAACAACTATTGACTTTACTTTTTCTAATAGCATTGGTGTCTGCTTGTGTGAATAAACCAGAGGTAATCGCCAATACCTACGGGGAAGCAATTATTACCGAGGGTGCGTTTTCGTTATCAAGTTTACAAGAGCAGGTTGCAGATAAAGATTCGGTAATCCTTACCTTAAAAGGAACGATTGAAAAAACCTGTGCAAAGAAGGGCTGCTGGATGACGGTGCAGGATGAGAATGGGGTTGCTACCCGCATCACCTTTAAAGACTATGGATTTTTTGTGCCCACACAGGGCGCTGATGGAAAAGAGGTTGTCTTTTCAGGAGTAGCTAAACGCAAGGTTACAGATGTGGCTACGCTGCGTCACTTTGCAGAAGATGACGGAAAAACCGAAGCTGAGATCAATGCCATAACTGAACCGAAACAAGAAATTGAATTTGTGGCTACCGGTGTAGTGATCTACGATAAAGACGCAAAGAAATAATTTTTCTTCCTTCAAATATCCCGGGTAAGTTGGATGATCTCCTTCTCAGATCCGGGATATTTTTTTAATAGCTCATCCCGATCGGCCATTTCAAAATCCTGAAATTCAAAACCTGGTGACACGGTGCAGCCGCATAATGCAAAACTGTTTTGTTTTTCTACATGGGCACCAAACCAACAGTTAGCAGGAATCAGCACTTGAAGTAATTCACCTTGTTCAGGATTTGAGCCTAACTTATGAATTGTTAATCCCTGATCAGTTAGTACAGTAATAAGGAGTGCGCTGCCTTGATAGAAATGCCAGAGTTCATCTGACTTGATCCGATGAAATACGGATCGATCCTGAGAACGGAGAAGGAAATAAATAGCAGTAGAGAAGTTCCGTTCACCCTCAAATCTTTCAGGCAGGTTACCAGTCGTTTCAGCCGCGCGATAAGTTTCCTTAAAAAAACCTCCTTCAGGGTGGGGCAATAATTCAAGATGATTAATCCAATAGGCTACGGTATTCATAAAATTAGTAACATAGATTTAAAGCCAAAGGAATAAAAAACCTCATTGATTTGTAGAAAAAATTTCATCTTGCAGTAAATCAAGGGATCTTAGCTCAGTTGGTTTAGAGTACTACCTCGACAAGGTAGGGGTCGTGGGTTCGAGCCCCACAGGTCCCACATTAATATACATATAAATGAAGAGCGTTCTTTTCTGTTTGTTCTTTTTATTGGCAGGGCTTTCATCGTTTGCCCAACAAAAGGAAGTGCCGTATGTAATTCTGGTTTCCTTTGATGGCTTTCGGTACGACTATGTTACTAATTTTGATCCACCAAACTTCAGGAAATTCATAGCAAAAGGTTCGCAGGCTGAGGCATTGATTCCTTCGTTTCCCAGCAAAACATTTCCCAATCACTATACACTTGTTACTGGCCTCAGCCCGGGCAATCATGGACTGGTGGATAACACTTTTTATGATCCTTTACGTAAGGAGATCTACAAAATGAGTGATAAGGTGAAAGTAACTGATCCATACTATTATGGAGGCGTGCCTTTATGGCAACTGGCAAAAATGAATGGAATGAAATCCGCCTCTTATTTCTGGGTAGGTTCCGAAATGAGTGAGGAGAGTCGCAGACCCGATTATTATTTTCCTTTTGATGATAAAGTGGATCCTCAAAAACGGGTGGATCAGGTTATTGACTGGTTGAAGTTGCCAGCGGCAGAGCGACCCCATTTTATTACAGTATACTTTTCATTCCCCGATCATGAAAGTCATATGTATGGACCTAATTCAGAGGAAGCAAAGCTGGCTGTTTTGCGTGCCGATACGCTATTAGGAAATATGATGAAACGCGTTGCTGAAACTTCCCTTCCGGTGAATGTGATGTTAGTTTCTGATCATGGCATGCATGAAATAACCGTGGATACTTCAACTTATATTTTTATAGATGAGCTAGTGGATCGAAAGAACCCCCATGTGGTACTGGCAAATGGAGGAACTCAAGCGCATCTCTATATTTCTGACAGATCTAAAAGAGATTCGGTTTATGCCGTCTTGAAAAGGAATGAAAAAAATTACACAGTACATAACAAGGAAAATTTCCCTGCTCATTGGCACTACCAAAACGCAAGAGCAGGAGACCTTATAGTGATAGCTCGACCGCTTCATTATATTCGGGAGGGTTCGCGTGAGCGGTTTATTAAGTCTATGAAACCGGGAACTAAGAAAGGGGAACATGGATATGATCCTGTGGAGGTACCTGAAGTTCGCGGGATTTTTTATGCACAAGGTCCCCATATAAAATCAGGAATTATGTTACCTGCTTTTCAAAACATTCATGTGTATCCGCTGGTAGCAAAAATTCTTGGCTTACCAATTCCTGTTATTGATGGTAAAGAAGGGGTGCTTGATAAGATTTATAAAAAATAGGAATCAGTTGGAACTCATGGCAAGAAAAACTCCATTCGTCCAACCGAAGCCATCTTGATTTGGATATTCTCCGCCACTGGCTTCACCGTCTTTATTCCACACGTCATATTTCTCAGTCATCTTGCCCGTATTGGCATACACTTTTAAATTGGTAGTTGTCCATTGAATCTTTATTTCATGGGCCATCTCATCGAACCCATAATTTAAAAATCCTTTGTAAGCAATCCATTGCAAAGGAGCCCATCCATTAGGAGCGTCCCATTGCTGTCCGCTAAATTCAAGCGTTGTAGTAAGCCCTCCGGCTTTTAAAAATTGATTGCGAATAATTTTTTCCACGGCCAATGCCTCATCCGCTGTAGCTACTTCAAAAAACAATGGAAAAGTTGCTGCCAGTGTGAACGAATCTTTTTCTTGTTGTGCAATAAAATCATAATCGAAGAAAAAATTATTTTCATCGCTCCAGCAGTAAGTACGTATAGCTTTTTTACGCTTTATAGAAGCTTGCAGGTAATCATTTGCCCGCGAATTATTACCCGCTTGCCGATAGGCTTCTGCTAAGAC
This sequence comes from Cyclobacteriaceae bacterium, assembly GCA_016787755.1. Taxonomy (GTDB): domain Bacteria; phylum Bacteroidota; class Bacteroidia; order Cytophagales; family Cyclobacteriaceae; genus ELB16-189. Next base: position 18,334 of record JAEUUA010000019.1, on the reverse strand, counting down.
TTGTTCCAAATGAAAGAGCAAGCAATTTAAATCAACCGGAATAATTTCAGTGGTATGAATGGTACTAAACGATTTCCCATCACGAAACCATCGACTGCTGAAATCCCAACCTGATTCAGCGGCAGCTCTCAAGTTTCGATAAAGCTCCTTTGGTTTTTGTGTGGAATGGTGTGCTAACTCCACATCCTCTTTATAGGATTCAGGTCTGGGAGTATCATTCTCATCCCAATATCGATTGAGGATGGAACCATCAGAAAGTTTCACTACCCGATGCTGTGCGGGCGAACTTTCGGTTACCAGATCAAGGCCTTGCATCCAAAATTGATATTCACTTTCAAGTTGTGGAAGGTATTTAGTCAGTGTGTCCTTTTTGCTTTCGCTGAGAAGGGTAACCATCAACGAAAAGAAAGGAGGTTGAGACCGGCCTAAGTAATAGGTCCGATTTCCGTTGGGGATGTAGCCGATGGTATCAATCAGATGCGCAAAGTTGTCTACCATGTGCTGAATTAAATCTGTTCGATCAGAAATTTGCAAGCCTAACATGGTGAAGTAACTATCCCAATAATAAATTTCGCGAAAGCGACCCCCGGGAACAACGTAAGGATGTGGCAATGAAATAAGGGAACCGGTATTCGATTCTGGTTTTCGTGTCAGTACATCCCATAGAGCATGAATATGTTGTGCGGCAGACTTAGTGGGATCGCTCTTATAATGTGTTTCATGATCTTTGGGTAGTGTGAAATTTTCAGCAACAAATTCAGCAAGGTTGAATCCCTCTGAATCTTTTTTAGCCAGATAATCTCTATTAATCCTTTCAAGCGATCGATTGGGAGTGCAATCCGGAAATGTTTTTCCATCGCCCATAATATTTTGACTTTGGACTTCTTCAAAGAGTGAACCGAGTTCGTGAATTTGTTTCATAATTAATGCCCTCCGCCAGTTGTAAATTCAATTGTTGCTTCTGATTTTTTCTGCAGTCGATTGAAGAAGAATAAGCACCCCATCAGAATACCAATCGGCACTAACGAAAAATAGAAAGCTGTTTCGCCTCCGTATGCTTCAAAAATATGTCCTGTTATAATAGATCCTGTCGTTCCACCCAATGCTGAGAAAATTACAATCAGACCAGACATAGGCCCATGTTGGCGAGCGGGAAGCGTGCTAAGGATAACTGAGTTGATAGCGGGATAAATGGGAGCAATGAATAATCCGATCAACGGAAATACAAAAGCACCCAATGGGGCATTGCCCCAACCCGTTACTTCACCACCCTTATTTTGCGCCAACGGAATAGCAACGAGTACCAACACACTTGCGGCAAGCAAGCAGACAATCAACACGGCAAACCAATGTATTTTGCGCAACGCGAATCCTGCCCCAAATCGCCCCAAGGCAGTTGAGGCTGCCAGGATGCTCGCCATTTGAATGCTTAGCGTAATGGGAAGATTCAGTACTTTACTATTAAAAGTTGGAAGCCAGCTCATAATACTTTGCTCAATCAGTACATAGGTAAAGGCGCTCATGATAAATACTAACACCAAAGGCTTGATGGCTAACTTAATCATGTCAGCAAAATCTTGTGCCAACGGTTTTGTTGTTTCCGTTTTCACGGATGATTCGTCAAGCGAAGTAGTTAGTAAAAGCAAGAAGGCTATTAACGCCACTCCGGCCAGTAAATAATAAACGTTTAACCAGGCCGTTGATTGCGGATTTGTATCATCAACAAAGGCACTGAAAATAAAATAGCCGGTTAGAATACCGATCATAAAAAACGATTCAATAAAATTCATGAAGCTGGCGTGCTCTTTCTTGTCGATCGTAACAATACCGATGGTAGCATAAACTGACACTTTAATAAGTGCGAACGAAGTACCTACTACGGCAAATAAAACTTTCGTCATGGCGAAACTGGGAAGGGACGGCATAGCAGCGCACGACAGCGTTACAAATCCCAAGGCAATGAGCATCGAATTTTTATACCCGATGCGGGTTATAAAGGAAGCTACCAGAAAGGATACTAATGCTATACTTAAATCTTTGAAGGCTTCCAGCACACTGGCCGAAGATTCAGAAACTCCAAAGTTTCCTTGCACCTGAAGAATTACGGTTCCCACACTATTTAGCAGAATGGCAAAGACAAAATAATTGAGAAAGAGAGAGAGTTTGATTTTCCAATTCGACATGGTAGATGAGTTAGCGGGCTAACAAATCTAACACTTTCAGTTAATTACCCACGGCAAAGTGATAGCCAACTCCTTTAATGGTAATAATTTCTATGGCCGAATCTTCCCTGAGATAATCGCGCAGTTTGGTAATGTACACGTCTAAGTTACGTGAGTTAAAAAAAGAATCATCACCCCATATGCGCATCAATATAGTTTTTCGATCGATGTTTGCATTTTGATTCTCAGCCAGTATTTGAAGCAGCATCGCTTCGCGGTGCGAAAGTTTTTTTGCCTTGCCCTCTTTTCTTAATTCATAACGCTGGGGCGCGAACTCAAATTTCCCAATGGCAATTGACTCCTTGGGTCCTGAGGATAATTTTTGTGTGAGTTGCAGAAGATTGTTTACACGTACAATCAATTCTTCCATACTAAAGGGCTTACGAAGATAATCGTTTCCACCTACTTCAAAACCTTTAATAAGATCTTCGGTTTGTGTTTTTGCAGTTACAAAGATGATCGGGATGGTTGCATTCAGTTGCCGGATGTCCCGTGCGATGGCGTATCCATCTTTGTTGGGAAGCATTACATCAAGCACACAAATATCCGGATGTAATTCTTCGAATACGCTTTGTACCAATTTTCCGTCAGCCACCATACGTACTTCAAAATCGCGCACCTCCAGGCTCTCTTTCACAATCCGGCCCAGAAAGGGTTCATCCTCTACATAAAGTATTTTTGTTTTGCTCATTGCTGATTACTTAGGCAATGTAATAGTGAAAACACTTCCTTTCCCTACTTCGCTCTCTACCGCAATACTTCCTTTATGACTCTTAACCACACCTTCAACATAGCTTAAGCCAAGGCCATATCCTTTTATGTTATGAACATCCCCGGTAGGAACTCTAAAAAATTTCTCAAACACTTTGCGTCTATATTCTGAGGCTATTCCCATTCCATGATCTTTGATCATAAGAATTAATTGATCTGATGTAGCCTTTAACTGAATTTCAATTTCAGGAATTTCTTTGCTGTACTTAAGCGCATTGTCGAGTAAATTATACACAACACTGGTAAGATGAACGGAACTCCCAAGTAATTGAAAATCGGTACCTTCTTTCGTGAAACTTATTTTGGTTTGTTCACGTTCAAAAACAAGTTTTAATGATGCCAACACCTGATCAATGATTTTGTCAAGTTCCACAGGTTCGGCATTATACTCGACTCCACTATTTTCGAAGCTTGAGGTTTTTAGAATTTTATCGGTAAGGATGGTTAGCCGATTGAGTTCATTCTGAGCAATGTCGAGATATTCATTGGTGAGTGTTGGGTTATTCAGGCCCTTGAAATTTTTGAGTGCTTCAAGTGCAACACCTACCGTAGTTATAGGAGTTTTTAGTTCGTGAGTGATGTTGCTGATGAAATCATTTTTTAATTCCATCAATCGCTGTTGCGACCGTATACTTTTATACATCACCACAAAGGCGAGGATAGTTAGTGAAGTAAGAAAAAGCGAAAACAGAATTTGGGGGGTAATTTCTTTTAGAATTAGAAATCTAAAATTAGACAGCACTGCAGCGTAGCGATGCACTGGATCCACTCGCACCCAGTCGGATTGTATCGAATCGGATAGAAGTGGGGATCCTAGTTCTTTCTCAATTTCTTCATGCTGACTTCTGAATAATTCTTTTCCTCCGTTGCTTAATTGAGTAGGAGTAGGCCTGAAAGAACTATGTATTATCTTAAAGGGCACGTCAAAAGCCATTCGTTGAAGGGCTAGTTGAAAATTGTGCCGAATGCTATCTTCCGACAATGAATCGACTCCTATTCGAAGAATAAAATTACCTCCATTCAATTTGCCTTCCCGGAATCGTGCAGATAGAGGTCTAAGTAGTGTTTGCACCGAATCCCCTTTCCTGTCTGATGAAATATATATCTGAATTTGAGAGCTGCTCGATTGTAAATGATTAGTTGATTTTTCGAGAGTTCCGGTATCTGATTTGGGGGTAAAATTAAAAACTCTTACAGATGTGTCCGAAGGCACTTTTTCAAAACTCTTTATAAACAAAGAGTCGCGCATTGCCATAACGGTTGATCGAAACACAACAGTTGTTTCTCTCCGCAAATCAAAATATGCTTTCTCATAAGAAGAGATCAACCAAAACGCTTGTAATGCAAGCAGCAAGGCTATGCTGCTAACAATTAAAATAAGCGTTAAGGTGTTTTTTGATTTCACGAAGTTGCAGCTTTTTTAAGGTTACGTGGAAGGGCATGCACGATCATACTGAGGGGCGCAAAGTTTTTTAATTGCCATGTCATAGCAACAAAAGTACTGGGATATACCACCATCCTTGCAACTTTTAACCTTAATTAACCTTGCTTTCAAAACTTTTAACCGATCAAACCTATCTCAACCTGTACATTTGGGTATCAGTTAACCATGAAAATTCCGTCTTATATGAAAAAATTGATTTTGCTAGCCGGTGTGCTTGTTTCGATGGCTGCTGCCAATATTGTCTTTGGTCAAACAACCGGAGTAATTACCTATGAGGTGAAAATTAATATGCACCGGAATATTCCTGCTGAGCGGGAAGGAATGAAAGCTATGATTCCTGAGTTTCGCACTTCGAAGCAGCAACTATTCTTTAACGATGCTGAGTCACTTTACAAACCCGTAATAGAAGATGAGGAAGAACAATTTAGCACAGCTGGCAGTGGCGGTGGTGGGATGAGGATGAATTTTAGAATGCCGAATACTGAAATCTACATAGATCAGAATACAGGCAAAGTTATCGCCAAGCAGGATTTTATGGGAAAGAATTATCTGATCGAAGATTCAATCGCCCTATCGCCCTGGAAGTTTGGAACTGAAACAAAAATGATTGGTGAGTACAAGTGCAACATGGCGTATTATTCGAAAACAGATACCCTTAGAATTTCGAGAGGGAATGAACCTACAGAGCCCATCATAAGAACGACCGAAATAACAGCCTGGTACACAAACCAGATCCGGCCATTTCTTGGACCGGATCGATACAACACATTACCCGGGGCCGTGCTTGCCGTAGATATTAATAATGGTGAGCGGGTGTTACTGGCAAAAACTATTGAGTTTAGAGAGTTGAAGAAAAATGAATTGAAAGCCCCATCAAGTGGCACTAAAATTAAGCAAGTCGAATTTCGGAAAATGATGGAAGAACAAATGAAGCAAATGGGTGGCCGTGGTGGAATGATTATTAGAAATTAAAACTCAGGCTTCATTTTATAAAGTATATGAAAAAATTTTACCTCGGGATATTTTTTGTAATCGCATCATTCGTCACGTTCGCCCAAAAAGCAATGATCAAAGGTCAGGTGACGGATACTTTATCCAGTTCATTGCCATCGTCAACCGTAATGATCTTAAGTCTTAAGGATTCCTCTCTTGTCAACTTTGGTGTAACGGATGCCAAAGGAATTTTTGAAATCAGGAATGTAAACAAAGGAGAATATCTGCTCAAGATTACATTTGTTGGGTTCACACCCTATTTAAATCGTATTGCAACCACCGTGGATCCAGTGCTTGATCTTGGCAGAATAAAAATGGAACCTCTTACGAAAGAGTTAGATGGCGTTGTAATTATGGGTGAGAAAAATCCAGTAACCGTAAAAAAAGATACGATTGAATTTAATGCCGGCTCCTTCAAAACAAAAACCAACGCAACGGTGGAAGACTTGCTGAAGGTTATGCCGGGCATGGAAGTAGAAACGGATGGTACCGTGCGCGCCCAAGGGGAACAAGTGCAACGGGTTACGGTAGATGGTCGCGAATTTTTTGGTCGCGATCCTAAATTAGCTACCCGAAATTTACCGGCCGATGCCATTGATAAAGTGCAGGTATTTGATCGCAAATCAGATCAGGCTCAATTTACTGGCATTGATGATGGCCAGCGCGAGAAGACAATCAATCTTGAATTGAAAGAAGAAAAACGCAAGGGCGCCTTTGGAAATTTAATGGGTGGCTATGGATCAGATAATCGCTTTCAGGCAACGGCCAGTGTAAACAAATTCTCGAAGGGCAAACAACTTTCTTTTTTAGGAATGGGCAATAACATTAATGAGCAGGGATTTTCTATAGGTGATTTTATGAACTTCTCAGGTGGAACTCAAACTATGATGGGCGGTGGTGGTGTTAATATTAGCATTAATTCGAGTGGTGGTGGAGGCAGTGGACCGGCCGTAAATTTTGGGGGTCGGCAAAGCGGTATCATGACCAACTATGCGGGAGGTCTTAACTTCAACCGTGATCTAAATAAGGACACCAAACTTACCTCAAGTTATTTCTACAATCACTTGGATAGAAATGTAAATACGGATTTGAACCGGATTAACTTTTTGCCTACCGATGCAAATAACCCAGGGGTTGATAAGAGCAACGAGCTGAATCAGCTAAGCAGGCAAATCAGCAAGAGCGATAATCACAAAGGCACCTTAATGTTAGATCATAATCTTGATTCGGCCAATACCATTAAAGCTGCCGCCAATGCAAACTATTCCGTTTCTAATCAACGTACAATAAGCACAGCCGAAACAAGAAACGTAAGCGATAACGCCATATTGAACGAAAGTACGCGCAATACGGATACTGATCAGACGGCCCTAAGCTTGAATACCAGTTTATTGTGGCGGCATCGATTTGAGAAAAAGGGACGAAGCATCTCGACCAATCTTACGATGGGATTAAGCACAACCGATAGTGAAGGAAACCAGCAATCAACTAATAAATATTACTCGAACACACCAGGAGAACAACAACTAGATCAAACCAATACGCAGTCAACCAACAATCAGTCTTATGGTGCTACGGTTTCTTTTACGGAACCGTTGGGGGGTAGAAAATATTTGGAAGCCAATTATAATTTTCAAACCAATAGGAATGATGTCAATCGTGAAGTATTTGATGTAGGTGGGGGAACGCCCATATTCAATACTCAATTAAGTAACAAGTATATCAGTAATTACATTTACAATCGCCCTGGTCTAAACTTCAAAATAAATCGAGAGAAATTTAGTCTTACCACAGGAGCCAGCTATCAAATGACATCGCTAAAAGGAGATTTGATTTCACGCGATGTAAAAATTGATCGCACGTTTGAAAATTTACTTCCGTCAACCCACTTTAATTATGATTTTTCTACTACCAAACATCTGCGCATTGACTACGAAACATCTATGCAAGAACCAACGATTCAACAACTTCAGCCGGTTATCGATAATAGTGATCCTTTAAATTTATATGTAGGTAATCCCGAACTTAAACCCGGATATGTGCATAGACTAAATACCAACTTTACTTCTTTCAATCCGGCTCGGTTTATTAATTTCTTTGCTTTCATTAATGCGTCTTATACAAAAAATGCGATCGTAAACTCACAAACATTTAATGGAGGCAACCGTTTAACAATGCCGGTTAATGTTGATTATTCGAAGAGCCTCCGGGGTAATTTTAATTTTGGTTTCCCAATAAAGAAGATTAACAGTCGTTTTAATTTCGGACCATCAGCCACGTTATCCGAAACTATTGCAGTCTTGAATGGCCAAAATAATAATGCACGAAGCCGCACGTTGGGAGGGAATAGCCGTTATAATTTTACCTATAAAGAGATTGTCATTTTAGACTTAAGTGCAAATCTTAACCAACAAGAAACCCAATACGATTTCAGTACCCCAGATCAACAGTTTTTTAATCAAACGTATAAGGCAGAGATCAACTTAAGTTTTCTTAAAAAGTATTCCTTCAACACAAGTTATGAGTATTTGATCTATACGAGTAAAACAACAGACTTCCGCCAGGAGATTCCGTTTTTAGATATTTCAATTTCGCGATTCATTTTAAAGAACAATGCTGGCGAGTTGAAATTTAAAGTGAACAATGTGTTGGATCAAAGTAATAGTGTAAACCAAAGCTCAGGTGAAAATTATATCCAACAGCAAACAACAAACAACCTAGGGCGATTCTATATGGTTAGCTTCACCTATGCACTTAACAAGCATCTTAACCCGATGGGTGGTGGAGGTAGAAGAGGCGGTGGTGGTATGCGCATGATTATTCAACAATAAAGGCTGGTTACTTGATACTGGATGCCGGAATATGTTAGGACTTTTGAACAAGAAGTTTCTATCTAGTATCCAGAATCCAGTAACTTTGCAAGATGATTTTATCCAGTATCCAGTATCCAGCATCTTCCATCAGGTACTTCTTAATTCTATTTTTCTCTTTGATGATAAGCGTTGGGCTTCAGGCTCAAGCTTATGTTCCAAAGTTTGATGTTCAAGGTCATCGGGGGGCACGCGGCCTCATGCCAGAAAATACCATTCCGGCTTTTTTGCTGGCGCTGGATTCGGGTGTTACCACCCTTGAACTTGATCTGGCGGTGACAAAAGATAAAAAACTAGTGGTGTCGCACGAGCCGTGGATGACGGCTGCTATTTGTACCGATCCTGAAGGGGATTCGATTGACGAGAAAGTGGAACGAAAGTTCAATATTTATAGAATGACGTATGAGGAAGTAAAGCAGTGGGATTGCGGAATGAAAGAAAATGAACGATTCCCACAGCAACAGAAAATGAGTGTTCACAAACCCTTGCTTTCAGACGTCATTGTGGCGGTTGAAAATCATATTAAAAGTTACACCCGCTACGAAGTAGACTATAACATTGAAATTAAAAGTGAACCAGAAGGCGATAATAAATTTCACCCAACACCAAAAGCATTTTCTGATTTAGTCTATAATTTAATTGATGAGTTTTTGCCATTAGATCGTGTAGTTATTCAGTCGTTCGACTTTCGGGTGTTAAAATACTGGCATGAAAAATATCCTGAGGTAAGATTGGCTGCCTTAGTTGAAAACAAGAGATCAGTGGAATCGAACTTGGCAGACTTAGGATTTACGCCTTCCATTTATAGTCCGTATTTTATGTTGCTTTCCAATGCCGATGTAAAATTTCTCCACGAAAAGAAAATTCGTGTAATTCCGTGGACGGTAAATGAGGAGAAAGATATGCTAGCTCTTAAAGGAATGGGGGTAGATGGATTTATCACCGACTATCCAAATCGGGCTGCGAAATTCAAGTACACATTAAGTATCCAACCAAAGGGAAAGAAATAAATATAAGGTTGAGAGGCATAAAGTTTAAAGCTGAAAGACTCCTTTACGCTTTTTACCTTTCTGCTTTAGGCTTATACTTGCAGCAAAATTTAAATTTTATATCTATGCCCTCAAGTGACCAGAAATACGATGTTTATGGCATCGGCAACGCCATTGTGGATATTATCACCGAAGTGGAGCATGATTTTTTTGCAACCAATGAAGTGGAGAGAGGAGTAATGACCTTAGTGGATGAAAAGCGCCAGCAGCAGTTGATGAAGGCCATTGACATGAAGCGCAGCAAAATGTCGGGTGGTGGTTCAGCGGGTAATACGGTGGTAGCTGTAAATCAATTTGGAGGTAAAAGTTTTTACTCTTGCCTGGTGGCGAACGATGAGTTAGGGAAATTCTTTTTGGCAGATTTAAAAAGAAATGGAGTTGATACGAATTTAACCGTTGAGCAATGTCCCGAAGGTCATTCTGGCCGTTGCCTGGTAATGACCACTCCCGATGCCGAGCGCACCATGAATACGTTTTTAGGGGTGAGCTCTTTTTTATCACCCGAGCACCTGGATGCAGAGGCTATTAAAAATTCTTCTTATGTATACTTGGAAGGTTATTTAGTAGCGAGCCCTAAAGGATTGGAAGCGTTGAAAGAAGCCAAGAAAATTGCTGAGCGAAATAAGGTTTTGGTAGCCCTTACCTTTTCAGATCCCAGCATGGTAAAGTACTTCTCCAAACAAATGGAAGAAGTGGTGGGTGCCAGTGTCGACTTGCTTTTTTGTAATGAAGAAGAAGCTATGATTTATACGGGCACAGATACTATAAAAGATGCTCGCGAAAAACTAAAAGAGGTTGCTAAACGATTTGCCATTACACTTGGAGCGAATGGGGCATTGATTTATGATGGCGATACGTTTATACAAATTGAACCCTACAAAGTAAAGGCCATTGATACCAATGGGGCAGGCGATATGTTCTCAGGCGCATTTATGTATGCCATTACCCACGGCCATTCTTATGCCGAAGCCGGAAAACTTGCCTCGCTCGCCTCATCAAGAGTAGTATCACAATTTGGTCCCAGGCTTCAGCCTGAGCAGATGAAAGCAGTGTTGGGGGATTTGATTGGATAACGAATATTCAATACGCAAAACCTAAGATTTAAAAGTTTGTTTCTAAAATAGAATAACCTTTTAGGGGATTTGCCCCATTTATTACAGGGATTTGCCCGTTGACAAGTATTGTTAATTCTTCTATGTTGCAAGACAAAGCAGTTTAACAGAAAAGTTTTAAACACAATTCAAATCAATAGATATGCGTAAAAAAGAGACATTAACCCTTTGGCTCGTACTTGCCGCAATAACCGCAGGTTTTAGTCAAGCCCGAAAGATTGAATTCACGGAATACGATCTGCCCAATGGCCTGCACGTAATTTTACATAAGGATAATACTACTCCCATTGTTGCGGTGTCGGTATTGTATCATGTGGGTTCAAAAAATGAAGACCCAAACCGTACAGGCTTTGCGCACTTCTTTGAGCATTTGTTATTTGAAGGAACCGAAAATATTAAACGCGGAGAGTTTGATAAATATTTACAAAATGCAGGCGCCACCAATAACGCAAACACATCAAACGACCGCACCTTTTATTATGAAGTACTTCCTTCCAATCAAATGGAGTTGGGGTTATGGATGGAATCGGAGCGCATGTTGCACGCTAAAATTGAACAGATTGGTGTGGAAACACAGCGTGAAGTGGTTAAAGAAGAAAAACGTCAGCGTATGGATAATCAACCTTACGGGAGTATTCTTACCGAAGTGTTAAAGCATGCTTACACCGTGCATCCTTATCAATGGGCACCCATTGGTTCATTGGATCATTTGAATGCTGCATCGCTTGACGAGTTCATTGCCTTTTACAAAACATTTTATGTTCCTGAAAATGCAACGTTGTCTATAGCAGGAGATATTGATATAGAACAAACCAAAGCAGCTGTTGCAAAGTATTTTAAAGACATCCCGAAAGGAGGAAAGAAGATTCCGCGCCCAACGGTGGTGGAGCCACAACAAAAAGCAGAAGTGCGTGATGTGGTGTTTGATAACATTCAATTACCAGCGGTTATCGAAGCGTATCACATTCCCAAGCAAGGCACGCCCGATGCATATGCGTTGGATATGCTGAGCACGGTGCTAAGCGGTGGACAAAGTTCACGCATGTACAAAGCGTTGGTAGATGAACAAAAGAAAGCACTTACGGTGCAAGCGTTCCCTTTTTCATTGGAAGACCCGGGGCTTTACCTTGTGTTTGGTATTGTAAACATGGGAGTTGGAGCCGATGATTTGGAGAAAGCCATGGATGCGGAGATTGAAAAAGTACAAAAGGAATTGATCTCTGAAAAGGAATTTCAAAAAATCCGGAACCAAACGGAAAGTCAATTTGTGCAGCAAAATTCTTCTGCTGTAGGAATAGCCGAGCAGCTTGCTAATTATCATGTGTATTATAAAGATGCTAACCTGATCAATACGGAAATAGAAAACTATATGAAAGTAACACGTGAAGATCTGCAACGCGTTGCTAAAAAATATTTGACAAAAGAAAACCGGGTGGTGCTTCATTACATGCCTAAGGCGGCACAAAGCAAGCCCGAGAATACTCAAATCAAAAAAGATAATTGATTATGAAGAACTTAATAATACTCATTTGCTTGTTGGTTACTGTTGTTTCCGTTCAGGCTCAAGTCGATCGCACAAAGGCACCATTGCCGGCTCCGGCTCGCGAAATAAAAATTGGTGATTATCAAACGTTCACACTAAAGAATGGTCTTCAAGTGTTTGTGGTGGAGAATCGCAAACTACCACGCATCCAGTTTTCATTACAATTAAAAAATGATCAAATTTTTCAGGGTGAGAAGGAAGGTTATGTATCCATGGCCGAAACGTTGATGGGCACCGGAACAAAAACAAAAACAAAAGCTCAACTGGATGAGGAAACAGATTTTATTGGTGCGACATTGAATACAGGGGGCAATGGAATTTTTGCTTCCAGTCTTTCAAAGCATTCTACCAAGTTGCTTGACTTGATGACCGATGTTTTGTTTAATCCATCGTTTCCGCCAGAGGAAATGGAGAAGTTGAAAACACAAACCTTATCGGGAATAGCAGCCAGTAAAGATGATCCAAATTCAATTGCCGGAAATGTGCGCAACGCTTTATTGTATGGATCTCAGCACCCCTATGGGTTATTCACAACAGAAAAAAGTGTAGGCGCTATTACGTTAGAGGATTGCAAGAATTATTACAACACATATTATAGACCTAACAATGCTTACTTGATTATGGTAGGGGATATTGATTTGAAAACGGCTAAGTCTTTAACAGAAAAATATTTTGCAAAGTGGACGGCAGGTGAAGTAAAGTACCCAACCTATACCCAGCCAAAAGAACCAGCAAAAACATATGTTGCCATGGTGGATCGCCCGACTTCAGTTCAATCGGTTATTAATATTGCTTATCCGGTTAATTTATTGCCGGGCACACAAGACGCTATCAAAGCGAGAGTAACAAATCAGATTTTAGGAGGCGGGTTCTCTTCACGACTCATGCAAAACCTTCGCGAAAAGCACGGTTATACGTACGGAGCAAGTTCACGATTGAGCCCGGATAATCTGGTGGGTAATTTTAATGCCTCAGCCAGTGTCCGCAATGATGTAACAGATAGCTCTGTATTTGAATTTATGTCTGAATTGAAACGCATGGCGAATGAGCCCGTTACTGAAAAAGAATTGATGGCGGCTAAAGCAGAGATTTCAGGAGCGTTTGGCAGATCATTAGAAAGCCCACAAACCATCGCCAGTTTTGCGTTGAACACCGCCAAGTATAAACTTCCTAAAGATTATTATGCAAACTATCTTAAATCGGTAGATGCAGTAACGCTTGCGGATGTACAGGCAACTTCTAAAAAATTCATTCGCCCGGATAATGCACATATCATTGTGGTAGGCAAGGCATCGGATGTGGCTGATAAGCTTGCCAAATTTGGTGAGGTAAAGTACTTCGATATTTATGGAGTGGGGTATGTTCCTTCCAAAGCATCTGCATTACCTGCGGACCTGACAGCCGAAAAAGTAATTGCAAAATATATTGAGGCGATTGGCGGTGCCAAAAAAGTACAAGAGTTGAAAAGCGTAAAGATGACTATGAAGGCAACCATTCAAGGAATGGAGTTAACAATGAACACTTCCAAGAAAGCACCTGGAAAGAGTTTAACGGAAGTTTCTATGCAGGGAATGGTGATGCAAAAGGAGGTTAGTGACGGGAAAGACTATGCAGTGATTGCAAATGGACAAAAGCCACCAGTTGATGCTGCAACAAAAGAAAAGAATCTATTCGAAGCACAATTGGTTCCTGAAACTATGATTGCTGCCATGAAGGTAAAATCGATTCTTAAAGCTGTAGAAGCAGTTGATGGCAAGGATGCCTATGTCGTTGAATATGTACTTCCTGCTGGTGAAAAAATCACTAATTATTTCGATGTTGAAACTGGCTTGAAAGTACAAACTATGGAGATGGCCAAAACACCACAAGGGGAAATTGCTGTCCCAACCAAATTTCAAGAATATAAAGAAGTAAATGGCGTCAAGTTTCCTCATGTAATGCTAGTAAGCCAGGGACCCATGAATTTCAAATTTGAGGTTTCTAGTTTGGAGGTTAACCCAATGCTGGATGATGCTATTTTTAAGGTTCAGTAAAAAGAATCACAAAAATGAGTTAATGACCTATTATTCTTTTACCCCTCTTCTTTTGGAGAGGGGTCGGGGGTGAGGCTAACCGCTTTTTTTTATCAATACAGTAGATTCTGGTCAAATTAGCGCAGGCATTTTTGTAAATCCGGATATTCCTGCACATTTTTGCAACCCTTTAAGAAATTGAGGTAATTCAACAGTTATGAAACGTACATTCCAACCTTCCAGAAAGAAAAGAACGAATAAGCATGGTTTCCGTGAGCGTATGGCTTCTGCCAATGGTCGCAGAGTACTGGCTAATCGCAGAAGAAATGGCCGCAAAAAGCTTACAGTTTCAGACGAAGGAACTCCGAAGACGAGATAATTGAATTTCATTTTCTTCCTTTACATCGATATAAGGGAAGCCTGAAAGTCAATATAAATCGAACAATCAAATGGTACCTGCAAATTCAGATGGAGAGTCACCCCTCTCCTCAGGAGCCGGAACTGGGGTGAGGTCGTTTACATTCACAAAAGCGGAAAGACTTTCAAAAGAAAAAACAATACAGGAACTCTTCGAAAAGGGTTCCTCTTTTTATTTATATCCATTTAAGGTAATCCATATTCCAAATCCTGATAAAGGCACTAAGGCTGTCAATCAGATTCTTATTTCTGTTTCCAGTCGTCAGTTTAAGCGGGCGGTAGATCGTAATAAAATCAAACGAAGGATTCGGGAAGCCTACCGACTTCAAAAAGGAGTGCTTAATGTTAGATTAGAAAGGGTGATTTTTACATTCATTTATACAGCAAAGGAAATTTTGCCTTATGCTGAACTGAAGGAGAAAGTCCTTATGGCACTTACAAAATTGAATACTAGGCTTACTCCAACCCCCTCTCCTTCAGAAGAAAAGGGCTAGGCTTGCCTGCAACAACTGTAGTAAAAGGCAGGGTGAGGTCTTTTTAGTGCTGGAAAAAATTAAGAACTTACCATCTCATTCCGCTTTCTTATTTGGAGAGGGTCGGGGATGAGGAAAAAAAAGAAGTAGAAGATCGGCAGGGATGTTTAATTGATAATTTGATATGAAGAAGTTTAAAATAGCCGCATTCTTTATTACTCTGGCGTTTACTATATGGGCATTTAAGGGCCCGGGCGAAAAGTACTTCGATATAGCCCGTAGTCTGGATATTTTTGCAACGCTTTTTAAAGAAGTGAATGCGTACTATGTAGACGAGGTAAATCCAAGAAAGCTTATTGAGAATGGAATTGGTGGAATGCTTGATCAGTTGGATCCTTATACCGATTACATTCCTGAAGAAGATCTTGAGGCTTTTAGTATTTTAACAACTGGTCAGTATGCTGGTGTGGGTTCATTGATCGGCATTGTTAATAAGAAGACCGTAATCACCAATCCATATGTAGGTTTTCCGGCCGAGCGAGCCGGCCTTCGTGTGGGTGATGAAATTATTTCTGTAGATGGAACAAATGTGCAAGGCAAACCAACTTCTGCCGTGAGTGCGTTGTTAAAAGGCAAACCTAAAACTGAGGTTGAGGTGACTGTAAGGCGAGTCGGTCAAAAAGAGAATTTAAAATTCAAATTGGTACGCGAAAAAATTAAAGTTTCTAACATCACGTATTATGGAATGGTAGGTACTGAAACCGGTTATATTAAATTAGACGAGTTTACACCGGGAGCTGGTAAAGAAGTGGAAGAGGCAGTGTCAAAACTAAAACAACAAGGCGCCAAAAGTTTAATTCTTGATCTTCGCAATAATCCTGGCGGCTCATTATATGAAGCAGTAAATATTGTGAACGTATTTATCCCGAAAGGAAAAGAAGTTGTTTCAACAAAAGGGAAAGTAGCAGATTGGAATAAGACTTATCTCACACTTAACAACGCGCAGGATACTGAGATTCCCGTAGCAGTTCTTACCAGTGGCGGCAGTGCTTCGGCATCTGAGATTGTCGCGGGTTCACTTCAGGATTATGACCGTGCAGTGTTAGTCGGTCAAAAAACTTTTGGTAAAGGGTTGGTTCAAACCACCAGGCAATTAGCGTACAATGCACAGCTAAAAGTAACTACAGCAAAGTATTACATTCCAAGTGGCCGCTGCATTCAAGCGTTGGATTATGAACATAGAAAAAGTGATGGAACGGTGAATAAGTTTCCAGATTCTTTGAAGCGTGAATTTAAATCAGCGGGTGGAAGAAAAGTTTTTGATGGCGCTGGGTTAGATCCGGATGTGGAAACTATTGCGCCAACATACACATCAGCAATTGTAGAATTAGTTGGATCTGGTTTAGTGTTTGATTATGCATCAAAGTATTGTGGTGAGCATTCGATTCCAAATTCTTTAAAAGGCTTTCGCTTGTCAGATGAAGAATATCAGAAGTTTGTTGTTTGGGTGAAAGAACAGAAGTTTTCTTACTCTTCGGATTTAGAGTTGAAAGCGGAAGAATTAATTGCTT
The DNA here is from genome assembly GCA_016787755.1 of Cyclobacteriaceae bacterium. Taxonomy (GTDB): domain Bacteria; phylum Bacteroidota; class Bacteroidia; order Cytophagales; family Cyclobacteriaceae; genus ELB16-189. The sequence goes on along the minus strand of JAEUUA010000019.1, from coordinate 1,857 downwards.
CAGCAAAAAAGGAAAAATACTTTGACGAGCTGCAGTCTCCCTTAAAAGATTTAAAAAGCAAAATCGAATCAAATAAAAGCTCAGCATGGACTCGCTTTAAGCCTGAGCTTTCAAAAATTCTGGAAGAAGAAATTGCATTTCATTTTCAATTAGTAAGGGGGCAGGTTGAGGTTTCATTAGATCGCGACTTCGAACTCATGGAAGCAAAGAAAATTCTTTCCGATCCTGCTTCATATAAAAAACTTCTTTCGCCAAACTAATGGCATTGTTACTCAGTTTGGAAACGTCCTCGCAGGCTTGTTCTGTAGCACTTCATAATAATGGTTTGTTGTTGGCTTCTCGCGAAATTGACACACCGCGCTCTGCGGCTTCTCAATTGGCTGTTATGATTCACGTAGTAATTAAAGAGTCTAAATACAAAACAAAGGATATTCAAGGAATAGTAGTTGCAGAAGGCCCAGGTTCATATACAGGTCTTCGTATTGGGGTTGCAACAGCTAAAGGTCTTTGCTATGCGTTAAATATTCCGCTTATCGCGATCAATACACTTCAACTTCTTGCGTATCAGGGAAAGGATTTATTACAGATCTTAAAAGTGAAAGAGCAAGATGATAAAATTCTTTTCTGTCCTATGCTTGATGCGCGCAGAATGGAAGTGTACTGTATGCTGTTGGATAGTAACTTAAGTGAAGTGGAACCCACACAAGCTAAAATTATTGATGAGCATAGTTTTGAAAATCATCTCGCACAAAAAGTAATTTATTTTTTAGGCGAAGGAGCATTAAAGTGTAAAGGCATAATTAGCCATGCCAATGCTCGCTTTATTCCCGAGATAAATCCGCATGCAATTCGGTTGGGCGAATTGGGATATGCCAAATGGAATCAGTCTGCTTTTGAAGATGTGGTTTCGTTTGAGCCTTTTTACTTAAAAGATTTCTTGTTAAGAAAACCAAATTTGGGCTAACCGTGTTCTGAGAAACAAATGGAAGAAGAAATAATAAATAGGGTTAGCAACAGCCAGTTAACAACCTTCGATCTTGAAGAGTTGTACACGCCTGGCGAGCGTGTTTTGTTTGATGTCAAACCATTGCTTTTTCAAGAGTTGGTTTTAAAAGAAAAAGACTTTCGCGATTTTGTCAAGTCTCATGACTGGTCACAGTATCAAAATAAGTATGTAGCCATTACCTGTTCGGCAGATGCAGTAGTTCCTACCTGGGCGTATATGTTGCTTTCTACGGTTCTTCAACCAGTTGCCAGCCAGGTTGTTTTTGGGTCTTTGCAGGATTTGGAGAGCATGCTTTTTAAGCAAGCGTTGGATAAAGTAGACTGGGAAAAATTTAGTAAGGCAAAGGTTGTAATTAAAGGCTGTAGCAAAGTTAAAGTTCCGATTTCTGCTTATGTGGAAGCTACGAATAAACTTCGTCCAATAGCCTCCAGTATAATGTTTGGCGAACCATGTAGCACGGTGCCAATTTTTAAGAAAAAACTTAGCTAATTCTTATTCTGATAATCAATTAGTTATCCAAAATCACTCCGAAATGCCGTTTTTTTATTAAAATCTTTTACTGCAACTATTGCAGAAACCCAACCATCGAGTACCTTTGCACTCCCTTTGAACGAAAAGGGTTTTTTTGGGATGATTTGGGGTTCTTTAGGGGATTTCGGGTTGTAACCACAGAGTTTGAAAGTTTAGGCCTGATTTGGGGTTTAGAGGAGTAATTCACACGTTCTTTGAATGAATGGAGATTGATAGCGGACCCGGATGTACTCGATAGAGGGTGCATCCGAGTTGATTCTTTAAGAGGCTTTGATTGTGAAATCGGAGAGATAATAAAAAGTTAATGAGGACCGAGGATT
>JAEUUA010000008.1 GCA_016787755.1 Cyclobacteriaceae bacterium | reverse complement strand
GGTGCAGTGTTTGGTTGTAGCTTTTGTTTCTTAATTTCGTTCGGTGTCGGGGGACAATGACGGAGCAGGTCGGTTTTAACATTCCGCTACGCTCCATTTTTAAAACCTCCTATACCCGCAACAAAATAAACACCAACGTTGTGGCCAATTTATTTACATGGACAATTCGCAATCTCAATTTCTCGCTCGCTGATAAAGTGGACTTTTGGACTCAAATACAAAGCCATCAAGAAGGCAATACTATTAGGCACCGCATATCTTTGTGTTTCCACCATCCTAACTTTTTTAAAAAAGATTGCTTTTTTTGCTAGTTTGTAACCTGCATATCATATACATCATGAAAAGGTCAACTGCATTTTTGCTCCTGATCGCCCTCTCATTGGGGGCCATCGCCCAGAAGAGAACCCCCAAAACGCAACCTGCACCTGTCCAGCCAACATCACAATCCACTGTCTTTGAAAATAATCAGGCAGACGACCTAAGACTGGGCTACGACATAGGAAAAGATGCCCTTACGCAGTTGAAAGTAGTTACTTCGCCAGATGGGAGATATTTAGCTATTGCATATATAAACGTGGCCGATACATTGAAGGGTTGGAAGGAGAAACTCAATAGCTATACCTTGAAAATATTTGATGTTCAGAAACAGCGGTTCATTTATTCACTTAGAAATTTTCATCTAACGCATCCATATTTAATGGTTTTTGCCGGGAGCAGATTGGTATTCATGACAACTACCGGACTTAGCGCCACGAAGCCCGAAACATGGATTAATGTGTACGATATTACAACTGGTAAAGAGCCGATGGCCTACTTAATCGGGAAAGGGCTCAACAATCCTGCAACTCTGGGCTCTTCATTAATGTACTCTGAGGCTACCCAATTAATTCTTTTCTCCAGACCAAAAAATATTATGACCGCCCGGCAGTTCATTACGGCATTTGATGCCCATAGCTTCGTAGAGAAGTATGTAGTGGAAATTGGCAGCATAGAATCCGAAACAATAATAGACCCCACAGGCAAGTACATTGCATTTTTAAGGGACCATCAAATCAAACTTTTAGACGCGTCAACAGGTAAGGAGATATCTTCCTTTAGTGGGGCTAATAGTGGAGCCAAAGAGTATTCCAAGATTAGTTTTGATTTTAACGGAAACCTCATTTGTCTTTTTGATAATCTTTCAGGCGAGAAAGACAATATCAGGCTTGAAGTAATTTCATTGTCCAACCGCACCTCAAAAGAGTTCAAATTCCCTGAATTAAAAGATAAATATGCAGAGATTTTAGAATTGAATGGAGATAATTTATTGTGGGGAAATAATACTGAATTCAAAGTATTTAGCATAAATGACGGAAGCATAAAGTACCGTATGAATTCCGATAATAAGGCTTATACAATGGCTAATACAGCTTTTCAGGGTATTGTATTTTTTTCTAAGCATGCGAGACTCAGCAACAATAAATATCTACTCTACACAACCAGTCCTGCCCGTAAACAAGGAGAGTTTGTATACATCAACTCAAGCAAAATTTTTGACCTTGATGCTATGCAAATAACAGGCTATTTTTATTGCGATGGGTCTGATAATTATGCAGTAGTTGCCCGCGATGGTCGGGTAGATGGAGATATGGATGCTTTGAAAAATGTCTACTGGACCTCTCGTAGATCAACAGAAAAGACATATCTGGAACGAACACTTGACAAAAATTTTACACCCAAGTTGCTCAGCCAGATACTGTCAGGTGAAAATATTTCAAGAGCCACGTTTGATATTGACAATGTAATAACCAGAATTCCCACCCTGACCTTAAAAAGTTTTAATAGTACTTCCTCTGCCGGAGCAACATTTAAATCGCAATCCAAATCCAATAAATTAGAAGTAACGGTAACGGCAAATGCAAGTGAAATAGAGGAAGTAAGGCTGCACCACAATGGCAAGCTGGTTAAATCGCAAAGCAATAATGGATCATCGCAATATTCGTTTGATGTATCGCTCACTAATTCATTCGGGTCGGCCAACTATTTTTTTGTTACGGCCACCAGCAAGTCTGGCATAGAGGCGGAGAAGGTGAAGTTCACGGTCGAGTACAGCGGGGCCTCCGCGGAAGCACCCAAATTGTATTTGCTCACGGTGGGGATCAACACGTACCGGAACCCGAAATACAATCTTAATTACGCCCAGGCTGATGCAGACGGTGTAGAAAATTTGGTCAAAACAAATTCCGCTTCACTTTTTCCGAACATCGTGACTTACAGCATTCGGAATGACAAAGCTGTTAAAGTAAATATCATAAATGCCTTTGAAGATATTAAAAGCAAAGCACTGGAACAGGACTTACTGATAGTATATTATGCCGGACATGGGGTTATGTCTGGACAAGAGACACAATCGCGAGATTTTTTTTTAGTGCCGCACGATGTTACGCAGCTTTATGGCCGTGATGATATGCTCACAGAAAAAGGAATATCTGCTGCTGAATTGAGAAAATATTCACAATCTATCAATGCACAGAAACAAGTTTTTATTTTGGATGCGTGCCAGTCGTCAGGTGCATTAGAGGCGTTGGCTGTGCGTGGAGCTGCAGAAGAAAAAGCTATTGCTCAGCTGGCGCGAAGCACAGGAACATTTTGGATCACTTCAACCGGAACTAATCAGTTTGCTACGGAATTCGATAAACTCGGTCACGGCATTTTTACGCACACTCTATTAGAAGGAATAAAAGGCCAAGGCGATACCAATCAGGATAAAAAGCTAACTGTTCGCGAGTTGAGTACCTTTGTTGAAAACCTGGTTCCCGAACTTACCGAAAAATTAAATGGCACTCCCCAATTTCCTTCAGCTTATTCTTTCGGTAATGATTTTATATTAACGCTTTATAAATAAGCACTCTCGTGAGGCTCATGTCAAAACGGAAAAATAATTGAGGACTACTCGCTTCGGACTCTGCAGGAATCTAAATATCAGCAATTGTATATTGAGACGCTGTAGTTCTAATCTTTAAAGTGATTGTTGAATGGAACAAAAACAAATTATAAAGATTGTTAGTAAATCAATTGGACTCCTTTGCCTCGTATATGCCTTTCTGGATATCAAGCAAATTCTAATTTATGGTATTTATATTGATTTCACGGAACGGCCGGATGGTCAATCACTTTCCTATGTTGGACAAATTACCTTAGGATTTGCTCTCGATATAGCTCTTGCTTCAATATTAATTTATAAGTCTGAGTTGATCTCAACGATTTTATCAAAGGGTTATAATGAGCGATTAGAACTAGGGGTAAGTAAGTATGACCTAATTCAACTTGTAATTATTTTTATAGGGGTTATGGCCATTGTAGACGCAATCCCAGAAATATTGAAAAGCATTGCCCAGTATCTATACTTTAATGAATTTGGTAGGGAAGAAATGGGGCGTTATTGGGAAGCCTCAAATAGAAAGCCTGAAGTAATATATTTAATTTTGAAACTCTTAACAGGGGTAATCACTGTATCCAACAGTGGACCAATTGCTGCATGGATTGTAAAGATTGATGACAAGGATGTTGATACATCAAAATAATTTATTTCTCTAAGAGGGTCTCGCTTCGGACACGGTGATTATCTAAGTATTATTTTATCAATATTTCCTTTTCCTCTATCCCTGGTTCTTTCTCACCAATTTCAAAAAAACTTAGGTTTGATTAGCTTCAACTGCGCCCTATATTTGTGCGTTTTTTAACTAACTCAATCTTCCTTGTCTGCCTTTGCTCTTATTTGCATCCTGATTGTAAGTATTCAATTTATTTACCTGCTAGTCTTTTTTATAGGAATCAGTAAAAAAGATCCTATGGAAGCTAGTCCTCCCCATCCAGTTTCGGTAATTGTGTGTGCCCACGATGAGGAAGAAAACCTTAAGGAGCTGATCCCCCTACTATTAAAACAAGATCACCCTGAGTTTGAAGTGATCATTGTGGAGGATCGCAGCAATGATGGTACGTATGATTATCTGCAGCAGGCTACTGCTGAGTATGACAGACTTAAAATGGTTCGGGTTGTGCACAAGCCCGATTACCTGAATGGAAAGAAGTTTGCGTTAACACTTGGGATTAAAGCTGCCAAGTATGAATGGCTGCTGTTAACCGATGCCGATTGTCGTCCGGCTTGTGATCAATGGATAAAGCACATGACTGAAAAATACGATGATCGAACCCAAATTGTGTTGGGCTACTCACCGTATGAGAAACAAGAAGGCTGGTTAAATGCATTTATTCGATTTGAGTCTTTGCTTACCGCCATTCAATTTATAGGATTGGCAAAATTAGGTCGCCCGTATATGGGAGTGGGTCGCAATCTTGCTTATACAAAAACTTTATTCTTTCAGAAGAAAGGATTTAATACCCATTTAGAAGTTACAGGGGGCGATGATGATTTATTTGTGAATAGTCATGCTACCGGATTGAATACAATGGTTTCTGTAGGTGCCGATGCCATTACGTTTTCGAAACCCGAGAAAACCTGGTCAAATTTCTTTTATCAAAAGCTCAGGCATCTGTCAGTAGGCAAGCGCTATCGATTTTGGGATAGGATGATTCTTGGAATTTTCTCGCTGTCGTGGTTGGCAATCTGGTTTATTGTTCTTCCGTATTCTTTACTTAATGGATTTAGCCTGATCATTGCGTGTGTTTTTTTGGTGCGTTGGATTTTAGTAGGCATGCTTTTTAATAGTAGCTCACGCACGCTGGGTGGGCACTTTGAGTATTTGAAAACACCTATTTTAGATTTTATTTTCACCTTTTATTATCTTGTCACCGGCCTACGGGCGTTAGTTGTCAAAAGAATCCGATGGAAGAACTAGAAGAAGGCAGATTTTCATCCAAAGCGCTCGAAGATTTCAAGTTGATTGACAGGGCTGTCGGTGGCGACCAGAAGTCGTACGCCAAATTACTGCAACGCTATAAGCGGCCTGTTTATCACATGATTTTGAAGATGGTGCGCAACATTGATGATGCTGAAGATCTTACCATGGAATCTTTTTCAAAAGCGTTTCGAAGTCTTCATAAATTCAAGAAAGACTTCACCTTCAGTACCTGGTTGTTTCGAATTGCCACTAATAATACAATCGACTTCATCCGCAAGAAAAAAATAAACACGCTTAGTATTCAAAACACGTTTACAGATGATGATGGCCAATCGGTTAGCATTGATGTGCAAGATGATGGAATTCTGAATCCACAGGATGAAGCCATCAAAGCTCAGAAAGAAGAGCTGGTGCAGGTGTTTGTGAACATGCTTCCTTCTAAATACCAAAAGTTAGTTCGGCTCCGGTACTTTCAGGAACTTAGCTATGAAGAAATTGCCGTAGAATTAGAGGCTCCGTTGGGAACGGTAAAAGCCCAGTTGCACCGTGCCCGCGAGTTGCTCTATGATCTTGTAAAGAATAAAAAAGAGCACATCTGATTATTTTTTTCGACCAAATTCAGCCAGTTAGTTAAATTTTTCATGCTTCGTTTCGGAAATTAAAACCTTTCTCTACATTTAAGGTTGTGAAAAGAGGATTTACCCTATTTCTGCTGGGATTGTTCCTGCTCAATGTGTTGGGCTACTATGGTATTTTTCTGGGCCTTCAGGTTAATAACACCCTGACTTTGCAAGAACAATTCGATAATGATGACTATGCACACTTAAAAGAAGTTACTGTAAAAGTTCCGCTTACTGTTCCTTATCAAAGTGATACCCGTGAGTATGTTCGGGTAAATGGAGAATTTGAACATGAAGGGGATGTTTATAAAATGGTGAAGCAACGTCTTCAGCGTGATACGCTTTATATTGTGTGTGTAAAGGATAACACCTCGAAGAAAATTAAACAGGCGTTAAGGGATTATGTAAAAACATATACCGACAAACCGGTAAATCAAAAAGGCAATCCCAAAACGATTCAGAATTTTATTAAAGATTATATTTCAACAGCCACTGTTCTTCAAAACCATGAGGATGGTTGGTTCCAAGTAATCCATGCGAGTGGATGGCTAAGTTCCTACCAATCGCTTTCTATTCAGCATATCAGCCCACCCCCACAAGGTTAGTTCATTACCCGCACTGTTCGGGCACCACCGCAATTGGCATAATCAATTGCAGTTATATCAATTATTCGTATTGAGATTATCAAATGCGTTAAGCATAATATAGTGCTCATGCTGATATACCGGTGGATCAAAAACCAATTCATATTTTAAAAATTTTGTTGAATGAGAAAATATTTACTATCAGCTATTGCTCTGCTTTCACTAGGGGCGGTTGCACCGCTTACTGCACAAACACCCTCCGATGCGATAATGATGAAGCAAAAAGAACTATGCTTCGCTCTTATTTATGATCATGGTTCATGGAATCAGTATTGGGAAGGAACCTACCTTCGCTCCAATCAAACAGTTGCTACCCTTACGCGAAAAATGGTGATGCCCATGGTGGCCATTGGGATAATGGATCAATTGAATTTGTTCGTGGGTATGCCCTTTGTAAAAACAGAATCTAGCGAACCTAATGGAGGTAGATTTCAGGGAGTTCAAGGATTTCAAGATTTAAACATCGCGGTAAAGTATGAAATGCTAAAGAAGCAACTAGGAAAAGGAAAGCTTGCTGTGCTAGCAACTGGTGGTTATGCAACTCCTATCACCAATTACCTTTCTGATTACAGACCGTATAGTATTGGAAATGGCACGAATGAATTGAGTGTAAGAGGAATATCAGAATATAAATTAGATAAAGGTCCATATGCAAGGGTGGCAGTGGCGTACTTATTCAGAGGGCAAACAAAAGCAGAACGTGATTACTATTATAATAACGGAAGCTACTATACGCCCTGGATGGATGTACCCGATGCATGGGAAATTAATGGGGTAGCAGGGATTTGGATGTTGGACAATTCATTGAAGGTAGAAGTAAATTATTATGGATTGAAGTCAACAAGTGGCGATGACGTGCGACCCTATAATGCTCCTCAGCCCACCAATAAAGTACAATTTGATCAGGTAGGATTCTTAGGTCAATACTACGTTAAGAAAGTTAAAGGCCTTGGTGTACTGGCCTATTATAATCAGGTGGTAAATGGAAGAAACTGGGGCAAGTTCTCAAGTTTTGGAGTGGGTGGAACGTATCAGTTTAAGATTTAAAGAAACAGGGTTATGAAAAAAAATAGTGTTGCATCTTGTATTTGCGTATGCATTTGCATGCTTTTTATTACTTCGTGCGAGGATGAATTGCCAACGATGGCAAACTACTCGGCTTATGCCTTTGCAGGGTTAGATGTGAATGGAGGTAGTTGGACTCCTATTCTCTTAACAAATTCAGATCAAATTTCGGTTGCTACTCCTGCTGCTGTTACGTCAAGTGAATATGTGGCTGAGTTAGCATCCCTAAAATCAACAATGGCATCCTTGAAGAGTGATCAGAGAAGAGCGATTGAATATTGGACGAACAATCCAATTCTGCGTTGGAATGAAATCACCTTGGAGTTAATAGCAAAGTATAATCTCATCCCCGGACCCAATGACGATGGCACCTACACATTGCCCAATGCTGCTGCGCCCGAGGGACCACCCGCGTTTCCATTTGCTCACCCACCGTATGCCGTGCGGGCGCTTGCTTATTTAAGTGTAGCCCAATTTGACGGATTGATTACGGCCTGGCATTATAAATATACTTTTAACAGACCAGCCCCTTATCAAGTTGATAACTCGATTAATTCTGCTTACAACCAAAATAATCTTCCTTCTTATCCATCCGATGGTGCTGTACTGGCTACTTCAGCCCGAGATATTTTAACAGTGATGTTTCCACTAGAAAAGGAATATTTGAAAGGGAAGGCAGAAGAGCATTTGAAAAGTTTGATTTGGGCAGGTATAAATGTAGCGAGTGATATAGCAGCCGGGGAGTTTATTGGGACTGAAGTTGCCAAACTTGCATTGGATCGTGCATCAAAAGATGGAATGAATAAAGCACAATGCCCCAAATCGGTTTCTGATTCTATTAAAGCAGCCGCCTTCAACAGGTTTGGGTGGCAATGGGATAACCTTGAACTTCCAACACGGCCGGTTGGGTTAGCGCCTTTATTTGGTAAAGTGAAACTGTGGAATGTACCAACTGTTGAAGAAGTGCGACCAGGGGTTCCACCTGCTCCCGGATCCATTGAATACAACGCTAGTCTTAAGGAACTGGTGGATATTCAAAATCACATGACCGAAGAGAAAAGAAGAATAGCCAATTATTGGCAGGATGGATTGAGTACATATACACCCCCCGGACATTGGAATAAAATTGCGAAGGATTATTTACTAAAATACAAAGGGAACCCGCTTCGAGCCGCGCGCACATTTGCTTACTTAAATATGGCCATGATGGATGGCGGCATTAGTTGCTGGGATACAAAATATTATTACCATTATCCGCGACCCATTCAACAAATACCCGGGTTCAAGACGATTGCGGGAACTCCAAATTTTCCAAGTTACACATCCGGGCACAGCGTATTTTCTTCTTCAGGAGCTGAAGTATTAGCGTATATCTTTCCAGCAGAAGCGAGCCAGGTAAGGGCGTGGGCTGTTGAAGCTGCGGAGTCAAGAATTTATGGCGGTATCCACTGGCGATTTGATGCGGAAGTAGGAACTACTCAAGGAAAGAATGTAGCTAAGTACACGATCGATCGCGCAAAGCAAGACGGAGCCAACTGATCGATCAAGTTTTAATTGGTTAGGGTGTTGTTAGGTAAATGTCGGGCAGGGGTGTCCGACATTTTTTATTTCAACTTAATTGTTGGACGCAATCGATTTCAGCAAGTGGATAATTCCTTCGGTCTTGCTTCTTGCTTTTGGCTTAGTATATTTATGGAATGTCCTTCACCACGTTATTATCTGACTATTTGGTGCGCCCCAAGGTGTGGGATGAAATGTGCAATAAAGGTAATGTCCGTAATCACTACCAGGTTTTTTTTGATTCTCTACGTGAGTCCACATCCGATGAGTTTATGCTTAAGGATGAGTTGGCAAAGAAGCTCTTTATGAATCAGGGAATTACCTTTACGGTGTACAGTGATGGCGAGGGGATCGAAAAGATTTTTCCTTTTGATATTATACCACGCATCATCACGGCTGCAGAATGGGACCACATCGAGAGTGGAATTAAGCAACGCATTCGGGCACTCAATATTTTCTTGCGCGATATTTATCACGATCAGTTCATCGTCAAAGACAAAATAATTCCGGAAGCGCTGATCCATTCGTGCCCGGGTTTTTTACGAGAAATGGTAGGGGTTGATGTACCGTTTGATATATACACGCACATCTCGGGCATTGACTTAATTCGTGATGGCGATGGATCATTTTATGTATTGGAAGATAATCTGCGAACCCCTTCGGGAGTTTCATACATGCTGGAAAACCGGAACATGACGTATCGTATTTTTCCGGGTTTGCTTCCGCGAAATAATGTTCGCTCAGTGAAAGATTATCCCGATTTACTATTAAAGAATCTTCTTGGGCTGGCCAATCAGCAAAAGAGTGAGCCTACGGTTGTGATGTTAACTCCGGGCATTTACAACTCTGCCTATTTTGAACACACTACCTTGGCGCGACTGATGGGAGTGGATTTAGTGGAGGGTAGAGACCTTGTTGTTGATAATGCGAAAGTCTATATGAAGACTACTGCAGGACTAAAACAAGTAGATGTAATTTACCGGAGGGTAGATGACGAATTTTTAGATCCTTTGATTTTCAATCGTGAAAGCATTTTGGGTGTGTCGGGGATTTACTATGCATATAAAATGGGGAATGTGGCTATTGTAAACGCACCGGGTAATGGAGTTGCGGATGATAAAGCGGTATATCCGTACGTGCCACACATGATTAAATATTATTTGAATGAGGAACCGATTTTAAAAACGGTACCTACCTATTCAATGGATAACTCAGAGCATTTCTCGGAAGTGTTTTCGAAGATCAGTGGCATGGTAATTAAGAAAACGAATGAGAGTGGCGGATATGGAATGTTAATGGGGCATGCCGCTACTGAACAAGAAGTGGTTGCTTATAAATTGGAGGTAGAAAAGAATCCGCGGCATTTTATTGCTCAACCCATTATCAGTCTGTCGTCAGTGCCATGTTTTCTAAAAGGTAAAGTTCAGCCACGACATGTTGATCTACGGCCCTTTGCGTTGTATGGTCCACAGGGTATTGAAATTGTTCCGGGTGGGTTAACACGTGTGGCTTTGCGCGAAGGATCGCTGGTGGTAAACTCATCACAAGGAGGAGGAAGTAAAGACACCTGGGTACTCGGATCGTAATATGAAAAGTCAAGCCACATGTTAAGTAGAGTAGCCGATGCAGTATTTTGGATGGCTCGCTATATGGAGCGCACCGATAACGTATTGCGCGTACTCCGCACCAGCTACATTGCTTCGCAGGATGAGATTCAGGATTTCAATTGGCAGTTGTGGGTAGATGGATTAGGTGCGTTTTCAAGCAATCCAAATGTAAAAGTTTCTAACTATCAGGAAGCACTCAATCATATGATCTTGAGTAGGGAGAATGATACCTCTGTGCTTACAAACATCGCGCGTGCCCGCGAAAATGCCCGCTCTGTTCAAGACTATATAACTAAGGAGGTATGGCAAGTGATCAACGAGTACTATCACTTGGTGCGCGATCCTAAAACTGAAAACCTGCTATTAAAAAATGATCCGGTAACGGCATTCGATAACCTGCTGCGCGAAAGTGTTTTATTTCATGGAACGGTAGATATTACCATGAATCGGGGAGAAGGGTATATTTTCCTGAGCATTGGAAAATACATTGAACGCATTTTGAGGAGTCTTGATATTCTGGAATTAAAGATACGTGAAATTGAAAATGGGGGCAATGAAGCTATGCAGTGGAAATATCTTCTATATGCGCTTTCGGGGTACGAGTTTCACAGTAAGAATTATAAGAATGCTTTGCAATTGGAGGCTGTTACCCATCAGATTTTTTTAGATGTTCAATTTCCGCATTCGGTGCTTTATAGTTTGTTGCAGGTAGAACGCTACTTCAAGCGACTGGAAGACATTTCATTGCCCGAACATTTTAAAGAATTGGAATTTTTAGTGGGAAGGGCCACCAGTAATCTTCGCTACACATCAAAGCATAATTCAGGTATGGAAGAGGTCAAATCCTGGATAGTAGAGACCCGATTGGAAGTAAAGGGAGTGAGTCAAAAGTTGGCCAATTTATATTTTGGATATTCTTAACGAATCACCATGCAATTGTTTCATATCCGTCATCGCACTCATTATATCTATTCAGGGTTGATCATTGATTCTGCTAACCAGATTAAGTTATATCCTATAAACGATGAGATACAACGGGTAAATGATCATCGCATTCATATTTCGGGAAGTCCATCAATTTCTGTATTCAAAGATTATTTTGGAAATACAACGGGTTTTTTTACGCTGTTACCTCCGCATTCGGAATTGATTATCGATACTATCATGGCTGTAGAAATGCTGGCACCTAAAGGGTTAGCTCAACGCGATTCACCCACGGATGTCTGGAAAAAAGTGAATAGCGATGAAAGTCAGGCAATTTATCATGATTTTTTAAAGGCAGAGCAAGCCACCTGCCAAGAAGAAGTGCAAAAAGCGATTCACGAAATTTTGGAGAAAGTACAACATCCATTGGATACCATCATGGATTTGTCGAAATACATCTATGAGAATTTTACCTATAAAAAAGGGGTAACCAGTATTGAAACCAGTGTAGAAGAAATCTGGAAACTTCGTGCCGGTGTATGTCAGGATTTTGCGCATTTACTTTTGTACATGCTTCGCTTGTTGGGAGTGCCAGCGCGTTACATCAGCGGATATATTTGTCCGGGCAATGATGAATGGCGCGGGGAAGGTGCCACGCATGCCTGGGCAGAAGCCTGGTTGCCCGATACGGGTTGGGTGGGCATCGATCCGACTAATAAATGCCTGGCGGGTGAGCGTCACATCCGATTAGCAATGGGAAGAAACTTTACCGACTGCACACCGGTGAAAGGAACTTACAAAGGTGCCATAGAGCATAAACTGGAAGTTACCGTAGAGTTTGGATCGAATGCTTTTAGTGAAGCACATTTGGCAAAAAATCCAACGCCTACATTTGTAAGCGGATCAATTGTTACAGAAGGGGTACCCCGCAATTCCTATATGGCATATATGCAGATGCAGCAACAGCAATAGTGATCAAGCTTTTAATCCAAAGTTAGTATACACTTCTTCTACAACTGCTTTGCTATCGGCCAATAACAATAGGTGGTCATTGGCTTCAATTACGGTTTCGCCATTGGCCGTGATGTATTTGTCATTGCGATGGATCAATACAATGAGTGAACCTTTTGGCATTCCGATTTGAACAACAGCTCTGCCTACAACCGGTGAGTTGATGGGTATGTCAAGCTCAACAAGTTCAGATTTAATGTCTTCTTTTAATTCGATGTCAAGAGGAAAGTTTCGTTTAATGCTTCCGGGTACACTGACATGAAGCCATCGCGCAACAATGGGTAATGTTGAACCTTGTAGTACAACTGATGAAACAGAGATAAAAAATACGAGATTAAAAATTGTATCGGCATAATATACGCCAGCCAGCATCGGATAGGTTGCAAATACAATGGGAGCAGCACCTCGTAAGCCTACCCATGAGATGAAAAGTTTTTTACGAAAGTTTAGACCCTTTGTAAAGGACAATGAAATAAACACGGCAATCGGTCGGGCCGCAAAGATCAGGAAAACCGATATTAAAATTCCCGGTCCGATAATGGGCACGATCTTACTTGGAAAAACAAGCAGCCCTAAAGAGAGAAACATTACAATCTGCATAAGCCAAGCTTGCCCATCATAAAATTTCATCAAGCTTTTCTTATGAATAAAATTGCTGCTTCCCAAAATTATTCCAGCAATGTAGATAGCAAGAAATCCATTACCTCCAATAAAGTCGGTGAACGAAAATGTAAAGAAGACAAGGGAAAGGATCAGCACCGGATACAGGCCTGCAACATCGAGGCGTATTTTATTAACAAGCCAGATCATAGCCTTCCCCATGCCAAACCCACATAAGCCTCCCAAAATCATTCCTTTCAGAAATTTAGGAATTAGTACGAGTACCGAGGCATCAGGATTTAATACAATGTACGTCATGCTTATGGTAAGGAAATAGGCCATTGGGTCATTGCTTCCACTTTCAAATTCAAGCGTTGGACGCAAGTTGCCTTTAAGCCCAATACTTCGTGTTCGTAAAATTGAAAACACAGCGGCAGCATCTGTGGAAGAAACGATGGCACCCAGCAACAAGCCTTCGGCTATGGTAAAGCCAAGCAGATAGGAGCTAAAAATTCCTACCAGTAATGCAGTTATAAGAACGCCAATTGTGGATAGTGAGAGTCCTTGCCAAAGCACGGGCCTAACACTTTCCCATTTTGTGTCTAACCCACCAGAAAATAAAATGAAGGTAAGTGCAACCACTCCTAAAAATTGAGCTAAACGGGGATCGTTAAAATAAATACCACCTGGTCCATCCGAACCCGCAAGCATCCCTACCACTAAGAATAGGATTAGGGTAGGTACTCCAAGCTTGAAAGACGTTTTACTTGCAATAATGCTAATAAATAAAAGTACCGAGCCAAGCAATAGAATATTTTCAACGGATAAGGTCATGTAAATAAAATAGGTTGCCTAAACCACTCAGAGGTTTAGGCAACCTGAAAGGTTAAGACATTTTCAAAATAATAAATAGCACGACTAAAAGTACGGCCATCGAAATAACAAACCAAAGTCTCTTGATATCTTCAATAAGATTTTTCATATAATAGTTTTTTTGCCACGCGTAAATACTTCGCGTATGTGTTAAGAATGAGGTAGAAAAAAATTTGAGTTGATTGATCCCTATGATCTAGGGGGCATGAATACGCGGCACCTGATAATAGGTATTATAGAGTGATGAAGGAATTCCTAGCGCCAGGCAAGTTTTGAGTTCAGCACTATGCAGAAGGGCGGTTAGTCTCCAATTCTCTTCCTGCAAAAAATTAATCTGAACCAGTGAGAAAGTGAAAGGTAAACTCGGGTTAGCCTCACGACTTGCCACTACGGATGACGGTACTAAGCATAGGAGTACAGTATCACTTGTAGGATTATTTTTTGTGTAAGAATAAACAGGTGGCGAATAGAAAAGAATCAGCAAAACAGCCACGGCCTGAAATAGCGCCCCGACTTCTTTAAGTGATTTCAATCTTTTCATGGTGGCGAAGATAATTGATTTCAGATCAAAATAGTTTTGATTTCTTACTGTATTTTTGAAGGCACTAAAATTCATTCCTTTGCAAGACGCGTCTGTTATTTTTCATTATTTTCCAAATCTTACCGAGAAACAGAAAGAGCAATTTTCTTTGATAGGATCCTTATACAAAGAGTGGAACGAAAAAATCAATGTGATCTCTCGCAAGGACATTGAGAATATCTATACGAACCACATCCTGCATTCTTTGGGTATTGCCAAGCTGATTTCTTTTAATCCGGGGGCTGAAATTTTAGATGTCGGGACAGGGGGAGGCCTTCCGGGTGTTCCGTTGGCAATCCTCTTTCCTGATACTCAGTTTCATTTGGTTGACTCGATTGGAAAAAAGATTACCGTAGTAAAGGAAGTTTCTTCGGTGTTAGGATTAAAAAATGTAAAAGCGGAACAAATCCGAGGTGAACAACTAAAAGGTAAGTATGATTTTATCGTGAGCCGGGCAGTAACGCGCATGAAGGAATTTTACAGCTGGGTGAATACCAAAGCCAAATCCAAGTCAACTCATACGTTGGATAACGGAATTCTATATTTAAAAGGCGGAGACTTAGATGAAGAGATGAATGAATTGAAAAGGCCTTATTCAGTAACGAACCTGCAGGATTTCTTCAAAGAAGAATTCTTTGAAACCAAACGAGTAGTCTATTTACCCTTATAGTTTATAACCAAAAAACTGACCATTAAAGGAAGCAGACACCGGGATATTGTCACCCACTAATTTTATGGTTTGCCCGACTGTCATTTGAAACATAAAAGTAGCATTATATCGGGGCACGGTAGCTCCAAAAGGGAGAATAATAGTAATGGGATACTTTATTGTATTATATAAGATACTTAACTGCCCTCCTGCAATGGCAGTAGCATAGGTACCATCCACTATGAAAATATAGGTACCTGCTTCACTGGCTGTGAAAGTCGTGCCGGAAATCACATTAAATGTATCGAATACTTCGGAGGTAAACGGCATATCTTGATTATTGATAAATCCGGTTGTCGTGTTGGTGTAAACAAAATTTGCTTTAAAGGCAAAGGTTGAGGCCAAGGCATTGTCAACATATCCCTTCGTGGTTGCATCTGTGGGGTCAATGGGTGAGCCTACATTTTGTATTCGGAAGTTGCCTGCACTTGGGTTGGTGGTAAGGATCTGGGTAAGCGTTGATGAAATCGTAACATTATTTCCTCCGGAAATTGCAAGATTATTCGTTGCTGGAGTATAGGTTAAGTTTTGTTTGTAGGGTGTAAGATCAACGGTGGTGGCATCACTTGTTAAACTCAAAATATTTGTGCTGGTATTTAATGCGAGATCTTGAATTTCATTCGTGGAATTGTCATCGCCAAGGATAACCGAACCACCCCCATTGCTTAGACTTATGGTAGCTCCACTTTTGGTAAGTGTCTGAAGTTCGTTCGTGATACTATTATCAATATCAGCAACATCAAAAGTGACACTGCTGCCATTGGTAATATTTATAGTGCGGGTCGTGCCAGCCGATGCGCCTGCCGATAGGTTTTGATTATCCGTATTTACCGTTCCCAGGTTTACTGAGTTTCCACCACTAATCGAAAGTGAAGTTCCCGTTAAGGTTAAACTTTGATTATCAACCGCCAGTATAGTCAGGTCAACTTCTTTTGTTCCTCCTGCATCTGTAATGCGAAGTTTTTTATCAGTAGTTAACGTAGCCTCGGTAATTAACTCGTTGGTAACACTGTTGTCATGGTCACCTGTGTTGCTTATTACACCATCAGTTATGGCAATTCCCTGTCCCGAGGAATACGTATTGATATTGCCAGAATATTCTGAATAAAGGGCATAGGGAACGCTCATTAACTGCTGGCTTCCAGCCAGCTGAAAAGAGTTTCCTCCATTCGGGTCAATTTCTATCTGCAACCATTTATTACCAATCGCCCAACTTACGAAGGCAAACGATCCTATGCTTGGAGTTCCCTGACCGATTATAAGAGTAAATAATCCGAATTGATTGGTTTGAGGCCTATGAATTTCCGAGTATTCGACCTCGCCCGAGGCCGAATTTTTGATGATGCCAATTCGGACAGAAATACTCTTTGTCATGATAGGCTTGCCCTCGTTGTCACGCGCCACCCCCTGGTAGTTAATACCTTTAGGCGTTTGCGCCAGCAATTGACAGAAACAAAATAAAGCCAGGACAAGAGAGAGTAAATGTCTATTCATACTTACGTGCCAACTTTTATAACTTTTATAGTTTTGCTTTCATTATTGGTGAGTTGTATTTTAATAAAATACACCCCCGGGCTTATATCTCCCAGATGTACCTTCTTGTCTTTGTTTGGTTTAATCACTGTGATGATCCTGCCCCATGAGTCGAAAAGTTCCATAAACTGAACCTGTACCTCACACCCATATGCCTCCATTGTAATTTCTTCTTTGGCAGGATTAGGATAGTAACTAAAACTAACATCCTTACAAGGCAAAATTTCGGGTTGAAGAAAACCTTGAGTAAGAATAATGTTGGAATTGGCAAACGTCATGATGGCTGTTTCACCAATCGAAGAGGTTACAATAAAATTTGAAACGGAAATATCGAAACCAGCCAAATTGGTTACTTGTTGGCCTTGGGCGTGCCCCAGAAAGGGCAATAATAGAAGTAAGAAACACGTAAGTTTCGATCTCATAAGTAGTTAGGAAATAGAAACTTACAACAATTCGTTAAATATTCACATAAAGTGAATTTTTTTTTTGATTAGATCTAAAATTTGTGGGCGCTAATCAGATTTGCTCACCAGCCAATATCCCGAGATAGGTGGCTCCTACGCAGAAAAAGAGGCTGATGGTGATATAAGAAATGGCGGAAGTGTTTAAACCGTTCTGAAAGAGTGTTAAAGTTTCCTGGCTGAAGGTTGAGAAGGTACTGAAGCCACCGCAGAAACCCACCGCCCAAAATAGACGAGCATTAGGAGAGAGCAATTGGCGATGATCAGCCAGCCCAATCAGTAGTCCAAGCGTTACGCAGGCAAGTACATTCGCAGCCAACGTGCCAAAAGGAAAATTGTAAGTATGGGCTGAATTTATCCATCGGCCAATGGTATAGCGTACCACACTTCCCAACCCACCGCCCAGGAAAACAAATAATAATGACTGCATAGAAGTTAGATTAATGGTGACTGTGGATTTTCCAATATCAGCCGATCGGTTTGCGAAAGATTAAGATCGGTTGTAATGGAGTAAACCGTTGGCCGGAATAGAAAGAACATTACGATCGCAATTCCTGTAAAAAGCAGAAACGAATTATCCATGGTTATAAGCGCACACACAGCGCCCAACAGACCTGGAATTTCAAAAAAAGCAGAGCGAATAAGCAAGGCGTTTTGATATTTAAACAACTTTTCTCTTAGTGTGGTTGAAGAATCCGGACTCCCAATCAGTTGCTTAAATAAAAAATACCCTGCCCCTAATCCAATCGGCAAAGCCGCTAAGAGTATGTAACGCAACATTGTTTTAAACTCTTCATCTACCTCTGCGGATACACCGCCAGAAAAATTGAGATACAAGACTACTAACCCAAAACTGGCCATCACAAAAACCAAAGAAAAATAGATGAGGGTAAGTGCCGTTAAAAAACTCTTGGATGTAGTTGCCGGAAGCATACGGTTTAAAATTTGAGTTTCAATTTACAAAAGAATGATTAACCCTGTTGGGCAATCATTTCGCTCATAATTTCAAAAGTTTGATTTTTAATCGCGGCAGTTCCATCCAAATCTGGGGTGATGGGAATCTCCTTACCCACAACAATTTTTATTCGTCCCGGCCGCATGCGTATAGTACCCGGTGGCATGAGTTTACCCGCACCAAGTACCACCATGGGTAAAATGGGCTTCTCGGTATCTTTAGCAATACGAAACGCGCCATCTTTAAAGGGTTGCATCATTTCTTTCGTACGGTTTTGTGTGCCTTCCGGGAAGATGAGAATGTTAATGCCCATACTTAAAAGTTCTTTTAAATGGTTCATACTTTTTTTACGGCTCTCATTACTGGTGCGATCCACCACAATACACGTAGCGCGGGTAATCCAACCGAACACCGGTATTTTCAAAAGCTCCTTCTTAGCCAATGGCCTGAACTGCCCGCGTATCGTCATGGCAATGCCCGGTAAATCCAGAAAGGAAGTATGGTTACTTACGTAGATATAGGATTTGCCTTTGATGATATTTTCGCGCCCAACAACATCATAGCGAATAAACGTGAGCATGCTAAACACCCAGCTCCATGCTTTCATAAAAAAGAATGTGACAGCAACAGCATGTGGGCCAAAGAATGCGGGCAGGATAATACCCGGCAAAAACAGCAACATAAAAACGGTGAATACCAGAAAGACCCAGATTTTATAGAGTGTTGAAAATACAGTGTTGATCAGCTTCACAGGTTGTAAGAGTTGGTCAAATAAAAAATCACCGAAAGGTAGGAAAATGAGTTTTAAATGTGAGCAATAAAATGAGGAATGGGAAATGCACTTGTCACTCCAGCCTGGGTTCGTGAGGACACGTGGGACACGAACCATGGCTGAGTTTGATTTTGGGCTTTGCTTTCTTCACTGGCTTTCCTTTAAATCGTGTTACCCAATGGTGGACTCTAAAGTCAACTCCATGTTTGGATCCCAATTTTACGATAGGTCGTATCACCCAACAAATATTCAGCGATAATGACTTCTTGTTCTTGAACAGTTTTATCTGATCTTCTCATATAGTTTACACGTTAATTCGTGTAAACCTATTTTAGGACGAGACAGGGTTTTGAAATTATATTTTTCACTACTTGAGCAACAGTTGCAGGAGTGATGCCTTTTTCAATACAATAGCTACTTAATAACCAATCTTTAATAAGTTTTGATCCTTTGCTGGCATTGCACGACATGCAGCATAACGCAATATTATCAACTTCATTTAACCTAATATCATTCACCATGTGTTCCCATGAAGACTTGTTTCTTCTTGAATTTTTTTCTGCAGAAAACTCTACTCCACAATAAACGCATTTTGTATCTCGTTGTCGGACAACTTTTTCAACTTCTGCTGGAATGCCCCATCGATTTGACATATAAACTATTGTCCTATGGGAAGGCATCGTTAGTTATTTATTCTCAGGAAGTCCCTCAAATTCTCTTCTCTTGCCTTCCATCCACTGATTCATGGAGTCGGGTGACTTCATCATCTTTTGCATTTCATTCATTGCTTCAAGATGTGAGGGGTCTCCTTTTTGAAACATTTCAATTCCATGTTTTTTACTCAAGGCTGCAATTTCGTCAAACGTATTTGCAGTGAAAGTTTGGTTGCACGCGCCACCGAGTTGTTTGCAAGTCATTGTTTTCATAAATCTTTTTCTTGATTGGATTATATCATCAATTGGTATTACTTCCTTTACTTATTTATTTAATCCATCTATATGTAATCGCGTGCTCGACAGGAAATTCTGTGTCAAAGAATTTATTTTTAATTCGATTATTGAATCTCTCAAAGAGTCCATTATTTTTAGCATACTCATAGTCAGACTCGTCAAAAAATGTCACTGTGAAAGTTGGCAGCATAGTGATTTCTTGAATTTCTAGTATTGGTGATTTTATTGGGTGTCGATCGAAAACGTCATGAAGTTCAATGTGCTGCTTTTGGTCAATTTTTCTCTTTTTAAAAAGTTGATATCCCAATAGTGCAAAAAGCGGCAAAACTAACAAGAAAAATAAAGTTTCCATCTGTTTATTCTTTGTTGCCTAATGTCGTCAATTCTCCCCTGTCAGAAAATTGCCCACAAATGAACAGTATGAACTAATCCTTACGAAAAATAATTTGTTACTCCTGGCACAGCCACTGGGTAGTTTCCATTTGCATCGGGCAACAAGGGTGGTAGCGCATTGAAATCAAATTTCGTTGGCATAATCGTCATGCCCGAGTTGAGGGCTTTATCAAACTCTACAACCTGTCCGGTGTAGGTAGCTAATCTGCCGAGGATAGCAGTCATCGTGCTCTTCGCGCCATTTTCCGTATCATCATATTTGTATTCCTTCTTTGCAATGGCTGCAAAAAGTTCATCGTGCTCAGTTTGGTAGGGATTGTTTTCTTTCGTGCGATCGTATTGATACATCACCTTTCCTTTGCGGTCGGTAATGTTGGCAGCGCCACAAAAGATGTTTCCTTTTGTTCCTACCATCAACTCATCCACTTTGCTCATGGTGCCTTTAATGTGGCGGCACTGACTATTTAGTATAGAACCATCGGCATATTGAAACTCTACATAGTGATGATCGAAAATTTCTCCGTAGTCTTTTCCCTTCCGAACTTCACGACCACCCATGCCTTGCGCTTTTACCGGATACCCACCTTTGAACCAGTTGATCACATCAATGTTGTGAATGTGTTGTTCTACGATATGATCACCACACAACCAGTTAAAGTAATACCAATTGCGCATTTGATATTCCATTTCGGTTTGGTTGTACTTGCGTGGGTTCATCCACACGCCTTCATTGTTCCACCATGCTTGCGCGGAAACAATTTCACCAATCATACCTTCCTTATATTTTTTATATAATTCCTTATACGAATTTTGATAATGGCGTTGCAGTCCAACCACCACATTCAATTTTTTCTGGCGGGCAATTACGGCAGCATCCAATACGCGTTTAATACCAGCGGGATCCGTAGCCACCGGTTTCTCCATGAAGATTTGCTTTCCTTGATTTACAGCTTCTTCAAAATGAATCGGGCGAAAGCCGGGCGGGGTTGTCAGGATAACAACATCGGCCAGAGCCATGGCTTTTTTATAACCATCAAAACCAGTGAATTTATTTTCTTCGGGCACGGCAACTCTGCCCTTTACGTTACCCGCAGCACCTGACCAATCCGAAAGGTCATCAGTCATGAGGGCTTTGTAACAATCATCCAGTCGATCGCGAAAAGCATCGGCCATAGCCACCAACTTCACATTTTCTTTGGTTAGCAAAGCTTGCATAGCAGCACCGGTACCACGACCACCGCACCCGACAAGAGCAATCTTAATACTATCGTCAACCGATGTATTTACATGGTGAGCATGTGTTACAAATGGCAATGCAGCCAGTGAACTTGCAATGAGAGAAGTCTTTTTAACAAAGTCTCTGCGGGATTGGGTAGATTCGTTTTTCATAAGTTTGATATGTTAAAATCAGAATGATACTGGATACAAGCTTTCTAGTGTCGAGGTACTAGTATCTATTTAAGATACAAGTTATAAAACTTTTCAATCTCTTCCTTTGAAGGTTGTACCAGCGGTCGAACCACCCGAAAACCTACAAACATGCCATCGGTTAGCCACCATTTGCTTTTTGGT
Organism: Cyclobacteriaceae bacterium; assembly: GCA_016787755.1. Taxonomy (GTDB): domain Bacteria; phylum Bacteroidota; class Bacteroidia; order Cytophagales; family Cyclobacteriaceae; genus ELB16-189. The sequence goes on along the minus strand of JAEUUA010000008.1, from coordinate 61,832 downwards.
ATCTGAGGATCACGCACATTCCAGTTTGCATTCGCTGCGATGCGATTAGCGCATCTTAATTCAGAGGCATCATCCATATAGGAGCCTCCTTTTACTGTTTTTGGATACTTGGCTCCCACGATAGTCATGGGATTTTTACCCTGAATTTTTCCATAGTAGGCTGGGTCGTATTGATCCATCGTCCACTCGCTTAAATTACCCAACATGTCATACAACCCCCAGGGGTTTGGTTTCAGCTGACCTACATGATGAAACTTGCCTTGGCTGTTGTCTTTAAAGTAGCCATATTCTTTTAAACTCTGGGCATCATTACCAAACGGATAAGTAGTTTCAGTTCCTGCGCGACACGCATATTCCCATTCTGCTTCGGTAGGCAAGCGAAAGAAAATTCCTGTTTTAGTGTACAACCATTTACAATACATAATCGCAGCCGTGTGGCTCATGCTGTTGGTAGGATGTTTTCCATCGCGACCCATGCCCCAGGTTAAGTCGATGTATTGCGGTGTAGCGCGCGTTACGCCATCAATCGTTTTGGTTTGTGGGAGCGAATTGTCTTTAAAGTATAAATCCCACTCAGCAAACGTTACTTCTTTGGTGCCCATCCAAAAACCTGAAAGTTCAATTTGTTTTTGGGGACCTTCATCATCGTCTCGGTTACGTTCTTGGACCGGACTTCCAATTTTAAATTTCCCAGCCGGGATGGCTGCCATTTTAAATGTTACTGAAGTGTTGGGAATTGTTTGGTCGTAGGTCTTGAAATCCTGCGAGAAACAAAATACACTATAGAACGCAAACAGAATTGTTAAGGACTTTTTCATACTTTAAGAAAATTGAAAGTAAAAAGTTTAAAGTAGAAAGTAAGGTACTTTGCTTTGAACTTCAAGCTTTCTACTTTTGACTTATTACTAAACACTCTTTACTACTTTATTCTCTTCATCAATGCCATATAAAATCCATCATACCCTTCAGAGGGCAACATCCATTTCTGATCAACTAATTCAAATGAATCTTTATGGGTTTCTAAAAAAGCAGTTACTTGTTTTTCATTTTCGGAAGGAAGCAGACTGCAGGTGGAGTAAACCAGCAAGCCATCTTTTTTCACCATCGTACTATAGTCTGCCAGAATATGCTGTTGCAGTTCTTTTACCCGTTCAATAAAATCAACAGAAAGTTTCCATTTGGCATCGGGGTTGCGCCTGATCACTCCCAAGCCCGAACAGGGAACATCCAGTAACACCCGATCAGCCGAGTTTTCAAGTCGCTTGATAGTTTTCGAGGATTCAATTACACGCGTTTCAATATTGCCGGCTCCGGCTCTTCGTGCGCGTTTTTTTAATTCTTCTAATTTCCAACCTTCAGTATCCATAGCAATAATGCGTCCTTTGTTTTGCATGAGCGCTGCAAGGTGCAACGTTTTGCCACCACCCCCGGCACACGCATCAATCACACGCATGCCCGGTGTTGCTTGTAAAAAAGGAGCAATCAATTGTGAACCGGCATCCTGTATTTCAAACAACCCATCTTTAAATTGCTGACGGGTAAAGATATTTTGTCGTTGATCAAGGATTAATGCATCCGGAAATTTTGCCGGGGCTTCGCTGGCTATTTCTTCTTCGTCTAACTGAGTTTGGAGCGCTTTGCGATTAATTTTTAATGTATTCACGCGCAGCACCACTTTCGCTTCTTCGTTTAAAGCCGCCAATTCTTTTTCCCAGGTGGCACCAAATTCCTTTTCACCTAACTCATCTAACCAATCGGGTATTGACTCGCGAATTTTTCTGTCGGATTGAACTTCTTCATACCGCGCTTCAATTTTCTTTCTATTCAACCCTTCAAATTCCTCCCAATCTGGAAACTCAGTATTATTCCATAGACACCAAACCCCCAGTAATTTCCAAAAGTCATCTTCCTCTGCATCTGATACCTCTCGAAACAGACGATACCAGCGTACAATGTCATAAATGGTTTCGGCAATAAAACGTCTATCTCGTGCGCCCCACTTCGGATTACTCTTCAAAATTTTCTCAATTACTTTATCGGCATATTTATTGTCAGTAAAGATAGATTGCAGGCCTTCCACAACGGCTTCGCACAAGTTTCGATATAGTTTCACCCTTTGGTTTTTTTTGTTGAAATTTAACTGTTTAACTCAATCCCGCAACTTTAAGGTATAATCTATGAAGCGAAGAAATTTTATTCAGGCCGGTATTACTACCGTAGCATCCGCCTGGGCATTTAATCCCCTGCAAGCTAAAGAACAATCCACAAAGGCGTTAGCGGGAAAGACTTTTAAATTGAATTATGCTCCTCATGCCGGGATGTTTAAGAGTCATGCCGGAGACAATTTTATTGATCAGATTAAATTTATGGCCGATCAGGGCTTTCGTGGAATTGAGGATAATGGTTTATTAGCACGACCCGTTGCCGAACAAGAACAGATTGGAAAAACGCTCGCTCAACTCGGCATGACCATGGGAGTTTTTGTAATTGATGGGGGCGACAACTGGAAGACCTCGTTAACTACTGGCAAACCGGAATTCAAAGATGTATTTATTAAGACATGTAAAACCTCTGTGGAGGCAGCTAAACGAGTGAATGCAAAATGGGCCACAGTTGTACCTGGATTTTTTGACCGTAGAACCCCTATTGGGGTGCAAACTGCCAATGTTGTAGACGCGTTGCGCAGAGGCGCTGAGATTTTAGAACCAAGTGGACTGGTGATGGTGCTTGAACCCTTGAGTGATACACCGGAATTATTTTTACGCACGTCCGATCAAACCTTCGAAATCTGTAAAGCCGTGAAGAGTCCTTCCTGTAAAATCTTGTACGACATCTATCACATGCAACGCAACGAGGGTAACTTAATTAATAACATTGACGCTACCTGGGATGAAATAGCATACTTCCAGATTGGCGATAATCCAGGAAGGAAAGAACCAACTACGGGTGAGATTAATTATAAAAACATTTTCAAACACATTTACAATAAAGGGTATCGGGGCATTATGGGTATGGAACATGGCAATGCCAAAGAAGGCAAAGAAGGCGAGTTGGCATTGATACAAGCATATAGAGAAAGTGATAGTTTTTAATTGATGAACACATGTTCGTAATAAAATGAAAAAGATTTTTTTTGTTGGAGTTCTGGTTATGATTTTTCCTGTCTTCAGTCAGGCACAACTTGGCGGATTAAAAGACAGACTAGTTAAGAAAGTAAAGGAGGCCGGGAAAGAAAGAGCGAATGATGAGATTGATGCGGGGCGCGATAAACTGGACTCAACTGATTTCAATTATGCGATTACCGTAATTGATAACTCGGGCATGATGAATGTGAAGGATTTGAATGAGCGGGCTTTAAAAACTGCCTCTACGGCAAGTAGTTTTCTTGCTGATAACAATAAGAAATCAACTGCTCAAAAATGCCGGGATATTTTGGATCGTGCCGAAGCATTATACGAACTCAAAAGATTCAAGTTGGCTGAGGTTTCCTTCCTTGAGGCAAAACTTGCATATGAAGCAGAAGGATTAACAGACAATATCAACTACAGTAAAGTACATGCCGATCTGGGGTTGCTCTATGCAACGATGGGTCGCTTTAATTTGGCGGAGTATCATAGCTCTGAAGCACTCTCCATGCGTGAGCAATCGTTGGGTAAGGCAAGTAAAGCGTATGCCGCTTCACTAAATAATATGGCGGTGCTTTATCAGGAAACCGCCCGGTTTAACGAATCTGAAAATTACTTTAATGAAGCTCTCAATACGGTGGAGAAGTTATTTGGAGTTGAAACACAAGAATATGCGGTTGTACTAAACAATCAATCAATTCTATATGCAGAAATTGGAAGGATTGATCAGGCGGTTCATAAACTTACCAAGGCCATATCAATTGTTGAAAAGTTAAATGTCAATCTTAACAACCAAGTAGGATTCCAATCCAATTTGGCGTTGTTATATCAACAAACAGGAAAGCTAACGGAAGCCGAAGCAGTCTATTTAAGATTGGAGAAGAAACTGAAAGTGATAGCCGATAATCCATATTATGGAGGAGTCCTCAATTCGTTAGGGCTGCTGTATATTCAACTTAATATGATGGATAAAGTTGAAGATTATCTGAAACGGGCTGCTGATTTTTATTTAAAAAAGTTTAAGACTAAGGAAAATCCCAACTACGCAAAAGTGTTGAATGACCTTGGTAATTTTTACCGCATGCAAGAAAAGTTTATAGAAGCTGAACAAAATCTTGCAGAGGCGTTAAGAATAAGAGGTACCGCACTGGATACCAATCATCCCGACTATGTGAAGTCGCAAGAGGATTTGGCAATCTTATATTGGAAGAAGGGTGATTTGGCGAAAGCCGATGCGAACTATACAATCGCCATGGATAAGTCGTTGGATTTTATTAACCGATATTTTCCGCCTATGAGCGAAGCGGAGAAAACAAAATATTGGGATGTACTTCAGCCGCGCTTCCAACGCTATTATAATTATTGTCTGGAAGCAAGCGCTACCAATTCAACAATCATCAACACCATGTATGATTATCAGGTAGCTACCAAAGGATTGCTCCTTAATTCAACCAATAAAATCAAACAAGCCATCTTAAGCAGTGGCGATAACGATCTCATCAAAAATTATGTAGCATGGCTGGATAAAAAAGAAACGCTGGCCAGGTTGTATTCGTTATCGAAAGAGGAACTAAAAGAACAAAAAGTTGATTTGACAGCACTGGAGAAAGAAGCCAACGACATGGAACGTGCGCTATCGCAACAATCCAGCGATTTCTCAAAAGGGTATTCTGCTGAAAAAATTAGTCTTGCCCAGGTGGCGGCATCGTTAACAGATCAGGAAGCCATTTTGCAAATTATCCGTATTCGTTCATTCGATAAAGACTTTACAACCGACTCGAAGTATGCTGTTTTGGTAATCACAAAAGGAGCCACTGTTCCGAAGCTTGTAATTCTTGATAATGGTAATCAAATGGAAACGCGCTATGCTAAGTTCTACCGGAATTCCATTCAACAAAAAAGTGCCGACACCTATTCGTACGACCAATACTGGGCGCGCATCGATCCCGCGTTAACCGGAAAGAAAACAATTTATCTTTCAGCCGATGGCGTTTATAATCAGCTCAGTTTAAACACACTAAAGAAAACAGATGGAGATTACTTATTGAACAAGTATGATTTGATTATGGTAGGCAACTCGAAAGATGTGCTTGAACTGAAAAACAGAAAATCATCAGCCTCCAGGAAGAATGCATTTTTGTTGGGCTTCCCTGATTATGGGGGGGATGCCGTGGTTGCCTTACCGGGGACAAAAGTGGAAATTGATAACATCGGTAAGATTCTTAAAACCGGAGGCTATCAAACAACACCGTATATGCAGAAAGCGGCCACCGAAGCGGTGATTAAATCATTGAAAGGACCAGCTATTGTGCACATTGCCACACATGGTTATTTTCAAGCGGATGTTGAACAGTCTGCAGCAGGGATCCATCAGGAAAATGCAAAAGATAATCCGTTGTTGCGATCAGGACTTATTCTTGCAGGTGCATCTCCAACTTTAAAGGGTGAGGCCTTACCGAATTTGGAAAGTAATGACAATGGAGTACTCACCGCCTACGAAGCCATGAACCTTTCACTGGATGGCACCGACTTAATTGTATTGAGTGCGTGTGAAACAGGACTTGGAGATGTTCGCGCAGGGGAAGGTGTATATGGATTGCAACGTGCGTTTTTAGTGGCAGGTGCAAAAGCTATAGTAATGAGTTTGTGGAAAGTGGACGATACCGCCACGCAAGCGTTGATGACAAACTTTTATACCAACCTTGCCAAAGTTGGAAGTAAAGCCAAAGCTTTCAAGACAGCGCAATTGCAATTGATGACAAAATATAAAGATCCTTACTACTGGGGTGCGTTTGTAATGGTGGGGATGTAATCGGGGATTTAGATTAAATACATGGTAGCTATGAAGAAGCTATTTATAATTTTATCCATCGCAATTTCTTTTCAAGCCATCGCTCAAGATGATTGGTTGACCAGAGCCCTTGCTGAAACCGGTTCTACGCAAAAGGCTAGTCTAGACTCTATCGACTTTCAGTTTGCTATGTCTGTTAGCGAGAACTCTAGTTTTTTTGATGTTCAGCAAAAGGGCGAAGGTTGGACAAAAGGATTTTATTCACTAAAGGATAAAAGTCAACGAACAATTTCTGAGGTGGCTAGTGATACTCTTAATTGGGCGGTAGATTTTTATAATGCGCGTTGGTATAAGATTGCTGAAGCATCCTTTATAATTGCGAAAGATTTTATGGAGACCAATAATTTAACAAATGATATTAGTTACATCCGTTGTATCTCCAACATGGGTGTTATGTATTTGATTCAAGGACGAACGTTAGAGGCAGAACAGTTTATTGACTATGCGCTAGGTGAAAGCGATAAGTATCTGGGTAAAATGAGTGTGGGTTATGCCGCCAATTTGAACAGCAAGGCTAAGTTGTACCAGTTAATTGGTAAGTATAATGAAGCTGAACAGCTTTTTGATGAAGTGTTACCCATACTTGCCAGAAAATTTGGCGAGGCTGGGATGCAGTATGCAATTGTTTCGAATAACAAAGCTATGTTGTATCAAGCCGTTGGCCGATATCAAGAAGGAATAGCATTAATGAAAAAGGCAATTGCGTCACTCGAAATTTCAAATAAGAGAACGCTACAAGGAAAGAAATCTTTTGACAGTCGTAAGTTTACTTCTAACCTCGCGCTGCTCTATCAGCTTTCTGGAGATCTTACTCAAGCGGAAAGCTCATTTTTAAGTATTAAAAAAATTTTTGAAGGAAGGCTACAGACTTCAAACCCTGAGTACGCAGTAGTGCTCAATCAGTTAGCATTGCTTTATATTCAAATGAATAAAAATGAATTGGTTGAACCCTTGTTACAAAAAGCATCAACCATTTACAAAAAGAAATTCACGGAAGAGAATGCTTCTTTTGCCAAAGTGCAAAATGATTTAGGTAATTTCTATCGGCTTCAAGGAAAATTTCCTGAGGCTGAAGTAACTCTTGCAAAAGCATTAGCAATTCGACAGCGCACGCTAGGCGAAAATCATCCGGACTATGTTAAGTCATTAGAGAGCCTGGGCATAGTTTTTTGGAAAAAAGGTGACCTTGTCAAGGCCTATCCTTATTTAAAGAATGCAAGCGACAAATCATTAGAGTTTATCAATAATTATTTTCCGCCTATGAGCGAGGCAGAGAAAACAAAATATTGGGACATACTCCAACCTCGCTTTCAGCGCTATTATAATTATGCGATTGATGCTAGCACAACCAATCCATCGGTAATTAAAGACGTTTACAACTATCAAATTGCCACCAAGGCCCTTCTGCTTAATTCAACAAACAAGGTGAAGAATGCAATTCTTCAAAGCGGAGATCAATCGTTGGTAAATGAGTATGTCTCCTGGATCGGTCAAAAGGAAGCGTTGGCACGATACTATGCGCTCTCTAAAGAAGAGCTTATTCAACAAAAGATTGACCTAACTGGATTAGAAAAAGAAGCGAATGCTTCCGAACGATCATTATCACAACGCTCATCCGATTTTGCTAAAGGCTATCATGCTGAGAAAATAAGTTTCACGGATGTGTCTGCGCAACTTCAGGATGCCGAAGCGGTGTTGGAAATAATTCGCGTGCGCACATTTGATAAAGATTTTACGGATGAATCCCGCTACATGGCATTGGTGTTAACAAAAGGTAGCACCCAACCTACAATGGCGATTCTGGATAATGGAAATCAGTTGGAAACCAGGTATGCGAAATTCTATAAGAATGCAATTCATCAAAAAATACCGGATGAGTATTCTTATTTACAGTATTGGGCTCGTCTCGAGCCCTTGTTAACCGGTAAGAAAACGGTTTACATTTCACCCGATGGTGTGTATAGCCAGATTAATATAAATACGCTTAGGAAACCCGATGGTGATTTCATCCTCAATCAATATGATGCCGTCATCCTTGGTAATTCAAAAGATTTGATTGCGCTCAAAACAAGGAAGGGGAAGCAACCAAACAAGGATGCTTTTGTGTTAGGTTTCCCCGACTACGGAGGAAATGCAGTTGCCTTGCCGGGAACGAAAGTAGAGATTGATGGTATTAATAAGATATTAACATCGGGTGGGTATAAAGTTTCCAAACACGAGCAAAAGCAAGCAACTGAAGCATCTATTAAAGTATTGAAGGGTCCTGCGCTTATTCACATTGCAACGCATGGATATTTTTTGGCCGATGCTGATTTGAAAGGCAATGATGCGATGGGTGTCAATGCTGAAAACGCAAAAAATAATCCACTGCTTCGATCCGGTTTGATTCTATCAGGCGTGCAGCCACCCGGCCGCGATAAGAGTGTTACCGATTTGCAAAGTAATGACAATGGGGTGCTAACAGCTTATGAAGCGATGAACTTATTATTAGAAGGTACAGATCTGATTATCTTAAGTGCCTGCGAAACCGGGTTGGGGGATGTGCGTGCCGGGGAAGGGGTATATGGCTTACAACGTGCTTTTTTGGTGGCAGGCGCCAATGCATTGATCATGAGTTTGTGGAAAGTGGATGATGAGGCTACCCAACTGTTAATGACAAACTTCTACACAAACTGGAGTAAGACAGGCAACAAACAAAAGTCGTTTAAACAAGCGCAACAGCAATTGATGGCAAAGTATAAAGATCCTTATTACTGGGGTGCTTTTGTAATGATGGGGATGTGAGGTAATTTTAATCCGTTAACTAAAAATAATTCTATGAAAAACATCCTCATCCTTTTAAGCATTGCTCTATTATCCTTTTCTTGTACTCCCAATAAAAACCCAACCGAATCTCAAAAAATGTTAAGACACGTTGTGCTTTTTAAATTCAATGATTCTTCATCACCGGAAGATGTTAAAAAAGTGGAAGATGCTTTTTCTGCTTTGAAAGGAAAGATCAATTTAATAAAAGACTATGAGTGGGGAACAAACTCAAGTCCGGAAGGTCTGAATCAGGGACTAACCCATTGCTTTTTTGTAAGCTTTGCAAGCGATAAAGACCGCGATGATTATCTGGTGCATCCCGATCATGTCGCTTTTGTAGAAGTCCTGAAACCACATCTGGATAAGGTAACAGTAGTTGACTACTGGGCTAAGTAAAGTCCGTCACCGTTAATCACACTCTTGCTTATTGACTTGCTTAGCGTGGAGGTATTCTGATTAAAACTGTATTTTTAAACATGATACAGAAATTTATCAGGCTCTTTATTGTTTTAATTTTTCTTGTGCCCTGCATGTTAGGGTATAGCCAATCACTCAATAAAAAAGAAATTGAACTGGCGGCTAAAGGACAATTACCCAAAGCAATTCTTGAGTTACGTCAGTTTTTAAGATTGAGCAACATTGGAAGCAAGCCCGAAGATGTCAATCAGAATCTTGTCTGGTGTTTGGAGGCAATGAAAAAACGAAAATTTGAAACAACCGTCCTCACTGTAAATGATGTGCCCCATGTATTTGCGCAACGCGTCTATAACAAAAAGCTTCCTACCGTACTATTCTATTTGCAAATTGATGGCCAACCTGTTTTTGTAAACGAATGGGATCAGCCTAATCCGTTTGAAGCAAGTCTTAAAGTAAAAACAAATGATCAATGGCAGCCTGTTGATTGGAAGGAAATTGAAAATCCTGACAGTCGGATTTTTGCACGCTCTGTTTCTGATTCAAAAGGTCCCGGCATGGCATTTTTATCGGCATTAGATATTCTTGATGCGAAGCGAATAAAACCTGCTTTTAATGTTAAAATCATTATGGATTTTCAGGAAGAGTTGGGTTCACCTAAGTTGCCCGAGCTTGTTTCTAAGAATAAAGATTTGCTTCGGGCTAAGTTGGTGCTGATCATGGATGGCACACGTCATATTTCAAATTTGCCAACATTAAATTTTGGAGCGCGGGGAATAGCTACTATAAAACTTAACGTATTTGGAGCCAGCAGCGAATTGCATAGCGGCCAGTATGGTAACTATGCGCCTAATCCCGTTTTTAAACTCGCCAAATTATTAGCGGGTATGAAAGATGATAATGGACGCGTGTTGATACCGGACTTTTATGATGGCATTACATTAACAGGCGATGAAAGGAAATTAATCAATGCGATGCCCGGTAGCGATGCTGATCTCAATCAAAGACTAGGCATTGCTAAACCTGATGGGGTAGGAGCAACCTATGAAGAGTCGCTGCAATATCCCTCCTTAAATGTGCGCGGACTAAAAGCTGCATCGGTAGAGGATGAGGTGCGCACCATCATTCCTTCAGTAGCTATTGCTGAGTTGGATCTTCGGCTTGTGCCCGAAACGGATGGAGCACGACAAGTGCACTTAGTCAAGAAATATATTGAGGCACAGGGTTATCACTTTGTTAACGATGTTCCAACCAAAGAGGAGCGTGCAAAATTCTCTAATCTAATTTCATTTGAATATCGATTGGGTTCAAAACCGTTTCGCACGGACTTAAATTCCACGGAAGGAAAGTGGCTGGCAAGTGCGATGGATAAAACTTTTGGTGATGGTAATTACGTGAAGCAACGCACCACGGGCGGCTCTCAGCCCATTGAATCTTTTATTACCACCTTAAATATTCCGGCTGTTTCACTCCGCATTCCTAATCCTGATAATAACATTCATGCAGCAAACGAAAATCTACGGGTTGGAAATTTTGTAGAGGGCATCCAAATGTGCCTCGGTATTCTAACTCAACCGATCAAGTAATGAATCAATCGTTGTTGTCAACGGGTATTGTGCTTCTTACTCTTTTCGTTGTTTATTGGCTAAACCGACAACAATCTTCGTGGGTACAACATCTGTTAAATTGGTTTCCTGCCATTTTATTTGCGTATGTAATTCCGGCTGCCATTACACACTCGTTTAAAATCGACCTGTCATCGGTTTACGTTCATTCCCTTTCAAGAAATTGGATTATTCCTTTTGCCATCATGTTGGTGATGAGTGCCCTCAGTATTCCACAATTAAAAAAAGTAGGGACTAAGCCGATTATCTTATTTGGATTAGGTTCACTGGTCATCGCTACTTTGCCACCGGCACTTGTTTGGGTTAGTAAAGTTGTTTCACCAACCAGCTATCAATTATTTATCGATCAACAATTTTGGCGTGGGTTTGTACCTATTGTGGGTGGTTGGATAGGAGGTAGCACGAGCCAGTTGGTATTGAAAGAATTGGTTCAATGCCCTGAGCCGTTATTCTTATCGGTGATTGTGTTGGATAATATTTTAGTCAACCTGTGGACGATCCTGATGTTTCAGGTAATCAAGCGGAGCAATTCTATCAATAGATTTTTTAAGATCACGAGTGAAATGCCTGAAGTTGAAAGCACAGATAAAGTGATGGGAAGTCGCGCACGGGCTTCAGTGATTATTACTTTGATTGGAATATCAGGAGCGGTAATCTTCATAAATTTAATCACCGATGTCTTTTTATATCGGGTTCTCATTCTTTCGGTGATCGGACTTTTATTTGGAAATTTCATTCCCAACTGGAATCATGAATTTGTGTTAAAGGCCGGGGGCATGTTCATTATTGTGATCATGGCGATACTGGGATTAAGATTGGATTTTGCAGGACTGTCATTGCCGATTTCATTTATTGTTGTTTGCCTTTGTTGGTTAGCAGGCCATTATGTAGTGATGATTTTTATTGCAAAAGCGTTAAGGCTTCATATGGCCTGGGTCCCCATTGCCAGCATGGCTAACCTTGGTGGGATTTCAACAGCTCCGGCTGTTACTTCAGCCTACAATAAAAAATGGATGCCACATGCTATCCTGTTAGCAATACTCAGTATGGTTACCGGAAATCTTTGGGGCATGTTCACCATTTTTCTATTTGAATTATTTTAACGAACTATTTTTAGGCGTCAGACCACTTTGTGTGATCAAGATGCCTTCACTTCGAGTTGTCGGACGACTTGCTTACTATGCGCATCAACAGGCTTTGTAGCCTCATCCCCATCAGCAGTGCCACCCAGGCAAGCAAGACAACAAACTCAGAATAGGAACCACCTACGTTTGATAAAGTGCCTCTTACCCGAGGCAGGTAACTCATAAAGAAAATGAACCACACATAATATTGATAGACTAATGTGAATGTGATAAATCTTTTCTCCGAAAGTTTTTGTTGCTCCATGCGCTGTTGCAGATAGGGCATAGCAAAAATTATAACGTAAGCAAGAAATCCTCCGGCCAACCGAACGGGAATCAATTCATTCCCTGAGAGATAGACAAAGGATAATAATTGAATGAGGTGAATTCCGTGAGCGATGGCAAAAATGGAATAAAATTTTTCTGATAAGATTTTCTTTACCTGAATATGAGGGTGGTATTGAAACAGAAAAATCAAACTGAAAAGGGCGAGGGATACCCGTCCTGAAAAACGGGTAACTGCCTGCAGGGTTTCTAACGTTGTTCCATAGTTAATTACCGCGAGAGCAGCTACTCCCATTTCCACAATCAACATACTTAACAGGGCGTCCTTGAATTTCATTTGGCCTGTGATTTAATAGAATCCAATAGAACAGTAACTTCATTCTCCGTATTGTAGTAATGAGGCGAAATCCGTAAGGCCCAATCAACTTGTTTAACATCGAAGTCAATGAGGGCAAAACTTCTGTGGGCAACTGAGGTATTGATATCTTTTGAACGTAGGCTTTGTAAAACGCCCGATGCTTTTTGGTTGGCAAAGGCGAGTGTGATAATACTACTTAGGTTTGCACCGATGTCCAGCAATTGGAGGTTCGGATTTTCGTAAACTCCTTGCCTTACCATTTCGCAAAGATGTTTGTTCCGGATCTGAATTTCTTCAATACCGATGTTATTAGCATAGTCAATAGCTGCCTTGCTGCCTAACACCAACGCGTAGGGTAATTCCCAATCTTCAAACCTGCGCGCATCCATGCGCGGAGCGTATTCATCAGCTGAAATCCAATCGGCACCGCGCATATCAATAAATAGCGGCTCTAGTTTTTGATCAATAATTTTATCAGAAACATAGAGAAACCCTGCGCCACGAGGGCCGCGCAAAAATTTGCGCAACGTGCCGCTTAAGAAATCGCAATGAATCTTTTGAACGTCTACGGGTATTTGCCCCACTGACTGACATCCGTCAACCAGATAATATAAATCTCGCTCGTTGCATAATCTACCCACCTCTTCAACAGGTTGAATCATACCGGAATTGCTGGGCACATGCGTAAGCGATACAAGTTTCGGATGATGGGTATCCATAAGCCGTTTCATATCTTCCACATCAACACCACCCGTTGGCAAACTGGATGCTCTTAAAATTTTTATATGAAATCGTTTTTGAAGAGACAGGAAAGCAAGTTGATTTGAGATATAATCTTCGTTTGCGAGTAATATAGAATCTCCTTCGGCAAATGGAATACATGAAAGGGCACGGGCAAAAGAATTTGTGGCACTTGATGTAAAGGCGATATTAGTAGCGAGGCAATTTAATAGTTGGGCGGCTCCAACATAAAAGCCTTCGATGTCTTTTGTTTTTTTATCAGCGGCTTCATAGCCACCCGTAATTGCTTCCAAATGTATGTGTCCTGTAATCGCCCCGATTACAGGCTGGGGCATTAAAGAAGCGCCTGCGTTGTTAAAATGAATTTTAGTTTCACAGCCGGGCGTCTCCGATCGTAACAGGTTTATATTCATTATTACTTACTTGATTCCTGGTTTCAATAAAAGAGTTGTTCCTTTCAATTTTATGGCCTCACGATTCATCAACATTTTTCTAAAATTTCCTGTTGCAAACATTTTAGCTTGATCATCATAGTGAGAACTCATTACATTGCCTGATTGTCCTGAAGGCGAAACCGTGATTCCGTTTTCCAGATCACTGAAGTCAATAATCTTGCGAAGTGCAGGACCACCGCTCACCAGGAAATATCCGGTTGAGTCTAAACTAAAATGAAGGTTATTGATTACTTCACTTCCGCCATCTACTACAAAAGGGCCCACATTAAAAAACGAACGCAAAGGTTTTACAGCATCAAGTGGATGCTTATGAGTAAGTGTATGAATTTTCCCCCATTGCCAATCAGACGATTTTTCTCCACTGGTTGTGTTTAATAAGTGTAGTGTATTGATGGCCGCCTGCTTGATGATTTGAGAGCGTGTCTCCTTTTCTGTTGTCTTTGAATTATCCCACCAAGGTGATTGATCATTTTCAATAAACATCTGGTACGAGTTTTTTGGAATGGACGTAGCCATTAAAGCTTTGAAGGCATCAGCCCCTATCTCATCTTCCATGGCAAGCTTCATGGTTTGCGAAAGCAGGTTATAATATACTGAAGGAGCAATTTGCGAAGCGCGATGTTCACCATTCCAATTATCGAGTACGCTTATTAAATCCTGAAAGGCTGGGTCATTCAACGATTTTAAAACGGACACAAAATCTTTGGTTATATCTGCATGCATATGTGAAGTCACATCCAGGTTTATTGTTTTCATGTCTTCGGTTGTCCATTTTTTATCTGCCTTCAGCAATTCAACTATTCGCCCTGCACGACTTCTTGGATAATAATACCCCGGATATAAAACTCCATCTACTGAATCAGGTTGATTGTTGGCTGAGTATACATACCCCCATGGTGGATTAACAGCATGTGGATTTTTAGGAAAATCATAAAAGCCAAGGGGCTCGTCATTGCCACTGGCTCCATCCAAAAATAATTTAGTTTGGACATGTGGTGCCCGAATGGGAAGTTTAGCAACCGCCCACCAGGCAATGTTTCCGGCCCGGTCGCCATACATTAAATTAAGACCCGGTGAGGAAAATAACGAGGCAGCATACTCAGCTTCTTTAAATGATGAAGCATGAATTAAAGTATAAGCTGCCTGAAGGGCTTCATTGGTTTCGTGATTGAGCAGCCACCATAAGGACGTTGGTTTTATATTATCCGTAAAGTCAAATACTCCATTCACAATCGTTCCGTGCGGTGTAGTTGATAGCACCAACTTTTCATCTGGGTTGCCTTTCACTTTAATGATTTCTGTTCGCTTTTCAACAGCTACCCATTCTCCTTTGTATTTTACTTTTCCGTCATCACTAAATTGTTCCGTAAAAAAATCAGTGTCATCATTTTCAAACATGGTAAGTCCCCAGGCACAAAAATCATTTTGGCCTAACAAGCCAAACGGAATACCTGCAATGTGATGGCCGTAAAATTTGAACCCAGGGTATTCGAGGTGTGCTTCATACCAAACGGCAGGTTGCGCAAAACCAATGTGTGTATCATTGGCTAGGATGGGAAGACCTGATTCCGTTCTGTCGCCAGCTACTACCCAACCATTACTGCCTTGCCACATCGGCACCGGAAGTTTTTCAAGTGCTTCACTGAAAAAGGAAATCAAAGAATCGGTCCCCAGGGTTTTAACGGGACCGCTAAAATTTTTGATGATCTCTGCATCGGGTGGAGTTTGGATCGCCAGGTCTTTCAAATACTCAACACCCAGTTCGCGTCTTATTTTTTCCAAAACCGGATCGGCCCGAATGCCTTCCGCAAAGCCAAACGACATAAAGCCAACAGCCAAATAAATATCCTGAGGTGTAAACTCTTCTTTCGGAATGCCCATGATGGTAAACTCTATAGGTGTTTGCCCGGTCCTTACAAACTGATTAACTCCCATTTGATAGGCATGCGCAGCCTTCTGAAAAGCGGCTGTGTCAGCACTCAAAAATTTTTCTGCGTGTTCCTTGGCAAACTTATTGATACCCAGCGTGCGAAACAGCTTATCTACTTTTAGCAGATCTTCCCCCAACACTTCTGACAATCTGCCGGCTGCTGCCCGTCTTATCATTTCCATTTGAAACAACCTGTCTTGTGCGTGTGCATATCCTAATGCATAGTAGGCATCTTCTTCATGTTGAGAGTAGATGTGAGGCACCCCATATTCGTCATATAAAATTTCAACGGGTTGTTGCAAGCCTGCAAGGGTTAGTTCACCCGAATAGGTAGGTTTGGTCGACAATAAATAAATGTAGACGGCCGCGACAATCAGAATCACGAGTGCGATTATTCCAAGCAGAATTCGTTTCAGGATTTTCATAGGTAGATGATGATAATCGAAAGTTAACCATTTAACTTTAACGGATAAACGCTACACAATGAAATACGCACTGGTTATTATTTGTATGATTTCTTTGAGAGCTCAGGCTCAAAATAAATATGGGCTCACACCCATGAAGTTGGATGAGTATCAAAAAAGTCTGATATCCAATCCCCAGAATGAATTAGTGAACCTTGAGAAATTTATTCCGGGAATTGCGCTGGAGATTGGCTATGCCACTACCAATAATTTCACGGGTACAAAAATCTATAGTTTGCCTCGCGCGTATGCCCGCAAACCGGTAGCCGAGGCGTTGAAGAAAATTCAAACGGAACTGAAGAAGCAGGGACTAGCCTTGAAAATTTTTGATGGCTACCGTCCATATTCAGCAACCGTTATGTTTTACGAAACCTATCACGACACTACCTATGTGGCTTCGCCTTATAAGGGTTCGCGGCATAATCGTGGGTGTGCCCTTGATCTTACCCTAATTGATTTAAAGACAGGCAAAGAAATTCAAATGCCCACCGAGTGGGATTCGTTTAAGAAAGAAGCCTGGCCCACAACGCCCGTGGCCGATCCGGTTATTCGTAAAAACCGTAAAACATTAATTGATGTGATGGAAAAACATGGCTTTAAAGTAAATGCTTCAGAGTGGTGGCATTTTGATTTTGTGGGTTGGCAAAAGTTTAGCGTAATGGATATTGATTTTGAGGAGTTGGAGAAATAGGTATACCTGATTCAATTTAATAGATTTGTTTTGAAATAAATGTAAGAATTACCATGGACAAAAAGAGCAAAAAATTCCTGTTCGATTATTTAAACAATGCTTCACCTACCGGCTTTGAGCAAAGTGGTCAGCAAATCTGGCTCGATTACATAAAACCTTACGCCAACGATTACATCGTGGATGTGTATGGAACCGCTGTGGGGGTTATCAATCCCAAGGCAACCTACAAAGTGGTGATTGAAGCCCATGTTGATGAAATCTCGTGGTTTGTAAATTATATAACGGATGATGGGTACATCTACGTGCGCAGAAATGGAGGCTCCGATCATCAGATTGCGCCTTCTATGCGGGTGAATCTTCATACCGAAAAAGGACCCGTGGTAGGCGTGTTTGGCTGGCCGGCTATTCATGT
Organism: Cyclobacteriaceae bacterium; assembly: GCA_016787755.1. Lineage (GTDB taxonomy): Bacteria > Bacteroidota > Bacteroidia > Cytophagales > Cyclobacteriaceae > ELB16-189. Next base: position 44,552 of record JAEUUA010000008.1, on the reverse strand, counting down.
TCGCGATTCAGGAAAAGAAGAAGCTCCAACGCTGAAAAATATTTTTATAGATATCGGTGCCGAGTCAAAAAAAGAAGTAGAAGCCATGGGTGTTCATGTAGGCACGGTGGCTACGTTTCAGGACGAGTTGATAGAGTTAAACAAAAACTATCTTACGGGTCGTGCGCTTGACAACCGCATGGGTGGGTTTATGATAGCCGAAGTAGCGCGCAGACTTCATGAAAATAAAAAGAAGTTGCCGTTCTGTTTGTATGTGGTGAATGCCGTGCAAGAGGAAATAGGGTTGCGCGGTGCCGAAATGATTTCACGCAGACTAAAACCTGACTTGGCTATTTGCACGGATGTAACACATGATACCCAATCACCCATGTACAATAAGAAGGAGAGTGGTAACATGAAATGTGGTGCAGGCCCTGTGCTGTGTTATGGTCCGGCAGTCCAAAACAATGTGCTGAAGATGATTATTGATGTAGCACAGAAAAAGAAGATTCCATTCCAGCGTCAGGCAGTGTCTCGTTCAACAGGAACCGATACCGATTCGTTTGCTTACTCGGCCGAAGGCGTAGCCTCTGCGCTGATCTCGCTTCCGCTGAAGTATATGCACACTACGGTGGAAACTGTTCATAAGGATGATGTTGAAAATGTGATCAACCTGATGTATGATGTTTTAGTGCAAGTGAAGCCGGGACATGACTTCAGGTATATTAAATAGGAGTGATTTTATAATTTATTAAATGGTCTGTGGGAGCAGACCATTTTTTTTACTTTTACGGCTAAGTCTTAAGTTTTTATTGCACTCTTCAACTATCAGAATGAATACGTATTTCTGTTGCCGTTTGACATAGTTGTGTAAGTTCTATCACACGTACCATCACCATACTCAACGGTTGTTAGATACTTATTAATCTGAAGTTGAACAGTTCCTTTTACGGGTACAGAAACTTGTAAATCTGAACAATTGTAAGAATATTCAACCGGAGTGGTTATAGTAGATGTAAATCGTTTCCTGCTGCGGGCAATGCCTTCCATCGAACCAGAAAACTTCATTGCTGATTGATCGGATACTGTATAAAAATTAAGTTCACCAATCATCGTCAGAAATGTACCATCGGGATAGGTAACTCTAACATTCAGTGGAGTTAGCGTAACAGATTGTTGCGAATTTGATGTGATCATGAATGTACCTTCTATTAAATTGGAATCCTTTTGATAGTTTTCAAAGGTGATTGTTTCCCGGCTCGAATACAATTCATTTTTTGTGTTAAAAATGTAGAGAAAATCGTCAATCACTTTTCCTTTTCGATTGGCATTCATATCACACGTATTTCCATTACCATAGTCAAGAGTCAATCTGCCAATGTAGAGAATGGTATCATAGTGGGTAAGATCTGTTATGTAAAAGTGATCAATAGAAGGATCGCACGGTTTGTCACCCATTCCATTTTTATTAAAAATTCTTCCATGAGCCCTAATATTGGCTCCTTCTAAAATATTGCTGGTGATACCCATTATTTCTTCCGCATTAGTTATTATCAGGTTGTTATCTAGTGCAATAGATTCTGATTGCAAACGTAGCTCTTCCTCTGAAAGATTGAAATCGTCAATGTCATTGCATGATAAAACAATAAGAAACAAGGCGGTAAGAGTTATAATATTCTTCATGGCCAGACATACTCAATAACCAGCCCATATTAGAAAGCTTATAGATTGACTCCATTACGCATTAACCTTTTATTAAATGAAAGATTATGTGGGAACTGTGTATAATTGTCTACAATAGAACTTAGCCTTCCATTCTATATCAGTGTGGACGCGTGTCCGAGCCTATTTCTGAATTTTAGATTGAAAATTTTATAAGTGTTTTGCTACACTTCTGAGATCCTAAAGCCTACCGTTCTCATATCGTCCCAAAAACCGGGATAAGATTTGTTCACCACTTCCGGACTTTCTATTTTAAGATTGGTGAGTGTAGCTAGCGGTGCGAGTCCCATGGCCATCCGGTGGTCGTGGTAGGTGTTAATGAAAATCTCCTCAGTAGGCACCTGGCCGGGAGTTAGTTTCCAGGTTCCGGTTTGAGGTTCGGTAAGTGTTGCCCCTATTTTTCCCAATTCGTTTTGTAATGCTGCGATGCGATCTGTTTCCTTAATGCGTAAACTTTCTAATCCCGTAAAGGTGCCGTTAATATATTTTGCTGCACATACCGGTAACACGGTTTGTGCCAGGTCGGGGCAGTCTTTAAAATCCCAACTGATTTCAGAAACTGCTTTTTGTTTGGTGAGAAGTAATTGCTGGTTTTTAAAGGTTGAATGAACACCCAGTTTATCCATGATGTCGGCTATCACCCGATCGCCCTGAAGCGATTTTTCTGAAACATTAGGAAGCGTGATGGTAGCTTCTTCGGCCAGTGCTGTAAAGCCATACCAATAACTAATGGCCGACCAATCGGCTTCTACAGTAATGTTGGCAGGTTTGTATGAAGAATTGGCAATCTTAATTGATTGATTTTCTAAATCGATATCAGGCCGAATCCCAAATAGTTCCATCAGTGCGGCCGTCATTTGAAAGTAGGGCACGCTTCCCATTTTCCCCGAAAGGGTAATGGTAAGTCCTTTTGGAAGGGTAGGCGCTACCATCATTAAGGCCGAGATATATTGGCTGCTTACATGGCCAGGTATGGTTAAGGCATCCGCCTGCTGAGTTGAGAACTCTTTGGTTTCAATGGGTGGGAAGCCATCCATTTCAAGGTAGTCAACGGTAGCTCCTAAAAGTCTGAGGGCATCCACCAGAATTCCAATAGGGCGTTCCTTCATGCGAGCCGTACCGGTAAGGATTTTATTTTTTCCCGTAAGGGCAAAGTAAGCCGTAAGAAAACGCATGGTGGTACCGGCATCCATTACGTCAATCAATTTGTCTTCGCTGGCGATCAACCGATTCATCAATTGGGTATCACGGGCATCCGAAAGATTACGAACGATCGATTGGTTTCCACTCAAGGCCTTTAAGATCAGTGCACGGTTGCTTATACTTTTAGAAGAAGACAGCTTGTTGATGGTGCCGGATAGTTGCTTGTTGGTTGAAATGCTTAGGTATGATGCCAATGTGTTCTATGTTATGGTAGGGTTAAAAATAATTTTAATCAGAAGATTTTTTGCGAGAGTTGAAACAATTTAATTTGAATAATGGTTGAAGGTAATATGAAGACAACAAGTAAAGTAGTAATCGGACTAGGAGTAGCAGCGGGCGGAGCCTTGCTGGCTGCCTGGCTGTTAACGGGTGATCGCAAAACCAAGACAAAGGAATTTGTTGCAAAAAAAGCGGTTGATTTGAAGCGCGCATTTAAGAAAGTGACAAAAGAGTTTGATGAATCAGAAAATCTCTACGTTTAAATCGACTGATAGTATTCAAGCGATGCATCGATTTCTTCGGTACTAACTTCCATATCCCACACTGCCTGACCAATTCCCTTGGTCAAGGCCATCAATATCCTATTTCCTTTATTTTTCTTATCCTGACTCATTAAGTCCAAAATTGGTTTGCGAACCGATGGAAGGGTTACAATCGGATAAACCTGCCCCAGGTAGGACGAAAGCTCATCAAGTTCTGCTTTCGTGATAAGATTCTTTTTCCAACCAATGAAGGATTCGCAGATCATACCCACGGCAATGGCCTCGCCATGAAAGATCCGGTTTGTAGAAAGGAAATAACTTTCCACAGCATGGCCCACTGTGTGGCCAAAGTTTAAGATTTTACGAAGTCCGCTTTCCTTAGGGTCCGTTTCAACTATTTCTTTCTTAAAGGCCACTGAATGTGGGATGAGCACATTCCAATCCTGGTTGGCTAATGATTTTTTTCTGATCACCTCCCACATGGCTCGATCCGAGATAAGGCAATGTTTGATCACTTCGGCAAAACCGGAACGCAATTCCCGTTCGGGTAGTGAAATCAGGAATGTTGGACTGATAAGCGTGGCGGCCGGCTCACAAAAAACTCCAATATGATTTTTATAGTGTTGAAAATCGATGCCGAGTTTTCCGCCAACGCTGGCGTCCACTTGTGCAAGAAGGGTGGTGGGCAGAAGCACAAAATCAATTCCTCGTTTAAACGTGGCTGCACAAAATCCACCTAAGTCGCCAATAACGCCACCGCCCAGAATTAGCAGGATGGAATGGCGGTCAAAATGAAAACGAGTGAGTTTATCCCAAACCTGTTGGCAGGTTTCCAGGTTTTTGTGTTCTTCTCCGGCCTCAACAATGATAACCTCATGAGCAGGAAGTGAATCTTTCACTAAAGGATAGCAGAACTTCACTGTATTTACATCCATCAACATCCCTATTTTAGAATAGGATTTCCCACTAAGGAAGCTGGTGATTAACTCTGAGGGTTTCGGGTGAATGGATATTACTGACATGAAATGAGTACTTAATTGAACAAATTAAATCAATTCTTGCCTTTAATGAGGGTAAGAAGTTAGAAATCTATAAATCGTTGTGATTACTTGACCCAAATCGAAATACTATATTTGTGCCGCTATAAAAAATTGCATGGAAGTAAAAACCGGAATCCGATTTGACGACACACTCGTGGCCTTTTCATACAAAAGCGACCGCGCATTAAGAAAAGCCAATTTCATCTTTTCACTGGTAAACCATCCCTTTATTTCAAGTGTAGCAACAGGACTCGTTAAATTGGGTCTTGCTATGCACCTACCCATTAAAGGCCTCATTCGGGTGACTGTATTTGAGCATTTTTGCGGGGGCGAGACAATTGGCCAATGCGACAAAACAATTCAAACCTTGTTTCAATTTAAGGTAGGAACCATCTTGGATTATTCTGCTGAGGGCGAGCATAATGAATCAGGATTTGATAACGCTCGAGAAGAGGTATTGAAAACACTGGATAAAGCGAAAGGTAATCCTGCTATACCATTTTGTGTTTTTAAGGCTACCGGGTTAGTGAATGCCGAGGTGCTTGAAAAAGTTCAATCGAAAGAAACACTCACCGCTGAAGATGAAGAGGCGTTTGATCATTTTAAACAGCGGGTGGAAGCAATTTGTAAAAGAGGCTATGAACATGGCGTTCCGGTGTTAATTGATGCCGAAGACAGTTGGATTCAAAATCCAATTGATGAAGTAGTGTATGCCATGATGAAGAAATACAATCACGAGCAGGCGATTGTATTTAATACGTTTCAAATGTATCGCACTGATATGCTTGATAATTTGCGAAACGCATTTCATTCAGCAGCCATGCATAATTATTACCTGGGCGTAAAAATGGTGCGTGGTGCTTATATGGAGAAAGAAGCGGAACGGGCTGAGAAGATGAATTATCCCAATCCCATTCATCCCAACAAACAAGCAACCGATGATTGTTTTAATAAAGGGTTAGCATTTTGTATTGATAACAAGCAACGCGTAAGCCTTATGTGTGGATCGCACAACGAATATAGCAACCAATACTTAACCGTGCTGATGGAGAAGCACAGTATGAAAAATAATGATCCGCGGGTATGGTTTGCACAGTTGATGGGCATGAGCGATAACATTTCATTTAACCTGGCCAATGCGGGGTATAATGTGGCCAAGTATGTACCGTACGGACCTGTTGAGTTAGTAATGCCATATCTGATTAGAAGAGCCGAGGAAAATACTTCCGTGGCCGGACAAAGCAGTCGAGAACTTACGTTAATCCGTAAGGAGTTGAGAAGAAGACGTGGGAAATAGAATAATCAATTGTCAATTGTCAATTTAATAAACCGTGAATTCCTTATTTTTGCCCCCAAAGTAAGTCGAACACATGCAGTTAAGTGAACAGGAGATCATTCGCAGACAAAGCCTTCAGGAACTAACCAAGATGGGTATCAATCCCTATCCGGCCGAACAATTTGAAGTAAATGTATCGTCAGCGGAAATTCATGAACATTATCCGAATCAAAAGATTGAATATAAAGATATCTCCATAGCAGGGCGCATTATGTCACGCAGGGTAATGGGCAATGCTTCCTTTGCCGAACTGCAGGATGAAACCGGTCGCATTCAGGTATATTTTCGAAGAGACGATATTTGCCCGGGTGAGGACAAAACACTTTACAATGTTGTTTTTAAAAAGCATTTAGATATTGGCGATATCATAGGAGTGAAGGGATTTGTGTTCACCACCCAAACCGGTGAAATTTCTATTCACGTTACCAGTTTCAAGATTTTATCGAAGTCACTACGGCCATTGCCGGTTGTAAAGGAAACAACGGACGAGCACGGCAATGTTGTTTTACACGATGCCTTTACTGATCCCGAACAACGTTACCGTCAGCGGTATGTTGATTTGATTGTAAATCCAAACGTGCGTGACGCATTTGTGAAACGCACCCGGTTGGTAAACACCATGCGTGAGTACTTGAACGCCAAAGGGTATTTAGAAGTTGAAACTCCCATTCTTCAACCACTCTATGGTGGAGCAGCCGCCAAGCCTTTTAAAACACATCACAATACATTGGACATGACGCTTTACTTGCGCATCGCAAATGAACTTTATTTAAAGCGATTGATTGTGGGTGGCTTTAATGGGGTGTATGAATTTTCAAAAGATTTTCGCAACGAAGGTATGTCGCGCTTTCATAACCCTGAATTCACACAGGTGGAATTATATGTTGCCTATAAGGATTATAATTGGATGATGAATTTGGTGGAAGAAATGATTGAGAAAGTAGCCATCAACCTTCATGGATCTACGGAAGTAAAAGTGGGTAGAGAAGTAATTGACTTTAAGCGTCCGTGGAAACGCTTTACCATGTATGAAGCGATTCAGCATTTTACAGGAATCGACATTTCAGAAATGGATGAAGTAACCTTACGGGAAACGTGTAAGAAGTTGCACGTACCGGTGGATGCAACGATGGGCAAGGGTAAATTGATTGATCAGATATTTGGAGAGAAGTGTGAACATCATTTAGTGCAACCGACATTCATTACCGATTATCCGTTGGAGATGTCGCCACTTGCTAAAAAGCACAGAAGCAAGCCGGGTTTGGTAGAACGATTTGAAGCCATTTGCAACCGGAAGGAAATATGTAATTCATTTTCCGAATTAAATGATCCCATCGATCAACGTGAACGATTTGAAGAGCAACTTGAGTTAGGCAAGCGGGGTGATGAAGAAGCCATGACATTAGATGAGGATTTTCTTCGCGCGCTGGAATACGGAATGCCACCTACTGCCGGATTGGGAATTGGCATCGATCGACTTTCGATGATTATGACTAATTCCGCCTCGATACAGGATGTTATCTTCTTTCCACAGATGAAGCCTGAGAAGCATGTAGAAGTAAGTACGGTTGAAGATTTTACACAAATTGGGGTCCGTGCCGAGTTAGTTGCCATCATTCAAAAGTTGGGCATCACCACAGTGGCTCAGCTGAAAGAAAAGAAAGCCACGAAGCTTTTCAATGATATCCCAGGTATGCGGAAGAAGTTGAAATTAGAGGGTGTTCAAAATCCTACACTTGAGGAGATTGAAGGTTGGTTGAAGTAAATTCAAAATCGATTGAAAACAAACACTCCGGAAGCCGGCAAATGCCTGGCAATGCTTGGCTGAAACAAGAGATCGAGATTCCAATTAAAAAAATAATGGTAAGTGTTTTCATATTTATTTGAACATAGGAAAGATTTTCTTGGTGGGATAGACGAGTGGGTGGGTAATTGCGCCAATGGCGCAACTAACTGACCTAATTATCAAAGAAACTTCGCTGGCGATCCAGTTTCAAGTCACTTAGCATGCTTGATTTAATGCCAATGGAAAAATTATAAGATTGATAAATCCCAAACGGAACCCAACTTAAACTCATTTGCCAGCAGTGTAAATCGCGGTTAAGACTGATTTGAGTTTGGGTAATGGCTTTGTTTTCAAAATCATACCCTGAGTTGAAAATGACTTTCCACTTTTCAGTTAATGATACGTCACCACTGAAACGCATGGCTTGTGTAATGGTGGGTTTATTATTTTCGCGATGTGCATAATCAATGTTATAGTTTATACGCAAGTTCCAGGGTATGGAGAAATCGATGTACGTATCTGGATTTTGCAACAGGAATTGCTTATCAGTATCTGACAATCCGGATTTTGAAATCTTACTGCGACTATCTGTATCACTCTTTTGACCCTTTGGATTCAAGTTCGTGCTGAAAGCAAAATTAGCTTGTGTAATCCGCCCTAATTTTCCTGTGTTCCAAACATACCTGCTTACTCTTCTTTCGGAATAAATAGGTCCAGTTTTTGTTTCAGGATTTTCATAGTCAGTAATGAACATCCGGTATTCATACGGATCGAGGGTGGCTCCGAAATTTAAGTTGATTTTATCCTGTAGAATATTTGTGTTAGCCGATAATGACAGGTTAGCCAGTTTGAACGAATCAGCCAAAAAGTTGTACGAAGATCCCACAGATAAGGTATTAAACAAGGCGATCTTTCGATCTACCGTATCTTTTGCGTTCCTCACTTTCAGTTCTATATTGTTATTAACACCAAAGCCAATGGAACTACTTCGTCCAGCACTGGGTGAGCCATACAAATACCCTTCATACCGCGATTTTAGAACGTCTGCTTTTTTTCCGGCACCGTCTGTTGTTGTAAATTGTTGATAGTATCCATACTTAGTATCTCCAAACTGCGGTTGAAAACTATAACTGACAGATGGGTTAATTACATGACGTATAGCTTTTAACCGACTGTTTGGGTTTTTAGACAAGTACATACCATAAATACGAGTTGTTAAACTTGCACCTCCCGAGTAATTATACACTCTGTTAAATCCATTAATTTTTGTGGAGGTGAATTTTCGTGTAGAGTCATTATACGACCAATCAAGTTTATCAAAGTACCAACGCTCATCATAGTTAATGCCAGGACTAATGGTTAAAAATTTTAAAAACCTAAAGGATGTGCTTAATGGAATATTATGGCGGATTCCCTTTTTGGCGTTTTTAAAAAACAGTGGTAAATTTTCGAATGTAAAGGGGGCAATGCTGTCGGTTGAACTTCCGTTAATGCGTCCGAGGTTGTTTGTAAGTTGATTACTTCCGTTCATAGAATAGCGGGTGTTAATATTCTGTAAAAACATACTCTCAGCATTTTTGAAAGGATAAAGGTTATTTACGTTTAGACTTACATCTGGCATGGGTAAATCAACTTGTTTGGTGCTTAAGTTTTGGCTATGCCTTAAGTTAACACCCAGACTGATGGGGGTGCCTGGAAATGATTTGCTGTAATTAATATTCGAACTCAAGTTTTGCGTGGTATTGTCAATTCGTGAAGATTGAGCACTAGAATTCACACCGAGGTAGTTATTTGTATTGTAACTCGAACTAGCGGCATTCACAGAGGCACCAAATCGACTGCTTCCCCTACTTTGTGGTGTGTGATTCCAGGTTAACCGAAAGTCTTTGGTTTTAGAAGGTGCTTCGATTTTTTCATTGTTAACATTGTTGGTAAACGAAAAATTAAGAGACCCCGAATACTGGTATCGTGTGTTATAATTTGTGTTTAAGTTTATGGCACTGCCTCCCTTAGAATATATATCTCCCCTTATTGCTAGTTTAAAATATTCATTGATGTCGAAAAAGTACCCTCCATTTCGCAAGAAGAAGCCTCTCCTTCGTTCTTCACCGTACGAAGGCATCAGAATGCCCGAAGCACTTTTACGTGGAGCCGGAAAAATCCCAAAGGCGAATCCAAGGGGGGTTGGTACATCATTGAATTCCATATAAAAGGGTCCTGAAACCATTTTGTCACCAGGAATTGCCTTTACTTTCTTAGAGATAATGCGATAATGAGGATGTGCCAGATTACACGTGGTGTAGGCATTGTTTATTGTAAACAATTCGTTCTTTTCATTTTTGTAAACAATCTCGCCATGAAGAAATCCATCTCCCTGTGTGGTCACTACCTCAGAAATTTTTGCCTTCTTGGTTTTGAAGTTATAGACCATGTCTTTGGTCTCATATTTCTCGGTTCCATTCATAAAAATAGGATAGCCTACTTGTCTGCCACTCGTATCCGTTCGGCTATGGGCTGTAATTGTAGATGCTTCGTAGTCAATTACAATTTCTTCGGCCTGTAGTTCAATGATTCCGTATTTTACACGTGCATCGCCATAAAGTTTTATGATTTTTCGTTCAAGATTAGAATTAATGGAATCGCGAGCCGAATACGTGATGGTGGTTTCAATGGGGCTTTTAGCTTGATTCTTTAAAGAATCGGATTTTACCGTTGCGGTATCGTTTTTGTTTGTAGTGAGGTCTGGTGGGCGCAGGGTATCCTGTTTAACGGGTAGGCTACCAGGTGGTGTACGAATTGGTTTTTCGACCTGTGCAACACCCAAATAATTGAGAGAAATAAAAAAAAGTGTGAAAATGAAACGTAACACAATACCAATGGGCTCTGATTCTGCTTTCAGGGGTTTAGCTTTTAGCGAAAAATTCACAACTTTACACAAAGTTATTGCAAATACGTTAGCCATCGGTAAGACAGTGAAGAATATCAGAGTAAAGCTCATCCTAATAGCAATTACCTTGCTAAATTTTTCGGGCACCTCTCATAGACCGGATCATAAAGTGAGTACCGTGGTAATAGATGCCGGGCATGGGGGCAAGGATCCTGGTACCTCCGGAAGAACTGTAAAGGAGAAGGACATAGTTTTGAAAATAGCTTTAAAGGTTGGAAAGTATATTGAAGAGAATTGCCCAGGGGTAAAAGTCCTATATACCCGTAAAACTGATAAATACATTGAATTTCAGGATAGGGCTGATTTAGCCAATAAAAATCAAGCAGATCTCTTTATCAGTATTCACGCCAATTCTATCGTGGGCGCCAATGCGTATGGAACAGAAACGTATGTGATGGGTTTACATAAGGATAAGAATAACTTTGATGTTGCAAAGCGCGAAAATTCAGTTATTCTTATGGATGAGAATTATAAGGAAAAGTATGAAGGGTTTGACCCTAAAAGTCCTGAGTCCTATATTTTGTTTTCTTTAAATCAGAGTGCTTACCAGGAGAATAGTTTGAGATTTGCACAAAAGGTTGAAGATCAGTTTAAAACCAAAGTGGGTAGGTCGAGCCGAGGTGTAAAACAAGCCGGCTTTTTGGTTTTATGGATGACAACAACGCCCAGCGTTTTAGTTGAGACTGGCTTTTTATCAAACAATAAAGAAGAACTATTTCTTGCTAGTGAAAACGGGCAGGATTTGATAGCCTCGGGCATTTATCGTGCATTTAAAGAATATAAAGCCGAAATTGAATCCATAAATTAATAATCTGTGAAGAATAAAGAATTTAAAGTAGGTCTTTTTGTGGCCGTTACATTGGTGTTGCTCTATTTTGGATTCAATTTTTTGAAAGGAATAGATTTCTTCTCCACTACCAACAAGTATTATGTTATTTATGATAATATTGATGAATTGGCGGTTTCCAACCCCGTGCTCGTAAATGGTTTTGCTGTAGGCCGTGTAAGCCACATCAACATCATGCAGAAGAAACAAAACAAGGTATTAGTGGAGTTAATGATTGATTCGAAGATTCAATTAGGGGATTCAACGCAGGCAATTTTAAACAGTGATTTTTTAGGAGGCAAATCGATTCTTCTTTCGATTGGTACCATTTCGAAACCGCTAAAACCTAAAGACACGTTAATAGCAGTAGTTGCTAAAGGCATGCTTGATCTGCTATCAGAAACTGCAACCCCCGTTGCCGATAACGTGGGAACTACCCTTAGAAAAGTAAACATCATTTTAGATAACCTCACAAAAAATTCTCAGAAATTAGATACAATTTTCTTAAGGATGCAGGCCACTCCCTTACTACTCAATCGCACGTTAGCAACTGCCAATGACCAACTCAATGAACTATCGCTGAGTTTTAAATCTGTTGCTAGTAATCTCAATGGTACCCTCACCGAGCTTAAGCCAACCATGGTCAATCTTAAAGTATTCTCAGATTCCCTTAAACGCATGCAATTGAATCAAACTGTTGCCGAAGCCAGGCAGGCGATGGAAAAGTTAAATTCGCTCATTGATAAAGTAGGAAGCGATAATAGCACACTCCATAAATTGATGACCGAAGATTCGTTATATGTAAACTTGAATAAGTTACTTATGAATCTGGATACGCTTGCCGCGCATTTCGATGATAACCCAAAACACTTTTTGGCTCCGTTAGGTAAGAATAAAAATAGGATTGAGCGGGATCGTAGGAAGGCAGAAGCGAAGAAAAAGAATTAATTTTCACTAAACATTATGACGCATGGATCTGGAATTCAATAAAAATGAGGACCAGCTTAGGCAATTGTGCTCTCAGCTGAAATCAAAAGAAAAGAATACCAGGTTAGGCGGTGGCGAAAAGAAGATTGAAGACCAGCATAAAAAAGGCAAACTAACTGCTCGGGAGCGAATTGCCTACCTGATTGATAAGAAATCTGAATTTTTGGAGGTGGGTTTATTTGTCGGAGACGGTATGTATGCCGAACAAGGAGGGTGTCCTTCCGGTGGGGTGATTGTTGGGATCGGATTTGTAAACTCTCGTCAATGTGTAATTGTGGCTAATGATGCCACCGTAAAAGCTGGGGCCTGGTTTCCAGTTACCGCTAAAAAAAATCTTCGTGCTCAGGAAATCGCGATGGAGAATCGCTTACCGATTATCTACCTGGTGGATAGCGCTGGTGTTTTCCTCCCCATGCAGGATGAAATTTTTCCTGATAAAGAACATTTTGGCAGGCAATTTAGAAACAATGCCAGGATGAGTAGCATGGGTATTGTTCAAATCGCGGCAATCATGGGAAGTTGTGTAGCAGGTGGCGCGTACTTACCCATCATGTCAGATGAAGCCATGATAGTTGATAAGACTGGTTCGATCTTTTTAGCTGGCTCATATTTGGTGAAGGCTGCCATTGGTGAGGATATCGATAATGAAACATTGGGTGGAGCCACCACACATTGTGAAATTTCTGGTGTTACCGATAATAAGTTTCCCAACGATCAGGCATGTTTAGATCACATCCGAAAATTATTTGATAAAATAGGGAACCCGGAACTTGCGGGTTTTAGTCGCGCAAAACCATCGCTACCAAAAGAAAATCCTCAGGAGATTATTGGGTTGATGCCTTTTGATCGTGCGAAGCCTTATGACATGCTTGATATTATTAAGCGTATAGTTGACGATTCTCAATTTGATGAATATAAAGCGTTGTATGGTAAAACCTTGCTATGCGGTTTTGCCAGAGTGGATGGCTGGGCGGTGGGCATCATTGCCAATCAGCGCAAGATAGTAAAGACGAAAAAGGGTGAAATGCGGATGGGTGGAGTAATCTATTCTGATTCCGCTGATAAGGCGGCTCGGTTTATTATGAATTGTAATCAACGTAAAATTCCACTTGTCTTTTTACAGGATGTAAGCGGGTTTATGGTGGGCAGCAAGGCCGAACATGGTGGTATAATTAAGGACGGAGCTAAAATGGTAAATGCCATGGCAAACTCAACCGTGCCTAAGTTTACTTTTATATTGGGCAATTCGTATGGTGCCGGCAACTATGCTATGTGTGGCAAAGCATATGATCCACGCTTAATTTATGCTTGGCCCACGGCACAACTTGCCGTGATGAGTGGAGCCGCGGCAGCAAAAACATTGTTGCAGATTCGCGTGAGCACATTGAAGGCGCAAGGAAAAACCATTACGAAAGAAGAAGAACAGCAATTGCTAACCGAAATAACGGAACGATATGAGGAACAACTCAGTCCGTATTATGCGGCTGCCAGGCTTTGGGTAGATGGCGTGATCAACCCACTGGATACGAGGCAAGTGATTTCAATGGGGATAGCTGCTGCAAATCATGCACCCATTGAGAAATTTAACGTTGGAGTATTTCAAACGTAGACCGACTATTAAAAAGGCCGTGTATTGAATTGTATTTTTTTATATTCTTGCATTAAATGTCAGAGAGCGAATTAAAAGCACTGGTTTCCTTGCTGGATGATGAGGATAGACAAATTGCTACTCATGTTCAGGAAAAAATTCTATCGTTAGGAACAGAGGCCATTCCCTTTTTAGAAAAAGAATGGGAAAGCAATCTTAACCCATCTGTTCAAGGGCGCATTGAGGAGTTGATTCATACCTTACAGTACGACCTGGTAAAAGAGCGATTAAAAAAATGGTATGCCAGTGAAGACAAAGATTTACTTTCTGGCATGTGGATTATAGCTACTTATCAATATCCTGAGATTGAGTTAGAGAAATTAAAGCAAGACTTAGAACAGATCTATTACGATGCATGGCTGGAATTCAGGCCTGATCTATATGCTTTTGATCAGGTTAAAGTTATTAACAGTGTAATTTTTAATAAGCTTAAGTTTGGTGCTAATACAAAGAATTTTCATTCACCAGGAAACTCCATGATTAACATTGTACTTGAAACGCGAAGAGGAAATCCAATTACACTGTGTGTGATTTATTTATTAGTGGCACAGAAGCTTAAATTACCAGTGCAGGGTGTAAATCTCCCTAATTTATTTATTCTTACCTATAAAGATGATAACCATCAATTTTACATTAATGCATTTAACCGGGGTTTAATTTTCTCCAAGCAGGACATAGAAAATTATATACATGAACTCCACATGGTACCGCAGCCATCTTTTTTTGAACCCTGCAGCAACTTAGATATTATTCGGAGAGCCTTACGCAACCTCATCATGTCCTTCGAGAAAATGGGGGAGCACGCTAAAGCCGAAGAGGTGAAGTTGTTGCTGATTGAAATCTCTGATGGTGGAGACTTAGGAGTTTAATGAAGATTGAGTAACGTTTGCTGATCAATTTCATGGCCGCCTTTAAACTGAATTAGAGTAGGCTGTATCTGTAATTTTTTATTTAGATGTTTCATTTCCGCTAATCGATCATCCGTAAGAAAGGGATCTTGATCACCATAGACTTCAATTATTTCTTTGTTCCTAAATAGGGAAGTTCCTTTTTCAAAGTCCATATCGGTTGGAAAAATACCTGCCCATAAGATTAGGCGTGCAAAGTTAATCTTTCCGTCTAAAGCCCACCGCGAAACAGTTGCACCGCCTTGAGAAAATCCAAATAACGTTATTTGGCCATCAAAAGAAGTTGGGATTTCTTTTCGAAAGACACTATTCAGGTAGGTTAGATAATTTTCAATATCCATTAATCTGTTTTCACGCGTCATCCAGGTGGCGCCTACTTTCTGATCACCGGATTGACTCCGTTTGGAGACATCCTCAAGGTAAAATCGGGAAAGTCCTTCCGGGGCTATAACACAGGTTTCAGGATTTTCTAGAACCGAAAACTTCTTAATAAAATATTGGCCAAGCTGGCCATACCCATGAATAACAAACCAAATTTTTTTAGTTTGTGGAGTAATTTCTCCCAACTTATAATACCTCGCTTTAAAATTGAAATTGGTTTCTTGAATTATCATAATTTGAACTCAAACAAAAACGGCTATCGGTAAACCAATAGCCGTTTTGGATTTGTTGGATATCCTTATCTCTTGAATCCTAATGCACTCCCTGCGCAATGGCTGGAAGGTTCATCAAATGTATATTGGATGTAGTAAATACCTGTAGCATTGCACGGATACGCAATCGCGGAAATAAATTGTCCATTGATTTTACTACTTGCCACCTTGTTACGTTCTTTATCAAATAGGCTAACCACTACACCATCTGCGGTAGCTCCATTAGGACAAAGGTTGATCATGTATTGTGTACCTTTTGTAAATACATAGCTATACTCAACTTTATCTTTCGCTTCACCGTTTACTTTATAACTTTTTAAAAAGTTAAACCCGCTGGAGAGTTTGGGGATACATGCGTTAGCCAGATTATCAGAATCGCAACCTTGGTCACTAAGCTCAATTGAATTAGCTGCTGCAGTAAGAATGAATAAAAACACAAATGTTATATTTTTCATAGTTCGGATTGAAAACTTTTTCTAACTGATAATTTTAGTTCTTATTGAGTTGATAATATCTTTAATTTCTAGAACATTTTCTTTTGTGATATCGATGGTTGTGGTGCTATTGTCTTTGATGATTGCTACCCCATTCACAATTTCCATAGTTGATTCTTTGTATGTGTAGTTTATGTTAATCTTATCATAGGCTTTTTTCAAAGTGTCAAGATCAACTGATAGCGCGGCCATATTTGCATCACTCTGGTAAAAAGTAAAAAGGAGCATGATCTGTTCAAGAATAATTTTTTGCTCACCAATGGTTTCTTTGAGTTCAGCATTTTCTGGGTTTTTGGCTGCTGTCTGACAGGTTATTTGCATGGCTTCTAACCATCCCCCCGTAAGGAGAAGTACACTCAAATTATCCCTACTTTGAGATTGAAGATAATGATTGATCTGATTGAAATTCATAGTGGTGATTAACAACAGCGAATCTAAATTCTTACTATTGGTTGCTAATCGACCGATGGTTGCTATATCAAAGAATTGACCAATATTCAGCTCATCAGCCAGCGATTTAATGGATGAAATGTATTTGATAGCATCTTGATTTCTGCCAAAAATATTGGTGTAGCCCAAGTCGGTTCCATATACGCCAAGATTAAGTGCTTTTTTAAAATTGCTGTTGTACTTGGGAAGATTGTTGGTAGAATTGAGAATCGCTTCGTTGTATTTAGAGCCCGATTCTTTTAGGAGCATAGAAATCTCTATGGGGCTGGGTATTTGTCCAAGGATGGCGTTAATTACCTCTTCATCCACTCCGGGGCCAGTGTTTTTTGTGGAATCTAAACTTTTCAGAAAGGCCTGCTCATCGGGCTTTTTCCCAGATGAGCAACTGGTCAATAAGAAAACAACAATACCAATTGCGATTAATCTCATATGTAAAAGGGATAGATTACAAAATTAAGAATTATGACCTCGTTAGCAAACAGTCTTTTAGACACTATTTCCGGTTGGAAAGATTGACTTTTTCAAAAATATCAATAAATCGTCTTAACAATTCGAAATAGAGTGTCAGGTACAGCAGCAGTGACATCACCCAAATTACTACTAAATTGAATACATAGGTGCTTAGCGTTATTCCTAACAAATTCTTTTCAGGAAAGAAGAAAGCAGTTCGGTAGTCAAGGATATTTTTAGGATTTGGTGATTGAAAAACCGGATTGATATTTTGAACTAATTGACCCTTGTATTCCATAATTCGGTCTTTGGCGGAAATGTTCCGAACCAGGTCTGAAAGGCTTTCATTAAAGAATTCATTTTTCTCTTTTTCAATATCAAATCCTTGTTGTTGATAAAAGGCCATTTTCTTTTCAATGAGATCAGCATTTGTATTATATACTTTTTGGTAATGCTTTTCATAGGCATCAAAGTAGGATTCCAATTGGATTCCAATTGCTTTTGTATAGCTGTTGCCAATAAATATATCTTTCAAGTCAAGTTGAGAAATTCCCTCTGTAAAGGATTCGTTTCTTAATTCGGTGTATAAAATATGTTTGTTAACAACAATTAATTTTTGTAAGGAGTCGTTGTTACTATGCAGGTTTTCGATTAAAAACTGATTTCGGCTTTTTAACTCATCGGCCAGGAAAGCTGATTTGAAATCAGCTCTTGATTCTTCGCGCTCATAATCGTAATAAGTTTTTTGATACTCATTGTTTTTAAATTGATGTACAGCCATAGCTTCATAAGCCCAACGCGAAGTCATCATATCTGCAACTACTGGTACTTTTCCTTTTGTACTTAATACATCATTGAGTTTGTCGAAATCAAAGATTACCCCACTTAATATCATTTGAGGAATCAAAAGCAAGGGGATTAAAATATATACGGTTACGGCTGAGTTGAAGGCTGCTGAAATGTTAAGACCTAAAACATTGGCAAAGCAAGAGGTTGTGAGTAATACTAACCAATATGACCAGGTCATTCCATTAATTTCAAGAATCCAATTACCAATGGATATGAAGGTAAGTGTTTGAATGGCTGACAAGAGAAATAGGATGGCAAGCTTCGATACTAGGTAGCTATTCCAACTTAGGTTTAAAAAAGATTCTCGTTTAAGAATTTTACGATCTCGGATAATCTCTTCAGCGCTTACGGTTAGCCCCATAAAAAGCGCAACGATAATTGCCATCAGCATAAAAGCTGGCAAATTTTCGTTGTATCGAAAAATATATTCTTTACCGTCAGGGGCACTTTTGTATTTGATAATGAAGGCAAGGAGAAGTGCGAGTAATGGAGCTTCCAATAAATTGATCAGCAAATACTGTCTATTGCTAATTTTAGAGAGAAAATTTCGCTTGGTAAAAATGATCGTTTGTTTTAACCGAGTAGGCAGCTGCAATGTTTTTGGAGGTTCTTCGCGGGTATCCTCCACCGTGGATGGTTTGAACTGACTCTTAAACATTTCATGCCATTGCATAGGCGTTACCTTGCGCTTGTTGGTTGGCTGCCCGTATTCATCCACCACCCTGGCTTCGATTATATTGAATATTTGTTCAGGATTTACATTCCCGCATACTTCACACTGACCCCGGTTGCTATCTACCTGATTGGTCGCTTTTTTGAAATATGTAATGGCCCGTACTGGATTTCCATAAAATGTAGGGAACCCACCGGTGTCCATAATGATCATTTTATCAAACATCTTATAGATGTCGGAAGAAGGTTGATGGATGACTACAAAAATTAATTTTCCCTTTAAAGAAAGTTCTTTCAGTAAGTCAACTACATTTTCAGAATCGCGCGAAGATAGACCGGAGGTTGGTTCATCTAGGAAAAGAATGGCGGGTTCGCGTATGAGTTCGAGGGCAATGTTGAGTCGTTTTCGTTGACCTCCACTTATCTGCTTATCCAGTATATTGCCCACCTTTAAATCTTTTCGATGGTCAAGCCCTAAGTCCCTCAGTACTTTCATAACCCGTTCTTGTATTTCAGATTCAGAAAGCTTGGCAAAACAAAGCTTGGCGTTATAATAAAGGTTTTGGTATACAGTGAGTTCTTCAATCAACAAATCATCCTGAGCTACATAACCAATTACGCCTTCCACCTTATCTTTATCAGTATGAATATCAAATCCATTAATTTTAATTGAACCTTTCCCAGGCTTTTCTAAGCCTGCAAGAATATTAAGCAGGGTTGTTTTACCCGCACCACTTGCCCCCATGATACCAATGAGTTTGGCAGGGCCTTCATTAATCTTTACATTGCGAAGTCCGATCGCTCCATTTCGAAAAGTAAATTCCTCAATCGTTGCATTGAAGGAAAGTTTTATGGTTTGTATTTCCTCATTGAAGTCCGCTATTAAGTCGCTGTAGTATAATGCGCCACCATCGGGTGTTTTTATAATGCTTCCTTGCGAAAACAAGTATACCCGACCAGGCTTCATAATAAACCCGTTCAAATTGTTAGCATCTTTGCCCAGGTATTTAACGAAATACATCTCAGCGCTCCTCACGTGCAAGAACACAAGATGGCCATCCACGTGAGCGTGTAAATGCTTTTGGAGTGGAGCTGATTTTTCACTCTCTTCATTGGCAATGAGAATATCAGCGAAATCCAGGGAGGTAACTGTTTCGGAAACAACAAAGCTTTCAATGAGATGGTATTCTTCCTGAATGATATTGAACACAGTAGATACCGTGTTCACAATTTCCATTCGTTGCTTTGTAAACTGTTTATCGGAACTGACCAACTCAAGAATTTTTATCAGAACTACAACTTTTTGTTTTTGGGTAAGAGTTTTATTTATTTTTTTACAAATGGCGAGGGTTCGTATAGAGTCTTTTACTGAGGTGGGTTGATTGCTTCGATCGTCAACATGTTTTCCTGTTTGCTCGCTGTACCCTGAAATAGAATCATACAGATTTAAGTATTCATCTACTGCAGATTTCTCCAATTCTTGTTGAAAGAAATTGATCGCAAACCCGCGTTCATTATCTGAAACTCCACCATCCTGCTTAGAAATGATCGCAAAAAGTTGGGTTAATGCTTTAAGAATTTCTTCACTCATAGTTTAGAAAATCGAATGAAAATTAAGATAATGAGCTGTCAATTTTAATAAGGTTGAAATTCAAAGGGAACAGTAACTAATTCAGCCAATTCCTGACCCGACTCTTCCATATCTTCATCATCTTCTAAAAATTGCCAGATTACTTTTGCTCCGGGTACTGTTTCCAGAATTTTTAGCAGGTCTAGCATTTCACGTGATGTTGCAATATTAAAATAGTCAAACTTCACGGTAAGTGAGGTGTTTGAATTAGGGTCTTTACTGTATTTTTCAAGCCAATCCTTTACCGGAATGAAAAAAGAAGCAGGCTTATCAAGCAATGACTTTCCTTCGATACGAAAAGTTCCTGTTTTTTTATTGAATTCTACGGACGGGGTAAGTTCATCGGCAGGAAGTAATAGTGGCAACACAGTTGGGTGGGTAAGGTCAATTTTATGTAAAGGAAACAGAAATAAACATCAAATCAATTTGTTTCAATTCGAATTCATTGTTTAAGACTTTCTTTATTAAAAGCATAAGGCAGCAGCGAACTGGCCGAAGCACATTTGATCCATTGACTATCAGTATGGTGCATGATTACTTCAAAGGTTTTTTTTTGTCTTTCTTCAAACTCGGCCATAACCTGTCTGCAAGCACCACATGAGGCAGCGGCTGAAAGTTCTTTGTGATTTTTTTTGTGAGCAACTATGGCAATTTTCATGATTCGTTTACCACCATGCTGGGCAGCTGCTGTATATAAGGCAACACGCTCAGCGCACATACACAATGGATAGGATGCATTTTCCTGATTGGATCCGGTTATTAAAGTCCCATCTTCTAAAATTAAGGCTGCCCCTACATGAAACTTTGAATAGGGTGCATAGGCATGGTGGGCAGCTTCCTTGGCCTTGTGAATCAAGTATTTTGATTCTGTGTCGAGGTCATCCAAAGATTTATAAGTTTCAAATCCATTCATGCGAGTGATGGTTTCTTGGATTAGAAAGATAATAAACCGTTGGCTTGTTCGGAAATATTAATTCTAATTCCTTTAATTTATCCTTATTTAGGTTAATTACTTATAAATGAAAAAACATATTCTTGTACTAGGCGCAGGCAGATCCTCCTCGGCATTGATAAGTTATTTATTCAATCAAACTAAAGAAAACGACTGGACCATTACGGTTGGCGACATTTCTAAGCCTATGGCTGCTGAGCGCATGGCTGGTCAAGTTTCCGGGTGTGCCATAGAATTTAATATCGAAGATCAGGAGAGCAGCCGCAGGGCGATTGCTTCCGCAGACGTAGTGATATCTTTAATGCCAGCACATCTGCATGTAAAGGCAGCTAGAATTTGCTTAACCGAAAAAAAACATTTTCTCACAGCCAGCTATGTAAGCGATGAAATGAAAAGCCTGGACACAGAGGCAACCTCTAAATCACTACTTTTTCTAAACGAATGTGGGCTTGATCCAGGCATCGATCATATGAGTGGTTTGCAAGTGATGGATCGGATAAAAAGTACGGGTGGAAAGATTACTTCATTTGAGTCTTTTACTGGAGGGTTGATTGCCCCAGAAACCGACCCTGAAAATCCCTGGCGATATAAATTTACATGGAACCCAAGGAATGTAGTTATGGCAGGTCAAGGCACAGCTAAATTTTTAGAACATGGACAATACAAATTCATTCCCTATCAGCAACTTTTTTTACGAACAAATGAGATTAGTGTGCCGGGATATGGTGAGTTTGAAGGCTATGGCAATCGTGATTCACTAAAATATATGGAAACCTATGGACTGCGGGGCATTGAGACCATGCTTCGCGGAACCTTGCGTAACAAAGGATTTTGTTCGGCCTGGAATATCCTTGTGCAAATGGGGTGTTGCGAAGACACCTATCAAATGGAGCAAGTTGGCATCATGACTCATCGCGATTTCTTCAATTCTTTTTTGCGTTTTCATCCTACTGAATCGATTGAAGAAAAAATAGCTTCTGTGTTTAAACTTTCGCTGCAAGGCGAAGAAATGAAGAAATTCAGATGGAGTGGCTTTTTTACAGATGAGCTCGTTGGGCTAGCCAGTGGAACTCCTGCTCAGATTTTGGAACACATCTTACATAAGAAGTGGAAATTAAAGTCGGCCGATAAAGATTTAATCGTAATGTGGCATCGATTTTTATATTCCCACAACGGAATTCAAAAAGAAGTTCAGGCGTACTTGACGGCCACTGGTGAGAATGAGACCACTACAGCAATGGCAAAGACCGTGGGTCTGCCATTGGGCATAGCGACTAAACTCTTGTTACAGGAGAAAATAAAAAGCAGGGGTGTTGTTATACCGGTTGCAAAGGAATTCTATGATCCTATATTGAAGGAATTAAAAAGTCTAGGGATCAGCCTTGTTGAGCGTGAGATTTGCTAGCGCCTGACAATTACGCTTAAAGGCAAAGAAATAAAGTAAATGATTGTGATAAGCGGAGAGCCAGAAATCAGATAGCAAGTCGTTGTTTGGAGCAAGTAGGAAAAAGGAACCAAAATCATTCCCAGTGCAAACTTAAGTGACCCGATAAATTGCGGATCGGAGACTTTATTTTTTAAAACCCAGTTCAAAATCCCAAAAGGAAGTAGATGGTTAATGAATTGATATACAAACAAAGGGTTTAACCATTTGTTGACGACTGTTTTTTTTGAAATGGCTGCATCTATAGGCGCATCATTATGAACCAACAATTGATCTGCTTGTAATTGCTCAACCAAATCAGGTTTTATAGAACGATGCTTTTTAAAAGTAACAATCTTAGTTTCGTATTCATCGGGTGGGATGTGAAGGATCAACGATTTAAGATTGTCTTCTGTACGCTTGATAAGTGCATCCATATTTTGCTGATTGGTGTTTAGCGGATTGCAGACTTCACTCACTAAAATGGGTTTTCCGAAATTTGCCAACACACGAGAGCGAAACTTTGTATGTGAATCGTATTGAATGCCAACGGGCACGATATTCACGCGAAGGTTCCAATTATTTTTTTCTTCAGCAGCAATTCCTATTCGCGCAAAGCCTTTTTGTAAGGGTCTCAAAAACCAGCGATCATTATGATTACCTTCACCAAAAATCAAAATGCACTCACCGTTCGATAACAGGCTTACACACGTATCAATAGTTACATCATTTTTGCGAAGGGTGCTAAACCCATCGCGAAAGCGATATACCGGTAGCATTTGGAGGATGGTTAGTATTTTTTTTACAAGTGGCTTATTAAAGACATTTGCGCGTGTGATAAACCACGGATCACGTTTTGTGCTGCACGCCATGACAACGGCATCCAGAAAAGCATTTTGATGAGTGGCCACAAAGATAACTGCACCTTTTGGTATAGGGGCATGTTCATTTACCTGCCAATGCTTGAAGTAAAACCACAAGGCTAGGCGGGAATAGTTTTTTAACGAATGATAAATTATTTTTTGAATCACTCTTAATCAAGGTAAAACAGGCACTCGTTTTCGAACAAGGTAGGCGAAAATAAAACCTGAAATTAAATGCCACACCCCCCACCAGGCTGCCACCATGGCCATGGCAGTATTGCCATCAAAGAAATTAAAAATTAAAATTAAACCCAATCCTGAATTTTGTATTCCTGTTTCGATGGCAATTGTGCGATTTACCGCTTCATCATTTTTTAACAGTTTACTAAAATAAAATGCCAGTACCAATACGAGTCCGTTATGCAGGAGTACAATCCAAAAAACTTCGCCTAAGTACACCGCAAAACCTTCTTGATTGTTAAGGACTGCACCCACGATAAAACCGGTTAACATTAACATTGAGATTAATCGTATCGGGCTTGATATTTTTTTACTAACATCAGGAAGAAATTTATTGACAGCCATTCCTGCAATGAGTGGTAATAACAGGATGCAAACCATATTAATCATGAGTGAAAAGAAGTCCACTTCAAATGATTTCACTTCCAGGGATAAGGCTGGTAATAGTGATGACCAGAGAAAGAAACTGATGGGTGTAATTAAAAACGCGGAGAGCGATGACCATGCTGTTAATGTTACCGAAAGGGCAACATTGCCGCGTGCCATGTGAGCATAGAAGTTTGAGACATTGCCTCCCGGGCAACAGGCAACCAGCAACATTCCCATGGCCATACCGGTACTAATTGGCAATACCAAAATTAGAATACTAGTTATAGCTGGTAACAAGAGGAGCTGAGAAACAAGACCGGTCACAACGGCTTTCTTTTGATTTAACAATTCGGTGAAATGTTTCCATTGAATGTCTAAGGCAACGCCAAACATAATAACGGCCAGGCAGACATTTAATATTGTAAGGCTGGAAGGAGAGAATTGAATAGAAACTTCAGTTGGCAAGTGAATCGTTTTAAAAAATAAATATACAGGATTTGATGAAAATCAAAACTACGCCCGCGTACGTTGGTTATTTTCGTACCACGTATCGGTATTTAAATAATCATCTTGTGCGGCTGAAACTGCCAGTTGATCACATCGTTCGTTTTCCGGATGGCCCGCATGCCCCTTGACCCACACAAATTTTGGTTTAAATTTTTGATGAAGCGGGATGTAGCGTTGCCACAAATCTTCATTCGCTTTTTTTGCGAAATTCTTTTTTTGCCAGCCCCAAACCCAACCCTTCTCAACTGCATCCACTACATATTTTGAGTCAGAATAAATGGTTACAGGAATTCCTAATTTCTTGACTGCTTCCAGGCCAACAATTACTGCCATCAACTCCATACGGTTGTTGGTTGTTAAGCGAAAACCTTCCGAAAGTTCTTTTATATGGTTGTTAAATTTTAGAATGGTGCCGTATCCACCAGGTCCAGGATTGCCTTGTGCAGCACCATCGGTATAAATCCTAATCATGCAGGTAGCAGATTACCTTTAAAAATCTTTACGGCTATTGCCAGCAAAATAACGCCAAACACCCTTCGCAGAACGGCAAAACCGGATTCACCAATCACACGCTCAAGCCAACTTGATGAACGCAGAACGATATAAACTAAAACTAAATTCACAAGGATACCCATTAACACATTAATTTCCTGATAAACTGCTCGCAAGGATAAAATGGTAGTTAATGTACCGGCTCCTGCTATTAAAGGAAAAGCAATAGGAACAATAGAACCGGATCCTTTTGCGTTGGGGTCATCTTTTATCAGTGTAATTCCTAAAATCATTTCCATGGCAACAATAAAGATTACGATAGCACCTGCCATGGCGAAGGAGGCTACGTCTAACCCAAATAAATTGAGAATGGATTGACCGAGGTAGAGAAAAACAACCATCAAAACAGCCGAGATTATAGTGGCTTTTTCTGCGTAAATTCTGCCTTCCCTCTTTTTTATTAGAATAATAAATGGGATAGAGCCAATGATGTCAATGACTGAAAATAGAATGAGAGAAACTGAAAAGATTTCTTTAAAATCCATTGTAAGGTCCATAGTACGAAATTGAGGGGCAAAGGTAATACAAATTCACTTTCTCATGGTTGACACATATAGGCATAAAAAAAGTCACACCCCCCACAGGTGTGACTTCCCAAACCTAAAAAATAGTCTAGAAATATATCTGATACTGAAGCACAACCTGACTCCTTCGCCCGCTGCTAAGCAACGCTGTGCCTTGTTGATCGTAATTTGGTCTGCTTTGATAGTCGATTGTAATTTTGCTGCTATGACCTTTTATTAACCAATTCGCACCTATATCCAACACATTCATTTGCTTATCCAATCGATCATACTTTGCGCTCTGCAAAGATACATAGGGCATAAGAGTTCCGTTACCTTCACCCAAAAAGTCTTTCTTCATTAAATAACCAACTTGTGCGTAAAACACATTTCCACTACCAAACATAGGAAACGCATTGCCCTGGCTTCCACCCGGATAACCAGATTGGATAGAACTTGCAGGATTCATGATGCCATTGTATCGGAGATAGCCAGGCCCGAATTCATAGTCAAAGTAACCGAGGTAGGCATTCAACGCTGTCCCTTTTTCGGCATGGACAGGAACATCATAAAAAGCAGCTATCGACCACAAAGTCATATTGTGAAACTCTTTAGTTAATCCAGCATCGGGTGAAGTTTCAGTAGCATTCTTTTGTGTGATAACTCCTGCTTCAAGGTTGAAGACTTTCTTTTTGCCTAAATAGGTACCAGCCATATAAGGAGTTGTATGGGATTCTTTGTCGAAGAAATTCCACATAAAGAAACCCTGGTATTGCTTATGATGACCTTCCTGAGCAAAAGTCGCATTATTGGAAAGGGTAGGAAGTGCTGCTCCATTGGTAGCAATAGGAAAGGGGTCACTCAACACAACCCGATAATCAAATTTTCCAAGCTGTCCACGAGCGTAGATACTAAGCTTTCGCGAAAATTCATCAGTTTGGTCAACGGTTGCCTGTGCAAATACAGGAACATCCATCGTTGCAATGGTGCCAATGCTGGGTTGACTGAAGCGGGAAAGTCCATTAGTAATTGTTAAACCACCGCCCAGAATTAATTTCTCATTTCCTTTACTTACCCTGTATTCTCCTAGTGCGTCATGAAAGAAAGCTTGTATTTTTCTGTTGCCAGATGTTTGGGATAAATAATTGAAGTTGTTTTGGCCGAACTGAAAGTAAACAAAGACACGGTCAGAAAGTTGGCCATACATTTGAATACGCGTTCTGCGAAGTCCAATATCAAAAGTTTGACGTGTCGGTTGGTTAAGAACCAGCGAACCTGGGTTGCTCTCATTGTAGCGAACCCATACTTGATTTAGGAAAGTTGCCTTGAAATAATGGCTCCCCTCTTCATTAAGATTTAGTTTTAGCTCCGTAATTTCTTTAGGCTTCTCTTGAGCGAATGAAAAGATCGAAATACATAGCAGAGCTGATGAAACAATTAATGTGTTCATGTTAGATGAATTTATGAAGTGAAAATAGTAGGGAAGAAGGTTATCTCTTCCCTACATTACTTAAACGGCTTGAGCCTCTTTTTGATGAATAAGGGAAACAAACTCTGTAGCAAATTTAGCTACATAGGTTATTTCAGCAGGCACTAGCAAGTCGCGCTTTTTATAAAATATAAGTCTGTTGCGGTGGCATTCAATATGCATTTCTTCGCGGTTCTCTAAAAACTGGATTAATGGTTCTGAAAAGAAGTTACGTACTACTGATTCATGTTCGCTACGCAAATAATACTTCTTTGAGAAAACAGGATGATCGGCAAAGTCAATATCCTTTCCGGACACACGTTCCATCAGTTTAGACCAAAGGTTTTCCGGTTCTAAAGCAAAATCAGGAATGAGTTGATCCGTTTCGGAAAACTGCAGGATGGTAATCTTTGTTTCTGTTTTATCCTGCAGTGATCCTTCCTGAAGAAAAATATCAGCCACTTCTATTTTACCGGTTTCCACATATTGAGTAAGAATGTTCTCTTCGAATAGAACTTTATTTCCACGCTGAATCGGGAAGTCTTTATACTTAATCAAGTTTCGGATGCGTTGAGGATAGAACGCAAACTCATTTACATCTGAAAATTTACGCAGTTCAATTTGCCGTGGACTAAGCTTGATTTCGAATTTGAATTGCGACACTGGGGTTGACTTACGTGCAGCTAACGGGTGACTTGATAAAGGTTCGAACTGCTCAAATCCAATAATTGAAACTGAGCCGCCATTGTGCTGATACTCTTCTTCAAAGTGATGAAGCTGTTCCATAAATGAATGATCAACGATTCTTGCATCAGCAAAATTGAGTGTAACCTTTTTTCCAGGGGCAATGCGCTTAAATAGATTTTTGAAACCGATGAGATTAGAAAAAATGGCTGAGTCTTTTACTGAAATGAAATAATCATTTTCGGTGTGCGACATCTCGTAGCGAGCCTTGAATAGACTTCTTACAGGGGCTCCATTAATAATATGAAAAATGAATTTTGCTAAAATACCGGCACCCACACCCAATAGTAAATCCGTGGAAATAGTTACGGCAATGGTGATCACAAAGATAACAAGTTGCTCAACCCCAATTTTATAAGTTTTGAAAAATTCTTTTGGTGATGCTAATCTATAACCAACAGCAATTAAGAGAGCCGCTAAAGCAGCGTTGGGGATCATTTCAATCACAGGAATGAACAAAAGCATGGCAATCAATAGAAACATGCCATGGAAAAAGTTAGCCCAACGCGTGCGGCCACCAAAGTTCACGTTGGCTGAGCTACGTGCAACCTCAGAAATCATGGGTAGCCCACCTAATAAACCAGATAGGGCATTTCCAGCTCCTAATGCGGTTAAATCCTTATTTGCATTAGATTCTCTTTTATACGGATCAAGACCATCAATTGCCTTTACTGTTAATAGCGACTCCAGGCTATTAATAAATAGAAACATAACTACATACTTCCAGAATACTCCTGTACCGATCGCTGCGAAACTTGCATTAAACTTTATATTCTCCCAAAAATTGCCAATGCTTACCAAATCAAATGCAGGCTCAGTATGTCTAAAGTCCATAATTAGCGCCATGGGTATGGTTACCACAAGCACCACCATCGGAGCAGGAATTTTCTTAATAATCTTGCTCTTGATAAGGGGCATTCCGAAAATGATAATCAAGCTGACAATTCCAACGATAGCAACACGTGGATCTGCATTCATAAATGAATGTGGGATCATTTCATAAAGCTCAATGGGTTCCAATCCTTTCAGGGTTGCAGGATCGATACCTAACAGCACATGTATTTGCTTTGAAAAGATAATTAGACCAATGGCCGCGAGCATACCATGCACTGCAGAGGGTGGGAAGAAATCGCTTAGTGATCCGAATTTCAAGAATCCGAAAATTATCTGGATTACAGACATGACAACAATAGCACCGCATGCTAACTGCACCCCTGTATAACCTTCAATGTTTAACGCGCCAAGCTCGGTAACAGCCCCCGCACAAATTGTTATTAGCCCGGCTGCAGGTCCTTTTATAGTGAGGGCCGAGCCTGCAAAAAAGCTTACGAACATTCCACCTACCATGGCAGTCAGTACACCCATGGCTGCAGGAAACCCGCTGGCTTTTGCAATTCCTAAACTAAGGGGTAGGGCCAACAGGAATACTAAAAAACCTGAGACTGCGTCTACACGCCAGTTCTCTTTTAATCCGGCAAGTCCATCTTTTGGGATTTCAAGTGTTTTCATATTTTTTGATGATTTATTTTTTAGAGATCAGATAAGAAGTGGCTTTTATGCTCATTTCGAATTGATTAATCATTGTGCACGTGCACCGATAAATTTTTTTAATAGATTAAGAAAAACAGTTGCTTAGCGATTAGTAAGCCGACCTGTGTATGGTATCTGGAATACCAGTCTAGAAAAAATCAGATAAGGAGTACGCGATGTAAGGTGAAAAGCGGAGGCTGGGTATCAAACTGATCTTTAGGAAGTGACCCGGCAATATGAACGGGTTCAAATTTTTGGAGTTCACTAAAAACTTCAACGAAACAGACGCTGATCAGACACTCATTTTTGTCTTCGCGTTCTTCACTACCAACTTCCTCAAAAATCAATTGGGAAAGCGAGTCAACAGATTGAGTAGATTCTCTAACGCTAGATCTGTTATTTAAAGATGAATCCTCAAATGTTCCATTCTGAGATGCAGAAAGGCCAACTGGAGCCAATAGCTCAAAGCTGAAGATTAGTATGGCGAACAGTTTCAAAATCTTGTTATACCTCAGTGGCATAATACGAGAACTTTTGCCAAAGGTCTGAATATATTTTAGAATTCCATTATAGGCCCGTTTTTTGTCATTAGCAAACGGTTGAAATTAATGAATCCTTAAAGGACAGCGGGAATGGCAAAAACTTTTTGCGTTAACTTTTCGTTTACTCGGCCAACTCTTGCGTCCCCAATGAGGTTTTTAATACATTTGCTCCATGAATAAAGCAAATCACCTGCGGTCACTCACGTGCTTTCTGTTGGTGCTATTTTTATTTGCCCCCATTTTTTTGCGATCACTCAATGCATTGGGAGGTCATCAGGAGGTCAGAAAGACTGGTTATGCCAAACATGCTGCAGGTTCATCCAAAAGTGATGGTCAATTTTTTTGTGAAGAGAAGGAGAAAGAAGAAAAAAGTGGCGACAACGATTTCTCTAACCTTACTGTACCGTTTAGTAAATTAGATTTTGAACCTGCTCTTCTCCTAGAGAACCAGGAATATCCATTTATTTCTACTTTGCCATTAGGTGGCAAGCTCCCACTCTTCCTTACCCAGCGATCAATTCTGATCTGATTTTTTGTTTTCCCGCCCATTGACCTGACTCAGGTCTATTAATTGATTTTTTATTATAACGTGGCATTTAGCCACTCGATTAAATGAAAGTACAGAATTCAACTTTTGCCGTTGGCGAGGTTATTCACAACCTGAAGCATTTTTTACCAGCGCAAGCTCCATTAAAAGATTTTATTCATCACAATACCCTTCATGCATTCCAGGATTTATATTTTTTTGACGGACTCCGAAAGGCATCAGAAATTTTTGGGTATAAAGTATCACTGACCCTGAATGAGTATAGGGATCGGTTTGCTAAGGGTGAGATCAGGAATGATATTTTAGAAAAGCGGATTGAAGAAAAAAAGGGCGCTGAGAATATTTTGATGTGGAAAGAGATCCTCTTGACGAAGGAATTTAAAGATTTGCCATTGCCTAGAATCGGGAGCTTACGGGCGAATTGGAAAAAACTATACCGTATTGATCTTGATTCCCTCGTTCATCCATTACTTTTTAGAATTTTATGCAGCTATTTAGATCAGGGTATTTCTATGTGGAATTTCCCTGTTTCAAATAAAGGTTTGTTAGGTTCTATAAAAGAGATGGAGCGAACAAGTTTCTCCAGTTTTTTTAGAACAAAGTATGCTAAGAACCTGCTCGTTCAAGGAAACTATAACATTGAGTCATTGTTGAAGGTGTTGGTAGGGGATGAACAGTTGTATGAACAATATCTGTATGACCAGCAGTTTGCTCATCAGGGTTGGTCAGGCATGGTGTCTACCATTGAAGACCAGCCTCAAACGCTGCTCGATCGCAAAGCAATAACACTTCATGATCTGATAGTCTTTGAACTATTGCTTGAGATTGATGCACTGAACTCGCTCTTTGGGGAAGGTAAATGGTTACCATTAGGAAATAGAGTAGTCGATAAGCCAACTCCACTTTTTGATGAAGTGATTGTTACAGAATATCACGAAGCTATATCCCTTTGGCAGGAATCTTTTGAATGGAGCTATTATGATGAAGTACTTAGCGGGCTTCAACAAGTGCCAGCAACTAATGGTAAGTACATTGAAAAGACATTTCAAGCGATGTTTTGTATTGACGATCGTGAGTGCTCGTTAAGAAGACATCTTGAAAGTACGGATCCAAATTGTGAAACATTAAGTGCGCCAGGTTTTTTTGGAGTAGAGTTTTTCTTTCAACCTGAGCATGGCAAGTTCTACACGAAACTTTGCCCGGCACCGGTTACTCCAAAATATTTAATTAAAGAGTTTGACACAACCACAAGCCGTGAAAAAGACGCACACTTTGCGAAGTATTCTCATTCCCTTTTCAGGGGTTGGTTTATTACACAAACACTTGGGTTTTGGTCGGCTTTTAAATTGTTGATAAATATTTTTAAGCCTTCCATGGGGCCTGCTGTTTCTTATTCATTCAGGCACATGGACAAGAACTCTCGGCTTAGTATTGAAAATATCCATCCAGAGGATCGCGAAAACGACTTGCAGATTGGCTTCACGATCGATGAGATGGTTACTCGCGTAGAAGGTCTTCTTAAAAGCATAGGCCTTGTTAAAAATTTCGCTACGCTGGTGTATGTGATGGGGCATGGATCGAGTAGTGTAAACAACCCGCATTATGCTGCGTATGATTGCGGAGCTTGTTCAGGCCGGGCAGGTTCGGTGAACTCGCGTGTGTTTTGCTACATGGCTAACCTTCCTTTGGTAAGAGAAATACTACGCTCTCGTGGTATTGATATTCCAGATACAACAAGATTTGTAGGCGGACTTCACGATACCACCCGCGATGAAGTTGTATTTTTTGATGAAGCATCGATCTCAGAATCTTCCTCAGTGAATCATAAAAAAAATGTTCAGGTCTTTCATACGGCTCTTGATGCGAATGCTAAAGAGCGTTCCAGAAGATTTGAGTCGATCAATACTCGCCTGACGGCTCACCAAATTCATGACCACATTCTTACCCGATCGGTTTCATTGTTTGAGCCACGCCCTGAGTTAAACCATGCTACTAATTCCCTTTGCATCATTGGCAGGCGTAGTTTAACAAAGCACGTGTTTTTAGACCGCAGGGCATTTCTGAATTCATATGATTATCGGATTGATCCAGACGGAAAAATACTTTTTGGTGTGATGAAACCGGTTGGTCCGGTATGTGGAGGTATCAATCTTGAATATTTCTTCTCACGCGTGGATAATCAAAAACTGGGAGCGGGCACTAAACTTCCACATAATGTGATGGGACTGTTTGGCGTAGCCAACGGAATTGATGGTGACTTGCGACCAGGCCTACCCAGCCAGATGATTGAAGTACATGACCCCGTGCGGTTAATGGTAATTGTAGAACACTTTCCTGATGTAGTTTTGAAAGTTATACAGACAGCCCCGGATATGTATGAGTGGTTTATTAATGAATGGGTACATCTTGTTGCCATTAATCCGGATACAAAAGAACTCTCCTACTTTAACAGAGGGACTTTTGTTGATTATCGAACATTTAAAAATAATGTGAAGGTAATATCCAGCTTAACTCCAATACTGGAAAAGCATACCGAAAATTTACCTGTCTACATCCTCCAATAGTTTTCTCATGAACTTACTACTTCAATTTTTTATTTTTATTCCATTTCTCGGGTTTTTAATTAGTTGGCTAATCCCTAAGGAGAAAGAAACGACCTTATCGCGGGTTGCCTTTACTTCCGTAGGAATTCACTTTGTTAGTTTTCAGGTTTTTCTGGTTTACTGGTTATGGAATGGACATCCCGTTCTTAACTTAAAGGAAATTGTTCTTTTTAAAACCACAGGCTATGAGTTTTTAATAGACTTCTATTTTGATTCGATTACTGCTGTTTATCTCTTTGTTGGTTCGCTTTTAACTTTTTTAGTCACCACCTATAGTCGCTATTATTTGCATCGCGAAACAGGGTACAAACGGTTTTTCAATACCATCTTATTTTTTTATTTCGGATACACGATAATTATATTCTCCGGTAATTTTGAAACCTTGTTTATTGGCTGGGAGATCTTGGGAATTTCCTCATTCTTGTTAATTGCTTTTTACAGAGACCGATATCTTCCGGTGAAAAATGCGGTTAAAGTTTTTTCTATTTATCGCATTGGTGATGTGGGCTTGATATTAGCGATGTGGATGAGCCATCATTTGTGGCACGAGAATATTACTTTCCTAAAACTGAGTAATTATGAATTAGTAAATGATCAACTTTTAACTCACAGTTGGATCGGTATTTTCATTTCGATTATGATTTTGATTTCGGCTATGGCTAAGTCAGCACAATTACCATTCTCTTCCTGGCTGCCCCGTGCTATGGAAGGCCCCACACCATCCAGTGCAATTTTTTATGGATCGCTATCTGTTCATATGGGCGTCTTTCTTTTGCTAAGAACATTTCCATTTTGGGAGCATCAGCTTTCGGTACGAATTCTTATTGGTGCAATAGGATTATTAACCAGTTTTATGGCTACGGGTATGGCACGGGTTCAATCTTCTATCAAGAGTCAAATCGCGTATGCATCCATTGCTCAAATTGGTTTAATCTTTATTGAAGTTGCAGCCGGATGGTGGTGGCTGGCCTTGTTCCATTTTGCAGGGAATGCTTTCTTGAGGACGTATCAATTGTTGGTGTCACCTTCCGTAGTTACCTATCAGATACGTGAGCAGTTTTACAATTTTGTTCCCCGTAAGGCTACCGTTGAAGATTCGTTGCCAAAAAAGTTAGAGTACTCTATATATATGCTTTGTTTGAAGGAGTGGAATCTGGATGCTTTTATGTATAAATATTTGTGGAACCCTGTAAAGTGGGCCGGAAAAAAATTGGGGTACCTAACTACTGAAAAAGTGTTGACGTTTTTTATCCCCGTTTATCTTTTAGGTATCGTGCTACTTTATTATCAAAACTTCATCCCTGATTGGGCACATCAAAAGTTGCCGGTTCTCTTTTCATTGGTTGGTTTGGCCATGGTGCTGAAAGCTTTTACAGAACGCACGCATGCACGCATGAGCTGGATATTAGTATTGCTAAATCATTTTTGGGTGGCTTTGTCCATATCATTCAATGAACATTTTGAATACAGCCACACGATTCTTTACCTAAGTGGCATTGGGGTATTCGGTTTGCTGGGCTATTTCTGCTTGCGTAGGCTCAAATTGCTGGAGGGCACGATTGACTTAGATCAGTTTCATGGTCACTCTTTTAAGCATCCTAAAATAGCGCTCGTTTTTTTACTGGCGTGCCTGGGTGTTTCCGGGTTTCCAATCACTCCAACTTTTGTAGGCGAGGATTTGATTTTCACTCACATTCATGAAGATCAGGTGTTATTGGCATTGTTCACATCCTTGAGTTTTATCATTGATGGGTTGGCAATCATTCGAATTTATGCGCGCGTCTTTTTAGGGCCGCATGTCAAGTCAATATATGAAATGGCGTATCGGTCTTCTTAAGCAGTAAGATATTCAAAGCTGCTGATGGTTATTTTGGTAGATTAAGTTAGGTTAATTCCTCCATAAACGACCTCAGCGCTTTGATTTCTTTTTGATGGATAGCCGGAAAATTAGCGATTCTGAATGTGGTTAGTTTAAGTGCACCATATCCTTCACCTAAAAGTAAACCCGCTTTTTTTGCTCTCCATTTTATTTTCTTAATGGCTTCTTCACTTGCCTTTACCGTCATCACCGTGTCGGATAGAACATCTGTGTTATTCGCATACATTTCTAAATACGGAATACGATTAATCATGCTAATGTATTCATTTGCCTGCTTACTTATTCTTTTATGAATGACTGAAATAGCGGAAACGGATTTCATTACGCGATACAACAAATAAATCCCAAGTACGTTGGGCGTATGTGTTGTTTGGAATTTTTTAATCATTCGCACCTGATTGATCAAGCTATTATAGTGTGTAGTGTTACCAACTTGCTCAGCTCGGGTAATCGCTCGCGATGAACAAATTAATACAGCTAACCCGGCTGGTAGCCCCAAACATTTTTGAACAGAAGCAAACCAAACATCTGCGGAAGCAAAATTAAGTTCAATACCACCCAGGGAAGAGGTAGCATCAACCGCAATTAAATGGTTGGGATTATTTTTTTTAATCCCTCTAATAATTGCATTGCTTACTTGGGTTCCATTGCTGGTTTCGTTTTGCGTAATGCAGATCGTATCACCCTGATCATAGGATAATTGGTTGGGATTGAGGGCGTGATTAACTGCGAATGAATCACTCAACGCATTTGGCTTAATAGCTTTGGTGTAGTTGAACCATTTACTTCCAAAAGCTCCATTATAAAGATGAATACTTTGATCGTTAATTAATGATTGCGCAATAATTTCCCAACACTCTGTAGCTGATGAGGTGAACAAGACTGTATACGAAGCTGGAATCGACAATTTTTTTCTCAACTCCTGAATCGTCTTTTTCACCAAAGCCATGCATTCTGAGCTTCTGTGGTTCATGCTCATTACACCCGTTTTAGCGGCATCCTGAACATAGTCAGGAATTAAAGAATAGGTGCGGGAAGGGCCAGGATAAAAGGAAATCATTTAATTAAGGCTAGTTTCAAAGGTAGTCAAATCCGAAAACACCCAACATTTTCGCTTTCTTGGCCACTTGGGTAAATTATCGGAGCGTAGTTGATTAAACAATTTCAATTTTATTATTTTCGGTAGACGGAGGCTTTGACTGCGCTCCAAAAATAAATTTTTAACATCTTAAAAAAGCTAGAATTATGGATTTTAACCAAACCTCCGTTTTAGTAGAAGCGAGTCTTGCAGCCCTTAAAGTCGACCCGGTAGCATGCCGTGGCGAAAAACCCGGTCAGTGGTCAATCACCTATAAAGGGGTGTCTGTTTGGATTGATGTATTCAATTTTGCCAACAATCCTGATCGTTGGTATTTTCAGGTGATGAGCCCGCTGGTAATCATACCCGATAAAAATCAGGAATCTTTTTATCAAAATTTACTTGAAATCAATGGACTTTTGTTTGGTTCATGGATTTGCAAAAAAGGAGACTGGACGTATGTCATGTTTTTACGTGAAGCTGCTGACCTTGACCAAAATGAAGTGAATGCCACATTAGATCGGGTAGCCATTTATTGCGCAGATTACCAAGGTAAAATAAAATTCAAGTTTGAAGGGAGTTGGTTGCCTAAAACAGGCCCAACAAATACAGGTGGAGGAACCGATGGACCCGGAAAGTCATAAGAGGAGATAATTCTTTCATGGAATTCACTGTATAGTAAAAGACGGCCATCAAAAATAGATGCCGTCTTTTCTATTAAAATATTATTTGTGGTGGTTGAGTCAAATTTATTAAGTCTTCTTTTTTTGAATAAGGTATCCGATTGCCATGGCATATCCTTCCATGCCAAACCCGGTAATTAATCCCGCACACTTAGCTGTGATTAAGCTCACGTGCCTGAATTCCTCACGGGCATACACATTGGAAATATGAACTTCAACTACTGGAGTCGTTATGGCGGCTATCGCATCGTGAATTGCAACTGATGTATGAGTATATGCTCCGGCATTCAAAATTATTCCGTCTGCTTCAAAACCAACTTCATGTAGCTTGTTGATCAGTTCACCTTCTACATTGGATTGATAATAGGATAAGATGATCTCAGGAAATCTGGATTTCAGGCTATCAAAAAACTCTCCAAAAGG
Source organism: Cyclobacteriaceae bacterium (assembly GCA_016787755.1). Taxonomy (GTDB): domain Bacteria; phylum Bacteroidota; class Bacteroidia; order Cytophagales; family Cyclobacteriaceae; genus ELB16-189. The sequence continues at coordinate 7,584 of JAEUUA010000008.1, read as the reverse complement.
TTGTATCCCATAAGTTTCGGGTTCACGTTTGCCAAGCAAGTTCAGGTTAGGACCGTTGATGATCTGGATCTTCATGCTTCGAAGTTAAAATAATTTGCACATTTGTGAAGTGAAGAACTGGGAAAGTCATATTAAACATTTTGGGAACTACCTTAAGTTAGAGCGATCGCTCTCTGAAAACTCTATTCAGGCGTACGTGCGCGATGTGGAAAAACTAGCACAGTTTATTGAATTGAACTATGCGGGGATCAGTCCCTTGCTTGTTTCATCAAAGCATTTGCAGGCGTTCGTTCAGTGTATCAGCGAGCTCGGGATGAGTGCGTATAGTCAGGCGCGGATTCTTTCAGGAGTAAAAGCATTTTATAAGTATCTCCTTTTTGAGGAAATCATTGTGAAAGATCCTACCACGCTATTGGAAGGCCCCAAATTAGGGAGGAAACTTCCTGATACCTTAGAGTATGCAGAGATCGTGAAATTGTTTGATGCGATAGATCTCTCAACACCAGAAGGGGGACGCAATCGTGCCATGTTAGAAATACTGTATTGCTCAGGTCTTCGCGTTTCAGAGTTAGTAGATTTAAAAGTGGGTAATGTTTATTTCGATGTTGGGTTTTTGCGCGTGATAGGAAAAGGAAATAAAGAACGATTGGTGCCGGTTGGAAAAGATGCACTCAAGTTTTTGAAAATTTATTTGGAAGAGATTCGGGTTCATGTGCCAGTTCAAAAAGGTTCAGAAAGTAATGTGTTTCTGAATCGGAGGGGAAAAAAATTAACAAGGGTAATGATCTTTATGATTATTAAAGAATTGGCGGCTAAGATCGGACTTCGTAAAACAATTGGTCCGCACACTTTCCGTCATTCGTTTGCTACGCACTTAATAGAAGGAGGCGCTGATTTGCGTGCTGTGCAAGAGATGCTGGGTCATGAATCGATTACCACCACTGAAATTTATACTCATTTGGATCGGGATTATCTGCGTCAGGTAATCCAGGATTTTCATCCGCGCAGTTAATTCACAAACTGGTTGTTCATGGCCAATTCCTCATGCAGTTTCATTACCTTTGTTACATGATTAGAAATACAATTCTTTTCGCACTCATGTTGATCTCCTCCATCGGTTTTGGCCAGGAGTTAAAAGTGGAGTTTGATAAAAACCGCGACTTTAGTCAATACAAAACCTTTCGTTTTGGTGAAGGTGAAATCATAACCCCCAAAGACCAACAGCAAAGCAATGAGAAGGATATTGAAAAATGGATTCGAAATGCAATCAGGCGTGAACTCGAGATGCGTGCACTAACCTTGGTAGATTCATCCTCTGACTTGGTAGTTTCCTATGTGGCAGGATCGCTTGCGCGCAGCGCAACGGGAGATGTTGGCCCTATGGGATTGACTCCAGGGTCTAATGACCGCACTTATATACGGGATTATCGTCAGGGCAGTCTCATTATAGATTTAAATGATAGGAGTAAGCTATTGGTATGGCGCATTAATGCCACTTCAGATATGTCGGCAACGGGTGGTGAACGAATGATCGGTCAGATTGTTGAGAAGGGATTTAGGAAGTACCCTAAACCAACTAAGAAGAAAAAGAAGTAATTATTTTTTCATGTATAGATTTTTTCTCCGGCCCATCCTTTTTCTTTTTCCTCCGGAGTCAATTCATCATGCAACATTTAAGCTCCTTAAATTTATTGGTGTAGTACCCGGTGCGTTGGTATTAATTCGCACGTTGTTCGTTCTCAAAAATCAAAAACTTGAAAGAAAAATTTTAGGACTCACATTTCCTAATCCGGTGGGCCTTGCTGCAGGTTTTGATAAAGACGCGGTGCTCATTGATGAGCTCGCTGCATTTGGTTTTGGATTTATTGAGATTGGAACCCTCACTCCTAAACCCCAACCCGGAAACGAAAAGCCAAGACTGTTTCGTTTGCCAGCGGACCAAGCTATCATTAATAGAATGGGGTTCAATAATAAGGGTGCAGATGGAGCGGTAAAACGGTTGCAGGCCAGAAAATCAAAAATTATTGTGGGTGGGAATATTGGTAAGAACAAAATTACTCCCAATGAAACTGCGTTTGAAGATTATGCATACTGTTTTGAAACTCTTTATCCTTACGTAGATTATTTTGTTGTGAATGTGAGTTCTCCTAACACGCCCAACTTACGTGAACTGCAAGAGAAAGAGCCACTCAAAAAATTATTGAATTCGGTTAAGGCACTTAATCAACTAAAGGAAAAACCTAAACCGATTTTATTAAAAATCGCTCCCGATTTAAATGAATCTCAGCTACACGATGTGGTCGAGATTTTATTGGAAACAAAAACCGATGGTGTTATTGCAACCAATACTACTATTTCCCGCGAAGGGTTAATAACAGACGATAAAACTATTTCTTCCATTGGAAATGGCGGATTGAGTGGCAAACCATTGACCATGCGCGCAACAGAAGTGATAACATTTTTACGATCCAATCTGGGTAAAGATTTTCCAATCATTGGGGTAGGGGGCATCATGACTCCGGAAGATGCGCTTGAAAAACTACAAGCCGGAGCAGATCTTGTTCAGATCTACACCGGCTTTATTTATGAGGGTCCTGGTTTTGTGAGGCGGATTAATCGTGCCTTACTCCAGATTGAATAACTTATTCTTTTATACCTGCCAGGTCAAGTATAAATGCATACTCCTGCGCTGCTTCTTTATATACTTTAAACCTTCCGGTAGTTCCACCATGCCCGGTCTCCATGTTGGTGCGTAACAACAGGGTGTTGTTATCAGTTTTTAATTCTCGAAGCTTGGCTACCCACTTGGCTGGTTCCCAATACTGCACTTGCGAATCGTGAAAGCCTGTAGTCACCAGCATGTTTGGATAGTTCTGCGGTTTCACCTGATCGTATGGTGAGTAATCCAACATGTACATATACGACTCAGGATTTTTAGGATTACCCCACTCATCAAACTCACCGGTTGTTAGTGGGATAGATTCGTCTTCCATAGTAGTTACTACATCTACAAAGGGAACTGCTGCAATCACTCCTTTGTATAAATCAGGTCTCATGTTAACCACAGCGCCCATTAACAACCCTCCGGCACTGCCGCCAGAGGCAAACAATTTCTCGGGATTGGTAAACTTCTCTTCGATTAAAAATTCTGAGCAGTCAATAAAATCGGTAAACGTATTTTTCTTCTTAAACATTTTCCCGTCTTCATACCATTGACGTCCCATTTCCTGGCCACCACGAATGTGAGCAATGGCATATACGAAGCCACGGTTCAATAAACTTAATCGGGTTGAGGAAAACGAAGGATTCATGCTGGCGCCATACGATCCGTAGCCATAGATCATCGTTGGATTGTTGCCATCTTTCTTAATTCCTTTCTTATAGACGATGGACATGGGAATTTGTGTGCCATCATCGGCTGTAGCCCAAAGTCTTTCGGTTTGATACTCTTCGGAATTGTAGCCACCCACCACTTCTTGTTGTTTCAAGAGTTTACGTTCTTTGGTTTTCATGTTGTAATCGTAGGTAGAACTAGGCGTAGTCATGGAGGTATATCCATAGCGAAGAAGTTCAGTGTCAAATTCTATGTTGGTGGATGGATAAATGGTATAAGCGGGTTCTCCAAAATTCAAATAATGATGCGCCCCGCTTCTCTGATCAATAACACGCATGAGTGTGTTTGCGTTGGCACGTTCGCTTAACACCATGTAGTCTTTAAAGATTTCAATACCTTGCAGTAACGTATCTTTGCGATGCATAATTTTAACTTTCCAGTTTGCTTTCGCAGTTTTTGTATCGGGCGTTTCCATCAACCGAAAGTTTAGGGCATCCCAATTTGTGACTACATAGAACTTGTCTTTATAATGATCGATATTGTATTCTAACCCGCGCTCGCGTGGCGTAAACTCCTTGAATTTCCCATCCGGTGTATTGGCATCCAACACTTGATAATAATTGGTGAGGGTGCTGCCCGCCCAGGTCACTAAAAACTTTTTTGATTTTGTTTTATAGATTCCTGTGTAGAATGTTTCATCGGGCTCTTCAGACACTACAGGATCACTTTTGTAAGAGGAGCCCACTTTGTGTTTAATGATCCATCGGGATCGCAGCGTTACCGAATCTTTCTTAGTATAGAAATAGGTTTTATTGTCATTCGCCCAGGTAACCTGACCTTCCGTGTTGGGCACGGGTTCTTCCACAAGTTTACCGGTTTTAAGATCTTTCACATAAACGGTATATCTTCTGCGGCTTACTGAATCTTCCGCGTAAGCGAGTAGATTGTTGTCTTCGCTTACACTCAATCCGGTAATAGAATAGTAATCGTGACCTTTTGCCATTTCATTTACATTCAGAAGAATTTCTTCATCGCTTTCCATTGATCCTTTCTTGCGGCAATAGATTGGGTATTCCTGACCTTGCTCATACCGTGTGTAATACCAATAGCCATTGTCTTTATAAGGCACCGACTCATCGGTTTGTTTAATGCGTCCAATCATTTCGTCATAAAGCTTTTTCTGAAGGGCTTCCGTGTGCTTCAGTTTGGCAGCCAGATACCCATTCTCTTCTGTGAGGTAGTTGATTACTTTTTTCGTTTGTTCATCTTTTTGTGCGGCATTCTTTTGTTCGTCTGAAAGTTTCATCCAATAGTAATTGTCAATACGATTGCCACTGAGTTTAGTCGCTGTCTTTTCGGCTTTTGGAGATTTTAACTCTTCTGCTGTTTCTTTTTTTTCAGTGTTACAGGCCGTTAGCAGACAGATAGAAAAAATCCAAAGCAGGGTAGTTTTCTTCATAAGGGTTGTTTCTTCATAAGTAGAAGGTTAAAGATAAAAGAGTCTTGCGCAATAAGGGTGCATGTGAGCAATTATTTTTATTGATCCACATTTATTTAGTAACTGCTCCTTTATTTGGAACTTATTTAGTAATAGTTATGGTTTCAACTTTTCCTCGTACAATCATTTTATATTTTTGCAGCGCCTTATGAAAAGCAAAAACCGGTACTATTTTTTCATCATTTTGATTTTGGGTTCCCTGGCAACCATCAGTCCCTTTTCCATTGATATGTACTTACCTGGGTTTCCGGCCATTGCAATCGATTTACATACTTCCATCGATAAGGTTCAACTTTCACTTACCTCGTATTTAATCGGTATTGCATTAGGTCAACTACTCTACGGTCCGCTTCTCGATCGCTTTGGAAGGAAAATACCGTTATACATTGGATTGATCATTTATATTCTTGCGTCTATTGGTTGTGCCTTTACGGAATCAGTTAATTCGCTGATCGCGATGCGTTTTCTTCAGGCGATTGGAGGGTGTGCAGGCATTGTAGCCGCACAGGCATTGGTGCGTGATATTTTCCCGGTTAATAAAACTGCGCAGGCGCTCTCTCTGATTATTTTAGTGATTGCCGTTTCACCTATGGTAGCCCCTACACTGGGTGCCTATACTACTGCGGTGTTTGGATGGCATTCTATATTTATTATTCTGGCCATTATTACATTAGGTATTCTCATAGCCGTTTACTTTTTCCTGCCTACAGGAAAAGCACCTGATCCAAGCATGTCGTTAATGCCAGCTGCAGTAATTAAGAATTTCTATTCTGTATTTAGGAACTCGCAGTTTTTCATTTACACCTTAGCAGGTGGGCTTGCCACCGCTGCTCCATTTGCATACATCGCTGGATCCTCAGATGTGTTCATGAATATTTACGGAGTAAGTGAAAAAGAGTATGGTTGGATCTTTGCTTTTCTTGCCTTTGCCATGATTGGATCTACTCAACTAAATCATTTTCTATTAAAGAAATTTAAAAGCGAAGAGATTATTAAGGTAGCACTTTTTTACCAAACCATTATAGGAACGCTGATGGTATTGGGAATTTATAATAACTGGTTTGGTTTGTTGAGTCTTATCGGTATGCTATTTATATTTTTAACGGGCCAGGGGTTGATTGGCCCCAATACAGCAGCCTTGTCGCTGGCACCGTTTAGTAAACAGGCTGGGAGTGCTTCTGCTTTGATGGGGAGTTGGAGGCTTGGTGCGGGTGGAATCATTTCTGCACTTGTAAGTGTATTGCACAATACTACTGCCATGCCCATGATTGCTGTTATGTTTGGGTGCGCCTTCATTAGTCTGATCATACTTTTAACGGGTACTAAAGTAGTTACCCATCGCGAAAAGAAACTGGTGTTACAACAAAAAGCTGTTTTGGGCTAACGCTTAATGACCAAATAACCGGTTCGAACTTCCTTATCAAAAGTAATTTTATAAAAGTAGGTACCTGATGGAAGGTCATCTCCGTTATTATTGACTCCTTTGAAAACACGCGTTGAATTATTGTAGTCCGATGTTTCAAAAACTTTACTCCCCCAGCGATTGTAAATAGATACCGTATTTTTTTGCATGCCAGGAATTACATCAATGTACTGGATATATAAAATTTCATTTCGCATATCGTTATTAGGTGACAGGCCATTATAAACCTTAATGTCTCCCGCTACTTCAATGGTAAAGGTCTGTTCCGAACAGAGACCACTCGAATCGCAGGCTCTGATTTTGATAAATTCATCTCCAGAAAAAACTTTACCGGCATAATCGATGGTAAGAATGCCATTATTGATTGAAGCTGAAGCCCCGCTCGTTGGGGGAGTTACTATTACAATTGAGTTAAGCACTAAACCGCCTGGTGCATCAATTAAAGGAACCAGGTCTAAAATAATTATTCCCGAAACAATTGTTGACAATGGTACGGGATTTATGGTAGGCGGTATTGTATTGCAGATTGAAATTGTAGCAGTAACAGCCGTGCGGGCACTCTCACATATGCCATCGTTAATACTCACGTAATAAGTAGTGGTTGCCGATATAACTGGGGTTTGATAGGTACTACTTGTTTCTCCTAAAATTGCTACTCCACCAGTTGGCACGGTGTACCATCTGTACTGTCCTGTGGCACCTCCAGCAGCAGAAAGCGTAACAGCTGAAGAACCGCAGGCAGAATTTCCGGTTGCCGTAGGAGCAGCAGGCGGAGTGTTAATGGTAGCAACAACTAAAGTTCGGGTGCTTTCACATGTTCCGTTATTGATGCTCACATAATAGTTCGTAGTACTTGCAATCACAGGCGTTGTGTATGCGGCATTGGTTTGTCCGGCAATGGCAGTTCCCCCGGTGGGTACGGTATACCATCGGTATTGCCCTGCAGCGGCCCCGGCTGCATTGAGCGTGATGGCAGCAGAACCACAGGCAGAATTTCCGGTTGCTGTAGGAGCTGCAGGCGGAGTATTAATGGTAGCAACAACCAAAGTTCGGGTGCTTTCACACGTCCCATTGTTGATGCTCACATAATAGTTCGTAGTACTTGCAATCACAGGCGTTGTGTACGCGGCATTGGTTTGTCCGGCAATGGCAGTTCCCCCGGTGGGTACGGTATACCATCGGTACTGCCCGGCAGCGGCCCCGGCTGCATTGAGCGTGATGGCAGAAGAACCACAGGCAGCATTTCCGGTTGCCGTAGGAGCAGCAGGCGGAGTGTTAATGGTAGCAACGACAGAAGTTCTTGTGCTTTCACACGTCCCGTTATTGATG
>JAEUUA010000007.1 GCA_016787755.1 Cyclobacteriaceae bacterium | reverse complement strand
CTAACCTTAGGTCAGATTAAGCAGCCATGGCGTAAGTATTCTCGCCACTTATGGTTGTAGGACTATCTTTCAAGGCTCTCATCCCACGAGCCTGCATGCTGGCATACACCCCCAAACATCCTGTCAAAACCGGTCAGCCCCAATAATAAATATTGAGTTTTGATTCTAAAAATTTGGGCGGCCGAGCGGGCTATTCGCTACAAGTCCGTCCGCGCGCAATCATACGCACTTCGGGCTTTTCGCTGCTATCCCTGCCGCACATAGTCTTTATGACGAAGTACGGCCTGCCGCAAAATAAAATTTACATTCAAAGAACGATCAATCAAGATTACAAAGGTAAGGGAAAATAAGTTCATGAGAAGTTGAAAGTGAAAAGTAGAAAAGCTTAAAGTTAGTTTTCTCTACTTTAAACTTTGAACTTTTGACTTTACACTCTCCCCCACTCCTACCCGATCAATGACAAGATATTTCTTCTTGGACACAGATTGCCTTGCCAGCAACTCGGCAATAAATCCCGTAAGAAAAAGTTGAACCCCAATAACAAGTGCTACCAACGCCAAAAAGAAAATGGGCTGCTCGGTTACATCGCGCTTCAGCGGAATTTTAGAAATCAGGACAGAATCAATTTTATCGTATAAAATTTTGATCGTGAACCCCAATCCAAATAAAAAGGAAATGATACCCCACGTACCAAAAAAGTGCATGGGCCGCTGAGCGAATCTTCCAATAAATGTTATCGATAATAAGTCAAGAAAGCCACGAACAAAACGCTCCCAGCCAAATTTGCTGTACCCGTATTTGCGTTCACGATGCTCAACCACCTTCTCAGTAATTTTGGTAAAGCCCGCCCACTTGGCTATCACCGGAATATAACGGTGCATCTCGCCATACACAGAGATATTTTTTACCACTGTATGATCATATGCCTTCAATCCACAATTAAAATCATGAATAGGAATGCCCGATAACTTTCTCGTTACATAATTAAAAAATTTTGATGGAATCGTTTTTGAAATCGGATCGTGTCTTTTCTTTTTCCATCCGCTCACTAACTGAAATCCTTCTTCCTTAATAAGTCTGTATAATTCAGGTATTTCATCCGGACTGTCTTGTAAATCAGCATCCATGGTGATTACAACTTCACCTTGTGCTTCTTTAAAAGCAGTATGCAGGGCAGCAGACTTTCCAAAATTGCGATTGAATTTAATTCCTTTAAAAGATGAGTTTAAAAGATTTGCCTTTTGAATTTCTTCCCACGTGCCATCGGTGCTTCCGTCATCCACAAAAAGTACCTCATAAGAAAAGCCGTGTGTTTGCATCACACGGCTAATCCACTGACTTAATTCTGGTATAGATTCCTGCTCGTCTTTGGCAGGGATAATTACTGAGATATTCATTTACAATTCTACTGGCTCATTTTTACGAACAAACAAGGCCGAAATCAAAGCCATAAATGCTGATGCGATTAGAATTATTAAATAGCCAAGTGCTTGGCCTGAAATTGTATATCGATCTGCGGCCTTAACTTCTTCTTTAGCAATTGCTTCATCAATCGCATTTTCGGGAGCCCCAAAACCTATCATCATCTCTCGCATATTTTCTAAAGAGGCCTTAGTCAAATTTTCAGGCAATTCCGGATCGATAACATTATATAAAATGATACCAAAGATTGTAGCGATTAAACCCGATAGAGCCAAAACTCCGAAGCCGTGAATAAATGCTTGTCCATATTTTAGATAGCCACCAACACTTTTCCTATACTCGATTCCTCCGAAAATAGTTAATACTAAATAAACTAGAAGCATTGTGAAAAATACTTTTAGAAGAACGAGTAGAGTATAATCAATAGCATATAGCAACACAGTCATTGTAATACTTGCACCACCTATAATTAGACCCCACTTTATTACATGACTCATTAGGGTAGGTTGTTCATTTGTTTCTTCCATGATTTCAGTTGGTTTTTGGTTGACGTCTTAAAATTACAGATATTATTATGCTTATGAAAAAGCTAATGATAAAGCTCTTCATGAAGTAATCAAGCGCCAACTGTTGCCCCGTAGTAGTCGAAAGTGCTGCCAGATTGCTTTCTTGCACCCCTTTCCCCCATTGTTCGATCACCTGCGCACTTACCTTGGCTAATTGTTCAGCCGCTAATCTTTTATAATCAACAACAAATGAGGGCTCCAACCAGCAGAAAAAGGAGATTAACAAAGCGGTTACACTTGCAAATATAATGGTGAAAATTAACGTACTGATCATTCCTTCTCCAAAAGAAAGAATTCCTTGCTGATGATCATCACGCAATTCTTTTAAGCCGATTACCATAAATACAACAAACAAAATCAGACGAAAGTCAAAGAAGATGGGAAACAGAAACGGATGGCGACCTATATAATAGAGAGCAACCAAAAAAACAATGCCCAACAAGCCGGCAATTAATCCGTTGCGCACGGAAATAAATATCAGTCGTGGAACCGACTTAAGCATCCAACCAATGTTTTGAATTGTTAAACACTGCAACTACTTTGCCTTTTAAGGTGTTACCCAACCACGGGGAGTTTTTAGCTTTCGAATAATTTGATTCAGGGGTAAACTCCCACTCGCGATTTGGATCGAACAGGGTCAGGTTGGCTTTTGAATCCACATCAATCACCACCGGTTGTTTTTTTAGCAGCTTGCGTGGCGCATCGGTCACTTTCTCAATCAACTCTTCTATCTCTATCCATCGCGAAAGTGAAACCAACTGCGAAGCAAATGTTTGCAGGTTGATCAACCCAAACTCTGATAAATCAAACTCTAAGAATTTACTTTCTACTTCGTGCGGCACATGGTTACTCACCAACACATCGATGGTTCCATCCTTCAATCCTTTAATCAACGCATCCTGATCTACTTTCTCGCGCAAGGGAGGGTTCACTTTGTAGTTCGTATCGAAGTCGTGGAGCACTTCATCAGTGTAGAGCGGTTGGTAAGCAGCTATATCACAACTTACGTTCAATCCTTTTTTCTTGGCACTCCTAATTAAATCGATAGCTTTTGCTGTAGACAATTTCGCAAAATGCAACCTGCCACCTGCATACCCGAGCAATTCAAGATTTTTACTGATCGCCACTTCTTCAGCTATGCGCGGCATTCCTTTCAAGCCGAGCATGGTGCTTGCTACCCCTTCATGCATTTGTCCAAACAAATTGAGCCAAATGTCTTCTGGTTGATCAATCAAAAGTCCGTCAAACTTTTGAAGATACTGGAGCGACTTTAAAAATATATCGGTATGCCAAACAGGTTTTAATCCATCGGTAAAGGCAATGGCCCCTGCTTCGTGCAAGTCAATCATTTCTGTTAACTCTTCGCCTTTGCAGTTTTTAGTAACGGCAGCAAGGGCATGTATCTGAACTAATCTGTTTTCGTTATTAGCAGTTACATAGCTTACTTCATTCTTGGATTGAATGGTTGGATGTGTGTTTGGTAACACCGCTACTTCGGTAAATCCACCGGCTGCAGCCGTTTTGCTTAAGGAAAGTAAATCTTCTTTTTGTTCTTGCCCAGGGTCACCCACAAAAGTGCCCAGATCAAACCACCCTGCCGAAAGAATCATTCCCTCCGCTTCAATTACTTTATCGGCACTGTAATTTTTATCGCCTATTTCTTCGATGCGCCCATTTTGAATGAGCACGTTTTTTTTCTTCTTATGAAAGGGAGATTGAGGGGATACGATTAATGCTGACCGGATGAGTATTTTCATAGTTACAATTCTGTCATACATCGGCTTCTTCGTGAACCTTAGTGACTTTGAGTCTTTGTGGTTAGCTTTTTTTAAACCACCAAGGCATTAAGACTCAAAGTAGCACGAAGTAGCCTATTCAATTACTTTAAAAACCGGATCAACAATACTTCAGCCAACAGGAAGATTAGCGCCAGAATCAGTGCATACTTCCACAATGGCGTGCCCAAATATCTCTCTTTTATTTCGTTGCTGAAAGTTTCGGCCGAGGTTGCTTTAAAAATGGACACTTGATTTCCTCCGCCCATAGCGGTCTTTACCTCTTCACCCGCAAATTGAGCCAGCATAGACTCCTTTTTTTCAAGATTGAATGCCAACAAATCGAGTGTATCGGGCCCGTGGGTTACATAATAGAATCCATGGTTTATCGAATAGCGTGGGATTTCAAGCAGCAACTTGTTTCCTAGCCTGCGTTGCGAAGGAACTAATTCCTGAGTTCCTTTCATTCGGGCTGGTTCATCCCCGATTAAACTATCTGCAGGCACCGTAACCATCGAAGAAGATAGGTAATAATAAGGTTTGCGTTCTGCTTTCTTTCCGCTCGCAGCAATGCGATACATAACAGGTACAAAAATCGCGTGTGTGGAGAGGTCACTCACCGCGCGATTTAAAGAACTGGCTAAAACAAATGTATTGTTGAAGCGTGATAAATAGGGTTGTCCGTTTTTAAATCGCAAGATGGCTGAGCGATCGGCACCCCAATCCAACACTTTTTGTGCCTGCGGCATAGCAAGCGCGACTGATTTTTCTTCAAACACATTTTCAAAAAAAGGATTCTGAAAATCAGGTCTGTCCAATTCCATCAATGCAGATTCGTTTTTGACTAATGGAAAATTCAATAACTCCTTATAAGAATTGATATCAGGCTGCACTCCCGGTATTAAGAACAAACTTCCATTGTTATTGCGATAGAGTTGTATGGCCGAATTCAGGGCATTGTCAATTTTGTTTATGCCGTTAATCAGCACCAGATCAGCATTCGTAAGCGCACTATAATCCACATTGCCTTCAGCAAATCCATGAAAATCAAAAAGCTCTCTGTTACCATATACATTCTCAACATGAGTAGGTCGCGCATCAGGTTTTATTTCTACAATTTTCAACCGCCCTGAATAGTTGAGCGTGAAATAAAATTCATTATCAAAACTGACAGGGTAATCGCTAAAGCTCAATACCGCTTTGTTAAATCCTTTCAATCCGCGCGCCAGATCAAAGGAAGTTTCGATCAAGCTATTAGGTTCTATGGTTACGGAGGAAGTAGCAGCCTGCACTTCGTTAATCGTAAGCTTTGTTACCAGCCCTTCCACGGTTCGTGCACCCTCATTGCGCAGTCGCACCCTCAATGTATTTTTCTCGCCACCAATGATGAATGGATTATCCAAATAGATGGAATCGACAAAAACGTTTGATGTTTGTTGATATTCAATGGGCACTAATCTGATTTGCCAGGTTGAATCAAGTATCAGGTTTGCGCCAACCGTGGATTTCTGAAAATCTGAAATCCAAAACACCGTATTGCCCGGCTCACCAATTCGTTTTACTACCTCGCTAAAGGATCTGCTTAATGGAGACAATCTGATCTGTGAAAGCTGATCGAGAATTTCTGATTTAGATTTATACGTATTTGAAAATGGCGCAAAGTCGTTGGTAATAAGTTTGAACCGGGTTTCTGTAGGAAACAATTCAACCACCTCACGCACGTACCCAATGCCGGCATCCAGGGCTCGTACCTTTTGCTCCACAGGAGCCGACATACTATACGAATTGTCGAGATACACAATGAGGTTGCGCTGCGAGGTTAATTGTTCGCGGGCGGGTAAAAAAGGTTGTGCAAAAGCCAAGACTAGAAAAAGTAAAAAGAGCAGGCGCGAGGTAAGAACCAGATACCGTTTCAATTTCCGTTTTTGGGTTGTCTCCTGCTTTACTTGTTGCAAAAAACGAGTATTGGAGAAAAATATCCGGGTTGTCTTTCGGAAATTAAACAGGTGAATGATGATGGGAATGGATAAGGCTGTAAGTGCCCAAAGGAACTGCGGATAATTAAAATTCATTCATCACAAAAATAAACATACCCGGCAAATAGAACGTGGTTTTAGAGGCGTATGTTATAGGAGATACATGAATGGTTCAGTTGAAAGAATTGATATGAAACAAAAAAGGCCGCCCGAATTGGGCGGCCTCCATGGTCAAGCAGAGTAAAAGACTTACTTCTGCTTTGCGCCCAGCATGGCTAGGTCATTTACATTTATTTCAGTGAAGTAACGTTTTTCACCCTTGTCAGTCTCAAACACCCGGTGTACAAGTTTGCCCTCTACCGCAACCTCAGCACCTTTTTTCAAATACTGGCCGGCAATGTCTGCCAGCTTGCCCCAGATCACAATGTTGTGCCACTGGGTGTCTTCTACCTTCTCGCCTTTGGCATTCTTGTACGTTTCGGAAGTGGCGATTGAAAATGTAGCCTTCTGGCTCTTTCCAAAATTTTTCACTTCAGGGTCTTTCCCTAAACGACCGATTAACTGCACGCTGTTTCTAACACTTTTCATAATTGTTGTATTTAATTGTTAAACATTGATTTTTCGATATTGTGTCACCGGTTTTGTTCCGATTGACAATGCAAAGGTGGGGGGCTCGAAAAGCGACAGTCGTTTATTAATCAATTACTTTCGGTTATATTCGTTTATAAACGTTTATAATCGGATAATAAAGTCCCTAAAATCCTTAATAAATGGCTAAAAAAGATGAAAAAGTCTGTTTGGAGTGTGGAGATAAAATTATTGGCCGAGCCGATAAAAAATTCTGTTCAGATCAATGTCGGGTGTCTTATAACAACAAGTTGAACCGGGACGAGACCGTTTACATGAAGAATGTGACGAATATATTGCGTAAGAACCGCAGAATTTTACTGGAACTAAATCCGAGCGGAAAAGCCCGAGTAAACCGTGATAAAATGAATGAGAAAGGTTTTGATTTTACCTATTTTACCAGCCAGTATAAAACCAAGGAAGGGGCTATCTATAACTTTTGTTTTGAACATGGTTATCTGGCCTTAGATAATAACTGGTTTCTTTTAGTAGTAAAAAGTGAATCGCCTAAACAGCAACCCCTATGAGTTGGACATTGACAGGAAAGAAAATCTTAATAACGGGTGGCACGAAAGGTATTGGCCTGGCTATTGCCCGCGAATGCTTAAATCTGGATGCCCAAGTGTTGGTAATAGCGCGCAGCACAAAAAGCATCCAAGGCAAACTGAAAAACTCGGCTAACTTGTTTACACACGAAGGGGATCTTAACAATCCTGATTTCCGGGCCGACTTAGTCAAAAAAATTGCTCAAACCTGGGGCGAATTGGATGTGCTGGTGAATAACGTAGGCACCAACATTCGTAAAAAATTTATTGAATTCAGTGAGGCAGAAATCCGGCAGCTTTTTGAAACCAACTTATTTAGTATGGTTCAGTTGACGCAAGCCTGCTATCCACTATTAAAACAAAAAGGAGGAAGTGTAATCAATATTGCATCTGTTGCCGGGTTTACCGATGTACAATCAGGCCCACCTTACGGGATGACAAAAGCGGCCATCATCCAATTTACAAAACACTTAGCAGCCGAATGGAGTGCTGATAACATTCGGGCGAATTGTATTTCGCCCTGGTATATAGAAACGCCTCTTACCGAAGCCGTGCTTTCGCAACCTGATCGGTTGGAAAAAATTCTAGCGCGCACTCCCATGGGGCGCGTTGGCAAACCCGAAGAAGTGGCCAGTCTTGCTGCCTACCTGGCCATGGATAAAAGCAGCTACATCACCGGACAAAATATTTCGGTAGATGGTGGAATGAGTGTGAAGGGACTTTAAAAATGAAACCCCATATAACCGAAGCGAAGCCTGAAGATGTTCCTCAGCTTTCCATGTTATTAGAACAACTCGGATATCCTACCTCGGAATCTGAAACCCTACCAAAACTTGATTTATATAGTCCGCCAGACTATAAAATTTTAGTAGCACGATCTGATACAAATGTGCTTGGGTTTATTGCGTTGAATTATTATCAAACCTTTCATCTGCCAGGACCCGTGGGTCGCATTACTTCATTTTGTGTAGATGAAAGAGTTCGTGGTACTGGCATTGGTAATCAGCTATTGGCTGCCGCAGAAGAATATTTCCTCGCCAACTTATGTTACAAAATAGAGGTCACTAGCAACATAAGGCGTACAGCCACTCATCCTTATTATTTAAAAAGAGGATATAGTGAAACTAGTAAGCACTTTGTAAAAATACTTGCCAAAAAATAAGCAGACCAAAATCAAAGAGATAAACAGGTGTCCTACAATTTTATGTTAAAACAAGTAAGTGTAGGACACCACCTTATTCTTGTTTAGATATCGGACTTCTTCAACTTCAGGTAGGCAAAATAATTAAAGAGGAACGTCCACACAGAGGCAATCGCGACTGTACCCCAATTCACTGAATCCTGAATTTCCATAAACACATATCGGGCAAACGGCATAGGTACTAAACTCATGATCGACTCCAACGGAAAAAATGGAATGATAGATGGCAGGTAATTATCAATATTCTCTTTGATGATTAGCTCAATCAGATAAGAAAATAAGAGTAAGATAATCGTTAGCCCGGAACGGTTTACAAAAATCCCCAGCATCAGCGCGAAGGACAAAAAGGCAAACACCTCCAAAAAATAAGCCGGATAAAAACTGATACCTGTGAACCCATATGGAAAGTCCAATTCTGGAGAATAGATTAATCCGGTTACGGAAGCAATCAAAAACAAGGAGGCCATGCTTATGCTACTCAGCAGCAGGTTTGTATAAACTTTCGAAAGTAGAAATTCTTCCCGGCTCATGCCGTCAATGATGTTCTGCCGGATGGTTCTGTATGAATATTCGTTGGTAATGGAAACCACGACCATGATGGCGAGACCCATTTTCAACAACCCACCACTCCAGGCCAGGTTTTGCCAAACATCGGGAAAGTGATACAAGGGTATGCGGGTGATATTAATTTGTTGCCCGAATCCTTCGATCAATCGTGAAAGAGCCTTTAGAAACTCCATGCCACTGGCTGCGCCTACAATCAGCGTAAAGAAATAGATACCGCAAATCACCCAAAAGGTACGGTAGCTTGTCATTTTCTTAAGATCGATTTTAAGTAAATGCAACATGAGAATCTTGATTTACGATTTTAGAATTACGAAGTGCAAAGGTTAAGTTATGATTTATGATCTGCCAGAATTTCCAGAAACTGTTTTTCTAAACTCTTTTTACGCGTATGCAGATAGGAAGCAACAATCCCTTTATCAAACAGAAACCGATTCAGATCTTTGCTGTGAAACCCATCTTTCATCATTACTTCAAATATGCCATTTTCCTTTCTAATAGTAGCACTCCCCACGAACTCCTGTAATAGAACTCCCAGATCATCGTGATAGGCCTGTACTTCCACAATCTCCTCTCCTTTTCCCACTTCATCTACCGGACCAATATGCATCAGGGTACCACGCTTTAGCACAGCAAAGTGAGTACATACCTTTTGAACTTCATCTAACAAGTGACTGGCAAGAATGATTGTTTTCCCATCTGCAGCAATGCGCTTAATAATTTCACGAATCTCGGCAATCCCCATCGGATCCAATCCATTGGTGGGCTCATCCAAAATTAAAATGATGGGATCACTCACTAATGCCGAAGCAATAGCGAGTCGCTGCTTCATACCCAATGAATACGTTTTATACTTATCATCTTTGCGGTCAGCTAACTCAACAGTCTCTAATACTTTTGAAATATGGGCAGGATCAGCGCCTTTGATCATTGCGTTCAACTCCAGATTTTTTTGTCCACTCAGATACGGATAAAAGATGGGGTGTTCCAATACAGCACCTATCTTTTTACGCGTATGATGAGTAGCCGGTTCACCAAACCATGAAAAACTACCCGAGGATGGATTTACAACACCCATCAACATGCCTAATGTTGTGGTTTTGCCACTGCCATTTGGCCCCAGCATGCCAAACACCTGGCCACGTTTTACCTCCAAGTCAAGTTGATTGACCGCTCGAATTTTTCCAAAATTTTTGGTGAGCTTGTTTGTGGATAGAACTGTTTCCAACCTTACATTCGATTAATTGTCCTCCATATTTTTATCCTTTCCTTCCTCCGCTCTCCTTTCTGCCTTCTCCTTCTTATCTGTAATCCCCTTTATTTTACTACCGATATCGGTGCTGTTATCAATTGTTTTAAATAATGCCGGAGCCTTTTCCAACGCTATTTTACCTAGCATATCCAACACAAATAAATTTGTAGAATCATTCACTAAAATTACCGTGCCTTTAACATCTCCATTTTGCTCACGAAGATAGACATCAATGTTTCTTCCATCATAGCGCCCGGTCATCATCTCTTCGTAGGATTCAGATTTGTAACCGGCAAGTAATTTTGAGTAATCCTGTTTAGTGAATTTAAATTCAGATTTATCAATCATCAAGAACTTCATTTTCTCGATGTCTTTAATCAACTCATCAAAGTCTTTGTCATCGGTTTGATTGAGCATGCGTAGGGTATTCTTATAAAAGTATAAGGACAAGCCATCATACTTATCATCCAGCGCCTGAGTAGTTTTGGTTTGTCCAAACAGCCCACTAACACTACTTAAAAAGATTAAAGCGAATATGAACTTCATGAAAATTAGTTAATCGTGGCTAACGTTGTGTTCTTGGGGTTAAGCAATTGCGGATCTAAATATCCTTTCAACTCAATAGCAACTACTTGCTGTTCTTCCTCCACTAATACGAAGTAATGGTTTTTATGGTTGTTCCCTTCGCGCAAATAAATTGTAATTTCTTCGCCTTGATCTCTGATGAAAGCAAGTTCCTGAAAGGAGTCCTTCATTAATACATTCTTAAATCCCTTCACTGAAAGGTTTTGTGCTGCAAACTCGGCCTTTGGAATTTCAATAAAGCGTACATGTTGGAGATCTTTAATAGCATTTGTAAACTCATGCTCATCTGCCACACGCAAGATCAACCGACCCATCCACCCACTAAATGAAAAACTATGAACATCGGGTTGATCGCTAAATTTGTCTTTAAGGATGCTATAACTTTTGCTTTGCGCCATAGCGAATGAAGCAACCAGCATCAGTACCATCAGAATTTTAAAACTTTTCATCTTCTTATTTTTTGATCAAGACGTAAGTGAAAGAGAGAAGGATGCAACATCAACTTGCATCCTTCCAAAAAAACTAATTCTTCTTGTCCTTTATCTTCTCAAGATTTTCCAAGCCATCAATACTAACCGCCTTTCCAATCTTCGACATTTCTTTTAAATCAATTTCACCAAATAAGGTCATCACCATAAAATCATCATTCCCGCCCATAATCATCACCAACTCGCTGATTTTACCGCCAGACTCTTTCGTAAAAAATTTCATATCCTTGTCCTTATCACGGATGGTCATCAGTTCTTCAAATTCTTTTAAAGGAATCATAGATGCAGCTTCTTTGTATAGTGTGCGTGAATCACGCGTGTCGCTCTTTGAAAGAATCCTTAATCCCTTGATTTTACTGATTGCCTTAATCATTGCTTTTTCGTCTTCCGTTTCGCCTGTAAGGTTTGACATCATGCTAAACATCTTTCCACTGATAGTAACCTGACTAAACGTTTCATTATCCTGATACTTTGAAAAAAACTTAGCAATCGCATCATTTTGTGCCTGGGTAGTTATACTAACCGCAATCAACACCAATCCCACTAATAACTTTTTCATACGTGTATAATTTTAATTTTTTTGTTTTCTATTTTCTGAATTGTTAAATTTTAGTTGCCTGCTCCTTGGTTTCATCCAACGACTTGCCTTGTATTCTCTCCTCTGCTTCGTTGAACACTTTTATCTTACCAACCTCCTTTTGAGCTTTATTAAAGCTCTTCGAAATCATTAACAAAGCTTTCTTGGTTTCTTCAAGCGCCAACCTTGGGTCACTGTAAGTATCCGTTATTTCGGGTGGATACGCTTTACGCATTTCTTGCCGAACGAAATAGGTAGCGGCTACTACCACTACTAACCCTGCCGCAATGCGACCATAGTTATAAAACATTTTTATTATCTTACCCTCGGGGCGATGCTGCTTTATTTGTGATTTCACAAGAGCATCAAAATCCGAATGCTCTACCTGTTGCTTTTGTTGCACATCAAAGTATCGGAATAAATCAGCTATCTCACTCAAAGATTCAGGAACCTCGCCACGAAAATGTGCTCGCAGTTGTTGTTCTTCTTCCAGCGAAGTTTCGCAATTCCAGTACTTCTCCAGCAACTGTTCTATCTGCTTAGAGTCCATACGCGTTGATCTTTAAAAATTTTTCTTTCACTGCATTCCTTGCGCGGAACAAACTCACTTTCACTTGATTCATGTCTAGTTCTAAAATTTCACAAATCTCGTTGTAACTATACCCCTCCACATCGCGGAGGTGTATCACCTGGCGTTGCTTCTCTGGCAACGCTGCAATCATTTCAGTAATTCGTTCCATATTCTCATGATTTTCTGTCCTCTCATGAGGCGTTAACGTTTCATTTTTAATCTCCATTCCTTGCTCAATCGGATCGGTGGCTCTTCGCTGTCGCGAGCGAAGACGGTCGAGGGAGAGATTTTTGGTGATGCGCATACACCAGGCTTCCATATTTTGTATTTCCGCCATCTGCTCTCGTCCGTTCCACACTTTAATCATCACTTCCTGTACTACGTCCTTCGCTTCTTCGCTGCTGCCGAGCAGTCGGAAGGCAAACCGAAAAAGCTTGTTTTTCGTAGGTAGAACCCGGATTTCAAAGGTTTCGAGATTCATTGTTTCAAAGGCAAGACGGTGACAGGGACAAGTTGTTACAAAATACTTCAAAAATTTATTACTAAGGGCAGGTGCATGTCACTTTGTATTTGTTACTTAAGAAGGTAATGGACAAATTGGTTAATTCAGACAGTAAAATCGTTGTTTACGATTCATATGACACCGTGATGTCTGCTAATTTGGTGAAGACTAAATTAGATGCGTATGGGGTGCCTTGCTTCCTTACCGATGAAAATTTTGTAAGCCTTTACCCCTTCCGAAATGATCTTTTCGCGGGGGTACGCCTTCATATTTTTGAAAAGGACCTTGATCAGGTGAAAGAAATCTTAGTGGAAGAGCATGCCCGACAGCGGTGTCCTTCATGCCAATCCACCCATATTGTTTTTGAACCGAGTCGCAAAGGGAAATTTACTCCCATTCTCACCTCCATTTTATTCGGATTATTTCTTCCAGTAAAAAGAGTTTATATCTGTGAGAATTGTGAAAAAGAATTTGAAACGCTTGAGTGAACGTTAAATTTTCAGGACAGTAAATTCTACCCTGCGATTGTTTGCGCGCCCTGCATCTGTATCATTAGTATCAATTGGTTTGGACTCTCCATACCCATGGGCTTCCAGTCGCGAAGAATCAATTCCTTGTCCAATCAAATAATCAACAACCGCTTGCGAGCGGCCTTGCGATAGATTTTCATTATAAGCATCGCTTCCCTGACTATCCGTGTGTCCAGAAATTTCAATAACTACTGATTGATTGCTCTTTAAAAAATTTACTACCTTATCTAATTCAACAAAAGATTGAGGTTTAAGGATCGTTTTATCTGTATCGAAATAAATATTTTTTAGCCGTACTGTAAGGCCCACTTCAATGGGAGCGAGAAATAAATTTTTAATAATTGGTGTAACTTCTCCACTGGCTACCTCCACACTATCCGTAGAATTTAAGTATCCTTCGGCAGAGGTTGAAAATACATACCAGCCAAGATCAGCAATGTTTTGGCTGTACTTCCCATCCGAAGCGGCAATTGAATACTGGATAGCCTTATTACGTTTCAATCCAACATTCACTTTCGCATTCCGCACTGCCTGATTGGTCTTTTTATCGAGTACATCACCAGCCAGCATCAATTGTTTGGCTATGGGTGCTAAGTAAATATCGACATGAATGGTAGTGTCGTGATAAATAACAGGCACCTTGTAGCTTTGAGTGAACGGAAGATATCCTGAAGCTGTTGCTGATACTGAATAATTAGTTGTTTCCGGAATATAAGTTTCAAACATTCCGCTGGGCGTTGTCTTTAAATCTATCGGACTGTGATCTTTCATTTTCAACTCGACCATCGATTGCAGTTGCAATTTTGTTTTTTGATCGTAGGTTGTACCTGCAAGTAGAATTCTGAAATTACGTGGCTTTAAAATAAACAGATCAAAATTTCCACCATCTACTCTGGCTCCTGCACGCGCTGTGAAAATATTTCCATGCGTATCGATCGAAAAATAGGCGTCCCCGGAAGGGGTGTTAATGTTTCGACCAAGGTTCTCTGGTTCCGACCAGTTTAACCAAGTATCATCTAACCGAATGGATTTATAAATATCAGTACCCCCCACTTTATCTTTTGAGTAGCGATCGCTTGAGAAATAAAGGGTTTTCTGATCAGGGGCTAAAAATGGACTATACTCATCAGCAGGACCGCTAATTTTCAACTTCACGGGTTTACTCCATTGGCTCCCTTGTTGTTTTGACAGATACAAATCGCTGAACTTGTCACCCTGTTTTTCAGAAAAGTAAAGAATGAGATGTTTTCCATCTGAAGAAATAGTGGCCCCATTAAAAATTCCTTTATCCATCGATGAAAAACCTGGAATTTCTAACTCAGTAATATTACCTGATGGACTTACCAAACAAAAACCTTTTGAATTTTTTGCGCGTCCACCTCTGATCAACAGAGAACCATCAGGCATTACATTAAATACCTGGTTGTACCGATTGTCATTTAGTGGAGCACCCATTCGCTTGCCTTCTGACCAAACTCCTTTGTCGTCTAACGTAGAAACCCAGATATCCTGGCTATTTTCTTTTCCATAGGTGTTTTGAGGATGATTACTAACAAAATAATAAAGCTTAGTCCCATCAATAGAAATTACCGGAGATACCTGGTGGTAAAGGGTATTTATATTGTCATTCATCTTTACCAGTTCATAGCGCGAACTAATTTCCTGTGCCGAAACCGAGCATCCAATCAAACTAATTGCCAATACAAAAATGTTCTTCATGAAAGAATGTTTTGATTTTAAAAATAACACATTAAGCCAAGATATGCTACTACGCCCACACCAGGTTAGTTAACCTTTAGCATGAGAATCATAATATAAACTTTGATCCAAATGTTTATAAACAAAGTTACGCAGCTCATTGTACTGAGCTAAAGTGTGATTGATTGCTTAAAGCTATTTTTAAGTCGGGAAACTAAAAAATCCGCGTCCGCTTTGAGCAATCGCAACCAGAATTATAATAAGAGCAAGGGCATTGAAGATGAACAATCGTTTGTGCCTGGCACCTGTTTCAGTCATTTTCTTTGCCGTTATGCGAGCCACCGTAATCAAAACTATGGCGATAAGCATCATGACGCCATGCTCTACCAGCCAATACCGGGCAATGGGATCCTTCATGGAGGCACCACTAAAAATAACTACGGGACTGACAAAATATTGAATCAATCCAAAAAGTAACTGAGTATGAGTAAAAATGAAAAGCCATAAACTGAACTTGTCATCCAACGGTGTATAGGCTGATTTTTGTTGCCAGCCCAACAAAGAGCGTACAATCACGATCAACAAAAATATCAGGATAAAATATCTTAAAACTGAATGAGTAAGAACTACTAAATCAAGCATAAAAAATAATTAAATCGTTTCGAAGGTAGGTTAAGATTTTGACATTTTCAGCCGATTATCAATAAAATTAAACCTCTAAAAAATTCAAGCGTAGTCGAACTGCTAAATACAGTACCTTACTTGTGATCTATAAGACAAATTAAGAATCTTAATAAATATACATGAACAAAATACTCCTACTCGTATTAGGCTTAGTCTGCCTAAAAGGCTTTAGTCAGGGCAATGTTTCTTACCAGCGCCCACCCGAAGAAATTGCTAAACTTCTGGAAGCCCCCCTTACTCCATTTGTGTCTTTCTCGCCAGACAAGCAATGGATGCTTTTGTTGGAGCGTTCCGACTTTCCAACCATTGAAGAATTATCGCGACCTGAACTTCGAATTGGCGGACTTCGCATTAATCCCGAAAATTTTGGCCCCAGTCGAAGCAACTACACCATCGGGTTAAAAGCAAAACGGCTGAGTGATGGAGCCGAAGTAGAGATAAAAAATCTTCCTGATCCATTAACCGCAAGCAGCATCAGTTTCTCCCCTGATAGCAAGCACCTTGCCTTCCTTCAAAATAATGCTGATAAGATAGAGCTCTGGATTATAAATACGGAAGCCATGGCCGCCACAAAACTGAGCGAACGAAAGGTAAACACTGCCATGGGTGGTTATACATGGCTCTCCGATTCGCAGCAAATTTTGTTTACCGCTGTACCATCAACTATTAAACCGCTTCCTCAGAAATCCCGCATTCCTACTGGACCGGTTGTAGAAGAGAATTTGGGTAAGAAAGCACCTGCTCGCACCTATCAGGATTTATTGAAGAATCCATATGACGAAACAGTTTTTGATTACTACACCCAATCTGATTTGATTTTAAAAAATTTAAATGGTCAGGAGAAAACTTTGAATACGGCCTCTATTAATTCTGAATTTACTCCATCCCCCGATGGAAAATTAATCTTGACGGAAGTCATTCAGCATCCATACTCTTATTTAGTTCCGGCCTACTTATTTCCTACTACAGTAAGTGTTATTGACTTGGATGGAAAATTAGTAAAGGAAATTACGCGCATTCCCTTATTGGATTATATTCCAACCGGCTTTAATGCAACTTCACGTGAACCTCGGTCGTACACCTGGCGAGCCGACAAACCTGCAACTCTTGTCTGGGTGCATGCACAAGATGGTGGCGATCCAAAAGCTAAAGCAACCATCCGCGACAAAGTTTTTTTATGGGATTATCCATTTACATCTACCCCCAAAGAACTGATCAGTTTGCCACTTCGCTATTCAAGAATTACATGGGGCAACGATAATGTGGCGTGGGTTTATGAGCGGTGGACCAACGATCGAAAGGAACGTGTATATCAGGTAAATCCAATGACGGGTACAAAGAAAACCGTCTTTGATCTCAATTATGAAGATGCCTACAACAATCCGGGCAATGTAATTACTGCTCCTAATGCATTTGGAAGGAATGTTATGCTGATCAATAAAGACAACAGCGTGTATCTGAGCGGTGCCGGCTCTTCTCCAGAAGGGGATCTGCCCTTTCTTGATAAGATGGATTTGAATTCATCAAAAAAAACGCGTCAATGGCAATCGGCTAACCCCTATTTTGAAACGTTTATTTCGTTCCTCGACATAAAGAAAGGAACGTTTATTACTTCCCGTGAATCAAATCAGGAAAATCCAAATTACTATTTACGCACATTGGGCTCCCCAAAGGCAACTGCTGTTACTACATTCCCTCATCCTTATCCGCAAATAAAAGATGTTAAGAAACAAGTATTGAAATATAAACGTGCCGATGGGGTTGAATTAACTGCAGACCTATACTTACCTCCAGGATATAAAAAAGGAGATGGTGCCTTGCCGGGATTTGTATGGGCCTACCCGCGCGAATTTAAATCGGCAGATGCCGCAGGACAGGTGAAAGGCTCACCAAATACATTCGTTCGCTTAAGTTGGGGTGGACCAATCTATTGGGTGATGCGCGGTTATGCTGTGTTGGATAATGCTTCCATGCCAATTGTGGGTGAAGGTGATGCCGAGCCTAATGATACCTATGTACAACAATTAGTTGCCAGCGCTCAGGCTGTGGTTGATTACGCTGCCTCATTAGGTGTGCTCGATCCAACCCGTGTTGGAGTAGGTGGTCATTCGTATGGCGCATTTATGACGGCCAACTTACTTGCACACTCTGATATTTTCAAAGCGGGCATTGCGCGAAGCGGAGCTTATAACAGAACGTTAACGCCTTTTGGTTTTCAAGCCGAAGAGCGTACCTATTGGCAAGCCCCAGAAGTATATTACACCATGTCGCCTTTTTCATATGCCGACAAATTGAAAGAACCTATTCTATTTATTCATGGGGAGGCTGATAACAATTCTGGAACATTCCCGATTCAGACAGAACGGTTCTACAATGCCATCAAAGGCCATGGAGGCACAGCTCGATATGTAGAACTTCCCTATGAAAGTCATGGTTATACCGCTAAAGAAAGTATTCTACACACCTTGTGGGAAATGGACACCTGGTTGGAGACCTATGTAAAAAATCCTAAAGAAAAACCGAAAGATTCAAAAGTAAATCTGAAGTATTAAGAATCTTAAAATTGCAACCCGCCCTACCAAGCAGGTTGTTTCTTTTGAAAAAAGTTTTCCTATCTTCATCGCTGATTTAGTAATTGATGAAAGTCCGGATTGCTCTTTTCATTCTCCTTACCCTTGTTGCTGTTAAGTCAACGGTTGCACAACCTGATACTGTTTCTGTGGGTGCGTATGTAATCAGCGTACATGATATTAACTTTCGCGATAAGGAATACACCATGCGGTTTTGGTTGTGGTTCTTGTATGATAATCCTGATTTTGATTTTTCAACTCAATTGGACATTCCCAACGCTAAATCAATCGATGCTCCTGAAATCATTTTAGATAGTCTGAACGGAAGAGCTTGGGCTATCATGAAAATGAAGGCCACCATGAAAGAAAGCTGGAAGGTGGCAGATTTTCCGTTTGATGAGCAGCATTTGAGCGTTCAGATAGAAAATTCTTTATTCGATAATAAGACGCTTATTTTTAAACCAGATGTAGTTGGCAGCACGTATGACAAAGAGGATGCGCTTGACGGTTGGAACATAAAAAACTTTAAAGTATCGAATGTAAAAAATGATTACGAAACCGGTTTTGGTGATCAGCGACCGTCCCGAAGCTTGCAGAATTTCTCAGCCTTTCTGATCGAGATGGATATTGAGCGCAATGCATGGGGATTGTTTATGAAAATATTTATAGGTATGTACATCGCTTTTCTAATTTCGATTATCAGTTTCACAATCCAGGTAGAAGAACTGGAACCGCGTTTTGGTTTACCGGTCGGTGGATTATTTGCCACAGTTGGTAATAAATATATTATTGATTCTATTTTACCGGAAACTTCTTCTTTCACATTGGTAGATTCACTTCATACCCTAACTTTCTTGGCTATTTTTGCAACGTTAGTTGTTTCTGCGGTAGCCTTACGACAGCATGATAATGGAAATAAGGAAGCTTCAATAAAATACAATAGAATTGGATCACGCTACGTGGTTGTTCTTTATATGTTTGCTAATCTGGTTTTAGTAGGAATAGCAATTTATTAAAACCTTACTTTAACCTGCTAAGTGTCTTCAAAGTAGTAAGCATTACAAAATTGTACTTCCTAATTCTCAATTCGCACATTAAATCTACGTTTTATTCTTTGTGTCAATCACAATAGTTACAGGCCCATCATTTACCAAAGCTACTTTCATATCGGCACCAAATTCTCCTGTTTGAACCGCCTTGCCTAATTGAACAGATACTGCAAAAATAAGCTTCTCGTACATTGGAATTGCTACTTCAGGCTTGGCCGCTTTTAAATAGCTCGGTCTATTTCCTTTTCTAGTGCTGGCTTGTAAGGTAAACTGACTTACTAAAATAATATCGCCCCCAGATTCTTTTACACTTACATTCATCACGCCTTGGCCATCATTAAAAATTCTCAGATTAACAATCTTTGCAGAAAGCCAATCAATATCTTCTTGATAGTCTGCTTCCTCAATCCCAACTAATACAACAAGTCCGGATTGAATCTCGGCCTTTACCTTCCTTTCAATCTCTACTGAAGCCTGAGCAACGCGTTGAATTACTGCAATCATACGATTGAAAAGAATAGTCTTATCAACATCAGTATGTGCTTCATATTAGTATTCCTGCAACACATTGGATTCATATATAAATACCCCAGCAAGTTCCTTCTTTGAAAGGGCGTGCATGGCACGCGCTACTTTTATTGATTCAAGTCCTTGGTATTTTTTAGGTATCAGAAAACCAAAAATCTTATAGAAGACTTTGGCGGCATCTTCTCCACTGCGCTGTTCTTTTCTTGAGCCAAGTAGTAACGAAGGCCTCAAAATATGGAGTGCTTTAAACCCAACTGACTTAATAGCCTCCTCTATTTCACCTTTAACTTGATTATAAAAAACAAGGGAATTTTTATTTGCTCCTAAAGCAGAAATTAATAGGAACTGCTGCGCACCATTGCCTTTAAGAACTTTTGCCAAGTGTAGCGGATAATCGAAATCAACTTTGCGAAATGCAACTTTAGAACCTGCTTGCTTCATGGTGGTTCCTAAACAACAAAAAACATCATCTGCCTTAAGCTCAGGATGCCTCTCCAGTTGCTCAACTTCCATTACAATATTTTCTACCTTGGGGTTGGTTATTGATAGAGGCTTGCGACTAAGGGCAATAATTTTTGAATAGTGTGAATCGGAAATCAAAAACTCCAACAACTGATTTCCAATTAAACCGGTAGCACCTGCTATTAAAGCAATCTTAGTCATCAAAATGTTTGTTGTATTTCATTCCGCAATCCGGTAAGAGCCAATCCAATCAAATCAACTTTCTTCCCCATCGTCACCTCAAATATTTTTTTTGATAAATCGATGCTGGTCGCTTCTGGCGCCATGGTAGAAGCAGCTTCGTTAATAAGCATTACCAAATCATCTTTTGCATTGCGCGTTTGATTCCAGGTCTCTTCACCCATATAAATCTGTTGCGACACATTGTGATTATACTCATTGCGGATTTCATCAAGAAGTACCTTTTGAAAATCGCGCGCGGTAAATCCTGGATTGTTAAGCCTAATCAATAAATTTTGCGGGGCAATTCGCTCCAAAAACAAAGTCATGCGTTCATAGGCTTGCAAGCGAGCCGGAAGAATCGTTTCAATAGCGCGGGTTCGAATCTCCAATTTTTTCAATTCAATCTCTTTAATCATAAATGACCGCACAATGAGATAAACTGCATATAAAACGAGCGATGCAGGAATAAGTATCTTTCCAAATTCAATCAATGCTTCCATAGGAATTAATTCTAGGTCAAAGGTGTTTAAAATTTAGATATTTTTGACAGTCTGAACGATAATATAAGGTGATGTTTGAAAAAATTATACCTGTGGGTTTAACGGCACGCGCTGCAAGCGAGGTTCGTAAAATCATGGAAACTAAAAATATTCCAGCTGATTATGGCTTGCGTGTGGGAGTTCGTGGGGGCGGTTGCGGAGGCGTTGCCTTAATTATTGGTTTCGATAAACAAAAATCTTCAGACGTTACCTATGTATTGGAGGGCATTACCATACATGTAGATAAAAAACATACCCTGTACCTGATCGGTAAAGAAGTAGATTTTTATGATGGTGCCGATACCCGCGGCTTTATGTTTGCCGATCAGCAATCCTTGATTAAAGAAGATTAATTACCTGCCCTGATTAACAGTTACAACAGCTCGTTTACACACACCACCAATGGGTGGATTAAATTTTGAGATTCGTACTTCCACACGTATTGCTTCATGAAAAGTAACAAGGGTTTGTTGCGCGATCGCATGACCTACTGTTTCCAATAATTTCGAAGGCTTAGCCATTTCTGTTTTTACAATGGCATAAAGATCTTCATAGTTAATTGTACCCGTAAGGTCATCGTGAAAGGCTGAATCCAAAAATTCAGTTTCAACCTGCACATCTACTTCAAACTTATTGCCTGAAGATCGTTCGTGTGGATACACACCATGATACGCATGAAACTCAAGACCTTCCAGCGCAACTTTTCCGGTCATTGAATGTCGTCAAAGAAAGATCGTTGTGAGTGAGGCACTTCCTCCAAAACTTGTTTAACAGGTTCAGATTGGGCAGGAGGTGGCAGTGATTTTTTAATTTCACTTTCAATTTCTGCATTGGGGAACAATGCCTTTTTGCTTTCGCGCTTAGCCCACGCAATATGCTGATCGGGATCAAAATCACGTGCAGCTGTTTTTGCCCGCTCTACGCGATCAATGGTTTCGCCTGCCATCCGTTTCAAATCTGAAAGTAAATTATCGCGATGAAGTTCTAAGGTTTTATAATGCTGGCCCAATGTTTTTAATTGCTCTTCCATTTCCTCCAACATCTGCTTGGAAATCATCTCAGCCTCTTCAATCGTGTTTTTAGATTTCATCTTGGCTTCGTTGAGAATAGAGTCAGCCCTCATCTGATTCTCTCTCAGAATCAACTCAGCCGTTTTGTTAGCTTGTCCTATAACATTGGCACCTGTATCTTCTGCTGTTTTCAATGTCTTGTATAAGGAACTCTCTACTTCGCGCAACTTTGAAACTTCGCGCTCAGCAGCTTCTTGTTTAATTCGAATCTCTTTGTTTTCATCCATTAAACGCTCCCATTCCTGTGAAAGGGTTTGCAAAAATGCATTTACCTCATCTTTGTCGTAGCCACGAAGCACCTTTTCAAATGCTTTTTGACGGATTTCTAACGGTGTAACTTTCATAATGATGTGGTTAATTTGAAGTTAAAAAAATGGTAAAAAAGCTTAAAAAATATCTACCCATACGTTCAGAATTGGTAGTAAAACGTTAATCCACAGTCAAATGTATAATTTTTTGTGAAATATTCCACATAAGGGAAAGCTTCGTTGGATAAAACCACCGTAAAGTCTGCGGGGTTTGAACCTTGTCATGATCCAACGGTCAAGGATTTGTTCTTTTTCAAGTGCGGTTCTGCCTTTCACCATGTACTTAACTTAGGGAGAGGGAAGATGAATATCCCAAACCGAAACCGTGCGGTCATCGCTGGCACTTATCAGTTGGTTATTGAAGGATGTCCAAAGTAATTTATTTACAGAGGTTCCATGCCCGGCATGACGAGCTTTATCAATTACTTTTAATAATTTAAGTTCATCTGCCTTCCAGATCTTAATTGATTTGTCCATACTGCCTGTTGCAAAGTGTTCCCCGGAAGGGCTAACCGCTATGTGATTGATAGCAAAAAGGTGCGCGGCCACTTCACCTGCCTGCTTATACCCGGAAGCAACCTCCCACGCTTTTAACCGGGCATCGCGCGAGCCACTAATTAGAAATTTATAATCGGATGTATAGCTCAGGGCAAATACAGAACTTTGATGAGCCTTAACTTCATATTTCACCTGATAATTACTTAGCGAAATAACCCGGATGAAATGATCGCTAAAGCCCACGGCCACTTCGTCCGCAATCAGATTAATAGCCAGCGCACGAGCATTCTTGTCAGAAACCAATAACTTCTTTTTTACGACAAGGTTTTTAAAATCTACTATCGTGAGCATTCCATCACCCGAAACAATGAGTAGATCATTTCCAAATGACTTAATATCAAAGATGGCAGAACTTGATAGTTTTAGTGAAGAGACTTCCTTTTTACTTTTCCAATCCAATACATGTATGCCCTCATAATTATGACCTGCTATTAATAAATTTGAGTTTGGGATAGCATGAAGAGCATAAATTGAGTTGGGAAGTTTGGCAATGAGTTCACCCTCTTCAGGGTGATTCAAATCCCAACGAACCACCATACCATCTCCACCTGCCGAAAAAAAATGATCGGATCTATCAGCTGCTGCGAGTGTATAAACACAATCGCGGTGGCCAGTAAGGGAATGAAGCTTTTCTACTTTGATTGGACTCATACTTATCTTAGATTCGAACGCATTATGCAGAATCCAATAATTTTTTACAAAATTGACCTATTAAGCTAAGGAATCCAATGCCATTGTTGAAAATACAAAAAACGGATAAACAAAGTGGTTGGGCGTTGTGGTTCATTACGGAACAGGAACCAGAACTTGTTGAAGCAAGCGGTGAACAAGTAGATAATTCAATAGTTAGTTATACAAAACGCCTGGAATGGTTAGCAGGTCGGGCATTGATTAAATCATTAGTAGAACAGTGTGGCTTGGAATTTCATGGAATCGATAAGGACGAATATGGTAAACCATTCTTGAAGAGATATTCGCATCCTATCTCCTTGTCGCACTCGTATCCATATATAGCAGCTCAAATAGATGTCAAGCTAGAGGTCGGCATTGATCTGGAACAACCAAAGCCAAAATTGCTGAACATTGCCCATCGCGTTCTATCGCCTACTGAATTAGAAGATGCCGGAACCGATATTGTTAAACATTGCATTTACTGGTGCGCCAAGGAGGCCATGTATAAATCGTATGGTAAGCGTGGCCTTCATTTTGCAGATCATTTATTAGTATCACCTTTTGAGTTGAAGTACCGTGGGGATTTAGAAGGAAAAATCATCGCCAATGGCACTCAAAGAGAATTGGAACTAGAGTACACTGTACAACCTGATTATGTACTCGTTTATACGAAGGCTAATACTAATACATTAAACACATAGGGAAATAGAAAAGAAAGGCTAACTCCTATGTGAGCGATATGCCTAACAGATTAAAACTTTTAAAAAAAACTACTATGAAAAAGTTACTTGTTATAATTTTAATATCGACTGCATTCATAGCTAATGGCCAACCAGAAATTAAAGATTTCTCACTTACTAATGTAAAAAATGGCAAAGCTGTTTCGTTGGCCAATTACAAATCATCAACGGGTATTGTTGTTGTATTTACCAGTCACGAGTGTCCGTTTGACAATTATTATAAGGACCGATTAAAAGGACTTGTGAATTCTTATTCTGGTAAAATTCAGTTTCTTTTTATCAATTCAAATCAAGAGGCTGAAGAGAATATCACTCAAATGGCCATTCATTATGGTGATTTGAATATCCCTTATCTGGCAGACAAAGATCAAGTAGCCATGGGAATTTTTGGAGCCCGTAAAAGTCCCGAGGTGTTTTTACTTTCTACCATCAACGGAAAATTTACAGTTGCTTACAGTGGGGCGATTGATGATAATCCACAAGCAGCCAGTGATGTCAAGCAAAACTTTCTTAAAGATGCAATGGATAAATTAATTGCTGGTCAAAAAATAGAACCCATTACTCAACGTGCTGTTGGGTGTACGATTAAGGGGAAATAAATCAAGTTTTCTTTACAACAGTAGCACTAGCTTGTGCCGTGGGTAGCACTACTAAATCAGCTATTACAACATGTTGAGGTCGGGTGAGTGTAAATAAAATCAAATCGGCAATATCGTTACCCACTAATGGGTCAAATCCTTTATACACATTTTTAGACCGTTCTTCATCCCCTTTGAAGCGCACCAACGAAAACTCTGTTTCAACCAACCCAGGATGAATGGCCGTTACTTTAATACCATGAGCATTCAGATCGATACGCATTCCTTTTGTAACAGCATCCACCGCAAACTTGCTAGCACAATACACATTGCCATTCGCGTATACTTCCTTTCCGGCAATGGATCCAATGTTTATAATGTGGCCGTTGTTCCGCTTTGTCATTACAGGCAAAACTGCTTTTGTTACATACAACAAACCCTTTACGTTGATGTCCATCATGGAATCCCAATCTTCAACACTTCCCGTTTGTATGGGATCAAGTCCGTGGGCATTGCCTGCATTATTAATGAGCACATCAATGTCTTTCCATTCGGTTGCTAAAGATTCAATGCTGGAGGCAACTTCTTTTTGATTTCTAACTTCAAAAGAAAGCGTAGTCACTTCCGTATGCGTTTTCAATTCCGTTGCTAACTTTTGCAAGCGATCTTTTCTTCTTCCACACAGAATGAGGTTGAAATTATTGGTGGCCAGTAATCGAGCAGTAGCTTCACCAATGCCTGAGGTTGCTCCTGTTATAAGTGCAATACGATTTGTTGTCATAGCAGAATCAAGTAATCAGGTCAAACAAGTACAAACTGATGGCGATTATTGAAAAATAAAATATACGGAGATTGTATTTGTATTTAGTCGCTTCAAAGGATCTTTATAAATACTTTGATCAGCACCCAACATATTACTAATGCCTCGGGCAAAGCGAATTTCTTGTGAAAATTTAAACAACGGGAAATAAAAATCGAACCCAAGCCCACCTTCTAACTGAATGTTATTCTTGCGTATATCTAATGACGCTGTGGATGATTGAATATCGTTCTTCCCGGAGAGTTCGAACCCGGGTGTTATCCCACCAATCATATACATACGCACGTTTCCTCTGCGCATCGATTTGTATTTTAAGAGCAAAGGAAATTCAACGTGTGTAGTTTCTACAAATTGAAGTCGCTCGGTTTCGTCAGTATATTGATAACGAAGTTTGTGTGTATAGAATCCCGCCTTGGGCATCAGGCGCAAATCCAAAAATTCATTAATGCGGTAATTCACTAAAAATCCCAAAGAAAACCCCGGTGAAAATTCTGCCATTACAGCGTGAACAGTATCGAACTGTTGATTGACAAACTTATCCGAATATTGAACCTGATAGGCCGAAGTGTGAAGACCAATCATAAAACCATAGCTGATGGTTCGCTGATCATAATTGGGATTATTTTGTCGTGCCCATTTAAAAATCTGCGCCTGTGAAACTGCGGGAGCCAGACCGAGACAAAACAACAGGATTATTTTATTCCTGTGTAAAGCGAACTGATTCCAAAAGTTAATGGGGTGCATGAAGTTTGGTTAAATCCTAAATGATCAAGAATTTTAGTGAACGCTTCTCCGTCAGGAAAAGCTTGAACAGATTCGGGTAAATAAGTATAAGCAGCGGGATCACGTGAAATCAATCGTCCTATTTTAGGCAAAATGAATTTAAAATAAAAATTATAGAACTGCTTGAACGGAAATAGGCGCGGTTTTGAAAATTCAAGTACCACCATACGCCCTCCAGGTTTGAGCACTCTTCGCATTTCGGTCAATCCTTTTTCCAGATGCTCAAAGTTTCTCACCCCAAAAGCAACGATCACAGCATCGAATTTATTTTCTTCAAAAGGAAGATTTTCTGAATCTGCTAACTGTAAATCAATTTTTTGATCCAGCCCACGTTCTTTCATTTTCTTACGTCCTACATCAAGCATACCTGCTGAGATATCCACGCCAATCACATGATCGGGATTTAACCTTAATGTTTCAATGGCAAAATCACCCGTGCCGGTAGCCACATCCAAAATTATTTTTGGATTGCCTGAAGCCAGAACCTTGATAGCTTTTTTGCGCCACCGAATATCAATCCCCAGGCTCAGAAAATGATTAAGAAAATCATAATTGCCGCTGATAGAATCAAACATTCGGGCTACCTGCTGCTTTTTTCCGGCACTATCTTCTTTATAAGGAACAACTGTCAAAACAAACGGATTAAAATTTAGCGGTACAAAAGTACTACTAAAAACAAGAAGGGTGTGGAATGGTTTAAGATTACTTCGCTAGAATTTTGAACTCCACTCTTCGGTTGATTTCGCGCCCGCCAGACTCATCATCATTTGACACAAGCGGTTTTTCCTCACCGTAGCCAATAGATTTTATTCTGCGTCCCCCTATCCCGTTGCTGGTTAAATAGTTTTTGACTGCATCGGCTCTTTGTTGAGACAACTTTTTATTAAAGGTGTCGCTTCCCACATCATCTGTATGGCCACCAATTTCAACTTGCATCGATTGGTTTTGTTTCATCATGGTAACCATCATATTTAACTCTTCGGAAGACGCCTCCTGTAAAGTAGCTTTGCCAAAATCAAAAAACACATGCCTCAAAGCAGAAATTTCGCCAACGGCTACCTTGCGAAGTAAAACTCTTCGGGTTATCGTTTGGGATTCTTCAGTTGCCCGGCCCAAATTCACTTTTAAATTTTCAAAAATATAACCCTCCAACTCCACAGAAACAACATATTCTTTTGGCACAGTTGACATCACACCAAACTCGTAAGAACCCGTGCCTAAACTAGCCGATCCTATTATTGTATTATCCTTGCCGCGCATTTTTGCGACTGCATCAATTGGCTCTTTTGTTGTGGCATCAACAACCTCCACAATGAATCGAATGGGCTGTATTCCTTTCTTCTCAGGATTTTTCGCGACCTCTGGTTCTTTCTTCAAATCTGAAATTAAATAAATATCTGAATACCCATACCCATCGGCACGAGCCGATGAAAAATAAAAACGATTGGGGGTTCCAGTGCCAACAATAAACACATCATCATCGGGGGTGTTTATTGGATACCCTACATTTTCAGGTTCAGTCCATTCCTTTTTTTCTAAATCAATCAAGGTAGTTTTAAAAATATCGAAACCTCCCATACCTTTTCTACCCCGCGAACTGAAGTAAAGTGTTTTGCCATCATAATCAATGAAGGGAGCATCTTCATCATACTCTGTATTAATCATGGGACCAAGATTCTTTACTAATGTCCAGCCCCCTTTTTTATCTTTCGTACAAGAGTATATATCTATCCCACCAAGGCCACCTGGCCGTTCGCTGGCAAAGTATATAGTTGATTCATCTTTTGTTATGGAAATGGAGGATTCATAAAACGATGAGTTTATTGATCCAGGAAATGCAACAGGTTTGGCCCAAGTGCTATCCGGTTGTTTTGTACTTGAAAAAATGTCTCCATCTCCAACCCCATCTTTATAAAGAAAGAGTATGTTCCCGTTTGGCGATAGAGCAATGTTAGAATCATTGAAACGGGTGTTAACAACAGGTCCTATATTTTTTGCCGGTTGCCAGTTTCCCCCTTCTTTCTTGCTCACAAAAATATCTTCGAAAGGTTTATTATCCTCGCCTACGTTTTCATTTAAGTTTCCGTCTCTTCTTCGGGTAGTGAAAATTAATTCAGACTCAGCAGCGTTTACCACCGGGGCATAATCATCAAACTCTGAATTTATCTCCGGTCCCAGGTTAGTGATAGAAAATGGTTTAGGATTTGCCAAGAGTTCTTTACCCGTTGCACACTCCTCCAATCTTTTTACTACTTCTTTAGCATCTACGCGATCTTTTCCTTTGTAGTTTGGATTTCGATCTAACTTAGTTTTATAACGGGTATAAAAATCTATGGCCTTGTCGAAGTAAAGACCAAAATGATACCCGCTTGCAATTTGAAATTCCAGATCAAAGCGAAAATTTGGGTTTTGCCGGAACACGCGCATCAAATATTTTACAGATTGTTCCTTTTGAATGGTTCTCAAATGCATAATTCCAGCATCTGTATTAGCCTTCAAATTAGTTGTGTCATAATTAGCCGCAATCACCATCAATTCGCGTGCGTCATCAATTGCTTTAGTGCCTGCCATAATTTCGCTGGCCATTTCAAAATATTGACGCGCTTGCTCTTTACTCTGCTCTTGAGCCCAACTTGATAGGGCGGCAAAAATAAAAGTTAAAAAAATAAGACCGCCTCGAATGCGCTGCATGTGATTCTAGAATTTGATTGCCAACATTAAAAACAGTATTCCTACAAGATAGGGCAAGTTACTAAAATCTATATCTAACAAAATCTTTAAATTCACTTAATAAAGCACGTCAAAATTACATTCTAATTTACTTTGCCCATCTTTGCATTCATAAAGTTATGGAAATTCAATCGGCAGAGTTTATAATTAGTAACACAGACATTGAAAAGTGCCCAACGCCTAACAAACCCGAGTTTGCTTTTATTGGACGATCGAACGTTGGGAAGTCGTCCTTAATAAACATGCTAACAGGAAGAAAAGAGTTAGCAAAAATTTCATCGACCCCCGGTAAAACACAAACGATCAATCATTTTTTGATAAATAAATCGTGGTATCTGGTAGATTTACCCGGCTACGGATATGCGAGCGTTAGCAAAAGCCTTAAAGAAAATTGGATCCACATGATTGATTCCTATTTTAAGAACCGTACAAACCTTTTTTGCACATTTGTGCTGATCGATTCGCGCCTTGAACCGCAGGAAAAAGATATGGAGTTTATTAAACGATTAGGATCTCTTGGCATTCCCATCGCGCTGGTACTCACTAAAACAGATAAATTAAAACAATCCGAACTCGGAAAATCAAAAAATAAAATTGAAAAAAGGCTTCTCGAAGATTGGGTAGAGTTACCCCCGTTATTTATCACTTCCTCCGAAAAGAAATCAGGAAGAAATGCATTGCTTGATTTTATCAATACAGCTATCCAGTCGGATAGAGAAAATGATTAGTTTTGCCCGAGATAATAATTAGTTATAAATGGAATTGTCGGAAATAGCATCGATTAGCGGAAAAGGCGGACTTTATAAAGTATTGAAACCCGGGAAATCAGGAGTATTGCTGGAGTCGTTAGATGCTGCCAAAACCCGCGTTGTGGCCAGTGCAACGCAGCGATTATCTTTGCTTAGCGAAATCTCAATTTACACTACTACCAAAGATGGAACCGTTGCTTTGGAAGAAGTATTGAAAAAAATTTACAAAGACTTCAAAAATGATTTAGGGGTAGATGGAAACTCGGATGGTGTAGAATTAAAAGCATTTTTAAAATCGGTGCTGCCTGAGTATGATGAAGACCGGGTTTACGTTTCTGATATCAAGAAATTGGTGAAGTGGTATAGCGTTTTGTTAGAACAGACCCCAGAATTATTTGTTGATAAGACTGAGTCAGCGGCTAATTAAAGCTCTCCGCTTTTTCAACCATTGCTTTTGAGCCTACATAAAATGGCGTTCGCTCGTGCAGACTTTCAGGTTTAATTTCAAGAATTCTGGTTTTACCATCCGTAGCTTTGCCTCCTGCTTGTTCGGCAATAAATGCAAGCGCATTGCACTCATACATAAGCCTTAGCTTTCCTTTCTTGTCTTTGGCTGTAGCCGGATAGATATAGATTCCGCCTTTCAATAAGTTTCTATGAAAATCGGCTACGAGTGAACCGATATATCGTGCTGTGTAATTCTCATCCTTGCAAAACTGAACATAGCCTTTAACAGCCGATGAAAAGGAGTTAGCAGACCCTTCGTTAATCGAATAGGTCCTTCCACGTTCGGGCATGGTCATATCAGGGTGCGATAACACATACTCCCCCAGCGTGCTTTCATAGGTAAATCCATTTACCCCATGCCCAGTAGTATACACTAGCATAGTGGATGATCCATATAAAATATAACCAGCCGCCACCTGTTCGGCTCCACACTGCAAAATATCCTGATCTTGGATAGGTTGCCCTACAGGACTCACCCTTCTGTAAATTGAAAAGATTGTTCCAATGGATACATTTACATCAATATTTGATGAACCATCCAATGGATCAATGGCAATTACATATCTACCTTCATTGTTTAAGTCAACATATGATTCAGTTTCTTCCGATATCAGGGCACATGCTTCGCCTCCTTTCGTAAGGGCTCGGGTAAAACGAATATTAGCGAGTACATCTAGTTTTTGTTGCTGTTCACCACCCGAATTCTGAGAGCCCATCGGGCCCATAATATCAATAAGACCCGCTTTATTGATTTCGCGATTCACCACTTTCGAAGCAAGCGCAATATCACGAAGCAACTGCGAAAGTTCTCCGCTGGCATATTGAAATTGGAATTGGTTGTTTTTAATAAAACGATCCAGGGCTGTTCCAATAGGTAATGCAATGCGTGAAGATTCCATGAAATTGGTTCTATTAAGGGTAGGTTTGATTGTCTGATTAGTAAATTAGCCCGGTTTTGATCGTGGGGTCAAATATAGCTTTGCAAACGATTGAAATCAATAAATTTGGAGTTATGAAGGTTTTTAAATTCGGGGGTGCTTCCATCAAGAATACTAAAGCCATTAAAAACATGGCTGCCATTATAAAGCAATTTGCCACCCAACCACTTTTAATTGTAGTCTCGGCCATGGGTAAAACAACCAATGCGCTTGAGCAAATTGTTGATAAAGCTCAAAAGAATCTTGATTACAGGTTTTCCTTTGACGAAGTTAAATCCTCCCATCAAGAAATTATTCGGCAGCTAGAAATTGGAGATCAATCTTTTTTAGAAAAAATCGAGGCTTGCTTTAAGGAAATAGAAAAAGCTGCGACTGAAGTTGGTGAATATGATCAGATTTATGATCAGGTCGTTTCTCAAGGTGAGGTTTTGTCTTCAATGATCTTATGTGAATTCATGAGCAACAGCGGTTTGCCCTGCGAGTGGCTAGACGCACGTAAATACATACACACTCAGGAAACGTACCGCGAAGGCAAAGTAGATTGGGTGAAAACCAAACAATCCATAGAGACTCTTCCCAAAGTTCTCCATCAAAAAATTATTGTTACACAAGGCTTTATTGGTAGTACGATAAAACAAACAACCACCACGCTTGGTCGCGAAGGGTCTGATTACAGTGCTGCAATTTTTGCTACCTGCCTACCTGCTAAATCGGTCACAATCTGGAAAGATGTGCCCGGTGTAATGAGTGCTGACCCCAAGCGAATTTCAAATGCCATTGTATTCGAAGAGCTTCCGTATCAGGAGGCGTCAGAGATGACCTATTATGGAGCCTCAGTTATTCATCCAAAAACAATAAAGCCACTCGCCAATGCCAACATTCCTTTATTTGTAAAAAACTTTGACGACCCTTCTTCGCCCGGAACCATCATCCACAATTGTAAAGTGGATAACCTTCCTCCGCTTATTGTTTTTAAAGACAATCAATGTCTTATCTCCTGCAAGGTGACAGACTATTCTTTTCCTAATGAACAACAACTGAGCTCCATCTTTGCTGCGCTTTCACAAACCAACACCCGGATAAATGTGATGCAAAATTCTGCTATTTCATTTTCCTTTTGTGTTGACTATCGCGATTCGAAAATTTTGAAATTGGTTTCGATACTCAGTAAAGATTTTGAAGTATATTACAATACAGGCCTCACACTCATTACGGTAAAGAATTATGATGCCAACACCTTTAATGAATACCGAACAAAACCGAATGTAATTTTAGAGCAGTCGTCACGATCAACACTGCAGGTGTTGGTGAAGAATTAATTAGTTGATTTGCTTATAAGCTCGTCAATAAATACCTCGATCGACCGATCAAGTATTTCATAAACCTCCTTAAAATCTTTCTCGGTACCATAGTATGGATCCGGCACATCTCCAAAGCCTTGCGGATCATACTCCCGCATCATTTTAACTTTGTTATAATTCTCTTGGGCAGAAGGTAATTGTTTAATGTTTGCCAGATTGCTTCTATCCATAGCAATAATATGATCAAACTCTTCCAAATCATCAGCTGTCAATTGCCGAACAACGTGTTGAATCTCAACCCCGTTTTTCCGGGCAACTGCAATACTTCTGTCATCTGCGGCACCACCGATATGATAATTTCCTGTTCCGCACGAATCTGAACATACGATCTGCTGTAACTTCAATTCCTTGACTTTATGATTAAAAATAGCAGCAGCCAAAGGTGATCGGCAGATATTACCCAGACAAACAAATAAAATCTTCATGGGCCAAAAGTAAAGATGTGGGGTTACTTGACCGAATTCTTTAGAATATAAACCTGCATAGCACATTTTTTATCAGCCTTTTGGTTAGAAAAGGCCTCCTCAAACGAGAGGAGGCCTTTCTTTTTGTACTTCACCCAAAAGGAAATCTTTAGCTTTGCCAAAAGTACTTTCCCTATGGAATTCATTAAAGTAACGGAGCAGAAAGAACCTCAGGTTGCCCTCATCGAATTAAACCGCCCCAAAGAACTCAATGCATTAAATCGGCAGTTGATGGAAGAAATGCGCGATGCCCTCCAGCAATTAGATAAAAATGATGATGTGCGGGTGATTATCATTACCGGTAACGAGCAAGCCTTTGCTGCTGGTGCGGATATAAAGCAGATGGCCGATAAAACTGCCATTGAGATGCTGATGATAGATCAGATTAGTACCTGGGATCAAATTCGTAGAACAAAAAAACCTATCATAGCCGCTGTGTCAGGTTTTGCATTGGGAGGTGGGTGTGAGTTTGTTATGACGTGCGATATGGTGATTGCTTCTGAGACGGCAAAATTTGGGCAGCCGGAAATAAAACTAGGAACAATACCCGGAGCCGGAGGCACTCAACGATTGACTAAAGCCATTGGTAAAGCAAAAGCGATGGAACTTGTTCTTACAGGCCGGTTCCTTTCTGCTGAGGAAGCACATTTTTATGGATTAGTGAATAAAGTAGTCCCAAAAGAAATGTATTTGTATGAAGCCATTCAATTGGCTAAAGAAATTGCTCACCTTTCTCCGGTTGCCGTTCAACTGGCCAAAGAATCCATTAATCGTTCTTTCGAAACACATTTGGACGAAGGACTTACTCTTGAACGAAAAAATTTCTATCTAACGTTTTCATCGGAAGATCAGAAAGAAGGAATGAAAGCTTTTATCGAAAAAAGAATACCAGAATTTAAGGGGAAATAACTATTTGTCACAGATACACTGGTTTTAAAAAATGGAAATTACTAATCTGTGAATCAGTGGCCAATCTATCGCTAACTAAAGAACAAACTTGAAATTTTTATATACCATATCCATTTTCTTTATCCGCTTACTTTACTCTCTAGCCGCTTTGTTTCATGATAAAGCCAAACTCTTCGTAAATGGGCGAAAAGTGATTTTTAAAAAACTGGAAACCGCTTTCGCTGGAAATTCTCAGCCGGTTATCTGGGTGCATTGCGCTTCACTAGGCGAGTTTGAACAAGGTCGACCCATTATGGAGGGATTTAGAAAACAATATCCTACCTATAAATTACTGCTCACGTTCTTTTCACCATCGGGGTATGAAGTAAGAAAGAATTATACGGGCGTTGATTATATTT
This sequence comes from Cyclobacteriaceae bacterium, assembly GCA_016787755.1. GTDB lineage: Bacteria > Bacteroidota > Bacteroidia > Cytophagales > Cyclobacteriaceae > ELB16-189. The sequence continues at coordinate 8,632 of JAEUUA010000007.1, read as the reverse complement.
TCTACTTACCGTGGGACACCGCGCACAACGCAAAGCGCTTTGTTGAAATCACTAAACCAACCGTTGCCATTTTTGTCAAATACGAGTTCTGGTATTTTTATTCGGCTGAGTTGAAGCACAAATCGATTCCATTGATATCTGCTTCGTGCATTTTCAGACCAGAACAGGCTTTTTTTAAATGGTATGGCTCTTTCTTTAGAAGAATACTTAGAAACTTCGATCATTTTTTTGTTCAAACGACTCAGTCCATTGAGTTGCTCAGGCAAATTGGAATTAACAACAGCTCTTTGGTAGGCGATACTCGTTTTGACCGGGTACATGATATAACAACAAGCGCAATAGATATTTCACTTGCTCAGCAATTTAAGGGTGATGACAAAGTTTTTGTGGTGGGGAGCCTATGGCCCGAAGACCTTGAAGTGCTTGCTCCGTTCATCAATGAGAATAAAAATTTATTGAAATTTATTCTTGCTCCGCACGAAATCAGTGAGAAATTTTTACGGGAAATCGAAGTTTCGATTAGTGTTAAGAGTGTTCGGTTTTCAAAATCAGGGCAACATTTAAATTCGTATGATGTCCTAATCATCGATAATATGGGTATGCTTTCAAGTTTATACCGCTATGGCGAGTTTGCCTATGTAGGCGGTGCGTTTGGAAAAGGGCTGCACAACATTCTTGAGGCAGCTTGTTATGGTATTCCCATCTTTTTCGGAAATCAGAATTATCATAAATTTCAAGAAGCTAATGAACTCATTATGCGAGGGGGAGCATTTTCGATAGCCGATTACTCAGAACTAAAAACGACATACGAAATGATGATAAGCCGGCCTGAAAACTTTCTGTTAGCCTGTGAAGTAACAAAGTCATATGTGAATGAAAATCTGGGTGCTACTGAAAAAATTATGAAGTACTGCAACAACCTGCTTCCGGCATGATTGGTCGCGTATTAAGATCTACTGGCTCGTGGTACGAAGTTACCGGTGAGGATCATAAAAAATATACGTGTCGCGTGCGCGGAAAGCTAAGACTTGAAGAGTACAAAGAAAGCAACCCCATTGCCGTGGGAGATCGTGTTGAGTTTGATCTTGAGAATAAGGAAGGAGTCATTTACAAAATTCTTCCCCGCCATAATCATATGTTGCGCCAGTCAGTAAAAAGGACTGGTCATGCAAGCGTACTGGCTGCCAACATTGATCAAATGTTAGTTATGGCTACTTTAAAACAACCACGCACTTCATTAGGTTTTATAGATCGTGTACTGGTTTCAGCTGAGTCCTTTCGAATTCCACAATGTGTTCTCTTCAATAAAAAAGATCTGTTGAGCACTCAAGAAATTGAAGAACAAGAGTCAATCATTCATTTGTATCAATCCATTGGGGTAAATGCGCTTGCCATCTCCGCACAGCATAACGAGAGTCTCACAATAGTTGAAAATATCTTAGCGAACAAAGTTACCTTGATTGCAGGTCATTCAGGGGTTGGTAAATCAACGTTGCTTAATAGATTATCACCAGACTTCAAGCAAAGTATAGGCGCCATCTCAGGCTATTCGGAAAAAGGAACTCACACTACAACGTTTGCCGAAATGTTACAGGTGAACCCAACTACTTTTATCATTGATACTCCTGGAATAAAAGAGTGGGGATTAGTGGATATGGAGCAGCAAGAAATTTCTGACTACTTTCCTGAAATGCGTGAGGTACGACTAGACTGTAAATTTGGTGCCCGGTGTCTACACATCAACGAGCCAAAGTGCGCTGTGAAAGATGCATTCGTAAAAAATCAAATTGCGCCAAGCCGATATGATAGTTACCTCAGTATGGTGTTGGGTGAGGACAATAGGAAGTAAGAAAATTACCACTATGCCGCGAAGGCGCTACGTGTTTTTCATTGCGACTTTGCGCCATTACGGTTAAAATCAAGATTGTTTTAATTCGAGCAACAACCTTAAATAGGCTCCTGCTAATTTTAAATCAATCATACGAAGCGATAATTTTAATTCATACCTCAGCCTTCGCTTTAAGGCATCATTCTCCTCAGGGACCCTGTTAAGTTCTTTTATTTTTTCACAGACTTTATACGTAGACCAACGCTGTGCGCCTGAGCGTTTAAACTGACTCTTAGACATTGAATCAGAAACTGAACGTTTCTTCAGCAAAACTGCTGGTGAATAGATAAATTTGAATTTTCTTGATGCTCGTACCCAAAAATCAAAGTCTTCAAATGCTAGCGATTCATCGTAGCCATTTAAATACTCAACTACTTCTCTGCGAAACATCATGGTGGGTGAGCAGATAAAATAACGATCAATCACACTGCAATAAATATCTCCATTAGGAATTGTTTTGTGTGGGTACTTGTGTGAATGCAGACGAATTAAATTTCCCCGTTCATCCACATGCTCTGCATCTGAGAATGTAACTCCATACTCAGTACCAGCTTCAGTCAATGATTTTAATCCTTCCTGCACCCGACCTGGCAGCAAAATATCATCAGCAGCTAAATCGATACAGTATGAACCTGTTGAAATGCCAAACGCTTTATTGAACGTTTTGCAATAACCCACGTTAGTTGGGTTCATCAACAATGTGGTTTCAGGATGTTTCGAAATCCAGTTCTTAATTATTTTAACACTGCCATCGGTGCTACCATCATCTATTACTAGTAGCTCAATGGATTTATAGGTTTGACCAATTACAGAGTCCAAGGCTTGTTCTACAAACTTTGCCTGGTTATAACAAATGCAGATAATGGTTACGACCGGGGAGTTCATAAAAGCAGCTTAGTGAACGTTAATTTTCTAGTAGTAACTCCACCGATACTTTTCTTAAAATGAAGCAAGGATCTGTTTATTTGCCTATCGATCATAGAAGTACCCAAATCGATCATCTTGTATTTATGCTCCACAGCAAAATCATAAATACCTGAAATTAAAAAGACCACCGGACTGATACGGTTGTGTGCTTTCGCATGCGCGTAATAAAATGTGTAGAGCACTTCTTTGCTAACGCGGATAACAATAGCGGCAGCAGTCGTTTCCTCCACCGTTCCCACCTTAAAAAATAATACACTGTCCGGAAAGGCAGTAACTAATTTTTTTAATTCGATCAACGTCATAGAAAGGGACTGTTGCCTCTCTTTCCGGCAAGTGGCTATGAATTTATATAATTCAATTAATTCAGATTTATTCACTTTTGTAAAGCGAAACATGCTAGCAGCCTTCTTTAATTTTTGTCGTTCCGAAATCTTAATTTTTTTCTCGAATGGTTTTCCATCCAGGTGAATAACACTTGAAACTTCTTCTGAAGATTCAAATTCTGATTTTAAGAGCGCCTTTTTTAACAACTTGGATTGCTCCTCATTGTATAATTCAGGCGCATTTCGAATCACAATCTTTTTTGCGCCAAGCTTACCAAGCTGCTCTTCAACTTGAATAATAAATTGAGCAAGATAATCTTCATCCAATTTTCTATACAACTCTATACTCCCGAAAGGCGCACGCAAAGGACACCGTGCTTCACCGGCTTTCAGATGAAACGAAATACAAGCCCATACTTTATCTGTCTTCTTATCTCGATACTCAAATACATGCCAACCCGTAACAGATTGAAGTTGTAAATGAGTGGGGTGATTAAATAGGAAATTTACTATGCGCGTTTTTTTAAACGAGCCTAATTCTGCGGTATGATGTATATAGAATTTCAAGAATAATTAATCTCGAGACTATGCTTTTGTCTTTACTTTGGCCCATTCTTTAAATTGCCAAAACACGAGTCCCGTGGTAAGTTGATTGCCCTTCACATCATGAATCTTAACCTCACAAGGCACAACAACAGTTTCCTGGGTTTGTAAAGGCTGAATTATTTTTTCCTCAAGCCATTCCTTAGAAATGGCAAACTCAGCCACGGCATCCATTTTACCTTGATAGTGATAATTCATTTCGAGCCGCTGCATAATCATGCGGTATTTCTTCATATCTAAACTACTCAACAAAAGAAAGCCGGTTGTGAATTCTGAAATGGTGGCTAATCCGCAGGCATGCAAACCGCGGATGTGATTAAAATTCCTTCTTTTATACGGCATAAGTGCCGATAATTTGAAATCTTCGATCTTGAGAATGCGAAATCCATGCGGTTTATTAAACGGAACCATTCGATTCAGAGACCAATTCAGCACTTTCAAATAAAAGGCTGAATGTTTTGCTTTTTCAAGTATTTTGGCGGGATCAAACATGGTATTAAATTTCAAAGTAGGATTGACGAATTACAAATTTAATGCTCAACTATCGGAAACACGAAGTACGAATAAATAATCAGAAATAGAACATGAAAAAAATTATTGTATTGGGCGCAGGACTGGTCGGTAAATCGATGGCTATTGATTTAGCTAAGAAGTATGACGTTACTTCCGTAGATATTAATGAAAAGGCACTATCAGAACTTAAGAGTCAGGGCATTCAAACTCAAAAAGCAGACATTGGTAACAAAACAATCCTTTCATCCTTGCTGCGTCCCTTCGATTTAGTGATTGGTGCCGTGCCCGGGTTTATGGGTTTTGAAACGTGCCAAACCGTAATTGAGGCCGGTAAAAACATGGTGGATATTTCATTCTTTCCGGAAGATCCTTTTTTACTAGATGAATTGGCCCTTAAGAATAATGTAACAGTAGTAATGGATTGTGGTGTAGCCCCAGGCATGGGAAATATTATTCTGGGTTATCACAACAAAAAAATGAAAATCAATTCGTACGAGTGTCTGGTGGGGGGCTTGCCATTGGTGCGCGAGTGGCCCTATGAATACAAAGCCGTCTTCTCGCCCATTGATGTCATTCAGGAATATATTCGTCCGGCTCGGTATGTTCAACATGGCCAGATCGTAACGCGCGAAGCATTGTCGGATACCGAGTTGGTTCACTTTAATGAAGTGGGAACCCTTGAGTCGTGGAATTCGGATGGGTTGCGTTCATTAATAAAAACGATGGCCCATATTCCGGATATGATCGAAAAAACGTTACGGTATCCCGGCTGTGCAGAATACTTACGGGTGTTGCGTGAATCTGGGTTTTTTTCTTACGAGGAGATTGATGTAAATGGGGTAAAAGTGAAACCGGTGGATCTCACCGCTAAACTTCTTTTCCCTAAATGGAAACTTAAACCGGGTGAAGAAGAATTTACAGTTATGCGAATTCGAATTGCCGGAGAAGAAAATGGTCAGGATAAAAAATTGCAATACGCTTTATTGGATCGCACCGACCGAACTACTGGAAATTTATCAATGGCACGCACAACAGGGTACACATGCACCGCTGTGGCCAACCTGGTACTGGATGGAAAATATACCCGTAAAGGAATTAGCCCCCCTGAATATCTGGGTGAAGAAAAAGAGAATTTTAACTTTGTGGTTGATTATCTAAAAGAGCGGGGGGTTATTTATAAAACTTCTTCTTTCTAATCGTCTTGGTTCATACCTTGAATTTTTAAACATGACTTAATGGATCTGACTAAGAAGCAACCTACTCTCTTACTGGCACTTATTCCAATTGCAGTATTAATTGCTCTGCTTACCCTCAATGTGCTGGTATTGGGTTCAGATGCTATCACTGGACCTAATCAAATTGCCTTGTTGCTTGCCTCGGGCATAGCCGGGGTTATCTCGTTCAAACTTGGCTATACGTGGGAAGAGATTGAAGGCAGCATTGTAAAAAGTATTAGCTCTGCTATGGCAGCGATGCTGATATTGCTAGCGATAGGATCACTCTCAGGTACGTGGTTGCTTAGCGGCATAGTTCCTTCCATGATTTACTACGGGCTTAAAATATTAAACCCAACTATCTTTTTGTTAGCCGCTTGTGTGATCAGTGCTATTGTATCGGTGGCAACCGGAAGTTCATGGTCAACGGTGGCTACAGTAGGCATTGCCCTTTTAGGAATTGGCAAAGCCATGGATATTAGCGAAGGAGTAATTGCCGGAGCCATTATTTCAGGCGCTTATTTTGGTGATAAAATGTCGCCCCTTTCAGATACTACTAATCTTGCCCCCGCCATGGCAGGCACCGATTTATTTACGCACATTAAGTACATGGCGCTTACTACATTTCCAACTTTGGGGATCACGCTTATCATCTTTTTCATCTGGGGTTTTACCTTAGATACCAATCAGGCCTCTGCGGATAGCTCGGCTGTACTATTAGCACTTGAAGATAAATTCAGTTTGAATCCGCTGCTCTTTATTGTGCCGATATTAGTAATTGTAATGATTGTGAAAAAAGTGCCTGCATTACCGGCACTTCTCATAGGAGCATTATTAGGTGGCATTGCCGCTATTATCTTTCAACCACAAATCATTGAACAAGTTTCTGGTGTGAAGGGCGATTATTTAAAAGCCTCGTTCATTGCTGTGATGAATGCCATGACTACGTCCATCAACATCCAAACCAGCGACCCCATGATTACCGAATTGCTTACTGCGAAAGGGATGAGTGGAATGTTAAATACGATCTGGCTAATTCTTTGTGCTATGATTTTTGGTGGTGTAATGGAATCGTGCGGACTTCTAAAAGCAATTGCCGAGCAAATCATCAAATTTGCTCACTCAACAGGTTCACTTGTTGCTTCTACCGCGGCCACGTGTATTTTCTTTAATTTCACAGCCTCCGATCAGTATATGGCCATTGCCGTACCTGGTCGCATGTATGCAGATACCTATCGCAAACGCGGATTAAAACCTGAAGTGCTAAGCCGAACATTAGAAGATTCAGGAACAGTGACTTCTGTATTAATACCATGGAATACCTGCGGAGCTACCCAGGCCAATGTACTGGGTGTGGCTACTATGGTTTACGCCCCGTATACTTTTTTCTGCATTATTAGTCCACTCATGACTATTTTGCAAGCCTATTTAAACTTTAAGATTCGCAGGCTGGATGACCCAAAAGAATAATCAACGCGTAACCATAACCCACGAGGAGATTAACGAACTTCCACTGGGCGCCTTTGAAAGAAAGGTTGTAGTAGTCTCCGAGGAGAAAAACTTACCACGAGTCTTTGCCGAAATCAATAAACACTCCATAGTCGGTTTCGATACCGAAACCAAACCGGTATTTGTTAGAGGTCAGCATAACCATGTATCGCTTATGCAAATCGCCTTGCCCGATTCGGTATTTCTGATCCGACTTAAACAAACCGGTATGCACAGTTCTATCATTACCTTCTTAGAAAATGAAAAAATGTTAAAAGCCGGAGTAGCTTTGCGCGATGATATAAAAGGTTTACAAAAATTAAAACATTACACGCCAGCCGGATTTGTTGAACTGGCGGAAATGAGTAAACAAGCCGGCCTTCAGGTCGAAAGCGTAAAAAAATTAACTGCTCTTCTGTTAGGATTTCGGATTTCAAAAAGTGCACAAACCAGTAACTGGGAAGCTGAAACGTTAAATGAAAAGCAAATTAGCTATGCAGCAACCGATGCCTGGGTTTGTCTCGAGATTTACAAGAAATTAGTTGTCGCACTTTAAATCTTTGGGCTCGTAAAGTTTGCAAGGGCCCGCATTGCCAAAACTAAACTTAGTAGGGTCAGCAGTCCACCCATTACCATAGGAGCGCCTGGAAAATAATAAGTTGTTGTTTCCCCTGTAAAGGCGCCAAATAATTGTGTCATTAACAAAGGGCCAACGATGGAAGTAGCACTCATTAAGCTTGTTAAAGCTCCCTGCAGTTCGCCTTGTTCATTTGGAGGAACTTGAGTTGAAATAATTCCTTGTATTGCGGGGCCAGCAATACCTCCCAAACAATAAGGAATCAAAAATGCAAACATCATCCAGCCTTCTGTAGCAATAGCAAAAAGAAAAAAGCCAAGACTATAAAGCGCAAGACCTACATAAAGTGAATTCTTCTGCCCCCAGGCAGGAATAATAATTCGTATTAAACCGCCTTGCACAATAGCAATCAACAGCCCCACTGCTGCGAGTGATGCTCCGATCATAGCCGGCTCCCATTTAAATTTCTCAATGGTATAATAAGCCCAATTGCTTTGCACCGCATGAGCGGCAATATAAATTAAAACCAATGAGGCAACGAGACCAAGTACAATGGGGTATCGTTTTAAATTGAGTAAAGAACCCACTGGGTTTGCTCGCTTCCAATCAAATGCTCTTCTGTTTGCTGGTGTTAACGACTCTGGTAAAATGAAAAAACCATATAACCAATTGAGCAAACTCAGGCCAGCTGCTACAAGAAAAGGAACGCGTGGCCCGAATGATCCAAGTAAGCCTCCGATTGCCGGCCCGATTATAAAGCCAAGACCAAACGCAGCACCAATCATTCCAAAATTTTGTCCACGCTTTTCAGGAGTGCTGATATCGGCAATATATGCTGCTCCCGTTGTAAAACTTCTGACTAACGTTTCACAAGTTGTTGATATTCAACTGCAATCCGAGGTCGTCAGGTGTGATATCAAACTTATGAATTAGCTTTTTCATTTCCAGTACTTTCCTTTTTCTTTTTTGGTCTAGGAACTCGTATTGGGTGTCGGTCTTGTAGGGAACCTTCTTGGTGATCATATTCCAGATGATTACCGCTAACTTCCTGGCCGTGGCTGAAATAGCAGAGGTTCTTCCTTTTCGAAAAGCAATACGC
>JAEUUA010000002.1 GCA_016787755.1 Cyclobacteriaceae bacterium | reverse complement strand
CTACGCTGAAGCTTCGTTTGGCTGGCCAAACCCAAATTCAACCTGATCACCAAAGTTTCATTTGAATGGCTAAAATATCTAGAATATTAGAAACTATGTGGTTTGTATATATTCTTAAAAGTCTCAATTCTGATTTCATATACATTGGTTCTACCAATGATCTTAACAGGAGACTTCAAGAGCACAATGATTTGAAAACTCAATCAACCAAGACTTATGCACCATTTGAAATACTAGCCTATGTGGCTGTAAAAAATGAAACTAAAGCGAGGGAACTTGAGCATTATTTTAAAACTGGATCTGGTAAGGCCATTCTTAAAAAAAGAATCCTTGACTGACGAAGCTTTAGCGTAGTCAGTCCGCCCTCTCCGCCAAACTACGCTGAAGCTTCGTTTGGCTGGCCAAACCCAAATTCAACCTGATCACCAAAGTTTCATTTGAATGGCTAAAATATCTAGAATATTAGAAACTATGTGGTTTGTATATATTCTTAAAAGTCTCAATTCTGATTCATATACATTGGTTCTACCAATGATCTTAACAGGAGACTTCAAGAGCACAATGATTTGAAAACTCAATCAACCATGACTTATTCACCATTTGAAATACTAGCCTATGTGGCTGTAAAGAATGAAACTAAAGCGTGAGAACTTGAGCATTATTTTAAAACTGGATCTGATAAGGCCATTCTTAAAAAAAGAATCCTTGACTTACGAAGCTTTAGCGCAGTCAGTCCGCCCTCTCCGCCAAACTACGCTGCTTCGTTTTGGCTGGCCAAAGTCAAAACGTTAGTAAATCTTCTTTTAGCTGGCCAAACACCAGATTCAAGAACATGTGGATTGCATATAATCTCAAGAGCCTCAATTCTGACTTCCTATATATTGGCTCTGCTAATGATCTTAATGATTTTACCAGGATAGTTCCATGGCACTAAGAGGTTATCTCGCCCGCCAAGGGAGAGTTAATTTGTTGTTTACATTTCTCCGGACCAAATTCAGCAAGTAATACCATCAGTTTAGTTACTGCTGCTTCCATTGTCATATCGCCCCCACTAATTACTCCTATCTCAGTAAGCGATTTACTGGTTTCGTATTTTCCCTGCACGACCATGCCTCCCGGGCACTGTGAAATATTCAAAATCAAAATTCCTTGATTAATTGCTTGCTTTAAACTTGCAATAAACCATTCTACAGAAGGAGCATTGCCCGAACCATAGGTCTCTAAGATCAGTGCTTTTAACCCATCCGTTTTTAATACTGCCTCCACGGTGCGCTTATTAATACCCGGAAATAACTTCAGTACTGAAATATCAGTATCAAATTTTTTAAACAGTGTCAGCTTTCTCTCTTCTTTAGTTCTTATAGCCGAATAATTATAATCTATTTTAACTCCAGCCTTGGCAAGTGTTGGATAGTTCTCAGATTTAAAAGCATCAAAATGCATACTCTCTACTTTCTTTGACCTGTTTCCTCGAAGTAATTCATAATCAAAATAGATACAAACTTCGGGAACCAATGGTTTTCCATTCTCTTTTGCAGAAGCGATCTCCAGTGCCGTAATTAAATTTTCACGCGCATCTGATCTTGGTTCTCGTATAGGCAACTGAGCCCCCGTAAAAATGACCGGCTTAGCCAAATCAGGTAGCATGAAACTTATCGCGGAAGCGGTAAACGCCATTGTGTCTGTTCCATGTAACACAACAAATCCATCTTGATCTTGATAATGCTCAAAAATAATTTCACCAATAGTTTGCCAGTGTTCGGGCTGAATATTTGAAGAATCTACGGGAGCATTAAATGAAACTACCGTAAGGTCAAGAAATAAATTACGCAACACAGGCAACTGTTCAAGAATTAGCGAGAAATCAAAAGGGATTAAAACGCCTGATGCATCATACGTCATGCCGAGCGTTCCCCCGGTATAAATGATCATTACCCGAGATTTTGCTTTCCCCGGTAAAGCCGTGTTGATATTTATCTTTTTATAATTCATGCGGTAATGCTCCTTTCATCTTTGCTTAAATAAACGAATTGCATTTGCTGTGGTTATACTACTTAACTCATGCAACGTTACTTTTTTTAGCTCAGTAATCTTAGTGGCGATCAACGGAATATACTCGGGTGAGTTGCGCTTGCCGCGATGAGGTATCGGTGCCAGATAGGGGCTATCCGTTTCTAACACCAGGGTATCTAAGTCTAAATCAGGAATCACTTTATCGAGGCCTCCATTCTTAAAGGTTGCTACCCCACCAAGACCCAAATAAAATCCCATGGCTGTAATTTTTTTTGCTTGTTTAAAGGTGCCAGAAAAACAATGAAAGACGCCCTTTAGTTTTCCATCAAGCAGGGGTTCTAATAGTTCAATTGTTTCATCAATAGACTCGCGACAATGAATAACAATGGGGAGGTTATACTGCTTTGCCCAACCCACCTGAATCCTGAAAGCTTCCTTTTGTTGCTCCCAAAATGTTTTATCCCAGTGTAAGTCAGTGCCCATTTCACCAACGGCAACAAATTTTCTTTTCAATAGCCACTCCTCTACCCGATATAATTCCTTTTCAAAATCTTTTTTAACCGAACAGGGATGCAGCCCAATCATAGAAATGCATTGAGCCGGGTGTCGGTGTTCCACTTCTAACATCAAGTCAATAGAAGTATGATCTATATTGGGCATATAAATTTTGCCAACGCCAGCCTCTGAACATCTGTTCAAGATATCGAGTCGATCTTTAGAAAATTCGTCCAGATAAATATGTGCATGTGTATCAATCCAATTCATAAACAACTCTTAAAACCTTGCTCCGTCCTTCTCCCCGGGAAGAGGACCTCATTAAAATTCATCACTTTATCATCATTATCAAATCATCTATAGCTGAATGAAGCATGCTGACTTCCTGTATGACCTGAGTAAAACCATTATACCCTTTTACATCAGTCATTGCCTTTGTCAAATTAAACTCAGCTTGCTTTTGTATCAATGCGATCTTTCTATCCCTCAATTGCTCGGCAAGATACTCTTGTTCAGTTTGGCCCGGTGTTGGAATAAAAATTATTTGCTTCTTTCCTAGTACTGATAAATCCATAATAGTGCTATAACCACTTCGCGAAACTATAATTCCCGCCTTTTGAATAAGCTCTTTCAATTCATTGGTATGAAGATGGTTAACAAACTTAATCCGTGAATGTCTTCTCTCCTCATCTTTAGGAGTACCTCTTACAATTATACAATCTCTGGTTTGCTTCTCCATTTCATTAACTAGAAGTTCTTCAAAAACAGAGCGTTGTGGCTCTGGTCCTGATACGACCCCCATAATAAGATTATCATTCTCCTCAATTTTTTTTGGGTTAAACCGGGAAAGCATTCCAATAAATCGAACGCTCAAATTTTCGGTAGAAGTTAATCTCCCGGTTATGGGGTTCAATACAAAATCCGGAACCCAACACTCTGTGAATTTCCTAATTTGACGATGATTAAAGTAGTTTATGAAGCCACTCAGCCAAGAAAAATAAACAGGCATTTGCAAATTTAACTGATGCGTAATTAACACACTGGGGATTTCTTTCGACCAGCACCCGTAGCGGTTATCAGAAATGACAGCATCAAATTTATTTTTATCAATGAGTTCTTCAACTTGCTTGTTCTCAAGCCTTATTGCTTTTAGGAACTTTGGAAGTTGCAGAAATATATTCAATATGAAGGGTCTCCCATTAGAGTATAAAACATCGTATGACTGCAGTTCATGGAAATTTAGCTGAGGATATTCTTGTTTCAACAATTCAAGTGATTGTCCGTTCCCGGCAATTGAAACGCTACATCCTTTTTCAAGCAACGCATTAATGACAACGATGCTGCGTGTTGCATGGCCTAATCCCCAATCCAGTACGGCTACTAAAATATGTTTTGAGGGAGCTGACATCGTGCAAAGGTATTACAACCTTTCTGTCAGTCTTCAAAGAGCCGAAAAAATATATCCTTCTCTTGAAAAATGTTCCAAGTATTTTGGAAGCACGTAACTAAGATTTCGTTCAGCTTTTAAGCTATCGTGAAAAACAACAATAGAGCCAGGGCGCGAAACCTTTACTGATTTCGCTAAACAATACTCTTTATTCAGGGACTGTCTGTAATCCTGCGTAAGCACATCCCACATAATTATTTTGTGAGTTTGCTTGACCGATCTAATCTGGGCTTTGGTAATTCTGCCATAAGGTGGACGAAACAGTCCACTGTCGACTGTCGACTGTCGATTGCTGACTGTTGCTATTTGATTCGTACACAACTCAATGTTGTTGACATAATCCTTTGTTGAGTAATCCCATCCTTTAAGGTGACCGAAAGTATGATTGCCAATCGAATGACCGGCAGAAAGAATTTTCACGAAAATTTCCGAATGCTTTCTGATATTATCGCCAATACAAAAGAAGGTAGCCTTCGCGTTAAATTTGGCTAAGGCATCCAACACAAATTCTGTTGGGCCGGGCACTGGGCCGTCATCAAACGTTAAAAAGATTTCTTTTTTTTCTGTTGGTACTCGCCAGATTAGTTCCGGTAAAATCCAAGGTAAAAAGAAAGGTGTTCGAAAAATCACGAGTAAAGATTTGAAATTACTCAACCCGACACGTAAGCATCGTAATATCATCGCGGTAACTATTGTTGCCCTTAAAGCCATCCAAACCAACAATAATATCCTGATGAATAGTTTTGATATCCTTACCACTACTCTTTTTAAAGTAGGTCATTAAAGAATCAACCCCATATTCCTCACCCGCTTCATTTACCGTCTCGGTGAGGCCATCGGTGTAGGCAAACAAGGTAAAGTCATCCAGGTCAGTAATAAACCCTTCGTTGATAAAGGGCAAAGGATTCATAGCACCCAACACCGTTGATCCTTCTTCCAACAAACGCAGTCCATGTTTCTTATCCATTAAGATGGGTGCATTATGACCTGCATTCACGTACACCATCGTTTTTAAACTTAAGTCGTAGATCGCCCCAAAGAACGTTATAAACTTTTCTCCCTTGGTATTTTCCATTACCTGGAAATTGAGTGCCTCCACAATTTCCTTCAAGTTGGGCGTTTGACGCAATAGCGTTCGCAACGAAGCTTGAAAGTTTGACATCATCAACGCTGCTGGAATTCCCTTTCCACTTACATCCGCCACGCAAATCAAAAATTGATTTTTATTAATGGGGATATAATCATAGTAATCTCCCCCAACCAGATCGTGAGGCAAATAACTGGCTTCCATTTTCAAGCGCTCGGTGTAGGGAAGTCTTTCCGGAAAAAGAAATTGCTGAACATCACTGGCAATCTCTAGTTCTTTCCTAAATGCTTCTTGCTCCAATTGCTTGCGTGCCAGTTTTTTATTTTCAATAGCAACAATAATAATATTACTCAGCGCCTGAATGAATTTTATACTTTCATCGCGATCATGATTAGTGTTATCATTTAGCCCGCCCACAAAAATCAATGCAAGTGTATCCGATTTATGGGCTACGGGGATCACCAAATCAAACTCATGAAAGGCACATTCTTCAAACTCATCCATGCGATGAATATTCTTGATAAGTTTAAATCGATCATCCAGTTTGAGTTTCTGAAAATTATTCTTGGTGCCAAAATTAACCTTGCAATACCAGGCATCATCCAATACAAAAAGAGCTAACTTTTTGATATTGAGATTTGAGCGAAGGGTAAAATTGAAAATCTTGTACAAAGAATCTTCTGGCACATTGTTGTTGATCGACTGGGTGATCTCTAACAAGGAGTTGAGTTCCAGTTCTTTCCGTTCAATCTGCTTTCTTAATTCTACTTCGCCCATATTGTTAATCAGGTAAAATTAAGAATAAATGAATAACACGTAGCATGTTAACAATCTCTTAACGCGAAATAGTGGAGTGGCTAGGAAGATCGTCCCTTCCACGTGTAGGTACTAATCTGTGAGTAGAATCCTATCCAAATAACATAGAACGGATAAACGATTTGAAGCACGCTGAATGCCAGAATTCGAAATCGTTGTTTTAAGTATATTGATACCATCAAAAGAAAAGTAATTTCCAATAAAATTTTTAAAAGAATTGTTAGCCCTAATGTCTTAGAATACAATAGACTAGCCGCTACGATTATTATGGGCCAACTGATTTGAACCGATAAAATAAAAACAGCTAATGCTTTGGCAAAGATTGAATCGTTTGCTTTCCACTTCCCGGCCCAGCGTAGTCGTTGTTGAACAAAATCCTTTATAGAATAGAGAGGCGCAGTTTCAACAACGCAATCCTTTTGAGAAACAACCGTAATGCCTCCAGGATAATGATGATCAATCTTTCGCATCAGAAATTCATCATCACCAGACGGAATTTCAAAATTTCCTTCATAGCCTCGAACGGCATCAAAAGCCCTTTTGCGAAATGCCAAGCTTGCCCCATTGCACATGACCGCCTGTCCCCACCCCATCATCGCCATTCCCGAACCCATCACACTGCTAAATTCCATTGCCTGCAAGGTTGAAAAAAAACGCTGATCAGTTTTTATTTTAACCGCTCCGATAACCAACTGTGTTTCTTCCGTAAAAGAACCAACCATTCCCGCAATCCAGTTGGTTGGCAATGTGCAGTCTGCATCGGTCGTTAAAATTATTTCCCCTCGGGCAGACTCAATACCTTCAGTGATCGCCCGCTTCTTACCCAAATCCTGAGCAGAAACTTTGCTGACTTTCATACCGTGATATTGATTAATTAGTTTAGAAATAATTTCAGCTGTTTTATCTGTTGAATGATCATTTACCAAAATGATTTCAAACTTATCTTTAGGATAAGTTTGCTGAGCCAATGACTGAATCAGGTTTGGGAGCGTGGTCTCTTCATTTCTTACTGCCACGACTACCGAAGCAAAACTATCAACTGCCCATATGCTTTGCTTACGTTTGACTTTAATCCAACCGATTATCAGCCAAAGCATAAAAAGAAAATAACTACTAAAGATTACCAGGAAATAAATCAGCATTGCGTGTTTCTCTGTAAGTTTGGGCTGTGAGCAAAGTTGAGAAAAAAGTAGTGAAGGAAAAGATAATTCTTGGGTTGGATCCGGGAACCAATGTAATGGGCTACGCAATCATTCTTGTTCAACTTAGCAGAATTAAGCTCATTCAATTCGGGGTTATTCAAATGGGTAAGACAGGGGCTCACGAACTCAAGCTTAAAAAAATTTTTGATCGGGTTCTTACCCTGGTGGATGAATATCACCCGGATGAAGTAGCCTTAGAGGCACCTTTCTTCGGAAAGAATGTGCAGTCCATGTTAAAACTTGGTCGTGCGCAAGGAGTTGCCATGGCAGCGGCCTTATTTCGCGAAGTACCCATTACAGAATACGCACCCAAAAAAGTGAAGCAGTCCGTTACCGGAAATGGGAATGCCAGTAAAGAGCAGGTAGCTAAGATGTTAATGCAAATTTTCAGCATGAAAGAAATGCCCAAACTTCTGGATGCTTCCGATGCGTTAGCCGTTGCCGTTTGCCACCATTACCAAAATGGCCTAGTAAAAAATAAGAGTAAATCCTGGGATAGTTTTCTGAAAGATAATCCGGGGAGGTTGAAATCACTCTAGTTGTAACAACTGAGACACAATTCGCTCCGCAGTTCGTCCATCCCACAATTCAGGAATCCCACCTTGTTTCCACTTTCCTTCATTCAAATTTTTTAAAGCTTCACTTAACGCAACAAAGTTATCTCCTATCATTTCGTTTGTGCCCATAGTTACGGTTTCGGGTCGCTCTGTATTGTTTCTTAAAGTAAGACATGGAACCCCCAAAACAGTTGTCTCCTCTTGCACCCCACCTGAATCCGTTATAACTGCTTTTGATTCCTTTATCAAATAAATAAATTCATGGTAACTGAGAGGATCACAGGCAATGATATTAAGGGGTTTTTTAGGTAATGTTAAAAAATTCTTTTGCGTTCTTGGATGAACCGGGAAAATAACCGGCAAACCTACTCCATCAATCACTCGCATCCAGTTCGCAAACTTATCGGCATCATCCACATTGGAAGGTCTGTGCAAAGTAAGTACAAGGTATTTCTTAGGCTCTACTTTCCATTCAGCCCACTTCTCTGGCTTTTTTATCTTCGGTAATTGATTCAGTAACGTATCAATCATTGTATTCCCTACAAAAAAGATCTGATCTTCCCGTACACCGCTTTTCAAAAGATTTTGATTCGCCACTTCTGAAGTAGTGAAAAAATAATCAGCAAGCGAGTCGGTAACAATCCGGTTAATTTCTTCAGGCATTGCCATATCAAATGAGCGGATGCCGCCCTCTACGTGCGCAACTTTGGTATTAAGTTTCTTAGCTACAATCGTGCAGGCCATGGTTGAGGTGACGTCACCCACCACCACAACAAGGTCGGACGGGTTAGCTAACAGATCCTTCTCAAACTCAATCATGATTTTAGCAGTTTGCTCAGCTTGTGAACCTGAACCAGCGCCTAAGTTTACATCGGGTTGAGGGATTTCCAGTTGTTCGAAAAAGATTTTACTGAGTTTATCATCATAATGCTGGCCTGTGTGAACAAGGCGATAATGAATTTTCGTGCCTGCCGCCTGGGCATTTTCAATCGCCCTGATAATGGGGGCAATTTTCATAAAGTTAGGACGGGCACCAGCAATCAGGGTAATTTTCATTTCCAGTTTATTAGGGGTGCAAAATTCCCTTTCTTTGCGAGAAATTAAAATTTAAACGTGCAAAAGAAGATTTTAATGCTTTTAATTTCATTATAGTTACTTTCGAATATGTCAGCTGACACCTACCTTTTATCACCCTCCAAGCAAAAGCGTTACAAGAAGACCTGGGATTTCATGAACCCATCTATAAGTAAAAAGGAATCAATCTTAGACATTGGAACACCTAACCCATTTTCAGATTTTTTAGCATCACAGGGGTTTAATATTACTAATACTCATGGAGAAGATCTTGATGAGTCCCCAGATTCAATAGCAAAATATCAAACAGATGTAACAACGGCCTTCGAAATTTTTGAACACCTCCTTAACCCCTTGGGTGTTTTAAGGGCAATAAAATCAGAACGTCTATTTGCGAGCATCCCACTTTCGCTTTGGTTTGCGAAAGCCTACCGAAATAAGAATGATCGCTGGGATCAACATTTTCATGAATTTGAAGATTGGCAATTTGATTGGTTGCTTGAAAAAGGAGGTTGGGAAATTGTGCGGAGTGAAAAATGGACCAGTCCTACCAAAATTAATGGCATCCGACCCATACTTCGGCAATTCACGCCTCGCTACTACATTGTTGAAGCACTGAGAAAAAAATGAAGAAAATCCTGATCCTTGTCTTCAGTGATTTAAATCACGATGCGCGCGTTGTGCGTCAAATTAACTTCCTCAATGATAAATACACCACTACCGTTGTATGCTTTGATGCACCAACGAATCTGAATGTTGAGGTAATTCGTATTAAGCGTATAAAGCCTAGGCTAATCCAAAAAGCAATTACCTCATTCTTCTTATTAACCCGGTTGTTTGAAAATGCCTTTCAGACTCTTTATGATTCTCCATCACTAAGAATTCAATTAAAGCAAAGAGAATTTGATCTAATCATAGCTAATGACATTGAGTGCTTGCCTTTGGCTATGCGAATAAAAAAAAGCGAGAAAATTTTATTCGATGCCCACGAGTTTGCCCCCCGGCATTTTGAAGACAAGTTGGTTTGGCGTGTATTCTTCCAGCGATTCAATCAATATCTGTGTAAAAAATATTTACCCTTGACAGATGCTATGCTTACAGTAGGTGAAGGACTCGCTAAAGAATATCATAAGTTCTACCCTGTGAATCCAATCATACTTACTAATGCCAATTACTATGCTGATTTAAAACCATTGCCAGTAGATTCAAAATCAATCAAACTTATTCATCATGGTGCAGCCAATCCCTCGCGTCAGCTTGAAATCATGATTGAGATGATGGATTATGTCGATGAGCGATTCACATTAGATCTCATGCTTTTAACACCTTCCATTGCAAACAAAAAAACAAGAGGCTATCTCAAAACACTAAAAAAACAAATTCAGAAAAATTCCAGAATCAAAATTATTGACCCCGTAAAAAGCGATCAGGTTGTGCCTCATATCCATAAATATGATATGGGTATTTTCCTACTACCTCCTATAAACTTTAACTACGCTAACACGCTTCCCAATAAATTCTTTGATTATGTACAAGCACGATTAGCCATTGCAATCGGGCCAACACCTGAAATGGCGAAACTTGTAAAGCAATATAATTTAGGGATTGTATCCGATGATTTCACAGCCCCTTCGTTAGCTAAAAAAATCAATTCACTTTCGGACAAAGAAATCTCCTCATACAAGGAAAATGCAAATCAAGCAGCAGATGTTCTTTCAGCCGAAAAGAATAAGAAAATTTTAAACGACCTTGTGGAAAATCTTTTAAAGGACTAACAAGTTTCATGGGCATTGTCATTCGACAAAGTATTTACTCTACCATCATTGCCTACCTGGGTGTAGCGATTGGCTATGTCAATTTGCTGTATCTCTATCCTAAGTTTCTATCGCTAGAGCAAGTAGGGCTTTTTAGAACCATACAAGATGCCGCTATTTTGTTTTCACCGTTTGCCCAGTTCGGGCTCACCCAAAGTATTTTCAGATTCTATCCGCAATTGGTAAAAGACAAGAAGTCATCGCACACCTTCATCACGTTGATGATGCTGATGGCACTGGCGGGATTCGCTATTTTCTTTCTGGTATTTAAGATTTTTGAGACCCCACTACTCTCCTACTTTAAGGACAATGCACAGGAAATAATTCAATTCACTTCATTGGTGCTTTGGCTAACCCTCATTTTAGTAATGATTTCAGTGCTGGAAGCTTTCTCGCGATCCTTATTAAAAACGGTAATCCCAAATCTGCTGCGCGAAGTAATGGCGAGGTTGTTCCTTTCCGTTCTCGTGCTTATTTACTTTACAGGATTTATAACATTTGATCAATTTATTATTGGCTCGGTAGTCAGTTATCTTATTTGGTTGCTCATTTTGATTTTCTATCTATGGCAGCAAAGCGAACTCACGCTTCAAACTAATTTCAAAACACTTGACCAAACCAAAATCCCGGAATTATTTAAATACGGCCTGCTAAGTTTTGCCGGTATGGCCGGAATGATCTTAATAGGAAAGATTGATAGCATGATGGTGACTGCCTTGCTTGGACTAAGTGCCAACGCCATCTATACAACTGCTTTTTATATGGCCACCGTGATTGAAATTCCGAAACGGGCGTTGAGCCAGATAACTATGCCATTAATCTCACGCGCATTTGAACGGAATGATCTGAATGAAGTCTCATCGTTGTATCGCAAAACATCTATTAATCAATTTATTATTGGCTCACTTATTTTGATTGGAGTCTGGATCAATCTGGACAACCTTTTTGTCTTGATGCCGAAAGGCGACAACTATGCGCTTGGAAAATGGGTGGTAATTATTATTGGCTCTGGTAAACTAATGGATATGATCTTTGGGCCGAGCAGCGAAATTATTGTACTCTCGAAGTATTATAAATTCAACATTGTATTGATCCTGATGCTAGCCGCACTCGTTATCGTTTCCAATATATATTTGATACCGCGCTATGGCATTGAAGGCGCTGCCTGGGGTGCCGCCTTTGCATTGGTGACATTCAATATTGTTAAGTATCTCTTTATTTACGCGAAGTTTAAGATTCAACCTTTTGATTTAGCCACAGTTAAAGTTTTAATGATCGCGCTAATTACCTTGGCCGCAAACAGAATTCCATTTAAAATAGAATCTGTTATTCTAGAAATGTTTATTAGATCGGTACTTACCACTATACTATTTAGTAGTCTTATACTTATCTCAAAAGTTTCGCCAGAGGCAAATGAGTTGTTTAAGAAGGGGGTAAGGCTTCTTAGGTAAGATTCGTCTTAACCACAAAGTCGCTTAGGCACTCGGGTTAATATAAAATTACATTGTGTGTTTAAAAATCTTAATTTTGAACCCTAACGAACGAGAATGAAAAAACAGGTCTTGGTTCTTGCTCCCCACACTGACGATGGCGAATTAGGGTGCGGGGGTAGCATTGTAAAATTTTTAGAGGAAGGTGCTGAAGTACACTATGTTGCTTTCTCCATTTGCACGAAATCACTCCCTCCCCACCTGCCTCCCAACACCTTGGAAAAGGAAGTGAAGGTTGCCACAAAAATACTGGGCATCAAACCCGAGCATCTTATTCTTTATGATTTTGATGTCAGGCGGTTTAAAGAATTCCGGCAGGACATTTTAGAAGAATTAATCAAAATCAAATCGAAGATAGAACCCGATATAGTATTTATACCAACCCTACACGACATTCACCAGGATCATCAGGTTATTTCAGAAGAAGGCCTGCGAGCCTTTAAAAACACCTCCATCCTTGCATATGAGCTTCCGTGGAATAATCTCACCTTCAACACTGCCGGGTTTATCAGACTAGACAGCAAACACATCGAAAAGAAAATTGAAGCTTTGCATGCCTACGACTCCCAAAAGCACAGATCCTACCTAAACGCAAATTTTATCAAGTCTTTGGCAACAACACGTGGGGTGCAAATCAACACAAATTTTGCAGAGGCTTTTGAAGTAATCCGCTGGGTTATCTAATTCTTTAGCTTATGAAGACCATAAACTTAGTTGATATCAAAGCTCAATTCCCTGATGGGGAATTTGTGATAACTGAAATTTCACAAAAAATAGACGGAGCAATTTCCTTGCAAAATGCCAAAGCCAATCCATGTCTTACTAAAGTAAGTTGGATGAATGATAAGAATATTAATACTATTAATCCGAAAGAGTTAACCCTTGGGCTTTTGGTATTAACCCCACTAGCCTTTGACAAACTCAGGTCTGCAAACTGTAATTTCTTAGTAGTCTCAAATCCCAGATCCAGCTTCTTCAAAATTATTAAACATTTTTTTTCCTCCGCTAAGAAACCAGAAGGAGTTGAAAAATCTGCTAGCATACATCCATCCAGTCACCTTGGTATAGGTTGCTACATAGGGCATGGCGTTGTTATTGAAGAAAATTGTTTTATCGATGATCATACTGTGATTATGCATAATACCTGCATATTGGCAGGCACCCGAATTGGAAAAAACGTAATTATCGGCTGCAACAATACAATCGGCAACTATGGTTTCGGGTACGAAAAAGATGAACATGGACAATACGAATTATTGGAACACCTCGGAAATGTGGTTATTCATGACGGGGTAGAAATCCATAACAATACCTGCATTGATCGTGGCGTGCTCGACAATACTGAGATTTTTGAAAATGTAAAAATTGATAACCTGGTTCATATTGCGCATGGAGTTGTGATTGAAAGAAATGCTTTAGTTATCGCCAATGCCATGATTGCGGGTAGTACACGAATTGGGGAGAATTCATGGATAGCCCCTTCCGTTTCCATAAAAAACAAACTTAACATTGCACCTAACACGTTTACGGGAATTGGAGCCACCGTATTAAAAGATACAGCAGAAAATCAAACCTACATTGGCAATCCAGCCGTTACATTAGAAGAACATAAAAGATGGTCGGACCTAAAAAAGAAGCTAAACTAAGTCCTCATTGTCTCAATTATTTTCTCACAAATAAACTCTGATGCCTTTCCATCTCCAAATAGTGGAGGAAACACAAGATCCTTTTTTCCCGATAAAAAAGAATAACCATTCATTATCTTTTCAGGATCAGCTCCAACAAGCAAAGCACTTCCACTTTCTACTAGCTCTTGCCAGGGGGTTTCCTCTAATAAGATGACACATGGCTTCTTAAAGTAATAGGCTTCCTTCTGCACACCCCC
This sequence comes from Cyclobacteriaceae bacterium, assembly GCA_016787755.1. Taxonomy (GTDB): domain Bacteria; phylum Bacteroidota; class Bacteroidia; order Cytophagales; family Cyclobacteriaceae; genus ELB16-189. The sequence goes on along the minus strand of JAEUUA010000002.1, from coordinate 263,407 downwards.
GGAATCTGTAAAGATAATGCTGGCTTTCTTTTCCAGCAGAGTCATTTCAACAAACGACACGGGAGGTATTACTCTTATTTTACTTTTCAATAATGCCGTTCGGGTTTGCAAACTGATCTTAGTGTCAATTATTTTTAACGTCCTTGGATGAACCGGGAAAACAAAATCAAGATTTTGCTCATCTGAAATTCTTACAAAAGTTTTCAAAAGTTCTTCCAACACCTTTGAATCATCCACATTACTGGGGCGATGCATGGTAATCAAGGCAAATTCGTTCTCTTTCACATTCAGATTATTAAGCCATAGTATTTTTCTTTCTGCTGCTTCCCCAAAGAACAATGAATTATCAAACATGATATCTCCACAATGGTACACCCCTGGGGCATCTGACGTTACTTGTAAATTCGTATCAATTTTAAATCCTTCGTTACGCATATTCTCAATCCCCGAAAGGGTTGGCACAAAAATTAAAGTCGAAAGATGATCGCATATCAATCTGTTTATTTCCTCGGGAAATTTTTTATTAAACGACCGTACACCGCCTTCAACATGAATAATTGGAATATGCAGTTTTGCCGCAGTAACGGCAGCTGCCAAGGTGGAATTCGTGTCGCCATATAATAAAATGGCTCGTGGCATTTCGTTGATAAATATCTCCTCCAACTTGATCATCATCTGAGCTGTTTGCACCCCGTGCGATGCCGAGCCCACCTGAAGGTTGTAGTCCTCTTTCGGGAGTTGTAGTTCGTCAAAAAAAACTTTCGACATTGACTCATCATAATGCTGGCCAGTATGGATAATTATCTCACTAATTTGTGATCCATACTTATTTCTAATGGCTCGACTAATAGCTGATGCCTTAATAATTTGTGGCCTTGCCCCTATAACCGTGATAATTTTTATCATGCAGAAATCTCGTCTAATAATTTTGATAGTTGGCGGGTAAGTTCGCGTCTGGAATAGTTCTTAATTTTCCCTTCATCGGGCACTTCCCTTTTTCCTGATAAGAAGGTATTGTAATGGCGTACTAAAAAATCAATTATTCCCTGTTTATCCTCAAATCCAAAAGTTTCGCCAACTCCTGTCTCTGCCAACAGTTTCGCGGCATCTCCATCGGTAGGGCCAATACATAGTACAGGCCTCCGCGAAGCAAGGTATTCGAAAAGTTTTCCCGTAAGAACCCACTTGGATCCTTCGAAATTATCAATTGGAAGTAATAATACGTGAGCAGATTGTAAATACTTCCCAACCTCGTTATGAGGCACAAACGGAATCTGAATAAGAAATTCAGTCAATCCATTACGCACTATCGAATCCAGAATCGTTTGCTCAACTCTGCCAATTAATTTTATTTTAAGGTGATGAACAATTGGGTGATTTTCTTTTTTTAGCCGTGCAATTGCTTTCCAAAGCATTTCAGGATTTCTACGTTTCAAAAAAGACCCAACATGAACAATTGAAAATTCGGAATCTAACGTAACGTTTGGAGAAACTTCGAAATCTGATTCATCAAAACCATTGGTAATAATTTCTACTCGCCTGGCTCCTTTTTGATCAAACTCCTGTTTCATCTGGCGGCCAACCACGACCGTTACTGAGGCCGATTTCAGTACATTCAGTTCTAACGCATGATGTCGATTGTCGGCCCAACGAGTTAGCCTCATGTCTTGATAGTAATCCATTGTTGTCCATGGATCCCGAAAATCAGCTAACCAGGGTATTTCTTTTTTTTTTGAAAGTTTACGTGCGATTAAATGATTTGAATGAGGTGGGCCCGTTGAAATGATGGCATCAAATTTTTCATTCTCAAGCTTCTTATTCAAGAAAGAAATTGATGGCCTAATCCAAAAACACCTTGTGTCGGGAATGAACAGATTTCCTCTTATCCATACAGAGATTGTTTCTGCCATCGAAACTTTATTACCCGTTCTCATTGTACTTCGATGAATTGCTGCCTTGCTCTTCTTCCCCGTAAATAATTTATAGATGGAGTAAGGCTCCCAAATTCTTGTTTTAACAATTTCCATCCCTGGAGGAATTTCTGAGATCAAAGAATTATCAATTTCCGGAAATTCTCCATTCGATACTGTGTAGATAACTGGTTCCCATCCAAAATCACGGAGATACTTACAAAATTTTAACACGCGCTGAACGGCAACGCCACCGCTCGGAGGCCAATAGTAAGTAATGATCAAAACCTTTTTGGTAGTCATCGGTTGATTAAATTGCCACCTGAAAATGAACAATTTACAATTATGTAGTGTGCATGTATCCAAATGACCATGTGTGTGAAATTATCCATTTTCAATTAATCTCATTATCTCATCCAATCGTTCAGGTCTGAACCAGTTAATTTCCGGATCGCGCTTATACCAGGTAAGTTGCCGTTTTGCATAGCGCCTTGAGTTCCTTTTCAACAGTCGAATGGCTTCTTCCTTATCAAACTGATTATCCATAAAATCAAAGATCTCGCGATAACCCACGGTTTGCAAGGCATTCAAATTTCTTTTTGGATAAAGTTGTTCGGCCTCTTCAAAAAGTCCGGCTGCAATCATAGCATCCATTCGGGAGTCAATGCGTTGATAAAGTTCTTCACGCTCAAGTTCCAACCCAATTTTGATCACACTAAAGGGACGGGTCACTTTCTTTTGATTTCTTAATTCGCCTAGCGGTTTGCTACCCGCTATATGAATTTCGAGTGCGCGCATTAGTCGGTGTGGGTTTTTTTGATCCACGAGTTCGAAATACTCCGGATCGGCTTCCTTCACTTTTTCCTGTAACCATTCCAGTCCTTTTTTTTGATACCCTTCCATAATGCGTTCCCGGGTACCTTCTGGAATTTCTGGCATTTCATCAAAACCTTCTAGTACAGCTTTTACATACAATCCTGAACCTCCACATAAAACCAGCGAATCATGCTTTTTAAAGAGTTTATCTAGGAGCGATATTGCATCTCGTTCATAACCTCCGGCATCGTAGTCCTGTTCAATAGAATGGGTATTAATAAAATGATGTTTCACCATGGCAAGTTCCTCAGGTGAGGGCTTGGCAGTACCTATCTCCAACTCTTTATAGATCTGCCGTGAGTCTGCTGAGATAATTTCTGTTTTAAAATAAGTTGCTAACTGAATGGATACAGCCGTTTTACCAACCGCGGTAGGACCAATGATTACGATAAGCTTCTTTGAATGCACTTTGCAAAATTAATTATTTAGTCCACAGTCCGCTGCTGACTATGGAGTCATAGACTAAAGACTATTTACTATGAGCCAAAATCCCTATCTTGCCCCCTTAAAATTCGCCACTACGAATGATTAAGTATACCAATCAATTCCTTACGAAGCTGGAAGATTTAATTGCCGAATCAGATTATATCTTGAGGTACGAAAAAGGTAATTTCAAATCAGGGTATTGTCTTTTGAAAGAGCAGAAGATCATGATTATCAATAAGTTCTTTACCACCGAAGGAAAAATAAACGCACTTTTCGATATCTTGAAGGGCTTGGAACTCGATACAACCCGCTTCACAGAAAAAAGCCTGAAACTTTACGAAGAATTAAGTCAAGCCGAAGTAAAAAGTTGATTTCTGATAAAATCTTTGCGATTTGAAAGTCACATTTCTTGGTACCGGAACATCTCAAGGCGTGCCGGTGATCGGTTGTGATTGCCAGGTTTGTCAGTCGCTCGATTACCGCGATAAACGGTTGCGCTCTTCTGTCCACCTGCTTATTAATGAAACCAGTTTGGTTATTGATACCGGTCCTGATTTTCGTCAACAAATGTTGCGGGAGCGAATTCAAAAATTAGATGCCGTCTTAGTAACACATCAACACAAGGATCATATTGCAGGCCTTGATGATGTGCGGGCATACAACTATTTACAACAAAAAGATATGCCTGTATATGGAACCAGAGCAGTTCACAAACAATTGCAGGCTGAATTCCATTATGCTTTCGATGAACACAAATACCCCGGAATTCCCCAACTTGATTTGATAGAAATTGGTGATCAGGCTTTTACAATTAATCACGTCACAATTAATCCATTGCCTGTACTTCATTATAACCTTCCTGTGATGGGATTTCGCATTGAAGATTTCAGTTACATCACCGATGCCAACCATATTCCTGAAAGCACTTTTGAGAAACTAAGAGGAACCAAAGTACTCGTTCTGAATGCACTGCAACGCGAAAAACATCTTTCGCACTTTAATCTAAGTGAAGCGCTTGAGATCGCATCAAAAGTTGGAGCTGGGCAGACATACTTTATTCACATCAGTCATAAGCTAGGTACTCATAAGTCTATAGAAAAAGAACTTCCCGTTTCAGTAGCTTTGGCTTACGATGGTTTGACCATCGAACTCTGAGCGTGCATAACAATTATTATTTCCTTCGTCAGTTAAGTGCCCAACTACAGCAAGAATTGATGGGCTTTACAGTAGTCTCCTGTTTTAGTCAAAATAAAGACGAACTCATTATTGAATTTAATAATACCAGTCGTTCCTATTTCGTAAAGGCGAGTTTACTTCCCCAATTTTGCTGTTTATCCTTCCCTGAAAATTTTAATCGGGCCCGAAAGAACAGCATTGATCTGTTCACTGATATCCTGATGAAGAAGGTTACTGGTGTAAGGCAATTTGAAAATGAACGAAGTTTTTCAATCGGGTTAGAAGAATCGTATCAATTAATTTTTAAGATGCACGGCAACCGATCAAACATCATACTGTTTCATAAATCAAAAGCCCTTGCCATTTTCAGAAATCATCTTCAAGCTGACCTTGAAATTTCACCCAATGATTTGGATCGGAAAATTGATTTTGGTAGAGAATCGTTTGGATTAAATCTCACAAGGCTACCTCAGTTATATTTTACGTTTGGAAAGCTTTTCTGGGATTATTGGCGGAACCACACCTTTGATAAACTCTCGCAAGAAGATCAATGGAATGAGCTGATTGGCTTGCGAAAGCAATTGGAGAACCCCACCTTTTTCATTGTGGAGAAAGAAGGTATGGTCATACTTTCTCTGTTACCAATCAGTAAAATACTCCACTCCTTTCAGCGGCCTACGACTGCACTTAACGAGTTCTTTTTAAGCGCTTCCGTTTACAATTCACTTCAATCAGAAAAATCAATTCTTCAAAAGCAGATTCAGGATCAGATCAAATCCAGTTGCAATTACATTTCAAAAAATCAGCAAAAGCTAGATGAGCTGATGAATGATCAGCATTATCAAATCTGGGCCGACCTGATTATGGCCTATATGCATGAAATCAAAACGGGAACTAAAAAAGTTACTCTCCCCAGTTTTTACGATAGTCAGCCTGTAGCGATAAAACTTAAACCAGAACTTAATCCACAAAAAAATGCTGAAATCTTTTACCGCAAGGCAAAAAATCAGCAAATAGAAATCAATAAGTTAGCAGATTCTATCCGCACCAAACAGCAAGAAATTAAAACTCTCCAGGAACAATTGATCGTCATCGAATCAACAGAAGATCTTAAAACGCTTAGAAAAAGTAACACACAAACAAAGGCAAAAAAAGAGCAAAGTAAACCTCTTCCCTATCACGAGTTTGAATACAAAGGGTTTAAAATTTGGGTGGGGAAAAATGCAGAGCACAATGATGAGTTGACTCTAAAGAATTCTTACAAAGAAGATTTATGGCTTCATGCTAAAGACGTGGCAGGATCGCATGTTTTAATCAAGCATCAGTCCGGTAAAAACTTTCCAAAAGACGTGATCCAACGAGCTGCCCAATTAGCAGCCTATAATTCCAAACGGAAAACAGAATCACTTTGCCCGGTAATTGTCACACCTAAAAAATTTGTACGCAAGCGCAAAGGTGACCCCAAAGGAATGGTAGTGGTTGAACAGGAGGAGGTGATTATGGTGGAGCCGAAGTTAGATATTTGATTCTGGATACTCGTTACTAGAATCTAGTACAAGTATCCACCATCATTCTATTGCTAACTAACTACATGCACTTTAATCATATTTGACCGACCTCGCTCTTGTATTGGCATACTTGCCAGGATAATAAAGATGTCTCCGGTTTTCACATGCCCATCTTGTTTTAAGATTCTTTCAACGTCAGCGATCGTTGAGTCTGTTGAAGAAGCCTTGTCATAATGATAGGCCCGCGTTGCCCACACCAAATTCATCGTATTAATTATCGACTCATTGCTCGTAAAGGCAAAAATATTAGCGTTGGGCCTATGCGAGGATGCTTTTGTAGCGCTGTACCCCAACTGGGTCATTCCTACAATGGCTTTTGCATTGACATCTTTAGCCAACTTGCAGGCTGTAAGAATCAGGCTATCGTTAAAATAATTGGCTGATTGAGGATCCACTTCATGAAAGCGATAAAAGATATCCCCATTTTTTTCCACGGAACCGATCGTGCGCACCATACTGCGAATCACCTCAATGGGGTATTTTCCCGCAGCAGTTTCTGCTGAAAGCATCAACGCATCCGCCCCATCCATTACTGCATTGGCAACATCGTTGGTTTCAGCCCGAGTAGGGCGTGGATTTTCAATCATGCTCTCCATCATTTGAGTAGCCACAATGACCGGCTTAGAGGCTTTATTACATTTTTGAATGAGCATTTTTTGTACCATCGGTACTTCTTCCATCCAGATTTCTACCCCAAGATCACCGCGGGCAACCATTACTGCGTCAGTGGCTGCAATGATTGCATCAATATTTTCAAGTGCTTCGGGTTTTTCAATTTTTGCCACTATACGCGTGGTCGATTTGTGTTCATCGATAATGGCGCGCAAAGAAATAATATCTTGCTCCTTTCTTACAAATGACAAAGCCACCCAATCGACATTATGCTTTAACCCGAATAACAAATCTTCCATGTCCTTTTCTGTGAGGGAAGGGGCAGAAACTTTACTAAACGGTAGATTAATTCCTTTACGAGATTTCAAAGGGCCTCCATAAACTACAGCACACACCACATCAATGTCACGAACCTCTTTTACTTTCAACTCCAACTTTCCATCATCAATCAAAATCATATCACCCACCTTCACATCATTAGGCAACCCTTCATAAGAAGTGCTTACAAGTTCATTGTTTCCAAGCACTTCGCGGGTTGTTATAATTAATTCTTGCCCGGCAACAATTTCAACCCCCGGCTTCATTTCATTTACCCTGATTTTAGGACCTTGCAGATCCTGCAGCAAGGCTATATTAGCTCCTAACTCTTTGTTAATCTCACGAACAAAATGGATCACCTTTAAGTGGTCTTCATGAGAGCCATGCGAAAAATTAAGTCGGAAAACATCTACACCCTCTTTAGCGAGGGCACGAAGCATTTCTTTATTATTTGAAGCAGGGCCTACGGTGGCTACAATTTTTGTCTTGTTATAAGAGATACGTTCCATTGAGGTTGGTTAGAAAATAAAGTTGTCCTTCGATTTTAAAGCGTCCAAAGGTATGAAAGCGACTAATTCAATGGTAGAAATATTACGCAAGAGTTCATGCAATCGATTGTTAGGTTGGTAAGCCTCACCCTGGCAAAGGATAACGTAGTCATAATGAGGAAATTCCGGGACGAGAAGATTTTTAATTAATTCGACCTCGTTGGGCTTATTGCGAAATAGTTTAAGCACATTCACCTCATTCTCGAAAGAATAATGTGTAAAAGTTGCAGACTGCTTATTTTTTACTTGGATTACTAGGTCTTTTTGTTTGGCTAACCTGGATGCCAAAGTTGCGTTGATATCCCACGCAAGTTTATAGCCCTTAGCCGATGAAATTATGCCGATAAGTTCAAAATCATAGCTATATTCGATTTCTAATCGCTTTTTCTTCATTTTTACAAATCGATAATTAACCTACTGACTTTAAAAAGTTTGACAATATTGCACCAAATCTCTTTATTTGCACAGATTTTTGAATACTACTAAACCTTATAAACATGTCTGAAATCGCACAAAAAGTAAAACAGATCATCATCGACAAACTAGGCGTGGAAGAATCTGAAGTTACTCCGGAAGCAAGCTTTACTAATGATTTAGGTGCTGACTCGCTGGATACCGTAGAGCTTATCATGGAATTCGAAAAGGAATTCAATCTTTCCATCCCTGACGACCAGGCCGAAAACATCGCTACTGTAGGCCAGGCGATTTCTTATCTCGAGGAGAACGTTAAGAAATAATTGGTAGTCAGTTTTTTGCTCCACTAACGTATTGTATGACATTTAAACGAGTAGTAATTACAGGTGCAGGCGCATTAACACCCATCGGAAACACCCTTCAGCAATATTGGGAGGGTTTGAAAGCAGGGAAAAGCGGTGCTGGACCAATCACTAAGTTTGATACTACTCTTTATAGGACCAAATTCGCCTGCGAGGTAAAAGGATTCAAGTTTGAAGACTTTATGGATCGTAAAGAAGGGCGCAAAATGGATCCATTCTCGCAATATGCCATGGTGGTGGCTGACGAAGCTATATCTGATGCCAACCTTCCGCTAGCTGACCTTGATCCTGATCGTGTTGGGGTAATATGGGGTTCAGGTATCGGAGGGTTGCTTACTTTTCAGGAAGAAGTAAAGAGCTATTCAAAAGGTGATGGAACACCCCGTTTCAACCCTTTCTTTATCCCAAAAATGATTGCCGATATCAGTGCAGGTCACATTTCTATTAAGTATGGCTTCCGCGGACCAAATTTTGTTACCGTTTCCGCTTGTGCTTCCTCTACCAATGCGATTTACGATGCGTACACCTATCTAAAATTAGGCAAAGCAGATATCATAGTATCAGGCGGATCTGAAGCTGCAGTTTGTGAAGCGGGTGTCGGTGGATTTAATGCTATGAAGGCTTTATCGGAAAGAAATGATTCACCTGAAACGGCTTCTCGTCCGTACGATAAAGATCGTGATGGTTTTGTACTAGGCGAAGGTGCTGGTGCTCTTGTTCTTGAAGAATATGAACATGCTAAAAAGAGAGGCGCTAAAATCTATGCAGAAATAATAGGTGGCGGCTTATCTGCGGATGCTTACCATATTACAGCTCCCCATCCCGAAGGTGCCGGAATCACTAAAGTAATGCAATACGCGTTGACGGAAGCCGGCATTAAACCCGAAGAAGTAGACTACATCAATACGCATGGTACATCAACTCCATTGGGTGATATCGGAGAAATAAAAGCCATTCAAAAAGTATTTGGAGAGCAGGCCTACAAAATGAATATCAGTTCTACCAAATCAATGACGGGTCATTTGTTGGGTGCTGCGGGTGCTATTGAGTCCATCGCTTGTTTATTAGCTATCAAAGAAGGAGTTATTGCCCCAACCATTAATCACTTTACAGATGATGATGGACTTGACCCCCGTTTGAACCTTACTTTTAACAAGTCGCAGAAAAAAGAAGTAAAGATTGCCCTGAGTAATACGTTTGGTTTTGGTGGCCACAATGCTTCTATCATTCTAAAAAAGGTAGAGTAAGACCTCAGTTTGTGTGGAATTTACTCACTTTATCAAAATCAAATTCCAAAGAAGATAAGAAACTTGTAACGGCCATAAAGACCATTGCCGGTTTTACCCCCTCCAACTTAGCACTCTACAAGTTAGCAACACTCCATAGTTCCAGGGCTAAAGAAAAAAATGGTTTTCGCGAGTCGAACGAACGACTTGAATATTTAGGTGATGCTATTTTAGGTGCGGCTGTTGCGGATTATCTATTTAAAAAATATCCGTTCAAAGACGAAGGCTTTCTTACTGAGATAAGATCGCGCATCGTGAATCGTGAATCGCTAAATAATCTGGCCCGCAAAATTGGTGTCTCAGCAATCGTTCAATTTGATAATAAGAACACGCAGCTTAAGCAGGTGATCCTGGGCAATGCATTGGAAGCGTTAGTGGGTGCGATCTATCTAGATAAGGGCTATTTACGCACCAAAAAGTTTGTTATCGATAAACTTATAGGCCCTTATTTTGACTTGGAAGTTGTCGTTAATTCAAACACCAATCACAAAAGTAAAATAATTGAATGGGCGCAACGCAACGGAAGTGAGATTCGGTTCGAAGTTACCGATATAAAAAAAGGGAAAAACAACAAAGAGTTTTCGGCCCTGGTGGTTATTGGTGAGCAACCTTATGGTCTTGGTTTTGGTTATACCAAGAAAAAAGCAGAACAAGACGCCTCCGAGAAAACATGCGTGATGTTAAATATATAGTAAGTCTCAATGGGTAATACATTACGAATAGGTGGAGCAACCGTAAACCAAACTCCCTTGGACTGGACGAATAATGTCAATAACATTATTTCAGCCATTGAAGAAGCTAAGAAAGAAAAGGTTCTTATTCTTTGTTTTCCCGAACTCTGTTTGACGGGGTATGGCTGTGAAGATTTGTTTCTTAGCGATTGGTTGAGTGAACATGCCTGGCTACACCTTCAGGAAATTATTCCCCATTGCGATTCAATTACAACCTGCATTGGCTTACCCGTTCGCATAGATGGAATTACCTATAATGGCGTTTGCGTCATTCGAAATAAAAAAATCATTGGTATTACCTTCAAACAAAATCTTGCCCGCGATGGAGTACATTATGAACCCCGTTGGTTCGATCCATGGCCCATTGGATTGGTAAAAGAAATTGTTCGCGATGGGCAACCTATTCAGGTGGGCGATTTAATCTATGACACACATGGAATTAAGTTTGGTTTTGAGATTTGCGAAGATGCCTGGCGCAAAGAAAAACGTCCGGGTTATCGCCTGGCGCGACAAGGAGTAGACTTAATCATGAACCCCAGTGCCAGCCATTTTGCGATGGGTAAAAGTGAGCTGCGCGAAAAGGAAGTAGTGATTGATGGTTCTCGAAAATTTAACTGCGCATACCTATTTGTGAACCTGCTTGGTAATGAAGCAGGGCGCATGATCTATGATGGCGATCTCATTTTCGGCCAACAAGGAAATATTATCAAACTAAACGAAAGACTATCCTTTAAGTCATTCAATTTGCATTGGTGCGATTTCAATTTTGAAAATCCTGCATCAACTAAGGTTCATCCAATTACCGATAACAAAAAGCTGAATGAAGAATTTACAAAAGCAGCATCGCTAGCTCTGTATGACTACCTGAGAAAAAGTAAAGCAAAAGGATTTGTTCTAAGTTTAAGTGGTGGAGCTGATTCCTCCTTGTGTGCTGTCCTGGTTGCAGAAATGGTACGCAGGGCATCCCATGAATTAGGGGTAGATAAATTCTGCACCTCGCTCGAGATTCGAAAAACTGAAAATATTAATGCAGCAGTAAGTCAGCTACTAAGTTGTGCCTATCAGGGCACGCGCAATTCATCTGACGCAACCTTTACATCAGCCAAAGGGCTAGCCCTATCCCTGGGGGCTGAGTTTCATCAATGGGAAATTGATCAAGAAGTAACTTCCTTCGAAACAAAAATAGAAAAAGCATTAGGTCGAAAGTTAACCTGGGCTCAGGATGATATCGCCAAACAAAATATTCAAGCCCGGGCCAGGTCACCCATTATCTGGATGCTGGCCAACATTAAACGGGCAGTATTATTAACTACATCCAACCGAAGCGAAGGGGATGTTGGCTATGCCACTATGGATGGCGACACCAGTGGTAGCCTTGCTCCCATTGCCGGAATTGATAAGCCGTTTATTTTGCAATGGCTGCGTTGGGCTGAAAAAGAGTTGGGATACTCGGGATTATCCTATGTAAATAACCTTACACCCACGGCTGAACTAAGACCCTCCGATAAAGAACAAACAGATGAAAAGGATTTGATGCCCTATTCCATTTTAGTTGAGATTGAAAAATTAGCCATCCGCGATCGCAAGTCACCAATTGAAGTTTTTCATCTGATGAGCGTAAATCCTTCCAACAGCGTTATTCAAAAAAATCAACTCAAGGAATACATTAAAAAGTTCTTCCGATTATGGGCAGCAAATCAATGGAAGCGCGAGCGTTTGGCCCCTTCCTTTCACTTCGATGATTTAAATGTAGACCCCCGCAGTTGGTGCCGCTTCCCAATATTATCCGGCAGTTTCAAACATGAACTGGAAGAACTGGATAACCTATAACGCATCTTGGGCATTAGTCCTTATATTTGCCGATTAGTCATTGTTTAAACGCATTTTTCTTACTTCTTTGATATGATCAGTTATATTATTTGGAACGGAAGTCCCGAAATTTTCTCATTTGGATCATTTGCTTTACGCTGGTACGGCTTGCTGTTTGCCTTGGGTTTTTTAATTAGTCAGCAGGTGCTTTACTACATTTTCCGCAAGGAAGGTAAGCCTGAAAAAGATGTAGATACACTCACCATTTATATGGTTGTTGCTACCATTCTTGGGGCGCGGTTAGGGCATGTTATTTTTTACCAACCTGAGTTATTTGTTACGGATCCATTAAGCATCCTGCTTCCTTTTGAATTTTCTCCTTTTAAGTTTACCGGGTTGCAAGGGCTCGCAAGCCATGGGGGGGCCTTCGGGATTTTGTTTGCCTTGTGGCTTTATAGTCGAAAAAATAAACCTGGTCAAAGTTATATTCAGGTATTAGATCGGATTGTGATTGTTGTAGCACTTACCGGGGCACTCATACGATTAGGCAACTTTTTTAATTCCGAAATAATTGGTTTGCCGTCTAACAATCCACTCAGCGTTGTATTCGTCAATAAAGTTACTGAGGGACTTATGGAAAATAACCATGGCAACAATCCTGCAGAATATATAAAAGTTGAGAAAGACAAAAATCTACCAGAAGGAGCAAATGGTCGGGTACCTATTAATTTCTATGTGATCTTTAAAAAAGGAAGCACGCAAGACCAAATCAATTCTTTTCTGGAAGGTGATGTAAAACGGTATTTAAGCCATTATGATGAATTTATTGATGAACCCGGCATAACGCCATTAAACTATAAACTCGATACCGACTCTAATGGAACCTATGCTGCCAGGATAAGTACGTTTGGGGTGGCAAGGCATCCAGCTCAATTGTATGAATCTATCTCATGTGTAGTACTTTTTTTAATTCTATTTATGATTTGGAGTAAACACAAAGAGAATTTACCTCCCGGTAGAATTTTTGGAATTTTTATGATTATTCTCTGGAGTCTTCGGTTTGCCTATGAATACCTGAAAGAAAATCAGGTCGATTTTGAAAACGATCTCCCTCTGAATATGGGGCAAATATTAAGCATTCCATTAATCATGGCAGGAGTTTTGATCTTACTATGGTCCTATCGAAACCAATCAAAAAATTTAGATCAGGCTTAAGTGAAATTCAAAACAGGAGACGACAAGCATGTGGGCTTTGATTTTTGGTTTATTTGGAATAGCAGCACAGCCCACACTTGCTGATACGGCAATTGAGTCTTCGATTAAAAATCGGGTGGTCAGTATAAATCGCGTGATCATTATTGGTAATAAAATCACCCGGGAAAAAATTATCTCAAGAGAGTTAACCTTAAAACCTGGCGACACCATTAGTACAACACGCCTTGAGAAAGTACTTCCTCAAGATCAACGAAAAATCTATAATCTCCGGCTGTTTAATTCAGTAACAGTTCGGTGGCTGGAAGTTACTCAGAGCCAGGTTGATTTGCTGATAGAAGTGAATGAACGATGGTATACGTTTCCAGTGCCAATCTTTGAATTATCTGATCGTAATTTTAACGAATGGTGGCAAAATTATGACCACGATTTTAAAAGAGTCAATTATGGATTGCGATTATATCAATACAATTTTCGAGGGCGTAATGAAACCCTCAGACTCACTGCTCAATTTGGCTTTACCAGGCGCTTCGAATTAAGTTATCGAATCCCTTACATCGATCGCCAACAAAAGCATGGCTTAATTTTCGATTTTAATTTCAGTGAACCAAAAAATTTGGGCTACAACACAGAAGATCATAAACTGGTTTTTAAAGAAGGTAGAAAAGTTTTAAAAACAGCCAAAGGATTTGGCGTTACCTATACGTTCAGAAGATCTTTTTACGAAACCCATTCATTCAACTTTTCTTATCAAAATAATCATGTCGTTGACAGTATTGCTATACTCAATCCAAACTATTATGGAAATGATCGTGTGAATCAAATTTATGGCGCCCTCACCTATTCGTTTAATTCAGAACATCGCGATGTAGTGGCTTATCCATTAAAGGGTTATCAATTTACAGTCTTCGCCCAGAAAGTAGGCTTAGGGTTTGGTACTGACGTAAGTCAGTGGGAAGCCAATATAACCTATGCCCGGTATTTCGATCTCACCAAAAATTTTTATCTCTCAAACTTTAGTTCCGCGTACCTAAGTACACCTTTGCACCAACCGTACAATCTTTATAGTGCCTTAGGGTACCGAAAACAATTGGTAAAAGGATATGAAGTGTATGTGATTGAAGGGCCCAAGTTTTTTCTTAATAAAACCACGTTCCGTAAAAAAATATATTCACGCACGTGGGATTTAGAGCAAATGCCGCTTGAGCAATTTCGCTACTTCCCGCTAACAATTTATTTAAAAAGTTTTGCTGACCTGGGCTATGTGGAGAACTATCCCTACTATCAGGAAAATAATTTTAATACCCGTTTGTCTAATAAGCTATTGGCTGGCGCAGGAGCGGGTATTGACATTGTCACAGCCTATGATGCTGTGTTTCGTTTAGAATACACCTTTACCCGTGAAAAAACTCAGGGATTTTTCTTTCATATGAAAAAAGAGTTTTAGCGAATTAGTTCGTTGAATTTCAACCATAAAATTTCAGGTAAATCCGGTATCTTAGATTACCGAATGATTTGCCTGTGACTAGATTAATTGGCTTATTCCTCTTACTCGCGGTTATTAATTCCGGAAAGACCCAAAGCGTTTCTACACAAATGGGAGCACGGGCAGCCGGAATGGCTTTTGCCTCCTCAGGACTTACTGATGAGTGGGGTATCTTTAATAATGTAGGATCCATCGGGTCGCAGGAAAAAATAACCGCAGCTGTTGCCTATGAACTAAGGACCCAATTAAAGAATGCCAATCGAATGGCATTTGCCTTCAACGCTCCTATGCGATGGGGCGTTGGTTCGATCGGTGTATTTCGGTTTGGCGATGACTTGTACAGCGAACAAATCATTTCTGCCGGGTTAGGGAATAAATTTGGAATTACATCCCTGGGAATAAAAGTTAATTATATACAATATTATGCAGAAGGATTTGGAACTCATTCAACGGTGAGCCTCGACTTTGGCGGCATCACTCGATTAACGGATCAACTCTCCATTGGTGCCTACATCACGAATCTGAATCAAGCCAAAATCAATAACGATTATAATTCTGAGCGAATGCCAACTCGCCTTACTGCCGGGTTAACCTTCAAACCTCAAGAGAACATTCTTATTACGTCAGAACTTGATAAAGACCTGGACTATGATCTGATCTGGCGCACAGGATTTGAATACTCATTTAAACAAAAGTTTTTCGTTCGGAGTGGAGTAAACATAAAACCGCAAAGTGGATTTTTTGGGTTAGGTACAAAAAGAAAAAATCTGCAGGCTGATTATGCGTTTCAATTCAATACCCTTACTGGCGCAAGCCATCAAGCCTCAGCAAGCTATTGGTTCAACAGAAAGCAAGCGAAATGAGAAAACTTTTATTCCTTTCTGTATCGATGCTCTTACCCTCATTGATGACAGCACAAACGTTACCCCGAAAAGACTTTGACTTACAAATTCTAATCGATGAAATAGTAGCCGTTCAAGATGATGATCTAAACTATGAAGAATTATATGAAAACCTGGTTCAACTGCTTTCTAATCCGGCTGATCTAAACCTGATTACAGCCGAGCAGCTGCGCTCACTATACATCCTGAATGAATCTCAAATCCAATCA
Organism: Cyclobacteriaceae bacterium; assembly: GCA_016787755.1. Lineage (GTDB taxonomy): Bacteria > Bacteroidota > Bacteroidia > Cytophagales > Cyclobacteriaceae > ELB16-189. The sequence continues at coordinate 247,562 of JAEUUA010000002.1, read as the reverse complement.
CTCATTAATTATCGCGAAGAAACCGGTCGTTTTATTTCTGTATTTGAATTGCAAGCCATCCAAGGTTTCAGCAAAGAAACATTTCAGCGTCTCACTCAATTTGTTACAGTGATTGATCCCGCAATAGGAATTAATAGATCCTTGTTAAACCGAATTTTGAATGAGAAGAATAACTATCTCCTTCTTCGATATGATCGCACCCTCGAAGAAAAGAAAGGGTATCGCGAAGAAACTTCACCAGGAAGTCGGTATGCTGGTTCACCCGATCGGTTATATACCCGCTTTCGCACCAGTAGACCCGGGGATTTCAGTGTTGGTTTTACAGCTGAAAAAGATGCCGGAGAAACTTTAAGTTGGAATCCAAACAAAAAACAATATGGAGCTGATTTTCTTTCGTTCCATGCCCAAGTGCTAAACAAAGGGCTAATTAAAAATTTAATCGTTGGAGATTTTCAAGCTCAGTTTGGTCAAGGGTTAATCTTAGGTTCAGCCTTTGGGATTGGCAAAAATGCAGAAGCTATTACAACTATCCGCAGAGCAAACATTGGGTTTATGCCGTATACGTCTCTGTATGAGGCCGGTTATTTTCGCGGAGGCGCACTCTCCTATTCGGTTACTAACCGAATTACGCTTCATAGTATGTTCTCTTCCCGCTGGCGGGATGGAAATGCCGTTCAGGATTCAACGTTCGAATTCAGTTCTGTGTCGTCCCTTACCTATACCGGGCTCCATCGCACCCAAAGTGAAATTGAAAAGCGAAGCACCCTTCACGAACAAAATATGGCTGGTGTATTTAACTATCGATACAAATCCATAGATGCAGGCGCAATCATTCATCGAACATTATTTAACCTCCCCCTCAAAAGAACACCCACGTTGTACAATCAGTATTACTTCCAGGGAAAACAAAATACCAACGTGAGTTTGTTCCTGAATTACACCTATCGAAACTTTGCTTTCTTTAGTGAAGCAGCTAAAACAATTGGTGAAGGAATGGGTGTTACTGCCGGTATTATGGGTAGCCTCACTCCTTCGTTCGATGTTTCCTTGTATTTCCGAAAGTATGATCGCGATTTCCAAACTTTTTACAGCAATGCACTTTCAGAAAGTTCCACGCCACAAAATGAAAGTGGAATCTACTGGGGCTGGAAATATCAATTGAATAAAAAATATTCTTTTTCGGGATATTTTGACTTGTTTAAGTTTTCATGGTTACGCTATCGAAGTTATACCCCCTCGCAAGGAAATGAATGGCTCTTTCGTTTCAACTACAAGCCATCAAAAAATGTCTACATGTTTATTCAAGCGCGGGAAGAAAGTAAAGTGCGAAACTTATCCACCGACACGAATTTGTACCTGACTGCCCAAGGTGTTAAGAGAAACTATTGGATAAATGTTGACTATGTGATTACAAATCACCTTTCCTTTAAAACCAGAGCCCAATTTAGTTCTTATCGGTTCGGAGATAGCACTACCGGGGGAATGGTGATCTTGCAAGACGTTACCTGGGCGTTAGGAAAGATTTCGATCAGTGGCCGGTATGCCTTATTTGACACAGACGATTATGACAACCGACTCTACGTTTACGAACGCGATGTTTGGCTCGCATTCTCCTTTCCGGCTTACTATGGGGTTGGAATCAGAAATTATCTCCTGCTTCAATACTCGGTTTCTAAAAAAGTGGATCTCTGGTTTCGGTGGGCGCATGTTCGCTACACGGATCGCGATATAATTGGATCGGGAAGCGAAGCCATTGATGGGAATACCCGCAATGATCTTAAATTGCAGGCGCGAATCAGGCTTTAACTACAAAAACATGCATGCTACAAAACTGATCACCCCGGCTGTATTCTTCTTCATTTGTGTAGGATTGGCCATATTCGTATTTGTATTTCGTTATATTTTCAAGAAAAAATAACATTGAAAGATTATGCTTAACTCTGGTTTAGTCTTTTTACCGTTAAGACCGTACCTTTATCGAAACAGGGCTTTATCATGTGGATAAAGCTTTGCAGATTGGTTTCCTAATAAATTAGCTCATGAGAAAAATCAACTACATCTTCGCGATCATCCTCGTTTCGTTATTCCTTCTTTCCATAGCATCCTTCACATTTGCGCAGACCACCAAGAAAACTCTTGAACTTCCGGAGTTCAAAAGCATTTATGTGAACTCCAACTACACAGTGTATGTAAAGCAAACCAACAAGCAGGAGGTTACTGTTGAGGCCCTCACAGAAATCTGGGAACTTACTTCCGTGAAAGTTGAAAATGGTGTGTTGATGGTGAATGTTGAACGGAAGCCAGAAACTCCTAATAAAAGTATTTGGGCAAAAATAGATGACATCAAACTTAAACCTACCATGAAACTGATGGTAAGTGTTAAGAACATAAACGAGCTCCAGGTAAATGGTGGCGGTAAAATCATTTCCGAAAACTCAATTGCTTCAGATTATATGAGTCTTTCCGTTTCCGGGAATGGAGGGATTGACTTAGACCTAAAAGGCAACAATCTGAAAACTGAAATAAGTGGCTCGGGTAATGTTACCTTAAAAGGTTACGCCACAACCAATGATATTGTAATGAGCGGAAGCGGCAGCATGAATGCCTTTTCCTGCGAATTGGAAAGTGCCAAAGTAAAGATAAGCGGCTCAGGCACGTGCGAAATTACTGCCACGGCCAGTCTGGATGCAGTTGTATTAGGGAGCGGATCGATCAAACACAAGGGCAATACAAAAACCCTTAATAAGAAAGTATATGGATCAGGGTCGGTGGATAGAGCGTACTAAGAAGTAAAAAGTAGGCAGTTTTCAGTAGGGCATTCAATCCTGTCCTAAGTATCTGTAAATTCCTTTGGTTCAATACCTCTCAGGGTTAAGTATGCAGTAAGTTACTCCTGCCCACTGCATCAGTGCTAACTGCCTACTTTTAAAATCACCATCCAATCCCATAATCTTCACCATGGTTGCTGGAGCCGCCCCAGAAACTTCCATGTTGCCAATCAAAGAAGATTGCATTAATGGGCCCGCTGGTCCGCTCCTGATAATTTAAATGATAGCCCATTCTTGATAGCTCTTTGCGCGTCCATGGGGGCATTTGATCATTTAAGATTAATCCACCAGCACTTTTTTCATGCGCACCAAAACTGGAAAACATTTGTAGTGTTTTGAAACTAGGTGCTTCACAAGCCTCTTGAACGGTCATATTAAATTCAACCATGTTAAGGAAAAACTGAAGTAACAATTGATCTTGCTCATCACCCGCCTGTTTAGCAAAAGAGAGAAATGGTTTCCCGTCTTTCAAAGCCATACTTGGCGTAAGCGTAACGCGAGGACGTTTACCGGGCTCTACTACATTAAAAGGATTTTCATTAGCATCGAGCACAAAGGATTGCATACGCTGGCTCAATCCTACTCCTGTATTTCCGGCAATACACGCTGGAACCCAACCGCCACTTGGCGTGATAGACACTACCCAACCTTCTTCATCGGTGGCTTCCACTGACGTTGTCCCTGCCGTAAATTCTTCTAAAAACTTTTGATCGGGGTGCAGGGTATTTCTTTGTATTGCCGACTGACTGTTGCCCCACTTTTGTAAGATATTCAGATGTGGGTTTTTCTTTCCTTCAAACGGATAAGGGTCACCTGGGCCAATCTTAGGATCATTCTTTTCAGGGCTGATCAACTTCATACGCTCTCTAGCGTATTCTTTTGAGAGCAAACCATTCATAGGTGCCGGTGTACCGAAAGCCGGGTCGCCATAATAAAAGTCACGATCCGCAAAAGCAAGATTCATTGCCTGATACACAGTGTGTATGTATTTGGTTGAATTATATCCCATACTTTTCAAATCAAAATTTTCAAGAATGTTTAAGGTTTGAAGCATCGCTGGACCTTGCGTCCATTGTTGCAATTTGTACACATCAATGCCACGATAGGTCGTCATCGTGGGTTCTTCAATCTTAACCTTCCAATTGGCAAGATCTTGTTCCGTGATTAATCCACCTTGTTCCTGTGTGCCCCGGGCAATTTCTTTTGCGATATCGCCTTTATAAAAGCGATCGTACGCTGCATATATTGCATCCTTCCTACTTTTGCCTTTTTTCAATGCTTGTTGTTCGGTATCCACCAATTTCTGAAGCGTTGTCAATAAATCTTTTTGAACAAAAATCTCGCCCGCATCTGGGGCTTCACGTTTTTCGCCCAAGTGTGGTAAAAAAACTTTTTTAGAATAAGGCCATTCTTTAATCCGGTCTTTACCACGCTCAATCGCGTTAGCAGTTTGTGCTTCAATGGGATAGCCCGAAGCCAATTGCATCGCGGGCGCTAATACTTCTTTTAAACTCATGGTACCATACTCAGCTAACATGGTCATAAGGCCGCCCGGTGTGCCGGGAGTTACCGCAGCCAGTGGGCCAAACTCAGGAGGATAGTTCATGCCTTTGCCTTTAAAGAAATCGGCAGTAGCCCCTGTGGGGGCCACACCCAATGCATTGATAGCAATTACCTTTTTTGTTTTCGGATTGTAAATTAACGCCTGTGTTTCGCCACCCCAACTGAGTACATCCCACATAGTACAAGTGGCCGCGAGCATGGCACAGGATGCATCAATGGCATTGCCGCCTTTTGTAAAGATCATCGCCCCCGCTGTAGCAGCGAGTGGCTTACCCGTAATGGCCATCCAATGTTTGCCATGCAACGGAGGTTTTTGGGTGGCGACCGGAAAGTTATTAAACGATTGACCTGTAGCCAGAAAACTGATGCCTGCTACTATTACTCCGAGGATAAGCTGTTTTATTTTCATTTGATTTCGATTAGCTTCATAAAATAGAGAACTAAGATACCTGAAAATAAAGAATGGGGAAAACTTTGCTGCCTTATGGAAACATGGTTACATAAACGGATTCTTTACGGGTAAAGTAAGGCAACTAATTAAAACACGCAATGAATTACACCGAACTAATCACCAAGTTCTATACAGCTTTTCAACAGCGCGATTGGCTGACCATGCAAAGTTGCTATCACAGGGAAATAACTTTCTACGACCCCGCTTTCAGACAACTGAAAGGTTCAGATGTGCAGGCAATGTGGCACATGTTGTGTCTCAATGCGAAAGATTTTAAGTTAACTTTTTCAAATGTAAAGGCGAATGAAACCCAGGGTAGTTGCGACTGGCAAGCCTCCTACACCTTTTCGAAAACAGGGCGTAAGGTTGATAACGTGATTAAAGCGAATTTTACTTTTAAAGATGGATTGATCTTAGATCATAAGGACCAATTTAACCTGTGGCGCTGGAGTCGCATGGCGCTCGGTTTGCCCGGAATGCTGTTGGGTTGGTCTCCTTTTTTGAGAAATAAGGTTAATCAGAACGCCCTGAAAAGTCTTGAAAAGTTTAAACCGGAACATGGCTATCAGGAATGAGTCTAACCTCCTTTAGTACGCTACCCACTATGAAAATTACCTTCCCATCTGAATAAAGTCCAATTAATCCTTAATTGCGGGAATTTTTAATAAATGCCTAAATTTGACCTGTTTTTGAGGATAATTAAAAAAAACTATTACCTTTGGTTAGTTAATAAAATAATTCCCTCCAGAGAGTACCCCACTAATCGTGATCTTATCGGCAGGTTTTATTGAGCTAACAAGAACATTTATCACTTAATTTCAAAAAAGAAAATGAACATTTATGTAGCCAACATTCCCTGGAAAGCAACTGAGGAACAATTGAAGCAGTTATTTGCCGAGCACGGTGAAGTTACTACTGCAAAGATCATCATGGACAAAGTAACGCAACGCAGCCGTGGCTTTGGATTTATTGAAATGGCCGATGACACTGCCGGCCGTAATGCTATCAATGAATTAAACGGATTCGACTTTTTGGGAAAAAACCTTGTGGTTAATGAAGCCCGTCCTCGCGAAGAAGGTAGTGGCGGTGGTAGCCGAGGTGGCAATCGCGGTGGCGGTGGTGGCTTCCGTAGAGGTGATTTCAACAAAGATTATTAATCAGTTTGAAATAAGAAATTATAATGCTCTCCGATTTATTCGGAGAGCATTTTTGTTTTTGAGGTATTCCATAAGTTAATATCATCTCCTGAATTTCACTCGTATTGCGCGATCACGCAACTAACAGCTTCGGCTAAAGATTAATTATAGGACATGGTTATAATCTCAAATGTTCCTATTGTACCAACATTAATGCAATCCTGATATAAGTCATTCTTTTCATTGACCAGCGTCAAATGCATCTTGGTAAGAGACCAATACTTTTGATAAAAAAGCATTACCATGAAAAAAATATTGGTTCCCTGCGATTTTTCTAAGCCTGCTATCCAGGCATTCAAATTTGCTTTAGAAGTAGCTAAACAATCTCAAGGCAGTATCCACCTCGTGTATGTTATCGAGCTACCGGTACTCAGCGATACCATGCTTATGCCCGGCCTAAATTTTGAAGCTGATTTTTTAAAAGAACTTAAGGAAAAGTCTGAGAAGCAGTTCAAAAAGCTCATGGATAAGCATGCGATAGCAGGTGTTGAAATAACATCTGAAACTCTATTTGGCTCAATGTTCACAAGCATACTTGACGTAATTGAAAAACAACTCTTCGATCTTGTCATGCTTGGCTCGCATGGAGCTACCGGATTGCGCGAAATAATCATCGGTTCAAATGCAGAGAAGATAGTGCGCTTTTCCCCCATACCTGTTATCGTAGTGAAAAATTATCCTAAAACCACGATTAAAAACATTGTGTTTCCGAACTCGCTTGAGACAGAAGGCCAGGAAGATTTAGTCATGAAAGTGAAGGCAATGCAGAACTTTTTTCAGGCACACCTTAATGTAGTGTGGATTAATACCATTACAGGATTCACTAACGATATCATCACAAACAAGCGGTTAAATGCGTTCGCGAAACGCTTTATGCTCAAAAACTATTCATTACATATATTCAATCACCTTAGCCAGGAAGAAGGTATTCTTGCTTTTAACAACCACATTAATGGAGACTTGATTGCCATGGCCACCCATGGCAGAAAAGGATTGAACCATATCATGAATGGTAGTTTGGCCGAAGATGTTGTGAACCATACAAACTCCCCTGTTTGGACGTATCATTTAGACAAAGAGTAAGTTCACAAACATGCAAAGAGAAATACTCGATCCGGACACTGAAATCAATTCAGTCTGTTGCCATTGCAACCAACCTTGCGTTGACACGGTGTGGAGGAATGATAAACCATTCTGTTGCTTGGGTTGCAAAACAGTTTATGAAATATTATCCGATAATGAATTGTGTGAATACTACGAGTTAGATACTGCACCAGGCATAAAAATAAACGAAGCTAGTAATGATACCTATGCCTATCTCGACAAAGAAGAGATGCGAAAAGAACTAGTAGAATATGACTCTGCCGATTTTACGCGGATCCAATTTTATATTCCTGCCATCCATTGCGTTTCATGTATTTGGCTATTGGAAAATTTACAACGATTATGCCCAGGAGTTTTGAAGTCTGAAGTCAACTTTGCAAGTAAAACCGTTCGAATTGACTTTAAGCCAAATCAGATAAGTCTGGGTAAACTTGCGACTGTCTTACATCAAATTGGATATTCCCCAAAAATAAATCTCAATAAAGAAACTAAAGTCATTAAGTCCGATACTTCTATGTTGCGGAAGTTGGCCTTGGCGGGATTTTGCTTTGGTAATGTAATGTTATTTAGCTTTCCCGAATACCTTGGTATTGATCAGGCCGACCATGCACTTATGCGTATTTTCTCCTGGCTCAATTTAGGAGTAGCTCTACCCGTATTAATCTATAGTTCCCGGGATTATTTCTTATCTGCCATTAATAGTTTCAGGCAATACCGGATAAATATTGATGTGCCTATTGCCATTGGATTGATTGCCTTATTTGCGCGGAGTAGCTACGACATAATAACCCATACAGGACCCGGCTACATGGACTCCTTTACCGGATTGGTTTTCTTTCTTTTAATCGGTCGCTGGTTTCAAGACAAAACTTATCAAGGGTTGGCATTCGATCGCGACTTTAAATCATACTTTCCTTTAGCGGTTCACAAGCAAGTAGATAACGGGTGGATTCCTGTAATCATTTATGAATTAGAACCCCGAGATAAAATTCGAATTAGAAATGAAGAAATCATTCCAGCAGATTGTGTTTTGCTCAGTGAGGTAGCGTATGTTGACTATAGTTTTGTAAGTGGAGAATCAAAGCCAGTGAAAGCCTTCGTAGGCGATCACATCTATGCTGGAGGAAAGTTAATCGGTAAACCAATACTTCTCGAAGTCGAAAAGAAAACTTCACAAAGCCAACTTACCAGTCTTTGGAATCATGATGCTTTTAGTAAACCTGATGAAAAACGGTATCAAAAAATTATTGATCAGGTAGCGCGAGCTTTTACCTGGGTTGTGTTAGTAATTGCGATAGCCACCGGTATTTATTGGTATGGGGAAGATTCATCGAACATGTGGTTGGTGGTTACGTCTGTGCTGATGGTCGCTTGTCCATGCGCGCTATCACTTGCTGCGCCATTTACTTATGGTAATATGGTACGCGTTTTTGGCCAACATAACTTTTACGTAAAGAACTCGGCTGTTATTGAAAAACTTGCCCAGGTTGATTCAGTCGTTTTTGATAAGACCGGAACCGTAACAACAGGCCAGAAACCTTCGATACAATTAATAGGATTTCTTAGTGATGAAGAGTTGGGGTATATAAGACTTCTTTCTGGCTATTCTGTGCACCCATTGAGTACTATTCTTTCAAATCATATTCGTTCTAAAGTAAATACCACAGCTACTGATTTCATCGAATTTCCAGGCATAGGAATACAAGGAACCGTGGATGGCAACATCGTTAAAATAGGATCAGCAAGGTTTACGCAGCATACGCCTATGCATAATCCAGAGGCCTCTTATGTTTACGTTTCTATCAACTCAATCCCTAAAGCATACTTCTCCATTACTACATCTGTGCGTAATGATGTAAAAGCAATGCTGAGTCACCTGGGCAAAAAATGTACTGCACTGATTTCTGGTGACAATGCAGCCGAACACGAAAAGATGAGTAATCTATTTGGTTCCTCCGTTCAGCTTCACTTTAATCAAAGTCCATTTGATAAACTGAACTTTATTCGTCAGCTGCAGCAAAGCGGAAAGAAGGTGCTGATGATTGGTGATGGCCTGAACGATTCGGGCGCACTGCAACAAAGTGATGTAGGCATTGCCGTTACCGATGATACGAGTGTTTTCAGCCCTGCTTGTGACGGAATTCTACAAGGAAATAAAATTAGCAAACTCAATCAATTCATTAACCTTGCCAAAGCCTCCACGCAAGTCTTAAAAATAAGTTTTGCTATCTCATTTCTATACAATGCAATCGCGATTGGGTTTGCAGTCACAGGACATCTCACGCCTTTAATCGCTGCTGTGTTAATGCCGCTAAGCAGTATTACCGTGGTGGGATTTTCGTCAGGAGCCGTTAATCTATTAGGAAGAACATTAAAACAACAACCAACATGAAAGAATATGTATTGGCCAGCGAGGCCTTAAAAATTATTAAATCAGAAGATCGGGTATTTATTCACGGAGGTGCAGCCACACCCCATCATTTATTGCAAAAGATGGTTGAACGTGCTGATGAACTCTATGATGTGGAGTTAATAAGTATCAGTCAACAAGGCGAAATCTATTTTACAAATCCTAAATACAAACAAAATTTTTATCTTAATTCACTCTTTGTTTCAGCCAATGTTCGTGAAGCAATAAACGATGGGCGGGGAGATTACATTCCCGTATTTCTAAGTGAAATTCCAAATCTTTTTAGAAAGAATATTCTTCCTTTAAATGTTGCTTTGATTCAGGTTTCTCCACCTGACAAACATGGTTTTTGTTCATTGGGTGTTTCGGTTGACACCGCTGTGGCAGCGGTAAAAAATGCGAAACATGTTATAGCCCAGGTCAACCCAAGAATGCCACGCACGCATGGTGATAGCATGATCCATGTAAAGAACCTTAATACCATGGTATATTTTGAAGAAGAGCTTCCCGAAATAGTAAGCAAAGATACCTCAGATATTTATAAACGAATTGGAAATTTCTGCGCATCGCTGGTTGAAGACGGAGCTACGCTACAAACTGGTATTGGTTCAATTCCTGACGCAGTACTGGCAAGCCTTATTCATCACAAAGAACTTGGTATGCATACAGAAATGTTTTCAGATGGAATCATTCCATTAATTGAAAAAGGAATAATTACAAATCAACACAAGCGCAAGCATCGGGGAAAAACAGTTTCCTCGTTTATGCTAGGCAGCAGAAAGTTGTATGACTTTGTAGACGACAATCCCTCGATAGCCATGCTTGGCATCGATTATACAAACGATACGGCTGTCATTCGAGCCAATCCAAAAGTTACTGCCATTAACAGCGCCATCGAAGTGGATATAACCGGGCAGGTTTGTTCAGACTCTATCGGTACCTACCATTATTCTGGTGTGGGTGGCCAACTGGATTTTGTAAGGGGTGCCTCACTTTCAGAAGGTGGTAAACCCATAATAGCCCTCCCATCAACAACCAAAAAAAATATTAGCCGCATTGTGTCTATGTTAAAGCCGGGAGCAGGTGTGGTGACCACCCGAGCACACGCACATTATATAGTAACCGAATATGGCATTGCGTATCTGTATGGCAAGAATATGCGCCAACGCGCCAAAGCATTGATTGAAATTGCTCATCCCAATCATCGTGAAGAATTAGAACGAGCAGCGTTTGAGCGCTTTAAGAGCTATGAATTTGAGCGAACATTCTATTAGTCATGGGTATAATTATTCTTTTGATTGTGGTTAGTCTTTCCATCGCGATACTTTTCTTAGTGATATTCTTATGGTCAGTTAAAAGTGGGCAGTACGATGACACGTACACACCCTCCATCCGAATGTTATTTGAATCCAAAAAAAAGAAGGATTCAAATCCTGATAAAAATCAGGTTACTCCCTAACTGCCATCAGGAATACGTCATAAGGTTGCCATCTATTTTTACGCTCATTAATCCTCTCAAAAAATCTTTTCTATGGAATTGGAAAAATTCAGCTACGACAACAAGATTGTAAAAGCCTTCATGCTTGCCACAGTGATCTTTGGGTTAGTTGGCATGTTGGTAGGTCTTACCGCAGCAATTCAGCTTGTATATCCCCTATTCAATTTCGATTTACAATACACCTCATTTGGCAGGATTCGTCCTTTGCATACCAATGCCATCATCTTTGCCTTTGTAGGCAATGCCATGTTCGCTGGTATCTATTACTCGATGCAACGTTTGCTAAAAACTCGTATGCTGAGTGATGCCCTTAGCTGGATTCACTTTTGGGGTTGGCAATTAATAATCCTGGCCGCTGCCATCACGCTGCCATTAGGCCTCACTACCTCCAAAGAATATGCAGAATTGGAGTGGCCTATCGACATCGCCATTACAATTATCTGGGTGGTTTTTGGTTGGAATATGATTGGCACTATCATAAAGCGAAGAGAGCGGCATATGTATGTATCCATCTGGTTTTACATTGCCACGTTTATCACGGTAGCCGTACTCCATGTAGTAAACTCATTGGCCATACCGGTAACTCTCTTTAAAAGCTATTCGTGGTATGCTGGTGTACAAGATGCCTTGGTGCAATGGTGGTATGGTCATAATGCCGTGGCATTCTTTCTTACCACTCCTTTTCTGGGAATCATGTATTATTATTTGCCTAAGGCAGCTAACCGTCCGGTGTATTCCTATCGCCTTTCCATTATTCACTTCTGGTCGTTGATCTTTATTTATATCTGGGCTGGTCCTCACCATTTATTATACACTTCCCTACCTGATTGGGCACAGTCATTAGGTGTTGTATTTTCCATAATGCTGATCGCTCCTTCGTGGGGTGGAATGCTGAACGGATTGATGACGTTGCGCGGGGCATGGGATCGGGTGCGCGAAGATGTAGTTCTGAAATTCATGGTGGTTGCTATCACAGCCTATGGGATGGCCACTCTGGAAGGCCCTTTATTATCGCTTAAAAGTGTAAATGCTATCGCGCACTTTACGGATTGGATTGTTGCCCATGTTCACGTAGGCGGACTCGGCTGGAATGGGTTTATGATTTTTGCGATTTTATATTGGATGGTGCCACGCATGTGGAATACCAAACTCTACTCTTCAAAACTTGCTAATACTCACTTTTGGATTGGCACGTTAGGAATCATTTTCTATGCTCTTCCAATGTATGTATCAGGGGTTGTGCAGAGTTTGATGTGGAAAGAATTTAATCCAGATGGTTTTTTAGTGTACAAGAACTTCCTGGAAACCACCGTTCAGATTCTTCCCCTTCATGGATTACGTGCAATCGGTGGGACGCTCTACTTAACTGGCGCCATCATAATGACTTATAATCTTATCAAAACTGCATACGCTGGAAGCTTTGTGGCTAATGAAGAAGTTGAAGCTGCTCCTCTATTAAAGGAATACACTTCCACCAGTGGCGGTTGGCATCATAGATTATTAGAGCATAAGCCTGTCCTATTTACAATTCTATCCCTTGTTGCCATCCTCATAGGAGGTGCCATTGAAATGATTCCCACCTTTTTGATAAAATCGAATGTACCTACCATTGCGAGTGTAAAACCATACACGCCTCTTGAACTACATGGACGCGACATTTATGTGCGTGAAGGATGTGTAAACTGCCATACCCAAATGGTACGGCCTTTCCGATCAGAAACCGAACGGTATGGAGAGTATAGCAAGGCTGGTGAATTTGTTTATGATCATCCCTTTCTTTGGGGATCTAAACGCACCGGGCCCGATTTACATCGAATCGGTAGTAAATATTCCAATACCTGGCACTATAATCATATGCTTGCGCCTGATGCGGTTTCAAGCGGTTCCATCATGCCTGCATACCCATGGTTATTTGAACAGGTAATCGATAAGAACGAAACAGGCGGAAAAATTTCAGCCATGCGGAAAATTGGAGTTCCCTATGAAGTCGGTTTTGAAGAGAAAGCAGGAAGTGATTTGAATAAGCAAGCAGAAAAGATTTCTGCTACGCTAAAGGCAGATGGCATTGAAGTTATGCCGGATACTGAAATCATAGCATTGATTGCCTATATGCAGCGATTGGGCATAGATATTAAAGGCGAAAAAACAGCTGCTACAAAACCACAGTAATAAAACAGTATTCTTAGACACCTTAAATTAATTCCAATGTATAAGAACGTTTTACAAAATATTGATCACATCGCTATCTGGCCAATAATTTCATTCGTTATTTTTTTTCTCTTCTTCATAGGTCTATTGTGGTGGGTGCTTACGGCTAACAAAAAATACATTACTAAAATGAGTGAAATGCCACTCGACAAAACATCTCAATCAAATTCCAACAACGTTGAAAATAAATCTATATGAATTGCTGTCACGATGAAAAACCCTTGCGCATGACTATGCTTCAGAATTCCAGGTTGGAAAACACGCTCATTATTAAAACTTCATGTGAAAAAAAGCGAGATGCATACAAGACCCATGAAGCACAGAAGGAAGATTTACTAAAGAAAATAATACCGCTGATAATTTTCCTTTTTCTTGGGGTTTCATCGTTTGCTCAAGACACCACGGGTTCTGCAAAATCATTCTCTGATGATCCTTTCAATCATCCTCTTTTACCACTTTACTTGTTGAGCATTGCAATTGGAATTGTAATCATACTCGTCTTGATTGCTGCCCTATACACTATTAAAATTCTTAACGTATTTGTTGCTCAAGCAGAAAAAGAAAGAGCTTTAAAGCTTGGAATCGCCTACAAAAAAGAACCATCCTGGTGGGATACTCTTACCGAAAAACTGAATGCCTCAGTTCCTGTAGAGCGTGAAGAATCCATTGACCTAGGTCATAACTATGATGGAATTCGTGAATTAGATAATCACCTGCCACCCTGGTGGAAATGGCTATTCGTAGGAACGGTTGTATGGGGTGTAATCTATCTATTGGTATATCACGTAATGGGTACACTACCTCTTTCAGATGAAGAATATAAGCAAGAAGTGGCCACAGCCGAAATAGCCATTCAAAAACTAAAGGCAGCCCAACCTCAAGTTCTGATTGACGGAAATACCATCGAATTTACTAATGATGCAGAGCTTATTGCAAACGGAAAAAAAGTTTATTTAAGTAATTGTAGCACATGCCATCGCAATGATGGTGGAGGAAATGCAATTGGCCCCAACCTAACCGACAACTATTGGATTCATGGTGGAAACGCCAAAAGTATTTTCAACACAATAAAATCAGGCGTAGTTGAAAAAGGGATGCCTGATTGGGGAAAAATAATGAGTCCAATTGATGTAAGAGATGTAACCTTCTTTGTCATGAGCTTGAAAGGATCAAATCCTGTTGATGCAAAAGCTCCCCAAGGTGAGCTATTTGAACCAGTTCCAAAAAAACCCTTGCCAGGGGATACAACGAAGACTCAAGCCGTTTTATGAACGCAGAAGATCTCTATCAAGTAGATGAAGAATATAGAAACAGCATTGCTACCGTTGATCAGAAGGGTAAACGAATTTGGATCTATCCGAAAAAACTGAAAGGAAATTATCATGGTTGGCGAATAGCAGTAACAACATTTTTATTAGGCGTTCTCTTTGCGGGACCGTTCTTAAGAATTAATGGTCAACCTTTTCTATTGCTAAATATTTTTGAACGCAAGTTTATTATTCTTGGACAGGCGTTTTGGCCGCAGGATTTTATTTTACTAGCCATTACACTTATAACGTTCTTTGTTTTCATCATCCTTTTTACGGTAGTCTTTGGCAGGGTGTGGTGCGGCTGGATGTGCCCCCAAACATTATTTATGGAAATGGTTTTCAGAAAAATAGAATATGCCATTGAAGGTGACGCTGCGGCTCAACGCAGATTAGACAAAGCGGCATGGAATAGCGGAAAAATAGCAAAAAAATTAAGTAAGCATCTTATCTTCCTTGCAATCTCCATTCTGATAGCGCATACCGTTATGGCATACATGATCGGTATCGAAAAAACATGGAGCATCATACAGCATTCACCCAAGGAAAACCTGGCTGGCTTTCTTGGATTAATTGCCTTCACTGGTATTTTTTATGGAGTTTATGCACGTTTTCGCGAACAAGCCTGTATTGCTGTTTGCCCATATGGAAGATTACAGGGCGTTCTTCTCATTAAAGATTCGATCGTTGTTGCCTATGATTGGTTAAGGGGCGAACCTAGAAGTCATTTGAAGAAAAAAAAGTCTGACGTAAAATCGGGAGACTGTATTGATTGCAAATTATGCGTTCATGTTTGCCCTACTGGCATTGATATTAGGCAAGGAACTCAATTGGAATGTGTTAACTGCACAGCGTGTATTGATGCCTGCGATGAAGTGATGCTGAAGATTGGCAAACCAAAGGGACTTATCCGATTTGCTTCCTACAACTCGATCAAAGATGGAATACAGAAAATAATAACTCCAAGAGTTATCGGTTACTCAGTGGTTCTGGTTCTCCTGCTCGCTGTTTTGTCTTTTACCCTTGCAACTCGTTCCGATGTTGAAACAACCATGTTTAAAGTTCCGGGCACACTTTATCAAAGAACTACAGATGGATATATCACCAATCTTTACAATGTTGAATTCATCAACAAGACATTTGAGACAATTTCTCTGGAAGCAAAAATCGAATCTCCGGCCACCGCCATGTTGGATAGAGTGGACGGAAAAGGTGTTATCATTCCGGGGGAGGGAATGGCGCGAGGAATTTTTTTTATTCGAATTCCTGAAGCCGATGTGACCAATGCGCGAACGGTTGTAAAAATTGGAATTTACCAGGAAGGCAGACGCGTTGAAACGTTGAACGTAAAATTTATTGGTCCTGTAAGTAGATCAACAGACCTAAAAAGATAAACTAATAAATCTAATCTTATGAATATTGGAAAGTGGATAGTTTTTGCATTTGTGATGTTCGCTCTATTTATTGGAACCTTGGTCACTGTGTGCATGAACCAAGATATTAGTTTAGTTAGTCAGAACTATTATAAGGAGGAGTTGATCTATCAAGATCAAATCGATCGAATTCAAAACACAAATGCGCTATCGGAAAGACCCATTATCACTGCAACGCCTGACACCCTTAAGATTCATTTTGATCAGTTTCAAGAAATAAAAAAGGGAGAAATTAAACTATTCTGTCCATCCAATGAGCGAAACGATAAGTCATTTTCAGTACATGCATCCGAAGCCATTGAGCAAATTTTTCCACTTAATACATTGCCTCGCGGGATGTATAAGGCCCGGTTTTTTTGGTCAATAGGAGAAAAAGAATTCTTTTTGGAAGAAATCATCACCCTCTAAATGATACTTACTGCACTTTTAATGGGCTTAGTAGGAAGTATGCACTGCGCAACAATGTGTAGTCCACTGGCTGTGGCCGTTACCAGCTATCGCAATCCTTCTTTCTGGAATCGACTTATTTATAATATGGGTCGGATATTAAGCTATGGCATACTGGGTGCTATTATTAGCAGTTTTGGATCACTCTTCAATTTTCCGGTTCTCCAAAACATTTTCAGCTTTGTGCTCGGATGTGCATTAATTATTTTCGGTGTAATCGGAATTACTCATTTCAAGATCCCTTTTATTACAAAATCGTTACAACAGATTTCTACTCTGATCAAAACTATTTTCAAGAAATTTATTATTAAGAAAACACGTTCTGCTCTTTTTGGAATGGGAATGATTAACGGGTTGCTACCTTGTGGCCTAACTTATCTGGCTCTATCCTATTGCATTCTTCTACCCTCAACATCAGATGGTTTTGTCTTTATGCTACTTTTTGGTCTGGGCACCTTCCCAGTCATGCTTGGCCTTACTTCAGTTATCCAATATCTCTTCGCCAAGTTTCATCTCACGTATCAAAAGATTACTACCATCACCCTAATCACCCTGGGAGCGTTATTAATTTCACGGACCTTATTTGATCATGTGCATTCACAGGATAAGAATGTTGCAAATGCAGGCGTCACGCTTTGTGAATAATTGACTGTAATCTTTGTGTTTATCGCGTGAGTAGCTAGCGTGCTACGTTCCATCGAACCACTTTTTCAAGCTTGGCTGGTTCTTTAATTTTTATTTTGCCTCCCACAATATCAATCAGTGCTTCGTCTTTAAAATCTGATAAAACCCGAATTACAGACTCCGAAGCTGTACCTACCATTTTTGCCAAATCATCACGTGAGATTTGAATGCTGTCCTTATTATCTTTTAGCTCTGATACTTTGAGGAGTGCCTCGGCTGTCCGCTGTCGAACCGAATTATACGCTAAATGCAAAAGTTGCTTTTCTTTTTCAACTACTTTTTTACAAAGAAGTGAAATAAAACCTCCCGATACATCTGGATGAGATTGCAATAAGGTGAGAAAATCATTCCGTGGAATCAGAATCAGTTCGGCATCAACCATCGCTACACATGCTTCCTGATAATGTCCACCTTCAAGGATTGATTCAAAACCAAAAAAATCATTCGCATGATAAATACTTGTAATAAGTTCTTTGCCATCCGGATGTGCTTTAAAAATTTTGACCGTACCGGATTTTACCAGATACACAAATTGAGGTGTATCTCCTTCACTAAATACTTCATTTTTCTTTTTAAACGTCTTTGTTCGTTTTCCTTTGCCTAAGTCATTAAGATTTAAGATTTGTCGGGCATCGTTGATGAAGCTCTCAAATCCTTCGGCTGTTGATTCATACCGTTTTTGTTGTAAACTGCTTTTTCGCAATCGCGCTTCAATCGCGTTGAGTAAATCGGTATCATCAAATGGCTTCGTAAGGTAATCATCCGCTCCTAAATTCATACCTTTTCTAATATCACTACTTTCAGTTTTTGCAGTCAGAAAAATAAAAGGGATCCCCGCAGTTTCAGTCTTTTTACTTAGAATATGAAGCACTCCATATCCGTCCAGCTCAGGCATCATGATATCACAGATTATTAAATCGGGAAGCAGGTTCTGAGCTTGCTCCACACCAGTCTTCCCATTTTCAGCTGTTACCACCTCATAGCCTGCAAGGCTAAGAATTTCCTCGGTATTCTCCCTTACCTCTGGATTATCTTCGATTAGTAATATTTTTTTCATTCAATAGGTATTTCTAAAATAAAAGTTGTGCCTTTTCCACATTCACTTGTAAACGTGATGGTTCCTCTTAATAATTCTGTATATCGCTTAACAATATTTAATCCTAAGCCTGTACCTTGTATTTGGTCGGCATTGCTTGCTCTAAAAAATCTTTCAAACATATGTTTTTGATCGGAAAAAGGAATCCCAATTCCCTCATCACGAATCTTAAACGAAATATTTTTTTTATCGTGCGAACAGGAAAGATAGATATTTTGTTCGGCACCAGAATACTTACTTGCATTTGAGACCAGATTAAAAAAGATATTGCGAAGAATGCGAGTATCAGAATAGACCATACTGGAAGTAGCCTGACACTCAATATGTATGTTCTGGCCACTCTTTAAGATAGACTTAAGTTCTTCTTTTACTTCATCTAAAAATTCGCGCGGACTAAAATAATCGACCTGCAAATCGATCTTCCCTTCTTCCAACTTGCCAAGGGAAAGAAAATCATTGAGTATGGAAGTAAGGTGATTCACTGAATTTTTTATCCGTAATACATGCTTTTTCACCTTATCAGGATCTCCAAGGTCGTTATATTGATTAATGAGGGAAGTGGAGCTCAATATGGTGCTGAGGGGTGTACGGAACTCGTGCGATGCAATGGAAACAAATTTGGATTTTAACTCATTAAGTTCGCGTTCTTTCTCCAGTGCCTTGTGGGCCTCTTCCTCCGCTTTCTTCCGTTCTTTTACTTCGTCCTCTAACTCCTGAATCGAAGAATTCAACGCCTCGGTGCGCATTTGAACTTTCTTTTCAAGCTCGGCAGCATAAACAATCAATTGTTCTTCGCTCCGCTTCAGGGCTTCTTCAGATTTTTTCCGTTGCGAAATATCGCTCACAAACGCCATTATTAATAGCTGATCCTGTAATCGCGTATAACTCAGACTTATTTCCACCGGAAACTCCGAACCATCTTTTCTCAAAGCCGTCAAGTCCCGACCCACGCCCATCCTGCGAGGCTCCGGGTGCGCATTAAACCCGGCTCTTAAATGGCTATGATGGCCTTGATACCGCTCCGGTAGCAGACACTCCATGGTGAGTCCATTCAGTTCATTTTTCCCATAACCAAACAGAATTTCGGCTACGGGGTTTGAGAGAATAATCTTTCCTGATTCATCCACCATGATAATACCCTCCGACATGCTTTGAAAGATCTCGCGAAAGGCATCATTGGATGCAAAGGGTATGGATGCAGGTGAGTCGATCACGCAATTTAGACAAAAAACAATTCTGATAAACCTGACAAAAATCACTTTCTAAGTTGATCGATGTATGACCTTACAGGCTCCATAACCAAGTATGTTCGTATCCTGAACTGTCATCTATGACCCAAATTTTATGTACAATTGATTTCACTGAATCATCGCGTGATGCTTTACGATGGGCAGCTATGCTTACCAAACAATTAAAGGCTCACCTTACCATCCTTTACACGTTTCGACTTATTAAAATGCCCTTTGAAGAAGCTGTTGGACTCAAGAAAAAAATGGAAGTGGAGGCTAAGGATAACTTTACCCAAATTGAAAAGGAAATTTTAAAGGGAAGTGGAGTATCTTATGACTTTAAAGTTGAAGTAGGTTTTGTTGTTCATCGAATAGAAGAACTGATAAAGAACCAGACTATTGATTTTCTAATCATAGATAAACGAATCCCTGGAAATAAGGAAGCATTAGACGAATTAATTGCCAAGGTGAGTGTTCCTATGGTATTGGTACCTTAAGTCAATTACATCGACACCGCTGATTGGCCAGGCAATAAGATGTTGCGGCTCTACTTTTTCCCCTTGTTGACTGCAATTAATACATGACCGGCTGCTGCCAGGATAGAACCTGTTATAGGAGACCAATAAAGAGGTGTCCTTTCCTCTCTGTTAATTTCTACAGCACCCAAATCAACCACTTCCTTTTTAGTGATTAATGTAAATCCCGTAAAGGCTGTCATGATTATACCCGCCACTATTAAAATTACGCCCGCGCTCTCATAATTATTTGATCTAATTAATTATGAATATGCAATGAATATGCAATATAACTGCCAACTCAAATACATTAAAGATTTCGCTATCCAAACAAAATAGTTGAGGATAAATTTCCCCACCTGTAAACTTCTATGCTCAAGATTTACGAAATAGTATTTTAAATGAGCAATACCAACAACCCATTTCAACCAGCCTTTGCACGGTTTAGCAACATGAGGGTATATGGCATCTCATTTGAGTATCCCGACTAAATCATTAAAATCGAAATCATGAAACTACAAACTTTAAAAACTCACAAACTATTTACAGTGATATGTTACTTCGTGGCAGTATCTCTCCTATTAAGTTGCAATGCCACCCGCACTCAAAAAGGTGGAGCCATTGGAGCAGGCAGTGGTGCCGTTATTGGTGGGGTGATTGGAAATCGATCTGGTAATACTGCCGTGGGCGCAATTATAGGAGCCGCTGTGGGTGGTGCTACCGGTGCGCTCATCGGCCGAAGAATGGATAAGCAAGCTGAAGAACTTAGTAACGACCTTAAAGGAGCTAACGTTGAACGGGTTGGAGAAGGTATTAAAATTACTTTCGATTCTGGTTTAATGTTTGATTTAAACAAGTCCAATCTAAGTGCAGCGACTGAAACCAACCTTTCTCAATTAGCCTCTACGCTTAATAAATATGATGATACCAATATTTTGATAGAAGGTCATACTGATGCTTCTGGTACTAACAAATACAATCAGGAATTATCAGAAAAGAGAGCTGCATCGGTACGGAGTTTTCTGTTAGCTCAGCAAGTTGCTGCTCAACGAATGACGGCAATTGGTTATGGCGAAGAGCAACCTATTGCCAGCAACAAAACAAACAGTGGAAGCCAGAAAAATCGAAGAGTTGAGGTTGCCATCTTTGCCAATGAACGAATGAAGAAAGCCGCTGAAAAAGGAGAATTGAATTAATCTTATCGAAAAAATAAAATAGGGAGAACACCTTCACTGTTCGCCCTAATTTTTTCTTGATTAAGCGAGTGTATAAACATATAACAAATCAAGAATTAAACCTTGTACAATTTTTAATCTACTTACAACTGAACAAAGGAATTCACATAGGTAATTAATTACCAATATTCCAGATCTTTTTTTAAGTAGTAAAATAAATCCTATGCTTTTATATATGCCTTGAATATGGAAACTACTAACTCAGCCTTTCATCAGCGCTTAAGCACCAACTTAATTACGTTATCCATACTTGGAGCTGGACTTTACATTGGACAAGATTTATTGCTTCCAATCTTCTTTGCTATTTTGCTAGGCACTCTTTTGCTTCCGGCATCACGCTATCTACTACGAAAAAAAGTTCCGGAATCTCTTTCAATTTTGATTCCACTCGTTCTTTTTTTTATAGTATTTAGTTGTTTGCTATACTTTCTATCCTACCAGGTAGTTCATTTTTTTGATGATCTTCCAGAAATAAAGCAAAAAATAAACAGCCTATTTACGTCTATACAACGATGGTTCAAACAGGAAACCAAAGTTACAATCACAAAACAAAATCAATTCATCAAGGATTTTACAGAAAATATAAAGAAAGGAAATTCTGATTTCCTAGGAAATACAGTTGCCACACTTACTAATGTAATTAGTTATATGGTGCTACTTCCTATTTATACATTTTTGTTAATGTATTATCGTAGTACGATAAAACAGTTTTTGATAAGTACTTTTAAAAATGGTTCTGAAGAAAAAGTTACAGAAGTAATACAAGAATCAACAAATGTAGCTCAACGATTCGTATTGGGCTTGTGCTTAGAAACCGGGTTAGTATTTGCGCTCAACACAGCTGGCTTTCTGATTATTGGAATAAAATATGCTGTCTTTCTGGCTCTATTGGCTGCCTTGCTGAACCTTATACCGTATGCAGGTATGCTGATAGCCAATTTACTGTGTATGCTCGTTACCTTGGTAAGTACAGATAACCAAATAGAAGCCATTTGGGTAGGGGTAGTACTGCTAATTGTTCAGATTTTCGATAATAATATCGGAATGCCACTTATCGTTGGATCGAAAGTAAAGATCAATGCATTGGTAACCATTATAGGCGTGC
Organism: Cyclobacteriaceae bacterium; assembly: GCA_016787755.1. Classification (GTDB taxonomy): domain Bacteria; phylum Bacteroidota; class Bacteroidia; order Cytophagales; family Cyclobacteriaceae; genus ELB16-189. The sequence continues at coordinate 225,253 of JAEUUA010000002.1, read as the reverse complement.
TGGTGGGCGGAGCTTTGTGTGGTATTCCGGGTATGTTTCTGGCTATTCCGGGGTTAGCCGTTATGAAGGTTATATTCGATCGGGTTCCTGAAATGAAAGCCTGGGGCTTACTCTTATCTGCCAATTCAAAAAAAATGACTGATCATCAATCACAACTTTGATTCCATTTAACTCAAACCAAAATTCTTCATTCTCAGATTTCTGCAACATACTTTCAAGATCGTTTCATGCTTCCTTTGACTAAAAAAATCACCCAGTGCTTTATCAATCAGTGCTGCTTGGTAAGATCGTTTTGAATTCTCCTCACTTACCCTTTGATATTTCTTTCGCAGTTTTCAATCGATCAGAAATTTCATCTTGTTCCTCGTTTATTGCATCTCGCGTGACATTCAAATTTTCAGAAAACTAAGTATTCTTATTATTAAAATCAGTTAAATTTAAAAGATTGTAGCTGAATTTTCATTTGTTGGAAGACATCTTTAAACAGGATATTATCAAGTTTGTTACATAAATCATTACCATCGCATCATTGTAATTCATTTTCACATACATAAAAAAAGGGACACTCGAATTGGTGTCCCTTGGATTTCACTTCTATTCTCAAAGAGATTCTAACACCTGATTCAATTCGCTAATGGATTTACCCAGGCGTTTTTGAATTCTTCCGTACAGTTCGTCTTCTTGTCCTTCAACATATCTAAGGTCATCATTTGTAAGCTCACCGTACTTTTGTTTAAGCTTACCTTTCATTACATTCCAGTTACCCTTAAATTGAAGTTTACTGCTTGTCGCCATACTAAAATAGTTTACAGGTTAATTTACTTATTTTGTGTCGGTGACTGAATTTAAGGCCGCTTTACCATTGGCGGCCAACTTATTCAACCTATCGTTAAACTGAATTCGCACTGAGTCAATGGTCTCAGATACTGTATCAACCACATCATCTTTTAGATCGTTGGTTCCTCTCGCAATCCTTCTTCGTAATTTTTGGCCACTTTGTGGAGCCAATAGAAGTCCAGCTGCGATACCAATTGCACTGCCTATAAGAATTCCTCCTATTAAGTTTTTTTGAGCACTCATAATTTTAAGTATTTAAAGTTAAATAGCATGCACCCTGCATACATTTTATGCATATAGCATAAATAGCATGCCACTTCATAAACTCGTCATTCAAGCCCCCCGGCTAAAATATTGAATGGATTCTTGTGGAATAAATGAGAAGCTGAGGCATCGAATACACACTCTATCGTTCAAGTTATCTTGAATCAATCGAAAATAAACTAGGCCATCATTGGCACGAATATGTGTCGGAATATTAATAAATAATATACTTCACATTAAACCCTAAAATTATGTTACGTTGGGCAGCCACTTTTTTTGTAATCGCAATAATTGCAGCAATCTTTGGTTTTGGAGGAATTGCAGCAGGTGCAGCATCGATTGCCAAAGTATTATTCTTTGTATTTATCGTACTCTTTGTTCTCGCCTTGGTTTTTGGCGGATCCCTATTCAAAAAGTAACCAATTAAATTCCCTGAACCACAAAGGCACTTTCTTAACCAAGCCGGTCTTTCACATTTCTGCTAGCTTAAATTGTAATGTAAATGTAGTTCCTGCCCCCACCGTGCTATTGACAACAACTGTTGCATTATGGCTTGAAAGTATATTTAGTGTTGATGTTAATCCCAGGCCGGTGCCATTCGGTTTATTTGTGTAGAAGGGATCAAATAATTTATTAAGCTCTGACTTTGCAATTCCAATTCCATTATCATGAATATTGATTCGAACTGTATCCTTTACCCGAAAGGTACTTATTTTAAGTTCTCCATGTTCTTTATCAATAGCTTCAATACCATTGATGATAATATTCAACAAAGCAATTTTTATCTCTTCGCGATCTACATATAAACGCGGCAACTCGGAAGCGTAAGTTGTCGATAGGGTTACGTTTTTAAGATTGATCCTATCTTTCGCTAACAGCAGTGCATCTTCCAATAGCTCATTGATAGAAATCAACTCGAGCTGAAGTTCTTTGGGCTTTGATGAATTCAACAAGTCGCTGATTAATTTCTCTATTCTATTTGAATTCCTGCTGATGATTTCAGAATATATTTTTGCGGTTTCTGTTTTTGGCATTTCATCTTTCAGATTTTCTAAAGCCAGATTTAAATTAGTGAGAGGATTTCTGATTTCATGAGCAATGGTGCGTGCGATTTTTCCAGTCATCGATAACCTTTCTGCCTTGTGTATCAGAAGTGCGCTCATTTTATCGTCTGTTATATCAGAAAATGTAACTACAAGCCCATCTTCAAATCGAACGGCTACCAACTTAAACCATCTTGCCTCATGATTCACTTCAAATTGTTGTTCTCTTTTATAGGTAATACCTTTTTCCACTACCTCCTTATACTCTTCAATTAAATCTCCTTCATAATCAGGATATACTTCCAACAGCGTATGACTTAAAAGATACTCTTCATCTCGATCAATCAAAAGCGTTGCTGCCTTGTTGGCCATAATAAATTTAAAATTGCATATTTTTCCGGTGGCGTCACGAATAGCACCAAAAACCTGAATCACATCCGGGGAATTATCCCACACATTTCGAAGCAGGATTTGAGTAAACTTTCTGATTTGCACCTCTTTCTGAAGATTATCAAGCGCAGTACGAAGCTCGATTGATTTTACGTCACGATCCTGAATCAACAAAACGGCTCTGGTAAAGAGCAGAAAAACGGCACCACAAGCAATTAAGGCCGTGGCTAGAAATGTTGTGGGGGCAAGATCCTTAAAGCCACCTTCATTTTCCAAAGCTTCTACCATTTTACTTTGCTCTCCAATCACGATAAGATTGCTCAAGCTTCTGATTGAATCCATATTAGCCCTCCCATCCGCCAATAATTTTAGTTCTTCAGGTTCCAACACGAGGTTATTGCGTTTGGTCGTGTTTAAAATTCTTGCAATGATTCGGAACTGATTATTAATTAATAATCCAAGCGTATCAACTTTATTTCTCAAAGTTTGATCGTCTTTAGATAGGTTATCTAACACTTTAAAATTTTCAGGAATTGCTATCAGCGCCTGCTTATAGGGTTTAAGGTAATACTCATCATCACTTAATTGAAATCCACGATGGCCAGTTTCCGCATCCTTGATAGAGGAAAGAATTTGTTGTGTCGTATTTATGATCTCATTCGTATGCCGCACCTTGGCTACTTCCTGCATGTAATTACTTACATTTCGGTAAGTCAGAAAACATATTGAGATCAACACTACCAGGATAACAGTGAAAATAATTCGAATTCTAGTCAGGCTCATAGCAGATACTTAGAAATAGTACGGACAATTACTGCGCCATTTATCTATGGCTTCTTTCTACGAATTAGTGTGGCGCAACTTCTACAGGTGGATGAAATCCATTCTACAATTTCTACACCACACGAGCCAACATCGTTACTACATACAAATTTAACCTGTTTTTTAGGTTGGTATAGTATTATCATGGAATAAGTGAAATTTAAAACTTATTAATTATGAAAATCTTAAAATCAGCGGGTGCCCTATTATTTCTGTTCGGTTACATTTTTATTTCCACATCAGCCCAAGCACAAGATCGCAGAATGGGGATTAAAGGTGGGCTAAATGTCACAAATCTGTATGTCGATGATGTAACCGATGAAAATGCCCGCTTTGGCTTTAATCTCGGACTTTATGGCCAAATTTTATCAAGCGATGTATTTGCCATTCAACCTGAACTCCTTTTCTCAACGAAAGGGTCAAGATGGGAATACACCGGAACCTTTAATCAAAATGTGACTTTAAACACAAATTATCTGGATCTTCCTGTATTGGCAGTTATTAAACTTGGTAAGACTGCAGAAATTCATGTTGGCCCGTATGCCGGTTACCTACTTTCAGCTAACATTAAATATGATGGTGATTTTTCAAATGGAACCGATAACATTGATAGAGATGACTTAAACACGGTTGACTTTGGTGTGGCAGGTGGATTTGGTCTCAACTTTGGAGCTATGCAGGTAGGTGCCAGGTATAATTACGGATTATCTGAAGTCGCAAAAAGTAATGGTGCTAAGTCATTATTAGGTGATTCAAAAAATTCTAATGCTCAACTTTATGTGGCCTTTAATCTTGGAAATAAATTAGATTAAGAAGAAGAATAAAAAAAGGAGATCATTTATAATCTCCTTTTTTTATTCTTGAATTTTATACAACTTCAATTTATTATATAGGGTCTTTCGATCAATATTCAAAACTGCAGCGGCCTTAGATTTATTATTGTTCACTTTCTCCAAGGCATCCAATATGGCCTGACGCTCAGCATTGCCGGCAACAGATTTTAAGATGTTTTCGTCATTCACATACGAGTTTTCGGTAGCGGAACCAGGTCTGGTTATTTCATGTGGTAAACTATCACCCTCAATCGTTTTGCCCGTTGTCAATAGAACGGAGCGCTTAACTACATTATTCAACTCACGCAAATTACCGTACCACTCATACTTCATAAAGTAATTAATAACTTCAGCAGAAAAGCCTTCAACTTCTCGATTTAGAGAGGAATTTGCATTTTTTAGAAAATGATTGGCAAATGTTAAAATATCATCCTGGCGATCACGCAAAGGAAGAAGTGAAATTTTAAATTCATTCAATCGATGATAGAGATCTTCGCGAAAGCGACCTTCCTTTAGGGCTTTTCCTAGATCTTCATTCGTGGCCACCAGAATGCGAACATCAATAGAGGTGTCTTTATTGGCACCTATTCTCTTAATCTTTCGTTCCTGAATTACCCGCAGTAGTTTAATCTGATTTTCATAACTCAGATTACCTATTTCATCTAAAAATATCGTTCCTCCATTTGCAATTTCAAAACTACCGGGCTTATCATTCACAGCTCCAGTAAAAGATCCTTTTACATGACCAAACAATTCGCTACCCGCCAATTCTTTTGGCAATGCCCCACAATCGATGGCTATAAATGGTTTATCAACCCGGCTGCTTAGCTTATGGATTGACAGAGCAACAAACTCCTTTCCAGTGCCTGTTTCGCCTTCTATGATCACAGACATGTCTGAAGGTGCGATTAACTCAATATGCCGTTGAACAGTTGCCGATTGAGGACTAGGTCCCTTAATAAATTTATCAGTAGTCTGAATTGGTTTTGAAACATGCTCAGCTGATTTTTCGGATTGACCAGAACGCTCTTTATTCTTTTGAATTGTTTCTTTAATAGTAACCAGTAGTTCATCGGGGTAAAGAGGTTTAGTAACATAATCATTTGCCCCATACTTAAAAGTTTCCACCGCTGTACGTACATCGCTATATCCCGTAATGATAACAACGGCTACTTTGGGGTTTATTACTTTAATCTTTCGCAATGTCTCTACACCAGTCATGTCTGGAAGGCGAAAATCGCACAACACCAAATCAAACTCATGTTCACGAAGAATCTTAAGCCCATCTTCACCGGTTTGAGCTACTTCAACCTCATACTCTTTTTTTTTAAGAAATGTTGAAAGCACCTTACAGAGGTCTCTGTCGTCATCGATAATAAGTATTAATCCAGCCATGGTAAATTGGAAATTACTAACTTAATTTTTTAGAAACAACTGAACTATATGTTCAATTGCTTTTTTTGTAAATGGTTTGGCAATAAAAAAATCAGCACCGAGGTCAAGCGCCTTTTTACGTTCAACATCATAAGCACTTACTACCACTACTCTTAAATTATTTCCAGAATCATTTAGCATGGAAAGTACTTCAAATCCACTTCCATCCGTAAGATTCAAATCAAGAAACATTAATTCGTAACGGTTATCCTGAATTTTTCGTTTTGCCTCCTTTACGGTATTCACATATTCATTTGATACACCCATAACCCTCAATTGAAGAGATAATAGCTGACACAAATCCACCTCATCTTCAACAATTAATGCCTTGATCATATCAATTCGCTATATAATATTTGTTTCCTTTAACTTATCTGCGGAAGGTTGGGTACCATGTTCGACTGTAAAAAAAATTTTAAACAACGCCACAACTGAAATCATACCCACTAAATAAGTCAAAAGAAAAGATATTACGAATGAGATTACAAATTGAAAAACTTCCATATCCATATCGATTGTTGAATTAGAAAGTGAAAATCATGCCAAACCAACCAGCTTATCAGAGGAACCTCAATTCCCAAATCTGGGGTATTAATGCCACACTCATCAGGTAATTATTACCCAGATGCATCCCATAAACACCTTTCGGATAGTAGAATCGTGCTGGCATAGCGTTTTCATTACCACGCAAAACCAACTTTCAAACTTTATGAATAATTTACTTTATTTAATCGCAGTTATACTTGTTATCGGTTGGCTGCTAGGCGTTTTTGTCTACAGTTTAACAGGCATAATTCATGTTCTCTTAGTCATTGCGGTAATTTCAATTCTACTTCAAATTATTCGAGTAAGGAGATAAATGCAAAGAAACCTTTGATTAATTCCTAATGCCTGCTATACTAAAAAAGTGTGCGCCCTTATTTTAAACAAACAGATCAACATAAATTAAAGACACTAGGAATAAAGGTCGAGAATTTATCTCTCAATCTATTTAATCGCTCGGTATTGTTAGAAAATAAAATAAAATCTTAAACACCTCTGACCTGCACCCAGATGAAACTTTAAACACACTCATTTAATTTGGTAATCAATAATAATAAGATTTATACCAGGCACGGATTGCCTGATATGGAACGAGACCGGGAGCGCTTTGTTTTTAGTTTATGGTGACGGGCACTCTCCAATGGAATAAGGAATTCAATAAATCCATTGAAAAGTAATAAGAGAAAATAACCTCATCCTTTACCTACAGAAAACAGAATCTCTTCTACTCATGCCAAGAAAAAGGTTAGGTGTCTGTCCCGCTTATAGAATTCCTTACTTACAGCTCTGCTTTTCTTTCATAGATAAAATTATTCTTAAAGATAAAGATTAACTTCATGATCATTCCCATCATTCATCATTTGCAGTACGGCCTCAAGTTGCATTACACCATCAACCATCAAAGATGCCGAATCAGAACTACCTTGATGAACCGATATAGAATAGGTTGTTTCCATATAGCGATAAACCAAACGGAACGAATTCCAAGCTTTAGGGATGCACGGGTTAAATTTCAACCTATTGCCTTCGCGTTTAAATCCAAGAAAGGACTCTAAAATAAGTTGGTACATCCACCCTGCTGAACCTGTATACCAGGTCCAACCTCCCCTACCTATATGCGGAGCTACTCCATACACATCAGCAGCCATTACATAGGGTTCCACTTTATAAATAGAAACCTGATCTGCGGTAGCACCATGATGTATTGGATTGATCATCTTCAGCAATTCTGAAGTCTTTTCTTTATCACCCAACTTTGCAAATGCCATCACCATCCAAATTGCTGCATGACTATACTGGCCACCATTTTCACGAACGCCTGGAACATATCCTTTTATATAACCTGGATTAAGTTCCGAGACATCGAATGGAGGTTCTAACAATTGAATGATGCCTTTATCGCGATTGATAAGAAATTTATTTGCCGCTTTCATGGAGGCAATCGATCGATCTGCTTCACCACCATTTGACAAAACCGACCAGCTTTGAGAAATGGCATCTATTTTACATTCATCGTTAGTTTTTGTTCCCAGCGGTGTGCCATCATCAAAGTAAGCGCGCATGTACCAATCACCATCCCACGCATGGGTATTAATATTGTTTCTTAATTGAGTTGCTTGCTTTTCGCACTCATTAACAAATTCCAGGTCTCCTTCAAGGTTGGCCACTTTTGTAAAGCGGTTGAGGACATCATAAAGAAAAAAAGCAAGCCACACACTTTCTCCCTTTCCCTGTATACCTACCATGTTCATTCCATCGTTCCAATCGCCTGAACCCATGAGAGGCAATCCATGCTCTCCAAAGCGAAGCGCGTTCTCAATAGCTCTTTTGCAATGTTCATACACAGTTGCCCGTTCATCTGAGAGTATGGGTAAATCATAATAGGATTCTTCTTCCAGATTTAACTTCCGACCCTGGAGGTAAGAGACTTGTTCACTCAACACGGTTAAGTCACCTGTAGTTTTTACATAACGACTCGTTACAAAAGGCAGCCATAAAAAATCATCAGAACACAACGTCCTCACCCCTCGACCTGTAGGTGGATGCCACCAATGTTGAGCGTCACCTTCCCTAAACTGGCGAGACGCGCAGGTTAAAATTTGTTGCCGGGTTAATTCAGGTTGTGCATGCATCAAAGCAAGTACATCTTGTAATTGATCACGGAATCCAAACGCCCCCCCTGACTGATATAAACCACTACGTCCCCAAAGGCGGCAAGCAAGGACCTGATACAATAACCAACCATTTGCTAAGATGTTAATGGATGGATCGGGTGTGCTAATTTGAATTATACCCAAGGTTGTGCGCCAAAATTCCTTAACCTGATGAAGGGATTGATCAGTGGAAGGACTTGCTTTAAAATGCTTGATGGTGGTTAATGCTTCCTGTAAATTCTTTCCGGCTCCTAACTTAAAAACAACTTTTTGTTGGGCTCCCGGTTCCAACTCAAAGGGAACTTGCAGTGCACTACAAGAATCAAGACAGGCTCCTGTTTTACCCGACAAATGGGTTCGACCCATTGCCGCGGGATTCTGAAGCGTACCATTGCGCCCAATAAATTCAATACGATCAGTAGTATAGGTGGCGTTAGGATTATCAACCTCAAAAAATGAAACATAATTTTGAAAATCAGAATTGAATCGATTTCTCGCGATCAGCACTTTATGAACGGAATCAAACTCGGTTGAAATATGCATTACAGATTTTGTTCGCAATTCTCCCAAAATCCATTGAACATAACCGGTTGCGCTAAGCTTACGCGAACGACCCGATTTATTAGTAACCAAGAGTGAAATAAATTTTATTGGTGCTTCCTTATCCACATGAACCTCTACATGAGAATGAATTCCATCCTCGGCATACTCAAACCTACTATACCCAAATCCATGCTTGGTAATGCAGGAAGATTGACCTAGCGTTGGAAGACCCATGGGCGACCAGAAGCGTCCGCTCTCTTCATCACGAATGTAAAAGGCTTCGCCACTGTTATCGAGAATCGGATCATTTTTCCAAGGCGTAAGTCGGTACTCATGTGCATTTTCAAACCATGTATAAGAGGAACCGCTTTCAGAAATTATGGTTCCAAAGTTTGGATTGGCAAGCACATTGATCCACGGCAATGGCGTGCGTTTTCCTTTTCCCGACAGAATGATATATTCTTTTCCATCCGCTGAGAAGCCCCCATTCCCATTGAAGAACTGAAGATCTTTAGGAAGTTCTAACTTTTGACCGAGTTCTGTATTGTGTGAAGCTGCGACCAACTTTGGAATTGCTTGCTTTAGCGTTGATCGCTTATTCACCTGATCTTCCAGAGTTCCTTTTTTATCGGAGATAATGATACGGGCAACCGCCTGAAATAATATTCGATCTTCGGCAGTTACTTGATCGATAGGTCTTACGAAAATTCGGCCATGCTTTTCGGAGGTAGTTACACCAATCCCTGCCGCAATGAGCCCTTGAATTTGATCTTGCAACACTTGTCTGTAGCCACCTGAATCTTCATTTAAAATAACGAGGTCAACAGCCAGGCCTTTCATCTGCCAATATGCCTTGGCCTTAATGAGTTGCTTAACAATTGAAATGTTTTCAGAATCTGAAATAATCAATAACACAATTGGTAAATCCCCGGAGATCGAATAGCTCCATAAGGATGATTGCTGTCGTTGATTTCTCAAAACTACGCTAGGTTGAGCACGTAAGGCAGGATTGAGATATAAAATAGAGCTAGCCAGTTTTCCATACAACTGCGCATCTGCTTCTGTTGCTCCGATCTGCCTTAATAACACCTGGCTATGCGTCCAGGATAAGTCGAATGCACGATCACGTAAATGTCGATCCTGGTATTTATCAATCAAGTGTTGATTTGACTCCTGGGTATCTGCGATGCCTGTCACCATATCGATGATGACGGATTCACCCGCATCAAGTGTTAATGCGTATCGAATGGAAACAATAGGATCCAATACTGAACCCTGCGCACCGGAAAGTGGTTTGGAGTCATTCAATACCTGCGGATGCATTAAAGTATTTCCGCGTCCTATAAATCTGCTTCGATCTGTTTCATATGAAACCTCTTTGGTTGACACGCCATCTACTTTCATAAGGTGAAACATCCAGGGTGGGCGTTCCTCTTTTGAGCGCGGTCGTCTCGTACAAATAATAGCGTGCTGATGCTCCTTGATTTCCGTTTGAACAAAAAGATTACTAAAAGCAGGATGAGACTCATCCGCGGAAGAAGCAGCGAGCACTACCTCACCATAACTGGTTATCGATAGTTTTCGTCCGGTGCCAGAATGATTAATTAATTGAATACGTCTTACTTCCACATCATCCTCTGGCGACACGACTACCACAGTATATGTTTCTATTTTATCATCTCTTCTGCGGAACTCAACCTTTCCTTGCGAAAAGATAGCTTCATAATGATCCGCCTCTTTTAACGTTGGCTGATGAGCAATTGACCAATACTCATTTTTATCAAGGTCTTTAATATAGCAAAAGGTACCCCAATTATCACGTACACTATCCTCATGCCAACGCGTAACTGCTGTTTCTCTCCATCGGCTATAGCCACCCCCCGCATTCGTGAGCATCACAAAGTACCGTCCGTTAGAAAGCATTTTCACTTCAGGAACGGGCGTGTGTGCCGTTTCAATGTATCGAAATTCAGAAGTTGAAGAAACTGGAATAATATCCTCATGATCCGAAGCTCCAAGATAAAAGCCGGATGCCTTAGGAACTTGTTCTTGTAAGAGTAATAAAGCTGTTTGAAATTGAGTATCAGCCTCAAACCTTTTTTGCATAGGCTGATTGAGTAACAAATAGGCTAGGGAAAGAAAACTCATGCCTTGATGATGCGCCATAAAAGTTTGTATAATGGCATGTTTCTGACCGCGCAACAAGCGATTAGGAGTATAATCAATAGCTTCATAAAAACCATAGATTCCTTCAAATCCTTCCTTTTTCATCCTCACCAAATTATCATACGAGGCTTTTGGATCAACCATCAAAGAAAGAACTGTCGCATAAGGCGCTATCACCAAATCTTGCCCTAGTCCTCTTTTAAAGCCAAGGCCCGGAACACCGAAAGCTCTATACTGATAAGTAAGATGAGCATCCACAAGATTGTAGCAAGATTCTGAAATTCCCCAAGGCACACCTTGCTGCTCGCCATATTCAATTTGTTTTTTTACCGTGCCAATGTTCATTTCATCAAGCAACGTATTTTCATAGGTAGGCATAACCAAATTTGGCATTAGGTATTCGAACATCGAGCCACTCCACGAAAGAAGAACCGGAGCATTGCCCACAGTAGTTAATCTGCGACCTAAGGCAAACCAACTTTCCTGTGGAATTTTTCCTTGTGCAATGGCAACAAAGAAACTAAGTCGAGCCTCTGACGCCAGTAAATCATAGTAACTCACATCACGTGAGTGATCTGTAACATGATAGCCAATCGCCAACAGATGTTGTGTTTTATCATATAAAAAATCATACTCCATTTCAGCAAACTCACTCGTTTGCATTGCCAGTGTATTTAGCGTGGTGATCCGTGTGCGAGCAGAGTCACTTACGTTTTTTAGAGACTCAATGACCTGAAGCAACCATCGTCTTTCTTCCTCTGAATTTTCACCATCCAAGAGTTTCCTCAATTCTTCCTGGTCTTCATTGTCCTGCCTTGCTAATTCTGAAAGAGTTGGGATTTCATTAACAAATTCTAAATTTTTAAATTTCTCTGGGATAGGAGCAGATAGCCAAGGAGCAAAAATGATCAACTCTTCAAGAATCATTCGTACCTCCTTAGCAAACGCTGCAAGCGTGGTATCTTCCATAATAAACACAGAAGTTGTAAACTGTTGAAATTGTTTCAAGATCTGTTCAAGATGAAGTTTTAGAGCTGGTAGTTGAAAATTTTTAGTTTCAATTGAATTATGTAATAACATCAAGGAAGCCTGTAGTTCACCTTCATTGGAAGTTATCTCATGGGCAGCTACTCGTAAAGTATCCTGAAGTCCTTGAATAATTTGAGGTTCTATTATTCTTTTATGCTGAATAGTAAGCAATCCTTGCCTTAAGGTGAGCAGATGACCGGCCAGATTACCACTGTCAACTGTTGAAACATATCTTGGATTAAGTACCGTTAATGTTTGAGTATCATACCAATTGTAAAAATGACCTTGATAACGATCCAGTTTTTGGAGTGTGTTAAATGTATTCGTTGTGCGCGTGATGAGTTGCGTAACAGTGGAGTAACCAAAATCATACGCTGACAAATTAGCGAGCAAGGATAATCCGATATTTGTCGGAGACGTTCGATGCGCAATTACAGGAATAGGATACTGTTGAATATTATCGGGCGGAAGCCAATTGTCGTCTTCCCCAACAAGGTTTTCAAAAAACAACCATGTTTTTCGTGCAAGTTCATGCAAATACATTTTTTGATCTTCCTTTAATTCAGATTTTGAAGTAACCAGTGGCTTATCTAAAAATGAGACGACCGCAGGCGACAGAAGCCACATCACTAAGAAGGGTGCTGAACTAAGAAGTTGAAGGAAGGATCCGGTAATAATAAAGTACGCGACCAACCCCGCCCCGATAGCAGGGGCAATCCACATAGTACGATAAGTGTTCAGTAATCCATGGCTTCTTTTATGGCTGAACCCCGATGGATTCCATTCTAAAAGATTTTTACGAGAAATATGAATGCGCCATAACGTGCGTACAATTGCGTCCAAATTAACAAATGCTTCGTATGGCAAACAAACGATCGCAAATAGCGACTGAAGAATACTTTTAGAAGTAAGGCCAACGGTATTATTAATGTGTTGCGTAAATCCAATTTCCCTGGGCTTCCAGATAGCACCCCACAAGGATGTTAATGCGGATGGCATCAACATAACTCCTATGATCGCAATTGTCAAAACCCAGGGATTTGGTAAGACTATCCAGCTAAGAATCAATAAACCAACATGCGAAATAGGAGTTAGGCTTCGTCTGATATTATCAAAAATTTTCCATCTTGATAACATTGAAATAGGATTTCTCTTTGGTCCTCCGTCTGGTCCTGGTATAATGGGTAAAAACCAATTTCCAATTTGCCAGTCGCCCCGTATCCATCGGTGCCTTCTACTAATGTCGGTCTGATACCTTGAAGGATACTCTTCATAAAACTGAATATCACTTGAAAAACCACATCGGGCATATGATCCTTCCAGCAAATCATGGCTTAAAATTCTATTTTCAGGAAAGCGATTTCGCAATGCTTTTTCAAATGCATCAACTTCATAAATTCCTTTACCGATAAAGGATCCTTCGCTAAATAAATCCTGATACACATCTGATGTTACTCGTGTATACGGGTCAATACCCGAATCATTTTCATGAAGCTGCGTAAAGCCTGAACGCGTTGCTCCATGAAGACTAATGGCAACCCGCGGTTGGATAATGGTATACCCATCTACGACTCTCTTCTTCTTCTCATCATACACGGGATGGTTGAGTGGATGCGCCATAAGGCCTACGAGCTTCCAGGCAGCATCGCGCGGAAGCTGCGTATCTGTATCAAGTGTTATTACATATTTTACAGTTGAATAAATCGCCTCATCACCTACAATAAGCGAGAACTTTTCTTTCCCTTCACCGCGAATAAGGTGATTAAGGTCAGAAAGTTTTCCGCGTTTACGTTCATATCCCATCCATACATTCTGCACCTGATTCCATAAACGAGGTCGGTGGAAAAGAAAGAAAGCATCATTGGTTAATCGGTTATAATATCGGTTTAATGATTCAATCTTATTCTGGGCTAATTGAATCAGAGATTCGTCTTCAGGCATATTCTGATCAGAGGCATCTCTAAAATCTGTTAACAACCCAAATAATAGATTTGGATCACGATTCGAGAGAAATCGAACTTCCAAATCTTCGATTAATTTCTCTACCTGAGCAGGATTGGCAAGGAGTGTAGGAACTATCACCAGTGTTCGATTTTCTAACGGAATGCCCTTCGAAAAATTTAGTTTAGCTAATGGAGTTGGTTTTACCCATAGGGTGGCTAACCAATTTGCAATCGCCAACGCAAATTGACTGGCACTAATAAATGAAAGTACGCCTATCAACACTTGCCATAGCACGGAAATATCTTTGGCGGATTCGATGAGCATACCTGTACCCAGGAACAAGGTTAAGAGAAATGCTATCAATCCATAAAAAACAGGTAATGATCGCTTAATGCCTCTCTTTACGGATTTAATAAATGAGAGCTGGGTTTTGGCTGCTTGTTCTGTTTGTCCAACTCCTTCATCATGCAAATAATAACCCACATGTGCCTTTTTTTTATCGGTTTCATTTTCTTCATAATTTTTTCTGGCCAGATCAATAGCGATTTGTGCTACTTCAGTTTCCGATAAAGTGCTGTTTCTAGCTATGATTTCAATTTTATGGCGGTATAGATCCCGTGTATGAAAATCCATGTTTTCATATACCTTATTTACATCAGTCCTTAACACATGTTCCACCGCACTCATGCTTTCAACAAAATCTCGCCAATCTGTTTTAGCCAGAAAACGCAAGCTGTTGATACTATTACTCATCGACACCTGATTGGAAGCTTGATTCTGATTTTCAGTCAGCACCATGGAATTGATAGTATCCTCTGTTACTGAAAGCTGTTGCTCTAACCAATGAAGTGGCAGGGTGAGCTCCACACCTTTCCATTGTAGTTTTCGAGCAAACTCTGCTACAAATGCACTTACCATGGGCGGGTTTGATCGCGACATATCCGCGATCGCTAGCACAATATCTTTGGGATTATTCTCAGCGGTATCAATAATTACTTTTGCCCACTTGTTTGCCAAAGCGGTATCCGCTCTATCCACCGCAATTCGCGCAGCTACTCGACTTAGATTTTCTATCAGAGCAAGCCGAAGCATAATCGGAACGGCCCAAAGTTCACCTAAGGTGAGATTCTTTTCTTTTTGATATGCACCAATAAAACTTTGCAAACCATGAATATCAATATGACCATCACCATGTAAGATAATTTCAATGGCTAATGCATATACACGTGGCAAGCCGGCTGCAACACCATTGGTTAATTTGGGAAGACCTTTACTGTATCCACGAGGTAAATACCTTTTTGCAATACGAATTTGCTCTTCGATCAAATAGAAGTTATCCAACAACCATTCCGCAGCTGGGGTTATCGTTTTTTTCTCTTTAACTACGGTTAAAAGAAGTGCATTTACATGAAATAAAACTTTTTGGTTATCTGAAAGTTGTTTTAATAGTTGTTCTGTAGATTGATCGAATGTTACAGCATGCTGGATTGCCAATTGTTTAGCATGTTGTTCCATCTGTTCAGTACTATAGAGTTCTGCCCGAAAGGGCGGATTGTCCGTTACTTCTTTACGGGTAAAATTGTCTTTTTTTATATTGGTTAGTAAAGGAGATAACAACTCCTCAATAGCGGGTACGCTTACTTTCATAGTTTAAATTATTCGGATTGAAAAATATGACCCGTGCAGTAGAGTAAGTGCACAAGTTATATAGTGGAACTTATGAAAATTAAACGAATAACTTATCAAGTTCATCCTTAATATATGGTTTATATAAAATTTTGAACGAAACAGAGGATGTAAGAGGCACTTCCATAGCGCTAATCAGGTTCAATTTACTTTCAGGGTAATTTGTTTGAATAAAATCCGTTTTACTCCAACCATACCCACCTGGCAAAATATTATCCAGAAAAATAAATTGCGGCCTTTCATTCTTAAGCATTTCCATCCCCTCCTTAAGTGTTAGAGCAACAAAAACACGGTATCCTTTCTCTGAAAAAAATTCATTCAACAAAAACCCGAAATCGACCTCATCGTCTATTATCAATACTTTTCCTTTTTCCATGACTACTGTATTTTACGTACCGCTGATACAAAAAAAGCCCGGTCAAACATGCCGGGCCTTCTCTACCTAACCTCCAAATTAATCAAACTAACTAAGCTCTTTTTCGATGGTGTTTATTTTATCCTGAGCCTCCTCCTTCCCAAGAGACAAGGATATTTTGTATAACTCAACTGCTTCGCGAAGAGCTTCCTTCTTTTTGCGCGGAGCAAAATTTGTTCTATCGGCTACTTCTTCCAATGCCATTGCCTGCTTATAATACAAATCGGCCATAGCAATTCTATTTTTATCAGTAGCATCTCTCATTAAAGTCTCCAGAGAAGCTATATCGGTTTCCTTTACTTTAATCACATCATTCTTCGCCATCAACGTGGAATCCTTTCTGGCTATTGCCGTCATCATCGATTTATTTTCACTTCTCATTTTCGAAACTTCCAATTGAAGGGCAGCAATTTCCTGCGAGCGCAACTCCAAATCATTCTTCAGCTTTCTGATCGATGAAGTTAAACCCGGTACCTTCTTTGAAGTTTTTTCAAGCTCTTCAATTTTCGTTTGCGTATCCTTAATGTGCTTATTGATATCTTTCAAGCGACTTGCATAATTGTTGTATGATGTACCCTCAACGACATTTGTGCGAAGAACGTTACGACTAAAATCTATTGAGTCAATCAACACATCCACTTCTTTCAACTGTGCTGCTACCCGCTGACTTGAATTTAGTTCCGCGGATAATGAATCAATTTTAGATTGAAGTTTTTCTTTCTCTTTCGTATCGCAGCTTAACATGGCCGCTGCGACTCCCAGACTAAGTACTAACGTTTTAATAGCGTTCATAAAGGTTTATGTTTTATTTCCATTACTGATTTCGAATTCTGTGCCAAATATGGTATTGACCAATTAGGATCAAAATCTGATTTTATTGTGACTTTGACCTCATTTTATCCACAACTAACTTTGAATCTGTGGAGATTCATCCTCATCATTACTTTATGTTAACTAAAACCAATCTTTATTCGCGCCTACCGAATAGGCGTTTGAAAAGTCCTTTCTTTTCAGTTCCCTTCTTACCAAATTCTTTCCGATTATCCTTTTCTTTGTTTTTACCAAATATTCTTTCCACAAGCGTTGCATCTGTTTTAAATAGATCGCAATCAATTTTTCTCTTTTGAAAGGGTGTCAACTCAGGAAACTTTGCATGAGTTATTAAATTTAAACTCTTATCAGCATTACATAATTTTAAAAATTCACCAACAATGGGTAGCGCTGTGCGCGAGCCTTGCCCCAAATTGGTAGATCTAAACCTGATTCGCGGATCATCACCACCTACCCAGGCACCCATAACAAGTTTTGGAGTAATGGCAATAAACCAACCATCCGTGTTTGATTGAGTAGTTCCCGTTTTGCCTGCGATGTCATTCATGAGGCCAAACTGAGATCGTAGGCTTGAACTGGTACCTTCATTGACTGCACGCCTCAACATATGCAGCATTAACTCAGCATTTTCTTTTTTCAACGCCTGAATGATCTCTGATGATTTAAATTCAGATAAAATCTCATTCTCATGGTTCGATATGGAATTAATATAGAATGGTTTCACCCTTCTCCCTTCATTGGCAAAGCAGGAATAGACTGTAACCATTTCCATCATAGATATCTCTGCGGTGCCCAACGCAAGAGACGGAACTGCGCTTAGCTTACTTTTAACACCCATTTTATGGGCCAGTAAAACAGTATTCTCAATTCCAGCCTCTTCTATTATTCTTACAGAAACGGTATTTACCGATTTTGCCAATGCACCGGGCATAGAATATTTCAATCCGTAATTATCCTCTGTGTTTTCAGGCGCCCAATCTTCCATATTGGTATAAATAATCTTTTCAGCCGAAGTAAAGTCACATGGTTTCTCTCCTCGCTCCAAAGCAGCAGCATACACAATTGGTTTGAAAATTGATCCAACTTGTCGCTTGGTACTTTCCCGTACATGGTCATATTGAAAATATTCATGATTGATTCCTCCTACCCAAGCCTTGACAGAACCAGTGATCGGATCAAGTGCCAGAAATCCCGAATTCAAAAATTTCAAATAGTGCTTAATTGAATCAATCGGGCTCATAATAACTTCCTTCTCGCCTTCCCAGGTAAACAGATTCATAAGAGCAGGTTTATTCATTTCTATCAATGCCTCTTCATGCGACATTCCTGTGAGTTTCAAGGATTTGTAATGATCCGAATTTGCCACCACTTCATTAATCATTTCCGGATACCGCTGCCAGGGTTCATTCTTGCTCCATTGACCTAGAAACGTTTGTTGAATTTTTTTCATTTGCCGTTCCATAGCTTGTTCGGCATACACCTGGAGCCGTGAATCAATTGTTGTATAAATTTTTAATCCACTTGTATAGAGATTAATAGGCTGTTCATGCATAGCATTATAATCCTCGCACCACGTCAATACATCGGCCCGAACCTGCTCCCGAAAGTAAGGAGCTAACCCTGAGTGATGTGTAATCTTATTATACTTTAATTCAATCGGGATGGCTTGCAATGAGTCAATGAAATCCGGATCTAATTCTTTATATTTTTGAAATTGCGCCAGCACAACATTTCTTCGGACGAGCGCTTTCTCAGGATAAACCCTTGGATTATATCCATGGGTGGCTTTTAACATTCCAATTAACAAAGCACTTTGACCAATCGTTAAATCCTTAGTCGTGACAGAAAAAAATCGCTGCGCAGCAGCCTCCAGCCCGAAAGCATTGCCCCCAAAAGATACCGTGTTTAAGTAGAGTGTTAGAATTGAATCTTTATTATATACTTTCTCTAGGCGCGATGCGATGATTAACTCGCGCATCTTATTAATAAGAAGTTCAAAAAACCAATAACTTTTGCGAGGAAATAAGTTCTTGGCAAGCTGTTGTGTGATCGTACTGCCTCCACCCGCTGCTTTGTTCTGAAGCAGAATACTTTTTATGACTACTCTTCCTAAGCTACGAAAGTCAATTCCATCATGATTATAAAACCGAACATCTTCGGTAGCGACAAGCTCATCAATAACATGAGAAGGAAAATCATTAAACGATACATTGGATCGTTCTTGAAAAAAATATCTTCCTAACAACACACTATCGGCACTATAAACTTCTGAGGCTGTGGGATTCTTTATATCAATTAACTCCTGTTTGTCAGGGAGCGATCCAAAAATTCCCAGCCAGGTGAAGAGAAATAAAACGATTAGAAAAGTTAGGATACCACCAACAAACCATCCAGCAACCACAAGTATGCTGGTTATAACAGGTAACGAAATTAAATAAGAGTAAGATTGGTTCAATCTTACTCTTATCCAGGTATAAAAATTGATCATTCCAATATTCTGCCTTCCTGAATTATTACAGTTTAATAGTTACTCCAAACTTTCCTCCGGAAAAGGCATTGGCACCTCCCGCTTCAAGGTTTATTCCAAATTTTTTATTGAAATAATAACGCCCTCCAATTTGCCCGCCAAGAGCCAAGCCTGAACTTCTTGTACCCGGGTAGTCATTATCCGAGTTCCAAAAGTAAAAACCCAAGTTTAGTCCGGCATAAAAGTCCCAGTTTGTAGGAATATCCAATAAGGTATTAAAATGATAGTTTCCATTACCAGCAATACCTACAATGCTATGATGGTACCTGTTTTTGTTAGGGCCTTGATAGTTATCATAGTAAGAGCGGTAAGAGAATTCTCCACCCAGGGAGATATCGCGATGCACGCCAACATCAAAACCTGCATATACAGGAACACCCCACGAAGAAAAACCAAAACCGGCATTAAACTGAGATTGACCTTTGTTCAAAGCATACTGACCAAACGCAAACTGACCCATACCCAGTAAAAAACATAACACTATTAACTTCTTCATATTTATTTAATTAAAATTTTTATTTGGATAAAAGTGGACTCTCTTGTTTGTTATTCTCTTACTGCAAGGGAATATTCATGCCGAATTCAATATTGGCCTTGATTCTATCAAAACTACATTCGGATGTAGAAAATTTACCCCACATCATGCATCATCTTCTACAATTTAGAATTACATTTTCTCACTGAAATAGAAGGTGATGAAACCGGGTAATAAAATTTTAGCTCGTTCAATCATGCAAACACCTCGATCAATCGCAAATTATTAATGTTACTTTATGCACTAATCCAACCCATTTGCGGAACAGCTCAATCAACAGAAAATTCGCCAGGCCAATTTAATTTCACATCTAAAATAGATGGCACCGGGGTGAGCTATGATGGCGACTTATTTGTTATAAAAAGGTTAAGCCATCAGTTTTATTATTCAGGTTCCTAAAACAATTGCCAGATCCTATAAAATTACAGTTAGTAAAAAAAGATATTTTGTATTTGCAGCGATAACAGGATCTTGGGATTGCTTACTCAAGCATTAAAAGAATTTCAGGAAGCGAAAGTCCTTTCCGGGCAAATGCAGCAAGGGGGATGCACCTTCCTATAAACAAAAAAACGTTTACGGTGTTTTCCTTAATCTCCTTTCCTTGTTCAGATAATAATTGTGCGAACACTCATTCTTGAAAATAGTGATACACAACATGGTTACCATTGATCTATCATTTTTCAGAGACCATATTTATCTTTTACTTGTATTTACATGGCAGCATTTTTTTGATGGCACTTACTTTGTTTTCACAAGATAGTATTCATAATTTTAACGATTCATTATTTAAAAAATTACACATGCAGATTAACAAAAACAAAGTAGCCTCAATTCATTATACACTTACTGATAATGATGGTACTATTCTGGATTCAAGTTCAGGTAAAAGCCCACTCGTCTATATTCATGGCAATGGAAATCTAATTCCCGGAATGGAAAACGGATTAGAAGGAAAATCGAAAGGGGATAAATTCAATATTAAAGTAAGTCCGGAAAATGGATATGGCGTAAAAAGCGATGAGTTAATGCAACAAGTTCCACGTGCTGCATTTGGCGATCAAAAAATTGATGTAGGAATGCAATTCCAAACAAATCAAGGCCAGGTTGTTACGATTACAAAAATAGGTCTCGACTCAGTTACGGTTGATGCCAACCATCCCCTTGCCGGTGTTGAATTAAATTTTAACGTTGAGGTGATGGAAATCCGAAACGCTACCGAAGATGAACTTGCTCATGGCCATGTGCATGGTCCGGGTGGTCATCACCATTAATTATCGAATAATAACAATTTTACCTTGTGCGGTTTTATCGATCGATCCTGCTTTAATACGCATCCGATAAACATAAAATCCACGGGGTAAAAATCCATCCGAAGCATCGCGACTGTTCCACATCAATTCATTTGTGCCCACATGGAATTTTTGAATATCATTGGCAGTAAAGGTTTGCACCCGCTGGCCGTCTAATGTAAAAAGTTCTAATAGAAACTCATCCGGTAATTTGTTTCCCGTAAGGATAAAATTAAAGAAAAAGTTACTGCTTGAAGGATTTGGATGAACACCAACGAACTCAAGTGTCGGCTCGGACTTTACCGTGAATGAAATCTCGTACGGAACATCACCACTCCAGTTCCCATTCACATCAGCTGCTTGAACTGATAATTTATAGTCACCATCCGCAAGGGTTGGCATAAATTCAATTCTAAAATCTGAATTCTCTGTGGCCGAAAACCATTTTGCATCTTTCCCATTCAACGCAATTCGGGTAAACGGACACGTAGAATTTGGACACGGATAACTTAATAGAAGGGTCACTCCAACAGTATCCGATTTAAGTCTGAAGATATTTTCATCTTTGAGGGAAATATTGATAAACGGTGTTGATGAAACGAAATCCTTGTTGCGCAACGTGCGTCCATCAAATGTTACCTGTAAAACAGGTGGTGTTTTATCGGCCTGCACTAATAGATAATCGGACAAGCCAATATAATTATTATCGTAGTAAGGTTCCGCAATAATCCTCTTGTTCACAAATAGGTTTACGTCATTAAATCCAATTTTACCGAGCGTTGGCGAGGATACTTCAAAGAAAGTAGTATCACCGGGTATAGGTGCATTAATAATAAAGTCTTGTTTTTCACGATTTTGAGATTTTTTTGTGAAAATTTCAATATCCACATGGAGTGGACTTTTAAAATTTTTTGTGGAGATGTTTGTAAACCCATAGGTTGAGCGCCAACTTTCTCCTTCTTGAACAATCCATGGATCAGTCTCTTTCCAGAATAAAATGCCTTCGGCCAATGGTTCATACAGCACAATCCAGTTTTTCCACAGTGCAGGAGTTAAATTGATTTCGTCTTTTGTTTGAAATACAATTTTCAAGTAAGGAAACTCCTCAGCTAAAATTGAAGACAAATCATAATTCATTCCTACATCACTGCTAATAAGAGACTCAATTCCACCCAGCGAAATCCCATACATTGAAAATGATAGTTCATCATCAGATTCTAAAGTATTCGCCTGGGCTATAAATTGTTTCCACTCCGCAGCCGGCCCAATAACAACTGATTTCATCGTTCCTTCTGTTTTTCGGCCGGTAATCGTTTGAGAACCAACAATCACTTGCTCATTTGCAGGCGATAATAATGCCCGCGTGAGCGACACACTCCCTGCAGTTGCACCCTTTTTTCCAAATGCAATAATTGGCTCACCGGGCTGTAAATCATTTAATTCTGCTAACCCAATTCCCAACGCGCCTAATTTACTTTTTACTGCATTCGACCAGGAAGCATACCCCGCATTCCCAATGGAAAAAATAGCTACCGAGTCACTCATTCCTACTGCGTTGATAAATCCCGCTAAATCATTTTCTAATTCAGCGGCCGTAAAACTATTAATCACTTGTGGCTCACGACCACACGTGCGGGGATCTTGAAAAATAAATGGAATGCCTGCATAGGGAGCTGCTGTTGTCTTATTGAAGGCCACAAAGTTCAAGGTATTATTCCGGCAGGGCTGACCTTGAGTGGCCAGATTAAATTCGGCATTGTTGATTTTAATTGAAGCATCCGTTGCCGGCAATGGACTACCACTTCCAAAAGTTTTTATAACTACTGAACTACGGGTCTCTTCAAAACGAAAATGGCTGCCATCGGCAATCAGACTTATGAAATTATTTTCAGCTAATTGACTGTTGCGGAGTTGCGCCCAACCTTCCCCACTTCCTATAATAAACGAGAACGTTGTGGTTGCCCACTCGGTACTTTCGTCTGTTTGCGGATTTTTAAATCGGGTTCGCCAAAAATAAACAGTTGAATCTCGGTTCGCTAAATCAACTTCTGTAGACGCCAATACTTTGCCTGAAATCTCACGCTGGATCAAAAAAGGACTGTTGAATTGTGATGTTGTGTCTACTTCCACAATAAATGGGCGCGAAGGAGAAACCAAGTTTGTTGATTGCCAAACAAGTTTTACTTTGTTTTGATTGACAATGGAATAGGAATGAGGGAATAGATTACGCGTAGCGTTGGAAGGGATGAAAGCGGTAAAGGTTGCTTCATTGTTGCTTTCATTTATCTCGTCAATCTTACTCATTGGATCAATTGTCACCGTGAACTGATTGTTGCCACCACCTGAGTTACTTTCTTTCTGAATAATAAAAAGCAGCGTATCCATGTTTAAGACCGGACCAAATACTGAATCATAGCTAACCTGCGAACCATCCCCCCGGGTGCGAATTAATTTAACTTCAAGTGGGACTGGTTTTGCAAGCCCAAGATTTTTTACTAAAATTTTAACAGCGAACGAATCGCTGGCAATTGTTACCGGCTTACTGTCCAGTGAGGCCAATGAAAGCGAAGCCGGGGTAATTTCATAATCGGGTTTACTATAGTTGAACAAACGAACGGCTGGATCGCCCAATAAAACCATTTGCTGCACTTGGGTAATGTTGGCAATGGTAGCAGGTGCTGCGGCCATATATTGTCGTGCCACTTCCTTCTGCACATCCCCTATGCCTCGATTAACAAAATTTGAATCGGATAAACCGATCTGGTAAAATAAATCAGAATAATACCGCAGCGAATAAACAAACCCAAAAGAACTGTGGGCAATAAAACTTCGTGCTCCTTTGTTTGCGGTCAGTATCCAGTCTTCACCAAACGATGTTGAACCCGAAAAAAAATTGCCTGCATTACAACCATTAATAAGAAACGTAGGGTATTTGCCAGGGTTATTGTACCCCATTGTGGGGTCAGACACAAATCCAATATCAATGTCAATGGTACTGGGAGATGAGTGACCAAAAAAAGTAATGAGATTAACACCTTCATTTACCTTGTCCGAAATATTTATTAATTCTACCGGGTTTGGATCCCGTTTGCCAATCGTAGCGATTGAACCACCCCAAAGTGTATCTTCTGCAATTGCTTTAAACCCATCTACATATTCGCGAAAAGCAATTAACTCGTTGGGTTGAATACCACCACTTAAATGCAACCCTCTCTTTTGCCAGGGTTGAGCGATTAAACCCATTTCTATTTCCTTTATCTTATTTAAGTAGGCAGCAACTTGAGAAGGTGTGCTTGCTGAAAGTCTTCCCGTAGGCACGGCAGGTTCAAAGCTAGTTCCGTTCAATCCGGCAGTAAACGCTACATCTGCAGCGGGCGAGCCTGCTGAAGGAACCAGGTCCTTTAATATTGTTATTGGTGGATTTACTAACCGATGAAAACCAGCACTCACATCTCTACCTTTGCCAATCAGAAAAAGATATTTTGGAGATCCTCCCTCAACAAGGTAACGCATAAATTCATAAATAGCACGCGGTGATGTTTCGCCATAATTGAATTGGTTATACAGTTGATCAACTGTAACCACCAAGGTGTCGTATAACCCTCCTGCTTCAGAAGCCCGATACCCGGCATATGCTTTTACAGGATTTGCATATCCCAAAGCAGATTGCATTAAAGACTTATGTGTGATAACTACATACCCAGCTTGTGCGGGACTAATTGAGCGAAATGAAACCAGTTTTATCGATGGTGTCTTGGTAGAATTGAAAACAAAAAGAGATCGTGCCGTTAGAGTTGAAGGAACCACTGCTTTTATTGTGGAACCGGTCAAAGTGGTACCAATCGATACGATCGCAGTTGGATCAGTAACATCCCACACCCTAAGATTTGCGGCAGCATTATCCAGTTCTATGTATGACTTGTTTGTAGGATTTGGATTGAGGTAGTATGTTTTATGCGTTACACCACTCGCCTCAAAATTTTGAGGAAACGATAATTTGATATACGAAACGCTGAATTGAAATCGGTTTGTAGCAGCGGGGGGCGCAGTAAATCGAACGGCAAATTTTCCATCCGGTCCAATATCACTCCATAAAATTGAATACGTTAACTTCTCTGCCGTGTAGCCAATAAAACTATGCGTGTCCAGCAATCTCAATGAGCTTGAACTTGGGCCTACATAAATTTCAGCGGTATGTGAAATCTGATCGCGACCGACTAAAACTATTTCAAGTTGTGGATCACCAACAGCCGTTACGGTTTGAGAAACTAAATCCAAACTATAATCAACGCTTTGTCCACCTTGCAACGCGGTTCCGGTCCAGCCTTCCCCAACATCAAAGTGTGTGTACTGAATTACATCGTCCACCTTATCACCACCTGAATATTGATTGCTGTTAATTAGAATTCTTTCTTGCTGATGCGAAACTTCTTTAGGGATATTGGAAACGTTTACTTCTGAAAAGTTTGTGACCCGCTTCCCCTGCACTGCCGATAATTGCCACGTAAGAAAATAAGAAGTAGTATCGCTATAAAGATTATAATAGGTATGGGGTTGTGCTGTTCTCGGTTTGTATAAATCTTTATCGAGTGTGCCATCATTTCCGGTTCCATAAAACTCAACGTAATCAGCCGGGTCAAACACCGCATCGGCCTGCCCCTGAACAAAAATTGCTTGCTCCAGCCCCCGGTGAAAAATCTGAATCCGCCTTGGATCAATCGAATTAAGCGGAAGCCCTGCAGTTACCAGATCTGAATAAGTCAGTCGATAAACACCTTTTGAAGCAACTGGAATCTTGTAATACCGCTGATCGGTTCGAATCCAATCGTTAGAATATTGTGCAAAACCTAACCATGGAAGTCCTACCAGAAAGATCAAAAGCCTAAACCCAGTCCGCACAGTTTCTCTATTAATTATTGTATAAAGTGAATACAGCCCTAAAATTACTGGTAACTGATCTCAAAACCTTTAAATTCTTTCAGATTAAAGGGATTTTAAAAATAATTGAATTTTTTTGTTTAGTACTTGGCCATACATAGTACTTTCCCGTATAAGTCACTAAGATCTTTGTCTTAAACTAATATGGATGTATGAACCTTGAAAACACACAAGTACAGATGAGAAAAGGCATATTGGAGTACTGCATCCTGCACATTATTTCACGTGGAGAAGTGTATGCCTCCGACATGCTTGATGAATTGACAGCTGCGAAAATGATTGTTGTGGAAGGAACCCTATACCCACTTCTTACCCGCCTGAAAAACGCTGGCCTCCTGGAATACAAATGGGTGGAATCCAAATCGGGGCCACCCCGTAAGTATTATAAATTAACCGACAAAGGGACTACATTTCTATCAGGTTTATCAGAAACCTGGGAAGATCTGGTTCACTCTACTCAAATGATCCAAACCAAACCGATTAGCTAAACTCACAAACTCTGTTGATAACGTTTCGACTATGAAAAAGAACATCAGTATAAACATCAGCGGCATCATCTTCCACATTGAGGAAGACGGATACGAAACCCTTCGCAAATACTTAGACTCCATAAAGCGATACTTCGCTTCGTTTGAAGATAGCAGCGAAATTCTATCCGATATTGAAAGTCGTATTGCCGAAATATTTTTAGCCAAGCTTCATGAAGGTAAACAAGTAATTACTGCTGAGGATGTGAGTAGTCTGGTGGCTACCATGGGAAGTGTCAGCGATTTTAAAGCAGCCGAAGAGCAAGAGTTTGCCGGAGAATCTGCCAAATCTGAATCTTCGCAACAAAGTCAATCTTCAGGTACCCAAACGGCCAACAAAAAGCTTCAGCGCGATCAAAAAAGAAAAATTTTAGGTGGTGTATGTGCAGGGTTAGCACACTACTTCAATATTGATCCGGTTTGGCCACGATTACTATTTGCACTATTAGTACTCGGTAGTTATGGAGGGTTACTGTTAGTCTATATCATCTTTTGGATTGTGCTGCCGGGCAGTGACAACCTGGAGGAGGAAGCTTCTGTAAAAAAGATGTACCGCGATACAGAGAAAAAAGTGATTGGGGGTGTAGCAGGTGGTGTAGCCGCTTTCTTTGGAGTAGATGTCACGGTCATCCGTGTGCTGTTTGTCGTCTTTAGTTTTGTAGGCGGTTTAGGTTTATTAACCTACATCATATTGTGGATTGCCTTGCCCGAAGCAAAAACAATAACTGAACGAATGCAAATGCAGGGCGAGCCGGTTACGCTTACCAACATCGAAAGCACTGTAAAGAAAAGTTTGAATGAAAAAGATCAACCTGAAGAAAGTGTACTTGCGAAGATCATTCTCTTCCCTTTCCGGTTAATCGCGATGGTCATTGAAGGGATCACAAAAGTATTGGGTCCTCTCTTTACTGTATTTATTGATGTGTTACGTGTGGCTATTGGTATTGTCATTAGCCTTACAGGATTATCCATGATCATTGCTTTGGTGATGGCTGCCAGTATAATTATCGGAATCTTTAGTTTCTCAGATTTGCCTTGGCTTCACTTTCCAGTTGGTGAAACAGGCATTCCGCTGGATGCTATCCGAAATGCCTTTCCTCATTGGACTGTATTTTTTGGCTTTGCAGTGGCTTTTGTACCCGCTCTTTTCATTACGCTCATTGGAAGTTCTATCATTGCCAAACGCATCATATTTAATCAATTGGTAGGATGGTCGTTGTTTGTTTTATTCTTTGTGAGTGTGATTGCTCTTAGCATCAGTATCCCACAAATGATTTATGCCTTTAAAGAAGAAGGAGAATATAAAGTTGAAAAAACATTTGATCTTAATGGAAAGGTACCCATCCTAAGGATAAATGAAATTGGTCTCGATGATTATGATGTGACTGACCTGAACATTAAAGGTTATGAAGGCACGGACCTAAAATTAATAGAGCGATTTGAAGCACAAGGAAATACCCGCAAAGTAGCCGGAGAAAATGCTCAGTTGATTGAATACAAGGTAGAGCAGCGCGATAGCATCCTTTTATTTGATTCTAACATCACCTTTAAGAAAGGGGCACCGTTCCGCGCACAGCGTCTTAAAATGGATTTGTACATTCCCTACAATACACTTTTTGTAATTGAAGAAAGAATGTGGCACATCATTCAAAATAATTCGCGCGACTATGAAGGATATCGTGATTCAAATTTCAATCACACGTGGCGCATGACGGATCGAGGGTTTGAATGCACCACTTGTCAGGAACCAACCGGCAGAAAATCAATGCGCCTGAGAGATCAATATGGCTTGCGAGATTTCAATAAACTTGAATTATCCGGTTTGTTTGATGTGCAGATAGAACAAGGAAATGACTATGCCGTTGAAATGGATGGCGATGAAAAACAGAAAAAGAGATATGACATTTATAAAAGCGGAGATTTACTGGTTATCGATTTTGATGACGACCGGGATTCCTTTTGGGATAAGGCCATCTTTGACAACGAGAAGGTAAAAATAAAAATCACTATGCCTGGGTTGCAAAAACTAAAAGCACGCG
This sequence comes from Cyclobacteriaceae bacterium, assembly GCA_016787755.1. Lineage (GTDB taxonomy): Bacteria > Bacteroidota > Bacteroidia > Cytophagales > Cyclobacteriaceae > ELB16-189. Next base: position 196,465 of record JAEUUA010000002.1, on the reverse strand, counting down.
GAGCGGGCAATTTATCATTCAATGGTTTTGACGAGCATGATCTTGATATAGAATTGTTAGGGGCTGTTTCGGGCCAAGGAAATATAAATGCCAATAATCTTACAGTTGAACTCAAAGGAGTATCCAATTTAGAGCTAAAAGGTAGTGGACATTTTCTGGACGCAAAGGCTGTAGGCGCTTCATCGCTTCGTGCATATGGCTACCGCGTAATTGATGCAGTAGTAGACGCCATTGGTGCCTCCTCAATAAAAGTCTATGTTTCTGATAAATTAGAAATCACAAAAACAATGACAAGTTCTGTCTCGCATCGGGGCGACCCGGAAGTGATTAAAAGAAACTAAACTAAATAGTCCTTACTTTATATAAGAGCAATATGATTGATCATCTTGCTCTTATTATTTTAGTACATTTAAGAGTTGACTAATACTAACTCATGGATGTACGATTGCGATTTTTAGGAGCAGCTCAAAGTGTCACTGGTTCTAAGTATTTATTGGAAATAGACAGTCGGAAAATATTAGTTGACTGTGGTATGTTTCAAGGTAAGAAAGAGCTTAGGCTTAGAAACTGGGAGCCACTTCCTGTTGACCCAGCTACCATTCACACTGTAATTATTACGCATGCGCACATCGACCATATTGGCTATTTACCTCGGTTGATGAAAGATGGATTTCGTGGTCGCATATTATGCACTCATGCTACGAAAGACCTGATGAAAATTATGCTTCGCGATGCGGCAAAACTGCAGGAAGAAGAAGCCCAGTTTGCTTTTAAGAAAGGGTATTCCAAACACAGCAAGCCAGAACCACTCTTTACGATTGAAGATGCTGAACGTGTATTAGAATTTGTGGATAGCATTCGTTTTGAAAAAGAAACAAAAGTTATAGATAATGTATCGCTTACATATTATAACGCAGGGCATATTCTTGGTTCGGCCATTGTTGAATTAAAGCATACAACCCAGAATCAAACAAAGAAAATTGTTTTCTCAGGCGATCTCGGTCGATATGATGATCCTATCATGTACCCACCCAAGGCGCTCACTGAGGCTGATATCATTTTTGTGGAATCAACGTATGGGGATCGGCTTAATCCAATAGATCAGGTTGAAGAAGACTTAATAAAAATTATTAATGAAGCCGTCAAGAATGACGGAACTATTTTAGTTCCTGCGTTTGCAGTAGGTAGAACACAAATCCTTATATACTACTTTCAAAAACTGATGGCAAGCAAAAAAATTCCCACGCTTCCCATTTACATTGATAGCCCAATGGCAATTAGTGTTACCGAACTTTATGAACGCCATGGGAATGACCATAAAATAAAGGTGGAAAGAATCGGAAATCAATTGAAAAGTATTTTTGATTCACCTCAAATACATTTCTGCAATACCCCTGAAAGTTCGAAAGCATTAAACGACATTAAATATCCCGCTATTATTATATCTGCAAGCGGCATGGCAACGGGAGGTCGAATTTTGCATCACTTGTTTCATCGCCTGCGCAGACAACATGACACGGTTCTGTTAGCGGGCTATCAAGCGGAAGGTTCAAGAGGCAGACGTATTCAGGATGGCGAATCATTCATAAAAATATTTGGTGAGCAAGTACCTTTAAACTGTCACGTGAATACTGTCCATGGACTATCTGCGCACGCAGACCAGACCGAAATTTTAAGGTGGTTAGATAATTTTAAGGAAAGTCCTAAAATGACGTTCATAACCCATGGTGAATTAGCAAGTGCTACTGCATTGGCTATAAAAGTTGAAGAAAGGGGCTGGAACACCATGATCCCCGAATATCTTCAAACCGTTGAGCTTTTCACTGGAATTTAGGGTTCCCTTACTAAAATTCTTTTACGTGTTTTAAAACCCGGTGCAACCTCCTGCCGTTACTTTGCATCTTGGTAGTGATTAAGGATTTAAATGGAATTTAAGATTTACCGAGCTAAAGACGAAGAGTTGATTGAAGGCTGCAGGCGACAGAATCGCCAGGCACAAAAACGATTATATGAGCAGTATTCGTCAAAATTCTATGCCCTGTGTTGTCGGTATGTAAAAGATAAAATGGAGGCCGAAGATGTGTTGATAACAGCCTTCACCAAAATTTTAGATAAAATAGATCAATACACGGGGGAGGGAAATTTTGAAGGTTGGATGCGGAGAATAATGGTAAACGAAGCGCTTAGTTATTTAAGAAGAAATAAGAATATGTATCTGGAGACAACAATTGAAGCAGCTAACTACGAACCAGATTATAACAAGTTAGAGAATCAATTGGAGGCGGCCGACTTGATAAAATTAATTGATACGCTCCCTTCGGGTTATAAGATTGTATTTAATATGTATGCAATTGATGGGTACTCACATAAAGAAATTGCTGAGCAATTGGGTGTCACGGAAAGTACTTCTAAATCCCAACTCAGCCGTGCACGGACAGCACTACAAAAAAGTCTGATAGAAACAGAACAACGTATTGACTCAAAAACTGAACAAGTATGAGTAACAAAATTGATAAGTTATTTAATGGCAAACTAGCCGATCATACACTCACACCTTCTGTGGAAGCCTGGTCGAGAATTGAATCGGGTCTTTCAAAAAAAAATAAGTTAGTAATTGTATGGCGCGCTGCCGCTGTGTTTGTTTTGCTTGGATTATTAACCGGGAGTTGGTTCTATTGGCAATCAGAACTAAATGAAAGAGCAGCAAGGCTTGCTACCAAGAAGGTAATACCTAACGAAATAAACTCTGATGTTAAAGAATCCCTTGTAACTGCAACTCCGAAAGAAGAGCCTGTTCAACAAGTTATTTCCACTAGCAATCAGAAAAATAAACAGCCTTTACTCCAGAAGAGAAAGGAAACTCAACGACCCAAGGTTACTATACATGAACCTGAACTAACCCTGGCAATTGTCGAAGTAAATCCGATTAACATAGAGACAACCGATGTTGCACACGTAATTACCAAAACTGAAAAACCTATTGTCATAGAATTTACATTAGATCCAGTTCCTTCAACTACAGCCATTGCACAATCTACCGAGGAAAAGCATGCTCTTAAAAAGATCTGGGATAAGGCACTGGATATTAAAAATGGCGAGGCTGAGTTGGGAGGATTACGGATGGCTAAGAACGAACTCTTTGCCCTCGACTTTAGAAAAGATAAATCAAAAAGAAATTAAATAGACACTTTATGAAAGTAAGAATGATGATTGCTGGCCTATTGATGGGCTGGAGTGGAATGAGTACAGCACAAGATAAACCAGCCGATACAGTAATAATAAAAGTTGGCGAGGGAAGTAAGATTATTGTTGCGATTAAGGATAAGAAAGATTTGGAGACTCTGAAGAATTACAACTTTCAATCGTTAATGGAAGACCTGATCACTAAACTTGAACAAAAAGATACGGCAAGTATCCAAAAGCCGGCTGTGGACTATCTCAAAGAGCCCGCTGTTGAAGAAACAATTGCCGAATCCCATGTAAATAGTGATGAAAATTGGGACGATGAAAATTGGACCGTCATTAGAAATAAAAAGGATCGGTATTCAAAGAGAACCTATAGCTCGTTCAATTTCGATCTTGGCACCAACAACTATTTGTCAGATGGAAATTTTCCGGATCAGGATAATGCCTTGTACACCGTTAAGCCCTGGGGCTCATGGTATGTTGCGGCTAACTCGGTGCAACGCACCCGTATTGTAAATAAATTCTTTGTTGAATGGGGTCTTGGGGTAAGTTGGTACAACTTTAAATTTCAAAATGAACAAACCCTAATCTCCAAAAACGACAACTCTGTATTATTTATGGCAGACACCCGCGATGCTGATTTCAAGAAAAGTAAATTAACGGCAACCTATGTAAATGCTTCAATCGTACCTATGCTAGACTTTGGAAAGAGTCGCAGAAAGCCAAGCGTGTTTGACGATCATAATTCAGACTCTTTTCGGATTGGCGTTGGCCCATATATTGGTTATCGGATTGATAGTTACACCAAGCAGAAGTTTGAAGAGAATGGAAACGAACGTAAGCCTCGTGACCATGATAATTTCTACTTGAATAATCTCCGATATGGAATGCGCTTGCAGCTGGGCTTCGATGATGTAGATTTATTCTTCAACTATGATATGAACGAACTCTTCATTGAGAACAAAGGACCCAAGCTAAATGCGTTTAGTTTTGGAGTAACATTCTAAAAATTGATAGCCACAGTTCACAGATTAAATCAGTGAATCTGTGGCCTAATTCATTACTTAAAAGCTTCACCCCTGCTTAGCACCATTTCTTTTTCATCGCCTCGCAGGCGCAATAATCTTGACACCAGAGTTGGACTTGGCCAATGAATGAAATACCAAGTTAGCGCAAGCACGAAAAAAATAATAAATAAGGGATCATCCGTGAGCACCAATCCAAGCGGCATTATCAATGCAATTAGCGCTTGCCATATCATCCTTGATTTTAGCTGGGTACCTAACTTCTCAAGTTTTATCCCTAACCCAATCTTACTGGCAACTTTACGAACATTGCTCCTAAAAACTAACTGAACAGTCGTTAGCACAATGACCGCAATACCTAAAAAAGCAAACGGTAGATAGGCAGATACACTGGGTAATTCAATTTTTAGTTTGGTATCAAAGAAATAGGACTGAGAATAGTAGCCAGTAAACAGTATCAGTGGCACCATCATGAGTTGGTACCCGGTGTTATTAAGCTTGTAAAAATATTCTTTAACAGAATTAAATTTCATTTTTAGGCTGTCCAGATTTTTATCAAATTTAATTAATTAAATTAGCCTTTGATTTAGTTTTAAAGCCATGGAAGCAGTAGGAAATTTATCCCGGAAGGAACAGGTTATTCGCAGTGCAGCAGCGTTGTTTCGTGAAAAGGGGTACGCAGCTTCATCAATGCGCGATCTTGCTCAAAAACTTGGCATTGAGGCTGCCAGTCTTTACTCGCACATAAAATCAAAAGAGGAAATTCTTCAAAGTTTGTGCTTTGATATGGCAGCTGAATTCCGGAAATCACTGGCTGAAGTAGAGAGCAAAAATGTTACTTCTACTGAAAAGCTCCGCTTAGGAATTATAGGCCATATTCAGGTAATGGCTAAAGACCTTACTGCATCCGCTGTGTTTATGAATGAACACAGACATTTGAGTCAACCCTACTTGCGCGATTTTCTGTTGCTTCGTATCAATTACATAAATCGTTTTAAGTCTATTATTGAAGAAGGAGCCAGCACGGGCGAATTCAAAGATGGGATTGATAAAAAGCTGGCAGTGATGACACTCTTTTCTTCCCTCAACTGGATGCCCATGTGGTATGATCCTTCCAGCAAAATCGACCCTACGGATTTAGGTCATCAATTGGCGGATATGCTGGTAAATGGCTTGAAAAAAAACTAACTCCCCAATTTTCGTAGTATTTGCTTGTGAGAAATAACCTTCTTACAGTCTGCCGTGTTATATTTGCAAACGGTTGTTAGGCAATTAAATCAATCATTATGTACGGTGGCGGAAATACATTTGAGGGCATTAAAACGGATAGCATTGCTAGCGAAGATCCAATTCTCTTGGCTGCCTTCGAAGCTCGAATAGAACGAGGCGAGAAGATTGAACCTACCGACTGGATGCCACAACTTTATCGCAAACAATTAATCCGCATGATTGAGCAACATGCCCACAGCGAAATTATCGGTGCGTTACCGGAGGGTACCTGGATTACTCGTGCCCCCGGCTTCAAACGAAAAATGTCTTTGATGGCAAAAGTGCAAGATGAGGTTGGTCATGCTCAACTTTTATATAGTGCTGCCGAAACGTTGGGCAAGCCACGCGAAAAAATGATTGAAGATCTGATCAACGGCAAATCAAAATATTCCAACATCTTCAACTATCCAACATTTACCTGGGCCGACTGTTGTTTTATTTCCTGGTTGGTAGATGCGGGTGCCATTGTAAATCAATTGGCAAATGCAAAAGGAAGTTATGGTCCTTATTGTCGGGCGTTAGACCGGATTTGTGCGGAAGAGTCGTTTCACTTGAAATACGGGCATCATTGTGTTATCTATTTAGCATCGGGCACAGCCGTGCAAAAACAAATGTTTCAGGAGGCATTAAATAGATGGTGGCCACCGATGATGCACTTCTTTGGTCCAGCCGATAAAATTTCTGCACATACTGAAGTACTCATGCGTTGGAAAGTGAAGATGGGAACCAACGATGAAATGCGTAATCAGTTTTTGGATATGTACGTTCCTAAAATCTGGGAACTTGGCTTTACGATTCCTGATCCTAACCTCAAAAAAGATACGGAAACCGGTAAGTGGAATTACACTGAACCTGATTGGGAAGAATTTAAACGAGTAATTAACGGTGACGGCCCTTGCAATAAAGAGCGGTTGGAAGTAAGGAGGATTGCCGAGGAAAGAGGAAAGTGGGTGCGCGATGCACTCAAAACTTCCAGGCAAGCATATGTCTCCCCTTTAGCATAGGCCATACAAAATTCAATGCTCAAAATTGAGGGTTGAATTTTACTTTTACGTGATATTAAATTTTAAATCTTGAACTTTGAATTCTTTAGATCCCCGTGTTGAACGATTGCCCAAAGTAGGTGAAGAAGGGAAAATAAATCCTAAAGCACCCCTGGATCAGTTTGGAACCTATGAAGTATTTGTAGAGCCAAAACCCGGAAAACCATTTCAACATGAAGGTGCCGTGCACGCGCCAAATTTAGAGATGGCGTATGTACTGGCAAAAGAAACATTCACACGCAGATTTACCTGTTCATCATTGTATGTTTGCGATACACGTGATGTATTCGTTTCGCCTATGACGGAAGGGGAACAAAGTGCATACGATTTAATAGATGGAACTTCTATCGGTGAAGGAAAATCAGAATTTGAAATTTATCATTTAGTTAAGCGAGGTAAGCAGCATATTCATGCGGGATCAGTAAATGCATCCGATGCAAAGGGGGCCATGTTACAAGCCAAGGCTACACTCAACAACGGAAAGCTGGTTTACAATATTTGGACAATCCAAAAAGATAAAATCAGATTTACTTCAGAAGAAGAAAAAGAATATTGGATTACGTTACCGGAAAAGAAATTTCGCGATGCCTCGGATTATAAAGGCGGTGATAAATTGAAGAAATTTTTAGAACAAAAAGCGTAGCATGAGGTTAAAGTATAAAATTGGATACTTTGTTTCAGTACTTGCCGTGATTATTGGTTTGGTCTTAGCATTCCAAGGCATTGACAGTGAAAGATATCTCATGATCGCGGGTTCACTTTGGCTTGCTTTTTTTGGCCTCTATTACTTCATTGAAGGTTTTAATAAAAGTTACTCCTTGAAAAAATGGGGAAGTTTTTCTGTTTGCTTATTCTTTTTGCTACTGATTGGAGTTCATTTTCTTTACAAAGTCAAGATAGATTACTTTGTAGTAACATGCCTATTCCTAATCCGTCCATTATACGAAATCGAGGAGAAAAATAAAGTTGAATATTTATGACACTGGCGCTTAAAGAACTTCTCTACAAAATGGCTGATGATCAATTAATTCTTGGTCATCGTAACTCAGAATGGACGGGTATGGGGCCCTTGCTGGAAGAAGACATTGCATTCTCATCAATGGCACAAGATAAGATTGGGCAGAGTCTTGCCTTGTATACAATCCTTCAAGCATTGGGCGAGCAAGATCCGGATACGGTCGCTTTTACGCGGAATGCAAATCAATTTCACAATTGCCAGTTGGTTGAATTACCAAACCAAGAGTATGACTTCAGTTTAATCCGGCATTTTTTGTTTGATACCGCTGAAGCTTTGCGTTTTGAGATGTTAACAAATTCATCGTATGAACCCTTAGCACAGTTAGCTAAAAAAATAAGAGGCGAACTTCGGTATCATACGCTTCACGCGAATACGTGGATTAAACAATTAGGATCGGCAACACCAGAAAGCACTGAGCGTCTGCAAAAATCATTGGATTATGCAATGCCTTTTGCGCTTGGCATCTTTGAACCTTCCCCTAATGAGCAAGAATTAATAACTACAGGAATTTTTGAGGGTGAGGTGGCGCTGCAAAAAAAATGGTTGGCAAAAGTTGAGTCTGTTATTTCTCAAACTAAGTTAACATTGCCTGATCTCAAATCGATTAAGCCTGAATTAGGTGGAAGAAAGGGAATTCACACTGACCATCTTCAGCCTTTGTTGGATGAAATGAGTGAAGTATTTAAGATTGATCCCACTGCGGAGTGGTGAGAAAAGCCAATTCGAACGTTGGACCTGAACTCAAAAAGCCAAATCAACTATGCTCACAACACAACAAATATGGAAATTATTGGAGGAAGTGAAAGATCCTGAGATTCCTGTTTTGTCGCTGGTTGACTTGGGTGTAATCACTCATGTTAAAGTTACCGATGATCATGCGCTGGTAGAAATGACTCCCACCTTTGTTGGCTGTCCGGCCATGGATTATATGAAATTGGAAGTAGAAAATCTATTAAAGGAGAAAGGTATTTCACCTGTTGTAACCATCAGTTTCAAAACTCCCTGGAGTTCAGACTTAATTTCTGAAAAAGGAAAAACTGCATTAAAAAAATATGGCCTCGCTCCGCCTCCATCCAGCAAAGTCTTTACAGATCTTGAAATTTTGGAGACCGCCATTTGCCCACGCTGTGATGGTGAAAACACCGAAATGAAAAGTCCATTTGGACCAACACTGTGCCGGGCTTTATACTATTGCCACGATTGCAAAGAAGCATTTGAGCAGTTTAAGCCGCTATAAAAAAATAGCCACATAGTTTACACTATATGGCTATGTCTCTTATAACTTTTAAAATCAATATCGCTTTGATCTTCCTCTGTCTCCACCACGAGATTCACCCCGTGATCCTCCGCGAGACTCGCTACGTGAACCTCCTCGACTGTTACCTCCGTCTGCTGAAGACTTGGACTTAGAACCATAAAAACGTTCCTTCTTCTTCTCAGAATATTTGTCTTTGTGAGGTTGCGTCATTTCTAATCGTACCTTCCTGCCTCGCAATTCAATACCTTCAAAACCTTTCAATAATTGCTCGGTAAACTTCTTGTCAATTTCGAAAAATGAATAAGCACCTTTCAAATCAATTTTACCCACCGCGTCTTTCTTCACTTCTCCAAAATCACAAACTAAATCAAGCAGGCTTCCTTTCTCCAAGCCATCCATCTTACCTACATTGATAAACACCCGATCCGCATTTTCAGAAGTTGAATAACGATCACCCTCCCCCTCAAAGTTGCTGCTTCGATCCGATCGATCTGATTTATTCAGATCGCGTGCATCACGATAATATTCTAAAAAGCGGTTGAACTCAATGGAAGCAAAACGCTTAATGATATCTTCCTTCGTTAAGTCTTTTAGTTCATGATACACCTCGGGAAGGAACGAATCAATTTCATCTTCATTAACTTCTACTTGTTTTACTTTATGTACCAGTGCAAGTAGCTTGTTTTGACATACTTCATCTCCGGTCGGCACATTCATCCGTGTAAATTTCCTTTTGATACTTCGCTCCACTTGCTGAATTCTTCCCATCTCACGTTTCGAAATAATCGCTAATGAAATCCCTTTCTTCCCCGCGCGCGCAGTACGGCCGCTTCGGTGCGTATAGTATTCCATTTCATCGGGCATATTCATGTGTATCACATGTGTAAGATTACTTACATCAATACCACGAGCCGCCACATCGGTAGCAACCAATAATTGCAACGATTTATTCTTAAAACTCCTCATCACGCGATCGCGTTGTTGTTGAGTTAAATCCCCATGCAACGGATCCGCGCTGTACCCATCTTTTATTAAATGCTCAGCAATTTTTTGCGTATCAATTTTGGTACGACAAAATATTACTCCGTAGATATCAGGTGTATAATCAACAAAACGTTTTAACGCCATGTATTTATCACGCTCGTCCACTACAATAAATTGGTGATCAATATTTTCATTTCCCTGATTGCGTTCACCCATCGTAATCTCCTCAGGGTTATGCATGTAATTTTTTGAAATTTCACGAACCTCGCGGGGCATGGTGGCTGAAAACAACCACACATTCTTTTCCTTTGGCGTAGTAGAAAGAATTTCATCAATATCTTCCTTAAAGCCCATGTTCAACATTTCATCCGCTTCGTCAAGTACCACATACTGAATGGCGCTCAGATCTACCACCTTGCGGGATAGCAAATCCATCAGTCGACCTGGGGTAGCAACAATAATTTGTGCCCCTCTTCGTATCTTTTTTATTTGATCGCTAATGCTGGCCCCGCCATACACAGTAACGATATTCAGCTTCATAATAGGAGATGAAAATCGTTCCAGGTCTGTTGTAATTTGGACACTCAACTCGCGCGTAGGCGCGATAATCAGGGCTTGCGTGGCTCGATTCGATTCATCTACTAATTGTAATAACGGCAGTCCAAAAGCGGCCGTTTTGCCTGTTCCAGTCTGAGCCAGACCTACCAAATCAACCTTTCCTTTCAATAAGACGGGTATCGCTTTTTCCTGTATGGGGGTGGGTTTTTCAAAACCCAGTTGGCGGATCGCTTCCACCAGTTGCCCGGAGAGTCCCAGGCCATCAAATGATTCCATTAATTTTTTTGTATAATAAGTTGCAAAGGTAGCCTAATTAATTGAAAGTGATTTAATTGGGTGATTCCAAATTTCCAGGATACTTGCTACGGCTATTCGCAAACAGGACTCTCTTTCCTTCGGTCAATTCACAAATTCACTCATCATTTACTAAATTCGAACCATGAACGTGCTAAAGAAAATCGGATTCTTCACAGCCTTTATTTTACCAACACTGGTTATAATAGGCTTTTACCTGGGGGATTGGTGGAATTTTATTTCGCTTGGTTTTGCATTTGGTGTGATAACAATCATCGATCACCTTGCAGGAATTAGCACGTATAATGTTCCTGACGAAGATGCCAAACGAGTTGGCGATGAGTTTTACTATCGTTTCGTTACCTATGCCTGGACCTTTGTTCAAGTTGGATTTATAGGATGGGCCTGCTACGCCATTAGTTCTGGTGAAATTGATACCACACCTGAGTGGATCGGTTTTGTCATAGGCACCGGCTTGGTTACAGGTGGCATCGGTATAACTGTAGCACACGAATTAGGTCATAAGAAATCTAACCTCGAACGATTTTACGGCAGGCTATTGTTAATGACCGTTTGTTACATGCATTTTTATATTGAACATAACCGAGGTCATCATGTGTATGTAGCCACTCCGGCCGATCCGGCAACGGCAAGAAAAGATCAGAACTTTTATTCTTTTTGGATTCGCTCGGTGTTTGAAGGCTATGGCCATGCCTGGAAATTGGAAACGGAAAGACTTACTCGAAATAATAGGTCAAGGATAAGTCCGGCTAACGAAATGATCTGGTATACACTCCTCCCTATTTTGTTTTGTGGAATGGTTACGGTTGGATTCAGCGTGTATTACAATCAAGTTATCTGGCAGCTGCCAATTTTCTTTTTTGCTCAGAGTTATGTTGCTATTACATTACTTGAGTTGGTAAATTATGTTGAGCATTATGGTATTGTTCGTAAGTTGACACCAAATGGAAGGTATGAACGCGTTAATCCCCTTCATTCGTGGAACGCGAGTCATCTGATCAGTAACTTTTTTCTATTCCAACTCCAGCGACATTCCGACCATCATGCCAATGCGATTAAACGGTATCAGGTGCTAAACCATTATGAAGAAAGTCCACAACTACCCTTTGGTTATCCGACCATGGTTTTAATGGCATTGGTTCCTCCGCTTTGGTTTGCTATCATGAATCCACGCCTTGAGCATTGGCAAGAAAAAATCTATCAGCCTGCTTAATATCCAAGGAGATACTATGCGTGTTGCCGATAAATTTGATTTCAAGCAGTTTTCCGTTTATCATGATCGTTCCTCCATTAAGGTAGGCACCGATGCTGTATTAGTAGGCGCATGGGCGGATGTTACTCAGGCAAAAAGAATTTTAGATGTGGGAACCGGCTCGGGCGTGATCGCGCTGATGCTTGCCCAGCGTACCCATGAAACAACTCAGATCGATGCAATTGATATTTCGAAAAATGATTGTGAGCAAGCTCAGGAAAATATTATCCGCTCTCCATGGCCTACTAGAATCTCTATACTCCATAAGTCATTGCAATTACTTGAAAACGGACCATACGATCTTATAGTTAGCAACCCACCTTATTTTATTAATAGCTATAGACCACCTACCATTACCAGGGCCAATGCCCGCCATGCGGAAACCTTAACTCATCACGAACTCCTTTTTCATGCAAAACGATTATTAAACCCTACGGGCAAGGTGACTGTGGTATTGCCGTTTACAGAAGCTAATCAACTTCAGCAAACTGCTGAATTGGTTGGTTTTCACTGCACAAAAAGATGCACATTTCAATCTAGGATCGACAAACCCATTGAGCGTATCCTTTTGGAATACCAATTAATAGAAAATTCAACTAACGAAGAGAAATTAGTTTTGTATGATGGAAATTCTGAATGGTCTGTTGCTTATCGTGCACTAACAAAAGATTTCTATTTAAAATTTTAATGCGTGTGTAGTCCCACTTATCAAATTTTCTACCCGGTTTAGCCTAAGCCTTTATACTTTTAAGGTTTACTAATACAAACTGAAATTGTTTTTTAGAATCTTTTCTGCCCTGCTATTGATAAGTGTGTCCCACAGTTGGGGACAATCCTCCATTACCATTAAACGTGCCACTGCACCCATCATTCTGGACGCAGTCATTGACGAACCGGACTGGATGCTGGCCAATGTTGCTTCAAACTTCAAACAATTTTTTCCCTACGATTCCTCTTTTGCAAACGCCCAAACTGAAATTCGACTCACCTACAATGATCAGTTTATTTATGTAGCCGCAAAAATGCATAATACTGCCGGCTCCCGCTCCTTTGTTACTCCCTCCCTCCGAAGGGATTTTCGAGGCGAGGCTAACGATGGTATTTCGGTTGTGCTAGATACGTTCAAGGATCGTACTAACGCATTCATCTTTGGAGTAAATCCTTTTGGCGTGCAGCGCGAAGGCCTTGTTGCCAATGGCGGTGGAACCGGACGAGATGATTTCAGTTTAAACTGGGATAATAAATGGTACTCGGAAGCAAAAATGTATGACGAGTTTTGGATTGTTGAAATGGCCATTCCCTTTAAGACTATTCGTTTCAAAGAAAATTTGGCCAGTTGGAATATTAATTTTTATCGCATCGACAGTCAGTTTGCCGAACGTTCAACCTGGTCGCCCATACCTCGAAATTTTGATATCGTCAATCTTGCGTTTAATAAAGAATTAATCTGGGATCAACCCTTGAAAAAGCCAGGCGGCAATATTTCGATAATCCCATACACCGCTGCCAACACCGCCAGGAACTTTGAAGAAAAAACTCCCACGGAAAACAAACTTCAAATGGGTGGAGATGCCAAAATTGGTATAGGGCCAGCGCTCAACCTAGACCTTACAGTCAACCCGGATTTTTCACAAGTAGAAGTGGACGAACAAGTAACCAATCTGGATCGATTTGAAATCTTCTTTCCCGAACGCAGACAATTTTTTCTTGAGAATGCAGATTTGTTTGGCGGCTTTGGGCTCGATGGTACTCGTCCTTTCTTTTCCAGAAGAATTGGCGTTGCACGCGATACATCGACCGGGCAAAATATTCAGAATACCATTTACGGAGGTGCTCGCCTAAGTGGGAAAATAAACAACAATACCCGCATCGGCATCTTAACCATGCAGGCAGGTGAAGACCGAGAGATCAATCTTCCTTCCACCAATTACACGGTGGCTACCGTTCAGCAGAAGATATTTGCACGATCCAACATTGGCGTAATGTTTATTAATAAGCAGGCCTTTCAAAATACGGTGGGCGGAGATTTTACTTCCCATCCATTAGAGTATTCACGAACGGCAGGAATTGACCTGAATCTCGCTACTAAAGACAACCGATGGGCCGGGAAAGGTTTTTATCATCATTCCTTCGATGAAGGAAAACAGGACTCCGCATTTTCGTTTGGCGGGTTTATAAACTACAGCACGCTGAAATGGAATTTAAGTATGCTTACACGACACGTTGGTGCCCATTACAACCCCGAAGTTGGATTTGTAAGGAGGCAGGACATTCAACAAGTGTCGTCAACAAACTGGTATAATTTATATCCTTCTTCCGGAGTTATTCAGAGCCATGGACCAGGGTTCGATTTTGATATGGTTGCCAATCAAACCTATGGATTATTAGATTGGGATTACAACTTTATGTACCGGATTCGCTTCCGAAGCACAGCTATTTTCTCCATGCGCCTGCGCGAAGAATACACGTACCTATTTAACCCGTTCGATCCCAGCGGGTCGAATGGACTAAAGCTACCTCCAAATTCTGGCTATCGAAACTACGTACTGATTGCAAATTATAGTTCCGATGCGCGTAAACGGTTCACATTTGATTTAAGTACGAGATCAGGCGGTTACTACAACGGTACCCGAATCAATTTGTCTGGTACACTTTTATACCGGTATCAACCCTGGGGCTTCACCTCCATAAATTTTAGCTATAATCGAATTCGTTTGCCGGAGCCATACAACCATTCAAACTTGTTTATTATTGGTCCCCGCTTTGACTTTACCTTTTCGCGAAGTTTGTTCTGGACAACCTTTGTTCAATACAACAGTCAAATTAATAACATGAATATCAACTCGCGACTGCAGTGGCGCTTTAAACCCGTTTCCGATATCTTTCTGGTGTACACCGATAACTATTTTGCTGAATCGTTTGAAAACGATCGGCTATTCAATATAGGACAGCCAAAAAGCCGGGCGTTAGTACTCAAATTTACATATTGGCTAAATATTTGAAATTTTAAGTACTTAATAATCAACAACTTAAAAATATTTAAATACATGTTTAAACATATATGTTTAAACTGGTGTTATACTTGCATAACTAAGAAAAAATTTAAAAAACACATGAAAAAACTTAATGTATTGGTTGCACTTCTGTTTATAACTGGAATGGCATCTGCTCAAACAACCTGGAATTTGGATAAAGCTCATACTAACATTCAATTCAATGTTACCCACATGGTGGTTTCTGAGGTAAACGGTTCCTTTACTGATTTTGAGGGTCAGATTATAAGTAAATCTGAAGATTTTAATGGAGCTGAAGTAACATTCACTGCCAAAACTGGTTCCGTGAATACGGGCAATGAAAACAGAGACAAGCATTTGAAATCCGATGACTTTTTCAATGCTGAGCAATTTCCAGACATTAAGTTCAACGGTACAATCGTTAAAACTGGCGGTAAATATCAATTGAAAGGTAACTTTACGATACGTGATGTCACTAAACCCGTAGTATTTGACATTACCTATGGAGGACAAATTGATACAGGCCGAGGTGTAAAGGCTGGTTTTAAATTTACCGGAAAAATAAATCGTCTTGACTATGGATTGAAGTGGAGCAATAAATTGGCAACCGGAGAATTAGCCGTTGCTGACGAAGTGGAAGTTGTTGTAAAAGTTGAATTGAATAAAGTAAAATAATAACAATCTTTGAAAGCTGGCGATTGCAGCGTCATGCTGCAATCGCTTTTTTATGAACATAGAAGAAGAAATAAAACAAACTGCCTTTAGAAACGCACAACAAAAAGCGATTCTTAATATTCTCTTTACCTCCAATTGGATTCAAAACAAACAAAAGGATTTTTTCGAACCTTACGGAATAACAGGGCAGCAATATAATATTCTTAGGATTTTAAGAGGGCAACACCCTATTCGTATTTCGGGTGCTGAAATCAAAAGCCGAATGTTAGATAAAAACTCAGACGTGTCTCGGTTACTTGATCGGCTGATCGGAAAAAAACTTGTCATTAAGAGTCAGTGCCCAAAAGATAAGCGCGCCACTGACATATCCATCTCCGAATTAGGGCTTAGCATACTCTTAAAATTGGATGCGGCTATCGATATGTTAGACACCCAACTTATCTCCCTTTCAGCAGAAGATGCTTCGCAGCTAAGTTCATTGCTTGATAAAAGCCGCGGCTAGAAAATCTAACCCAAGAAACATAGGACTGACTTTTTTTTCACAGTTTACCACTGTGAATTCTATGGGCCCGAGTGGTTACAAGCTAAATCTTTTTTAACTCTGCTTTTACGAAACTCATTAGCTCGTGAATGTATTTGCGACTAAAATCAAATTTGATACCGGCCGCTTTATAAATTTCCGGTATGGTTGTGAGGTTACCCAGTTTCAACGCATTCTTATAACCTTCCAATCCCTTCCTTTTGTCAAGTTTATAATTGCGCCATAGGGCGATGGCCCCTAACTGCGCCATCCCATACTCTATATAATAGAAGGGCACTTCATACAAGTGAAGTTGTCTTTGCCATAGGTAATTTCGGTTTTCATCCAATCCCGTCCAATCAGTAACGCTATCTGTAAACCGGGCAAACACTCTATTCCAATACTCAATTCGCTCTGTTTCAGTATGGGTAGGGTTTTCATACAACCAATGTTGAAACTGATCGATTGTTGCAACCCAAGGTAATGTTTCAATAATATCCTCCAACTGCTCGCGTTTAGCTCGCTTCAAATCTTCCGCATTCGGGAAGAATATATCCCATTCATCCATCGAAATTAATTCCATCGACATGGAAGCTAATTCGGCTACTTCCATGGGGGGCGACTTAAAATCAGCCAAGGCCAACTCTTTGGTGAGAAAATTATGCACGGCATGGCCTCCTTCATGCATAATCGTTGTCATATCCCGCAGGGTCGAAGTTGCATTCATAAAAATGAAAGGCACTCCTATTTCGGCCAACGGATAATTATAACCGCCCGGTGCTTTTCCTTTGCGGGATTCGAGATCAAGATGACCCATCTCCTTCATGATCGATAAGCACTGACCCAAATACGGATCTATCCTGGTAAAACAGGCAATTGATTTCTCCGTAAGATCGCTGCTATTCTCAAATGCTTTCAAAGGAATTTTACCTTCCGGATCAACCGCTTTATCCCATGGCTTCAGAGAATCCACCTTCAAAAGCTTTTTGCGCTCCTTATTAAATTCGTCAAGGATGGGAACAACTTCGCTCGCTATGGCATCATGAAAATTGAAACAATCTTTAGGTGAGTAGTCAAACCGGCCATAGGACTTAAACATGTAATCTCTAAAGTTTTTCTGATCGGCATTTCGGGCAGCCAGGTCTCTTAGTGAAATAAGCTTGCTGAATAGTTTATCCAACATGTCCCGGTCTTGCAATCTGCGCTCGGAAATTTTCGTGTAAGCTTCTTCTCGCTTAGCCCGATCGGTTGATTGCAAAATAACTCCGGCTTGTTGCAACGTAAGTTCCTTGCCGTTTATCTCCACCGTCATAGCGCCTGAAAGCTGAGCGTACTTTTGAGTCTCGGTATTGATCTCTGTAAATACTTTAATATTTGATTCGCGAAATAACTCAATATCTTTCTTAAGATTTCGAATCAGGATATTAAAGCCCGGTTCTTCCTCCAGGTTTTTCAAAAAGGGTGAGGTAACTAATTTTTTATTGAGCAAATCTGAATAGGGTGCAATTTGAGGTTGGATGTTTTCAATAAAATTCTGGTAGCTCTTATTATATTCTTCATTATCTGTATGGCAAGTCATACGGATGTAACGCCAACCCAAATCCTCACTAATCACAGATTCCAGTTCACTCCGGTCAGCAAGCCAGCGTCTCAATTCTTTCTCATTGTCAATTGTTCTCGAAAGAAGATCCTCAAAATAGGGCTTACTATTTTCCCAAATAGTTATTTTAAATTCTTCAGGCAAAAATGATCGGGTTGGCCGATTGGGAATTTCAAGGGTGTTCGTCATAGTATTATCTAGAATCTTTGCAAAATAACAGTTTGTTAAAGATTCACAGAACTTTTGAAATAAGTTTATCTACATAATCCAAATCTGAGGCTTAATTACAAATCAGGAATCAATACTTTTTTATAACTTCCATCGAAAATATTAAATGGATGAAATATTTATTTCTTGTCGTACTCACCTTAGCTGCCTGCAGCGCCAAAGAAACCAAAACTATGGGCGCTATTGAACGACTGGATTCTGATCTTGATGATCTGATTTCAGTGGACTCCAAAATCGAAATTATAGGCGAAGGCTACGAATGGAGCGAAGGCCCGGTTTGGGTTGCCAAAGAAAATATGTTGCTCTTTTCGGATGTCCCTAAAAACATAATTTATAAATGGACAGAAGCGAAAGGGGTTGAACCCTATTTAACACCCTCTGGGTTTACCGGGACTGAAACAAGATCTAAAGAGCCGGGATCAAACGGATTAATCCTTCATAATGATTCGTTGATTTTGTGCCAACACGGTGATCGCAGAATAGCGAAAATGAAAGCCTCCCTTCAAAGCCCGCAAGCTCAGTTCATAACCCTTGCCAGCACGTTCAACGAAAAACGCTTTAGCAGTCCAAATGATGCCGCCTACCGAAGCAATGGTGATCTGTTTTTTACAGATCCTCCCTACGGACTCGGAAATCAAGATGACGATGATCCCGAAAAGGAACAACCTCATAATGGAGTATATCGCATCTCAACATCAGGGGTTATTTCTTTGTTAGTTGATTCCATCACACGCCCTAACGGAATTACTTTTTTAAATAAGAATAACATTATTATTGCGAACTCTGATCCCGTAAAAGCCATCTGGTATCAGTATGAGATCAATGACACGGATTCTTTATACAACGGCACCGTCTTTCACGATGCTACTGCAACTGCTAAAACAGAAAACGGATTGCCTGATGGTCTTAAAGCAGACAGACAGGGAAATGTTTTTGCTTCAGGACCGGGGGGAATCTGGATTTTCAATCAAGAAGGAATTGTTTTGGGTAAAATTAAACTTCCCGTTCCTGCTGCTAATTGTGCCTTGTCCCCCGATGAGAAAACCCTTTATATCACAGCCGATATGTATTTGCTTCGGGTAAAGCTGAGAGACTAGTTAATGGAATTACTGATAAACATTCTCGGCTGGATTGGCTCGATAGAAGTTGTTGCGGCCTATGGACTTAACAGTTATCAAAAGATAAAATCAGATTCCATCAGGTTTCAAGTATTAAACTTAACGGGTGCCTTTTTCCTAATTATAAATAGTATTTATAAGAAAGCTTATCCTTTTACCTTTATAAACTCAGTGTGGTCAGTAATTGCTGTGGTGGCCATTGTAGGGATCATTCGGAAAAGAAAAGATAAAAATTAACGGTGTTGCTATTTAAACTAAACTATAAATGATGAAAAAGATATTTATTCTGTTTCTTCTGTATCTTTCTATAACAGCACAATCTCAAAACCCTGCCCAACAGGTAAAAGAATTTGATGCGTATGTGGAGAGTTCAAGAAAACTCTATCAGGTTCCTGGCTTGGCAATTACCGTTGTAAAAGATGGAAAAGTGATTTTCAAGAAAGGATATGGTGTTCAACAACTCGGAAGAACAAACCAAGTAGATACTCAAACGCTTTATGCGTGCGCCTCGACTACCAAAGCCATGACTGCTACATGTATGGGGATACTGGTCGATGAAGGAAAAGTGAAGTGGGACGACCCAGTAATCAAGTACCTACCCGAATTTCAATTATTCGATCCATATGTCAGCCGAGAACTAACCATCAGAGATTTGTTCACGCATAACTCCGGAGTGGGCAATGCTGATTTTCTTTGGACTACGATGAATATCTCTTCCGATGAAATTTTAGCTAAGATGAAAATGGTAGAACCCAGTTATTCGTTACGATCAAGTTTCATTTATCAAAACATCTTTTATCTGGCTGCAGGCAAAGTAATTGAGAAAGTAAGTGGAACCCCTTGGGAGGTTTTTATACAAAAGAATATTTTCGAACCCCTTAGCATGACACGTACATTTCCCTTACTTAGTCAGGTGAAAGATGTTAATCAATCACATCCTCATTATTCAATGAATGGAAAAATTACTTTGATTGAACGAACAAGTGCTGATGCAATTGGCCCTGCTGGAAGTGTATGGTCGTGTGCGGATGACATGAGTACCTGGGCACTCTGTATGTTGGATAGCAGCAAGTACAAGGGTGGAAGGCTGTTAAAAGGAACCACCTGGAATGAACTTTTCAAACCACAGGTAATGGTTACAGCCAATCAGTTTTACCCAACGGCACAACTCACTAAACCAAACTGGACAACGTACGGACTCGGTTGGTTTCAACAAGATTACAAAGGAAAAAAAGTAAATTTCCATACAGGAAGTTTGGCTGGCGAAACAGCCATTCATGGTCAACTTCCATCGGAGAAATTAGCCATTTATATTTTTGGGAATCTTGATCATGCGGAAGTTAGGCATGCGCTTATGTTTAAAGCCTTTGATCATTTCGCGTTGGGCGGAACGCGCGACTGGAGTACAGATTTTTATAACCTCTATAAAAAATTAAGTGAAGACAGTGAGCGTGAAAAGAAGAAACAGGAGGCAGCACGTGTAACCGGAACTAACCCTTCGCAATCAGTTACCAACTACGCTGGCACCTACACAAGTCCATTGTATGGCGAGTTGGTTGTTACACTGCAAGATAATTCGCTATTGATTAGCATGAACAGCACAGCCAAAGCAACTCTTGATCATTGGAATTATGACAGCTTTAAAGGGTATTACGAGAAGCGCTGGTGGGGACAAGCAATAGCCAACTTTGCAATCGATTCGAAAGGAAAAATCAGTTCGGTGGTAATTGAAGGAATGAAGTTCACGAGGTAGAGGATAGATTCTCGTTGCTAAGAATCTAGCAACAAGCATCTAGTTAACCTATTTCAATCACGACATCATCGCTCATAGGATGGCCGACACAGGTAAGCACGTATCCTTCTGCGCGCTCTGATTGTGAAAGCCCCTCCTCTTCATCTAACTTTACCTTACCCGATAAAGCTTTACCTCGACACGCAGTACACAAACCACTTTGGCAAGAGTAGGGTAAGTCTATTCCCAGATCAAGAGCCGTTTCAAGGATGGCGCGATTAGGTTCTACCATGAATTTAAATTCCTGGCCATCGTACTTCACGGTAACCTCGCGAGCCTTCTTTTCATCAGATGCAACAACCGCTTCTTTCTTAGCTTTATCGATCGTTCCCTGAACAAAACTCTCTTTAAAAATTTTATCCTTCGGAATATGTTGGGCTGCAAGCAGCGTATCTACATTCTTCATCATCCCCTCAGGGCCGCACATGAGGTATGTTGTTTTCTCAATTCCCCAATTAGGAATTCGCTCAAAAAGTTTGATCAGCATGTCATGATTTAATAATCCCGAATACCCTTGCCAGTTCATGGGAGCATTATCCAGCACATGAATTACGTGCAAACGACCAGCATGTGTTATCTGAAGTTTTTCAAATTGATCTTTGAAGATTATACTGTCAATATCGCGATTGCAATAAATAAGAGAGCAAATACTCTCGGGCTCTTGTGTAAGCGTACTTTTGATGAGCGACATCATGGGGGTAATACCTGATCCCCCGGCAAACATTACGAGATGCCGTTTGTTTTCATTTTTATACTCTGTAGTAAAATGACCCATCGGCTCCATTACCTTTAGCGTCTGGCCTTCCTTCAAATTATCTGGAAGCCAATTCGACATCAATCCATTGTCAACACGCTTAATGGTAACGGCTAAATCCTGATCAACAAAAGGTGACGAATTTAAGGAGTAAGCTCTTCTTACATCCTTTCCGCCTACGTTGGTTATTAAAGTCAAAAACTGTCCTGATTTATAAGCAATTTTATTAACAGGCTGCTCAAATACAATGCTGATGGCGTCTTTAGTTTCCTGTATAATCTGCTTCACTTTTAAATCGTAATAATGCGGACCATTATTTACAGGAGTCTCTACTTTTTTATCGCTCTTTTTAAAAAAACCAAATGCCATTTAAAAGGTTGTTTGTAAGTTGACTGCAAAGTTAGCAGGTAACAGTCGATAGTCAATAGCCATTGGTACAGAGTCGTTAGGATGATAGTCCTTAGTTCATAGTCGTATTCGCATTTAATGACTAACAACTCAGGACTATTTACTCATTACTCTATAGTCTATAGATTCAGCCAGTAGGTAAACTTAACCACCAGAGCTTTGTTTTTGCTTTGAAGGCGTTCAGGAAGATAATTTTCTGTATACACAATAAAGAAATCAGAGACTGGTTTATAACGCCATTGGAATCTTGCGTTTAAGTTTACATTATCATGCCGATCATTATATTGAACAAACGTGGTAAAGAATATTTTATCCGTAAGCGTAAAATCAACCCTTGGACTCAACAACAGAAAAGCTGTACTTCCATAGGCTGGGGGAAGGTCTATTCGATTATAATCACCACTCAAGGAAATACTTCCAAACGGTTGGATGCGGTACGACAATGTGCCGGACATACCCATTCTGGTTCCATTATAGAACTCGCCTCCGCTAATGGTAACTAAATAAGTAAAAAGTTTGCGCGAATCAGACGTGTACTTCATTTCAAATTCATTCCACTTGTATACCTCACCTTTTAACAAAATGGAATCTCCTTTAGGATCTAACACATCAAAATCTGTGGGCAATTTTTGGAATATATTTTTTAACGATGCTGTAAACATGGCGGTATTCCTAAATCTTAATGATTCCCGCAACGTAATATTTCGATCGGTCATCGTGCCATCAGGAATATAGTTCGTATCGAATGTAATGCCAGGTGATGACAACACCAATGGGCCTGATTTTGGATAAAATTTTAAATCGGCCATTGCAATACCTCCCAACGTGCCCGGGTACACAACGAGGTTAGGAACAAAACCTGCCTCCGCATTATAGCTTTTACCCAAACCAATAAATCCACTCATCAAACTAATGTGTCGCGTATTGTACGATCCAAAGCCTCCAAATGAATACCGATCCTTTGCAGAAAAGTTATCGAACGAAGTATGGTAATAAGCTTTTCCGCCCCACTTATTGTTGGCAGTAATCAAGTTAAAATCAACTCCACCCACGCGATTGTATGTATTTAGTTTCCGCACCGTATCGGTTCCATTCCATACTTTCTTTACCAAACTTTTATGATAAAATGTATTCGCATCAAATTCACCGAGGCCAAGGGATTCCTTATTAACAACAAAAAAGTCAACATTCGATCGCTCAAGAATTTGTTTTTGCACGACAGCTACTGTGTAATTTTGACTGGGAAGCCCAAGTTCCTTTGCCTCCTTTGTTTGTAGATTCATGACTCCGATTCGCCAATCAGTTCCAATTTTTCCGCTGACGCGTGCACCATATGAAATTGGCACTGGTTTGAGGTTTCCCGTTGTATCAGTAGCCAATCCAATCCTTCTCGAAAAAAAAGGTTGCGTAAGCGATGTAAATCCGGGTGCAGCAAAAAGATCACTATTCTCTAAAAAAAATTGTCTTCGTTCTGGAAATTGAACTTCAAAGCGAGTGAGGTTAACTACTTGCCTATCCACTTCCACCGTTGAAAAATCAGGGTTGACAGTAAGATCAAGGTTTAAAGAGGGAGTAATGCCTACCTTAGCATCAAAACCTGCATTGAACGACTTATCAGAAGTTCCTTTTTCATTGTCTTTTGATAATGCTGTAATGGCATATGGAATTAATGAAATATTTGTACCCGCGTTTGGTGCCGGGCTTTGCCATTGTAGTTTGCCATAGAAAGCCATTGAGCTCGGGAAAAACTGAATGGGCGTGGCTATCCAACTCGATACTTCGTTTCGTTTGAGGTCCTGACGCACAAAGTTGAGATTCCATGCCGGTTCGCCTTGATTATATCGAATCGATTTAAATGGGATTGCCAACTCTGCAATCCATCTGTCATCCAATCTAACCACGGATGAATACCACTTATTATCCCAATTGCCATTGTATCCATCCTGCCCTGCCCCTCCTCCCGACATAATCCCTTCACGCTGCACACCGTAAGGACTAACATTAAAATAGAAACCATTTGTAAAATCATTAAACGGATCCATATACACACCCACATTGTCACTTAAGGACCACTCGAAGTCTCTTCGAAGTGACTGCACCACATTCGGTCTATCATCATCATAACAAACAAATGAGATATAAAAAAAATCGTCATCGAAGGTGAGCCTAACCTCGGTTTGAAAGGAAGGTGCCAAAGAGTCGACCGGATAGTTCAGAAAAAAATTTGTGGCCACCTGAGCGCTTACCCAATCTTGCTCGTCCAGTATCCCATCAATTTTAATAGGCGCGGTGGCTTTTGTAATTGAAAGTCCCGTTGCCGGTTTGTTTTGAGCATTTGCCTGCAGACAAAGCAATGTGAGTAGAAATGTAAAAATAGAATATCGCCTCATAAAGCGCGCAAAACTATGAAATGCGAATTACTTATCCAGCATTGAAACGAGCTTCCCTAATGGAAGTTCTAGAATTTTGGATGAGTGGTGATCTTAGAACGCAGAAACCCGACAGCCGATCTTTTCCAATTCATTTTTGTAATTTTAACCTTAATCTAAGACTCTAAAACGTGCACTTCAATTCACTTACAGCAATCTCTCCTCTGGATGGCCGATATTCCAATACCACCCGTCCCTTAGCTCTTTACTTTTCTGAGTATGCCCTTATTCTTTATAGAGTGCGGGTAGAGGTTGAATACTTGATTGCCCTTACCTATGCGGTACCTGAGCTTTCCGGATTTCCAAAAGACCTGGAGAGTAAACTCAGAGACATCTATAAAAATTTTAGCGAAGCCGATGCCAACGTCATCAAGGAAATAGAAAAAACTACTAACCACGATGTAAAAGCAGTTGAGTATTTTCTAAAGAAAAAGTTTGATGATCTTGAGTTAAGTCAATACAAAGAGTTTATTCACTTTGGTCTTACTTCCCAGGATATCAACAACACCGCTATTCCGCTTTCGCTGAAAGAATTTATGGAAGCCGAGTTTCTTCCTGCTCTTGGAAAATTTGTAAATGAACTTACTAGCTCGTCCGTGCAATGGAAAGACATCGCTCTCCTTGCACGCACACACGGCCAACCCGCCTCGCCCACGCGATTGGGAAAAGAAATGTATGTGTTTGTAGAACGTATCCAAAAACAAGTAGAGTTATTAAAAACGATTCCTTACTCAGCCAAGTTTGGCGGAGCAACGGGCAATTTCAATGCGCATCATGTAAGCTATCCTGAAATTAATTGGAATGATTTTGCCAATACATTTGTAAGCCGTCAGCTGGGCTTAGTGCGCAGTAACCCTACCACGCAAATTGAACACTATGATAACCTGGCTGCGTTGTTCGATAATCTGAAAAGAATCAATACCATTTTAATTGATTTCAGTCGCGATGTATGGCAGTATGTGGCTATGAATTACTTCAAACAAAAAATAAAAGAAGGGGAAGTCGGCTCGAGTGCCATGCCTCATAAGGTAAACCCGATCGACTTTGAAAATGCAGAAGGCAATTTAGGATTGGCGAATGCCCTGTTTGAACATCTCTCTGCCAAACTTCCTATCTCGCGCTTGCAACGTGATCTTACCGATTCAACCGTTTTAAGAAACATTGGCGTGCCTCTTGCGCACACATTTCTTGCGCTCAAATCGCTAGAGAAAGGAATGTTAAAGCTTGAGTTAAATAAGGCAGCGATTGATCAGGACCTGGATGATAACTGGGTAGTAATTGCTGAAGCCATTCAAACTGTTTTGCGAAGAGAAGGATATGCAAATCCTTACGAAGCGCTTAAATCACTCACCCGCAAAAATGAAAAGATCACACAAAAGACCATGCATGATTTTATTGAGGGTCTGGAGATAAAGGCAGACCTAAAAGTTAGGTTGAAAAAAATAAGTCCTTTTAATTATACGGGGATTTGAAAGTTTAAGCTTTAATAAAGCTTAACAAACAATTCAGATTTGATTTTCCAAATTCCATCTGTTTTCACCCAATAGGCTGAATAATTTCCGCCATAATTATTCCAATTATCTGTCTTAGGTCGCAAGGCTATCCAAGTGCCTTTTTCCCAAGCGATATTATTTTCACTATTGAGCAAAACTTCTTCTGAGTTTCGAACAAAATACAAATCAGGACTATTACTAAAAATAGTAGTTAAAGCATCTTTGAAAGCAATCTTTCCTGAAAATATTTTTCCATTGGATGCCGCAATGTTTATATCCTCCGTTAAGAAACTTAAGATCTTTTCGATTTGATGATTTTTGAGAGCCAGGTTTGACTCTTTGCGTACTTTCAAAATCTCATTCTTATCTGCCTCCAAACCATTCTGTGCTCTTACAGTAATCGAAGTATTAATTAAAATGAATGCAATAAATAGATATTTCATGGCCTTACATAATTGTTAACGTGAGTGCATAACACAAGGTCTTCAAGCTTTTTCGGGATTTGTAGTCCCGAACGAAGATAAAAAGGATTAAATCCAAAATATCTTAGTTCGACATGGCACATGTCAAACAGCTTACGTTCATTAAATCACAAATCACGAATTGGATTATACTTAGGCACCAGCATTTTCATAACACCCCACGCTACTAAATAAGCCACCGCACAAATCGCAAACATGATGGTGTAACCTGTTTCAATATGATCTAAGGCTTTGTAATGATCAAACAAGGCCCCACCTAATTTTGTTAATGCTACAGCTCCTACTCCACCGGCTAATCCCCCAATACCAATAACAGCCCCAATTGTTTTTTTAGGAAACATATCTGAAACGGTGGTGAATAAATTCGCACTCCATGCCTGATGGGCTGCCGTTCCTACGCCAATCAACAAAACAGGAATCCAAAAAGTAATATCACCCAACGGTTGTGCAATTAAAATAATCATGGGGAACAAGGCAATTAAAAGCATCGCACGCATGCGGCCATCAAACACACCATATCCTTTCTTAATAAAAAGAACGGGGAGCCAACCACCCGCAACACTCCCCACCATCGACATAGAATATAAAACCGCGAGCGGAAACATCACTGCTTCATCAACGATTCCATACTGCGCTTTTAAATAGGCCGGCAACCAGAAAAGAAAGAACCACCAAACCCCATCGGTCATAAACTTGCCAAAAGCAAATGCCCAGGTTTGTCGGTAGCCTAACAGTTTAACCCAGGAAACTTTGTCTTCATTTTTATCTTTCGTTCCACCCGCTTTTTCATCCTCTTCGTCTTTATTGATATAGGCTAACTCTGCAGCCGAAAGTCGTTTTTGTTTTTCAGGTCGCTCGTACATGATCAACCACAATGCCAGCCAAAGAAATCCGATGGCACCAATTACGATAAAGGCAGCTTCCCAACCCCAGTGCCTGTAAATCCAGGGCACGGTAAGAGGCGCGAGTATCGCACCAATGTTTGTTCCCGAATTAAAAATACCGGTGGCAAAAGAGCGTTCATGTTTTGGAAAATATTCTGCAGTTGCTTTTATCGCAGCCGGAAAGTTTCCCGACTCGCCCAATGCCAACACCGCCCGGGAAAACATAAAGCCAAGTACTGAAACAGAAAATGTGGTAATACCCACCCAACCCAGCACAGTAGAAAGACCTTCGCCAATGGGAATGGCAAGCGCATGAACCAAGGCACCCACAGACCAAACTATAATGGCGACCCCATATCCCCAACGCGTTCCGAGCTTGTCAACCAAGCGGCCAACAAACAACATCGTAACGGCATAGGTAAATTGAAACACAGCTGTGATGTTCGCATAATCCGTATTCGTCCAACCAAAAATTTCTTCTAACCGGGGTTGAAGTAAACTCAATACTTGCCTGTCGAGGTAGTTTACGGTGGTAGCAAAAAACACAAGGGCACAAATGGTCCATCTGTATTTGCCGATGGGCTGATTTGCATGGGTTAAATTTTCCAAGTTGAGTGGGTTAAGCGTGAACTGTTTATAAAAACTTATTTCCTTACTCTGAAAGCAATATCAAGGCATTCGGTGATTGTCTGTTGAAGCAAGGGCCAATTCTTTTGTGTCAAAATATCTTTCGTGAATAACTGGGAGCCCATGCCTACGCACGTTGCTCCCGCTTTAAACCACTGAGCAAGATTTTTTTCTGTGGGTTCTACCCCACCTGTTATCATGAGCTGTAGTCCCGGCACCACGGGCATGATGGACGAAACAAATCCAGGCCCTAACACCGAGCCCGGAAATAATTTAATAATCTCAGCACCATGATCTTTTGCCGTTACTATTTCGGTTAACGTGGCACAACCCGGAATCCATACGGCATCATACTTCTTACACACCTCAGCCATCTCCAATTTTAAAATAGGTGAGATAATAAAGTCAGCCCCAGCGTCAAGAAACTTTTTTGTGGTTGCTCCATCCATAATCGTTCCTATACCAAGCATGAGATCAGGATATTTTTTTGCAACCGTAAGCAGGTAAGTGAAAACTTCAAACGAGTTTTCTCTGCGATTGGTAAATTCAAAAACCCGAATACCACCGCGATAAGCAGCCTCCAACACCTGTTGCGCATCCTCAGCATTATCGTGGGTAAATAAGGGAACAACGCCTGCTCCTTTCATGCCACTCACAATCTGCTGCTTGCTAAACCTCATTTCTATTTCTTAATCCCATTGATAATCGCCAAAGCATCTTTCACTCCTTGTTCCAGTTTTGTCCAATTCTTTGTTTCGATAATGTCTTTCGAAATCAATTGCGAACCCATCCCCACACAAATTACTCCGGCTTTAAACCAGGCAGATAGATTTGCTTCGGTTGGTTCAACACCACCCGTAGGCATCAATTGTAATCCCGGTACCACCGGCATAATAGAAGATACAAAGCCAGGACCTAATACCGAACCCGGGAAAATTTTAATCACCTTAGCTCCTAAATCTTTTGCTGTTACAATTTCAGTAAGTGTTGCACAGCCCGGTATCCAAAGTTTATTGTTTTTATGACACACGGTTGCCATTTCACTCTTCAAAATAGGGGAAACGATAAAATGAGCCCCTGCATCGCAAAATTTTTGAGTGACTTCACCATTCATGATGGTGCCGATGCCCACCGTCAAATCAGGATATTGTTCAGCATGTTTTAGCAATTGAACAAAAACCTGAAAGGCGTTTTCGCCTCTGTTTGTAAATTCAAACACACGAACCCCGCCTTTGTAGCAGGCATCCAGAACAGATTTTGCCGTCTCTATATCAGCATGATAAAAAACAGGAATCATTCCAGACGAACGCATCGCCTGTTGTATTGCATCGCTAGAAAAATTTGTCATTAGATTGCGTTAATAGTGATAAATAAATAATGAAGGCAGAAGTACAAGTTATCGTGAAACGCGCCCCGAAGCATCACCTTCCATCAACTTTTCAACCTCATCAACTGTTACTCTGTTGAAGTCACCTTTTATCGTGTGCTTCAAACAAGAAGCGGCCACCGCAAAATTCAATGCCTTCTGATCATCGTTGGGATAAGCAATCAATCCGTAAATCAAGCCACCCATAAAAGAATCTCCACCACCCACACGATCTACTATATGTGTGATCTGATAGGTAGGTGCCTCCAATAATTTTTTACCATCCCACAACACCCCCGACCATGAATTATGACTTGCGCTTACCGAGCCACGCAATGTGATGATTACTTTTTTTGCTTTAGGAAATTTTGTCATCAATTGCTTGCCTACTGATTCGTAGGCGGCTCCTTCCACATGACCTGATTTTACATCAACACCTTCGGGCTTAATGCCAAAAACCATGTCGGCATCTTCTTCATTTCCTAAAATAACATCGCAATGAGCAACCAGTTTTTCCATTACTTCACCGGCAGTCTTTCCCCACTTCCATAATTTGTTTCTGAAATTTAAATCTGTGGAAACCGTAATCCCTTTTTTAGAAGCAACTTCACACGCCTCTAAACATGCATCAGCGGCTCCTTCGGAAACCGCAGGAGTAATACCCGTCCAATGAAACCAGGTAACTCCTTCAAAAGCTTTATCCCAATCAATCGATCCTTTTTTTAGTTTGGCAAATGAACTTCCCGCCCGATCATAAATTACTTTGCTTCCGCGGCTAACAGCGCCTGCTTCCAGATAATAAACGCCTATCCTATCTCCGCCCCGGGTGATCAGCGAGGTGTCAACATCAAGTGATTTTAAGGAGGCAATCGCAGCATCGCCTAAGTCATTTTTTGGCAAACTGGTGACAAAACTTGCCGGGATTCCATAGTTGGCAAGAGAGACTGCTACGTTTGCCTCACCTCCGCCATAGGATGCTTCAAATTCTGTAGCTTGACCAAATCTAAGATAGCCAGGCGTTGCAAGCCTGAGCATAATTTCACCGAATGTTAAAACTTTGTTTTTCATCTTTATATTAGTTGTTATCTGTTATTTCCCTCTCGTTAAACTTCCATAAAAGCATTTCAAAAAACTGTGAGCCAGAATTGACTTCATCATCAATTGAATGAAAATAAAATATCATTTATACTTCAAGCAATAAGTTCAAATTTAGGGTAAAACCTGTAACTTGCGCAATCGATTGCTCATTTTAGTCAAATATTTATATGGCGAAGAAGTTCTTAAAAATTCACCCTTCCGACAATGTTTTGGTTGCTCTGACAGATCTAAAAACCGGTGAAAAAATTGAATACGAAGGCAACACGATTACCCTGGTTCAGGACATACCCGCGAAACACAAATTTGTGCTACAGGTCATGAATCCACAAGATGAAATAAGAATGTATGGACTGCTGGTAGGCAAGGCCATAGAAAAGATTCCGGAAGGGGGAGCCATCGGAACTCACAATGTAAAACACCAGTCAGCTCAATATAGCGGGCGCAATGCAACCTATACTTGGAAAGCACCTGAGACAGGAAGTTGGAAAAGCAAAAATTTTATGGGCTATCATCGCCCCGATGGACAAGTAGGAACAGCTAACTATTGGATTGTAGTTCCTTTAGTGTTTTGTGAGAACCGAAATGTGAATGTAATCCGCCAGGCGTTTGAGGAAGAACTTGGCTTTGGAAAACACAACGCCTATAAAGATTATGTACACGAACTGGTTCAACTATATAAAAGCGGAAACACAGCCGGCATTGAATCGCTTACCTTGGGTGAAAATCAAACCAATGGAAAATCAAAAATCTTCAACAACCTGGATGGCATTAAATTCTTGACTCACGAAGGGGGTTGCGGTGGCACGCGACAAGATTCAGAAGCACTTTGCGCTTTGCTTGCCGGATATATTAACAATCCAAATGTGGCCGGTGCAACTGTACTCAGCTTAGGTTGCCAGAATGCACAACCTGAAATTCTTAGAAAAAAATTAGCTGCCCTCAACAGTGATTTCAAAAAACCTTTGATCATTTTAGAACAACAAAAAGAAGGTACTGAAAATGAATTGCTAGCTCAGGCCATTAAACAAACCTTCCTCGCATTAATGGAGGTTGACAAAGAATCGCGTAAGCCGGCTCCATTAAGTAAACTGGTTATTGGATTAGAGTGTGGTGGTTCGGATGGATTCTCTGGTATCTCAGCCAACCCGGCCATCGGTCATACTTCAGATTTAATCGTAGCGCTTGGTGGCAAAACAATCTTATCAGAATTTCCTGAACTGTGTGGTGTTGAACAAGAACTTATCAACCGCACTGTTGATGATGCAACCGCAAGCAAGTTTTCAACTTTGATGCGTGCGTATTCAAAAGCTGCGGAATCGGTTGGTTCTGGTTTTGATATGAACCCATCGCCCGGAAATATTAAAGATGGGTTGATTACGGATGCCATGAAATCGGCAGGCGCTGCTAAGAAAGGCGGAACATCACCGGTAGCTGCTGTGTTGGATTATACCGAATATGCTACCAAGCCCGGGCTTAATTTATTATGCACACCAGGTAATGATGTGGAGAGTACAACCGCCATGGCGGGATCAGGAGCTAATATCATTCTCTTCACGACTGGTCTGGGAACTCCAACAGGAAATCCAATTAGCCCGGTAATAAAGATTTCTTCCAATACAAAGCTGGCTAAAAAAATGCCCGACATCATTGATGTGGATTGCGGCCCGGTAATTTCAGGAGAGAAAACTATTGAACAAATGGGCGAACAAATTCTTGATTTTATTATTGAGATCGCGAGTGGCAACATAAAACCAAAAGCAGTGCTTCTAAACCAAGATGATTTTATTCCGTGGAAACGTGGGGTTTCCTTGTAGAGGCAACCTCACTATTTAATTTCAAAGAATAACACATTTTATTTTAGATTTTTATGAACCCTCGCTTTGCTATTCATCCTGATCATTTTAAAACATTAAATACTGAACAGATTCGAGAATCCTTTCTGATTCCTACTCTTTTCCAAAAGGATTTGATCACCTATACCTATTCTCACTACGATCGAATGATTATTGGCGGGGTTCAACCTATCTCGAAATCCATTAAACTTGACTCCACACCAGAATTAAAAGCTGATTTCTTTTTGCAACGGAGAGAAATAGGAATAATAAACGTAGGTGATCCCGGTACAATTACCGTTGATGGTGTTCAAGTTGTCTTGAATAAGAAAGATGCCTTATACATTGGCAGGGATGTAACTGAAGTAATTTTTGAAAAGACAGGCCAGGGTGTTCCCTTGTTTTATTTTAATAGTGCCCCTGCTCATAAAGCTTACCCCACTCAAAAGGTAACTCTGGATGAAGCAGAGACGGTTGAAATGGGTCAGTCACACACCGCTAACCAACGAACCATTCGAAAACTTTTAGTGAATAGTATACTGCCTACGTGTCAATTGCAAATGGGCTTAACAGAATTAAAATCGGGTAATGTATGGAATACCATGCCAGCGCACACTCACGACAGGCGCATGGAAGTGTATCTTTATTTTGATATTCCCGAAGATCAGGTGGTTTGCCATTTTTTAGGGCACCCACAGGAGACCAGGCACATTTGGATGAAGAATAATCAAGCCGTGCTATCTCCGCCATGGTCTATTCACTCAGGGGCAGGTACCTCTCACTACACGTTCATTTGGGGAATGGCCGGAGAAAATCTTGACTATACAGATATGGATGCTGTTACACCTGATGAACTGAAATGAACTTACCTCGTTCCTTTTATTGATAATTAGTAAATCTCCTATGAAGAAAGGAAAATCGACCATTCATGATATCGCTGAAAAACTAAATATCACTGCCTCCACGGTTTCACGAGCGCTTAACAATCATCCAAGAATAAGTGTTGCAACCAAAAAAGCAGTTCAGAAAGTCGCGGAAACATTAAACTATCAACCTAACCAAATTGCGGCTTCCCTGCGCAGTGGAAGAAGTAATATTATCGGCATCATCGTTCCTTCTATAGACAGAAGTTTTTTTTCGTCTGTAGTTCATGGCATTGAAGAAATCGCCAACACATCGCGGTATAACGTAATGATTTGTCAAAGTCACGACAATTACGAAAAGGAAGTGGCCACAGTAAATGCCTTATTGAATGCACAAGTTGATGGGATCATCGTATCGTTTGCTAAAGCAACTACAAACTTTGATCATTTTTTAAAGGCTAAAGAGAAAGGAGTTCCTGTAATTATGTTCGACCGAACGATCGATGGGTTAGGAATGAGCCAGGTAGTTTTAGATGATTTTCTGGGTGCTTACAAAGCCACGGAACACCTGATACAACAGGGTTGCACACGTATTAGTCATTTTACGAATGTGCGTAAAATAAATATCTATAAAGAACGCCTGCGCGGTTATAAAGCAGCGTTGATTGACAATGGACTTACTTATGATGATACTTATGTAGTGGAAGGAAATCTTCAATTAGAAGACGGGCGCGCTGCGATGGAAAAATTGTTACAGTTGCCACAACCTCCCGATGGTATTTTTTCTGCCAGTGCGTATGGCATTATGGGTGCGCTTCAAATATTAAAGGAGCATGGAATTAAGGTACCTGAAGAAGTAAAACTGGTTGGCTTCAGCAATGAACCTTTCACCTACTTAACGGAGCCCTCACTTTCAACAATCGAACAACACAGCACACGCATGGGCAATGCTGCTGCCGAAATTTTTCTAGAAGAAATAAATAACAAAGATAAAATATTTATCCCTCAAAAAATTGTACTTAACCCTGAACTAATCATTCGTAAATCGTCTGTTAAGTAAACAGAATGACATCTAATTCTATAGAAAATAGTATGAAGGCATTGAATCAACAGGCTATTCCATTACCTAAAAGACCTATCAAAGTTTTACAGTTTGGAGAAGGTAATTTTCTCCGGGCTTTTGCTGATTGGATGATTGATATCCTGAACGAAAAAACAGATTTCAATGGAAACATTCAAATCATTCAACCATTGCCTTCCGGGATGATTCAGGCCTTGAAGGATCAGGACTGCCTGTACCATGTGGTACTGAATGGTATTCAACAGGGTAAAACTATTTCCGAAACCCGATTGATCAAAAGTGTAAGCAGCGCAATCAATCCGTATCTCAACGAATCGGAATTTATTAAAGCGTGTGAAAATCCTGATTTAAAGTTTGTTATTTCAAATACGACCGAGTCGGGCATTGAATTCAACGCAGATGATACAAATGTTGATGTATTGCCAGCTAGTTTTCCCGGAAAAATTACAAAGCTTTTATATCATCGTTTTTTACTTTACAAAGGAGCGGATGACAAAGGACTTTATTTTTTACCGTGCGAACTCATTGAGAAGAATGGTGAAACCTTAAAGCGTATTGTTTTACAGTATGTCGATCATTGGAAACTGTCAACCGAGTTTAAAAATTGGATTATCGAAACCTGTGTTTTCTGCAATACACTCGTAGATCGAATTGTGCCTGGTTTTCCGAAAGACACAATCAAAGAAATTCAACAACAATTGGGCTTTGAAGATAACCTGGTTGTTTCTGCCGAACCTTTTCACCTCTGGGTAATCGAAGCACCATTGGTTGTTAAGAAAGCATTTCCTACAGAGAAGGCCGGATTGCAAGTAAAGTTTGTGTCTGATCTTACACCTTACCGCACAAGAAAAGTCAGAATCTTAAATGGGGCTCATACAGCACTCGTTCCGGTTGCCTATTTAAGTGGTTTACGTTTTGTCAAAGAATCTGTGGATGATGAGATTATCGGAAAATTTATAAGAGACGCGATCCGTGAAGAAATTGTACCCACACTGGATTTACCAGCCGATGAACTTCAACAATTTGCGAATGACGTAATCGAACGGTTTCAAAATCCATTCATTAAGCATGAATTGATTAGCATCGCTCTAAATTCAATTTCCAAATTTAAAGTTCGGGTACTACCCTCACTTCTTGGGTACCATAAAAAGACTGGCAAACTTCCGGAACGATTAGTTTTTTCATTAGCGGCATTGATTCGTTTTTATAAAGGCGAATGGCAAGGAGAGACTATTCCCCTCAATGACTCTACAGAGGTTCTTGATTTTTTCAAACAAGCGTGGGGGCTGAACGATTGCTCAAAAACAATTCAAGCGGTATTATCGAATCAAAGTCTTTGGGGTACTGACCTAACTGCAATAGCAGGGTTCGAAAAGATAGTACTCGATAAACTTATGTTGTTGGACGAAAATAAAACCTACTCTTAAGTTTGTGCGAATCTAATCTTCGCCATCTGGAACATAGAGTAAACTCTTATTCGCAAAGTCGTAGAGCGTTAACCTTCGCAAATCGTAATAGGAAGTCCAAAAAGATTTAAGGGCTTGCAGGTAACTTCGCTTGGCATCATCTTTTTCTCGCAAAGCAATATTTAGGTTAGTAATGTCAATCTTTCCAATCAGGTAGCGATTTTGAGCCACGTTATATCGTTCTTGCGCCACTTCATCCGATTTTTTAGTAATCTCAATTTGTAGTCGTAGCATTTCAAACTGATTCACCTTTGTAATAATTTCCTGTTCAAAAGTTATTTTATCTTGCTCAATCACATAGTCCCTCAACTTCTTGTTTGCATATGCTGTCTGCATGGAAGCCCTTCGTCTCCCCCAATCTACAATGGGCACATTAAACGATACATCAGCAATCTGTTGCTTGGTGGGGTTCGAATACAAATCCGATACCGTTGGCCCCACATTATTTAACCCATATGAAGCTGAGATAGTAGTTTGATACCGTTGTCCTTTTGCTTGGGCTACTTCACTCTCAGCTTCTAAGCGCCTTCTTTCAAAGCCAATGTAGTCGGCCCGATTCATTCTTGCGTATTTAAGGGCTTCTTCCACCGTAACTTCAAAGGGTGGAATCTTATCTGGCAGAACCAATTGAAAACTATCACCATCTCTCAAACCGATATAAGAACGCAATTGCAATCGTGCAGACTCCAAATCAAGTCTAGCTTGCGCAACTTCTTGTCTCGACCTTAATAATTGAAGTTGAACTTGTAATAGTTTATCCTGAGAGGTAGTACCGATGTTATATCGACCTTGTTCAATTTTATTGATCGTGTCATTGTTAGCTAAATTGAAAGTGGCTATTTGTTGATTTACTTGCTGTACCAACACATCAAAGAAAAAACTTACCGCATTGCTGCTGATTTGCTCCGTGCGTTCGACATAAATGCGTTTTGATTCTTCAAACACAATAGGCTTTATTCTCTTATCCCATTTCCATGGATTATATCCAAACACGGGCTGGCTTAACCGAACATTTAAAACTGTACCGCTCCATTGCGTTGCGTTCGTAGAAATGTTATTAAAAAAGTTATATCCAGTATTGGCTGAGATGTTTCCCCCGGTTAAAGCAATTGGTTGCTGTAATCCAACATTCACATTCGGGTTAATTTGATTTAATGGAAGATATACCAGAGAACCGTCCGGCTGATTAACCGCTCTTACTGAGTTTGAGTACGTAGGCACGTTACCTCCCAGCCTTAATTGTGGATTGTAATTAGTACGAAACGAACGATACTGCCAGTAGCTTGTTTCGCGTTGAGTTTCAGCCTGCTTCGAAAAAATAGATTGCTCTTTTGCCCGGCTAATGATTTCTTCAATGGAAAATATGTTTTGAGCTTTAGCAAGTGATGCACAAGTGAGCACCAAACTGAACAAGAATATTTTTTTACTCATATCGTAAAGAGGCTATTGGATCTTGACTGGCAGCTTTTCGGGCTGGGGCGATTCCAAAAATCAACCCCACAGTAGCAGCTACACCAAATGAAAGGACAATCGAAGAGAAACTGATAATGGT
Source organism: Cyclobacteriaceae bacterium (assembly GCA_016787755.1). GTDB lineage: Bacteria > Bacteroidota > Bacteroidia > Cytophagales > Cyclobacteriaceae > ELB16-189. The sequence continues at coordinate 159,275 of JAEUUA010000002.1, read as the reverse complement.
AGGGATTCCAGCAAATACTGAAACCAGATAGGCCATGGTGACACCTAGCACAACTCCAATGAGTCCGCCCGATACACTAATCATAACGGCCTCGAATAAAAATTGCTGAACTACATCGCTTTTTTGAGCTCCAATAGAAAGGCGCAATCCAATCTCCTTAATTCGTTCAAGCACGGAGGCAAGCATAATATTCATAATACCAATACCTCCTACTAAAAGTGAAATGCCTGCAATCGCCCCTAACACATAATTAAAAATATCATTCGTCCGTTGCTGTTGCTTTAATAAAAGCTCTGGAATCTCAATCTCAAAATCAATTAATTCATAATGCCTGCGAGCAAGTAAACGCGATAATACTTCGGCCGTAGATTGTAGCTTTGCAGTCTCTCCTACCTGAATAACCAGTCTGTCCAGCTGATGGTAATTTTTCTTTTCCAATTCGCTTTCTTCAGATTCGCTGCTGCCATCATTAAAACCCTGACTTCGCATATTAGCCAACCGCAACTCTTCGGTAGTAATCAAATCTCTATTCTGGTATCGGATTAATACACTCTGAAGGGGTGCATACACATCCATATTAAAATCTCGAATCCCTAATTTGCTAATACTGCTTTCTGACACCAGGCGTTCGCGCATCACGCCAACAATCGTAAGCCAATGCGGTCCCACTTTGATACTTTTCCCAATTGCATTTTCCGTAGGAAAAAATCGACTTTTCAATCCCGACCCAATAATACATACAGATGATCCCAATCGCATTTGTTCATCATTGAACATCCGGCCTTCGGCCATTTGAAAATCATAAATCTCAAAATAGGTTGGTTCTACACCAACCAGTTTTGCCGACCTTCTGATGCCGTTTCGAATCACGTTTGTGTTTAGAATTATTTCCGGACTGACTCGCTCTAAGCCGGGGATAGTTGTGCGTATACTATGTACATCACGAATGGTAAGACCAGGCGAAAACTTTTTCTTTTCTTTTTTTCCGTTTGCCTGCTCATCTAACTTCTCTTCCTTTTGTTCGATGATTGGTTTAATAACAATGTTATTAACCCCTACTAACTTAATCTGGTTTAGAATTTCTTGCTGAGCTCCATTGCCGATGGCTAACATGGCAATTACTGCGGCCACTCCAAAAATAATACCGAGCGCTGTGAGCAGAGAACGCATTTTATTAGCAATAACCGCATCTATAGCAATGTATAGATTGGCCCATAAACGAGGCGAAAAATATTTATTTGTAAAAATCACTGATTAATTTCTTGTAGCCCGAGACAATACTTTTGCCACTGGAGTAGCCTGTTCCTCTTTCTTACCCCGTTTACCCGCCATTTGCGGCAGCAATTGTATTTTTTGGTCACCCAGCCCAGGAGGTATCGAGAGATAAATCTTATCTGAAACATCAATTCCTCCAAGGATGATTGCGCTATTTGCATTGGTGGCACCTACAATCACTTCTTGCTTTGTGGTTTTAATTCCATCTTTCTTAAACACATAGGTGATTGTATCTGCCTGTGTATGTAAACTTTCGAGAGGAACATATAACACACTATCCTGAACTTCGGCCACAATTTTATTACTGGTTGTCATAGAAGGGCGCAAGGTCGGATCGGTACCATTGATCTCAATCATTACCTCAAATACTTTTGCGTCTGAATTAGGGCGTTGCTCACCAACATTGGCGACACTTCTTACCAGGCCTGTTAGTTTTTTTTCAGGGTAAGCATCTAATCCAACTTCAACAAGTTGACCTTTTTCAACTTTCCGAACGTCCACTTCATTCACAAAGGTTTTTGACATCATTGTGGTTAAATCTGGCAGGGTGGCAACGGTAGGATCCCACATTTGAACGCGTGAACCCGACTTGATCGGTTTGCCATCCCAACCTCTGTGATAAATTACCATACCCGGTTCTGGAGCCAGCACATTAAACGATTCAAGTACCTTGGTCATGCCATCATACTCAGATTGTACTTTGCGCAGTTCTGCATTTACCTCGCGCATCTTTTCTATATTCTGGTTTTTCTTGATTTTATAGTTTTCTACGGCTTGCTGATACGTGCGTTTGGCTTTCTCCATATTTATCTCAGCCTGTTTTATCGTGGCGGGTGGCTCAAACTTGGATTGCTCCAATACGATACCCGTTTCTTCCACTGCATAGTTTAAATTAATAAGTTCATCGCGCGACTGGCGTAACTGAAGGGTTGTATCTAATTGAGTTTGATTGAATTTTGAATTGGCTTTGTCCAACTCAATTTGTTTCGCCATAAATTTTGTCTGAAAGTCGGAGCGATCTAATGTAGCTACCCAGTCACCCTTTTTTACAACAGTACCTTCATTAACAATATTTTGAATAGTTACTTCCCAAATTTGAAAATTTCGCAATTGACTAGGTCCTTGGATCTTTACCGAGTTCTTGGCTTCTAATTCTCCGGTGGTCTCAATGTCTACCCGAAATTGTCCTCGATTTACAGTCGCCATAATGGAAGCTGCCTCGCCATCCTTATTTCCACTTAAAATAAAATAACCAATCAACAACACGCCAACTACTCCTGCTCCTATGAGTATATTTCTTCTCATGCTATTATTTTAATCGTTTACGTTTAGTGCGGCTATTAATCTTAGTACTCAAATTTGAACACCGTGAACAGTAGTCTACTATAACTCAAAAAAGACAAACTTAGTATGGCTCTATTCACTGTGGTACAAATCCCAAAACTATGTACTCGCAACTCCGCTTTTGGGTTACAGATAATGTACATTAAAATAAGAAAGGCAAAAAAAGGAGGTGAAAGGCTTAGAATTCCTTTCACCTCTACAATTATTGGTTGCCCGACTTCTTTACAGTCATTTTTGCAAGGGCCGCGTCCTTGGTCAATTTGCCTGAAGCATACTCTTTCAGTACATCAGCTTTTATTAAAAACTCAAGTGATGTCGGAATTCCACAACCATCGCACTTTGTTAACCGAACGTTAAATACCAGAAGTTCTTCAGGTGTCAAACTTTTTACCGTACGGCCGTACTCTAAAATGTCTGCTTTAAAGTCTTTCTCAAATTGAGGATACAATTCTTTAACCTTCTTGTCACGTTCTTCGGTTGTTAACCCTTCTAAGCCAAGGGTTGGCATTACCCACCGTCTGTTATAATCAATCTGATTGCTGGAATATACCTGCATGTAATAGATCACTCCGTAATCTTTTAACTTTTCGTAATAAATGTTTTCTTCTGTGAAATACGTTTTAGAAAGATCTTTTCGATACAAGCGATTAAAGATGCTGGATAGCAATTCCAAATCAGGTTGCAGCTCATCATCCATTACGCTATTAATTACCTTAATGGATTTCATGAACTGATCGCGGGTCATTTTTCCCTGCTTCAGTTGCGTGATGTCGCCTTTGGATGCCTCCACGGATACATAACTGGGGCGGGCAGCATTCACAAAAGCACCATACCAAATACGATCTCCATCTCCCCGATTAGTAATCATTATTTTTTCGTTCGGAGATAGTTGCGTTAATAAATCACCATAATCGGCTAAAAAAAGCTTGCACGCATTAATTGTTTTTGACGTAGTAGCTTCACGAATACTATCTGCATTTACCTTGCGGGACCGGGTAGATTTTAAACCTTGAATAGTTTCAGTGGTTATTCTTCCCTGGCCATCATACACCCGGGCAATATCGGCTGGTTCGTCTGGAAATTCAAACGAATAATTAAAACCGCGACCATCCAATACGGTCATATCAGGGGCGTTGCCCATGCTCCAAATCATTGGGCCGTTAAATTCGTACGGCAATCGGAAGGTTACACCAAGTCCTTCGCGGTACTCAGCTTTAATTTCCATTGGAAAAAAGGAGCGTTTATCAAATTGCTGTTTAACAAGAGTGCTTAAGATATTTTCGGTCACTTCCATATCACGCAACATACGTTCCTCATCTATCTTCTTTTGTGCTTCTGCACCATAGGTTCCAAGAACCATTAGTCCCATCATTATTAAAATCCCCGCTCTGCTCATATCAAATTATTTTAATAGTTATTTACTCTTTTTAAAACACCCTCCGGATTGGAGATAATATTTGCTAAAATTTGCTCTGTTTCTTGCTTGAACTGATCGGTGTTCTTTTCAATACTACTCATGCGAGTTTGGAATAAGACCAGGTCTTGCTTACGTTGTTCTTGTAGATATTTAGAAAAATCCACCAACAAACTCTCCACATACGTCTTTTGATCTTTAGCCGAAAGTTGCAAGTAATCTTTCATAAGTTGAAGATTGTCCTGCTGCAGGCTGGCAACAAAAGTTCGTACTTGTTCTTGCGATGCTTGTGAAGCCACCTTCATCAGTTCATCAATTTTTTCAGAATTGGTGGTTAAACTATTTTTAAGAGAAGCTTGCAACTTCCTGTTATTTCTTTCCCACTCCGAAGAAATCTGTTCATTGTTTTTTACCAAAGACGTGTTGATCATATCCTGAACTTCGGATGATGATAGCGTTGGTACGGCAACCTGTTCAATCGGTTTTTCAATTTGCTTATCGCGATTAAAACTAATACGAAGCTCGCCACCCGAATACGAAATCTCAGGCCCAATTAACTGTGCAGCCACGAGTAAAAAAAGAATGGAAGCCGCTATGCTCATCACAGTTTTAAAATACCCACTTTCCCAGAACCGGGAAGCATGATTTGTAGAATCCATAAAGATCGGTGGGGCAATAACTTCCTGATCACCTGCATGACTCAGTACACTTCTAACCTCACTCAACCCTTGAAGCTTTTTTAATACCGCAGGATTACGATCGAGATATTCCTGTACCTTTTCTACATTCTTCGCATCCAACTCCCCATATAGGTAAGCTATCAGGGTGCTTTCGTCCGGTTTATAATTCATAACCAATTGTTTCTTTCGTAATATTCTTGCTCTCTAAAATTTTCTTCAGCCCATCCAACCCATAATACATTCTGCTTTTCACCGTGTTCTCCGAAATTTGCAGGGCTTCTGCAATCTCTCGAAACTTCAGTCCTTCATACTCTTTCATTATCACCACTTCGCGCTGTTCGTCACTCAGTTCCATCAGGCATTGCTGTAGCAAATCTGAAAGTTCCGATTGCCTTAATTGTTTCTCCGGATTCTCACTCCGGCTACTGCTTGCTTCCCAGCGATAACTTTCTTCATGTTCGCCCGGTCGGAGGTCATGCAAGGAAACGGACCGTCTGGTTTTCTTTTTTCTCAATTCCTCCCGACACTGATTCACAGCAATGGTATAAAGCCAGGATTTAAATCGGGTAATCTCCTGTAACCCTTCCATGTTTTTATACATGCTTATAAAGGTCTTTTGAGATACCTCCATGGCCATGTCATGATCAAAAAAGAACTTATACGAGAAATTATAAATACGCTTGTACCAAAGCTGCACCAGTTTTCCCTGGGCATTCTTATCCCCTTCGCGGGCCCGACTCACGAGGGTATCCGAATGCATCATAGCTATAGTAAGTAAGGTTTCGGCCACAGAAAGCGATCAATTTTCCATTATTCCCTGCAAATGCACTATAAAGATGCAGGATTAACTAAAATAGTTTTAGGATAAATGGAAAAAGTTAAAACTTGAAAAAAGGCAGCTGACAATGAGAAGTCAACAAAATTTCATCGGTAGGCTATTTTTAGTTGGTCAATCGGTCAACGTGCCAATTTCTTCAGAACATTCTTATGAAACTCGCTAATAACCTGCCCATGTAGGAACGGGTATAACCGCTTGTCGCGAAAGTCAGAATGACTTTTATAAAATGTTTCGTGAATTACGTTAGTGCATCTATCTTCCTTTTGCTTCAAGCGAATGAACTGAAATCCTTGTGAGGCCCCACCTTCCAGATAGCACATCTTAATATACTTCTCTGTTTCATTCACCTCCGTAATCTCGTGCCCAACGGCCAGACTTATCATGTTCCAAAGCAATCTCAAATTCAAAATAATGATTTGACCCACCTCGATTTCTCCATGATCATCTTCGTGATAGGTAATTTTGTGATTGTTTCTTGAATACTGTAGGCCAAATCCCAACAAGGAGCCTTTGCAGGTTTCTGCCGGACCGATGGTTTTATACGCCTCCCAAACCTTTTCTATACAATCCTTAAACTCAAATACTTTTACATGACGATGATAGTCTTTCGCCTCACCTTCTGCTGAACAAGAATGACTGAGGCGGGCAAAATCATTAAGGTGTAGCAAACCATTTGTATGGATATATTTTATTACTGCTTTTTGCTTGATCCTACTTAAATCAATTGACTGATCGGACAGAACAGGGTAGGTTGATGCCATGCTGATCACATTCATTCAGGGTAGGTTTGTAATAGCCAATCATAATAACGTTCAGAATTGACTGGTAGGCAAGATAGTTTTTTTAATGAACATGCCGCCTAATAAGGTTGAAAACTTGCCTGATATTACAATTGAAAATACAGCCAATTAGATAGTATCTTTGCCGTTTATGAAAAGCGTAATTGCATTTTTGATTCGTTATGTTCCTCGTAAATACCTGCAACGATTGAGTGGTCTAGGACTGAAGGTGATGGGAATTTTTTACAGGGGAAATAATGTTGAATGCCCTGTATGTAACCACAGCTACAGCAAGTTTCTGCCCTACGGGCGAATTAATCCCAGACCCAATGCACTTTGCCTACATTGTTTGAGTTTAGAAAGACATCGGTTAATCTGGCTTTACTTAAAGGAGAAAACTAATTTCTTCACAGCTAAACTGGATGTGCTACACATCGCACCTGAGCCCTGCTTCATGAGACGATTTGAAAAGCAACATGGCGAGAAATACATTACTGCTGACATTGAATCCCCACTCGCAAAAGTGAAGATGGATATTCATCAAATCCCTTTTCCAGAAAATCATTTTGATGTCGTGCTATGCAACCATGTGCTGGAACATGTTGCGGACGATATTAAAGCGATGAGTGAAATCAATCGGGTGTTAAAACCGGGAGGGTGGGCAATCATGCAAGTACCGTTCTTCGATCCTGTTCCTGAAGTAACGTTCGAGGATGCTTCCATCACCAATCCGCGCGATCGCGAAAAAGTCTTTGGTCAAGATGATCATGTGCGCAAGTTCGGAAAAGATTATGCCCACCGTATTCAACGCTCAGGGTTAAATGCTGAGGAAAACGATTTTGTTTTGCTACTGCCTGATAAAATTGCTAAACGGTATGGACTCCAAAAGAGTGAAATACTATACCTGGGGAGAAAGAAAAAGCCTGATCCTAAGTAAACCTGTGGTTGCTTATCCGAGTTGGCACTGCCGTAGCGTTGCTCCTCTTCATTAATTTCTTTCTTCCCTTCACTTTTCATGTACTATATCCGACCGATTCACTTACACGCCCATTAATCCCCTTTCAAAATCATTACCTGGCATTTACGGATGCGTTTATCACGAGTGATGATCTGATTATTCACACCACACCAGACGCTACCATACTAACGCGGTTTTTTAGCTATGGCGTTCTGGCATTGTTAGGTGTTGGTGTATTTATGCTTGTGTTAGTAATTATTCCGATCACAAGAAAGGTATTACCTCGTTTGAGCTTCTTTTTCATATTGGCTGCAGGTTTATGTGTGTTTATTTTCTGTGCATTTATGCCATCTATTAAAACGGTGTTTGACAAAGAAGGAAAGAAGATGGTGGTGACTACCTATCGATACTACATCATTCCCTATTCAACCGAAATCTCCTTTGAATCCATCCATAGTTTTGATTATAGGATTAAAGATTATACAAAATATTCAACCCTGCAGCATGCCGAAGTGGCATGGATTTACGCTAACGTGGCAAATCAAAAAATCCTGTTGATTTGATATGGGGTGAACAAGAGGAAACTGAAAACAAAGCAGATCTGAAATCTTTTATAATTACGTTGCAAAAAATTGTTGTTATTGAGAGCCCCACCCGATAACCACCTAAACAAAAAAGCCAGGATTTCACCTGGCTTTTCAAATGCGTATTGATCTCCTTTCCTACCCCAACTTATCTAACACATCCATCACTTCTTTCACATGCACGCGACTGGTTTCTAACAAGGCTTTTTCATCACTGTTCAAATCCAGTTCAATCACTTTTTCAATTCCATTTTTACCCAGTATCACCGGAACTCCGAGGTAGCAATTTTTGATTCCGTATTCTCCATCCAATTGCATACAAACCGGTAACACTCTTTTTTGATCTTTTACAATCGCTTCCACCATTTGTGCAGCAGCTGACCCTGGCGCATACCACGCTGACGTACCCATCAATTTAACTAACTCGCCACCACCCACTTTTGTGCGTTCAATGATCGCATTCAATTTGTCCTTGCTTATTAATTCCGTTACCGGAATACCAGCCACCGTAGTGTATCTTGGGAGAGGAACCATGGTATCACCATGACCACCCAATAAAAGAGCTTGAATATCTTTTGGAGAAACATTTAATGCCTCCGCTAAAAAAGCACGATAACGTGCCGTATCTAAAATACCCGCCATACCCATTACACGGGTGCGCGGCAATTTTGACGTGATATGAGCCTGATAGGTCATTACATCTAATGGATTTGACACAACAATGATGATGGCATTGGGCGAATGCTTCACAACATTTTCCGTAACGGATTTTACAATTCCCGCATTCGTGGTTATCAAGTCATCGCGTGTCATACCCGGCTTGCGCGGCAATCCGGAGGTAATCACGACAACCTCCGAACCAGCCGTTTTAGTATAATCGTTTGTTGAACCAATGGTGCGACTATCATATAAATTAATGGGAGCTTTTTGCCAAATGTCAAGAGCCTTGCCTTCAGCAAAACCTTCACGGATATCAACAAGCACGATCTCATTGGCAATTTCTTTGTACGCAAGAACATCAGCACACGTGGCACCTACATTTCCGGCACCTACAACAGTTATTTTCATAATATTAGATGGATTAGGTAAGTAAAATCGAATCGCAAATTTATACGCATCACCACGAAAGTAAAAGGTATTACCTATTAAATATAGCGAATGGAGAAAGTAATTACTGCCCTGGTGGATTCTGTAAGTCGAAATCGATTGTCAATGCGATGACCTGCCACCCAAACGATCTCTCCACCCGACTCAAGCACGGTAACTGAATCCTTCTCGCCAAGCGAAACCTTTCGATCAATCAATAAATCGCTGATTTTCTTCCGCTGAGTCATTCCTAGCGGATAAAACGAGTCACCTGCCTTCCATTTCCGCCACACAAGTGGAAACTCCAATTTTTCTAAATCTACACTAGCCTCATTTAAATTATTTGATGGCTTACGCGGGCTTGCCTTTACAATTTCTATTAACCAGGGGCCCAACGTTCCATTCTCTTGTTCATAGTCAATCAACACTTCCTTCCAGTTATCCTGAATGGGTGTTAATTCAAGAAAATCGCGATCGATAACCAACTTATGCGAATGAGTAAGAAACTGCTTGCCCGACTGACCATGCAATGCCTTCATAATGTCCTCGCAGACAGAAAAGCGAAATCCAAAATCTTTGATGCAATGCCATAACCGGGCAGCTCCCTCTAAATAGTTGAGACCGATCTTCTTGATTCTAATTTTATGATTTTCATGAATGAGGTTGGCTTTCTTCCACACGTCCAGATCACGTTCCAACAAACTGAACTCGCTCTTAATTTTTGATAGCGTTTCTTGGGTCGTTTCTTCAAAGGAAGGATTCAACTTTTTAAAACCTGGAATGATATGATGCCTGATAAAGTTACGTTGATAATCATCAGTTGCATTGCTGGTGTCCTCGCGCCAGGCAACTTCCTGTTGAGCCGCATAGTTTTCAATATCAGCTCGGGTGGCAAATAGAAGAGGTCTGAATAGATTCCCGCTTTTAGCGGGAATACCGGTCAATCCCTCAAGACCAGTACCCCGGGCCAAATTAATCAGTACAGTCTCAATTGAGTCATTCAGATGATGTGCTGTGGCTATATAGTGAAATCCATTTTGTTCGCGTAGCTTATCAAACCAGGCATACCGCAACTCCCGTGCAGCCATCTGAATAGATAGCTTGTTTTCGATGGCATAATTATTGGTTTCAACGCGTTGACAAAAAAAAGGAATCTTATTTTGAGAGCACCAATCCTGCACGAATCGTTCATCCCCATCAGAATCCTCGCCTCTCAATTGAAAATTGACGTGAGCAACACTTACTGTAAAGGAACACGAATGAAACAAATGAGCCATCACCATCGAATCGTGACCCCCGCTGATTGCGAGCAGCAATCGGTCAGTTGGAGTGATCCTCAGTTCTTCAAGATGCTTCAGGAATTTCTCTTTCACTGTCCAAAGATAAACTTTATCTATTTTTGAGTCTGTTATGGCCCGTTTAACTTATTTAATCCTCATTCTGTTTACTGTCTCAGTTTCACATGCTCAAAAGCGAGTTAAGTTAAAGAAAGCGGACAACCTGATTGGGGGAGTTAAAGATGGCAAACGATTTGATCGGGTAATTGGCAATGTTGTATTTGTTCAGAATAAAACTACCATCTATTGCGATTCAGCTCATTTTTTTAAATCCGAAAACAGAATTGATGCGTTTGGAAAAATCCACATCACTGAAGGCGATTCGGTTGATGTTACTTCCCGGGGATTGTCCTATGATGGTGACAAGAAGATAGCCTACCTGAGGAAGAATGTTGTGTTCACTAAACTCGGTATTGCGACACTCTATACAGATTTTTTGGATTATGATCGTCCGAAAAACGAAGCCCGCTACTTTAATGGTGGTAAGTTGGTTGACTCTACCAATGTGTTGGTTAGTAAGAAGGGATATTACGATATCCGAACAAACTTAGCTTCCTTTAAAAAAGAAGTGATTGGCGAAAATCCTGACTATACACTGAGGTCAGATACGTTGCAATACAATTCAAAAACCAAAATCATTTATTTCCGCGATCTCACCACAGTGACCGACAAAGAAGGAGGCGAGGCGGTCTACAAAAGTGGATTTTATAATACCAACCTAAAAGTCTCCAACCTCAATATAGGAGTTATAGAAACTGCCGAATACAAAATCAAGGGGGAAGAGTATTTTATTGATGATGCAAAAAAAATGTATCGCGCAAAACGAAAAGTAGTCATGACCTCAAAGGAGGAGAATATGATTATTTATGGAGACGATAGTTTCTATGATAAAAAAAATGGCATTTCAAAAGTATTTGGCAATGCCTATGTAGCGAAGATTGGGGATGATTTAGACACCCTTTTTATAACGGCTGATACGCTGGTTTCCATTGAAAGCAGGGATCCAAAAAAGAAAAGACTGTTGGCCTACCATCAGGTTAAGATTTTTAAACAAGACCTTCAGGGTGTTGCCGACTCGTTGGTATACCAAGCTGCAGATTCTACGATCCACTTTTATACGAATCCCATCTTATGGAGCGAGGGAAATCAGATGACAGCTGATTCTATATACATGATTCTTAAAAACAAGCGCATCGACAAATTGTATATGATTGCCAATTCGTTTGTTGCTTCCCAGGACTCATTAAAGAATTTCAATCAGATTAAAGGGCGTAAAATGGTTGCCAATTTTGACGGTAGCCTGATAAGCCATGTGCTGGTGGAAGGCAATGGCGAAAGTATTTACTATGCGCTGCAAGAAGAGGAAGTTGAAAAGGAGGGGACAAAATATTTGATCACATTTACGACCGGAATGAATAAAATGATTTGCAGCAATATGCGGATCAATTTCGTGAAAGGGAAAGTGAATAACGTAACTGCGTATGTGATGCCTGATGCGTCCTTTATCCCACCCTTTGAAATTAAAGAAGCGGACAAAAAATTGAAAGGCTTTGCCTGGAAAGGAGAATACCGCCCCTCCCGTAAGGACGTTGTAAAAAATCAGCAGTAACGATCTGTATTGCTAAAAAATTGCGAATTCCGTTATTTTTTTTTCAATTCAATAGGTAAAAAATACATTTTATAATATCTTTTCACTTGAATTTAGTGTAGCTGGTTATGAAATCATGGGTTATCATCATACTATTGTTGATTCTCAGTCTTCCGGGGCTAGCTCAGAATTTTGACCTTCTGGATAAACAGGAGAACTTCCAAGCAGGGATAGGCGAAAGCTTAAGGATTCCTCTAAAAATCAAAAATACCTCCGATAAGCCCCAATTTTATATAATCAGGAAAATTCAATCTGACTTTAGCTCCACTCAAAAGGGTTATTTCTGTTTAGATAAAAAGTGTCTGGAACCCTCAGTAAATGAATTTTCCAAACGAATTGAACCTGGCGAAACTATTCAGCAGTTGGTATATACCGTTGAAAGCGGCTTATTAAGCGGGCAAAATACTATTCGTTTTCAAGTGTTTCCGAAAGGAAATCTTCAGGAAATGACCGAATATTCAGTTTCAATTGCGATAAGCGAAAAAACTGAAAAACCTGTATTATTTCAGTCCAAAGACATCACGATTCAGGACGTTTACCCTAATCCAGTGCAAGATCATGCATTTATTGATTATCGAATCCACAATGAAAATGTGAAGGCAAAGTTGATCATCCACAACATTTTAGGGAAGCCCATGAACGAATTTGTCCTTCCAACTTCTGAAACCCACGTCAAAATACAGACTGAAGAATTTACCTCAGGAATTTACTTTTATACCCTTTATCTGGACAATAGCGGGGTGCTTACCCGAAAGCTGATTGTCAGGAAATAAAGCTTCACTTTTATCGTTTTCTCAGCTATGCAGCAAATTGCTAATTTAGCCCTCTGTCGTATATTTGCAGGCTTAAACATTGAGCAACCCTGAATTATTACACATTTAGGTGCAATTTTGAATTGAAGCATGAGAATTAGTCCCTTAGCCATATTTGCAGTAGTCGTTTTAGTTAATGCATCCTGCAGTAAATTCAGAAAAATCGAAAAAAGCGAAGATTGGCGGGTGAAGTATGAAGCCGGCCTAAATTATTTCGCAAAGAAAGATTATTACCACTCTTCGATCTTGTTTGAATCCATTTTGCCCATTGTGCGCGGATTACCGGAAGGGGAAAAGGTTGAATTTAATCTTGCCTATTGCCAATATTACGAAAAACTATACCTACTCGCGTCCGATCAGTTTAAGACGTTTTATGAAACCTATGGTCGCAGTTCCTTAGCCCAGGAAGCCTCCTTTATGTATGCCTATTCACTCTTTGTTTCTTCACCTGATCATAATAAGGACCAAAGCAGTAGTATTGAGGCCATGGCAGCGATGCAAACTTTCTTAAATCGTTATCCTGGTAGTCAGTTTATGAATCAGGCTATTGAAGTAATTACAGTTAGTCAGCAGAAACTGGAGAAGAAGGGATTTGAAAATGCGCGTCAATATATAAAGCTTCGGATGTATGGAGCTGCTGTGGTGGCCTTTGATGATTTCAAAAAGAATTTTCCGGATTCAAAATATCTTGAAGAGGCGGCTTACTTAAAAGTGCAAGCTGAGTTTGAACTGGCGAAAGTGAGTATCCCCAGCAAGCAATTAGATCGCTACACCAGCACCGTTGAGTTCTATAAGGAATTGGTTGATAATTTTCCAAACAGTCCCTTCTTAAAAGATGCTCAGCGTTTTTACTCAGAAAGTTTATCTCAAGTAAATAAGTTAAAGAATAATAAAATCTAAATTATGGCTATCCAACCTTCAATTGTAACCCGCGATGTTGATAAGATTGCAGCTCCAACAGGAAATTTGTATGAATCTGTTGTGGTTATTTCAAAACGCGCCCGTCAGATTGCAATTAATCTGAAAGAAGAATTAAATAATAAGCTTGCCGAGTTTGCCACCACGGTAGATAACCTGGAAGAGGTTTTCGAAAATCGCGAGCAAATTGAAATCTCTCGGTACTATGAGCGAATGCCTAAGCCAACCTCCACAGCCATTGAGGAATTTCTGGAAGGAAAATTAAATTATCGTTTGCGTTCAGAAACTGAAATTCCTGTAGAAGCAGCAAAGCCTGAATAAGCATGCTTGCCGGAAAAAGAATTTTGGTGGGCGTAAGTGGCAGCATTGCTGCTTATAAGTCAGCCATTCTTGTCCGGTTGTTAATCAAATGTGGAGCCGAAGTAAAAGTTGTAATGACTGCTTCGGCTCACGACTTTATAACCCCGCTTACGCTTTCAACCCTTTCCAAAAATCCTGTTCTTACTCATTTTACCAAAGAGGAAGGCGAATGGAATAATCATGTTGAGTTGGGTCTTTGGGCCGATGCCTTTGTGATTGCACCCACGAGTGCCAACACGTTGGCTAAAATGGCCCAAGGAATCTGTGACAATCTCTTGATGGCGACCTATTTATCTTCCCGCTGTCCGGTATTCTTTGCGCCTGCAATGGACTTGGATATGCTTCAACATCCCACAACAAAACAAAATATTGAAAAGTTAATAACCTGGGGAAATCATCCTATACACCCCACCCATGGTGAGTTGGCAAGCGGCCTGGTGGGTACAGGAAGAATGGCCGAGCCAGAAGAAATAATTACATCGCTCGAACAATTCTTTTCTCATAAACCATTGAAGGGAAAAAAGGCAATGGTTACGGCAGGTCCTACACACGAAGCTATTGATCCCGTGCGTTTTATCAGTAACCACTCAACCGGTAAAATGGGATTTGCTATTGCTGAACAGTTGGCACAACAAGGAGCAATCGTTACGTTAATCACAGGCCCAACTTTTCTCTCCAAAGAATTGAAGGGAATAAAAGTAGTACAAGTTAACTCAGCCGATGAAATGTATGAGGCTTCGATCTCTACATTCAAAGACTCGGATATTTCAGTGTTATCAGCTGCCGTGGCAGATTATAAACCTGCACTGAGAGCAGAACAAAAAATTAAAAAGAAAGACGACACGCTCATGCTTGAGCTGATCAAAACCAAAGATATTGCTGCTGAGTTGGGTAAGCTGAAAACCAACAATCAGTTTATCGTTGGCTTTGCGCTGGAGACCGAAAACGAGCAGGCACATGCAGAAAAGAAGCTAATCTCCAAGAATTTTGATTTAATCGTTTTGAATTCACTCAACGACAAGGGTGCCGGCTTTGGCCACGACACCAATAAAATCACCATTATCGATTCAACTATGAAATCGAAAGAATTTAAGTTGAAATCGAAGAAAGAAGTGGCGCAAGATATCGTTACTACGATAATCGAACACATGCATGCGTAATTATTTGGTTTTCAGTTTTATCTACTCTGCTTTCACGCTGTCATTCGCGCAGGAACTCAATTTTAAGATTACCGTAAATGCCGATCAGATTCAAACTTCTGACCGAGCGGTGTTTAAAGATATGGAACGCGCCCTTGCAAATTTTTTGAATACGCGAAAGTGGACGGGCGATTCCTTTAAGAATTATGAAAAAATAAACTGCACATTGTTTCTCAACATTTCCAAAATGCCTTCCATTGGAAATTTTGTTGCCAACATGCAAATAACCGTTGCCAGACCTGTCTTTAACAGTAATTACGAAACTGTACTTTTCAATTTTGCTGATCGGGAATGGGAATTCGAGTACATCGAATCCTTGCCTTTAGAATATAACGACAATACCTATATGACTAATCTAACTTCCATGCTGGCATACTATGCATATATCGTGCTGGCTATGGACTATGATTCTTTTAGTGAACTGGGCGGCAATATGTTTGTGCAAAAAGCACTTACGGTTGTCAACAATGCGCAGTCATCTAATCGGGTGGGTTGGGCAGCCTTAGGGAGCAATCGCAATCGGTATTCGCTTGTAGCCGATCTTAACAATCAGCAGATGATTGAACTGAGAAAAAATACCTACCGGTATCATCGGCTTGCGCTTGATGTTTTTGATAAATCGCCAGACGAAAGCAGGAAGGTCATTTTGGAAATCTTGAGAAATGTAAAAAAAGTATGGACTACCTATCCCAACTCAATCGCCATTATTTCATTTTTCGATGCCAAATCAAATGAACTAGTCAATATCTTTTCACAAGGCGATCTTTCCGTTAGGCGTGAGGTCTATGATATCCTGACCACAATTGACCCAAAACGAAATATTTATCAAAAAATCATTTCTAACTAGGTAGTTTCTTTCGCTCTGCTATTTAATTTACAGGTCTAATCCGCATATTCTTGACATGCTCACTCAACTCACGATAAAAAACTATGCGCTTATCAAGCACCTGGAGTTTTCTCCTTCAGCTAACTTGAATGTGATAACGGGTGAAACCGGAGCAGGTAAATCCATTATGCTTGGCGCAATGGGGTTGCTGCTGGGCAATCGTGCGGATAGTAAAACCTTATGGGACGAAACTGAGAAATGTGTAACGGAGGGAATATTTGATGTCTCCGCTTATGGGCTCAAAGCACTGTTTGAAGCAGAAAATCTTGACTACGAAACACACACTGTACTCCGCAGAGAAATTAGTCCGGCTGGTAAAAGTCGTGCGTTTATTAATGACACACCGGTAACCCTAGACGTTATGCGAAAGGTGGGTTCTTACTTAATGGACATCCACTCGCAGCATGAAACACTGGAGTTAGGAAGCAAATCCTTTCAACTCAATTTGATTGATTCGTATGCCGGAAATCAGGAGTTAATGGGATTGTATTCTGAGGCTTGGCGGAAATACAGAGAAGCCAATCAACTGTATAATTCATTAAAAGAAGAATCCATTCACCTTAAGAAAGAATCCGATTTTGTTTCCTTTCAATTAGATGAATTGGTGAAGGCTGACTTACAAATAGGCGAACTTGAAAAGTTAGAATCTGATCTTAAAATTTTCGAGCATGCCGAAGAAATTAAAACTCACTTTAATTTAATCATTGATCAACTGGATAAATCTGAATTCTCAGTTAATTCTGCATTACTCGCTATACGAAATCAACTGCAATCAGTCGCCAATTATTCAACAGAATACTCGCAACTGTTACAGCGCATTGAAAGCACCCGCATTGAACTTGCTGATATTTTACAAGAAATAGAAAACGCGGAAGAGAAAATTGAATTTGACCCACAACGCGCGGAAGAGATTAAAGACCGGGTTGGAATAATTTACCAGCTTCAACAAAAACACCGGCTGCAGCATGTGGATCAATTGATAGCATTACGAGACGACCTTCAGATAAAAGCTGACAAAACAAATAATCTTGATGACTTGCTCAAGCAAGCTAACGACACGCTCACGAAAGCAGAACAAGAGTTAACCCAAACGGCTACTGCATTAAGTAAATCGAGGCAGAAAACATTTGCTCCTTTAACCAAACAACTTACTCAACTTCTAAAAGAATTGGGCATACCCAATGCACAACTTGATATTGAACATACCTCCATCGCACCAGGCGCAAAAGGTGCAGACTCTGTTGAAATTCTTTTTAGTGCAAACAAGGGGATATCACCCCGGCCTTTAGTGCAAGTTGCTTCAGGTGGAGAATTTTCGCGGGTAATGTTTAGCATTAAGTATGTAATGGCTGAGAAAGCAGCTTTGCCCACCCTTATTCTGGACGAAATAGATAGCGGGGTTTCCGGTGAAATTGCTATTCGTCTGGGGAATAGGATGAAAGAAATGGCACAACGGCATCAAATCATTAGCATTAGTCACCTGCCTCAAATTGCCGCAAAGGCCGATTCGCATTTCTTCGTTTACAAAGACAACTCCTCAAATCGCACAATTACCTCCATGAAAAAATTGAAGGATGCTGACAGAATTGCAGAAATCGCCCAAATGATCGGTGGTTCCAACCCTTCTGCATTAGCACTTGAAAACGCCCGCGAAATGCTAACCCATTGAGTTGTATCGCTTGCTGAGGCTTGATAAATAAGGTAATAATTTCTATTTTGGTCATGAATGGATTGTCAAAAGGCTCTAATCCATTTAAAATGAAGTTTCACATTAATTACCGGAAAATATCATGAACATTTTTGTAGCCCGATTGAACTTTAAAACTCGCTCTGAAGAACTAGAAGCTGCCTTTGCTAAATTTGGTCAAGTGTCATCTGCAAAAATTGTAAAGGATCGTGACACAGGCCGCTCAAAAGGATTTGGCTTTGTAGAAATGCCCAATGATGCGGAGGCACAACAAGCGATTGCCACATTAAATGAAACTGAATTGGATGGCCGTACTATCGTAGTAAAGCCGGCTAATCCCAAAGCTCCCGCTGAGGGCTGAAAAGGATAAAATCAATACAAACCAAATAGTATAGAAGCGAGATCCCTCGCTTTTTATATTTTAAGTAAAACATTCATTGTAATACCCTCCTGAATCTCTACTTTAGGAATTGCTCTAAAAAGCCTATGAAAGTAGAAATTTCAAGTGCGTCCTTTATAAAACAAACTGGTTTTGTAGCCGGTCCCCTCTCCTTTTTTTTAGTGCTCTTTTTTGCAGATCCAAATTTCATCTCACCGGATGCGCATAAAGTTCTTGCCGTTGCCCTTTGGATGATCATTTGGTGGATTACCGAAGCAGCTCCCATTCCAATCACAGCCTTATTGCCGTTGATCGTGTTTCCTGTATTAGGGGTTATGAAAATGAGTGAGGCCGCGGCTCCCTATGCCAACCCGATTATCTTTCTTTTCATGGGCGGATTTTTGATAGCCATCGGATTAGAAAAACACCGGCTGCATGAACGTATTGCACTTAACCTGATTCGGATTACCGGAACATCCGGCAATGGAATTATACTTGGATTTTTGATGGCTACCGGATTCATAAGCATGTGGATCAGCAATACGGCCACTGCGATGATGATGCTTCCCATCGCTGTTTCGGTAATCAACCTATTACGAACCGAGAAAAAAAACAATCCGCAAGAAGAGACAATTGGTGAACGTAATTTTGCAATCGGGCTGATGCTGGTGATTGGGTATGCTGCCAATATTGGAGGCGTGGGAACACTCATCGGTTCGCCCCCTAATGTTGTCTTTGCCGGGTTGCTCGATCAGTTTTACAATCAAAAAATGCAATTTGGAAAATGGATGCTTATCGGCTTACCGGTTAGCATCATATTATTAACCGCATGCCACCTCGTAATCACCCGGTTAATTTATCCCAACCATCTCAAAAAAATTCATGGTGCCGACTCACTCATTAAAAGCAAGTTGAGGGAGTTAGGTTCTATCCGAAAAGAAGAAAAATTAGTGATGGTCATTTTCGGCATCACATCTTTCGGCTGGATTTTTCAACAGCCCATCAATTTACTGATTGGTTCCGACATGCTGAATGATACAAACATTGCCATGGCAGGCGGTTCATTAATGTTTCTTGTTCCCAGTAGTTTAAGAAAATTTACCTTCCTGCTAGACTGGCGCGATACAGAAAAACTGGCGTGGGGAATCTTAATTCTGTTTGGGGGCGGTTTGTGCCTGGCCCAGGGCTTATCCAATGCGGGTGTAATTCAGGCGGTTGGAGCCCGCATTGCCGAACAAAGTAATTCAATAAACTGGCTCCTATTGGGATTGATTACAGCTTCCATCTTCCTTACCGAACTCATGAGCAATGTAGCACTTGTTCAAATTTTTATACCGGTTGTATTCGGTATCGCCACTAATTTAGGAATGGATCCTATTTTGTTAGGCTTGCCTGTTACATTAGGGGCAAGCATGGCTTTTATGTTTCCGGTATCAACTCCACCAAACGCCATTGTGTTTTCCAGCGGTCATATGAAAGTAAAAGATATGATGCGCGCAGGTATTGTACTCAACCTTGTTTCTGTGCTTATTATTTATTTGGCTACTAAAACTCTTATTACGTGGGTGTTTTAAATATGATAGAGTACAAATGACGAGGTACGAATTTGTACTTCGCCATTCATGCTTTTTAATTCTAATTCATCATTTTTCCTCTTTTGCTTTCTTCTCTTCAATAAGGTACGAGAGACCAAGCCCCATACCACCAAAGATCAGGACCATTGAAAAATAGGCAACTTCTTCCATGTTAAACAAGCTGTCTAACAGGTAGCCCATCAGGAGACCAATACCTCCGCCTGTTAATAAGAGTGACGCACGCAGGGCACCCGAGGTAAACCGCTCTCTCTTGAAAAGATCCGGACTTAGCCCCTTATCAATGATCGACATGCGCTCGATGTTCTCAAATTTGCGGATATACACAATCATAACAAATGCACCAAGGGTGATGATGATTGGCAACATGATTCCTAATACCGGAATTATAACTTGCTCTTCCATAAAATACTATTTAAAATTTGCTTCTATGACGCAGGGTAAACCAGCGTGGTTACATGGTAATAAAAACTTTTTTCTATTAGGGGTCAACACCACTCAAAGCGATCCGCCACCTATTCACGGGGCCACTTTTTATTCTTCACCTAATTTTAATTAGTATCTGTAACTTACCTGTCAAAACCTGCGTCCAAGAGTCGTGATCACCCAACAGGAAGAATATTCGCTGATTGATAAGATTTTGGCGGGAGACCAACAACCGTATAGCATTTTGGTGGATGGCTATAAAAGCTATGCGTTTACCATTGCGTTTAAGATTTTGGGAAACCGCCCTGAAGCCGAAGAAGCTGCTCAGGATGCCTTCATTAAAGCCTTCCGGTACTTGAAGACTTTTAATCGCACAGCAAAGTTTAGCACGTGGCTGTATCGTATAGTGTTTAATACAGCCATCAGCTATAAACGTAAAAGCAAACCGGCCTTTCAACGTATTGAAAACACCATTGTGGAATACTCTGATAAAGCCGACAAACAGATGGAACGCGATGACAAGCAGCATTATGTTGGCAAGGCGATGGAAAGTTTAAATGAAGCCGATCGGTTGGCCATCCAACTCTTCTATATAAAAGAGTTTTCTTTGGAGGAAGTGGCCGAAACGATGGGACAAAACATGAATACCTTGAAAGTACGCATTCATAGAGCACGCCTTAGGTTGGGCGATGAATTAAAGAAATTATTAAAAGAAGAAGCATTAACTTTATAGAGATATGAAGAAGGTATCAGTGGAAAAAGAAGAGCAATTACTGCGCTACCTGGATGGTGAGTTGGATGCTCAAACCTGTCAATCATTAGAAGAAGAAATTCAACAATCAGAATTGTTGAACACACGACTGGAAGAATTGCGTTTGGTTCAATCCGTTCTTGTGCAAAAGGCGCGATTGGAAACTCCTTCCAAAAATTTCACTCAGAAAGTAATGAGCGGCCTTGATAGAAACCCAGTTGCGTCATTCTTCACACCGCGAAAAGGATTGTTACTATTTTTTGGTTCCCTCATTGCCTCCGGAATTGCCTTAGCCTTATTATCCGCTGGAGTTTTTGATGGCCCCACTGCACCACTTGTATTAGATTCACCTTTAACTACCGACTGGCTAAAAACACCTTCTTTGAGTATTCCGTTTAACGGAAAAATTTTGGTGAACGGGATTTTGATTTTGAACCTTGCCTTAGCGTTTGTCGTGCTGGATCGAACAGTACTAAAGCCGTTATTTCAAAAACGAGCTTCCGTTATCTAAGTAAATCCTATAATAGGATTGGCACAGTGATCAGCAAAAGTGTTCCTTTTCCGGGCTGACTATTAATTTCAATTCTTCCACTTAAACTTTCCGTTCTGATCTTCATTTGGTTTAGCCCCAGTCCGTCAGAAACTTCTGATGGATTAAACCCCTTACCATTGTCTTCTATGGTTATGTTCACTAAGATCAGTATTCTGTTGAGTTCGTTTTAATAGACTTTGTGCGACTAAAATTCTGATTATAGTCTTGTTAAACATAAAAAAGGCATCCTCTCGGATGCCTTTTAAATTTAAATATCAGGTCTTACTAAGTAGCCCAAGTCTTCCCATTCCCCGCTTCGGATAATGGAATACATCCTTTATACGAACCCGGCACGGCTTCGTATTGCAACACTTGTGTGGCGCCCGGCTCACTGGTAAAGAATCCCAACAGGGTAAGTTCTTTCGTGGATAAAACAAAAGGTCGCTTTGCTTCCGGATTTTCCTTAGCCATTTTAAGGGCGGCTTCATTTTGTGCTTTTACATACTCAAGCTGCTTTTCGGGTGCGAGGTAAATGAAGCTATCTCCATGGGCCGTTTTACACGCTGCATCAAACTCGGCCAGGCCTGCTAAGTATGCATCCTGATCTTCCTTCTTATAGCATTCCTTCAACATCTTGTCAATAAATCCCGGTACACCGGCATCCTTGGCACCGGGCGTATCTGTTTTCGGAATAATTACTTCCGCTAATTCACTTACCAGTTCAGCTTGCTCTTTGGTAAAGAAATCGGGTGTGTAGGTAAGCTCCGGACTGGCTTTGCAGCCTTGCAAAATTCCCGTAAGGGCACTTGCCGAAACCGCTGCGCCCATTAACAGCGCAGTTTTGCGAAGGGCTTCTCTTCTATCGATGATTTGATTCATAGTCATTCAGTAGTTAGATGTTACAAATTACCTTTTTTCAATTCTTCCACAGCATAGTTGGCTGCCCGTGCGGTAAATGCCATGTAGGTGAGCGATGGATTTACACACGCAGCAGAAGTCATAAACGATCCATCCGTAACAAACACATTCTTACAGGCATGCACCTGATTGTATTTGTTAAGCACCGAAGTTTTAGGATCCTTACCCATGCGCGCGGTTCCCATTTCATGAATACCTAGGCCAACTCCATGTTGTGATTTACGATCATGTGAACTCACATTTTTTGCACCCGCAGCTTCGAGCATCTCCGCTGCATCAGCTGCCATGTCAATACGCATTTTATAATCGTTCTCCTTAAACTCAGTATCGAACAACAACGTGGGCAATCCATATTTGTCTTTCAAGTCTCGGTTGATAGTTACCTGATTGGAATGGTCGGGTAATATTTCGCCAAAGCCACCAATACCAATGCTCCAACTGCCCGGAGTAGTTACAGCATCTTTTAATTCTTTGCCAATGGACAATTCTGCCACCAGGCTACTCCACCCCTGACGACTGCCACCCCCCTGATACCCAAAGCCTCGCAAATAATCGCGTTTATCTTTTCCTATGTTACGATAGCGTGGAATGTAAACACCATTTGCCCTGCGACCATAATAATATTGATCTTCAAATCCTTCCATGGTACCACTGGCGCCTACTCCTAAATGGTGATCCATGATGTTGCAACCCAACTCACCACTATCATTTCCTAATCCATTGGGGAACCGATTGGAAATTGAATTCATCATAATAAAGGTCGAACCCATCGTAGAAGCACACAAGAAAATAACTTTTGCATAGTATTCAATATTTTCTCCGGTTTCGGAATCCAGCACTTTTACTCCGGTTGCCTTTCCTTTTTTCTCATCATAGATTATTTCATACACGATTGAGTTGGCACGTAAGGTCATATTATTAGAGCGCTCAGCGGAGGGGAGCGTACACGAATTGCTGCTAAAATAGCCTCCGTACGGACAGCCACGACTGCACAAGTTCCTATATTGGCATGAACCGCGTTGTGGACTTTGGTTATGACCTAATGGCCCCGTTACATGTGCTACCCGGCCAATGGTCAGCATTCTGCCAAACTTATCCATCATGGATTTTTTCAACTCCTTTTCCACACAGTTCAAATCCATAGGTGGTAAAAATTTGCTGTCAGGGAGTTGCGGAAGGTTTTCCGCCTGACCACTGATGCCCGCAAAGGTTTCTACGTACTCATACCACGGAGCAATTTCTTTGTATCGAACTGGCCAGTCAATTGCAATGCCGTCTTTTGCATTGGCCTCAAAATCCATATCGCTCCAACGATAACTTTGGCGACCCCACGTAAGTGAACGCCCACCCACATGATAGCCGCGCATCCAATCGAACCGTTTGCCTTCTTTTTCAGAGTATGGATTTTCTAAATCATTAACAAACCAATGGGCGGTTGATGGCCTGACTGTGTAGCCCGTGCGTGCTTGCTTAAATTGATTGGTTAAAGCTTCTTGAGTGGGACGATCGCCATTCGGCAATTGCCATGGATCTTTGGTAGCCGTTGGGTAATCGGGGTGTTTTACATCGCGGCCGCGCTCCAGTACTAACGTTTTTAATCCTTTCTCACTGAGTTCTTTTGCTGCCCAACCACCACTGATCCCTGTTCCCACCACAATGGCATCGTACGTGTTCTTTTCTTCTGCTTCAATATTTAAATTCATAGCGAATAAGGTAGAATTTTGAATGAAATGAAGGTTTAAGGTAAAAATATTTTTTGAAGTGTTGCATAACCGCTCGTCATATTTTCGAATTAATGTTTCTGTTAGAATCGCTCTATAATTCCCAATCCAAAAAGGGCAAAATCATACTTCACCGGATCGTTTGAATCAAGCTTACGAAGGTTAGTAGTGAGTTCAATCGCTGTTTTCCAATTCATTCCTTTGCCCTTAATAAGTCTAAGTTTTCGGGCTACGCGCTCCACATGCACATCGCACGGGCAAACAAGTTGTGAGGGTTTGATCTTTCTCCAGATTCCAAAGTCAACTCCGCTCACATCTTGTCTAACCATCCATCGTAAATACATGTTTAACCTTTTACAAGCTGACTTACGCGTTGGCGTGGATACATGTTTGATTGTCCTTGGCGGGAAATCGGGCAGACTAAAAAAAATATTATGAAAATTTATTAATCCCAATTCGGTAGTGTCCGATTCTGAATTTCCAAGAAAAGCGTCTTCCAGAGAATCATGTATACGATAATACGATGCCAACGATTCAATAAAATAAAGTGCATCGGTGCCATTGAAAGTTCGGTGCTTGAATTTCTCAAATGGTTTTAGTTCTTGGGGTTCATGATTCAATAAGAAGTCATGCGGAGCATTATCCATCAGGGTCAATAGTTCGCTGCATTTTTTGATGATCGTGATACGTTGCCCCCAGGCTAAAGTAGCCGCAAAAAAACCTGCAATTTCAATATCCTGTTTTTTTGAAAAGCGATGGGGAATTAGAATTGGATCGAGTGGAATAAACTCTTGGCGATTGTATAATTCAACTTTTGAGTCGAGGAATTCTTTGAGGTACAGCCAATCTATTTTTTTGGACATCAGTTAAGGAATCGGAGTTCAACCCTGCGATTGGTAGCACGCGATGATTCATCTTTTCCTTTTACCAACGGCAACTGCTTGCCAAAGCCTTGCGTCTTTACGCGTGAAGGATCAATGCCTGCATTGATTAAATAATCGGCTACACTGCCGGCACGTAACAATGATAACTGAAGGTTATATTCCTCTGAAGCCACATCATCGGTATGTCCGCTCACCACTACGTTCCAGGTTTTATGAAAGCGCATGATGTCCACCAATTTTTTTAATTCAGGATAAGAAGATTCTATTAACGTGAAATCATTATACTTGAACTGAATATTCTTCAGCACATAATCTTCATCGGTTTTAATCTCCGGGTAACCGGAAAGTAACGGGGCATCTGGTGCATCGGAAACCTTAATCACCTTTACGTCATCAATATAAAAATAGGCAGCCGTAGCCAGCATGGGCTCAGTACTTTGCGAATTGGGTATTAATTGCTTCCTGGTTTTTTGGTCATTGGAAAAATTACCAAGGATTAAATATTTCTCGCCCCCCGTTGCACTATGCACATAGGAAAAGCGTGTCCACAAGCCACTGCCCCGAGTATAGATTTCCCGGTTAACACGTTCATAGGTGGCGGGAGTTGGAAAAAACTCATCATTCTGAATTTGGTATAACGAGTCCGTTAGTAAAAAGCCGATCCGATCAATACTATATTTTGAATTGGAGGATAATTTAAAATAAAACTCAACCTGATATTTCGCTCCGGCCTCAAGCGGTACTTGCAAGGGTGACTGCAAATATTCGCGATAGGTTTTAGAATCTCGTCTTATGTAAGCATAAAGCCCCGCATAGCCAGAACCTGTATAGGCTTTTGAATAGCCTGCCCAGTTAGAGGGTACTCCTGCATCGCCAATACTACACGAATGAAACATATCGGGTGTGCCCGTGGTGGGTGAAAACCAACCCGGTGCTAATTCACCTTTTGATGAATAATTAAAAGAACCCGGACACCGATCATGCTTTTCAAATCCGGAATTAAACACAAGGTTTTGAGCCAGCGATTGCTGCAACATGGCAAGAAAAAAAAGGCATGCCCAGGCCCGCATGAACTTATTTGTAATAGGTAACCTCCACTCTAAATTTTGGATCGATAGCGCCCAACCGATCATACGCAGATTTAGAGATTTTAATAATGACGTTGTTGTTGATACCAATGTTAGGTAGTGAACCCGCTACGCGCACAAACACCTCACGGTTGTTCAATTCATTTCTTACTTTAAGAATGGTCCCTACTTTAGCGGTACGATGCAAGGCAAGATATTTTCTGTTGCCATCCGTTCCCTCAATTAACTCAGCAAGTCCGCCTTCTTTCACTTCATCAGAACCTGTAACTTTTTCTGAAATACGAATCGTGGTTTCTTTTACTTCGGGTTGCGTTTTTATTTCAGGCTGCCCTGAAACAACAACTTCTTTCACTTCTGGCTTAGCATCCGCGATCTGTACCTCTGGTTTTACCTCAGGGGTTCCATTCATCGGCTGCGTTAAAAAAAGTGTTTGCCCAATTTGTACTTCATTGGCGACAAGGCTATTCCATTCTTTTAATTGTTGCACCGAAACATTGTACTGCCGTGAGATGGAATACAGTGTTTCACCGGCAACTACCGTGTGAACTCCCTTCAGGGATTTGGTTGTAGGTATTTCTACCAGTGCAGGAGAGGTCGATTTCTTTTTGATGATCAATTCCTGACCTGGCGAAAGTGCGTTATCTTTTAAATTATTCCATGCCTTTAACTCATCCACTGAAACATCATACATCCTCGAAATCGAGAACAACGTTTCGCCTGCGGCTACTTTATGTTTGCGGTCACCTGTGGTAGTTTGAACTGGTTTTGCCTTAGGCACGTAGGGAACTTTCAATTGCTGACCTACCGATAACCCGCCATCCGCAGTTGGATTGGCTTCAAGGATAGATGTGATGGACACTCCATATCTTCTTGAGATTGCATAGAGCGTTTCCTTCTCATCAATGCTGTGGATGATAAATCGTTTTCCGTTGATGGTTTCCATTCTTAGCGAGTCTGCAGGTGCAGCCGGATGGATAAATGAACTGAGAGTTAAAAAAATTACTTTAATCATAGCTTAAACAATGCCAAAAGTTACCAATTCTGTTTTGTTCTTCACAAAAAATACCTGATTAGCGACAAGAAAAAACGTATTTACTCCAATACCTTTCAAATTCGTGCCAATTTCTTCCTGCCAAAGCAGTTCACCCGTGCTTTTAAAGCAGGCCAAGTTGTTGTTAAACATGCCCGGACTCCCAAAATAATAGGAGATAAAAACAAAATCTACATACTCAGTATACTCAACTCCCAAAATCGGAAGGACATTTAATTGTCTAGTCAAAAAAGTTTTAATGGTCTCGAAATCGGCTTCTCCCGCCAGGTATTGAAACGGATAGATTGCTTCATTCGTATGCTTTGTTTCAATTTTAGGTGTTTCCTGAATGTCTTCTCCACTTTCCATAGCAAGTATTTGCCAATAGGTTTTATCCGGGTTGCTCGTGTTTTCAAAAATCTTTAAGTGCACCTGATCAGGAGTTACCCGCACCAGATTAATCCACCAGGTTTCTGCCAATGAATTTGTTTTCCAAACTAGCGTCTCATTTTCATAATTGATGGCCGAAACGGAAACGAGCCTTGCGTTGTCATTCCTTTCTTCTACAATGACCCAAGGCCTGCCAGGTACAGGTAAAACATTCCAGATGGTTGCTTCCAGCGTTATAGAAAATCTGCCACGGGGTTTTTCGATCAAGACTTAGTATTTTTATCACAAAAATAAGCTAAACCATGCGAAAGCTCCTGTTCATACTTTTACTGACTGCCACCCTACCATTTATAGCCATCGCACAAAATGAAAAAAAGAAAGTGATGGTAATGGAGATTAAGGCAGAGATTGATACCCGCATGGCTCGCTATGTTCGGCTTGCGCTGGATCATGCCGAGGAAACCAACGCTGATATCATTGTCGTTGACTTGGACACCTTTGGCGGTGGCCTGAGCGATGCCAAAGAAATTGTGGATTGGATTATGGATGTAAAAATTCCGGTGTGGGTTTTTATTGATTCCGATGCCGCTTCCGCGGGAGCCTTAATTTCTATTGCCTGCGACAGTATTTACATGGCACCCGGAGCAACCATTGGAGCGGCCACTGTAGTAGATGCAACAGGAGGAGCTGCACCCGATAAATACCAATCGTACATGCGCTCCATTATGCGATCAACAGCCGAGACGAATGGTCGTAACCCACGGATTGCCGAAGGTATGGTTGATGAGCGTGTAGTTATTGACAGCGTGAAGCAAGTAGGTAAAGTAATCACGTTCACAACTGCCGAAGCAATTGAAAATGGCTATTGCGAAGCCAAGGTTGAATCAATAGAAGAGATCTTGAAACGAAATAAGGTCGAATCCTATGAGTTGGATACTTTCAAACTAGGCACTGCCGAAAAAATCATCGCTATTTTCTTAAATCCATTCATCAGCGGGATTCTAATTCTGGTGATTATGGGCGGAATCTATTTTGAGCTGCAAACTCCCGGTGTGGGCTTTCCATTAATTGCAGCCATTACGGCTTTGGTGCTCTACCTAGTTCCCTATTACCTGAATGGCCTTGCCGAATACTGGGAGATCATCGCCCTCTTTGTGGGCGTAATGCTCATCATTGCTGAAATATTTTTTATTCCAGGCTTTGGCGTAGCGGGCATTGCAGGTATTACACTCACGGTGTTTTCAATGGTACTCATTATGCTCAACAATGACTTCTTTAATTTCGAATTTGTGCCGTTGGGAGATATTATAGTGGCGGCCTTTGCAACTCTTGGCGGACTCACTGGTGGAGTTCTTCTACTTTTCTTTGGCGGAGCGCGCCTTACAAAAACAAAAGCCTTTCAGCGCATTGCACTGAATGATACACAAGATGTAAAAGATGGTTATTCCGTAAATACCTTTAACGAAAATCTGCTCAATAAGCGTGGTACTGCTTACACCATCCTCCGTCCCAGTGGTAAGGTGATGATTGATGATCAAATTTATGATGCATTTACACGCGGTGATTTTGTAGAGAAAGGAGAACCCATTGAAGTAATAGGTACCGAAGGCGTTACGCTAAAAGTAAAAAAGGTGGAATGAAGATACTGGGAATAATACCCGCGCGCTATGCTTCCACTCGCTTTCCGGCTAAACCTCTAGCCGACTTAGGGAGCCAATCGATGATAAAACGGGTGTATACACAGGTCACAAAAAGCAAATCACTTACCCAGGTTATCGTTGCTACCGATCATCCAGAAATTTATAAACATGTTTCTGATTTTGGTGGGAATGTGTGCATGACCAGGGAAGATCATGTGAGCGGCACCGACCGTTGCTTTGAAGTGTTGACCAAAGAAAAATTTACATTCGACTACGTTATTAATATTCAAGGTGACGAACCCTTTATTGCACCTGAGCAAATTGACTTGTTAGCTTCATTACTGGACGGCAAAACTGAATTGGCTACGTTGGTAAAGAAAGTAGACAATCAACAGCAGCTTACTAATCCAAACCTTGTTAAAGTTGTTATCAATAATAACAAAGAAGCTATGTATTTCAGTCGTTCACCTATTCCTTACTGGCGGGGCAAAGAAACTGATTGGGTAAATCAGCATTCTTATTTCAAACACATTGGACTTTATGCATATCGCGCTGACATTTTAAAAGAGATCACTTCCTTAAAAGTATCTGCAATGGAAAAAGCAGAATCGCTTGAGCAATTACGATGGCTTGAAAATGGGTATAAAATAAAAGTAGCTGAAACTCAATTGGAAACTTTAGGCATCGACACCCCCGAAGATTTAAAGGAGGCACTTCATTATCTTCGCAATCGTGTATGAAATTCCGTCTGTTTGAACATAGGTGAATAAACAACTCATCGCCTTTATAAGCAATTCTTAAATTTTCCCGGATTTTATCGGATGAATTAGCTTGTACAAATAATAGCACAACCCTCCCGTTAACATAGTGACAACCATGTCCCAGGGATCAATTGGCTTTCCCAGCATCGGATGAACAACCTCATAAAAAACTACGCTGATGGAAATTGTCTTAATCAAAAACAAATGCTGCGCTCTGCCCTCACCAATTAATCCTATTAGAACAAATATGGTGGCAATGGTACCTAATGAATTCCCAATGGTATCCGCTACATGGAAGTCGTTGATATTGTTTCTATAAATGTATGGCCGATAAATAGGTCTCGCCACAAACTCATACATCAAAACTGCTGATAACCCAATGGTTAGATTTATTAATCTCTCTTTGGTAAATCTCCAATGGCCTAACGTGTCTCTTAGATCTTTAATCGTCATGTGTTATCTGTTAAACAACAATAATCCAAAAAAGCAAAACCAGCATTTGACTTTTCATAGGTGAATTTATTTATGTTGAAGGATAATTTGAATTTGTTTGACTGGTAACGGAGCCCGACAACGTTATTACCTTGCATCGACTCAATCTTATTCTCCTCAGAGCAACTCTCCACTGGAACTTTCATTCGCGCAGAGTTCTCGAAAGAAAGACCTGACTGCAAGAAGAAAAAATAAGAATAGTTAAACCTTCTCACTCTTTAAATACAAAAAATTACTCGAGCGCCACACTAACGGCTTTCCAAAACCTGACTCCACAACTAGTCGTTCCAACTCATACTGTTCACCTTCCCATTTAGCTTGTGGTTCAGCAATAAAAATAAACCCCATTGGTTTCAGAATTCTGTGAGCTTCTTTTATATAATCAATATAATTTGTACCCATTAGTGACAATGAAAAGACGGCTATATCAACTGTGTCATTTTCAATGGGGAGTTTACTGATGTCACATGCAGTTACTGTTGTATCTATGGCTACATGGTCGAAGGCAAGCACTTTGTTTTCCGGTATTTCCTTCCGTAGTAAGTTCTCACCGCATCCTAAATCTGCCACTACAAAATCCTTTCGCTTGATCAACTTACCTATCTGAACGTAAGGGATTTCCTCCCATGTTTTCCTCTTCTCCGCATAAAGCGTATGATAGTAGTACCAGTTCTCTGGATGGCTTTTTAGTCGTTCATGTGTTGTGGATGACTTACTAACGCTCCATGTTCTGTTCACCTCGCTAAAATCTCCGAGACTTCTGCCAAGCCTTTCCACTATCGAAGGATGCAAAGGGAACACTAAGTCTTTCCGATTTACACTGAAGAGTTTGCCTTTGTTCACTCTGTCACTCCATTCTTTTAAAGCTTCCTGTGATTTGGCGAACAATGTTTCCGGCTTTGGTAATTTCTTGCTTGGTATTACGCCATCAACCGCTGCATCGGCTAATGTCTTCTTGTTTCGGATTAGATTCATCCGTTGCATGTCCCACGACCATTCCCTGTCAGCCAATGGAATAACAACTTGTGGAATAATAATTTCAACCTCTCCGAATTTTGAGCCTTGCCGGTATATTCTCCCTTTAAGCTGAGTATATTCAGAATCTGTCCATGGCAAAGAAAGTATGATTAATCTGTCACATACTTTCTGTAATCCATCCACACCGGTTCCAATCGGGCGGGAACCAACCAATATGTCAATTTTACCATGAAGAAATGCTTCTTTGAATTCATCCCTTAATTCTATGGATTCCTCTCCTGTAAATGTTCCCACACGATAACCAAGATTTGTGAGATGCTCCACAATGGGCTTTATCATTTCGTGAGTGAAATAGCTATAGATGATTGACCCTTTTTTGAGATAATACTGGATTGCATTCAACTTCTCCTTCAACAATATATGCTCGGCCCCAAGATAATTCTGATTTCCGATTTTTAATAATTTCTCCAGCAGATGAGTTCCATCGATCTTAAGTTTGGGTGCGTTGGAACCATCTAATTCTTTGATGGCTATTTGGTATTTGGGTATATACCGAAGGCCATTCAAAGTCATCTGTTTAAATACTTCCAATGCATTAGTTAATGTTCGGGTTGTATTCATATCTTCATACTCTTTGCCCGTGATCATTTCCAACAACGATTTTGCCTCGGTAAGATTATTAATCACTGGTGTTGCAGACATTCCTAATACATAAAGATCAGCATTCATTTCGCTGGCTCTACCAATCAGCCGCTTCAGTGTTCCCCTTCGAATGCTCTCTCGCTGTTCGGTTCTTTGCTTGACGTTATGCACTTCATCAATAGCGATGAAATCAATTCTATTGTTGGCCGTTAAATCCTGAAACAATTCTTCAGAATAACCTTGCTGGAACTTATCATAATTCAGAATCAGATAATTGCTTTGCTCCCTGTCAAAAACCTGACCCATTCTATACAAAGTGTATACCATGCTATCAGGAAAGACCTCCACAATAGCCTCGCCCAGTTGGGTAATGGTTGAATTAAGGCCTACCAAAACTGTGAGCCTTGCATCCACAGCGCGGCTTGTTACAATGAACGAAATTGTTTTTCCCGCGCCTGTGCCCGACCAGTTACCGTAACGTTTGTTCTTCAACATCCGATACACGGTTAGTTGTTGCATTGCATTCAATTTATGTTCGAAGCTATATCCTTGCGGAGGCTTGAATGCAATCACATTATTGTACTCATCAAAGAAATTTCTTTTTAGTAATGTGAAGTTGGCACCGCCTTGTTCATTCCTTAGTTTATCAATATCTACAACTTCATTCAGCACGTTATTCCAGAGCTTTCTCAGTTTATACTGTATTAGAAACTCCACAGCTTCTTCATCACAGGATGCAACAATGGTATTATCAAGAACGTGCAGGTCTTCTAAATTCTCAGAAAGGGATATTAGCCCAGTGTCTTTAGTTAATCCTTGAGTTTGTGTTTCACTTATTATTAAATCCGATTCTTCCACTTCATCTACATCCATTTCCTCTGGTTCCAATAAATCATTTTCATTTATCATTCCAGTATCGAAAACTAAAGTATCTAAATCCTCCTGAAGGTTTTCCTTGAGTGCCTTTATGGTATTGTCCCGGTTCGAGTCATCGCCAAACACAAGTGCATTCATGGCATCGGGTAGCTTACCCTGGTTGATAATCAGTTGCAACTCGATGGCATCCATGTGAAGGAGGTCATGATTATCGATGGAGTTGACGAATTCAATGATTTTATCTTTTGACCAACCAATATTGCAAATAGGACACCCTTGACCACTTATATGTTTATAGGGTGTCTGTTCAAACTCACCATGAATTTTGCAAATAATTTTAACCTTTGTGTCTGTATTAAGATATTCAACCCTTGAATAATCGTATCTATCTGCATGTACTTCTTTAAATTTTGTAATGATTTTCTCATTGTCATATCTAATATTTCCGCCACAATCTGAGCACCCTCGACCACTTAAATGTTTATATGGAGTCTGTTCAAATTCACCATGGATTTTACAAATGATCTTAACCCTCTTATCTATATTGAAATATTCAACCAGAGAATAATCGTATCTATCTCCATGTACTTCTTTAAATTTTGTAATCATTTTCTCATTGTCATATCTAATATTTCCGCCACAATCTGAGCACCCTCGACCACTTAAATGTTTATATGGGGTCTGTTCAAATTCACCATGGATTTTACAAATGATCTTAACCCTCTTATCTATATTGATATACTCAACTAGAGAATAGTCATATCTATCTCCATGAACTTCCTTAAATTTGAAAATGACTTTCTCAGGATCATATCTAATATTTCCTGCACATTCCGGACACCCTGCGCCTTTTAAATGACTTGATGGTGTCTGCTCAAATACTCCGTGAATTTTGCAAATAATTTTAACCTTCGTGTTTCTATTGAAATACTCGACCAAAGAATAATCGTATCCATCTCCATGAACTTCCGTGAATTTTGAAATGATTTGCTCTTCATCATATCTAATATTCCCTGCACATTCTGGACACCCGCTGCCTTTTAGATGACTTGATGAGGCTTGTTCAAATTCACCATGGATTTTACAAATGATTTTAACCTTGGTATCTGTATTGATATACTCAACCAGTGAATAGTCGTACCTATCTCCATGTACTTCTTTAAATTTTGAAATGACTTTCATATTATCGTATCTAATATTCCCTGCACATTCAGGGCACCCTGCGCCATTTAAATGATTTGATGGGGCTTGTTCAAATTCACCATGGATTTTACAAATGATTTTAACCTTCGTGTCAGTATTGAAATACTCAACCAGTGAATAGTCGTACCTATCTCCATGAACGCCTATAAATCCGCCAATAATTTCTTGGCTACTTTTTCTCAGCGCATTGGTGACTTTGAAAATTCCACAATCAGGGCATCCTCGGCCCTTTAAGTGCTTGTAGGGTGTCTGTTCGTATTCACCATGGGTTTTACAAATGATTTTAACTCTAGTGTCAATATTGACATACATAACCAGAGAATAATCGTACCTGTCTCTGTGAACTTCTTCAAATCCAGCAATAATCTCTTCTTTGGTTTTTTTCCGTCCCATGGTAAACTATTGATAACGAATTTATTTGTGTTCCGTTGGCATACTTGGATTGTGCATAAGTGCTTTAATCATTAAACTTATTGGTCTTGCTGACATATTTGGCAATTAACTTAAGCTCACTAGTCTTGCCTTTCATATCTATCGTTAATTCTTATTCAAGTCTCTTATTTCCGCGCATTACTCCCAATATCAACTATTGTTGATTTCCTATATATTAAAAAATGGGGCTAAGCCCCATTTTACTTATTCATCTTATTTGAAAGATTGTCGTCTCACTACATCTTCTCCCCCAATGTTACGCCCTTCATCTCTTCCTGTTTCATAAACGGTTGGTTGTACAACCGCTTTCCGGTAGCTTTAAAAATAGCGTTGGCAACCGCACCGCCTGTGGGTGGTAAAGCAGGTTCGCCTAATCCGGTTGGGTCAATGCCATTATCCACAAAGTGTACTTCTACATCGGGTACCTCGTTATACCGTATGAGTCGGTAGTTATTAAAATTCTTTTGCTCGGCAGCCCCATCTTTAAACGTTAGTTGTCCGTACAACGCATGGCCAAGGCCATCCACCATACCGCCCATTACTTGTTGGCGCGCACCACTTTGGTTAATGACAATTCCACAATCCGCAGCAGCATACATTTTTTTCAGCACAGGCATTTTATTTTTCATTTCAATCTCTGCCACCTGCGCTACATAACTGCGGTGCGAGAAATATACACTGAACCCTTGTGCTAAATTTTTCTTCTGGCCCCAGCCGGATTTTTCAACGGCTAGTTTGATCACACCTACCATGCGATCGATGTCATATTTAATGGCACCGGTTGGTGATTGCTTTGCTTTCTCCAACAGCTCCAACCTAAACTGAACCGGATCTTTCTTAGCAACCAAGGCTACTTCATCTAAAAAAGCTTGTTCCGCGAAGGCAAGAAAGTTTGTAATAGGGGCACGCCAGGCACCGGTGGTGATCGGTGATTTATGTTCTACGGAATCAATTAGCAAATTTTCAACCGCACCGCTCGGAAAATTATCTTCCCGCGTTGGGTTGCCGGCATTAATACCTACTCCGCGTAGTTTATAGCCAACCATGTTTCCCTTCGCATCCAAGGCAGCTTCGAAGCGATAGCGCACAGCCGGGCGATAACTTCCACCCATCATATCATCTTCACGCGTCCAGGTAACCTTTACCGGAGCTTTGATCAAACTCGAAAGTTCGGCTGCTTCCAATACATAATCTGCTTTTAACCTGCGACCAAACCCTCCGCCTAAGCGCGTGAGTTCTAACGTAATTTTATCAGGCGCTATACCGAGCAAGGTAGCGGTTGCATTGCGCGCCATGTCGGGTGTTTGCGATGGACCTACCAACTCAACTCCATCTTCACGCACGTGTGCAAAGAAGTTCATTGGCTCCATCGGGCTATGTGATAAAAACGGACATTGATACTCGCGCGAAATTACCTGCGCAGCCGATTTGAATGCAGCGGTTACGTCACCATCTTGTCTGCGCACGGTTGCTTCTTTGCTGTTCAATAATTCTTTAAAGATGCGATCATGATCACTGGTGCTTTCAATATCACCTTCCTTTTCATATTCAATCTTCAATGCTTTGCGTGCCTTGCTAACTTCCCAGGTTGACTTACCCACCACAGCCACATTATTTTTAAACGTAACCACATCCACAATGCCTTGCATTGCTTTCGCAGCAGCGGAGTCCACTGATTTTAATTTCATCCCAAACTGAGCGGGGCGTTGAATCATGGCGAACAACATTCCATCGCGATAAAAATCCAACCCATATAACGGTTTGCCGGTAACCATTTCATGATTATCCACATTGTGTATTGCCTGCCCAATAATCTTAAAATCTTTTCGGTCTTTTAATTTCACTTCCGTGGGAACCGGAATTTGTGCTGCTTCCGTAGCTAATTCACCATAGGTTAATTTTTGTCCGTAAGGATGAATCACATATCCGGTACTCGCTGTTAATTTCTCTGAAGAAACTTTCCATCGTTTGGCGGCTGCTTCTACCAACATATGGCGTGCGGTTGCGCCCGCTTTGCGCAAGCGTTCCCAACTATGAGGCACCGCACCACTACCACCGGTAAGTTGGCGTTCATATTTTTTTGAATCGAGATTGGCTTGCACCACTTTTACTTTTTTCCAATCGGCATCCAGTTCTTCTGCCACAATCATGGGAAAAGAAGTTTTGATATTTTGACCTAACTCAGGATTAGGAGAAAAGATCGTAATCACATCCTCGGGAGAAATCGATAAATAACTATTGAAGTCTACATTCGCAGCAAGTGTTTCAGCACTCATTGCTTCCATTGACAAAGCCGAAGCACTATTCCAATTAAATCCCAGCATCAATCCACCCCCAGCGGTCAATCCCAACTTCAAAAAATCGCGTCTGTTTGTTTTGGTGAGCGTCTCCATGCTACTTCATTTTTGTTGAGGCCAATACAACTGCTTCTTTAATGCGATGGTAGGTACCACAGCGGCAAATGTTTCCATTCATGGCCGCACTGATTTGTTCTTCCGTTGGTTTTGGATTTTTTGCAAGCAACGCACTTGCCGACATAATTTGCCCTGCCTGGCAATACCCACATTGTGGCACATCAATTTCCTGCCACGCTTGCTGCACCGGATGATCTCCTTTTTCTGAAAGTCCTTCAATGGTGGTAATTTTTTTATCGCCAATTGCTGAAACAGGCATGGAACAAGATCGCACGGCAGTGCCGTTTAAGTGAACTGTGCATGCACCGCATTGTGCAATTCCGCAACCAAACTTAGTACCTACTAAGCCCAGACTATCGCGCAGTACCCATAATAGTGGAGTATCGGGTAACACATCAACCTGTTGTGTTTTACCATTTACATTGATTGAATAGGATGCCATATGAAATGAGTTTAATGTTTTCAGTTTGAATGTCGTTTTGCTTGGACTTGTACCTCACCCCAACCCTCTCCAGAGGAGAGGGAGGCTAAACGACAGTGAGTTAAATATAGCCAATTCATACTTTAATGCGAGTGGAAAAAACACAAATAGGCGTCTTACTGCTTTGAGCGGTCTTGATGGCTTTTTTTAACGTTTCTTCACTCCGCGCACGGCTTCGGCTGTCCACGGGTCTTCCGGCCAATGATGGCGTGGGTAACGCATCCGCAATTCCTTGCGAACTGCATGGTAGGTCGTTTGCCAAAAACTTTTTAAGTCTTGGGTTACTTGCACAGGTTTGTAACCGGGTGAAAGCAGGTGTAACAGAATTTTTGTTCTCCCGTCATTTACGGCAGGAGTTTCCAACAACCCAAACATCTCTTGCAAACGCACTTCCATTACCGGAGCACTTCCATCCCACTGATACTTGAGTTTTATGTGCGATCCACTGGGTACATGAATTTTTGTGGGCGCCAGTTTATCCAATTTACCGGATAGTTCCCACGGAATTAATCCCGCAAGGATTGCATGTAAATCCAATTTATTAAAATCGTTTCGCTTCGAAACATGTGTCAGATAAGGTGCAAGCCACTCATCTGCTGTGTTTACCAATGCATCATCACTCACATCGGGCCAACCTTCTTCGGGTCGCCATGTGCGCGTGCTCATCATTCTTGCCTGCCACTCTTGCAGGGTTTCACTCCAGTTCAAAAGCTTAAGTCCTTCCTTTCGCACGGCATCACATAAAATTTTAATGCGTTTTGATTCGGGAATTTTAGTCAGCGGTTTACTTGATAATACCGTATTGCCGATTCGTTTCTCCGTTAATGCTACAATCATTTCGCGCTCTGCATCCCAAAAAATAGTTTCTGTTTCTTTCGCCCGATGAATCAGATCATGTTCATTCAAGGGCGCAGCTAAAAATATTTTTCCTTCGTTGTTGCCTGCATCCAGATGCGCCACAGACAACCACGACTCCCGCAACAGCGGATCATGATCAGGTAATCGCACTACTCTTCCAGTCGCTAATTTATAGCGCACGCTTTGTTTTTCTTGTTGTTGGGCTATGCGTTCAGGGTATGCTTCACTCACCAACCTTCCTACCTCCGAGTCGATGGGCATTCGATTGTCAACATCGAGTTTGAAGATTTTTCGCCATGAAAATGCCAGACGTTCAATCCGTTCCAACAAGTTTCGTTCGGCAGGCACGCGCTCACCATCACGCCACTTTCTTAACATTTCAATACGCAACGATAAATCCGCACCGGATTCTTTTGGCAAAGGATCACGTTCTTCGAGAACAGCTGCGATGTCGGTTGCGAGAGCAATGCCCTCACCCAAGCCTTCGTTATCACTACGGCTTGCAGGCCCTTCTCCTCTCCCAAGGGAGAGAGGTGAAAGTAACATATGAGCAATGCGTGGATGTGTTGACAACTTCAACATCTCTTTTCCGCGGCCAGTTATTTTATTATCAACCAGCGCATCCAACGAATGCAATAACTCTTGTGCTTGCTTTACGGCTCCGTCAGGAGGCTGTGTAATCCACGTAAGTTCATTCATGTTTTGGATTCCCCAATTGGCAAGTTCCAAAACAAAAGTAGCAAGATCAGCTTCCAACATTTCAGGTTGTCGTGTGGGTAGCAAGGTGTGATGCATTGCCTCCGCCCACATGCGATAGCAAACTCCGGACCCCAACCGCGCAGCGCGACCTGCACGCTGATCAGCTGAATCTTTTGTAACACGAACGGTTTCCAATCGCGTGAGTCCACTGCGTGGATCAAATTTGGGAATACGCGCATACCCACAATCCACTACGGTAGTAATACCTTCAATCGTGAGCGATGTTTCAGCCAAGGAAGTTGCTAACACAATTTTCCGTTGCCCTTGTGGATGTGGCAGAATTGCTTCCTGCTGCTTCTTGAAAGGCAAATCTCCATAAAGCGGAACAACCAAGGCTGAGATAGCATCTTCTTCTAATAAACTGGCCACACTTTTTATCTCTCCGGCACCGGGTAAAAAAACCAGTACATCACCTTGCTGTTCTTGCAATGCTTTTTTAATAACGCGAGCCGTGGCAATCGATAACCGATCATTCTTATCAACAGCAATATATTTGTGCGTGATCGGAAATTGCCGACCTAAGCTGGTTAGGATAGGTGCATTGTTCAACATAGCCGAAATCTTTTCGCCATCCAGCGTAGCAGACATAATCATGATTCTTAAATCATCACGCAACACTTGTTGCGCTTGATAGCATAATGCGAGGGCAAGATCAGCCTGCAAACTTCGCTCATGAAACTCATCAAAAATCACCATCCCCACACCTTCCAAGGAGTTGTCGGTTTGAATCCTGCGCGTGAGAATTCCTTCTGTGACAACTTCAATACGAGTTTGAGCACTGACCACATTTTCAAATCGCATCCGATAGCCAACGGTTTTACCTACGTCCTCTTCCAGTAAAGAAGACATTCTCATGGCCACCGAGCGCGCTGCCAACCGCCTCGGCTCAAGCATGATTATTTTTTTCCTGGCAAGCCAAGGTTCATTTACTAATTGCAAAGGAAGGATCGTACTTTTGCCTGCACCGGGTGGCGCTTGCAGGATAATTACTTTTTGATTTACTAATTGGTTCTTTATTTCTGAAATGATTTCCAGTACAGGGTATTGCATGGGCAAAGATACTGCTTGTTACTAGTTACTCGATACTGGATACCAGCTGTACCTACTAGTGACCAGAAACCAGTAACTATCAACAACCTACTACACTATATCAACATGATACACATCCAACTCATTGCGCTTAATGCCCGAAACAAAAAATCCATTGGATTGAGGAATGTCTTCAAGCAAATCAAACACTTTGCAATCTTTTGGCAAGGCCGAAAAAATTAAGAGAAAAGAATAGGGCGCCATTCCTGGAATAGCCGTCCAGATGGGTGCATAGGTAATATTTTCAGCATGGATTAATTCACTTCTTGAACCCGAGGTTCGATCAATTAAAAAAGTAGATCGCCACACTCGAATGAGCATTTCACTCGAATCGTTTTGAAAATAACAATGCACGTATACATGTGAGTCTTCAAGCGACTGTGGATCGATGGCAGTTAAGATTTCTTGTTCCACAACCGGTTTGGTTAGTGGCTCTGGCTCTTTAATTGTCGATCCAGGAAATATCAGATTCATACACAAATTTCAACTTACCCGCAAAGTTAAGATGTATTTATGCCCGATCATCACAATATTTGATCGTCAACTCCTACGTCTGTTGGGAATAAGTGAATTTCGCTATATTGTGTTTTTCTTTTCAAGAAACAATTGCCCATGGCCGCTCTACTCATCAGCAGTTTTGAAGAATTCGAAACGTATAAAGGAAAAGAACTTGGTGTTTCGGAATACTTAACCATTACCCAACAACAAATTAATTTGTTTGCCGATGCCACCCTCGATCATCAATGGATACACACAAATCCTGTGCGGGCGGCTACAGAAACACAATTTAAAAGTACCATTGCTCATGGTTATTTAACCCTATCTCTCGTTCCTCATCTGTGGGATCAAATTGCTGAGTTCAGAAATATTAAGATGATGATCAATTACGGCATTGAAAAATTCAAGTTCAATCAGCCTGTATTAGTCAATAACGAAGTGCGTTTACACGCCAAACTACATTCCATTGCAAACTTGCGTGGTATCACAAAGTTTGAAGTGGATGTGACATTGGAGATTAAAAGTAATCCCAAGCCTGCTTTTAATGGGCTATTGGTATTTCTCTATCACTTTCATACGCCCGGTTCGCCTTCATAAAAATCCTGCAACGACCTAAAGTAAGTATTTGTCCAGCCGTCCACAATATCCTCATAATCTGAATCGGGAATATTGGTGTGCCTGAGTTCTATGGAAGTACCAACATCATGCTGATGTAATTTAATAGTAACGATGGAATCTTCCCCTTGATCTCCAAAATACCATTGTTGAACAATCCTCTTATTCTTCTCAAATTCAAGGTTTTTACCAACAATACTGCCATCCCACAACGAAAACTCAGTTCCCGGTTCTGCAACCATTTCAGCCTTATCGCCTGTCCATAATTGAAGGGTGGCTTCGGTGGTTAAGGCGAGATAAACCTGATCAGGGGCACTAGGAATTAAAAAATACTTTTTAAAGTCCTTCATTGCGCATAAAGATACTTCTTTCTTTAAAAGACTAGCTTTCGTTCTGTATTTTTAAGGCCAATTTTACCTGAGCCTGATCACAATGGATTTCTATTTAATTTTTATTGTCATCCTGATGGTGGCAGCCGGTGTTGACTTGATTGTTGGAGTCAGTAACGATGCTGTAAATTTTCTTAATTCGGCCATCGGTTCAAAAGTAGCCTCCTTTCGGATCATTTTATTTATAGCCAGCTTAGGTATTTTGGCGGGATCTCTTTTCTCGAGCGGCATGATGGAGATTGCCCGAAATGGAATTTTCAATCCGGCCTTCTTCACATTCGATAAAATAATCATTGTCTTTATGGCAGTAATGCTAACAGATATTATCCTGTTAGATTTTTTTAACTCACTGGGATTACCTACTTCCACTACCGTATCACTTGTATTTGAATTGCTGGGAGCTGCGTTAGTTACGGGGTTGCTCGTTTCGTTTGAACATGGTGATGGTTTTGAGACGTGGTCGCAGATCATTAACTATTCCAGTGCAGTTACCATTATTGGAGGTATTTTTCTTTCTGTATTCCTGTCATTTATCCTAGGATCCATTGTACAACATATTGCCCGCATCATTTTTACATTCAAACTAAAAAAGACTCTCAAGAAATATGGCGCCATTTTTAGCGGAGTAGCTATTGCCGCCATTATCTACTTCCTGTTAATTAAAGGAGCTAAGGGAAGTTCCTTTATAACTTCCGATCAAATTAAATGGATTACTGACAACACGATTATAATAATCGTAGTGTCTATTGTCTTTTGGTCGATTATCATTCAGGTGCTGATGTGGTGGAAGAAAATCAATCCGTTAAAGATTGTTGTACTGTTAGGAACGTTCTCATTAGCGATGGCTTTTGCCGGAAATGATTTGGTGAATTTCATGGGCGTTTCAGTAGCAGGTTTGGTTTCCTTTCAAGCGTGGGTTGTCTCAGGTGTCCCTGCATCCGATTTTTCAATGACTATTTTGAATGAGCAGATTGCTACCCCTTCCTGGCTCCTCTTTACAGGGGGCGCTATCATGGTAATTACCTTATGGACCAATTCAAAGAGCAGAAAAGTAACTGAAACCGAAGTTTCATTAGGAAGGCAAGATGAAGGGGGTGACGAACGATTTAAACCCAATATCATTTCCAGGGCGCTGGTGGGGAGCGGTATGTGGGCAGGTCGGCAAATAGAAAAAACAATGCCAAAGAGTTGGGCCACAAGTCTTTCAATTCGATTTGAAAAAGACTCGGCAACGGCAGCAGCTGATCAGGCATCTTTCGATTTAATTCGTGCCAGTATTAACATGGTGGTAGCGAGTATTCTTATCGCCTATGGCACATCAAAGAAACTTCCACTCAGTACCACTTTCGTAACGTTCATGGTGGCCATGGGCTCGTCCTTTGCTGATCAGGCCTGGGGTAGAGAGAGCGCTGTGTATCGCGTTGCCGGAGTAATTAATGTAATTGCTGGTTGGCTAATTACCGCTGTCGTTGCCCTACTGGCAAGTGGTCTCCTCGCGTTGATCATGTATAAAACGGATCCTATAGGTCCACTTATTTTAACCGTACTCGCAGGATTTTTATTGATACGCAGTCATGTTGTATTCAACAGAAAATCAAAAGCAGAAAAAGCAGAAAACCAGTTGCTGGAGGTTAAACAATTGAGCATTCCGCAAGCTATCAGCGAGAGCAAGAACAATACCGCTAAAACACTTAAAACAATTCGCCAGGTAATTGTGCAAAGCTTGCGCGCACTTTTAAATGAAGATCAGAGTACGTTACGCAAATCAAGAGATGAATTGGATAAACTTAAAATCCAGACCGAAAAATTTGACTCAAAGATCATAAAGTTTATCAAGAAAATTGAAAAAGGAAATTTACAAACCGGGAGGCTATACATTTTAGTTTTTGATTTGATGCAAGATCTGTATCAAAGTGCACACTTAATTAATGAGTTAATTATGATTCATGTTGAGAATCATCATTCGCCACCAAAGAAAAAATATTCAGAATTAACGGCTAGCCTGGAGCGTACCATTGGTGACTTCGCCATCAAAATTTCTGATCACATTGCATCGGGTAAGGGCCCCGCATCTTCACTGCAAGAAGAGCAGAAGAAACTAATATCCCAGATCAATAAGTCATTAGACGAATTAGTGTCTGATATCCAGAAAGATGATATTGGCAATCGAATGGGTTTGCTACAAACTCGTTTACTATTGGAGTTGCGGGATACTGTTTCAGGATTGGGTGAACTACATGCAATCTATAACAACCACACATCTACTGCTGAAGAGAATTAGATGCTTCAGCGGGAATGGCTTTGTTGGAAAAATTTTTGGTAGTCAAAAAATCTAAGCTTCCGAATTCAGGAAAAGGGCTTTATACAACCGTGACAATACCCAAAGGCACCCGCATAGTAGAATACAAAGGGCGCACTCAGCCTTGGCATGAAGTAAGGGCAGAAGATGGGCATAATGGGTATCTGATGTACATCAATCGCCATACGGTAATCAACGCATTACATGCGATAAAAAAATTGGGTCGTTATGCCAACGATGCCAACGGACTGACACGAAAAAAAGGACTCCGTAACAATGCTGCCTATGTGAGTGAAGGAACCCGATGTTTTATTGAAGCAACGCGCACCATTAAACAGGGT
The DNA here is from genome assembly GCA_016787755.1 of Cyclobacteriaceae bacterium. Taxonomy (GTDB): domain Bacteria; phylum Bacteroidota; class Bacteroidia; order Cytophagales; family Cyclobacteriaceae; genus ELB16-189. The sequence continues at coordinate 114,992 of JAEUUA010000002.1, read as the reverse complement.
GAAGAAATTCTGGTTGGATATGGCCGCGCATATTGGACGTTGATCAATAGGATTTTAAAACAAAATCTAAAGGGATTTCCTTAACGTAAGATAGAAAGGAATCTCTACGTGCTGATTTGATTGGGTTAAGATCAACTCGGCAGTCTTCTCTCCCATCAATTGAAAATCTGTTGAGATGGTAGTGATTCCATTCAGAATTATTTTCTTTAAAGGAGTCTCATTGTACGAGATCACGCCAATGTCATTTCCGATTTCAAGCTTTAGCGCAATGATGCGTTCAATCAAAATAACCAGGTCATTTTCCATCAGGTTTATATACACCTCTCCCGATTTAAGTTCCTCGTGAACAATGTCATGAATTACAGCATGCTTAAAACCGAATTCATTACAAAATCTTTCCATGCCGCGAATAATTTCTGTTGGAAAATAAGAATGCTCAGGAAAAATTATTTTTATAGTCTGATATCGGAATAAAATTCTTTTGGCTTCCAACAAGGCATTATAGATATCTTGTTCAAAATTTTCATACACCGATGCATATTCGCCTTCAACCCCTTCGATCAACTTATCCAGCAAGACTAACTTGGATTTATCCAATGTGTTAATGATCTCTGCCGCACTTTCTTCCCCCTCTGTAAAGTGCGGGATAATTATATAATGCGTATAATCTTCTTTTCTATTTTGAATTAGCTTTTTAAAGAAAGCGAAGTCATTGTTGTAGACGTAAAAATCCACAAAAGCAGTTTCGGGCAAAGAAGCAATGAACGCATCATAAATAATTTTTTTATGCGCACTCAGCTTGTTGAATAACAAAAATATTTTTAAGGATTGATCTAAATTGGTATTTACAATATAAAAACCCTTGCCCGGAACAGAAGCCAGTACACCAATTTCCTTCAAGTGTTTGTACCCTTTTTCCGCAGTATCACGCGAAATTTCAAAATTAAAGCTGAGCTCATTGATGGAGGGAAGTAAGTCATCCTTTTGAAGTCGGCCACTTCTAACCGCATTGAGAATTGAATCCGCCAATTGCCGGTACTTTGGCGTGGCCGATTGGTAATCAATAAAAACAATTTGATTGAAATCCGCTTTCTTCATGGATTATTCAAACCTACAAAAAGCGCTGCGCACTTCATACTATAGTACAACCAATGCCCTCCTGATTGATTCGTTTTCAAAAAGACGTTGGAAAAATGTTGGTAATCTCTCTATGTTCAATTAAAAAAACTTGATCAAATAATTAATGATCTTGAATAAAAGTCTACCTTAGAAAACTAAACCTTATAAAATGAAACGCCTTTTGACGATTCTGATCCCGCTGGTTGTTTTTTCCACCTGTCATCCACGGAAAGAAAATGAATCTTTAATTCTAAAAGAATCAACACCATTAGCAGCCGGGTTCTCTGCAGAGCGATTAGCCCGCATTGACAGCACCTTAAATAGGTGGGTGGCAAAGGGATGGATTAACGGTGCCGTTGGATTAATTGCCCGAAATGGAAATATAATTTATCATAAGGCATCGGGCTATAATGATCTTGAAACAAAAACTAAACTGAAGAGGGACGATATTTTTAGAATTGCTTCGCAAACCAAAGCCATAACAAGTGTAGCTGTGATGATGTTGTATGAAGAAGGAAAATTTTTATTGGAAGATCCGGTTTCAAAATTCATTCCTTCCTTTGCGGATCTAAAAGTGTTAGACAAGTTCAATCCAAAAGATACTACATACACAACCATTCCTGCCAAGCGAAAAATTACCATTCGTGATTTACTCACTCATACTTCCGGAATTGATTATGCACAAATTGGAAGTCCTGAAGCGAAAGCGATCTATGCTAAAAATAAAATCACGGCTGGTCTTGATGTCTATGAAGGCTCACTGGCGGATGCTATGACACGCTTAGGGTCACTCCCACTTTCCCATCAACCCGGAGAGCGCTGGACATACGGATTGAATACTGACTTACTGGGCCGCCTGGTTGAAATCTGGTCGGGCTTAACATTAGAAGAATTTTTCAATCAACGGATATTTCAACCCCTCGGAATGAATGATACGTATTTTAATGTGCCACAAGAAAAGGCAAGTCGTTTGGTTAACTTTTTTATGGAAGATTCTACAGGACTAAAAAAATATGCGACAGCGCTTGGTGGCGATATGAATTTTCCACTTCGGAAAAAATCCTATTTCTCAGGTGGTGGTGGTTTATCTTCTACTGTGTATGATTATGCCATCTTCCTTCAAATGCTTCTCAACAATGGGGAATATAATGGTAAGCGTTATTTAAGTCGCAATATCGTGCGCATGATGACGATGAATCAAATTGGAGATCTTTCTTTAGGTGATGAAAAGTTTGGTTTAGGGTTTCAGATCATTACCGAAAAAGGAAGTACCTTATTTCCTCACAATATTGGAACGTATTCATGGGGTGGAGCCTTTTCTACAACGTACTGGGTTGATCCAAAAGAAAAAATGGTCGTTCTGCTATATCGACAAATGTGGGGCGCTCATGGTTCGGATATTGATCAGACTTTTAAAGTACTAGTGTATCAGGCGTTGAATGATTGAAATGAGAAGCGTGATCCAAAACGTTTTCCTGAGTTGTATTTTTATTTGTGCCTGTTCAACAAAAAACACAAATAATGAAATCACGATTTCAAAACCAGAAGCTAATCGCTTTACCCCGGTTATTATCACTCCGCCAGGTTCATTGGATGAACCCATGGCTTTTGAAGTGTTACCTGATGAATCTGCAATAATTATTGAACGGGGTGGCGGAATTAAAAAATGGGATGCAGGGACTGAGTCGATAAAGACAATGGGTTACCTTCCTGTTTTCACGCACAGCGAACAAGGTCTGGTAGGCATGACACTTGATCCGGATTTCAAAACTAATCATTGGATCTATCTATATTATGCGGATGCTTCTATCAGCAAGTTTTTTCTTACCCGTTGGGATCTTGTCAACGATGCATTAATTCTGGAAAGCAGAAAAGTTTTATTGGAAGTTCCCAGTGACCGGGAAAGTACAAGCCATACAGGAGGCGGCATGACATGGGATGCATCTGGAAATCTCTATCTAACCATCGGCAACAATACAGGCAACTCACTCTACTCACAAACGGATGAACGACCTGATCGCATTCAATTTGATGATCAACGAGGCGCAGCCAATACTAATGATTTACGCGGAAAAATTATCCGCATCCATCCGGAGCCAGATGGCACCTATACAATCCCGGAAGGAAATCTCTTCCCGAAAGGAATGGAAAAAACCCGGCCCGAGATCTATATCATGGGGAATCGAAATCCATGGCGCGTATGTATTGACTCTAAAACCGGTTTTCTTTATTGGGGCGAAGTAGGACCCGATGCAGATCGCGATTCTGAAAAAGGTCCAATGGGGTATGATGAATTGAACCAAGCAAAACAACCAGGCTTTTTTGGATGGCCTTATTTTATCGGTGAAAATAATGCCTACCCCATGTATGATTATGTAAACCATGCAATTGGCGCTAAGCAAGATTCGCTTAGGCCGATTAACCAATCAAAAAATAATACAGGTCTTAAAGAATTGCCTCCAGCGCAACCCGCCTTCATCTCCTATCCTTATCGAGCATCAGAAAAATTTCCATTGGTGGGTTCCAGTTCACGATGTGCGATTGGCGGGCCATTATATCATCGGGCCGACTTTAAAAATGCCTCACGACCCTATCCTGATTATTATGAAGGAAAATGGTTGGCTGCTGATCTATCACGCTTTTGGATCATGGCCATCAGTATGGATAAAAAAGGAAACTACACAGGTATGGAACGCTTCGCGCCTGACTATCATCCACGCCAACCGATTGACATAAAGTTTGGGCCAACCGGAGATTTGTATGTGCTGGAATATGGTGGCAATACGGCTAACTCAGGAATTGAATCCAGGCTGGTACGCATAGAATATAATGCTGGGAATAGAAAACCAGTTGTTCAACTTTCTGCTGACAAACAAGGAGGCGATGTTCCCTTCACAGTAAAGTTATCATCAGCCGGAACGATTGACTATGATGGCGACTCATTAAAATATAGTTGGATAATTTCATCCGAAGGAAAACCTGAACATACATCAAACACTAGAAATTATGAAGTTATTTTAGATCAACCTGGCGTTTATAAAGCAACCCTCACCGTTTGTGATCCGAAGGGACTCAGTAATTCAGAAACTGTTCAGGTGATTGCCGGCAATGAACCACCCGAGGTTAAATTAACTATTGAAGGAAATCAAAGTTTCTTTTTTTCAGGAAAGAAAATTAAGTATTCAACACAAATCACGGACAAAGAAGATGGCTCGTTGGCCGATATGAGAATATCTCCTGAAGAAGTTGCGATTAGCATGGATTATCTATCGGAAGGATTTGATTACCCGGCAATAACCGTTGACTACAAAGAAGTATCACGCTTTGCTCTTGCCAAATCGCTGATGGCTCAAAGCGACTGCCGCACGTGTCATCATGAAAAAGAAAAAGGCATCGGCCCTTCGTTTAGTGAAATTGCCAGGAAGTATAAACATGATTTAAAAACTACCAATCTACTGATTGATAAAATAAGAAATGGAAGTTCAAGGTCTTGGAATCTGGAAACTGCCATGCCTGCGCATCCTTTGATTACACCTGCCAACGCGCGTGTCATTGTGAATTACATTCTCAATCATGAAAATAAAATCGGAGCACCCGTTGCCGGAGAGTATCTTCCTCAGATTCCAGATCAGGATAATGGATTGGGTACCATTATTCTCAGAGCTGCTTACGCGGATAAAGGAAACAACTCTGTTCCCAGTCTATTTTCTGAATCCGTAGTGATGTTGCGCAGTCCAAAATTGATTCCGGTAAATGCACCCATTCAGCAACATGTAATTCGTGATCAGTTAGATGAATATACTTTCCTTACCGCCCGACCAAATTCCTTTATTGGATTCAGTAATATAGACCTTACTGGCATTAAAGAAATTTCTATTCAGCCCAATTGGCATCTATACGATATTTATAAAGGCGGAAAAATTGAAGTGCGCTTTGATTCTGAATCTGGTGTATTGATTGGCGAAACTGAACTACTTCCAAAACAATTTAATGTTCGCTATCGCGGAGCGTTTGCCCCGCCACCCGGCAGCTTAGAGAAAGGAGTTGAAGTTGATAAAAGTCTGCCCCCGTTGGATCTATCCAATTTTTTTGGACGTGGGTCTGACAAGAGTTCCTATACAATCCCTTCCCTAATCACTATTAAAAATGTGACTGGATTTCATTCTTTATATTTTATATTTAAGAATGAACAAGCAAAATCAGAGGATGCTTTATTTCCAATCGCCTCAATCACGTTGAAGAATTAAATGAAGCGTCTACCCACCATACTTATCTGCCTTTCAACCCTAACCCATTTGCAAGCTCAGGGTAAGCCAGACTACATTAATAGTATAGGAATGTCCTTTATAGAAATAAAACCTGGCACTATGGTAGTTGGCAAATTTCAACCCACTACTTCCAAGTTTGGATTTCTTGAGCAATACAGAAAAAACGAATCGGATGACATGGGGCTTCCAAACTTGCCTGACAAAGATTATAAAGTGTCCGATGAATTATCAAGGAAAGCAGCACTGCCGGGATTTAGTGTCACCCTTTCAAAATCTTATTTCATAGGGCAGTTTGAAGTTACCCAAGCGCAGTGGAAAAAAGTAATGGGCAACAATCCTTCTTACTTTAAAGAATTACCAAATGCTGATCAGCATCCAGTTGAAAACGTGAGTTGGAAAGATACTCAGGCATTCATTAAAAAATTAAATAAACTCGAAAAAGGAAAGGCAACCTATCGATTACCGACCGAATTTGAATGGGAATATGCAGCCCGTGCCGGAGCCACCGATGACATGGCATGGAAGGACATTCAGGCAACTGCTCAAATCGCAAAACAAACTACACAGCCCGTTGGACAAAAACTACCAAATGCGTGGGGTTTGTATGATATGTTAGGGAATGTGTGGGAGTGGACGCAAGATTATTACAATGAAAAACCATTTGCAGATTCAGTGCCAGTTAAGAAAGGCAACCAGTATGTTCTTAAAGGAGCACCCTTCTATGGAGATGTAAAAAATGCAACGTACATGACGCATGCCGGTGGTCCGGGAAGTAAATACGATGTGGGGTTTAGATTAGTGATGGAGAAAAGTAAAGAGTAGTTAGTAGGGAGTAATTAGGAAATGATTTGAGTAAATAATGAAACCATTCTTAATATTATTATTCATACTAATCAGTGGTATTAGTAATGCTCAAATTCCAGAGGGGTTTAAACCGTTATTCAATGGAAAGAATTTAAAAGGCTGGCACGTGAGTCGAACCACGCATCAAGGCACAACGCCAAATTTTAGTGTTGAGGATGGAGTAATCGTTGCCAGACAAGAGCCTTATGGTCAGGGTGGGCTCCTGATGACTAATGAAACATTCCGCGATTTCGAATTATATCTAGAAATAAAAATAGATTCATTTGCTAACGGTGGAATTTTTATCCGTTCCAATGAGGGGGGTGCTGCTTATCAAATTGAATTGGTACTTCCCGGCAATACAGGCGATCTTATTGGCGAGCGAATTCCTGTTAGTCAACCTGCACATGCCAACCAAATAAAAAAAGTTTGGAAAGAGGGTGACTGGAATTCATTTCGGATCTGCATGACGGGCGAGGTTCCTCATCTTACACTTTGGATCAACGGGGTTGAAATGTGGGATGTACAACAAACTAAAAATGATTTTCTGGCTGGAGCCACGGAAGGCATGATAGCGTTGCAATGCCATTGGACGGCTGTATATTCGCCCGCAGCCGGGAATGGAATGCCATTAAGTTCGTGGCGACCAAATGCAACCCATCAGTTTAGAAACATCGCTGTTAAGAAATTGTAACATTAATTTGTCTCTTTTCAATCGGCAAAAGTTTTCCATCACCACACACATTACTTTACACTTACGGGCTGTGTCCATGCCATCTCTAAATCACCATCCTGAAATGGATTTTCTTTTTGCTTGGTGGATGTAACGCGAATGCGGACAAAAACATACTTGTTTGTAACCTCAAAATTAATGTGAGTGCCTTGTTTTATTTGAACAACCTCTGTTTCATTTGCTCCGGCTTTCAACCCAATAACTTCAATCGTATACGAAACTCCTCCCTCTTCGGCAATTTCAATTTGCAGTTGATTATTCGTAAAAGATAATTTACTGAAAGTAACACCGGTGGAAGCATAGTACCTCCCCGCCTCCATCGCTTCGATAACCGAAAGAGCATCAAGTTTTTTAGCCTGCACCATTACCCAACCACGACCCGCATTGCTGAACGCTGAACCAAACTGATGATAACTATGGCTATCATCGGTTGCTAAACCATACATCAAAGGTTGGTTGCGCTTCGTATAAGCCCAGTTGATCTTATCCCACATCACTTCTGTACCCATGCGTACCGAGTCCCCATAATTATTGACGAGAGGATGCCCGTTATACACTTCAAAGAATCGTTCACCTTGTAAGGCAATCAGGTCATCAACCGTAATAGCCCAGCCAAAGTTTGGGTGATTAATGTGAGGAAACATGGGCACACCGGTTTCTTCACGTTGTCTCAACACCGCGTCTACTGATTGCTGTATAGTTTCAACAACCGTAGGTGCATTAGAGGGTACTATAATTTTTTGCAGATTAGTAGCATTTACATGTACCGGAATTTTGCCTGCTACGTAGTTGGTTATCTCCTCTGAAGGAATAATCAAAAAACCGGTATCTTCTATTTTAGATTTATATTCAGCAAAGGTTTTCAACTTTACCTGAATGCGACCCGTATCGTTTTTATACACCACCCAATCAGCGCCAAATTTTTCAAGATACTTTTGAAAGCTGGCCTCATACAACGGACTCTTTGCAATCACTTTCCATTTCTCACCCTGTGCCAACGTATTATGATCTGACAACGCCACAAAATCATACCCTTGAGATTTGTACCAGTCCAGCACGAGCTCTGGAAATTCATCCCCATCGCTCCAATAGGTGTGCGTATGCAAATTGCCTTTGTACCATGTTAATGATTCTTTTTCAGGCGCGCATGTGATGATTAAACATCCCAGTAGAAAAAAACTATATCTATAATTCATGACTTTACTTTACGATGGATAAATAATTATAACTTTAAAGAAAACAAATTCGCATGAAAAAGACTTTGTATGCCCTTCTCTTTCTTTCACAGGTTGCATTCGCGCAACAAGAAATTCCGTTATACAAAGGTGTTGTTCCTAATTCCCAAGTACCTACCACACCGCTTGACACATCCATGGTGAAAGGAACAAAGGACAATATCGATCGTGTGCTGGGAGTTGTAAATCCTACCCTCACCGTATTTCTTCCTGATCCCGCTAAGGCAACAGGCTCGTCTGTCATAATTTGCCCAGGGGGTGGCTATTGGATTCTGGCCATGAGTCATGAAGGATATGATGTTGCTAAACGATTGAATGAGGAAGGTATTGCTGCCTTTGTGTTAAAGTATCGCCTACCAAAAGGAGGAATAATGATAGACAAACGTATTGGCCCCCTTCAAGATGCTCAGCGTGCAATACAATTGGTGCGCGAGAATGCCAAAATGTGGAATCTCAATCCCAATAAAATTGGAATCATGGGCTCTTCTGCCGGTGGACATCTTGCTTCTACGGCCGGTACTCATTTTCAAAAAGCAGTCATAGACAATCCTAACAATATAAGTTTGCGTCCAGATTTTATGATTTTGAATTATCCTGTCATTAGTTTTTCCGATAGTCTTACGCATCAAGGCTCGCGACAAAATTTAATTGGGACTAAAATATTTGGGGCTGGAGAAAAAATTCCAACAAAGGCTAGTGAGTTAGGAATGTCTGCCGAAGATGTGTTTGAGTATTCAAATGAATTACATGTAACTTCTAAAACTCCGTCTACTTTCATTACTTCAGCGTTGACAGATAATGTTGTTCCGGTTGGCAACACATTAGCGTTTGTTGCTGCGCTGGAGCAACACAAAGTACCTGTAGAAACTTTTTTCTATGCCAAAGGACCTCACGGTTTTGGGATGACAAACAAAACTGCAAAGGAACAATGGATCGATGCCTGCCTGCTATGGATTAAGAAAAATTTTGATCAACCCCCGATGGATTGGGCTAATCTGAAAAGGTTTCAAAAAGACAATGAAAAAGTAACCGCCCCGAAGGCAAATGAAAACCGGGTTGTGTTTATGGGTAACTCCATAACCATTGGTTGGGAAAGTGTTGACCCCTCATTCTTTGAAAGAAAGCCATATATCAATCGCGGCATTAGCGGGCAAACCACTCCGCAAATGGTACTACGCTTTAAGCAAGATGTAATCGACTTGAAACCAAAAGTAGTTGTGATTCTTGCTGGCACCAATGACATTGCCGGCAACACAGGCCCGATGACACTCGAACAAACACGCGATAATATTATTACCATGGTGCAATTGGCAAAGGCGAATGGTATCAAAGTAGTGATCTCATCCATCCTTCCTGCATTCGATTATCCGTGGAAACCGGGATTGGAACCTGCCGGAAAAATTGTTGCCATTAATAAAATGCTAAAAGAGTATGCTGTAAAAAATAACTTCGTGTATCTCGATTACTATTCGGCCATGGTTGATGAACGAAATGGATTGAAGAAAGAATTAGGCAACGATGGTGTACATCCAAATTTAGCGGGCTATAAAATAATGGAGCCTCTGGTCGAGAAAGCAATCGCAGAAGCATTGAAAAGAAAGTGAGTTACCAATTCGATTTCAACCCTTGCTTTAGCGCATGAGAATACTTTTTCTTATCGAACCTATATAGAAACGGGGCTTTGTGGGCACCTCCGATTTTACGTTCTTTCAGCTTGACTAAAAAATCCATTGCTAAGATTCTCTTTTGAAAATTTCTACGATCTAATTTTTCATTCAAAATCGTTTCATACAAACACTGAAGTTCAGGCATTGTAAACTTTTCAGGTAAAAGATTATAACCTACAGGATGGTCATTTAAATCTAAGCGTACGGCTTCAAGTGCTCTATTCATAATTTGTTTATGATCATAAATTAGTGTGGGCACTTTAAGAACATCCCACCATTTACATTCGGTGCTTAACATATCCGGGTGAGGATTTACTTTTGAAAACTCTACTAATGCATAGTAACCAATTGATATAAATCGCTTACTGATCCAGCTTTTAGCATGTGTTGTCTTCTTCCCCTTTTCGCGAGTCGGGTGCCCAAACGTATGGAATTGTTGTAGAAAAATATTTCTTAATCCAGTGCGTTCATGTAACACTCGAATGGCTGAGTCATCAACAGACTCATCATACTTCACAAAACCACCCGGCAAACACCACGGCCCCTCCTTCCACTTCAATAACAATACTTTTAGTTCATTGTCATGAAAGCCAAAAATCACACAATCCACAGAAACATGTGGCAAGAAAACCTTGTCGCCATGAAAAATAAAATCCTTTAACTCCTTCGAATCCATAAAAATTTCAAATCTAATACCCCCATTGGCCGAATTGTTTGGGCAATCTATAGAAGAATCTTGAAAAATCACTAGTAATTAAATACTATTGTGTTGATTATACACATTGGTAATTATCTAACCCTTATGAAAAATACATTTCAAATTATTGCTATTACTGCACTCCTTTCGGGAATGGGAAGTTGCGGACCTAAATGGACCGAAACAGAGCAAGATGGAATTAAAACTGTGAAGAATGAAGGCGGAAAAACGTTGGGATATTCTACTACTTCAGGAATAACGATTCTTACCGCTGATCGATTAGGGTTCAAAGATCTAAATAAAAATAATGCACTGGATAAATATGAAGATTGGCGCTTATCTGCTGATGAACGCGCAAAAGATCTGGCTTCCAAAATGAGCATCGAACAAATAGCTGGGTTAATGTTATACAGTCGTCATCAATCTATACCCGCAGCGAATCGTGGTTTTTTTGCTGCAACGTATAATGGAAAAGGCTTTGAAGAGAGTGGAGCTGCAGCCAGCGATCTTACGGATCAACAAAAAGAATTTTTGAGCACCGATAACCTAAGACATGTTCTTCTTACATCTATCCAAAGTCCGGAAATAGCAGCCCGTTGGAATAACAATGCCCAAGCGTTGGTTGAAGGATTAGGCTTGGGCATACCCGCCAACAATAGTTCCGATCCCAGGCATGGAACCATTGCAAACGCAGAATACAATGCAGGTGCCGGAGGAAGAATTTCAATGTGGCCGGGTTCATTGGGACTTGCTGCTACTTTCGATCCTCAGTTGGTAGAAAAATTTGGAAGCATTGGTGGACAAGAGTATCGTGCACTTGGATTAACGACAGCACTATCACCACAAGTTGATATCGCAACCGATCCACGCTGGTATCGCACGAGTGGTACATTTGGTGAAGATCCACATCTCGCTGCTGATATCGGTCGCGCCTACATTGATGGATTTCAAACTTCAACTGGTGATAAAGAAATAGCCGATGGCTGGGGGTATGAAAGCGTAAATGCGATGGTGAAGCATTGGCCGGGTGGAGGCTCAGGTGAATCGGGTCGCGATGCACATTATGGTGTTGGAAAATATGCAGTCTATCTGGGAAATAATTTTGACATGCATCTGATTCCGTTTACCGAAGGCGCCTTCAAATTAAAAGGTAAAACAGGGGCTGCTTCCGCAGTGATGCCATACTATACTATCTCCTACAACCAAGACACCAAGAACAAAGAGAACGTGGGTAATGCATACAACAAATATATTATTCAGGATTTGCTTCGCGATAAATATCATTATGATGGTGTGGTTTGTACCGATTGGTCAGTAACCGGTAACACAACCGCTATTGATGTTTTTATTACTGGAAAATCGTGGGGAGTAGAAAGTTTGTCGATTGCCGAAAGACATTACAAAGTATTGATGGCAGGGGTTGATCAGTTTGGGGGAAACAATGATATGAAACCTGTAATCGAAGCCTACAACTTGGGCGTGAAAGAACATGGTGAAGAATTTATGCGGGCCCGCTTCGAACAATCGGCCGTGCGATTGCTTAAAAATATTTTCCGTACAGGATTATTCGAAAATCCTTATCTCAATGTAGAAGAATCTAAAAGCATTGTTGGCAACCCGGAATTTATGAAAGCAGGTTATGAAGCCCAGTTAAAATCTGTGGTGATGCTTAAGAACAAGGCAAACGTTCTTCCGTTAGAAAAAAATAAGACAGTTTACATCCCCAAAAAATTTACCCCAGCGGGAAGAAATTTTATCGGCATGGAAACTCCTGAAAAATATGAATATCCAGCAAGTCTTGAGATCATAAAAAAATATTTTAAGGTAACTGATAATCCTGATAAAGCGGATGCAGCATTGATATTTGTAGATAGCCCCACCTCAGGAATTGGCTACAACCCTGAAGAGGCAAAGAAAGGCGGCAATGGATACGTGCCAATTTCATTACAGTATGGTGAGTACATAGCTAAAGAAGCGCGTGAGACAAGTATTGCCGGTGGCGATCCGCTGGAAAAAACAACCAACCGTAGTTATAAAAACAAAAAGAATAAAGCCATCAACGTTACCGATCTGGGTATGATCAACGACACCTATACGAAGATGAAGGGTAAGCCGGTAATCGTTTCCATTAATATGAACACACCTATGATTTTTTCTGAGTTTGAAAAAAATGCCAACGCGATCTTAGTTCATTTTGGGGTTCAAGATCAGGCGCTGCTAGATCTTATGACTGGAGCGAATGAACCATCAGCTTTGTTACCACTCCAAATGCCAGCTAATATGAACACGGTAGAAAAACAATTTGAAGATGTTCCGCACGATCTTGAATGTTATGAGGATGATCAGGGCAATAAATATGATTTTGCCTATGGATTAAATTGGAAAGGTATAATCAGCGATGAACGTACTAAGAAATATAAAAAGTAATTTAGCTACCTCTAAACAATTTCATTATGGAAACAAATACTTCAAGACGCAAATTTATCGGAGTAGCATCTACTTTGATTACAGGATCATTACTCAGTAGCCAGTCTGCTTTTGGTATGCCAAATTTCATTAATAATCTCGGTAAATCAGGCTCAACCATTAAAGGCGTGAAGTTGGGGCTTATCACGTACTCTTTCCGCGATCTGCCCGATCAAAGTGCGGAAGCTACGTTAGAGTATATCCTTCAGTGTGGTATCACTAATATTGAATTGATGGGAGGTCCGGCCGAGTCATTTGCGGGTGCTCCTAAAAACCCAGTTGACTTCCGTACGATGTTTCCGCTTTGGCGAAAGCGTAGTCAGCAGCAGGAATTAACAGAAGACGAAAAGAAAACCCTTGCCGATGCAGAAGCAAAAACAAAAATATATCGCGAAGAAGTGGGCCAGTGGAGACAGAAGGTTTCGATGTCAAAATTCGAAGAGTTTGGAAAAATGTACAAAAAGGCAGGAGTTGATATTTATGCCTTCAAGCCTGATGCATTCGGACCTCAGAACAGTGACACTGATATTGACTATGGATTACGCGCTGCCAAAGCTTTGGGTGCATCTCATATCACGTTGGAACATCCCAGCAATGATGCACACACCTTAAAGCTTGGCAAGGCTGCTGAAAAATATAAAATGAAAGTGGGCTATCATGGTCACGAACAACAGACTCCTACATTCTGGGATACAGCACTTGCTCAATCACCAGCAAACTCGCTTAACCTCGACCTGGGTCACTTTGTTGCTGCGGGAAATTCCAACCCGCTTGACTTCATCAAACTGAAGCATGACCGCATTGTGAGCATGCACATGAAAGACCGCAAAACAAAAGCAAATGGTGGCGACAACCTTGTCTGGGGCACGGGTGACACCCCACTGGCAGATGCCCTGCGTTTGATGCGGGATAACAAATATTCTTTCCCGGCAACTATCGAGCTGGAGTATAAAGTTCCGGAAGGCTCTACTCCTATTGATGAGGTGAAGAAATGTCTGGAGTTTTGTAAGTCCGCCATTGGTTAGGGCGGTCCATCAATCATACCCAAAATGCTTCTGAACCCTCAGGGGCATTTTTTTTATACCATGATGGTGCAGGATGGTAATACTCCTGTTTCCTCGTTATCTTTCATTTTCTAATCTCTACCCATGCAAATCGTTCTCGGTGTAATATTCCATTTTATTGGCGGCTTTGCCTCGGGCAGTTTTTATATGCCATTCAAAAAAGTGAGAGGCTGGGCATGGGAAAGCTATTGGATCGTTGGCGGCATCTTTTCATGGTTGATTGTTCCACCGTTAGCAGCCTGGTTAACGCTTCCCGGTTTTTCTGAAATTATTAAAAGCACTGCTACCTCCACTATCCAATATACTATTCTCTTTGGCATATTATGGGGCATTGGTGGCTTGACGTACGGACTTGGCGTTCGATATCTTGGAATGTCGTTAGGCAACTCAGTCGTTCTCGGTTTTTGTTCAGCCTTTGGAGCCATCGTCCCTTCTATCTATTATGCAATCGTTCCTACCGTAGGGAAAACCAGCATTATTGAAATGATGACCAACACATGGGGGCAAGTGGTGCTGCTCGGTGTGGTCATTTGTTTACTGGGAATTTACATCAGTGGCCGAGCAGGGATGTTGAAAGAAAATGAGCTATCGGAAGAAGAAAAGAAAAAAAGTGTTGGTGAGTTTAGTTTGGTCAAAGGATTGATCGTTGCCATTACTTCCGGAATTTTAAGTTCTTGTTTCAACTTTGGTATTGAAGCTGGCAAACCCATGGCAGAAACAGCTGTGAGTATGGGGTTGAATCCACTCTTTCAAAACAATGTTACGTATGTGGTACTTCTTTGGGGCGGACTAACCACTAATTTTATTTGGTGCATGATTCTCAATTTTAGGAATAAGACTTTTTCTGATTACGGAAATAAAAAATCACCGCTTGTAAAAAATTATATTTTTTCTGCACTGGCAGGCACCACCTGGTTTCTACAATTTTTCTTTTACGGCATGGGTGAAAGTAAATTAGGAAATGGTGCAAGTTCTTGGATTCTTCACATGGCATTTATTATTCTTGTCGCCAACTGCTGGGGAATTGCCTTAAAGGAGTGGAAAGGAGTTAGTAAAAAAACAATGACAACTATTACAGTAGGAATTGGAATGATTATTCTATCAGTCTTAGTTGTGGGTTATGGAAATTCAATAAAATAATTATGTCAAAAACAAAAACATTTAAACACGTAAGTTATCTCTGGGATGAAGCCAAAGCAGCTGCATTGGCGGGTGATGAAGTAGGACTATTAATCTATCGCTCTAATTTATTGGGTGCCGATTTACGATTGACAAACTATGGCGGTGGAAACACTTCGTGTCGCGCCCTAGCAAAAGATCCACTGACTGGCAAACAAACTGAAATCATGTGGGTGAAAGGTTCTGGTGGTGATATTGGCACACTTAAACGCAGTGGGCTAGCGGCATTATACTTGGATCGGCTGCGCAGTCTCACTGCGGTGTATCGTGGACTTGAACATGAAGATGAAATGGTTGAGCTGTTCAATCATTGCATTTATGATCTGGCATCAAAAGCTCCTTCCATCGACACTCCCCTTCATGGCTTGCTCCCTTTCAAACACATCGATCACCTTCACCCGGATGCTGCGATTGCAATTGCAGCTGCAAAAGATGGAAAGAAAATCACGCAAGAATTGTTTAAAGGAACTATCGGTTGGGTAGAATGGCAACGTCCTGGTTTTGATTTAGGATTAAAACTCAAAATATGTTTGGAAGAAAATCCAGGTATTCGTGGCATCATGTTAGGATCTCACGGTTTGTTCACATGGGGTGATACTGCTTATGAAAGTTATATCAATACGCTTGAGGTAATTGAAACCTGTGCCGAGTATCTGGAACAAAACTATGGCAAGAAGCGAAAAGTATTTGGTGGTCAGATTTTAACATCGCTTGCCAAAGAAGATCGCTTGAAGCAAGCTACAACACTTGCCCCCACCCTTCGTGGATTGTGCTCCAGTCAAAACCGGATGATTGGTCACTTTACTGATGATGAGCGGGTGCTTGACTTTATTAACTCAACTGACCTTGCCAAGCTTGCACCAATGGGTACTAGTTGTCCGGATCATTTTCTACGCACCAAAATTAGTCCGTTGGTTTTATCATTAGCTCCTGATGAAAATCTTTCGGATGCAAAAGCGATAAAAGAAAAATTGATGCCTGCTTTTGAAGCATATCGAAAAATGTACTCCGACTATTACAATGCGTGCAAGCATCCAAATAGTCCGGCTATCCGCGATGCAAACCCAGTAGTAATTTTATATCCCGGTGTTGGAATGTTCACCTTTGCAAAAGACAAGCAAACGGCACGCGTAGCTTCTGAATTTTACATCAACGCCATTAATGTAATGAAAGGTGCTGAAGCGATTTCAGAGTATACTTCGCTACCGAGACAAGAAGCCTTTAATATTGAGTATTGGCTGCTGGAAGAAGCAAAACTTCAGCGTATGCCAAAGCCAAAACCGCTCACCGGAAAAATTGCTTTGATTACTGGAAGTGCAGGTGGTATTGGTAAGGGTATCGCTAAAAAGTTTGTTGAAGAAGGAGCGTGTGTAATTATTAATGATAACGATAGCGAACGTCTCGCCAAAGCAGACGAAGAATTTAAAACCAAATACGGTAAAGATGCTTTTGCTTCAGTTCAATTAGATGTACTAAAAGCGGACAACATAAAAGATGCCTATGCTCAAACCGCCCTCGCTTTTGGTGGTGTTGATATTGTTGTGAACTGTGCCGGAATTTCAATTTCAAAACCTATTGAAGAGCATACCGAAAAAGATTGGGATTTGTTATATGACATCTTAGTGAAAGGTCAGTTCCTGATCACACAAGGTGGCGTGGAAATCATGCGCAAGCAAAGTTTGGGTGGGGATGTGCTTAACATTGTAAGTAAAAACGCCTTGGTAAGTGGACCAAACAATGCGGCTTATGGTTCTGCGAAAGCAGCACAACTTCATTTGAGCCGGTTGAATGCAGCCGAGTTAGGGGCAGATAAGATTCGTGTAAACGTTGTGAACCCCGATGCTGTAATATCGGATAGCAAAATCTGGGAAGGCGCCTGGGCAGAAGGTCGCGCGAAAGCGTATGGCGTAAAGGTTTCTGAGTTACCAGCGTACTACGCGAAGCGTACGTTGTTAAACGAAGTTATTTTACCGGAAGACATCGCCAATGCATGCTTTGCTTTTGTGGGCGGACAACTAAATAAGTCAACAGGTAATGTGTTGAATGTAGATGGTGGGGTGGCGATGGCATTCGTGAGATAACTCTTTGTGAATCTTGGTGACTTGGTGCCTTAGTGGTTTAACAAATGCATTATGAAACGATTAGCTTTTAAAATGAAACTTCATGCCGGCCAAACGGAAGAATACAAACGCAGGCATGATCAACTATGGCCTGAATTGGAAGCACTCTTAAAACAAACCGGCATTTCAAATTATTCAATATTTCTGGATGAAGAAACAAATGATTTGTTTGGGGCAATGAGCATCACTGATCCGAAAGCGATGGATGCCCTACCCGATCATCCGGTAATGAAAAAGTGGTGGGCTTATATGAAAGATATTATGGACAGCAATCCGGATAACTCACCGGTGAGTGTTCCCTTAACAGAAGTTTTTTATTTAAAGTAGAGTTTGAACCACAAAGTCACAATGAACACGAAGAAACACAAAGTGTTTATTATCAAGTAAACTTGATGTTTAAAAAGCTAACAGATAGAGAAGAATTTTTAGCAACTCAGATTGTTGATATTGCATTCAAAATTCACAAGGAGCTCGGCCCTGGATTACTAGAAAGTGTTTATGAGAAATGCTTTGCATACGAATTAGCAGACCTAGGTATTAATTTTCAAAGACAAAAGGAAGTACCAATTATTTACAAGAATCTTAATATCGAAGATGGATTAAGATTGGATATTTTAGTGGATGATCTAGTTATTGTTGAACTTAAAGCTCAGGAAAATTATCATCCGGTATGGGAAGCTCAACTATTGAGTTATCTGAAACTCACCGAGAAACGCCTAGGCCTATTAATAAATTTTCATGTACCACTCATGAAGAGTGGAATTAAAAGATTGATATTATAAAATATAAACCATAGAAAGCCTTAGTGCAGCTTTGTGCTTTAGTGCCTTCGTGGTTCAAATAACTTATACTATGAGAATAGACAAAACCCAAATCCAGAAACACAACGACAAGCTTAACTCCGCTCATCAGCGAAAAGTAAAGCAGCTTGTGAGTGAAAACTCAAATGCAAAGAAAGTAATCGGCAAACTGGTTGATTTTCAAATTGCAGTACCGAGTTGGGCCTTAGGCACGGGTGGTACTCGCTTCGGGAGGTTTTCAGGTGGTGGCGAGCCTCGAACCTTAGAAGAAAAAATTGAAGACGTTGGTTTACTTCATGCGCTTAATAAATCGAGTGGCGCTATTTCACTGCACATTCCGTGGGATATCCCAACCAATACCCGAAAAATAAAAGCATTGGCTACCGAGCATGACTTAGTATTTGATGCCGTTAACTCAAACACATTTCAAGACCAACCCGGACAAAAACTAAGCTATAAATTTGGTTCTCTTCAGCATGTAAATGCAAAAGTTCGTCAGCAGGCGATTGATCATAACCTTGAAGTAATCAAACACGGTAAAGCACTTGGCTCTAATTCAATTACCGTATGGCTCTCCGATGGTTCTTGTTTTCCCGGTCAGTTGAATTTTAGAAAAGCCTTTGAACGCACACTCGAAGGTCTTCAGGAAATTTATTCCGCCTTGCCATCCAACTGGAAAATGTTTGTTGAGTATAAAGCCTTTGAACCCAATTTCTATTCGATGACCGTAGGTGATTGGGGACAATCTTATTTGTATGCTAGTAAACTTGGACCAAAAGCCTATACGCTGGTTGATCTCGGCCATCATCTTCCCAATGCCAACATCGAACAGATTGTTTCGCTGTTGCTGATGGAAAAAAAGTTAGGCGGATTTCATTTTAACGATTCTAAATATGGAGATGATGATCTTACGGTGGGCAGTATTAATCCTTATCAACTCTTTTTAATTTTTAATGAACTGGTAGAAGGCATGGACGCCAGAAAGATGAACCATGCCACCGATTTAGGTTGGATGATTGACGCATCGCACAATGTGAAAGATCCATTGGAGGATTTACTTCAATCTGTTGAAGCGATCAAGATTGCTTATGCTCAAGCGCTGCTGGTAGATCGAGGTGCGCTAAACCGTGCTCAGGGAGCCAATGATGTAACTAAAGCTGAAGAGATTTTGCAGCAAGCGTATCGCACCGATGTGAGGCCGTTAGTTGCTGAGTCGAGGTTACGAGCCGGAGCTGCCCTTCAACCCATTTCATTATTCAGGGATTTACAAGTGCGCAAGCAGTTAATTTCCGAACGGGGATTAAAAACAATGGCGACAGGACTTTAGTCTTCGACAGGCTCAGACTGACAGTGAACGAGATTTAATTATGATTCTAGTTATCTGCATCTTCGACATCGGTAAAACCAACAAGAAAATTTTTCTCTTTGATGAGGACTATAAAATCCGTTTTGAAAAATCAATTGAACTGCCTGAAACTAAAGATGAAGATGGATTTCCTTGCGAAGATATCCATGCGCTAACACATTGGGTAACAGAAACATTCAAGGAAGTAGCCTTACTCAAAGAGTTTGAGATCAAAGCATTCAATGTATCCGCACATGGCGCCAGTTTTGTGCATGTGGATGAAACAGGAAAACCGGTTGCCCCACTTTACAACTACCTAAAACCCTTCCCAGAAAATCTGAAGCAAACTTTCTATGATACCTATGGCGGTGAAAATGAGTTTGCTCGGGTAACTGCTTCGCCTGTGTTGGGAAATCTAAACTCAGGCATGCAACTTTATTGGCTGAAACATGAACGACCTGACATCTTCAAAAGAATAAAATACTCACTGCACCTACCGGAATATATTAGCTATCTATTCAGTGGTAAGGTTGCATCGGGCATTACGAGTATTGGCTGCCACACTAATTTGTGGGACTTTACTAAGAACGATTATCACACCTGGGTTTCTGCAGAATCAATTTTACAAAAACTCGCACCCATCAAACCTGATTCTCATACATATAAAGTTTCAATTAACAATCAAACGCTTAGCGTAGGCTTGGGACTGCATGATAGCTCAGCGGCACTAATCCCCTACCTGCAATACATGAAAGAACCTTTTGTACTCTTATCAACTGGTACATGGAGCATCAGTTTAAATCCCTTCAATCATTCTGAATTAACTGCTGATGAACTACAAAGAGATTGCCTATGCTACCTGACCTATGAAGGGAAACCCGTAAAAGCATCACGGTTATTTGCAGGGCATTGGCACGATGAGGCTTTTAAAAAATTAACCGAGCGATTTCATAAAGACGAACACGCCTACACACAAGTTTCCTACAACAAGGATTTAAAAAAATCAGATTCAACGTTCGAAGCAGCCTATCACACACTCATTGCAGAATTGATTTCGATGCAAAAAGCAGCTACCGATTTGATTATGCAGTCAACGGTCAAGAACATATATGTAGATGGCGGGTTTAGTAAGAACCCGTTGTTTATGAATATGCTGGCAAAGGTTTATCCTGAAGTAAGCACCTATTCTGCAGATCTGCATCAAGCGAGTGCATTAGGTGCAGCGCTGGCTATTCATGAAGTCTGGAATACCAAGAACAAACCAAAGCAGTTGATAACGCTTGAGAAGGTTAAGATTTAGCGGTAGTCCTGCCTTGAAATATTTTCTCAGTAACCAAAATTTAGATTACAGCAGAGTCCGAAGCGAGACTCTGATGAGAAATAGGAATCTGGAGGCGTAGTGCTAATTGGTTGTTATTTTGTAAAGCCCTTGAGACCGCACAGACAAGAAGGTATTATCATTCAACGTGAAATCTCTTATTGCTGAATTGTCTTCGTCACAATGAACTAGGGCTGTCTCGCCTGTCCTTAAATCAAACGAATAGTAGCCGCTAATTTTTGGACTATGACTCAACCCATAGTTTTTAAAAAAAATAATTTTATTGTCTACTGGTTTAATGATTTTACCTAAATTTATTTGGCAATTTTCCTCAAAATTACCTTGATGTAAGAGTTCGATTCCCTTGTAAACCAACAATCTGGATTGATAATTTGAATAATTTAAATCGCTAACAGTTTCTATCACAAAACTGAATTGACCTACTTCGTCAATATATGATATAAAAGCCTTTTCTGGAATATTGATCTTCTTTACAAATGAAGTTGAACTCCAATCAAAAATATTATTATCGATACTATATAGATTATCAAATGTTTCACTTCTAAATCTGAGCGTATTAATATCACTATTTGACAAAACAGTTTTCGTGTCATCTGATAGATCAATCAGAGTTGAAGTCTTTGAAGTAAATATTGGGTTGTTAAACATAACATGATCGTTTACAACTCTTGAAAACATTATATAGTCAGCCGAAATCCAATCCAGAAATTGAGTAGTACCGGTACTAAGATTATATTTTAACAATGCTGCTGAATCCCCCTTTAAATAATGATTATTATAAAAAAGAGAGTAGCTAATAATTTCGTTGTCAGAAATAACTCTTATTGGTGCTCCAGAGAAGTTATTAGGTAGAGTAAAAACAGTATTATCCTCAAGAGAAATCTTTTTAAGAATAAACTTATTATTGTCAAAATCAGTTACAAAAAGGAATTTTCGGTTGGGGTCAAAATCATACTCGTGCAAATGAGTCCAATTATCGATTTTATGATAATTGAATTTTTGTGTATATATGTGTTTGTAGTTTTTCAGATGGTATACGAATACTGTATCTAGGATTTCTTTAGATGCTATCAAAAAATCATAGAATTCACCTTCTTTAAATTGGTATTTTACATCAGCTGAGAATATCTGACCTCCAAAAGGGTCCCTGATGAAATCAAATGTTGCTAATTTTGCATCTCCTTGCATTAAGGTTAGTGATTCAAAATCACGATTCTGGTTATTTAAAAATGAAATCGTAAGTTGGTCTGCTGCAGAAGGGCTTAATTTATAGGCAAGAGATTCTTCTAGTTTGTCAATTGTAGTAATATTTTGAGATTTAGAAATTTTTATTTCTGGATCAATGCAACCTGCTAATGTTAGTAATATATAACTGCTAAGAATGAGCTGTTTCACATTTTTAAATTCTTAAAAATTTTGTTTACGAAGATAAAAAATATGTTTATATTTTTGATAATAATTATTAGCGAAGATAAGTCTTGGTTTTAAAAGAATTGACAAATTGCATGCATCATATTAATCTAAACATTACAGTTATTCCAAAATTGACCCAATATTGGCCTACCTATTCGCTATCCCGGGTGTGGGCTCAGAAAACTCTTTCCAGTCTGCGCTGCCATCGGTAACACGACCATAGGAGTGATTGACAGTTTGCTTGCCAAATTTCAACTCATCAATCATGCGCCCATCTTTGTTAAAGAGACCAATATATTCGCCTTCTTGGTTGAGTTTGAATTTAAGATGCAACGCACCTTGCTCAGGCGAACCATCTGCCCAAAGTAACAAATGTCCACCGGGAGGTATTGTGGTTAATTGAGGATCCGTAGCCAAAATCAAATAACTGAGGGGTTTCTTTTTATTTTGCGAAAAATACATACCGCCCATATTTATGGGTTCAGCGCTGGCATTGTAGATTTCAATCCAATCATCAAACTCATCTTGACCACTCGATTGATCCGGGCAACACGAAGTACTGCTGGCCAAAATTTCGTTGATGTATAAACTGGGGATTGGCTTGCGCATTAAAAAATAGATTGCCCCGGCTGCGATCAGTATGGCGAACGCAATAATCCCGAATTTATTTAATGAACTTGTCATTGGAAGACGCTTTAAAATTAGCCTTTAAATATAAGTATTAGAAGCAGGATTCGTTAGCCGAAGGATAGGTAATTTTTTCAACAGCCGTAATCGCATTTTTATTAATTATGCCATAGAGGTGCGGAAACAATTCATTATTTGTAGCCCTTTCATATTTTACCGGAAACGCCAGGGCCTGATCGTCTATGGTTAGAAGAAGTAAGTCAGTTCGTCCTTTGTAGTATCGTTCCAATACTCCGGCCAGCTGCACTTGTGTGCAGCAATGAATAAATCCTTCGTCAGCAAAAGAAGCTGGAGCAAATTGATCCGCGTTATGCTGTTGTTTCCATTCATGCGAGGTAACTACGTGATAGATCATCAATGATAGGCAGTTACAAACTCTTCCATCCACGCAATCGCTTCCTCCAACGACTCAACTACTTTCAACTCAACACCGAGTTCGGTCATCCGTACCGACATCCGCTGAAAATAATCATTTCGAATAGGGTCCTTTAATCCTACAGCGGCAATGCGTTTCAGTCCGTTGTTTATTGCTTCTGGAATTACCGTATTTAAAAACCAAATCTGATCCTCACTTGCTACTTTACCCTGCAACCTTAAATCGGCAATCCAACCGGGCGTTCGATATGTCTTTAGGGTATGCAGTACGGTTTGAAATGCCCTGCGGTACTCAATGCTACTAATATTACGTCTCCAAATAATAACCGTATTGTTCAGATTAGCATCGTAATAAATTTGCGCGGCTTCGCTCTCAAAGAAAATTTGCTTGCTCGTATCCGGTGGCGTGGGCAACGTAATGGTAAATGTTGTACCGTGATTGACCTCACTCTCCACGTCAATTTTTCCACCCAACGTATCGACTTGAGTTTTCACAAGGTAAAGACCCAGTCCCTTCCCATCTACATGGGTGTGAAATCTACGGTACAGTTTAAAAAGATTTTCCCGCTGATTTTCAATATTAAATCCCAGCCCATTATCTATTACTTGCAAAACAATGTTATTATCGGGCAACGTATTCGTTTTAATGGAAACGCGAAGAGGTCGCTCCGGGTCGCGATATTTAATTGCATTGCTCAATAAATTAAAGAGAATGCTCTGGATCATAGCCCGCAATGAAAACACGACCGGGGCATTCTCAAAATCAACCACAATGTTATAGTCGGGCCGAATTTGATCCTGCAGCATGGAAACTGTTTTCTGCCACTCCTCTTGAAAAGAGATTTTTTCACGCACTTGATATAAGTCGTTCCGAATATCAATGATTAAACTGAGGTCGCGCAGCACGCCATCCAACTCATGTCCGGAACGTTGAATCATTAAAGCAATTTCATCGCGTTCCTCATGGGTAAGTGGTCTGCCCATTAAATCGGTTAACCCTAACAACCGAGCTACCGGACCCCGCAAATTATGGGATATCGTATAGGAAAATTGACGCAGTTCATTATTATGACGCACTAACTCTTGGTTCGTTCGCATGAGTGCAGCACTTTTTTCCTTGACTGTTTCCTCCAATCTTTGATTGGAGGTCCAAAGTTTTTCCTGCTGTTCGCTGATAAGCCGATTGGCCTCAGTGATTAATCCCCTGCTTATCTTTACTTCCTCTTGCTGCCGGACTGCCTCTGCTGTGCGGATTTCTAAAGCCTGATTAAGGATCGTCAGTTCTAAATTTTTGGCAACTAGCTGATCATTGGCAGAATTTAGGTGCCCCAGGGTTTCATTCATATGTTGCACAGCCCGTTCCGTAATTACCTTTAGCGTAATCACTCCAAACAACAAAACAAAATAAGAAATTAGTACAAAGTAATTTATATGATAATAATAAGTGGCATCAAACCCGCGCTGGAAGTAATCCAATCCGAAAAGAGCGTGAAGGGGATCGTATAGCACCAAACAAATAAATGTGGATGCCAGACATATTCCAAGTTTTAAACGCTCGTACAATTTAAAGGAAACAGCAGGAAGAATGGTCGTAACCAGTAAAATAAACCTGCTATCAAAATAAGTTATGTAACTCTGTTGGGGATTTAACCATTTATCATAAATCGAAACAAATAAAGTGAGATAAACCGGGGTAAGACAAAAGAGCAGTCGCCCGAAATTGTAGTACGATCGGTTAATCCAAATGTTGATCAGAAATAAAACGGCTAACAGAATAATATAACCGGAGGTATTTACCCATCCAAATGACATATATAAACTAAAAAAAAGCAGGAGCGTTAACACGGAGAAAATTCCTGATAAAATATTCGTGATATGCACACTCTGACGAAGAGAATCAGGAATACAGGCTGAAGGGAGTAAAAAAGAGAACTTGTGCACAGGTCGAAAATTCAACGAAAGATAACTCAAATTTTAATTTGGCTAACCCTGATTTTGAAACCACTGGTTGGCTAACCAAACTGACCTCAGGTATGGAAAAAATAAGAACTCACGCTTCATTTCATAATAAACAGGCACTTCCCTAAAGGAAAAACAATCGTTTGAAATCGCATAAATATGCCAGTAATCACATCCTTTTGAGGATTTTCACTTTATACTCTATAATTTCTATAGTATTAATGTACATTGCAATGTTTTTTGTCTTTCCTCAGCTACAGGGGCAGTGTAGTGATCGAATAACAACCAACTTATGAAAAGCTTTAGAACCGAACTTGAAGACCCAATCGTTGAAAAAGATATTCTTGATCTTGAAAAAAAGATTCGACTCTTCAAGGAAGGAAAGATTGATAGCGAAAAATTTAGGAGTCTCAGATTGGCTCGGGGTGTTTATGGCCAACGCCAACAAGGTGTTCAGATGGTGCGCATTAAAATTCCTTACGGGAAATTAACTACGCGCCAACTTCTAAAGATCGCTGATATTTCTGATGAATACGCAACCGGCAATCTTCACCTTACTACCCGACAGGATATTCAAATCCATTATGTAAGCCTTGAACGAACGCCTGAGTTGTGGGCTAAGCTAGAAGAAGATGATATTACCTTGCGTGAAGCCTGTGGCAATACGGTGAGAAATGTTACTGCATCATCCATAGCGGGTATTGATCCGAATGAACCCTTTGATGTGAGTCCGTACGCGGAAGCCGTATTTCGGTATTTTCTTCGCAATCCAGTTTGTCAGGAAATGGGAAGAAAAATAAAGATGGCGTTCTCATCAAGTGATAAAGATGACGCACTCACATTTATTCATGATGTAGGTCTCATTCCAAAAATTAAAAGGGAAGGCAATGAAACAGTACGTGGATTTAAAGTACTAGTCGGTGGTGGGTTGGGGTCGCAGCCTTTCCTTGCAAAAACTGCCCACGAATTTCTTCCGGAAGATCAAGTGATTCCGTTTATCGAATCGGTACTTCGGGTGTTTGATCGCTATGGCGAACGTGCACAGCGCAACAAAGCCCGCCTTAAATTTCTGATCGACAAAATTGGGTTTGAAGAATTTCTTCAACTCTGTAAAGAAGAATTCAAGGCGTTAAAAAATAAATCGGTTAATATTAATAGTGAGACTAAGGAGGAAAAGCCTTCCATTCAGTTTGCAGAAACTTTTAAAGAAGCTTCTGATAAATCGAAATACAATGCATGGTTCGCCACCAATGTATTCGAACAAAAACAGAAAGGAAATTTTGGAGTTTTTATTAAGGTACAATTGGGTGATGTAAAAACAGGCACGGCCCGCGCACTTGCCGCCATTGTAAAAAATTATGCAGCCGATGACATTCGCATCACCATCAATCAAGGCTTGCTCCTCAAGTTTATTCCAACGGAAAATCTTGAAACCATATTTGAGGAATTGGATTCTATTGGATTAGCTGAACCGGGTTTTAACAGCACAGCGGACATCACGGCTTGTCCCGGAACAGATACCTGTAACCTGGGTATTTCCAGCAGCACCGGAATTTCCATAGTGTTAGAAAAAATCATTAAAGAGGAATATCCCGATTTAATCTATAACGGTGATATCAAAATAAAAATTAGCGGCTGCATGAATTCGTGCGGCCAGCATGGCATTGCCAACATTGGTTTTCATGGAAGCAGTATGCGCGCGGGAGTAAATACAGTACCCGCCATGCTTGTACTGTTAGGAGGTGGCATAACCGGAAACGGAACGGGGCGAGTTTCAGATAAGTTGTTCAAAGTTCCGAGTAAGCGTGTACCGGATGTGTTGCGCACGTTGCTCAACGACTATGCACAGAATGCCAATGAGGACGAGTTGTTTAATGAGTATTACGATAGAAAAACCGAAGGGTATTTTCATGCCCTGCTAAAACCTCTGGCCAATTCAAAAAATCTTACTGCCGATGACTTTGTTGATTGGGGACATGAGGTGAAATTCGATACAGCTATTGGTGTAGGAGAATGCGCTGGAGTGATTGTTGATTTGGTGGCTACCTTACTCTATGAAGCCGAAGAGAAATTGAATTGGGCAAAAGAGGCAGTATCGGCAGGCCATTTTGCCGATGGTATTTACCACACATACAATACCATGATCAGCGCTGCCAAAGCCTTACTATTGGACAAAGAGATTCATTGCAATACACAAATCGGAATTATCAACGATTTTGAAACTCATTTTGTAGAGCCGGGTTTATTTGCCTTTGATCTAAGTTTTAAAGAGCGTGTTCTGCGCATTAATAAGGAAGAACCCACTCCTGAATTTGCGCACGCATATTTATCGGATGCTGACGATTTTTATTTTCAGGCAAAGCAGTATCGGGAAGAACAGCTTGCCAAAGTGGAGTTGAGTGAGAAAGCATGAGTATGATACCAAACTCCAAACTGACATTGATCGGAGCAGGCCCTGGTGACCCGGAGCTCATTACTGTAAAAGGTAAACAGGTGCTGGAGCAAGCGGATGTTGTGTTGTATGATGCACTGGTCAATCTTGAGATGTTGAATTGGACGAAGAATTCAGCAGAGAAAGTTTTTGTTGGAAAACGAAAAGATCATCATGAGTTTACACAAACAGAAATTAATGAAATGATTGTTTCGTTTGCCCAGCAACGTAAACATGTAGTTAGACTTAAGGGTGGCGATCCGTTTGTTTTTGGAAGAGGATTTGAAGAATTAGCCTATGTTCAGTTGCATGGAATACCTACAGAATATATTCCGGGAATCACCAGTGCGATTGGAGTTCCGGGACTGAACAGAATTCCTGTCACGCATCGTGGTACGAGCGAAAGTTTTTGGGTGCTAACAGCAACACGCAGCGATGGCTCTCTTACGGAGGACATTCATATCGCGGTTAAAACCCATGCAACAACCGTATTGCTGATGGGGATGCATAAGCTTGCCGATATCGTAAAGCTATATCTGCAAAACAACAAAGGAGATACGCCTATTGCCATTATCCAAAATGGATCAACTGAACATGAAAAAATTGGTATTGGAACGATCTTAACGATTGAAGAAGTTGTTCGCACTCAAAAATTGTCTGCTCCGGCAATTATTATTATTGGCAAGGTGGTGAGTCTCCGGAATACAATTGAAGGTGTGGTAACAAACCATAAAGCGCCATGAATTATAATACTTATTTTGATACGCACATTCAGGCGTTAAAAGACAGTGGCCATTACCGTTACTTTCTGGAAGTCAATAAAAGTGCACAGCATTTTCCTAAATTTTATTTTCAAGATTCGGATGGCGTTAAGCAATCAGCCATTAACTGGTGCTCCAATGACTATCTCGCACAAAGCGTACATGAAGAAGTAATCAGCAAACTTTCTTTTGCGGCCAATCGGGCTGGTGTGGGTAGTGGTGGCACGCGCAATATTAGTGGAACCACTACCTATCATAAAGAACTGGAAGATACGCTCGCAAAACTTCATCATAAAGAAGGTGCGCTACTGTTTAGTGGAGCGTACCTGGCAAACGTAACAACACTATCCACGCTGGGCAAGTTAATTCCTAATCTCATTTTCATTTCCGATGAAAGAAATCATGCCTCTATGGTAGAGGGAATCAAAGCTTCAAAGAATCAAAAAATAATTTTCAGACATAACGATATAATTCATCTGGGGGAAATACTTGCTTCGCTCCCGTTTGATCAACCTAAGGTCATTGTTTTTGAGTCAGTGTACTCTATTAACGGAAACATTGCTCCGGTTCCTCAAGTTGCAGCTCTTGCAAAACTTTACAACAGTCTTACCTACATCGATGAAGTACATGCAGTCGGTTTGTATGGAGAAGATGGTGGTGGTATTACTTCTCTTCACCATGTGCAATCAGAAATAAATATTATCAATGGTACCTTGGCGAAGGGTTTTGGAGTAATCGGTGGCTACATCGCAGCCAATCAAAACATCATCGATGCCATTCGCAGCTTTGGCAGTGGATTTATTTTCACGACCTCGTTACCGCCTGCTATGTGTGCGGCCGCGATAAAAAGTATTCAGTTAGTTCAAGGTAATCCCGAGTTAAGAAATCAATATCATCAACGTGTAAAATTACTTCGCCAGATTTTTAGTTTACATGAAATACCGTTTCTGAATAATGAATCCCACATCACCAATATTCTGATTGGAGATCCTTCATTATGCCGAAAAATTGCAAACAAACTACTCCACGAATCTGGTATTTATATACAACCTATATTTTATCCGACCGTACCACAGGGTGAAGAATGTTTGCGCATCACACTTACAGCCCGACATACTCAAGACCAAATGGAAGCGCTGGCCAATAGCCTGCGAACCGTACTGGATGATTTAATGCCAGCGAAACATAAAGCCACAGCTTATGGCTGAAAATTTTAAAATTGCATGCCGCGGCTCGTGGCTATCACGTGCACAAGTTGAAATCTTTAAGCAGAAAGTTCTTACCGTTGATCCAACCGTCACCTTCGAAGCAGTTATTGTAGAAACAGCCGGAGATAAAAATCAAACCACTCCCCTGCATCTGGTGGAAGGAAAAGATTTTTTCACGAAAGAAATACACGAAGTAATTACTGCCGGAATAGCAGATTTTGCGTTACACTCTATGAAAGATGTTAGCAGCGAAGAATATTTTAAAGGCACAACGTACGCTGTTATTGATCGTGATTGCTTACAGGATACTATTATCTTCAATAGAAATATTTTAGAAAAAATAAAAAAGGGTGAAGAAATCAGCATTGGTACTTCATCGCCAAGAAGAAATTATGCAGTCCTTAATTTTTTATCGAAGGCTTTACCTGTATTGGGGCCACCACCAACTTTAAAACCTGTGCCTATTCGCGGTAATGTGGATACCCGCTTGAAAAAACTTGATCGGGGTGAATACGATGGGATTGTACTGGCGGTTGCTGGAATCAATCGACTGCTGGCGTATGCCCCTGCTGTTCATACCATTCAAGCTTTGCTTCGAGATAAATTAAAAATGGTGTTGCCACTATTTGAATGTCCACCGGCCGCAGGTCAGGGTGCCATTGTAGCCGAAGCTGCATCCGAAAATAAAAGAGCGGTTAGCATATTACAAAAAATAGAAGATGCTACGTTAACCCAAGCCATTAAATCCGAAAGAAAGAGTGCCTACAAATATGGGTACGGTTGCTCGCAACAGTTTGGTACTTTTCACCTCGATCTGCTCACCACTTCGTTTACGTATAGCGCTGGATTAGATAATAATCACAATGCTATTCTGGATTTTGATTTTTACGTACCTCTTCAAACAAAAGATAAAGTACTTTTTACAGGCACAGATTATATGGGGAAATTCTTTGAGTACTCGTACGAGCAAGAGCAATCTGAACTAAGCAATTTAGTATTTGTTGCCAATCATAAAGCCGTTCACTCGCCTTCAGTCATCGAAGCACTTCAATCAAAAAAAGTATGGGCAGCCGGAAGTAGAACCTGGAAAGAATTAGCAAAAAAAGGAATTTGGGTGGAAGGCTGTGCTGATGGCCTTGGCCTCGACTTTATTCAAGGGATCTTATCTTCAAATTACATTAACGTAAAAAAAACAGAAGTAACGATTCTTACCAGTCAATCAAGTTATAAACACTGGATAGGCGAAGGTTGGAAAGCAACATATTCGTATCAGGCAATCGCCAATCCTTCGCATGAAATCATAAAAAGTGTAAAGTGGGCCGATATTATTTTATGGACGAGCTATGAACAATATCTTTCATTAAAGGAATATGTGAAGAAAGAGGTTGTGCATTGTTCGCTTTACGGAAAAACATCCGAGCTCCTGAAAGAAGACAATCTCAATCCGATTATCTTCCCAGGTATCAAAGCATTTCAAGTATGGAGAGAGAAGAATTTCAAATAACGAACAGAAGGTCACGGAGTAGTGTGCACATGCGCGAATTAGTTGCGCAGGTTGTTCTCTCGCACCGGCAATTCATTCAGCCCCTGTTTATTGATGAGACCCTTGATAAACGAACTCCCTTTCCTTCGTTGAACGAAATCAATTCTGATACCCTTGAGTCCGCCTTAGCTCAAATTGAGAGTGATTTAAAAAGTGGAATCTCTAAATTTTTAATTTTTCCAGTTCCAAAGAATAAAGCTTTATCAAACTTAAATTACGACTTTGCCACCACTGCCATTCGCACGATCATAGAAAAATTTGGGGATCAGATATGGTTGGCTGCCGATGTGTGTCTCTGCTCCTACACCTTACATGGCCATTGCGGAATTTTAAATAGCGAAGGAACAAAAGTATTAAACCACGAGAGCGTAACTGAGCTGGCAAACTATGCACTGCAGCTTGCACAAGCTGGCGCTGATTGTATAGCACCCAGCGATATGATGGATGGAAGAATTGCAGCCATTCGCAGCACGTTAGATCAACATCAACTGGATTTGGTGAGTATCATGAGCTACTCATCAAAATTCAGTTCGCAATTTTATGGCCCGTTCAGAGATGCGTGCCGCTCTGCACCACAAGGCACAAAACTTACTGATCGGAAAACATATCAACTTTCCCCCAACAATGGAAATGATGCCTTGCAATGTGCTATTCGCGATGCGAAAGAAGGAGCCGATATCTTGATGGTGAAGCCCGCTGCCCATTATCTGGACGTTATCAGCAAAGTAAAGTCTGTAACTAACAAACCCGTTGCTGGGTATCATGTGAGCGGAGAATATCAAAGCATTGAACTGTTGGCCAAGTCTAATCTGGTTGATCGTGCCAAAGCACAAATGGAAGTGTGGACTGCACTGAAACGGGCTGGAGCAGACGTTATCATTTCGTATGCAGCCCGGCATGCCAAAAAATGGATTGAAGAAATAGAATATTAAATTCAATGGATGGAAAATCGTTATGAGTCGGAAACCAATTTACTCTTTCCGATATTTCTTAAACTGAATCAGCTACGACTTACCATTATTGGTGGCGGCAATGTAGCAATAGAAAAACTAAATGCTGTTCTTTCCAACTCGCCAGAAACTAACATTAAGTTGGTCTCATTAACGATTGATCCTGAAATTGAAAAACTTTCTGGTAACCATTCCATCACACTTCACAAAAAAAAGTATGAAGCTGCTGATCTTGAAAACACCGACATTCTGATTGTCGCTATTAACGATCGCGCTGTAAGCAAACAGATTTATGATGATGCACACGCAAAAGGAATACTCATTAACGTTGCTGATACCCCTGACCTCTGTGATTTTTATCTAGGCTCAATTGTTAAAAAGGGTAATTTAAAAATTGCTATCTCCACCAACGGAAAATCCCCCACCCTTGCCAAGCGATTGAAAGAAATGTTCGCAGAGTTGCTGCCCGATGAATTGGATGAAGTCTCAATAAACTTAAACAGCATCCGTAACAAGCTAACGGGTGATTTTAAAAATAAGATTGACAAACTCAATGAAATCACGAAGGTGTTGACAGAGAAAGAATCGGAAAAATAATTTCATTTCCCTTTAAACTCCCATTCCCACACATTGCCATCTTCTGGATCTTCCACCATTCCCAACAACACAAACTCATTCTTCTCAAGCACACGGGTAGAATAATTTTTTTCTGGAAGGGTACGAGCTGAAATTCTAATAGTTTTATCGGTTTGCTGTGCCAGTTCAACCAACTTCTTGCAAATCAATGTTGCTACACCTTGCTTTTGAAATTCCTCAAACGTTCCATAAGCAATTTCTACGGTTCCATTGATGGGTGCTCCTTTAAAAGCAGCACACCCAACCAATAATCCACCTTGCTCTGCATAATAGCCAATCCAGGGTGGTGCAAACCCAACCCGTTTATAAAAATCAATGGTTGCATAAATACTTTCCTGACACAACGGATTGCTAACAAACTGCTGGTTGTCCTCAACAAGTTGAGCAATGGGAATAAGCTTTGTTGGATTCATAGGAGGTGAACTCTATAAAATACTCAGGTTAAAGCATTGGCTTCAATTTTAAATAGCTGCGCTGCGTTTTTCCAATAAATCAGTTCCTTCTTATCGTCAGCAAGTTCCAGTTGTTCCATAAACTTTAAATACGATTTCATATTTGAAATTGGCCAATCGGTGCCATATAATAAGTACTTAGGGTCTCCTGCATACGTAATCATTTCTTCAATTTCTGTTTTCATGTAGCGCTCAAACTTATCTGAGAAATCTCCCAGCACTAGTCCTGAAATATCTGCGTACACATTTTTATTTTTGTATACAACCTCCATGCAGTCTCTGATCCAGGGATTGCCTACATGGCAGATTACTATTTTTAAGTTGGGATAATCAACGGCCAAATCATCAATATGAAGCGGATGCGAATACTTTACTCTCCCGGAGGGCGAATAGGTGTCCCCTGAGTGAAACATAACGGGTACATCATATTCCACGGCCATTTCGTAGACAAGTTTTAATCGTGTGTCATTGGGATAAAAGGGTTCGTACCCGGGATATAATTTTATTCCTTTAATAAACCCATTTTCCAGGTATTCACTGATCTCTCGCACATCTCTATGATCATAATGCAGATAACTAATACCTGAAACAACACCTAGATTTTTTCTTCCTTTAATAGCCTCAACTACTTGGCTTGTGCTGGGTCTGTGTTCGTTTACCTTGTAGGAGGTTAAAACGAGAGAATAATCAACCTTATTCTCTGCCATGGTATCGGTTAGCAGATTGAGACAATCGTCAATCGATTTAACCCGTTCTTCATGGTAATTGTTAATGTGCGTGTGAACGTCTATAATCATGCTTTCATCTTTACAGCCAGCATATGAAACCTGACTCGATTAAAAAATAATTTCAAAGAATTAAAAATACAAAATTATGAGCAAGTCAGGGCGAAGTTATTGACAGCCATTGGAAGTTGGTTCTTATTTAACTTTTTAAAGCTTGATTTCAATATCTTCGTCATCTTTTTCCTTATCTGCCGGAAAAATAGTAAGTAGCCCACCGTTCCCCATCGATACACACACGTCATTAAAATTCTTTGATAAATCATTATTTTATTCATATCCCATTAAGACTTCTCTTGCCTTCATCCATGAACTCCTCGGTGTTGAATTGTCCATTGCTTTGGAGTGTCAAAAATATTTTGTGAGTTGTAAGAATTCTGTCCAAATGTCAACGGGTAACTGATTAGGAGTCCTAAGGTTAATAAATGATTCATATTAAACGTGGCAGAAAACTCGAATATACACGTTTGATTTTATTTGCTTATAGCCGCCAGGTAAACCCTCCTACCATCTGTTAGCTTAATCTTTTTCTTATCTGTATTTTTGAAATCTTAACGGATTCTCATGAGCGCGACACTATCTAAAGAAAAAACTCCTCAAACGCTGGCTGGCCATCAGGCACCTGCTCCTTATAAACCTAAAAACAAAGTACGCATTGTTACGGCTGCCAGTTTGTTCGATGGGCATGATGCGGCCATCAACATCATGCGCAGAATTATTCAGGCCACGGGCGTAGAAGTGATTCACCTCGGCCACGACCGCAGTGTGGAAGAAGTGGTGAATACGGCCATTCAGGAAGACGCACAGTCCATTGCCATGACGAGCTACCAGGGCGGGCACAACGAATATTTTAAATACATGTATGACTTGCTGCAAGAAAAAGGGGCCGGTCACATTAAAATTTTTGGAGGGGGTGGTGGCGTCATCCTCCCCGAAGAAATAAAAGAATTGATGGACTATGGCATTACCCGCATTTACTCCCCAGATGATGGTCGCGCCATGGGGTTGCAAGGGATGATTAATGATTTGGTGGAGCAAAGTGATTATCCTACCGGGGAAACAGTCGACAGTCGACAGTTGACAGTCAGCAAGCATGTGCAGATAGCTCAACTCATTTCAGGCGCTGAGAATTATTATGATAAGCATAAAGTGGTTTTCGAAAAAATTACAAAGCAAGCAGCCGCTTCAAAAGTTCCGGTGCTGGGTATAACCGGTACAGGTGGAGCCGGTAAGTCCTCCATGGTGGATGAATTTGTGCGCAGGTTTTTAGTTGACTTCAAAGACAAAACGATTGGTCTCATTTCGGTGGATCCTTCCAAGCGCAAAACGGGTGGTGCGCTGTTGGGCGATCGCATCCGCATGAATGCGATTAACAATCCACGGGTGTATATGCGTTCATTGGCTACCCGGCAATCTAATCTTGCACTCTCGGCTTATGTAAAAGAGGCGATTCATATTTTAAAAGCTGCTGGTTTCGATTTGATCATTTTAGAAACTTCAGGCATTGGTCAAAGTGACACCGAAATTTTAGATCACAGTGACCTTTCGCTATACATCATGACTCCTGAATATGGAGCGGCCACACAATTGGAAAAAATTGACATGCTCGATTTTGCAGATGTGATTGCCTTGAACAAGTTTGATAAACGTGGTGCGCTGGATGCCTTGCGCGATGTGAAAAAACAATATCAACGCAACCATCAATTGTGGGATCAAAAGCCGGAAGACATGCCCGTGTTTGGCACGATTGCTTCGCAGTTTAACGACCCGGGCACCAATCAACTTTATAAAAAGGTGATTGATAAAATGGCTGAGAAGACGGGAGCTGCCCTGAATTCAACCTTTGAGATTACCCGTGAGATGTCGGAAAAGATTTTCGTGATTCCACCTAACCGCACGCGTTATCTCAGTGAAATTTCAGAAAGTAATCGCCAGTATGATGAATGGGTACATGCACAAGCGGCTGTAGCAGAGAAATTATTTGCGATCAATAAAACGATCGAACATTTAAAAACCTCATCATCCTCCCCTTCTCCTATGGAGAAGGGGCTGGGGGATGAGGTGCAAAAACTCAAACTCAACCTCGATCCCAAAAACTGGAAGCTACTTGAGGGCTGGACCAATAAAGTAAAGACATATAAGGATCCCCTTTTTAAATTTAAGGTGCGCGATAAAGAGATCGGCATTCAAACTCATTCAGAATCACTCTCCCACTTACAAATTCCAAAAATATCACTACCAAAATATTCCAGCTGGGGCGATATATTAAAATGGTCTTTATTAGAAAACGTACCCGGTGAGTTTCCGTATGCCGCGGGCATCTATCCGTTCAAGCGCGAAGGTGAAGATCCTACTCGCATGTTTGCCGGAGAAGGCGGACCCGAACGGACCAACCGCAGGTTTCACTATGTAAGTTTAGGATTAGCGGCCAAGCGGTTGTCTACAGCATTTGATTCCGTTACACTCTATGGAAATGATCCTGACTATCGACCGGATATTTATGGTAAGATTGGAAACTCGGGAGTGAGCATTTGTTGTTTGGATGATGCCAAGAAACTATATAGCGGATTTCATCTGACGGATCCTAAGACTTCCGTATCTATGACAATCAATGGACCAGCACCTATGTTGCTCGCTTACTTTATGAATGCAGCCATCGATCAGCAATGCGAATTATACATTAAGAAGAATGGACTAGAAGAAGAGGTCAGGACAAAAATAAAGTCACTTTACTCCAACTCAGTGGCTCCCTCCTATCAAGGCCCCCTCCCGAAAGGCAATGATGGGTTGGGATTGATGTTGCTAGGAGTAACAGGCGATCAGGTTTTACCAAAAGACGTCTATGAAAAAATAAAAGCTGAAACACTCACGCAAGTCCGTGGCACAGTGCAGGCCGATATTTTGAAAGAAGACCAGGCACAAAACACGTGCATTTTCTCCACCGAGTTTGCCTTGCGTTTAATGGGCGATGTGCAACAATACTTTATTGATAAGGCGGTTCGTAATTTTTACTCGGTATCTATTTCGGGGTATCATATTGCTGAAGCGGGTGCCAACCCGATTACGCAACTTGCCTTCACATTGAGCAATGGATTTACGTACGTAGAATACTATTTGAGTCGGGGCATGGACATCAACGAGTTTGCCCCTAACCTCTCCTTCTTCTTTAGCAATGGAATTGATCCTGAGTATTCCGTAATTGGTCGTGTAGCGCGCAGAATCTGGGCGAAAGCCATGAAGAATAAGTATGGGGCTAATTCACGTAGTCAGATGTTGAAATATCATATTCAAACTTCCGGTCGCTCGTTGCACGCGCAGGAAATTGATTTCAATGACATTCGCACCACGCTACAAGCCTTGTATGCAATTTATGATAACTGCAATTCGCTGCATACCAATGCCTATGATGAAGCGATCACCACGCCTACCGAAGAAAGTGTGCGTAGGGCAATGGCCATTCAATTAATCATTAATAAAGAGTTGGGTCTTGCTAAAAATGAAAACCCGTTGCAGGGATCGTTCATCATTGAAGAACTGACCGATTTGGTTGAAGCGGCTGTGTTAACAGAATTTGATCGCATTACTGAGCGCGGTGGCGTGCTTGGCGCGATGGAGACGATGTATCAGCGTGGAAAGATTCAGGAAGAGAGCTTGTATTATGAAACCCTGAAGCATACCGGTGAGTTTCCTATTATAGGTGTGAACACATTTCTGAGTTCAAAAGGATCACCTACTATAATCCCTCAGGAAGTAATTCGTGCCACTACCGAAGAAAAAGAGTATCAGATTACCATGCTGAAAAATCTCCATACCTACCAGGGCAACAAAATGCATAGCCTAATTGAGAATGTACAGCAAGCAGCAGTTCAAAATAAGAATATTTTTGCTGAGTTGATGGAAGCTGCAAAGGTTTGCTCGCTAGGGCAGATCACCAAGGCCTTGTTTGAAGTAGGTGGGCAGTACAGGAGAAACATGTAGCATAAAAAAGCCCCGCGTTTCGCGGGGCTTTCAGTTTTATCAAAGCTTACCTTATTAGTACTTTACAACTTTGGTGGCTCCAGCCTGATTCGTTACTTCGAATGTTGGAGCACCTACCACATTCTTAAGGTTATACACCAATCCAAGGCTACCATCAACTGTTACTGATTGATTGTGCACAAGGTTATTTGCACCATCAAAAATACGCACGTTGATTATTTCATTCGTGTTAGCGATAGCAAGTAAATACTTATTATCAGTACCCATTTTAGCTACGCGAATCGCATTTGTATTAGTCTCTTTCTTGTAGTCTATTTTTTGAACAAGCTTACCTGAAGCGTCAGCCACCTCAATTGTGTAAGTTCCCTCATTCATTCCAGAAAAATTTACCGGACGAATAAATCCTTCAACACCATTAACTGTTTCAGTAAAAACAAGTGTGTTAGCTGCATCATAAATATTCAAAGAAATCCTTCCAGCCTGTGCACCTGCATAAATCACTTTAAAAATTCCACCATCCTGCTGGTTAAGCACAACCATTTTAGGACTTACAGGATCAGCCGCCACGGCTGCCACTGATACGAACCCCATTACAAGGGCGAATACAATTGATTTAGTTTTCATAGTTTTTTCGTTTTGTTTTCAATGTAAATGTACGGGCAACTATGAATCACAACTGAAAGTTGTAAGTAAACTTGATTTTTAAGATGAAAAATCGTTTGCGGATTTATTGCAACGAATCAATACACATCTTCGTAAAAGAATTCTTTGAAAAGAAATCAAAAATCAAGTTCCACTGAATAATTTCTTACTCAATCGATTGCAAGCTGATTTTCTTTATCAGCGCTTCCTGTTGAGCAGCCAGGCTAAACTGCATACCTTCAGATAAGATGCATAAAAAAGATCGCAGTCCGTTGACAGCGATCTCATTTTACAAGATTTAAACCTTGGCTTTTTAAGAAAGTAGCTAATTAATTTTTCAATGACTTCAACATCCCATGGCTGTCAGAAATTTCAATTATAAAATGATTGATGTTTTTAAGATTGAGAACTTCAGCAAAATCTTTCTTCACCATGGTATCCTGACTATGAATTAATTTGTTGAATTGATCATACACGCTTACATTAATTCTATCCAAAGATGTAGATTTTACAGAAAGCAAGTACTTACCTTCCTCCTTGAGTTTAACTAGATTAATATACTTTTCAATTTTACCTCCTGTGTATATAACCTTTTGTTTTTGAATTCCCTGAGAATCTTCAATGAGCAAGATGTATGTGCCCGCCTGCAATTCACTAAAATTGTAGGGTCGCACAAATCCATTGATGCTCTTGATCGATTCAGAAAAAACGATCTTACTCTTCTCATTCATGATTGATACTTTCACGGTTCCCTTTTGCTCGCCTTTATAAAAAAGTTTGAACACAGAACCTCCATCAGAATTAGTTACCGCTACAGTCGAAGATGATACATTTGGTTCGACTGTCCCATTAGCGAACGCCAGTGTACAGAAGAGTACACCCACAAAAAGTAAATTAAATTTTTTCATAATTTTTTTATTTGATCATAGGACGAACCCAGGTTGCTAATTGTTGCATCGATTGTGTTAAAGATTGTTAAATAAATTATGAAGGTGCGTTGACCGAAGAAGTAGGCTCAAACGGCATCCAAAAAAAAAGGGATATTAAAAATGAAAATAATTTCTAAAAGAAACTTAGTTCAGGTGAAACACGTCTTTAGCCTTTTCTACCTGATGCAAGAGCTCAATGTGATATTTCAATCGGGCAACTAAAAATGATTCTTTGCGCGAGTCATCTAACTGTACGAATTTGACACGTTCCTCAAAACCAAGGTTTAATTCGTTGGCTGCATCATACAGTGAAATACTTTTGTCGGCCTGGTTAATCCGAATCATGTTAAAATATTCGGTAAAATATTTACGTAAAGAACGCCCCATGGGCTCCGAATTGTCAATGTGCCATAGCTCAACTTCACCACCCGGATAGAGTTTTTCACGAAAAGTTCTGAACATCTTGCTCATGGAAAGAAGATCCACGCATTTTACAATAATGTCGGATTCTCCGGCAGCATACCGCTTTATTACACTTTCCAATTTAACTAACGATCCAAATTTTCCGGTATTGGAAACGTGATTGTAGTAAATACCAAAAGCCATGTCGTTAGCCTCTGCATCTTCCAGCAGTTGCTGGTAGCGGGGTTCAAAAATATGGAGCGGAATCATTTCGCCCGGTAAGGGAAAAATGGAAAGCGGAAACATAGGGATCTTCAAAATATTCATCACCTACTTTAACAGAATTAATTGTCGAAAGTTATACCAAATACCATTCAAAAAAAACCTAGGTATAACTTACCAAATAATGCGGCTTAATACCAAAGCGTTCAGTTAGTAGTTTCTCACCTGGCAAAAAAGCAAGATTAATTACAAACGAATACCCTGCTACCTCCCCCCCTAACTTCTTTATCATAGTACCTGCTGCAGTGGCAGTTCCGCCCGTGGCTAAAAGATCGTCATGAATTAATACCCTACTTCCTTTTTCGATTGCATCGACATGCATCTCTATACTAGCCATTCCATACTCAAGTGCATACTCCTCATAAATTTTGTGGTAAGGCAGCTTACCTGATTTGCGAACCGGTACTAAAGGAACCTTTAATGCGGCCGCCAACATAGAACCAAAAATAAATCCACGTGCCTCCACAGCCGCTATAGCATCAATATCTTCCGACTTAAAGTGCGCTGCCATTTTATCCACAACATATTGTCGCGCTGTAGGGTTGGCAAGTAATGGAGTAATATCCTTAAATACTATTCCAGGTTTTGGGAAATCCACCACATCACGTAAGTAAGATTCAATATTTATTTCAGCCATTACGCAAGGAGTTTTCCATTAAGAATAATTTTTGAAACCGGATTGCATCCAAAGCTATACGGTAACGAGGCTATAGAAGACATGGGCTTCGTTATAAATACATTCGCCACTTTTCCTCTCGTGATAGTGCCGTGAGTTTGTGAAAGTCCGAGAGTAAAAGCAGTATTGATCGTGGTTGCATTGATTGCTTCTTCAGGTGTCATTCTCATTTTAATACATGCAAGCGAAACCATCAGTGGCATATTGCCACTGGGCGCACTGCCGGGATTATAATCGGATGCAATGGCAATCGGCAATCCAGCCTCAATTAGGCTGCGAGCCGGAGTAAACGGAAGATTCAAAAAGAAAGCGGCTCCCGGTAAAGCAACCGGCATGGTGTCACTGCCTTTTAAAACTTCAATCTCCTCATCCCCCATATTTTCCAAATGATCAACGCTGATGGCACCCATCTTCACTCCAATTTGCACCCCACCCGACCGATTCAGTTGGTTAGCATGCAACCGAGGAATAAGACCAACTGCTTTACCCGCTACTAAAATCCTTTCCGTATCCTTCACTGAAAAAAAACCAGTCTCACAAAATACGTCAATGTATTCAGCTAGTTTTTCTTCGGCTACTGCCGGAATCATTTCATCAATAATCTCTGCGAGGTATTGTTCCTTCGTTTTTTCACGAGGTACTGCATGCGCCCCTAAAAAAGTTGTTTTAATAGTAAGGGGTGTCTCGCGCCCAATTCGCTGTGCTACACGCAACATTTTTAATTCATCATTGGTGGTAAGGCCATACCCACTTTTAATTTCAACAGCTCCGGTGCCCGAATGAATTATCTCCCACGCTCGTGGTATTGAGCTTTGAAATAGTTCTTCTTCTGTAAGTTCCTGAAGCCTTTTAGCCGAATTTAAAATTCCTCCTCCGCTGGCAGCAATCTGTTCATACGTTGCTCCCTTCAACTTCATGACAAATTCTTCTTCGCGGGTAGCCGCAAAAACTAAATGGGTATGTGAATCGACAAAGGAAGGAAAAACAAATTGCCCGGGTACATCCAAGACAGTTTTCGCCTTCACCTCGGAAGGAATATCCTTCATCAATCCGTAAGTATGAATTAATCCATGGGAAATAATAAGATACGCTTCTTGTAAAATAGGAAGGTGACTCAACTCTTTACCTGCTACTTTGCTAACAGGCTGCTCTCTTACCTGAACTAATCCTTTGATGTTTGTGATTAGGAGGTCATGAATCATAACTTATTTTCCAAATGCCTCAACCTTATTATCAAGGTTAGAACTGAACACTGGAAATGAAACTTTCAAGAGTGCAAAAAAACCGCGGCCTTCCAGCGAAGGTCGGTAACCCACTTCGCCACCATATGACCAACTTAATGTGCGATTGAATCGTCCATCAATGCCCGCGCGAAAACCTATTTTCTTTGTCTTCACTGCATTGGTCAAGTAATCTTCGCCATTATAAACCACCGGATCAAGGGTCAGGGCGGGTGCAACCATCACGTCCAGGAACATGGTTAGCATACCATCATCAAGTCCTTGTTCATACGTATCAAAACTAACTGCGATATTACGGATTAACGAGATCGATCCACCTACATAAACATTTGCTGTATACAGATTACCAAACACATTAAAATTTTGTGTTTGCCCATTTGCGTCCACAAAGGTTTGTGGCAATCCAATTCCTTCGCTCGTTACAAGATCAGCGTTCGTTAGACCCTGTTTTTCTAGCGTTCTACTTAAATCAGTAGTGCTATTCCAAATAATACTGCCAACCCGCACGCCATAAACTTTACGCAGTTTACCAGGTACTTCAGCATATTGAGGCACCGAGGATGCCCACCTGTTTCGGGGAGTGTTTTTCTTATGAAGAAAAATCTTAGTGGTGGATGGCACATCAAAATCTTTAATGTGGTAGGTGCCACCAAATTCATAATAATTAAAAATTTCGGGTGTGTTGGAGACTGAACTATTCGTTAACGCTAACTCACGGTTAAAATCAAAAAACTTACTGCTATACGTTTTTCTAAAATGTGCATTGATTTCAAACTGCTTCTTATGGTAATAATGGGCCTCTAAACCAAACCCCGCATTTACATTGGTGGCAAACACCTCCCCATAAAACGGTAGAAATCCTATAAATAACTTATTTATGGCATACGGTTCATCATACAATTCATCGAAAACTACCGCTTCTTTTTCGGTCTGCGCAAAGGCCACCTGGCTCATAAGCATTAAAAAAATAAAACAAGCCTTTATCGTTTTCATAGTAATACCCCCTAAAAATAGTAAAAAAGAAGTTGATACAAACGGGCGAAAGGTAGCAAATGAAGATCGAATAAGAAGGTGTGTGTAAGTATTTTAGTGAAATGATGAGAAAGACTGATTAGTCCACAACCATGGCCGATAACCGACCACCTTTAAAAGTTACGAAGGGTACCCGGGCATTGCTACGAGATGGTTTCCATACGAACCCATTGCCCAAGGTGCCCGGAATTGTAAAACCCTCGGGCATCGTTTGAATAAAATTTGTGCCAAATTGATCCAATATATTTCCGATTGTCATAATAAACTCATAACCAATAGAGGCATACTCGGGTGGCAAATTGCCAT
This sequence comes from Cyclobacteriaceae bacterium, assembly GCA_016787755.1. Classification (GTDB taxonomy): domain Bacteria; phylum Bacteroidota; class Bacteroidia; order Cytophagales; family Cyclobacteriaceae; genus ELB16-189. The sequence goes on along the minus strand of JAEUUA010000002.1, from coordinate 71,432 downwards.
GCATGCTGATATATTTCTTTCTAAAGGAATTGTACGTTTTGCTATTGAAGGCTTGAAAATTAGGAGCGGCTAAAGTTACATGCGTGCGCTCAAACTTCGCGTAATCCACTGAGGTATCCTGCAACCAACTCTCTTGCCCTACAACGATAATTGAGTCTCTACGAGTCTCTACGCTATTAATTACCTTGGAGTAAATTAATTCATTGTCAGAGGCAACATAAATACTTCCTATGCTATCCTTCTTCAGCTTAAACTGGGTCGGATTTTTCCACTCATCATATTCTGTAGCTGAAGCAAGTGTGGATAAGATTGTTGCTGTGTACTCCTTTTGAACTCGTTGAACGTAGACAATATTTATTCCTAGTTCACGAGCCTTGCTGATAAAATTAGACGCCATGACAGAGTCTTTTGTATTCTCTCCGTAATACACCATACAGTTTTTACGCTGAACGTTATTTGCTACCCACTGTGCAGACCGAATACCCAGGGTTTGCAGACTAGGCTGATACAAGAATGAAAATGGATTAAGACTACTCTCTGAACTGGTAGAGACCGGGTTGACAATCAAACTAATTTGATTTTTTAAAGAAAACTCCTGAACAGGAACTGACTCCTCATAAAACAACGGCCCTACAATCACATCGGCAGTTTTTAGCTCTTCATTCCCAACTACTCTTCGGGTAATTTGAAGATTTCGCTCGTTATCGTAAGCAAGCAATTCCAACTTAATGCCTTGTTTGGAAAGAGAGTCGGTCGCCATCTTCATGCCATCGTAAAGATCAAGTACAAATTGATTTCTCTTCTTTACGGGAGATGGATCAAGTGTGCTGGCCAGAAAGGGCATCACTAACGCAATGCGATACGATTCTTTCAAATTAGGTTTAAGCGCTTCAATACTCACCAACTGCTCTCTCGACAAGTAGAATTTTTGTATTAAATTCTCTATTAATTCTGTTTCCTGAAGGTGATAAGGTTGCTTGCCTAATAAAATAACCAGAGCCCTGGCTGCTTCTTTTTCTTGCGGGTAATCTTCTAAAATCATTTTGAGGGTTTCAGGGTCACTAATCTTAGCGAGGTACACTCTCTTTAAATCTGAGAGACCACTATGAAATGATTCATCTTTTATTTGAGATGCAATAAACAACCCTTGAAAATATTCACCCAGATCAAAATATATTTTGACCAACCAATAATTGACTTCATTCATCTGATCCCAGGTGGGATAAAGTTTTTTTATTTGTAACATCATATCCTTCGCTACTGAAGCATAGCCAAGCCGTTGGGCCGATAATGCATAATAGTAGGAAGCATATTGTGGAAATGGATTTTGTTGATCATACACGGTGAGGGGTTTGAAAGCGCTCATGGCTTCACTATACTGACCCTGCTCAAAAAGATTTTTCGCGTGACGATAATCCTTTCTGTACTCTTGCGCATACCCTGCACTATAACTAAAGATCAAGAGCAATAAAACACAGCCAGACTTATAACTTCTCACAATCATTTCATTGGTTAGAATCTCAAACGCCAATATAATCAATCAATAATTAAGCCGCTATTCCCATTCGATGGTTGCCGGTGGTTTGGAACTGATATCATATACAACCCGGTTAACACCTTTCACTTTATTTATAATATCAGAAGACACCTCACTTAAAAAATCGTGGGGTAAATGAGCCCAATCGGCTGTCATTCCATCCACACTGATGACAGCACGAAGCGCAGCCACTTTTTCGTACGTACGCTCATCGCCCATTACGCCCACCGAATAAACAGGCAATAACATAGCACCCGCTTGCCAAACTTTTTCATACAATCCATGCTTACGCAAGCCGGTAATAAAAATGGAATCAACTTCTTGCAGGATTCTAACATTTTCAGAAGTTATTTCTCCGAGAATTCGAATACCTAAACCCGGACCTGGAAAAGGATGGCGACCAAGAATGAGTGGATCAATGCCTAGGGTTTTACCCACCAGACGTACTTCGTCTTTAAATAATGTATTGAGTGGCTCCACCACTTTCATTTTCATTGTATCGGGTAAGCCACCCACATTGTGATGCGACTTGATAGTTGCAGAAGGTCCTTTTACAGAAACCGACTCAATTACATCCGGGTAGATAGTGCCCTGCCCCAACCATTTTACCTCTTCAATACGATGCGCCTCCACATCAAAAATTTCGATAAATGTTCTTCCTATAGCTTTCCGCTTTGCTTCGGGCTCTGTTAAATTTTTTAAGGCTGAATAAAATTCTTCTTTCGCATCAACACCTTTTATATTCAATCCCATCCCTTTATAGGATTGTAAAACCTGATCAAATTCATCTTTGCGTAATAATCCGTTATCCACAAAAATGCAATAGAGATTTTTTCCAATGGCTTGATGAACCAACATGGCCGCCACGGTTGAATCCACTCCACCCGATAAAGCCATCACGACTTTATCGTTACCCAGTTTTTGTTTTAAATCTGCAACGGTTGTTTCCACAAACTGATCGGGTGTCCAATCTTGTGCGCATCCACAAATAGTTACTACAAAATTTCTCAGAAGATTTTTTCCTTCAGTTGTGTGGGTTACCTCAGGGTGAAACTGAATTCCGAAAAGCCTTTTGCTCTTTAAGCGAAAGGCTGCAATCTTTACAGAAGGAGTACTGGCTATCACTTGAAACTCATCGGGTATAGAAGAAATCGTATCAGCATGTGACATCCACACTTGCGAGTCGATTGAAATCTCCTTGAGCAATTCATTGTGATGATCAACTGTAGTTAGTCTTGCCCGACCATACTCTCTAATTTGAGAAGGCAATACTAACCCTCCACTTTTATGTGCAATCAATTGTGCTCCGTAGCAAACACCAAGAACCGGGATATCTTTAAAGAGTGATAAGTCAACATCCGGTGCACCCTCATCACGCACCGAGCATGGACTTCCGGAAAGAATTACTCCTTTATAGTTCGAACGGACTTCAGGAATGTGATTGTAAGGATGAATCTCGCAATACACATTTAACTCGCGCACTCTACGTGCAATCAATTGAGTGTACTGAGAACCAAAATCGAGAATGAGAATTTGCTCTGCCATGCGCAAAAGTAAGTATTATAGTAATAAAGTTAGAATAGAATCGAAAGGTGGTTGTGTTGAGTCTCTAGTTTACGAAGTTGGCAAAGTGTTCATACTCATTTATTTCGATGGTGAAACCGCTGACTATTTCCAGAGGACTGCCTTCCTACTTATAAATCCCGTAACAATACTGCTTTAGGTAGTCAGCGGCATCATCCTGGCCAGCCATAAAGGCTTTGTTCAGACAGCTACAGCCTTCTTTTTCCTTTTTTAATTCAACCAGCGCCACTCCTTTGTAGAATAAAGCGGTAACACTTTCAGGATCAAGGCGGAGTGCCACATCCAAATATTTGAGTGCTAATTCGAAGTTCTCCTCTTCCAAGGCGAAAGTACCTCCATATAAATAGGCGGGGGCAAAAGTTGCATCCAACTCAATTGACTTATTAATCGCCATGAGGGCACTATCCGATTTATCCAAAGAATAATACGCAAAGGCCAGATTCATCTCCACTTCAGGATCATCTTGAAAAAGCTTCACCAGCAACAAATCCTGTTTGGCCAATTCGTACTCGCCTTTTTCCATCAACAAACCGGCACGCCATTTCATAATTTGTGGCTCGCCTCGGCTTAGCTCAAGTGCTTTCTCAACGTCTATCAATTGTTTATCTACCTCACCTAACTCGCGGTAAGCAAGCGCCCGAAGCACCCGTGCCTGATAACTTTCCTGATATTTGGGAATGAACCGATCCATATCGGTAATCGCCATTCGAAAATTTCCAGAACTGTAATAACCCACTGCACGCTTATATAAGACGCGATATGATTTTTCGTCCTTCAGCTTTGACGCATCAATCACTTTCGTGTAAAGCTTGATAGCACCTTTAAAATCTTCATGACTCATGAGCGTGTCCGCTTCTGTTTCCCAGACTGCCCATTTTGGATTTTGAGAAAATCCAGGAATGGAAATAAGTCCGAAAAATAATATGAGGATGAACGCTCTACGCATTGGTTCCCCCCGCTCTGTTACGATCGCGCTTGCGCTCGTTTTCATTCAAATAAATTTTGCGAAGGCGGATAGACTTCGGTGTTACTTCCACATACTCATCAGCTTGAATGTATTCCAATGCTTCTTCCAAGGTATGCTTAAGAGGGGGAGCAATTTTCATTTTCTCGTCCGAACCTGAGGCACGCATGTTGGTCAGCTTTTTAGTCTTAGTAACGTTGATTACCAAGTCGCCACCGCGGCTATGTTCACCAATTACCTGGCCTTCATACACCGGTTCCCCGGGATTAATGAAAAACTTGCCGCGATCCTGCAAGTTGTGCAAGCTGTAAGGAATTGCTTCGCCTTGTTCCATCACAATCAATGAACCATTAATACGGCCTGGAATTTCTCCTTTGTAAGGTTGATATTCTTTAAAGCGATGGGTTACCACAGCTTCACCCGCTGTTACGTTCAATAAATAATTTCGCAATCCCATAATCCCGCGTGACGGAATCATGAATTTTAAAATCATACGATCCGCTTTTGGTTCCATGTTTACCATTTCGCCTTTGCGCATGGAAACGGTCTCAATGGCTTTACCAGCATCCGTTTCCGGTAAGTCGATCGTTAGCTCTTCAATAGGTTCACTCTTCACGCCATCAATCTCACGGAAGATTACTTGCGGCTGGCCAATCTGAAGTTCATAACCTTCTCTGCGCATGGTTTCAATCAGCACCGATAAGTGAAGGACACCCCGACCAAATACCATAAAGCTATCTGCTGAATTGGTTTGACCCAGGCGCAAGGCTAAGTTCTTTTCAAGCTCTTTTTCAAGTCGGTCTTTAATGTGACGTGAGGTAACAAATTTTCCTTCCTTGGCATAGAAAGGTGAATTATTAATGGTGAAAAGCATACTCATGGTAGGCTCATCGATAGCAATTGATTTTAAGGCCTCAGGCTTTTCAATGTCAGACACGGTATCACCAATTTCAAAACCTTCCAATCCAACCAAAGCACAAATTTCACCGGCTTTTACTTCCTCCACTTTCTTCTTCTCAAATCCTTCAAACACATATACCTCTTTGATTCGGGTTTTGGAAATTTTTCCATCACGTTTCACAAGCGCAATTTGCTGACCGGCCTTTACACCACCACGCTGCACGCGGCCAATGGCAATACGACCGATAAATGACGAATACTCCAATGAGGTAATAAGCATCTGCGTTGTTCCTTCACCCACATTGGGGGCTGGAATGTATTCGATAATTCCTTCGATCAACGCTGTAATATCAGTAGTTGGCTTCTTCCAATCATCGCTCATCCATCCTTGCTTGGCCGAACCATAAAAGGTTGGGAAGTTAAGTTGATCCTCTGTTGCATCAAGCGCAAACATCAAATCAAATACACCTTCATGCACTTCGTCAGGCGTACAGTTTTTCTTATCCACCTTATTCACCACTACAATTGGCTTTAATCCCAACTGCAAAGCTTTTTGCAATACAAAACGAGTTTGTGGCATGGGGCCTTCAAAGGCATCTACTAACAATAAACAACCATCGGCCATGTTTAATACCCTTTCCACTTCACCACCAAAGTCGCTGTGGCCGGGTGTATCAATAACATTGATTTTATAATCCTTATATCGCACAGAAACGTTTTTCGCCAAAATGGTAATTCCTCGCTCGCGCTCAAGGTCATTGCTATCCATAATCAATTCGCCAGGATTTTCATGATCCTTAAAAAGATGGCCTGCATGTAATAATTTATCAACCAGGGTAGTTTTGCCGTGGTCAACGTGGGCGATAATCGCGATGTTTCTGATCTTATTTACTTCCATAAATGTGGCTTTCCGCTGCTATTTTCAAGTTTGAGGCCGCAAAGATAGGGTTAATTTATGGATTTAGTGGCGTGCGCTTTTGATTTCGTTGTTAAATCAAACATTCAAATAACAAACCATTGCAAGCTACTTTCTGGCTTCTGATTTCTCAAAAAAAGTATGAAGAGCCTCCATAATCGCATCCGGATCGGTGAAGTAATGGACGGCTGCGTGCTGCTGATTAAACTCTGCTATTAATTGATAATATGTGTTTTCTGTCACTTCATAATCGTTCATCAAGATGTCTTTAACATCGGGGTCGGTGATCACTTGCCTGAAGGTTTGGGTGCGATTATTTTCATCGACCACCCTAAACAACTTTCGCTTCTCCCGCTCCAATTTCCAGAAGTAATCAAACGGTGAAAAAAAAGCTGCCATCGGGTCTAGTTTTTTGGGAGCAAGCTTCGTGCGATCTTCTATTTTATTCGGATATAACCGCTTGGCGCTGATGGTAACTTCAGTTAGTAGTAAGATATTTTCACGAAGTAAAATGAATAAGGCATCTTCTTCAAACAAAAGGGGCAACTCAACGGAATGATACCCGATGGCAGAAAACACAAGAGTATCAGTTACTTTGGCCGAAATCAAAAAACTGCCAGAAGAGTTGGTAGTAGTCCCTCGCCCTTCATTCTTGACCAAAATATGTACATCCCGCAGATTGGTTAACGAAGCAGAATCAACAACAAGGCCTCGATAAATTTTTTGAGCAACTAGGGTGTTGGAAACAAAAAGGAATACAAGAAATGAAAGCCTGATCAACGCGCGGTATTTAGTATCAGATGCAAGCAAGGTGAAAATAGTTGATGTGTTTATCTACTAAACCGCAGAAAAGTACCCATCGGTAAATCGCGGCCGGTTTTTGATTTGAGAAAAAACTCCCCGCACTCCGGTGCTTTTATATCAAAATGAGTTCGCACCACATTTAATCCCACCAAATGCGACAAGCCCACCGCATACATGGAAAGAATGAAGAATGAATTAGTGGGTTCCAGCAATTGGCTCGATAACGAAATCAATTCATTCAACTTCTCCTGCAGCGTCCACTTTTCACCCTCAGGGCCACGACCATACGGTGGCGGATCCATAATAATTCCGTTGTACTTATTTCCGCGCTTCACTTCACGCCTCACAAACTTGAGTGCATCTTCATACACCCAGCGAATATCCTTCTGACCGTTCAACTGCATGTTTTGATTAGCCCAATTTAATCCAGGCCGCGATGCATCCACATGGGTTACATCTGCCCCTGCCGCACGGGCAACCACTGAGGCCGCTCCGGTATAGGCAAACAGGTTAAGTACTCGTGGGTTTTTAATCTTCCAACCTGAGATCGTATCAAAAATAAAATTCCAGTTCGAGCCTTGTTCAGGGAAAAGCCCCACATGACCAAAACCGGTTGGCGCTAAACGCAAGGTTAAGTTCAGCGATTGGTATTTATAATTTACTTGCCAACTGGCTTGCATGGGTTTCAGTTTAACCCAACCTCCTTTCACTTCATCACCAAAACGAAAGTTATCTTTTTGTTCGCGGGTAAAATGCGCATGCGCTTGTTTCTTCCAATCCGATTCTGAAAGTACGCGTTCCCAAATGGCTTGTGGTTCAGGCCGAATAAGAACTACGTTTCCAAAACGCTCTAGTTTTTCAAAACCTCCACTGTCGAGAAGTTCGTAGTCTTGCCAGGATGAAGGATAATATAAATTCAAAATTCAATCTTTAAGATTCAAAAGTAAGAAATAACCCATTCCCATACTTTGATCTTCAATTTTGAATCTTGACTTTTGAACAGCTATGCATTTTCTGATCACCAGCACCCAAAATCCAAAAATCAAAAGTCTGCTTGCTTTAGAAAAGCCTCGCGAACGGAGAAAGCAACAACTCTTTGTAGTGGAAGGCGCCAAGGAAGTACGCATGGCCATCGAAGCCGGATATAAAATCGGGAACATCTTTTATTGCGAAGAGATCATCAATCACAAAGAATCGGCTGACCTACTGAGTCAGGATCGGTTATTAGTACCCGTCTCAAAAGAAGTATTCGACAAAATTGCCATCCGCGAAACCACGGGGGGTATTTTGGCTGTGGCCGAACAGAAAACACATCGGCTGCAGGATATTCAAGTAAGTAAAAATCCACTCATCCTTATTTTAGAAGCAGTCGAAAAGCCCGGCAATCTGGGTGCGATATTGCGAACAGCCGATGCCTCTGGAGTTGATGCGGTTATCATTTGCGATCCACAAACTGATTTTTACAATCCCAACGTAATCCGCTCAAGTGTGGGTTGCGTGTTCACCAAACAAATTGCATCCGCTACTTCTTCCGAAACCATTGAATGGTTGAATAAAAATGGAATCAAAATTTTCTGTACGTATCTAAAGGCATCTGTACCCTATAACGAAGTTGATTTCAAACAACCTGCAGCCATTGTGATGGGAACCGAAGCCACTGGCTTGTCCGATCTTTGGGTGGAAAATTCTTCAGCCAATATCATCATTCCCATGCAGGGTGTAATTGACTCCCTGAATGTATCGAATGCTGCGGCCGTAGTGGTGTTTGAAGCTGTGCGCCAACGCGGATTTAATAAGTAGAGTTAAAACCAACTACGGGTTCTTACAACTCAATACATCTATCAGGCGGTTCATTTCATTCTCGTTGCCCACTTGGCATCCTAACCGCACCTTTACCGTTATTCTCAGTAAAATAATGATTATGAAGTTCTTCAAGCTCCTTGTTCTCGTCCTGCTTAGCGTTGCCGCCTATTCTCAATCGGCATCTACGCATGTCTATTCTTCAGACAAAGACTCCAAGATTACCTACAAAAACTCTGATGGGTTCAACAGTTTCAATATAGAAATACGCGGAACTGTTGAAGTTACTGATGATGATAAGGACATAAAAAGCATGAGTTCGGATGGCTATCTGGAGATCACCAAAACTTCTTTTGGAAGCAGGCGAACTATAAAAATAAGTACGGAGGGTAAGTTGATAAAACGCGAATACTTTGAAGGTCGCTCAGCTGTTAATTATGAACCTGAAGGTCGTAAGTGGCTCGCTGAAATTCTACCCGAAGTAGTTCGCACAACCACCATTGCTGCCGAAAGCAGAGTAAATCGGTTCTATGCTAAGGGTGGAACCCAAGGTGTACTCAACGAGATTGATCAAATGAAAAGCGATTATATCAAATCTCATTATGCCAATTTGTTGATGAAGAAACCTGTGCAGGAAAAAGATTATGCACTAATTATTTCTAAAATTTCTGATAACATTGACTCGGATCATTATCTAAGTCAGTTTTTACAAAACAATCTTTCCAAGTTCTTACAAAACAAAGAAGCTACTCAGTCTCTCTTTACTGCCACCAACAGATTGGGTTCCGATCATTATAAAACTCAGGTAATCAAAGAAGCCCTTAGCGATCAATCGGCTTCAATTGAAAATGTTAAAATCATTCTGGCCTCGTCTTCAAGAATGGGATCCGATCATTACAAGACAGAGGTGCTAACCTCCTTAATGCGTCAATCCAATCTTACCGACCCCATCATGATTGAAATTATTAATTCATCCAAATCAGTTAATTCAGATCATTACCGCACAGAAATACTAACCAAAGCACTTGATCGGAAACTCTCCCCCGAATCGTACCAAAAAGCAATTGAAGCGGTGAAGGATATTAGCTCTGATCACTACATCACGCAAGTGATTAAAGAATTGTTGCGCAATCCGATTGATGAACAATCCTTGACCAATCTGTTATTGGTTACCGCTTCCATTGAATCGGATCACTATCGCACAGAAGTGTTAACATCCCTTTTGAAAAAGCAAGAATTAAAAGAAGCACAGTTTAAAAAACTGGTTGAGTACTGCGACTCCATGGGCAGCGATCACTATAAATCACAGACGCTGCGAACTGCCTTGTCAACACCCCAAATGACAGATGGGAAAATGATTGCGATTATTAAGGCCGCTTCCGAACTTCATTCCGATCACTATATGACCGAAGTGCTCGTTGAGGCTGCACCCTATGTAAAATCAGCAAGCAATGGAGTCAAAGATGCTTATCGTTCGGCTGCTAAAAATATTAATTCTGAAACCTACTATGGCCGCACGATGCGTGCTATGAATAACTAATTCAATTGATAGAAATTCCATCGTGCCTGAAACTTTCAAAATTTTGAGTAGTTTAAAGGTATTATGGACTATCCGTTCAGCATATTTCAAAATCGTTTCATGAAAAAATTCGGATTGCTTGCCATAATCTGCACAAGCCTCGGGGTACTCTTTTTCATTTACATTTTCTATAGCAACCACGGTCGTTTTCCATCTCTTAAATGGGAGGCGTACGAATACGCAATCTGCATTGTAATTACCAACATGGCAGGATTCTTGGCCTGGAAAATAGATATCCTATTAGATCGTTGGATTCACTGGCGAACTCATTTTTTAGCACGCTTCCTTTCTGGATATTTGATTAATGGAATTCTAGTTCTTGCTTTTGCGATAACAGCCAATTTATTGTTGCTCGGAGCGCGATCAGAAGACATGATCAAATTGGGTATTCTGCTCGCCATCACATTATTTATTTATGAGATTTTTTATGGATTGCTGTTCTCGTATCAATTCTACGCCAAAAATCAGGTTGAAAACATGCGTCTGGATCGGCTGCAACTTGAGCTTCAATTTGAATCGTTAAAATCACAAATCAGTCCCCATTATTTATTTAACTGCCTGAATACAGTTTCGTCTCTGTTGTTTAAAGATGCCTTCATGGCGGAACAATTTATCAGAAGAATGGCTGATACATTTCGCTATGTGATCGACAACCAAAAGCAAAAGCTCGTCACCGTGCGCGAAGAAATTGAGTTTGTGAAAGCCTACTACTACCTGCTTCAGGTTCGATACGAACAACATCTTTCTCTTGAATTTAATTTACCGAAAAGCTTATACGACACCTTCATTCCACCCATGACGTTACAGCTGTTGGTTGAGAATGCGGTGAAGCATAATAAAATTTCGAAAGACAATCCGTTATTAATTTACATATCAGCACAGGACAATACCCGTATCCTGGTGGCTAATTCAAAAACAATTGCCGAAAAAAGCGAAAGTTTTCGGATTGGATTAACAACCATTACCAGTCGCTACCAATTCTTTACAGAAGAAAAAGTACTGATCAAGAACGAAGCCCGGTTTACGGTTATACTTCCCGTGCTAAAACGAAATGTCAAACAAGAGAGATACCCAGCTTTTCAATTTTCATGAACCGATTGTTTATTCATCAGCCACTATTCCGGATCCTATCAGCACCCGTCTTGGGCTTGATGGTGTACCTGCTTATTCTACTGATCAATAATGCATTTACTGAAATAAAAAATGTTTTTAGTAGTAATGAAGTTTACGTATGCATTGCGTTGGCCTACATTTCTCTGGAGTCCATGCGACTTACCATATTTTTATCAAAAAAATGGTTAGACCAACAAACCATACAGCGGAGAATCCTTTCTCAATTTTTTATCACACTTACTATTTCGTTGGTGTTGGTGGGTACCTCCATTAGTGCTTACTATAAATGGATTATTGGATTTGACATTAGCTCAAGCGAGCTCAGCCTGTTTCTTTCTATCTATGGAGTAATTGGTTTATTATATAATGTACTATTCTTCAGTAACTTTAATTTGAATCGGGAGAACACATTACTAATTCAGCAGGAGAAAAAGTTGCGCGAAAAATTAGAGCTCGATTTCACTTCTTTTAAGAATGAAATAAATCCGGACTTGCTTTACGAAAGTTTGGAGAACCTGATACTTACCCTACAACACAATGTTGATCAGGCTGAAGAGCAAATTGATTACCTGGCCGGCATATATCGTTATAGCCTTATCAACCGCCACAAGGAGCTGATCACCTTTGAAGAAGAAATGAATGCAGCCGAACAATTAGTAAAGCTTTTGAACTACAAGTTTCAAAACCACTTGAATCTGCTAAGTTCCATTAATGGTAAAAACATTCACCTTATTCCCGGTTCATTATTGGTGACTATCGATGCCATTGTTCGCAATACGCTTATCTCCAAGCAATCTCCATTGGTGATTCGGGTGTACTTGGAAGAAGGTGACGAGTATCTGGTGTTGCAACATTCCATCAACGATAAGTTGCTGTTGCACACTGATAGTTTGAATGCGTATGCGCGACTGCAGCGATCGTATTCATTCTTTAGTGAAAATCCATTTGTACAAGTGAAAGCGGGCAAAGAAAATTATATTAAATTTCCGCTTATGCAGATCGCTGACGAAACACCAGAGCACGCATGAGTGTAGTCCTGAATGTGCTTATTGTAGAAGATGAAACCCCGGCCAGTGAAAAGTTGGCGCGCTACCTCACTCGGTATAGCACGGGTATTGTAATCAAAGGTGTTGTTGAGTCCGTTGAAGATGCAGTGAATTGGCTGGAAGCCAATCAATCCACCATCGATTTAATCTTTATGGATATTCAATTGAAGGATGGGGTGAGTTTTGACATCTTTAAAGAAGTAACGGTGCAGAAGCCGGTTATCTTTATCACAGCCTACAACGAGTTTGCCCTCGATGCCTTTAAGATGAATGGCATCGATTACCTCCTGAAGCCTATCACGTTTACCGATTTATCCAACAGCTTAAAAAAAGTAGAAGAATTGGGTAATCAACTGCGCTGGAGTGAAGAGCGGAATGAAGCAATTACCAAAACATTTGATACGGCCCAAAGTAAGTCCTATAAGAATCGATTTATGGTTAAGCTGGGCGATCATATAAAATCTATTACTTCTGATCAAATAAGTATTCTCTTTGCCGATGGCCGCGATGTGTACCTGATAACCAATCAACTCAGGAAATTTATTATCGATTATACCTTGGAAAGTCTGAGCGAAATCCTCGACCCCAAATTATTCTACCGGGTAAACCGAAGTTATATTATTCACATCAGCGCCATTCAGGATGTGATTGTGTATTCTAACAGCCGACTAAAAATTACTCCGCACATAAAGTGGGAACCCGAAATAATTGTAAGCCGCGAAAAGGTAAGCGAGTTTAAGGAGTGGTTTGATGGAGCGCATTAAGTTCTCATCTTAATCTAAATCCCGTACGGATGCAATATTGATAAAATCAAAGCCAAGCCAAGAATTTTAATAACCCTTTAGGGATGCCATATTAGAATATTGCTGGTCAGGCGACCAGCAATAACTGGAATCAAGTCCGGAGTAATCTGTAATTCGGATTTACCTGTGACTTCAATGTAGTTTTGATCTATAAAATTTTTGTCACCTGTTTGAGCACTAGTTAAAAATGGTGTAAACAGTAGAAGTATTAGTATCTTTCTCATATCTCAATTTTTAAGGTAAGCCGGCAATCATGGCCGTCAACTAACCTTCGTTGTTGCTGGTCGCCTGACCAGCAACATTCATTCTAACCTAATCAATTCTCACACATCCACTCAGTCATACCAACTTTCATTCTAACATAATCAATTCTCACACATCCACTCGGTCATCCCAATGGGTGCTCCGGGTGGCGCATCCAAAGGTTTATCGTGTTTAAACTCATCCGGGTCGTCTTGAAATTGAATAATCTGTTTTGCCATGTATGCATAGTAGGCTTTCCACTCTTCATCCGTTGTGGCTTTACTTTGCAACCAACTCTTCAATTGATCAAGTTTAAAAGTAACAATCGCTTTCGTTTGTGCTGAGGCATCTTTACTAACGGCCAGCTTCGCCAAATTAGTAAACAGTGCATTGGCCGTACTCATTTGAATAGCTCCCTCGTAGCCGCTCTTCGCAGGTGATTTTATGGTAGCGGTTAATAGTTTATCAATCACACTTTCCAAACTTGGCAACCGCGCATCGCGTGAGTGATGTTCAAATAACCGATTGGCCCGAGCCGGATACAAAATCATACTAAACGTAAGATCAGAAGCCGTCTCAGCTGCTGCCAGCGGATCGAACGTTAAATCTGTTTTGCCTTTCATCAATTCGCGGTGACGATCATATCCCAACGGTCGCGGAGGAATTATTTTTAATAAACTCTCCGGCAAGGCAAGCGCAGAAGGTTGAACTGTTTTAAGTAACGACTCCAGTGCTTTAATCTCTTGCTGTGGGGTTAGCAATTCGGTAACAGGCTGGCCATCGCCCCGCAACGCATAGCGATAATTTAATCCACCCATTAATTTTGCCGCTGCTTCTGTTTGATAACGATGAAAGAAGTAAACAGGTACTAACGCTTCTTCCAACATCGCCATAGCGGTGCCCGGTTTAATGTTGCGTTCCCCAAAATTCTTTAATGCTACTGCTCGCACTTCCATCACGCGATCCAATTCATCCGATGGGTTTTTACCATTATCCCACAAGTGGGCGAAAGGATGAGCACCTCCCATCGGCCGTGCATCCTGATCGGATAAAAAGGTTAACCCGGCCTTCAATGAATTTTGAACAATATCATTCAAGGCTTTGTCTTCATCGTTGCCCTGCGGGAAATGTTGATACCCATACATAATGGTTACTTTGTCAAACGCACCAATCTTGGTATCATACGCATTACTTAAATCTATTTTTCCATCCGTTAACGTTACGATGGGGTGTGGATAGTCCATCACAGAAGCAAGATTTTCTGCACTGGATGAATAGGCATGCGCCAACCCAATCGTATGACCCACTTCATGGGCAGCTAATTGTCTCAATCTTGAAATCGCCATTGCTTCCATTTCTTTCGAAACCGGTTTGCCATCCTCATACGGAGCGAGTAATCCTTCAGCAATTAAAAAATCTTGTCTTACTCTTAGCGATCCTAAATTCACATGGCCTTTAATAATTTCTCCCGTGCGTGGATCAGTAACGGACGAACCATAGGACCATCCCCGTGTGGAACGATGTATCCAGTTAATTAAATTATATCTCACATCCATTGGGTCTGCATCGTCAGGCAACACTTCTACTCTAAAGGCATCTTTATAACCGGCTGCTTCAAAAGCCTGGTTCCACCACTTGGCGCCATCCATCAGCGCAGACCGTATCGGTTCGGGTGCACCTGGATCCATGTAATAAATAATCGGCTCAACCGGTTCGCTCATCGCAGCATTTGGGTCTTTCTTTTCTAAGCGATGACGCGTGATAAAACGTTTTTCAATTGGTTCACTAATTGGAGTTGCATAATCGTAATACGAAATATTAAAATAGCCCGCACGCGGATCAAACTTGCGAGGGGTATACTTTGAATCCGGTAGCTGAACAAACGAATGGTGCTCGCGCACGGTAACAACATTAGGTGTTGGCGTTACACTGCGGATGTAACCACCCGTTGCCTGACCTGTGAATGTTAACGTTACTTCAAATTCAGAATTCTCAGGAAAATTTTTTGTGCGCGGCAAATAAAAAGCTGAACGTGATTTATCAAGCGTATACGTTCCTTGTTGTGCTCCACGCAATCGACCAATCACATCATGAGCATCCTGCAATAGAAAATCGGACGCATCAACCAGCACGCGACCATTCTCTTCGGCTACAACCGTAAAACCCCAAAGCACCGATTGAGCAAACGCTTCCTCTACTGCTTTGCGCTCTTGCGGATTATTCGAAATCGCACGATACATATAATTTAATTCGGTAAGTAACACTTTGGGGCCTCTCCGATCAAACTTCACAACGCGTTCGCGACCCAATTGATTGCGGTCTAACCCAATATCATTAGAGCCAATGCCGGCCGTAAGAGACTCAACATATAAAAATTCAGAATCAAACTTAGAAATGATTAGGAAAACTTTGTCCTGCTTTTCGTCATAGTAAAAATCTATATAGCCGGGAAATTTTTTCATCCCTGCTACTTTGGCTTCAATACCAGAAACCGTTTGTTTTGGCTCTGGTGCAGCAGGTTGAGGTTGATCCTTTTTGCGTTGGGCGAAGGAAGCAATGCTTACTAAAAGCAGGAGTGCAAGAATACTTTTTTTCATTGTGATTATCAGTTAGCCTTTTGTGGAAAGCTAACCAATAAAAAAAGTGATTGCAACCAGAGTTAAATGGAACGGCTGGCTTTTATTTTAGCGGTAACCTCACCTCCACCTTCACTAAAGTTTCGGTAGACAGGCTCGTTTCTCTCCCTAAAAGAGAGGGACACTCGATCTGCTACACTGCCAATTTCATAAACTATTCACCACCTATAATTCTTGCGCCTTGGCAACTTTGCTGTGAAATATAATTTATATCAATTTCTCCAAACTCGCTTTAGCAAGTGCCTCTGACTTACTGCGTACCTGAAGCTTAGAATAAATATTCTTGATATGCGTTTTTGAGGTTTCTTTGGAAATGAAAAGTTCTTCCGAAATCTGCGTATAGGTTTTACCTTCTGATATCAGTTGTAATATTTCTGTTTCGCGTTTGGTTAACGGACTATTTGGGTTCACATGAAAATTGTCAATCACCATGCGTGCAATCTTGCTGCTCATTGGCGCACCTCCTTTAGTAATCTCTTCCAAGGCAGAAAGTAATTCCATATAATTCGCACTCTTGGTTATATACCCGGAAGCTCCTGCTTTTAAGGCTTCAAACACCAACTCACTATCTTCATATACGGTAACCATAATTACGTCAGCTTGCTGGGCTTTATCTTTTATCACTTTAGCGCCTTGAATACCATTCATTCCGCCCGGCAATTCAATGTCCATCAGTACAATATCCGGTTTATCATGATTCAGGTTTTTGATAGCTTCTTCACAACTGCCATAGGCATTTACCGCAAAGAAATTGGGCGAGCTATTTACAATTAATGAAAAGCTGTTTCTTATTTCAGAATCATCTTCCACAATCAGGACACGTTTTTTAGATTCGGTTGACATACTTTTTAGTTTTAGTAATTGTAAAGGATAAGGAAACAATGGTTCCTGATTTGCTTGTATTATTTTGAATACGCAAAACTGACTTAATACGTTCGGCCCGGATGCGCATATTTTTTATTCCATTCATATGAGTTATCTCACTCATTGAAAAACCAATTCCATCATCCTCTAAAATCATTTCAAACTGCTCGTTATCTTGTTTTAGAATGAACGCCACATTTTTTGCCAGCGAATGATTAAATACATTGGTCATGGCTTCCTTCATAATCAGATTGGCTTCGCGGCTAAAACCATAGGGTGCCCGAATTGGATCTTTGACCTTATTATAGGCGCGAAATTGAATTTCCTTTTCCTCAAAAAGTTTTTCACCAAAATCACGGATATGCAAAAATAAACGTGATAACTCATCGTTCTGCGGATCAATACTCCAGATAAAATCGCGTGTACCTGTGTATAGATATTTGGCGGAATCTTCTACTTTATTAAACAATTCAATGGCCTGCCCATTCTTACTAAGCTTCATCACACTCACGTAGTTAATGATGCGCGTAAGTTGATTTCCCATTTCATCATGAAAATCGCGTGCTATTTCTTTTCGCAAATGTGCCTGCTCTTGTTGGCGAATATGTTCAATCTCTAACACACGCTTTGTACGACTCCGGATCCGCAGGGAGAGAATAAGAAATAATAATCCAACCAGAATAATTGAAACAAAAACAACAAATGTGCTCGTGGCGTAAAACGGAGCCTCGATAGTAAAAGAATACAGCAATGGAACTGTATCCCAACTACCTTGCTTGTTAGTAGCCAGTACGTGCAAGGTATAATTTCCTGAGGGCAGATTTCCGTACGTTACCTGGCCTAATGGAGTTGGCTGTGACCAAGCCATGTCAAAATTCTTCAAAAAATATTTATAGCGCACTGATTGTGGATTGCGCTTGCTTACACGATTAAAATGAAAGGTAAGGTGATTTTTATCAGATGAGAATGTTGGCCGATCAGGAACCTTAAAGAAGCCTATGGAACTATCTGAGAAGTTACGAGCCGAAAATTCACCATAAAACAATTCAACAGAAGTAAGATGAAGATCATTTGATTTCTCTGGTAGATTCTGATTGTCATTAAATTGGTAAAGACCATCAATCAATCCGAAGAATTTTTCATCGCCAAAGTAAAATGCATTTTGATTGGTCTCAACCCCTGTGAGTCCATTTTCAAAACCATAATGTAAATTTTCAACTAGATCCATTCTTTCATTTAACCGAATGCGATTAATTCCTTGTTCGGTTCCTATCCAGATATATCCATCCTCATCAGCAGCTACAAAATAAATCAGGTTAGAGGGTAAGCCATCTTTTGTAGCCAATAGTTTTTTTACTGCATTTTCTTTTGGATCAAAAACAAGAACCCCAGCCCCCGATGAGCCAACTAATAAAAGCGAATCCTGATATACATTGATTGAAAAAACTGAGGTATTCGTGAGTTCAGGTATTATAAGTTTAATTACTTGATTATGCTGTAAACGACTTAATCCAAACTCAGTGCCAACAAAAAGTGTCTTATCATTTTTGAAATATCGAATGGCATGAACCAATTGCCCTTTTAACCCATGATTGGATGTATAAGCTGTAAACCGCTCTCCATCAAAATAATTAATACCGGTACCCGTTGTTCCACACCATAATCCACCAGCCTCATCAAAATCAATATTAGCCACATACTGGCTTGTAAGTCCATCCTCTCGGTTATAAATACGGAATCGATCATTCGTTGCATCGTATCTTCCCAATCCTGCTCCGGTGGCAATCCAAAGTTCACCTTGTGGACTAACCTTGATATCAAAAACTCCTGGTTCTTTGTTTTCTAAAACATAGTGCTTCGATTTTCCTTTGTAAATTTTCCAAAGACCTTTTTCTGAAGATCCTATCCAGGTAGCTCCCTCCGCATCTTTAGCAATTGCCATCACAGAATTAAGTTTATCGGATGCACACCGGTCAAAATCCTGTGTTGCATACTTATAAAGTCCACGTCCGTTTGTCGCAATCCAGGTATTTCCTTCTTTATCAAAATGTATTTGCGTTACCATTACATCGGCAAGTACTTCCACCACTTCGCCATCGCTTTCCTTTTGATACGACAAATTATTTTTTGTAAAATCCCAAAATAACTTGTTCAATGAGTCGTATGCTACCACATGCCTATCAAAGTTAAAAGGCAGTTTTTCAAACGAGCCATTTTCAGTATTCATTGAATAGTATCCTCTATCGGTCTCAATTATAAATTTTGCTTGATACCGAAAAAATCCAAAAACACGGTTAAATGTTTTCTTATGAGAAATAACACTCCGTTTCGATGTTTCATCCATAAGTAAAAAACTACTGTCATTTAAGTAAAATACGAGTTGATTCTTGCCAAGCTTTGCAGCTGAAAAGATGCTTTTACCAGCCAGTATTGGCCCTTCCCAAAAGTATAATGAGTCGCGATAGATTTTACCCATCGTGCCCGCCTGGGTAATAAAAAAAATGGAATCACTCTGCTCAAAAATTCTTCTTAATCTTTTCGGATTAGGGTGCGGTGATTGAAAAGCTGTAAACCGTTCCCCATTAAATCGAGAGATGCCATAAGGATGCACGATCCATAAATTTTGTTTTGCATCGAGCATGAGTGAAGATACAATATTGCTCAACAAACCATCCAATGTATTGTAGGTCTTGAATTCCTTTCCATCAAACCGGGCTAGTCCCCCTCCATTCGTTCCAATCCACAGATATCCATTTGCATCTTCTACAACGGCATTTACTTGGGATTGGGGTAACCCATCAACAGCCGTGTAATGACGCAAAGCAAACTGTTGAGCACTTAAAAGATTAACAGAAATGAATAAAACACCTAAAATGATAAGCCTCGCATGCATAACGGATAACAAGTTAACAGTATTTGAAACGAAACCGAATACCCCCGTTGGTGGGATGCATTTGTGACTTTACAGAAACCTTCGGATTATTAGGAAGTATTTGAACGGCTTACTAATAGAACAGTATGGCGGAAGATGAAATCCGTAAGGAATTGTTGATCATTGAGCGATCAAAAAAAGACCGACAGGCTTTTGGAGAACTTTATGAAAAATATTTCGATCGTATTTTTAATTACATCTTGCGCCAAACGGATGACGAAGAACTGGCGGGTGATCTTTGCTCACAGGCATTTGTCAATGCGCTAAATAATATTGGGAAATATGAAAACCGGGGGTTTCCGTTTTCGGCATGGCTTTATAAAATTGCCGGCAATGAAGTAAACAAGCACTACCGTAAAAACAAAGGCAAGAAAATTTTTAGTATTGAAGAACTGAAAGTACGCGAACTGGTAGAGCAAACTGAAGAAGGATGGGACGAAGAATTGATCAACAGGCTGCTGGGTTATATGAACGAATTGCCCACTGACATGGTGCAGGTTTTGGAATTGCGTTTTTTTGAAGATAAGGATTTTAAAGAAATTGCTTTTATTCTCGATATGACAGAAAGTGGGGCAAAAATGCGTACTTATCGGGCATTGGATAAATTGAGAACAAATTTTAATCTTAAGGTGAGGTATCATGGGTAAGCATGAAATTCGGATACGAAGACAACGCCTGTCAGCACGCGGAAGCGAGCGGTTCCGAAATTATAATTCTATTTTGAAACAGCATGATGAAAGTAAACGCATCAAAACGATTACGCGGATTTTTACTTTCTTCTTTATTATTATAGCCCTCATTTTAATTTTTGTGGTGGTCTCGCGATGGGAAAAGAAACAAACTGAGCCGGGAAAAATTTCAACTACAAAAATAGAAAGATTAAATGTGTGACTAAACCATGTGTATGTGATTAAAGGGTTATAACCTACCCACACCATACCATGGAAGCAAAGAAAAATCCAAAACAAGATTTACAACGGCAATCTTTTAAATTCTTTTTGATTGGCCTAAGCATAAGCGTAGCACTGACAATTACCGCATTTGAATGGCAAACTAAAAAAAAGGAAACTGTTTCTCCCACGTTCGACACGAGCCCAGAAGCAATGTTTGAGATTAAGGCCACTGAACCTAAAGCACTTCCAATCATACCAACTCCAGCTACAATAAAAAAGAATATTAATTCGATAACTAAATCAGACACACGCACAACTTTTATTGAAACAAATGATATTAAGGAAGTAAGAGATGAGTTGCCTTCTATAAAATCAATTGACTTTGTTCCCTTTGGCACCGATATTCCTGCGGAAGAAACTCCTATAATTTTCATTTCTCCTGAAATAATGCCCGTGCCAATGGGTGGGTATAAATCATTTTATGAACAACTTTCTAAATCAATTAAATATCCACGCCAAGCGCAGCGAAATCAAGTACAAGGGAAAGTATTCGTAGAATTTATTATTGATCAGCATGGCAACGTAACTGATTTGAAAATTGCAAAAGGAATTGGATACGGGTGTGATGAAGAGGCCATGCGTGTGTTGTTACAAACGCAATGGAAACCCGGAAAACAGCGCGGAATACCTGTAAAGGTTAGAATGACATTACCGCTCTATTTTAAGCTTAATTAGGACTGTCCAGAAATGTTGGCTCAGATTATTTTTTGGTGAAAATCATTATTTAGTTACCTTTGCGGTCTGTTTTTGGGCCTGTAGCTTAACTGAATAGAGTATCTGACTACGGATCAGAAGGTTGGGGGTTTGAATCCCTCCAGGCTCACTTTTTAAAATCCTAACTCAAATTGAATGGGTTAGGTTTTTTATTTCAGACAGAAATATAAAGCTGTTTATAACCGTTAGAAGTAAAACCGGTCAAATGAAAAAAATTCTAAGTCTCATTGCACTCTTGTTTATGGTCATGTGCGGGTTTGCGCAGGATGAACCTGTAAAGAGAACCTCTAAGCCCAGCATACCCGGAACATTCATGGTTGATTTAGGACTCAATCAGGCTATTAACAAACCTGACACATGGAAGCAAGGAGCCTGGGGATCAAGGACGGTCAATCTTTACTATCAATACTCCTTGCGTTTTGGGCGGTCTAAGTTCAGTTTTAATCCTGGTATTGGTGTGAGTTTGGAGCGATGGAAATTTAAAAACAATGCTACCCTTATTGATACTGTCGAATTAGTGAGTTTTCCAAATGGTGCAGTGTCTACAGAACAAGTCGAACAATACAATCTCTTAAGTCCAACCCGCATTTATCCAAACCTTGCAAAGAAATCTCAATTGATTGCCAACTATGTTGAGATTCCTCTCGAATTTAGATTTGATACCAAACCCGAAGATATTTCCAGAAGTTTAAACGTAGCCATTGGCGGGCGTGTCGGATTCCTATTCGACTCAAAAACAAAAGTGAAATACAAAGACGCTGATGGCGACCTGGTAAAAGTTAAGAACAAACAAATCTATGGACTTGAGCAGTTTCGATATGGAGTATACACCCGCTTTGGAATTGGAGGGTTCAACTGGTTTGCATTTTATAACCTCTCCGATGTATTTCAAAAAGGAAAGGGACCATTAGGCCAGGATTTCAATTCGGTAACTTTCGGAATTTCAATAAACGGGTTTTAAGTCAATTCCCTGTAAACATAGGTTTTCTCTTTTCAAGAAACGCTGCAACTCCTTCTTTGTAGTCGTGCGAGGTTCCTGCAATCTCCTGACAGTAGGTTTCGTACTCCAGCATTTCATCCAAATTACTAACCGAAGATTTGTTCAACATTTTTTTAATTAGACCAATAGACTTGGTAGGGGCTTCTGAAAAATAGTCTGTGTATCCTTTAACCACAGCATCCAATTGATCTGCGGATGCGACTTTATTAATAAGTCCGAGTTGCAATGCTTCCGCTGCTTTCACCCGACTGCCCATAGAACACAATTCAAACGCTTTAGTCATACCCACTAACCTGGGTAAAAAATAAGCCGATCCGGAATCGGGCACTAAACCAATGTTTATAAAAACTTCGATAAGCGTAGCCTCTTCAGCAGCAACAATAATATCGCAGGCCAATGCAAAGGAGCAACCCGCACCAGCCGCCACGCCATTTATTCTTCCAATTATTGGCTTAGGTAAATTTCGCATGGCGCGGATAATTGGATTATATCTTTTCTGAAGGGATTCCATAAACGATCTTCTTTCCTGGCCAGAAACAGCTTTCAAATCCTGACCTGAACAAAAAGCCTTGCCAGCCCCCGTTAGCACAACCACCCGAACCTGATCATCTTTTGCGACTGCCTTCCAGGCATCCTGCAGTTCATACGTGATTGCGTCATTCAATGCATTGTAAACTTCGGGTCTGTTTAGTGTTATGGTTGCAACCCCATTGGCTGCGTTATAGGTGATATATTTAAAGTCCATACGGTTGTTTTTTGATGCCCTAAAAATTCTTATTTACTAGTTTTTAGCTTAGGCTATACAAATATTCTTGCTTTTCACACAGTTCGGGAGGCAGGTTCGTAGAAATGAATTTAGAAAAGAAAGATCATTCCCAAAAAACCGATTCCAAAACCCACCAACCCACCAACCATAACCTGTCGAGGTGTGTGTGCATCCAGATATAATCGAGCTGACATTACTAATCCTGCCGCTACAATGATACCCGCAGTTGGCCACAACAAATAAGATTGTTCCATGGCTTTATTAAGCGGAACAATAATTCCAATACTGCCCCATATGCCCAAACTGTGAATACTTACTTTATAAAAAAAAGTAATAAGGGTTCCAACAACCACCAACAGAGTCACTAACAACATTAAATTATTAAAATTAGATGAAAACGGAAGCCTGAAATAAAACAGCAGAGTCATCACAACATAAATTATTGATATAGCAACAAATGGAACAATCCGCTCTCTCCGAGAATCCATGGTATAGGTTGAAATCGTGCCAAATATTTTGAACATAAGGATATTAACGGCTGGCAAAATAAATGAGAAGCAAAAAATAAAACCAAGAATGGCGCGCATGTTTTGTGGCGCTACCATTAACATAGAGGGAAAATAATAACCTAGTATCATTACCAAATAGGACGGGAGCAAGAGAGGGTGAAACAATAATGAAATGAGTTTAGCAACTGTTCTCACCGCATTTCTTTTCGTAAACGAGCCACAGGAATATTTAACTGCTCACGGTATTTAGCCACTGTCCGCCTGGCGATGTTATACCCCTTTTCATTTAACAAATCTTCTAACTTATCATCAGAAAAGGGCTTTTTCTTGTCCTCAGATTCAATCAGGTCTTTAATAATTTGTTTTACCTCGCGGCTACTCACTTCCTCTCCTGAGTCTGTCGCTATTCCTTCCGAGAAAAAATATTTTAAAGGAAAAACACCAAAATCAGTCTGAATGGTCTTGCTGCTTGCCACCCGGCTTACCGTTGAAATATCCATGTTAATCATCTGCGCAATATCTTTTAGAATCATGGGCCGCAGTTTGGTTTCATCACCCTCCAGAAAATAATCGTATTGAAAATCCAGAATCGCACGCATGGTGCGCAACAACGTATGTTGCCGTTGGCGAATAGCATCAATAAACCATTTGGCGGCATCCAACTTCTGCTTTACAAAAGATACTGCTTCCTTTAATTTCTTATCGCTCTTATCACTTTTGTCATACGCCTTAAACATGTCGGTATAGGACCGACTAATGCGAAGTTCTGGAGCATTGCGTGAGTTAAGGGCCAACTCTAATTTTCCGTTATTATTAGAGAGAATAAAATCGGGAATAACATATTGATTCTTCGCCATTCCTGTGTTTAACTCACCGCCTGGTTTTGGATTAAGTCTAACGATTAGTTCAATGGCATCTTTAATATAATCATCATCATCCAGATCAAGTTTTTTTAGAATCTTGGCATAGTGCTTCTTGGTAAACTCCTCGTAACACTCTTGAAGGATTCGCTTAGCTACAATCACATCTACATCTTGTCCATCATCCATCCGGTCTAATTGGAGGAGTAAACACTCTTGCAAATTTCTTGCGGCAATACCCGCTGGATCGAAAGATTGAATCCGTTTTAAAAGCTTTTCAACTTCTTCCAGATTGGTATCAACACTTTGAGAAAATGCTAAATCATTTACAATTGACTCCATTTCTCTGCGGATGTAGCCATCACCTTCAATACTTCCAATAAGTTGCTTGCCAATTATTTGTTCACGATCACTTAAGCCCATGAAACCTAATTGGGTCATTAAGGTTTCGTGTAACGAGGTGCCCATCGGTACCGGCATTTCCCGATCATCGTCATCATCTCCATCATTATCAACGTGCGTTTTATAACTGTTATAGTCATCATCGCGCAAGTAATCTTTAATGTCAATGTCCTCCGTACTGCTTTCAGTTTGTCCCTCTTCGGGTTCCCTTTCAGGAGTCTCATCATTCTTAATTTCCTCCTCCTCTTCCTGTTCGCTTTCAGAACCTTCTTCCAGAACAGGATTCAGCTCCAACTCCTCCTCAATGCGGTTTTCTAATTCAGCCGTGGGCACCTGCAACAGCTTTATAAACTGAATTTGCTGAGGCGACAGCTTTTGTTGGAGACTTTGGTTTAAACTTAATCTTTGCATGATTCTTGTGGGCAAATCTACCAATTCAGCCCGTCAGTAAAAAGTATAACGTTCAGCAATCGGAAAGACTTTTGAGATCTAATCCATTAAGTGAAGCAACCACACTTACTCTTCCTGATTTAACAATCCCTTAGATTTTGATTAAAAATTCAAAATGACGTTTTTTGCGATCCGAAATTGAGTAGTCAAGTATGAAACGCACCAAGATTAACGCTTTATTAGTAACCGAACCCTCAAATCAATCTGTAAACGTACGGGGTTGGGTGCGCACTTTCCGCAATAATCAGTTCATCTCGATTAATGATGGCTCTACTATCCAAAATTTGCAAGCAGTTGTTGGTCTGAATTCGCTTGATGAAGCAACGCTAAAGCGGATTACCACAGGGGCTTGTATTTCCGTTACCGGAGAATTAATTGCTTCGCTAGGAAAAGGTCAGGCGGTAGAGGTAAAAGTAAATGAACTTACCATTCTTGGGGATTGTGATGCGGAAGCTTTTCCGCTTCAATTAAAGAACCGACCAAGTCTTGAATACCTTCGTGAGATAGCACACTTAAGATCACGCACCAATGTTTTTGGTGCCGTTATGCGAATTCGCCATAATATGGCTTTTGCCATTCATAAATTCTTTAATGATAAAGGGTTTTTCTACATCCATACTCCGGTGATTACTGGCTCGGATGCTGAAGGGGCTGGTGCCATGTTTCGGGTAACTACACTGGATAGCAGCAATCCGCCACGCGATGAGCATGGACACATAGACCACAAAGAAGATTTCTTTGGCAAAGAAACGAACCTAACTGTTTCCGGTCAGTTAGAAGGCGAAACGTATGCGCTTGCGTTAAGCGAAATTTATACGTTTGGTCCAACCTTCCGGGCAGAAAACTCGAATACCACCCGCCACCTGGCTGAGTTTTGGATGATTGAACCCGAAATGGCGTTCTATGATATTCATGACAACATGCAACTGGCAACAGACCTGCTGCAATACTTAGTTAAGTATGCGCTGGATAACTGTAAAGAAGATTTAGAGTTTTTAAACAAGCGTGCATTAGATGAAGATGCTGCCAAGCCACAAGATCAACGCAGTGAATTAAGCTTACTCGATCGTTTAAAGTTTGTAACGGAAAATGAATTTCAGAAGTTAAGTTATACGGAAGCGATTGACATTCTGAAAAATTCAAACCCCAATAAGAAAAAGAAGTTTCAATATTTGATTGATGATTGGGGCATCGATTTACAATCGGAACATGAACGTTACTTGGTGGAAAAGCATTTCAAAAAGCCGGTGATTCTTTACAATTATCCCAAAAACATCAAAGCTTTTTATATGCGTCAGAATGACGACAACAAAACCGTTGCGGCAATGGATGTGTTGTTCCCCGGCATTGGTGAAATTATTGGGGGCTCACAACGCGAAGAGCGCTACGATAATTTACTTGCCCGCGTAAAGGAAATGAATCTACCGGAGAAAGATTTGTGGTGGTATTTAGACCTCAGAAGATTTGGTTCCGCTCCCCATAGTGGTTTCGGGCTTGGCTTTGAACGGTTGATGTTGTTCGTAACGGGTATGACAAACATCCGAGATGTAATTCCATTCCCCCGGTTTCCGGGAAATGCAGAGTTTTAATTTAGGATAATTTATTTCCGCTTTACAGCCAACAACGGGGTAATTGCCTGATAAGCGACTCTACGAGTAACACTACGTCCAAAAATTTTCTCTTCTAAGCTAAGCTTGTGTGTAAACGTGGTGAGAAGATCGGCTTTTGTTTCTTTTATGTAGCCTGCAATTGCCATAGTAATATCTTCCTCCAAAATCAATTTGAACTCAAGTTTATCATAATTCATTTTCCGAATTACCTCTTCTACAATTTGAATAGCAGCATCTACTTTTTTATCCATCACTGGAGCAACGTGAATCATATGAACAGCCGATCCAAATATTTTCGCGAACTCAACGATGATGTCCAATTCTTTTTGAATATTCTTGAGGTCGGAGGCATACACAATATGCTTCAGGTTTTGGTACCTGGCCAATTCAGGAATTGCCAACACCGGGACTTTGCATTCGTCAATCACTGAAACCGTTGTCCCACCAAGGCGTGCCTTCTTCATAGCCGATGCGCCCTGTAAACCCATCACCACCATGTTAGTTGGATTTTTATCAACATACCTGCGCACCATTTCAGAAACCGTGCGCGCTTTTACAGGCTTAAACTCCAACCCATAATTTCCCTTCACCTGACTTCTTAATTCCTTAACTAAATTATCACCCTCTTCCTGAGAAATTGAAGCAACCGATTTTTCAATTTGTTTCGTTCTTAAGTTCGCTTTTGGAATACCATCCACCCTAACAATATTTAAAATGGTGAAGTTGGCTTCCAAAGGAGCAGCCATCCTAAGAGCATACTGCATGGCCACTTTTGAAAGGGGCGAGAAATCCGTAAGCAAGACAATGTTGGGGCCTTTCATAGTTTAGGTCAGTTAATAAGGTCCAAAATTACACCGTTTAACTCTATTTCCGTAAAAAAAACTGCACCAAGGGACAGTATTATAGGTAAAATGGATATTACTTTACATCTTATTTTAATGGAAAATTATGCTGCTTCGAACTCTTCTTTTGTTTTCATTCCTATTTGCCAGTTCTTCTTTTGCCTGGAGTCAAAAAATTGACGAGAAAAAAATTAAGACTCATATAAAAATATTGGCCGATGATGCCATGCAAGGACGCCAAACAGGATCGGAAGGTGAACGCCTGGCGCTTGAATACATAGAAAAGCAGTTCAAGAATTTAAACCTCCTACCCAAAGGAGAATCCTCAACCTATACACAAGTGTTTCCCTTTAAAGCAGGAATGCATGGAACCGGTACCGAAGGCGTGGCTCATAACGTACTTGCCTATTTAGATAATCAAGCTGACAAAACTATCATCATTGGTGCACATTATGATCACTTAGGCCGGGCGGAGAATGGTAGTTCATTAGATGCAAATCCAACAGGAAAAATTCACAACGGTGCCGATGACAATGCTTCGGGTGTTGCCGGGGTTATAGAACTTGCCCGTTACTTTTCAACAAACAACGTCAAAGAGAAAAGCAATTTTTTATTCATCTGCTTTAGTGGAGAAGAACTTGGATTATTTGGATCTAAATATTACACTGAACATCCCACAATAGAACTATTGAATGTAACTTATATGATCAACATGGATATGATAGGTCGATTGAACCCCACTACAAAAAGTGTTTCCATAAGCGGATCGGGTACAAGTCCTGTATGGGAGCCCACCCTAAAAACCATGAGCACGAAACTTGCTATTAAAACCGATTCATCAGGGATCGGTCCTTCTGATCATTCATCGTTTTATTTAAAAGATATTCCGGTACTTCATTTTTTCACAGGCTCACATAGTGATTACCACAAACCATCTGATGACTGGGATAAAATAAATTACTCGGGCGAAAAGGAAGTACTCGAATTAATCATTGCCGTGATCGAAAAATTGGACTCTGAATCTAAGCTTGCCTTCTTAACAACAAAGAATAAATCAATGAGTTCGGCACGATCCTTTAAAGTTACGTTGGGAGTTATGCCAAGTTATACATCCGATGCATCGGGATTATTAATTGATGGTGTTACCGAAAACAGGCCAGCACACAAAGCAGGAATACTTACTGGTGATATTCTAACCCAGATTGGAGAATACCCTATAAAAGATATTCAAAACTATATGGATGCGCTAGGTAAATTTGAAAAAGGCCAGACTGTACCCGTGAAAGTAAAACGCAAAGGAGAACTGCTTACACTGAACATTACGTTTTAATCTTTTTTCTTCTCTACTGCGTGCCCGCCAAATTCGTTGCGTAAAGCAGCCACAATTTTTCCTGAAAAGGTATCGTCTTGTTGCGATCGATAACGCATGAGTAGGGACATGGTAATTACTGGAGTAGGGACACCCATCTCGAGTGCCGTTTCAACCGTCCATTTACCTTCTCCCGATGAGTGCATAACTCCTTTTATGGATTCAAGATTTTTATCTTTTTCAAGAGCCCTTTGAGTGAGTTCCATCAACCAACTTCGCACTACAGAACCATGGTTCCAAACTTTAGCCACAGCTGATAAATCAACTTCCGAATCATGTTTATTCAACACTTCCATCCCCTCCGCTATCGACTGCATCATACCATACTCAATGCCGTTATGAACCATCTTGGTAAAATGACCATTGCCTGTTTTTCCACAATACAAATACCCATTGGGAACTGAGATAGATTTGAATAAGGGTTCGCAATAATCAAAGATTTCTTTTTTGCCTCCAATCATGGTGCAAACGCCATTCTTTGCTCCCGTTATGCCGCCACTTGTTCCGCAATCCAAATAATGAATACCTAGTTTCTCCAGATCGCGGGCACGCACGATCGTATCTTTAAAATGAGAGTTACCTCCATCAATTACAATGTCATCGGGTGCTAAATGATATTTCAGGTTGCTAAGAACAACATCCACTACATTGCCAGCAGGAACCATTAGCCAAACTATACGCCTTCCTTCCATGGCTAATGCTAAATCTCCAATGGTTGGCATTGTCAACACCTGCTCATTCGCGATGCTTTCCATAGCTGTTTTGTTTATATCAAAGGCCATTACCTGATGCGCCTTGCTTTTGAAATTGAGGGCCAAATTATAGCCCATTTTTCCCAAACCAATTAACCCTATTTGCATGCTTGTAAAGTTTCGTGTCAAATAATCCGTGCTTTAAGAAAAGTCAAAATAATAATTAGAGCTACATAGATCGTAAACAATGATTTAAAACGTTCTGCAATCGTTTGCTAGTTATGATATTTATTCATTCCGAGCAGAATTTTTAGAAAAAATGATTTTCTACTTTGCGATATAAGGATTCGAATTGTATGAAATGTTGTCGATACAATTCGTTTTTACTCCTATCAGGAACAAATCTGATAGAATGAGACCCATCAATTTGAAAGGGTATTTGAAGCGCTTTAAAGGCAATTGCAGCTGCCCCCAGCGCAGAAGTATCATGCGTTCCTGATACGATTAACTCCTTATCCAAAATAGTGCTGAGCAACTGCACCCATTCAGGTGCGTGGATAAACCCTCCACTAACCAAAACTTGCTTGGAGGAACCACACACCTCTTCCAAACTGGTAACAATGCTAAGAAGTTCAAAACAAATTCCCTCCATCAGTGCTTTAATGAAATGAGCTTTTGTGTGCCGTAGTGTTATATTAAAGAAAACTCCTTTCGCATCAGGGTTATAGATAGGCGCACGTTCCCCTAACAAAAATGGCAATGCAACTAACCCTTCGCTGCCTGCAGGAATTTCGTCAGCTACCTTAACAAGGTCAGCAAGAGTTGAAGTTGGCGATAAAAACTCCCGACCAAACCAATCGAGGATTACGGTACCATTATTAGTAGCGCCACCAACAATCATGGTAGATTCATCCAGCATATATCGAAAAAGTTTCCGGTCGGGATCCTTCAATCCTTTAGCTCCTACTCTCCTCGCTGCACCACTTGTTCCTATTGTAATGGTGAGATCGCCTTCATTCATCGCCCCACAGCCTAATTGTGCGAGACAGCCATCACTGGCTCCCATAAAAATAGGAACATTTATCAATCTGGAGTTAAAACCTTTATCCGTGTTAATGGTAAAAGAAAAATCGGCACCGACAGGCCTTGAAAGTTTATCTGTTGAAAGATCGATTAATTCCAATGCTTCATGTGACCATGATAATGCCTGGATATCAAAGATTCCTGTAGCTGAAGCGATCGAATAATCGACCACAAACTCACCGCACAAATGAAAGACAATATATTCCTTAATAGATATAAATTTGTAAGCTTGTTGAATGAGTTCAGGATGATGTTCTTGCCACCAAAGTAACTTGCATAAAGGAGACATGGGATGAATAGCCGTGCCAGTCCGATCATGAAGATATTTACCTAACTCAGTACCTCTCAATTTTTTAGCCTGCTTAGAACTTCGGGTATCGGCCCATATAATTACAGGTGTGAGTGGAGATCCCCGGTGATCGACCGCTAATAAGCTATGCATAGCACAACTAAAGCAAACTCCAACAAGGTTAAGATCTGAAGAAACACAGTTTAAAACCTCGTTTATCCCCCCATGCACAGCGGCAAAAATTTGCTGTACATCCTGTTCAACGTGTCCTGGACTTGGGTATTGGGTAGGATAAAACTCCTGATGCGATTTTAAAACTTCTCCCGTTGCAATAACAGCCAGAACTTTGGTGCTTGTTGTTCCAATATCGATGGCTAAAACAAATGGAGTCAAATTGATTCGGATTACGAATCAGAAAAATAACCAAACCTACTGATTAATTAAAGCGGCTATCGCTTGAGGAACTTATAGGTGCTTTTGAAATTTGATTGATCGTCCTGCACCGAAACAAAATAATAGCCCGTGGTAAGATCTTTCACTCGAATTCTAATTTCATGTTCATCCATCACTTCCTGTTCCAATTCGATGGAGTTACCGAGGATATTGTGAAATGAGAGTTTAACTTTTTTTGCCTGAGGAGCCTCAAATTTTAAGCTTACAAATTCAATTGCAGGATTTGGGTATACCTGAATAGACTTAACCGGATCAGGACGACCGGCAAAAAAAGCCTCGTCTTTACCTTGAGCAAATCCAAGTTGGATTGTCAAGATTACAGCGAATGCG
Organism: Cyclobacteriaceae bacterium; assembly: GCA_016787755.1. Lineage (GTDB taxonomy): Bacteria > Bacteroidota > Bacteroidia > Cytophagales > Cyclobacteriaceae > ELB16-189. Next base: position 39,389 of record JAEUUA010000002.1, on the reverse strand, counting down.
AAATAAAAGGCTTTGCTTAGGTTCATGTTTTACTATATACGAACAATTGTATCCCTTAGATGCAAAAGGAAGGCCAAAAGTTTAAAATGATTGAAAATAAACATACTAAAGCCCTAAACAAGGTCGTTCAGGAGAGCTTTATCATTTTGTTATTCAACTTTCCTAAATGCTCCGGGTAAGAAATCTACAAGATCCCCCGCTATTAGGGAATTTTGTCCCTTTTCTCTTGCTGCCAAATCTCCCGCAAGGCCATGAAGATACACGCCTACAATTGCTGAATCTGTGGCTGAATAAGATTGCGCCAACAATCCCATCAGAATTCCAGTCAAAACATCGCCACTCCCACCTGTCGCCAAACCGGGATTGCCGGTAGAATTGAAGATTAATTTTTTATCTGGCGTGGCGATAACTGTGTAGGCTCCTTTCAATAGCACTATCGATTGAATGCGGGTACTTAACTCTTTTAACTTGTTTAGTTTTTCAAAGTCATCGCTCCATGTACCAACGAGCCGTTCAAACTCCCCTGGGTGAGGTGTCAAAATACTTCCTTCCGGGATTAGTGCAAGGAACTTTGGATTAGCTGCCAGAATATTCAATGCATCCGCGTCAATGACGATAGGTTTTCTATACCGGGTAAATAAATATTCAAGTGCACGTACAGTTTCAGGGGCTTGTCCTAACCCAGGACCAATTCCAACCGTTGTGTAAAAACTTTCTATCTCACGACCAGAAAAAAAATCAGCCGACTGATCAACAGTGGCCATCGCCTCAGGCACAGCCGTTTGAATGATGGTATATCCCGATTGAGGTACGTGAACCGTAAGCAATCCTAAGCCGGAACGCAGTGCTGCACGGGCTGCTAAAATACACGCCCCCATTTTTCCAGTTGACCCCGCTATCAACAAACCATGGCCAAATTTTCCTTTGTGATCAAACTTCGAACGTGGCCTTAAAATTTTCCTGACAGACTTAAGTGTAATGAGAGAATTGTCAGACTCAACTTCTTTTAAGTATTTTTTATGAAGCCCGATATCTACCAAATGCCATTCTCCTACATATCTATAATTGTCGGGTTGTAAAAAAGCAAGTTTAGGAACCTGAAACGTAACAGTATGATTTGCTTTCAGAACAGTTCCACTTGAATGTTGATCGGTTCGTAAGCCACTTGGTACATCAACGGCAATAATAACTTTAGGAGAGCGATTCAAACAATCAATTACTTTCTCATAGATTCCTTCTAGGGGGCGACTCAATCCTGACCCAAAGATGGCATCAATAAGAATGGCACGATCAGCAAATAATTCACAATCTGCATCAGTTTTTATTTCTGAAACTGAAATCTTAGAATCTAATTTCTTGAGGTTAGTTAAAAAGTCAATTGACTCCGATACCGATCCCCTGACAATCCAAACGGTAACGGAATAATTCCATTCGCTGAGCAATCGGGCAATGCCTAATCCATCACCACCATTATTGCCAGTACCACATACAATTCCAATTTTGTTAGTGGCATCAAAGCGCTCCACAAACCAGGTAACAAAAGCCTGACAAGCGCGTTCCATTAAATCAATGGATGCAATGGGTTCTTCCCGGATGGTGTATGCATCCCAGGCTTTAATCTGATCAGCTGATAGAACTTTTATCATGAATTTAACGATCTACTTCTCCTAACACAATATCAATCGAGCCTAAGATGGCAATTAAATCTGCTATCAACACTCCTCGACTAATTTCTGGCAGGATAGAAAGATTAACAAATGAACATGCCCGCGCTTTGCAGCGAAACGGAATATCACTCTTACCATCAGCACGGAAGAAATAACCCAACTCACCTTTCGGATTTTCTGCTCGCACATATAACTCCTGAGCTTTAGGTCTGATTTTTTTAGGAACCGATGCTTGTGGATCAAACTCCCGCGTGCGTTTATGATCGCCTTCTAATTTGTTAAGGCATTGATCCATGATGCGGAGCGATTCATAAATCTCTTTTACACGCACCCAACTGCGATCCCAACAGTCCCCCACAGTACCCATCCTTCCTTCTCCAATCGGTATTTCAAATTCCAACTCCGGGTAAACCGAATAGCCGTCCACTCTTCTTAAATCAAAACGCAATCCGGAAGCTCGTATCATCGGGCCCGTAATCCCATTATTGATGGCAAGGTTTAATGGAAGCACTCCCACATTAGCCGTGCGATCAATAAAAATTTTATTATCAATAAGAATTGTTTCGAGTTCAGCTACTTTGGGCTTAAAATATGTTATGAACTCTCGACATCTTTTCTCAAATCCAACTGGGAGATCGTAGAACAAACCTCCAATCCAAATGTAATTGTATAACATGCGTGCGCCACTCGCCCACTCCAACAATCGTAAGATATGTTCGCGATCTCGCATGATCCAGAAGAAGGGTGTAAAGGCACCGAGATCCAACCCATATGTTCCCACGGCAATAAGATGCGAGGCAATCCGATTCATTTCGGCTACCAACACTCGGATATATTCTACTCGCTTGGGAATTTGATCTGCAATGCCTAGCATCCGTTCAACACCCATAGCGTAGGCATGCTCCGAATTCATGGCCGCCACATAATCCATTCGATCAACAAACGGAATCACTTGATTGAACGGGAGGCTTTCAGCATGTTTCTCAAAACAACGGTGCAAATAACCAATATGAGGAACAACTTCTTTTATAATCTCACCATCCGATAAAACTTCCAAACGCAAGACTCCATGCGTGGAAGGATGCTGCGGTCCCAGATTAATAATCATCTCCTCACTCCTTAGTTCACTTGCTTTGAACTTGTTTGGCTCGGATTCGATTAAATTATCCTCTTTATAAATATATTGTTGGTCTTTCAATTAGTATTCGATTTTCATTCCTCGATAATACTCCTCATGCTTATAATCTTTGCGCAACGGAAATCCTTTCCAATCGGCCGGCATTAAAATTCTTCTTAAGTCTGGATGGTTTTTAAAAACAATTCCAAACATGTCGTACACTTCACGCTCTAACCAGTTGGCTGATTTCCAAATCGAGTTTACACTTTCTATCTCCGGATTATCACGAGGCAAAATAACTTTCAACGCAAGCGACTGATTAAATGGAATGGAATACAGATGATAAATCACTTCCATCGTCCCAGCTTCTACTCCATTGTCAATTCCGGTTATGCACGAAAGCATATCAAAATAAGCAGCAGGATTTTTATGAAGCTGTTCACAGACCGTAAAGAGAACTTCACTTTTAATAATCACTCCGAAGGGTGTCGAGTTTGGAATCTCAACCATTCCCTCAGTAGAGAATGATTGAATGAGTTTAACTAATCCTTCATGTTTTTCAGGCATGCTCTTTCTTATTAAGGTGTTCAATCGCAGTTGGCTTCATGCGACTTTCATTTCGGATTTTTTCATGAAGCTTCAGGATTCCTCCGATTAACGCTTCCGGTCGTGGTGGACAACCCGGTACATACACATCCACAGGAATAATTCGATCCACACCTTTTACCACATGGTAGCCGTGCTGCCAATACGGTCCCCCACAATTTGAACATGAGCCCATTGAAATTACATACCGTGGCTCCGACATCTGCTCATATAACTGCTTAATGCGATCGGCCATTTTAAAGGTCACCGTACCCGAAACAATCATCACATCGGATTGCCGGGGAGAAGCGCGGGGCACCATTCCAAACCGATCCATATCATAGACCGTACTGCCGGTGCTCATAAATTCAATCGCACAGCAGGCAAGTCCAAAAGTCATTGGGAATAAAGACGATAAGCGCGACCAGTTTAGCAAATCATCAACTTTCGTAATGATAACGCCTCCATTTTCAAACTGCTGATCTAATAATCCCTTCATAAATCTCCTCCCACTTTATGACTTTTATACTTTTCGTTAATGGTTGTGTAATACTGATCAGGAACTGGAGATACAACGTCTTTTGTGCGCGGCTCCGACTTCACCCAATCCAAGTGTCCCATTCTCCAGGCATAGGCAAGGCCAAGCACCAAAACAAAAATAAAAATCAACATTTCGGTAAACGCATACCAACCCCACGCTCCTTCTGTTTGTGAAATTAATTCTGCGTTAGCAAACACCACTGACCACGGAAAAAGAAAAACAACTTCTACTTCAAACAAAATGAACACTAAGGCTAGAACATAAAACCGAAGATTAAATTGTATCCATGCAGTGCCTTGAGGAGTTTCACCACTTTCGTACGATTGTAATTTTTGTGCGTTAGGTCGATTAGGTCTTATTAATTTTGAAACCAGCAATGCCGAAACGACAAAGAACACTCCGCCAAGGAAGAACAATAAAATTTGTGAAAGGATGGGTGTTGGCTCAGTCATTTAGAACCAAAGATACATAGGCTGCTTGGTATTACCGTCTCTAACAATTGAAAAAGTAGGTAGGAGCAGGAAACAGTTTTACGGTAGTATGAACCTTAATCTTTATAAACTAGTAGCATTAAAGGTATCACCCTGATTGATGTCTCCGGTTTGATATCCTTTGCTGAACCAACGTTTCCGTTGTTCTGAAGTGCCGTGCGTAAAAGAATCTGGAACTACATAGCCACGCGCTTGCTTTTGCAGACGATCGTCACCAATCGCGCTGGCAGCATTCATGGCCTCATCAATATCACCAGCCTCAATCATGCTAAATATTTCATTGGCATGATGTGCCCAAACGCCAGCCAGAAAATCGGCTTGCAATTCGAGCTTCACAGAAAGTTTATTGTATTCTTCTTCGCTCAGTTGGCCGCGCATACCTTGAACCTTATCTGTAATACCCATTAAATGTTGCACATGATGCCCCACTTCGTGCGCTACCACGTATGCCTGCGCAAAATCTCCGGGTGCATCAAATCTATTTTTCAATTCTTCATAAAAACTAAGATCGATATACAATTTTTCATCCGCACTACAATAGAATGGTCCAGTCGAAGCATCTGCATTTCCACAACCTGACTGTACACTACCGCTAAATAAAACCAAAGTCGGCTCACGATAATCACTTAACAAGTGATTCCACACGTCTTCAGTATCAGCCAGCACCACTGCTACAAACTGAGATAACTCTTCTTCTTCGGGACTTGCCTGATAAGGTGTTGACTGAGAAACAGATGGACCGTTATCTAATGAAATCTGTTGGAGTAATGATAATGGATTGTTTCCCGTAATTAAACTTATGACGATAATCACAACCACAACTCCTATGCCTCCTTTTATTGGAAGGCCATCAAAACCCCCGCCTCCACTCCTTCCCCGCTGATCATCTACATGGTTGCTTTGTCTTCGTCCTCGCCACTGCATAATGTGATTATTTTAGAAGCAGGAAGATACGGCCAGAAATAAGTTAAACCAAAAAGTATGTCAAACCGGTAACTAGGAAGATTCATACTCATTACTTGTCAATTTTCAATAAAGAAATTTTCAATTACACTTAAAATCCATCATCCTTCGGTTCCCACAATTCGATCTTGTTCCCTTCCGGATCCATAATCCATCCAAATTTCCCGTATGGAAATTCTTGCATCTCACCAACAATCTCTACACCTTCTTCTTTTAACACCTTCAACAACTCCACCAGGTTCTCAACACGATAGTTGAACATGAATTGCTTTTCACTCGGCTCAAAATATTTTGTATCCCTGGCAAAGGGGCTCCATGCTGTAAGGGCCGGTTCCTTTGCTTCCTTGTTATCTATATCAATCCATTTAAACGATGCTCCATATTCATCAATGGGCAACCCTAAATGGGTACCATACCATTCTTTAATTTTTTTGGGATCGCTTGTCTTAAAGAAAACTCCGCCCAATCCTGTTACTCGTTTCATGATTATTTCTGTTTTCGTCTATTAATTATACTTTCCTCATAAATTGAAATCCATTGTTTGGGTGTCATCTTCGAAGCCAACAAACCAATCAGTTTCACGGGCACATCTTCCGGTTTCCTAAAACGAATACATGATTTTCCCATATCCAATTTTTTATCAGAAAACTTCTCCCACTCTTTCACAAACCAATCATAAAGACCGCCTTCGTAAACACCCATATGATACACCGCAATGTGATTCTTTTGCGAAGCCAAAGACATAAAAGGTAACGGTTCAGTTGGGTTTACATGATACCCGGGTTGGTAAAGCGAATGTGGCACAACATAGGTAATCATTCCGTATTGCATTGTTTCTTCAAAACCTTTCGGAAGATTTTTTAAAATTACATTACGCAGATCAGTTATAATTCCTTTGCGATCAGTTGGCAATGAATTCAAATACTCGCCTGCAGTTTTAGCTTTGGATTGCATAAAATTTATATATGTTGATCAAACAAAATTGTATTTCCATCCGGATCTGTCACCATCATGCTACCAGGTCCTTTCGTTTTTTCATCAACCTCAGTTGCCAATGTAATACCGTTGGTTTTAAGGTGATGCTGTATTTCCCTTACATCATTAAACGTTTCCATGGCTTCCGCATTTTCATTCCATCCCGGATTAAAGGTTAATATGTTTCCTTCAAACATTCCCTGGAAAAGACCAATAAGTGCATTCCCATTTTTCATAATGAGATAGTTCTTTTTCAAATCACCGCCAAAGACTTGAAAGCCCAATGTTTCATAAAATTTTTTTGAAGCTGAAAGGTCCTTGACACTTAAGCTCACTGAAAAGGCTCCTAATTTCATATTTTCTATTTCGTTTGGTTTTATGATTGAGTGTCCCAGAAAGCCAAAGCAACAGGATGCCACCATGGCTATAAGTAATAAAGTTGTCTTTTTCATGTTGGGAAATGTTAAGAATTAAGAATTTTAATTACTAAGGCTGAATGAGTTAAAATTAATGGAAATCATGCGAAAGTTAGATACTGAAATGAGATTACCTGCGGGCAGACTTAGTCTTAAGGAATCATCTTAAGTTCTTTTGATTTTGAACCACTTGTGTTTGGCGGCTTACTTTCAGCTTAAGAAATAAATTAGAAGAGTGAGTTTTGATCGTATTTAGCAAAACAAAGCGTTTACCAGCAATCTGTTAATTGGAAAACCCTGCAGGATATAGTTTAGCTCAGTCCAAATACATATACCGGTAAATAGCTTACACACTTATAGGCAAAAGGAACTATCATTCTTTAGCGTACATATTTGTACACTTCATTGTACATAAACGGATACTAAGGGAGATAAAGATCCCCAATTAGCATTGGTTGCACGATTTTTATTTGGCTACATATTTGCAAAACGAATTGCTTTCGTTCCAAAACTAAATTAGATGAGAACCTTTACTGCGTTTGTATTGTGGTGCATGCTGTTTGTAATCTGCTGGCCACTCGCCATCGTTATGATTTTTCTATTTCCTATTGTGTGGTTATTGCTACTTCCTTTCAGGATTATTGGAATAACCATAGAAGGAATTTTCAATTTAATTAAAGCACTCTTTCTGCTTCCTTTCCGAATCGCGAAGGCAATTTAATCTAAACCAAGATTGTTTTTTGGTTTTGAGCTTCGTACAGCGAAACGTTCTTATCGTTACGCATAGTTCGATACCCTAAGTAAATAAGAATAATTCCAAGCAACTCAGTTACATATAGTACTTCTGTGTATCCAAATTTTGTGAATGATCCACCTATACCCGGTAACAAGCCACCCACTGCAATAAAAACATTTCCTAAAAATCGGCTTTTGAACCTTGAGTCTTTGCTATACCGAAAAGCTGAATAGGCTGCGCCACCTACTAGAAAGATAAAAGCATAGATATTTACAATGGGTGTAATTAGCCGAACTTTCTTCCACACAAGCACATGCCCGGTAAGCCTGGTGGGTTCTACTAAAGAATAATCGACAGGCGACATGACAACCAGGATTGATGCTATAACGATCACCGAAACTATAACACCCATCATTATGTCTGCCGTGCGTTTATTAAAAATCAAATAGACAGAACCTTGTGCCAGTGGAAACCCGCCTAGTAAAGCACCTAGCACATACCATGCTTTAAATACAGGTTCGCTCCAGCCAAAAACTCCAACAATACTTTCTGTCAAGGTTCCTAATCCATAACATAGTACGCCCGCTGTCCACCAAAATAAATAGGATGGTTTATTTTTATACACCCAATGCTTGTAAAGGATTACAAAAAATATAGCCGACAGTAAAGTGGTAAGAATTGGAACTTTTTGAACGAACTCTATCATACTATTTTACTTGAATTTGTTAACTCTAGCTCTCGCTGTTTCCAGCCTTTGTCCAGTAAAAATGTTCCAAAGGGAACAAGGGAGGCCATCAAGGCCAGAGCAAGGTTTACTAAACTCCATTTCATTACCTTAACAGACAGTATCACAATTGCCAGGTAGGCAATAAATAAAACGCCATGCGCCCAGCCTACAATTTTAACTGCCATAGGTACGTTGAAATAATATTTTAACGGCATTGCAATGAGAAGAAGAACCAAAAATGAAATCCCCTCTGAGATCCCAATTAATCGAAGTATGCGAATTTGACTTGTCATTTTAAACTATAAAAAACTCCTTCCTGTACAGGAACAGGAAGGAGTTTAGGTGATATAATTGAATTAAAAGATACGGGTATCATTCGGCTGGTACACGTAGCGGAATGTATAGTACCGATCCTTATCAGTACCTGCAGGTTCTGGGGATACGGTGGCTGGCGCACCTTTGTAGTAACTCAGGATTTCAAATTTTACGTAGCGATTATCTGCTGTCTTTACAATAATCACTTTCCCGGCAATCGGTGAAACCAGATTTGAACCTGGTGAGTAAGTATACCACCCCTTGCCAGAACCAGCTGGAATTGCATTGCGCTCCTCAGCAGTTGTGCCGTTCTTATTGTCTGATTTGTAGCCATCGATTGGAGCTTCAGTGATACTTTCCAATGTACCTGATACAATTTGTGCAGTTACAGAACCCGGTCCACTGGTGCCCCCGTTAATTATAATAGATGTTGAACGAAAAGCGATATCCCAATTTACCGTAGCACTGTCGGCTTGCGAAACAATTGTACCTGTTTTGAAACTGAACAACGTGTATTTGTTAGTTGCCCCTACTCGCGAAGGTGGACGATCCGTTGGCAGCGGACTTTCATAAGGCGCATAGTCAGCATTGAGATCAGCAATTGTTTCCGAAACAACCGGATCAGGGTCAGAATTACTATCGCAAGAAATAAACGCTGTGAATAAGGCTACTATAAAAACAGAGATTAGAATTTTTAATTTAATCATGACGTAAGTATTTATTTGTTAATTAATTAGTTTTATTTTTTTGAGAAAGCGTATAATTCAATGTGGTGTAAAAAATTCTTCCGGGCAGGTTAGGGATCAGAATGGGTTCTTTGTAATCAAAAAGATTATCGACACCCACCTGAATACGCAAGCCATATCTTGATATTGATTTCGCTATGGAGAGATTGACTAAGGCGTACCCCGGAACAAAATCATCGTACTGATCTAAAATAGAATTGCTGTTGCGGTCAGAGGGTGGAATTACTTCACCCTGAATGCTTCCGCGAATATCACCAATACCAAATTTTCCACGATAGATCACCCGGGCACTTGCTTCAAGCCCTTTTTCTTTATTGTTATAAAATAATTTTATGTTCCCCTGATGCCGGGATCGGTTATATAACCCAAAATATTCACCCGGCTTCAGTTGCTTCGTTACCAACGTATTCGGGTCGCGATAATAGACAACTCCATCTTTAACAGCACGAACCACATCTTTATCCTTTGCATATAAAAGTTGATAGCCGAGAGAAAGTCCAAGGTATTTTGCAAGGGGATATGTAAGATTCGTTTCGATGCCCTGCGTATAAGCGCGCAAAATATTTCTATAACTATATATACTCTGCCCGGAAGTAGTAATAGCGACCGCTTGAGTCTCAATTAAATTATTAATCGAATTATAAAATAGATTTACATCGGCTATTAGTTGTGGTAATACTTCTGCATGAGCTCCCAAGTTTATTGAAAATGATTTTTCAGCCTGAAGATTTCCCAACAAAGCTGGATCAAACAGATACGTTTGAATTTGACCTTGCCCTTCGAGTTCTTTTAATCGAGCAGCCGCTACCTCCGTGCCTAACACAGAATAGCCTCCCGCAGCCGAATTGGTGAAATTGAAATAAAGCTGCCGAAAATCTGGTGCTTTAAAGCCCACACCAAAAGAACCTTTCAGTGCAACCTTCTTGCTCACTTCATAGCGCGTACTGAGTTTAGGGCTAAACTGAGATCCATAAACGGTATTGTAATCGTAGCGACCTCCAGCGATTAGGTTAAGTCTTTGTGTTGGATTCCACTCGTGTTGAAAAAAGGAATACCGTGTATTTTGAAGCCGTACTGCCTCATCGCCATAGCGCGAGGTTTGCACGCTTTCGCGGATAAAACCCGCACCCAGCGTGAGCACATTTTTATCATTGAAGTAATACTCTGTATTCACTTCGGGCCGATCAAACGATTGCCTGAAGTCATCTTGATAGTAAGGACTTCCGTCTGACTCCAGATGAAGATTAGTCTGTGTTTTGTATTGCGTATGATAAAAGCGAGCCACCGTTTTTAAACGATTTGAAAATCGATGTGTTAGCACAGGATTAATGTTCCAGTCTTCCGTTTCGCCCTTACCAGCTGTGCGAATGGGGTTATTATTAGTTACAACTTCAAAATTAAAACGTTGATCTTCCTTAAAGTGCCGCCCTGAAACGCTGAGGTCGGTTTTAGGGGAAAACTTATACGTAATCTTTGTGTTGAGCGTCAGGTTTACAAAAGGTGAAACGGTTTTACCAAATTTATCGGGTGACAAATCATACCCATCTGTACTGTATCGGTTTGCAAACAAATAAACACCTAGTTTATCATTTGTTAGACTTACATCCCCATTAAGATCCAGTGAATTATTGGTTCCGTATCGGGTATAGAAATTCAATTTATTGCGGGTAGGTCGCTCCGTTATGATATTAATCACTCCGGCCAACGCATCTGAGCCATACAAACTTGACGAAGGTCCTTTTACAATCTCAATTTGCTTAATATTTCCTACGGCAATGCGGCTCAGTTCCAGCGAGCCTGTGTATCGGCCAATAATTGGTTCGCCATCAATTAGAATTAATGTATAGTCAGGATTAAATCCTTGCAACTGAATTCCATTTCCTTGCGCATTAACTTGCGGTACTACTATTAACCCGGTTTGTTCCGCCAGCACATCATTGAGACGAAGCGAGCCCATACTTTTTATCGTTGCTTTTGAAATCAACGAAACAGGCATGGGCAATAGACCCATCGTGCGTTCATTTCGGGTTGCGGTTACAATAACGCCCTCCAACTCCCTGGTTGCTAATGAATCACCTTGCTGCTGGCCGTATGCGAAAAGGCTGAACGCCAGGAGACAACAGATGCAAAAGAGCTTTGAAATGGAGTAATCTTTTTTCACGGGCACAAAGATGAAAGGTGCTGGATTCAATAAATACCCAAAAAAGTATAATAAATGCCTCTTTTACAGTGTTTATCTTAAAAAGCAATTTTTTGGTATTTTTGCTTCAATTCGGCTTAATTGACCAAATAAACAAACCTGATTTATGTCATTTTAATTTATGATTACTCCCATCGAATTCCCGACCCTTGATAAAAATACCGTAAAAGGTAGTTTCATTAATTTATTTGTGAGTGAAGATCTTACGCTTCAAATCGTTGAAAATCGTGAATCGAACTGGATGACTCTGGACGCCATGGTAACCCAGAATATCATTCATTTCTACTTCTGCCTTGATGGCAGCGCGACCTTTGCCTTTAGCCCGCACTATAGCCGCCAAATAGAAAAGCAACACAATTACTTTTTCTACAATCCCGAAAAAGATCTTCCCTTTGAACTTAGGTTAGCGCCAGGTACAAAACTGGTCTCCTTATTTATCACACTCGAAAGTCTTCATAAGCTATTCTCGCATGATGCGTTGCCTTTTTTGAAACCTGAAAACGTTAAAACAAAATTTTATGACGAACGGGAAATACCTTCGCACCTGTATGTAGTACTTAACCAGCTATTTACAATTACACTTAGCGCAAATGCCGAAAAACTATATTACCAAGGCAAGGTGTTAGAATTGCTGGGTCTTTATTTTTCAGAGAAGAAAACGGATACCGAAAGTTGTCCTTTTTTAAATGATCAGGAAACGGTACGCAAAATAAAACATGCCAAGGAGTATGTATTAAAGCATATGGAAGCACCTCCTGGTCTTAAGGAATTATCAAAAATTGCAGGGCTTAATGAATATCAACTAAAGGTTGGCTTTAAAGAGATCTATGGAAACACCGTGTTTGGCTATTTGGCCAATCATAAATTAGATCACGCCCGGGTACTGTTGGACTCAGCCCGGTTTCAGGTAAATGAAGTGGCCTATCAAATAGGTTATACTAACCCCAGCCATTTTATTGCTGCCTTTAAAAAAAAGTTTGGGATTACCCCAAAAAAGTATTTAATGAGCCAAACAAGAAAGAAACATTAAGAGGCAGCTTTTACTACTATCAGGACATCTTATACCCAACTGAAAAAAATAGTGTTCTCCCGTCAGCAGGAAGCACTCCGGGCCCGGGGTATCCACCAGACCTGCGCGTAAAATATTTTTTATCAGTGATATTATTTAACCCACCTTTAAATGTAAATCCACTTTTGTGGTTATACCTTATGGTATAATCAAGCACTCCATAGGATGGAATTTTTCCATTTTGTCCGTTGGCAGTTGGTTCTTCTGTATTATTTGCATCAGTGAAAACACCGGATGTGAAACTGTATTGAAGGGTAGTTAAAAGTTCATTAAAACGATATGATATACCAGTTCGCAGAATATTTTTTGGTGCATACTCTACCTGTTTGTTTTTATAATTAGTTTCACTTAGCGTATTATTGACCACGGTTACCGCTTTAAAAGTAGTGTACCGGGCGTGGTTGTAAGCATACGATGTAAAAACGCTTACGTTGCCATGTTTATCACTCAACCCAAAGGCTTTTGTCAGATCATATTCGCCAAACGCTTCAATGCCACTTGATGTACTACCACCAACGTTGGTGCGGTAATTATAGAATGAGCCATCCGAACGCTGTTGCTTAATTGTACCAATCCGATTATCGTAGTATAAATTAAAGATGCTCATATCAAACACCAGAAAATCTTTTACCTTTCCACGATAGCCTAAATCTATATTTAACCCACGGGCATCCGTCAGGGTAGGATCAATTACATCGGTTGTTGGGGGAGTGGTTAGATCCGCAAATTGTACCGGCCTGTAGGATTGAGTTCCATTGGCGTAGATCTTAGTCGAATTTGAAAAGGTGTACTCCATTCCTAATCCTCCTATCATAAAGCCTCTGGCTCGTTCCTGATTTTGCAATGATATTGGGGCTCCATCTGCCAAGCCGCTATAACCACTTGCCCGTGCAGCTAAATATTCATAGCGAATGCCAGGGATCACAAGAAATTTTTCTGAAAGACTAAATAAATTCTCGACAAACAGTGCCGCATTGCTGCTTTGATAATCAATAGCTCCGGTCCAGGTCGTTCCGGTTTGCAAGGTGAGATCGTAATCTTGACCCGAACTTCCTTTCCCTCCCCGATATCGTTGAGTCTTACCTCCGTATAACCGGATACCGGTGCTTAACGTATGCCCAAGAGAACCCGTCTTATAACTTTGCAGGTACCTTGTCTCCATCCCAAGGTTGCGATAGTCATCTACGTCTACAGTTCTTGGTGCATAGTTACCGGTAGAACGATCAACTTCATCGGCCACCACTATTCCGCCACCAGGAAAATATCCAACACTGTTCCGATCACCAGCAACCTGAAACATTTTAATGTTCAGACGCTTAGTAGCACTGAACTTAAAATCACCCGTTATGGCCATTGTCTCCCAAGTAAGATCAAACCAATTTCTTGCTCTTACGCTTTGCCGCGGGTTCTGTAAAAATTGATCATCGGTCAATCCCCCGGGTTGTTGACTTCTAGAATGCCATCTTGTAAGTTCAGTCGTTAAGGAAAATCGTTTTGAAAAATGATAGGTAAATGTACCCGATCCGGTATTGCTGCTATATTCGTTATTCGCTCGCCAGCCGTCCGCTTTCCTGTGATCGAAAAATGCATAATAATTAATTTTAGCTGTCTTGCCTCCCACCGCATTATAGGTATTAAATAAACCATTACTCCCTATTGACTGAAATGTCTCTATTTGAAAAGGCTTTGTAAATTCACTTCCGTTTTTAAGGATATAATTTATCATCCCACCAATCTGCGCACCATATTGTAGCGCACCGTGACCTCTAACAATTTCAATTCGTTGAACAGATTGTAACTGCGGGTTATAATAGGCCTCAGGATAACCGAATGGATCGGCAGCAATATCATACCCGTTCTGTCTTACATTGAATTCCCACGTTCGATTCGGGCTTAAACCCCGGGTGGCTACATTAATTTGAAGTCCGCTTCCCTCGCTTTCCCAAATGAATATGCCCGGAACTTTTGAAAATACCTGACGCATTGTATTTGTTACTACATTACCCTGAACATTGTCCAAAACAACCAGGGCACTTTTCTTGCCTGCATAGATGTTTGTACCAACAATTTCAGGAAGTTGGTGAATGTCAGATTTGCTTGACTGCCCGATTACTGTAATTTCTGAAAGCACTCTAACTGGAATTGAATCATTCGTCTGAGCAATTAAATTATTGAATATCAATACATTAATTAGCATGAGGGAATATCGCATGTGGCTTATACTTATTAAGACTAATTCTAAATAGGAAGCAAAAATACGGACCTAAAGAAATAATCAAAATAATTAATCAGAAAATTTGAAGAACTATCGTCTGCGGGAGGTGCTTCTCCTAGGGGTTTTGCCAAAAAGCATTCCAAATACACCACGGACTAATTCGCGACCAATTTGTCGGGTTACCGGTGAAGTCATCACTTCGTCAAAAGCACTTTTCTCTTTTCGGGTAGATCGGGAAGTGGATCGAGTTTCGCTCTCTTCTTTTTTTACTTCTTCTTCCTCCTTACGCGTTGCAGCCATTCTTTCTTCCAGCATTTCAAATGCGCTGCGTGGGTCCACAGACTCTTTGTATTTTTTATAATAAGAAGATCCATCTAGTTGGGCCTGATATTCAGTTGCCTCTAAGGGTCCCATAAAAGACGATGGAGGTGCCAGATGTGTAACTACGGTTTCTGTTGGAATTCCTTTTTCATTTAGCACCGTGATAAATGCTTGCCCGGTTCCCAACTGTGTAAATTGTTGTTCCATGTCATAGTAATCCGACTTTGGAAATGTTTTAATAGTATCCTTTAACGCTTTTACATCATTGGGTGTAAACGCTCGAATTACATGATGCACTCTATTGCCTAATTGTGCCAGCACGTTAGCCGGAATATCCTGAGTAACTTGAGTACAAAAGAAGATACCCACACCCTTGGATCGGATAAGGCGAATGATTTGATCGATCTGATCTAAGAAAACTTTTGGTGCGTCTTTAAATAACAAGTGTGCTTCATCTAAAAAGAATACAAGCTTAGGTTTATCCACTTCTCCCGCTTCGGGTAATGTTTGATACAACTCGGCCAGTAAGGCTAACATAAAGGTTGAGAAAATTGCAGGCTGACTTTGGATATCAGAAACATTCAACAAACTGATTACCCCGCGGCCATCTACTTTTTCAAACAAATCATCTATCTCAAAAGACTTTTCGCCAAATAATTGATCCACCCCTTGTTGTTCAAGAGCCACTAACTTTCGTAAGATGGTACTGGCTGTGGCTGAGGAGATTTTCCCATAGTCGTTCTTTATTTCTGCAGCGCCTGCCCCTTCTGTTAAATAGTTCAGTACTTTTTTTAAATCATTCAGGTCAACAATGGGAAGGTGTTTATCATCAGCATATTTGAAAATAATCATCAGCACACCACTCTGTACTTCATTCAATTCAAGAATTTTTGAAAGCAGCACTGGGCCAAACTCGGTAACTGTGGCACGCATCTGCCCACCCAACTTTCCACTCAATGAATAAAGTTCTAGGGGATAACCCGAAACTTTATAATCCAATCCGATAGCAGTTGCACGTTCTTTTATCCGGTCATTTTCGATTCCAACTTTTGCCATTCCGGAAATATCTCCCTTCATGTCTGGCATAAATACAGGAACTCCTGCTGCAGAAAGTTGCTCCGCCAACAATTGAAGGGTTCGCGTTTTACCTGAACCCGTTGCTCCTGTAACCAGTCCGTGCCGGCTCATCATACGAAGTGGCAGGTTTACTTTTGCATCGGCTAAAATTTCACCTTGATAAATCCCTGAACCTAAATAAATAGATCCACCCTTAATTGAATAGGACTTTGATATTGATTCAATGAATTTTTCTTTGGACATCTCCTTGCGGTTTGAATAGGAAAGATGGAAAAATTAAGGGAAAAGATAAAACCTATCAACTTGGCGTTGATTTTCAAGAAGTATTTATAGTTTCCTTTTTAACAGCCAGTCCACCTGAGGATCATCCCCCATCCAAAAGGTATGTTCAGAAAATTTTTCAAAACCCCAGTTTTCGTAAAACCGTTGTGCCCTGAAATTCTTCTCCCATACGCCTAACCAAATCCATTCATACTTTTTTTGTTGCGCATACGCCATGGCGGTTTCCATCAACAGTCTGCCTACAGATTTACCCTGAGCTGAAGTAAGTACATACAACCTTTGAAGTTCGATGGTATTATTGCCTAATAGATCTATAACTTCATCGCATTCGCGGAGACGCAAGAAGCCAACCTGAGTATTTCCCTCAAAAGCGAGGAGTAATCTGGATTGTGGTTCAAGGAGTTCCTCTTCTAACTTCTTAATGCTATAAGCGTTTTTAAAGAATGCCTCCATATTCTCTGGCGAATTGAAAGCCCCAAACGTATCGGCATAGGATGAAATGGCTACTTCCCGCATGTCCGGAATATCATGCGAAGTGGCTTCTCTAATCTCAATCATACTTGAATTTGAAATACTTTATAAAATAAGGACCTGTTATGCTTTACCTTATTTCTTTTCCTGGAAATTTTGAAAAGAGTAAAGAACTCCCAGCGAAAATGCCTGACTCAACTGCACCCCGCTATCTTGATCAAAATCATAAATCAAAATACCCCCCACCGAAACGTTAACGAACTTATTCACCCTAGCAACCAGGTTTAGATCCAATCTATGATCAATGGTTTTTAGTTGAATGGTTTCATAATTAGCAAACATTACATAGCGCCATTTTAAATTTACATTGGACGCAATATCTTTATCAAATTCGGCTTGCAATTGAAAGGCTAACCATTCGAACCGGGTGTCTTCACCAATCGGTACCCCGTAAGGTGTTTCAGTACTTACTGCATTAAATCTGCCATTATTATCTGCTACGATGGTAAGCCTGGGTGAAAAGGGTGAAAATCGAATTTTGAAATAATCTACCGGATGATATTCAAGACCCCATGCTGAAGTAATAAATGCGGGGGCCAAAAAGTCTGAAATAAGGGTTCCATTCTCAACACCATTGAGATCTTTTTCATACTTAAATCCTTTGGTAAATTGCGATAAAAAATTTAATGATGAGGTATAACTCCATTTCGTATTTAACTCACGACCGTATTTTGTTTCCACATAAATTCGATCCAATGTTTTTCGCGCACCTTGCCCTTGGTTATTGACTGCACCGTAAAGAAATTCAAATGAATTATCCCAGCTGTTCTTGTCCTTCTTGTAATTGGTTTTGTAGTTCAGGAATGCATTAAAGCCAAGAGAGTTAACCCCCCCGGCCTTCCAGTTGGAAGTAAACGAAGCCTGATTAATATTTAGCCCCGTACGAAAAGTTTTTTTCCACCGGGAGGTTGAATCTACTTTAATAACCTGGGCGTGAGTATGGCTTGTGAATAGTAGGATACAAATGATTATACCGGAAACAGCCCACAAAATTTTTGAATTCATAGCAGAGACTTTTGAAAGAACAAAAAGAAAAAACGAAAGTTAGATATTGTTAAATCGGATCTCATCCAACGAAACCTCTGTAAGAGGCTTGGTGATGAATTTAATAACGTGATTGTTATTAACTATTTTGTCAATATCCCGTTTATTATCGGAGCTAGAAAGAATGATCACTTTGCATTTGCTGCGAACTAGTTCATTAAACTTTTCGAATTCATAAAGAAAAACGAAGCCATCTACGATGGGCATATTTATGTCCAAAAAAATCAAATTAGGAATATTCTCAGGATTGCTTTGATGTTCTTTTAAATAGTCCAAGGCTCCTTTACCTGAACTTTTTACTTCTACGCGGTTTGCAAATTTTGTTATTTCTATAATCCGCTTGCTGATAAAATTATCAGTATCATTATCATCTACTAATAATACAAGATCAATAGTTTTTGTAGTGGCTTCCATTTCCATTCTCTTACTAAGCGCTCCGTCTATTTACACTTAATGGCAAAATTATTCAATTTTACCACAACCTAAACTTTTGAACGCTGGGATCGGGCGACAAGTAAGTATTTAATCAAAAAAGTAAAAAAAAGTACTCTATCGGGATAAAATTTTGATTCTTTCACCCAAAGAAAGGCTTAAATCTTCTTTTTTGTTCCAGTCCATCAGTTCTTTGATCGTTACGTTGTACTGACGGGCAACACTATATAACGTGTCAGCAGACTTTACTTCGTGAATAATGACCTTAGGTTCTGAAGTGGTGTTTATGTCTCTGCTTGGTTCAGAAGCCTTCAATGGTCCTTTTACTTTCAAATATTGACCTGGCCTAATGCCAGTACTAATATCGAGGTCATTCCATGATAGTAAGTCAGTTACCCCTACTCCATAATTTTTTGAAATGGCGTAGAGGGTTTCCCCTTGTTTTACCAAATGAAATTCACCCTGATCCCTATTGCCTTCAACCACCGAATCAGTTTTACCCGGAACTATCATTTCTTGTGTTTTCACCTTCTCGGGATTAATAATTGGGGCTGATGAACTTATCTCCTCTTTTGGCTTTACTTCCCAACCAAAAAAAGCACCCTCTTCAACAGCAACAATAACTTCGTTGCCGGACAATACAGGTTCAGGGGTATCTTCCTGCAAAGTCTTTTTCTTAATCAACCAAACCACATCGCCTGGCCTTAATGTGGAACTTGCAGTCATTTTATTAATCCTTTTAAGCCGTGCCATACGCACTCCATACTGCTGACTAATTATCCAAAGATTATCACCTGATATCACCGAATGGGTGGGTTGATCTGATTTTGTTTTTTTGCGTTTCAAAAAATAGTACGTATCGCTCTCAACACGATGGTCAATAGAAATCTCATTATATTTTAAGAAATCAGACAACGCAATTCCAGCCCGTTCTGCAAGCCCAACCGCAGTTTCTCCCGCCACAGCTTTCATAGCTGGTATTCCATTAATGTCACGCTTCTCAAGCTTAATAGATCTTGGTGAGCTTTGAATAGGCTCAGTTGTTATAGGCTTTGTTGAAGCAAGCACAAGGGTGTTAAATTCTGGGGTTAATTGTCCCGCGGGAATAAGTACCACATACGGTTTATCAGCTGGAATTTTACTGGCACGGGCCCACTTGTTGTATTCCCGTAAAGTAGCTTCATCAACAGCCAATTCGGTTGCCAGTTCATTCATTGCTTTTGGAGATTGAACTTGATATTGAACAACTTTTACCTGTGGCTCACCTTTTACTGAATTTTCGAAAGCAATTTTATGCGCCAAATATTTCTTTATGTACCAATAGGTATTGCTGGTAATTTCCATGTGCCGCACACCATTGTACTTATCGCCCACGGAACGTTGCACACCTCCCCCCCCCATTTGATAAGATTGTAATGCAAGCAACCAGTTATTAAACAAATAATTGTTTTTCTTCAAATATCGTGCAGCCCCGCGTGTTGCCGAGGCAATGTTCATACGCTCATCAATATCTTTATCTACCCGCAAGCCCATCTCCAAAGCTGTGAAATCTTTAAACTGCCAAAAGCCTACGGCATTAGAGGTAGAAACCGCGTCAGAAATCAATGCACTTTCCTGTAACACCAAGTATTTAAAATCATCTGGGAGTCTCTCCTCTTCAAAAATTTTTTCAATGATGGGAAAGTAAGTCTTAGCGCGTTCTACTTTAATACCAAAATAGCGGGGATGTTGGGTAAGTGCATCCACATCTTTTTGAATTTCGCGTCTGGCATCATCACGAATAGTGAGTGTCATATCTGCGAAATGCATCTTATGAGGCACTTCGGGCGTTTGGGCGTATGAGGCAGCACCAATAAAAAATAGTGCAACTGCAAAAAATCTCATGGAACAAAGGTAAGTAAAAGATTCAAATTGAAATGCATTCCCGCTGTAACGACAGATTGGCCTGTCTATTACTTCTCAGAAACTTTGCGTGCCATCATAATTCCATCGCGCAGAGGTAATAAGACATTTTCAACCCGTGCATCAGTATTTACTTTTGTATTGAATTCAAGCAAGGCTCGGGTGTCTTTATCAGGTTTAGATTGGGTAACTTTTCCGCTCCACAGCACATTATCAGCCAGAATAACCCCCC
Source organism: Cyclobacteriaceae bacterium (assembly GCA_016787755.1). Classification (GTDB taxonomy): domain Bacteria; phylum Bacteroidota; class Bacteroidia; order Cytophagales; family Cyclobacteriaceae; genus ELB16-189. The sequence continues at coordinate 18,805 of JAEUUA010000002.1, read as the reverse complement.
CTATTTTCACTTTATCAAAAACCAGATCATAATACCTGGAGTAGTTCTCCTTATCGGCATCAATAAAAACCAGATCAAATTGTTGATCAAGAGTTGGGATAATTGTTAACGCATTCCCAATTCGGTAATCTATCTTATTAGAAAGACCTGCTTGCTCAAAATAATCACGAACCCGAGTCTCCAATTCTTCATTAATGTCGAGGGTAGTCAGTTTTCCATCCTCGGCTAAACCTTCCGCCAAGCAAATTGCTGAATAGCCTGTATAAGTACCGATCTCCAAAATATTTTTTGGTTTTAGCAGATGGCTAATCATAGAAAGATATCGTCCCTGCAGCTGGCCTGAGAGCATGCGAGGCATCATCACTTTAGCATGCGTCTCTCTGCTTATTTTCTTTAGCAGATCAGACTCCGCTCCGGTATGCGCTTCTATGTAGTTGGCTATATCATCAGGCAAAAACTCCATATTTCAACTCTCAATTTAGTTCAGCTTACTTATTCAAAAGCAGGAGGCAGAGGACAGCAGGCGGTTATAGTGCCATTCTATTATCTTAAAATACTCTAAATATATTATACACTAGAACTAACTGCTTACTGAATACTACTTACTGTAAACTTTTTCTCAAATAGGTTCCACAATCAATGAACTTAACATGCGCTCGTCAAACATTTCGTTTGCCAATTTCTGAAGTTGTAATGAAGTGGTTCCTTTCACACGATCAAAAATTTCTTGTAAGGATGTTACCCGACCCTGATCCAAAAGATTTCGGGCCATCATCATCATAAAACTCGCATTGTTTTCTTCGGCCATCGCAATCTGCCCCAGGATTTGCTCTTTAGAAGAGGCGAGTTGTTTTACTCCTAAAGGTTCATCACGCAATCGCTTCAATTCTTGTTTCACCAGCGAAATTCCTTTTTTCACTTGCGATGGTTCAGTGCCAAAGGAAATAACAAATAATCCGGTATCGGTAAAGGGGGCAAACTGCGCCCCAATGGAGTAAACGAACCCATATTTTTCGCGCAAAGCAAGGTTGAGGCGCGAGTTCATACCTGATCCACCTAAAATACTGGAGAGCATATAAAACGGACTTCTATTTTCATCTGAGAACGAATAAGCCGGTCTGCCCATAGCACAACGCGATTGCTTCACTGGTTTTTTAAGCACAACATTTTTTGGCGTATAACCAGTGAAAAGAATTCTTTTCTTTTTTGATGTGGAGGCAGGTATTGCTCCCAGATGTTTTTCAGCCAGACGAACAACTTGCTCCATGGGGATATTGCCCACGCACGAAAAAACTATTCGTTTTGTATCGAGATGTTCCTTTACGAATGACGTGAAATCTTTACGCTTAAATGAGCGTACCGTTTTTTCAGTTCCCAGGATATTCATACCCAGGGGATGACCGGAGAAAATTACGGAATCAAATTCGTCTTGCAACGAATCGTCCGGATCGTCATGATACATCGACATCTCCTCAAGAATTACATTTCGCTCCTTTTCAATTTGAGGAGTCGGGAATATCGAATCAAACGTGATGTCTGTAAGCAACTCAAGCGCGCGCTCAAAATAATCATCGCGCAAGGACGCGAAGAATAAAATTTTCTCCTTGTCAGTGAAGGCATTGAGTTCTCCCCCCAGCGATTCAAGTCTATTGATGATATGAAATGCTTTGCGTTTTCGGGTTCCTTTAAAAGCCATGTGTTCCCAAAAGTGAGCTATCCCCTGATTGGCCATAGATTCATCGCGACTCCCAATATCCAACATAATGCCACAGTGCACAATTTTAGTGGTCGTTACTCGATTATGGATAACCCGGATTCCATTCTTCAGTGTATGTACTTCGTATTCTCTCATTGCGGCACAAAATTAACCCAAAAAGTGATTAGACCTCACCCCAACCCTCTCCAGAGGAGAGGGTGACTGACTTATCAACTTCGTGCTTTGATCGCGTCTTTCTTTTTTTTAACAATTCAACTACACTCACAAAATATTTTAATTGTGATGGATTGAAATTGAAACTTTATATCGGTGTTCCACACCCGAACAAGATTGCCCGCCTTCGGGCATGACCCTTGACAGATGTATCTTAATTTGTTTAAAATCGTATTTAATTAACGGCACCCTGATTGCAAGAGTGATTGGGATCAACTAACACAACTATGGAAACGCAAAAAGTAAAAACCTGCTTCACCATCACATTTACGAATGATCAATTCACGCATGCAAGATCATATGTTGATGATATGAAAAGACACCCTCAGCGCGTGTTCTGGCGCGGCAAAGAAGGTAAATCAGACGATGAATTAATTATTGAACAAATTGCTCATCGCATTCTTTCCGGATTTTACAATACCGATTCGTATAATGCGAGCAAACATATTGTGAGGATGGAGAGCATGACTGCTGCGAGGTGACTTCAGTTGACCTTACAAAATTTTTTGGCAACTAAGCCCCGCAATGTAATTGTACAATAGATTTAAATTGGCTATAGCGTAGGCGTTTAAGCAATGGTACTTTAGAGTTCTCTTCCTCTAACTCTTTTACGCGCTTCAACGTCACTGTATGAAGCGTGGCGTTTTAAAAGTACAAAAATTTCAGTTTACTAATTAGTCAATCCTCAGGATTGCTTACTAAATTAATTCCTAAAAGTAAGTCAATCCTGCGGGTTGATGGACTATCCACAAAGAGCCAAAGGAAAAACAACCTACTGAACAGCCATGATTTATACAGAATGTTAGCAACATTCTTTACTTTACTTCATATGTGATTTTAGCGTTTTTATTTTATTCTTAAAAGTATCCTCTGTTGGAATAATAAACGTCTTTTAATTTTGCACTTCTCTTCACATGCCAAACACAAGCAGCTATTGCTTATATTGTTGTTGGCAAAGGATCGATAATCATTTTCTTTGCTTTTTCCTGTAAAATGTATACTTATTTTCAAACAATAATGGTAAAACGCAATTTTAGGGTTGATAACTTGCATCTAACCTCGATCTTAAGGATGCGATCAACGAGAATTAACCCTAATTCAAATGAGAATAATACCACTTTTATTGATTCTGACATTTTTTTCCTTTAATCCTCCTGCAATTAGTCAAACATTAATTGATAATTACAGCCTTCCCAATAAACTCAGGGTGTTTATCGATGGTTGTGAACGGAGGGATGGAGGCTGTGATATGGATTTTATCAGAACGGAAATTACAGCAGTTGACTTCTACAGGGATAATCAAATGGCTGATGTCTTTCTGCTCATTAACAATAACAGATCTGGTGGCGGTGGAAGACAATATCAACTGATGTTTATAGGTCAACAAAACATTCATGCGGGAAGAAGAGATACCCTCTATGTAAATACCAAACAGACGGATACCGACTTTGAAGTGCGGGAAAAACTTACCCGGTTTATCAAATTAGGTTTAGCACCGTATGTTGCAAAGACCATAGCAGGAGAGGAGATCGAAATCAACATGAAGACTGACCCTGGCGTTCTGGAAGATACAAGGCAGGAAAGCGTTGGTCCCTGGAATTATTGGGTTTTTAATATTGGTAGTGATGCGAACATTAAATTAGAGGAATTGAGCAAGCAAATTAATCTTGGTGGAGACATCAATGTTAACCGTATCACGGATGAATGGAAAATTTCCATATCCGGGAGAATAGATGAAAGGATGAGAACAACGATTCAAAGAGAACCAAGAGTTGATGGCAATGGCAATTCGGTTCTTGATGCTGACGGCAACCAGATCATCGATGAAGTTGAGAACAATTTTGATGTATCAGAATTTGGATTTGGTCACCAGCTGGTAAAGTCCATTTCACCTCACTGGTCTTATGGATATGATGTTGGAGGCCTTCAGAACACTCGCTTTAATTATAAGTTTCAGACCAGCTTTAGGGCAGCTTTAGAGTACAATTTTTTTCCGGAATCAGAGCAGAATTCCAGGTTTCTGAGAGTGAACTATGGGATTGAAGTCAGGAATAATAGATATGTCGAAGAAACGATTTACGGTACTGTTAAAGAAACCAGGGTCCTCCATAGTCTGAGAGCCAGTCTGGGACTAACTCAACGATGGGGTAACCTGGAAGTTGGATATCGTCTGAGAAATTATCTAGGTAATTTTAACTTTTGGACCACAGGTTTGAATATTAGTGCAGAAGTTCGTGTAACTGGGAGATTTTCTTTTTTTGCAAGGTTAGAAGGTAACTACGTAAAGGACCAGATTTACCTGGCATCAGGAGATTTCACCGAACAGGATATTTTGAGCGGGAGAGTAACCCTACCCTCAGCATATACCATCGATTCCAGATTTGGGTTTAATTATCGGTTTGGTTCCAATCTCAATAACTTCGTGAATCGAAGATTTTTTGGAAGGGCAAATTTTATTGGGAATGATTAATGTATCATTCTAGGGATTATAGGATTAAACAAATTGAAATGTTATACGAATTATGATTGGAAAATATTCATTTCAAATTGGGGATCAGTTTACAATTCAGTGCTTTTATCAGCTCAATATATATATCATAGGGAAAGATAAAGGAGTCACCATTAATCCTGTCTGGAATAGTTTTTCTTTATTAATTTTAAATTGTTGCTAACTAGCGAATATATATATAGCCGCCCAAATTGGCTGGCTACATGCACCTTCTAAATATGTAAGTTAGGGGCTACTGATTTACCAAACCAGGCTCTCGTTCTTAGCGTTATGCTTTATAATTTTTAGGATTTTAAACCCGCTCCAAAACTTTTTTAATTAATGATTCCACAACTTTATTGGGGTCTTTTGAGAATTTGTTCTTAATACGGTTGGCAATAATGGCATTTACACTTAGTACCTCGTGACCGAGTAGTCTTCCCATCGCATAATAACCCGCGGTTTCCATTTCAAAATTCGTAAGCCAGAAATCTCCTTTATGGTAATAATTCAAATCCTCCAATAATTTAGGAAAGCGAATAGGCACGCGCAACTCACGACCTTGCGGTGCATAAAACCCCGGGCACGTTACCGTATTCCCTTTCATCATATCGCCACCAATTTGTTCACGTAAACTAACAGAACCACGCACTGCATAAGGCATAAAAGGTAGTCCGGTTTTCTTTTGAATATCATGCGCGAGTCCAGTTTCAAAATCGTCCATCCGCAGATCATAAAAGTTCATCAGGTTATCCAAGCCAACTGCATAATCAGAAGCCAGGTGTGTCCCTATTGGTATATCTTCCTGTAGTGCTCCCGATGTTCCTATTCTGATAATCTTTAATTTCTTCTTGCGGGATTTGGGCTCCCGGGTTTTTAAATCAATATTGACAAGGGCATCAAGCTCAGTAAAAAATATTTCAATGTTGTCTGTACCAATACCGGTGCTGATTACGGTTATACGCTTGCCTTTGTATTTACCCACATGAGTGATAAACTCACGCTTGTTCATTTCAAACTCTATCTCATCAAAGTATTGGCTTACAGCATATACCCTGCTGGGATCACCCACTGTAATAATTGTATCCGAAATATTTTTAGGCAACAGACTTAAGTGATAAACACTTCCGTCAGGATTAAGAATTAAATCGGTCTCGGATATTTTAGACATGTTAATCTTGATACTGGTTACTGGATACTTGTTACAACTTACCTATTACTTGATCTTCGCTGCCGGATTGCCAAATACCGTTTCCCCCGCCTTCACCGATGCAATAACAACAGAACCCGCACCGATACGTGCGCCTTGACCTACGGTTACACCCGAAACAATCGTAACTCCAGAACCAATAAACACTTCATCTTCAATGGTGACTCCTGCATTGATCGAGCTACCTGCTCCTACTTGAACAAAATCTCCCAACGATGAATCAACACCAATTGAAGTTTGGGTATGGATAATGCAATGACTTCCAATTTTAGAACCAGGAGCCAGATAAGCATTGAAGTCAATAAAATTACCGTGACCTAAAATAGCTTTTTCAGAAACCACCGAACGACTATGGATTGCATTTACGGGTTGCATGTGCCGTACCTCCTGAATCATGCTCACCAATGACTTCCTGAGTTTGTTATCATCTACGGCTACAAAGGCTTCACACTTTTTTCCAATGAGCTTGAGGAATCCATCATTGCCAGTATCGCCCAACACGACAACCTCGTCTATCTCTGTGTTATGCAGTTTTTTGTCGTCATCTAAAAAGCCATATACGACAACATTATTCGTTTCAAAAATTTCTTTAGCAGCGCGCCCCAGATAATTGGCGCCAAAAATAAGTACCGGATTTTCCATGCGACAAAGGTAAGGTAAATGATTGAGGGTATCTGGGAAACTTACAAAAAAGGATTTTATCTTACATTAAGATTATGAATAGAAAAATAAGGAGTACTTTCATTAAGCACGTCAAGTACATTCAAAAAAATAACAAAATGAAAAATTACCCCCCCCCCATCAAGATTTATTCCAGGAATAAATCTTGCCTTCGTTTTCTTAGGTTTTTTAGTTTATTTAATTCCCTCAAAGACAAATGCGTTCTATGCACATGTAACTGGTCCCAGTTATACTTGCCCAAATTCAGAACTCATTTATCAATATGAAGATGACTATGGGGGAGGAAATGTTGAGTTATGTGTAACTAACGGACAAATTTTTAATACTGTTACCCAAACATGGGTTACTTGTTGGGAATTCTATGAAGGTGATATTGTAGTTGCTAATTTTAGAGTCAGATGGAACAACGCAGCGAATGGCACAATCGGCAATATTCATATTAGAGTATGTGATCATACCGCAACGTGGATATGTTCCAATGGAAACAAGGATGTCACATTTGGGCCATCACCGGGAACTCCAATTATTTCAGGCAGTAATTATATTCTTAACTGTTCAAATCAACAACAAAGTTATACGCCTGTAAGTATTCCTGAAAGCTGGCAACTTGTTAGCTGGAATTACTCTAGTAATATTCAATCAGTTAATGGAACACTAAATCCAAAACTAGTTAAAGCAACGAGCACAACTTCAAATGAAATGGCTACTCTCACTGGAGTATTTAATTTTACTACTGGAGGAGTTACATGCGCCACCCAAAATGTTGCGAAAAGTATATGGTTAGGGAAACCTTCGATAATAAGCCAAACCCTTAACGGTGGCAGCTACTTCCCGGGTTCACAAATTTGCCCTGGAAATCACTGGGTTGGTGTTTCCTGGAATGGTTTAGTTGGCAGTACCTTCTGGAATGTAACACCCGGAATATCTTATTATTCAAATAATACTACCTGCAATTTTACGCTACCCAATAACGGGTACTCCAGTGTAGCTATCACAGTTAATGCCACAAATAGTTGCGGCACAAGCTCTAATACAAGCTTCTATTTATCTAAGAAAACGTACGGATGTGGATCATTTTTAGTGAGCGCTTCACCAAACCCTGCTTCAAACGATTTAAATATAAAGACTTCGCTCGTTAGCGAAACTGAGGGTATTCAGTACGAAGCAATAGCTGATGCTGTATATTTAGTTGATGAATCAAACTCAAAAGTAATTTCAATAGTACCCTCGGATGCATCTTTTAATTTGGATACCCGTCAAATTAAAAATGGTATCTACTTTCTTCATACACGATTTGGAAAAGATGAATTTGTGAAGCGTATCATCATAAAGAATTAGATTTTTAACATCAAACTTTGTTCAAGTTTAACATAAGAACCCCACCGAATTGTGAAGGTGGGGTTTATTAAAAAAATTCTTAACAAAATACAAATGAGATTCAATAAAAAGCCTCTATTGATAATAGGTTTTATAGCTTGTTCAATTCTATCATCTGAAATAAAAGGTCAAAATATTCAAAGACCACTTTCAAAAATAGGAGGTTACCCAATTTTTTCATACGGTCATGTATCAGGATTCTTCTTTAGTTTAGAAAGTGAACGTGTTTTTAAAACAAACAACTATTTTACACACGGGCCAAGATTAGATTATGATAAAGATGGAAAGGATCCAAAAAAATTATTTCCTGGAATTGAAAATCTTGTTCTGGGTTATCAACTAAAGGCTTATCCATTTCATTTCAAAAATCGCAAATCTTATCAGGGAATCTTTATAGGTGCTTATCCGTGTTATTTCCTTCCCATCAATAAACTCTATAAAAATGGACCAGGACTTGGATCGGTAATAGGATATCAATATGTACTCAAGGATAAAATTTCGCTGAGTGCGGAAACAAGTATGATCTACATGCAAAACGTAAATGAAACTACCCCCTACAGTACAAATTCTAAAGATCGTTACTTCTACATCACTCCTTCCTTTAAAATTGGTTTTAAGTTGGGTGGCAATAAAATCCCGTAATTAGTTTAGACTTTATTGATTTATTTAAATCGGTCTAATAAATAATCAAGCAATGGATTGCGATACGCAATAATAAAAATAAAGAAAGGCAGAAACCCGACTCGGTATCGGGACAAGGTGCCCAGATTGGGTGTACTTAGCGCGAGAAAAATACAAAGCAAAACAATATACACCCCGGAAGAGAGAAGCAACAAATTATCCTTCATAGTCCATTTTCTAAAAAGACAAGCAATCACTAATACAAATAGGAAAAGATTTTCGATCGATGCCACTATTGAAGTTGCCCCTGATGCTTCTCCTAGAACCGGGCGAAACAATCCTGACAAAAGTGCCCAGGGTGAATTGATAAAAACACTCCACCAACTTGAACTAAGATTGTAATAATGAATAATTCCATCAGGTCTGGAAATTCTTAAAAAGTCATTATGATTGGTAATGAGCACATCCAAAAACCGATTCAAATAAAAATTTGGATGCAACAGACTTACAATTCCAGATAGCAAAATAAAAATAACACTCCAACCAAACAATCTATACTGACTTAGCAACTTAATTTTCTTTTGCAAGAAGAAAACCAGTATTGAAGTTATGACAACAGCCAAAAATAGCGCTGCCCAATAATACTTCAAGTTCCAGACAGCATAGAAAGCTAAAAATGTAGTTATCCATTCCCACCAAAAAATCTTTTCAGACTTAATAGTTTTAATAAAAACCAACGCAACAAAATAAATTCCTGCCAAGGCAAGAGTTTCCTTTACCAACCCTGAACTCCAAAAAATTACAGAAGGAAAGAAAAGAAAAGCCAATGCTGCCGCTGATTGAGAATTATCAAAGTTTCTGGCAATTACTCGAAATAAATTCCATGATGCGATAAATGAGATCAGCGAAAAATAAATCGCTGTTATCCAATAATTATTATTGCTTATAAAAGAAAAAAAACTGACAATCTTTACCAGGAAAAGAGATCGCTCCTGCATGTTTGAAATTTCAATCACAGAACTTGGATCATTATTCCAAAGAAATTTTAAGTATGAGCCGAAATCATGACGAGCATAGTCCGCTAGTGTTGTTGCATCTGTAAAAAAAAGCCACGTATCGTTAGCGGTATAGTAATACAGATACACAAGGCCAAGTGAAACGGCCATTGCCATCTTAACGAGCAACGCAAAACAAAACAGGCGGGGATACACTCCAGCTGCCTGTTTAAAAAACAATCCGCTTATTGCGAGAATCACGAGGGTATTTAACACGATCATTTTACCAGATTGGGTTTTAACAAGGCAGAACCGATCGTACAATTTAAGCATGCTCTGCGCTGGCAAAAGTTATTATACAGTTCAATCAAACCCTGCGAATCAAAAGCAGTTTTGCTTACATACCCCAATTCTTGCCAGACTCTGGTAATTCTATTCTTTTCGCTGGGTATTGATTGTAAAATCGCAATCGCCTTTTCTACAAAACTGTAATCATCGCGCGACTGGCCATACGCAACAAACAAAGGAACCACTGTATTAATGATGATATTTTCTTTACTCGATTCACCAAAGCCCGGCACTTCGCCTTTCGATTTTTTACCAAACCGATAATGGATTTTCCAATAGGTTGATTGATTGATTTCAAAAAAATGAGCCAGTTGCTGATAACTTGATGCCTCGATCATCCCAGAAAAGATGTTGGTGTGCGAACACAACAGCGAGGCAAACTGAGCCAATCGAATGGTAGGGAAATTTGCCGGTCTTAATCGCAAAAATTTCCATTGCGCCACATTCATTTGCTTATGCGCCAAATCATACTTCTTAGCTAGGAATTGATACGTAATAAAAAGTTGCGTCAGGTATTCATCTTTTGTTTTGGCCACAAGAAATCCCGCCTGACCAAAAAGCAATGCTTCTACTTCCAACGAACTGCTCCTATGTTTTTGAATTAATTTATAGGGCAACGCATTTGTTAACTGGATAAAAGGATCTTTGTTTACCTTGAATCCAAAGTTACTGCCCACTAATTGATACGTTGTTTCGACCCAATCACCTTTATTTTTATCGAGTAGCTTTTTTATTTCCGTTGCCTTCGTTTCCAAACGGTGCATCACCGCTTTATCAACCATGGCATGTTTGATAATATCATCTACATTGGCAAATGATTTCTCACAAGGAATTGCCGAGGGATTGTTTATCAGCTTTTGATACGACTTCAGCAAATGATCTTCAACCCGACCTTTGAGTTGCAAGGTTGGAATTCGAGTACCATCAGTTCGATACACAGGCTTATTTTCTTCCCACACTACATGCAGTACTACATTTTCATACGCAGCGTCCTGATCATGAGTATGTTCGTACCAGCCAGAAGATTGAATGTGAATTTCTACATTTCCAGCCCAATTAATACTACCAATTTTTATTTTTGCTTGCGAGAAATCAGGGCCGGCATCCGAATTCAGTATGCCTGGCTTTAAAATATTCAATACCTCACCAGCCGTAGTTGTCAACTCACTTTTATCGAAGTATTGAAATTGCCACAGATAATGTATGAATGATTCGTTCACATTGATTCAGGTTGTGAATCACGAGTTACGATTTTGGAAGTCTAAAATCAAGTACAGCCTAAGAGGTACTTTTATTGAAGATACTTCTCAAGATAGATTTTCATCTTGCGTTGCATGTTTCCCGCCTCGCGATGAGCAGCCTCTGCAAAATCTTCCTTAGTTGAGGCATAAATAATTGATCGTGCAGAATTTACTAATAAGCCGCAATGATCATTCATACCGGCCTTCGATACATCTTCTAAACTACCCCCCTGAGCACCAATACCCGGTACCAGAAAGAAATGATCAGGTGCCAACGCACGAATGGTGTTGATTTTATCAGCCTTTGTTGCCCCCACAACATACATCATACGATTGGGAGAAGCCCAACGTTGTGAAGCAAAAATAACTTCCTCATAGACATAACGGCCTCCGCGGGTTTCCAATTGCTGAAAATCTGCGCTGCCCGAGTTAGAAGTATGAATCAACAGAATTACCCACTTGCCCTGAAAATCCATGAAAGGCCGCACAGAATCTTCACCCATGTAGGGAGCCACTGTAACGGCATCGAAATCCATTTTTTCAAAATAGGCTCGGGCATATAAGGTAGAGGTATTACCAATATCACCTCGCTTGGCATCAGCAATCGTAAAACAATCTTTAGGAATGTAGGCCAGTGTCTTTTCTAAACTCTCCCAGCCTTTAGAACCGAGCGCCTCATAAAAAGCAATGTTGGGTTTATAAGCCACAGCAAATTCCTTGGTGGCATCAATAATTTGCTTATTGAATTCAAAAATCGGATCATGAAAAGAGAGCAGGTGTTTTGGAATTTTCTCCAAATCTGAATCGAGCCCAACACACAAGTAGGAATTTTTGCTCTTTATTTTCCCAAAAAGTTCGTGACGGTTCATTGATGAGAAGGGTTGATGCTCTTTTGCAAAGAAAGGATAAGAACCCCTAACAATCAACCAATAATTAACGCAAGTCAATAACTTCTACACCCGGGTATTTCTTAGGATCGAAAGTGAAGAATGAATCCTCTAATTTCAAGTTAGGAACAAACTTGGTGATAGAGTATTTATATCGGTTGCCGGACTTATCAAACATGGTCCAACTCATAATGCTCTTGTCTTTCTTCGAGATCATCATTTTGATCTTAAAATATTGAGCATCTTTTTTCTCCGGCACTAAATCAACCTCCTCACAAACCACCCCATTTTCGGTTTTGTCTGCCAAATACAAATACTTGAAACCCTTCTTATACATATCAAAAATCTTGGAAGGATTGATCTCATCCGAACCCGAATCGAAATTATCGATGTTGACTTCCTTAGCGGATGGTAAATATGTCCACACGGTTGTTCCATTATTGATGATTTCCTGATCATCCAACAAAAGCCGAAACTTGTCACCCTTCACCGTGATTTTCCCCTTAAATTCTTCCTTCACCCCCTCCGATTCGTTGGTTAATCCGGTCGTGAGACTGGCTTCAAAAGCGGTGATCGCTTTGTATTTATTGCTCATGGCCTCAAGAATTTCGAGCGCCTTAGGATCGTACTGAGAATAAGACAAAGAGCCAACAAACGTTAGCAAAAGGGCAAAAAAGTACTTTTTCATTAGTAATAATTAGGATTGCGTGTGTTTTTCCTTCAATTCATTCAATAATTGTTCCAAACTCATCGGGTCTTTAAGTAAAACTTCGCGGGCTTTAGATCCTTCGAATGGGCCTACAATTTTAGCTGCTTCCAACTGATCTATCAAACGACCTGCCCGATTATATCCTAATTTTAACTTTCGCTGGAGTAAGGAGGTACTTCCCTGCTGGTGCTGAACCAACAACCGCGCTGCTTCCTCAAAAAGGGCATCCCGCTCGGCTAAATCAACTGATGCTGCGCCTCCTTCATCTTCTCCTTCAAATTCAGGCAACATATAAGCCGAATCATACCCACGCTGCGAACCAATAAAATCACAGATGCGTTCGATCTCAGGAGTATCAACAAAAGGACTTTGCAAGCGAACAATCTCCGAACCTGTTGAAAGAAGCATATCCCCTTGCCCAATCAGTTGATCGGCTCCACCGGTATCCAATATTGTTCGTGAGTCAATTTTTGAGGTTACTCTGAAGGATAAGCGAGCCGGGAAGTTGGCTTTAATAACTCCTGTGATAACATTTACCGAAGGGCGTTGTGTAGCAAGAACCAAATGTATACCGATGGCACGGGCCAACTGGGCCAACCGTGCAATCGGAGTTTCCACTTCTTTTCCGGCCGTCATCATCAAATCGGCCAACTCATCAATTACTAGAACAATGTAAGGTAAAAACCGATGACCTTCTTTTGGATTAAGTTTACGGGCAACAAACTTTGCATTGTACTCTTTCAAATTTTTTGCCCCGGCATCTTTTAAGATTTCATACCGATTTTCCATTTCGATACACAACGAGTTGAGGGTATGAACTACTTTTTTCGTATCGGTAATGATCGCCTCTTCGCTATTCGGAAGTTTGGCTAAATAATGTCTTTCAATCTTACTGAAAAGTGACATCTCCACTTTCTTTGGATCGACCAGCACAAACTTAAGTTGGCTCGGGTGTTTCTTATATAATAAGGATGCTAAAATCACATTTAGTCCAACGGACTTTCCTTGCCCCGTGGCACCCGCTACCAGCAGGTGAGGCATTTTGGTGAGATCAATCACCATCAACTCATTGGATATAGTTTTACCTATTGCAATGGGCAAATCTTTATCCGTTTTTTGAAACCGTTCCGTTGCAAGCACGGAACGAATGCCCACCATCTCGCGATTCTTGTTAGGCACTTCAATACCAATTGTTCCCTTGCCGGGAATAGGTGCGATGATGCGAATACCTAATGCTGCGAGGCTCAGCGCGATATCGTCTTCTAGATTTTTAATACGTGAGATTTTAATCCCGGCTTCAGGAACGATCTCATACAGCGTTACCGTAGGACCAATGGTAGCTTTAATGCTTTGAATCCCAATTTTAAAATTGGTGAGTGTGTTTAAAATCCGATCCTTGTTTTGATTTAACTCTTCCTGAGTTACCTGAACTTTACTGGCTTCATACTCATTTAGCAATTCAAGCGTTGGAAATTTATATTTACTAAGTTCCAACGTTGGGTCGTATACACCTTGAGTCTCTACCAATTGCTCAGCAACCTGATCGGTGTCACTGATGGGTTCTTCAATAGTGAAGATTGGCTCATTTACCTTTTCAACAGCAGGTTGTTTTCTCGGTACATCAAGCTCTAATTCAGTTGTGTCTACCGGTATTTCTTCAACTTCATTTTTTAAAACCAAAACGGGTTCTGGTTCCACTTCTTTAACAGGCCAGTTGTCGCTGTCTTCTGTGTAAGTTGGTTTAATAATTAAGTCATCCTCGGGTAGCAAGGCATCATTCCCCATAGGCTTCGGATCCTTAACCTGAAATGCATTGATTGCAGTTACATTAAAATAATAAATGATGAAAATGAAAAGTGAGAGTACAAGAATCAAAAATGTTCCCCACCCAAAAAGACCTGCCGAGATTTTAGCAAGTTCATACCCTAAGCCGCCACTGATAAAACCTATTTCACTTACCCCGGCCATGTTATGCGTAATGTAGCCGAGTAAAAGACTAAGCCACAATCCGGCAAAGACCGAAAGAATGAATACTGAGAAAATGGAAACCAACTCCCGTTTAAACACCAATTTGAATCCCACCAAAAACAAAAGCGGTGGAATAAAGAAAGCAGATATCCCTAGCCATTTAAAGATTAAGAAATGCGATGTGACTGCACCGTATAAGCCTAACCAGTTTTCTACATCACGTCCTGACTCAGTAATGTTTGTGCTCCACAATGCTTCCATCACGCTTTGATCAGCCTTACCGGTAAAGAGGTATGATAGAAAAGAAGTGAATAAGTAAAGTGAAGTGATCAACAAGGAGAATCCAACTGCCAGCGCAAATCGTGGATCTTTAATAAAATCGAAGTTGAAGCGGACTTTTGATTTGGCTGACTTTGATTTCTTTTCCTTTTCAGGTTTTTTAAAGGTGTTGGATTTATAGGTGTTTTCTGCCATCTAGTTTAAAAAGTACTCAAATCTAAGAAAATTGACGGGAAACGTAAATTCCCAAAACTCTACCCCATAAATATGGGGGCACGGGTTGAGTGATTTAGTGATTTAGTATTTTTATATAAAGAACACCCTATGAAACATCTTGTTACTATTTTTCTATTAGCTTTCACAACAAGTGCCTCATGTAAAATCTGGATTGTTGATAGCAATCCCGGAAGCACTGCTAAAGATTTTACTAATCTCACTTCTGCCCAAACCGGGGCAGCTGCTGGTGACACCTTGTATCTGATTGGGTCTCCAGTGTACTATACTGGAGAAAGGATAAACCTTACAAAGCGGCTAGTGATCATTGGACCTGGCTATTTTTTAAATGAAAATCCTGATACGCAAACCAATATTAATCCAGCTTCTATGGATAGCTATAACACGTGCGAGGCAATAATATTCGAGCCCGGCTCTTCAGGTACTGTGCTCATGGGTGTAACAGTACGAGGTTCTATCACTGTGAATGCAAACAACATACTCTTAAAGCGTAACCACTTTGCACTAGATCCATCGGGGTCGTGCAACAGTTCAAATGTGATCAATGCTTCAAATGTGATCATGGTACAAAACTATATCGAAACAATTGATGGTTCAAGTACACCTCCACTGGTTCAGATAACTGCTGGCCATTCAGGAATAATCATTGCCAATAATTATTTTTCTCATAACTGTTCAGGTTGTGGTGGTGGTGTTCTCGCACTTTCATCACCTGCCTCTTCCTCACTGGAAGTTTCCAATAATATCATTAAAGGTGGATTTAGTGTCGCCAACTCAACTGTGCAAAATAACTTTTACAATACGGATAATACATTTGTGGCTTCCGCTTCGATTGTTAGAAATAACATTCACACCAATAGTTATCTGCCTGCAGGAAATGGAAACATCAATAATAGTCCTTTGGACTTGCGATATGAGGATTCAGGCAGTACCGATGGCAAGTGGAAGTTGAAAGCTGGATCTCCTGGAATCGGTGCAGGATTTGGTGGTGCTGACTGCGGTATTTTTGGAGGATCCGAGCCCTATGTTCTTTCAGGCATTCCACCGATCCCTACCATCTATTCACTTACCGCCCCCGCAGTGGGTGAAAAAAATACAGGCTTACCGATTCAGATCAAAGTGAAGTCTAACAACTAAGTTAGTCTTGCGCAACCTGATTTTTATATCGCTTCTCATTAGTACGAGTGTGTGTGCACAAACCATTACACGGTTAGAATATTATTTTGATACTGACCCGGGCTTTGGCAATGGAATAAGTATCCCTATTTCTAGCGCTGCGGATCTTGCCCGCGACTTCTCAGTTCCACTAAACACAGTCAATGAAGGATTTCATTTGCTTTACATTCGGGCAAAAGGAAACAATGGACTGTGGAGTTTACCTCAATCACGACCGGTACTAGTACAACGATCGGCACAGTCTGCCAGCATCTATTCAATTAATAGAATTGAATATTTTTTTGATACTGATCCGGGCTTTGGCAATGGGAGTGCGATACCAATATCTTCTGCCATTGATTTAACAAAAGATTTTCAACTGCCCATAAGCACAATAGCAGAAGGAATTCATACAATTTATTATCGGGCCAAAAGTAATAATGGTTTGTGGAGCACACTTCTTGCCCGGCCAGTATTTGTGCAGAGTAATGCGCAGACCAGTTCAACCCCTTCACTAAAACGAATAGAGTATTTTTTTGATGCTGATCCCGGCATTGGTAATGGGATTCAAATCAGCACATCGGGTTCAACATCAGATCAATCGCTCGTTATCAATTTAGCGACCATTAATTCCGGGTTTCATATTTTGTATGTCCGCAGTGAAGATATCCAGGGACGATGGAGTCAACCCGTACCAAAGCCTTTTTTTGTCGGTAAGTCCGGATCAAACATTGTAGCGCTGGAATACTACTACGTTGATGGCACTGGAAAGTCTATCATCAAAATTTATAATGGCTTTACGCCAGGGAAAGACATTACAGTTGATTTTGCAGCCGTGCTGGATGGCCTTTTGCCAAATACCTTTTACGAAATTCATGTAACTGCTATTAACTCAGATGGGACAAGAAGTGCAGAGGCCGTTCATACATTTACAACTCCTGCAATTATTTGTGATCCGATTTCAGTGCCTTCAACGGTTGCAGCAAGTCGCTGCGGAAGTGGTGCTGTTACGCTTACTGCTTCTGGAGCCATAGGAACTCAAACCTATCGCTGGTATCAAACTGCTACAGGTGGTACCGCACTAGCGGGAGAAATTACTAATGTATTCACTATTCCATCGCTCGCAACGACTACCACATTTTTCGTATCTATTGTCAACGGAACATGCGAAAGCGCGCGAACTGCAGTAACTGCAACCGTCTTAGCATGCAATGAACCTCCGGTTATCATACCGGCAACACTAACCACGGCTTCCGAAACTGTTGCTACCCTGGATTTACTTCCACTGCTTTCAGATCCCGATAATAATCTTGATCTATCCACCCTTAGAATAGTTTCACAACCCAGCAGCGGTGCTCATGCCGAAATTGTTAATACCATTCTTTCCGTTGATTACGTAGGAGTTTATTTTTCCGGGAAGGAAGCACTTGAAATTGAAATCTGTGATTTAGTCGGCAGCTGCACCACAGAAACTTTCACTATAAACGTGGAAGGTAAGTTGGTTGTTTATAATGGCATTTCGCCAAATGGCGATTTTAAAAATGATGTCCTCCGGATAAAGTTTATTGAACAGATACCCGACACGAAAAAAAATAAAGTTATGATTTTCAATCGCTGGGGTAATCTGGTATTTGAGATGACTAATTATGATAATCATGATCGCGTTTTCAGGGGACTCAATAAGAACGGCAGCGAACTTCCCAGTGGGGTTTATTTTTATAAAATAGAATTTGCTGGCGCCAAAGAACCAATCTCGGGATACCTGACGATTAAACGTTAAAACTGTGATGTGAAATTTTGTTAACTTGGTCGTAAGAATCTGGGGAAGGTAGTTCTTACCAGGAAAAGCAAAATCAAAATCTGAAAAAGTATCTTCTAATATTATGCCTATCATTCTACTCTTGGACCACAGTATCCCAAAGCAAGATTATTGACAGCTTACAACAAATTGTTTCATTGCACAAAAGGGATACGGCAGGACTAAACGCGTTGCTGCTTTTGTCTAATGAATTTTTACGCAAGGACTTGCAGAAAGTGAAAGAATATTCAATGCAAGTGGTGAAGCGATCCGATCCAAAGAACGAAGTCAAGTGGCTGGTGTCCGCTTACAGTTATTTAGTCACCTATTACCAACAGACAGGAAAAATAGATAGTGCCCAGTATTTTTTAAATCAAGGGGAAGCCTTGGTTCGCGCCAACCCCTCAAACTTTCGGGTCAAATTCAATTATAACCAATCCGCTGGTTTGTTTTATAAAAATTTAGGAGATTATAAAAGAGCCCTGCCGTATGTACTCGAAAATGTAAACACCTGGAAGAAAGAAGATGAGAACAAAGCGGGGCAACTGCTTAATCTTGGCAATTTGTATTTCAACATGGGTGAGTACAAAAATGCCGCAGATGCTCACATAAAAAGTTTGCAATTATTTGAAAACCTCAAAAATCTGAGAGGTCAGTCTTTTTGTTATCAAAGTCTTGGTAACGATTTTCTTTTCCTGAATCAATACGCAAATGCAAAAAAGTATTTCGAAAGGTCGCTTGCCTTGAAAGAACAATTAGATGACAAGCGTGGCCAGTTAACCACCACCATCAGTCTGGGGGATGTTCACAAGGAGTTAAATGAAAATCAAAAGGCCGAAGGGTATTATAAGTCTGCATTAGCAACCGCCCGCAGTATGAAGTTA
>JAEUUA010000015.1 GCA_016787755.1 Cyclobacteriaceae bacterium | reverse complement strand
AGGAGATTATAAAAGAGCCCTCCCGTATGTACTTGAAAATGTAAACACCTGGAAGAAAGAGGATGAGAATAAGGCGGGGCAATTGCTTAATCTTGGCAATTTGTATTTCAACATGGGTGAGTACAAAAATGCCGCAGATGCACACATAAAAAGCTTGCAATTATTTGAGACCCTCAAAAATCTGAGAGGTCAGTCATTTTGTTATCAAAGTCTTGGCAACGATTTCCTGTTCCTGAATCAATATGCAAATGCAAAAAAGTATTTCGAAAAGTCGCTTGCCTTAAAAGAACAATTGGATGACAAGCGTGGCCAGTTAACAACAGCCATCAGTCTGGGGGATGTTCACAAGGAATTAAATGAAAATCAAAAAGCAGAAGCTTATTTTAAATCGGCACTGGCTACAGCCCGCAGTATGAAGTTAGTGGTGGAAGAAGCCCGGGTACTACATCAATGGGGGTTGCTCAATAAAAGAATGAACAATTTTAGAGCCGCACGAGAAAATTTTACCAAAAGCATTGCACTATCAAAACAAGTTGGAGATAGCGTAACACGCGCCAAAACCAATTCAGAACTAATTGGCCTTGATCTAATAGAAAAAGGTAAAAGAGATACCGAAGCAGAATTATTGAAGGGGATGAATACGATCGTTCGCACGGGCGATAAACAACAGCAAGCGGTTGAATATTGGCGTTTGAGTGAATACTACGCAATGCACAAAAATTATGAAAAAGCGCTTTATTATATGAAAGAACATCAGGCCCTAAGTGATAGCATTGAAGGAAGTTCGGTTGTGCTTCAGCTCAAAGAACTGGAAGAAAAATACCAAAATGAAAAACATCAACAAGAAATCGAGTTATTAAAAAAAGACCAGGAACTTCAAGCCCTTGCCCTTAGTAGAGAGCGAACCAATGTGATCCTTATTACCTTTGCTCTAATCTCTGTGGTACTCATCAGCATCTTATTGGTAAATCGGTACCGCATCATGAATCGCGCCAATCGAGAACTGGAACTAGAAAAAGTACGTAACCACATTGCCCGTGATTTACATGATGATATTGGCTCAACCCTTTCCAGCATTAACATCATGAGTCAACTGGCTATGACCGGAGATGCTCAAGAACATCTTCATAAAATTGCCCACCATTCTTCTCAAATGATGGAGAACATGAGTGACATTGTTTGGTCTATCAATCCAAAAAATGATACCTTGGAACAAGTGGTTTTAAAAATGAAAGAATTTGCATTCGAAATTCTTGAACCCAAAGAAATTACTCACTCATTTCAAGTTGATAGTAACCTCAGCCAACTAAAATTGGATGTCGAAAAACGAAAAAATCTTTTTCTGATTTTCAAAGAAGCCATAAATAATGCAGCCAAATATAGCGAAGGAAGTAATGTATCCATTTTACTCTCCACAAAGCAGAATAAAATTCAACTTTCTATAAACGATAATGGAAAGGGCTTTAATAAAGAGTCGGTAAAGCAAGGCAACGGATTAATAAACATGAAAGAACGGGCGTCTTCCGTTGGGGGAAATTTTTCTCACCGCAGTACACCCGGAAACGGAACAGAAATACACCTTGAAATACCCATCACATGATTGGGGTATTTTACCAGAATAAGCAAATGAGAAATTTTACCTCAGGATAAATGCATGGTGTTATCAATATTACTTTTTGAGGATAATCAATTACTGCGTGAAAGCATCAGTGGTATGATTTCGCTTAAGGAAGGATTACAACTTTCAGGAGCATACGAGAATGTGCTAACGGTTAAGGAAAAAGTGGAATCCCTTCATCCTGATCTTATCTTGATGGATATTGACATGCCCGGAAGGAGTGGTATTGAAGCGGTAAAAGAAATAAGACAATCCAATAATCAGGTACCCATTATTATGCTCACTGTGTTTGATGATAACACGCATGTATTTGATGCCCTGCGTGCCGGAGCTTCGGGTTATTTATTAAAAAAACATATCTCTATAAAATTATTTGATGCTATTCAGGAAGTGCTAGAAGGTGGTGCCCCGATGAGCCCTAGCATAGCACGCATGGTACTGGCCTCTATGCAACAAAAACCAGCCATTGAAAATCTCTATCAGCTCACTACCCGTGAAACTGAAATTCTCGCCACCCTTAGCAAAGGCAACAGTTACAAACTGATTGCTTCTGAAATGCAAATCAGCATTGACACCGTGCGCACACATATAAAAAAAATTTATGAAAAGCTTCAGGTTCATTCACAGACGGAAGCCGTGAGTAAGGCGATCCATGAGAAATTGGTATAATTATCTAGACTTGGAATCCAGCCTATATACAAAGTTGTTTCATCCCATACTCAACCAATAATGGAATTAATAACAGAATGATTTTTTTAGAGATTTGACTAAACTTGAATTACAATGAGAAATTTGTTGCTAATTACTTTGCTCTTCTTAGTTACCAAAATATCATACTCGCAAGATAGATTTAAAGGCACCCATTCACCGGATAGTGCCCTACTCATTCTTATAAAAGCCTACAGCGAATCATTTGATGATAACAAAACTATTGCCGAGCGTGATGCAAAGCGAAAAACTCTGGTTTCAACTGCCTATTTCTATCATGGCATTGATGGCGCACCCATTGGGTTGGAAGGATTAACCAAGCGACAAACCAATAATAATTTCAACGTATTTGCTGATTCGGTTTACGATGAAGTGTTGTACCAGTATGAAAACACCGCTGTGTTGATGTTTAAAGAATGGCAACATTTGACTGACAAAGGCGTAGTGAAAGAAAGCTTGAATTCCGTTTTAATCCTTCTGGGAAAAGAAAACGGAAAATGGAAAGTGTTGGCCGATATCATTGGTCGGGAACCAAAGTCACCTGTCAAAAAATCGAAATAGAGATTAGTTACCAGCGGTTAAGCGTAATAATTACTTTTCAGGTCACATGATTATGCGATTTCGCCTGCCTGAAAACCAAACTATTTTTAGGCATGAGATCAATTATTATCCTTTTCTTGATTCTGGTAGCTTTTAGTGCACGTTCACAAATCACTAGCACCTTTGATATTGATACTGATGGGTGGACATTTTTAGATGGAGGGGTACCTATTTCCGTAACACATATAGCTGGTAATGGAAATCCTGGAGGTTATATTTCTGCAACCTACTCCAGTTCAACTGGGGCAAGTTCGGAATCATGGTTCGCCCCATCAAAATTTCTTGGTAGCCAGGTAGTCCAATCGTTGGGAATGAGTCTACGATTTGATTTACAGCAGTCACATACAGGAACAAATTCTTCATTCTATGGCGATGTTAGAATAGAGTCAGGAAGTCTTTATTTGGCCTACTCGCTTCCAGAAAAACCAGCCATGTCCCCGAACTGGTCCACCTATTCGCTGAAGCTAGACGAATCACAAGGGTGGCGAATCAATACTACCTCCGGAGCATTTGCAACACGCACACAAATCATTCAGGCTCTCTCCAACATTACTTCCATAGAGATTCGAGGAACCTACCTTTCAAATACAGCCTACACATCGGGCCTTGATAATGTGGTACTTGAACAACGATTACTGGCTATTGCACCGTCCGTTTCAATGCTATCAGTGCCTACTGGACAAGCCGGAGTTTCAATAATGATTAATGGTAGTGGCTTTGGTTCTTCTATTTCACAAAATGAAGTCTACTTTGGAAGAATGGGTGCTACGATTACTGCAGCGTCTACTACCCAACTTACTGTAACGATTCCAACGGGTGCAACCCATGATAAAATTACTGTGATCAATAAAGCTACAGGCCTTCTAAAACAAAGTGAACAATTATTTACGCCAACATTTAAAGGCGGAGGTAGAATAATTCCGGCCACCTTAAGTTTAAAATCAGACATATTATTGGACCCAACTACAGGCAATGATATTTTTGGACTAGGAGTTGCTGATCTAGATGGCGATGGATGGAATGATGTATTGGTATCAGAGCGCATCATCAATTCAATTTCAATTTTCAGGAATTTAGGAACTGGAGGCCAATTAAGTGCCAGTTCCTTTGCTCCAAAATTCTCAGTGGCCGGGGCTGGAAATCAGCCCGGACTTCGCATTGCCGATGTTGACGGAGACGGAAAGCTAGATATACTTGCTTGTTATGAAGATGGGCTAATGCGATTCGCCACGTTTCGAAACATTAGCACCCCTGGAAACCTTGCATTTGAGCCCGTTGAATTATGGGCAGGTCTTGTTTATTCTGGTGGCTTATCCACCTTTGTTGATGTAGATGGTGATGGTCGGCTAGATTTAATTGGTCATCACACAGCAGGCTCTGGGGCTCCCGATTTTTGGATCGCGCAAAACATTAGTACAAGTGGAGATATAGAGTTTGGTGGCTCTAAGAGCTATTTCACAAATACACTGGATGCGGGAACAGGCGTAACCACTGGCGATTTAGATGCAGACGGCAAGCCGGAAATAATAGTGAGTCATGGATTTGGAGCTTCATTTTCGATCTTGAAAAATAATTCAACACCCGGATTGATTTCGTTAACCAATTTAGGCCCAATCAGCACAGGTCAATATAATAGGGCGTTACAAATTGTTGATCTGAATCTTGATGGAAAAAATGATATCATCTTTAAATTCAACGGCACGCAAGATATACGCATTCGCTTGAATACAAATTCAGGCGGTTCCCTGGCGCTGTCTGATTTTGATAGCGAAATTTTTCTGGCCAGCGATTTAGGTAATTATGGCGGTATGTCACTAGCCGATGTTAATGGTGATGGTAAGGTTGATATTTTAGCATCAGATGACGGCACTATTGGAATCTTTGAAAATGTCTATACTGGTGGCGTCTTTGATGCCAATGCGTTTATTCCTGCCTATCAATTCGCTGGAACCGGAAGTTCAACCTACCCAACAAGTCCTATTGCGGCTGATTTTAATGGAGATGCCAAACCTGATATTGTAGTGGGTATTACCAACAGCAACCCTGTACGCCTATCTTTTTATGAAAATAAAAATGTTCATGCCCCGGCAATTTCAGTCAATACAGTTTCACCGCTGAAAGGTACAATCGGAAGCACAGTAACTATAACAGGCACTAATTTTTCAACCGTGCCTTCAGAAAATATGGTTTGGTTTGGCATGGTGAAAGCAACGGTACTGACCGCATCCGAAAATTTACTAACTGTTAAAGTTCCTGCTGGCGCTACGTATGCCCCTGTAAGCGTTACAAAAAATGGATTGACATCTCGTTATCATCTACCTTTTAAGACTACATTCGGCCTGGGTGTTACGTTTGATAACACCCACTTTGCTCCGCCTATAAATTATACACTCACAGGTGCAACCTATAATATTGAAGCCGGTGATTTAAATAATGATGGCACGGTCGATATTTTTGCCTCTGCAGGGAATGTTGCGTATGCTTTTCGAAACGATTACATTACTGGTTCAATTACTACCTCAACATTAATCCCCAACGATACGCTTTTACCTTTGAACGCGCTGTTTGGCAATCCCAGGTTAGAAGATTTTGATGGTGATGGATATTTAGATGTTGCCTCCATTAACACGCGGATTAGAAGAAACATCACTACAAGTTTGGATATCAACTTTACACCTAACATTACTTTTGCCGGACAAGGAAATCTTGCCTATGCGGATTTTAATCAGGATGGTAAAATCGATATGGCAATTTCTAACTCGGGAGCTGCACAATTACTTCTTATAGAAAATCGTACTACTCCCGGAGATTTCATAAACACGGGAGCATTCGGATCGTTCAGCTCTACGTTTGCGATTGGCAAGCCCGGAGTTGGTGGAGATGTAATAGCGGCTGACTTTGATGCAGATGGCTTTCCGGATGTTGTAACCATAAATTCAACCACAGATAATATCAGCATCTTCAGAAACACTGGCGGTAAAAGAATCTCGGCAACACAATTAGGTTCTCGCATTGATCTATCTGTGGGAGACAATCCCAACAGGACTTATAAGGGTGATTTTGACGGTGATGGAAAATTAGATCTGATGCTTTATCATGGAGCAGGTACATCGACAACACTCGTCATTGTATTGCACAACACAAGCACGGTCGGCAACATCAGTTTTAATCGAATCGATTTAACGAATCCAAGTGCAACCACGGTAGCAACTGTTGCTGATTTAGATGGCGATGGCAAACCCGAAATCATTACCACTAGTGAAGCGGGCAATCGCTTTTCCATTTTTAAAAATATTCATACTACTGGTCCATTGACTGCTGCTTCCTTCGCTGCTCCATTCAACACTACTGTAACCGCACCTCGAGGCATTACAACTGCCGATCTTAACCTTGATGGCAAACCTGAAATCATTCTCACTCGCGCTGCCGGATTGCTGGTGGTCTATGAAAATTTAATTCCCTCCACCTCTATCACTATCACACAACAACCCACTGATCCCTATTATGTCTGTGAGGGTTCAACCGCTACACTAAGCACAGATGCCAGTGGCACTACCAATATCACGTATCAATGGCAAAAGTTAAATTCATTTACTTCGTTATTTGAAAATCTTTTTAATAATTCTACCTACTCTGGCGTGAGTACCAAATCGCTCGCCATTGCAAGCATTACCAGTGCAGAAGGTGGCGACTACCAATGTCTTATAAGAGGAGATTTGGCAGCCGATGTAACAACAACTATTGCCAGCGTTGTCTTTAACAATTTACCGGCACCCCCCGATGTGGTTGATGGAGTTAGTTGTGGGCCTGGTTCCGTTACATTAACAGTTTCCGGAGCTTCGGATGGAAACTATCGTTGGTATACTCAAGCACCCGTTTCAGCGATCAGCGCAGAAGTAAACAGTTTTTATATAACCCCTTTACTTTCTTCAACAACAACCTATCTGGTTTCTATAGTGGATACCTTCTGCGAAAGTGTAAAGGTTCAGGTAACGGCAACAATTTCAACACCACCGGCTGCACCTGTTATTTCTTCCAGCATTACTCCCGTTGGCAATTCAGTTACAGTATGCAGTTCTTCTTCACTAACGCTATCGGCTCCAACTGGTTTTTCAAGTTATCTATGGTCGGAGGGTTCATCAACTCAACAGATTTCTGTAGGATCTAGTGGGTTATATTCTGTTATCGTTGCCAATGCGTTTGGTTGCAGTAGTCCGCCTTCAAGTAATATTAATGTTATTGTACTTCCTGCGCCTTGCAACAATCAGCCACCAGTAATATCAATGCCCACATTAACAACAGTTATTGGGGGGCAAGTATCCATTAACCTGCTTGACTTCATCTCGGATGCAGATGATAATCTGGTATTGTCATCACTTTCCATCTCCTCACCTCCGGCCAGTGGTGCTCAAGCAACCCTCAACAACAATATTCTTGAGCTTAATTATTCGAGTATTTCTTTTACAGGAACAGATGTTCTTTCAATAACGGTGTGTGATGTTTTTAGCGCGTGTGTTGAACAACAGATAGAAATAAAAGTGATCGGTGAACTTGAAATTTATAATGCAGTTTCACCCAACAATGATAATCTCAATGATATTTTCACAATCGGATACATTGATTTATTGCCAGACACTCAGGCAAACAAAGTCACCATTTATAACAGGTGGGGCACCAAAGTATTTGAAGTAGAGAACTACAACAATGATGATCGGGTGTTTAAAGGCCTCAACCTAAATGGGGGTGAATTACCTTCAGGGACTTACTTCTATAAGGTAGAGTTTAAAAATGGGAAGTCCCCGTTTAGTGGTTATTTAGTGTTAAAACGATGATTCCATCGTAGATTATTTAAAATGCATATTCAAACATGAAAATTATTTACTCACATCATTATGTAATTTCAACTAACCAGAATACTAAAGAAATTTGATCATGAAAAAACTTTACGCCTCTTTTCTCTTTCTCGTGATTACAATTTCGTTGTATGCACAACAAGATCCTCTTTATTCTCAATACATGCTCAATCCGCTGGTGATCAACCCCGCTTATGCAGGGCTGAATAATAATTTCAATGCCATGGTTGGGTATCGCACCCAATGGACTGGATTGGAGGGCCATCCGCAAACCTTCAACGCCAGCGCACATACTTCCTTAGTAGATAATAAAGTGGGTGCCGGCATCTTAGTTACTAATGATAAGATTGGAAACATGAGCAGCACCGAGGCCAGTGCAACCTTTGCGTATAAACTTAATTTTAGTGAAAGCGCCTTTAGTTTTGGAATGCAGGCAGGCGTACAAAATTTCCGTACCGATTACTCCGGACTCAATATTCTTGATGATGGCGACAATGCGTTTACCGGAGGCGAACGCGGCACACGAATTAATATGGGCGTAGGTGCAGTATTAAAAAGTGAGAAATATTTTATTGGCTTCTCAGTTCCACGCTTACTGCCCACTACATTCAAAAATGGCGGCCAGGAATTTGATTTATACAATCAACATTTCTATTTAATGGGATCTTATGTGTATTATCTGAATGAAAGTATCCGCTTTAAACCTTCTGTTTTGTTGCGTGGCGTAAAAGGTGCACCAGCTTCAGTTGACGTTGCCTTTAATGTAAACTTTAACGCCATGCACACCGTAGGAATTTTTACCCGAAATCTTAATACATATGGAATTCTGCTTCAAACTTTGTTAGCTGAAAAATATAGGTTTGGCTATGCATTCGAAATCCCTACAAGCAAATCGGTGGGTACTCAATTTTCAACACATGAAATTACGTTGGGGGTGTTGCTCTCCTTATTTGATTTTCATGAGCGAACGTATAGTAATTAATAGTAATTCCTATTTTATAAATTCTTCTATAATAAAGGATGCCAATACCTTCATGTTACCTTATCTCAATGTAGAGGATTGATCAACAGTGGAAAATAATTCCTGGATTCAATTGAAATACAGTTTCTTCTCAAGAAATAATTGTCAGGATTCTTTACATCAACTATGCAACGGAGTAAGTATCTTTGGTATGTCTATCGGGCTTTTCAAGTAATCTCATTTATTTTAATAATTATGGCCTACTATTCATTCATTAACATGCATACAATTTTTAGGATCTTAAAATACACACTAAGTGTAGGCTTGATTTTAGTATGTGGTTATGTGCAGGCTCAGATAACAAGCACTTTCAATGCCAATGCAGAAGGTTGGACAACTCCCAATGATGCAGATGGAACAATATCTTATAGTGCTGCTGGAGGCAACCCAGGTGGTTTTGTGTTTGGTAATCCTTTTTCAATTGTGCTTGGAATGACAACGTTTTATGTGCCGTTTGATTTTGTTGCCCCTGGTACTTATTTGGGAAATCGAAGTGCCTATTACAATGGTACGTTGCAATACGACATACAACAAAGCACAACTGGTGTTCCTAACCAATATGCTGAAGTGACCATCGCCAATAGTGGCGGGATTACATTTTATTATTTTCCTTCCGTTTCCAATCAACCAGCAGCAGCACCCGGCTGGACAACATTTTCAGTTACCCTTAACAATGCATCAGGATTTTGGAAAACAACCAACAGCCCCACCGGAGGTGCAGCCACCGAAGCTCAAATACTAAATGTATTATCAGATCTTGCAAGCCTTCAGATCAGAGGACTATATCGCGATGCTAATACTATTAATCGATTGGATAATGTTTCATTCAGACCGCCCATTATTATTACGACCCAACCCACCTCAACGTCAACTTGCGCTGGGCCAACCATACCTTTAACAACGGCAGCCACCAACAATCCCGGTATTACCTATCAATGGCAACGGGAAACAAGCCCATCGGTTTGGAGTAACGTAACAAATGGTGGTGGATATAGTGGAGCAACCACTGTTACGCTCTCTATTAATACAACAGGTACCTTCGGTGCGGGCAATTACCGTTGCCAGATTTCCGGAACAGCCGTTGCTGATGCATTTACGAATACGGCTGTTGTAACTGTTAATCCCTTACCCTCAGCTCCTACAGCAACCGGAAATTCTGCCTGTGGTTCTGCTGCTGTTACGCTCAATGCAGCAGGGGCCGCTGCCGGGCAGTACCGATGGTATACCGTACCCACCGGGGGAACTGCCATTGCCGGACAAACCAATGCCGCGTACACAACGCCTGTGATTGCAAGTACTACTACCTATTATGTGAGCATCAATAACGGGACGTGTGAAAGCACAAGAACTTCTGTCGTTGCTACCATTAACACTCCGCCT
>JAEUUA010000022.1 GCA_016787755.1 Cyclobacteriaceae bacterium | reverse complement strand
TCATTTCAACTAAATATGGGTGATAAAATATCAGCAAGTTCCATGTTTTGCCGCACGTACCAGGTGCCGTTCATCTTTCCTTTTTTCTCGTACGAAGGTTCCAGCAGAATATAGGAGGGCGTAATCATAGCATGGAGTTTACCCGATATAGGATTGTTAATTTTAAGTAACTCCAGCAGGAATCCGAGCCGTTTGATTACCGACTGAGCCTTAAATCGTTCACAATAATTTAGAAGCTTTTGGTAATCAATTTTTTCCCGCGACTTATAGAGCGCCTTGGCAATTTCACTAATACCACCTGCGTAGTCTGGTTTATAAAGGCAATCGATGAAGGTCTTTTCAAGATCGGAACAGGTGGCCTTATTAAAACTATCCACCCACAGCTCGGATGCTCCGAAGTAATGGTTACGGTTATGGTATATAAACTGAAACTTGTGTCCTTTTATTTTTACGGATGACGGCTTGACCTGCCTGTTCACCACGACCTGCTCCCTGAACGAAGGCTGCGTGATAAGGCTGTGTAGTTCCAGTGCACTGTAATAGCCGATATAATACCCGACACTTCCGGCAAGATATTTCACCACTAGGTGCGTGTTCGGAAAATAGGTGCTGGGGTCTTGGTCATACGGAATAATCCAATAGACTCCTTCCTTGAGTCTAAGCAAGAGCCCGCGTTTAACCATGCCACTGAGCAGTTTTTTTGTTGCCTCTCTGGTTGAGTTTTTAAGTACTTCGGCAGCTTCCTGAAGGGTAAATGCCGGCCGGCCAGCGTCATTAAAATGCCGTAGGAGTACCGACCCCTGGGTAAGCAGCGTTTTCGTTTGAATATTTGCCTGGTTTGTGTATTTCATATCTTAATAGGGACTTATTAGGTCTCTAAACAGATACGAAATATAACTAAAGAATGTTTTATATCCTAATAGGGACTCAATAGATCTCTGAGCGGATATGAAATATAGTAAATCTGAAATAACCCATTTTTCAGGTAGATAGTGGATTTTATTAGTCGTGATATGCACCGGAAAAATTAAATTCAAGATATGAAAACGATAATTATACTCGGCATTGTCTGCCTGTCCTTGTCTATCGCGATATACATCTTTGTAGGCAGGCGGAAGTTCTACCGTAGAAATCAAAGCGGCATTGAAACTTTCCGGTCATTTACAAATTCAGTACTCACCCCACTGGGTGAAAGAATTCTTAAACTCGTAAGCTTTTTACTTTTCATTGCAGGCCTCTTGTTGTTTGTGGTCTGGTATTTCGCCAATCCATAGTAGTTATTTCTTCTCAGAAATTTTCGGCCGCGCCCCGTCATTCTCAAACTCCGGAAAACGAAACGCATCACAGGAACATTTTCCTTATATTGAGTTCCAAGAAAAAACACAACCAACATGGCTAAGACTCCTAAGAATCACGGTAAAGAATGGACATCGGCAGATAAAAACCAGTTCAAATCAACTGGTAAAAGGAAATACTCCAACTGGGCTTATTGCACATAAGTTAGGCCGGACTGAAAATTCCGTAAGACTCTTTGCTAGTAACAATAACATTTCACTGAAGCCAACAAACCAATCTCCTTATAACAGGAGGAAAAAGTGAAATTGAACTAATTAATTAGCAGTTAATACCCGCGTTATTTTTTACCGATAATACATGTCAGCAAATAAATTTATTAAATATTGGCGGAATACTCTTGCCGATGCAGCAAGGATTGAAATTAAGTTGGAAGGAAAAGCGCTCTTTCTAAAAAACTGCACGGTGGATCTGGAGTCCGGTCAGGTAGCCGTTCAACAGGCGAACCAACTTATTGATAAAGAGGAACAACGAATCAATTACGAAAAAGGAATCGAAAACAAAGAGCATGAAGACTGGCAATCACTCGATGAAGTACAAATTCTTCTTTCATCTTTTCATGTCAATCCAATCCCCGAATACATCAAAATCGTTGGCGAAGAGGGTCCATTCTATCCTTTTTGGATTAAAGCGATAGTAAGCCGACAAGGGAATCTTCGTCCTGATGATGATACGTTCCCCTACATTCCACGAGTGCACCTTGAGCCGCAAATAAACGAAAGGGTAAATTTTATCTTTTCAGATGTCGATACCATCGACAAAGTGTATACCGATGCATTTGCAGAAAAGGGCTGGCCGCAATATTGGAATTATCTGAAATCAATTTTTCGGGAATCCACGGGACAACCACTTGAAAGTTACAAGCCTGAAAATTTCCTGGTTTCGCGGGAGCACATAATTGTTATTAACAACATCATCAGAAACCCTGCTGACGGTATCATTCAATTGTACGATTTCTTGCTTAACTGCGAAAGGGTTCCTCGTTTATTGCACAATATCTGTAGTCAACAAGAAGAACCGTTAAAACCACTTCTTTCAATCGAAGATTTTGAATCGGCATCGTTGAATCATCTGGGGCAAATGGGGCATGAGTACCCTTTGTCTGTTTCGCAGCGAAGAAGTTTATATCACTTCAACACATTAAAGGATGGAAGTATTCTGGCCGTGAACGGACCACCCGGAACGGGAAAGACCACCCTGCTTCAAAGCATTGTTGCAAATGAAGTGGTCTTAAGCGCAATAGAGGGTGACAGGCCAAGAATCATAGTAGCCTGTTCAACGAATAACCAGGCCGTAACCAACATTATCGACAGCTTTCGTAATGTAAAAGCGCGACAAGGAATTCTCCATAAAAGATGGATACCAGAGATTACCAGTTTTGGCCTTTATCTTCCCAGCAAATCCAAGACTATCGATCCAAAGGTTATTTACTATAAGGGACTTTTTGATGAAGGTATTCATAAGAAGATCGAGAATCACGCATTTGTTGAGGAAGCAAGGAAGGTTTATTGCCAGAATTTCTTCGAGCACACGGGTATGACAAGTACGGTCAATGAAATCGTTGAATACTTACAGGATGAACTCAAGCAACGCCATAGCAATTTAATTCACGGTATGACGCTTTGGCGAAAGTTTAAAAGCATACCGAATCAGATCAGACTACTCGGTGCGGATGATAGTAATCTTTTTGCCGGTGGTACGCTGAATATTTCTGCACTCAACAGAATTGAAGATAATCTGATTGAATTGGAAAAGAAGTTCAGTAGTTACCTGGATACTGAGTCTATTTGGATAAAACTGTTCTCATTTTTCAGGTTTGTTAAAGAAAAACGGGCTACAAGGTTGAAACAAATATTCAGAGAATGCAAGGTGGGCTACACAGCAGTAAACTTTTACAGGATAGAATCTTTTCACCAGTTCTTTGATCAGCGGCTAAACCTGATAAAATCAATCAAGGAAATCAACAATACCTGGACAAATTGGAAAAAGCAACATGCATTAACAGGTAATCCACCAACTGATGAGACGGACTTTAAGAAAAGGAAGAGTCAGTTCTTCTACGATGAACTTGAGGTAAGTTTAAAAAACGAAATGTTCTATCTGGCAGTGCACTATTGGGAAGGACGCTGGATACTTGAAACAGAAAAAGTACTCAGTGAAGACAGGCTCTTTAAAAATGGGCAAGTTGATTCGCTGATGCGATTTCAACGGTTCGCTATGCTTGCACCGTGTTTTGTATCCACATTTTACATGACTCCCAAGTTCTTTACATACTCAAAATTTGTAAAGAAACTATTGACCCGAAATGTGTACGAAGCGCCTCCATTACTCGAAAGCATTGATTTGCTGATAGTCGATGAGGCAGGTCAGGTATCGCCCGAAGTGGGAGCTGCCACTTTTGCATTGGCAAAACGTGCGATCGTAGTAGGTGATACGAAGCAAATAGAGCCAGTATGGAGTGTCCCTCAGAAAATAGATCATGCCAATCTTCACCGGTACGAATTGGTCTCCACAAATGAGGATTTCACCAAGATCGATGAATTGCAGAGCAACGGATTTTTGGGGAGTTCAGGTAGCATCATGATGCTGGCTCAAAAATCATCTTGCTACAGGGTCAATTCCAGAGTGGAACGAGGTCTTCTATTGACTGAACATCGCAGGTGCTTCGATGAGATCATTGAATATTGTAACAAACTGGCATACGATGGACTGCTGGAACCCATGAAGGGGAAGGCACGGGATGTACTTTTCGAGCCAATGAAATTTATCCCCGTGGATGGGGAGTCATTCAAGGATGGCTCCAGTAGAACCAATAGTCTTGAGGCGACTGAAATTGCAAAATGGTTGCAACTCAATAGCAGCAGAATAGTGAATCACCATCAGGATCGTGAAAATGCACAGGCTTCGAAGGAAAATAGAAAACCAAGAATTGTAACGCTTTCAGAAATAGTTGGAATCATAACTCCATTCAAGGGCCAGAAGTTGATGATTAAATCTGCGCTCAAAAAGAATGGCATTGATGCCAGCGGACTTACTATTGGTACAGTGCATGCCTTACAGGGAGCTGAGCGCCCAATAGTTTTATTTTCGTCTGTCTACGGGAAGAATAACATAGGTGGAGGTTATTTCTTTGACAGGGGTGTAAACATGCTTAATGTTGCCGTATCGCGGGCAAAGGAGAATTTCATCGTCTTTGGATGTCCGGAAGTCTTTCAGGGTAGCAATGGCACCCCGTCATCGTTATTGTATAAGCATATTGAAAGAGTGGAAAATATTTTGGTCTAACGGCAGGACATTAACTATGAACGACTATGGCAATCTATGGAGCAGGTTCCAATTGGAGTGGAGATGAGATGAAGGAAAGTTTTTTCGAGGAAGGAAGATTTATCATTGGCTGGAACGATGCGAGCGCTAAGGACTTATATGAAGCGGTTTCGTTACTTAAGGTTGGTGATATACTGTATCTGAAGGCAAATCAACCCGGCTCACGAACCATTCGGGTAAAGGGGGTGGGCGTTGTTGAAAAAAGCTTCATACAATCCTTGATCGATGAGGGGCTTTCGCATGAGGTTATTTCTAATTGGAGCAACTTCTACATTCGGATAAAGTGGGTTGTGCGAGACGAATTTTTTATTGAAATCCCTGAAGACGAGGGGAAACTCACAAATATCCGGGCGGCTACTTTCTACGAAGAGAATCTTCCGTTTGTTCAAACAAGAATTCTTGAGAAGTTGTTCAGCTAAATTTTTTGTAATCCGGTTCAACACTACTCATCAACTTTGTTTTGTGGTTGAGTATCACTGAATTTTTTAAAAGAAATTCAGAATGTAGACTATGTATTGACCGCGCCACCGTCACTTTGTAATTGTTATAACCCATAGCAAACATTCAGGGCCGGATAGTTCGGAGACATCCGATAGAAATTTCTTCATACGTTTAGGTTAAGGAAGTAGTCCGGTCCCTGTTTGTTTCGTTGGGGTACATCAAACACCCTTTACCAACATGATCGATCACGAAAAGTTGCCTAAACTAATCGAACGAATGCAGCACCTTGTTACGTACCTTAATGACAGAAATGATCTGGTTGTACATCAGCAACTCAATCAATCCTTCTATATGCAAAAGATAGAAGAATTAAAGCTACTCGCGGCAAAGTTTGATGAAATTAAAAAAACCTTTGATACCCTGGCTAGCGGGATCGAAGAGAAATACAACTTGTGCTTTGAGCAATGGCGTAAAGATGCGCGCTGGCTAAACTCGTACAACTTGAACAAACGAAGAAAATCAATCCTCTAAGCCCTGTCGATATATTGAATCATTGAAACGAGCATGTTTCTCACGGACTCCCTTGTGCCAGATTCAACGGTATAAAATTTTGACCTGAAGCTTCCATAAGATATGGCCTCGGAACGTTTTGTTGTCACATACTTCACAAGAAAGTTAAGTACCTGATTTAAATTGTTGATGATGCTATATTTTGTTTCCATGAAAATCCTGAGCTGGTAAGCTAGCTGTGAAACAGAAGCGTCAAACTTGAGTTTGAAGCCTGGAAGGAACGAGTCTGGCGATCTGTCAGGTGAACTATTGCTCAATTGTTGCAGTCTTTCCTGGTAGTCAATTTCTTCGGTAATGTAAATATTCAATTGATCCTTCAGCGGACTGCCGTTCTGGTTATACCGTATTCCCGGTTTCACTTGCGATTGATTGATCTTCTTCAAAACAAAAGACAACGTCTCGATCTTTTCCGCCCGGGTTTCTGATTGATCAAGAAGAAAAGAAATATAGTGTGCATGATAGGTGAGCACCTTCACAGAGTTATAGTTCAGGTAATACATAACTTGCCGAAGTTCATCATCCCAATCCTGAATTTCGCTTTCTCTTGCAATTAACCGGAATAATTCTTTTTGCACCTCCTTTGCGTACATCACTTTCCGGTACGTAATTCCCTGGTCTGGTTTGCTGTCCACAACTTTCTTGAGTATGTGCAGGAGCAAGTCAACCAGGCGTTGATCGGCTTCTTTTGCACCAAACGCTTTTTGAATTTTCCGGATATTGGTTCTTGCATCCTTGCGGGCCATATCGATGTAACCTTCAGGCGCTTTGGCATCCTGATCAAAATATTTCGCAAAGTGCCGCTCAACGAAAAGGAGGAGTTCTTCCAATCCTGCATTGAACACTTCATAGAATTTTTTGCGTTTCTCATCTGCTGGACTTTCGGTGTGGATGAACAATGCCGCTTTATCCATCAACCGGATCAGTGCTTGTTGGTGGTATTGAATGTACCGCTCCAGGTGGCGCTCATCTTCGAAACTGAATACTTCGTGTACGAATGTTTGCTTTATTCTTTCGATCTCGTTCCCCACAGCATCTTTCAGAGCATTGTGTTGCTTCTCATCACGGATTGTTTGATCTCCTGATGAAATGAGTTTTTCCAACTCCTGCAATTCATATCTGACACCTGGGTGCATGGCCTGTAAGACCGGTTGGATGAGCCGGTATTTTTAATCATATCGATGCTTAATATCCTTTGCGTTAGTCTAGTCCTTCATAAACTTGAGCATCCGTTTCCAACTAAGTTGTACTTACGTTTGCTTTGGGCGATAAACGCCACATCCAGCGAGTGCTCAATTGATCGTAATGCTGTTTGCTTGTCTTGAATTTTGTAAAGAGTTGCTGTAAAATGACACTTTAATAACTGCGGGTTATTCACTTCGATTTGGATGTGATACTTATTTTCAAGCATCTTAATTACTTCGTTCATTCCTGTATCATTAAATTGAATTCCATCCGGATTTCTAAACCAGGTTTGCCTGAGCAGCAAGAAGAAAAGAACTGCAAGAGTGACAACGATGCAAGCGTAGAGGATAGAACGAATTTGCTTTTTCCTTCGGGATCGCTGTTGAATTCGTTGCCGGATTTTCTCAAAACCATTTTCATCCTGCTCAGCGTCCGAAGGTAATGGCGAATTTTCCCAAAGTAATTTGATATCCTCGAACTCTTCCTGGTTGGCTTCGCTTTTAGCGATCCATTCATCCAATTCCTGTTTTTCGTCCAGGCTGGCTTCTCCAGACAGGACTTTGTAAATAAGTGCTACTCTGTCCATAGTGATGGCTTTCTATATTATTTACTCTGAGATCAGACCGAATTTCCTATGTTTGGGCTAAAATATTTTCAGGATTTAGCCTGTAAGCGCCTGCGGAGTCGTTTTTTTGCGCTCGTCAGGCTCCTCTCTACGGCCTTTACACCCACACCAAGCCGAACCGAGATTTCTTCATTGTTCAACTCTTCTTCAATTTTCATCATCATGCATTCGCGCTCTCTCTTGGGGAAACGCGCTATTATGCCGAGGATTTCCTGAGTTATTTCAATCTGGATGATCCTTGATTCTATTGAGTCTTGTGTCAGGTCATATGTGTGGCCGTTTACAAATCTTATTTTCTTTTTGCTGAGTTGTACATTTTCATTGTAGTAGGATATGGATTTGTTCCTCACAATCCTTACCAGATAATGCTGAATGGATCGTTCATGATAGTTGCCAAGTTCATTGGCATTTTGCCAGACATAAGCGAAAGTCTCTTGCACAATATCTTTAGAAACCTCCTTATCATGGGTTAGATTAAATGCAATTCGCACGAGGCTGTTGTAATATTGATCGCACAAAATCCTAACGGCTCTCTTGGGATATGAAAGCAGTAGTTTTCGAATCTCATGATTATTAACATGATCAGGCATTGTGCAAATGATTTCTTATGGAGGATGTGAGGCTAATAGTAGTAACCGCAGGCAACCCGTTGATACTTAACTATCTCGTACAATCCCGCAAAAAGATAGTGCTATTAAAAATAACCTAACAGCCTCCCTTAATTTAGTGGTTACCACGCTAAAAATGAAACGTTCGGTCGCCATGCCTGAATAAAAAAGGGGCCAAACCCCCTTCGCTTAGCTGGAGAAACTAAGCTTTTCACCTATACTCTTGATAGAATAGTTTCGCGCAACTAATTCCTTTTTAGAATGATCGTCCCATTTGTGGCAACCAGATTCAATCACCATCATATATTTCACATGGAGTTGATCCTCATCGTCATAGTAAAACCGGATATCGAGGTATGTTCCGAAGTCGTGCGGACAACGAACAACTTTGAAAAA
>JAEUUA010000020.1 GCA_016787755.1 Cyclobacteriaceae bacterium | reverse complement strand
ATCAGGTAACGTGCTGGTCACTACTCCCGGAGGTACAGCCACACAAGCTGGGTTTGTATTTATTCCGGCTCCCACGATCACTTCCTTCACGCCAACATCCGCAGCCAACGGAACCACGGTAACGATCACGGGTACAAACTTCACAGGAGCTACTGTTGTTAGTTTTGGTGGCACAGCAGCAAGTTCATTCACAGTTGTCTCGGCTACGAGTATAACTGCGGTTGTGTCTACAGGCGCTTCATGTAATGTGCTGGTCACAACACCGGGCGGTACAGCCACGCAAGCAGGCTTTGTATTTATTCCGGCTCCAACCATTACTTCCTTCACGCCAACATCTGCAGCCAACGGAACCACGGTAACGATCACGGGTACTAATTTTACCGGAGCGACAACAGTATCATTTGGTGGCACAGCAGCAAGTTCATTCACAGTCGCTTCGGCTACGAGTATAACTGCTGTTGTTGCAACAGGAACATCAGGTAACGTGCTGGTCACAACCCCGGGTGGTACAGCCACACAAGCAGGCTTTGTATTTATACCTGCTCCAACGATCACTTCCTTCACGCCAACATCTGCAGCCAACGGAACCACGGTAACGATCACGGGTACTAATTTTACCGGAGCGACTGTTGTAAGTTTTGGTGGAACAGCGGCAAGTTCATTCACCGTTGTTTCGGCTACGAGCATTACAGCGATAGTTGCAACAGGAACATCAGGTAACGTACTAGTCACAACCCCGGGCGGTACAGCTACACAAGCTGGGTTTGTATTTATTCCGGCTCCAACCATTACTTCCTTCACGCCAACATCTGCAGCCAATGGAGCCACGGTAACGATCACGGGTACTAATTTCACCGGAGCGACTGTTGTAAGTTTTGGTGGAACAGCGGCAAGTTCATTCACCGTTGTTTCAGCTACGAGCATTACAGCGATAGTTGCAACAGGAACATCAGGTAACGTGCTGGTCACTACTCCCGGAGGTACAGCCACACAAGCTGGGTTTGTATTTATTCCGGCTCCCACGATCACTTCCTTCACGCCAACATCTGCAGCCAATGGAACCACGGTAACGATCACGGGTACTAATTTTACCGGAGCGACTGTTGTAAGTTTTGGTGGCACAGCGGCAAGTTCATTCACAGTTGTCTCGGCTACGAGTATAACTGCGGTTGTGTCTACAGGCGCTTCAGGTAATGTGTTGGTCACAACACCGGGCGGTACAGCCACACAAGCAGGCTTTGTATTTATTCCGGCTCCAACGATTGCTTCGTTCACACCAACATCTGCAGCAAGTGGAGCCACCGTAACTATCACCGGAACAAACTTTACAGGAGCCACCGCTGTCAGCTTTGGCGGCACAGCGGCAGCATCATTTACAGTTGTATCTGCCACGAGTATCACAGCAGTAGTAGGTGCAGGCACATCGGGTTCAGTATCAGTAATTACCCCCGGAGGCACATCCACTAGCGCTGGATTTATCTTTACAATAAATTCTCCTCCCGTTATCGCTGCCAATACGCTCACCGCTCGGGTAGAAAGTATCATCACCATCAACTTAGTCACCTCCCTGAGTGACCCCGACAATAATTTGGATCTATCCAGCCTGCGGATTGTTACGCCACCCATTAGTGGAGCGCAAGCCAGCATCAATGGTGCCGGTGAACTGACAATAGATTATACAGGCATTATTTTTTCAGGTTTGGACCGGATGAAGATCGAGGTTTGTGATTTAGAA
Source organism: Cyclobacteriaceae bacterium (assembly GCA_016787755.1). GTDB lineage: Bacteria > Bacteroidota > Bacteroidia > Cytophagales > Cyclobacteriaceae > ELB16-189. The sequence continues at coordinate 397,924 of JAEUUA010000020.1, read as the reverse complement.
GGTGCATGTGGTCAAAGCGAACTGCTTATTGATGTGTTAGGAGAAATTGTCGTATACAACGGTATCTCACCTAACAATGATGGGAAAAACGAATTGTTTATACTTAAGTACATCGATATATTAGAAGACACCAAAGAAAATAAAGTAACTATTTTTAACCGATGGGGTGACCAAATATTCGAAGTGACTAATTACAATAACACCACCCGTGTTTTTAAGGGGCTTAACAAAGATGGGAATGTACTTCCACAAGGTGTTTACTTTTATAAGATAGAGTTTGCGAGCGGAAATCCTGTAAAGACGGGTTATCTGACAATAAAATGATATTTTTAGGATATACCTTATGCGTTAGGGCGGTAGATCACTACTAAACTAACTTTCCTATGCGACTCTGTGTCTTTGTGGGGAATGATTAGCAACGATCTTAAATCTTAAATTCCAATTCAGTTCCCTTTATGGAATAAGATGTGCGCTGGCACCGAAGGATATCTATAAAAGCACCGAAGTATTCGGCATAAATACAAATTGAAAAAAGTGTTTCTTGAAAACACGAATTATGGAATAGGAAATGAAATGGTGCAGGGCCGAATTTTCTTGCATCTTTTGATAAATCATGTTAAACTGCTCGAAGGGTCGACCGTCAAAGTCTATGCGCTTATTAGTAATCATGTTAATCGTTCTTAACACGGTGTTAGAAAAGGCGCAAGAAATTAACCCCAGTTATTTCGGTACCAGCAATCGAAAAGAATGCATCGAAAAATAAGTCGCCCTACCGTGCGGCATCCAAGCTGATAACGCTATTTAAAAGATTCTTCAAAAACTTAACAAGTTCCTATTAGCCTATCAACCTGACAAACTCTATACCGATGATGCCCTTGCTAAAGAAAGTAATTTACAGGCTCTTAAAAGTGTAGAAGAGGCGACTATGGAATAGGTGCAGTGTTGACGCATAGACATCAGTGAATCTCAATTATAGAAATATCTAAGGGAGCACAGAAAGGAAAATCATTTGATTACTGTAGCGGAACTTATGGTTAAGCGTGTGCTGCAAAAAGTAGTAATAAAAGGAGTTTTATTTAAAGAATAAAAATCTTTAATCCCTCTGTTATTTCTGCCGGCAATCGCAAAATACAATTAGCGCAAAGTATTATTTTATCAACGGTGCCCATTTCATAAGTCACGCTGCGCGCCTCGGAATCTCACCTTAGCACTCGTTGGCGTTCTTCACGTGAAAACACCAACCACTAACCAAAAGTTGTCTTAGCATTTAACTCGATAAAGAACACTACTTTCAACTCCTTCGAAATCCTTATGCAAATTACGCCCATTACGTTGACTGAAAGCAAGACTTTGAAGGTATGCTAATTGGACTTTCTGTTCAAACACTGTGTTAATAAAAGTGGCTCGTAAGGACACAGTAAGGACACGAACCACGGAATGGTGAAGACTAATGTCTAACTATTAAGTAGATTTGCAAAAAACAATTACACCGTGATCAAGATTGGCCATTATCAAGAACTTACCATTTTACGCGAAACCTCTGTAGGCCTCTACCTGGGCGACAAAGAAGCCGAAGAAGATGTGTTGTTGCCCAATAAATACTGCCCAGCAAAGTTTACAATAGGAGATAAACTTAATGTGTTTGTGTACCGTGATCATGAAGAACGAAAGATTGCTACTAACCTTAAACCAAAAATAGGATTACATCAGTTTGCTTTCCTTCGTGTGGCTTCCGTTGGCAATGTGGGAGCCTTTCTTGATTGGGGTTTGGAAAAGGAATTGTTGGTTCCGTTTCGTGAGCAACGACAAAAAATGGAAGTGGGGCGTTGGTATATTGTTTACCTGGATATTGATCTTAAGACCGATCGACTATTTGCAACCAACAAAATAGAGCGAAAGCTTACCAACGAAAATCTAACGGTGCTCGCGGGCGAGGCAGTTGACGTGTTGATTATGAAAAAGACTGACCTTGGATTTTCAGTCATTGTGAATCAAAAGCATGAGGGACTTATTTTTGAAAGCGATGTCTTCAGTAAACTGAACATTGGTGAAACTAAAAAAGGGTTTGTAAAGAATATTCGAGATGATAATAAACTTGATATTTCCTTACAGCCGATCGGCTTCGAAAATTTCAACGACCCAAACTGTGCGTTGATCCTAAAAGGCCTCAATGCCAATCAAGGATTTCTCCCAATCGCAGATAAAAGCACGCCCGAGGAAATCTACGCTCAATTTAGCATCAGCAAAAAGGCCTATAAAAAAGCCGTGGGCACTCTGTACAAGCAAAAAAAAATCACCCTTGAACCTGATGGAATCAGGCTGGTCACTCCTTAGAAGTTATTTCCCATGAAAACGAATTCTGCCTAAGGTAAAGTTGAACAACTTGCTATCCTATGCAAGTACAATGGTTTCGTTTTAATAGCTTGCATCCGGCAACTCAATGCTCAACTTTTTACTATGAAAAGATACCTGGTGATTTTGTTGTTTCCGCTTAGTGGGGAAATAGTCGCCCAAACTAATCCAGAAACCTATCCCGTTGATCCGGCTTCTGTTGAACAATCAGGAGTCCCGAAAGGGGAGATCTTAAAATTCACATTCGAGAACTCGAAAATTTTTCCCGGCACTTCACGTGAGATTAGTATTTATGTCCCTACACAATATAAAGCAATCAAGCCTGCCTGTGTGTATGTAAACCAGGACGGCATTCAATGGAAAGCACCCACTGTGTTTGATAACCTAATTGCCAAAAATGAAATACCTATTACTATTGGTGTGTTTATTACACCAGGAAAAGTATTATCACAAAATAAAGAAGAAGCGATTGATCGCTACAACAGAAGTTTTGAATACGATGGTTTAGGAGATGCCTATGCGCGATTCCTTTTAGAAGAAGTTTTCCCGTTTGTAGAGAGCCATAAAACATCGGATGGAAGAGCCATCATGCTATCAAAGAATGGAAATGACAGAGCGATTGGCGGTTCAAGCAGTGGAGCAGTGTGTGCATTTACGGCTGCGTGGGAACGACCACAGGAATTTACACGCGTGTTTAGTGCCATTGGTACCTACACAGGATTACGGGGTGCCGATCGATACGATATCTTAGTGCGAAAGTATGAACCCAAACCCATTCGCATCTTTATGCAGGATGGCTCCAATGATCTCAATATTTATGCGGGCGATTGGTGGAAGGCCAACGAATCGATGGAACGAGCCTTACAATTTTCCGGCTACGATGTAAAACATGTGTGGGGCGAGGGTGCTCATAATGGACAACATGGCGCGGCAGTGTTTCCGGAAGCCATGCGTTGGTTGTGGCGCGATTATCCAAAACCAATTGTTGCCGGGCCAACTAAAAATCCATTTCTCAGTGATATTTTTATCGGGCATGAGGGTTGGGAATTGGTAGGTGAGAACTATGGCTTTACAGAAGGGACAGCTGTGAATTCAATTGGCGAAGTCTTTTTTCAAGACATCCCCAATTCAAAAACTTATAAAGTAGGTGTAGATGGCAAGGTGCAAGAGTACATCGGGGATTCGAAAAAGGCAAGTGGTACTACGTTTTCAACCTCGGGTGAGATGTTAACCATAACAGGCGGTTGGTCCGAACCGCCTACCAAACAAGTACATCGGTACAAAACAACAAAAGACTATGAAGTAGTGGCCAATGAAACACCGGGCAATGATATTACCATCGCACACAATGGCAACATCTACGTTACTTCACCGGATGGGCGTGAGCGACCCAGTAAATTATATCTGATAAAACCGAATGGCGAACGAAGTGTCGTAGATGAAGGATTAAAATTTGCAAACGGACTTTGCCTTTCCCCCGATCAATCACAACTCTACGTAACAGAATCAACTTCGCATTGGGTGTGGGTATATCAGATACAGCCCGATGGATCGCTTGCTCATAAACAAAAATATGGCTGGCTGCATGTGCGCGATATCGATGAAAACGCGTGGAGCGATGGACTAAAGTGCGATCGCGAAGGTAGAATTTATGTGACCAGCTTGAGCGGCATTCAGGTAATGGATCAGCTGGGAAGAGTGAACGCCATAATCCCGGTACCAAAAACAAAAGGCCAGGTTTCCAATCTGTGTTTCGGAGGCCCGAATTTTGATGTAATGTACATCTCCTGTCACGATAAAGTCTATCGCAGAAAAGTAAAAGTGAAAGGTGCCAATAATTTTGAAAAGCCAATAAAACCGGCTAATCCGAGGCTTTAAAGGTAATGTCGATTTTGTACTTCTATTCTAAATACTTTTCAAACCAAGTCATTATTCGTGGAGTTACGTCAATCAACAGTTTCGGTTCTTGTGGCCCGTGGGGTGTGCGTGGATAAACAATCATCTCTGTGTCCACACCTTTTCGTTTCAAGGCGTTATAAAACTCTTGGCCTTGTGTAAACGGAACCCGTAAATCGTTGGCTCCATGAATGACCTGAGTAGGGGTTTTTGCATTCTTGATCTGATAGATGGCAGAATGTTTTTCGTACTCTTCGTATTCTTCCCAAAATTCTTTTCCTCCGGCATGGGCCACAATGTAATCAGGAATATCAGTAGTAGTGACCATACTTACTAAATTGGGCAAGCCTGCACCCATGCTCGCAGCTTTAAAGCGATCGGTTTGAGTGACCACCCAACTGGTCATGTAACCGCCATAACTCCAACCCATCACAAACTGTTTGTTTACGTCTGCAATACCCATTCCCAACACATGATCAACACCTGTCATCAAATCCTGGTAATCGCCAAAGCCCCAATCGCGTACATTTGAGTATCGAAACTCTTTTCCATAGCCTGAGCTTCCGCGAGGATTAGGTCGTAACACTAAGAATCCCTTTTGCGCAAAATATTGAGTAACATATATTGAAGGCGCACCTGTATAGGTTTGTGAAAACACTCCGGCCGGGCCGCCATGTATTTGCAGTACGATGGGATACTTCTTTCCTTTTTCAAAACCAATGGGATAGGTGAGGAGTCCCTCAATCACAAGCCCGTCTGTTGATTTCCATGAAATGAGTTCTGTCTTTCCTAGCGGGGGTGGATTAAAGTCGGCATTCACGTTGCTGATCTTTTTAATATTCTCACCTTTTAAGCCTGCCGTGAAAACTTCTTTTGGCATATTTGAATCTTCAGAGGTGTAACTCATTTTACCAGCCTTGCTGATTGAAAAAGAACTGCTGGAACCTTTCAAGGTAGTGATGATGGGTAGTTTCGACTCGGAATACGCCAGGTAATCTCCCTTGAGGATTTTAACAGTACTGCCGGAAGGAAGCGCCAGCAACACATTTGAAGTTTTATAGCTTTCAGAAATAAAAAGATGCGATCCATCTTGAGCCCAGCCAACAATGTTTGCATTTCGGTCTGGAGTTTTTTGTAGCTCAATCAAATCGCCACCGGTAGCTGGAACTTTATACACATCACTCAGACCCACGCGCTCTGGCTGGCCACCACTCGATTGAAAGGCAATCCATTTGCCATCGGGTGAATACATCGGGCCTACATCTACACCCGGTCTTTTAACGAGGGTAGTAATTCGGCCGCTGTCGGCAGGAGTGGTTGAAATGTCGGACTCTAATCCTGCATCGTTAATTTTTGGATTGGGCGCAAATGAAAAAGCAAGCGTTGATCCATCAGGCGACCAGTCGAAGTCATTTACGTGATAATGGCCTGAAGTTAATTGTTTGGTTGTACGTTTGCCTGCCTTGTCTTTCGAAATGGAAACGGTGTATAAGTGATTATACTTATAATTTTTATCAACCAGGATTACATCATTTTTCTCTTTCTTCATCTTCTCTTCCTCTTTGGTGTCCGGATCTTTCATGAGGTACGCAATTCTGTTTCCGTCAGGCGACCATTTGAAAGAAGCAACACCCGTTTTGGTTTCGGTAACTTGCTCTGGTTCGCCACCCATCAGCCGCATGATAAACACTTGATTCTTGCTATCAATCCGATTGCTAAGAAAGGCTACTTGTTTTCCATCAGGAGAAAACTGAGGTGCGGAAGAAGACTTTTCACCCCGGGTATATTGTAAATCGAAAGAGCCATCCACGGCTGCAATCCAAATCTGATCGTTATACTCTGATTTTTCACCTTCCATGAAGGGTACTCGCACCACATATGCAATATGCTTTCCATCAGGCGAAATGTGTGTGCCGGTAATGTTTTTATACTGCATTATTTTTTCTGTTGTCCACGTGTTTTGAGCAAAAGCTCCACCTGATAAAATTGTAGCGAGAAGTAACGTTGCGAATTTTTTCATAAAACCGAGTAAAAGTATTGTTTATTGGAGCCATCCAGTAAAGGCTGTCCGATTGAGCTTGTCTAAATCAACACTGACTTCGACAGGCTTCGTCTTGCACCCGTTTGGCGTAATAAATGACACACCAAGTTGAACTATAGAACTCGAATAATTTCCGAAAGTGTTATGATCGATTAAAATAAGTGTCGAGTGGTTTTTTATTCGCGATGACCGATTATTATGAGATCAACTAATTCTTTTTTTGAAGATAGACACTGTCCATATCCCACAGATGAAATGCTATTAGGAATAACAAAAACAATGGCGCATGGCAAGGATCACCCGCAGCGGAAAGTATGGTAATCCGGGACTTTAAAATACCGGTTCATATTTTTATTTTTGTTATATGCGGTATTTCACACCCATTATTTTGCTGGCCGTGGTCTTTAGTGTGCAGGCACAGGATCAACAAATGCTAGGCGAAGCTTTTAGTGAATTTGCGACCAGGCTCTTTTGGGAATACGAACAGGTTGACATTAGTTGGAAAATGGAGGGGAGGTTGCAAGCTGACTTAAATGAAGGATATAACAATTTAAAAGAGGATAAGCCCGAAATGGCAGCCCATGATTTCACGAAGGTACTAAACGTGGATTCATCAATTTGGGAAGCTTATTATTATCGAGCTGCCGCCCACAAACAACTCAAGAAATTTCCGAATGCAAAGGCAGATTTAAACAGAGCAATAGCGCTTCATCCCAATTTCTATGAGGGCAGAATAGAGCTGGCAAAAATTCACTACCTCATGCACCAACTGGACGAAAGTGAACGGCAATTAAGGAAGGCAACACAACTTAATCCGGCTAAACCAACCGCTTATTACTTGCGGGGAGACATAAATTTGACTCAAAATCAAATTAAAGAAGCAAAAAAGAATTATCAGGATTGCTTAAAGAATGATAGTCTATTTCATGATGCCCGCATCAAATTAGCGCTGCTCGATCTCTCCACAAAGAATGATCAATCAAAAGCGATTGGCCATTTGAATCAGGTACTTAAATATGATTCGTTGCAAAAAACGGCTTTGCTTTTCAGGAGTATTTTAATCTATGACCAAAATAAAAAGCAATGTGAAAAGGATTTATCAACCTTGATTTCAGTCAGTCCAAATAATCTGATGGCCAGTTATCTACGCGGCATGGTGCATACCGAACTAGAAGAGTTTGATAAAGCGTTTTCGGACTTTCAGAAAGTAATTAAAGCTACAGAAGCCAATGAGAATACGTTTAAAGGTCAGCAATCATGGCTAGACAAAAAGATCGACATTCAAAATGCAGGAGCCTATATGCTTACGCGGATTTACGGGTTGCCCGACCGGGAAAGTGAAAAAGTAAAACAAGCCTATTGTTATATAGTGATCAATCAACTTGATAAAAGTATTTCACAGCTCGATCAGGTTAGAATAAATAATGAACCTGTAACTCCCTACCTGAAAGCGGTTGCCTATGAACATCGTGGGGTACATGCCAATGCCTACAGATTCTATAATGAAGCGCTTGCACTTGACAATGAGATTCTTGATGCGTATAAAAAACGGGGCATTTATGAACTTGAACTTAAGAACTATGAAAAATCTATTCAGGATTTTAGTAAAATATTAAAATTGACTCCAGATGTCTTTGTTGTTTATAAATTAAGAGGTCTGGCGTACTTTCATAGCGTACAGTTTAAGAAGGCCGCTGATGATTTTGATCGGTACTTGAAGTATGACAGTTCTAATAGTGAAGTGATCAGTTCCAGAGGAATGGCATATTTAAAAATCAACCAACGATTAAAAGCGTATGAAGACTTTGCGCAATCAAATAATGCTCAAGCGTTTAATTACCAAGATATGAGTTATTTGGTTGATTCGGTTTTGGCAACGGGGGATACGCTACAGGTATTAAGATGCCTCAATAAATTTGTAAAAGCATCACCCTACTATACAGAAGGATTTATAAAGAAATTTAAGATTCTTCAGTTAAAAAACGAATGGAATGACATAGAACAAGAGGTGGCAATAGCTCTAAGAAATGAAATGGTAGGAGTTCCAAAAACCCACCATTCTTATCTGCTTACCCTGCAAGGTGTTATTTTGGTTAAAAACAAACATCTGGATGATGCTCTTAAAACATTTAATGAAGCTATTAAATTTGATAAGGCCAATGCATTAGCTTTTTTGGAGCGAGGAAAGGTATGGCAAAGTATGGGCAAGGAATCAAAAGCAGCAACGGATATAAAACGCGCAGCGGAATTAGGTAATCGGTCGGCAAAAGAGCTCCTGAACACTCTACCAATAAATAATTAGCAAGTCGCGGTAAATAAGCAGTGTCCTTGGCTTTCTGATAATCTACATGCCAAGTTTCTGTTGGAGCCGGATCAAACACGCCATCATCCCGAATAATTGACCCCAATCGATACTTAAGGAAGTCTGGAAATAACTAGTTTAACTTTACGATGCGATTGAACAGAATTGAATTAAATTCAGTTGCTTGTTCCATATGCGGAAGGTGCCCGGCATTTGGAATTACAAATAATTGCGCATTCGGAAGGCGATCGTTTAGATTGGCGCGCACGTCATCCAACTTCACAACGGTATCATGTGCACCCCAAAAACAATACACCGGTATTCCGGATAATGCAATTTGCTTTTGTTCCGCCTCTAATGAAGGACTATTTTTTCGAGTGGAAAGAAGTGCGCGCACGAAGCCTTTGAACTTCATCATAGTTTCATACTTTTTATCCCACCCGGTAAAAGGAGTGGGGTCATAGAAATCGCTCAACTGCCCTTGCGCCATCGTGCTATAGCTCTCACTTTGCTTGAAAGCTTTTATTTCTTCTTCCGAAACCATGACTGGGTAATCTGGCATTTCTGTAATCGTTTCAAAACCTGCCGGGTCAACATAAATTAACTTCTGTATTCGCTCGGGATATTGAAAGGCAAATGCGCTAAGGGTGCGGCCCCCATAGGAAAGTCCCATCAGATTTATTTTTTGAGTGATGTTCAATGCGTCCAGAAGGTCTTTCAACTGTTGTGTGTAGAGGGCAACATCATACACTACATCCGGGTTATCAGAATAACCGCGGCCATATACATCAAAGCGCAAGGCACCATATCCGCGCGACACAGCAGCATGATACGTAGAATCCCATATGTAAGCCGGAACAGAAAATCCATGAACCATCACCAACAGCGTATCAGCCGATTTATTTTCGAACTCATAGTATGTGTAGCCAGCACTTAGCTTTACAAAGCTCCCTGTCGAAACTGTTTTTCTGAAGTCGGCATCTTTTTCCGATGTTTCAGGATCAGTGAAATCGGATGTGCTCTCTTTATGGGAGCAAGCAAGTTGTAAAGCAAGGAGAGTGAGAAGGAGGATTAACCTAAGGGCTTTGCGCACGGAACTTTGGATTTAACGAATTCCTAAAATTAAGCAACTTCAACTTCTTATTTTTCTTTCTCAGTCCTAAATCTTCTATTGGCTACATAAACCAGTGAGGTCGAGGCGGAGGTTTCTTGCCGGGCCAGCAAGGGTAAGTCATGCATTTCTATTGGACTTTTTAAATCACCGATGTACATTGGGTGATCCCGTCATCCATTAAGCATTGAGTGAGTTAATTGGATGAATGGATAGAATCTCCGGGGTCAATGGTAGAATACGAATGTTAAAATTTGATATTTTTGATTGTGTCAACTTTTTGTTTCTGGATACGAATGCGACCTATTTTATGAAGGGGAACAAGGTTGCCATTTATGTGTCTTTCGCGGTACGTTTTATTCGTTGGCATTAAGCAAGTCTACTAGCATGAGAGTTTACTAATTAAATAATAAGACATGAGAGCAGCAAGACAACTCACAAGTGTTGGTGTTTTTGGTGTGGTCTTAATATTGACTGCATTTTCAAATTTTAATTCAGTAAAGATTGATGAGCACAAACCCTCAGGATTCTTAATACTTATTAAAAATACAGACACTGGATTAGAGCTAGTCTGTGAGGAAGGGTGTGCTTGGAAAGAGCTTTTCTTTTCACTGAAACGAGATAAATTTCAAATGGTAGATCAACACGGTATCACCCTGAAAGGCAGGAATCAACCTTCGAAAGATGAAAATATGTCTACCTTTCTATTCCGTATCCGAAAAACTAAAACAGGAATTAATCTGGAAGCAAAAGAAGGGACTTCGTGGACCATGCTAACTTTCAGTTGTGCAGATAATCCATGTAGCCAATACATTGATCAAAATGGAATGACTACAAAAGAGTGAAAATTAACTCCATCGGGAACCTAAAAGCCCAACCTTGATTGAAATGAAAACAATTGAACGACTTCTCATTTTTGTATCATGGACGGTAATTGTTGGACTATCGATTTATTTTTTTCTGGAGAACGTAGCCGTTTATCTGACTGGATTTAAGAGTACGAACTATACGAACAATCCATTTTGGGTTGGCCTGCACCTCATTGGCGGAACCTTGGCTCTCTTGTTTGGACCCATTCAATTCTCAACATGGATTAGGAATAAATACCTGACTTTTCACAAATTGACCGGTAAGATTTATATAGTCGGAGCCTTTGTAGCAGGACTATCCGCCCTTAGGCTATCGCTACTCAGTTCATGTGCTCCATGTCGAGTTTCACTATTTATTCTGGCAGTCTTAGTTATTGCGACAACATTTTCTGCCTGGTGGTTAGTAAAAAATAAAAATGTTACAGCCCACCGACAATTTATGACCAGGAGCTACATCTGTGTGTTTTCATTTGTGGCTGTTCGAGTTGGAAGCCTCTTCCCACTAGATTTTTTATTTGGTCAAATTGACGACCCGACATTTGACCGAACGGTAAATGAATATTTCTTTTCCTTCGTGCCGTTGATCCTGGGAGAAATAGGTATGGTTTGGTGGCCTACATTAAATAATATTAGAGTTAAAATTAAAGTGGGAGAAACCGCCAACCGCTAAACTTTACTGATCCATTCCAACAGGGAGGAGGCAGGTGCGTGTTGAAATTAAGTTCCAATTAATTCTGTTCTATGATGTATAAATTATGTTCAGCGCTTCTGCTCTCGTTAATGTTGGTTAATTTCTCGCATGGACAACCATCAACAAAAAATAACGCAGAATTAAATTCAATTAGTGATTCAGGTCTAAACAAAATACTTGACAGTGTTTTTTCTTCTTTAAAGAATACTAAAGTTCCCGGTGTTGCTGTTTCCGTTATTCAAAATGGAAAAATTATAGCCAAAAAGGATTATGGCATGGCCAATATTGAATTGCAGGTTCCCTTTTCACATCGCAGTGTTGTAAGAATAGGATATTCGGAAGCGAGGGAATTTATTTCCATTGCTGCCGTGCTCATGGAGAATGATGGCATTCTTTCTTTGCATGATCAAGTACGAACGTATTTTCCTGACTTACCGGAGTGGTCTGAGTCGGTAACAGTTTGGGATTTGCTTAATCACCGCAGTGGCTTTGTGGATGAATGGTCTACCTTATTACTGATGCATGGAGCCATGTCAAATCGTTTTGATAAGGAGCAGTTTTTTCAGTTGTTAAATACACAACCAGAACCTGAAATTGAGCCCGGCAAAGGATTTATGTATTGCAATTCTGATTTTGGTTTATTGCGGTTGATCATGGAAAAGGCTTCCGGAGAAAATCTAAGTGAGTGGATAAAGGAACGGATATTCGATCCCTTAAAAATGATCAATACACAAATGCAAAATAATGCGCTGGATATTGTTCCAAACCGGGCAACCAAATATGAAATTTATGGAAATGGGTTTCAACAGGAGAATGTTCAGAAAACATCACCCGGAGGAAATTATTTTATTTTGACTTCTGCAGATGATCTTGAAAAATGGTCAGCGGCTATTAGTGACAAAAGCTCAGCTGTCAATGCCGCATTTGAAAGATTAACAGAAAAGATAAGGATGATACCGGGTAAAAAAAATCACTACCTTACAGGGCATAGCATTGACACGATCAATAATCATAAAATCATTTTTCATGAAGGGGTTGTAGGAGAAAATTATCTAAGCCGTATTCCTTCAAAAGGATTATCTATAATAACTATTGGCAACCTGGCGGGTGAAGGTTTTGCAGAGCAGAATAAATTTATTTGTAATTACCTGATGAATGTGAAAAAACCTCCATTCGTCAAGCCTGTTTTTGCAACAAAGCCAATCCCCATGACAGAAGCCGAACTAAAAAAATATGAAGGCAGATATCGGTGGCTAAACCAGGTATCATGGGAGAGTTATAATGAGCTAAGAAAGTTAAGCAACTTTTATGTAGAGAAGAGCAAATTAAAAGTAAGGTATACGGGAAATTATATTATTGAGCTCATCCCTGTGGGGAAAGATGTATTTTTTTACGGAGAAGGATATGGAATGCAAATAAAATTTATTCAACCTAAAAGTAATAATCCTATGCGGGTGACAGTAACATTTGATGATGGCTATCCCGGTGCAACTATGGAAAAGGAAACGGGTAAGTGGGAGCCCTCAAAAGAGGATTTTAAACCATTTACAGGAAAATATTATAGTAGGCACCTCGATTACTATTGGAATTTTGATTTAAATGAACATGGTAAAATGGTGTTGAGAAGAGCAACAATGCCAGATGCAATCATTGAACCCGATGGCGAGAATCAATTTCATTACATTGCAGAAAAAGGTCCGGGAGTTGGGTATGACCAATGGATATTATTCAAAAAAAATTCAGCTGGAGAAATAGTTGATTTAACGGTATGGTCTTCCCGTCTAATGCATCACCGCTTCGAGAAACAATAATTACTGCACGCACGCACAACAATGAATTTACAGTCAACAAATAGTGTTCGGTAGCGAAAATTTATAAAGTTGAAGCCTAGTTGACATGAATTAATTAATAGATAAGCCCACAGAAACGTCCTGCCTACAAAAAATGTTCTTCGCTTACATAAATCTTTAGTGTAAGTTTACTTCAATGAAAACCTCTACCGATATCCGCATTGCTGTACTGATAGATGCAGACAATATTCCATCCGCAAATATTAAAGTAATGATGGAAGAAATAGCCAAGTATGGAACGCCAACGATTAAAAGAATCTATGGCGATTGGACTAGGCCCAATCTCTCGGGCTGGAAAAATGTTTTGTTGGAAAATGCAATCCAACCGATCCAGCAATATGGCTACACTACGGGAAAGAATGCTACTGATTCGGCCATGATCATTGATGCGATGGATATGCTTTACACAGAGAAAGTGGATGCATTTTGTATTGTCTCCAGCGATAGCGATTTTACCAGATTAGCAACCCGGTTGCGTGAATCTGGAATGACGGTGATTGGTATGGGAGAAAAGAAAACTCCTAACCCATTTATTGTAGCCTGCGACAAATTTATCTATATCGAAATTCTGGAGACTCAGTCGGAAGATTCCAAAGATGCAGATGATGAAAAGGGCAGACCGGCCAGGCCCAAGAAGCAGCGGGAGACACTTAAAAAAATTGATAAAGCAACCATTCAATTAATTGCCACCACGATAAGTGATTTGGCGGATGACAGCGGTTGGGCTTTTCTGGGTGAAATCGGAAATCTTATCCTGAAGAAACAACCCGACTTCGACCCAAGAAATTTTGGTTTTGGAAAATTGGCTTTACTGATTAAAAGCATCAAAAGATTTGAAGTAGATGAACGCCAAACTGAAAAGAAGGGTATTAAGCTTGTTTACGTGCGTGTGAAAAACTGATCGGATTATGGTTGGTTAGTCCAAACTCAAAAGCCAGATCCTATTCATTCGGAATGATCTACTGGATGCGCTTTCCCTCCTGGCTTATTGAAATTAGTTAGCTCGAAACTAAAAAAGATTGTTATAGGCTTTTCAGTTCACGGCAAGATTCGATGAGTCTGTAGGATATTTTTTAATCCTTAGTAGGTGGAGTAATCATAATGTGCGCCCGATGGGTTCCTGGATCCATAATCCAGGGCATGCCTGGTGCTTCGGGTTTTATGGGAAGGCCTGTACTGGCAGCGGTAGCCCATGGGATATAGACTACATAACGAAAACTTCCTTTGGTAACTTCGCCCGTAGCAGCATTATAGTCTTCAGCTTTTGCCGAATAAATTTGCAGGTTCGAAGCTTGTTTAGGCATCATTAGTTTTCCTGATTTTGCTTCTGCTTCCCGTATATCAAATATTTCCTGAAACGTTTTGCCAGCCGCTTTTAATACTCTCCCTCGTTCCATAAAGGGTTCCAGGTCTTTGTGATAACAAGAAACACTGAGTCCGGCTTGTTTTGGATTGTCGGCCAGGCAGACTAATTCATTGGTACCCTTTCGAAGAACAACGAAGTCACCTTTCGCATCGTATCCATATACCATCGCACCCGCTCGCATGTCTTCCGGTGCAGCGAGCAAAGCAGTTTTAATTTGTATCTCTGCTGAAGGTGTTTGCGCCAGTGAAGAAAATGAACAAAGTATCGTAAAGAAGGTAACATAAGTTGCTTTCATAATCGTAGCCATTAAGGGATGAGTGATTACTACTTTAAAGATGCAACTAATTTGATTGAAATTCAATACCAACTTGATTGACAGGTAATGACAGTTTATCCATTGAATGCAAGCTGGGTTATCTATATGAATAAAACTACTACTCTCTACAAAAATATCTTCTGGCAATAGATTTCTTCTCAAATCTTAATCAAAGCCGGGGCGTAACATTGTATGACTAGATAGGGCCTGGCAATCTGCTTTAATGAACTCGTGCACTTTCCTTACATTATTCAACAAAATGAACTTCCATTTCTTCCATTCATCGATAATACATTGATTGATGCGTTTCTTTTGGTGTCATTTACAAAATGAAAGTAAGATTCTGCATTGCTCTCTTTATTATCCCAGCCATTACATTCTCACAAGAGATCACTGTGAAGGGAAATGTAGTTGACCCAATACGAGGGAAGCAACTCAAATCAAAGATTGTTTATAAAAGTTATCCTACCGGTAGCATCTCGAAAACCTTTAACGACAGCACATTTACGTTCGGTATTTTTGGTTCGTCAAAATACCAAGTAACAGCCGAAGCAGATGGCTATATGCCTCGTACTATTATAGTTGACCCTAAAGAAGCCGTGAACAAAGTGATCAACCGCGATATTGAATTAACTTCGTTGGGGGGAACCATCGTCCTAAATCATTTAATCTTTACCATGGGTCGTGCTACCATTAATCCTAAATCGTTTGATGAATTGGATGAGGTAGTTGCGATGATGAAAGAAAATACGAAGGTGGTGATTCAATTGGAAGGGCATACCGATAATCAGGGCAATGCCGATGCAAATATTAAACTCTCGCAACAGCGAGTGGATGCGGTTCAAAAATACATCACCTCAAAGGGCATTTCTAAAAGCAGGGTAAAGACAAAAGCGTTTGGCGGAAGCCAGCCGATAGCGACCGAAAACACGGAAGAAGCTCGCGCAAAAAACAGAAGGGTTGAGATGCGGGTTTTAAAAGAGTAAGAATCCAACGTTCAAGATTCAAAAGCGGGTTGGAACCACACTTAAATCTTGAACGTTGAATTTTGAATCGCTATTTCTTTACATCACCAATCTTTTTATTGAGCGACTCGTTTCCGGTCTTCAACTTCCCGTTTACATCTAACTCAATAATTTCATAGCCTAGCTTTTCCAGGCCTGGGAGGATACTCACTTTGTCACCTACCAAAAGAATATTGGATGACGCAGGCTTAATCCATTTGCTGGCCACTTGATCAATTTCCTTTTTAGTCATGTTGGCCAGAATTTTATTTTGTTCATCCACATAGTTTGCTGGCAAATCATATTCTAATATTCTACCAATGAATCCTGCTTTTTGAAAACCAGTTTCATAGAGTAATGCATCACGCTGGCCGAGTGCGTTTTTCATAAATTTTATCTCGTCATCGGTAATTCCTTTTTTCGAATAGTTGGTAAGTTCTTTCATCACTTCCACCAAAGCACTGTCGGTGGCGTTTGCGCGAATGCCAGAGCTAAACGTAAAAGTTCCGCTGTAATGATCACCCGAGAAACCCGTGCGGGCTCCGTACGTCCAGCCCTTGTCTTCACGCAAGTTCAAATTAATACGGCTATTGAAGGCACCTCCCAATGCATAGTTGGCAAGAGTAGCACGATAGAATTCACCGGTAGCATCGTACTTCAATCCGGTAACAGCTCCAACCCTAAACTCGGTCTGGGCGGCTTTGGGTACATCCACCAGATAAACTCTTGTTTTATCAACTGCAGGAGTAGCGGGGATAGAAGGAAGTTTGATTTCCTTATTCGGAAGTTTCTTTAGAAAATCAAGTTTTCCTAAAATTTCTTTTTCAGTTACATCGCCCACAACAACTAACCGCGCATTTTTTGAAGTCATATTATTCGCATAATAATCCTCTACATCTTTTAAGGTTAGATTTTTAACCGTGTACTCAGTTCCGGCAGGACTTAACCCTAAAATACTGGTTCCGTAGTTCATCATATCAAAAACGTTGGAAGCAATGGCGGCTGGTTGTGATTTACTTTGTTTAAAACCTTCAATGGATTGTTTCTGGATGCGGTCAAAAGCACTTTGTGTAAACTTTGGATTTAGCAACCGCTCTTCAAACAGAGATAAGGTTTTGTCTGCATGTTTCTTTAGGGTTTGAATTCTGAATGTGATTTCATCAAAGCTGCTGCTTACCGATACTGAACTTCCTATTTTTTGAAGTTCTGCCTGCATTTGCTCACCTGTATAATTCTTGGTGTCTTCATTCATCATAGAAGCGAACATTCGGGCCAATCCTATTTTTGAAGTATCTTGTGCTTGTAAAATGTGGCCGCCTGGAATGGAGAAAGAAATTGTTACAACGGGTAGTTCCGTACTTTGGGTACCAATTGTTTTTATTCCATTGTCTAACTTGCTTTTCCAGAAAGCCGGAACCTTTACCACCGGGTTAGGGCCATTGCCTGGTAACTTACTGCGATCGAAAGAATCTTTTGCCTTATGATAGGTTAAGCCATCATAGCCATAATTGGGAGCCTGATAATTAGATTCATCAATTTTGTAATTCTCAGGGGCAACAATATTGGTTTCCTGACCTTTTATAACCACACTTAAGATGACTGCTGCCTTTCCTTTTATGTATTTTTCATACACGCGCTGCACATCTTGCTTGGTCACGTTCGAATAGCGAGCCAACTCATTTCCAATTTGATTGGGATTGCCTGTAAATGTTTGGTAGTAGGCGAGTTGCGATACTTTGCCGGCAACACTTTGCAATCCATTAATGTATTGGGATTCAAAAGCACCTTTAAACTTTTCAATGTCTTCATCGGTTACACCACGCTTATCAAACGCAAGCAACGCTTCGTCAATCAGTTTTTTTGAATCAGCAAGTGAAGTACCGGGGGCAGGAACTAGTCCTAACCGAATAATGCCTGCCAGTTCGCTCGTGTTGCTAAATGCAAATGCATTTAAAGCCTTTTGATTCTTTACGATCTCCTGATAAAAAATTGAATTCTTTCCCTGACCCAGAATCTCGGCCAAACAATCAAGAGCAGGTTCGTCTGCATGGAAGGTGGGCACAGTAGGGTAGGTGATTACTAATTGAGGAAGACGTGCATAGTTGTCAACCAAGGTAACGTATCTATTTTCAGTCACTACGGGAGCGGGTAATTTCATGTTTTGAACGTCCGGCCCTTTCGGAATTGTTCCAAAATATTTTTCAACCAACTTTAATGCCTCACCCGCCTTCACATCACCACCAATGGTTAAGGTTGCATTGTTTGGACCATACCACCTTAAAAAGAAATTCTTTAAATCGTTTACATTCACACGATTTAAATCCTCCAAATATCCAATGGTTAACCAGGAGTAGGGATGCCCATAGGGATACAGATTTTTGTTGATCATTTGAGTCACCAAACCATACGGGCGGTTATCATAATTTTGACCACGTTCATTCTTCACAGTTTCGCGCTGGATTTCAAATTTCTTTTGTGTAACGGCATCCAATAAAAATCCCATGCGGTCCGCTTCCAGCCACAACATTTTTTCTAATTGATTGTTCGGCACCGTTTCATAGTAGTTTGTCCGGTCTGTGTTGGTGCTGCCATTTAAGGTTCCACCGGATTCAGTAACAATTTTAAAATGTTGTTCGTCACCTACGTTGTCGCTACCCTGAAACATCATGTGTTCGAAGAAATGCGCAAACCCTGACTTGCCAATTTCTTCGCGCGCAGAACCCACGTGATAGGTAACGTCAACCCGAACTACCGGATCGCTATGATCTTCGTGTACTACAACCGTAAGTCCATTGGGTAACACATATTTTTCATAAGGAATAATGATTTCATTTCCCTTTTGAGTAACTTTTTCAACCAACTTGGTTTGAGCGTACCCGACAAAGGCCATGGCAGCTATTCCTACTAGGATGAGTATTCTTTTCATAAGATTTTTTTTGGTAATGGATAGTGACTGGTGATTTAACAATCTTCAGGCCACTGTTTATAAGATTGAAATATACCTCGATTAGTTTCTTATGGCAACACGATTTATTTAAAGGCATACAAAATTTCCCCTGATGGGACCTTCATCATTTTATCGGAAGATGGATCGCATTATTTCATGCCCGAGGCAATGGCGGATCTGCTTTCAGCGGTACTATTAGAATTCATTTTATTGGCTGGACGACTTTCAGGGTTAGATGAGGATTCTCTGGTAATCATGGCTTGTTCACTCTCCCAGGCACTCCAATACTCTGCTAATTGTTGAAGGTCTTCTTCAAGGCAAGGGTATTGATTTGAAATTGATTTTGGAACATAAGGAGCCAATCCTTTTGCTAAGCTATCCCCGCTCAACCCACCCGACCATTCAAAATGCCCGGGATCATACAGCGTGCGCCATCTTCCACCCCAGCGCAAACCGAGTTGTTCGCCCATGGAGCCAATCTTTTTCCATAGCCTGGCATTATCCCATTGGGCGATGGAATCAATAACAGGAACTACATCGATCGCTAATCCATATTGATGTTTAGAATGACCACCTGTGGCACGGGTATATTTTTTACCCATTGCTTTGTATTCATTTTGCTTTGCAACGGTGCGATAAGACTCAACAATCGCTAACTCAATTCCCTTTCTTTTGCAAGTCGCAATGAGTTTGGTAATCTTTTCTTTAAAATAAGGATGTAAGGCATCCAAATCAGCAATCATAGGCAGGCTTCCACGATCCTTTCCATACGTATAATTTTCTACCGTTTCCCAATTCCTCCAATCTTCTAAGTGAGTGATTATTTTTTCGGAACCGATGGCGGTTTCAAAATCTTTTGTGAGTTCAGCTACCAATTGCCTGTGCTCAGTGGTATAGGGTATTGCATCCAGTTGCTTTTGTGATGATTGCCCTGCAGATGAAAATGAGATTCCAAGCGCAGTTAACAGGACTAATAGACTCAATAAGAATGTTTTTTGACCCATTTATTTAAATAAAGCCGCAAAAATAACAAATCATTTTGAAATGAATCGTAATCAAATCAATAAGGTTTTAAACACGCAGTGTAGAAAGTCCACCATCAACATGAAAGATTTGACCGGAAATCCACGAGGATTGATTCAACAGAAGAAACGCTGCCAGATTTGCAATATCTTCGGGTTGACCGGTCCGTTTCAGCGGATGCCGTTCGTCAGATGCTTTCTTTTTTTCATCTGTGGAAAGTAACTTGTTGGCCAGGGGTGTATTCGTGAGGGAAGGTGCAATGGCATTGACGCGAATTTTAGGAGCAAGTTCTGCAGCAAGCGATTTGGTTAGTCCTTCAATGGCACCTTTTGATGCCGCAATGGAAGCATGGAAGGGCATTCCTTGTTGTACGGCAACTGTGCTAAACAAAACGATTGATGATTGCGCAGAATTCTTAAGCAGCGGTAATACCTTCCTGATTGTACGAATGGCGCCCAACACATTCACCTGATAGTCTTGGAGAAACTCTTCATCGGTTATTCGATGAAATGGTTTTAGAGTGATTGTGCCGGGGCAATACACCAATCCATCCAGTTGAGCGGGAAATTCTTCTAATGGGAGTTCGCCTTTTGTTGCATCGAAAATAAGATGGGTGTGATTGCCATCAACTGCAGCCTTGCGGGATGCCAGGATCAGGTGATGATCTTTATCGAGAATCGTTGCGAGGGCTTTTCCAATTCCTGAAGTGCCGCCAACAATGAGAAAATTTTTTCTGTCACTCATCTTCTTTATTTTTAGTATTTAACCCCTAAAGGCACAGATTGTTTAATGGATCAGATTGCACGGAATAAATTATTGGTGGATCACTTCACGAAATACATCACCGATCATAAACGAGAGTTTTTAGAGAAGGTGCTGAACTTACGCACCCGCCACATCACCATGGTGTTGGAAGAAATCCATCAATCACAAAATGCAAGTGCAGTAATTCGCACGTGCGAGTGCATGGGCATTCAAGACGTTCACATAATTGAGAATGAAGTAAAGTACGCTGTTAACCGGAGAGTTGTAAAAGGAAGCTATAAATGGGTAGATATTATTAAGTATCCGAAAGGAAAAGGGGCAGTTATTTGCTATGAAAAATTGAAAAAAGAAGGGTATAAAATCCTGGTTACCGATCCATCACCGGATGGCATTTCTATCCATGATATCCCTATCGATGAAAAAATTGCATTGGTGATGGGAAATGAACTAAAGGGCACGTCTGATTATGCTTTATCGCAGGCCGATATGAAAGTGAGGATCCCAATGTATGGTTTTACTGAGAGTATGAATATATCCGTAAGTGCAGCCATTTGCCTTAATACACTGGTGCCTAAACTTCATCATTCTGAAATTCCATGGCAGCTATCATCTGTAGAAAAAGATGACACTCGATTACGGTGGCTAAAGAAAATGATTAAACGTCCTGAAATTATGGAAAGAGAATTTCTAAAGTCAATTCGGTAGCTTTGCCTTGGCTTTTAATCTATAGGTAAATGAAGTTATTGAAGGGGTTATTGCGCGTGGGTTTAATAATGGGAGTTGCTGCGATTATTATTTTAGCGGCTACCAACTTTTGGGTAGTTAAAAGTACAGAAAGTGAAGTGCTGACCGATTTTAAATTATTACCGGATAGTGGTGTGGCCCTGGTGCTGGGTACAAGCCATCGTATGATGGATGGATCTCCAAATCCGTTTTTTCACAATCGGATGGCTACCGCGGCCGAACTGTATAAAGAAGGTAAGATTATTCACTTTATCGTGAGTGGTGATAATCGAACAAAATATTATAACGAGCCGGTCGAAATGCAAAAAGCACTTATAAAGTTGGGCGTTCCCATCAACGCGATTACATTAGATTATGCCGGGCTTAGAACGCTGGACTCGATTGTCAGGTGTAAAGAGATTTTTGGACAATCGAAAATCATCATTATTACTCAACCCTTCCATAGTTACCGGGCATTATTTATAAGTAATTATTATGAAGTAAATGCGGTAGCCTTGGTGGCAGATGAGCCAGCCCAAGAGGCAGCACCTCGAGTTTATTTGCGCGAGTATCTTGCACGCACAAAGGCGATCCTTGATTTATACATTTTAAGAACGGCCCCGCGTCATTTGGGCGAAAAAGAGCCCATCGGGATTTAAACTAAATAATCGTTATAAGCGACCACCCTACACCTGCTCGCATCGTATAAATCGTTAATTTTGAATTTAAATTCCATTTGTGGGAAGATTGTACTGCTTTAGAGGAATCCAATTTTATCTGATTTGTTTTATTATGAGCGCTGGACTCGTGCAGGCTCAGGAAACTATCGTTACGGGAAAGGTTACCGATGTCACCTCCGGGGATCCCGTACCCTTCGCGAATATCATTTTCAAGGGTACTTCTATCGGCACAACAACCGATTTTGATGGTAATTATCTCCTTAAATCATCGAATCCAACCGATTCGGTTACGGCCTCCTATATTGGCTATCGTTCGCGTACAAAGTCTATTACACGCGGAATAAAACAAGTTATCAACTTTCAACTGGAGGAGAATGTAACCAATCTTCAGGAAGTAATTGTACGGGCAGGTGAAAATCCGGCTTATGAGATTTTAAGAAAAGTTGTGCGTAATAAAAATAAAAATGATAAACGTAAATTAACGGCTTACGAGTATGATACGTATACGAAAATAGAAGTTGATGCTGATAATCTTTCTGATAAATTTAGGGAGCGAAAAATTGTAAAGAAAATCACTCAGGTATTAGACAGTATAGCAATAATAGCAGGTGAAGATGGCATGCCAATACTTCCACTATTTATAACAGAGACAGTATCTAAAATTTATTACCGTGATAACCCTTCGCTTAAAAAGGAACAAATTCTGAAAACCAAAATTAATGGAATTGGTGTTGAAGATGGCACAACAGTAACCCAAGTGATTGGTTCTTCCTTTCAAGAATATAACTTTTACCAAAACTGGTTGAATATTGTAAGTAAGGAATTCGTTTCGCCCATTGCTGATGGGTGGCGACTTTACTATGATTACGATCTTACTGATAGCCTCTATATTGGGGATGACTTTTGTTATCGGCTCGATTATTTTCCGCGTAGTCCACAAGACCTAGCGTTTACAGGCACAATTTGGATCACCAAGGCAGACTACGCTTTGAAACAAATTGATGCAAATATGGGTAAGCAGGCCAATTTGAATTTTATTGAAAAAATAAGATTGCAGCAGGAGTTGGTTAAAACTGATTTGGGGCCTTGGCTTCCTGTTAAAAACAGAGTGCTTGTGGATATCGGTGAATTAGGAAAAGACAGGCCCGGTATGCTGGCAAAATTTTACACCAGCAATAAAAACTTCATCACTAACCAACCTAAAAGCCAAGCCTTTTATGAACGCACCATTGAGATAGCTGAGGATGCTCAAATGTTTACAGAAGATCATTATTGGGATACTCTCCGCCATGAGGCATTGAGCGAAACAGAGAAGAGTGTTTATCGAATGATTGACACCTTAAGAAATATTCCTGTTGTGAAAACCTATACGGATATTATTAAAATCGTGCTGGATGGATATGTGAAGGTTGGTAAAATTGAAATTGGTCCTTATCTCGGGGCGGTTGCCTGGAATAATGTTGAAGGCTGGCGCTTGCAGGGTGGTTTTAAAACCAACTACCAGTTTAGCAAGAAATGGATTTATAGTGCTCATTTGGCGTATGGGTTTGATGATGAGAAATTCAAGTATCAGCTGTCAGCCCAACGGATTCTTTCCAGGCAGCGATGGACTACGCTAAACTTTCGGGCGCGCAAAGACATTGCTCGTTTAGGAGTGGATGACGAAGACCTGGCAGATAACCCAATCTTTTTGGCAGCTACCCGATGGGGTTTTTTTCGTAGAGGTTTTTATACTGATAACTATAGCGTAGCGATTCAGCGGGAATTATTTAAAGGATACTCTCAGAAAATTTCCTTTCGATACTGGACGTTTGATCCTACCTACGAATTCGGGTATATAAAAGATCCTCAGGATGTCAATTCACCCATTCTGGATAATTTTCAAACTTCAGAGATAAGCATCGAATCGCGTTATGCCCGCGATGAAGTTTTTCTTCAAAATGATAACGAGCGCATTAGCTTGGGCACAAACAAGTGGCCTGTCATTTCTGTTCGCTATACGCATGGCTTTAGTGGTGTTTTTGGCAGCGACTTTGAATATGACAAACTAAGAATGAATCTGACCAAACGGATTAAGACGGGCCCACTTGGGGTGGGTTATCTTTCAGTCACGGGCGAATACATTTTTAATACATTGCCTTATCCTCTTCTCGCCTTGCATTTAGGTAATCAATCTTTAATTTACTCTCCAATCACCTATAATTTGATGAACTTTGGTGAGTTTGTAAGTGATCATTATGCATCATTACAGTATCGCCAATACATGGAAGGATTTTTACTCAATAGAATTCCTTTATTAAATAAACTTAAATGGCGATTGTTGGCAACTTCCAATGTAATTGTTGGCGGAATGCGTCAATCCAATCAAGATTTGATTTCAAATTTTACGCCCGATGGACGCGAAGCATTGCCGGCCGGATTTTTCAAGAACGGCAAACCCTACCTAGAATTAGGCTATGGAGTAGAAAACATCTTCAAGTTTTTACGGGTAGATTTTGTTCACAGGGTTTCTTATTTGGAAAATGCTGACTCCCGCAAATTCGGGGTTTTGTTCACTGCACAATTCCAACTTTAATCATTGTCCCTTTTCTTTTGAGTCTGTTCAAAAGAATGCACAAAAAACCGATATTTGCAGTCCAAAAAATGGTTGTTAGATGAGTTTTGTTAAAATCACTTTACCCGATGGCTCCTCACGGGAATATCCTGCAGGGGTACAAGGTATTGAAGTTGCGAAGAGTATTAGTGAGGGCCTTGCACGAAATGCACTGTCCATCGAAGTAAACGGAGAGATTTGGGATTTAGACAGACCAATAACAACCGATGCTGCCATCAAGATTTTTACCTGGAACGATAAAGGGGGTAAATATGCTTTCTGGCATTCATCGGCTCACTTATTTGCGGAAGCATTAGAAGTCCTTTATCCGGGTGTGAAGTTTGGTATTGGCCCGCCCATCGAAAACGGTTTTTATTATGATGTGGATTTAGGGGAGATTCCTTTCGGGGATGAAGAACTTGCTGCCGTTGAAAAAAAGATGCTTGAACTGGCACGCTTGAACAATTCATTTGTACGAAGTGACGTATCAAAGAGGGATGCCATTGAATACTTCACAAAAAAAGGTGACGAATATAAACTTGAATTGATTGATGGCTTAGCCGATGGATCCATCACCTTTTATAAACAAGGTAACTTTACGGATCTTTGCCGTGGACCACACATTCCATCAACGGGTTCCATTAAAGCTATTAAGTTGTTGAGTGTTGCAGGGGCCTATTGGCGCGGTGACGAAAAAAATAAAATGCTGAAGCGCATTTATGGGATCACCTTTCCCAAGCAAAAAGAGTTGGAGGAATACCTTCACATGTTGGAGGAAGCCAAGAAACGCGATCACCGAAAGTTAGGGAAGGAGTTAGAGTTGTTCGCTTTTTCTGAAAAAGTAGGAATGGGACTTCCTCTGTGGTTGCCGAAAGGAACCATCTTAAGAGAACGCCTTGAACAATTTATGCGAAGGGCACAGGTTCGTGCTGGCTATGATCCTGTTGTAACACCTCATATTGGTAGTAAGCAATTGTATGTTACTTCAGGCCATTATGAAAAGTATGGCAAAGATTCATTTCAACCCATTCATACGCCCGATGAGAGTGAAGAGTTTCTTCTCAAACCAATGAATTGCCCACATCACTGTGAAATTTATAAAGTAAAACCAAGGTCGTACAAAGATCTTCCCATTCGCTATGCCGAGTTTGGAACCGTATATCGCTACGAACAAAGTGGCGAACTTCATGGGCTTACCCGGGTGCGGGGCTTTACGCAGGACGATGCCCACATTTTCTGCCAACCGGATCAGGTAAAATCTGAATTTGTGAAGGTGATTGATCTGGTGTTGTTTGTTTTCAAATCACTTGGGTTTGAAAATTATACTGCACAGGTTTCCCTTCGCGATCCAGAAAACAAAGCCAAGTATATTGGCGATGATGAATTGTGGGATCGTGCCGAACGTGAAATACAAGAAGCTGCCGATGAGCGAGGCTTAACTACGGTGGCGGTAAAAGGGGAGGCCGCATTTTATGGACCGAAACTTGACTTCATGGTGAAAGATGCATTAGGCAGAAGCTGGCAATTAGGTACCATTCAGGTAGATTACCAGTTGCCACAGCGCTTTGAGTTGGAGTATGTAGGCGCGGATAATCAAAAACACACACCGGTGATGATCCATCGTGCACCGTTTGGTTCCATGGAGCGATTTGTAGCGGTATTAATAGAGCATTGCGCTGGTAATTTCCCTTTGTGGCTTGCGCCTGAGCAAATAGCTGTACTGCCGATATCGGAGAGGTTTAATGATTATGGCCAGAAAGTGCTCGATACGTTGAAAAACATCGATATCAGAGGGTTTTTGGACGATCGTAATGAAAAGATAGGTCGTAAAATAAGGGATGCTGAAGTTAGTAAGGTGCCATTTATGCTATTAGTGGGCGAAAAAGAAGCCTCTGAAGGAAAAGTGGCCGTGAGGAAGCATGGTGAAGGAGACAAAGGAGTTATGAATTTAACAGACTTTGTAACTCAATTTTCCCACGAATTTAGCCTCCCAGCATTGAATTAGGATTTTGATAAACGGAAAAAAGAGCGATATTTGCAGCCTGTTTTTAAAAAAGTAATAGTATTTAGAACATAAACCCAACGAGTGGCAATATTTCCAGGTAACAGACCGAAGCCTTATATAAGAGGGCCAAGGAGAGTAGTAGAAGAACCTTATCGTGTCAATGAACGCATTTTAGCCAGCCGCGTGCGTGTGGTGGGCGAAAATATAAAGGTAGACGTGTACGCTACCTCGGTTGCCATTAAGATGGCTCAAGAACAAGGATTAGATCTGGTGGAGATTTCGCCAAATGCTGAACCGCCTGTTTGCAAAATCATTGACTACTCGAAGTTTAAGTACGAGCAGAAAAAGAAACAGAAAGAAATAAAGGCCAATGCACAAAAAACGGTATTAAAAGAAATACGGTTTGGCCCAAATACAGATGATCATGATTTCAACTTTAAGTTGAAACATGCGGAGAATTTCCTGAAGGAAGGAGCGAAGGTGAAAGCCTATGTTCATTTTGCAGGCCGTTCAATTGTGTATAAGGAACGTGGCGAAATTTTATTATTAAAGTTCGCACAAGCACTGGAAGAAATTGGAAAAGTAGAACAGTTGCCGAAGTTGGAAGGGAAGCGGATGTATATGATGGTGGCTCCTAAAGGAAAGAAGTAAGATTTTAAATTTAAATAGTAATGCCCAAGTTAAAAACAAAGTCAGGAGCTAAGAAGCGCTTTAAGGTTACCGGAACCGGTAAGATTAAACGCAAGAAAGCGTATAAGAGCCACATCCTGACAAAGAAAGGTACTAAGCAAAAAAGAAGACTAGGCCACGCAACTGTCGTTAGTAAATCTGACGAGAACAACGTGCGACTCATGCTTCCACATCTTGTTTAAACCAAAAGAACCGATCCTCTGAATCTTTTTAAGAATTTGAGGATTCACCCTCCGAAGCAGTTGCCAGGAGTGTATTGTTTAACCCGGTAATTGGCAAATAAGTATCTTGAAATAAAAGATCGCCAACGCCAAAAATGAAAAGTTATGCCACGTTCAGTAAACAGTGTAGCATCCCGCGCCAGACGTAAGCGCGTAATGGAATTGGCCAAAGGATACTTTGGTCGTAGAAAAAATGTTTGGACGGTTGCCAAAAACGCAGTCGAGAAAGGGTTGGTCTATGCATACCGCGATAGAAAAGCCAAGAAGAGAGATTTCCGCACCCTTTGGATCGCCCGTATCAATGCCGGAGCAAGACTTCATGGAATGTCTTACTCTGAGTTTATGGGTAAAGTAAAAAAGACAGGAATTGATTTAAACCGTAAGGTGTTGGCTGACTTAGCCATGAATCATCCTTCAGCGTTTGAAGCTGTTGTGAATAAATTAAAGTAATTCGATTACAAATTTTATAAAGCCCCGTTCGGATAGAGCGGGGCTTTTTTACTTTAGCGCATGTCAAAATCAAAGAAGATCTTTGTTTTACTGGGAGTAGTTTTCTTAGTGTCACTGATTTACTTCAGTTACGACATTAGTTCACGCACCACGTTTCCAGGATCAAAACCCCAACTCCCAGAAAGGCTAAAAAAGCAGTTTTTGAAGCCGGATTCCGTTGCTAAAGATACTATTTCGGCTACTCAACGCTGATTTTGGCAATTCGCCAGTTTTATAATCCTTCAATCGGAAGCCCGTTTGGTAGTTTATGGGGTGCGCTTACATTTACATCAGATTAAAGCCAACTATAGACAAGATTATCCCCCGAGGTCAAGGACTTTGGGGGATTTTCTCTTTTAGGGCATTCCGTTCCTAGGCTTTAAGTAAATCGACTAACCAGTCACTTTAACTTTATTATTGTCATGCAGTCATACGATTCGCAATGGGTAACACTCATGCTACTCAATCCAGAGCGTATTAAAATAAATGTATTTCAGAGAGAAGTAGTTAAGCAGATGCTTTTCATTACCTTCCGCTTTAAGCGTGGGATCTCAATTCAATCACTTCCCAGCGGAGAGTCTCTGAGAGCGCTTGGTTGAGAACAGCGGGAACTCCGCGTTGATTGAAAGAAGAAACTCATAAATGGAACCATAGATAAGACATTTCCCTCACAGGCGCAGGGTCCCCGAAGCGGGAGACACCGCTGGGAAGGGTTACTCAATCCAGAGCGTATAAAGAAAATTATATTTCAGAAAGAAGTAGTTAAGCAGATGCTTTTCATCATCATTCCGCGTTAAGCGATGGATCTCAACTCAATCAAGTGGCTTCACTAAGGGTTCCCTAAGTTGTTGTTGGTAGAGTTGTTGTTGGTCGCCTGACCAACAACTTGTTAACTCATAACGCAACTCTAGCCTATTAAACAGTACTATTTTTTTTTATTGAATGCTATTTCGGTAGGTTGTATTGCAGCGACAAATTAGTTTTGCGGAAAGTGTTGGTCACGCGACCAACACGAACGTGGGGGTAGCATTGAAGTAGTTTTAGGTTTGAGATTTAAATAAACATTATGAAAACATATCTGTCAAAAGTAATGTACTATGGTGGTATAGCAGTTATTATCATCAATTTAGTAGTTTTTAGTTTTATTTTTATTGATTCATTTGAAAAAGGAAATGTGGAGTCTGCAATGGTCTTATCGATATTTAATGGATGTTTAATCTTGATGCTTTTGTTTTATATGAAAAAATATGTCTATGTCATAACTCTTGAGAATAATAAATTAATTATAGGTAGTCTTTTTTTTGAAAGTTTGGTGAGTCAAGAAGTAGTCGAAATAAGTAGGTTACGTTTCTTAGCTAGAGTCTATAAAATAAAATATAACGACAAGATATTTTGGTTTGGATCAACCTATAAAAGTATCCCTTAAGTTGTTGTTGGTCGCCTTGTATTACTGCCCCTAAGTTGTTGTTGGTAGAGTTGTTATTGGTCGCCTGACCAACAACTTGTTCATGCGTGACGCAACTCTAACCTATTAAATAGTACTATTTTTTTTATAGCATGCTATTTCGGTAGGTTGTATTGCAGCAACAAATTAGTTTTGCGGGAAGTGTTGGTCAGGCGACCAACACGAACGTGGGAAAAGCAAGCCAGAATACTAGGTCTTGAACTCTCACCAAAAATTGTTACTTAAGAGACAAAAAAGTACAATGCAAATAACAGAGACGAGGCTTGCTATCCGATAAGGTGTGTTAGTAACAATGTTATGTTAATAAAAGTGGTTCGGGAGAACACAATCATGAAATAGATGGCACCCTCATAGAGTGCACAGAGCACCCGTACGGTTCATACCTGACACCCGCATAGATTACACTAAGCGCCCGAACGGTTTATACCTGACACCCGCATAGATTACACCAAGCACCCGCATGGTTTATACCTGACACCCGCACAGAATACACTAAGCACCCGTACGGTTCATACCTGACACCCGCATAGATTACACTTAGCACCCGAACGGTTTATACCTGACACCCGCATGGAATATACTGAGCACCCGTGTGGATTATACTTGACACCCGCATAGATTACACCAAGTACCCATGTGGTTTATACTAGACACCCGTACAGATTACACAAAGCACCCGTGCAATCTATACAAGACACCCGTAGACCGTACGAGTCTGACAGGCTACCTTGTTCTGGTTCGGCTTTTTTGTAAATTCGTTGAATACCAAGGCAACCCTTTTCGTTTTTAATCCGTACCGTCTACGTTCTGTTTAACCTAACACCTCGAATCTGCTTATGCAGTTGTTAATACAAGGATGCAAGCGTAATGATCGTGATAGTCAGCGACTGCTGTATCAGCATTACTATTCCTATGCCTTAAGTATTTGCATTCGCTATTCCCGAACTGTGGCAGAAGCTAAAGAAGTTGTCAATGACGGATTTATGAAAGTGTTCTCGAAAATAGATCAATACAATTCCGATTCGCCTTTTAAAGGGTGGTTGCGAAAAATTATGATTAACGCTTCCATTGATCAATACCGAAAGGAATTGAAACATCAGCACAAAGAATCGTTAACGTTGGTACATGCGGATACTCAGCCACTGGCTGTTTCCAATCTTTCGCATGAAGAACTTATTGGATTGATCCAAAAACTTTCGCCCGGCTATCGGGCTGTCTTTAATTTGTTTGTGATCGATGGGTTTACACACCCCGAAATCGGAAAGATGTTGAAAATTTCTGTCGGCACCTCGAAGTCAAACTTATTGAAAGCCAGAGAAAATCTTAGAAGCATGTTGGGCGAGATGAATAAGATATCGTATGGAAAAACAAACTGATCAGGAGCTCGATTCACTTTTTAAAGCTGCTGCTGAGGGCATCAAACCTGAGTACGAGGTTGCCGCGTGGGAGGGGATGACTGAACGATTAGATGCTGTTTCAAAATCTCCTACTGTTTTCAATAAATGGATTCTCCTTTCATTGTTAGGTATCATTATTTTTACAGGAGGTGTTTGGATGGGGTACACTCTTAACAACACTTCAGCAGAACCTGATGTCAAAAAAAATACTGATCAAATCCTAACTGAAAGCAAGACTGTCAGTATTGATAATCAAAACCTGTCCGAAAAAACTACATCACAACAAAAGAAATCAGAAGCGGATGATTATCAGATTCAAAATTCAAGTAGTCAAAATTCTAATACTGATCAACGTCAAAGAGTGGCATTAGTTAAAGAGAAGCAAAATGCCAATGATGGAGTTACAGAAAAGAATGCGGTGAAAGAAGAGCACTTAAATGTTGATCATCGTGAAGTTAATGATTTGCAAGACAATGAACTCGGGAACGTTTCGAATCTTCAACAAGACGACAAAGACAGTAATAAATTATTTTTCTCCAAACCTAAAATCGAATCTATTCCTGCAGCTGAAAAAAAGGCCAAACATGAAAGTGATTCGACTAAATTGGACTCAAAAAAGGAAGAAGACCAACAGAAGATATTTGCAAAGGGCATCTTCGTTCGGGGGTTGGCATCACCCGATTTTTCTTCTGTTAATTTTGGATCATCCGGGTCTATAGGAAGTAACTATGCGTTGCTCGTAGAATACCAATTTGCAAATCGATGGTCCGTTTCAACAGGGGCCATTCGATCCTTTAAAAAGTATTCTTCAAATGGTGAGATAACCTACTCCGGCCGAACAGCCGATGATCTTGATGGATCTTGTCGCATTTTAGATATCCCACTTAATTTCTATTATCGGTTGAACCCGTTTTCTAAAACTTCTTTTTTTGGAGGTGTGGGGCTTTCCTCTTACCTCATGTTAAGCGAAGACTACAACTTTACCGTTTACACAAACAATGGTGACCGGGTTTATTCGAAACAAGTAAAGAAAGAAAATAATGAATGGTTTAAAGTCCTAAATCTTTCCGTGGGTATTCAACACCAATTGAACTCAAGATTGTATGTGCAGGCAGAACCTTTTTTGAAAGCTCCGTTGGCTGGTATGGGATATGGGGAAGTTAGGTTGTCCAGCCTCGGAGTTTTTTTTGGAGTAAAATTTAAACTTTACTAATATGATGATCAGAGATCTAAAAACAATGCTTGGATTGGGGTGTGTAATGCTGCTTCTGATTTATTCAGGATGTTCAAGCAACAATGAACCTAAGCCGGTTGACTGCAATACAACTGATCTTGGAATCGCACTAAGCACAAAAAGCAACCCTACTGGTTGTGGTACTATTGATGGTTCAATAGCCGTGACAGCATCGGGTGGCATGGCACCTTATCAGTTTAAATTAAATTCAGGCGTACTGGTTAGCACCTCAACTTTTTCGAATTTAGGACCAGGGACGTTTAATGTGGTGGTTAAGGATTCGAATGGGTGTGAGCGCGAATTATCGGGGGTAATTCTAACTGCCCCTTCTGCCCCTTCTGCTGGTATCCCAGTCTTGGTAAGTCAAACGAATTGTTCAAGCCCAAATGGGTCTATAACTTTAAATGTGTCAGGGGGCACACCCCCATATCAATATCAATTAGGGGACGGATCCTTCGGTTCGTCATCAGCATTTGCAAACCTAAAGGCTGGCAATTATACCATAACTATTAAAGACGCTTCCAATTGCATTGTTACTGTTAATGGAACGGTAGCCAGTCAAACCAGTGTAAGCTTTGCGAATGACATTGCTCCAATCCTTCAGGCCAATTGTATTAAGTCAGGCTGTCACAATGGAGATAATGGAGCCGATCGAAACTGGAGTGTGTTCGCCAATGTGCAAACCAATGCGCTCAATATTAAGACAAGGACTGGCAATAAATCCATGCCAAAAGATATTGCCCCCACAGGATTGCCACAGGCACAAATTGATTTGATTGCTTGCTGGGTGGATTCGGGCGCATTAAATAATTAAAATCAAGAGGAGATTTTCAAGAAGTGCATTAACTTTAAAGTAAGTCAACGCCATAAAATGACACTCACAATTCGATTATTCATTATCATTCTTATACCCTTGCTGAGTTCCTGTGCATACAATGACCTGGCAGATAAGTTTTCCTGCGATGATTCAGATCTCCGAATTAAACTGCTTAGTAAAGCAGATGCTACGTCATGTCGATCCATTAACGGAAGTATTGTAGTTGAAGCACAAGGAGGCGAACCAGGTTATGACTTTAGTTTGAATAATGGGGTCTATCAAACAAATCCGGGATTTTCGAATTTAGCACCGGGTATCTATGAGGTAACGGTAAAGGATCTTAAAGGATGCATTTCTGTTTTATCGGTTGAGATTTCCTCACCCGATACAAATCTGGGTGCCTCTATCAATACACAAAGCGATACGCAATGCACAAGTGATAATGGATCCATAGCGGTTCAAGGACAAGGCGGAACAGGATCATATTTATATCAACTTGGCGCCACCGGATTTGGGACTCAAAATATTTTTACAAATCTAAAGCATGGCACCTACACCGTTATTGTTAAGGATAACGATGATTGCCAAAAAGTAATAAATGTACTAGTGCCCCGCGGAAATACCGGAACAAGTTTTTTAAATGACATTAAACCAATATTTACAGCAAATTGCACGCTCTCAGGTTGCCATGATGCGGGTACAGGTTCGCGTGATTGGACAACGTTTTCGAATGTTAAAAATAAGGCAGAGCAGATAAAAGCAAGAACCGCAAATAAATCGATGCCAATTGGCGGATTAACGCTTACGCAGGAACAGATTAATTTAATTGCCTGTTGGGTCGATGATGGCGCCATTAATAACTAATGCTAATTATGGATAAGATAAGATTCCTGCTCGTGTGTTCAGTTTTATTTATTTGCCATTCAACTCAGGCTCAGAAATTCACAGTGGAGAAATCAACTGTTATTTTTTTTTCCAAGGCTACAGTGGAAGATATCAAAGCGGATAATACAAAACTGGCGAGTATTTTCAATACCAGTTCAGGTGAGGTTGCATTTTCGATCCCGATAAAAGATTTTGAATTTGAAAAAGCCTTGATGAAAGAACACTTTAATGAAAAATATCTCGAGACAGAAAAATTCGCAAAGGCTACATTTCAAGGAAAGTTATTGGGCTATTCAGCTAACGCGACAGGGGTACAGCCCGTTTCGGCCATAGGCAAATTGACAATACATGGAATTACAAAAGAGGTAACAATTGAAGGAACATTAGAGAACGTAGACGGGAAAATAAATGCGAAATCTAAGTTTAATGTAAAGTTAGAAGACTATAAAATAAAAATACCGCAACTGCTATGGCAAAATATTGCCGAGCAGGTAGAAGTAACGATCGATATTACGTATAAGCCATTATGAGATTTATTTTCATTTTATTTTTTTCTATGGGGTGCACAATAGCGCTTTGCCAAGACGATCTGTTAAGCGAATTGGAACAAGCAGACAAGCCATCTAAAGAATTTGTGATTGCGACATTTAAAGGCACCCGTTTGGTGAATGGGCAATCGGTTGAAGTTAAATCGAACGGGCAACTGGAATTTATTTTTGCCCATCGCTTTGGCCGAATCAATGATGGAATCTATGAGCTGTTTGGACTCGATCAGGCTTTTGTCCGGATTGGGCTTGAGTATGGACTTACCGATCGACTGGGTTTTGGTGTCGGAAGAAACTCAGTCGATAAAACAATGGATGCTTTTCTGCGGTACAAAGTCCTTCGTCAAAGTACTGGTCCCAAGGCATTTCCGGTAACCGTAACTGCCTTTGGCAATATGGCCATTCGCACTTCTCCTCGCAAGGAGGATGCTGCTTTTGATATTACACTTGAAGATCGAGTTTCCTATACCGGTCAATTACTCATAGCCCGCAAATTTACAAGATCACTTTCCTTGCAGTTGATGCCCACCATCGTTCATAAGAATACGGTTGATCGAAGAATAGAAAACAACGACCAGGTTGCCTTGGGCGTAGGAGGCCGCGTAAAAGTTTCGCGTAGTGTTGCCCTTACTTCCGAATATTATTACCGGTTTAATGTGCCAACTAAAAATCCATATTACAATTCGTTTGGCCTTGGTGTCGATATTGAAACGGGAGGTCATGTTTTTCAATTGGTGATCTCTAACACCCGTGGCCTAACTGAGCGTGCTTTTATTACGGAAACAACAGGTGATTTCTTTTCCGGAGATCTTCACCTCGGTTTTAATGTTACCAGAACTTTTCAGCTTAAAAAGAAATCAAAGTAAAGCGTAGATTAAATTTCTGTTTAGTTTTAGGTTTGTTTTGACCTAAATCGAATTGTTACTCCTTTCTGTCATTCTTTACTTAGTGCTAACCGTAGCAATCGGCTATTGGTCTTCCCGTAAGGTAAAGACCTCGGGCGATTTTATGTTAGCCGGAAGGAGTCTTCCCTTGTTACTCAGTTCGTCTGCATTATTCGCCACCTGGTTTGGTTCCGAAACAGTGTTTGGCGCTTCTTCCCAATTTTTGAAAGGTGGATTGTATTCAGTCATTGAAGATCCCTTTGGAGCGGCTTTGTGTCTGGTGCTATTCGGGTTCTTCTTCGCGCGTAAACTGTATTCGATGAATCTTCTTACGCTGGGTGATTTTTTTAAAGTGCGCTTTGGCAGGCGAACCGAACTGGTTGCCAGTGTATTTCTGGCGCCTCCTTATTTAGGATACATAGCCGCGCAGTTGGTGGCGATGGGTTTAATCTTAAATGTGGTAGCGGGCTTGGAAGTATGGCAAGGAATAATCATCTCAGCGTTTGTAGTTACTTTTTACACCTACGTGGGTGGTATGTGGGCCATTTCAATTACTGATTTCATACAAAGTATTTTTATTATCAGCGGTCTTTTGGTGTTGGCATTCACTCTAGCGCGCGAAGCGGGTGGAGTAGGAATTATTCTATCTGAAGTAGAGCCCGGAACCTTTCAATTTTTTCCTAAAGCTGATTTTAAAGAAATTGTAATCTATATAGCAGCGTGGTCGGTGCTAGGTTTGGGTTCTATTCCTTCGCAAGATGTTTTTCAACGGGTGATGTCTTCAAACTCCGTAAACACCGCGGTGCGTTCTTGTTTTATAGCGGCCGGTCTTTACCTCACCGTGGCCATGGTTCCCTTATTTATAAGCTTGTGCATTCGCCATCTATACCCAGATCTTATTATTGGTGATGCCCAACTTGCACTGCCAAATGTAGTGCTGACACATGCCACGCTTCCGATCCAAATATTATTTTTTGGGTCTTTGTTGTCGGCCATTATGAGTACCACAAGTTCGGCTATTTTGGCTCCGGCCTCCATCTTCTCAGAGAACTTAGTAAAGCCCTTGTCTGGTGATCGGTTTACTGACAGACAACTTTTAGTGATTACCCGCTTTTCGGTGCTGGGTTTTAGCACGTTAGCAACCGTGATGGCCTGCATGCGGTCAAATATTTATGAACTTGTCAGGGAGTCTTCTGTGTTGAGTCTGGTATCTTTGTTCGCTCCCTTGGTGCTCGGGCTTTATTGGAAGCGCGCCACCGGGAAAGGCGCTTTATTGTCTATGGTGTTGGGCATACTTACCTGGGTGATGGCAAGACAATTGGATTTGAGTTGGCCAAGTCTCGTACCGGCAGTACTGGTGAGCATTCTGGCCATGGTAGGGGGTAGTTTATTTTGGAAAGATAAAGAAGTGAAGCATGGTTAAAATTGAAATCAATAGAGTGGATGAGGACTTCCGAATGGAAGCTATTAATGAAATAGGAAAATCCGTTTACATGGATGCCGGAGAATCAGACGGTGGTCATGACTCAGGGATGAGGCCTATGCAATTACTGCTTGCCGCGATGGGTGGTTGCAGTGCCATTGACTTGATTCTCATCTTGCGCAAA
The DNA here is from genome assembly GCA_016787755.1 of Cyclobacteriaceae bacterium. Classification (GTDB taxonomy): domain Bacteria; phylum Bacteroidota; class Bacteroidia; order Cytophagales; family Cyclobacteriaceae; genus ELB16-189. Next base: position 361,156 of record JAEUUA010000020.1, on the reverse strand, counting down.
CAACGCGAGCCACTAACGGATCTCAAGATAACCGTTACCGGGGAACGTGAGCAAGGTGTTGTGCCGGCTCTCTATACAGAAGTACACGCACACTTTAAATTGTTTGGCGATATCAATAAGGAAAAAGCCGAACGAGCGGTTCAACTCTCTGTAGAGAAGTATTGTTCAGTGGCCAAGACGCTTGAGAAGTCTGCAGTGGTTACTCATAGTTTTGAAATTATTAATACCGCCTGATGGAAGAAAGAAATTTTGAAACGGATGCCATCCGTGCCCAAAGCGAACGTTCAGAAAATAAAGAACATTCCGTTCCCCTTTACTTAACCTCCAGTTTTGTATTTGAAAGTGCCGAGCATGCTCGGGCTTTATTTGCCGATGAAGTACAAGGAAATATTTATACCCGCTACTCAAATCCCAACAGCAACGAGTTTATAGAAAAAATGTGTTTGTTGGAAGGAACCGAAGATGGTATTGCTACTGCATCAGGTATGGCTGCGATGTACGTAAGCATGGCCGCATTACTAAAATCAGGTGATCATATTCTTGCCTCGCGCTCCGTATTTGGTTCAACCCATCAGATTTTGAATACGCTCTTTCCACGATTCAATATTTCATACACGTATGCAAATATTGATGATCCTGCTTCATGGGAAAGCAAAATTCAGAAGAACACGAAAATGATTTTTGTGGAAACACCTTCTAATCCTGCCCTTGATATTCTTGATTTAGAATGGTTGGGCAAGTTGGCAGCAAAACACAAGTTGATTTTAAATGTAGACAATTGTTTTGCCACTCCGTATTTACAAAACCCGGCCAAGTGGGGTGCCCATTTAGTAACACATTCCGCCACTAAGTTTATTGATGGCCAAGGCCGTGTGATTGGTGGTGCTATCCTTGGAACAAAAGAATTAATTAAAGAAGTGCGTTTCTTTGCTCGTCATACAGGTCCGGCCATGTCACCTTTTAATGCGTGGGTACTTTCGAAAAGTTTAGAAACGCTGGCCGTGCGTATGGAGCAACACTGTAAAAATGCACATGCACTAGCGACCTACCTTGAAAGTAATCCTCAAGTAGAAAAAGTAAAATATCCTTTTCTCGCTTCACACCCTCAATATCAGTTAGCCAAAAAACAAATGCGCTTGGGTGGGGGAGTTGTGTCCTTCGAAATAAAGGGGGGTATTGACGGGGGAAGAAAATTTCTGAACGCCATTAAGATGCTATCACACTCTGCGAATCTTGGCGACACACGCAGTATTGCCACGCATCCGGCCTCAACAACTCACTCTAAACTAAGTGAAGAGGAGCGACTAGCGGTGGGTATTACTCCGGGCTTAGTTCGGATTTCTGTTGGGTTAGAGAGTATTGATGATATTATTAAGGATGTAGAGCAGGCCTTGATAGTGAGTTGACTTGAAACTAAATTTTAATCTCCCTGGGATCGCCTTCTGAGTAATCAACAATTTTGGAGTTGATATTAGGTGAAAGTTCTTTGAGTTTTAGTATTAACTTCTCCTTGTTTTCTAGTGTAAGCAGGTGGATCTTATTCTCCTCAGAAAATTTTAAGTAGGCATCGAACATTTCTTTTCTGATGGTACTCGAGGAAACTCTTGAATTCATCGTTTGACTTACCCTAATTTTATTTATGAAAATATAGTCGATCCTTTCAAAGGTTCCACTTTCACCAAACCTGAAACCAAAAAACCAAACATAGTCGTGATAGGTCTTTTCATGGAGGTCGATTGCTAATCGATAATGAGTGGTAATGATGATCGTACTTATCAGAGTAAGAAAAATTCCTACAATAATTACTTTAAAGATCATCACAATGCCGCCTACCATAAGCAGGATGGCGACAAACAACCATTGATTGGAAAAATAATGAGAGATTCTTACATCAATAGGCGCCACTATTAACCTTAATAAGTAGGCATACTGGGATCAATCTCTTTGGCCCAGGCTAGCACTCCCCCTTTTAGATTATAAAGATTGGTGAACCCGTGATTCTTTTCTAACCATTGCACCATATTACCACTGCGGGCACCACTTCGACAATAAATGACTACTTGCTTATTTTTTGAAACGCGTTCAACACTGCTGGGTATTTCACCTTGCGGAATCAATTCTCCATCGAGATTACAGATATCAAATTCATGTGGCTCGCGCACATCAATCAATTGGAATTCTGCGCCTGAATCTTTCAAGGCTTTTAATTCCTGAACGGTTACTTCTTTCATAGTAGGATTTTGTTTAAGGTTGGGTGCTCCACAAAATTCATCATAATTGATCAAAGTCTTGATACTTTTTCGTGAATTCTGGTCGGCTATTTTTATGCGTAAACTCTCTAATGTCATTGAATCAAAGATCAGCACATAACCTGATAGCGGCTCTCCAAAACCTGCCAGTATCTTCAACGTTTCATTCGCCTGAATGCTTCCAATAATACCGGTTAAAACTCCCAGCACACCACCTTCTTCGCAGTTGGGCACCGATTGGGGATCGGGCGGTATCGGATAGAAATCGCGGTAATTAACTCCTTGCTTGTAATTAAACACTGCCACCTGGCCTTCATATCGAAAGACAGAACCATAGACAAGCGGCTTATCGAGAAGCACACATGCATCGTTTAATAAATAGCGTGTAGGGAAATTATCAGTACAATCCACTACCACATCGGCAGGAGCCAGCAGGGTTAAAGCATTTTCCGTTGAAAGGCGGGTGCGGATGAAACCAACTTTTATTGAAGGATTTAGAGAACTTATTTTTTTTGCAGCCGTTTCTGCTTTTGAAAGGTTAAGGTCATCCGTTGTAAAAAGTATTTGTCGTTGCAGATTGGAAAGTGAAACTACATCGTCATCAATAATGGTAATAGAATCTACTCCGGCAGCAGCCAGATATAATAGCACCGGGCAACCCAGGCCACCGGCACCAATTACAATCACAGTTGAGTTTTTCAGTTTACGCTGGCCTTCTGATCCAAAGTCGGGTAGCACAAAATGTCGGCTATACCTAATCAGTTCCTCATTCGAAAAATTTTGATCACCTGTGTTATTCATTATTCCCGTAATTTACAATTCTTAACTTTAAGGTGTCCTACACTTTTTTTATTTTCTATTATAAGTGTAGGATACCAGATCTAAAATTTGGAACAAACTAAATCTTAAATTCATATGAGAGTTAATTATTCAAGTGGCGCAAAATGGGAAGATATTGTGGGTTACAGCCGGGCTGTAAAAATTGGGAACACCTTAGAAATTTCTGGTACGGTAGCAACGGAGGGTAGTGAGGTAGTGGCAAAAGGTGATTTTTATGGTCAAACCAAATACATTCTTGAGAAGATTGAAAAAGTGTTAAAGCAAGCTGGTTTTGAGTTGAAAGATGTAGTTCGTACCCGGATCTATGTAACTGATATTGGTTTTTGGGATGTAGTGGGAAAAGCACATGGTGAATTTTTCAGTACAATAAAACCAGTTACCAGCCTGATTGAGGTCAGTGGATTAATTGATCAGGATTACTTAGTGGAGATCGAAATAACAGCTGTAAAGGAGAATTGAAAGACCGATGCAAGAATCAACTTTTACCCGAAATGAAAAGATCGCACTGGGCGTAATTGCTTTAGGTTGTTTCTTACTTCATCTAATCACCAACCTGACAGGTGCCTATGGGTTCTTTCGTGACGAGTTGTATTACATCGCGTGCAGCGAGCATCTTTCCTGGGGGTATGTAGATCAACCTCCATTTTCTCTTTTTCTTTTAAAGTTCAGCAGACTGATTTTTGGAGATAGTTTACCCGCTATCCGAATAGTACCCGTGCTCATGCATACGGGTACCGTAATCATTACTGGCTTGATGGTGAAAGAGATGGGGGGTAAACTCTTTGCTATTTTCATTGCCAGTTTAGCGATCGCATTATCCCCAATTCATTTGGGTATGAGTTTGATTTACTCTATGAATTCCATCGATTCATTTCTCTGGGCACTTTCAGTATTGTTGATTCTTAAAATCATCAATACTAAAAAGCAATCGTATTGGATTTGGTTAGGCATTTTATTGGGAATTGGACTATTGAATAAAATAAGTGTTCTGTTTTTAGGTTTCGGAATTTTTGTGGGACTTATTCTTACCAATCGCCAATGGTTTACTACGCGTTGGCCGTATTTGGCAGGAGGCATTGCATTCATTTTATTCGCGCCCTATATCGTTTGGAATATGACCAACGACTATGCGCATTTGGAATTTATTAACAATGCTTCCTCTAGTAAGTATTCCGGCCTGAATGCAATGTCATTTATTAAAAGTCAGTTGACATTCCTTAACCCAGTCAGTACGCCACTTTGGATTGCTGGATTGTTGGCGCTTTTCTTTTATGCTCCCTTTAAGGAGCATAGAATTGTCGCCTGGATTTACATCACGGCTTTTGCAATCTTAATTATTAATGGAACCAGTAAGGGTGAATATCTCGCGCCAGCGTATGCCAGTCTGTTTGCTGCGGCTGGAGTTTTCTTCGAGCAGAAATTAACAAGTCCGAAAGTAAAATGGCTTCGCTATGGGTATCCAATATTGATAATGATAAGCGCAAGCTTTTTAATACCATTAGTGCTTCCAGTGCTCTCAGTAGAGAAATTTATTTCATATTCAAAGAAATTAGGAATCGAGCCAAGTTCCAATGAGGGTAAAGAGCTTTCTGATTTACCACAATTCTATGCAGATATGTTTGGTTGGAAGGAGAAGGCAAAAGATGTAGCAGCTGTGTATAATACGCTCTCGAAGGATGATAAAGAGAAGTGTGCCATTATCTCATCCAATTATGGAAGGTGTGGGGCTATTGATTTCTTTGGTGAGCAGTATGGTTTGCCGAAATCGATTGGAACTCACAATAACTATTGGATCTGGGGTCCGAGAGATTATATAGGCGAAGTGCTGATTATTTTAGGAGGTACGTTGGAGGATCATGTCAACGACTTTGAATCCGTGGTTCCAGCTGGAGTTTCAACCTGCAATCATTGTATGCCTTACGAAAACAATGTAAATATTTTCATTTGCCGGGGACTTAAGCATAAGATCGCTGAAGTATGGCCTTATGAAAAACATTATGACTGATCGTATGATCAGTCATAATGTTATAAACCTTTTGAGTTAACAGAATTCTTCAAATACTTCAACCAAGTGTTCACCAATCATTTGAGCATTGCGGCCTTCAATGTGGTGACGTTCTACAAAGTGCACCAACTCCCCATCTTTAAAAAGTGCAATCGCAGGTGAGGAGGGTGGATATGGTAACGTATATTCTCTGGCCTTCGCCACAGCTTCTTTATCAACACCAGCAAAAACGGTGGTTAGTTGATTTGGTTTTTTAGTAGCATGCTGTAATGCCCACTTAATTCCTGGACGAGCAGCTCCAGCGGCACAACCACATACTGAATTAATTACCAGTAGCGTAGTTCCTTTCTGGTCTTTCAATTCGTTGTCAACATCTGCTGAGCTTTTTAGTTCTCTGAAGCCTGCCACGGTCAAGTCCTGGCGCATGGGGGCAACTAATGGTTCGGGATACATATTATTTTGATTTATTATTTTTTAGTTACGATTACTGATTTATAAACATTTTCTCATTTGGTAAGGTTCACAAGGTTACGCTACATGAATCCAAGTTCAAGTTTTGCTGCTTCACTCATCATATCCTGCGAATAAGGAGGATCGAATGTTAATTCAACTTTCACGCTACTGATCCCTTCAATTTCTTTTACCTTTTGTTCTGCCTCTACCGGAATAACTTCAGCCGATGGACAGGAGGGAGAAGTTAATGTCATTAGGATGTACACGTTGTTAACCGGAAAAATACTGATCTCATAGATCAGTCCCAATTCATAAATGTCAACCGGTATTTCAGGATCGTATACAGATTTTAAGGCTGCAATTACCTTATCGCGCAATTCGCCTTGCGGAACTTCCTTTGTCTGGGTTATATTTTCAGTTGTGTCGCTCACGATGTCATTTCCTTTTTAGTCTTATATGCCAACGCATACAATTTCATTTGCTTGATCATAGAGGCAAAACCATTCGAACGCTGTGTGCCAATGAATCGTTCCATGCCAATTTTACTCATGAAGTAAAGATCAGCATTCAAAATATCTTCTGGACTTTGTCCATTGAAAATCCGAACCAATAAACTAACCAACCCTTTAGTGATGGCTGTATTACTATCGGCTTCAAAATAAAGATTGCCGTTTTTCAAATTCGCCACCATCCACACTTTTGATTGGCAACCTTTTACAATATTGTCTTCAGTCTTATAGGCTTCCTTCATGTCGGAAAGTTTCTGACCTAACTCCATAATATAAAATACAGTCATCTCCATGTCTCCATCGAGTAAGGAGAACTCATTGATAATTTCATCTTGAGTTTGACTGATTGTCATTGCTTCAAAAATTTAACAATCCGTTCTATACCTTCTGCCAGTTGATCGACTTCATCTTTTGTATTGTATACTGAGAATGAAGCCCTAACTGTACCTTCAATTCCGTATTGATCCATTAAAGGCTGTGTGCAATGATGGCCTGTGCGCACCGCAATACCGCGGGCATCTAACATCTGCCCAATATCGAAATGATGAATACCTTCCACTACAAAAGATTGAACACCTACTTTGTTCTTAGCTGTTCCAATAAGTTTTACATGCGGAATAGCTGAAAGTTTCTTAACAGTATAGGCGAGTAACTCTGCCTCATGGGCAGCGATGTTTTCTTTTCCTAATTCATTGATGAATGAGATAGCTTCGTTTAGGGCAATAACATCTGCAATATTAGGTGTACCTGCTTCGAATTTGTAGGGTATGTCGTTGTACGTGGTTTTAGCAAACGTAACTTCTTTGATCATTTCACCACCACCCATATAAGGGGGCATCTTTTCCAAGAGTTCTTTCTTTCCATAAAGAATTCCGGTACCTGTTGGGCCGTACATCTTGTGGGAAGAGATGCAATAAAAATCGCAATCAAGTTCTTGAACATCGATTGGGATGTGTGCTGAAGCCTGCGCGCCATCAATCAACACTACAACATGATGGCTGTGGGCTATATCAATAATTTCTTTTATTGGATTGATAGTGCCTAAACTATTAGAAGCATGATTAATGGCAACAATTTTAGTTTTATCAGAAATTAATTTTCGATAAACCTCAATATCAAGTTCTCCAATTTCTGTGACGGGAATTACTTTTAAAGTAGCCTTCTTCTCGTTACAGATTATTTGCCAGGGAACAATGTTTGAATGGTGTTCCATGCCAGAGACAATGATTTCATCACCCTCATTAAGGAAAGCACGGCCATACGAAGAGGCAACTAAATTGACGCTTTCCGTTACGCCCCGGGTAAAGATTATTTCTTCAACGTGTTTGGCGTGAATAAACTCTTGCATGGCATGCCGGGTTTGTTCATATGCTTTAGTAGCACGCTCAGCCAGTGTATGAATGCCCCGGTGAATATTTGCGTTGTCTTTTTCGTAGTAGGATGTAAGTGCATCAATTACCCGCTTTGGCTTTTGATTCGTTGCCGCATTATCTAAATACACTAACGGCTTGCCATTCACCTGCTGGTTCAAAACCGGAAACTGAGTTCTGATTTTCAAAATGTCCAACGGAGTATGGGCTGTCAATGTACTCATCTCTAAAAATGGGTGTGAAGGCGTTCAGCAATTAAACCATCCAAGTATGATTTCAAGGCTTCGTTTTTTATGGGCGTTAATACATCTGCAGCAAAAGCGTATAGCAACATGGCTTTCGCGATGGATTCTGAAATTCCGCGTGAGCGCAAATAGAACATCGCCTCTTCATCAAGTTGCCCGGTGGTGCACCCATGTGAGCATTTAACATCATCGGCCCAAATCTCTAGTTGAGGCTTGGTGTTAACCGTTGCCGAATCAGAGATGATAATATTTCTGTTGGATTGAAATGCATTCGTCTTTTGTGCATGTGGTCGGACAAATATTTTTCCGTTGAACACGCCTTTGGAATTACCATCCATAATCCCTTTATATAATTCGTTGCTGAAGGAATTTGCCTTGCGATGATCGACCACAGTATGATTATCAGCTAATGTGCTTCCATTCAGTAAATAAAGTCCGTAGAAATGGGACTCACAATGTTCCCCATCAATGGTGATGTTAAAATTATTACGAATGACTTTGCCTTGTAATGTAAGCGTAAACGTATTTACCTGACTTGAATTTGACTGATGAATAACTGTATTCGCAACCTGATGCAGTCGATCATCATTTTGTGTTTTACAATACTCCAAACTAGCATGCTCACCCACCACAAATTCTTCAGACAGCGTATTGAACACAGGATTGTTACCGATAGAATCAAACTTTTCGATGACGTTGAGTGAACTGTTATTCTCAATGACAGCAAGTATTCTTGTATGAGCAATTACTTGCGTTTGATGGGCATCATTGATATGTAAAATCAGCAACGGCTTTTCAACGCTTATGTTTTCAGGCACATGAATAAAAATACCTTCTTGCCAAAAAGCACTGTTGAGGGCAGCAAAAGAATCAGCTTCTGAAGCTACCAACTTATCAAAATACTGATCAATGATTTCTTTTTCGTGTTCGAATGCTTCTGAAAGCGTTTTTACTTTTACTCCGCCAGGAAGGTTATTAACAACTGATAAGTTGGTTGAATACGCTCCATTGACAAACACGAGCACATACGCATCCAGAGATGGAATCAAAAACTCATCAATGGATTTAATAGAGGAGGGAGACACTTCATTTCTCCATGTAAAATTCCTCTCAAGGCTTTTGGTGATCGGGGCGAAACGGTATTCTTCATGCTTGGTGCTTGGAAGTCCATTCTTTTTCAGAAACTGAATTGCCTTTTCACGATTCAGAGTTGCCTCGCCAAACGTAGCTTCTTGAAAACTGGCAACGACTTCGTCTGTGAGATCTTTATGGGTTATAGTAGAATTCATCAGGCAACAGCTACTTCGTTTTTAATCCAATCGTATCCCTTAGCTTCTAATTCAAGCGCTAAATCTTTAGTGCCTGACTTTACAATCTTTCCATTATACAGCACGTGCACAAAATCAGGCACAATGTAATCAAGCAAACGCTGATAGTGGGTTACAACAATAATCGCGTTGTTCTTGTTTCGCAATTTATTTACGCCATTGGCAACAATGCGCAAGGCGTCAATATCAAGACCTGAATCAGTTTCATCAAGAATAGCTAACCTGGGTTCAAGCATAGCCATTTGAAAAATTTCATTGCGCTTCTTTTCACCACCCGAGAATCCTTCATTTAATGCACGGCTTAATAAGGATTGATCAATTTCAACCAAGTTCATCCGTTCTTTCATCAACTGAAGAAAAGAAACCGCATCTAAGGAAGGAAGACCTCTATACTCGCGGATTTGATTAAGAGCCGTCTTCATAAAGTTGATAGTGCTTACACCCGGAATTTCAACAGGATATTGGAAGGCCATGAAGATTCCTTCACGTGCGCGGTCTTCCGGAGATAACTCCAACAGATTCTTGCCTTTAAAATCAATTGATCCCTCCGTTACTTCAAAATCTTCGCGTCCGCTGAGCACCGATGCTAGCGTGCTCTTACCAGAGCCGTTGGGTCCCATAATAGCATGTACCTCTCCGGCATTTACTTTCAGATCAATACCGTTCAAGATTTGTTTTTCAGCAACTTTGGCTTGTAAATTCTTTATTGTTAGCATACTTTTTATTCGAGATTCTAAGTTCAAGGTTTAGGGTTTAAGATTTATCCAACACTTCCTTCCAGCGTAAGCGCCAAAAGTTTTTGAGCCTCTACGGCAAATTCCATAGGCAATTGATTCAATACTTCTTTTGCGTACCCATTCACAATTAGAGCAACAGCTGCTTCTTCGGAAATGCCGCGCTGTAAACAATAAAAGATTTGATCTTCGCCAATTTTAGAAGTGGTTGCTTCGTGTTCTATGCGTGCGCTGTTATTTTCAACATCAATATAAGGGAAGGTGTGTGCGCCACACTGATCACCCATCAGCAATGAATCGCATTGTGAGTGATTACGTGCGTTAGATGCGCGCTTCATTACATGCACTTGTCCACGATAACTGTTCTGTGATTTTCCGGCTGAGATTCCCTTACTCACAATTCGTGAGCGCGTGTTCTTGCCGATATGGATCATTTTGGTTCCCGTATCGGCTTGCTGATAATTATTGGTTACTGCCACGGAATAAAATTCACCCACCGAATAATCTCCCTTAAGTATGCAGGAAGGATACTTCCAGGTGATTGCCGATCCGGTTTCTACCTGAGTCCAGGAAATTTTGGAGTGATCACCGGCACACAATCCACGCTTGGTAACGAAATTATAAATACCGCCTTTGCCATTCTTATCACCCGGATACCAATTCTGGACAGTTGAATATTTTATCTCTGCATCTTTCATGGTATAAAGTTCTACCACAGCGGCATGCAACTGATTTTCATCGCGCATAGGCGCAGTACAACCTTCCAGATAGCTCACGTATGATCCTTCATCCGCTATAATCAACGTGCGCTCAAATTGACCCGTGTTAGCCGCGTTAATGCGGAAGTAGGTTGATAATTCCATTGGGCATTTTACGCCTTTCGGGATGTAACAAAAGGAACCGTCAGAAAATACGGCTGAGTTTAAGGCAGCAAAATAATTATCATTGATAGGTACCACAGAACCCAAATATTTTTTGATGAGGTCAGGATGCTCTCTTACCGCCTCACTAAATGAACAAAAGATGATTCCAAGTTCACCAAGTTTATCTTTAAAAGTAGTTGCTACTGAAACGCTGTCGATGACTGCATCAACGGCTACACCCGTTAATCTTTTTTGCTCGGTGATAGAGATTCCTAATTTTTCAAAGGTTTTGATTAGTTCCGGATCAACCTCGTCAAGACCGCCAAGGGTGACTTTCTTTTTGGGTGCTGAGTAATAAATGATCTCCTGATAATTGATGGGAGGGTGATTGACATTGGCCCATTGTGGCTCAGTCATTTTTTCCCAAAGACTAAATGCTTTCAAGCGCCACTCTAATAACCATTCCGGCTCACCTTTCTTCGCAGAAATGAACCGAACCGTGTCTTCATTTAACCCTTTTGGAGCTTCATCAGCCTCCAGGTTAACATTCCATCCATGTTCGTATTCTTTCGAGGTGATTTCTTCCAGTACCTGATTGTCCTTACTCATTGATGCCTATTTAGACTAATTTCAAATAATAGCCAAAATTACAACAAAAATGACTGTTTAAGGTTCTCTAAATCTTGAAATTTATCTTATTAAGTAAGTTTTAAGTTCCGATCTAAACTCTCCTCAAGGGAGATCATCGTTTCTGTCCTTTCAATCCCCTCCACTTGCTGCATTTTGTCATGCAGAACTTCTTTTAGATGATTGGTATCCCGACAATGGATCTTTACAAACATGGAATAGTTGCCTGTCGTGTAATGGATGTTCGTTATTTCAGGGATGCTTCTTAGTTTTGATAATACACTATCGTATAAGGCACTCTTTTCCAAATAGATACCAATAAAGGCAGTGATATCATATCCGAGTTTTGCATAATTGATGCGAAGGGTAGTTTTATCAAGAATACCAGCGTCTTCCATCTTATTCATGCGCACGTGTACTGTTCCTTGCGAGACGTTGACCTTCTTTGCCACCTCGGTATAAGGTCTTTTTGCATCCTGCATTAAGATCTCCAGTATTTTGAGGTCAGTATTATCAAATTCAAAATTTCGGCTCATCTGGTGAATGTTTTTTTAAATATAATCAACATAACTAGATAATTATTAAATAATATTTAATAATTAAATCAATTTATTGACTCGTATTCATTATTTACCTTCCTTTGCTAAAGAAATTACAATGTAGGGTGTTGAAATAGGCAGACAAGCCCTCCGATCTCGGGGGTGGAGAGATACAGGACAAATTTGGGCAACCTAGCTAACTGCTCCGTGGAGGTTCGAGACCTTCCTCTACAGCAAAATTTAGATTCAGCAGGAATCGAAATCGTTCTAATAAATTGTAGGGTGTTGAAATTGGCAGACAAGCCCTCCTGTCTCGGGGGTGGAGAGAAAAGGATAAACGCAAGGTAATGTTTCGCTGAAAGGCTGAACTAGGGTTGACCACTTCATAGGTTCTCATGCTTTGCAGCTAACTTCTCCGTGGAGGTTCGAAGCCTCCCTCTACAGCCAGTAAGCCTTGCCTATTTCATTAGGCAAGGCTTTTTTTAATTCCATTGCACCTAACAATCGATTGCCGAACCCACCTTTTTTTTCTTTCTTTAGAAACTAAAATTTTCTAAAGATGGATGCACCTTGGTTTTCAAAATATCCGAAAGGAATTCCCCACGAAATTGGCCCTTATGAATATGAATCGCTCATTGAACTCTTTGAAGTGGCGGTTAAGAAGTTCCCTAACCGGGTGGCATTCGACAATTTTGGAAAACAAATCACATTCAGTGAAGTCGATGAAAAGGCTACTGCGTTTGCGGCCTATCTTCAAAACGAACTAAAACTAAAGAAGGGCGATCGCATAGCAATACAGATGCCTAATCTTATTCAGTTTCCAGTCGCTTTTATGGGTGCCATTAAAGCGGGATTGATTGCCGTCAATACAAATCCTCTGTATACCTCACCGGAGATGGAACATCAGTTTAATGATGCCGGTGTTTCTGCTGTCGTGATTGTATCAAACTTTGCACACAACCTGGAACCGATCCTTTCAAAGATTCCGGCCAAACATGTTATTGTGACTGATATGGGGGACATGATAGGTGGTGTTAAAGGAGCCCTTCTGAATTTTGTTGTAAAGTATATAAAGAGGATGGTTCCCAAATTCAATATTCCTAATTCAATCTCTTTTAAGGATGCATTGAGAAAAGGCAGCACCATGAAGTACCACCGGCCAACCCTTGATATCGAAGACCTTGCGGTACTTCAATATACAGGGGGCACAACAGGCGTTTCAAAGGGGGCTCAACTTTCACATCGGAACATCATTGCTCACAACATGATGATTACCCATTGGTTCAAACCATTGATGACGGCTGGCCAACAAGATATTATTATTACAGCGTTGCCCTTATATCACATCTTTGCCCTTACCGTAAATGGATTATTGATGTACACGCAAGGAGTGAAGAGCATTTTAATTACTAATCCACGCGATATTCCGGGTTTTGTAAAAGAATTGAAAAAGCATAGGTTCTCTATCATCACTGGAGTAAACACCTTGTTCAATAGTTTAATGAACAATTCTGATTTTAAGGATTGCGACTTCTCTGCATTGAAAGGTACGATTGCCGGAGCGATGGCCGTGCAAGAAGTGGTTGCAAACAGATGGGAAGAGATTACAGGAAACCCATTAGTTGAAGGCTATGGATTAAGTGAAACGTCACCGGTGTTGTCTTGCAATCCATTAGATGGAAGTCATAAAAGAGGTACGATTGGCATTCCGGTACCCAGCACAGAGCTTGCCATTTTTGATGATGATGGAAAGCAACTTGCTCAAGGCGAAATCGGTGAAATATGTGCTCGCGGTCCGCAAGTGATGCGTGGATATTGGAATAAAGATAATGTGGGTGTATTCTTTCCGGGTGGCTGGTTTCGCACTGGCGATATAGGAATTATGGATGAGGAAGGCTTCTTCAAGATTGTTGACCGGAAAAAGGATATGATTAAAGTCTCGGGATTTAATGTGTATCCCAATGAAGTGGAAAATATAATTTCTAAGCATCCAAAAGTACTTGAGGTAGCAGCTATCGGATTACCGGACGAACGATCTGGAGAAGTGGTTAAAGCTTTCGTTGTTAAACGCGACAAAAGTTTAACGGTTGAAGAGTTGCGGACCTATTGCCATGAGTATTTGACCAACTACAAAATACCGCGCCATTTTGAGTTTCGAAATGAGCTTCCAAAGACCAATGTTGGGAAAATTTTGCGCAGGGCATTGAAAGAGGGGGAAGCTGCCATGACCGAATAGTATCTCCCTGATTTTATTGATGGGGTGTATTTAATACTGCAACCAATACTTTTTCTATCGATGCAGACCGGATCTCACACGGATGATTTGAATGTGTCTGTTAACTTTACGTAAAACTTATTCTCATGATCAAATTAAAACTTCCCATCTTGATTTTCTTGCCGATAGCGATCGGGAGTCTTTTTTCGTTTCGTTCAATCGCTCAGCCAACTACCGTTTCTCAAGTTCATTATCCTGGGGAAACTCATTTGAAAAACATTCGTCAGCTGACGTTTGGGGCCGATAACGCAGAGGCATACTGGAGTTTTGATGGTAAGATGGTGAGTTTCCAATCAAATAATAAAGATTGGGGATTGTCGTGCGATCAGATTTTTTATATGCCTGTGGATGGAATGGATTTAGGTTCAGGTATTAAGCCACCTCTTGTTAGTACCGGATTAGGACGCACTACGTGTTCATTCTTTTTACCGGGCAACAAAACCATCCTTTTTGGCTCAACTCATTTGGGAGGTAAGGATTGTCCGGTGGATCCGGGTCGTGCACCAGGCGGTAAATATTTATGGCCTGTTTATGATACTTACGATATTTTTGTTTCCGATTTAAAAGGGAAAATCAAAAAGCAGTTGACCAACGTACCGGGGTACGATGCAGAAGCAACGGTTTCCCCGAATGGGGATAAAATTGTGTTCACATCTACACGTAATGGCGATCTTGATTTATACATTATGGATATCAACGGGAAAAATGTAAAGCAAATCACGAATGAGATCGGGTATGATGGGGGTGCATTCTTTTCACCCGATGGGAAGAAACTGGTTTTCCGTGCCTCACGACCAAAAACAGAGGAAGCTAAAAAAGAATATGTGAATTACCTGAAACAAGGTTTAGTGGCACCTACGGAAATGGAAATATTTACTTGCCATGTAGATGGTTCCAATCTAAAGCAGATTACTAATTTGGGTAAAGCAAATTGGGCGCCCTTTTATCATCCTGCGGGAAATAAAATCATTTTCAGCTCCAACCATAAAGGGAGTAGAGGCTTTCAATTTAATTTATTTATGATCAATGAAGATGGCACCGGATTAGAACAGATTACCTATGATGGTGTATTCGATTCGTTTCCAATGTTTTCGCCCGATGGAAAACGCATTATCTTTTCTTCCAACAGGAATAATGGAGGAACCAGAGATACAAACTTATTCGTGGCCGATTGGGTTGATTGAATTGATCCCATGTGAACGAGCTTACTAAGATTAAATAAGGTGATTATAGATTATCAAACTTTATCTATCTTTCTATTATCTTCCTTTTTTACAATCAGACAATCAACTATGGATAAATACCTGTCTATTCTAAACGTGCGCACGGTATTCGCGATTGGTATCGCAGTGATAGTTTCCTACTCCACACTAGTCTTTGATTTTCAGTATAACTATGACCTTGCGTTAATTAGTATAGCTATTATCTTTCCATTAGTCTTTACTATTCGAAGCGCTTTTAGAAGACGAGAGAAGGCATTAGAATACTTAAGCAGGTTTAAGGCCGGATTGATTACGGTGCGCGATTCATTTTTGGAAAACAGAAAACTAGATAACTCCAAAAAGGAAGAAGCATTGCTTATTGTCAAGGAAATCAGTATTGCTTTGAATAGCTATTTGGGCGCTAGAACAGCCAAGAAGGAAGATGTCCATGAGAAGATTGGAAAAGTGTTTAACTTCATAAAGAAAAATAATGAATTTATTGGTAGTGGATCCGCATTAAAAATCTTTCGCTTTATGAAAGAGGTCCATTATAGTTCTGAAAATATTATTGCAGTAAACCAGCATCGCACACCAATCGCCATGCGGGCTTATTGTTTAATTTTCATTTATATCTATCCAATTATTTACACCCCTGCGCTATATCATCGGCTACATGATGGAATTTCCCTTAAGGAATCGTGGATTGTCTATGTTTTATCTGCTATTTCAACTTTTATCTTGATTTCTCTTTATAATGTTCAGGATCAAATGGAAAACCCCTTTGATCAGAAGGGATTGGATGATATTCGATTAGACGATTTTCTTTTAAAATAGTTATTATTTCGTTCGGCACTTATCCGTTATCTCTGTTTTAAATTTTTTGTCACTCTTCATAGTTTCAAAAAACTCATCTATGTATTTTGTCATTCCGGTAAACGCTTTAACATCGAAGGCACTTTGATAGCGCATTAAAATGGATTTAATAGTATCTTCATTTGCTATAAATTCATTTCTCACGGATTGGAAAGTATCTTCAGATCTGCAAAAACCACGAAATAATCGCTCCCTCACATTAGCAATGCCCAATGCTTCATTTACCTGGGCATACGGGGCATCAACAAATCCAGCCATGTCAAAGTCATACGCTAAGGGTATGTATTCATTTGATTCATTTAATTGTATCATTTTAGCGTTATGCAAAAAAGTGGTGCTCCAATCTGTATTGGCAATCATATATTGAAATAAATCGTGACGAATTGAATTTTTCTCTTCCAATAATTTGGGATGCAATTTTAAATCTTCCACAACTTTGCCATTATGTCTTTTTGCTACAATATCATCGTCTTCAATGAAAAAACCTGTAATGGTTGATGATTTGGATTTTTTCCCCATCAAGTCTGTGAACTCGATAGTAAGTAACCTCGTATTGAATGTATATTCTGTAATGCCTTCATACATTTGATAAGCGATGTATTCTTTCATGATGAGTGCGTTATCTTTCGATTGATTACAGGGTAATACCAGCTTAAGACTTTTGTTTCCCTCAAAGACAGTGCCTTTAGCATCCTCTTTCCTGATCTTTATTTTAAGAGGCGGATAATAACATTCCTTTCTTCTGAAGTTGCCGCGGGCTCGTACCGAAATGGCAATGGAGTCCCAACCATCACCCGCATTAAAATGCATTATAGCGGGTGAATAGACAGTGTCACTCGTAATTGCTTTTACCCCTTTTATTGAGATGGCGAGTTTTAAATCCAACGACTTTTCATTGAGAAACAAGTTGGAAACTTCATGCTTTTGACCTTGCAGCAAGCAGGGGATGATGAATAATAATAGGACTAAATATTTTTTCATAGTATTTTTCTTAACGTTGAATTATTTATAGCAATTCATTTTTAATAATTCTATTACACGTTCGTCTACGCGCTTTGGTAGTAAAGTTGCGCCATCGAGCATACACCAAACTGTTTTTGCTTCTGCGATTATCTTTCCGGATTTTGGATGTGTTATTTGTACAAACCGATTTGATCGAGGACCTTTTGTCTCATCAACCCAGGTGGTTGCTTTTAGCGTATCACCGATGAAGGCAGGAGTGAGGTAATCAACTTCATGACGAAGCACAACCCACAAAAATTTCCTCTTTATTTCTTCTGATGCAACAGCATCCCAATGAGCAGCAGCCACTTCTTGTACCCACCTAATATAGACCACATTGTTAACGTGATTCATTGCATCGATGTCGTTATCGTTTACGGATATGGGGATAGAAAAGTCACACTCATTTGGATGCCCTGGTGCCATCAACCTGAATTGCGTTTATAAAAAGCCTGTTACAAGATACACGTTCAGCGATCGAATAATCAAGCAATTTGCGTTCAATCTTGTAATGAAATAGTTTAGTAACTTATTGTATCTTGCAAACCAAAGCTTGCGATCAATTTTTTAGACTATAAAACAAACAATTTGACATTCCACGATTTCAGCTTCAACCCGCGATTGCTTGATGGGTTGGATGCCATGGGTTTTTCAAAACCTACGCCCATACAAGAACAGGCAATTCCAGTAATACTTTCCAAAAAGGATCTGATAGGCTGTGCCCAAACCGGTACGGGTAAAACCGCTGCTTATGTATTGCCGATACTTAATAATATCGTTGCATCTGAAAAACGCCATTTGAACACAGTTATCATAGCACCTACTCGGGAACTGGCTCAGCAGATAGACCAGCAGGTAGAAGGATTCGCCTATTTTCTGGGGGTGAGCTCGATAGCAATTTATGGGGGGGGGGATGGTGCAACCTGGGATCAGCAAAAACGAGCCATGGAAGGGGGTGTTGATTTGATTATTGCAACTCCCGGCAGATTGATAGCGCAGATCGCAATGGGTACGATTAAGTTTGATCATGTTGAGCATTTGGTACTTGATGAAGCTGATCGGATGTTGGATATGGGCTTCTATGAGGACATACTTAGAATCATTAAAGAACTTCCCGCTACCAGACAAACCCTTTTGTTTTCGGCAACCATGCCACCCAAAATCAGGGCATTGGCAAATCGGATTCTGAAGAATCCATTTGAGATAAACATTGCTATTTCAAAACCGGCCGAAGGTATTTTGCAACAAGCCTATGTCGTGTATAATGAACAAAAGGAAAAACTGATTGACTTTTTGTTGAAGGAAAAACAATATAATAGCGTATTGATTTTTGCATCAACAAAAGAAAATGTAAAGAAACTGGATCGCAATCTTCAGCGATTAGGATTAAATGCGAAGGCAATTCATTCAGATCTTGAACAAGTTGAACGCGAGAATGTGCTACGTGAGTTTAAGAACAAGAAGCTTTCTATATTGATTGGAACTGACGTGTTATCTCGTGGAATTGATGTGGAAGGAATTGACCTTGTCATCAATTTTGATGTGCCACCGGATCCAGAAGACTATATACATCGCATTGGCCGTACGGCACGAGCGGCCACTACGGGAACAGCTATAACGTTTATCAATCAACTTGATCAACGGAAATTTTTTCGAATTGAAAGTTTAATAGGGAGGGAAGTTCCTAAACTAGTATTACCTGAAGAATTAGGAGAAGGCCCAACTTATACACCCGAAGCAAAAAGTAACGCTCCTAAAACTGGCCACAGTAAGAATTCTGGAAAAAGGAAACAATGGCCAAGTAAACGTCCTGATAGAAAGCCAAGACCCTAACGAAATTTATTTCTTTAACAAAGATGAAATCATTTGAGTAAAGTAGTCACCGTAATAAGGACCTACCCAATTCATGCTCCTGACTTCTTCTTTCTCTATTTGTTCGTAATGAGAGTCCTCGGTTATGTATCCCACATAATCGCCATTAAAACTCGTAATCATTAAATGCTTATTTTGTGATCTTGCGAGTTCGTTAAGCTTGCGGGTGACAAATAATTCACCTGAAAAATCACATGGAGTTCCGATCAAAACAATATTTCCAAGTTGCAGATAGGTTAACTCACCTTCCAAAGGGTTAAAGCTGGATGAAAATACCCAATCCCTGAGCCGCCAATTTTTTGCAATGCGCAATTGTGATGGTCCAAATTTAATTGGAATATGTGCTGCTCTAATTTGAAGAGAATCAATAGTTGCCTCATAGCTGGCTCCTGAAATTTTTTGAGCTAGCATTTCTCCTGCCTTAGCGACTAATTCAAATTCGGTTTCAGGTAATCCTGTGAGTCGATGACTTCCCACCATGCCAGCCATAAATATTCCAAATGAATTATTTTTCTCACGTAGCTGAGATACTAATGAGCCAGGATAATCACCCGAAAGCGCATTGCTCTTTTTGCTTATGCTGGTAGCATGCGCACTAAATGTTATCAGATGTGCGGTGGCACTATCCGATGTTTCAAATTTAATTCCGCGCAAGAGGCCGTCATGCGGTCCTCCGTTCACTAACCGATTTTCAGCATATTCAAGAGCATCTGCTTCCCAGTAGGATAGAGTCGCTGATTTCATCGACTTATCAATTCTTTTAATTTCTTCGATTAGTGATTCGGTCGTGCGGGTCACCCAGCTTTCGTCATAATCTCCCAATATAAAATTACCGGCAACGCTGCTATTCCATCCACCAATCCCATTATGAGTATGGGTGGCACTAAAATATAGAAATGGTTTGGTTGAAAATTCTTCAGAAATCTTTTTGTAAATAGTTTGCTTAACGGCTGGAGGAAAGAGTAGTAAGTCTGCGCTGATAAGGTAGCACGAAACAGATCCATTACTTAAGCCAATGACTCGAACGTACAATGAGTCATGAACACTTTCAAAGCCATCACGCAAGGTATAGCCTGCCATGGGCATAGAATAACCTGGAGTGATAGAAAATTTTCCCCAGGCCGATTTTAATTTTTGAGTTGGTGCATGAGTACGCAATGTAAGCGTATCCATTGAGGTCATCATTTCCTGATAAAAATCCTGAGCAGATAACTGTGTGCGATCAATTGGACCCACCATAGCGTAGAGAATCATAGCTAACGCTATGGCGAAGGGGAATAGCCATCGAAACCCTCGCCTCATCATTGAATCATGTTAGCCTTATTTCTCAATGATTATGAATTCAGTTCTTCGATTTAGTAATCTCCCGGTTCTTGTTTTATTATCAGAAATAGGTTTGTCTGGTCCATAACCCACTACCGCAATTCGTGAGCTATCAATTCCAGCCTGCACAAGATGTTTCTTTACCGCCTCAGCTCTTCTTCTGCTTAACGCTACATTGTATGGATATGAACCCAGGTTATCTGTGTGGCCACCCACTTCTACTTTTATTGAAGCGGACGTTTTTAAGATCTGTTCAAGATACAGGATGTCATCAAATGATTTGGGTATATCACTATCGTGGCCAAAGTAAACATTTAAGGTGCGTTTATAGTTTACTGCAATCTTATCAAGATAGATTGTATCGTTGAGTGCATTGCGTTGAAGTGGCGATCCCTGGAAGTAGTAAGACGCTGAATACGGAATGTAATCATTACTTGAAACAAGAAGTTTGTATTGCCCGGTTGTTTCATTCAATTTTTTCACTTCCGCTTGATATGTTCCTATTGAGACTTCATTAAACATTATTTCTTCACCCTGTGATGCCATAAGTTTAACAGTTGCCGGGATGGGTTTGTGAGAATCTCCTTCGGCAACAAAAACTGTAAAATTCAGAGATGATGGAGTGGTTAGTACTGGGGGAACAGGTGCTGTGGGTTTTGCTAATGCAGGCATTTCATCTTCCATGGCAAGTACTGCGTCTGCAAAATCGGGTTGGTTATAGGCTGGCTCTTTCCAATTGCGAATGTCGACCTTGTAAATATCCTGTTCCCCAATGCCTTCTTTCCGTACCGATGAGATATATGCAAAATTTTCATCCCGGGTAAGCACTATATAAATGTCATTTTCAACGGAGTTGATCGGGTAGCCCATATTAATCGGTTTTTCCCAAACATCCAATTCAGGATTATAGGCCGAGCGATAAATGTCCAAATCACCCATACCTGCATGACCGTTGGAACTAAAGTAGAGGTGGTTGCCGCTAGCCGAAACAAACACTCCATCTTCATCGAGATCGGTGTTAACCAGCTTTCCAAGATTTTGGGGATTGCTCCATTTATTTTTTGAGTTTTTAGTACATGAATAAATATCGGTGCCTCCGTATCCCCCGGGGCGGTTGCTGGAGAAAAATAGTTTCTGACCATCAGCCGTTATAGTTGCAGAGTTCTCAATGTATTCAGTATTGATTTCCAAGGATTCAGGGTCTGTCCAGGAGCCATCGGGCTTAAGGAATGAAGCTAGAATATCTCCCCCATTTGAATCATGATACAAAAGCATTTCTTTTCCGTCAGGCGAAAGGTTTACACTTGCATTGTGGTAATTATTATTTAACGGTCCAGCAAGATTTTTAGCAGATGTCCATTCACCATTTTCTTTGCGACTATAAAATATTTCTTCATAATATTCATTGTCTACTGCCAACCTGCTATTTAAATTCTCCTCAGGTCTGCGTGTGGTAAATACCATAAACGTTTCATCTGCGTTAATGGCAGGTGCGTAGTCTGGCCACTCTGAATTAATTTTATCATCCATGTGAACCAAACTAACATCCACAGGCTGAGCTACCATAATTTTCGCATTGTTACATTCAAACAGTTTTCTATTGACCTCACCAATCTTTTTTGATTTCTCATAATCCAAGGAGCGAGCCAACAATCGATTATATCGGTTATAAAGTAAAATAGCACTGTCAAATTTTTCCGAATAATGAAAGGCTTGCCCCAGATAGTAAAGAATATCCGGATCAATCTTAGGGTCAAGGGTATAAGCGGTTTTAAAATATTCCAGCGATTGCTCCTTCTGAACGGTGAGCATTATGGATCGGCCAGTCATAAAGTGAGCTTTGGCATTTTTGGGATTAGCTTTAACCGCCAACTTGAACATTTCGGTTGCCTGCTTGCGATGTGAGTAATCAAATACTTCCAATCCCATCCGGTAATATTCTTCTGAAAGGGCGACAGAGTCTTGTTGCGCGAATGAGGATGAAACCAGGAAAACTCCTGCAATTAAAAGGAAGGGGCGAGAGTCAAATAAAGCCATAGAATCTAAATCTAAGTCAACTAGGGTTTTGAGGTTTTAGGAGCCTAAATTTATCGTTTTTTATTTGAATCCTAAGACATTCTTAGTCTGCCCATCAAATTTAAAAGATTGAATATTGAACCACCTACTATGAGTTTTAGGCACTATGGCGATACCGGGCTTCCCAATTGCTCATCTCACGGATCATCGCCTCTTCGCGTGGAGTGAGTCTTTCCTTATTCTTATCAGTTCGGTGTTGGTCCAGGTCAGTAAAAAATAACAACCGATACTTAAACACAGTTTTACTTCCAATCGCTACTTTGATGTCCCGTAATGGCATTTTCTCATCCACCCAAAGCATCAGCAAATCGGTATCGCCAGAACTTCCTGGCAAATAAGAAACATCCGAATGTCTTAAGTTATTTAAAACCTCCTCCTGAAAATCTTTTTTCCCTGTTATATATAATGTGCTCCAAGCCATACTTTCTACGTTAGGTTCGCATGAATACCCATAATCAATTCTGTCAGATTTAGAAATGTCAGAACAAAAATGGGTGCCGCTTTAGGTTAAAAAATATTCTATTCTATTTGCGACCTATCTGATCTCTGCGAACTGCAATGTTAACGAATATGTGTTTGATTAAGTTGCAGAAAGCAAAAGATAAAGAAGTATTTTGGTAATCTTGAATTACTCGTTTATCCATACGAGAAAAGAAACCATGACTAATTGATCGCCCAGATATTGAATAATAGGTTCCTCCGGATCGAATTGATTGCCATACTTTTTTCTAAATACAGTAAGTTCTTCCTCGGTAATCCATTCCGTTGCTATCCACTTGTGGGTGGGATCTACCTTTTTCTTTAGGGTAACAAGTAGTCGTTTCATATTACGTTATTTTTGATATTCTAAACTTAAGAGTCTCATTTCAAACTAAGTATGATTTTCATCAGCTATCTCAGGCGATTTTATTTTAGAAATGAGATTGACGTATTTGACCATTTGCTGATTAGATCGTATAACACGTAGGAATGCATTCACCCACAACACCCGAGGTAATTAAAGCAGCTAAAGCTGGAAGTGTTAAGGCGTTTGAGACAATTGTTGATGATCACCAGGTTTTTGCCTATCGGGTGGCATTTCGGTTAATAGGCGATACTCAAGAGGCAGAAGACATCGTACAGGAAAGTTTTATTAGTCTATGGAAAAATCTTGATCGTTATCGTGCAGACTTAAAACTAACCACGTGGCTATACCGGATTATTGTAAATAAGTGTTTAGATTATTTTAAATCAACAACAACCAAACAAAATAAAAACAAAGTGGCCTTGCAGTTTGCTGTCGCGCTAGCAGATAACAATAACCCGGAAAAGGAATTTGAAAGCAATGAGTTACTGAAAGTTATTCACGATGCATCAAAATTACTCACACCTAAACAACGGGCAGTATTTGTCCTTCGTGATTTGGAAGGGCTTGAGGTTAGTGAAGTTTGTGAGATTCTTTCCATCTCGGCTGGAAATTTAAAAAGCAACCTGTATTACGCGCGATTAGCCATGAGTGAGAAATTAAAGTCTTTCAATGAACATGAAACATCTTATTTATGAAGTGTGCGAAAATTGAATCCTTAATTTATTTGTACAACGAGCTAGATGAACGAGAAAAACTTTATGTTGACGTGCATAAAGATGGATGTGCATCGTGCAGATCGCTCTTTGTTCAGAGGGGCCAGCAGCATATATGGATTCGCGAAGTTGGTGCGATGCCGGTATTGGCCGCTTCACCACCACGAATTAAACGCAACATCATGCAAGCCATTGAAGCTAATAAAGAAAATTCGTTTACAGAGATTATTAATATTGTCACTATGTACTGGTTGCGTGCTTCATTGGCCATAGCATCGATACTGATTGCAGGGTTATTTTTTGCCCAACGCTCAGCAGATTATTCCCGAACAGTCCTCAACTCCACCAACTCAGTTTCAAACGGGATTCGTTTAAATACTCCACAATTCCTAAAAGCCCATCTGAAAAGACGAGAATCTGCGAATCAGATTTCATTTTACGATTGCTTAAAACAAAGTGACAGTGAATTTTTAAAGAATCTTAAAGCCAATTAAAGGTTATGAAAAGTTTTAAAATAATATTGACCCTATTCACACTAGTTGCCATGCTGACTTCCTGTGAGCATAAAGTTGCCATGAATACCGTTGTGTATAAAGACGGCTCGCTGGATAAAACAATTACGATCGAAGGAGACTCGGCAAATATTGATGAGAATTTTATGGGTGTGGTGCCTGATAAAGGCTGGCATGTGACGATTCTTAACAAGGATTCAACAAAGAAATCTGATCAAGAAAAACTTATCTTGCAATTCAGTAAACATTTTAAAAATAGCGAAGAAGCTAATTCCGACTTGGGGAATCCAAACGACACCCTCTTTCGCGTGACGAGTCGTTTTGACAAAAAATTGAAATGGTTCTACACGTATGTACGGTACTCTGACACGTATCATGCTATCAACCGGCTTCAAGAGCCTATTTCAGACTATTTTACTTTTGAGGATTTTGCATTTATAAACCGGCTGCCTGCCGAGGGAAGTTCGATTTCAAAAGCAGATAGCCTATACCTTGATCGGTTAAATGATAAAATTTTTGACGTGTATGGTTCCCATGCTTTGTTTGAAGAATATTATCAACGTTTGGAAGAGTTACTAAAATCTGAAAATGAAATAGCGTGGTTGGATACCTTGAAAAATCATAAAGAGAAGTTATTTGAATCTCTTCAAAGCGATAAACAAATCGAAGACCTCGCTGGCTTGCTTAAGAAGGCAGGAATTTCGAATCTTCCCCTACAAGATCAGGAATTCATTCGTCTTCAACAGGAAATGGAGTCGATTACCAATTTCATTTCCAAAGCCAGCAATGGAAAATACATACACGCTATCACTATGCCGTATCGTGTGATTTATTCTAATGCAGATTCAATTAAGGGCAACACATTATATTGGAAACCCAGTTCTACGAAATTCCTATTGAAGGACTACGAGATGGTTGGGGAGGCCAGGACCCTGAATAATTGGGCAATTGTAGTATCTATTGGTTTTATCCTTCTTTCCATAGTTCTTATGTTCTATAAAAGGAGACCCAAGACCGGCAATAATTTGGGAAACAACGTCCCAAATTAGGAATTTAAATCAACAATATCTTCAAATTTAGTCTATAACAGATTATTTCACCTCTTGGCATGATTCTCCCCTTATGGAACATCATGGAAAAGAAATTAGTAATAGCAATTTTTGAGAATGACCCTCTAAACCGATTTATTTATCAAAAGATGTCACAACTACAATTGGACAAGGCATCATTTCATATCTTCAACACTCCTGAAGAAGGTTTGGAATTGGCGGCTGCTCTTAAATTTGATATCGCTTTCATTGACATGCACCTAAGAGGTGAATATTTTGGCGGTGTTTCCTTGTGTAAGGAATTAAGGGCTATTTCGAAGCAAACAAAAATGGTAGCAATGACAACACTAATTCAGCAAGGGGACATTGAACGTGCAAGTTCAAATGGGTTTTTGAAGTGTCTCGAAAAACCATTGCCTTTTTTTGATCTTGATAAGTTATTGGAAGGAGTAATCTATAATTAGGAAAATGACAAGGTGTTCTACGGGAAAGCGTTTGTATTCAACGGAACAAGTGGCTGAAAATTCTCTCATTGAAGCCCATATTCATTTTGAGTACAAGTCAGGCGCTGGCCCAAAAGCAGTATATAAGTGCGATGAATGTGGAGCCTATCACTTGACTTCCCAAGGTGTTATGAATGTCCGCTTGTCACAGCTTTTGGCAGACGGGACTATTCAAAAGCAAAAAGAAGCCGGCAGATGGAATGATAAGTTTAAGAAGCATTAAATGACTTTTAATTTAAGTCATAGTGGTTGTAGGTAGGTTAGGGACTCATTGAAATTTCATAAATTTCAATCGGATTCAATTACCCTCTAGATGAAAAAAATAATCGTCCTGCTTTTACTTTCCGCACCAGTATTCGGTCAACAATTCACCAAAGAAGAAATTACCCGCTGGAAAAATCAAGCAAAACAAGTTACTATCATCCGCGATACCTGGGGTATTCCTCATGTTTATGGTAGGACCGATGCGGATGCGGTGTTTGGATTTTTATATGCTCAATGTGAAGATGATTTTGAGCGGGTTGAGATGAACTACATAACGGCTACAGCGCGATTGGCAGAGGTAGAAGGCGAGTCAAAGTTGTATCATGATCTGCGTACCCGTTTATTTTATGATACGCTTCAAGCGATCGCTATTTATAAAGAGAGTCCGGCTTGGTTAAAACGGCTTTGCGATGGGTTTGCCGATGGAACCAATTATTATTTGTACACTCATCCCGAAGTTAAGCCTAAACTGCTGAAGCGATTTCAACCGTGGATGCCTTTTCTATTTAGTGAAGGAAGTATCGGTGGTGACCTTGAGTCTATTTCTGTAAATCGGCTAAAAGAATTCTATGGTTTCGGAGAAGTTGTGTTAGAACCTGAAGTGGTAGATCTTAATCCTGAACCTCGTGGTTCAAATGGATTTGCCATTGCACCTTCACGCACTGCCAATGGCAATGCGTTGTTGCTAATCAATCCGCATACTTCGTTTTATTTCCGTCCTGAGGTTCATATAAACAGCGAAGAAGGCTTGAATGCCTATGGCGCTGTAACATGGGGACAGTTTTTTGTGTATCAGGGATTCAATGAGCATTGCGGATGGATGCACACCACCAGTCAGGCTGATGTACTGGATGAATATCTTGAGAGCATTGTTAAACGTAACGATTCATTATTTTATCGCCATGGTACCGTTTTAAAACCTGTTACATTAAAAAAAATAAAACTTGCTTATAAAGAGGGTGACAAGAAAAGTTATAAAGAGTTTTCGGCTCGTTATACCCACCATGGCCCAGTAATTGCCAAACAGGATGAGCAATGGGTAACCCTTTCCATGATGGTTGAACCAATGAAAGCGCTCACTCAATCCTATCAACGCACGAAGGCGCAGGGGCTTGAAGACTACAAAAAGACCATGGAGTTGAAAGCCAACTCATCCAACAACACCGTTTTTGCAGATAAGCACGGAAATATTGCATATTGGCATGGAAACTTCATTCCGAAGAGAAATACCAATTACGACTGGACAAAACCCTTAAATGGGAACGACCCCGAAACTGATTGGCAAGGGCTGCATGAAGTATCAGAGATTGTTCATTCCTACAATCCACCCAATGGATGGATCCAGAATTGCAACTCAACACCGTATACCCTTGCGGGAAAGGATAGTCCGAATAAAAATAATTACCCAACTTACATGGCTCCCGATGCTCAAAATGCAAGAGGTATTAATGCCGAAAAAGTGTTGCAACGGGAATCTTCATTTACCCTGAATAAACTTATTCGGGCAGCCAATGATCCTTACCTTTCAGGATTTGAAGAGTTAATTCCAGCCTTGATTTCGGCATTCGAAACTTGCACAGATAAACAACTTATTGCTAAACTGAAAGAACCTATCGGGTTGCTAACGAGTTGGGATAGAAGTTATGGCATTAAATCTGTACCCACCACTCTGGCTGTCTACTGGGGTCAGGAATTGCGACAAAAGATTTCATCCAGAATTCCACCGGGAAGTGATCAGTTAAACATCATTCATTTTATGGCTACACAAAGTTCAAATGAAGAAAGACTGGATGCTTTAGAAAAAACGGTAGATGGACTTCAACTTGACTTTGGAACCTGGGTGGTAGGATGGGGTGAGGTGAACAGGTTTCAACGACTTACCGGTAGTATCCATGAAACGTATAATGATTTAAAGCCAAGTTTACCTGTGGGATCAACTTCTTCCTTTTGGGGATCCTTAGCAGCATTTGGCAGTCGTAAATTTCAGGGAACCAATAAAATGTATGGCTATGTCGGGAATAGTTTTGTGGCGGTAGTTGAATTTGGAAAAGAGGGAGTGAAAGCCAAATCTGTACTGGCAGGTGGTAATAACAATAATCCATTATCAAAGCACTTTACAGATCAGGCGGAACTGTTCAGCCAGGGAAAGTTTAAGGATGTATGGTTTTATAAGAAGGATGTAGTAAAACATGCTGAGCGTACGTATCATCCGGGAAAGAAATAGCAACAGTATTTATGACCATTAAAACGAATCATTCCATTAAGGTTGGTACACCCTTAACTTCATCTGCTGTAAAAGTAATGATGCTGGGCTCAGGCGAACTTGGTAAGGAAGTTGTAATTGAATTTCAGCGATACGGTGTTGAAGTGATTGCGGTAGATCGATACAACAATGCCCCGGCCATGCAGGTAGCACATCGGTCGTATACAATCTCCATGTTGGATGGTAAAGCACTTCGCGAAGCAATTGAAAAGGAAAAACCTGATTATATTGTTCCTGAAGTAGAAGCAATAGCCACAGACACATTGGTTGAATTGGAGAAGGATGGATTTCACATAATCCCAACTGCAAATGCTACCCGGCTCACCATGAATAGGGAAGGAATCAGAACACTTACCGCGGGAGAATTAAAGATAAGAACGTCACCCTATCAGTTTGCGAATAATATGGAAGAGTTTGTAACGGCTATTGCTTCCATTGGATATCCATGTGTTATTAAACCGATCATGAGTTCATCTGGTAAAGGACAGAGTGTTGTGAAATCTAAGAATGATATTGATGCATCATGGCACTATGCACAAGAGGGTGGTCGCAGCGGTGGGGGAAAAGTAATTGTAGAGGGCTTTGTTGATTTTGATTATGAAATTACGTTGCTCACAATTCGTCATCGTGAGGGTGTTTCATTTTGCGATCCGATTGGCCATCGCCAAGAGCATGGTGACTACCAGGAATCATGGCAGCCTCATCCTATGAACGAGAAAGCATTGCAGGAAGCCCAGCAAATTGCAACGCAGGTAGTCAATGCTTTAGGTGGTTATGGAATTTTTGGTGTTGAGTTTTTTGTGAAAGGAGATACCGTATATTTCAGTGAACTTTCCCCAAGGCCTCATGATACCGGCATGGTTACAATGATCTCTCAGGATCTTTCAGAGTTTGCCTTGCATGTCCGAGCTATTTTGGGGTTGCCTATTCCTGTAATCAGACAATTAGGACCTTCTGCCTCTTCGGTGATTTTAGTAAAAGGAAAATCACATAATATTAGTTATACTGGATTAGAGCTTGCCCTGCAGGAAGAGGATACTCAACTACGCTTATTTGGAAAACCTGAAGTTGACGGTGAAAGAAGAATGGGGGTTTGTCTTGCGAAAGGGAAAACGATCCAAGAAGCGAGAGAAAAAGCGAATAGAGCTTCAGCCAGCATTACCTATTCTCTTTAAAATTATCCTTCTTCGTTGATCACAATTTTCTCCATCACATCGTCCTGACGGATTTTATCAATTACATCAAGACCCTCATATACTTTGCCAAATACCGTATGATTGCGATCTAAGTGTTTTGTATTGTCACGACTGTGGCAAATGAAGAACTGAGAACCACCCGTATTTCGTCCTGCATGAGCCATTGACATAACACCACGATCATGATATTGATTATCTCCCGTTAGTTCGCATTTGATTGTGTAACCAGGTCCACCGTTTCCAATTCCATTGGGACAACCACCTTGTATCATAAAGTTTGGAATTACTCGGTGAAAAGTAAGTCCATCATAAAACCCTTTCTTGGCAAGGTCAGTGAAATTTTTTACAGCAATAGGAGCATCTGCCTCAAAAAATTTAACTTTCATAATTCCTTTATTGGTATGGATTTCGGCTGTTTGCATGAAGTTAAGTTTGTGCAAAGAAAATAAGATTCTTTTAGTATCCCAAGATGGAGGAGATATTAAATAAAAATAGACTCCTAAATTGAGAGTCTATTTTTATTTACTTGACTGACAGAAGTCAGGAAGTGGTGATTAAAGTTTGCCGGAAAGTTCTTTGCTTGCCTTGAAGCGAGCAACCTTTTTGGCTTTGATCTTTATTGTCTCACCCGTTTGTGGATTGCGGCCTTTGCGGGCAGCTCTCTTTGAAACAGAGAAAGTACCGAAGCCTACAAGGATAAGCTTGTTGCCAGACTTAAGAGTCTTAGTCACGCCTTCCATGAATGATCCAAGGGCAGCGGTTGCTTGTACTTTAGTGATGCCAGCATCACCGGCAATCTTGCTAACTAATTCAGCTTTGTTCATAAGTGTTAGATAGGGTTTAATTACAAGGCGCAAATTTAGATTGTTTTTGATCTAAAAAAATTATTTCAGCTCTTTCGGTAAAAAGTTTATTTCTTTCCAAGCCCAATGTTCATAAGGGTTTCCAAAGGCATGGGTAGTATTATTAGGTAATGTTCAACTGGATTGATAACTTGAAAGTCATTAGTGTAAACTTCTAATTCTGAAATGATTACTAAAATAATTTTCTACCTTCTTGCAGGTTCCTTTTTCCAAAAACAAGTTCCGTATAAGCCTTCGGAAGAGTTTGAACTTAAGATTGATTATATTTTTAAAGAGCGGCCTCCCATTGACAGACAAAGGGTAGAATATGAGCAAGCTACAGATGAGAAAGTGAGGAAAGCAATATCGGGTCCAATGCCTTATTTGCTCATTGAGCTAAAGATTCTTGCTGTTACTGATGACGAAGTTAGGATTCGGGTGGTGAATGGTAATGGCAATCTTGTTTTTAACCGAAAGGCAACGTCAGGCACTGTTATTAAATTAGATTGGGGTTACACCGAGGATATTAAAGAAAAGATTACAACCAATGAATTTACGGTCTATTTTAATGATGAGAAAAGAAAATCTGTAAGCAAGATATATCTTACCATTTTAGAGGATGGAATATTCATGGTAAACGATGAGAAAAGAGGAAAATTCTAAACCACATAGGCTCCGCTAACACCTGCAACTGTCCGCTCATTCACCCTACCCGGTGGATAACTTTTTTTTTCTTTATTTCACGTTTCAAACTCCTTAACGTATGCGTGTTCTCTTTATTCTCCTTGTATTTATTACTCGTATCACTTTTGCTCAACAGGGTCAACCATCTGCTTCTGAGATCAAGCTTAAACTGAAGAAATTAAATTTTCTTGGCTCAATACTTTACGTGGCTGCCCACCCCGATGATGAGAACACACGGGCAATAACGTTTCTGGCAAATGATCAGCTTGTTGCTACCGCTTATCTTTCCATGACGCGGGGGGATGGGGGTCAAAATTTAATCGGACCCGAGATCGGTGAATTACTAGGACTCATTCGAACGCAAGAGCTATTGGCGGCCAGGCGAATTGATGGTGGGCAACAATTTTTTACCCGAGCTATTGATTTTGGATTTTCCAAGAATTACCATGAGACGTTGGAGATTTGGAATAAAGAAGAAATTTTATCCGATGTAGTTCAGGTTATTCGTCAATTTCAACCGGACGTAATCCTTACCCGATTTCCAGCCGATGAACGGGCAGGGCATGGTCATCATACTTCATCAGCCATACTCGCACAAGAGGCATTTGATGTCAGCAACAATCCGGAGATATTTCCTGAACAAGTGCCAACTTTTGGAACCTGGCAAGTCAGCACCTTGTATACAAACACAGGTCGATGGTGGAATCAAACCATAAGTGAAAAAACGCCTGACATTGTTACAATGAATGTTGGAACCTACAATCCATTACTTGGAAAATCGTATTCAGAAATTGCCGCAGCCAGCCGTACTTCACATAAAAGTCAAGGTTTTGGATCTTCAGGCAGCAGGGGCGATTCACAAGAATTTTTTGAGTTTGTAAAGGGAACAAAAGTGAATAACGATTTTTTTGAAAACATTAATACATCATGGGCACGTGTTAAAGGTGGAGATAAAGTTCAACCCCTGGTTCAAAAAGTTATTGCTGAGTTCAATGAAGATATGCCCGAATTAAGTGTTCCTGTTCTTTTGGAGGTTAGAAAGCAGATTATGCTTCTGGATAATTCAGTGTGGAAGCAAAGGAAGCTTAAAGAAACGGAACAGTTGCTCTTGGACTGCTCAGGATTATATATTGGGGTTCGGGCGAGCCATTACGTAACTACTTCTGATCAGCCTGTTAGAGTTTCCTTTGAGGCCATCAATCGATCCGATGTTCCTATAACTTTGTTACAGGTTAAGAGCCTCATGCTGAGTCTTGATTCAACGATTACTTTACCGTTAAAGAATAATGCTTCGGTAACTTTTAAGTCGGTGAAAAATCTGAGCTCAAATGCAAGTTATTCGGCACCCTATTGGCTGAAGGATAGTCATTCAATTGGATTATACAATGTCACCGATAAATCACTTATTGGTAAACCCGAAAATGATGCGGCTATCACAATCGAAGTTACCATTTCAATAATGGGTGAAAAGTTAACGCGAACCGTGCCGGTAATTTATTCGTGGACCGATCCTGTGCGGGGTGAATTGATACGACCCGTTGAAATTACCCCACTCGTTTTTGTTAACTTCCCGCAATCGGTCTATGTTTTTAAAGATCAATCAGCCCAACCTATTCGGGTTCTGATAAAATCTGAATCTCAAAAGCAAATTGCGGGTAGTTTAACATTAGTGCTTCCCTCCGGTTGGAAATGTGAACCGGCTGCGATTCCGTTTGAGTTATCAAGCATAGGTGAAGAGCAAACGTTTGTCTTTAATGTAACCGGCAGTAAAATAGAAATGGATGCTACCATCAAAGCCGTAGCCGAAATTGGTGGTAAACCGTATTCACATTCTATTCAGCAAATTGTATATGATCATATTCCCATCCAAATTCTTCAGCCAGAAGCGAAGGCAAGAGCGTTAAGGATTAACATACTTAAAACAGGTTCTATTATTGGGTATATAAAAGGGGCTGGGGATGATATTCCTGCAAGTTTGCGGCATCTTGGGTATGAGGTGTGGGAAATGAAAAACGAGGAAGTTACAGCCGCCAATCTGCAACGAGTAGATGCAGTGGTGTTGGGTATTCGTGCCTTGAATACGAATGAACGCATCCGATTCATCATGCCTGCCTTGCTTGATTATGTAAAGAACGGAGGTACGATGGTTGTTCAATACAATACCAGTAACGATATAGAAATCGATGAAGATAAATTTTCGCCTTATCCGTTAACGCTATCGCGTGATCGTGTAACACAAGAGAATAGCGAAGTTAGGATTTTGAAACCCGATCATCCGGTTTTAAATTATCCAAACAAAATTACCAGCAAGGATTTTGACGGGTGGGTACAGGAGAGGGGCTTATACTTTCCAAGCGCATGGAGCGAACGCTACGATGCACTGCTTTCCATGAATGACACGGGTGAGCCCGCACGAAATGGTAGTTTGCTGATAGCTAAATATGGGGAAGGGCATTATGTGTACACGGGCCTTTCCTTTTTCAGGGAATTGCCGGAGGGTGTACCGGGTGCTTATAAATTGTTTGCCAACCTGGTTTCGTTAAAAATAGGAAAGTCGTTGCCCAACGAAAAAATAAAAACAAAGAAATGATACCTAGAGAGCCCGAAGAAAAGCCACCCGTTTTTTCCAAATGGACGAGTTGGTATTGGTTTGTTATGATTGTTTTAGCCGTTCAAATCGTTGCGTATTTACTCATAACAAATTCTTTCCAATGAATTCAATCGACTGGATAATCTTATTTGTTACCCTTGCCCTGATTGTAACGTATGGTACTATAAAAGGGAGAGGAAGCAAAAATATTGATGGCTACCTGTTAGGGAATAATAGCTTGCCCTGGTGGAATGTATGCTTATCGATTATGGCAACTCAGGCAAGCGCGATTACTTTCTTGTCAACGCCCGGACAAGCTTATGAAGACGGAATGCGGTTTCTTCAATTCTATTTTGGTTTGCCGCTTGCTATGGTGATCCTGAGTGTTACCGCTGTTCCGCTTTATCATCGGCTAAAAGTCTACACCGCATACGAATATTTAGAATCTCGTTTTGATTTGAAGACCCGATCGCTTGCAGCCTTTTTATTTTTAATGCTTCGTGGCTTATCAGTGGGGATTACGATTTATGCGCCTTCATTAATTTTATCTACGATGTTAGATTGGAACATTAATCTCACCACCATTTTCATTGGTTCCTTAGTGATGATCTACACCGTAAGTGGAGGTACTAAAGCCGTAAGCATGACACAAAAATATCAGCTCACTATCATTATGGTGGGTATGATCATTGCCGGGCTTACTGCGTTTTATAAACTTCCTAAAAATATTTCGTTCACAGAAGCTTTTCAATTAGCAGGTGTAATGGGTAAATTGAATTTGGTGGATATCTCGTTTGACTTAACCGAGCGATACAATATTTGGTCGGGATTGATAGGGGGGTTGTTCTTATTCATGTCATACTTTGGAGCGGATCAATCTCAAGTGGGCCGGTATTTGGGTGGCAAATCAGTTGGTGAAAGTAGATTGGGATTATTGTTTAACGGTTTACTTAAAGTGCCCATGCAATTTATCATCCTGTACATAGGCATTCTTGTATTTGTATTTTATCAATTTCATCAGGCACCTGTTTTTCATAATCAATCGCTCAAAGACAAAGCCATGCAAACCGAATATGCGGGAGCGATTACAGCATTGGAAAGTGAATATGATAAAGTATTTACCAAGAAACGGAATGAAGCCGAAAGTTTAGTAGATGCCATTCGTAAAGATGATCCGATTCTTATTGAACAAGGCCGGAAATCAATGGAAATTATTCAAGGCACAGAAAAAGAAATTCGATCAAAAGTTAAAGAACAGATAGCTGTCGCGATACCGGGTTCAAATACACTTGACAAGGATTACGTGTTCATCACCTTTGTGATGGCTTATTTGCCGCATGGACTTATTGGTTTGTTGATGGCGGTTGTCTTTATGGCTGCCATGTCATCTACTGCATCCGAGCTTAATGCTCTGGCTTCCACCACTACCGTGGATATTTACAAACGCTCTATTAAAAAGGATGGTGATGATTACCATTATGTAAAATCCTCAAAATGGTTTACCGCTGGTTGGGCTATTTTTGGAATGATGTTCGCTTCGATTGCAAACCAGGCCGAGAACCTGATTCAGTTTGTGAATATTGTAGGTTCTATTTTTTATGGAACCATCCTAGGAATCTTCCTCTCAGCTTTCTATCTCAAATACATAAAGTCAAATGCCATATTTATTGCAGCAATTATAGCCGAAGGAGTGATTCTCTATTGCTACTTCTTTACCAAGGTAGCCTTTCTGCTTTACAACATAATAGGATGCTTACTGGTAGTTCTGTTGGGCTTTATCTTTCAGTATATTGAAAATCAAAACACAAAAAAAGCATCCCGGTAATAGGATGCTTTCATTAATTCACTTTTAGAAGTCTTACTTCAAAGACTTCTGAAGGTCTTCATTCATTACCTGATAGTCGCGATTGTTAGCAGTCTTTGCAGCTTCCCAGGAAGCTTTAGAAGTAGCCATTGCACCGGTTTTATCACCAAGTGCTTTTTGAATTCTTGCCTTTTGGTACATAATCCAGAATGCAGAAGGATTAGCTGCCGCGGCAATGTTTACCCACTCAAGTGCTTGCTTCAAATCTTTACCATTTTCAAGATAATAAACAGCTGCATTAAAATAGTTGTTGGGATTTACTTTAGTAGAAGCTTCAATCGACTTCATCACTTTAGCATCGTAATCAACTGCAATTCCAAACTTTACTGAAGTGTTTTCCCACGCAATTTGAACTTTGGCCATTTTGCTATCTGCAGAGATATCCCCTATGTTAATAGTTAGTGTTTCAACTTTCTCAGCTAACTTTTCTGACTTCACTTTGAAGTTTGCTGCTTCCTTAGTTTTGTCATAGGCATCTGTATTGCCACCCAGCGCAAGATCCTTATATAGTGACACAGTCCATTCAGTTGCTCCAGGCCAGCTAAAAATTAAGTACTCACCTTTAGGTACCGCAATACCTTCTACTTTTACATCATCGCTAAAGGTAATTTTGGTTCCATTATTAGCACCTGTTCTCCAGATTGCTCCGTTTGGAAGCAGTACTGCACCGTCACCAAAAATTTTTCTTCCTTTGGCACTGGGACGAGAGTAATCAATTTTAACATCTGTTAAACCAACGACCGTTGATACAGAAGCAGCCGGACTTGGCTGGGGAGTTTGAACTTGCGCATTAGCAACCATTCCAACGGCAAGCAATACAAGTAATAGTGTGTTCTTCATAGCAGATTATTAATTTTAGGGTTCAAAAATAGAACCATTTTGCCCGCTAAGCAACCCCTGAAAATATACAGACTTTAAGCCCTCATGCTCTCAAAATCATTCTTTCAGCGGAAAAATGTAGTTCTAGTTGCAAAAGAACTACTTGGTAAAACCCTTGTAACAGTAACGAATGGCCTTATTACCAGTGGTACGATTGTGGAGACCGAGGCCTATTCATTTCGCGAACGTGGTTGCCATGCCTATTTAAATAGAATGACTGAACGCAATCGGGTCATGTTTGACGAAGGAGGAATCGCCTATGTTTATTTATGTTATGGGATTCATAATCTCTTTAATGTAGTTACTAATAAAAAAAGTAATGCAGAGGCGGTTCTTATTCGTTCCTTACAACCGAAGCAGGGTGAAGAATTGATGAAAGTTCGAATGCGAAAAACTTCGTTAAAACGGATTACATCAGGTCCAGGTAAGCTAACGAAAGCGTTGGGTATTGACAGAACACATAATGGGAAAAATCTTATGAGTTCCGATATTTGGATTGAAGAAGGAATACAAGTGGCTAGGAAAGACATTGTAACAACTACTCGAGTTGGCATTGATTATGCAGGTGAAGATGCAAAACTGCCTTGGCGTTTTTATTTAAAAGACAATATTTGGGTTAGTAAGCAATGAAAATTATTGGTAATTAAAAATGAACAATGCTAGAATAGTTCATATATTTTATTGAGGAGTCATCCCTCTCCTTTGGAGAGGGAAAGAAGGTGAGGTCAAAGCACATTTTAATATTTTATTTGTAATCTTGAAGATGATTTGAACACATGAAGTATTTTTTAATTTCCTTTCTCCTGGTTTCTTTTTCTGCTTTATCTCAAAGCAATGACCCGCTGGCACTCATTAACTCTCCATACGATGAACAAAATCCTGTAATCAGTCCGGATGGCAAAACGCTTTACTTGACCATTGCTAATCACCCCGAAAATATTGCTGGTAAAAAAGATCCCGGTGATATCTGGATGGCTTTATGGATGGGTGATAGTTGGTCGGCACCCGTGCATGCCGGGTCAGTGCTAAATAACCGAGACTATAATGGGGTGGCTGGTTTAAGTTACGATGGCTCGGAATTATATCTCTTAAGTCATTATGCCAAGGGCAATGAAAACCTAACAACGCAAGGGATTTCGGTTTCGTACTACACCGGAACAGGCTGGAGCACACCACAGAATATTTCAATTCCGTATTTCTTAAATCGATCTTCCACACTAAGTGGCCACTGGTTGCCTGAACATTTTATTTTCTCGGCAGAATCGTATAACACCGTAGGAGCTGAAGATATTTACGTCACCCGTAAGAGCGGAAACAGTTGGAGCGAACCTATTAATCTGGGCAGTACAATCAACACAGTATTTCAGGAAATTAGTCCCACCCTAAGCGCAGATGGTAAAAAACTCTACTTCGCTTCCAACGGCAGGCGGGGTGGGTTCGGTAGTTTTGATATTTATGTTTCCGATCGATTGGATGAGAGTTGGAAGAACTGGTCAACGCCTGTAAACCTGGGTACTCAAATTAATTCTGAAGGGCGGGAGTTGTTCTTTCGCGTCAGCGATGCGCAAAAAATGGCGCTATATACAACCACTCAAAATAGTGATGGGTATGGCGACATCAAACTTTTTAAAGACAGTCTGCAGACAATTC
Organism: Cyclobacteriaceae bacterium; assembly: GCA_016787755.1. Lineage (GTDB taxonomy): Bacteria > Bacteroidota > Bacteroidia > Cytophagales > Cyclobacteriaceae > ELB16-189. The sequence continues at coordinate 322,915 of JAEUUA010000020.1, read as the reverse complement.
TTAAAGTGGATACATTGATTCGCATGGTCGAAGCAAGCCGCGATATTATAAATGTGCCTGATAAGAAAGTGAAAATTGTCGGACGTATTACCAACTCAAAAACGGGCGAACCCATTGTTGCTAATGTAATCTTTAAGACCGACTCCCTGTATACTGTGACGAGTAAAGAAGATGGCAATTATGTGTTAATTGTTCCTTCAACAAAAATCTATTCCATAGAAGTGGAAGCAAAACGTTTTGTAAACGTGTCTGAGAAACTGGACATCCATACATTCGAAATGCAAACCCTCGAAATGAACTTTAAACTTCAACCCATTGAGGTGGGGGCAGTAGTTAATTTGAAAAGCGTACTGTTTGAGTTAGGGAAAACAAACTTGCTCGAAGAATCATACGATGAGTTGAACGTGGTTGTGGATTTTCTAAACTCAAATTCTTCTGTGGTTATTGCACTGGAGGGGCATACGGATAATCGGGGTGATGCAAAGAAGAACCTGGAGCTTTCGCAACAACGGGTAGATAAAATAAAATCTTATTTAGTCTCAAAAGGAATTAGCCAACGTAGAATAAAAGGAAAAGGCTATGGTGGTACCCGACCCATTGCTACTAATGACTCAGAAGAAGCGCGCAGATTAAATAGACGCGTGGAGTTTAGGATTTTGAAAAACTGATTTTATAATCAATCATCTATGACAAGGATAATAATTCTGGGAGTTTTGGGATTCCTCGTACTTAGTTGTACTCCTAAAGAACAAAAAAAGGAATGGGTAAGCATCTTCAACGGCAGGGACATAAATGATTGGGTAGTTAAGATTCATCATCATGAGGTGGAAGAAAATTTTGGAAGCACCTTTCGCGTAGAAGATGGTATTCTGAAAGTTAGATACGATCAATATGCTGACTTCAATGATCAGTTTGGCCATTTGTATTACAAGAATCCCTTATCTCATTTTCGATTGAAATTTGAATATCGTTTTATAGGTGAGCTCCAGAAAGGAGCCCCTGACTTTACCTTGCTTAATAGTGGGGTAATGTTTCATTCTCAAGATCCTCACAGCATGCCCAAGGAGCAAAATTGGCCCATCTCTGTAGAGATGCAATTGTTGGCAGGCTTAGGTGATGGTAAGCCGCGACCTACGGGTAATATGTGTTCACCAGGAACGGAAATTTTTTATCAAGGTAAATTGTATGACAACCATTGCTTAAACTCCACCTCACAAACCTATGTAGGCGACCAGTGGGTGCGTGGCGAATTAATCGTGCTTGGCGATTCCTTGATAACTCACATAATCAATGAAGATACCGTGCTTCAATATACTAAGCCTTCTATGGGTGGCGGTGTGGTGAATGGATATGACAGCGCACTGTGGCAGCCGGGCAAACCATTGACATCAGGATTTATTGCCTTGCAGAGTGAAGGTCAGCCAATTGATTTTAAAAATATTCAACTGCTTGATCTAACCAAGAAATAGGTTATTAGGTAATAACTATTCTCCCAACAAAATATCGGTTCCCAGAAATTTGTTTGTGTCAAGAGTGTACCAGCTTCGCTTCTGAGGCAATTTTAACCCAGCCACCTTAACTTCATCAGAAAGAAGAATATTTTCTCCTGATCCATCCTTCTTTACAAAAGAATAACCAATCAATTTAAAATTCACTTTGTTAAAATAGAAATACCAGGTGTCCTCCTCATAATCAACTTGCACTTGGTAGGCTGGTTCACCCACCCAGTGTGTATCTATGAATTCATTTTTTAGCAGGGTGCCTGAATCTTTTAGCTTCATGGGCAATCCCCATAGGTATACATAGTAATTGCGCATTCGCTTTGCCTGATCACAGTTACTGTTTCCTTTTTCAATAAAACAGGAATCCATAGCTACACCATGGATCTCATCACCTCCTCGATTAATTTTAAAGTATCCGGTTGAGTTATCAATCCAAATCTGTGTTTCCCGAACTACTTCAACACTATCTTTCATATGGATTTCTTCAAAATTCATGTGGGCTTTGAGGAGAGGCCACTTGTTGGTTGGATCATGATAAGCGATTGATTTCTCAAGGATATCCGCTGCCGAAAATTCACGTTTTTTGCACTGAGTAAAGAGCATTAGTAACGTTAATAGGACTATGTGGTTGGGTGCTAGTAGTTTCATAAGGCTAAAGGTAATTGGTGAAAGCAATTATTGAGTCCTTTTCAAGGACTTCTCCTGCAGATAGAACAACGCTTTATTCATATGAATAGCAAACGCCATTCACATAATTTTGACTCCAACCAGGTATGGAATATTCTATGTTTAGGGTATAATACCAAAATTATGAAACAACTGACTTATTTGCTCTCAATTGTGTTATTGATTCTTTACGCGTGTGGCTCAAAAGAAAAATCTGAGCTAACAGAAGCCGAGCTTATTGAGAAAGCGAAGGGTATCCATGAGCGCGTGATTACGTTGGATACGCATGACGACATCAACACCACCAACTTTACATCTGGAACTAATTATACCCAACGACTTTCAACACAGGTAAACCTTCCTAAAATGACAGAAGGAGGACTTGATGTTGCCTGGTTTATTGTTTATACGGGTCAGGGTGAGCTATCACCAGCGGGTTACGAGAAGGCCTATGCCAATGCCGATGATAAGTTCAAAGCGATTCACCGATTATGCGAAGAGATTGCACCTGATAAAATTGAACTTGCATTAACGTCTGAGGATGTTAGAAGAATTGCTGCATCCGGTAAAAAGGTAGCGATGATAGGTGTAGAGAATGCTTACCCAATAGGAACAGACATTAGCAGGATAAAAGAATTTATGGAGCGTGGTGCACGGTATATGTCGCTTGCGCATAATGGACACAGTCAGCTGAGCGATTCTAATACTGGCGAAAGCGATAGTGTGTGGTTACATAATGGCCTTAGTGATTTAGGGCGCCAAGCTATTTCGGAAATGAATAAATGGGGAATTATGGTCGATCTTTCACATCCTTCAAAAGCCGCAAACATGGAAATGATGAAGCTGTCAAAAGCCCCGGTAATTGCTTCGCATTCATCGGCAAGGGCACTTAACAACGTTAGCAGAAATTTAGATGATGAACAATTGATGATGCTGAAAGAGAATGGTGGTGTCGTACAGGCAGTAGCATTTAAAAGCTATGTAAACTCAGAAAAGAACAAAGCCAATAGCGAGAAAGTAGAAGCAGTGATTGCAGAAGTTGCCAAAGCGGAGGGCTTTGAAATTGTTCCGCGGTCGGCAATTCGTGAAATGAGTGACGAAGCGCGTGAAAAATATTTAACTGGCTATATGGCGATTAGGGAAAAGGCAAAGCCAAGAATTGAGCATGAAGTAAACCCGATTGCACCACCCGTGAACGTGGCAGATTTTGTAGATCACATTGATTATCTGGTAAAAAAGATTGGATTAAAACATGTAGGTATCAGCTCCGATTTTGATGGCGGTGGCGGTGTAGAGGGCTGGAATGATGCCGCTGAAACTTTTAATGTTACACTTGAACTTGTAAAGCGTGGGTATACCGAAGAACAAATTGCAGCATTGTGGAGTGGTAATTTGTTAAGAGTATTAGATGAAGTTCAGGAGATCGCCAAGAAGATTCAAGCTGGGGAAATTCTTTAATACGGAAGTCATCAGGACCTATTTGAGCATTCTTGATGACTAAAAAACTTTAATGGGTCAGGTTTCTTTGGACTTGATCGTTTTTTTTGTTACCCGTTATTAATATTCTAAATTTTCTTTCATTCTGTAAGACTTGGACGCTTCTTGTAAATCATCCTTAAAAGCATCATCGAAACTAAAATTCTGCAACCTCCATTGACCATTTGGATTATATAAAAGAAAAGAAAATCTTATAGGCTGTCGATCATATTTTACTAGGTAAGTATAGAAAATAATTTTTTCACCTACTGTTTTGGTCGTTAATAATTCATAACCAAAATATTCTCCCATTGATTTTACAACGGTTGAATTGATTTTGAATTTAACATTTTCAATCTGATCCTTCGAATCATTCATCCACTTATTGGTTCCAAAAAGGAAGTCTAATGCGACATCACTATTTTTGTCCTTATATAATTTAAAGAATTCATTAATTATTTTCTGTGGTTCATTTTGTGCTACTAAGTCTAGTGAGCAGAATAACAGTATCATTATTACCAATTTTTTCATATAGTTTGATTTAGAGTTTTAGATATTTTTCTTGTAACATCTGATAAGGTTAACCCTTAATCAATATCCAAGCGCTTTATCATCACCTCGGGTATTATCTGCACCACCTTCTAACTTGCCATTAGGGAGTACTAAGATTGCATCCACACGTCCAATCGCACCGCGAGGAGTGAGTTTATGCCCGAGGTTCACTAATTGCAAACTGTCTTTCTTGCTGAGTGCACCTGTTTCAGGAATAACAACATCAGGCAGCCATTGGCTATGCACCCGCTTCGCATTGACAGCTTCTTGCATACCCATGCCATGTTCTGTTACGTTAAGGATTACCTGAAATACGGAAGTGATAATAGTAGAACCTCCCGGTGTACCCACCACCATAAATAGCTTACCATCTTTTTCAAGAATGGTGGGTGTCATTGCACTAAGCATGCGCTTATTGGGTTCAATTTTATTTGCTTCTGCACCGATGACTCCAAACATATTGGGCACACCGGGCTTTGAACTAAAATCATCCATTTCATTATTGAGAAAAAACCCAGATCCGGGCACAACTACATGTGAACCAAACCAACCATTGATGGTAGTTGTTACTGCTACAGCATTTCCTTTTGGATCAACAATCGAAAAGTGAGTAGTTTCTTCCGATTCGTAACCGGCAATGGTTCCTTGTTTTATTTCAACACTTGGAGTTGCTTTCGAGGGATCGAAGCTACTCATGCGTTCATCATTGTATTGATCGTCTAGCATTTGCTTGATCGGGACTTTAAAAAAATCCGGATCCCCTAAATAATAAGCCCGATCGGCATACACTCTGCGCTCTGCCTCCGCCATTAGGTGAACAGTTTCTGCTGAATTAAATCCCCATGATTTAATAGGGTAAGGCTCAACTGATTTTAACAGTTGCAGCAAGCAAACGCCACCACTGGAGGAAGGTGGCATGGAAATTACTTTATACTCTTTATAGTTAGCCACAATCGGTTCACGCCAGACAGACGAATAATTTTTTAAATCATCAAGTGTAATCAACCCCTTGCCACGCTCCATTTCGGCTACCATATCTTCTGCAGTTTTGCCTTCATAAAAACCCGCTCGCCCCTGATCTCGAATGCGTTCCAACGTGTGCCCTAATTCCGACCAATGAATAGAGTCTCCCTTTTGCCAATTATCCTTCAAAAGAAATTCTGGTCGTATGGTATTATACTTCATTAAGTCTTCCTTCATTTCATTAAACCAGTTGGCTTCGCGTTCGGTAAGCACAAATCCGTTCAGTGCCAACTCAATGGCCGGTTGAACTAATTCTCTCCAGGGAAGGGTACCATATTTTTTATGAGCTTCTACCATTCCATCTACCGATCCCGGAACACCGGAAGCAAGGTGCCCTTGCGTGCTTACTCCTTCAAGCACATTTCCCTCCAAATCAAGGTACATGTGAGTTGTTGCCTTGCCAGGAGCCTTTTCACGAAAGTCTAAACTGGCCACCGTGCCGTCATTCAAACGAACTACCATAAATCCTCCGCCACCGATATTGCCTGCTGCTGGAAATACAACTGCTAATGCAAATTGTGTGGCGATAGCAGCATCAATAGCGTTGCCTCCTTTCTTCATAATATCTACCCCAACTTGGGAAGCAAGCGGATGGGCACTGACAACCATGGCCGAATCAGTCAACAGACCAATTACTTTTTCCTTCTTTGTATTACATGCAAGGACTGAAACAGCCAGTAGAAGAATAAGGAAGCGCTTCATGGATAATAGGGTTGGTTTTGTGAACCTAAATGTATTACTTCCGAACGAAGAATACCATGAGCCTGAGAAAAGAAAAAGCCGCACGGCTAAAACTAAGTGTCCTCGATCACACCTTAAAATTGATCGGCAAAAAATCGTTTGATGATTTGTACATCGAAGAAATTTGTTCCAAAGTTAAAATCTCTAAAGTCACCTTATTTAAATATTTTCCCCAAAAAGAAGATATACTTTTGTATTTCTTCCGCGTTTGGTGCCTGAAACGGGCGGTGGAATTTAGAGACAAGCCTAAAGAAGGAATTGCTGGTATTACTTTTTTGTTCGATAAACTTGCTGAAGAGTGTGAAATACATCCGGGTATAATTCTGAGTTTGTTTGCATACTTGTCTGATCTAAAACGACCGCCAAAACCTTTTCCGCTAAAAGCAGAAGAAAAAAAACTTTTGTTTCCTGATGTTACTGATATTCATCTGGTAGAGATTCAATCGCTTGATCAAATGTTTGAGAAGCTGACATTGGAAGCAATCTTTAAAAAGGAAGTAACGAAATCTGCATCTACCCGTGACTTAAGCAACTTGTTGACAACGGTCTTCTACGGCTCAGTAGTAACGGCCCACCTGCAGCAAATAAGCCCGGTTAAGTTTTTTTTTCGCAGGAATGTGGAGATGGTGTTGAAAGGACTCTCTTGAAGTCAACAGTCGACTGTCTGTAAGTCCACGGCAGGTTAGTATACGTTTTAATCGCAGGTTACAATCTGTTGACAGTTGATCGTTAGACTGTCTGTGGGCAGTTGACCGTTAGACCGTGGACTGTTCACTTCATTCTTACCAACTTAGTTCGCTTTCGCTCAAACATTCTAATATGGCGATTGCCAACAGGAATATCGATCACGTATTTGTTTCCTTTCGACCACATTTTGTGGGTGCGTGGTTTTACTACTTTAGGACTTGACGAACTGCATGAAAGCAGGAGAAGGCCTGAAAACAAAACAAGAAGGATTCTCTTCATAGATAGGTTAGAACTCTAAAAATAGCTTTTTATTTTAAAACAGAGCGAGTACCTTGAGATTCCAATAGCAAGACTGTGAAAACATTTGAAACACTTACTGAAGCGATGGCGGATTTAAAAGGTCGGGGCTACTCTCACGATTTTAATTTAAAGTCTGATTGGATTGAATGCCAACCCCTAAATCTGCAACTAAGACCTACAGAATTTCATGTGGATGAAGTGCATCGGTTTGAAGGAATGACTAATCCAGATGACAGTTCAATTCTTTTAGCTATTCGATCCAGCACGGGAGTGAAGGGTCTTTTAGTTGATGCATACGGAGTGTATGCAGATACAATTAATCCTGAGATGGCTAAACGACTTAACATGGATTCTACTACCTCGCACTAACGTTGAGCATGCTAGTTCATAGTGGTTGGATAAGTATAGTACTTTTCGCAACAACCCATTCTTATTCGCAAACAACCCATGCTCAAGAAATTACTGTTACCGATAATCTGGTAACATCGGTCAATAATTTTCGGGCTGATAGGCCACTGATTTCATTTGAAGTCAATGGAAAAACTTATCATTCTGATTCTTCCACTCTTTTTAAAGTGGAATTTAAATTCCTCAACGCGAGTGTTCATGGAATTGAAGGGAGCATTCTACTGACTAATCATACAAAAGATACATTAGTACTAAGTAATGTCGTTCCTTTTGGCCGAAATAATTGTGAAGTTTATATAACAGGCTTTGGCAACCACGCCTTGTCACGCACACATTTATTTTTATCCGATCGCAAACCTATAAATGTTATTGTTCCTGATAATGCCTGGGAACTTGGCTATACCGGAATCAAATTGACTGATGAACTCAAACTCTTTGGATTTGTGAAGCGTGATGTAAACTCGTTAAATAAAGCAACTCGTAAAAGATTTGAAACCATTGTGCATCCTGGAGGGTCAGTTGCATATAATTTTTATACTAATTTTTACACGGAAGATTGGCAGGAAGGGCTTCGTGAAGTATTTCAAAAGCGTAAACTATATGCAATACCTGTATTTGATGAAACGCTTTTTAAGCGTACTGACCTTGCATGGATAAGGAAAGCATACGTCATGCATTTAATGATGGCTTGGGATAAAGACTTTTACGATGCTGCGGATGGAAAATATCATCTTAAAGAATTTATAGATAAAGGTAAAAAACTTTATGGCGGTGATGATGCAATTTGTATTTGGCCTACGTGGCCCACGTTGGGTGTTGATCAACGAAATCAGTTTGATCTATATCGGGATTTACCGGGCGGATTATCACAACTACACGTCTTGGCACATGAAGCTCGCAGTCGTGGAGTCAAATTTTTCATTGCCTACAATCCATGGGATGAAAGCACCCGTAGTGAAGGGCATTTGCAAGGGTTAGCCGATTTAATTAAAGCAACTTCGGCAGATGGAGTGGTCCTGGATACGAAAGGTGAATCAAGCAAAGAGTTGCAAGCGACAGCAGATCAGGTGCGACCCGGAGTTGTCATGTATAGCGAAGGCATGGCAGTACCCAAAGATATGCAAGGTATCATCAGTGGCCGGGTGCACAATGCATTGTATTATCCTCCGTTGTTAAACCTCAATAAATTTATCAGGCCTGATTTTGCCATACTTCGAGTAGCGGAAGTTTTTAAAGAGCCCATTTTACGTGAGTATGCCGTGGCTTTCTTTAATGGATATGGAACTGAGATAAATCAGTTTGCCCCAGGTCATCCGGAATGGGAGGAAGAGCAATATCGATTTCTCGGAATGACCACACGTATTCTTCGAGAGCATTCTGATAATTTCACAACATCAACCTATACGCCATTGATCAAAACACTTCATGACAGTGTTTGGGTAAATCAATGGGAGCGTGGCGAGAAAACGCTTTATACAATTTTTAGTTTGAAAACAGAAGGATTTAATAAGAATCTGTTTGAAGTAAACGCTACTAATAATACCCATTGGATTGATCTGTGGAAGCACCAGGAAGTTGAATTGAAGAAAGTTGGAAATAAATTATTTGCCGTTGCGGATATCGATGGATTCGATTCTCGTTTCCTGGGAACTAATAATGAGGGAAGTGTTTCTTGTATTGGGCAATTTAAAAAAATTATTAAAGCGCACATCGTTGAGGATCTTTTGGTTGTAAAAATCAGTTCGGGAACAACAGTGAAAATTTGGAAGGGCAATCCATCTTATGAAAAGAAACCGATTGAATTACCCATGCAGGGAGATCATTTTGAGATTTCTATGTCAAAGCAATTGAATCGTTATGAGGGAAAGATTGTGATTCAGGCTTTTAGAAATGATGAACTTATTGACGAATCAATCCTTTACCTGAAGCCCGGCACGCCCAGAATGATATCGACAACCACTCGAACACCTGAAGTTTTCAAGAAACCTTCAGAGATGGTGATGATTCCATCTGGAACGTTTCAAATTCATTTTACACAAGGCGATGAATTTATTCCTTATCCCAAAACACGGGAAGGAGAAACGCTTACCATTCCATCTTTTATGATGGATCGTTATCCGGTAACAAATACTTCGTTTAAAAAATTTATGGACGCGACCCGATATCAACCCATCGATACAACTAATTTCCTAAAGCACTGGAAGGGAAATCAAATTGTTGAAGGTGAGGAGGATTTTCCCGTCACGTATGTTTCGTATGAAGATGCGCAGGCATATGCTACATGGGCACAAAAACGGTTGCCAACTGAAATAGAATGGCAATATGCCGCTCAGACTTCATCGTTAAATGAATGGCCTTGGAAACAACGTAAACCTGTTACACGGAAGGAGACCTTCGTTACAGAAACACTTACCATTAAATCTATTGAAGGGATTGATTCTAAAAATTGCAATCTGGGATCTGGTCAACTTTATCCGGTGGGTAAATATAAAAAAGGTGTGAATCCACATGGTCTATATGACTTAGTGGGTAGCGTTTGGCAACTTACAAATGATGTCTACGAAAACGGAAGCTATCATTACATTATGCTGAAAGGCGGCAGTTATTTCAAACCCTCTTCGAGTTGGTGGTATGTGCAAGGTGGTCCACGTGAGCTTCATTACCGGCAAATTCTTTTGCGTGTGTCACAAAGTTTTGAGCGAAATGCAACGGTTGGATTTAGGTGCATGAAAGATTAATTTTATTCAACGGTTAACCATGAGTAGGCCAATTTTGAATATTCCATTAAAACCTGTTGACTGGGTTATTGAGGGGGTAACGTTGTTTCTTGTGCTGGGCATTGTAGTTTATACCACCCTTCACTACTCAACTCTTCCGGATACGATTCCAACACATTATGGGTTTAGTGGCAAGGCAGACGGATTTGGGAGCAAGGTAACCCTTCTGGTTTTACTTGGTGCTCTGATCGGTATGTATATTCTGTTGTTGGTAGTGGCTAGAATTCCGCACAAATTTAATTATGTAGTTACACTAACTGAATCAAACGCACCACGGCAATATTACATCGCTCTTCAGATGATACGTATTTTGAAATTACTAGGAGTGATAATCTTTAGCTACATTATTTTAACAACTATTCAAGTAGCGCATGGTAAAGCAATGAGTTTGGGTGTGTGGTTTATACCCCTCGTTCTGGTCTTGCTCGTTACCACCATAATTATATACGCAGTAAACTCTTCAAATTAAATAATTTTTATGACTACCCGCAGATCATTTATTACCACTTCAGCAAAAGCTGCTCTAGGCGCAGGTCTTGCAACAGCTTTTCCATGGGAAGCACTCGCGAAAGCAAAAAAAGCAATCTCGGCCAATGACAAAATTAATGTGGGTGTAATCGGTGTAAACGGCATGGGCTGGTCTGATACGCAATCGTTTATTAAAATACCAGAAGTAAACATTGCTGCTTTGTGCGATGTGGATGACAACGTACTCAACTATCGTAAGTATGAGTTGGCTAAAAATGGCATTCAAACTAAAACATATAACGACTATCGAAAAATGTTGGAGAACAAAGATTTGGATGTAATCATTATTGGCACACCCGATCATTGGCATTGTTTACAAATGGTAGAAGCCTGTGAAGCAGGTAAAGATGTATATGTTGAAAAACCCATTGGCAACTCCATTGAAGAATGTAATGTGATGGTTGCTGCACAAAAGAAATACAATAAGGCAGTTCAGGTAGGGCAGTGGCAACGCAGTATGCCGCACTTTGTAGATGCATTAAATTTTATTAAAACCGGTAAGCTTGGAAAAATAAGAACCGTGAAAGCCTGGGCCTATCAGGGTTGGATGAAAAACATTGAGGTGAAATCGGATAGTGCGCCACCGCCTGGTGTTGATTATAATATGTGGCTTGGTCCGGCCACGCAGAGACCGTTTAATCCAAATCGATTTCATTTCAACTTTCGTTGGTACTGGGACTATGCAGGTGGCTTAATGACGGACTGGGGTGTTCATTTAATTGACTATGCACTGTTGGGTATGGATGCATCGTTTCCTAAATCGGCTGTAGCGTTGGGCGGCAAGTATGCCTACCCGGATGGAGCGCATGAAACACCTGATACCTTGGCAGCTGTGTATGAGTTTGATGGATACAATATGATTTGGGAACATGCACAAAGTATCAGCAACGGAAATTATGGAAAAGATCATGGCATCTCATACATTGGTAACAATGGAACGCTTGTACTTTGGCGGGGTGGCTGGGAAGTAATACCGGATGAAAAAAGAATGGAGGCCGTGCCGTATCAACCCAACAAGGGGTCAGGTCTTGATTTGCATACCATTAATTTTATTGAAACTGTAAAAAGTCGAAGCTTGAATAAGCTTACTTGCCCGATACAAGCTGGAGCGCATGTAGCCTTGGTTTGCCAGATGGGAAACATTTCCTATAAAACAGGTGCCAGAGTAAGTTGGGACCCTGCCAAGTCAAAGTTTAATGAAGATAAGGCAAATGGGTATTTAGCTGCGAAGTATAATAATGGCTATAAAATTCCTAAAGTTTAGAAATTCAACTTTATTATAATTCCAGGATCGTGAATTCAACTCTGCGGTTGATTTCACGACCCTCTATTTCATCATCATTGGAAGCGATGGGTCTGGATTCACCATAGCCTATTGAAGTAATTCGAGTTGCCTCAATTCCTTTGGACATCAGGTATAGTTTTACTGCCGATGCCCTGCGTTCAGAAAGCTTCTGGTTGTATTGAGTAGGCCCTACATTATCAGTATGGCCGGCCAGTTGAATCTTAATAGTCTGGCTGCGGTTGAGCAATTCAATCACCCGATCCAATTCCGGAAATGATTCGGGTTTTAAAATAGCTTTATCAAAATCGAAAAACACACTGTTTAACGTTACCATTGCTTTCGCTTCGATAGCAACCACCTCAATAGGTCTTAAGCGAAAGTCAACACGTTTGGTTGCTCCCTTAATGTTTCGCAAGTCTATATTTTGACTTTCTGAAATATGGTCTTTGGCCTCTGCGCGGATGCTATACATAAATCCTGTCGGCAGTTTAAGTTCGAATTCCCCTGTTATGGGTTCAGATTGCGAAATCCCCATATCCTTACCATCGGGCAAACGTTCATACACAATTTTGGCACTCAACGGTAAATTTGATTTTGCATCTACAAGTTTCCCCGTAACGGTAACCCAAGGTTCTGGAGTTTGAAGAACAGGAAGCTTAATGCTAAAAATATCAATATTACGCTCGGTGACTCCACGCGAATAGTAAGCATATTCACTATTCAAAGGAATATTAAAGTACAAATCTTCAAGCGGTGAGTTAATCGTATTGCCCATGTTTTCGGGCACTGACCAGCTCGTCCAAGTATCATCTAATCGATTTGAAACATAGACATCACTACCACCAAAGCCGCTAAATCCTTTTGAAGAGAAGTAGAGAGTCTTGTCGTCAATAGCCAGGAACGGGGAAGACTCTTCAGCAGCTGTGTTAACAACCGCACCTAAATTCAAAGGCTCTGTCCACACACTGTCGTCTTGCATAAATGTAACATACAAATCACGGTCACCGCGGGTATCATCCCGTTCTACTGACATCAGCAAAGTCCTTCTGTTGTTGGCCAAAAAGTAATTTGCCTTCTCATTAAAATTATAATCGTTAGTTATGTTAAGGGGCACAGGTTTGGTCCAGCCACTGCCCACGTGTGAGCTAATGGAAACTCCAGCAAGACTTTTCTTTCCATTTTTAACATACTTGTTTCCCAGAATCATTATGACAGACTTTCCATCAGGAGTAGCCGTAACTGTGTTTACAAAATTTGGATATGCGTTATTGAATTGCGTGCCCATATTTTTGGCCAGTGTCCAATTTCCTGATTCATCGAGATTCGAATACCAGATGTCCTCCCGGTCCTTTACACCTCCCATATTTTCAGGATGGTTCTTGCGGCTGAAATAAAGCGTTTTTCCATCGGGCGAAAGCAACGGATTAAGTTCGTCATACTCACTATTTATAGTGTCATCTAACCGATCAATCACTATACCGGCAGCGAGATAAGCGGCCAACGGAATATCTGCAATAATCGGATAACTGGAATCCGTAATCGCCACTGCATCAATTGCGAAATAATCAGGAACGGCAGCTCCATCGAACTCTAACTTAACGGCCGCTACTTTGAACATCGTGGGTTCAACAAAAATATTCAACATTCTCCCCTTAAGAGGAACAGCCATTGGATTGAGACTAACAAGAAGATACTCTCGATCACTTTCGTCATAGGCTAAAACCCGAACCAGTGCGCTTGGATTTAACGACTCAGCAATGGCTATTTGTTTGATACTTATTGGAGTATCAAACCCTAGTTTAATAAATTCTTTTCGGTTGGGCTTGTCTGGCATCCACGCATTTGGATTTTCGCCTCCTGCAGGAAGTACATTTGGTTTACCAAGTGCTTGATTGGCAGAGTATTGAACGGACGTTAATTGGGACGATACCTGAATGACTTTAGACGCCCACTCTACAACCTGTGAATTAGCATGAAGGAAAGTTGCAGCAACGATGAGCGCAACAAGCAGGAGTCGATTCATAAAAAGTAGAATAAAATAGCCATCGCATATCGGCTATAAATAAAATAAATATAAATCCAACTTTTGAAAATCCAAGAAGTTGGATTTAACTCGTTGCTTTTGAAGGAATTTTCTCACACTAAAATAATAATGCTGTTTGTATAACAGGATCATAGCGCTATATTTGCACCCTGTTTTAGCAATGCACAGTTTATTTGGCTTCAAGAATCTGTTATTGTTAGAAAAGTATTTGGTCTGGTAGTTCAGCTGGTTAGAATGCCTGCCTGTCACGCAGGAGGTCGCGGGTTCGAGTCCCGTCCGGACCGCTAAAGGCCCCGCATTTCGTGGGGCTTTTTTTGTTTCATTTGATGAAACCGATTGCATTAAAAGGGTAATTACGCCTCACATCGTCTAATATATCCAGTTATCGGTAATCCATTCTTTAAAGAATTGGCAACAATTACTTTTGAGTCAATAAAAAGAAATGGACATGGAACTGAAACCACTATTTTTAAAAGGATTGATTAATGCGCTGTTGATTGAGGCTATCATTGTAGTGCTTTTGATACTTTAACAATACTGTTCTAAGTCATTCATAATCATACTCCCTTAAGCGAAATGCTTATGGGATTTTCTATTTTTAGCCTATCAAGGTTATTTCTGGTAGGTACCCTTTTTTGCATAAAAGGTCATAATTTCAAAAATATCTTAATTTTGTAGCCTTACTAATTTAACTCAGGGAAAATGAATCTGTTGGATTTTGAAAAACCCATCGCGGAACTGGAAGGAAAGCTTGCCGATATGAAACACCTTGCTGATGGTAGTGATGATTCGGTTAAGAAGGCTGTCCAAGCGTTGGAGAAGAAGATCACCGACCTGAAAAAAGAAACATTCGAAAATCTCACTGGCTGGCAACGGGTGCAGCTATCCCGGCACCCAGATCGGCCATACACCCAAGATTATATCTACGAAATAACTACTGACTTCGTAGAACTTCATGGCGACCGAACGGTGGGTGATGACAAAGCGATGGTGGGAGGCTTAGGAACCATTGAAGGCCAGACTTTTATGTTGATTGGCCAGCAAAAAGGACGTAACACTAAACAACGGCAAATGCGAAATTTTGGGATGGCAAATCCCGAAGGATATAGAAAAGCATTGCGCCTGATGAAGATTGCCGAGAAGTTTAACAAACCTATTGTTACCTTTATTGATACACCCGGAGCCTTTCCCGGTCTTGAAGCAGAGGAGCGTGGTCAGGGTGAAGCGATTGCGCGTAACCTAAAAGAGATGTTTATGCTCAAGGTGCCGGTTATCTGCATTGTAGTAGGCGAGGGAGCATCAGGGGGTGCTTTAGGAATAGCTATTGGCGATCGTGTTTTTATGTTAGAGAATTCCTGGTACTCTGTTATCTCCCCTGAAAATTGTTCGGCTATCTTGTGGAGAAGCTGGGATTTCAAAGAACAAGCGGCTGAGTTATTGAAACTTTCATCGAAAGATATGCATGCGTTAAAGCTGGTTGATGGAATAGTGAGCGAACCATTGGGGGGAGCGCATACCAACATTAAGGCAATGGCTGATGAAGTTAAAAAGGTAATCCTTTCAAGCTTCCACGAGCTCAACAAGCTTACACCCCAAGAACGAATTGATCAACGCATTGAGAAATTTTGTTCGATGGGAGTGGTGAAAGAATAAGTCTCTTTAAAAAAACCATACATCAAATGTCCGGATGAGTTTGCCAAAGCCGGAACGGTTACGCGCAGGCGTGTAGAAGCCGATTGGAGTTGATTTTGGATAGTAAGTTCTACTAAGATCATTGTGACAAGGTTTTAGAAACTACGATAATTCAATTTTCAAGATATAAAGTATAAATTGAGGTCGCGCAAAGCGACCTTTTTTATTCTAGTTACTTTTAGATACAATGAATTTACACGTAATCAATACGGGGTTTTTCAAATTGGATGGTGGAGCTATGTTTGGCGTTGTACCCAAATCCATTTGGCAGAAATCAAACCCGGCTGATGAAAACAATCTGTGTTCCTGGGCTATGCGCTGTTTACTCATTGAAGATGGTGAAAGACTGGTGTTGATTGATAATGGACTCGGCAACAAGCAAGATGCCAAGTTTTTCAGTCATTACTATTTACATGGTAATGACTCCCTTTATAAATCTTTAAATCAACAAGGATTTTCTACCGATGATATTACGGATATGTTTCTCACCCATCTTCACTTCGATCATTGCGGTGGTGGAGTAGAAAAAGAAAATGAAAAGTTAGCGCTCACGTTTAAAGAAGCCACCTACTGGAGTAATGAAAATCATTGGGAATGGGCAACCAAACCAAATCCACGCGAGAAGGTAAGTTTTCTTGCTGAAAACATTTTTCCCATGCAGGAAAGTGGTCACTTGAAGTTCATTCATCAAAAAGATAAATCTCCCTTTGAGTTTATGGAAATCTTTTATGCATCGGGTCATACGGATGCCATGATGATTCCAAAAGTAAAATATAAGCAGCACACCATCTGTTTTATGGCCGATCTGCTGCCATCGGTGGGGCATATTCCTTTGCCTTATGTAATGGGGTACGATACCCGACCCCTTCTTACACTTGCCGAGAAGTCAGCATTTTTGAAAACTGCAGCTGACAATGACTACATCTTATTTCTGGAACATGATCCGGTTCATGAATGCTGCACAGTTAAACATACTGAAAAGGGAGTGCGACTTGATAGAACCTTTAGCCTAAAGGACATCCTATGAAACGCGGGTTAGTGTTATCCGGGGGTGGAGCGCGGGGCATAGCTCACATAGGTATACTCAAAGCATTAGACGAAATGAATATCACCTTTGATTGCATTTCGGGTACGAGCGCTGGGTCTATTGTTGGAGCTTTATATGCAAACGGACAAAAGCCCGATCAAATTTTTGAACTGATTAAAAACCTCAGCATCTTTAAGTCAGTGCGGCCTGCCTTCGCGTGGACTGGCTTACTTTCATTGGATGGATTGAAGGAAGTTTTGCTGAGAGAAATACCTGAGAATAGTTTTTCAAATTTGAAAATTCCTTTAACAGTGGCTGCTACAGATATACGGAAAGGGAAGATTCACTATTTTACAGAGGGGGATTTGGCCGGAACAATCATGGCCTCATGCTGCATCCCGGCAATTTTTAATCCTGTAACGATCGATAGAAATTTATATGTGGACGGTGGATTACTGGATAATCTTCCGGTGAAACCGCTTCGAAATGAATGCGATTTTATTGTAGGTTCTCACTGCAATCACATTAGTCCGGATTTTGACACCAGCAATATCAAATTAGTGATTGAGCGTAGTTTGTTAATAACGATTCACGCTAATACGGAAGTAAGCCGCGGGCTCTGTGATGTATTTATTGAGCCACCACGCATGGATCGGTTCAGCAGCCTGAATATTAGTAAGGCTAAAGAAATTTTCGATTTTGGTTACCAGTTTACAAAGGCTAACTTTTTACCTCATCATTTTCAAAAGAACGAAGCCGCATGAGTTCACAATTAAATTTTAAGAAGGAAATTTTACAAGGCATTCCAGACACAATACCGGAGCCAAAGCCATACGATTCGACTAGTAACCATGCGCCAAAGCGAAAAGACATTTTAACCCCTGATGAAAAAAAGTTGGCAGTAAAAAATGCACTCCGTTATTTTCACCCACGCCATCATCAAATTCTTGCGCCTGAGTTTTTCAATGAACTTCAAACCTATGGACGGATTTATATGTATCGCTTCCGTCCGGATTACAAAATGTACGCGCGCCCTATCCGTGATTATCCTTTCAAATCCTTACAAGCAGGGGCTATCATGTTGATGATTCAAAATAATTTGGATCCTGCGGTGGCTCAACATCCACACGAGTTGATTACCTATGGGGGTAATGGGGCAGTGTTTCAAAATTGGGCGCAATACTTATTAACGATGAAGTATCTTGCTGTGATGACAGATGAGCAAACGCTGCATATGTATTCTGGGCATCCGATGGGTTTGTTTCCTTCGTCACCTGAGGCTCCGCGTGTAGTTATTACCAATGGCATGATGATACCGAATTACTCCAAACCCGATGATTGGGAAAAGTATAACGCCTTGGGTGTGACACAATATGGACAAATGACGGCCGGCAGTTACATGTACATTGGGCCACAGGGTATTGTGCATGGTACAAATATTACAATTCTGAATGCCGGTCGTAAAATTTCGAAACATAATGAAGGACTTTCTGGAAAACTTTTTGTCACCTCTGGGCTAGGAGGCATGAGTGGGGCACAGCCAAAAGCCGGAAACATTGCAGGTTGTATTACGGTGATTGCCGAAGTGAATGAAAAAGTTACTCAAAAACGATTTGAGCAAAAGTGGGTAGATGAAGTTATTGAAGATTTGGATGTGTTAGTAACTCGTGTTACTAAAGCTAAACAAGATAAAGAAGTTGTTTCAATTGCCTATCAAGGAAATATTGTCGAGGTATGGGAAAAGTTTGATGAGGAGAATATTTTTATAGAGTTAGGATCCGATCAAACTTCGCTGCACAACCCATGGGCAGGTGGGTACTATCCAGTTGGACTTTCGTTTAGAGAAGCCAATAATTTAATGGCCGAAAACCCTGCGGAGTTTAAAGGTAAAGTTCAGGAGTCGCTTTGCAGGCAGGCAGATGCAATTAATAGGCATACGGCAAAGGGAACATACTTCTTTGATTATGGAAATGCTTTTCTGTTGGAAGCATCCCGGGCAGGAGCGGATGTGATGGCAACCAACCAGGTTGATTTTAAATATCCCTCTTATGTTCAGGATATCATGGGGCCTATGTGTTTTGATTATGGATTTGGTCCCTTCAGGTGGGTGTGTACATCCGGGAATGAGAAAGACCTTGACTATACCGACCAATTGGCACAGGAGGTGTTAGAAAAAATCGCATTGACAGCCGAACCAGAAATTCAATCGCAACTGCATGATAATATTCAATGGATAAAAGCAGCCAAGAAAAATAAGTTAGTGGTTGGATCGCAAGCCCGTATCTTATATGCGAATGCAGAAGGACGAATTAAAATTGCGACTGCGTTTAATCAGGCAATCAAGACGGGAAAGATAGATGCGGTGGTGTTAGGTCGAGATCATCACGATGTTTCGGGAACTGATAGTCCCTATCGTGAAACTTCCAATATTTATGATGGCTCACGCTACACGGCCGATATGGCCATACATAATGTGATTGGGGATTCTTTTCGGGGAGCCACCTGGGTCTCTATACATAATGGAGGTGGAGTGGGTTGGGGGGAAGTTATCAATGGCGGGTTTGGGTTGTTGTTGGATGGTTCTGAGGATGCGGAAAGAAAGTTAAAAAACATGCTTTACTTCGATGTAAATAATGGAATTGCGCGCAGGGCCTGGGCACGCAATGTCGGTGCACTTTCAACTATTGAGAAAGAGATTTCTTCTTCAACGCAAATCACGATTCCATATTTAGCGGATGATTCTTTATTAGATTCAATGATGTAATGTTTCGCGCCATAGCAAAATTCATATTTAAAATCACAGGTTGGAAAGTGGAAGGCAGCTTTCCACCTGAACTCAAAAAATATATAATTGCAGTGGCTCCGCATACCAGCAATTGGGATTTCCCGGTAGGTGTGTTGGCACGAAGTGTTTTGCATCTCGAGAATGGAAAATATTTAGGGAAAGATTCTTTGTTCAAACCACCTTTCGGTTGGTTTTTCAGGTGGTTAGGCGGCTATCCGGTAGATCGATCGAGTAGTCATGATGTCGTTCAACAGGTAGTGAATATCTTTAATCAGCATGATGAATTCATCCTGGCCATGGCTCCGGAGGGCACGCGAAAGAAAGTTGAAAAGTTGCGAACGGGCTTTTATTATATTGCTAAAGGAGCTCAAGTTCCTATTATTCCATGTGGTTTTGACTTTGAAAAGAAAATTATTTGTGTGGGTGCACCATTTTACCCAACAGATGATCAGGAGAGTGATTTACAATTCTTAATTTCGTATTACAGGACTATCAAAGGGAAAAATCCCGAATTGGCAATTTGATCTTACATATTAATTGAAAACGAAAAATTCGTTATACTTTATGTTAATAATTTAAACCCAATCTGTATGAAAAAATTAATCTTTCTATTGATGATCTTTGGATTATCCACAGCAACTTTTGGGCAATTCATAAAAAAGGGCTCAGTTATTGGTGGCGGTGCATTTGAATTCCGAACTGAAAAATTCAAGGATTCAGATTCAAAAGGGTCTTCTTTTGCCCTTATGCCATGGGCAGGCTATCTAGTGATTGATAATTTAGTAGTTGGTGCAGGATTGAATTTTACTACAACTTCCTCCAAATCGGGCCCACCATCAGATTTTAAAAGCTCTAATAGCGATGTTACCTTTGGCCCAGTCATAAGATATTATATGGATCAGGGTTTGTTTTTTCATGGGCAAGCTGGCGTAGGTAGTAGTAAATCCAAGTTCACAAGTGGAAATACTACGACCACGAATAAGTATGGTGAATCTAAATTGAGATTGGGTATCGGTTATGCTGCTAGAATAACTGACACGGTATTATTTGAGCCAATCATTGGTTATTATTCAGAAACCACAAAGGATAAATCGGATGATTCAAAATCTACCATGAGCGGTTTATTCATTATGGGAAGCTTTACCATCATACTAAAAACGGTACAATAACGTTTTCTAAAAGTTCGGCCTTATCTTTGTTGCGGATCACAAAAAAAACAAACTCCTATGAAAAAAATATTTTGTGCAGTACTCGTAATGTTAGGTCTGGGACTAGCTCAACAAAGTGTTGCCCAGGTTCAATTTGCGTTGGGTATAAAAGGCGGACCCAATTTTGCCAATTTGGATACCAAGTCAAGTCCTGGCGAAAATTATAAAAACCGAACTGGTTTCCATGCAGGTGCCTTTGCGCTTTTTAAATTTGCCAAAATAGGCATTCAACCCGAGTTACTCTTTTCAAAGCAAGGCTCGAATTTTCAGTTTAACTCAGGAAGTGGTGAAGCCAACTTTGATTACATTAATGTTCCAATCATTTTGAAACTCTATACAGTAGCCGGTATCAACATTCAGGCGGGTCCCCAGTTTGGATTTTTATCTGGGGGGCAACTTAAGCAGACCATTCAAGGAACCACCACCACGCAGGCAGCCAAAGATTTCTATAAAGGCTCAGACCTTAGCTTGGCGTTGGGTTTAGGCTGGGATCTTCCCTTTGGCTTAACGCTTGATGCGCGGTACAATTTAGGCTTATCTAAAATCAATGATGGTTCTAATAACAATGATGCTAAGAATCAGGTGTTCCAAGTATCAGCTGGGTTTAAAATCCTAAAGCTGGGTAAGTAGTTATCTGCAAGATCAAAAGAGAGCCCCTATCAGGGGCTTTTTTAATTTATCCGGTTAGCTTTAATTTCGCGCCAGGTTTTTATGAGCTACACTGAAACACTTTCTTATTTGTATCAAAACCTCCCCATGTTTCAGCGGGTGGGGTCAATAGCCTACAAACCTAATTTAACAAATACGTTAAAGTTGTGTGAAGTCTTAGGAAACCCACATCAAAAATTTAAATCTATACATGTGGCCGGTACCAATGGAAAGGGAAGTGTCTCGCATATGCTTGCCTCCATTTTGCAAACTGCAGGATATAAAACCGGACTTTACACTTCACCCCACCTAAAAGAATTTACGGAACGAATTCGTATCAATGGGAAGGAGATCGATCCGGTTTTTGTTGTGGAGTTTGTTGAAAAGATTAAACCAGAAATTGAAAAACTAAAGCCTTCATTTTTTGAAATCACGGTGGCCATGGCATTTGATTATTTCGCGCAACAAAAAGTGGACATTGCTGTGATTGAAACTGGCATGGGTGGGAGGCTTGATTCCACCAATGTAATTACGCCCATGTTGTCTGTTATTACCAATATTAGTTGGGATCATAAAGAGTTATTGGGCGACACGTTACAAAAGATTGCTAGTGAAAAAGCCGGTATTATCAAAGCGCATGTGCCTGTTGTTGTGAGCGAACGACAGGAAGAAGTGCAAACGGTATTTGAAAGCAAAGCTACTGAATGCATAAGTCAGTTAATCTTTGCCTCTGATCGCTATCAGGTAAAGCGAATTAAACCCGGTCAATTTGAGGTTAGCAAGAACAAGGATCACTTTCTTATTGAGCTTGATTTATTGGGAATCTATCAAGCTAAAAATATAAAGGGAGTGCTTACCGCAGTTGATGAATTAATAAAATTGGGATGCACAATTTCAAAGGAAGACATAACGAATGGTTTAAAGTATGTAACTAATTTAACCGGCCTTAAAGGAAGATGGCAACAGATTGGGCATAGCCCGTTAACCATTTGTGACACGGGACATAATGAGGCTGGTATTTATGAACTACTCAATCAACTCAAGGAAATAAAGGTTACCAAACTTCATTGGGTATTGGGCGTTGTGAAAGATAAAGATGTAAGCGCAATTCTACAATTATTACCAAAAGATGCTTACTACTATTATTGCCAGGCTTCTCTTCCGCGGGCATTACCGGCTCTTGAACTCAAAGAGAAGGCAACTTCTGTTGGATTGAAGGGAATTGTTGTTGAAGATGTAAACCAAGCCATTAAGCAGGCGCGAATTAATAGCAAGGCAGAAGATTTGGTTTTGGTGGCCGGGAGCACTTTTGTAGTAGCTGAAATTGATAATTTGTGAAAAGTAAATTAAAGCGTTTTGAAATAATTGCTACGCGCGCAAATGTTCTTGAGCCAGGCAAAGAAATTTTCGAAAAGATAAAGGGTAACTGGAATCAGGAATATTTTAAGAATTCTAATCCTATTACCTTAGAGCTTGCCTGTGGCAGGGGTGAGTATAGTGTGGGCATGGCGCGATTGCATCCCGAAAGGAATTACATTGGCGTAGATAAGAAAGGCGATCGGCTGTGGAAGGGGAGCACCTGGGCGGTTGAAGAACAAATACCCAATGTTGGTTTTTTACGAACTGAGATTCTGTTTATTGAAAGTTTTTTTGAACCCGGTGAAGTAGCTGAAATCTGGTTAACATTTCCTGATCCACGTCCGCGCACACGGGATATTAAGCGCAGGTTATCAAGTGCAAGGTATCTTGAGATGTATAAAAAGTTATTGAAACCTGAGGGCTTCTTCCGATTCAAAACAGACAATACTGATTTGTTCAATTTTACACTGGAAGAACTTGGCTATAGAAATGACTTGCTAGATTTCGAATACACACATGATCTCTACGAATCACATCTGCGACCTGAGTGTTACGACATTAAAACGCGCTACGAAGAAATGTTTGCAGCAAAAGGAGAGAAAATTAAATACCTAAGGTTTAGATTTGAACATTAATAGATTGTATAGCACAATAAACATTCCTAACATGTTTCTCTGAATCACCATAGCAGAAATCCATGAAATCTGAAGATAAAATTATCGAATTATTGGCCCAGAAACTGAAAAAAACTGATCAAGTATTAGATAGGATGGATGGTACTGAAAGAAGTGTGGATATTATGAGCAGAGCGGTTGTAGATCATAGTATAAAATTTAATACAGTTAATGAAGGGATTAAACATCTTCGTGAGGAACAAGGAGTTATGCTTAACGAACTTCTTTCAATATCCAAGCGAGTCTCATCGATTGAAGAAAGGCATTAATTGTAAATTCCTAAAACTTATTTACTCGTTAACAGCTTGGTAATACCCCACTGACTTTGGGATGCCTCAAAAAAAAGTCTAGTCAACTTCCAGCTGCTCCAACACATCCGCTAATTCAGCATAATCTTTCAGGCCTGGTTTCAATTCCTGATTACCTGAAATATTTATACCTGCTATTTTAAATGTAAGGACGTCATCTAACGAATAAGGAGCGGAATCGAGATCAATATACACGTCAACCAGATCAGACATTGATTTAATTATCTCTGAATCTCTTTGATTATCTCCCGCAAGGTGAGTGATTAGCAAGAATTCGATTCGATCTTTATTTTTCCCAATGAGTTCCTTCGAAGTATCCCAATCAGCGAAAGCCAATGTAACAATTAATCGCGCTTTTGAATTTGTACTTGTCTTAGCTATCTCTTTGCAGTTGATCTGAATAAATTCAACTTGATATTCTTCCAAAAGAGAATGATTAGCAATTTCAAGAACAAATTGAGGTCCACTTACCCAAGCGGTTATCTCTGCAAAGGTTTTAGGATCAATGGCGTTAGCGGGGAACCCGAGCCAATCAACGCCCATACCTGCACAATAACGGGCATCACTCAGGTTGGTAATGTTTCCGGCTTTTACTTTCGTTTTTAGTGACATGGCTCAAATATCAAAAAGAAAAAATAACTTTGAAACGAATTAGTGCCTGAATGAAGCGAGGTTATCTCTTTTTTATTTTATTAGTCTGTTTGATAGGGTGTTCCAATGAGGATCCGATTAGCACCGATGTTGGATTAAACTACTTTCCTCTGCAGACCGGAGATAGCTGGATTTACACAGTAGAGGAAACAACAATCAATCAAACTGTAACTGCTTCAACGGCCTATGAATTAAGCGTAACCGTTACCGATTCTGTGAAAAATTCAGATGGTAAGTATACCTATACTTTTCATAGAGCTAAAAGAATGACTGAGTCAGATTCTTGGGAAAGCTTTGGAACATGGACAGCCATGGTTAGCAGGAATCAATTGATTCAACGTGAAGGGAATATCCTCTTTGTGAAACTGATCTTTCCATTATCCGATGGTTTAACCTGGAATGGCAATCAGTTTAATAATTTACCAAACATGGGTAACTTGTTTACCGGTAAGGGTAGCGAGGTGTATCACACCAGTGAATATGACCAATCAAAAAACTTAACCACAACTCTTGAATTCGATAAAACAATAACAATTATTCACAATGAATTTGTTGATCCGATTGTTGGGAAAGATGTCCGAAAAGAAGTGTATGCGCGCGATGTCGGCCTTATTTATAAGGAGGTAACGCAACTTGAATACTGCTCGGTAGGTAATTGCCTGGGACAACAAAAAGTTGATAAAGGAGTTATCATGATTCAAACGTTAAAATCGTATGCTTCGAAGTAAGCTGATTCTGGCATTCTTCTTAATTTCCTTTGCTGCGCAGAGCCAGGTGAACCGATACTTCGTATTCTTTAAAGACAAAACGGGCACTCCTTTTACGTTGTCAAACCCAACTCAATTTTTAAGTTCAAAAAGTATTGAGAGGCGGCAAAAGCAAAACATCAATCTGATTGAAGAAGATTTGCCCGTAAATCCTACTTACGTAAGTCAGGTAAAAAGCACAGGCGCAAAAACATTCTTTCCATCAAAATGGTTTAATGGAGTTTTGATTGAAGCAACTGCTTCAACACTTACCAGTGTAAATGCATTGCCATTTGTTTCACGAACAGAATTTGTGGCTCCGGGTAGCAAACTTTTGGGTGGCAGGGTTTCCAAAATAAAAAAACAAAAAAATTCTTCGGCTGATCAACCTGTTAACAAATCGCAATTGCAACAAATAGGAATTGATAAGATGCATGGGGCAGGATATCGAGGCGAGGGAATCTCCATTGCTATCTTTGACAGTGGATATACAGGGGTCAATATCACCTCACCTTTCGCAGAACTCTTTACCGAGAATCGCGTAAAGCAGACATTTAATTTTGTAACCAATACCGCGAGTGTTTATTCAAGCGATGATCACGGCACCGAAGTATTATCCGTGATGGCTGCCCATTCAAGTACTTATACGGGCGGAGTGTACAAAGCGAATTACTTTCTTTACCTCACCGAAGACATTTCAAGTGAGTATCGCATTGAAGAATATAACTGGACGTTTGCTGCTGAGCGTGCGGATAGTGCCGGGGTAGATGTTATTAATTCTTCACTGGGTTATAATACTGAATTTGATGACCCTATTATGGATTATCAACTTTCTGATCTCGATGGAAAAACCGCTATCATTACGAAGGCTGCCCGTAAAGCAATAGAGAAAGGGATGGTTGTTGTCTGCAGTGCAGGGAATGAAGGGAACAACTCGTGGAAGTTAGTAACGCCACCGGCAGATGCAGTCGGAATTCTTGCTATTGGTTCAATTAATAGTGTTGGGTCGCTGAGTAGTTTTAGTTCTAAAGGTCCGACAGCGGATGGTCGCATTAAACCTGATGTGGTTGCGCTAGGCTCAGGTACAAGTGTTATTAAACAAAGTGGCTCGCTGGGAACTGCGAGCGGCACGTCACTGGCAAGTCCTTTAGTGGCAAGTTTAGCGGCCGGGGTTTGGCAGGCATATCCAATACTTAGTGCCCACGATGTTTATGAGGCCATTGTGCTATCAGCAACTCTTGCGGCTTCACCAAACAATCAATTTGGATTTGGTATTCCACACTTCCAGGCTATTGAGAATTACTTGAAAAGTTTATCTGAGAATCAAGAAATTGCTATTTTCCCCAACCCGGTGTCAGGTGACAGTTTCAAAATCAAAGTGAAAGAACCTACCGATGAACTGGTTCAGGTTGCTATTTATGATACGCGGGGTAGTCGTGTTGCCGAATCACAGGTAAAAATCAATTGGCTTAATAATCCATTTGAGTATGATATCTCTCTTTTAAAACCAGGAATTTATTTTGTGCAGGTTACATCGGGCAAAGCATCCACTACGGCACGGATCGCAAAGTTGTAAAACAACGCGGTACAGACGTAAACCCTTCTTATCTTTGCGCTCATAATTTCTTGAACCGGATTGCTCATGAAGCCCATTATTGCTCCCTCTATTTTAGCTGCCGACTTTGCAAACCTGCAACGTGAAGTAACCACGATCAACGAAAGTCAGGCCGACTGGATTCATGTGGATGTAATGGATGGTGTATTTGTCCCCAATATTTCTTTTGGAATTCCGGTTATTAAGGCAATTAAAAAGCATGCAAAAAAACCGTTGGATGTCCACCTGATGATTGTGCAACCTGAACGATACATTGAAACCTTTCGGGAAGCGGGTGCCGATTTGTTATCGGTGCACATTGAAGCGAGCACCCATTTGCATCGCACGATTCAACAAATAAAAGCAGCGGGTATGAAAGCAGGAGTCGCTATTAATCCGCATACCGCTGTTTCTCAACTTAGCGATGTACTTGCTGATATTGATCTAGTGTGTATGATGTCAGTAAACCCGGGCTTTGGCGGACAAAAGTTTATTGAAAATACGTATCGAAAAGTAGCTGAGTTGAAGGAATTAATTGCTGAAACTAAATCGAGTGCTTTAATTGAAATTGATGGGGGAGTAAATCAGGAAAATGCTAAACCCTTGTTGGATGCAGGTGCGCACGTATTGGTAGCTGGCAACTTTGTTTTCTCATCTTCCGATCCTAAGTCTGTCATTCAAAAGTTAAAAGAAATTTGATCGGTTTATAGTTAATTCTGTAATTGAAATCTTATGATCTTTCATAAACCTACCAAGCCAAGAGAACGAGTAACCCTTCTCCTTTGGAGAAGGGCTGGGGATGAGGTCATGCGAATAGTTTTTTTATTCATTACGCTAATATTTCTTCTCGGTTCTTGTGCCCGTACTGTTTCCCGGATTGATCCCAGTCAACAAATAGATTTAAGTGGCCGCTGGAATGATTCTGATTCACGTCAAGTAGCAGAAAAAATGACCGCTGAACTTTTGGGGAGTCCAAAGTATCAGGAATATACCAAAGCACTCGGTAAAAAGCCTGCCATCATTGTCGGTGAAATTAAAAACAGAACAAGCGAACACATTGATGCCAATAATTACATTAAGAAATTTGAATTAGCCATCTTTAACTCTGGACTGGCTGACCTGGTGGAGTCAGATACGTTTCGCGATAAGCTGCGCGAGGAGCGTGCCCAACAGCAAGATTTTGCCGATCCGGCAACAGTAGCTCAATGGGGAAATGAATTGGGAGCAAACCTGATGTTGTTTGGAGAGATGACTTCTGAAACGGATGTTTACAATAAAAATCGTGTGGTTAATTATATTACGACATTATTTCTTACCGATATGGAAACCAATAAACGAGTTTGGTATGGTCAGCAGGAAATTAAGAAGTACATCAAGAATTAATTTCCTTAACTGCTCTTTGCCATGCCGAGCCGTTCGAAACAACCTTTACTAAAACTCACAATACTCTTCAGCTTTTTTTTAGTGTGTTCATGTGCCACCTATTATCAATCGAACACAGCCTTTAATAAGAATTTTGAACAAGGAAATTTAAATGATGCTCTGGCCACCCTGCAGGCAAGCTCCACCGAATCCGGGGGTAAGCAAGAGTTTCTATTTTATGTAAATAATGGATTGGTGCTTTCTATGCTGGGTCGATATGCAGAAAGCAATGAATACTTTGAGAAAGCGTTTATTTTTGGTGAAGATTATAGAAAGAATTATTTCTATGAAGTTACTTCTTATCTGACTAATCCATCGGTTACCACGTACAAGGGCGAAGACCATGAACACCTCATGCTGTTGTATTACAAAGCGTTGAATTTTTTAAAGCTGGGTAAAACACAGGAAGCACTCGTGGAGTGCCGCAGATTGAACATCCGACTACAACAACTGAGCGATCGGTATACAGATGAACATAAATTTCAACGCGATGCATTCATTCACACGCTTATGGGCATCATTTATGAGAGTGATAAAGACTTTAATAATGCATTTATCGCCTATCGCAATGCGGTTGAAATTTATGAAGAAGATTACCAGCAGCTGTTTCAAATTACTATGCCAGACCAACTGAAGTCAGATTTGTTACGCACAGCATGGCTAAGTGGGTTCCATGACGAATTCGAATTGTTTAAGGAAAAGTTTGGAATGCCAGACTATCGCTTTGAACCCACCGAAGGAGGGGAACTTGTATTATTTTGGCATAATGGGTTGAGTCCGATCAAAGCTGAGTGGGGTATTAATTTCGTGGTGGATCGAAGAGACAACTTTGTCTACTTTTCTAATCAGCAATTGGGCATAAGTTTTCCATTTTCCTTGGATGGGTATGATGAAAGAGATAAACATGGATTGTCTCGACTGGAAATTTTTAGGATTGCTTTACCTCGTTATTTAGAACGACCTACCCATTACACGGGTGCCACGGTTAGCTGGCAAGGAAATACTTCTGACCTGCAATTATTGGAAGATGTAAATAAAATTGCTTTTAAAAGTTTGCAACAACGCATGACGTTGGAATTAAGTAAGGCCTTGATTCGGGTGGCTCTAAAGAAGGCTACAGAATATCAGGTGAAGCAAGAAGACAAAACATTGGGCTCTGTGTTAGGAATGATTAATGCAATAACTGAAAAAGCGGATACCCGCAATTGGCAAACGTTACCACACAGTATCTATTACGCCCGCATACCACTGGCTGCTGGCCAGAATAAGATTACCCTCCAGCTAACGGGAGGCGGAGATTCACATAAAAACGAGTTTTTGTATGAAGCAAAAAAAGGACAGATACTCTTTCACACCTTTAGTTCGTTAGAAAGTGGATATCCAAACTATGGCTATTGACCAAAACTGCTGTTTTTGCCATCCATTTCAGGCTGTTATCTTTAAGGCTTAATTGAGACCTATCCTGAAAAGCAACCTCCGCATATTCTGTCTCCTGCTAACCGCAGTGTTTCTGTTTCCCATGGTCTCTTTGGCTCAGGATGATGAAAAGCCAACTTTTCCCCTGGAAACCATCTATGCCAAGCGAAAGAAGAATACCACGCGTAAAATTCTAAGGAATTTTAAGTTTAGTCTTAGCACGGGTTATGGCAATACGTATATGAGCCATAAGCTCGATAATTTCGGCATCTTTCAACGACCCGGATTTGCGCCTCGTCTTTTTGCCAATGGAATTGTGCCAGATACAACCTATACAAACTGGATTAATCGGGTTCGAAAGGACACCTTAAGTACGTCACCTGATAGCTTTTTCGTAACTGGCGACACAACCAAACTTGGATTTAAGGGGAAGGGAATAAACATTCCACTCAATCTCACCGTTCACTACGAATTTTTAAAACGCTTTCGAATAGGCGGAGGTATATCCTATGAGGCCATGTCTTTGCGTGACTTCAACTCAATAACCTACACCGACAAAATTAAAAGTTTTAGACCGTCAAGTCCTTCCGGTTTTATGCGTAAATATTATGGCATGGCAGGCGCCTCATTTTATCGCCTGGATAATATTCTTTTCACGGGCGACCTGCAGATTGGGAGTTTTAAACCCGGTAAGAATTTTGACAACTCAATGATCAAAAAGGGAATCTATTTCAATCTTGGGATCACGGCCGAGCGAGAGTTTTCTGAAAATCTTAGAGTTTTTGTCAGGCCTTCGTTCGACTTTAAAAAATACACTATGAGCATTCCAAATAGTGGTAATAATTCAATTGTTCATAAAATGAATGCGGCCTATGTACAATTCGGACTTACTTATTCTATACCTGAACTTCCCAGATGCTTTCATAGTGAATGTAAGATTCAAATGAACCATGCTCATGGAAATAAAGAGTACCGGAGTCGTGTGCACCCATTCTTCAAAAAACAGAATCCTGGATATGGCGAAAATCACCCCACTCTGATTAAATACAAGGGCAAAAATAAGCGAAAGCTGAACCCCTATTAGAGTCTGCCTTACCCTAAAAAAGGTTGACTTTTGTTTCTATTAAAATCACAATTCTATCGTGCTGGCAAGGCATTAAAATTGACCAATTTTAGTTATCTTGCACCCTTGTTTTTGAGGCCTTATAATTGCCTTTAAACATCACACTTAACTCCTAGTAACACGTGGCTGAAGAAAGCGGTAATCTACCCGAAAGACAGAACATTATTCCAATCAATATTGAAGATGAAATGCGGGGCGCATACATCGATTACTCGATGTCGGTTATTGTTTCCAGAGCGTTACCTGATGTACGCGATGGATTGAAACCAGTACACCGCAGGGTACTGTATGGAATGCTAGAATTAGGGGTTAACTATAATAAGTCTTATAAAAAGTCTGCCAGAATTGTTGGAGAGGTGTTGGGTAAGTATCACCCACACGGAGATTCCTCTGTATATGATACGATGGTGCGCATGGCTCAGGATTGGTCGTTGCGTTATACCTTGGTGGATGGGCAAGGTAACTTTGGTTCAATCGATGGAGATAGTCCGGCTGCCATGCGTTATACCGAAGCCCGCTTGCGCAGAATGGCTGAAGAGTTACTATCTGATATCAACAAAGAGACAGTAGACTTCCAGGGAAATTTTGATGACTCACTAACTGAGCCAACTGTTTTACCCGGTAAGATTCCCAACTTACTCATGAACGGATCTTCAGGTATTGCTGTGGGAATGGCCACGAACATGGCGCCACACAACCTTACCGAACTCATAAATGGTATAGTTGAATATATTGATAATAAGGAAATTACGATAACGGAGTTAATGAAACACATTACCGCTCCTGACTTCCCAACAGGGGGTGTGATTTATGGCTATCAGGGTGTTCAGGAAGCTTTCCTTACGGGAAGAGGACGCATTGTAGTGCGCGCCAAAGCTGAGATTGTAACGGGCAGTAATGGAAAGGATCAGATCATAGTTACCGAAGTGCCCTACATGGTGAACAAGGCACTCATGATTGAGAAGACTGCGGCACTAGTTAATGAAAAGAAAATAGAAGGCATCAGTGACATTCGGGATGAATCCGATCGGGATGGATACCGTGTTGTTTATGATCTGAAAAGAGATGCCATACCAAACATTGTCCTCAACAACTTATTTAAATACACACAGCTACAATCTTCCTTTAATGTAAACAATGTAGCGCTTGTTAAAGGCCGGCCACAAATCTTAAACTTAAAGGATTTGATTGTCCACTTTGTGGATCACAGGCATGAAGTGGTGGTGCGTAGAACTAAGTATGAACTCAGTGAAGCTGAGAAGCGGGCACATATTTTAGAAGGCTATCTAATAGCGTTAGATCATTTGGATGAAGTGATTACTTTAATTCGCAATTCGCGCGATCCTGATGTTGCCAAAGAAGGGTTAATCAAGCAATTCAATCTGTCCGAAATTCAGGCGAAAGCCATTTTGGAAATGCGTTTGCAGCGGCTTACCGGACTGGAGCGGGATAAAATTCAAAATGAATACAACGAACTTAAAATATTGATTGCCCGCTTGAATGAAATTTTGGGCAGTGAAGCCCTTCGCATGGGAATCATTAAGGATGAGCTTGCGGAAATAAAAGAGCGCTATGGCGATGCGCGCAGAACTCTTGTAGTTCACAGCGATGATGATATTACGCTTGAAGACATGATCCCCAATGAAGAGATGGTGATCATCATTTCGAACCAGGGGTACATAAAACGGACTTCACTTTCTGAATACCGAACGCAGGGAAGAGGTGGCATTGGCTCAAAAGCCGCAGGCAGCAAAGAAGATGACTTCACTGAAAACCTATTTGTTGCCCAGGCGCATAACTATTTATTAATCTTTACAGAGTTTGGGAAAGTGTATTGGAAGAAGGTGTATGAAATCCCGGAAGGAAATAAAACTTCTAAGGGTCGCGCGATTCAGAACTTGCTTAACATTGAGCCCGGAGATAAAATAAAAGCCGTTCTAAATGTGAAAGACCTGGCCGATGAGGAATACATTAATAACAACTTTGTTATACTATGTACCGAAAAAGGAACTATTAAGAAGACCTCACTCGAGTCTTATTCCCGGCCACGAGCCAACGGCATAACGGCTATTACAATTCACGATGGTGACCGCTTGTTGAATGCCGCCTTGACAAATGGTTCCAATGATATTATCATTGCAAAGAGTGAAGGAAAGGCTGTTCGCTTCAACGAGGGTGATGTTCGGCCTATGGGCAGAACGGCTGCCGGAGTGCGCGGGGTAACGTTGGAGTCGGAGTTGGATAGAGTAATTGGAATGGTTTGCGTGGCGCGCGAGAATACCGATTTGCTGGTAGTTTCGGAAAAAGGGTATGGAAAAAGATCGGCTGTAGAAGACTATCGAATTACCCGGAGAGGTGGCAAAGGAGTGAAAACACTAAATGTTACCGAAAAAACTGGCAAGCTTGTTGCGATCAAGAGTGTGGTTGACAACGATGATTTAATGATTATCAATAAATCTGGGATCAGCATTCGCATTAGCGTAGCGGAATTAAGAGTGATGGGGCGTGCCACACAAGGGGTTCGGCTTATTAAACTCAATGAAGACGATGCGATTTCATCCGTTGAAAAAATACAAAAGATAGAAGGTGATCTGGATGAAAATGTAAGTCCAGCCACGGAAGCATAAACCTAAATTTGAACATAACTTAACTTTGAACATGAAAAAGATAGCCATCTTACTTATCGGGATAATGCCGTTTGCTGCTTTGGCGCAGAAACCAATTAAACCAAGCACCAACAATGCTGAAAAAGCCCTGCGTGCCGGGCAGTTTGATGAAGCAAAAGCAATCATTGATGCTACCACATCAAGCGATGATTTTATGCTTGACAAAAAAGGAAACCCAAGTAAACATGCTGCAAAAGCTTGGTTTCTGAGAGGAGTTATTTATGCAGGCATTGATACCACCAAAGTAGCCAAGTATAAGTCTTTGGTGCCTGAAGGCTTTCCCATAGCAAAAGAAGCTTTTGAAAAAGCGAAGGCGTTGGATAAAGAAGAAATTTCTTTTCTTAAAGATGCTACAGGAATTTTACCAATGATGAACAAAGATGTTAACGCATATATGGCTCAAGCGTATTTCAATAC
Source organism: Cyclobacteriaceae bacterium (assembly GCA_016787755.1). Lineage (GTDB taxonomy): Bacteria > Bacteroidota > Bacteroidia > Cytophagales > Cyclobacteriaceae > ELB16-189. The sequence goes on along the minus strand of JAEUUA010000020.1, from coordinate 289,190 downwards.
CGCGATTGCAGCGTATCAGGATGAGAAGGATTATAAAAAAGCATTTGCCTTTACTGAAAAAACACTCTACTTCATTCCTGAGGATACAGCGATCCTGATGAATGCAGGTGTTTTCTTTGGTCCTGCTGCAGAGGAATATGATAAGTCAATTGAGTACATCAAAAAATATCAGCAGATGGGTGGCAAATCAACCGATGCCTATATTATGCTTTTTAGTATCTACCGCGATAAATTAAAAGACAATGATAAAGCGCTTGCCCTCGCACAAGAGTTGGTAAAGAAGTTTCCTGGCAACCCCGAATATCCAAAGTTTGAATTGGATATGTATGTTAAAATGAACCGACTTCCCGAAGCAAAAGCGGTGATGGAAAAACAAGCGGCTGCTGACCCAACGGATAAGGAATCACGTTATTTCTTAGGCGTTATCAGCAATGAACTTGGAAACCCTAAGGAGGCCAGAAAATGGTTTGAGGAATCGATCAAATTAGATTCTAAATATTTTGAACCCCAGTTAGGACTTGCTGAGGTAATTTATATAGATGCAAAGAATATAAAGTCGGAGATGAACCAATTGGGTAACTCAAAAGAAGACTTTAAAAAGAAAGTGGAATTAGATAAAATTTATCAGGAAAAACTACGGGTTGCGCTTCCTTATTGGGAAAAATGCGAGAAGCTAAGTCCGGATGATGGCAAAGTATTAGATAACTTATACATGATCTACAACGATCTTGAAATGACCGCCCAGGTTACCCGCATTGAAAAAAGAATGAAGACCTTGGGCTTGTTGGATTAAATAAAATTCAATAGCGAAAAAAAAAGGCTTCCATAGGAAGCCTTTTTTTTGTTACTACTTTTTGAATAACATCGATACTTGTTTGCTGAAGATAACAGAGAAAAATCAGGCGGGGCCTGATTTTTTTTTGACTTCTCCTTTTTCTGCGATCACTGCAATATGCACCGCCCTTGTTGGTGTTCTTCACCAACAAGCGTTATGGCAGTTCAATTATCTTTGTTGCGATGGTTGCAAAACAGTACCCGGAATTCATTACCGTTACAGGTTTAAATTGGAAACCTGTGTTATCATCGATTGCACACAAAGAAATTATTATAAATAGTTTGCGATTTTTAGTTAAAGAAAGAAGGGTAAGGGTTTCATGTTTTGTACTCATGGAAAATCATTTTCATATGATATGGCAAGTGATAGGAGATCATAAAAAAGAAGCTGTGCAACGCGATTTTCTTCGGTTTACGGCTCAACAAATATTAAAGAATTTAAGAAATACTAATTCTCCATTATTAGATGGAAGGGAGGTGGGATTTTTTAAATCATTATGAAGATTGAAAAGAAAGATTGTTGGTGAAGAACACCAACAATGGCAAGAGCGGGGTCATGCGCTTTGCCTGAAGATTATTACTATTCAAGTGCGTCCTTTTATGAAAGGAATGAAGGGAGGTGGGATTTTTTAAATCATTATGAAGATTGAAAAGAAGGATTGTTGGTGAAGAACACCAACAATGGCAAGAGCGGGGTCATGCGCTTTGCCAGAAGATTATTACTATTCAAGTGCGTGCTTTTATGAAAGGAATGAAGGGAGATGGGATTTTTTAAATCATTATGAAGATTGAGAGTAGGAATAGGAGATTGTTGGTGAAGAACACCAACAATGGCAAGAGAATACTTTTTGAATAACATCAATATATGATTGTGAAGTAAATAGGAAAAAGAATCAGGCGGGGCCTGATTTTTTTTTGACTTCTCCTTTTTCAGCGATCACTGCAATATGTAATATCCGAATCCATTTATTACAAATATCAAAAGATAAGTTTCAAAATTAAAAGGAATATCAAGACAACATGCGAGCTGACAATATGTATGATCAATGATTAGATAGTATTTTTTGTTTGGATGATTTGTAGATATTTTTATTTGCCAGTTCAGCCACCATCTATGAAAATTTTTCTGCTTGCCACGTTGATGCTTACCACCCTGATACTCAACGCGCAAAATATTTCCAAAGAAACTATTCAATGGAATGCTACCGGATTCAAAGACCTTGATGCTAATGAAGATGTATCAAACAGTTGCAAGTTCATTACAGTAGGTGCTGAAAAAATAAAATGGGTGCAAGACAATGGTAAAGTAGTGGTAGAGTGGAATGTGACTTCCACGAAAGGGAGTTGGACAAATGTTACTACGGACGGAACGTTTACGTATTCCTTTTCCGATAGGGAGGCAAAGGGAGAACTGACCACTGCCAAAACTGAGAGTGGGTGGGTGATGGATTTACTAATCGTAGGGGGAACCAGTGATGTCAGATTACGGTACACAATTTCTTCCATCACTAAACTCTAGACCAATGAAGAAAATTAGCTTCTTCCTCGCTGGTTTACTTATCAGTATTATTTCTCAGGCTCAGATTACTGGTACTACTCCAGTTACGGTGGGCCAAACCATACAATACACGTATGTGGGCAGTGCAGTCTATTCCTATTACTCATGGAGTGTTACCCCTGCCTACGGAACGGTTATCTCCGCCACACGCAGTGGCACCACGTATTATGCTTCCATAACCTGGAACACGGCCGGCACAAGTACGATCGGTTTTAGTGCGTACGGTCAGGCGCCTATGGCTACCAAGTCGATCACCATCAACTGCCCTACGGTTACCGTGCCCAACGCTACCTTCAGTTACACACCAGGGTGCGGTAGTAAAACAATTTCTTACTCCACGACCCCTCCGGCCGGACTCACCTGGTATTGGCAAACAACTTCCACGGGCACGTCCACAACAAATTCCTCTAACAGTTTTTCAGCAACTGTTTCGGGCACATATTATTTAAGAGCCAAGTGCAATACTACCTGGAGTGCAGCGCAGGCGACTGCTTCTGTAACGATTGATCCACCAGTTACCGCCACTGCAACCGTAAGCGGCTATTCACGCTTTGGAACAGGGGCCCTGACATTGTCGGGTTCAGGTACGCCACCAGGAGGAACCTACAAATGGTACAACGCATCTAATGTGTATCAAAGCACCGGAGATACTTATACCACTGCTTCCTTAAGTGCAAGCGCCACCAATTATATGTTTGTGAAAGTAGTTGATGCTACGGGCTGCGAGGGTCCGCAGTCTCCCATCAACATCATCATCAATTTAGCAGGGCTTAACATGAATTATGTAGTTAGCCACAACGTGCTGATTCCTAATGTTTCAGCGCCCGACCAAGTGCCTGGCTTTGGATCTGATAATGTAACTCAAAGTATTACTTACTACGATGGTCTTGGTCGACCGATCCAAGCAATAACTACTCAAGGCTCACCATTAAAGAATGATTTAGTAGCACCTATGGTATATGATGCCTATGGCCGTGAATCAAAAAGATATCTTCCTGTTGTTACCGAAAGTAACGGCCGTTATAAGACGTCTCTTTTCGATGCCTCCGGAAATTATTTGATCAATACGTATAACAATACAGCCGATAAAATTGCTGATGACATTCGGCCCTTTAGTGAAACCACCTTCGAGCAGTCACCACTCAACCGACCTGATAAAGAATATGGAGCCGGACAGGCTTGGGCACCCACGGGAGCAGGCAGCAACAATAAATTTATTCAACATCAGTACTTGATTAATTCCCATGGTACAACATCAGGCCAGGAGAAAGTAATTGCCTGGATTGTTAATGGAAGTAACATGCCCGTTAGAGCTGCCGTGCTTACAAATTATGTAGTAACCGGTGGATATTACGCCAGTAACCAACTCAGCATAAAAAGCACCAAAGATGAGCAAGGCAATGAAGTGCGTGAGTATACCGATAAACTCGGCCGTGTAATTCTTAAGAAAGTGCAGGCTGCTGCTTCAACCGATTTAAATAATTTAACTCAATGGGCACTTACTTACTATGTGTACGATGATTTAGGAAATCTACGATTTGTTTTGCCACCGGAGTTAAGTAAACTCCTTCATACAAATGCCGATACTTATGCAGTAACAACTACTGATTTGAGTACGTGGGCCTTTCAATACACCTACGATGGTCGCAAGCGTATGATCACAAAACAAGTGCCTGGTGCTGGGGCGGTGTATATGGTATACGATAACCGCGACAGGTTAGTGCTTACCCAAGATGCGAATCAAAGAACGGATGCAAGCGGAAACGTTACGAAGAAGGAGTGGAGTTTTACTAAATACGATGTACTCAATCGTCCCATCCTTACTGGCATTTATACTCACGGTTCTGTTGTTACTCAATCGGTTATGCAAACAACCGTTAATAGTTACTACACAACAAATCCAACTTCCTATTCAGAAAGTTTTTCACCAACTGGAGTTATTCATGGCTATAGCAATGTTTCATATCCGCAAGTAACTGATCCGAATCTTTACCTTAGCGTTACCTACTACGACAATTATTCTTTCCGTAGCCTTTGGTATGGAACTTACACCTATTTAAATGAAAGCTTAAGTGAAATTGCTAACTTAATAACCTATACGCAACCAACAACCGAAAACCTGCGCGTGATTGGCCTTGTTACAGGTACAAAAACAAAAGTACTGGATGGTGGTGCAACAGGTGGCTACACATGGCTAAAGTCAATCAATTATTATGACGACAAATATCGGGTGGTTCAAAATTTATCCGATAACTATAAAGGCGGTACCGATCGGGTAACCAATGTCTATGATTTTGTTGGAAAGGTTTTAAAATCGAAGTCGGTACATACAGATAGGAATGTTATCTGGAAAGATAAAATTACAGTTGTTCAATTGGGAAATAAATTAGTAAAAACCGGAGTTCCAGATGTTTGGAATTCGGGGGCTGCTTCCCAGCAACAATTATTGGCAGGACAAGATGGTTGGGTGGAGTTTACAGCATCGGAAACAAATGCACACAAAATGGTTGGGCTATCGGGCTCCAACCCAGACGCAAGCTATACTTCGATAGGCTACGCATGGTATTTGGTTAACAACGGTACATTACAAATTTATGAAAGCGGTATCCAGCGAACTGTGATCGGTTCATTCCAGCCTAATGACATTTTTAAAATCGAACGAACAGGCACAACTATAAAGTATTATCAAAATAATGTTCTGAAATACACTTCAGCCGTTTCATCTTCCTCTTTGCTACTGGCAGATGTTTCGATCTATACGATAGACGGAACTATTGTTGATGTTCATTCCTCCTTTAGCACCACCTCCAAAACCACCACCCGAAAATTTGAATACGACCATGCGGGTCGCTTACTAAAAACCTGGCACCAGATAGATTCAGGACCAAATATTTTATTGGCCTTTAACGAATACAACGAACTTGGTCAACTCGTTGACAAAAAATTGCATAGTACGGTAAGTACTGGAACCGATAGAAAACAATCTGTTGATTACCGTTACAACATCCGTGGTTGGCTAACGTCAATGAACGATGCATCTTTAACAAGCACCGGCCCAAATAATGACGACACAGGCGACCTCTTTGGAATGAACCTTGCCTACAATGAAACTACATTGGGTATTGGCAACTCCTCACTCTTTAATGGCAACATCAGTGGTATGGCGTGGAGCAACAATTTAGGTTTGGGCACTACAAAACAAAATGCCTACACCTATAGCTATGATGCCATGAACCGAATCTTGAGTTCGGCATTCAAAGAAAAAACTGCTTCATGGTCGGCAGCGCTGAGTAATTCAGGCTTGGCAGAATCAGGTTTTCAATACGACCTTAACGGGAACATTAAAAACCTGACCCGTAATGATAAACGCACTTCTGGCACAATGGATATTTTAGGCTATACTTATACGGGCAATCAATTGCTTAAAGTAGCCGACACAGGTGATAAGTTTGCCGGGTTTGTGGATGATCCTTCTAACAATACCACGAATGATTACACCTACGATGCCAATGGCAACATGACCCGTGATCTTAACAAAGGTATTGGTACTTCGCTCACCGATCCCACCAACATCATCACGTACAACTATCTCAACCTACCCGAAACAATTACAAAAGGAAACAACTCCATTCGTTACATCTACGATGCTGGTGGTCGCAAGATAACTCAGGTAACAACCTTTGGCGGACAACAAAAGCAAGTTGATTATGCAGGTGAGTTTCAATATGAAAATGATGTGCTGCAATTTATCAGTCACGAAGAAGGACGTATCGCCATCGCCAGCAACAAAACAATTGTTACACATAATGGAGACAATACCACCAACATTACCGCAGTTACTTCCACATTGGCAGCAGTAACTGCTAATGGCACGAACACCTATGTGCGGGCAACAGCTAGCGGCAGCACTGCCAAGCAAGGCATGTTTCCGATAGGGGGCACACTTGCCGTGCAGGGCGGGGAGCAATACCGCATTCGTGCGAAAGGCTATCGCACAGCAACTAATACCAACATGGTTCATCTTTACATCCGCACCAACAGCACCGACCTAAACTGGCCGGGGGCACAGTTGCCTTCAACGTATACTTCAGAGTCTTATGTAGAACAGGTGATTACTATCCCTGCAGGCCATACCAGCTTGCAAGCAGGTGTGGTGTGGAACACGGTTGGCAATGGCGAGCAATTCTTCCTCAACGATTTTGAGATTACCAAACTCACAACCAACACAACACCCGAATACCAATACAACCTCAAAGACCATTTAGGCAATGTGCGGCTTACGTTTACCAGCAAAGACGAAGTGGATGTAAACACCGCTACACTTGAAACCGCCAACCTCAACACCGAGCAAAGTCAATTCTTGCGCATTGATAATGCCAAGCGTATTAATGCCAGCATTTTTGATCGCACCAATGGTGCAGCTACCGGCTATGCAGAGCGACTCAATGGCAGCGCCAACGAAAAATATGGCGTGGCAAAATCTATTAGCGTAATGCCGGGCGATGTAATTGCTGCCGAAGTGTACGCCAAGTATGTAGACCCGACCTCCAGTAATTGGACAACTGCATTAAATAATTTGATGAGCCAGATAGCAGCCAACACAGCCGGAGTAGTGGTGGATGGTGCCGCCTATACCAGCAGCACAACTTCATTCCCAGCCGGGTTTGCCGGCTTGCAAAGCACGAACGATACCGGGGCTCCGCGCGCCTACCTCAACTGGTTGGTGTTTGATAGAAACTATGGCTTTATTACCGGAGGCTTTAAGCAGATAGGCACCACCGCGAAAGAAGCCGGCAGCGATGTGCCACACGAGTTGCTGCAAATGCCCGCGCCTATTACAATAACCCAACCGGGCTATGTGTATATTTACCTGAGCAACGAAAGCGCCAGCCCCGTGGAAGTATACTTCGATGACTTTAAAGTTACCCACACAAAATCTCCGGTTATTCATTCCGAGGATTACTATCCGTTTGGTTTGACTTTAAACTCATATCAAAGGGAAAACACGACTCCACAAGAATATAAATACAACGGAAAAGAATTACAGGACGAGCTAAGTCTTAACTGGCTTGATTACGGAGCGAGGATGTATCAATCAGAATTGGGAAGGTTCTTTACTCAGGATGCATTTGCTGAGAAGTATTATCCATTAAATCCATATCAGTACGCTGCTAATAACCCGGTTGGACTAGTTGATATCAATGGTGACTCAATTTGGTTTACACAGAACAAGGGTATCTGGACCTTACATTACACTGGTAAAGTACTTAATCTAACGGATGGCACTGCGCCCAATGCGGAAGATTATGTCAAAAAATTTAAAGAGGCTTTCTCGTTTATCCAAGGTTTTGAACTTGATATCCAATTTAGCGATGCTGCATCTATTAATGATGTAACTAAATCCGATCACCTGATAGCAATTGTTGATGAAATTGAAGACGCTGAAGGTGTAACAGGTCAATACGGTAGCATGGGTGAAAAATTTGGGAAAATATCATACGTTGAGGGCTCAAGCAATAGTGGAAAGGTTCTAAGATCTATGGTTCATGAGGGTGGCCATCAATTAGGCTTGTCTCATAATTGGAATACGACAGATTTAAGTGATGATCATCCTACAAATATGATGGGTCGTCATACCCAGTATTTTGGCATGTCGATTTTACCTGATCGAAGAGATAGATTCGTCCAGAATCAGGCCCAGACTATGCTTTCTCAATGGAGAAATGGAAATGTTGGAGCGGGTAGAAATTCATCCCGTGCCCCAGCTGATGACCCCGGATCGTCAATGCCTTTGTGGTTTTTTAACCTTTATCACTCATCAAGTCCAAAAAAGCCATACAAGGAGGCTGTTCAAAAAGGAGATAAAATCCCTACATATTTCAAACCCAAATAAATGAAAAATTTAGTAAAATTTATTCTATGTTGTTTCTTACTGGTTATTGTGGGTTGCATTCTATTTTGGTTTGTAGGCGACAATACATTTTTTCACATAACTAATATTTCCCCAAAATCATTAGTTGAGATTTCAGTTTCCCCAACTAAAAGAGAAAATAATCACCAAATCGTTGTTGTAATGGATTCAATCCGGCCTCGACAAACAACAAATGATGAATTAATAAAGGAAATTAGATTAGAACGAGGTTTAGATTATGAGGTAGAAATTAAAATAAATGGGAAAGAATTTTCAACATCGCGATGTACCTTAGTCGCTTATAGTGTTGTGTACGTTACCATTGTCAATACAGATTCTTTAAATGTAATTGTTAATTGCCGGACTTATCAGTATCCATGGGATATTGGTTTTATAGTTGACTAAGTATAAGAGGTCGATGTCAAACCCCCTAAGTCCCTTCCCAGCGGAGTCTCCGGGAGTGATGGATGAGCGAGAGGAGGGACTCCGCGTAAGGAGTTGGTGAGATAGAATTTGATGTGTTGAGTAAATGAAACGTGGAGTCCCGAGGCGGAGACTCCACTCCCTTCGCAGCGGAGTCTCCGGGAGAGGAGGATGAGAGCGAGGAGGGACTCCGCGTAAAGAGTTGGTTAGATAGAATTTGAAGTGTTAGTGGTTGGAGAAATGGAGAGTTTGAATGTATTGAGTAAATGAAACGTGGAGTCCCGAGGCGGAGACTCCACTTAGAAGTAAATTGAGCGAGAGGAGGGACTCCTAAGTTGTGGTTGGTTAGTTCATGTTGGTCGCCTGACCAACATGTTTCTTTCCTCGCAGAGTTACTCGTTTCGAGAACTCTGCGCGAATGAGATGAGTGAATCAGCTTATGCATGAGTGAGTGAAACTAACTTTGTTAAGAAAGAATTCTGAAAATCTATCTTTAATCAGTGAAAACCAGACTCGTTTTATTTTTACTTTTCCTCACCAACCTGGCACTTGCCCAGCAGTGGGATAGCTTGGAATTAACCTTGCCTACCGATACATTGCTTCAAAAGTCTATCACAAAAGCAGATTCCATCACCAATGCTTTTCAAACCAAAGCAGATAGTTTAAACAATGTGTATCAAAGTCAGTTTACCAAAATAGATAGCGAGCGGAGTAAGGTGCAAGGCAAAATTGATAGCCTTAACAACTTAAAACTCCCCACTGAAAAACTTACTCACAAACTGGATAGTTTAAATCAATTAAAGAGCACTAAAGTTGCTTCCCTCACGAAAGAAGTAGACGAATTAAAAGTAAAAGCTACAAACGCGTTTAAAGAAGTACACATGCCCCCTCAAATGCAGGAGCCTTTTGATAAACTAAAATCATCGGTACAAGGATACTCTTTGCCGGCACTGAATACCAACACCCCTGGCATTCCAAACGTGCAGACACCTAACCTCGGTGCAAAACTACCCAGCCTTAGCAGCCAACTAAAACTTGATCCCAACCTGAAAGGCATTACCGGCAACTTAGGTGAACTGCAAAACATAACCGAACAAGCAAGTGCCTATACAAAAGATGCACAGAACTTAGTGAAGGGAAATTTGAATGAAGTGAAGAGCATCGACAATACCATAGAAGCAAAAGTAGCCGGAGTAGAAGGCATGGATCAGTTAACAAAAGGAAAAGCGATGCTCGGGCAAACCAGTCAACTCACCGACTCTGCAGCCATGGCAGACAAAGCCAAAGAACTTGTAAAAGAACAAGTGATGAATGCCGCACAAGATCACTTTGCAGGCAAGCAGGAAGTGTTGCAACAAGCTATGGATAAAATGAGTAAGCTCAAGAGCAAATACTCGGAAGTGAAGAGCATGGCCGAGCTTCCTAAAAAGCTTCCCAACCCTTTAAAAGGAAAACCTTTTATCGAACGACTGGTTCCTGGAGTTACGTTTCAAATTCTAACCACTAACTACTTTTTGTTGGATGTGAATGCACTGGCATTGTATCGCATCACACCACGTTTATCGGCAGGAGCGGGTTGGAACCAGCGCTTACCGTTTGATAAACTAAACATTAAAAGTGAAGGCCGAATTTATGGACCGCGCGCAGTCATCGAACTTAAGTGGACCAAGGGTATCAACTTCCGCTTCCTCCCTGAAATCATGAACACTACTATTCCACCAGCACTTGCACAACGGCAAGGTATAGACCCCGCATACCGCGAGTGGGTACCCAGTGCGTTTGTAGGTATCAAAAAAGACTTCACGGTATACAAACAAATAAAAGGCAACACCGAAGTGCTTTACAATCTATACGACCCCCATCATTATAGTCCGTATGGTGATCGCATGGCTGTTCGCTTTGGGTTTGAGTTTCCGATGAGGAAGCAAGTGAAGAAATTGAAGGTGGATTAAAAAAGTAATTTATTTATGGCTGATGATAACATGATGAACGCAATGTGGAGGGATGATAAATTGAATATATGGGTTGGATAGGGTTAGTACTGAGCTCAAAAAAGTTGAGCCAGAGTTAAGAAGGGTAACACAGCAATAGGAAGATTAAATAAGGAAACGATAATTTGTAAATACAATGAATATGAATAATCAAGTATTAAGAAGCAGCATCAATAAGACCTTACTGGGCATCTTTTTCATTATTTCAAGTCATTCTGTTATTAGCCAAGATAAGAATAACGCCAACATGGTGCCTAACGTGGCACCACCCACACCTGATATAGGGCAGTTGGGGCGTTTTGGAAATTACCCGGTAAATCATTTTAGCGGTCTTGTCAATATTTCTATTCCCCTTTATGAAGTTAGAGTGGGAGAAATTTCTGTTCCAATTTCTTTATCGTACCATACATCGGGCATTAAGGTTACTGATCGGTCGGGTTGGGTTGGCTTAGGATGGGCACTTAATACCGGGGGGTATATATCGCGCACAGTTATGGGCATGCCTGACGAAGCGGTTAACGGTTATTTTAGTGGTACTACTATTAAACAGCCTAGCGAAATAAATACCTTAACCGAGCCGGGTCTGTTATATCTGGAGGATATAAGTAAGGCAAGGACAGATACTGAGCCCGATATTTTTAGCTACAACATAGGCAGTCATTCAGGAAAAGTATTATTTAATCAGGGTAGCAATTTCGTTAAGGTATCAATCCCCTATGATCCGGTTAAAATAAAAAAATTATATGCACCAAATTCTTTGTCGTTTGAGGCATGGGATGTGCAAGGTGCACTTTACAAATACAATATTTTAGAGAAGTCTTCCGGAATGAACGATAATGTGTCAACCACATCGGGTTGGCTTCCATCAAAAATCATCTCGAGCAACAAACAAGATACGGTTAACTTCAGCTACTCCATGACTTCCGGAATCACTTATACTGATATTATTGATAAAATTACTGTAACTGATCAAACTAATAATCTAGTGAATAACAACCATTACACAAGCAACACGGGTGAGTGGACCATTGCAAACGTGGCAACATATTCAGAAGAACAAAAGCTAACAGAAATAAAACACCCTACAGGAAAAGTAACGTTTGTTGCAGGCGAGCGAGAAGATGGTTGGGTTAATGGAGTAGGCACTCAAAAGAGGCTGGATAAAATAAATATTTTTAGTTTGGATGTTGGTGCAGGCTCGTATATACTCATTAAATCAATTAAATTTTATCAGAGCTATTTTATAAGTACCGATGGAACAAATACCAAACGGCTAAGGTTAGACTCACTTAAAGTTTTGGATAATTTAGGGGTGCAAGTTCAACGTTATAAATTTGAATATAATACGTCCATAACTTTACCGGAATACAAATCCAGAAGGCGTGATTATTGGGGCTATTTTAATAATGCAGCGAATACCTCGTTAGTGCCGCGCATGACTATTCCTTGGCAAAGTAATGGGAGTTCACAAAATATCAATATTGAAATTGCCAGTAATAACCCAACTAATGGCAGAGAGCCAGATCCAACTTATATGCAGGGGGCGATACTTAAAAAGGTAGTTTATCCTACTGGCGGTTGGACTGAATTTGACTACGAGACAAACAGATATCTGGATGTAAATAACAATCTTAAATATGCAGGGGGATTGCGGGTTTCACAACTGAGAAGTTACGATGGTTACTCTTTAGCCCCGATAAAACAAACAATCAAATATGGGACAAATGAATCGGGCGTGGGGCGTGCTAATTTCCTGCTGAATAATTATTTCTTTCAAAATTCCTTTACCGATAGAACAATTTTTTGGCAACCAGGATTATGTATTTGGGAAATGGCTACTGCCAGAATGAGAACCTTCATATCACAACCTAATCTATCCATTGAGCCATATGATGGTTCACCAGTTGTTTACCCTGTAGTTACAGTATATGATGGCGATGAAACAAACAATAATGGGAAAACGATCTACCAATATTCGGATTTTCCAGATCAACTAAATGCGGGTGCATTTCAAACAGGAACTCCAGCAGTTTATAGCTATCATTGCAAAAGAGGCTTATTGTTGAGTGAGGAAACGTATAAGAAAAATAGTAGTATTTATTATTTAATTAAGAGCACTACCAATCAATATAGTGCATTCCCTGACAGCTCAAAAATTGCTATGGGGATGAAAGTATTTAAATCAATAATATCAAATAGCGTTGGTCCTGGTACGTTCCAGGATAGTGATGTAAGGTGTCAACCACAGACCTATAATATTTGCGGTCCAACGGATTCTTATTCGTATCAATATAGTTATTATAATGTTTATACCGGGGATAGCAAGCTCATTTCGTCAGTCGATAAAGTGTTCGATCAATATGATGTTTCAAAATTTGTGGCTACTACTACTAACTATTCTTATGGAAATTATTTACATCAACAGGTAACTCAATCGAGTACAACCAATAGTATTGGAGAACTGCTTGTTAAGTCAATAAATTATCCTCATGAAAGCGCTGGAACTGTTTATAGTGAAATGGTTCAAAAGCATATGATTTCCTATCCCGTTGAAGAAACTACTACACTTAACGGGGCAAGCATTCAGAAAATAACGCGTAATTTTCAGAAATATTTTAATGATGTCTATCAACCGGCTACACTCTATCGTAAAATTGGCACCGGTTCAAATGATCTCGAAACGTCTATTACAGGATATGATATAAAGAGCAATATGCTCGGGGCTATTTCAATTGATAATGTTGCTAAATCGTATTTATGGGGTTACAAAAATACGGTGCCCATTGCCGAAGCAATAAATGCAGTAAACAATAAGAATACTACATACATTCCTGTCACAGGGACTTCCGCAATTAACATGGCAGGCCCAACACCAAGTGTAGTTTTAAACAAAACTATCACGGTAGCCAATTCTGGCACTGTCTATTTGAAGTTAGGTGTAAATGGCAATCCTACTTACACCACGTACGCTTCTTATTCAAGCGCTACGCTTGGTAATGCATCTAATATAACCCTTGCAAAGAACGTAAGCTGCGGGGCAGCACCTACAATTGCAACATTTACAAACGTACCGGCTGGATCGCATACCATCACAATTACCTTAACAACTCCTAATACCGGGGTAAGCTCTCTGGGGGCATGTGGGCAAATTGATTTTCCAGATGTAACTGCAAGCATAACCGGTATCACCGAATTTTTCTTTGAAAGTTTTGAGGAGAATGGAGTCGCAGGCCCTTCTAAACCTCACACGGGTAAAAGGTATTTGGCTGGTGACTATACCACCACGTTTGCAAAACCAAATGCCAGAAATTACATTATCGAATATTGGTATCTGAACGGCACTCAATGGATGTTCGCAACTGCTCCCTATGTAAGTAATATGGTGCTAGCCTTAGGCGATGCCATCGATGATGTGCGTATTTACCCAAGTGATGCACTCATGAAGAGCTATGTGTATGAGCCAGGTTTTGGGATATCAGCTGTGATTAATGAAAATGGAACGATATTGTATTATAACTATGATACATTCGGCCGGTTATCGTACATCAAGAATGACAAAGGTGAAATTGAAAAGCAGTATTCGTATAATTATAAAAACTGATTGTGTATGCGCCAGTCCCGAAGTGAAGACTCCTTTTTGGGAAGGGCCAAAATTGAATACGTAATTGTCCTATGAAAAAAGTATTCGTACTGATAACAATATACCTGATAATTAATATTCAAGCATCTTTTGGGCAATCTGGGTATTTAACAAAATCAGATACTTCATTCTATAATATTAAGATGTTGAATCAGGGGGCAGTAAAAAATGGACTTACGTGTATTTTTATAAAAGGAAATACAACTCAAGAAGAATACACGCCCGAACAGGTTACACAATATGGTTTAAACAAAGATGTTGTTTACCTGGCAACGAACATTACTATAGACGGAAAGCAAAAACGGGTATTTCTGCTGCGGTTGGTATCAGGAAAAGTAAGCTTATTTTCTTTTGTGAGTAAGAAAGGGGAAGAGCATTTTTTTCTGGCGAAGGGGGATACTACTGAACTGGCAGAAATTGATTTGAATGATTATCGAGCGCAGGCACAGTATGCAAGCTATGTTTCAGATTGCAATAGGGCACTCGAGAATAGTAAGTACGTAACCCATACGCGTGGCTCTCTTATAAGGTTTGTCCGGGATTATAATACGTGCTCTACCCATCCGCTTCCACGCTTAACCTATGGTTTTCGGGTTGGCCTGTCGGCTTCCAAACTAAACTCGGCTAATATCAGTGGTGTGTTGCGGAATGTAAATTTTAAAAATAACATTACGCTCACCGTGGGCGCATTTTTGGAGATACCCTTGGGTGCCAGTAGTTTCTCTTTCCGGCCTGAAATTTTATACCGGAGAAACTCGTCAACCTATGCATTCAAAAATCTAAACATTGACTATGATTTGGTAATAAATAATTCAACGGTAACGACTCCACTCATGATTGAATATTTGTTGCCCGGGGTTCGCAACCGTGCATTTTTAGAGGCCGGTATCAACTATGCGCTAGCGCTCAAGAATGAGACTTCTCTTTACCAGTACACGACTTCGGGTAACGATATTTTTATTGAGGTAGATGATCAGCCTGTAATAGCTAAAAGCCAACTTGGATTTTCGATTGGGGGGGGTGTAAGAATTGATGTCCTGGAGAATTTCTGGTTATTGGGGTTTCGGATTACAAAGTTAAGTGGGGCCAAGTCCGCAGTGGATTATTTAAGCGTGCAAGAGGTTGTTTTTTCGGTAAGCAGGACATTTTGAAATATGAAGTTTTCTTTGGCCTTTTATTTAGTTCTGATTTGTTTTTTGAATGTGGTCATTTCTTGTCAGGATGCGTTGCCTGAAAAACGGCCCTTCCCAATTCTACGAACGTTACCCCCCAAAAATATTAATTCAGACGGGGCTACGTTTCGGGCTGAGTTGATTGCCGATGGGGACAGCCCAATTACTGCATATGGTTTTATCTGGGATACGGTGGAACCAGAATTTGCCTCTGCCAACAAAATTGAAGTAGGAACGGATTTCTCTATGGGTAAGTTTGATAAGCGAATCGAGTCACTTCTGGCTAAAGATGCGGTTTATAAAGTAAGGGCTTATGCTTTTCAAAACGGCAAAGCTATCTATGGAAATACAATCTCATTTACCAGCCTGGGAAGCAAGGCTTCAGCCTGGGGGCTCGAAGCTAAAGTAACGGGAGTTATGGGTGGATTTTCAACAGAAGGTGGAAGTGATGACCAATTTGGATATGTTATTTTTCAACTGGGCGAAAGCTTTCGGTATGATCCGGTAAAGAAGACGATTTCGAGCCTGCAAAATTACCCCGCAGCTTTCAATTCAGGATCTCAATTAGCGATGTGTACTTTCAGAGAGCAACTTTATGTTTTCGGCAGTACGTCAAATCTGTATAAACTTGAAAATAACAACTGGTCAGTGGCAAGCCCGCTTCCTTTCAACTTCGGAAACTTCGGGGGATACTATCAGGCACTTTCTGATAATGATTTTATTTACCTCATCAGCACCTATGGCTCGTATGCCTATGATGTAGCTAATAAATTATGGTATCAATTTCGCCCTGTACCTGCATCAAATACCTCTTCAAAATCCGGTACATTTTATCAAGGCAAAGGGTACTTAGTGATGTATGATAAAACATTTTGGGAATTAGACACTGCAACCGGAATCTGGACACAGAAAGCAAGCTACCCGGGTATCTTTCAAGATCGTCTGGTTGGCTATGGGCACAACGATAAATTGTATTTTGGCTTGAACCAGCTATCTGAATTTTGGGAGTACGACATTTCGTTAAATCAATGGCAGCCTGCCGAAAGATTTCCGGGTTCGTTGAAGAATGTTGGCAGGCAATTTTATTTTGTTATAGACAGTAAGCTCTATTATGGTATTAATGAACGTCTTGGCGACTATACCATCTGGGGCTTTGAACCTAAAAATTAGAAAGGGCAATCGTTACGTACATTTAATATGCGCCATTAACGTTACGCATATAGCGCTTCTTTCTGCGCAGCGATTTGTTCACTTTCAATATACTCATCATACGGAATCAACTTATCGATGTAGCCGTTAGGGGTGATTTCAATAATGCGATTAGCAACCGTCTGCGTAAACTCATGATCGTGTGAGGTGAACAACACCGTGCCCGGAAAATCATTTAACGCATTGTTAAAGGCGGTGATGGACTCAAGATCCAAATGGTTTGTGGGTTCGTCCAGGATCAATAAGTTAGCCCCGGCCAGCATCATACGTGAAATCATGCAGCGCACTTTTTCACCTCCCGATAGCACACTACACTTTTTAAATACTTCTTCACCGGAGAATAACATCTTACCCAAAAAGCCACGGATGTACACTTCGTCTCTGTTTTCTTCATCCGAAAACTGACGCAACCAGTCTATCAGATTATCATCAGATTGAAAATACGTTTCATTATTAACCGGGAGATAAGCAGGAGTAATGGTTTGACCAAACTTGAAACTACCTGCTGATGCCTTCAACTCGCCCGCTAAAATTTGAAAGAGGGTAGTAAGGGCCAAACTATCCTTACTTAAGAAGGCAATCTTATCACCTTTGTTAACAAAGAAATCCAGGTCTTTGAAAAGTACGCTTCCGTTCAATGAGTGTGTTAATCCTTCTACGTGTAAAATCTGATCGCCAGCCGTACGTTTTTGTTGAAAGATGATTGCCGGATATCTTCTCGTGGAAGGTTGAATATCATTCAAATCAATTTTATCAAGCAATTTTCTTCTGCTGGTTGCTTGTCGCGATTTAGATGCATTAGCACTGAAACGCGCTATGAATTCCTGCAACTCTTTCTTTTTTTCTTCGGCTTTCTTGTTCGCGGAAGCACGCTGCGATAACGCGAGCTGACTGGACTGATACCAGAAGGAATAGTTGCCCGTAAACAAACGAATCACTTTAAAGTCGATGTCCACAATGTGAGTACATACCGTATCTAAAAAGTGACGATCGTGAGAAACAACAATCACGGTGTTCTTAAATTCAAGTAAAAAATCTTCCAGCCACGTGATGGTTTGTAAATCCAGATCGTTGGTAGGTTCATCAAGAATAAGGATGTCAGGATTTCCGTAGATTGCTTGCGCCAAAAGCACCCGCACCTTTTCGGCACCACTTAGCTCTTTTACTGCTTTGTAATGATCTTCTTCTTTTATTCCGAGACCACTTAACAGGGAAGCTGCATCGGATTCTGCATTCCATCCATTTAGTTCTGCAAATTCTGCTTCTAATTCTGATGCTTTGATCCCATCTGCTTCTGAAAAATCAGGTTTGGCATAGAGGGCATCCTTCTCCTTCATTAGGTTCCATAACTTAGAGAAACCCATCATTACTGTATCCAACACGGCCACTTCATCAAACTCATAGTGATTTTGACGAAGCACAGCCATGCGTTTGCCCGTGTCAATATTTACTTTACCGCGTGTGGGGTCAATATCGCCAGAGAGTATTTTTAAAAAGGTTGATTTACCAGCTCCATTGGCACCAATTACACCATAGCAATTGCCTGCTGTAAATTTTATGTTTACTTCATCAAAAAGAACTCGTTTGCCGAACTGAAGAGTCAGATTATTAGCCGAAATCATGGTGTTTTCTTATAATTAGGCGGCAAAGGTAAGAAAATCGTTTCGAATGGAGTTGAAAACGATTTGAATTGAAAATGTTAATTGTCAGGCTGAACCTTTATTCCATTTCTTTGATTAGTTAATTCTAAAAAGATGAGTTATGCATACGATTGAAAATAAGGTAGCGCTGATAACCGGTGGTAACAAAGGAATTGGCTACGGAATAGCGGAAGCGCTGGTAAGCAACAACATGCGGGTGGCTATTACCAGTCGCACCCAAAAAGCAGCCGATGCGGCTGCCAGCCAACTTAACAAAGTAGGAAAAGGGGAGGCCATTGGTATTGAATTGGATGTGCGCGATGCTGCCGCTCAGCAAAAAGCAGTTGATCTTGTTATTAAAAAATGGGACCGGTTGGATGTTTTGATTGCCAATGCAGGCGTGGGCCATTTTGGGTCGATCGAAACATTATCGCAAGGGCAGTGGAATGAAACCATCGACACCAATCTGACAGGTGTATTTTATGGAGTGAAGGCGGCTGTTCCTGAATTAAAAAAATCTCAAGGCTACATCATTACCATCGCAAGTTTGGCAGGCACGAATTTCTTTGAGGGCGGTGCAGCCTACAACGCCAGTAAGTTTGGATTGGTAGGATTTACCCAAGCAATCATGCTCGATTTAAGAAAGCATGGAATAAAAGTTTCAACCATTATGCCGGGTTCAGTTGCTACTTACTTCAATGCTCACGTTCCCTCCCCGCAAGATGACTGGAAAATCCAACCGGAAGATATTGGTCAACTCGTTGTGGATCTGTTGAAGATGAATCCGCGCACGTTGCCAAGTAAAATTGAAGTGCGGCCAAGTATTCCGGGCAAATAGTCGTGCTGATACAATTGTCTGCAAAGGAAGGGTAGCTGTCACCATCTCGTATTACTTGAAAACTACCGACTTATGCAACTTAATGGTCTGCAAGTGAATAAGTCAGTTTATCAAATCAACTAAAAACTACAAACAGCGCTCTGCTGCCAGATAATCTACATCTGACATCAATTGATTTCCATTATTACGTTATCTTTAAGGCATTGTTTTATTAGTTATGATTCGATTCCTGAAATTTTTAATGTGCCTATCGCTGGCTGCGGGCTGTTTGGTTTTCAACGCGTGCGATCCGCCAAAAGATGAGGTAACTCCCGTGATAGTAGAAGGTTTATTTATTAATGAGATCTATGCTTCGGGAGATGATTGGATAGAACTGTATAATGACCTTGAAACCACAAAGGACATAGGTGGTTATTTTATTTATGATAATGCGGCTAATAAGTATAAACTTCCTGCAAGTACATCTATTCCCGCCAAGGGATTTTTGATTTTATTTTGTAATGATTTAGCCACGGGACTAAACACCAATTTTAAACTTTCTTCGGATGGAGAAACGGTATATTTAGAGAATGCATCAGGTACATTAATCGACCGTGTTGAATTTCCTAAACTTGATAATGGCCAGTCTTATGGAAGATATCCTGACGGTTCGACTAATCTGGTCATTTCGGGCAACACCTCTAAAGGAGTGTCTAACGGTGACAGTCAGGCACCAGCCATTGAATCGGTAGCCCGTTTGCCAATAGTACCCGGACTTAATCAGGAAGTCACTATTACTGTAAAGTTATTCTCGAATGCGAACATTGCTTCCGTAAAATTATTTAACCGATTTAATGGCGGAGCGTATACTGCCATAAATATGTCCCTATCGGGTAGCAACTACACGGGCATCCTTCCTGCGAAGTCAACTGTTGGCAAAATGGAATATTATATTGAAGTATCGGGCACCAATGGCAAGACCAGCTTTAAGCCTGCATCAGCTCCTGCCAATGTGTATGATTATTTATTGAATACCGATGCGCTACCGCAGCTGGTGGTTAATGAATTTATGGCCTATAGTACATCCTGCTGCCCCGATACCTCCAGCGGCATCAATGAGTATGACGATTGGATTGAAATCTATAACAAGGGAAATGTTGCCGTAAATATTGGCGGCATGTATTTATCGGATAGTAAGAGCGATCCCTTTAAAGCTAAAATCCCAACCGATAACCCTGCACTTACCACGATTGCTCCGGGCGGATACTTACTTTTGTGGGCCGACAATACACCGAGTCAGGGCCCTTTACATCTTAACTTTGGATTGAGTAATGCCGGGGAAGATGTTGGATTATTTTATCTTGATGGCCGAACGATCGATGCGTATACGTATGGTGCACAAAGCGAGAATATTTCATGGGGGCGCATTACAGATGGTGCTGCCACCTGGAAAGCATTTAGTACCCCCACACCCGGTACATCTAATCAATAACTTGAAGATTCATGTTTGAATTATTTCCTGATCAGCCTGTGTATGAGTATCCTCAGTTGGTCAATATTACCTATTCATTTGTATGGGCTTTTCTCTTGGCATCGATTATTGCCATTACCCATAAGCTAACGTTTACCGGTGACTATTATCCTAAAAATTTCTTTCAAGCGCTTGTGTTAGGGGCAGTGGTTACCACCATGGTTATGATGGCGATAGGGGATAGTCTTGCCCGGGGATTAGGGGTGTTTGGAGCTATGGCCATTATTCGGTTTCGCACCCGCATTGATGATCCACGCGATGTGTTGTTTCTTTTTGCGGCTCTTAGTACAGGGCTTGCTATTGGTGTATATGGCTTTACCATTTCTTTTGTGGGTTCCGTATTGTTTTCCCTCGTAGCCTTCTTGTTACACATTTCACCCTTCAAAAGTTTTGCCCACCACAATCATTTGTTCTTTAGTTTAGAAGATACCAACCGGCTGGAATTAATAGTGAAATTGCTGGAACAACATTGCACTGAATATAGGGTAATAACGATGAACCTTACCAAAGAAAACGCGATGCGCTACCAATATGCAATTTCACTAAAGAAAACCAGTTCCAAAGAACATCTCATGGCACTGTTGCGTGATCTGGAAGGAGTGAAGCAAATAAAATTATCATCCAACGAAGTAACTCAGTCTTAATGAAATCGAGCGGGATCAATTGGTTTTATATTTTAATAGGTATGGTATTAGTGCTGATGCTGTACATCAGTGGCAAGTATTTTAAAGGAAGCGGAAATGCTGCCATTGGAATTGCTCAGACTACGGAGTATAAAATCAATTCCGAGAAATCGGCTCTTGTGAAATCTGTTAATGTAGTGCCGGGCATGCAGGTAAAGGAAGGTGATTTGCTGGTGGAGCTTACCAGCCAGGCGCTGGAGATCGAGATTGCCAAACTTGAAAACCGAATTTCCGTGCTTAAGTCGGAACGATCCGAAAAGGTAAAGTTGGTCGATGCAGAAATCGCTTACATCAAAGCACAAAACGATATAGTGATGGAGGAACTGGATGCTGAAATTCTTCAGACCACCAGCGAGCTGACTATGAATGAAACGCTCACGCGTGAATTCGTTTCCAGTCAAAAACCTGCTGCTGAGAATCCGCAAACAATTAAAATAAATTCACTCAAAACACAAAAGCAAAAACACATACAAGCGATCGACATTAAAATCAAAGATGTACGGCAGGAGATGATGACTGATCAATATTTACTGGAGAACCAGATCATTCTTCAGGAAAGTGAATTGAAATTATTGAATTCAGAAAAGAGCAAGCTGAATAAATATGCCAGTGCACATGGAGTTGTTAAAAACGTGTATGTAAAACCTGGAGAACAAGTGAACGCTTTTACTCAATTGTTGGAAATAAATCCGTTGCGTCCTACCACCGTAATTGCTTACCTCGTGAATAAAAAAGCAGATGTTTATCCGATAGGGGCTGCAGTAGCCGTATCCTCCTATGACCAGCGGAGAAATTCAGTGGCCGGCAAAGTGATTGGTTACGGTTCGGTGAGTGAGTTACCCGAGATTTTACAAAAATCCACAGCGGTTACAGCCTTTGGCCAGGAAGTTTTCATTGAAATAGCCGCAGACAATTTATTAGCGAACGGAGAAAAGGTATTGATTCGATGAGACGAATAGGGGTGCTTTTTTTATTTCTCCCGCTTTTAGCACATGCGCAGGTTAGCATGGACGATTTTTTGTTGGCTGCCTGGAATGAACCTGCCTTGCAATCCTTCAGCAATCAGGATGATTATCTAAACACAAATCCGTACCGGTTAGCACCCATTCGAAGACTTGAGTTTCGCACGGAAAGCAATCAGCTAGATCGCACGCGCCAGGACTATGCTCTTCGATTAAACCCGGCCAGCCCCTGGGAAATGAAGCGCAACAATCAATACTTTAGAACCTATCAGGAGTTGTTACAATTGGATCGCGACAGGGTATTAAAAGAATCGCTACAGACCCGATATAGAACTATTGTCGATTGGGTGTACTACGAAGAACTTAAAACCCTGAAGGAAGAGGAAAGCCAAACTACCGATAAACTCATTCAAATTTTAGAAGGCCAACGCTATTCCGCCTTCTTCGATGCCAAAGCTTATGTTGAACTAAAATTGGATCATGTTGAAAAACTAATTGAATTAGAAGAAACGCGATTTGAAATGGATAACCAGCGCAGGAAGGTAGAAGGACTTTATGAAAAAGCGCGACTAAAAAATATCTCATGGTCGCCAACGGATCTGCTTTCGATGGAAAAAATTGAACAGGTAGTAGATAGTGTCAATCAACTCATGGCAAACTCAGGGGAAGTTGCGTATCGTGAAAAGAAAATTGAATTGGCAAACAGTGAGTGGCAATTGGAAAAATCAAATATCAACGTGGGGTATTTGCAAACTAAGTATGAGAATTATCGGATTGAACAAAATCGCAGACCTTGGAGCGTTTCATTGGGTGTCACCATCCCGGTTTTTAATCCGAACAAAGGTAATATGACAAAGCGCAAATTGGAGGTACTGGAAGCGGAGGGTGATTTGGAACAAGCCAGGAATGAACAACATGTGGGTCGTGACTTAATGCAGGCAAAAATTAAGAATTTAATTAAGCGCTATCGGGATGTAAGCACCATGGTAGAAAAACTAAAGTTGAATGAACTAGGCGCAACGTTGCAACAAATTAAAGACAGCAACCCGATGGCAACCGTTCGGCTTCAAAATAATTTAATCCGGTCCAGGGAGATTTCTGCCAAGCTTAAACATGAGATTAATATAAGCTATATAGAATTTTTAAGTTACGCAGAAGCACTGCAGCAAAGACCGTTAACAAATTTTCTTTCTCCTCATCTTACTACTCTGCTCAGTCGATGAAGCGGGTATGCGCAATTTTATTATTGAGTATTCTCTGCTTTATTTCTGATAAAGCAGCGGGGCAAACCATTCAACATTGGGAAACCGTTGTGTATGATAGCATGCAGTGGCGTTATTGGCCCGGAACGGCTGATCCGGGTGCTAATTGGCAAAGTCCTGCATTCAATGATCAGGGTTGGCAGCAGGGCAGGGGTGGTATTGGGTATGGCGATGGCGATGATCGCACAATCATTAGTCCGGTGCTCTCGGTTTTCTTGCGCAAGAAATTTATGATTACCAATCGCGATAAAATTTTAGAGGCGATTTTGCATATGGATTATGATGATGGCTTTATTGCGTACCTCAACGGGGTTGAAATTGCAAGAGCCTTTATGCCTGCTGGAAATGTAGCCTTTAATCAAGGCAGCAGTGGGTTGCACGAATCCCTGATCTACCAGGGCCTACCCCCGGAAGGATTTATTCTGAAGAAAGAAATCTTGAATACCCTGTTGGTAGCGGGGGAAAATACACTAGCCATTCAAGTACACAATGATAATCTTGGTTCGTCTGATCTTTCGTCTTCTGCTTTTTTTTCGGTTGGCATTATCGACAATTCAACCACCTACTTACCTACGCCAACCTGGTTCATCGAACCCCTGGATTTTACCTCCTCCAATCTTCCGATTGTTATCATCAATACCAATGGGCTGTCGATACCAGACGATCCGAAAATAATGGCCGACATGGGAATTATAGACAATGGTGTGGGGAACAGAAATCAGGTGACGGATGCCTTCAATAATTACAACGGTAAAATAGGGATTGAAACAAGGGGCGAGTCCTCACAATCCTTTCCCAAAAAATCGTTTGCTGTGGAAACGCGTAACGCAGACGGAACAAATTTTAATGCTGCGCTGCTGGGTATGCCTCCGGAGAATGACTGGATTTTGTAT
Organism: Cyclobacteriaceae bacterium; assembly: GCA_016787755.1. Classification (GTDB taxonomy): domain Bacteria; phylum Bacteroidota; class Bacteroidia; order Cytophagales; family Cyclobacteriaceae; genus ELB16-189. Next base: position 264,664 of record JAEUUA010000020.1, on the reverse strand, counting down.
GGACCCTATTCAGATAAATCATTAATCCGTAACGTACTTGCCTATACGCTGGGGCGCGACTTGGGAAACTACGCTTCACGCACCCGCTTTGTTGAGCTAATGATCAACGGAAGGTATGAAGGTTTGTATGTGCTGATGGAAAAAATAAAGCGCGACAAAGGTCGTGTCGATATTGCTTCGTTGAAGCCACTGGATATCAGCGGGGATGAAGTAACCGGTGGATATATTTTACGGGTTGATAAGTTGGATGGCAATGATTTCCCCGGCTGGCAAGCAACACCCGTTCCGCAACTAATAGGAGAAAGAGATCTTACGTTTCAATATTTTGATCCACCCGGTGAGGTTCTGGTGAATGCCCAGCGATCCTATATCCAAAATTATATGAAGGATTTTCAAAGTTCATTAACAACCTTAAACTACGCCAATGCAACTTCTGGGTATCGCCAGTATCTTGATCTTCCTTCTACGTTTAATTTCATGTTGGTCAATGAAGTTAGTAAGAACATTGATGGGTTTGTGTTTAGCACTTACTTATATAAGGATAAAGACAGCAAAGGAGGGAAGTTGCATATGGGCCCCTTATGGGATTTTAATCTTGCCTTTGGCAACGTAAACTATCTGGCCAATGCCCAGTATGCGCCCGGCTGGATGTGGGATGATCAGTACCGCATGTTTTGGTTCAGAAGATTGGTACAAGATCCTTTCTTTGCGAACCAGCTTAATTGCCGATGGCACGAACTGCGCTCCGGATTTCTGACGAATAGTTACTTCAATACTAAAATAGATTCTATCGCTGCTGTGTTGCAGGAGAGTCAGGCCAGAAATTTTCAGCGCTGGCCGGTGTTGGGTACGTATGTGTGGCCGAATCAATTTATTGGCCAAACGTATGCACAGGAAATCAATTTTCTGAAGCAATGGATTGCCGAACGATTGGCCTGGATGGATGCCAATATGGTAGGGGATTGTAGTCTCGTTACCGGGGCGGAAGAAACCTATGGTTTTGAATTCTTCCCAAACCCTTTTAATCAATATATTCAACTTAAAGCCTATAATTCACTGAATACGTGTATCTTAAAGATATACAATGGAGTTGGAAAGGAAGTCTTTACCACCCGCTTTGCCGTTGAATTTCAATGGGCGGGTACGGATCTATTGGGAAATCAATTGCCCGCTGGCCTGTACTTCTTAAAACTCTTTGATGAGCAAGGGAATCTGCAGTTTAAAACCAACGTAGTTAAGCAATAAGCCTACTATAATCACATCGCTATGAAAAGAAGAGATGTACTAAAAACCATTGGGCTCACCACCGGATTAGCAGCAATTCCTCACATTGGATTTTCTGAACCAAAAAACGCAAAGAGCAATTTCAAATATTGTTTAAATACCAGTACGATCAGTGGCCAGATGACAGGGATTCAAAAGTATGTTGAGATTGCAGCACAAGCCGGTTATGATGGCGTAGAAATATGGGTGCAGGATGTAAAGGATTTTAAAGCACAAGGTGGTTCGTTAAAGACCCTGAAGAAATTATTAGATGACAGTCACCTGACTGTTTACGATGCCATTGGATTTGCCCCCTGGATGGTAGAAGATGAACAGCAACGCAAGGCTGGCTTCGGGCAAATGAAGCAAGAGATGGAACTGATGGCCGAACTCGGTTGCACGCGAATAGCCGCACCCGCAGCCGGAGTAAAAGCCGATGAAACTTTGAATCTTGTAAAAGTAGGGGAGCGCTATAAACAATTGTTGGAACTAGGAAGGCAAACCGGAGTTATGCCGCAATTGGAATTCTGGGGATCATCGCCCGTTTTTTATTCTATGGGTCAGGCGCTGATGGCCGCTGCGGCCGCAAATGATCCGGATGTAAAAATCCTACCCGATGTGTATCATCTGTTCAGGGGCAACTCGGGATTTGAAAGTTTAAAACTGGTGAATGGAAATGTGATCGATGTGATCCACATAAATGATTATCCTGGCACGATAGCGCGTGAGGAGCAAAAAGATAAAGACCGTGTTTACCCGGGCGATGGCGTAGCACCACTAACTCAAATTTTTACCGACCTGGCCAACATGGGTGGAATCAAGATCTTGTCGCTTGAATTGTTTAATCCGGAGTATTGGAAAAATGATTCACTAGCAATTGCCAGGACAGGATTAGCGAAGATGAGAAAGGTAGTGGGCGCAACCAAGCTATAATTAACAGAATTGATAACTTCCTCTGGTTTTTTTAATTTCAGAATATGAAAAAGGAAATTTCATCAAAACAGGGTGAGGCGCTGCTCAACACACTAAAAGAACGCTTCGAAAAAAACATGAGCCGCCATAAAGGTATTGATTGGAATGTTGTTCAAGCAAAACTAATAGCAAAGAAGGATAAACTCTGGTCGCTCAATGAAATGGAAAACACAGGCGGTGAACCGGATGTGGTCGGGTATGATAAAAAGAAGGACGAATATATTTTCTGTGATTGTGCTGCAGAAAGTCCCTCCGGACGCAGAAGCTTTTGTTACGACCGCGAAGCATTGAATTCCAGGAGGGAAAACAAACCGAAGAATAGTGCGATGGAAGCAGCTGCTGCCATGGGTATAGAGATATTAACGGAAGAACAGTATCGGGATTTGCAGAGATTAGGAAAGTTTGATACTAAAACCTCGAGTTGGATCATAACACCGGACAACATTCGAAAACTGGGTGGGGCTATCTTTGGAGATTATCGATATGGCCAGGTATTCGTGTACCACAACGGAGCTGAATCCTATTATGCTGCTCGGGGATTCCGGGGCTCGCTACGCGTTTAGAATTAATATCTCAGCGACATGAATCCCAAGGTTGATTTCTATTTTAATACAGGAAACTGGCAGAAAGAGCTGGAACACTTGAGGACGATTGTTCTTTCCTGTGGACTAACTGAGGAATTGAAATGGGGGTGTCCGTGTTACACGTATCAAAAGAGCAATCTTGTTTTGATCCATGTGTTTAAGGAATACTGTGCGCTGTTGTTTTTCAAAGGCGCCTTGTTAAAGGATCCGAAAGGTATTCTGATACAACAAACTGAGAACGTGCAGGCTGCGCGCCAAATACGGTTCACGAATGCACAGGAAATTGTAAAGCTAAAGCCTGCCATAAAAGCTTTTATCTACGAAGCTATGGAAGTAGAAAAAGCGGGGCTGAAGGTGACGCTTAAAAAGACAACCGAATTTCCAATGCCGGTAGAGTTTAAAAAGAAATTAGCGAAAACCCCCAAGCTTAAAGCTGCCTTTAGTGCATTGACGCCTGGTCGCCAGCGTGGCTACTTACTTTATTTTTCTGCTGCAAAGCAAAGCACAACCCGTGAAGCACGCATTGAAAAATCTATTCCAGACATCCTGAAAGGAAGGGGGTTAAATGACTAAGCGCTAAAACAGGGCAATGAAACAGGCCATGTTGAATTACAATGTGGTCAATCCACTGTATGAAAATTTATTCACAATACTCAGCATGATTCATTAAATGATTCGAAACTGTTTTCGCTGTGATATAAGTAAAATAAATTCCGAGTGTTTCAGAGAGCGTTGTATTTACATAGCAGGGGCTTTTGGTTTATTACCCCTAACTTTCTATATTTAAATAAATAATTTCTTTTAACGACTTCTAGTTAGAACCCTACTAAGATAAGATTTCAGTAGGCTTGGGTGTATTCTCACAATACGGATTAAATATAGATTAGTATACAATTTATAATACTTTAAACCCATAACCCTTACCATCATGGCTGATAATCTAAAAAAAGACACGGAAGTAACCATTACGGTAGATACTGGTTCGGTTAATGAAACCAACAAAAATTCTAAGATCATCTTTAGTGATGACCGATCGGATCCGGCAGAAAACCCGGGAGACCCTGCTAATTATGTTTCTACGGTGAGTTCCACAAAGAAAGTAACCTACAAAGCTGTAGTCAAAGATCCAGCGAGCTATCCGCACGATTCAGTGGCAGTGAAGAAAGTGTATAAGAAGGCAGAAGGAGGAGGTGTGGAAATTCTGAAGAAGGATAGTTACACAGATACTAATAACAATGGGGTGGTGGTATGCCAGGTTCGGGATAATAAAATAACCGGAACAGAAAATTACACAGTAACTGTTGCCGTAACAACTACTCGAGGTAGTGATGGAAGCTATGTAACAGGTACTAATATCTATGATGTGGATCCCAAACTTCAAATGAATACCTAGTCCATGGTGATTGCCCACCGACAAAAGGCCTGTTGGTTTATCAGTATTTTTTGTTTGGCTTCAACAGTAATTATTGGACAGGATCAGAAAACAGCAGACAGTCTCATTCAGGTATATCAAACTGGGCTGGGTCAGTTTAATGAATTGGCAATCCTAAAAGAAATTGCATTCAATGAAAGGAATCCGGATAAAAAACTTCACTATGCGGAGCTGTTAATTAGTAAGGCGAAAATTGATTCTTCGTACGATTTCTTGCATAGCGGGTACCTGCAAAAAGGATACGCGCAACTATTTAAAAGTAATCTGGACCATGCTTTAGAATCATTTTTTAAGAGCATTGAATATGCTCAGCGAACTCAATACATCCGGGGCACAGCAGCGGCAATGATTTCCGTTGCCGATGTCTACTCTCAAATGGGGAATTCCAGGAATGCAGTTCATTATTATAATCAGGGGATTCAAACTTTGCGTCAAACAAACGATTCTGTTTCTCTGGCTACGGCCTTATTAAATGCCGGAGACGAATACTTTAACAGTAAGGAGTATGATTCAGCTATTCTCTATTTTACTGAGTCAGGTTCTATTTACAGGAAAGTCAATTATCCGATCGGTACAGCCTACAACCTTGGTAATTTGGGGATGGTTTATGCCGCCCAAGGCAGTGATGGGGCAGCCGAAGCGAACATTAACGAAGCCATTGCCATCCTGGAGGAAACCAAGGATTATTCTCCCATTGCCGTGTACCTCACGTATATGTCTGACATTTATAAAAGGAAAAATGATTTTGCTAAAGCTCTAACGTATGCTCAACGAAGTCTAACACTGGCCAGGCAATATCAGCTGAAATCCCAAATCAGCGATGCATACTTTAAACTATACGAACTATATGAAGGGGCAGGCGACCATAAAATATCATTGGATCATTATAGAAATCACATTATCTATCGCGACAGCGTAAAAAATGTAGAGGCCGTTCAACAAATGGCTGACCTGAGGACAAATTTTGAAGTTTCTCAGAAGCAAGTAGAGGTGGATCTACTCAATCAACAAAAAAAGAATCAACAAATTATTGTACTGGCCATTGCAGGAGCGCTACTACTGAGCAGTTTGTTAGCCTTAGGATTATACAGAAGAAATCGATTTATAAATCGCACAAAGAAAATCATTGAGGAAGAAAGAAATAAATCAGATGCACTACTACTAAACATATTACCCGAGGAGACAGCGAAAGAACTAAAAGACCGGGGAGAAGTAAAGGCTAAAAAATTTGAATCGGTAACTGTATTGTTTACAGACTTCAAGGATTTTACCACGTCAGCTGAACGGTTGGAGCCGGAACAATTGGTAAAAAGCATTGACTATTACTTTAGAGCATTTGATCAGATTATAACTCGATATGGATTGGAAAAGATAAAAACCATTGGTGATGCCTATATGTGTGCTGGTGGCATTCCGGTGGAAAGTAACACGCATGCACGTGATGTGGTGCGTGCGGCTCGTGATATGGCGGCATGGGTAGAGGAACGATTTAAAAAAGAAGATCAATCGTTGGTACGGTTTGAAATGCGCATTGGAATTAATACAGGACCGGTGGTTGCAGGTATTGTAGGTACCAAAAAATGGCAGTACGATATCTGGGGTGATACAGTTAACGTAGCCTCGAGAATGGAAACAGAATCAGAGCCGGGAAGAATAAATATATCGGAGTCGACCTATGACTTAATCAAAGAAGAGTTTACCTGTGAATATAGGGGTGAGCTGATGACAAAAAACAGGGGATCACTTAAGATGTATTTTTTATGCGATTGAGAACAATTGAGGGGCAAGCAGACATTGCTACTTAACATAATATAAATTATATAACTCTTTCCTCGCTAAGTTCCTCACGCACAGTTCTATAATTATATTATGTTAACCATCTGGCGCCCAGCCATTCCGCACATCCCTGCAGGCACCATCTGGGGGTTTTAGTCTTCGAATTTCATTTTGGTTTTGTTCTCGCGCAAGCCAGCCGCACAGTTATATAATTTGACGTTATGCTAAATAGCCGCTCAATGCCGCGCTCTCCGGGCTCAGCGCACCACGTCATTGAGTGTCTATGTAGCGATAAAGATTGAGTAAGAAAGTTTTTTCCTCACGCGCATTTGCATACCAACCGCACCAAGCATCAGTAAAGCAAGCCGCTCAAATCCCTGGCTTAAACCAAAGCTTGCATTACACATGCTTGTTTTCCAACGCTTCAAGCATTGATTTAACTGAGTGAACTAGAGATGAAAATGAATTGAAATACAGCTCACAGGATTAGTTAGTTAGCTCACTGAACGCCTAGCGGAACTTCAAAGGTGTTCGCACTTTGTTTTTCTTTTGTCCTTTTTGCCTTGATGCAAAAAGAACGAAAAAAATCAAGAGCCAAATATGCTTCCACGCACATGCCATCGCGCCACCCCGCATTTGGCTCAGGCCACCGCGCGGTTTTATTTAGAGAAACCTTTGCGAAAGGTAGTTAATGAGTAAAAGTGAAAAGTTTCATAATTAAAAATCTCCTCGGTGAATTTGTCCCAGCTTTCCTTCAACTCTTTTCTTGGTGCGATATTTTTAAAATGTCTTGCTTTCATATCATTTAACGCTTCGATTTCTCTCACACTTTCACTTCCTGTTAGTTCAAACATACGAGCTTTGTCCAAAGCATCATCTATATTATCCCAATCACGAACTATAAATGAAATCATGTTTTGTAGACAGAGGCTCATACCCAATATTTCTTTCGGATCATTGATTGATAGCAAGAATTCTTTGAGTAATTCATTATAGTCTCGTCTATTTGAGCTTGAAACTTTTTGAAGTCCGTAGCCGGGAAATTCAGATAAAAACAGAAAACTGATTGACTCAGTGTAATCATTTTGCTTTTCTGAATTCAACCATGTTAGAAAGGAGTTGATTGGTGATTCCATAGACTTTTCGTTTGGTAATTTTATAAACTTTAAACATAACACAAAGTTACGGGCTTGCGGAATAGAAAGCTGCAAGGGTTCGCTACGCCTGCTCGTAAAAAAATCTCCACCCTCCCCTGCTTTCCAGCACTCATTCCTCGGGTAGTATTTTTTTACGGCAGCCCTTGCATCTTTCTATCCGGTCCCGTGGGATTGCGCCATGTTTAAATATATTATAAAAGTCAATATCGGTGGCTGGTGGCTATCGGTTGGCGTTCGCTTTGGCGTTAAGCCATTTCTGTTTGCATGGTTTCCCTCTGGCATCAAAGAGGTTTTCCTCAGGTTCTTGTGGCTTGAGGTTGCAGTTTCAGAGCTCCCTTTTTAGGGGGCTCTTTTTTGATGAACTTAATCGAATGTTTAATCGCTTTAGATTATGCGCGCTACTGCTATACACAAATTCATTTTAAAAAAAATATTAATTTACTAACATTAAAGTTAAGCATAATGCCACTAGAACATCGAAAACAAAAGGTTGCATCCTTTCCAAGATTCTTACTTCGACAAACGCGATTTGGTCTGTTTGCCTTCTTGCTTATTTCAATATCAGTCTGCATTGGCACTGTGGGCTATTACCAGTTTGCAAACCTGATGTGGCTAGACAGTTTCCACATGTCTTGTATGATTTTAACCGGAATGGGGCCTGTGGTGGAAATGACAACTGAACAGGCAAAACTCTTTTCATCGTTTTATGCCTTATATAGCGGGGTGGCCTTTTTAAGCATTACAGCAGTGTTTTTTGCACCTATTGTTCACAGGCTTTTGCATATTTTACATGTAGAGGCAACCACAGAAAAAGAGAACTAACGGACTTACCATTCGATTGGCTACAGAATCTCTCCAGAATCACCGCGTTCATTCGCGGTATGGTTAATCGGTATATTTCAAAAATAGCTTCACAGAGATATGGGCTTTTGGTATTACTTACTGGAATCGTTGTTGGCATTTCCTTCCTTACCAGAATATCTCTACTTATTAAATCAACGTCTTCAGTTGATTTCTCTTTTCTAAATCTGGCAGGGCTTTTTGTAATCGGACTTTTCTACGACCTGGTTAATTCGGCCTATGTAGGCATACCCATGATGGTGTATTTATGGCTTGTACCGAAGCGGATTTATGGTAAAGCCTGGCACCGTTTTGTACTCTATGGATTATTTTCAGTACTCACTTTTCTTTTACTCTTTAATGCAGTTTCTGAATATTTCTTTTGGGATGAGTTCAACACCCGTTTCAATTTTATAGCAGTAGACTATCTGGTCTATACAACAGAAGTCATTGGAAACATTCAACAATCGTATCCTATCGGATGGATTGTGCTGGCAATTAGTATTATCTCATTGCTGTTTGTCTACTCATTAAAAAACAAAATCAAAGAGAGTAACATTGATCAAACACCATTCTGGCAACGAACGAAGTTTGTTGGTCTTTATGGGGTTTTAGTAGTCGTGATTTTCTTTTTCGTTACAAATAAACAACATCGCTTTAGCGATAATGCGTATGTGAATGAACTTGCAGGCAACGGACTTTATGAATTATTTGCTGCCTACCGAAACAATGAATTAGATTATGATCAATTCTATAAACGTATTAATAGTAAGGAAGCATTTTCCTTAGTACATCAATTACTAAAAACATCCGATGCTGAATTTGTCGGCTCAAATGAAGAAAGTATTAACAGGCAAATTTCTAATGTTGGCGAAGAAAAGAAACTAAATGTAGTGTTGATAAGCGTAGAGAGTTTTAGTGCCAATTTCATGGCTTCCTTTGGCAACCAGCAAGGCATTACTCCATTTCTTGACTCCTTGGCACAACGAAGTTTACTATTCACTAATTTGTATGCTACAGGCACTCGCACTGTCCGCGGACTGGAAGCCTTATCGCTTTGTGTGCCGCCTACACCAGGTCAGTCCATTGTTAGGCGGCCTCATAATGAAGCGTTATTCTCTCTTGGAAAAGTGTTCAATGAAAAAGGTTATGAAAGCAAATACATCTATGGTGGTTATGGTTATTTCGATAACATGAGCTACTTTTTTGCCAACAACGGGTATACCGTTGTAGACAGATCTGCCATTGCTGATGAGGATATTGATTACGAAAACGTTTGGGGTGTAGCTGATGAGAATCTCTTTGAATTAGCCATAAAGGAAATGGACAAGAGTTCGACTGAAAAACCTGTCTTTGCACACATTATGACCACTTCTAACCATAGGCCTTACACCTATCCAGAAGGAAGGATTGATATACCGTCACACACAAGCCGACAAGGTGCTGTTAAATACACCGATTACGCGATTGGGAAGTTTATTAAGGAATCCTCTCGAAAACCCTGGTTCAACAATACACTATTTGTTATTGTGGCTGACCATTGCGCATCCAGTGCGGGTAAAACGGAGTTACCGGTGAACAAATATCATATCCCAATGCTTATTTACGCTCCCTCTCATATTGCTCCTGGAAGAATGGAGAGGCTGATGAGTCAAATTGATATTGGGCCAACCATATTGGGTCTTTTAAATTTCTCGTACACCAGTAAATTTTATGGATATGATATGTTTAAACTAGAACCTGGGCGCGAACGGGCTTTTATTAGCACCTACCAAAGTCTTGGATATATAAAGGGTGATAAATTAATTGTTTTGTCGCCTCAACTAAAAGTTGAATACTTTACTGTTTCCGGCAAAGAACAGGTAAAGTCAAAACCAGACCAAAATACGATTAATGAAGCCATTGCCTGGTACCAAACTGCCAGTTATTCATTTACTCATGGACTGATGAACTAGTTTTGGTTATCTTCTGACCGTTAAACATGAAAATTCTAATAATTGAAGACGAGAAACAGCTTGTAAAAAGCATGGCGCAGTTCCTGCGTCAGGAAAGCTATGTGTGCGAGGTCGCTTATACTGCCAGTGAGGCCAATGAGAAAATCCTCCTTTTCGATTATGACTGCATCTTGTTGGATATATCGTTACCGGATGGAAACGGTTTAAAGATATTGGAAAAGCTAAGAGAAAATCATAAGACGGACGGTGTAATTATGATAACGGCAAAGGGATCATTTGATGACCGCATAGCCGGTCTAAACCTGGGCGCTGATGATTATCTGCCTAAGCCATTTTACCTGCCTGAACTTAGTGCGCGCATATCAGCAGTTATTAGAAGGAAACGATTTGATGGAAATAACAAAATATCATTTCATGAAATTGACGTTGACCTACTTGGCAAAACGGTGTCTGTAAGTGGGAAAGAAATCGAATTAACACGTAAGGAATATGACTTATTGATATTCCTAATCGCTAACAAAAATCGTGTTGTGTCTAAAAATGCTATTGCTGAGCACTTGTCGGGTGATGATGCCGAACTGATGGATAAATTTGACTTCATCTATTCTCACATAAAAAACCTAAAAAAGAAGTTAACAGAATCAGGGTGTGCGGATTATATTAAAACTATATACGGACTAGGCTATAAATTTACTGCATGAGATTATTACAAGTTAGTTTACGCAGTTTGCTTTTGTATTCTTTAATACTTGTACTTATCAGTATTCCTATTTCAATCTTCTCCATCCGTCAAATAATAAACGAGGAAGTGGATGAGTCACTAGCGCTGCACACTAATCAATTTATCAAACACATTAAAAGTTATGAGTACCTGGAAGACCTGGAAATGGATTTAAAAATCTGGGATCAGCTTTCGTATGATATTGTACTTACTCCATCGGATATTATGTCTGCCGGACAGAAGTATGAAACCATATCCATGTATGATAGCATTGAACATGAGTTACATCCATTTCGAACATTATCTTCCAATATAATTATAAAGGATAAGCCTTACCTCCTCACAATTAAAATGTCGTTGGTGGACAATAATGAGCTTGTGATGGCACTTGGAATCGTTCAGGTGATCCTCATCGTACTTCTTGCAGCGGGGCTACTCTTGCTAAATCGCTCGTTGTCTCGAAAATTATGGAAACCATTTTACAATACCCTTAATCAATTGAAGGCGTATGAACTGGACAAAAGCGAATCCATAATTCCGGAAAAAACAAATATCATCGAGTTTGATGACCTCAATAAGACAATAAGCCATTTGACGGATCGAAACCGGAAGGTGTTTTTGGAGCAGAAGGAATTTATCGAAAATGCCTCGCATGAGTTGCAAACACCATTATCCATTTTTCAATCTAAACTGGATAACCTGATGCAGATTCCCGGACTCACAGAGTCAGGCGCGGCTACCCTACTTGACCTGGAAGAAACAGCGCAACGTATGGCAAGGCTCAATAAGAATTTACTATTGCTCAGTAAGATCGATAATGACCAATTTAATGAAGTAGAAGAAATAGATTTAGCTGCATTGACAAAGAAACTATTGTGGAATTTGCACCCAATGGCAGATTTGGGGAATATATCTATTCAAACTACTATCAATCCTTTAGCAATTAAAGCTAATTCAACGTTACTAGAGGTTCTCTTAACAAACCTTTTTCATAATGCAATCAGGCACACAAATGTAAATGGAAAAGTCACCGTTGAAATTACTGATCGGGTACTCACAATTACCAATACCGGTAATCCATTAAAAATGAATCCAGAAAAAATATTTGAACGATTTAGTAAGGAAGGCAGAAGCGAGAACAGCTCAGGCCTGGGATTGGCAATCGTAAAAAAGATTTGTGATACCTGCTTGTATGAGTTACACTACAATTTTCATTCTGGTGTGCATACTTTTTCTGTCGCGTTTTAATTTAAAAGGCAATCCGTTGAAATATGTAATCCTCTACATCCAAACAATCAAATTGTCTTATAATGCTTTTAGGATTGAAAATCGTACTCCTTTTTTTTGCAACAGTAATAGCTTTTTGGCTAAGTGCAATTTCAGGAGGAGGGGCTAGTTTGATTTTAATACCGATTCTGAATTGGTTGTTGCCCGTCACCCATGTACCCTTCGCACTAACGATAGGCACCTTTAGTAGCTCCGCTTCTCGAGTGGTGATTTTTAGAAAACATGTAAACTGGAAAATATTTTCATGGTTCGTGCCTTTTTCAATACCTGCTGTATTATTAGGTGCTTGGCTTATTAAGTATATCAATCCACTTTACCTCCAAATAGTAGTTTCACTATTTCTAATCAGTAATTTGCCTGAACTTTTCAGAAGCAGAAAGCAAACTACCTCTGAAGAGAAGCCCTATCCAAAATTCATTCTCTCAATTGTTGGATTTATTGCCGGATTCGTGTCCGGTATAACGGGTGCCATTGGTCTCTTATTCAATCGGTTTTACTTACGCTACGGCCTAAGTAAAGAACAAATTGTAGCTACAAGAGCCGCCAATGAGATTTTTCTTCATGGAATTAAATTAGTCATTTATATCGCACTAGGGCTTTCGTCAACCAACGCACTTCTTTTTGGTTTGGCTATTGCTATCGGTTCAATAATCTCCTCCGTGTCAGTCAAGCACATTCTTCCTCTCATCAGTGAGTTGTTATTCAGAAAAATCGGATATGGTGCAATGGTAATATCTGGTTTTATCCTAATGGGCGAAACCGGACAAAAGATAATCAAACAGGACAGCGTAGTTCTATCCACCCATTTGATAAATCAAGGTGCAGAAACAACGGTAAACTGGAGAAATAGTAATCTGGTTCTTGAATTCAATTTTGATGATGGATTGGAAATTGAACGCCCGTTATTACCGGATGATTTGCCAACGGAATTCAAAATAAAGTACAGTGAATTGATCAAGGAATTTGACCATATCATGATTGAAAAAGTATTCCGGTTCAGGGAGCCGGAGGCGATTGAGTTTTATTGTTATAAAAATGGAAAGTTAACTAAGCTGGAATTTGCAATTCATGAATTTGAGGATAATGCAAGGTGAAATTCTATGATCGAGCCTAAAGTCCACGAAATGAAATAGTTAAATAAAATCCAATTTTCATCCAGAATTGCTAAGGAAATTTAAGGTGCACAATCAAATTATGAAAAATTTAAATGTTCTAATTCTGTTACTATCAACTTCAATTTTCACCTTCTCGCAGGTTAAGAGTGTTACACTATCAGGAGTTATAAAGGATAGAGCTTCAAAAGATAATTTATCTTACGTAAATGTTGTGCTGAAACTGGAACAAGATAATTCATTTGTAACGGGAGCCGTCACTGACGCTGAAGGTCGTTATACTTTGAGCAATGCGAAACCTGGAAATTATATACTGGAAGCATCATTTGTTGGCTATCATACACGCACAACCTCTATACTGATAGGCAAGCTAAGTGAGTTTCTTGACCTGGGGATAATAGAACTTGAAGAGAATGTAACTTCTCTAAATGAAATCTTGGTAATGGTACTCAGGATGCCGTTGCAGAAAGTCTTGATAAGAAAACATTTTCAGTAGCAGATAATGTTAACCAGAGTGGAGGTTCCCTCATGCAGGTCATGCAAAATCTACCAGGTGTTACGGTAAGCGATGATGGAAAAGTGCGATTGAGGGGGAGCGATAAAGTAGTCGTGCTTATCGATGGAAAACAAACCGCGTTGACAGGCTTTGGCAATCAGCGTGCGCTCGATAATATTCCTGCCTCGGCTATCGAACGTATTGAGGTTATTAACAATCCATCCGCAAAGTATGATGCTAATGGTAACGCGGGTATTATCAACATAATTTATAAGAAAGAAGTAAAAGACGGACTTAATGGCAAGGTTGGAATGGCGGCAGGCTTGGGAGCATTATGGGTGAAGAAAGAAAGCTATCCTACCATTCGTCCGCAATACCAGGGAACGCCAAAACTAAATCCTTCTGTTTCGATTAATTATCGAAATAAAAAAGTAAATCTGTTTCTTCAGGTTGACGACCTCTACACAAAAACATTAAATAAAAATGAGTTTGTCGACAGGTACTATGACAATGGAGACACCATACGGCAACAAACAGTAAGAAACAGGACTACCAACATCGTAACAGGAAAAGGTGGATTCGACTGGTACATTAACGACAACAATACACTAACGGTGTCAGGATTATTCAGTAGCGAAAAAATTCTTGATGAAGGTGATGAGCCGTTTTTTAATGCCGATCTATCAGAGCGACTACGTCTTTGGAGTTTTTTGGAAGATGAATTAAAAACGACCGTAACCCAGGTGGCTACATGGCAGCATAAATTCAAACAGCCTGGGCGATCATTAAACGTAGGCTTCAATTATACTTTCCATAGAGAGGATGAAAAATACTTTTTTACGAATGTCATGCCTACCTATACCGGGCAGGATTCATTCAAGCTGATTTCTGATGAACACGTTGTAGATTTTAACGTTGATTATGTACAGCCACTTAAGTACGGTCGGTTTGAAACCGGAATTAAATTGAGGAACCGCTATATCCCAACCAACATGCTTTTCATTCCAGGTCTCAATTCACCCTTGAATGTTAATGCGGGTGGCTGGGCTAATTACAGTGAACTTATTCCGGCATTGTATGGGAACTACCTGTTTGAAAATAAGGACTTCGAAGTGGAAGCGGGTCTTCGTGTAGAGTATGTAGAAATCTATTACAAAGTAAATCCCGAACATAATACATATGAAAGCGATGGTTATAATTATACACAACCCTTTCCTAACCTTCGTCTGGCTTATAAGATCAACAACAACAATACGATTTCTGTATTTTACAATCGCAGAGTTGACAGACCGAATGAAGTGGATATACGTATCTTTCCCAAGTATGACGATGCCGAAATTATTAAGGTCGGAAACCCTGGTCTTCGCCCGCAATTCACCAACTCATTTGAACTTGGATACAAGTCAAATTGGAGTGAGGGATATTTGTATTCTGCGGTATATCATAAACGGATGGAGTCCACCATTACACGCATTGGTAGTATAGAGCCAGGCAGTAATCTTATCTACAATATTTTTCAAAATGCCGGGCTTAGTTATACAACCGGAGTTGAAGTCATACTCTCACAGAATGCCGGCAAGTGGGCAACCTTTAATCTAAATCTCAATGGATATCAAAATATCATCGAGGCCTTTAGCGTAGTCAATAAATATCCACAGGAAAGTACATTCTCTGCCGCCCGACAGGAAATTTTTTCCGGAAGCATTAAACTCAATGGTCTCTTTCACCTGCCCGGAAAGTATGATGTGCAGTTAACAAGCGTTTATATGGCACCTGATGTTGTACCACAGGGAAAAACCTATTCGCGTTTATATATTGATCTTGGCGTTAAAAAATCTTTGCAAAACGGAAAGGGTGAAGTATTCCTGAATGCAACAGACATAGCAAACACGTTGCGCATTAAGAGAGAAGTGAAAGGTGATGGGTTTAATTATGTAAGTACTGATTATTACGAAACGCAAGTTATTAGACTTGGATATACATACAAGTTTTAGTGAGTAAGGTGAACCATTAAACCAATCAGCCATGCAAACCTGGATTATCTACGCCATCATCTCCATGATTTTTGCCGGATTAACCTCTGTTCTGGCGAAATACGGTCTTCAAAATATCAGTGCAGACTTTGGGCTTGGAATTAGAACGACAGTAATTTTTGTAATCATTACTGCAATTAATTTGATAGGAGCTAAATATAAAGAATTTGCTAACCTGACCACTTTGCAAATAACACTTCTTGTTGCATCTGGAATAACCACAACCTTGAGCTGGATTTTTTACTATAGAGCCATGAAGGATGGATTAGTATCGTATGTTGCTGCAATAGATAAGGCAAGCATTATCATAACACTACTACTTTCTTTCTTCTTATTGAAAGAACCTATGACTCCCAAGATCATCGTTGGCGCCAGCCTGATTTTTGTGGGCATGATTGTTTTAATCTGGAAATAAATTTCTACCAACATCAAAATCCAGAGTTGCTCCAGAATGAAATCGTTAGTTTGATTATACAAAATCAAATGAATATGAAAACAATAATAGTAGCCCTCGCAATTGTACTTGCAGTCACCCAGGGTAACGCGCAAAAAATCAATCCTAAGGAAGTTCCAGTCAACGTCAAAAGGAGCCTGGAGAAAAACTATGCAGTAAAGGACATAGACTGGAGTAAGGAAGGCGCAAATTATGAAGCCAGTTTTGAACAAAAAGGAACAGAAATTTCAGTTGTGTTGGATGGTACCGGTTCTATTTTAGAGACTGAACGTGAAATCAAGAAAAGTGAACTTCCATCTGCGATTCATGAGCTTTTAAAAAAGGACTTTGCCGCGTATGAAATTGAGGAGACTGCAAAAATTGAATCGAAGGGCGAAATAACTTACGAGGTCGAGGTAGAAAAGGGTAAACAAACTTTTGATCTCATTTTCGATGTCAACGGGAACTTACTTAAAAAGCTATCTAAGGAAGATGAAGAAAAAGACTAATTCAATATGAGCTTCTATTATCTCCAGAATCTCTACAAAATGTAATCGTAAACTTGAATCAGAAAGATATAATGGACTGGCTTGGATAGGGGTTTACAGGAGGGTTAAGAGACCAGTCATTATAAGCCAGCAGGATCGCCTTTCCTGCTGGCCTTTTTAGTAGAAATTTTGAGTTATGAAATATCTGAACCTTGGCCTCCCGGTAATCTTTCTATTAATAGGAAATTTATCATCGACAGCGCAATTTAATACTAAACACAATCCGGTTGAATCATTATCGCTTCAAAGTGAAGGTTTTAAGAAGCCTCCATTGTTCAAGTCAAAAGGTTTTCAAAAGGCGATAGCCGTACCCCTTTTATTTACAGCAGCAGGTTTATATTCCTTGACGGATAATGACATTGTTAACAAGTACGATGTTCAAGAAGAACGCAACGAATGGATTCCTAACTATCACCATCATGCCGATGACTATCTTCAGTATGCCCCCATTGTTGCCGTTTATGGATTAAATGCATTGGGTGTGAAAGGGAAAAACAACTTCGGAAACAGAACTGTATTACTCATTAAGTCTGAACTATTAGTGGGAGTGCTAACCTATTCACTAAAAAAAATTACCGCAGTTCCTCGACCTGATACTGGTCAACCTACTTCATTTCCATCGGGCCATACGGCTCAAGCTTTTGCGGCAGCTACATTCATGTCTAAAGAATACGGCCATAAAAGTATTTGGTTTAGCATTGGTGCTTATTCCGTTGCAACCGGTGTTGGCGCAATGCGAGTAATGAATAATCGGCATTGGGTTTCTGATGTGCTAGTGGGTGCAGGCATAGGTATTTTATCGACAAACCTAGTCTATCTTACACATCAATATAGATGGTGGGGTAAGAAGACAAATTCCGGTCAAACACTGATAGTTCCTTCTTATGATGGGCAGACTGGAATGGTTAGTGTTGTACACCGCTTTAGGTAAACGAAATAAACAAGCCTTGTCTTAAATTTGGCAATGCCTTCGGCCCGGGCTATTCGCTGCAAGTCCGGCCTCGCTCCTGCCAACGCCCTTCGTGCTTTCCGCTTCTATCCCTATTGCTTTTTCCAGCGCAGCAGCAACACACATTGCGCAGGCCGCACAATGCCAGCGTTAAGTCCAAAGCCTGCCCAAAGAGTGTCGCTGCCCCAGCCCAGTGGTAAATGGAAGATTAAGTTCTGAAAAGCCAACGCTATAAAAAACTTTCCATGAAGATTCAGTTAAACCCGGAGACCTAAGCTAATTAACATAACGCTCGCCCATTATGTAACAAGATAACTAATCTTAAATGGCACCTTGTTACATAATGAGCCGTTATATTAAATAGCTTTAACGATTGAGATTTAAAAAATATTGTGGCTGAATCGAGGAAACCAAAATCGCCATAAAAAGGTATATTTGTGTAGAATCTTTAACAAAATGACATCAAAAACATTCGAAAGTGAATTTTTGAAAAACCTAGAATTGCTCAGTAAAGAGCAGCAAAATAGGGTAATAACCTACGTTAAGGCATTGTTGAAAAGAACCAAAAGCAATAATCAGCAAGCCTTACTTCAATTTGCTGGTAGTTTTAAGTCAAAAGATGTTCAAGAGATCAGCTCAGCTATAGAGGCTGGATGCGAAAACATCGATAAAAATGAATGGTAAAGATTGTCTCCTCGATACCAACATTGTTATCGGTCTTTTTGCCAATGAATCATCCATAACAGAAAAAATCAAATCTTTCTCAGGTAGTATCTTTATTCCTAGTATTGTTTTGGGCGAATTATTTTATGGCGCGGAGCAATCAACAAGAAAAGATGAGAACAGAAAAAAGATAGAGGAATTAGCAGAAGCTTCTTTAGTTCTTGAGTGCGACCTGGGTACTGCTCGGTCATATGGTAATGTAAAAAATCAGTTAAAAATCAAGGGTAGCCCAATACCGGAAAACGAAATCTGGATCGCTGCATTAGCAGAACAGCATCAACTCAAGTTAGTTACAAGAGACAAGCACTTCAACAGTATAGAGACTATATCAATCGAAGCCTGGTAATTCCGCTGCCCCACCATCGCCACACATTGTGCAGGCCACACATTCTAACGCAATAACCCAAGCCTGCCCAAAGAGTGTCGCTGCCCCAGCCCGGTGAGAAAGGAGGAGATTGAGTTCTGAAATGCCCGCGCTAAAAAAAACTTTCTATGAAGATTGGGTAAGCCTGCCTACGTGAGGCACTCCGGCAGACAGGCCCGGATGCCTGCCTTTGCCGAAACGGTTACGTGCAGGCAGGCCAAAGCTATGTTAACATAACGCATAAACATTATATAACAATGTTGATCTGATGACTGGTCTGCACCAGTTACATAATCAGCGTTATTTTAAATAACTTAAAACAATCAAGAATGATAGTTATTGCCTTAGCTGGAGAATATCTAAGTAAGTCTGATACTTTTAGTAGATTTTTTATCATGCTATTTCCTTAACGTGCTTTCAAAAGTTTGAGGAGTTCTTTAGGGTCTTGCCGGTTGTCCCAAAATGCGGTAATGATAATGGCATCGTCTGAGATTTTATAAAATAGGCTGAAATGCCCCATGGCTGCCACGCGTGTATTAGGGAATTCTGCAGCTTTGTATAACAGTGGATTATCTGCAATCAGGTTAGCCTTCTCATTGCTCAACCGTAGTAACCTAAGTGAATAGTTTGGAGATTGATTTCTTTCCAGCCAATAATCCAGAATAGACCTCCTTTGCCAAGCAGCAGTTTCCGTCCAGATTATTTTCTTTTGAGCCATTCCAGTTCACGTTCGTTGAGTGTGAGCTGATCAATGGTTCTTCCCGCCTTAATATCTTCTTCACTCAACGCCAGCATAATTTTCTGTTCTTCAGTAAGGGGTACTGTTTCTTGCTGAACATGAGACCTTTTAATCATATCCGATAACGCACGTAGGTAGTCCGAATCTTTAATAGCCAATAACTGGTCGATAATCTTATTTCGAATATCATTAGCTGATGTCATGTTGTTTTAAGTTGATCTTGCGTTTAAAGATAGGAAAATATTGCCAGCGCAGCATCAGCACACATTGTCAGGCCTCGCATTCCCTTACCAATTCCTAAGCCCGCAATAGGGATTGATTTCGTTGCATCCAAAATTCCAGAACAGACCTTCTTTGCCGGGCAGCAGTTTCCGTCCAGATTATTTTCTTTTGAGCCATTCGAGTTCACGTTCGTTGAGTGTGAGCTGATCAATTGTTCTTCCTGCTTGAATATCTTCTTCGCTCATACTCCTTGCTCCTGCTCGTTTAAAATCCCAATGATCTGGGTTTTGGTAAATCTTGTCTTTTTAATACGGCTTTTAGCGTGGTTAAAGTTAAAAACTCTAATTTTAAAATGTACTAAAATCCCGGCCACTTCCCCCCTAAACTATCATAAACTAAAAAATGAAGACAATCCTGCTTCTCCTCCTATTCACAGTTAGCAATTTACTTTTAGTTGTAAACTGTAAAGCTCAAAACCCAATTCTGGATAGCCTACACCGGGTTTTGAAATTACATAAAGAGGATACAAGTAAAGTGAACACTCAGAATGAGATCAGCTGGGAAATGTCGAATATCGGCAACTTTGATTTGGCCTTAAAATATGCTAGTGATGCTATTCTGATCGCCAAAAATATAAATTATAAAAAAGGAATGGCCGACTCATACAGTAGGCTTGGACGTGTTTATGAAAACCAAGGAAACTATTCCGAAGCCTTAAGTAACTATTCTGCTTCCTCTAAACTAAGAGAAGAAATCGGTGATAACCAAGGGGCTACCAATTTATATATTGCTGTTGGAAATATTTTATACGGTCAAGGTAATTACACCGAAGCTTTAAGAAATTATACAGTTTCATTAGAATTGAATAAGAAAGCCAATAATCGAGCTGCCATAGCACGTTCCCACACTGGTATTGGAGTTATCTATAATCAACTGGGCAATTACCCGGAAGCGTTGGAAAATTTATTTGCTTCACTAAAAATAGGTGAGGAATTAAAGGATAAATCTCAAATTTCAAGTTCGTATAACAATATTGGTAATGTGTATGATCACCAAGGCAATTACACAGAAGCACTCAGTAGCTATTATGCTGCATTAAAAATAGATGAAGAGTTGGGTGATGAAGCAGGGATGTCACGCCTATACAATAATATCGGACTTGTTTATTACAACCAACGTAAATATTCTGAAGCATTGGAAAATCTTTTTGCCTCATTAAAGCTAAAGGAGAAATTAGGAAATAAAGCTGCACTAGTCAGTACCTATAATAATATTGGAAATGTTTACGGCAGACAAGGTAATTATCCTGATGCCCTGAAAAATTATAGGGCTGCCCTAACTATAAATGAGGAAATAGGTAATAAAGATGGTATCGCAACTTCGTATGGGAATATTGGAATTGTGAATTACCAGCTTAAAAAGTATGGTGATGCCTATGCCTATTTGCGTAATGCCCTCCAGCTTTCAGTAGAAATAGGTGCAAAGCATCATATTAGAGACAGTTATAAAGGATTATCGGAGCTAGACAGTGCCACCAACAACTGGCGTAGTGCATATCATAATCATAAAATGTTTATCCAGTATAGAGACAGCTTAATTAATGAGGAGAACACCAGAAAGACTGTGCAAACAGCAATGAATTATGAGTTTGATAAAAAGGAACAAGCCACCAGGTTTCAGCAAGAAAAGAAGGATGCCCTGGCCAAACAAGAAATGCAAAAACAAAAGATTGTCAGAAATAGCCTTATGGGTGGCTTTGCTACGGTGTTCCTATTTCTAGTGGTTGTTTATCGCCAAAGAAATAAAGTAAAGAAAGAAAAGAAAAGAAGCGATGAATTGCTTCTCAATATCCTGCCCGCAGAAGTGGCCGAAGAGTTAAAAGAAACAGGTGCTGCAATGGCTAAGAGTTTTGATAGAGTAACCGTTTTGTTCACTGATTTTAAAGGTTTTACGAATATAAGTGAGCAACTTAGTCCGCAAGATTTGGTAAAAGAAATTGATTATTGCTTTCGCGCTTTTGATACCATTATAAATAAATATGGCATTGAAAAGATAAAGACCATTGGAGATTCCTATATGTGTGCAGGCGGCTTGCCTGCTACCAATCTTACTCATCCCGAAGATGTTGTGAATGCAGGAATTGAGATCAGGGATTTTATGCTTACCTATAAAAAAGAAAGAGAGAGTAAAGAAGCAATTGCTTTTGAGATAAGAATTGGAATCCATACCGGCCCAGTGGTGGCGGGCATTGTAGGCATTAAGAAGTTTGCCTATGATATTTGGGGAAATACAGTAAACTTAGCTTCTCGTATGGAAAGCAGTGGCGAAGCCGGCAAAATAAACATAAGCCAAAGCACATATGAATTAATAAAAACAAAATTCAGGTGCGAACAGAGAGGTAAAATAATTGCCAAGAATTTAGGGGAGATTGATATGTATTTTGTGGAGGCTTGATATGGAATCAGTAATTCATTAGGATTACTTCCAACCACCCCTTTGTACGCTCTACTGCTTTCTGCCAACTTTTATGCAGTTTGTTGCGGGATCCGGTCTCGATCCTGCTCACACACGGAGTTTAACCCGACTTATTGTCGGGAGGCTTTACACTTCCCTGTCTGCCGAAGCGGCAGTGCAGGCAGGTATCCCTATTGCTTTGCCTGCATAGCATCAACACACATTTTGCAAGCGGCACATCCCTCCCACTTCCCATGCCTGCCCAAATGTTTCATCCCGCCTTTTAGCCGGAGCGTGTCGTTGCCCCAGTCCGTTATACCTGATGGAGATATGATTCTGAAATGCCCAGCCATTATGTAACAATGTCATTATATCAATAACTGGTTTGCGCCAGTTACATAATCATCTGCGTTATTTGCTGAGACATAGAATAACTAGTATTCCTTCACTAAGGTTTCAAGTGGTATATTCAATTGAGTGTGAAGCTTGCGAACCATGTTAAGATTCAACTTCCGGTGTTTATTAAAAATATCCGTTACTCTGCTTTTAAAGCCAAGTATCCCGGCAAGATCACTATTGGTTAAACCTTGTTGCTCCATTCTGTACTTAATGGCTTCTATTGGATTATGCGCTTTTATGACATAGTGTTTTTCCTCGTATTCCTTTATTAATAGGGATAGTATATCTGCTTCATCGCTTTCGGGTGATCCTGGCTTTGCCTGAAATATTTCCTCAAAACGCTCCAGCGCAATCAGATAATCCTTTTTTGTTTTAAGTATTTTGAATTTCATCATTTTCTCTTTTGGTTTTTAAACAAATTCACCGACTCTGCATCCACTTTATCATACTCAGTATGGGTTCCAATAAATTTTACAAACACCCAGCCTTTCTGGTAGTTTATTTCAGCGATTAAGCGATAGTCATTATGGTTGATCTCAAAAATTGCACGGTTATTTTTTATAGCTCGTGCTGTATTAAAATCCCGTGTAATGTCTCCGGGTTTTTTCCAGTTTTTTGATTCCACATCATGATACCACTTTTCCAGCGTGGCTTTGCAATCGGGATGCTCCTTATAAAAAGCGGTGAGCGAGCTCCGGTTGTAAATGTTCATGCACAAATAAACGACAAAGTAACCAATTTGGTTACTTTTTAAACAAAATTTTCTATGCCCGAAATGGCAATGCCTGCAGCCCGGGCTATTTGTCCCGATAAGTATCGGGATCCGGTCTCGCTCCTGCTCACTCACGGAGTTTCTCCCGACTTATTGTCGGGAGACTTTACACTTCCTTGTCTGCCGAAGCGGCAGTGCAGGCAGGTTTCCCTTATTGCTTTGCCTGCGTAGCATCAACACACATTGTGCAAGCGGCACATCCCTCCCACTTCCCATGCTTGCCCAAATGTTTCATCCCGCCCTTGCGCGGGAGCGTGTCGCTGTCCCCGCCCGATGATGATTTAAAAAAAGATTGAGTTATTGAAAGCCAACGCGAAAAACATTCTATTGCGATGTGGTTACCCCGGAGACCGAAGCTATGTGAACATAAGGTCTCAACATTACTAACAATGTTATTTACTAACTGATTTGTCCATACTCATGTTGTAGCCTACCCGACCGAACAATCCCCAGGATAACGATCGTTGACCGATGCTGATGAAGAAAGTAAACCTTTACTCATGTAAGCCACCAGCCAGGCTAACAAGGGAATGAGAAAAAATAGCGTTATGTTTCGGGTAAGCGGCCAGCGACTACGGATATAATGTTTAGTGGCTTCGTATCGTGAATCGATCATGATGCAAAGTAAATAAATTAGCAGAAGCCTACAGAGTTACATAATAGTGTTTAACATCAACTCCCTTTTCCTTACCTTGGAACAGGATGTATCTATGGTATTTACCTAATTGTACTCAGCTATGAATAAAAACTCGATTGGTATAATTGGTATGGGATGGGTAGGTGCCAGCGTGGCCATATCGCTGTTGCATGAAGGGATCGCAGAAGAATTACTCCTCAATGACATTCAATCAGAAATTGCTGAAGGCGAGGCGATGGACTTGATCCACGGATCTACCTATTACCCTTCCGCTGCAATAAGAGCATGTTCGATCGAGGAAATGGCTCACTGCCGTGCCATCGTGATCACGGCCGGACGCGGTGGCAAGCCCGGTGAATCAAGACTGGATTTGCTTAATGAGAATGCAAAAATTGTAACACAAATTGCAGCCAGGCTGAAAGGCTTCGCTGGGTTTCTGGTGATAGTGGCGAATCCAGTGGATGTACTCACCCAGTTGTATCAACAAGCTACCGGTCTTGACACCAGGAAAGTAATCGGAACCGGAACCCTGCTGGATACGGCAAGGCTGAGACAAATGGTAGGTGCGCATCTGAACATCGATGCAAGAAGTATTCACGCTAATGTGATTGGTGAACATGGTGACTCGGAAGTGGTGTTATGGTCAAGTGCTCATATTGCCAGTGTACTGCTAAGGGATTGGTCGACATGGCGGACCGAATTTGAAGTGGACCTCGCACACAGAGTGAAAACGGCTGCTCAGGAAATTATTAAAAGGAAAGGAGCCACCAACCACGCCATTGGTTTGGTGACAGCCTCATTACTGAAATGGATCTTGCGCGGAGAGAGAAGAATTGTCAATGTCTCCAGCATTATTAAAGGGCCCTATGGAATTAATAACGTAGCCCTTTCTCTCCCCTCTCTTTTGTCGAAAGAGGGTATCGAAAAAATTCTGACCATTAAAATCAATGAAATAGAAATGGAGCAGCTCCAAAATTCTGCAGACGTCATTAAAAAAGCGCTAAATTCTATTTCCAAGTAATCAGTTGCAAACTTGAAATCAAGAGCTATCCTTATTAAGATGAGTGGTTGGTTTTTGCTATCGCTGAATCGTCAGTTTCATTCGTGTTATTTCTTCGATGCGAAAACGGGAAGGAGTATTAATTACTACCCCTAAAAAATTATTGATGGAAAATAACTTGTAGCCTTGTAAAGACAGAACAGATATATTGCTGAAACAGGATCCCTGCATCGACACCCTTAGTGCTGGCCCTGCCTATATTAAAACATCACCAGAACTTGGGGAATAAAGGAGGAACTTTTTTTTTATACAATTGATATTGTGCATTGTGCTGAAACCTTTCTTCCAGCATGGGCACACCTGACACATACCTGATCAAAAGAGTTATGGTGATTGGTCCGATCACGAAATAATAACTATTGGGTAAAGGTAAAATAATCAGATAAATCGCCCACCACATCAGCAATTCTCCAAAGTAATTGGGGTGCCGCGAATAGTTCCACAGCCCTGTATTCAGAATTTCATCCGGATTTCTTTTGCGCCTTTTAAACATTGCCAATTGATAGTCCCCAACCGCTTGCCAAATGAATCCTGTTATCCAAAAAGCACAACCCAGTAAAGTCCAGCCGGTAAGAGATGATGAAGATTCACTGGATGCCAACATAACAGGGGAAATGATAATCAACACGAAAAAAGCCTGTAGCAAATACACCTGAAAGAATGAACGGATATAAAAGTATTTACCCCACTCCTGCCTCCATTTTTGATATCGGAAATCCTCAGCTTTTTTTCTGTTTCGAATGTAGATGTAGGCGCTTAGCCGAACCGCCCAAATTAAAATTAGTGTGTAGCACAGTATAGCGACTGGATGAGATGGGTATGCCAGATAACAATACAAACATATTAAAGCATAACCCATTCCCCAGGCGACATCCGCCAGATCATTTCTTCTGGCAACCACCGAGACACCAAACCACAATACGGCATACAATGAGAGAATACCGGCAACTTCGATCACGAGCCTGATCATCGGTTAAGCCAATTCACAATGAAATAGCCAGAAACACTCACTGTGGCGGTAAGTACAAAACCCCATAGCATATCAATGATCACGATCGTAAGTGGCCAGTTTTTCAGAGTTGCCATGTTGGTTAAATCATATGTTGCGTACGCGATGAGTCCAAAAAGTCCACCCAAGCATGTTGCCCGAACCCAGGATTCTCTTTCAATAGCGGGTAGAACTACGAAAACAAAGATGCCCGCTATAAATAACAAGTAAAAGGAAATAGCAGCCGACCAATTTATTTTGTCAGACAAAAAACTTCCTAAATGTTTGGCATAAAGCTTTTTGGCGATCAGGCCTAGCCAGAGCATATCAAGGGCAAAAAATACTATGGCTGTTAGCGCATAACTAAGGAGCAATTTTTTTATTGGCATGGTTTAAAGGTATTAAATTTAGTTCCAATATTTAACCGCCCTGACCCAATCCGCGTGGCTTACACTTCGGGGATTTAATCATTATATTCACTTTATAAAAATCCACTCACCCGGTATGAAAAATCTTTCCTTTTGTGTCACTTTTATCCTAACCCTTAGTGCATCCGCTATGAATCCAAACATCAGCCCAGACTCCACCCGGGCGGTAATCGAACGGTTCAACGAAGCGTTCAACCGCCATGACGTGGAGGGTGTAATGAACATGATGACCCATGATTGCATCTTTGAAAACACCAACCCGCCTCCCGATGGGGCCCGGCTAGTGGGTGCTGAAGAGGTGCGTGCCTACTGGCAAAAATTCTTTGCCACCAATCCGGATGCGCGCTTTGAGGTCGAAGATATTATGGTTGCCGGTGACCGCTGTGTAGTACGTTGGATCTATCATAAGACAAAGGAAGGAAAACCCTGGCATCTGCGCGGTGTGGATGTGTTTAAGGTAAGGGATGGAAAAGTGTCGGAAAAACTATCCTATGTGAAGGGATAGAAGGAAGAGTCAGGTAGATTAGAACTGATGAGCAAAAATTAGGACTATTCCATCGCTGTCAACAAACAACTTGCCCCGGTGTAGTATCGCGAAACGCGATATCATTTTATAACTCTTGCGATTGCTATTGTCTCTTCGTGTAAATAGTCACTGCGAAAGTTTATAGAAAAATAATATGGTAAGGATTTACTGGCTCCTTTGAAATTTTTGAATGTGCGTCCATAATTGGCCTGCCAGATTCCGAACCTTGTCCAGTTGCATGGGCATGCTTACCTTTTCATTTTTTGCAGCCGGGTCATCGAACAGGTAGCTATCAATTTTTTCATAGGGAGTATATAAGACAAGGGTATGATCAGAGTAGTGGTTTGTTACGCTGTCAATTTCGTGAATAGGGATATGATGGGTTGCTAACCAACGATCCCCCGTAGGTTCATCTGTGGCAGGTCTTATTTTGTAGATAATCTCGGCTGATTGCTCATCCACATAAATCGATTGTTCCCATTGTTCCTCCGTCATGGACTCCGGAATAAATGTTTTGGTTTGCCACCTGAGTAATAAATATTGAATGCTGCGGAGATTGCTATTATTAAGGTGTGCTAATTCTTTAGGAGAAACTTTATTTTGAGCCCTGATAAATTGAGGAGCGAGTAAGACAACAATTAATGAGACTAAAGGGACTGAAAAATTATTTTTCATGGTTATTTTAAGCTGAAGAAATATTATTTTTAGAATAAGGTCAATCCTGGCTAACCACACGGAATCCCCGCCTACTTGCCCTGATATAATTTGAATCGCCAGGCTTCGCTTTGGATCGTAAAGAAATTTTACAAAACTCTTCAAGATCATTAAAAGAACAACCCCTGATTACTTTTTCAGAGCCCCTACCAGGGCCGGTGGGATTATCAAGATCTTCACCATTGAACGAACTATACCAGTCGAAGCACCACTCTTCAACATTGCCGGTCATATCATAAATCCCTAATTCATTGGCCTGCCGGGTAGCCACCGGATGAAGTTCCGTTGCTTGAACCCGAACCAAAAACATAGAGGCTCTTTTTTTATCCGAAGAATTACCATACACCCAGCCTACTGAATCCAACACATCTCCCCCGCTATACTCGAAGTACTTCGTCAGCTCACCGCCTCGTGCTGCATATTCCCACTCCGCTTCAGTAGGTAACCGAAAAATTTTTCCTGTTTTGTTGCTTAGCCATTTACAATAGGCTGTCGCTTCCTCCCAGGTAACACCGGTTATTGGATAGGTGTCGTCCAACTTGGTTTCCGGCATGGGTAAATTATTTGCATTGCAATAGGCTTTCCATTGCTCAAGGGTAGTCTCCGTTTTGGCAATGCTAAAATCAGAAATGGTAACAGAAAAGGACATCATTCTATCTTTCCGTTTACCTCCTGTTGGCTCCATGGTAAACTCACCCCCTTTCACAAAAATCATTTCGGGAAGTGATTGCGCCCTTGCACTTTGCAATGCGGTCAACAGAAACAATGTGATAACCAAGAATCTTTGGCGCCTCAAAAAAGAATAGCAAACTAATCGCATGGTATGTTATTTAAACTTTCTATTTATTAATTATAGTAATTATAATTTTCTTATTCAGATTTAATGGCTAGTACATTCAGTTAGTTAATAACTTTAAATGCCCCCCAATAGTAAGGATGTTTGTATTTTCTTTTTAACTCCAACTGTGCTTTGCGAAAAGAAGGGATAATATTTTCCTGCGCTGATAGCCAGGTTGAGTAAAAGGAAGTGAACAATTCCTGTGTTGCCGTATCATCCACTTTCCATAAACTCATGATCAGGTTATCTACTCCCGCGATGCGAAAAGCCCGTTGCAATCCGTAAACGCCCTCACCTACCTCAACCTTTCCTAAACCCGTTTCGCAGGCCGACAATACAACCAGCCGGGTATTGGTTAAATTCATGCCCTGTATTTCATAGGCTGTAAGAATACCATCGTCCGTATTGGAAGTTGCATTGCCCTCATAGTAGTTTTTGACTCCGGCAAACAGAAGTCCCGAGTTGAGCATGGCGTCCTCCCGAGGCAAGGCCTCGTTTTCGGCAAACCAAAAACCATGAGTAGCTACATGAATAATGTCTGCTGTCGATTTTTTAAATAGTTCTTCGGTAGCATCTTGTCCCAGATAATAATCCGTACGAACTCCCTTCTTCTTCAGCGTAGTATTGATGTTTGAAATTTCTATCTCCGTACCCGGCAGATCCTGAATGTATCCGGATGCCACCTGATCCCTGGTCAATGAACGTTTCAGGTCTTTTTCGTCTTCAAACGGATTCGTGTTCTTAAATTTTGCGTCCTTTATAAAATAAGCGGGGCGGCCCATTAATGTGGCTCTCGCAATCTTGCTGCGTTTGCGTTCCTCCTTTAAAAGGCTCTTGGTGCTAATTACATTGTAAACCGTCAATTCATCTACCAGGTACTTGTGCGTTGCGGGGTTAAAAAGCGTGTTGAGGTTAATCTGATTGTATACACCATCTGCTGAAACATACACTACCTTGGCACCACGTAATTTGGCTTGAATGGGTTGCCAGTAAGACAAATAACTGGACATGTCATCCAATTTGGCCTGCATAGAATTCTGATAATTTTTTAATGCCCGGCCTTCCAGAAGATCCGAGTTGGAAAAAAAAACTACGTCCGGGGATTCCGAATTTGGTGTAATAATATAGGCAGCATAAACTGGATTGATCCCCCAGTGCCCATTCTCAAATAAATAAAATCGCTTAATCTCCACCGCTGCTTCCCCCTTTTTAAGCGATTTTTTTACATCGGTCCAGAATACGAATGATTTTTGGGGTTCAGAAACCAAGCTTGTTTTAGTTGAAAGGTATTGCTTCAGGGTATCAATTGAAATGGTCAACGCCTCAAGTTCAGTTGTATTGGTATCGCCTGAAAGTCTAAGCATGGCAATCTGTTTACGTTGGTTGTTATAGGTTTGAAGGGCGGCCTTTAAATTCTCATCCGACCCACCCGCTATGACTTCCAGCATGTGCCTGAATTGAAACTGTATGTTTGCTTTTGAATCTAACAGGTGTCCATACGCCCTCATGTTACTTTCCGATTGCACTTCAGCGCTTGCCGTGGTATCGCGAAGTAAAATATTCTGATATAGATCGTATGCCGGGAACAGCTGCTCCTGTAACCTGTAGATGTCATACAAGTCAGTCCCTCTATCACGCACATATGTAGTTCGTGTGTAAAACTCATTGATGTAGGTCAAAACATACTTGCGGGCCAATTCATAATCGCCTGCTAAAAATGAAGCTTTGGCCGCCTTAAGCAGTAGAGCTGTATATGACTCACTTACGGGTTTATACCGATGAATCATGTTAACAACCTCAGATGTACCGATGTCCAGTAGAATATTGTTTAAATCACTAATACCTTCGAGCGCATTCGCTGCGTCCTGTTTCTGTCTTTGCCAGGACATGGAAGCAACACCTTCCAGATGCCAGTACTCGTTATAAGAATAAGTATACGCCTCAGCTGCAGCTGCGTATTCACCTGCCCGAAACAACAGATCCCCATACATCGTTATTTCATCCTTAGACCCCCTTTTGAACCAGTTCCGCTCACCAATAAATGGTTTTAGTAAGTTGCCAAGTTGTTTGTGGTTACCTAGTTGGTGGTGTGCGATAATCAGATTGTGCAACGCAGAACCATACCAGGTTCCTCCTTCTAGCCTTGTGCCTTTAAACATACTTAACAATTCTTCATACACGGTGCGTGCATTGGAAAATTTCTTTTTGGTAAAATATGCGTGTCCGAGATGATTCAAAACGTCATAGAAATTTTTCCGGGCATCTACCGATGGGTTTGCCTGCCGAATTATGTTTTGGTAAATCCCGACTGCTTGTTCCAAATCCTGTATGGCAGCATCATGATTGATGCTTAGCTTGGCCGAACCTTTGTTCCAGGTAATGGAGGCATAGTTTACACTATTCAAACCCTCCTTCTTTATGATGAGGTTCGCGGCATCTTCATACAATTGAACGGCTAATGCTTTTCGATACACGGAACCCCACCTATAATGATAAATTAATGCCAACCGATAAGCGTCAGTAATTTCCGGGTCGGAGTTTTCAATAATACCGACTTTTGAATTAAAGAGGGTTGCATACGGTAAATTCACGCCTAACTCCCGTGAAGCATGTTGCTCCTTCTTGTCATTATATTGAACAGCCAATTCGGTGTTTCCAACAGTGAGGTGGTACCGGGCCAGGCGCGAGAGCAAGTCATTGAAAATTTGAGTGTTTGTTCCAACAGTGTTTTCTGTTAATGCAAGTGCACGGTTGTAGTTTGAAAGTGCCTCCTTATAATTTTTATCGTTCAAAAGAAGATCCCCCAAATCCATCAACGCATGGATATAGATGAGGGATGAATCTTTATGCATGGTTTCAAGAAGTGTTAATGCATTACGGATGTTCTTAATTGAGTTTAATGATTTATATCCCCATGAATAGTAATCCAGCAAGGTCAGGGCCTTTTCATAGGGCTTGTCAGCATAGCTTGTATTCAATACCTGTTGAAAGGTGTCCTCATCAATTTCCATAAGACTAGTACCTCCCCATGCCATTAACAAATAAGGTAGTTGAAGACGGTCTTCCTGACTGCTGTACAGCTTTTCCATTTGATCTGATAATTCCTCTTCGAAGAGCCAATACTCTTCGTTGTCTTGCATTAATGCATCGAGGTACTTATCGGCAACTATGCGCCAGTCTTTTTCAGTGCTTTGGGCACCCAGGGTTGTTGCATTAAGGGCGGCAAGTAGCGCAAGGGATAAAGTCTTTACATTCATAAGTAAGCAAAATATCTTAGGTAAGATGCAAAATTGTAGGATTATCAATGAACTAACTCTAAAAAAATATTTATGGAGAATGGTTATGATAAACCGGGTAAACAAGGTTATCAAATACATTGCTGAAATAACATCCCGGCATCAGCACCTTTTGTACAGGCCCGGTAGGCAGCGCTTCTCTCTCCCGATAGCAGTCGGGAGGTGGTAATCGACTCTCAACAATCCAACTTACACTTCCTTTACAAACAACGTCATCAGAAGACTTATAACCCAAATTGATGCAATTGTCCTCCTTTTCAAATGTAATACGTTGTCCTTTTATGACGTGCTGTTGACCTATGATTGTGCGTTTAAGCGCCCCACATTTGTGTCAACAATAAAACAAAATAAAATCCATTTAAATTAATAACACCATGATTGCTACTCTAATTGGAATAGTATCAAGTTTAATGACCATCCTGATTTTTTCGTTCCTCAAACGGTTTGACAAAAACACCCTCTACGGGTTAATTCTCATGGGTATTGCTTTCCTCTATATTGGATACACCTGGACAAACATTGAAGTTGCCATAATAAGTTTCTTGCAAGCACTGTTCTTTCTGGTGTTTGCCTATTTTGGGATTAACAAGAACGCATACTTTTTAGTTGCCGGTTATTTTCTCCATGGAATATGGGACTTAGTATATCCTTTCTTTGGTAGTCCTGATTTGCTTCCTCCTGATTACGATTATTTCTGCTTGACGTATGATTTTATCGTAGCCATTTATCTCTTTATAATTAACTATAAAAAAAGCCACAATCAGTAATTAAATAAACAAGAAAAAAAAATGAAAGCAGCAGTCTACACCAAGTATGGAGCGCCTGAGGTTCTCCAAGTAAAGGAAACAGAAAAGCCTTTGCCTAAAGACAATGAAATTCTTTTAAGAGTTAAAGCAACGGCTGTTAATTCGGGTGATGTTCGGATAAGAAAAGCTGACCCATTTGCTGTCAGATTTATATTTGGTCTGACAAAACCAAGAATTAATGTTCTTGGAACCGTTTTTTCTGGTGAAGTTGAAAGTGTAGGTAAAGATGTAAAACAGTTTAAAGTTGGCGATTCTGTCTTTGGTCATACAGATATGAATTTTGGTGCCTATGCAGAATACAAGTGCCTGCCTGAAAATGCGTCAATAACATTAAAGCCTGCCAATATTTCTCACAAAGAAGCAGCCGTTATTCCTTTTGGTGGAGTTACAGCTTTGCATTTTATAAAAAAGGCAGCGATAAAACCCGGTCAAAAAGTGCTTGTAGTAGGTGCTTCCGGAGCGGTGGGAAGTGCAGCCGTTCAATTAGCAAAGTCATTTGGAGCGAATGTTACGGGTGTGTGTAGCACAGCAAATATTGCTTTGGTAAAATCGATCGGAGCAGACAAAGTAGTTGATTATTCAAAGGAAGATTTTACACAGAATGGTGAAACGTATGATGTGATTTTTGATACCGTGAAAACAATATCTGTTTCAAGAAGTTTAAAGTCGCTAAATAAAAATGGAATAATGATTTTGAGTGCTGCAGGAATGTCGGAAATGCTTCAAGGTGCTTGGATTTCTATGACCAGCAGCAAAAAGGTTTTGACCGGTGTAATAAGTCATACCGCAGCAGACATTATTTTTCTAAAGGGTCTTATTGAAACTGATAAATTTAAACCGGTAATTGATATAACTTATCCATTGGAGCAGATTGCAGTAGCACATGCTTATGTTGAGAAAGGTCACAAAAAAGGGAATGTGGCAATTGCAATTAATCACTAGGTGTAGGGTATTTACATAAACATCAAGGTGGGTGGCCAGAGCAATATTCCTCTGGCCACTTCTATTTTGTACCCACGAACTCCCAAGTCGGTCTTGATTTCAACTTCCCAGAATGTCCTTTTATGACGCCTTGTTGACCTGAGAAAAGATGCGAAGGACCATGACCTTTGTTTCACCGAAAGAAAATAAAAATTAAAACAAATAAAGGTATGAAAAAGCGAAACGTACTATCTCTTGTCCTGGGCATCGTTGTTGGTGCAGTCGTGCTCATCTTGCTGGCGTCATGCAGTGAAGAAGAATTTAATCCGGAGCTTACCAGAACCTTCTCTATTCAAGCTGCTTCCAATGGAGCAACCTACACGATCCAGGTTGCATTGCCGGAAGATTACAATTCTTCTGTTGAAAAGTATTCAACACTTTATGTTCTCGATGGAGAGGAGAATTTTGACTTCGTGGCTAATCATTGCGAAGAAATTTCAGATCAATTTGGTGTTGCAAATGTTTTGGTAGTGAGCATAGGATATGGAAAGGATCGGAGCATCGATTATACACCCACAAAAGCCGGATCATCAACAGGTGGTGGTGCAGAATTTTTAGATTTTATCGAAGGTCAATTAGTACCTAAAATAGAACAAGATTTTAGGGTAGAGACTACCCGGGGTAGCCGCGTCATACTCGGCCACTCTTATGGTGGTTTATTCGGAGCGTGTGTTCTCGCTGTAAACAATGATCTGTTTGGTAATTACATCTTGTTAAGCCCATCCATTTGGTTTGACAATGAAGTTTCATTGCTTTTAGAGAAACAAAACAGAGATCAAAACAAAGACAAGTATCAATTGGTATTCTTAGGGATTGGTGAGTTGGAGAATTCGGGAAGAATGCAAGCTCCATTTGAGGCATTCTATCAAACTCTTCGCGACAATTATTCAAATATCGACTTGTCAAAAAATCGTGAAAAATATCTGGATCACATGGGCTCAAAGAATCCCAATATCATCAAGGGTATCAACTACTATTTTCAAAATAGATGAAAACTTACTTCTCAAAATAATATCGATATGAAACATCAAACCTTTTTAACACTTACTCTTTTACTTGGTGCTTATGCCAGCGGCTACTCTCAAAGTGAACCAACACCAAACCTTTTGCAACTACGAAAGTTAACCATTGAACCTGGAGTTGGGATCCATACTAATTTTGGAACAGATTTTCTTATATCCAATCTGGTTCAATGGAATCCAACGAGGCGGTTCGTATTTGCTTCGTATTCAAACTATAGTATAAACAATATAGCACAGCGAAATTTTAATCATGTAAAAACCAATTACAATTATTCATGGAATCAAAAATTTGGGCTGGGCACAACCGTATATTCAAAGCATATGTCGCATACGTTCTTGTTAATGGCAGGTGTAAAGTACACTGCCTACAAGGAAACACTTGACAATCCCAATTTCGATACGATAAGTATTTCCATTAATGCGTTAAGTCCTGACTATGGTATGATGTACAGCCTAAAGAAAGGCTGGAAAAAATATTTTTTCACAAGTCGATTTTACCTTCCGCTTAGCCCATGGTTAACGAAAGGGGCAAAAATTGAAAACGTGCAAGGTACGCTCCGTGACGTTGCCTTGGAATTTGGAATGGGAATAAAAATTAAATAATAAAACCATCCAAAGATTATTTATGGCACTATTCACATTTTGGCGTGGGGACAAGTATATAGTTCCGGGTAAGATGAGTAACCTTTCAATACAACAGGAATTTGATGTAGCTATGATGGCATCATTGATGAACCTGGAGGAAGGAATCATTCAGAAGAGACTTAACGAAGGGAATGAAGCTTGGGTGCTGCGGCTAGCCGACAAACCAGTTTCATTCGGATGGGTTAGTCGTAATCGGGTACTAATTGGAGAATTGTCAAAAGAGATTGATGTTCCTAAAGGAAATGCATATCTCTGGAATTTCAGAACATTGGAGTTTTATCGTGGCAAGGGATATTATGTTCAACTGCTGCGCACGATATTAGAAGCAGAAGAAGAAATCAGTGAGAGGATGTGGATTATTTCGGCTCCTGAAAATCAAAGCTCTTACAATGGAATAGTTAAAGCTGGGTTCTTGCCTGTTGGCGATATCATGTTCGATTTTAAGAATGAGGTAGTACTATTGGCGAACTCCCTGAATGAGAGGACACAGGCTGGCGCTAACTTGATTCAAATCCCGATTTCAACGACATCTGTTCGTCCATGTTGGCGGTGTGCCAGTAAAACCATGAAGAAAGAAGCCACCTGTGATTGTTACCAAAGTAACATGCCATGCCGTTGCAGCAATCAAAACCAGATGACCTATTCGCGGAAAAGCATCTTGTGATTTTCTTTTACGATCCATCCTCAAAACCTGGGGAGAAAACGCTTTACATTTTTGTTAAAAATTAATCCTATAGAAATCATGAAGAAAGTTGCTTTTATAATACCTCCCACTGTCGAATTGTTAGATCTGGCCGGACCCGTTCAGGTTTTTACAGAAGCTAAATTCTATGGCTTTGAAGTGGAAACAGAATTTTTTACTTATCAGAAAGAACCACGTTCAACCTGTGGTCTTGGATTTGCAACACTGCCTGACTTTACAAAAGCTGAGCTAACCGAAGGAGATTTTATTTTTATACCAGGAATGGATCAAAATTATGTCAATAGCCCTGCATTCCGAACAGAAAAAAAATTCTTTATGTGGTTAAGAGAGTGCGCAGCGCGGAAGATACATATTTGTTCTGTTTGTAATGGAGCCTTTGCTTTGGGAGAAGCTGAATTACTGAACGAAATTGAATGTACTACGCATTGGAGAAGAGTAAATGAACTACAACTGCAATTCCCTAACACGAATGTGGTGACTGATGTATTCTTTGTAAAGAATGACTACATCTGCACAAGTGCCGGAATTAGTGCCGGAATAGATTTGGCATTATCAATTCTGGATGATATCGCGGGAGCTCATTTTACCCATAAAGTTGCAAGGGGACTTGTTGTTTATTATCGGGGTAATGGTAGTCGTAAATCAAAAACAAGTTATCTGTACTTCAGAAACCATATCAATATGAAGATTCATGAAATTCAAGATTATCTTGTTGAAAACATCAATGGAGAGACTTCAATTGGCGTTTTAGCCTCACTTGCTGGAATGAGTGCAAGAAATCTGACTCGGATATTTAAGGATACAACCGGAAGTACAATTAATGAATACCTAACCCACATACGACTTGATACTGCCAAGGCTATGCTGAGGGATCCCAAAAACACGATGTTGACTATAGCTATTAAATGTGGATTTAAAACAGAGCGCCAGTTGCAGAGAATTTTAAGGAATTCATAAAAGGCTTAAAAATATTCTGTGAAGCATACCGCTAAATCATCCGGATAAAAGAATAATGGGTAACTTGTATCAAGTCCTCCTTTTATCAGAAAAAAGATATGCTAACAGTAGCTTTTATTGTGCCGCCTCATGTTGAACTTTTGGATCTTGCCGGACCCGTTCAGGTTTTTACGGAAGCCAAATCGCAAGGACTTAATACTGCGATTGAGTTCTACAGTTTTCAAGATGTTAACACATCTTCAGCGGGCATTGCTTTTGGTGCGGTCAAAAATTATAAAGAGGCTAATTTGAAAGCTGGTGACTTTCTATTCGTGCCTGGTACTGAGCATGATTATTTGCGAAGCACTCAGTTTGGCAATGATGAAAGTTTTTATAAATGGCTAGCTCACTGTGCAGACAACAAAATCAATACTTGCTCAGTGTGTACCGGGGCCTTTTTTTTAGGCAAAGCCGGAGTACTGGATAACAGGGAATGCACCACCCACTGGAGACGAACAGATGAACTGAAGTCTCGTTTTCCAAAAGCAAAAGTACTGGCTGATATGCTATATGTAAAGAGCGACAACA
The DNA here is from genome assembly GCA_016787755.1 of Cyclobacteriaceae bacterium. Classification (GTDB taxonomy): domain Bacteria; phylum Bacteroidota; class Bacteroidia; order Cytophagales; family Cyclobacteriaceae; genus ELB16-189. The sequence goes on along the minus strand of JAEUUA010000020.1, from coordinate 227,265 downwards.
TATACACGAGCGCAGGCATTAGTGCAGGAATCGATCTCGCGTTGGCGATTTTAGAAGATATAAAAGGTCCGCAATTTGTTCATAAAGTTGCTCGAGGACTTGTAGTATACCACAGACGTGATCAATCGCATTCACAAAAAAGTATTTATCTGGATTTCAGAAATCATATTAATCCAAAAATCCATGAGGTACAGGACTTTCTTATCAATAACCTGACTGAGGAGAACTCTATTGAAGCGTTGGCCGAAATGATAGCCATGAGCCCGAGAAATCTGAGTAGGGTTTTTAAGGAATCTACAGGGCTGACTATTGTTGAATATCTTACTGAGCTTCGTAGGGAGATGGCAAAAACGCTTCTTAATAATCCTGATTACACCATGGATTACATCGCTTCACAATGTGGCTTTAAAACGGCAAGGCAGCTTCAGAGAATTTTAAAGTAGGTCCCTTTTCTGTCATCCCAACACTTTCAAGGACTGTGTCAATGTATAAACCATAACTCATTATTCAATCCGATATACGCGGATCATTAACTTTTCTGGTGACCATCTCTTGCCAAGTGTTAGGCAACAAACTTCATAAGCTGTTTGTTTATTGCTATTTTAATTGCAGTTAATGAAATTCGTTGATGCAAACGCAGTCTATACTTGGATTTGAAGACCCCATTGATTCCTGGACTCACTTGCTGGGAGCCCTTGGGGTTTGTGTTCTCCTGATACGATTGTTTACGAGACGGGATGAAAGAAGGCACCCCATTCCGATTTTAATATATGGGTTCTCATGCATTTTTCTTTTTACTATGAGTGGAGTTTATCATTTACTTCCCAGAGATATTCCAGCTCGGTATGTATTGAGAATATTGGACCATGCAGGAATATTTGTTTTGATTGCAGGTACTTTAATAGCGCTTCACCTTATTTTATTTTCAGGTTTAATGAAATGGGGCGTTATCATTGTTGCTTCAGTGATAGCCGCTCTTGGTATTACTTTTGGAGCGATATATTTCAGTGATATTCCAGATTATATGACTCATGCTATTTTTATTGCATTTGGATGGCTAGGTGTTGTGTCCATTGTGGGGCTCTGGAAATTAAAGAAAACTGTTCCTGCCAAATACCTGATTTATGGGGGTGTTGCCTATACTGTTGGGGCCATCATTGATTTGATTAACTATCCGGTTATTATCCCTGGGGTTTTAGGAGCACACGAGTTATTTCATTTTTCCGTATTGATGGGTGTTACATTTCATTGGTTTCTCATTCTTGAATCTATTAAGACTGTTCAATATAAAGATCGTGATTAGCTGGCCTGCTTGCGCTACACTTACGGTGATAAAAAAGATATGTAATCACATTGATTTTAGTAGGTCCACACTTGATTGGATAAGGTCTCAAGGGATGCATCAATTGCCTGCTTTTCATTTCTGCTTTTATTGAATAGTCCGTTTGCCATCAACCCTAATAGTTCAACATGCTTTTCGCTATCGGAAATCCACAACGTTATCTTAGTGCTATTCCCACTCAATGTATACTCCCCTTTCAAGATCGGAAGTTGGGTCTTGCCGTCCAGCAGACACATCGTCCAACCCCTACAGGTTCCATGCCGAAGCAGAGTTCCGTCTTCTAACTCAAATCCACCTTTTACTTTCTTTGCCGTCCATTCTGATTTATCCGTTTCTGATCGGAAAATGATAATGTCTTTTTCATAATCTATGTGACTGATTTTGTTATTGAATTTAAATGTCAACTCGCGCGGCCCTGTCATGTTCAGGATGATGTCCTTCTCAAGTTCTTCGTTGGTTGCAATAAACTCACGAAGCCGAATATTCAGTTTTACCTTTCCTGAATAGATCATACCATTTGTGTCCGAATGCTGCGAACAGCCTGCGAGTGCCATAACCAGAAAAAAAGGGATCACGCTTTTCATAATCTTTAAAGATAAGCATGACTTTTATTTAATTAAAAATATTCACGCTTAATATATTTAATTCAAAAGAAGAGTATGATCGTTAACTTAGCAGAGAATTGAAGCTTATTGACATGGCGACAAATATCGGTAATGATCAAGGAATAAGAAAAGAGTGGGTCGATCGATTGATTATCGATCCCTCGAAGCAGTTTATTAACAATAGCACTGCCGGTATTGTGTTGTTTTCATCTGCTTTGTTGGCGCTACTTATCTCAAATTCTGCATGGGCTGATGAATATTATTCCTTATGGAAATATCAATTTAGTATAGGCTTTGAAGGATTTATGATCAGCAAAGATTTGCACCATTGGATTAACGATGGATTGATGGCGGTGTTTTTTTTTGTGATTGGTCTCGAATTAAAACGAGAAATAATTGGAGGTGAGTTGAGTACTCTAAAGTCTGCCATCCTACCCGTAGTGGCTGCCCTAGGAGGAATGATTTTTCCAGCAATTATTTACTTATCAATAAATGGGTCTGGCATTGCATCTGAAGGATGGGGAATACCAATGGCCACCGATATTGCATTTTCCTTAGGTGTTTTGTATTTGATTGGTGACCGAGTGCCTATATCGCTTAAGATATTTCTTACGGCCCTGGCCATTGCAGATGACATTGGTGCAGTTTTGGTTATTGCTTTTTTTTATAGCTCAGAAATAAACTTAATAAGCCTTGGCACTGGGGCTATTTTTCTCGCTATCCTCTGGGTAGCCAATTGGATAGGTGTTCGCAACACAATATTCTATGCTGTTATCGGAATTGGTGGCCTTTGGGTGGCCTTTTTAATGTCAGGCGTTCATGCTACCATTGCCGCCATGCTTGCTGCTTTTGCAATACCGGCATTACCAAAAGTGAAAGAAGAAAAATTTGCCAATCATATGGATTCGCTTGTAACTCGATTTAAAAATGCTGATCCCAATTCGGTGAGAACATTAACGAAGGAGCAATTCACAATTTTAATGGAGATCCGGTCTTATTCCAAACAGGCGCTGACCCCTTTGCAACGTCTTGAGAACAGTCTTCATCCGGTTGTCGTGTTTGTTATAATGCCCATTTTCGCATTCAGTAATGCGGGTGTTACCTTGTCGGATGATTTTCTATTGCAGTTGATAAGCCCAGTCTCGCTGGGAATAATGTCAGGATTGTTATTAGGTAAAATAATAGGTGTGGTTGGTACAACACAATTGGTAATGAAAATAGCAGGAATAGGATTACCGAAGGGTATGACTAACCTGCATTTACTGGGGGCGGGATTTTTAGCCGCTATTGGATTTACGATGTCTTTATTTATCTCTGGCCTGGCCTTTAAGCAGGAGTACCTCAGCGATCAGGCAAAGATTGGCATTCTAACCGCATCCCTACTTGCCAGTATTGTTGGGTACTTCATAATTAAGAATGCAAGTTCATCTAAACCCTGAAAGGATTACCAAAAAAAACTCACTTCCTATTTCTATTATGAATTAACCGAAAATCTTTAGTTGCTCACTCCCACTTCAGAATCTTAATGGGACTAATGAGTACGGCTTTAATCGCCTGGTAGCTTGCGATGATCAAGACAATGCCACTTACTACCAATTTCTTATCAACTTGCGAAAAATCACAAGAACACTGAATATTTAGTACTGTGACTTACAGTTTAAAATACAATCTTTTTTTCCTTCTTGTCAATTGAGGGTGCTTCAATTTTAGGGCTATTTAAATTTTTAATTAGAATTTCATTCGCAGATGAATATCGAAATGCCTGCTTTCCTATAATTGTAATAGGCGTATTAATCAAAATTGGTTCTTTCACTAATATTGTTAAGAGATCCGCCTCGCTGGCATTAGTGAGGGTGGCCGTATTGTTTGATTGAAAACGATCTTTATAAGATGGATCTAATAGCATTTCAATGTCTGCTTCCATTTTATTCGCGATCTCAGCAAGTTGGGTCTCTGTAATTTTATTTCGCTTTAAATCCAGTGTTTTTATAACGTACCCTGTGATTGATTCAATAAAAGCTCTGGCCTTTTTATCTTCCGCTTTATCGGAATGATAAATAAGTGTAATCTCGTTGGGCTGATTTTCAATCATAACTATTTGTAAGAATCTTATATTTATAATACTCGTATCAGCCGGGCATGTTCGCGCCTGATCATAATTGTATTTGCACGAATTCTATTGGTAGCATTTGCAGACCAGGCATTTCGCGCTGTTGTTTGCGCCTCTTCCAAATCCAGTTCAACCAAATCGTAATAGTGTACCAACTCTTTACGCGCAATTTCAAGCTTCTTATTTTTTGAAGGCCGCACCGAATTGATGCGAGTATTGAATTTCTGAAGTGATACACTCATCGAGTCGCGTAGGTGTATTAATTCTTCTGAGACACTGCTTCTCGCGATTTCTACTATAACAGAATCCTTTGATTGGCTAAAACCAGCACTACAGAAACTTACAAGACTTGCGATTATTAGAAATAATTTCATTATCAATATCTATTTTGTTTTCAACTAACCACAGCAATTTTGTGCCCATCTTATCTAAAGCAAATAGCTTGATTTAGCGATTTACTTTCAAAAGTAATGGGGAATGAGACAAAGACTGTAGAATTAACTTCACACAAAGCTCTTTTCTCTTTTCAAATTCTATATAATTGATTTTTGGTTTAGTTACTTATTTCGCATTCTCTAACTCCTCTTCAACTATTATCATCTCGTAAGGCAAGATTCGAATCTAAGATTCATGGAGCTGAGTTAATGATTTAAAATATGCGCTAGCAACCACTTGCCGGACTGTCAAGTGTGTGTACTTTATTTGTGATATTCCATAAGTTTATAGAATGCCTATTACTTCTCAAGGCAATTATTTATGTGATAATCGCGCATCAGGCATACACCTTGCATATGAGTTTGCAAACTTGACTAAGTTTGAATATGAAAATTAAATATCCAATCCCTAATCCTCACACTTTTTCTGTTGAAGAAATTCTACACGCTTTTCACTCGGACTCTGTGGAAGGTATAAGCCAGGTTGAAGCAGAGCAACGCGCAAAAGAATTTGGCCCTAATGTTTATAAAACTAAAGATCAGAAAAGCATTTTGTTGATGATGGTTCTTCAATTCAGAAGTCCCATTGTTTATTTATTGTTTTTTGCTGTGGCTGTTACATCCTACTTTCAAAATTTTATTGAGGCTATAGCCATCATGGTAGTGATTTTGATAAATGCGCTCATTGGATTTTTTATGGAGTTGCAGGCGCGCAGCTCGATGAACGCCCTAAAAGCAATGGATGTAATACGTTCCAACGTTATCCGAGATGGCAAAATTGAACAGATTCCTTCTGAGAAAATTGTTCCGGGGGATATTATAATGCTGGAGGCCGGTGATGTAATACCAGGAGATGCACATCTTATAGAATCCAATCAGTTACAATGCGATGAATCTTCCCTTACCGGAGAGTCGCTTCCAACGGAAAAGAATACAGAAAAGCTTCCGAAAGAGACTGTCCTGGGTGATCAATTTAATATGGTGTTTAAGGGGACCTCTGTGATGAATGGGAATGGCAAAGCAGTCATTACAGGCATTGCTCAACATACCCAATTGGGTGCCATTACGTCATTAGTTGAAAGTTCTGAAGAAAAAGAGACACCGCTCGAGAAAAAAATTGGTGCGCTAAGTAAAAAGCTAATATGGCTAACTGTAGGTATGATAATCATATTTGCTACTACCGGATTTATTCAGGGGAAAGATTGGGTATTAATAGTAGAAACTTCAATTGCTTTAGCGGTAGCTGCCTTTCCGGAAGGATTGCCCATTGTGGCCACAGTTGCGTTGGCTTATGGAATGCTGTTGATGGCTAAGCGAAATGCCATCGTAAAGAAATTATCAGCTGTAGAAACATTGGGAAGTACCAATGTGATTTTGACTGATAAGACCGGCACGCTAACGGAAAATAAAATATCTGTAGATACTTTTTCTTTTCCGGAAGAAACCGCCAAAGTGACCATTGAAAATAATGTGTTGCGGTTTGAAAAAGGGAAACTTGAAAAAAGTGAAAAGGGATATCAAAAGCTGATGTTGATAGGTGCCTTATGTAATAATGCGTCTGCAAAAATGGGTGATTCTAAAATCAAGCTATTAGGTGATCCAATAGAAATTGCACTCGTTCATTTAGTAGATGCAACCGGTTCGTCTTCCGAAGCATTAAAACTGCAGTACAGACGGATTAGCGAAGTGCCCTTTAGTTCCGACACAAAAATAATGGGGACACTACACAAAATCTCATCAGGTTATTTGGTTGCTGCAAAAGGTTCTGTAGAAAATCTTTTACAAGAATGCAACAGAAAATGGATAGGTACATCCACCAAGGAATTGAGTGTAGAGGATAGAAAAAAAATCCTGTCAGATTCTGAAGAAATGTCTGCTAATGGTCTGCGGGTTTTGGCGTTCGCTTACAAAGAGGAAGCAGAACTCAACAAAGAAGATTATTTAAATAGTTTGATCTATGTGGCCATGATCGGTTTCTTAGATCCGCCCCGGTTGGATATCAAAGATGCCATTCTTTCGTGCCGAAAAGCAGGTATCAAGATTGTAATGATCACCGGTGACCACCCTTTGACAGCCCTTAATATAGCTAAAAAAGTAGGGTTGGTAGATGAAACGGAACAAAACGTAATTCCAGGAATTGATTTGCCTTCAGTGGAATCGCTTTCAGAAGAATGGAATAGGAAGATACTTTCAACAGCCGTGTTCGCGCGTACCACACCTAAACAAAAACTAGATATTGTAGATATTTATCAAAAGGCGGGCAATATCGTTGCGATGACAGGTGATGGGGTAAATGATGCACCTGCACTTAAAAAAGCAGATATTGGCATTGCTATGGGATTGAGAGGCACGCAGGTGGCCAAAGAAACTGCCAGTATTGTCTTAAAGGATGACTCGTTTACTTCTATCGCACAAGCAGTATCACATGGAAGAGAGATATTCCAGAATATACAAAAATTTGTAGTCTATCTTGTTTCCTGTAATCTAAGTGAAATATTTATTGTGACTGCATTAGGTTTTATCACTCCTGCCGCTACCCTGCTACCGTTACAAATCCTGTTCTTAAATATGGTAACAGATGTATTTCCGGCTTTAGCTCTTGGTCTAGGGAAAGGAGATAGAACCGTTATGGAAAATCCTCCCAGAGACCCAAAACATCCTATTGTATCTAATAGAAATTGGATTACAATAGCTTTATATGCCATTGCTATGACTATCTCAGTAATTGCTGCGGTATCTTATTGTAAGCAAGTCATTACTTCGGATCCCCGAATAGTAAACAACGTGGCTTTTATAACACTTGCATTTGCACAACTCTTTCATGTATTCAATATGTCATCGGCACGTTCACATGTGTTAGTGAATGATATAACCAAAAACAAATATGTATGGTTAGCGCTTATAATTTGTACCGTCCTTATGATGCTAGTTTATGCTTTGCCGCAAATGCGATTAGTGCTGGGCTTGGAAATGCTTTCTGGTACCGTGTGGATAATCTCGCTTCTATTTAGCTTGAGCCCTCTGGTATTGGTTCAGGTATTTAGATTAATCTTTAAAGTTCAAAACACATAATTGAAATCTCTGGAGTGTGGCTTGGCTCTTGCCATAACGCGCGTTAAGAGACGAGACAAATTTGGTGTTGACGCTATAAAGCTAGTTGGGTGTGTATTCAATCGTGAAATAAATGCATCAGTCTCTCCGTCTGCAGAAATACTATAGCCATTTTAATAATTTTTTTAATGATCGGAAATATGAACTTCGAATATTCGGACTAATCTCACGAACAAATCAAAATCTTATCAAAAATCAAAAGCCAGCTTTCTTTGATCTCAACTTACTATCATGCGGTTACCGGCTTTAAACCAAGTTGTTTTAAAAGTCTTGCATGACCTCGAAGTGCCTCGAAAAATGTAGTTGCGCTCTTATATGGTAGCCCATATTCGTGCGCAGTATTTTTTACAATTGATGCGATCTTACGATAATGTACATGGCAAACATTGGGAAATAAGTGATGCTCGATTTGAAAATTTAAACCTCCCACATACCATGAAAACCATTTGCTTTTGTTGCCAAAGTTAGTGGTCGTAAGTAGCTGATGGACTGCCCAGTTATTCTTAAGAACACGCTGGTCATCAGGTAATGGAAATTCTGTACCATCTATTACGTGGGCAGGCTGAAAAATGATGGCCAGCATAAAACCTGCAATATAGTGCATGATTACAATACCGATAGCAATTTGCCACCAGGCTAATGAAGTAAATGCCAGAGGTATTACAAAAATATACCCTACATAAATCAATTTTGTAGCAAGGAGTATGATCCATTCTTTGGTGATGTTTGCTCGATGCTTTTTAGCAAGTCCATTTTTATGATACTTGATAAGACGTGCGAAATCTTTGGAGAACATCCAGGTTAAGGTCATCAACCCATATAGAAACCACGCATAGATGTGCTGAAATTTGTAGATAAACTTCCACTGGGTGTGGGGTGTGAGGCGTAAAATTCCACGGGATACGACATCCTCATCTTCATCCTGCACATTTGTGTATGTATGATGGAGTACATTGTGCTGCATTTTCCAGTTAAAGGAATTTGCTCCAACCAGGTTGAGAGAGTACCCGACAAACGTATTTATCCATTTACGCTTTGAGTAAGCTCCATGATTGGCATCGTGCATAACAGAAAGACCTATACCCGCTAACCCTAAACTCATGATGATAACCATACGGAGTAATATAAGCGGCATGGTGATGATACCAGAAACAATCAATACATAGGGCACAAAGTATAATAAGAACATGACGATGGTTTTAAGAACCATTTCGCTATTGCCTGTACGATTAATATTGTTCGATTTAAAATACTCGTTGACCCTGCTGTTAAGAGCTGACGAGAAATCCAGTTTTGTTCTGGAGAACGTTATTGGTGATAATTTCAAAATTGATTTTGTCTAGTTAAAATGAGTGATTCCATAGACCAGTACAACGAATTAATGATGTAATAAATTCAGCATTACATCAAATCTCTGTTTGAAGCGTTATTTCTTACTTTATAATGGTTATTAATGCCTAAGGCAGGGAAAAATGCTTTAGGAATTAGCCATGTAATATACTTCTGCCTTTTTTTTATTATCTACGTGTTCCTTCAAAAAACTATATACGTTGCAATCTGTGAAAGCATCAAATGTGTAGATAAGAATTCCTTTTGTACCATCGAATGTTTCCAAGAGATACACAAGCGCATTTTCTTCGGGCTTTCTGTTTCTATTTCCTCGTAGCCTGAAGTAAGATTTGATTTCTATCTGATCAGGTGTGTAGGTGTTTAATCCTTTCTGGTTCGTTAATAGTTTTCCTTCCACTACAAAATGTTCCAGATAAGTTTCTTTCCAATCTGTAAAAGCTACTTGCGCCTTAGCTACTTTGGCATCAACTGCCTTCTCGTCCATTTCTTCGAACGACTTTACTGGCATATTGGGTATTTGGATCATTGCATGGACATTTACAAAGCCTTTACATGCTCAATACTACTATGGGGACGTTACTCAAAAAATTTCCAGACCTGTTGAAAGATACTTCGATTTTCATATTTACAATTGTGAAACCAGAATTTAAAGAATGATTTTCATTTCACTTGAGTCAAGATAGGGATACTATCAATTACGCGTGTTGTATACTTATTGGTAATAGTTACATAAGTCACACATGTCTCTACTAATAACTTCGCGTAGTACTTTTTAGTCAGCTACAAGAAATCTTAAAAAAGGAGACTACATGAACAAATCCAAATCCTTGACATGATCTCAAGAAAAGCTTGACGCCTCCTAAATTGAGCAGTATTTGTCTTGTTAGTTGCATGTGACAGTCAATTACCGCCCCCCTTAGCGGTATTCCAGCACCGTGATGCCGCCAGACTTCCAGAGGCCTTCTTTAGAGGAGGTCTTACTATACCGCGTTTCATAAAACCCTATCTAATCCCTAGGAAAGCTTTATCAAAATGAACAAGACTTTTTTGACCCTTAATTTTTGGCTTTTATTTTCGAAATGGAAATTTTGTATCTTAGTAGGAACGTAATGTTTCTTCGTATGAAAAGGATTGTCTGGGTTATATTTGCTATTCTTCTGGTCGGTAACTTTTCAGTGTGTGCGCAAGATGAAGGCGCCATTACAAAAAAAGCGCGTGTAGTTTCAAAAGCGAATACGGTTTACATTTCCGCTGGCCCCTCGCTCCGGTTTGCCGGTAACTCCAGCGACTATAGCGGTGGCCTTCAGGTAACGGCAGGTTATTTAAAACGCATGAACCGAATCGTTTCGATGGGCTCTTTTTTATCCTTTACAAAATTTGATTACGACAGTGCCCTTTCAAACAAGTTCTTTATTGAAGAAAATGGCTATGAAATCAAGAAAGTACAAATGCAAGGCGGTGATCTTAAACTTTCATCTATTGGTTTAGATATAAGGTTTGATTTAATTCCATCTGAGCGGGTGAAAAAGGTTGCTGTGTTTGGTATCGTAAAACCCTTTATTCTTCTTGCAAAGAGAACGGATGTAAACATTCATTCTATTTCGGGTCAAAATAACATAGCACCTGGTGAGCCTGGACATAATGATAATCCTCCTAAAAATTGGTACAAAACTGGTGATGAAGAAGATTTAAATTCCAGTACGCCTGGCTATAGTAGATTGGGCGCGAAGACAGAATTTTCTGGAGGAATACAGGCAGGGATTGGAGGGGCATTTGTATTGCCGTCAGGCCTTGCTTTTTCCCTGCAAAGTACGGTTGGGGCTACCCTCCCAATAACCCACATAGATACCCGTTCCTTCTCTTCAACTCTGGAAACATATAATAATAATCCGAATTTTCCCTTTGTGAAGAAATCATTTGCATCGCTGAATATTTCGTTGGGTGTATCCTATACATTTTAAGGTATGAAGCCTGTCAGATTTTTTATATTTCTTGTGACGCTTCTTTCAAGTATGGTGGCAACTGCACAATATAAATTGTATGAGAAAGGACTTAATAGCTACCAGCATGCAAAGTATAAAGAAGCGATTGTCAGTTTTAGCGAGTACTTAAGCAAATCTATCCGCGATAAATCATTGGATGTTGAAGTCTATTACTTGCGTGGACTCTCCTACTATAAAAGCAATGACTATAAAAATTCAATTGGCGATTTTGAAGAAGCGATCTTGCTCAATCACGCTAACAAGTCAAACATTTATTGGTTCCTCGCGAAAAGTCATGACCAACTCGGGTATTTTCCGGATGCGATTCAAAATTATACCAGGGCTATTGAAGGACTAAAGAGTGACCGTGAGAAGTATGTAGTCCTTCTGTATGAACGAAGTCAGGTGTACGTAAAACTAAAAGATGCTACTATGGCCTATACCGATTTGCAGGCTGCCTATGAAATACAACCGGGCAATGAAGCGGTGAAACAGGGGCTGGTTCAACTGGATAAAATTGGGTATTCCAAAGCATCGCCAGTAGCCGTGCAGACGAGAAGCATTGCTCAAGATTCAACCGTGAACAAGGCATTGGCCGAGCTATACAAAAATGAAAAGCGATATGCATTGGTAATTGGAAACTCAGCCTATTCCAAGAGCATTGGTGAATTGCGAAACCCGGTAAACGATGCCATCGATATGGCAGCTGAACTGGAAAAGTCAAACTTTGAAGTCCAACTGTTAACCAATGCAACGTATGGCCAAATGCGCGCAGAGCTCTTAAAGTTTAAGGAGAAATTGGATGAAGGAGAACGTGATCAAACCGTTGCACTCTTTTACTTTGCCGGCCACGGGTTGCGGCAAGAAGATGAGAATTACCTGGTGCCCGTGGATGCGCTCGTTGAATTTGAAGACGATGTAAGACGCTATTGCTTTCCCGTGCAGCGCATGGTGTTGGCCAATATGGAACGATCCAAAACACGATTAAACATTGTTATTCTGGATGCGTGCAGAAACAACCCGTTTCCATCACTCACCCGATCTATTGGAGAGCAAGGATTGGGTGAATTAGCCAAAGCCAGAGGATCGTTTGTTGCGTATGCCACCGCCCCCGGTTCGGTGGCGGAAGATGGCCTCGGTAGAAATGGGTTATATACGCAAGAACTGTTGCACTCCATGCGCAAACGTGGGCTTACCCTTGATCAGGTATTCAAAGAGGTAAGGTTAAATGTGCTACGCCTATCCGGAGAAAAACAGAAAACCTGGGATAACTCAAATATCACAGGCGAGTTTTATTTTAAGTATTAGGTGCGGGTCATACTTTCTTTTAAGATTTTGTAGGCTTGCCTATTTGAGGCAGGCAGACAAGCCTGATAGGCAGATGACATGTTCAGTATCATTTAAGAGGATTAGTAGCCAATCATCGGTGGAAAGTACAGGACTGCTTCAGGACATAAAGTTTAGGAGGGAACCATTAAAACCAAAAATATCATCTTGGAAAGAGTTAACTTCAAGTAAAGATTCCTCATCACTTAAAAATTTTCAATTATGAAAAAAATAATTGTCACCCTCTTTTTATCAACCCTGCTTATCAACTTTTCGTTTGGCCAAGGTGCTTATTTCCGGGCCGGAGGCGGCTATGGCTTTCCTATGGCATCGCAAGTAATAGGCACTAACTATTTGCGTACTCAACCAGCTAACGGCTCAGACACATACAGCGAAGAGAGTGTCAAGGCTTCTTATGGTGCGGGCATGAACATAAGCCTGGGCGGAGGATATATGTTCAACGAAAACATCGGCTTTGATTTGGGCATCGTGTACCAGAAAAGTAAAAAAAATGAAACCAGCGATATCAATCTGGAAATTGGTTTTGGCAAGGAGGAAGACATTATTACGTATCAATCAACTGCGCTGTTTATTAATCCCGCTTTCTTTATCACGTCAGCTAAAGGCTCAAAGACGCCTTATGGAAAATTTGGCATCCTTGCAGGGTCACCAAAAATAAAAACGGTGGAATCATATTATTACGACCTTGATGGAACGTATACACAGCATAATGAATGGGAAACAAGAAAGGGAATAGCGTTGGGTCTACAGGGCACTGTAGGCGTGAATTGGATGCTTACGGATAAACTGGATCTTTTTACCGAAATAAGCTTCCTAAGCATGAGTTTCTACGCTAAAGAGCGTGAGCTTACTGTAATCACCTATAACGGAGTTGACGCAATGCCGAACCAGCAACCCTATCAAAAGCTAACCGAATTCAAAAAGAAACTAGACCCGAATGCAGCGTTCGATGCAAACAAGCCCTGGCAAGCTTTGCAAGAGGCATCTGCGTATAGTGCTTTGACATTCAATGTGGGGATTCGGTATTTGTTAAAAGGTCGTATGGTTAATTAATAATGGTTTTGGAATAATTTTTTCTAAAACAATATTGGTGAAATAGGTTGTATGTAATATATAATCAGCCAAATTAATATCCTTCGGTCATTGGCTTTTTAGAATTGTTGTTTGCAACACTTTTAGAAAAAGCGGTTTGACCCAATACGCTGGTAATCATAAGCAAACACAATTGTCGCAAATCTACTGCTTCTCATACCTGCCGGTTCGCTCCGTTATTTTTATTCGGAAGACTATGGACTTTGGCTGCGTTTTTGGCTTGATGGAATGATTGTCATAATATCTAAAGGATTGACTGGAAATCAACGGTACTAGTTTTTCCATGATAACATTCATTCCTTTCTCCTGAGAGAGTTTACCTTCTAATTCTTCATATTCACCCCATAAAATCACGCTACGCCAGTTGGCCATGTCTTCTACTACATCCACTTCAAAGCATACTTTAGGGTGGTTACGCATCATGTTAATTTTCATGCCTTCTTTCGAATGCGCATAGATAAAATCTCCGTCATAAACATAGGTGATGGGAACAACAAACACTCTGCCATCTGCATAGCATCCAATTCTGCCTAGCACTTGACTGTCAAGTACCTGATCGATCTGCGTTTTGGTAAGTGTGCCCAACATGATTTATCTGATTAGATTAGAAATGGGAAGGTAGTTACCAGCAATGAATCCAGGAATGATGGGTGTTGGCATCAAGGATGATTTTTATCATTAAATAAACGTACAGTACCAAAATATATATCTACCGTTGTGATATTCATCGTTCCCAGGAAAATTTTTAAGGACTATGACAAAAATCGTTCGATTACCTAATGATCGTCATAGATGATTTCTTCCTTCATGCATAGGTTTGATTATCAATGTTCAACTTAGTGCCAGCATATTTTAAACCAGAATATCATAAAACCTGAGACAGATGAAAATCCTGATTCCAACAGATTTTAGCAAAAACGCCAAAAGAGCCATCGACTATGCTTTACTGTTAGCAGCGGCCACCAAATCTTCCATTACCTTGGTTCATGTTTACGGTTCCGCGGTTACGCGTAAGAATTTATCCTATCCACTTATACAAGATGAAATAGCGAGCCAAGTTAAGGTGGCAAATAAAAAACTGACTGAATTGTGTAGTGAAATTTCAGATGATAAAATAATTCCTTGCAAGCAAAAGGTAATGGTTGGAGAAATCGTGGAAGAAATAACCAATGAAGCTAAAGTCAATAAGGCGGATATGATTATCATGGGCACACAAGGTGCGAGTGGAATTGAAAAGATTTTGTTTGGCAGTAAAACAACTTCGGTTATTGAAAAAGCTCCCTGTCCTGTGTTGGCCATTCCGCAAGGGGCAGCTATTGCCCTGCCAAAAAGAATCGTCTTTGCAACCGACTATCACGACAGTGATATGCGTACCCTGAAATCACTGACCAACCTGGTTGAAAGACTCAATGCAGAGTTGATGATTCTTCACGTATCGAAAGAAAAACTAAAATCAGAACGCGACCTAATTGAACAGTTCTCTAAAGCAGTGGCAAAAGAAACGGGTTCTCAACAACCTTTCTATTATGTAATGTCGCATGAAGATACCCAAAAAGGAATAGATCTGTTTGTTGATTCTTCTGGAGCGGATATGCTAGCACTTTCGACACGTAAGAGAAGTATTTTTGAAAAGATACTAGATTCAAGCCTCACCAAGAAAATGGCCTACCAATCCCGATTACCCTTGCTGGCATTTCAATCAGGGAAGTCAAATCAAGATTCATTTAATGAAGATTTTTAATAGGGCATAACAACTCATACTTAAACTTTATAGTACCATGACTATTCTCGTTCCTACTGATTTTTCAAAACCATCGAAAGTAGCTGTGTTGTATGCCGTCCGGTTGGCTAAAAAGTTAAAGGCGGACATCATACTATTAGCCGTGATCAATGTAAATATTGCAACTGATGCTATTCTGGACTGGAAAAAACGAGAGGAACAGATGGGTGATGTGGCACGTCATGATGCAGAACAACTGATCGCTGAAATAAAAAAGGAAATTAATGGGGGAGTAAAAATAGAATACCGTTCGATCATGGGCTTTCCGTTTGAGGACATGGTAGAAAACGTAGTGGTTGACGATGGATTAGATCTAATTATTATGGGCACAAAGGGTGCCACGGGATTAAAAAAGGTACTGCTTGGAAGTAATGCGGCTTCCGTAATTGATAACAGCAGTGTACCCGTATTGTCTGTGCCTGCCAATACAATATTTAAACCTGTTAAAAAAATTGTTTACGCAACCGATATGCTGAGCATAACGGAAGAAATAAAACCTATGGCTATGTTTGCCCGTATTTTTAATGCTGCCATTCGGGTGCTTCATGTATTACCAGGCGATTCACCAAAAATAATAGACGAGTTGGCACTTGCGTCCGATCTGATCAAAATCACTAACTATCCTAAAATCTCTTTCCATGTTCTGCGCAATAACAGCATTGCAGAAGAGGTGGATTCCTTTGTCATGGAACAGAAGGCAGATATGCTGGCGATGTTTACTCACAAGTTGGATTTTTATGAAAAACTGTTCGGGAAAAGTGTAACCCGTCAATTGGCATTTCACGCTCATGTACCATTGCTTACATTTAATAAAACAACACTTTTATAGTAACCAGTATGTGCGTGGCTGTTATCGCTTAGCTTTTTTGTAAGCAGACTTTAAGGATTCGACTTGAATGCAAAAATCATTCTCGTCATTGGTAAGCGGGTACAACACTATGCAATCCTTCGCCTTAAAAAAAATACGGGCATACAGTAGTAGCTCCGATAAAAAGTTTGCAGCCGGTCATTTAGGAAAGCGAGTTGGTTATTTACTTTAAAACAACGATTGGTCGGTGACATCTATCATAGGATAGACTGACGTCCATCATTTGGGTTTGTGGCCCTTACTGCTATCCTTGCTATAGGTTATTTAAATGAAATTGTGACTGATTCAACCCGTAAATATTCCGTATCGTCAACGATGGAACCTGCCGAAGTAAGTATGTGGCTGGATTCATACAATGATATATTTTCAGATTTTGACCCCCGGCCCTTTCAGGAAAGAATGCTTTCTGATGATTTCATTTCGGAAGCCAGAAAAGCATGCAAAGAAAAAAAGGGAGGCATCCGCACATTTAATTTGTTGCTGCCTGCTGCCATAAGAAATGAACAAGACGAAAAAAGGATTACCTCTCGGTTGAGTGCTTATTTTAAGCACGCTTATCGTCAACAGTATGCCAAAGCCTTAGAAATAAAAAAGAAGGGACTTTATTTTATTGGAAGTGGAATTACTTTAATGCTAGTGGCCAGTTATGTTTCGTTTCTTAAGTCAGAAAAATATTATGTTCATATCCTGTTGGTTTTGTTTGAACCAGCCGGGTGGTTCATGCTGTGGGCGGGTTTGGATCACCTTGTTTATACAGCCCAACAGCTAAAAGAGGATTTGAAATTTTATACAGCAATGGCGCATTCGCAACTTGTATTTGTGTCTTATTGAAGTTTAAAAGTAATATGAATTATCAGATCTTAAAAAGTGAAATAAAAATTAACCCCTTTTAAAATGAAAACCATATTTGTTTCCACTGATTTTTCCTCTACTGGAAATAATGCTGTGAAGTATGCAGTTCAATATGCCTTATCAACTTCGAGTAATCTGGTTGTATTTCATGCCGTGCATATGCCAAAATTCAGCCCTACTATAACTGAGGTCGGATTTCAAAACCTGGAAAGAAAAACGGAAGAAATACATCATAAAAAACTGCAAGACCTTGTTGATAAAATTTACCTCAATCTTGGACTTAAGAGGGCAGGAAAAAAAACTAAAGTAATTGTGAAGAATGGAATTTTTGTAATGGATACTTTATTAAAGGCTGCGAAAAGTCATGAGGCTGACTTAATTATTGTAGGGACTCACGGAGCCACCGGTTTAAAGATTTTTGGAAGCACCACTTCCGAATTAATCTTCAATTCAAATACTCCGGTGCTGGCAATTCCTCCCCGATGCCGTTACAAAAAAATGGAATCGATGGTGTACGCCACCGACTTGAAAAACGTGGTGAGCGAACTGCGCTCTATTGCGCCAATAGCCAAAAAGGTAAAAGCACTAATTGAAGTTCTTTACCTGGATTTTGGAATGATTCCGAACAGGCCAATCATTGAACCGAAGGACTTAATGAAACATGTTCAGTACAAAAAAATAAAGGTGATTGTGCAAAAGGAAAAGCAGGGGTTATCCATATTAGCGCAGATTCAACGATACCTTAAAAACCGTAGGCCGGAAGTTTTAATCATGTTTCCGGAAGAGCGCAGTTTATTTGATAAGCTCTTTGTTCGCAGTAAAACGGAGGAGCTCCTGTACCACACTAAACTTCCTCTACTCACCCTTCGCAAATCACGTGTAACTAATTCTAACTAAACTTTTATTATGAAAATACTTATCCCCACCGATTTTTCACCGCTATCAAAAGTAGCCGTGCAATATGCTGTGAAGCTTGGCAAAAAGCTGAAGGCCGAACTGGTTATTTTGAGTGTAGTCACCCTGGATAGTTCTCCTGGCAGAGGAGTTTTAAACATGAAATACCTGGCCGAAAAAGTAAAGGAGAATGCCGTTGAGGATTGCTCAAAGCTGATCAATGAAATTAAATCAGAAAATAAAGGAAAGATAACAATCACAAGCCAGGTTGTAACGGGTTACTCAGTTGAAAGCATGGTGACCGACTATGCTAAGCATCATAACGTTGATCTTATTGTGATGGGAACAAAGGGTGCAACGGGGTTGAAAAAAATAATGGTTGGCAGCGTGGCAGCAGCGGTTATTGATAAAAGCGACATACCTGTAATTGCTGTGCCGGAATTTGCTCAGTTTACCAAGTTGAAAGACATAGTGTATGCTACGGACATTGCCAACATAAAAAAAGAATTAAAAACAGTGGTGTCGTTTGCTACCTATTTTAATGCAGTCGTCCACATTCTTCATATTGCGCCATCCTCACGAGAAAGCAAATTGGAAACAAAGCAAACTGTGGCCAACCTAACAAAGGCAATGGATTACAAAAAAATTACATTTACCGTTTCGCTCCATGATAATGCTGCCGTAGGAATTGATGAGTATGTATTAAATCATAAAGTGGATATGCTGGCTATGTTCACCCACGAGTTGTCCTTTTTTGAAAAGTTATTTGGTAAAAGTGTAACCAGGCAAATGGCCTTTTTGGGTAGCTTCCCTCTGATTGCATTTAAAAAATAAGGAACTATTAAAGAGCTCCATGATATTTTTGAAAATAGGGCCAAAATAGAGCCGGTGGATTGAAAGGCCTAGTTGCGTGCAGTAGGTCTTTTACTGCAGCTTGAGGCATTCCATTTCCATCTATCTTGTTCCCATTCAGCATCCATCTATAATAGGCAACCTTGCCTTCACACCTAAAAAATAACATTGGATTACCGGTATATCGTTGGGTATTCTGGGAATCATTGGTTCTTACACCTCCGTTCAAAATTTTAACTGAATACAATTACGTTCTCTCGCTGAGCGGCTGTGTTGTGCTCGCGCTATCTACTACGTTTAGGAAATTATAATCGATTGCGAAACAATACGTTCAATTTGAATCTTATATGTAATTTTTTCTTTAAAATCATCTTGACTGTTATTCAGTTGATAAAATATTTTCAGCTGCTCGTAAGATATGTCTTCGACTCACTTGTCCTATCAGCATACCATTCTCCACTACCGGAAATCGTCTAATCGGTGAATTCAAAAATTGAACAGCTGCTTCCACTATGTTGGTCTGAGGCGAAAGTGTTTGCACCTGGGCGGTCATGTAGTCCGATACCATCCTTGTTTCAGCCGGTAAATTATGATAGGCCTGGTCAACTATAAGTCGCAGACAATCTTTTTCGGAAATCATACCCACCAACTGCTGACGATCGTCTAACACGGGTGCGCCTGCTATTTTTTTTTCTATTATGATTTTAATAACATCCTGAATAGGTTGATTAGGCTTAAAAGTTATGATCTTGCTCAATGGTACCATATACTTTTCAATGGTTTCAAAAGGAACTTCATTGGGATGGGTGGGTTCTGACTTGTTGTCCATAGCTGATATTTTTATTTCTATGAATAATCAGTGCTCTACGAGCACCGATTATTATAATACCTTTACCAGGTGGTTGATTTAATGTCCTGAGCAGCATGTAGGATCTCCCTGCGACTGATCTCCCCAATAACCGCTCCATTCTCCACCACCGCATACCTGCGAATTGGAGAATTAAGAAATTCAATGGCTGCTTCCACCACATTGGTGGTAGGTGAAAATGTTAAAACTTTGGTTGACATGTAATCAGAGACTTTCTTGTCTCCTACCGGTAGCTTATGGTAGGCTTTATCAACGATAATCCGCATGCAATCTTTTTCCGAAAGATTGCCCACGAGGTGCCTGTGCTCATCCAATACAGGAGCCCCTGATATTTTTTTCTTGAGAATAGTGGCTATGGCTTCATGTATGCTTTGATCCGGGGTAAAAGTTGTCATCTGGTGTATGGGCACCATGTACTTCTCGATCAACTCATATTTTGCCTCTTTCTGGTTCTTTTTTTCGAATTCGGGTTTAAAGTTCATAGCGTTGCAGGTTTAATTGTTCCTTGCCGAACTTATTTCAGGACTAAATAAAGCTACTCATTTCCTCTAAGATAACCTATATATAATTTTCATTCGGTCAGATCGGTTCTAGGGGTTCAGCATTGACTGGATCAAGGCAATAAGTTCATCCGGGAATACTCCAACCCATAGCAAGGCAATTGTAAGCACTGCCACTGAAAACCCGCTAATCAGATAAATGGAAGGCGTCAGTTCCACCTGAGTTTGTACTTCTATATGTTCCTTTTCGCACATGATGGCAATGATGCGGATGTAGTAAAACAAACCGATCGCACTGTTGACAATCAACATAGTTACCAGCAGCCACGTGCTACTACTGACACCTGCTGCAACGATATAGAATTTGCCAACAAATCCAGCTGTTAGTGGAATGCCTGCCAAAGAGAGAAGCATCGCACTGAAGCTGGTAGCCGTCCAGGGTCGCCTCCAAAATAACCCTTTGAAGTCAACGAGTAACTCGGCATCGCGGTCTTTATCTGATAAATAGGTAAGGATCCCGAATGCACCCACCGTAGTAATAAAATAAGCAACCAGGTAAAAGGAAACAGCCTCGAGGCCTAATTGGCCACCTGCAATAAAAGCAACCAAAATATATCCCAAATGAGATATCGATGAATATGCCAAGAGGCGTTTTACATTCTGTTGTTGCAGGGCGAGAAAATTTCCGACAAACATAGAAGCGATCACCAGCACGGTGAACGTGCCAACTATACTATCATGTTGATGCCCGTTTACCTGAGTATAAAAGCGAACAAGTAAAGCCACTACACCGCCTTTAGAAACTGTAGCTAAGAATGAAGTTACTGGGAGTGGTGCTCCTTCATATACATCGGCCGTCCACATATGAAACGGAACGATGCCTAATTTAAAACCGATGCCCACAATCAAAAACCCGAAGCCGGCTATCATGATGATTGGTAATTCATGAAGAGCTGACAGGTAAACACCAATAGATGCAAATTCCATGGAGCCGGTTACATAATAGATCAAGGCCATCCCAAATAGCAAAAACGCGGATGAGCATGCAGCAATAATGAGATATTTAATGCCTCCCTCGTCTGAACGTTCGCGCTTGCGCAGATAGGCGATCATAGAGTAGAGAGAAACACTTAAAATTTCAAGGCCCAGAAAAAGGGAGATAAAATGTTTGCTGATGGTTAGTGTGCACGCACCTAATGTTGCCAGTATCAGCAGGATATAATATTCTTCTTTACGTTCTTCCCGTTGCTCAAAGTAGGCATATGAGAGCATAGCCAACGAAAGAGCAGTTAGTAATAACAAACCCAGATTGAATTTGCCAAATCCATCGAATACGAATAGTGGCTCCACGATCCAGCTGACTGGGGTTTTCACAACGGAAAGAAAAATAAAATCCGCCAGCAAAGAGAAGATCGTGATGCCAAAAATTACTTTGTGGTTACGCTTAATGGATATAGAGAATAAAATTAAAATAGCCGCACTGGTAAGAATAAACAGCGGCATAATGCTTAATAAATCCTGTTTACTCATGAGTGTATCTTTTCTGTTTGATTGTAATTATTTTAGGGTTCCGAGTACCATTCTCATCCGATGAAGCAGTTGTTTCAAGGATCACGTTAACCGATGGTCGGGAGGTGTTTAGCACAGGTTGGGGAAACAATCCAAGCCAAATGAGTGAAACAACTAATACGATCATGACCAATTTCTCAC
This sequence comes from Cyclobacteriaceae bacterium, assembly GCA_016787755.1. Lineage (GTDB taxonomy): Bacteria > Bacteroidota > Bacteroidia > Cytophagales > Cyclobacteriaceae > ELB16-189. Next base: position 205,568 of record JAEUUA010000020.1, on the reverse strand, counting down.
GGAATGAAAGATCAGCTAATCCATGGGTTGCTGATTGATTGCCGTAGAATACTTTTTGAAGGATACGAAGTGAATAAATAGTTGCTGCAACTAAACCAATGGTGGCTATGATGGTAAGTTTATGTGTGGCTTGCCAGGCTCCAACAAGGACAAGAAACTCGGCTACAAAATTGCCCAATCCAGGCAACCCTAAAGAAGCCATAGCGAAAATTAAACCACACGTACCCAGAAATGGCATACTTTTCCAAAATCCACCCATGCGTGTAATGTCACGAGTGTGTATGCGCTCATAAATAATGCCAGCCAGAATAAAAAGTGCGCCTGTACTGATTCCATGGGTGATCATTTGCATGACCACGCCCTGCGTAGCGATCATATTAAATGAAAACACACCGAGCATAATAAATCCCATGTGGCTTACACTCGTATAGGCAACCAATCGTTTTAAATCGGTTTGTGAAAATGCGAGGATGGCACCATAGATAATTCCAAACACCCCGATGGCCATTGCCCAGGGTGCGATGGCGACTGCCTGATCTCTGAAGAGCGGTACAATAAATCGCAATAATCCATAAGCTCCAGTCTTTAAAAGTAGTCCAGCCAGTATCAGACTTCCGGCTGTGGGCGCTTGTGAGTGAGCATCTGGTAGCCATGTATGAAACGGAATAACCGGCAACTTCACGATGAATGCAGCCAAAAATCCTAGCATCAGCCACATGGCCGCGCCAGATGGGATGTCTGCGCCTAGCAATTGGAAATAATCAAAGGTGAAAGTACCTGTTTGGTTTGCGTGTACGAAGTACAACCCAAGAATGGCAACTAACATTAGCAACCCGCTGGCCTGTGTGAAAATGAAAAATTTAAACGCGGCATACCTACTGTTTTCATGACCCCAGATAATGATCAGAAAGAACATCGGTATGAGCATAACTTCCCAGAAGAAAAAGAAGAGGAATAAATCCATGGCAAGGAATACTCCTGTAATTCCTGCCAACACCCACAATAAACAGAAATGATATAATCCAACCTGATGTTGAATTTCTTTCCAGGAGATTAAAACTGAAAGAGCACCAAGAAAAAAAGTTAGCAAAAGCATCAACAAACTCAAGCCATCGAGCGCCAGGTGGAAGCCAATTCCAAAGCGAGGAATCCATGGAAGTGAAAAGTCGAGTATCCAGGCAGATTGTGATTCATCACCCTGTAAGTGCTGAACCCAAAGTATTATTACTATGAATAAATTAAAGCATACGGTAATTAATGAAATCCAACGAGCCAATACCAAATTTTTGAGTGCGGCCATCCAGGCCAGGATGCCGCCAATCATAAACGATAGTATGAATCCTGAAAGTATCATAACATTAGGCCCAGAGTTAGAATAAGGATTGCACCAAGCACTACTCCAATCAAATACCACCTTAAAATTCCGCTTTGCGTGAATGCAAACATTCGGTGAATAAAGCTGGCGACATTCACAAGTGCATTGTATGGCCAATCCACAAAATCATTTTTATTGATGGCGGCCAGATACACAAAGGGCTTCACAAAAACCCAATCATATAAACTATCGAACCGCCATCCGTGCAACAAAAAGTTATGCAATTGCGGTACAGCACTTTTGAATTGTGCGTGGAGAGAGGGCCGTTTCACATAGAGATAATATGCCAATAGTGTTCCACCAATGGAAAGAGCGGCTGCCGATACCTGAATCATCCATTCTGTACTTTCAATTTCAGATTGCAAAGTGGTGGCAGGCAGTAATGGATTCAGGAAGTTTGTAAACAACTGGAAATGACCGAACGAATGAGGCAGCTCAATAAAGCCGGCCAGGGTTGAAAGTATGGCAAGTATGATTAATGGAATATTAATGAATGATCCCGGAATATGAGTTACATGTGATTTCTCTTCGCCAAAGAAAGTAAGGAACACCATTCTGAATGTATAGACTGCCGTGATGAAGGCACCACTCAGGGCGACCAGAAAGAACCATACGTTTCCTTTTTCTCCGGCCCAAGCCAGCCAGAGAATTTGATCCTTACTGAAGAACCCTGCTGTTATCAAAGGCAACGCAGCCAACGATGCAGCGCCAATCAGGAATGTCCAATATATTACGGGTAGTTTTTTTCTTAGTCCGCCCATCTTGAACATGTCATGCTCATGATGCAAGGCCATGATTACTGCGCCTGCTGCCAGGAAGAGAAGCGCTTTGAAAAACGCGTGGATCATAAAATGAAAGATAGCCGCAGACCACGCTCCCACTCCAAGCGCCAAAAACATATACCCAAGTTGACTGATCGTAGAATAAGCCAACACGCGCTTGAGATCATATTGGGTAAGTGCGCTGAAACCAGCGATCAATAAGGTTACCGATCCAATTACTCCTACAACAAACTGAGCCGTTGGTGCCAATTCAAAAACAACATGCATGCGGGTAATCAGGTATACGCCAGCGGTTACCATCGTGGCAGCATGAATTAGTGCGCTGACCGGTGAAGGTCCTGCCATGGCATCGGGAAGCCAGGTTTGTAGTGGAAGCTGTGCCGACTTCCCCACTGCACCACCTAATAATAAAAATGCAATAATGGTACCTTCCGTTGCTCCTATTTCCCACATGACGGGGGCCTGAAGTTGAATGTCAGTAATGTTTAGGGTACCAAATGTTTTGAAAATCATAAACAACCCAATGGCCATGGCTGTATCGCCCACACGTGTCATGATAAAGGCTTTTCGGGCGGCATATCCATTCTTCTCTTCCTGATACCAAAAGCCAATCAAAAGATAGCTGCATAACCCTACTCCCTCCCATCCGAAATAAAGCAGGAGTAAATTATCGGCTAACACCAGGATAAGCATAGAGCCGACAAATAAATTGAGGTATGCAAAGAAGCGGGCATAACCATCATCATCCACCATGAACTCAGAAGAATAAACATGGATGAGAAAGCCAATGAATGTGATCACAAATATGAAAACCAGGGAAAGTGAATCGAGATGCAAAGCAATTGATGGAGAAAAGCCGGCCACGTCAATCCAATTCCATAACACCTGTTTAATAACGGGGGGTGTGTCGGACGAAATAAAATCATAACCAATTAATAATGTAATCAATGCAGACACGCCAACGCTCCCCACACCAATCAATGGCACCGATTTCTTAGACAGTCTTGTTCCAGCCAGAATCAATATTATTGATCCTAAAAAAGGCAATGCAGGAATCAACCAAAGTAAATCGTTCATATTACCCTTTCATTTTACTTGCCTCATCGCTGTTAAGCGTTTTCAGTTGATGATATATCTGTAGTATGAGTGCTAGTCCAACGGACACCTCAGCAGCGGCCATCGTAAGAATAAACAGGAACATAACCTGGCCATCGGGCTGAGACCATTTTGCCCCTGCCACAATAAATGCCAAACCTGCCGCATTAAGCATTATTTCAACAGAGATCAGCATGAAAACAATATTGCGCCTGATCAGCAAACTGATAAGTCCGAGCATAAAGAGCACAGACGCCAGTACTAATCCATATTCAGCCGGTATGGTTGTCATTCTTCTTGCTTTTCGAGGAATCGATGAGTTACTTTTTTCTTTTGACGACCCAGGTGATAGGCTCCTACAATACCCGCCATCAACAGGATGCCACTGAGTTCAACACCAATCACATAAGGACCATACAATGTCATGCCTACGGCCTTAGCACCAATTACTTGATCAGTCAAAGTTATTGAGGCTTCAGTTGATACCATATAAATTAATTCACCCGCTAGCACGAGCACTAATATTACCGGGCCGATTACGATTTGAGCATTGAGCCATTTTTTTTCCTGAGCTATTGACTCTTGTCGGAGGTTCAGCATCATGATTACAAAAATCATAAGCACCACAATGGCACCTGCATAAATGATTACTTCTAATGCCGCGATAAAGGGAGCGCCTAACACATAGAAAGCCATCGCCACGGCTAAGAAAGAGACCACCAAGTATAATAAGGCATGCACCAGATTGTGCTGAATGATAACCAACAAGGTGGAGATAACAGCTACGGCCGAGGCTATGTAAAATATGATCAGCATCTCACGGTATTAAACTCTTAACATCTATTGGTGGCAACTCATTCTCCGCTTCTCCTTTTCCTTTTCCTCCAATGGCCAGTCCTGCCACTTTATAATAATTGTATCCTGGATATTTACCGGGCCCGTCAATCAACAACTCAGTTTTTTCATACACTAAGTTTTGACGGTTATATTCAGCCATTTCAAAATCAGGAATCAATTGGATCGCATAGGTGGGGCAAGCCTCTTCACAATAACCACAGAAAATACATCGTGAAAAATTGATTCTGAAAAATTCAGGATACCGTCTGCCATTCTCATCTTCAGTAGCCTGCAACGATATGCAGTCTACGGGGCATGCAGCAGCGCACAGGTAGCAGCCCACGCATCGTTCGCCCATGTCGGGATCACGGGTTAACACAATCCTTCCTCTCCACCGAGTGGTGAGTTTGTTTTTTTGCTCGGGGTATTGAACCGTTTCACGTTTATGAAACATGTGAAGAAAAACGAGCCACAAACTTCGAACAATGCTTAGCATAGTAATTCTTTTTATGTCCTGTTATTCATTTCTGTTTATTATTTATCAACCACCTATTATCTCTATTTTATATTCCTTTATTCACTAGCACGACACCCGCTGTTACCACTAAATTGAGCAGTGAAAGCGGCAGCAAAATTTTCCATCCATATTCCATCAACTGATCATAACGCGGTCTGGGTAGTGAGGCTCTCAGTAGAATGAAGAAACAGATAAAGCCTAATGTCTTTAAGCTGAACCAAACCAGCGGTGGAAGAAAATCAGGACCAAGCCAGCCTCCAAAGTATAATGCCACCGTAACGGCAGAAATGAGAATGATGCCCAGGTATTCGCCTACGAAAAAGATTCCGAACTTCATTCCGGAATATTCGGAATGGAACCCGGCAATCAGTTCACTTTCGGCTTCAGGAATATCGAAAGGCAACCGATGTGTTTCAGCAATTCCGGCAATAAAGAAAATGACAAATCCAAGGAACTGGGGAATGACAAACCACATGTCCTTTTGTGCTTCAACAACAGTATGCATACTGAATGATCCCGATAGCAACACGACACCCATCATGGCAAGCCCCATGAACACTTCATAGGAAATCATTTGCGCTGCACCGCGCATTGAGCCTAACAAAGAATATTTATTGTTAGAGGCCCAACCCCCCAAAATAATACTATAGGCTCCGAGCGATGAATTGGCGAGGAAGAATAACATACCAATATTCAAATCGGATACAATCACTCCGGGAGCAAAAGGTACTACGATAAAACTCATCAGCACCGTAACCACCACAATACCGGGAGCTAAAACAAAAACAAATTTGTCGGCAAACGGAGGAATCCAATCCTCTTTAAAAAACAATTTAATCGTGTCAGCCAAAACGATCAACACACCAAATGGTCCAGCGCGATTAGGGCCATAGCGATCCTGCCAAAGGGCCAGTAACCTTCGCTCTAACCAGATGAGACCCGGAGCAACCAGCAGTAAGCCTCCCAGTACTCCGGCTATTATCAACAGCTTATCTATGATAGCTTCATCCATGACTGTTAACATCTAGGTCAGTATTGTTCGTTTCAACAGGCTCAACGAGCGGCTTCGAAGTACTCGCACCCTGAGCTTGTCGAAGGGTGCTCTCAGGTGAGCCGTATTGGGTATAGTTCTTGGATAATTCTGGAAGTTTCTGGTACTCCCCTCTAAACAACGCTTCTTTCTTCTTCCTACTCCATCCTTGCACTTGTTTCTCCCTATTAAATGCTTGGTCAATTCTTTGAAACTCCTCATAGTATACGAGCTCCACAGGGAGGTGCTTCTTGGTAAAGTTTGCTCCTTCACCATTTTGATATTGGTGTAATCGATTTTCTAAATCAATTGTACTTCCCGTGTAATAAGAGTCGTTAGCACATTTCAATATGTACATGTAGCCCTTCATTTCAGTGATCGAATGACTCCCCAACTTGACAATTCAATAAATGATAATCCCGGTAAGCCTACCGGCAGCCCAGCTACACCAGTAGAAATCGTGGCGCACAACTTCACCGGGAGTTTGAATCCTTGCTCATCTATTTCAAATTCAATTGCTTCGCCTTCTGTTAGTTTGAGTTTTGCAGCATCTTCCTTGCTCAGCAGCAGATAAGGCAGAGGCACACGATTAGAAACTGCTGCTCCCTTTGCGCTTAATTCTTCAGAACCAAAAATGTGGTGAATGGGCACCCCCCATAGTTTATTTTCAACCGGCTTGAATTTTTCAGGCACATTCGTAAAGTATGACGACTGCTTTCCACTTGCTTCGAACAATCGAATTCCAGGATCACCACCCCGTAGTGCTGCTCCCACTTCTTCCTGATATTTATTAACCGATTGAACGGAGTTCCACCCGGGAGACCAGAAGAATGGAATCATGGACGATGGTGGCAAAGCACGGGTGCCCTCCATCGTATATGACATTCCTGAGTCAAGGTCTTCCGGTGGCTTGGGTTCACTTACCGCCACATTCGCCAACATGGAAGTTCGTCCACTGTAACGATGCGGTTCGCGTGGAACACGTTGTCCATCATGCATACGAAAATCAGCTGAGAGCGATACTTTCTCGATGCCATTGAAATTTTTTTCCTCCTGACTTAGAGCTGCTGTTATGCTATCGAAATTTTTCCATGGTTGCATGATGGCATTTCCTGCTGCGGATCCGATGCTTGACAACCATCTCCAGCTTTCTTTAACGTTTGCCTTTTCATAAACCTGGAAGAAGCGTTGAGCACGGCCTTCATTATTAACTAAAGTTCCATCAGCTTCCGCAAAGGTGCCTGCTGGAATAAGCCATTGTCCTTTCGTGGTTGTTGCATGCTGTGAGTGATCAATTACAATCACCGACTTGCACTTCGACAAAAACGCATCAACAACTTTTGCGCTTCCGTGCCTGTATAGGTCATTCTCTAAGATGATCACCGCATCGGCCTTACTATTCTTTACTTTTTCAAATGCGTCATGAAGCGCAAGGCCGCCCATCACCGAAAGACCCACTGAGTTACATTCGGGTAATGTTAAAACTATTCCCGTATTCTTGTTCCGCTTCTGCAACGCTGAAGCAACATTCGCTGCAGCTTTCAGAACCGAATCACTTTGACAGGAGGTGCCAGAGATAATCACAGGACGTTCAGAAGCCAGCAAACTCTTCGCAATCAACTCGGCCAACGTCTTTTCTTCTTCACTGAGATTGGAAAGATTAGGTGCTGATGAATCAATTAAATTAGCAACTGCGAAACCGAGTCTTGCTATGTCCTGTGGCGCTGCGCGGAAAGTCTTCGAAGCGATGGTGTCTAATTTTGTTTCAGCAACCGTGGCCACGAACAAGGGTCCTTTTTTATCTTGAATAATTTCACGAGCAGCGGCATCATTCCATTCTGGAACTGCCAACTTGTTAACCTCTTGCATGGGTTGCTGCTTTACTGACTGCCGCACGGCCAACGCGAGCATAGGCGCAGTATTGGTGAGATCCTCACCTAGTATAAATACTGCATCCGCTTTTTCAGTTTCTTTCATGGACGGTGTTCTTACCGTTCCCTCTTTCAAAATGGATACAGCCAATTCTGTCAACGCTTGCTCTTGTTTAGAAACACCTTTATAAAAATTGGAATCTCCAACCAATTTCTTCAGCGCATAATTCGATTCAAGTGATGCCCGAGGCGAACCAATGCCAATAACATTTGATTGTTTAATCAATTCAGAAATTTCATTGATCGCTTTATCACTATCGATTGGTTGACCCATATGCTGAGGTTGAAGAATTCGATTGGGCGAATTGACGAACTCATAACCAAATCGCCCACGATCGCAAATGAAGTATCCGTTAATTTCTCCATGATACCGATTGGCAATCATCCGCAAATCGCCATACCGTTCACCAGCAATAATATTACACCCGAGGCTGCAATGCTGACAAATGGTGGGGGCCATCGTCAAGTCCCATTTTCGCGTATAGTGCTGCTTTAATGTCTTATCCGTAAACACACCCGTGGGGCAAACTTCAGATAAGTTCCCGCTGAACTCGCTTTCCAATATGCCTGGTTCACTTCTACCAAAATATACATTGCTTTTTGAGGCGAATACATCCAGGTCTTCACCTCCTGCATAATCTTTATAAAACCTTACGCATCGATAACATTGAATGCAACGGTTCATTTCATGGTTGATGAAGGGGCCTAGATCCTGATTAACGTGGGTTCGCTTTTTGAATGTGAACCTGCGGTACGCATGACCCGTCATCACTGTCATGTCTTGTAAGTGACAGGATCCTCCCTCATCACATACAGCACAGTCATGCGGATGGTTCGTCATGAGCCATTCGATAACCCCCTCTCGGAAATCAACAGCCATAGGATCCATAATGGAAATTCTTTGATTGTTGGCAACTGGCTCCATACATGACATCACAAGCCTCCCCTGTTTATCATCCCCATCGCGAAACATTTTAATCGCACACTGACGACACGCACCTACGGAACCTAGTGCTGGATGCCAGCAAAAGTAGGGCAGATCGAAACCAAGTGTGAGACAAGTTTCAAGCAGGTTCTTGCCGGGATTTACCGTATAAGGTTTATGATCGATGTAAATCGTAACCATGTTTAATTAATAAGGACATCGGTGTTCGTGAATATGTTTTTCAAAATCAGCTCGGAAATATTTTAACGCGCTTTGAAGCGGTTCCATAGCGCCAGGAGCAAAAGCACAAAAGGTATTTCCGGGTCCCAGAAATTTAGTATGGTGCTCAAGCAGCTTTAAATCATTGATTTTTCCTTCACCTGAATCTATAGCTGATAATATTTTCTCCACCCATGGCAATCCTTCGCGACAGGGTGTACAAAATCCACATGACTCTTGTGCGAAGAAATGTTCAAGGTTCTCTACAAATCCAACCGGGCAAGTTTTATCATCCAATATCACCACGGTTCCTGTTCCCAATCGACTGCCTGCTGCCGCCACCGAGGTGTAATCCATTTTAACATCCAGATGTTCTTCAACCAGGAAATCTGTGGAAGCACCTCCCGGCAGCGCTCCCCGAAACTTAAATCCATCTTGCATGCCACCCGCATGTTCTTCGATCAATTCCCGAAGAGTAACTCCCATGGGTAACTCCCAGGCACCCGGTTTTTTTACTTTTCCGCTTACACCATAGAGTTTTGTTCCTGCATCGCCCGTTAAACTTAATTTCTGAAACCATTCAGCGCCTTTATTTACAATGTGTGGAAGGCAGCATAATGTCTCGACATTGTTTACAATAGTTGGTCTTCCATATAGTCCACTGACTTGGGGAAACGGTGGCTTTGCCCTTGGAGTAGCACGCTTACCCTCGAGTGAGTTGAGAAGGGCAGTTTCTTCGCCACACATGTATCGACCCACTCCCGTATGTAGATGCATCTCGAGGTCATATCCAGATCCAAGAATATTGTTGCCCAGATATCCTTTGGCCATTGCTTCATCTATGGCAGAAAGAATTGCTTGCGCGGCAGTCTTATACGCCCATCGAAGGTACACATAGGATATGTTGGCTTGAATAGCATATGCAGCGATGATCATTCCTTCAATCAACTGATGGGGAGTACTCTCCAATAATATTCTGTCCTTGAATGTACCAGGCTCCATCTCATCCGCATTGGTGATGAGATATTTTGGTTTGGGAGTATCCAGCGGAACAAAACTCCATTTCAAACCGGTACTAAATCCTGCACCTCCTCTTCCTCTCAAATTAGAATCCTTCACTAGCGTCTGCACTTCTTTCGGAGTCAACTTCAACATTTTTCGCAACGCTTGATAACCACCAACCGCCTCATACTCTTTTAAGGTAAGCGGTCTACCGTCTTTGCGAATGTGTTGTGTGAGTGGTCTTTCCATAACCTCACCCCAACCCCTCTCCAAAAAAAAGGGGCTTAGGAGTCATTTATATTTTTCTAGAATTTGATTCAATTCTTCAGCTTTTACATTTCTATATAAATCATGATCAATCATTAAAGCGGGTGCGCAATCACACGTACCTAAACAGCAGTTTGGTAACACCGTAAATAAACCATCGTGTGTAGTCTCACCGTATTTGATACCCAATCGGTTGAATAGTTGATCGCGTAATTTTTCATATCCCATCACCCAACAACTTATACTATCGCAAACCAAAATCACGTGCTTGCCCACTTCCTTGCGGAAGATCATATTGTAAAAAGTAGCTACCGAATCTAATTCCTCAGGACTCATTTCAAGAAATTTTGCCACATCGCGCAAGCTTTCATCTGAGATCCATCTTCGGTGTTCTTGCACCACTTTTAGTGCTTCAACACTGGCTGCCTTTTTGTATGGCACCAGTTTAATCGCATGTTTTATTTCAAGTATTTCTTCTGATGAAAGCATTATTTAATTGATTAATAATTACTTATAGCTATTTACTTCATTACTTTATCTGTCAATATCCGCCAACACATAGTCCATTGCTCCTAAAATACTTAGCATATCCGCTACCGTGTACCCTCTGCTGATGTAGGGTAGCATCTGCATATGAGCAAATGATGGCGTTCGTATCCTCATGCGGTAGGGCGATGTGCTTCCATCACTTACCGCATAATAACTATTCGCTCCTTTGGTTGCCTCCATGCAACTCATTGATTCTCCGGGAGGAATTACTGGTCCCCAACTAACCCCCAGAAAGTGCGTGATCAGTGTTTCAATATCTTGCATCGTGTGCTTCTTGACAGGGGGAGTAGTGAGTGGATGATCTGCTTTATAAGCACCTTCGGGCATGTTTTTCAAGCACTGATCAATGATGCGCAAACTCTGACGCATCTCTTCTACGCGCACGATGGCACGATCATAACAGTCACCATTATGGGCTATGGGAATTTCAAAATCAAACATGTCGTACCCGGAGTAAGGGCGCTTCTTGCGGAAATCCCACTCCAACCCACAAGCCCTTAAGCCCGCCCCGGTTTGACCCCATTCGATGGCTTCATCTTTGGTAAAGATTCCGATGCCAACGGTTCTCGCTTTGAACAGCGAGTTACGCAGCACCATGAGATCATATTCTTTCAACTTGGCTGGAAAATAATCAATGAATTTTTTCACCAGAGTTTCCCAGCCTTTAGGAAGGTCTTGCGCAACCCCACCAATGCGAAACCAGTTTGGGTGCATTCGTCCGCCACATATGGCTTCCACCACATCAAAAATTTTTTCACGGTCTGTGAACATGTAGAACACGGGTGATAATTGTCCAACGTCTTGCGAGAAAGTTCCAAACCATACCAGATGACTGGCAATCCGAAAAAATTCACACATCATTACCCGGATTACTTGTGCCCGTTGCGGAACAGTAATGCCGGCCAGGCTCTCTACCGCAAGCAGGTAAGCAAGATTATTATTAACTCCGCCCAAATAATCCACCCGATCGGTGTATGGAATGTAGGTGTGCCATGATTGCCGCTCAGCCATCTTCTCTGCACCCCGATGGTGGAACCCTATGTCGGGCACGGCATCTACAATGTCTTCGCCATCCAATTGCAAAACAATTCTCAACACCCCGTGGGTGCCCGGATGTTGCGGGCCGATGTTGAGAAACATGAAATCTGAATCTTCGCTTTGACGTGCGAGGCCCCACTCTTCCGGATTGAATTGTAATGCGGCTTGCTCACGGTCTTGCTTTTCATCCCACAGACGGAAAGGCCCCATTTCGGTCGCCCTTGACGGATGTTCTTTTCTTAGCGGATGGCCTTCCCACGTGGATGGCATTAAAATCCTTTTCAGGTGTGGATGACCTTCGAATCGAATCCCGAACATGTCATACACTTCACGCTCATACCAATTGGCATTGGCCCACAGGTTGGTGATAGAAGGTGCAGTAGGATATTCGCCTGCAAGGGCTACTTTAAATCGGATAAATTCATTCCGATCAAACGAAAAGAGATGATAAACGAGGGTGAATCCGGTGGATGGATACCCAGGGTCTTTTTTGCGGCTACGTTCATCAATGGCGGTAAGGTCATATAAAAGTGGAAAGGGTTTTGGGAGTTCATTCTTAACATAGAATAAAACTGTTTTCAATTTTACCAATGGAAGCCACACCGAACCAATATGGTCTTTTGTCACCTGTTCAACGATGATATCATCACCGAACCGTAACTTAACCTGATCCGCTGGACTTAGTTCTTTTTCCACGGGTTTGAATTTGAAGGCCTTTCTATATTTTTAATTAACTCATCCGATACTGTTTAATAAAATACACCTCACTTCCGACCCAATTCATTCTCATTTAAATTTCGTCAGGAGAACGAAAACTAACCATGTCTTTCCGATAATGATACTTGGTTTCTTTCACTGAAATTTTTGCCGGTTTAATCACACCTTGTTCGCCTAGCGTCCAACTTAATGGACGTTGCTCTTTCCCAACGGATTTGGCTAACAGCATCAAGCCTTCCATAAAGGCATCGGGTCGTGGCGGGCAACCTGGAACATACACATCAACAGGAAGAAATTTATCAACACCTTGAACTACACTATAAATGTCATACATGCCTCCGGAGTTGGCACATGAGCCCATGGAAATCACCCACCGAGGTTCCATCATTTGTTCGTGCAAGCGTTTAATTATAGGTGCCATTTTTATAAATACTGTTCCGGCAATAATCATAACGTCTGCCTGCCGTGGCGTGCCGCGAATTACTTCAGCGCCAAAACGAGCCACATCATACTTGGGCGTCATGCTGGTTGCCATTTCAACAAAGCAACATGAAAGACCAAAATGAAAAGGCCACATTGAGTTTTTTCTGCCCCAGCCAAGGAGAGCTTGCACAGACGTAAGTAAAATATTTTGTTGAATAGTTTCCTCGAAGGATCCTGTTCCTGAATCTGCTGTTGTTTGGCCGGGCTTATTTAACCACCACTTCATTGAGGAAATGTTTTGAGTGGAAATTTTTTCCGTGCCTTTAAAATCTTCTTGCCATCAGGCCCAAAATCGAGAGCCCCGTTCCGCCATTCATATATAAGCACAACCACCAGCAGGATAATAAAAATCATCACCCCTCCATAGCCATACCATCCCAACTCTTCAAACGCAATGGCCCACGAGAAAATGAACATGGTCTCCACATCGAAAATCACAAACAGCATGGCGATCAGATAAAATTGAGAGGAGAAGCGAAGGCTTGCAGAACCTGTACTAAGAATGCCGCCCTCGTATGGCTCGCCCGTAGCTCTTTCCTTATGACGCTGGCCGAGCAAATAAGATAGACCCAGCATAGCGCCCACCAGGCTTAATACAATTGCCCCGTAAACTACTACCGGCCAAAATTGACTCGTGGTTTCAATTGACTCGTTCATTAATTATTGCCTCCTGCCAATCTTATAATACTTAAAAAAGTAAATACTAAGCGAGGTGATTAATGCCTAATTCCTATTGATAGGTCTGAAAGTAATTTTTTTTATAAACTTAAGAAACAGATTTTCAAGATTAATTTTTGAGGTTAGCAGAGGGTTATCAAGGAATTGCATAAATAAGGTATCCAAATTACCCAATTACAGAGGCTGCTTCTTATAAAAAGTAGCATATTCTATCCCCAGTCGGGTAAGAGATGTTATTCCCCCTCGGATGTACCACAATTTATTGTAATTTAATAGGTTTGTTAAGGCACCGAGGCAATTCAATTTTGGACATCAAAAAGACTTGGGGTTACATTGAATCCTATAAGGTTGCGATAACATTGGTTTTCAAGTAGTTATTCCTTTGTCCAAATACGATTATTCAACTTGAGTTCTTCTACCAGACTACTAACCAGTTCGAGCTGGTGAAAATACTTTTCAAGTAGTGCATAGCTGGATTGTTGCGAAAATATTTTAACCTCCAAGAGATTTTCTCTCATAGGAATGGCTATGTAAACAAGCGAGCCTGCAAAAGACAATTCAATATTGCCGGCTTTTTTCCTGAAACTCATTATTCGTTCCATCAGTGATGGTGAAAGGATGTAGTGGGCTTCCACTGCATCTGTGCTGTACACTGCAAATGCTTTTTCAAATTCAGGATTCTCGAGCTTAACGAGGGAGTCGCGTGATTGATTCAATTTTTGAAAAAATGTACCTAAACTGCCAAACGTTTTTTCAGCTCGATCTGTAAGCACGACTGTCCTTCCTTTAAAATCTTTATTGAAGTCGGCAATAAAAAATATGCCTTTGAAAATCGTAACCCAGCTTTCACTTTTGGATTCTCCATCGTTGCTTACTTCTTTTCTCTGCGTAAGCACCGCTGAGAACCGAACTGCTGTGCTCCCTATCGTGCCACTAACTTTATCTTCACTGATAAATCGATCACCCGCGGTCAAAAATATTTTACTGTTCTCGAACTCAGTCTTTGAAATGCCGAGTGCCGGCTCGTAATGCAGACCATTGTCTACAAAGGTTACAATCTTGCTAATGATGTCGGTCTTAAATTTTTTCTTAAGCTCGCTTCTCTTTGGTAAAAACCAAAAGTAGTAACCAGCGCCTCCCGCTATCAAACCAAGAAAAATAATATTTCCAAACCCACCACCTCCATTAGAACTTTCTGCAGAGATGGGATTTCCATTATCGTCTACCGCCACTATATTGATACCTGGTTTATCAGAAAAAATGGAAATGGCTACTTGAGCCAGGAATAAAAAAACTACCAGACCAACGTATCCATATATTATTTTAATGAATTGCTTTCGCTCCGTTTCGAATGCCTCGACAATTGAAACTAACGATGACCGATAGAAGGTCTGAAAGTCTGCGCTGGTTTTCATAACCCTTAGTTATTAAACATATCCTTTGCGCTTACATTTTGACGCTCAGCTTGGGGTATCTCAAAAATTACTTTGCGGGTGTGATTAAATAGTGAAGCGAAGATACTAGATGGGAATTTTTCAATGGCATTATTGTATTGGGTAACTGAAGAATTGTAGGCTCTGCGGGCTGCTGAAATCTGTTCTTCCGCTTCATTCCAACTTCTTTGCAAGCCAGTAAACTGGTCATTCGCTTTCAGGTCGGGATAATTCTCCACCGCTACCATGAGACTCCGCATCAGGCCTGTTAACTTATTATCGATCTCAATTTTTTCTTCCGATGGCGCGTTCTCCGAAACTTTATTACGAAGTTCAGTGACCTGTACGAGCGTTTCCTTTTCATGCTTCATATATGCTTTCACCGTTTCCACCAAATTGGGGATTAGGTCATATCGTTTTTTCAACATTACATCAATACTTCCAAACGCTTGTTCCACCTGGTTTCTAGCCACCACAAGATTGTTATAAATAAGCATAGCCAGGATAGCCAGTACACCAAAACCAATTAAAACAGCTGTCATTGTATATTCAATTAATTTTTTACAAGATAATTCTTACTTCAACAATTCTCGCGCAAACTTTTCCACCGTGGCCTGGGGGCTAGGTAAATTAATAGTAAAGTTTGAGTCCAGAGGTTCACCCGAAAAAGTTCCCTTTACTTTTAGCGTAACTGCGCCTCTGTTGGCTTCGCTTAACTTAGACTCGAACGATGCAGAGGTAATCGTTACAACTCCCCCGCTTCCTTTGTCCACAATATATTTGGTTGCTTTCAATGAACCTCCGGTGATCATCCCCGTACCTTCCACAATACCCTTGGCGGCTTGTAAACTCTTATCGGCAGTTTCGCGGGCAGTGATCAACCCTGCAATCCGGGGATCAAGGTCAATGGGCGTAAGATCGCACCCAGCGCCTAATCCTTCCAACACTTTTTCAGATGCTTTCAGAACACCATTGGCTGTCCCTTTGGCAATCTGAAGAGCTGTAATTTCAGTTCTTAATTTTACCAGTTTAGGACCGTTGTCCACAGCCTTCAATTTATCCTTGTCAATTTCCTTTTCGAGTTTCTTAATCTTATCCTCCTTATCATCAATATCCTCCTTAATACCTTTTAATTTCTTTCGGTCTTTCTTCACCTGTTCTTCCGCATCGTTAAATTTCTTGCAGTCCTTATCCCGATCGGCTTTAACAATAGTTCGCTGCTTATCTATTTCTGAATTTAATCCTGAAACTTCTTTTTGTTTATCGGTCAGTGTTTTTTGTGCATCCTTAAAAGCTTTCTGTGAGTCCTTGGTGGCTTTGTCAATTTCTGCGGAAGCAATTTCACTAATGTATTTTTGCAAATCCGAATCCAGGGTGGCACTTACATTGTACCCTGCCCCATCTTTCGTACTCTTGCCAGCTATCTGAAGCTTAGCATTAAATTGATCAAAGATTTTTCCATTCATGTATAAATCAAATCCTTTGTCGCTCAACATCATGTCGGATTCGGCTGAAAGTTTTAAGACGGTTGCTTTTCCACTGATCGCAAGTTTTGATGACATCGGATTGCTTGCAGATAATGAAATATAAAAGTTGGGATTGGGGTTACTGCTCGCTCCGGTAAAAGAAAAATAAGGTGCATACACAATTCCAGTCATGTTAGCACCCCCCTCAATTCCATTTTTAGAAATACTCACTAACAATTCAGTAGCATAGCCATCAATCGTACTCTTTCCTTTCACAAGGAAGCCAGGATCATACGTGTTTCCCAATACCTGCACAGCGGTTGTAGCTGGAACGATTGTCAGCCGAGCGTCAGTGATCGAAATTGTGTTGACCGTCTTTTCGATTTGTTCGGGTATCTTGATCTTGGGAGAAGTGGCAGTGATCAGATCTTTGAAGAGAATTTTATCAAAGCCTGCGTCAATCAAGCTTTGTGTTGGATTGGATGGATCCATGGCAAATGTTACATCTCCTGCAAACGCGGGAGTCTTAGGATTACCCACTTTTATTTTCCCCTTGAATTGCAACACCGGCAAGGGTATGGGAGTTGTTTTAAAACTTGCCCCTACACCAATTCCCAGATCGATTAATTGAACCCCATGAGCATCAAACGGGTTATCCCAGACTCCCTTCATAATACCGGCCACGCTTAGTTCTACGTTGGTAATATCTATTGCAACCTTTGTCTCGAAGGTTAAGGTTTTTTTCTCCGCCTTTACATCCATGTTGCCGATAAGTTCAATGGTGAAGCTGGCAGGATTAGGTGTCATCACAAAGCTTATGTTTTTCAAAATCACATTTGACTTCGTGTCGAGCGGAATCGAAGCATTCAAGGCGACCATGAGTTTGATTTCTGCCGGGTCGTTGCTGAGTGCAGTGCGCAACAGCAATTGACTTTTGCCCATCAGCTTTTCCAGTTCCCTGGAAACAGCTGAGATATCGTATAACGCAAGTAGTGTAACACCTCGGGTTACTTCCGACTCTTGTCCTAATTTTTTAAAAATAGTGAGGTTGGTTTTTTGAGTAGATGAAGCCAGCACGATGGCTGTATTCTTAAGCCCTACATGATCCAGCACTCCGAGTTTTGAATCAAACCGGGCAAAAGAAAAATCGGCTGGTGGGGCGACTCCAAAAATAAATTCAGTAGATGGGTTAGAGGCATTGATTGAAAATTCCACCTGACCAAAATCAGAAGTCGCATTGAGTGACAATGATTTTGCATAGGGCGCGATTGACAGCGAGCCTTTAGTCATGGACAAATTCCAAATAGCATCGGGCCAATCGGGTGCTTTGCTTAGCCCCATTGAACTCAGTACACTACCCAGCTTTAAATCACCAATATCTCCTTTCAACACACACTCATTGGCATTGCTGGAAAGTGTTGCACTAACCGCCATTGCAACATCACCAATCTTAATGTTACTTGTTACTGTGGATGAAACAGAAACTCCATTGATCGGATTGTTGAGATTAAAATCTATAAGAATATTAGTCGCTGAAATACCTTTGATCAGATTCCATGATTGCTGTCCCGCAAACTGTATTCCGACTTTAGTGATGGTGTTTTCTGCAAACTCCATGTAAAGCAGCTTAAGCTCAGAGATATTACGAATGTCTTCAGGTATCCAGTTTACAATGTTTTGCTTAGCGAGTTTTTGTTGTGTTTTTTCTGGCAGTTTGCTTCCGCCTGGGAATTGCAACTCAAACCGGGCCATAACATCAGCACTCGAAAAAGTGCCTTCAAAGGAAACGGAATTGATTTGAAAAAGTGTGGCAGTCCCTTTTACGCGATATCCACCCGAAGCTTCGGTTATATTAAATTCAGAGATAACATAATCTTCATTCTCCTTTAGTAAGGGCGCCAGGATCAATTTCATTTTTAATACTATCGCTTCTTCAAAATGGATCGCTTTGGGATGAGGAAGTGGAATTGCTTTGGACAATGAGCAGCCAACAACTAAAACCATCAGGTTTAGCAAAAGCGAAAGTTTATTCATGAGGGTCGGAAGGTTGGGTCGGTTTTGGGTAACTAAAGATATAATTATTTTCAATAGCTAATGCACGGATCGTGCCAGAGGCCGAAATTTTATATCGAGAAATTTCTCAATTTATTTTATGGTGAAGGCAATTTGTCTACACAAGGTAGAAAGGGTTACTGTTTTTTGAATCCTGAGTAAAGCATGGTTGCCGAAGTAAAAAGTATGACTGCGAGAACGATCCATCGGAGTGTATCCAGGGGTAAGGATTTTACAATAAAAGCTGCAATCAATACTGCAATCACACCCGGAATAGCCATCGCCACAGCAGCTTTTCTGTTATAGGCACCCTTTCTGATAAACTTTACTGAAGCAGGAGGCATGAGGAAAGCACATGATCCCATCATAATTGGAAAGGCAACTTTTGGCGACATCCCGAGCGCAAAAACCAATGCCATGCACAGTGCATACAGCCCAACTCCGGCAGTCATTATAGCCCCTAAGAAAAAATTGACAACAACGGCAATCATCAACTTATAATCAGTAAGCCCAATGGCTTCACCACCCCCTTGTATCCAGTCCATCGATCTTGCCAGCATAAACGCTGCAGTTACTAACAGTGCAAACCCCATAGTCAGCCGGATTTTTCTTTCTGATAACTTAGCCACAATGCCCGCTCCTATAATAGCACCGGCAGCCGCTGAAGCCAGCATTAAAATTAACGTCAGTGGATCGACTTCAATAATCTGAATAAAAATAAGTGCTTGTACCAACACCGGCAGTGTGTTTGCTACATTCATAGTGCCCGGGATAACCCTGTCTTCCGTTTGTTTTGTAAATTTTAATAATGCCGTTTGCGGAGCAAATGCACCAATACCAAGCACGTCAAAAAAGTTTACAACAAAACCAATAATTGATGTCTTAAGCCAACTACTTTTTTCTAAATTTTCTGGGTGTGCTAAAAAATCCTTTACAAAAACAATGCAGAACCAAACGGCTAGTGCAGCCAGAGAAAACCAAACGATAATCAGCATACTAAATGAAGGAGAATAATGAACTTATACTGTTTAATCTTGATAGCCTTATTAAGTGTCTCTCTTTCTAACACACTTTAAAAAATGTTTTAGCAGTATCTATTTCATGTTGATTTAGCATGGCCTCAATCTTCTTGGCTGTTTTAGTAATGGCTAGTCCACCAAGGCCCGTGCATCGCAGTGTGTTAGGGATGGCATCTCCTACTTTTTTCATCGTTTCAATAACTTCATCTAACGGAATTAAATGGTTGTAATCAGATAAGGCCATATTCGCACAAGATATTGCATTTGTAGCGGCCATTACATTTCTATTCAAACAAGGAGCTTCAACCCGATCCGCAATCATATCGCAAATCATGCCTAACGAAGATTGCAATGCCATGGAAGCAGCAGCAAGGGATTGATCTAGTGTACCCTTTTTCAAGCCCACAATTCCGGCTGCTGCCATACCCGAGCCTGATCCACATTCAGCCATACACCCGCCAACTTCAGCGGCAAAAGTAGCGTGAGCAGCTATGAAAACTCCAATCATTCCAGCAGCCAACATGGCTTTCACCATTTCATCTTGTGACAATGATAACGTAGTCCCGATACCAATAATGGCTCCTGGCAATGCACCACATGAACCTGCTGTTGGTGCGGCTACTACAACACCCATAGAACTCTTTACCTCCATCATGGCAGATGTGTACAGAATTACCTGATTGAGAATATCTCCCTCAACCAACTTCTTGTCATTCATCTGCTTTTGAAATCCAACCGACTGAGGACCTAAAATCCGATCTGCGTAGTTTGTTCCTTTCAGTCCGAGATTAATTGAGTTCTGCATGATTTCTACGATGGCACGCATCTTTTCAAAGACTTCTTCTCTTGGGATATTGCCACGAATACTTTCATAGTCAATGGCAAGTTCCCACAACGCATGATTTTTATCCTTGTTGTATTCAAGCATTTCTTCACACGTGATAAAGGGCACGGTGAGATCTTTCCTCGACATGACAGGCAATACCGGATTCATTTTTTTAATGAACAATACTTCATCCATACTGAGAAGCTCTTTGCAAAGAGAGTCAGTAAGAAATTGATTTGCCTTTATTTCAATGAAATCAGATGTTCCTTTGCGTATTGTTATTTCATCACACGGCATCGACTTTTCTATAAATGGAATGATGTTGCCAGGCGCATTAACGAACACCAATGTTTGGTAAAAATCCCCAGCCATCGAAACCTTGGCTCCATCAATTTCAATAATTTCAATCATGCCTCCGCCTGTTGAAATAGCAGTTAGCTCCCTTACCTCTTCCCTGTTCTTGAGTGTTAATTTATAAGTGTTCGGATGGGTGGCTCCTATAGGATGAATTTCTATATTAATCTTCATCCCTGCTTCTTCCGTTGCCCGAAGATATTCGGGAAGGCGTTCATCGTAGGCTTCCCATCCTAAAAATCCGCCAAACAATCCCATATCAGAACCTTGACCTTTATGGGTTGTTGCTAATGAACCATTGGGATCAAACTCAATATAAACTTCCTGTATATCTCCATCCATTAAGTCTCGACAGATTCTACCTATTCTTAAAGAGGCAGCACAATGCGAACTTGATGGGCCTCTCATTACCGGGCCTATAACATCATTGAATATGCTTGGGTATGTTTTCATTTGCGAACATATTAAGGTTATGGCTATTGATTATAAAGATAATGGGAATTTAACAAAAGCTATTAAAGATGCTATTATGTTGAAATGTTTCTGAGGTAGACGAGACAAAGATATTATGAAATTAAAATCGATTTAAAGGAGGTTACTAGGCAATTTCCATTAATATCAAATATTTCACTTTTAAATAAAAAGTACTTTTTATATATTGCAGCCTAATTGAGGAACGAAACATTGAGTTATGAAAACATCCAAAGAAATTTCTAAATCCATTGTAGTTCTTGCCTTGCTAACTGCCCTTGTATTAGCAGTTCCGTTAGTGGCCATGCAATTTACAGAGGAAGTAAATTGGAGTGTAGCAGATTTCCTTGTTATGGGTATCCTTATTTTTAGCTCCGGCCTATCGTATGTTTTGATCACGCGATATGTTACTAATGCTGTGTATAAAGTAGCCATTATTGTAGCGCTGGGTTCAACTTTCTTAATGATGTGGGTAAACCTTGCGGTAGGTCTGATTGGCTCCGGCCCTCACCTAGGCAACCTGATGTATCTGGGTGTGATGGCTGTTGGACTAGTTAGTGCTATTCTATCGCGTTTCACGCCAGCAGGAATGGAACGGACCATGTTTGCAATGGCATTCGCGTTAGTAGTGTTGGTATCCATTGCTTTGTCGACAAACATGCAACAGTACCCAGGTAGCTCCGTTACTTTGATTGTAGGTATAAATAGTTTCTTCGCGATCCTCTTTGTTTCAGCGGGCTTGTTGTTTCGCTATGTTGCCCTTAAGCAATCAAAGCTCCTTGAAAAGTAGGGCAACAAATACTGGCGCACAATCTAAATCAAATGGATGCTAACCTTTACTAAAAACTATTTCGCACTAGCTATTTTTATTTTTGTTATTGAAGTGTTGATTGCTCTTTTTGTTAAGGACAATTTTGTACGTCCGTATGTAGGTGATGTACTGGTAGTGATCTTAATGTATAGCTTTGTAAAATCTTTTCTGCGCGTGCCTGTTCTTTTATTAGCGATGAGTGTGCTGGTTTTTTCATTCCTGATAGAAGCACTTCAATATATTAAAATTGTCGAGAGGCTAGGTTTAGAAAAATCACACTTCGCTAGAACAGTGATAGGAACTTCATTTGCCTGGGCCGACATTCTTGCCTACATGCTGGGGATTGCGATTATTTTAGGTGTTGAGACATATCTGTTGCGAAAGAGCATTAAATGAACACCGAATATTTTGTGGCGAAGGAATCTGTGGTGCGAAAGATTTGGGGAAAGAGTGATACCATTCTCTTGATCTTTGCAGGTGCTTCCGCTGAGTTTGCCTTGAATAAAGCAGTGGATTGGTTATACGTTACGGGGCGGCTCCCAGTTGATCCCATTGGTCGATTATTTTCAACAGTTTCTTACGCGCAATCCATTGTCTTTTCAGAAAAGCAAGCTGCCTTTCGTACGATTGATTCCATGACTACAATTCATTCAAGCGTGGAGACAAAGCGTGGCGCTACTATTCCTGCCTGGGCGTATCGTGATGTACTATTCTTGTTGATCGATTATAGCATTCGATCGTTTGAAGTGCTGGAACGAAAACTAAGCAGTGCAGAAAAGAATGACGTGTTTCAGGTATTCAACAATCTTGGTAGTAGAATGAAATTAACAGGTTTGCCCGAAACATTTGCAGCGTGGGAAGTGATGCGGCAAGAGCATTTGAAAGAGAATCTTCGGCACAGTGATTACACAGACGATCTTTACAACCAATACAAAAAACATCTCGGAACTTTCCGATATGGAATTTTGCGAGAAGCACAAAAACTCGTCATGCCCCACCACGTAATAGAGTTGTTACAATTGCGCAAAATCTCGTTGCTCTCCCCTTTTGTTAGGTTCTATAAAATATGCAGATGGTTGAAGTTAGATTGGCTGTTGAAAGCGCTTATCCTTCCCCCCAGTTATGAAAAACAAATCATGGCGTTGGATCGATAGTTATCATGTGCAACAAATAATCAAGAATTAATCAGTCTTTTGCTATCTTTTGTGTCATGCTAATCGAAGAGAAACCACTTACACATTGGGTCGATCATTTTTACGGCTACGGATCGTGGCAGGCTACCTGTTGGTTTATTGGTTACGAAGAAAGTGGCGGAGATTTTCCGGAAGAGGTGGCTGAGAAACTAACTTATTTTTATAGGGCACATTCAACCAATCGGGCAACGCTGTGCGACATTCGTGAACTCTATCGCCAGGTTACTGCACGCATGGAAGGAACCAAAGCAGATTTATTTACCAGCCTTTACGACTATCGATTCGGCAACCAGGCAGTGCAGCATAATGTCTGGAAAAATCTAATATTGTTTGAACATGGCTGTACAGGTGAACAGCTTCCTGATCTACTCTCCTACCAAAAGAATCTATTTGCCTTGCCAACAACAGGTAGGGAAGCATGGATAAAACTATACCCATTGCCCAGTACTCATAACCATGCATGGTATTATAGCTGGCTTGATTTGCCGAAGATTGATTTTCTTAGAACGCGAACGGTATACGAACAACGTGTTTATACGAATCGGATAAATACTATACTCTCAAACATTAAGACATACAAACCTAGTGTGGTGGTGATGTATGGAATGAATAACATCACGGCTCTTAAACAATCCGTACAAGAATCATTTGAAGGTGTCACCTTCAAAATGATTAAAGCGATCAAACTACAAATTCCTCAGCATCATCGGGCCCATATAAACGGAACAACATTGGTAATCACTACTCAAGTTCCAACCCTACGTCATAATCGAATTGAAAGTGGATTTGATTGGCAAGCATTTGGAGAGGTTGTGTCTGAAAAGTGATACAGAAATTAGTGAGCTCCTAAAGCAATTTTGATATGCTCAAGATGGTGCTTTACATGCCAGGCATTCATAGAAATCGCTTGCTTCTGATTTAACATTATTTTTCGTACCGGATGGTGATAGGAAATTTCCAGTTGCTTATCATCCAACGATTTGCTGAGGTGGAGATATCGATGGGTGATGCTTTCCAACATATTAAGGGAATCGGCTATCGGAAATCCAAGGCAATCAGGCGTTGCTGCCCAAGCTGGTATGTCTACCAACGTTATTTCTTTATAGTTTGGTTCGGTCAACGCTTTTTTCATTCGGAAGAAATGCAGCAATTGCATGTCGGCAACATGATTGACGAGTTGCTGTATATTCCACGCACCTTCACGGTATGTTTTTTTGAAATCATTTTCAGACAGGCCTTTTGTAATCGTTCTGTATGCTCCAGGAGCCGCTTCAATGGTTTTAAAGAATCCATGAAGCTCACTTTCACTGATGTTTTCCTTTGGCATAAATGGACCAATGGGAAATTTAATTTTTTCAAGTTGATCAGGAGTCATCATACCATAGACAGTTTAATGAAACAAATGTAAAGCTGTAACTATCCTCCGCCCCAATAAAATGTGCAAATTTATAAATTATAAAAACACGTAATAATCAGGCGCCCAGCATCCGCAAAAGATCCTCAAATCAATAATTAATCTCCACTATCCTTTTATTTTGAAGCTTCTGCATTTGTTTTGGCACAATACGCATAATTTCTTCTCTTAAGGTTTTGATCAGTTTCGCTTTGATGTGATCGCGGTGAGTTACCAAGCTTACTTCCCGCGCAGGGCTTGGCGCTTTTAATTGCTTCACGAGTTTCATCTGCTGTTTACTGAATTCCATGACGGCCAGTTCGGGTAAAATGGTGATACCGTCACTTTTATCCACCATGCGCTTAAGGGTTTCAATGTTTCCGGTTTCATACTTAAAATGAACGTCAGAACGCTTTCGCAATTCACATAAGTTCAAAACCTGCGATCTAAAACAATGGCCCTCTTCCAACAACCACAATTGATCGGGATCGATGTCATTAGCCAATACGTACTTTTTATCATAAAGCACATTTTTGCGCGATACATACACAAACAGTTCTTCATAAAAGAGAACATCCTCTTTAATAGAAGAATCTTTTAAAGGGGTTACTACTAACCCACAGTCCAGCCGATTGCTTTTTAGCTCGTTGATTACTTCTTCCGTAATGGTTTCTTTGATGACAAGGTTTAGCTGCGGATATTTTTCACGCATCTGCTTAAAAAGCGGTGGCAGCAAGTAAGGTGCTAGCGTTGGGATAATGCCAATGCGTAGTTCTCCCATCAGGGTATCCTTTTGATCATTAATGATTTGTTGAATCAAGCTTGCTTCTCTCAGAATGGTGCGTGCCTGTAAAATAATACTGGTTCCAATTTCTGTAGGAATCACCGGCTGCTTGGTTCGGTCGAAAATCTTCACCCCCAATTCCTCTTCCAGCTTTTGGATTTGCATACTCAACGTAGGCTGGGTAACAAAACATTTTTCCGAAGCCAACACAAAATGCCGGTGGCTATCGAGGGCAATGATATATTCGAGTTGTTGTAAGGTCATAGAGATTAGCTATATGAATATAAAAATAATCAATTTGATTTATTAATGCATCAATGGTAATCTTGGGGTGCAGGTTTTAATCACTTTGTACACTGACACTGGTCATTGTACCGGAGATGGAAGCACTGATCATTAGACAACACATTGCAAACAATTATTAATCGATATAAAATGGATAACAAACACGCAAAATCACCAGACACAAACACGAGCGATGCGAAGTGCCCGTTTCATGGTGGCTCATTAAAACAACCCGCAGGGGGTGGCACCAGCAATCGCGACTGGTGGCCTAACATGTTGAAGCTGAACATCCTGCGTCAACACTCGTCTTTGTCCAATCCAATGGACAAGTCGTTCAAGTATGCCGAAGAGTTTAAGAAGCTGGATTTGAAGGCGGTGAAGAAAGATATCTTCGAATTGATGACGGCATCACAATCCTGGTGGCCAGCAGATTATGGTCACTACGGACCGTTCTTTATCCGCATGGCATGGCACAGTGCCGGAACTTATAGAATTGCTGATGGTCGTGGGGGCGCATGTTCTGGTACTCAACGCTTTGCACCATTAAACAGTTGGCCGGATAACGCCAGTCTGGATAAGGCGCGTTTACTGATCTGGCCAATAAAAAAGAAATATGGTAACAAACTGTCGTGGGCAGATTTGATGATCCTTACAGGGAATTGTGCCCTTGAATCTATGGGCTTTAAAACTTTTGGTTTTGCCGGTGGACGCGAAGATGTGTGGGAACCCGAACAAGATGTGTATTGGGGTTCAGAAAGTGAATGGTTAGGCGACAAACGGTATACGGGTGATCGTGAATTGGAAAATCCATTGGGCGCTGTACAGATGGGTTTGATCTATGTGAATCCGCAGGGACCTAATGGAAAACCAGATCCGCTCGCAGCGGCTCGTGACATTCGTGAAACGTTTGGTCGAATGGCGATGAATGATGAAGAAACCGTAGCGCTTATTGCCGGGGGTCACACTTTTGGTAAAACGCATGGTGCGGCTGATGCCGATAAATACGTGGGCCGCGAACCGGCTGCAGCCAGTATTGAAGAGCAAAGTCTGGGTTGGAAAAATTCATTTGGCACAGGAAGTGGTGCCGATACAATCACCAGTGGACTTGAAGGCGCCTGGACAACTACACCCACAAAGTGGAGCAACAACTTTTTCGAAAACCTCTTTGGTTTTGAATGGGAACTAACGAAGAGTCCTGCCGGAGCCCATCAATGGAAACCGAAAGGGGGTGCTGGTGAAGGTACCGTGCCGGATGCCCATGATAAAACCAAGAAACATGCCCCCTTCATGTTAACGACTGACCTCTCTTTAAGAGTGGATCCGATCTATGAGAAAATTTCCAGAAACTTCTTAGAGAATCCAGATAAGTTTGCTGATGCATTCGCACGTGCCTGGTATAAATTAACGCATCGCGACATGGGACCTATCACGCGTTATCTTGGACCAGAGGTTCCGAAAGAAGAATTAATCTGGCAAGACCCCATCCCAGCGGTTACTCATAAATTGATTGATGATAAAGACATCGTAGTATTAAAGAGTAAGGTACTTGCTTCAGGATTGACTGTGTCTCAACTGGTATCAACAGCCTGGGCTTCTGCCTCAACCTTCCGCGGTTCTGATAAACGTGGTGGTGCGAATGGTGCTCGTATCAGCCTTGCACCGCAAAAAGATTGGAAAGTGAACAACCCTAGCCAGCTGGCAACGGTATTAAAAACCCTTGAGGGAATTAAGAAGGAATTTAACACCGGTGATAAACAAGTTTCTCTTGCCGACTTGATTGTGTTAGCGGGATGTGCAGGAATTGAAAAGGCAGCAAAGAATGCCGGTCATGATGTGAAAGTTCCTTTTATTCCAGGTCGTGGCGATGCAACTCAAGAACAAACTGACGTAGAATCATTTGCTGTTCTCGAACCGGCTGCCGATGGCTTCCGAAATTATTTAAACACCCGTCACAAAGCAACCGCAGAAGAATTGTTGATTGATAAAGCACAATTGATGACGCTAACTGCCCCTGAACTAACGGTCCTTGTGGGGGGTATGCGGGTACTTAACACAAACTTCGACAATTCTAAGCATGGCGTGTTCACTAAAAATCCAGAAGCATTAACCAATGATTTCTTTGTGAACCTGCTTGACTTTGGAATTAGCTGGAAAGCTTTGGACAATGGACAAAATGCCTTTGAGGCCCACGACCGCGCTACTGGTGAAAAGAAGTGGACAGGTACGCGTGTTGATTTGATCTTCGGCTCAAACTCAGAGCTTCGTGCCATTGCAGAGGTTTATGCAAGTGATGATTCTAAAGAAAAGTTTGTGAAGGATTTTGTAGCTGCCTGGAACAAGGTGATGAATCTGGATCGTTTTGACCTCGCTTGACGAAGTCATGTTTAATTTTGTAGTGTAGTTTAATAGAAGGTGGTTTGTCCTGATAGCTATCGGGAGGACCACCTTTTTTAGAATTAAAATTTACTTTTTGATTAACGTTGCTTCCATCAACACCCAGGAATTAGGATCAAGGATCACTTGCGTTGGTTCTACCTCGACAGCAAACGTGAATGTATTTGATTTTTCACTCAGAAGGATCTGCTTCATTACCCGTTTATCTTGAGAATAATGAATCGCTACTTCAATAGGCATGTTGAACATACTTCCATCAGTCTGAGTTTGCTTTAGCTGAATCGTCACTTCTTTTTTCTTCGCATGGTAGTTCCATGTTCCGTTAAGGGTTAGCGCACCCGGCTTGTATAGCCATTGGTCAAAAAATATTTTCAGATCCTTACCCGATGCTTCCTCCATCTCTCTTCTAAAATCTGAAGTGGTAGCATTCAGGTTCTGATATTTTTTATAGTACGATTGAATCCCCCTCCAGAATACGTCTTCACCAACTATACCGCGTAGCATGTGCAAAATCCAACTCCCCTTCTGATAGGTTTGCGAACTGGTCACTTGACTCATATCCGTTAGATTGTCGTGAATAATTCGGTAATCAGGATGTTGTGTGTAATATGTGGTTACTCTCTTTTTGCTTGCGGCAAGTCCCTTCATAAATTCATCATGACCATATTCGTGTTCAATAAAAAGAAGTGTAAAGTACGTAGCGAAACCTTCGCTAAGCCAGACATCATCCCAATCGGATTCTGTCACCGCATTGCCAAACCATTGATGTGCAATTTCGTGGATAACCACATTGCGCCAGCGTTCATTTTTATCGCCCACAACGGAAGTCTCACTATATAAAATAGCTGATGCGGCTTCCATCCCACCGCTTACACTATTCGATTGAATGTTCGCTAATTTTTCATACGCAAACGGACCGATGTAGTCACTGTAAAACTCAAGTACTTTTTTGGTGGGCTCTGCGAAGTCATAAAACCCCGCATCACGATCCTGATAATACACCCACGTTTCAATAGGTTTATGATCATATTCATCTACATACTGAACGGCAAAGCGCGCCACACCCAATACATAGAGCCATGATGCAATGGGAACGGATTGTTTCCAGTGCGTGATTCGATTTCCATTTGATAAATCTGATTCCTCTACTTTCAACCCATTCGATACCACCTGATAATGTGAAGGAGCTGTTACAATAAATTCGCACATAGCTTTGTCCGAAGGATGATCGACAATAGCAAGCCAATTTCTTCCTTTGTCTGGCCAGTTATCGCTAAAGAATGTTCGATCCCCATGTTTGTTGTTAGCAATCTTTAAACCGGTGGCAGGCACACCAGAATAAGTGATCGTATACTGACTCCTTTGATTGAGTTGAGAGGCTACCGGTAATTTAATTTTCAACTCCTCGTTATCATGGGTGTAGCTAAGGCTTTCGCCTTCTGATGATACCCCGCTTACCGTCATACCTTTATTTGCCAATGCAGCACTTGCTTTCACTAAATCAAGACGCAGGAATTTAACTCCTTCACCTACGTAGCGCACATCGATAGTTACCGTACATTTAATTTCATCAGTAGTGTCGAAAAGTTCAATGCGAAATGCATAGTTCAGTACATCTACCTTTGGGTTTTTGGGATACGTATCCGCATGTGAAAAAGATAAACTTAGAGACAACAATAATCCGCAAAGAATCCAATTTTTCATATGAGCGATTTTTCTGTTAATGGTATTAAATTCTATTTCTTCAATGGTAATTCAACCGCAGGACGAAATTCAATGAGACCTTTCTCTTTGACGGTGCGTTCAACATCTTCTATGCTTGTGGGTACAAAGGCACTCAGATTTTCAACGCCATTTTCTGTAACTAACGCAACATCTTCAATGCGCACATATAATCTTTCTTCATTTATCCAGATCATAGGATCAATAGTAAATACCATTCCTGATTTAAGCTTCACTCCGTGTACCTGTCCAACATCATGCACGGCCATGCCTACCGGATGCTGGAAATGCCCTCTAAACTTCACCCCCTCTTCTACTGCTTTTAGGTGTGCAGGCTTTGCGAATTTTTTACCCACCAGATATTGTTTCATATCCGCAGCTGCTTTGTCAAGCACTTCCTGTGAGGTGACCCCTGGTTTTATATATTTAAAAAGCGCATCGCGATAAGCAATGATAAAATTGTATAACTCTTTTTGTTCAGCATTAAATTTTCCATTCACTGGCCAAATGCGAGTAACATCGCTGCAATAATATTTGTAGTCGGGCGCATAATCCATCAGTACAAGATCGCCATCTACTAACTTATCTGTTTTATGGAAATAATGTCCCATGTAGGCGTTTGTTCCACCGCCAATGATGGCAGGATACGCATCGCCCCGTGTGCCTTGTAAGTAAAATATATATTTGGCAACTGCATCTAATTGATATTCATAAACACCTGGCGAAGTAGACTTCATCGCCTCAATGATACCCAGTCCCGCTATATGTGTTGCCTTACGGATCAACTCAATTTCTTTCGGACTTTTGATCAGACGCATCGAATCCAATATGGGCGATAGATCACGGATCTCAAATTGCGGATTACGTTCTTTTAGTTTACTAATGAACAAGGCTTCCCGGGTGGATTGCCCATCCCATGGATCTGCTGAAGTTCGTGCCTGACTAGCGAGCAACTCATCACGGCTGTCATTCCCAATTTCGGCCGGACTGAAAGGTGTATAGAGCAACGGTGCGGGAGGTCTTATTAATCCGGTTCCAATTAAATCAGAAGATAAAAACTCAATGCCTTTAACCTGATCCACTCCGGTGAGTTGTTTGACCAACTCACTGTCTTCAGCAGATAGCACCTTTCCTTGGCCATTCTCCATG
This sequence comes from Cyclobacteriaceae bacterium, assembly GCA_016787755.1. Taxonomy (GTDB): domain Bacteria; phylum Bacteroidota; class Bacteroidia; order Cytophagales; family Cyclobacteriaceae; genus ELB16-189. The sequence goes on along the minus strand of JAEUUA010000020.1, from coordinate 174,771 downwards.
CCTTCATCACGATGAGGAAGGTATAAAGCTGTTCGTTTATTTTTCCCATTCAGCAGCAAATAGGCGTGGGCGGATTCCAAACCAGTAAGATAATAGAATGTATTGGACTGTCTGAATACAGTGAAACCCGGAATACCCCTGGCACCTTGAATAAGGGCAATGGCATTGTTGCCGATTGTACTAAATATTTTTTCTCTCCGCTGCGTAAATTCTTCTTTCGAAAAATCGGTTTGATACCGATGTTTATGCTGAGCAAACAAGAGAGATGAAGACCATAATAATAAAAGTATTGTTGAGGTGAGAATCTTTCTTTTCATAGGATTGTAATGGGTAGGTCTTGAACTTTAAAGATATAGCTTTTAGAGAATTATGTCCCAATAATTTTTGGTAATGGATGTTGTATACAAACTCAATAAATATCGAGAGTTTGAGACTGCGAAGAAAGTTTAAGGCACCTTTTAACGGTTAATCACGTTAGCATAAGCATGGCAAAGTATTATGATGCAAGCGGAACTTACAAAGCGTACAGCAATGACGATAAAAATCTCTTCAGCGAGTCGGGTGAACCTATCGGTTATTTCTCCAATGGCTTTCTCTACAACACCAAAGGTTTGGCCATTGGCCATATAAAAGGAAACACGATTTTAGATAAAAGCGGCAAAGCTCTTTATCATTTTAAGTAATGGAGTTTCTTCTTGTCAACTTAAGCTATTTGAGATTAATTTTAAAAGGAAGCTCACTGCCAAGACTTATATTTTCAATTATGTTTTTCGATGATCGCTGATACGGTCCATAATACTTTCAAGAGATGCCTTCAACTTTTCAATCGCCCCAGCCATTGCGTGCTCAATAGTATCGGATTGATCCACCACAACAATAGGTTTTCGACCACGCAACCTGGCCTCCAGTAAACATCGAATATCATTTGAACCTTCCTTAATGCCATTTTCATCTGACAGATGAATTTCTACGCGGGTGATGTGAGTGCTGTGTCTTTCAAGTTCTTCTTCTATGAGGGTGGCAAAGTAATCCCGTTGTCTTTGATTCCCATTAATTGTTTTGTCAGTGTTAAACTGGATTATCATAATTTATTGCTTTACGGATTTAATGTACAATATTCGCGGTCAATCTTGAAACTTTAATTTCCCGTTCGGTTCTTTACCGGGCCAGATAGCCACCATCAACAGGATAATAGCTACCTGTTACAAAAGAAGCCTTGTCACTAGCTAACCAAAAAATTAGCTCAGCCACTTCTTCACTTTTTCCAATTCGGCCAATAGGATGAAGTGCTGCCAGCTGTTTCTTCATTTCTTCATCCAAAACACTTAATAAGGGTGTCTCAATGAATCCGGGACCTACCGCATTAACCCTTATGTTTTGAGCTGAATATTCAAGGGCTGCCGTTTGAGTAAGGCCTACTACACCATGCTTAGCGGATGTATATCCTGCAGAGCCTGCAAAACCCACTGAACCTAAAATAGAAGAAATGTTAACAATACTGCCGCTTCCATTTTTTAGCATGGCTTGAATCTGATATTTCATTCCATAGAAAAGACTATTGAGATTTACATTTATTACTTTTTGCCAACCTTCAATGCTCATTTCTGCTATCGGATTTAACTCACCACCAATTCCTGCATTGTTAATGGCAATATCCAATTTTCTATGCGTCTTAAGGGCAAAATTGACTAATGCTTCCATTTCTTCCGGATTGGAAACATCTGTTTTGAAAAATGAAGCTACTCCTCCTTTGGCAATAATATTGTTCACTACTTTTATGCCCTCCGATTCCTGAATGTCTGAAACAACAACATTCGCACCTTTTGTGGCAAACAATTCGGCAGCGGCTTTTCCAATGCCCGAAGCAGCTCCGGTAATGATTACAGTTTTATTTTTCATTGTATTTTAATTTTTGTCTGAATGTTATACGGCAATGTATCCGTTAACCTAGAGAGAAGAAATGATTCTGATCAGTATCGGTAATGATCTGCATCATACAACAATCGAACATGAAAATAATCTGGACCCTGGATAAAAGTAAGTTGAGTACCGGGCAGCCTCACACTTTTTACATGATCTGTTCTAACTAGAGATCTGGACGAACATACCTAATCGTAAATTGTACTACCCACTATCTCACTGACTTGATTACAACTTCTTCAACCCCTTCAACTGCTCCTTCCCTGCTTCTGCAATACTAATGGCATAACCACCACCCGGTGCAGACCATTGTGTCAGTTTTGACTTGTTGGTAACAATCACTTTACGGATGCTGTAGGCCTGTGGATTCGTTTTAAAGTGTGCATCATTTCCATCGCTATAAATGGTTGCAATGTATGTCTTATCTGCATTAAGAAAATCAAACAGGATGGTTGAGGTGCGAGGCGTTTCACCGTTCACATTTCCAACGAACCAACTGTTCCTTCCTTTCGCTTTGCGGGCAACAGTAATGTATTGCCCAGGTTCTGCTTCGATGTATTTACTATCATCCCAATCCAAGGCAACATCTTTGATGAATTGGAATGCGTCTAAAAACTTATTGTAATTCTCTGGAAAGTCAGCGGCCATTTGTAAGGGACTATACATTGTAACATACAGTGCCAGTTGATTAGCCAGTGTACTGTTAACATGGGAGGTATTAGACGGATTAGCTTTGCTGATATCCATCTCAAACACACCCGGTGTATAGTCCATGGGTCCGCCAATTAAGCGAGTAAACGGAAGAATGGTAACATGATTCGGTTTCGAACCACCAAAGGCTTGAAACTCCGTACCCCGTGCCGATTCATTGCCAATCAGGTTTGGCCAGGTGCGTGCAAGACCCGTAGGCCGTACTGCTTCGTGTGCATTCACCATAATTTTATACTCAGCAGCTTTCTCTACTACATATTGATAGTGATTAACGATGTATTGATCGTAATGATAAAATCCCTTGGGTAAGATAGGCCCTACATACCCCGTCTTCACTGCATCGTAGTTATTGTCTTTCATAAATTGAAAAGCTTTGTCAAGATGACGCTCGTAGTTGCGCGTAGAACCGGACGTTTCATGATGCATGATGAGTTTAATATTTTTTGATTTCGCATAGTCGCGTAATTCTGTCAGATTGAAATCAGGATACGGGGTAACAAAATCAAACACGTAATCTTTTGCATGACCAAACCAATCTTCCCAACCGATGTTCCAACCTTCTACCAACACACCATCAAAGCCGTGCAGCGAAGCAAAGTCGATGTATTTTTTTACGTTGGCGGTAGTTGCACCATGGGTACCGTTAGGTTTTGCTTTTGAATAATTGGTGACTCCAATTTGTATTGAAGGCAACTCATTCGTGTAGGACCAGGAACTTTTTCCGGTAATCATTTCCCACCACACTCCCATGTACTTGGTCGGTTTAATCCATGAAGTGTCTTCAATCTTGTTGGGCTCGTTCAAATTATAAGTCATCTTGCTTGCTAGAATTGTGCGCGCATCATCACTCACCATAATCGTACGCCACGGAGTGTGACTTGGTGCTTGCATATACCCTTTGTCGCCTGTAGCGTCAGGTGTAAGCCACGATTGAAACACCAGCGATTTGTCATCGAGGTTCAAATGCATACACGGGTAATTGATGAGGGCTGCTTCATGGATGTTGAGATAGATGCCGGCATCGGTCTTCATCATTAAAGCAGTTTGAACACCTGTCGGTGAGAACGGAGTCTGGGAAGCATTGGCAGTTATAGCTTTTTTCATGAGACTGCGTATTTCAGTGAGGCGGGACGTGGTATAATCGTATTCCTGGGTATCGTAATCACCTGCAATCCAGAAAGCCGTGTGATCTCCTGTCATAGCAAACTGGGTGCGCTCCTCTTTTATGATGAAGTAGATCAGGTTGGGTTGTGACGGAAATTCATACCGAAAGCCGAGTCCGTCATCGAACAATCGGAAACGAATCATCAACTCGCGATTTGTTTCTTTTTGAGTAAGCGTTACCGCGAGTTCGTTATAATGATCGCGAATGGTTTTCACTTCGCCCCATACCGGTTGCCAGTTGCTATCATGCGAAGTAGTTTTAATGTCCGTAATTGTAAAATTATGTTGCCATGACTTCGCATCATCTTTCAGTTCGAACCCCATGGTACTGGGATTAATCACTAATTTATTCTTATACGACAATTGATATTGAGGTGTTCCATTGGATTGCAACGAAAATACCATAGTTAACTGGCCATTGGGCGAGTGGAGTTCCTGAGCGGCAGCCACTGTGAAAAATGAGATACAGATAATGACGTATTGAAAAATCTTCTTCATAAAAGGAGCTTGGATTAAGAAATTAAAATTAAGCAAATTCGGATTGATCATGCAATTTCTTTAAAGTGAGTCCTTATTGTCACGCGGCTATTGCAACGAAATAACTAAAACAATACATCCAGTACAATGCAGACTAATGAATTTATCATTACAGCAGAATGGATGGGAAGGTTTATAAGATTCTAAGAGAGAAAAACAAGTTCGCCAAAACGGCAACGGGTTTCCATTTTTGGCGATACCGAAATTTTTTATTCAGATCTTCCCGTGGGCTGAAAATGATTTGATTCTAAAACATGTTCTCATCATTGCTACCCATGGATAGCCGAGTGATCATTAATATTACTATCTCCATTAGTAGTGGCACGTTGGAACAAATGTTGGTTGCCGCTTGTGACTAGTTGTAATTTCATATATGTTCTTACTACAAAAGTTTGCTTACTGAATGTAGAAATGAATGCGGAACTCAACAAACCATCATTTCATCATTATGCCTGAACGTACTTTCAATCAGAAGTTCTCTTTCATCGCAGAAGTAAGGTCAAAGTAAAATGATATAATTTTTGTTGAACTAAATGAATGCATCAATTACGCAAGCGTAAAACAAACCGTAAGTTGATCTGTTTATATGCCTTACATCCCCGCTTTACATTGGTAATGTAGCGCAAAAAAACTACCTTACCTTTGACTGACCCCATCGCATAAGCAGGTGGTCGAGTTAATTGTTTTTTCAAGAGTACTGTCATGAAGAAGAAACTTCCTACAAAAGGAATAGAACCCAACGTAAAGCAAGCGGACTCTTTGCAATCAGCAGAAAAAGAAATTTTGGAAATGATTGCCTATGCGAGACCACTGAAAGAAATTCTTACTTTAGTGGCACTGACATACGAAGCTAATGCTGACAAGGCTATTTGTTCAATTTTATTATTAAACAAAGACGGAACGCATTTATTTCATGGCGCGGCACCTAGTTTGCCCGAAAGTTTTAATAATGCCATTGATGGAGAACCTATTGGCCCGATGGAGGGTTCGTGCGGAACTGCCGCCTTCAGAAAAGAGAGAATAATCGTATCCGATATAGCCACCGATCCCTTGTGGGTGAATTATCGCGAGTTGGCTATTAGTAATGGATTAAACGCCTGTTGGTCAACGCCCATACCCGGTAATGAAAACAAAGTGCTAGGTACATTTGCTGTTTATTACCGAGAACCACGGAAGCCAACGGCTAATGACATAAAATTAATTGATCGATTATTGCACCTGATTGTGGTTGCCCTTAATTGCTATTACAAAGATTTCGATTTAAAAGAAAGCGAAGCAAAATACCGGAAGGTAATCGAACGTGTTTCAGATGCTTTTGTAGCGCTTGATAGCAACTGGTGTTATACCTATGTAAACAAACTGGCTGGAGAAATTTTTGGCCGGGATCCGCAAACTTTAATTGGCAAACATATTTGGACCGAGTTTCCAACTGGGGTTGGTCAACCATTTTACAAAGCCTATGCCAAGGCCATGGAAACACAAACCTATCAATACCTGGAAGAGTATTATCCGCCATGGGACAAATATTTTGAAAACCACATTTATCCATCTCTGGAAGGCTTGACGATTTATTTTAAAGACATAACTGCGAAGAAAAAAACGGAACAGGAAAATACGGAAGTACTAAGGAGAAATGAAGCCCTGATCAATAGCACCAGCGATCTATTATGGAGTGTTAGTGCTGATTACACGTTGATCGCAGCAAACCATGCTTTCGAAGAAAGTCTGCATGAAAATGGCGGCTTTTTAATTAACGTTGGAGACAACATGCTATCTCCCGAGCATCTCCCGGAAGAGTATTTAACTTATTGGAGGGACTTTTATAAACGGGGACTTTCCGGAGAAAAAGTACGGACAGAAGTATTTACGCCCAAACTTCAAAGTACCGACATAAATTGGTTTGAATTAAGGATCGATCCCATTTATCTGGACAAAAAGATAAACGGGATTGCCTGCTCTATGACAAATGTTACAGATCGGAAGAAAAGCGAAGACGCTCTTAATGCGCGGGAACAATCTTACTCGATGCTCTTGAGCAACCTGGATGGCGCGGTTTATCGATGCAGAAATGATGCGGATTGGACGCTTGAATACATAAGTAAAGGCTGTACCATACTCACCGGCTATGAACCTCATGAATTGACCGAAGGGGGTGTCACCACACTGGGTGCCATTATGAACCCTGAAGACGCTGTTCCGGTGTGGGAAAAATGTCAGATAAACATTGCTGCACGAAGGCCATGCAGTAATGAATACCGAATTATGCATCGCAATGGAGAAATTCGCTGGCTGTGGGATAAAGCTCAGGGTATCTATTCCAAAACAGGAGATTTGTTACATATCGAAGGGTTGCTGACAGATATTACTGAGCGTAAAAAAATTGAAACAGCAATCAAGACCAGCGAAGAGAAATTCAGAGGCTTGGTGGAACAAGCTTCTGATGCAATTTTTATTTCAAACCAATCTTTTCAAATTCAAGATGCAAATCACTCAGCCTGCGTGATGTTGGGTTATACAAAAGCAGAATTGTTGAAACTGAGGGTATTCGATATTGCGGTGATCAATGATCATGAGCCCCCTCCGCGGGTCGAAGAGCTGAAGGCAGGAAAATCGATTTTACATGTGAGAAATTTTAGACATAAAAATGGTACACTCATTCCGTTTGAAGTAAGCACCCGAATGAATGTTGAAGGCAATTATATTGACATAGCAAGGGATATTTCTGCGCGTAAACGAGCCGAAGAAGCAATTAAGAGCAGTGAAGAAAAATACAGGACGTTGATAGAACAAGCAACAGATGGAATTTTCATTGCCGATCAAGCAGGTCGTTTTCTAACAGTAAATCCTGCTGCCTGCAAGCTTGCCCAATATACTGAAGTAGAATTCTTGTCCATGACAATTTATGATTTAACACTTATTGAAGACGTGGCCAAAAAACCTTTTCAATTTGAAAAATTAAAACGTGGTAAAGCCACGCAGGCTGAGCGGCCCATGAAGAGAAAAGATGGAACCCTTATTGAAGTTGAAATCAATGCCAAGCAAATCAGTGATGGAAGATTGTTGGTATTTGTGCGCGATATTACCGACCGAAAGAAATCTGAACAGATTATTTTGAAACTAAACCAGCAATTAGAGCAACGTGTGAAAGAACGAACTGCCGAACTGGAAGTTGCCAATAAGGAGTTGGAGGAAATCAACGATCTCTTTGTAGGTCGTGAAGCCCGAATAATTGAATTAAAAGATGAACTTGACAGACTCAAGGAAAAGCTGAGTAAGCACTAAAAGAGATAGATAGAGATAGATATAAGTAGCAAGGATCAGGCATTAATCATGATTTTTAGAAAACCAATACTCTTCGGGATTTTAGTGGGGGTGCTCTTATTGGGGCTAACCCAATTTCTTACTTTCCAGCGGTATTTACTTAGCAAGGAAGCAGAACAAATTGAAATAACCAGTGAACTGGAAAAAACAAAAGAACGAATACAAATAGCATTAAACCGAAGTCTTACGACTACCAAAATATTAGGTTTCTTAGTAGAAAAATATGGAGTTCCAAACAATTTTGATTCGGTTGCCATGCAACTATTGGAATCAAATGAGTTTATCGATGCTATTCAGTTAACACGCATAGGTGTTATTACCCATGTATACCCTCTTCAGGGAAATGAAGCAGTAATAAATTACGACATATTATCGGATTCCATGCGCAGCAAAGAAGCAAATAAGGCCATTGCTAATAAAGAATTATTCTTTTCAGGTCCATTTGAGTTAAAGCAAGGTGGACTGGGAATAGTGGGCCGACAGCCCATCTTTAAGGACGGTAATTTCTGGGGTTTTTCAGCAGTGATTATAAAACTGTCAACCTTAATTAATCGTGTTGGATTAGATAACACGAAAGGTAATAAGGCTATCTATCAATTTTCAAAAATAAATCCTAACACCTTTAAGGAAGAATTTTTTTTACCGGAAGTGATTGGGCTTACCAAAGGAAATTTTATAAAAGTTGTCCTCCCCGATGGCGCGTGGAATTTATATGCCCAGCCAAAAAAACCTACTCAGATTGCAGACTTTTGGTTATTAATCTTTTTGGGCATTTCACTATCATGTATAGCTGGTTTACTCGCATGGAATTTTGCACGTGAGCCAAAAAAAATGAGACAAATGATTTCAGAAAAAACAGCTGAACTTCATGATTCTATCAGGCGTTTTCAAGTTTTATCTTCGATCAATGAGCGTAGAATAGATAGGTTTACTGCCGCTGAACAAGCAACGGAATTTACAAATCAAGTAAGAGAAGCATTTGGAGTTGATGCGTGTACCATCCATTTGATAGATGGAAATGAATTAAAATTACTCGGTAGCATCGGTGTTGAAAAGCATGAGTTAGAAGATGTCTTGCCTCTGGCCCATCCCTATTTGGATAAAATAATAAAGGAGAAGAAAGTACTTACCATTGAAGACACCCGCACGGATAATAATTTTAATCCAGATGCAAAATTCAAATACAGCTCGTGTGCAGGTGCACCTCTTCTGGCTGGAATTAATGTGTTGGGGGTTGTAAAACTTTACGTAAGAAAAGAGTTAAGGACGTTTTCACGCTTAGAACTGGAACACCTTCAAATGGCAGCGCGGCAGTTTGCACACGTAGTAGAAAATACAGGCCTTTACAATCAAAACGAAAAACATAAAGAAGTGCTTGTAAAGCAAATAATAGCCAGGAAAAATACTGAATTGGTGCTTAAAGAAAGCGAAGATAAATTTCGAGGGCTTGCCGAACAATCCCTAACAGGCATATACATTATTGAAGGAGAATATTACAAGTATGTTAATCCTCGGTTTGCCGAGATCTTTGGATATAGCACGGATGAACTTTTGAGGAATTTTAAAGCTGCCGATACAGTTTACGGACCTGATCTGGAAATGGTAAGAGACACCGTGAATAAAAGGCTGGCCGGAGAATCGGTAAAATCACAGTATGCTTTCAGGGGCATAAAAAAAGATGGAACCATAATTCACGTGGAAGTATTTGGTAAAGCCGCCAAAACAGGAAACTCTACCATTACCATAGGTACCTTGCTGGATGTAACCGACCGTGTTCAGTCTGCACAATTAATTCTGGAAAGTGAGAAGAAATACCGATCGCTCATTGAGCAGGCAAGCGACCCTATTCTTCTTTATTCTTTTGATGGAACAATTCATGAATTTAACACGAGTGCGTGGTCGATATCAGGCTATACAAAAGAAGAATTTGCCAATCTGAAACTTACTGATATTCTGGTAGGCGATGTAATTCTTAATCAGGAAAAGTATGCTGCGCAACTCAGAAATGAATCCGTAACCATTGAACGAAAATTAAGGAAGAAAGATGGGTTAATTTTAGACATGGAAATAAATGCAAGGATGTTGGAAGACGGAAAGATGTTAGCCTTTGCAAGGGATATTACAGATCGTAAAAAAGCTGTTAAAGAATTAGCCGAAAACGAAAACTACCTACGTACAATTTTGGAAACTGAACCAGAATGTGTTAAGGTACTTAATCCTAAAGGTGAATTAATTTCTATGAACCCTGCTGGTTTAGCCATGATTGAAGCCGAAAATGAACAGCAAGTGCTGAAGCAGCGAATGGTTGATCTGGTAGATAAAAATTACCAGGTTGCTTTTAAGAAATTAACCAAAAATGTCTTTACAGGAGTTTCCGGGAAATTGGAATTTGAAATAACAGGGTTAAAGGGTACACACCGCTGGCTTGAAACCCATGCGGTTCCCATGAAAGATATTGAAGGCAATATCATTTCACTGCTTGGAGTTACACGCGACATCACAGAACGCAAAAAAGGAGATACAGAAAGACGACTTTTACTGGAACGCAATCAGCAAATTATTTCCACCATGCTAGATGGATTCATATTGGCCGATACACGGGGTAGAATTATTGAAGTAAATCCAGCGTATTGTAAAATGATTGGTTACACACACAATGAGTTGCTGCTGAAAAATATTAATGAGATAGAGGCTACATTATCCCCAGCAGAAATCAATGAACGAATTGCAGTCATGTTAAAGCAAAAATCGGTTCAATTTGAAACTACTCACATTAGAAAGGATGGCGCACTGATTAATTTGGAAGTTAGTATTTCAATCATGGTAGTGGAGGGTCAACAACTGGTAGCCGCATTTGTGCGCGACATTACCGAACGAAAAAAATCAGAGGAACTCATCCGGCAGTCTGAAGAGAAATTCAAAGCGGCCTTTTATGCCAGTCCGGATTCAATTTCAATTACCTCTCTAAAAACCGGTAAGCTACTTGAAGTAAATAGAGGGTTTACAGAAACGTTTGGATTTACGCGTGAAGAAGCGGTAGAGAAAAGTGCCTATGAATTGGGCATCAATCGAAACCCACCTGACCGGTATAAAATAGAGCAGTACTTTGAAACCAAAGGAATGGTTCAAAATGCGGAAGTACTATTTTACACGAAGGCTAATGAGGCGCGTTCTTGCTTGTCCTCTGTGGTGAAGTTGGAGTGGGGCAATGAACCTTGTTTATTGTCTATCATAAAAGATGTTACTGAATCAAAAAAAGCGGAGCATGAGATTGTGGCTATGAATAAACAACTCAGGGAATTATCCACACACCTGCAAAACATTCGTGAAGAAGAACGTGCTAACATTTCCCGCGAGATCCATGATGAATTGGGTCAACAACTGACTGGTTTACGAATGGATATCTCATGGTTAAATAAAAAAATAATCCCCAACGAAAATGCGATAGAAGAAAAAATGGAAGATATGCTCGGATTGATTGATTCTACCATTAAAACAGTTAGGAGGATATCCACAGAATTACGCCCAGGCATACTCGATGATTTGGGTTTGTTGGCAGCGTTAGATTGGCAAAGTCAGGAATTTGAAAAGCGCACCGGAATTAAGACAAAATTTAATAGCCCTGTCAGAGAACTCGAATTAAACAAAGCGATAACCACAGGAATATTCAGGGTATATCAGGAGAGTTTAACCAATGTAGCGAGACATTCTGGCGCTCAAGAAGTGGAATCATTTCTTGATTACGCTGATAATGAACTCGTATTAACAATTCGTGATAACGGAATAGGCCTGCAAGATGGGTTTTCTGACCAGCGAAGAACGTTGGGTATTGTTGGTATGAAAGAACGTGCTATGATGATGGGTGGAGAGTTGCAAATTAAAGGCGTTACTGGCATTGGAACTTCTGTTACATTAAGGGTTCCCCTTTTTCAGAATCCCGTATAATGAGTTGCCTTCGAACCGTTATTCAATGTTGGGTATGATTAGCCGCTCTTTGTAATTATTTCTTTAAATTTCAAATGCCCATCATGAGGGGAAACAGGAATTATCCAATTTTGAAAGTTCATTATAATTTACGTACATGATCAACATACTGATTGCCGATGACCACGAGCTTATCCGGAGGGGTTTGAAAAGCATTCTTTTGGATGAATTTCCAGACGCGAAGATTGCGGAAGCGAACAACGGCCAAGAATTGCTTCGTCAGGCACGTACCGGGATATGGAACGTTTTTATTAGTGATATTTCAATGCCCGATAAAAGTGGACTGGATACGCTAAAGATACTTCAAGAGGAGTTTCCGGAAATTCCAGTACTTATTCTAAGCATGCACCCTGAAGATCAATATGCCATTCGGGTATTACGGGCAGGAGCATCGGGATACCTCACTAAGGAAGCAGCTCCGGATGAATTAGTGAAAGCGGTACGCAAACTATTGGCAGGCAAGCGATACATTAGTGCGGGTGTGGCTGAAAAATTAGCCGAGAATCTCACCGCTTCAAACAAGGCGTTGCATGAAACCCTTTCTGATCGTGAGTTTAACGTATTGAAATTAATTGCATCCGGAAAATCGGTTTCGGAAATTGCCATTAAACTCTCCTTAAGTGTTACCACGATCAGCACCTATCGGGCGCGAGTACTTGAAAAAATGGGATTGAATAACAATGTTGAGCTAACCCAATACGCAATTCAGAATAGATTGATCTAAACCCGCCATCTCCGGTTGTGCAACCTGGTGCACTATAAATCGAATTAAACATTCTGGCCAACACACTACTTCCGCTGGATGACGGCAGTTGCCAACTGTGAAAAAGAATGACTTGTAGTACAAACCACGACAAGAATTTTGGTTTTTGACCACATCAACTTGCTACGACCCTCTATTCTTTAAATCTCATCAAGTAGCCTACTTTGTGTACAAGACAAGCAAATGGAAAAGACCAAACTTAACGTTATGATCGTAGATGACTCATCGCTGGTGGGTGAACGAATCAGGAATTTGGTGAAAGAGACAGAAGGCATTAAAATTATCGCCCAGGTCGAATCCGCTGCCGCTGCGATAAAGTTTATAGAGAGTCGAGAGCCAGATGTTATCCTACTCGATATCAATATGCCTGGCGGGAGTGGTGTTGAATTTCTAAAAAATGTTAAGAAGTCTTATTCCAACATCATAGTAATCATGCTCAGTAATTTTTCGGATCGTTATTACCGGAACTTATGTGAACAGTATGGAGCTGATTATTTTTTTGATAAATCAATGGAATTTGAAAAAGTGCTGGATGTTTTAGTAGCAACCAGACAAGCGCTATCTAAATAAATCGAAGAGGAAGATGACAATTACCAGGAAAAAGAAATTTATTTGGTTTGCAAAATCGGCATCTCTGTTTACTATATCCGTTTCGGCCGCGGTATTGCTGGGATGGCTGTTCGATATTCCCATGCTAAAAAGTATCTCACCGAATTGGGTTTCCATGAAGGCAAACACCGCTATTGGATTTTTTCTGATCAGTGCACTATTCTGCTACCAGCTGTATACACCGGATACAGCAAAAAAAAATATCATACTAAAAACCGGAAGCGTCTTTACTTTTCTCATAGGTCTCTTTACATTACTTGAGTACTTATTTCAGATCGATTTAGGTATTGATCAGTTCTTTTTTAAAGATCAGATTGATCTTGGTACAATGGCACCGGGTCGTATGGCGCCCTTTACTGCAATCAACATTATGCTTATGGCCTCCTGTATTTATTTTTATGGAAGAGGACTTCATAAAAAAAATCATATTTCAGATTATCTCATTTTGATTGTCCTTGTAACTTCTCTTATTCCTTTAATGGGGTATATCTATGGGATAGAAGATTTATATAATCATAGTAATCTGACCCATGTCGCCATTCACTCTTCAATTCTTTTTGTTGCGATTTCACTAAGCATTCTATTTTCCAAAGTGGAAAATGGAATTTTCGCGTTGTTCACAAAAAATACTAACATAAGTATAATAGTGTTTAGACAACTCTTCACCCTGATTGTGTTAATTCTTGTTATTGCATGGGTGAGGATGGTTGGGGAGCAGAAAGGATATTACTCTAGTGAATTTGGTGTTTTTTTAATCGCTTTTAGTTCCATAGTAATCATCTTTATCATGCTCTATATGGGGGCAAAAAGTATTTACAAATCCGAAAAGCGACAACAGAAAGTGACCACCGAGGCAATGGAGAACTTGCAGCTCTTTCAAGGTGTTCTTGAAGCTGCACCGGACGGAATTATGGGCATAAATACCCACGGGACAATTCTTTTTGTCAATAGGCAGATCGAAATTCTTTTTGGGTATTCTAAGCAAGAATTAGTAGGCTCACCGGTTGATACTTTGTTGCCTGAAAAGACTCTGTGGCAGGACGAAATAATTCATCATCGATATTTTAAAAATCATAAATCACTAGAAGCGAGTGATAAACCGAAACAATCACCTGCACGGACACGAGAAGGGAATGAATTTTTAGTAGAAATTGGCCTGAGTAGTTTGGAAACAAAAAACGGATTACTAGCCATTTGCACGGTGCGAGATATAACTCAAAAACAGGAGTTGGAGGAAGCCGTTAGACTTAGTGAGCAGCGATTATCCACTACCCTAGCCAGCATTGGCGAAGGAGTGATCAGCACAGATGTGCATGGAAAGATCACCTACATGAATCCGATTGCCGAGGCAATGACAGGCTGGCCGTTGGAAGAGGCTCGTTATATGAATCTTGAAGACGTTTACTTAGTTAGAGATGAATATAGCGGGGCCTCTGTTAGTTCTCCGTTGAGAAGAATTATAAAAGAGGGCCTCGTAGTATCAGTCGAAAATCATACTGTTCTTACTGCACGTGACAAACACGATTTGATAATTAGTCACAATGGAGCTCCCATCCGCAACCTTCATGGTGATATTTTGGGAGCCGTTTTGGTTTTTCGTGATACAAGCGAAAGGACTGAAGCTGAAAGAAGATTACAAAAATCTCAAGCTCAATTCAATACGGCCTTCTTTAGCAACCCATCAGCCATGAGTATCGCCCGCCAGCGAGATGGTAAATTTATTGAAGTGAATTCAGCCTTCATCAAATTATTGGAATATCCACGGAGTGATTTACTTGGAAAAAATTCAGAAGAATTAGCCTTAATCGACCCGCTCCAACGCAAAGAAATCTGGGATAAATTGAATGCGTTTGAGTCTGTGAAAAATAAAGAAACCACTCTTAAAACAATGTCAGGTAAATTGACGCCCGTGATGCTTTCAGCGGAATGCATTGAGGTGGAGAACGAGTTTTGTGTATTAACTACACTAATCGATTTGAGTTCCTGGAAGGAAGTTGAAAAACGCTACCATGCTATTTTTGAAAACACACACGAAGGAATCTATCAAAGTAGTCCGGAAGGCAAATTTATTACGGCCAATCCTTCTATGGCAAAAATGTTGGGCTATGCCTCTCCTGAAGAGTTGATAAACTCCATTACAGACATAAGCCAGCAAATCTATGCCGACCCAAGGGAAAGGGAACGAATGCTCACCTTGTTTAAAAGGGAGGGTAAAGCCATTGGCTATGAGTTAGCGGCCAGGAAAAAAAACAACGAAATTATCTGGGTGCGCGCGAATATCCATATCGTGCACAAGGCAGATGGAGAGGTTGAATACTACGAAGGCACGATCGAGGATATTACAGAGAGAAAGTTGGCCACTGAGCAACTTAAGATACAATTTGCCGAGTTGAAGAAAACAAATCATGAACTTGATCGCTTTGTATACAGTGCGTCTCATGATCTTCGTGCGCCTTTGGCTTCGATTTTAGGCGTAATTAATATTTGCGAACTGGAAGATTTGTCCGATACCTCCAAATTTCATTTGGGATTAATAAGAAGAAGCATTAATCGGTTGGATGGGTTTATAAAAGATATTCTAAATCATTCACGGAATAGTAGAACAGAATTGCAATCGGAGGAGATTAATTTTTTAGAACTCCTAACCTCAGCTCAGGAAAATCTCAAGTTTATGAATGGTTCAGAGCGATTAAAGATTAATGTTTCCACCTCGCTCACAACACCTTTTTTTGGTGATTCAGTTCGGTGTGGCATCGTAATAGAAAATCTCTTATCGAATGCAATCAAATACCAGGATTTTCTGAAAGAAAAGAATACGCTTTCCATAGACTTTATCACTACAGAAGTTGGAGCAACAATAATTTTTCATGATAATGGGTTGGGTATCCACAGAAATCATGTGCCTAAAATATTCGATATGTTTTATCGGGCAACGGACATGTCAACCGGATCTGGTTTGGGGCTTTACATTGCCAAGGAATGTATACTTCGCATGAATGGGACTATCCAAGTTAAGTCCGAGCTTAACAATTATACAAAATTTGAAATTAATATACCAGCGAGATCATCATGACGAAGGACGCAATGCATAATCAACCGAAAATTGCTATGGTGATTGATGACAATGAAATCGATCAACTTGTTGCCAGGAGCTTGATTACTGCTTCGGGCTTTGCCAATCATATTATTTCTGTAGCGTCAGCCAGCAAGGCCCTTACCTATTTGAAGACAAATGAGAAGCAACCCGAAAAATTGCCTGATCTAATTTTTCTCGACATTCATATGCCTGAAATGGACGGCTTTGAATTTCTGAAAGAATATCACCTGCTTACATCTGAGATTAAAGCTAAAGTCAGGATTGTTATGTTAAGTAGCTCAACTGATTCGGCTGATCAGGCTAAGGCAAGAAAAACGGGTCATGTATTAAAATTTCTTAGCAAACCTCTCAATTTGGAAGAGCTTGAAAAGCTCGATCAGCTATTAATAAACAAAAACTCTGATTTTGTCCAAATGCGGTATGATGGGTGAGTTGTAATAGACATCCACAACACTCGGTAATATGTCTTGTCCTCTGGTTTACTGGCTATACGATCAAAACTATCTCATCAAATCATCCTTAAGATGGTTATACAAGCGGTGCTCTAATTACATAACCCTTGCTTATATTCGTAATCACGAATCTATCTCGATATCATAATTAGAAAACTTATGAAAGAGCTTAAAAAGGAAGACATCAAACAGGAAGTATTTGATCTTTATGACGACTATGCGCATAACCGCATTGAAAGACGGGTGTTTCTTGAGAAGCTGAGCACCTATGCTGTGGGTGGAATTACAGTTGCCTCACTGCTTAGTTTTATCAGTCCTAATTATCAGATTATTCAGGTTGAGTCAAGTGATCCAAGACTTAAGTCAGATTATATTAATTATGATTCTCCTAAAGGTGGAGGTTCCATTAAAGGTTTGCTTTCAAAACCGATCGATGCGAAAGGTAAGTTGCCCGGTGTGATTGTAGTTCATGAAAACCGGGGGCTTAATCCCTACATTGAAGATGTGGGCCGAAGAACAGCTTTGGCTGGATTCATTTCCCTTGCTCCCGATGCGCTTACCCCATTGGGTGGATATCCAGGTAACGATGATGAAGGTCGCAGCCTGCAAAGCAAACGCGACCGGGGCGAAATGCTGGAAGATTTTATTGCTGCGTTCGAGACGTTGAAAGCTCATCCGGATTGCACGGGCAAAGTAGGTGTGGTTGGTTTTTGTTTTGGAGGTGGCATCTGTAATCAAATGGCCGTGCGCATTCCTGATCTTAAAGCATCCGTTCCATTTTATGGCGGTCAAGCTCCGGTGGAAGATGTCCCTAAAATTAAAGCCCCATTGCTACTACACTATGCTGGGTTAGACACCCGAGTAAATGAAGGCTGGCCTGCTTATGAAAAAGCCTTGACGGAAAATAAGAAGGAGTACACTGCTTACATTTATCCTGACGTGAATCACGGTTTTCATAATGATAGCACTCCAAGGTATGACAAGGCTGCAGCAGAACTCGCCTGGCAACGGACCATTGACTTTTTTAGCGCTAAGTTAAAGTGATTAAAAAAAGAGTCTGTGTTAAAATAGTAACTTCATGATAAGCCTGGGTTTGTCGAAGGCGATACAGGAACGTTCATGGTAAGGCAGGAAGTTAATTGATGAAAGATCTTTATTTAAAGCAACTTTTACTTTATCTGCACACCTAGTCTAATTGAACATATTTCTATGCTGTTTAAGAAAAATCTACTCGGCTTAACTATTGCATTTATTCTATCTGCCTTGACCGTAAGTTGTCAGCCATCATCTTTCAAAATTCCTGATTTGATAAAAGCAGGAGACCCGGGTTTTGTAGGGAGCGAATTGATTTATTCACTTGAGCATAAACCTACCACTCAATGTCATGCTTCCACGATGGTAGAATTATCTGATGGATTAATGGCAGCCTGGTTTGGGGGTACACACGAACGAAATTCAGATGTGGGAATTTGGGTAGCGATGAATAAGAATGGTAGGTGGTCGCACCCAGTGCAAGTGGCAAATGGATTCGAAAATGATTCGGTTCGCTATCCCTGTTGGAATCCTGTCTTATTTAAACCTTCAAAAGGCCCATTAATGTTATTCTATAAAGTGGGACCAAGCCCCAGTGATTGGTGGGGAATGCTCATGACTTCTGATGATGATGGTAAAACCTGGTCTGATGGTAAGCGACTCGGCAAGCATGCAGCTATTGATGACCTATTAGGCCCTGTTAAAAATAAGCCCATTGAGTTAGCCGATGGAACTATGATCTGTCCTTCCAGCAGAGAAGTGGAAATAAATGACAAAGACCAATGGAGATTACATTTGGAAGTAACAAAAGATTTTGGGAAGACCTGGGAAGTAATTGGACCCTTGAATGATGGAATTGAGTTCAATGCAATTCAACCAAGCATCTTAACCCATCCGGATAATAAAATGCAACTACTTTGTCGAACACAAGAAGGAAGTGTAGGCCAAAGTTGGTCTACCGACAATGGCAAAACGTGGAGTAAATTAAAAGCTTCACCTCTGCCCAATCCGAATGCCGGCACTGATGCTGTTACCTTACAGGATGGTCGACAACTCATCGTTTATAATCATACGAGGCAAAAAGGAGAATTTCCAAGAGGTAGAAACATGTTAAATGTTGCTACTTCGCGTGATGGGGTTGAGTGGAAAGTTATTCTAACCTTAGAACGTTCAGAAGGTGAGTACTCCTACCCGGCTGTTATTCAAACAAGGGATGGTATGGTACACATCAGTTATACTTATTTAAGGAAGTCGATTAAACATGTAATAATCGATCCTTCCAAATTAAAATAGTCCATATTAGGCCAGAATTGGTTTAGTAATTAGGGTAGTTATGCCAATGACTCGCTTCTGGCCTACCCTTTGCAATCCTACGCGTATACTTACAAAAACAAACGCTTATGAAAACGCTACGAGTAAATAAAATCGCAATGTTGTTTTTCATGCTGGTTGGAGGAACAGCAATGTATGGTCAAAATCAACCAGAAGTACCGGGTGATCAATTCAGTTTGGAAGGTGCGCTTGAACTTTTTAAGAAGTCTACCTCGCCAGACGAGTTTGAACGGTTACTTAATTCGCCAAATGAGAAAGTAAACAACCTGGATTTGAATGGCGATGGGGAGATCGATTACATTCGCGTAGTGGATCGTAACAAGGGTAATGTTCATGCCTTTATTCTTTCAGCGGTTATCTCTGAAAGCGAGAGTCAGGATATAGCTGTAATTGAGCTGGAAAAACTTGCCAATGGTAAAGCCGTGCTTCAGATTACAGGAGATGCTGATATTTATGGTATTGAAACAATTATTGAGCCTACCCAAGAAGTACGCATCAACGCAGGAACCAGTACAGCCCAAACTGTCGTGAATGTTTGGGCCTGGCCTTCGGTTCAATATGTGTACAGTCCTTATTATACCAGGTGGGCTTCCCCCTGGCATTGGGGATACAGACCTGTCTGGTGGAATCCTTGGAGACCCATCGCCTATGTTGATTATTATCCATATTGGACCTCATACAGACCTTACTATTCAGTGTGTCATACCCACAGGGTTGTATATGCGCAGGATTTGTACAGACCTTATCGAAGCACATCATTGGTCGTGTACAACAGACATCACACTCAAATCTCACAGTATCGCTCAACACGGGGTGATGATTATGGAAGAAGTAGAGATGATGATGGACGTTCAAGTCGACAAAACAATACCGCAAACCGTAACGATAACAATGGAAGAGGCAGATCTGTATCTGAAAGCCGTGAAAACAACAGATCATCAGCTAACGATTGGCAACGAACTGACAGTAATAGAAGAAGTTCAACTGATTTGAACAAACCAAACGATAACAATGGAAGAGGCAGATCTGTATCGGACAATCGTGAAAACAGCAGATCTTCAGCTAATGATGGGCAGCGAACAGAAAATAACAGAAGGAGTACAAATGATTGGAACAAGGCAACTGATAACAATCGCAGAGGTTCAACCGTTACCCGGGACGAATCTGTTCTAAGAAACCGATCAACCTCGGAGGTAAAAAGAGAGTCACCGGTATCGCAACAAAATAATCGCGAAGTTCAACGCCAGGATACAAGGGAGCGCTCGACTCCTGCTCACCCTGTACGACAGAGAGAAATGCGACCGACACCCGATACACGAAGCATGCAGCGTTCTGCTCCGCAAATGGAAAGGAAGCAAACCTCAAGTCCAAACGTACAGCGCTCAGGAAGTGGTGGAAATAAACCAGCCGACAAAAAAAGAGGAAGAGATTAGTTGTTGTCGAAAATTAATAATTTGTTTCGCCTGCCTATGGCAGGCGAAACTTTTCCGCCTCATTCCTATCTGCAATCCACAAAATCATGGCGTAGAAAAAATACCCCATTTTGTAGACTCTCATTCGTAGTTTTACGTTATCTTGGAATTATAGAATTCAAGGTTATGGTTATGATTGATTGAATCAAAATCATGGCACAATCTTTTCTTAAAAATTCGTATTAACCAATATAACAATATGATGCTACCTATTCGAAATTCCTCAAAACTTATCATACTCGCCCTGGTTTTAATTACTGCTTTTGGCTGCCAGAGTAAAAAGAAAGCAATGCAAGCTAAAAATGCTGCGGCCGAAAAAGCTAAAATGGAACAAGAAGCGATTGATCGTAAACAAGCAGAGGAACAGGCAAAGCGAGCAGCCGAAGAACAGGCAAGGATTGAGGCCGAGAAACGAGCCAATGAAAGCAAAGTAAGTACGCCTTCCATGAAATTAGGCCAATACTTTAGTTCAATTTCTAATTCGAGCAATGTGGCTTCGGCCAACGCCAACATCAATGAGGCCTTATCGTTATTTGCCTCACCTGATACTCCGGTTTTGATTGTGATTAGTGAATCGGATGGCATGAAGGATTATGATAAGCCCACTACCATCAGGCAATACCTCAATTACCTGAAAGATCAAAAGAAGAATCCTAACATGATCTCGGACATTAAAACCAACGGGGAAGGCAAAATCACCGAGTTGGAATTAAAGAAGAACTAGATTGTTATGTTTCATTTTTTAAAATTCATTTTAAATACCATTAACATGTATAATAACTATTATAAAATTGGCCTTTCACTAGTATTCACGCTGGTGGCTACTTCCCTAGTCTTTTCTCAATCAGGCGAAATTAGTCCTAAAAGAAAACAAGCAATTGATTCGTTGGCGCTGGAAAAAGTGAGGGATCTAAGTAAATACATCAGCATCATTGGTAATAAGAAGACAGCTTTTTCAGAGGCTAGTCGGGTGATGGACAGAGCGGAAGAACTTTTTGCACCTGATAGTGAGATGGGGGTTTCCTCGTTGAACAGCAAAGAAGTAAAGTACTATAAGGTTCGTAAGTATTTTGAACACTTGATTGCGCTTAACTATGATCGTGTCACTATACAATGGTACGACATTCATTATATCAGTGACCTTGAAAGACAACCTGATGGAAAGTATGTAGGAGTGGTTACTATTTATCAACGTTTTGAAGGTGAATCAGATGATGGCTTGAAATACAAAGACACCACTAAAAAAGACATCACGATTTACGTAGAGCGTAAAAAAACACAAGTCTCCGGAAGGATCATTGAATTCTGGGATGTGCTGTTAGGAGATATTCGTGTTACCGAAACAAGCAAGTAATTACGTGTTCGTCCTGAGATCGTGTATTGTAATAGTACTAATGGTGATTACTTCACCATTAGTTGGTCAGATTGTGGATGACCTTGAAGACGAGAGCAAACTATATGCGCAATCAAAACAAGTAAACCAGTTTTTTAGAAGGTTCAATGGCGAAGAAGATGAAAAGGGCAAGCGCTATTACCCAACGGACAGGCAATATCAAAGTCCTAAGCTTAGAAAAAATTATCTTGGAATTCTGTTTGATGAAAGTAACAGCGGAATTAGTTCCTCCCTTAAAACGGAATTCGTAAAAAGTGTTTTGGATAAAGGAGAATCTTCTATTCTAAATTTCCATGGAGGTAATTGGTTCTCTGAAGTAAAAGCCGTCTTTACCATGAATGGAATAAGCCAACCCATCACGTTATATATGGAGTTGGAAAAAGATCATCTGGGGTATAAATGGGTGATTAGTAAAGTTCATGCAGATATGCTTGATCCCTACTTTAAACGAGATACCACAAAGGTGGGTCGGTTCCTGCACCCACTCAGTCATGAGCTTGCTTTCATGAACCTTCGAAAAGCGTTTGAGAAACCAGATAGCGTAAGTCAGTTTACCAAAAAACGTTTTACACCCGATCATCTTTCGATTTTTTTGTACGAGGTTAAAAAGGGAAACTTAAAGTTCAAATCTGTAGAGCAAGTGAAATTTCACTTCTTTCAATTAGATGGTTGGTACTTTGAACTTTCTCAATTCAACAGACCGGGTTATAACACAGGTTGGTTAATTTCTAACCTTGTAAAACTAAACACCGATGCCGATAAAAAACTTTTGATGGCATATCTCTATCAATAATTTATGACTGTTAGAACTAGAACCGGCACGGATATGAATCTTAGAATGAATCGATCTGCTCGTTGGCTCTTTTCTTTTGTGTTGATTATCGCGTTATCATTTCCGGTTGCTGCTCAAACTAAAAAGAAAGCGGACACTAAGCCGGTAAAGGAAGAACCTAAGCCAAAAGAAGTAAACAAAGCGGAGGATGAAAAGCGGGTTCAGGATATCATAGCCTTTCTTCAATATTTATTGAATACGCTGGGAAGTAGCAGTACCTCTGCACGTGATAAAGAAGTGCTCATCACAGAAAGTTATGCGAAAATATTCCGCGATAGCAAAGTTCAAATTGAAGATGATTTAGTGGAAGCCCGGTTGGTAGTAACCAACAAGGACATTGTACCTTATTTGAAAGATGTTGATTTCTTTTTTAAAGATGTAAAGTTTGAGTTTACCATAGAAGACATAAAAAGTAGTGTGTTACCCAATGGCGAAGTCTTTTATAAAGTAACAACAAGAAGGGTGCTAACAGGAATCACTTCAGAGGGTCAAAAAACAACCAGCACAATCCCCCGGTTTATTGAAATCAATTACAACACGGATTCACAAGATCTCAGAATAGTAAGCATGTACACCCATGAGTTTAATGAGACCGAGGCATTAACAAGTTGGTGGAAAGGGTTAAGCCTTGAATGGAAAACAATTCTAAGAAAAAAGCTACCGAGCAGCAATCTAACCGATAGCGTTCAAGTAACTGATATAAAAGTTATTACAGCAATAGCTGAACTTGACTTAAGTGACAATCCTTATATCCAAAACATTGATCCACTTGTTCGGTTATTAAACCTTACTACCCTTAATATTTCAGGTACTAAAATTAGCGACCTTACTCCCATTCGCAACCTGACTGAATTAACAACACTTGATTTATCGAATACGAGCGTTAGAGACTTATCATCATTAAAGTACTCGAATAAATTACAAAGGCTGGATATTAGTAACACACTGGTAACTGATATTTCTGTTTTGGAAAAAATGCCCAATCTTCAAGATTTGGAAATGCAAGGAATTGCGGTAATTGATTTTTCGCCTTTATCGTTTTTAACGTCTCTTGAAACAGCTAATCTAGCCGGTACCAAAATTTACACCCTAGCTCCTGTTGAAAGTCTATCAAAATTAAAGGAGTTAGATATTTCAGGAACCTCCATTAGAGATTTAGATCAGCTTAAGAAGCTCAAAAACTTAAAAGAACTTGATATTGACAGCACAAGTATCAACAACCTGGATGCGCTGGCAAGTCTTGATAACCTTGTTGTCCTGCGTGCGAACTACACGGCTATAACAAGTCTGTTACCACTCCAAAAACTTGCTCATCTCGAAAAGATTTATGCTGACTATACAGCCATTAATAGAGAGACTGCAAATAGTTTCAGAACCTTAAATCGCAACGTACAAGTCATTTTTGATTCAGAGGAATTAAAAGCCTGGTGGAATGCACTTACACCAGAATGGCAATCTGTACTTAGCAGGTCTGCAGAAATTAAACTAACTCCTTCAAAAGAAGAATTAGCAAAAGTCCCTCATTTAGACTCGATCAACCTAAGTGGTGCCATGAGAATGAATAGCCTTGAACCCCTTCGCAAGCTCCAAAAGTTACAAGTGATTATTGCCAGTCAAACTGCTATCAATGATTTATCACCTTTGCAGGCGCACCCTGATGTCCGATACCTGGATATCAGCGAAACAAATGTTTCTGACATTTCAGTGCTGCAGCAATTTAACAAACTTAAAGTAGTCTTAGCTGATAAGAGTAAGATTGAAAATATTGAGCGGTATAGTTTTCCGGCTCTTGAAGTACTGTATGCAGATAACACTACTGTGCATGATATCACTGCAAAAGAATTTCTGAAACGAAATCCGAAATGCCTTTTGATTTATAAAACCATTCATATTGATAGATGGTGGAATGGATTATCTGATAACTGGAAAGATGTTTTCAATGCGCAAATGAAATCCAAACGAGATTTTACCCGTGAGGATTTTCATTACCTGGTGGAACGAGAATCATTGATTATTAAAGATGCTCCTGTAAGCGACCTCAGTGCATTGAGTGAATTTGTTCGTTTAAAAGAATTACATTTTTCGGGCACTTCCATTCTTACCATTCCACCGCTCGATAATATTAAATCATTAAAGTCATTGCACGCTACCAATGGCCCACTTCAACAAATTGAATCACTTGAATTGCTTACTGAATTGGAAGACCTTGATATTTCTAATACGCCTCTGGAGGATTTAAAGGTGTTAAGGAATTTGAGCAAACTCAAAAAATTAAATTGTGCGGGAACCCAGGTTAGACGATTAGACCACCTTGAACGATTAAATAATCTTGAATACCTGGACTGCTCAAACACATTGGTTAGAAAACTTGATCCGCTGGATAATCTTCCGATTAAAACAATTACCTGTTACAATACAAAGATTTCTTCTCGGGAGATAGAAAATTTTAAAATTGTTCATCCTGATTGCGAGGTTGTGTACTATCGGTAGCTATTAAGAGCACCTCTAAAAACCTCAGTCGCAATTCAGAGAGTGAGTGAAGAATCTCGTTATTCGGAGAAAAAACAGATTCTTCGGTCGCTCCCTCTGAATGGTGGTTATGTTTTAGGTTTTTAGAGATGCCATTAATTTCTGATACCTAAATAGTTCATTACGGCTTCATCTCCTTGAAGAGCGTTTTTAGGAAGCTGATGTTTTTCAGTATAGACCAATAATTTTTCGGTTGGCAAAATGGTGACCACAGTTTCGTTGTATCCATCCTGAGTGGCGTCCTTGTTATCTAACTTGAAATATTGAGTGAAGAATTTGTACGCTGCTACCCGCTTCGAATAACCATAATCATGACCTTCGGTTGGGAAATGTGCATTCTTAACCTTGTCTTCTGCGTGATAGGCTGCATATACTTTTTGGATGTATGGAAATTCAACAAGAGGCGTATTCGATGTCCAATCTCCCCCATCCGAAACAATTAACATAGGCTTGGGTGCAAAGAGTGCAGCAATCTCAACGTTGTTAGTTTGAAAATCGGCTGTTCTATGAATAGGCATTCCGCTCTCGCACATGCAGCCACCAAAGAAATGAGCCGATACTTGCGTTACCGGAACAGACACTTTAATACGATCGTCAATAGCAGATAAAATAAATGTTTGAGTGCCACCGCCTGAATAACCTGTCATCCCGATTCTCTCGGAATCAACATCAGGTCGTGAAAGTAAATATTCAAGCACGCGCCTACTATTCCAGGTTTGGAGCAAAGGAGCGATTGGCATTTTATGAGTTGTTTGCAAACTCTCACCGGTGCCAATCATGTCATAGGTAAAAACAATCGCACCCATGCGCGCAAGCATAGCATCTCTAATTTGCGTTTCCTCTCTAAACCGTTGCCCTTCTCCATGACCGTGGGGATTTAGAATGGCAGCAAATTTTCCTTTCTTCTGTGTTGGGATATAAAGATTTCCAGTGATGTAAAATCGAGGAAAACTTTCGATTATAATATTCTCCACTCGATAGCCATCAAACTCCTGCTTACCGGTAACAACCGGATTAAAGTGCCCCTTGATGGTAGGCATTTTCTCCAACTGCATTCCTTTGATAATCCCGGCTCTGATTTGATCAGCTCGTTTCTTCCACGAATCAGCATCGCTCCACTCCTTCGCAAAGTTATCCATCATCACTTTAGCTTCTTCCTCCGTCCAATACTTGCCAACACACAACATATTGTCGTTAGCTTGGCTGTACACAGCCGAACTAAAACCCAATGCAATAAGTACAATTATTAATGGTTTGATTTTCATGATTTGTCTCCTATTCCAAATTCCGGGTCTGGCGACCTTAACAACTAATTTATGACTAACACCAACACAAGGAAAAATACTCATATATATCTCATTTTACTACGACTTTTACTCTATTAGCCCTAACGCACCCATTAAATACCTCTCGATTATTTTTTACATTATCTTCCACATCTATATCAGTGACAAAGTTGGAAACATATTTACCAGATGCATATGCTAATTGAACATAGTATATACCTTTTCTAATATCATAATCATTTAAGTCTATGTTAATTAGATTAGCAATTGACTGATTAGCTTCTAAAATAATAGATGATGCAATAAATTTACGTCTGCTAATATCGATAATGTCAATTACCCTTTCTTTTGGCATTGGACTGTAATCTAGACTATCAGGAATCAGAACAAAATTACCCGGGAAAATTTGATTCATTTCCTCATCATAGACAAAAATCATTCTGTTGGCTGCAACCTTCTCACCACACAATTCCTTTTCTTCAAAAGGTGGCATTATTATTTCACCCTGAAAGTTATATAGTACAACATTCTTAGTTGAGCGATTAATAATTTTGGACTTTATTGTAAGTCTTTTGTTTCCAGGTTCAAGATAAATGATGTCGTTACTTACTTCATATTTGAGTAAACAATTGTCATCAAAAGCAAATTCAAGGAAGATAAGAAATAATATATTGTAGTATTTAAATGTCATTTCGAATTACTAATGAAAATACTCTCCTCTAGGAGAAATATCCCAATCAGGGACTCTCCGTGTTGTAAGTTCAAATCATAAATTCCATACCTATCTAAGTCTTCCAAAGGGACTCAAATCTAAAAAATCTTACTTCGAAAATGTAAAGTCAGGCAGTTTCATAATCTTTCCACCATTCATAGCCGACTCATGAGCTAATATCCCGACACAGGAAATATTGGCAGACTGCGCAGCATTAGGATAAGGCTGTCTCTTCTGCTGAAGCGCACTGATAAACTCATGCACCAAATGCGGATGCGAACCACCATGGCCGCCTCCTTGCACAAATGAAAGATGTTGATGCTCATCCGCATCGTATACTCCTTTTGTTGTAAACGATTGAATGGATTCTGGTAGCAACTTCGCATAATCCGGACATTCCATTTCTTCAGGAATTTCAGGTTCCGGTTTTTTAGCTGTATGAACTACCAGGGGTTTGCCTTCAATCAACGGCCACTCTACCGATTTTTTAGAACCATACACCTCAAAGCTTTCGCGATACTGACGGGCAACATCAAACAACGATCGATACACATGCGCACTCAAATCTGAATCTTTCAACTTGATGTGTGTAGTTTCAATTGCATAAGGTGAGTTATAATGTTTCTGTAAATCTTCGCGGATGGTTCCCGATCCAAAACATGAAACGTACTCCGCTTCTTTTCTTAACAAACCTAACACCGGCCCTACACAATGTGTGGCATAATACATAGGTGGAAGTCCGGGCCAGTAATTAGGCCAACCATCCATATCCTGCTGATGACTTGCTTTTAAGAATTGAATTTTACCCAACGCTCCTTTTTCATACAATTCTTTCATGAAAAGAAATTCGCGTGCGTACACCACCGTTTCCATCATCATGTAGGTGAGATTCTTTTCCTGTGCGAGTCGAACAATCTCTTCACATTCTTCCACGGTTGTAGCCATTGGCACCGTACATGCTACATGCTTGCCCGCTTTCAACGCTTTGATTGATTGAATTCCATGATCTGGAATAGGAGTATTAATATGCACTGCATGAATGTCTGGATCTTTAAGCAATTGATCGTAATCCGTATACCGCTTTTCAATACCAAACGCATCCCCTATCTCATCAAGCTTTACCTTGTTCCGTTGGCAGATTGCGATCAGGTTTACGTGTGGATATTTTTTATAAATAGGAATAAACTCTGCGCCAAAGCCTAATCCTACAATAGCGATGTTGATTTGTTTGCTCATACTTATTCGTTTAATAATTTTTTCAAAAAGTTAATTCCATCCTGGGCAAATCCATCCTGACTTGGAGCAAGATTTTTCCAGATACAAACCGCTCCTGCCAGTTCTTTAATTTCAGGTGTAAAACTTTCAATCGATACTACGCCCTTATAATTAATACTAGTCAATCCTTTCTTAAACGAATTCCACGGAGTTTGCCCGGTGCCCGGTGTGCCTCTGTAATTTTCTGATACTTGAACGTGAATAAGTTTATCACCCACCAATGTAATTGCTTCCTCCAGATTACGTTCTTCTATGGCCATGTGAAATCCATCCAACAAGACTTTGGCTGCCGAATGGTTGACATCCTTAATCAACCGCATTACATCTTCGGCTGTATTGATCAGATCTGATTCAAATCTATTTAATGGCTCGAGGGCAATTTGTAATCCTCTTGCCTGCGCAAGCGTACATACTTTGTGAATGTTTGTAATTGCACGCCCCCATTCAATTTTGCGTTGCTCGGGCGAAACCATTCTTGCTTTTCCAACAGCGGAATACATGGGGCCAGCCAAAAACTTAGCATCCCACACATTGCACAAATCAAGACATTGCTGAATATAATTAAAGCAAGTATCTTGAACCGTTGTGTCATCGCTGGTCAAATCACGAGCCGGACCAAATGCCCCGCATACAATAGCTTCCAATTCATTTTGCTGCAAGGCAGTCTTTACTTTCTTTCCATCAATCAACTCAGGATACTCAACGGGGATTTCTACCGCATCATAACCCATAGATTTTATCTTTGGAAACAACTTAATTGTTTCTGTTGTAAAGGGAGAAGTCCACAGCCAGGTGCTAACGCCAAATCTCATTCGTTATGTATTAAAATTTATAAAGCCGGCTTATCCACCACTTTCATCACCCCATTCATGATAGACCAATGACCGGGAAACGTACAAACAAATGGGTAGTCGCCCACTTTCTTGGGTGCGATAAATATTAATCGCTCGGTCTGTTGTGGGTTCACCAACTTAGTAGCAAATAGTACCTCTGGCATCTCGGGCACATAATTCATCTCGGCTCCTTTTGGATTAGAAGCAAGTTTATCAGCCGCTTTTCCAACTGTTTCCAATGCTCCAATCTGAGTAACCACAAGATTGTGTTGCATGAAATCAGGATTTTCAAAAATTATTTCTACCGGTTTTCCTGCAACCACCGAAAATTCTTTTAAATCGTACTTCATTTCATTCTTAATTACCTTCACCTTAATCACTGTAGCACCATTGACACTAACCACCGCCTCATTCAATGGCATCTTGTCCATATTATTATCGGCAAACAGTTGCCCTATGGACCTATCTGCAAATAAATTCGGTTTAACAGTGGCCTTACTTTTTTCCATTTCAAACTTCCAGCTTCCCGACAAAGGAATTTTATTACCACCAACATCAAGGAACATTTCCTCGGGCGCACCATAAATACCACCCGGTCCGCCAATATCTTCCATGCGAATGGCAATCAGGTTTTTACCTGCCTTTAAAACACTTGATGCTATCGTATAAATTCTTTTGTCATTCACTTTCCGTTCTGTACCTCCTACTCTCACACCATTCACATACGTTACATCCGAATCATTTATTGGCCCAAGGGAAAGCAGCGCATTTTTTCCAACCATGTTACCAGGCACATTTATGGTTCTTCTGAACCAGAAAATGCCATCAACATTCTGATCAATATATCGTGGCAAGTCCATTTGTTTCCATGCGCTATCATCAAAATCAGGAGCATCCGGACTTACATTGCTCACAGGTTTAGGTCCGGTATATTCAGGATTTGCAGTCATGAATGCGGTAAGAAAACCTTTGCTATGCTGATGAGCAACCGCATATATGGCCTTTGATAGCCACTCGTCACTAACAACACTTTCTTCAGTGCTTAATTTATATAGTGTTTGCCCAAGCGCTTCTGAAGGAGCTATCTCCACCAAAGAAAGGATAGCCGTTAAGCGCGTATTAGGATCGCGATCACTAAGTACATTTGATTTAGTCACAGCTTCCTCTGTCCACTGCGACTTTGAAAGTATTTGTATCGCAGCTTTTCTTACTCCTGCGGAAGGATGTTTTAATGCTTCTGTAATAATCGCTTCCGCTTTATCGTCTTTCGCTAATGCACCCAATCCATCCAACGTCCATAGTGCATGG
Source organism: Cyclobacteriaceae bacterium (assembly GCA_016787755.1). Lineage (GTDB taxonomy): Bacteria > Bacteroidota > Bacteroidia > Cytophagales > Cyclobacteriaceae > ELB16-189. Next base: position 144,209 of record JAEUUA010000020.1, on the reverse strand, counting down.
ATAGCTGCATAGTTATTGCCGTACTCATCTACTTTATTGCTGGTAACAAGATTAAATAAGTTAGATGCCACATCAAGTTTACCGCGCTCTACCAGTAAACGTTGTGCTGTCATTCGCCAAAGAAGATTGTCGTTACCCAAGGCTTTTACTAATTGATCAGGTTTCTCTTTACTTAATGAAAGAGTCTCCACCTTTTTTGCGTTTCTACTAACCACGCGCCAAATACGACCGTGTGATTTATCCCGCAATGGATTTTCATAGGCATTTCCTTTTCCATTGGTCGCAGCAAAACCGCCACGCTCAACAGTTGGTGTTGGATTGTGTTGGACAATAAAATTGTACCAGTCGAGTACCCATACCGCACCATCTGGTCCAACCTTCGCTTCTACGGGCGAAACCCATTCATCGGCACTGGCAAATAAATTCCAACCATCTTTTTCAATGAAGCCTGCCCCACTCTTATCAATTTTTGCCATGTGCACCACATGTCCGGTTGGTTCACATACCAATGCAACCTGATTCCAAAACTCGGTCGGATAATTTCGAGCTGTATAAAAATTATGGCCCGCTGCTGCTGTGAAGCCACCAAACACATCTACCTGCCGAACTTTATCAGTGATGGTATGCATACCATAGTGGCCATCGATTTTAGTACTTCCACCCAATTGGATGCCTTCAACACCACGGGCTGCTTTATTTGGAATTCCCATAAACACACTGTGTGTGTTATTTGCTGTTGAGGCAAACACATCATTGTTTTCGGTAAAGCCTAAGCCCCAGGTATTGTTGCTCGTGCCTGTCATAAATTCAAAACTGGAAACATCGGGTTTAAAGTGATAGATACCTTGTCCGAACTTTCTGTTTTCACCTGCCACCGTTCCATCAAATCCGGAATAACCCACCACACCCCAAATCTGATTATCGAAACCATATTTTAGATTGGATGGACCTGCATGCGTATCAAACGTTCCCCACCCATCGATCAGGATCTTTCTTACATCAGCTTTATCGTCACCATCGGTATCTTTTAAAAATAAAAAGTGTGGTGCCTGCGAAATGATAATTCCACCATTGCTGAAAACCATACTGGTGGGGATGTTTAGATTTTCTGCGAACACAGTAACCTTATCGGCTTTGCCATCACCATTGGTGTCTTCCAAGATTTTTATCCGATCATCACCAGCACCTTTATCGTCACGTACCGTGTTTGGATAGTCAACTGTTTCCACCACCCATAATCTTCCGCGCTCGTCCCACTCCATCGCAATGGGATTAATGATATCCGGTTCAGACGCAAAGAGTTCAAGATCAAACCCAACAGGAACTTGAATTAGTTTGGCAGACTCTTCGGGTGACAAGGGATCCTGATACTTTGGAGCCGGGTTTCTTTTTTCATAATTAGGAATGCCAGCCTCATCCCGGTAAACAAGTGTAGGTAGTGTCTTTCTATGAGCTGCCCATTTTTCTTTTACCTGATCTCCAACTGCCCAAAGAATTCCTTCTTTCATTAATTGCTGAAACCCCGGATTATTCCAGGTGCGTTCATCATGACCGTAGGCTGTATAAAACACTCTACCCTTTCCACTTTCTTTTACCCACGTCCATGGTTCATGATGATCCCCCTCCACTCGTTCCATCAATACCGTAATATCTGATGCTAGTTTATCATGTACATACGTTTCATCCCAGGTAGAAAATTCATCCAAGCCATTAACAATTGCATGATCCTTTTTAATAATCGTTGTGGTAAACGTATCGGTTCCATGTTTCAAAAACTGACCTCCCACCAGGTCAATATACTTGGGTGAATTCTGAAAACAGAAACTAGCACAATGAATAGGAATAAATCCCTTTCCACTCGCTACAAAATCAAGCAACGCTTTTTCCTGCTCAGGAGTTATTTGCTCATGATTAGCATAAATTGCTATGCCATCATACTTTGACAAGTTCTCTGCATTCAGATCATTGGGATTGTCAGTATACGTAAAAAAGATTCCTTCTTTCGAAAGTGTAGAGGCGAGTATAGGCATGTAAAGCGCTGAGTTATGATGTTCACTCGCATGACCTAAGAATAGCAATTCAATTCTTCCGGAATCATCGCGCAGACTTTTGGTTGAGTTAGTACAAGCGTTAAACAGTCCACTCAATAGTATCAGGCAAACTACGCTAAATAAAGATCGCATCATGTTGGTAGATTTAGAGTATCGAAAGTCTGACTAAAATTCAGCAAACATTTACTGTATTTTATCAAGAAATGACTGTATTTTGACAATAAAAAGATAATTGACCACCTTTTAAAGCCAAATAAATACCATTAATCATTTCATCGTTTAAAGAAGCCATGAAACCAGCTCTTCAAAAATCTCCCATCTCCGAAAACCAAGCGTTTGAAGTAAAGCATTTAGTCGAACCACATTTCGATCCGAATTGGCATTTCCATTCTGAATATCAATTGTTTCTGGTGGTGAAAGGAACTGGTACTCGTTTTATTGGCGATCATGTAAGTCCTTTCAAAAAAGGTGATCTTGTTTTTACCGGCCCTAACCTGCCGCACCTTTGGCAAAGTGATCATGAATATTTTAAGGATGATAAAGAATTAGTAACCGAAGGTATTGTTGTTTACTTTCCACAAAACTTTTTGGGTGAAGATTTTCTGTTAAAGAATGAGTTATATAAAATCAAACAACTATTCCAGAAGGCTGAGCGTGGAGTTGAGATCATTGGCGATACCCTACCCAAAGCAACTGAGTTCATTCAACGCTTATTGAATGCAGAAGACTTTGATCGGGTCTTGCTATTATTAAATCTCTTGAACCTGTTGGCCAACACCACAGATTACAAACTGCTGGCCAGCAATGGGTATTCTAATTCACTAAAGGAAACTGAGACCGACCGAATGAACAAAGTGCACGCGTACGTGATGAACAACTTTCGTGAGAAAATAAGTTTGAACGATGTAGCCGCCATTGCCAATATGAATCCTAGTTCATTTAGTCGGTACTTTAAGATTCATGCCAACAAAACGTTCTCTGACTTTCTTACCGAGATCAGGATTGGGTATTCGTGCCGCCTACTTAGTAATCAGAAAATGAGTATCTCTCAAGTTTGCTATGATAGCGGATTTAATACCCTATCAAATTTCAACAGGCAGTTCAAGGCCTTCACGCATTATAATCCCCTGGAATACAGAAAGAAGTATTCTGATATTTCTGCGCATTAAACAAAAAAGTGTTCGGTCAATCTTGCGGGTGACCGCTGGTCATTGATTGTTTTGCTTTCGATAAAATTTAAATTTAAGTTCATACCTTAAATACTCTCCAACTCATAGACAATCTTAACTTAATGAAGGCTACCCACCTTATTTGCATTTTCCTTTTTGCGTTTTCCGGATGCAATCCCAAAACTGAAGTAATTGGCTCCAACTCGCCCACGCAATGGCTAACGTTTGAGGGGAAACCCGACAAGCCAAAGATTGTATTAATCTCTGGTGATGAAGAATATCGATCCGAAGAGGCACTTCCCCAATTGGCAAAGATTCTATCCACAAAACATGGATTCAACTGCACGGTGCTGTTTGCTCAGGATCCTGAAAAGCCGGGAATTGTTAATCCTAACTATGCTCGCAATATTCCGGGTTTGGAAAGTTTAGAAACCGCTGACCTCATGATCATCTTTACCCGCTTTCGCGCCTTGCCTGACGAGCAAATGAAGTACATCGATGATTATTTAAAGAGTGGCAGGCCCGTGATCGGGATCAGAACGGCAACACACGCCTTTAACTTTTCAAAAAATGATTCTGCCTCCCAATGGAAACAGTATGGCAACTACTATAAGGGAGACGATGAATGGAAAGATGGATTTGGACGGTTAGTACTTGGTGAAAACTGGGTTTCGCATCATGGCAAGCATAAACATCAAAGTACGAGGGGTATTCCGGCACAGGGTCAAGAGCAACATCCTATTTTAAATGGAATTGCACAAGGTGAAATTTGGGGACCAACCGATGTCTATGGGGTAAGACTCCCGCTACCGGGAGATTCACAACCTATTGTGCTGGGTCAGGTTGTCAATAGAACTGGCGACTACGATGAAAATGACATTTTATATGGAATGAGGTTTACGGATAATGTTGTGGCTGGGGTAGAAGTAGAGAAAGACAAAGCAGGAAAAGAAACTTCAATCAATCGAAACGAGCCTATGATGCCCATTGCATGGATCAGGAGTTATCAGATACCGGGCGGATTAAAAGGCAAAGCATTTACTAGTACCATCGGGGCGGCTACTGATTTATTAACAGAAGGAACGCGAAGAATGTTTGTCAATAGTGTGTACTGGTCACTTAATTTAGATGTACCTGAAAAAGCAAATGTTGATTTAATTGGTGATTACCAGCCGAGTGCGTATTCTTTTAAAGAAGATAAATATTGGATCGATAAGAGTCAACGTGTATCCTCATTCCAGTAATCTACAAATGTTCTAAATCTGTGGAATTCCGTTCAGACGTACACAATAAGAAAAGGAACTATCTATCAATAGTACTAATGTTATTATTGGCAATTGGTATAAATGGTTGCAGTTCAGACTCAATTGTGGGTTCATGGGAGTTTACAATTCACTTACCCAAAGAGGAATTTACCGGCACAATGAAATTAAGGAAGGAAAATTCTTCCTATTCCGGAGTATTAATTTCATTTGATAGAGGAGATATAGAATTAAGCAATATTCATTTAACGGGAGAAAAATTGACGTGCAATTTTCGCATGAGAGGTTCGGAATATGTTGTCAATGGAAATTTTCAAGCAAACTCATTTCAGGGGATCGTGTTGTTTGATAATAAAGAATTTACAATGGTTGCTAATAGACTAAAAGAACCTTTGCAGCCATATATTACACCAGAAGTAAATTACATCTTGTCCGATGAAGATGTGAAGGATACTGAAGCCAATATTGATCATTCAGGTTTAATAGATGCATTTAACTTAGATGGATATGAACGGGGTGAAATGATCTATAATTCAAATTGCATTACCTGCCATGGTAATGAGGACTTTGAAGGTTCAATACCCATGTCGCGTAAATTTTGGTCACAACCTTTAAAAGCGGGCTTCGATCCTTTTTCAATTTATCAAACTCTTACCAAAGGAGTTGGTTCAATGCCTGCTCAAATGATACTGACACCTCAACAAAAGTATGATGTGATTGTATACATCCGTGAGAAGTTTATTAAAAAAAATAATGAAGATCAATATTTTATAGTTACGCCAGGTTATCTGACTCAGCTTCCAAAAGGGACATCAAAAGGTCCTGATGCAAAGCCCTATCATCCGTGGTCCGACATGGATTACGGAAATTTTTTTATCAACACGTATGAGTTAGCCGATGAGAAAACAGGAATAAAAAGATATCACTCGCCAAGACCCGCACCGTTCAAGGATGAAGATTATAGAATGAATAATTTCGCGTATAAGGGAATAGCGATAAGATTGGATGAAGGTGTTGGCGGTGTTTCAAAGGGAAAGGCATGGATGATTTTTGATCATGATGTGATGCGTGTAGCAGGAGGATGGACTGGGGATGGGTTTATCGATTGGGAAGGCATCTTATTAAATGACCAACACGAAACATACCCCAGAACAATTGGGCAATTACATTTTGAAACTCCCGTTGGGCCCGGCTGGGCCAACCCGACATCGGGATCTTTTGAAGATCCCCGTTTTACTGCCCGTGATGGACGCAAATTTGGACCACTCCCAAAGCAATGGGCCAACTACAAAGGGCTTTATCACAACGGAGAGAATATTGTTATCTCCTACACAATTGGCAACTCACCTATTCTTGAGATGTTGGGTATCGAGAATAATGATGGGCAGAAGGTATTCACGAGGACATTAAATATCACTCCTTCAAGGGATATTCTTAAAATGAGAGTTGCCCGAGCGGGAACTCAGGTGGCTTTGTCTGGAAAAGGTGCTTCACTAAAGGAAGAAAACGGATATGTAGTTCTAGAGATTCCAAGTTTGACAAAAACTGCAATAAAGATATTTATAGCTGAACACGCTGCTAAAAACCTTTCTGATTTCACTAGTAAGTCTCCTGATCCGGAATGGCTTGAGCAATATACAAAAGGAGGTGCGCCTCACTATCCAGAGGCTCTCACCACACATGTTATTACTGGGAATGCTGATGGTTCATTCGCAGTCGATCAATTAACTGCACCCTATGATAATCCCTGGAAGTCGCGAATAAAATTCAGTGGTATTGATTTTATGAAAAATCCTGACGTGGCCGTGATGTGCACCACAGATGGTGACGTATGGAGAGTTACTGGGTTGACTGACACAAACGGAGATCTTCGCTGGCAGCGAATTGCTTCAGGTCTATTTCAACCCTTAGGAATAAAAGTGTTGGATGAAAAAATCTATGTAACCTGTCGAGACCAACTGGTGCTACTTCGCGATTTGAATGGTGATGGCGAAACAGACTATTACGAAAGTTTCAATCATGATCATCAGGTAACCGATCACTTCCATGAATTTGCCATGGGCTTGCAAGCAGATAAGGAGGGAAACTTGTATTATGCCAAGAGTGGACGACACGCCCGCGAAGCACTTATCCCGCAGCATGGCACTTTACTGAAAGTAAGCAAAGATGGTTCAAAGACAGAAATTATTGCTCGCGGATTTCGAGCGGCAAATGGTGTGTGCATTAACCCAGATGGTAGCTTTATAGTTACCGACCAACAAGGATATTGGAATCCTATGAATAGAGTTAATTGGATTGAAGGCAAAGGAAAATTCTATGGCAATATGTGGGGCTATAATCCACCAGGAGATTCAACAGATACTGGTATGGAACCGCCCATGGTTTGGATTGATATGGAATTTGATCGATCACCCTCAGAACTTTTGTGGGTAGATAGTAAAAACTGGGGACCATTAACTGGTAAACTACTTAGTTTCTCCTATGGCTTTGGAAAAATTCAATTGGTTTTAAATGAAGAAGTAAATGGACAAAGGCAAGGAGGTGTTATTGATTTGCCAGGTGTTAAATTTAGAAGTGGTGTAATGAGGGGACGATTTAATCCACAAGACGGTCATCTTTATGCATGTGGTATGTCTGCTTGGGGAACATCACAAACGATGAGAGGTGGTGATTTTTACAGACTTCGGTATACAAATAAACCCCTATCGCTTCCCGTTGAATTGGGTGCAGAAGAAAATGGAATAAAGCTGAGTTTTGCTAGTGAATTAGATAAAGAAAAATCTATTGATACGTCAAACTATGAAGTACAGACATGGAGTATAGTGAGAAGTCGTAAGTATGGCTCGGAGCGGTACAATACTCAAACTCATAAAGTAGAAAAGGTTATCTTAAGTCAGGACGGTAAAACTGTGAAGTTAGTGATACCAGAAATACTACCGGTGGATGTTATGACGGTATCTTATACTATTTTAGATTCCAAAGGCAATAAATTTACAGGCAAGGTTCAAAACACCATTCACAATTTAGGAAAAAGTAGTAAGATTGATCAGGCAACCATCATTCAGTAACACATTTGTTTTTATAATGAATTGAAATTGACATCCATGAAAATAAAGAAAATAGAAAGCTCGAAATTGTTATTGAGTATGAGCTTGTTGGTACTTGCAATAGGAGCATTTAAATGTTCATCACCTGGCACGGCTACATTAAAAATCAAAAAAAATTCCCACATTCTTTTGATTGGAAACAATCTTGGCTCACGCATGATGAATTACGGCAATTTCGAAACCGAATTGCAAGTCCGGTTTCCGGATAGTTTGCTTTTCATTCGAAATATGTGCGATGGTGGCGACACGCCAGGCTTCAGACCACACTCTGGTCGTGTGTCTCCATGGGCATTTCCGGGTGCAGAAAAGTTTCAGGCCGAACTAGCCACTAAATCAGGTAGCGAAGGACATTTTGAAACGCCCGATCAATGGTTAACCAGACTAAAGGCAGATATTATTATCGCCTTCTTTGGTTACAACGAATCTTTTCAAGGCGAGCAAGGACTGGAAAACTATAAAGGAGAACTTGACGCTTTCATTAAGCATACGTTGTCACAGTCTTATAATGGAAGGTCTGCACCCCAATTAGCCATCGTGTCTCCTATTACGTTTGAAGATCTCTCGGATTCGCTGGATGTTCCAAACGGAAAAAAAGAAAACATGAACCTCGCACTCTATGCAAAGGCGATGAAAGAAGTAGCTGAGAAAAATAATGTCCTTTACATTGATGCTTTCAATCCTAGCAGCAAGTGGTATGCAGAAAGTAAAGCACCGCTCACCATTGATGGTTCTCAACTTAACGATGAAGGTTACACTAAATTTTCAAAACTTCTTGTCGACAAAATCTTTGGTGACATTAAACCTAAAGCTGAGGCACACCGTGAACTTGTTCATGCAGCCGTGCTTGAAAAGAACTGGATGTGGCACAATGATTATAAGATACCAAACGGAGTTCATGTGTTCGGTCGCAGATACGATCCTTTCGGTCCTGATAATTATCCCTTCGAGCTTGCCAAAATTCGTGAACTTACAGTAATCCGTGACAGTGCGATTTGGCTCGCTGCGAAAGGAGAAAAAATGGATCTTGCTTCCACAGATCAGCATACATCGAAGCTGCCACCCGTAGAGACAAATTTTAATCCGAAAGAAAATGGTAGCCTTGAATATCTGTATGGGAAAGACGCACTTAGTAAACTGACCGTTCCACCGGGATATAAAATTGACCTCTTTGCATCTGAGCAAGAGTTTGCCGACTTAGCGAATCCTGTTCAGATGTCTTTTGATAATAAAGGTCGGCTTTGGGTTGCTACTATGCCAAGCTATCCGCATTACAAACCCGGTGACAGTAAACCCAATGATAAGCTTATCATCTTAGAAGATACCGATGGTGATGGAAAAGCAGATAAGGAAACCACGTTCGTGGACGGCTTGCATGTTCCGGTTGGATTTGAGTTTGCACCCGAGGGTGTTTATGTTTCGCAAGGAACCAATTTAATGTTGTTTACCGATACGGATGGCGATGATAAAGCCGATAAGAAAGAAATCATGTTGAGTGGTTTTGATGATCATGATACCCATCATGCCCACAGCGCGTATGCGGCTGATCCATCAGGCGCCATATTTATGGGTGAAGGTGTGTTCTTGCATACCAATGTAGAAACATCGTATGGCCCGGTGCGCGCTACCAATGGTGGTTTCTACCGATACAGTCCACAACGACATTATCTTGAGCGTGTGGCACAACTTGCCATTCCCAATCCTTGGGGTATAGCCTTCGATGAATGGGGCGAAGAGATTTTTGCTGAAACATCAGGGCCTGACGTGCGATGGATGTTGCCAGGTGAGGTGAAACCGCGGTACGGAGTTGCAACCCATAAATCAGTTAACCTTATCCAGGAAGAACATAGAGTTCGACCCACCTCAGGACTTGAGTTTGTTTCAAGTCGACATTTTCCGGACAACGTGCAGGGAAATTTTCTAATCAACAATACCATTGGATTTTTAGGAACCAAGCAGCATACCCTGGAAGATGATGGCACCGGGTATAAAAGTCGTCATGTTCTCGATCTCGTAAAATCAACGGATCGGAATTTCAGACCCGTAGATATGGAGTTCGCTCCTGATGGTTCGCTATATCTGGTTGACTGGCACAATATTTTAATTGGCCACATGCAACACAATGCACGCGACCCCTTGCGCGATCATGTGCATGGTCGCATTTATCGAATCACCTATCCATCGCGACCATTAGTTACACCAGCTAAAGTAGCAGGCGCGACTATTGATGAACTTTTGGATAATCTAAAACTCCCTGAATTCAGAACACGCTATCGCACAAAGCGAGAGCTAAGAGGCAGAAACAAAGAGGAAGTTCTTCACCATGTAAAGTCCTGGGTTAGTAAACTAAATGTCGAGGACGAACGCTATGCGCATCATCTTTTGGAAGCGCTATGGGTTACATGGGGTTTAGATCGTGTAGATGAAAATTTATTGTATCAGGTACTTCAATCAAAAGACTTTCATGCGCGCGCAGCTGCAGTGCGGGTACTTCGGTATAGTGGCCATCAAATCAAAAATCAACAAGAGTTGCTGATGAAAGCTGCGCAAGATGAAAATGGCCGCGTTCGATTGGAAGCTATAGTTGCCGCCTCATGGCTTGATAAAGAAATGGGGTTGCCTATTGTAATCGAAGCCGGTAAAAAACCGTTGGACGAATGGATGGTTGAAGCACATGCGACTGCACTTGCTCATTTAAATGGAATGTCATTGAAGGAGAAAAAAGAGGAAGAGGTGATTACTGATTTAAAAGGAAATGATCGCGAGTTGTTCATCAAAGGAAAAGCAATTTATGCGAAGGAAGGATATTGTGGCACCTGTCATCAACCCGATGGCGGTGGACTTTCAGCTTCAGGTTTTCCCGGACTTGTTGGTACGCCATGGGCTTCGGGTAATGAGGAGCGCATGATTAAGATCGTATTAAAAGGCATGATGGGTCCGATTGAAGTAAACGGAAAACAATATGCAGGGCAAGTACCCATGACTCCCTTTGAAGGAATGCTGAATGACGAAGATGTTGCTGCTGTACTCACGTATGTACGCAATTCTTTTGGAAATAAAGCGTCTGCAATTTCACCTGATAAAGTGAAAACAGTACGCGAACAAGTGAAGGACAAAACCGGATTCTATTCTCCTGAAGAATTGCTGAAGCAACATCCGATGGAGAAATAATAATTAAGTATAAGCGATGAATAAGATTGGATTTAATTTATTGGCGTGGTCGGGAGGAATTGGAGAAGATGTGTATCCCGTTTCGGAACGACTAAAAAAAATTGGGTACGATGGCATTGAATGTTTCATGGCCGAACAAAACCCGGAAGCTTATAAAAAGTTTGGAAAGTTTTTACAAAGTGCCGGTTTAGAAGTAACGTGTGTACTTGGACTTGGGCCAGAAGAAAATCCGGCCAGTGATTCTCAATTAGTAAGAAGTAAAGCACTGGATCGGCTTAAGAATGCAATCGACTGCGCACATGCGCTGAATTCAAAAATTATCTGTGGGCCTTTTCATTCTGCGTTTGCCACCTTTGTGGGTCGACCACCAGAACCGGACGAATATAAATGGAGTGCCGAAGTACTTCATGCTGCTGGGGATTATGCAGCACAGGCTGGTATCACTTTAACCCCTGAAGCTCTTAATCGCTTCGAATGTTATTTGTGTAACACGATGGAGCATCTTTCAATGCTCGTAGGTAAAGTAGCACATCCCAGCGTAAAGGCAATGTTCGATACACATCATGCCAACATCGAAGAGAAAAAATTATCGACAGCGATAAAGAAAATTGCACCTGTTCTTGCTCATGTTCATATCAGCGAAAATGATCGGGGCACTCCGGGCGATGGCCATGTATCGTGGGATGAAACATTTTTAACGTTGAAGGAAATAAAGTATAAAGGGTGGTTAACCATTGAAGCCTTTACCCGAAACGATCCGGGCTTTGCCAATTCCATCAACGTGTGGCGCGAATATTCCGAGACATGGGACATGGCAGAAAAAGGTTTTAAATTCATTAAACATAATTGCGCTAAACACGGACTTGAGATCAAATAATTTAGTATCCTATGAGAAACAGAAGAGATTTTATTAAAGTTTCACTCCTTACTACTATGGCAGCAGCCACAACTCCTTCATATGCCTTTTCAATTTTAAAATCAAAACCTAAGGGTGATGATAAAATTATTGGCCACGGAAATTTTAAGTATCGTGCCCATCCCGAATGGGGTGTTTTAGATAGCTCGAAAACTCCGGTCAACAACTGCCATGAAATGGTCATGGATTCAAAAGGTCGTCTTATTATGATTACCGATGAGCCAAAGAATAACATCCTTGTATACGATAAGTCTGGAAAACTATTAACAACTTGGGGCACACGTTTTCCGGGTGGTCATGGCTTAACACTAACCAAAGAAGGTGGTGAAGATTTTCTTTTCCTTTGCGATACTACGCTTAACACGGTAACAAAAACGAGCATTGACGGAAAGATCCTCCTGGAATTAGACACTCCAAAAAAACTGGGAATTTATACAGAGGACATGGTTTATAAGCCAACTGAATCTGCTGTGGCACCCAATGGAGATATCTATGTGGCTGATGGATATGGGTCACAGTTTATTATTCAATACAATCAAAAAGGTGAATATATCCGTCACTTTGGTGGAAGAGGAAATAAGGATGCTGAATTTGATACAGCACATGGCGTTGCTGTAGATCTGCGAGATAAGAGCAATCCTACTCTCCTGATCACTTCGCGCGGCCACAATTCATTTAAACGATTCACATTGGATGGTAAATATCTCTCCACAATTTTTCTTCCAGGAGCATTTGTTTGCCGCCCAGTATTGGATGGTGAAAATATTTATGCCGGAGTTTGCTGGTCGCGACTACGATACTTAAATCAAACTGATAATTCTGGGTTTGTCACAATCTTAGATAAAAAGGATAAAGTCATTTCCAATCCCGGTGGCACTGCACCCAGGTATACTAATGGTGAACTACAACTGATGGTTCAGGATGGTCCTTTGTTCAAACATTGTCATGATGTATGCATCGATGAGGATAAGAATATCTATGTGTGTCAATGGAATGCATCAAAAACGTATCCTATAAAATTGGAAAGAGTTTAGTGAGTTGATTTCTTATGATTAAGCTCTTGATTACAGATTTCTGGCTATCGCAATTCCTGGGAAGATTACATCCACTCATGGTTCACTTCCCCATTGGCTTGTTGATCGTAGCATTAATTATAGAAATCGTTTCATGGAAAAAGAAAGATCAAAGTTTCCGATCTGCTCAGCACATTATCTTACTTATCAGTTCAATCAGCGCAGTCCTCTCCTGCTGTTTTGGTCTTTTACTAAAAGGCCAGGACGATTATGCGGGTAACACACTTACCATTCATCAATGGACAGGTATTGCCACGGCATTATTTGCTATTGCTACGCTTTATTTTTTCAAACAATCTGATAAATCCAATCCACAACGGCATACTATTTACAGATTACTTCTGATTTTCTCCGCAGTTGGAGTAACCATTGCCGGACATCTTGGTGCATCACTAACGCATGGTGCTGACTATCTAACTGAAGTGCTGCCGTGGGGTAATGAAGTCAGAATTGCGAGAAACCCTAATTTCAATCTGGCAAGTTTCAGCACTGAAATTACCGACAAACCGCTTGATGACAATCAAGTGGCTGCCTTGAATATTGAAGTGCGTTCAATCTTCGCACACAACTGTTACAAATGTCACAGCGCAGAAAAATCAAAAGGTGAATTGAGATTAGATCGAAAAGACTTTGTGATGCGGGGTGGTAAGTCCGGTGAAATAATTATTGCCGGGCATCCTGAGCAAAGTGAAATGATTCGTAGGCTCCTCCTACCCAGAACAGACAAAGAGTCAATGCCACCGAAAGGAAAAACATTGAGTGAAAAGGAAATTGCCACATTAGAGTTGTGGATTAAAGTCGGTGCGCCTTGGCCTGATCATGCAGATGAGAAAAGTGTGTATTGGGTTGCCGAATTAGCACCGCGAAAACCCACGTTACCCACAGGCGGATCAGGATTATCCAATCCTATAGATAAATTTGTGAATGTTTACTTTAACGACAAAAATGTTTCATGGCCCACGGTAGTTGATGATAGAACATATCTTAGAAGAGTCTTCCTTGATATTATTGGATTGCTGCCAACTCCCGAAAAGGTAAATGCTTTTATCTCAGATAAGCGTGCTGATAAACGAGAATTACTGGTGAAGGAGCTTCTCGATCGTAATGATGACTATTCACAGCATTGGTTGAGTTTCTGGAATGATGCTTTGAGAAATGATTACACAGGCACAGGCTACATTACCGGTGGCCGATTTGCTATTACGGAATGGCTATATGAATCGCTAAAAAGCAATAAGCCGTACGATTTGTTTGTCAGGGAACTGGTTAGTCCCGATAAAAAATCAGAAGGCTTTATCCGTGGGATAAAATGGCGCGGAACCATCAATGCCAGTCAACGGGTTGAAATGCAAGCCGCTCAAAACATCTCCCAGGTGTTTCTTGGATTAAATCTGAAGTGCGCTTCGTGTCATGATAGCTTTATCAGTGATCTGAAATTATCTGACGCTTACGCGTTTGCCAATATTTTTTCTGACTCCACACTTGAGATCAACCGGTGCGATAAACCTACAGGCAAGTTCGCAGGGACTAAAATTATTTATGAAGAATTAGGAAGCGTTGACAGTACGCTAACCGTTGATGAAAAACTAAAACAATTGGCAGACTATATGACTGCTCCAAAAAATGGGCGGTTGTACAGAACGATTGTTAATCGGATGTGGGCACAGCTCATGGGCAGAGGAATTGTTGAGCCGGTTGATCTGATGGACAACGAACCCTGGAGTCAGGATTTACTGGATTGGCTTGCTTATGATTTTTATGAGAGTAAAAATAATTTGAAAGACCTGATCTTTAAGATCACTACGTCAAAGACATATCAATTACCTTCAGTCCGTATTAAAACGGAAAACGATATTGTCAAGGCTGACTATGTATTCAAAGGAATGCATCGCAAGCGAATTTCTGCGGAGCAGTTTGTAGATGCTGTCAGTAGTATTATCAATCCGGTTTACTCGGATACCCTCAGGCAATATGATCCGTATAAAAATGAAAAATCGGAATTGAATTTTTCAAGAGCTTCACTAGTAAAGAATGATATTTTCCTCACTGCACTGGGAAGACCAAACCGTGAGAATGTTTCTACAAGCAGATCCTCTCAAGCCAATCTTTTACAAGCCCTGGAACTCACTAATGGAAATAAATTTACCAATGTGCTACAATCAGGAGCCAAAAGGTGGAAAGAAGAATATCAAACAAACGAACAAATTATAAATGAACTTTATAAAATTTCGCTCGGACGTTATCCTGAAAAGTCGGAATTAAAAGTTGCCAATGCAATGTTGGGGACAACTCCCAAAGAAGAAAATATTCAGGATTTAATGTGGGCGATTGTTTTACTTCCTGAATTTCAATTGATTTATTAAATTGATGTTAACTAGTGTAATTTGAAATGAACAACTGGAATAGAAGAGAGTTTTTACAACGAACAAGTGCTGCAACACTGGGAGCACTCGCTTATAGTTTGCCCTCTTCCCTTTTAAGTTCTTGTTCAACTCCAGGCATCACCGCCACAGCAGACACCGTAATTCTACTTTGGATGGCAGGCGGTATGGCGCACACCGATACCTTCGATCCAAAAAAATATACTCCCTATACAAAAGGAATGCAGGCGAACAGCGTACTCAGTACTTTTAAATCTGTTCCAACTGTCTTAGATGGAGTTCACTTTTCGGAAGGACTTCAGTCCATTGGAAATGTTATGAATGAGGGTACGGCTATCCGGTCATATGTTGCGGCTGATCTTGGTTTTATCTTACACTCACGACATCAATACAATTGGCATACCTGTTACGAGCCACCACAAACAGTGGCTGCTCCGCACATGGGCTCATGGATTGCCAGCCAGTTGGGTTCAAAGAATCCGGTGATCCCTCCTTTCATCGATATTGGCCAACGGTTTACAGTTGGTGAAGCCGAAGAACTAAAGGCTTTCCATACAGCCGGCTTTCTGGGTAATGAATTCGGACCATTTTTTATCCCCGATCCTTCCGCTGGCTTGGAAAGCGTAAAGCCACCCGTGGGAATGAGCTATGAACGATTTGAAAGAAGGAATCAACTCTACAAAGAACTCATAGGCAAAAGCCCTATGGGAGAATTTGGAAGTGATTATCAAAAGGAATCGCTGCAGCGTTCGATGGAACAAGCGTACATGTTGCTTAAATCTCCTGAGTCAAAAGCATTTGATCTAAGCCAAGAGCCAAAAGAAAGTTATGATATTTACAATACCGGTCGGTTTGGATTAGGTTGTTTGCTTGCCCGCAGATTGACAGAACAAGGCGCACGGTTTATTAGCGTAACCACTGAGTACGAACCCTTTAAAGGCTGGGATACGCATGAGAACGGCTACACGCGATTGATCGAGATGAAAAAACAGATTGATGCGCCCATCGCTCAATTAATTTTAGATTTGAAAAAGTCAGGGCATTTGGATCGTACTCTCGTCATATTAGCAAGCGAGTTTAGCAGAGATATGATGACCGAAGGCCGACCGGGAGCCACCGTAAAAGAACAAGTAGATCAACCTGATATTATAGACGATATCAAACATTATGGCATGCACCGTCACTTTACCGATGGATGCTCCCTGCTACTGTTTGGGGGTGGAATAAAGAAAGGATTTGTATATGGGAAAACAGCCGATGAACGTCCTTGCAAGACAATAGAAAAGCCGATCAAGATTGCACAACTTCATCAAACTATCTATCATGCATTGGGCATTCCACAAGACACACACTACATAATAGAGAAAAGGCCCTTTTACACCACTCCCGATGGCAAGGGACAGGCTGAGTTGGAGTTGTTCACATAAATGATGGGAAAATGCAGAAACCACAGAGTGCGCAGAGATCCGCCAAGAAAGTAGTTGAATTCTCAGGTCGTTTTTTCTTTGCGCTCTTAGCGGTTAAATTTTTAATTCACTAACCTCACAAAAGTTCACTACCATTTATCACTTAAATTTTAATAAGAAGTGCGAAATAGATTATCTTCATTTTTCATTCCGTCAAGATTAACCCCCAAGAACTCAAAAGCAAAACACCAAACTCAAAACATGAACCTATCCCGAAACTGGACTTTTAAATCGCTTGCCCTATCGATTGTTTTACTGGGCGCTGCCTGCCGGCAACCAGAAACTGCAAGACCTGCCAATCCTAAAATTGATAAACTAAAATTACCCGTTGGGTTTAAGGCCGAGCATTTATATAGCCCTGGTGATAATGATCAAGGCTCGTGGGTGGCGATGACTTTTGATAACAAAGGCCGCATGATTGCGTCTGATCAGTACGGTGCACTCTATCGGCTTGAGTTGCCACCGATTGGTGATACCTCAAAAGTGAAGATTGAAAAACTCATTATTGGCTCGGAGGCTGACAGAAACGCGGATACTACTACACTCAAAATAGGGATGGGTTTTGCCCAGGGATTGTTGTATGCCTTCAATAGTTTGTATGTGATGGTGAATCATAATAGCGATAAAAATTTCGATAAGAACACAGGAATGTATCGACTTCAGGATACCAATGGGGATGATCAATACGACAAGATCACCTTAATTAAGTCGCTTGCCGGTGAGCCTGGCGAACACGGACCACACAGCATTATTTTATCACCCGATAAAAAATCAATTTATATCACTGCCGGAAACCATGTGGATGTTCCTGAATTTGAAACGTACCGGTTACCGCCCGTATGGCAGGAAGATAATTTATTTCCACAGATCAAAGATCCGCGTGGTCACGCCAATAGTCGCAAAGCACCGGGTGGATGGATTGCTCATATGGATTCACTTGGCAACCATTGGGAATTGATCGCGGCTGGATTTCGCAATGAGTTTGATATTGTGTTCAACGAGGCCGGTGATTTATTCACGTATGATTCGGATATGGAATGGGATTTTGGAATGCCTTGGTACCGGCCGACACGCATTTGCCATGTAACCAGCGGTGCTGAATTCGGTTGGCGCACAGGAAATGGAAAATGGTCACCCTCCTATCCTGATAACCTTCCTCCGGTAATTAATATTGGTCAAGGCTCGCCAACCAGTATGATCAGCGGAAGCACGGCTAAATTTCCCGAGCGATATCGAAAAGCATTGTACGCGTTCGACTGGAGTTTCGGTATTATTTATGCCATTCATCTCGAACCAAAGGGCGCTTCTTATTCTGCTGAAGTAGAAGAGTTTATTTCGGGATCGCCACTTTCGTTAACAGATGGTGTAATTGGCCCTGATGGTGCCATGTATTTCCTTACCGGGGGAAGAAGATTAGAGTCTGATCTGTATCGAATCTCTTCAACTGGAAATGAAACTACAACTCAAACCACCTCCGCTACACCAAACGAAGTAAACCTTCTTCGCAGAAGCCTGGAAAAATATCATGAGCCAAATAAAGATGCCGTTGATGCGGCCTGGCCAAACTTAAAACATGAAGATCGTTTCGTACGGTATGCTGCTCGGGTTGCTGTGGAACATCAACCTGTTAGTTCCTGGCAAGCACGTGCGTTGAAAGAAACCGATCCACAAACGCACACGCAAGCGATGATCGCTTTAGCCCATCAGGGCAAACCGGCAAGCAAGGATGCCATGTTTCAAGCCCTTACCAAAATTGATTTTGCCAAACTGACACCCTCACAGCAAATCGATCTGGTTCGTGCCTTCGAAGTAATTATTTTTAGGATGGGCACCCCTGGTGGAATAACGAAAAAGCAAGTAGCCACGTATCTCGATGCTCAGTATCCTGCTCAAGGCAATGAATTGAATCGTGTGCTTAGTAAAGTGCTGGTGCACATGGATGCACCGGGTGCTGTTGAAAAAACGCTCACCTTATTACTAAATGCAAAAGATGAACCCGCGGAAAAAACCGTAAGCTCATCATCTGATCTGATTATGAGAAATCCGCAATATGGGTTGGACATTGCCAGGATGCTTTCAAAAGTTCCTCCCGCTCAACAAACTTATTTATCGATTGTGCTTTCCGAAGCTAATTCCGGTTGGACCCCTGAACTACACGAACAATATTTTAAATGGTTTGCCAATGCATTCACCTACAAAGGCGGTGTGAGCTATGTTGGTTTTATTGATAAGGCAAGAAAGAAAGCGCTGTCAAAGGCACCCACAGATAAATTGAATTATTATGATACCCTTTCGGGGGCTAAGCTTCTAACAGCCTCAGGGAATGACATCGCTGATCGGCCACAACCAAAGGGTCCGGGCAAATGGAGAAACGCAAAAGAAGCATTAGGCTTGTTAGATCAACCTCTTGCCCATCGCGACTTTGAACAAGGTAAGAATATGTTTGCAGCTTCATTATGCAGTTCATGCCATGCGATGCGTGGAGAAGGAAGTAACATTGGTCCTGACCTAACTCAAGTGGGTACCCGCTTTTCTGCAAAAGATATTTTAGAACACACGCTTGATCCTAACAAAGAAATCTCTGATCAGTATGCCGCCACTATTTTTAAAATGAAAGATGGTAGTTCCATACTGGGTCGGTTGATCAATGAAGATGATGGAAAATACGTTGTTTCTCAAAATCCTTTTTCACCACAAACGTTGCGCGACATTCCTAAAGCGGATGTAGTATCCACAGGTCATTCCCAGGTTTCGCTCATGTTGCCTGGATTAACAAACAGACTGAATGATGAGGAACTGAAAGATTTGATTGCTTACATGGTGGCGGGAGGTAATCCAGCGCATGAAGTTTATAAATAAAACGTTTAATAAACTTTTATGAACCTGAAAACATTTATAAACCCCAATCTATTCATTCTTGCTTGTGTAATCACATGTATTTGTTCTGTGACAGGACTGGGCCAAAAGAAGAAAGACTTCAAACCCATCTTTGATGGCACGACATTAACGGGTTGGGAAGGTGATCCGGTTTACTGGCGGGTTGAGGATGGCGCTATCGTAGGTGAAATCACTGCGAACAAACTACTTAAGACAAATACATTTATCATCTGGAAAGGTGGTGAACCTAAAAACTTTGAATTAAAATTAGAATACAAAATAACGACCGATGGCAATAGTGGCATCAACTATCGCAGCACACAGTTAAGTGATGTGCCCCATGCGTTACAAGGATATCAGGCCGACATTGATGGAAAAAATCAATACACCGGACAAAACTATGAAGAGCGCGGAAGAACAACCCTCGCGTATCGCGGACAACATACGGTTATTAACGGAACAGATAATCCAACGGCTGCTGTGAGAGACTTTGTAAAAAATAATGCCTGGACAAAAGTGGAAGTGAAAAAATCGATGAATAAAGATTCTCTAAAATCCTTTATAAAAACCAACGATTGGAATGAAGTCCATTTAATCATTAAGGAAAATCGGCTTCAGCATTATGTCAATGGCGTGTTGATGAGTGATGTTACTGATAACGATAAGGTAAACAGAAAAATGAGTGGCTTGATTGGGGTCCAGGTTCATGTGGGTCCTCCGATGAAAGTTGAGTACAGGAATATTATGTTGAAGGAATTATAAAAATTATGATCCTTGATCCTGGATACTAGATTTTTCAGGATCAAGAATCCAGTATCCAGTATCAAAGCTATGCTCCAAACGTGGAAAGGAAAAATCTCTAATCACAATCAATTAGGTGGAATAGAAACCTCCGTGATTGATAATGGAGCCGGACGAGGAACTCGCATCGCGTGGATCAATACCGGAACAGGGTTGCGTTATAAAGTTGTCATCGACCGTGCCATGGACATTGCGGATGCTTTTTATAATCAATACAGTCTTACCTGGATCAGTCATGCAGGCATCACTGCACCTCAACCCTTTTCACATCACGGAATGGATTGGCTTCGAACCTTTGGTGGGGGCTTGTTAACTACGTGTGGATTATCGCATGTAGGTGGCCCCGAAACTGATTCATTTGGCGAGCGGGGCATTCATGGACTGATCAGCAACACACCTGCTGAAGTTATCTCCATTCAACAGCCTGATCTCTTAAGCGGTAACATGGAAATGAGTATCACAGGAATCATGAAGGAAACTAAAATTTTCGGCCCAAGCCTTGAATTGAAGCGCACGATATCAGCAACACTTGGGCAGCCCACTATTCGCATTCACGATGAAGTAATTAATCGCGCCAATACTCCGGCACCACACATGCTTCTTTATCATTTTAATTTCGGATGGCCTTTGGTTGATGAAGGAACAGATATACTTTGGAAAGGTGCCTGGCAATCTATGGAAGGAGACAAAGCCAACAAGATATTCACAGAAGGAAATGATTTTAAAAAATGTCCGGCACCTATCGCAGACCACAACGGTACTGGAGAAGCCGTTGTTGCTATTGATGCTACTCCTGATAATGAGGGTAATTGTATCTGTGGATTTAATAATACCCAACTTGGAATTGCATTGTCCATTCGATTCTCAAAAAAGCAATTGCCGTGGTTAACCAACTGGCAACATTGGGGTAAGAATGAATATGTAACCGGACTTGAACCCGGCACCAACCCTCCTATCGGCCAGGCAAAAGCGCGCGCAGAAAATCAACTCATACAATTAGCACCCGGAGAAAGTCGCAGCTATGATCTTGAGCTCGAAGTCTTGGAAGATAAAAAAGGGATCGATAAATTGTTAGCAAATACAGCCACATAAATAATCAATACTGATCCTAACTTGACTACCTAAAGTAATCTACCATGAGTTTAGCAAAAAAAGCATTAGAGCAAGGCAACGGAATTTTAAGACTTGCCCCCACCTGGGTGCCGCGATCCTTTTGCGTGCCCGGGCGCAGGATTAAGTTACATCCAGATGATTATTATGTGTTAGGTGGAAATCGTGGGGGCATTGATGAACGTTGGTTATCTTCCACTACGCCTGCCAAAAATGGACCCTTAACAGGAAAGAATGAAGGACTTAGTCCGGTGGTTGTGAAAGATGGCTCGAAAGAAGAACAGATTTTATTAAAAGATGTAATTGATGAATTGAAAGGTGAAATCATCGGAGACCGGTTATGGAATAAGCATAAAAGCTGGCCGATGTATTCAAAGTTCTTTGATAACATGGGGCCGCTGCCACATCATGTGCATCACAATGATGAGAAGGCTGCACTCATTGGTCAGTTTGGTAAACCGGAAGCATACTACTTTCCACCACAATTGAATAATCATGGGGGTGATTTTCCCTACACGTTCTTTGGCATTTCACCGGGAACCACAAAAGCCCAGATCCGGGAGTGTCTTGTCAACTTTACAAAAGGCGATAATAAAATTACCAACTACTCCTCTGCCTTTCGGTTAGAACCTGGTACAGGCTGGGATGTTCCACCGGGCATGTTACACGCACCGGGCAGCATGTGTACGTATGAACCACAAAAAGCATCGGATGTTTTTGCGATGTATCAGTCGCTGGTGAATGAAGCGATTATACCCGAAGAGTTATTGTGGAACGGAACCCCAAAAGATAAGATCGGTGACTTCGATGAATTGATTGACGTGCTGGATTGGGAATTGAATGTGGATCCAAATATTCTTCAAACGCACTTCATGAATCCTAACCCCATAAAGCCGTTGGCCGAAATGAAAGCCAATGGATATTCTGAAACGTGGGTGTGTTATAAGTCTGATGCATTTAGTGCCAAGGAACTTACGGTGTTACCGGGTGCAACGGTTACTATCAAAGACAGCGCAGCGTACGGCATTATCATGATGCAAGGTCATGGTACCATGGGAGTTTGGAATGTTGAAACACCGGCTTTGATTCGCTACGGTCAATTAACGAATGATGAATTTTTCATTACAGAAAAAGCAGCGCGTGAAGGTGTAAAGATTACGAATGCCTCTACGACTGATCCCATCGTTATGCTCAAACATTTCGGTCCGGAAAATCCAGATCTAAAACTCTAACTTCAAACATCTAACGTCTAATATCTAACATCTAATATCTAATATCTAACATCTAAATTCTACCGATATGCCAGAAAATAATTATCCCAAACTACACAATGCCACATGGCCTGGTATTGTAGGCAAAGGCCCCGATTCAGAACCCGTTATTCCTTTCGATACGTTGCTTGAGATGACCTCTGCCGCGGAAGTCAATGGAGTTAAGTTTGACGGTGTTGACCTCGGGTTGTTTGGTCCACACATCGATCTTGAAACCTATACGGATGATGATATTAAAAAGCTGGCCGACAAACTTTCAAAACTTAAGCTGAATGTGGGAAGTTTGGTTGCACCTATTTGGGGCGGCCCTGCCATGGGTACCAAAGAAGAGCGGGCAGTATTTGTGGAGATGGTTCGCAAGGCGTGTCATTTTGGAAAACGCATGCGCGAACTAGGTGTTCGTCCTCATGGCGTGGTGCGCATTGATTCTGCGAGTTCGCCAACCAACTGGGCGGTTGATCCTGTTGGTAATACAAAATTGATTGCTCAAACCTTTCGTGAAGCCTGTGATGTAGCAGCCGACTTCGGAGAAAAATTAGCGGCCGAAGGTGAGATTTGCTGGGGCGGTATGCACAGTTGGAAAACGATGGTGGAAACATTAGAAGCGGTTGATCGGCCGAACATTGGATTTCAGGCTGACATGGCACACACATTATTATATCTGCTTAGTGACAATCGTCCTGAAGACAGAATTCTTCCTAAAGATTTTAAGTGGGGTGATCGCAAAGCATTAACCGAAGGACTCAAAACAGTTACCAAAGCACTTCGTCCTTGGACGCTCGACTTTCACGTAGCACAAAATGACGGTACTGTGTTTGGGTCCGGCTCACATGATAAAACCGGACGGCATTGTCAGGCCACAGATCCTAATGGTAAACTTGATATTGCGAATGATGCAGGATTTTGGTTATGCGATGAAAATGGTAAGCTCACCAAAGCGTTCAAGCATATTTGTTGGGATGGCTGCATGTTCCCCAATGAAGTGATGATGAAACAGAAAACCTGGAACGACATTCTCGCTACGATGATTAAAGTAAGAGAATTGCATGGATGGGTTGAAGCTTAACAAGTTAGCTGCGAGTCTTTAGCTGTGAGCTTATAGCTTTTGCTGCTTTGCTCAAAACTCAGTGCTCTAAGCTAGTTATCTAAATAAAACAAAAACACAATGAGTAACAAAAAACAACTTCGAATAGGATTAATAGGATGTGGCTTTATGGGACGCACACATTCAAACGGATATAAACGAGTAGGTGATTTTTTTCCGGAGTTGACCTATCAACCCGTACTTAAAGCAGCTTGCGCACGCAGTGCTGATAAGGTGAAGGCATTTGCTGAACAATGGGGCTATGAATCCACCGAAACAGATTGGAAGGCTTTGATTGCACGTGATGATATTGATGCAGTTGATATTTGTACCCCCAACGAGTTTCATGCAGAGATAGCCATCGCAGCGGCTGCAAAAGGTAAAATGATTTTGTGTGAGAAACCACTTTCACGAACCCTGGCAGAAGGCCAACGCATGGTAGATGCCATCGAAAAAAGTGGGGTAAAAAATACCGTGTGGTATAATTACAGACGTGTGCCCGCAGTTACGTTGGCAAAACAAATTATTGATTCCGGAAAGCTGGGTAAGATTTTTCACTACCGTGCTAACTTCCTGCAAGACTGGACGATCTCTCCGGAATTACCGCAAGGTGGAGAAGGCCTTTGGCGTTTGGATGTAGATGCTGCTGGTTCGGGAGTTACGGGCGACTTACTCGCACATTGCATTGATACCGCCATGTGGCTTAATGGCGCGATCAAAGATGTATCGGCTATGACTGAAACATTTATTAAAGAACGTGTTCATCAGGCAAGCGGTAAAGTGCAAAAGGTAGGCATTGATGATGCGTGTATTTTCCATTGTCATTTTGAAAATGGATCATTGGGCTTGTTTGAGTCCACACGCTATGCCCGCGGTCATAAAGCATTGTACACCTTTGAAATCAATGGCGAACATGCTTCCATACGTTGGGACTTGCATGATCTTAACCGGCTTGAATACTTTGATCATCGTGATGATTCAATCGTGCGCGGGTGGCGGTCTATTCTTGTAACGGATGGTGATCAGCCCTACATGAACAAATGGTGGGTGCCCGGATTAATAATTGGGTACGAGCATACCTTCGTTCATCAGGCAGCAGATTTTCTGAAAAGCCTGGAGACAGGCGAACCCTGTGCCCCTACGTTTAAAAATGCCCTGCAAACTCAAAAGGTGTGCGAAGCGGTGATCGACTCCGCCAATTCAAAAAGCTGGAAAGATACCGGTGCTGTGAACATGTAACTTTGTGCCTCAGTGCCTCTGTGGTGAAAAAATTGGAATTTAATTTAAACCACGAAGGCACTAAGTTTTTCACAAAAGCTTAATCAACTCAGTTACTCCATTAGAATACGTCAACGTAAGTTGATGCATGGCACGGGTGCATGCTATGTATAACATCCGTTTATCTACTTCCGTGTGATAGTTGCGTGCGGATGCAAATGGGATGATCACTTCATCAAACTCCAATCCTTTGGCAAGATGCGCGGTGGTAATAATCACCCCTTCATAGAACGAAGTGCTGTCTGCTTTAAGCAAATGAACCTTATGAACTTGTTTCAGAAATTCATAAGCCAGTTCTGCCTGGTTGGTTGTTTTACAAATAACCCCCAGCGACTGATGGTTTGTTTCCTTAAACACATCAAGCAATTCCTTAATGCATTCCAATTCTTCTGTATTGTTTTCGAAACCTTTTAATTCCGGCTCAGCACCATGCCGCTCCATCGCAATTACATTCGAGTTAGGCGAGAGCTGCTGCGCAAAGGTTGTGATCTCGAATGTTGACCGATAACTTCTAAACAGTTTTACAATATCCCCTTGCGGGAAAACTTGTTCAATGCCTTCTGCTGAGGAAGCACTAAACGGATTCACCGTCTGACTAACATCTCCCAGAATCGTTTTCTTGCAGGTGAACAACCGCGACAGCACTGCATACTGCACCGGAGTGTAGTCTTGCATCTCATCGATCAACAAGTGTTTCACGTGATGATGGGGCTCATATCCTTCCAGTCGCATCGTAAAATAAATGATCGGAAATACATCCGCATACTCCAGCTTTCCTTCTGCCAATGTCATAAACATCTCACGCTTTTCGAGCCACCGATAAAAATCCTTATATAGATCAAGCACATTGCTGATCTTAAACATGCGTGGCATGGCCTCCCAGATTTTAGATTTCTCGCCACCTGTAAGCTTGCGCTTCACTTCATTGCGTACATAGGTTTGGATATCTTTTGCTACTTCATGAAACCGCTTCAGTAATGGAATGCGATGATAGGCTTTAAATCGCTCTTGAATAAATGGGCCTGGTACCACCATCTTCCCCAACCGGATTTCATCCAGGTTGAAATAAGTGTTTTCAACGTAAATGAGGTACTTGTTAAGTTGCTTTAAAAAATCAAACGAAGCTTTGAATTGGATTCGCTCAATAAATGCAGGATCAGGATTTTCAAGAAGTAATTCAACTTGTTCAAAGAAGGTTTGAAACTGAACCTTGTGTTCCAACAACTCGTTCGCCAAATCTTCAATCCCCTTTTCAGGAATGTGCTCCTCTCCTAACTCTGGCAACACGTTACTGATGTAATCTGAAAAAACTTTGTTAGGCGAAAGGATTAACAAGTCTTTCGAACGAATTTCATCGCGGAAACGATACAGCAAAAACGCAAGACGATGCAGCGCAATAGAAGTCTTACCCGAACCCGCCACCCCTTGAATGATCATAACGCGCGCTTCTTCATTTCGGATTACCGCATTCTGATCGCGCTGAATGGTGGCGACAATGTTTTTCATTTTGTCGTCAGCCGATTTGCTTAGCTCCTGTTGAAGTACTTCATCATGAATGTTCACCGCATTCTCAATCATGAACTCCATTTTGCATTCGCGGATTTTGTATTGTCGCTTCAACGCAATTTCACCTTCAATTTTACCGGACGGTGGTTCGTAATGAGCAGCTCCTAATTCAAAATCATAAAACATGGAAGAAACCGGTGCGCGCCAGTCATAGATTAAGTTAGTCTTCTGCAGGTCATCAAAGAAAGTATAAATGCCGATGTAGATCGCACTCCGCTCCTCGCCTGTTATAAAATCAATGCGCCCAAAGTACGGTGAGTCAATCAGCTTTAGCAGTTTACGCTTGCGCGCCACCGCTCCTTCGCCTGTAAACGCCATTCGGTTGATCGACTGGCCGGCCGCCACCATATCGGCCTCATCCATGCCCGACTGGTGTTCATGAATGTATTCCTTATTGTGGCGCAGCTCCTCCGAAACATCCTTTACATTGTCATCCGCGCGCCTGATGGCCAGCAACAGAGTCTCTTTTATCTCCTCCAGGTATTCCCGTTCTTCTTGTTCGGTCGTATTAATCATCTGCAAAAAGATGCAAAGATAACACGAACAATCTCCCGGACGAGAAATTACCGCATCTAATAGCATGCATCACGGCCTGCCTGCGCAAAGCCGTCATACTACACGAAACGTTTTGCATAGTGAAGCTTCGGCAAAGGCAGGCCTCTGAGCCACGATCTCGCCTGCTAAGGTCTACTTGCGATTCCGGATCATCCCGGTAACTATCGGAACGGAATGACATTTCAACTTTAATTTGACTTTTGAGACAACTTGATTTCTATTTTCTGATTCTTAGAGTTCTTATCTTGCTTATCTAAACACCAAATCATGAAAAGACTTCTGTTTGCCCTCCTGCTTATTAACTTCTCCTGCTATACAGAAAAGCAATATGACGTAGGACAAATCAAGACGGAAAAAGGAGATCTGCTTATTTGGCTTTACGATGAAACGCCCAATCACAAAGCAAGCTTTATAAAACTGGCGATTTCCGGATATTGGGATTCGCTCTCCTTCAATCGCGTGATCAATAATTTTGTAGCGCAAGGCGGCTGTCCCGATACCCCCGAAGGATTTGCTGACTCCCCCTATTTATTGAAACCTGAATTTAATGATTCTATTAAACATGTCTATGGTTCTTTTGCAGCCGGGCGCGATGACAATCCCGAAATGCTTTCTGCCGGATGTCAGTTTTATATTGTGCAAAATAAAACTGGCCTGACGCGACTCGACAATAAATACACCGTGTATGGTTATGTGTTTGAAGGTATGGATGTGATTGATTCCATGGTAAATGTACCAACAGATAGTATCGATGAACCGCTTACTAAAATCGGGATAGATGTAAATGTGATTAAGATGAGCAGGCGGGATATTGAGGCGAAGGGGTTTAAGGTGCCGAAGTAGTTTTAAAGCGGGATTGTAATGTGAACCGGAGACTGGGCTGATTAAGTGAATGGTTTGGCAGAAACCCGATTATACTAAGTATTATATGCACACGGTTATTCTAGAAAAGGCGATTCATAAAGAACAGCATGTTCTATGCATAAAATTTGAGCGCGACCCCGAACTGGAAAAAGTAGTGCGAACCTTGCCCCTATGCACCTGGAGCAAAACACTACGATGCTGGTACGTACCCAACCAACCGGCACATTTCAGAAAAGTATTAGCAGCCTTCAGGCCATTCGCATATGTTGATTTTACTAAGGTAGTTGATACCAGGACAGAAACAACGAAAAAATTTGTAAGATTGGGGAGCCAAAAAAAAGTTACTCCACTCCCAGAATTATCTGACAGGAATAGAAAATCAATTGAAGAATTTGAACAGTGGCTTAAGTCGAAACGCTACAGTGCCAATACGATTAAAACCTATACGGAGGCGGTCAGAACTTTTCTTCGGTTTTCAGCGAAAAAGAATCAGACCAAATCAACAATGAAGACATTGTAACCTTCAACAACGAGTATATTCTTGCTCGTCAGTATTCGGCCTCCTTTCAAAATCAGGTAGTGAATGCGATAAAACTATTTTTTTCCGTAATTGACAATCGCGTTGTAGAGATTGATCTTATACACCGCCCCAAACGTGCACAGCCTTTACCCAACGTATTTAGTAAAGAAGAAGTAAAACAAATACTGGAAGTTCTTCCCAACCTGAAGCATAAAGCCATGCTATCCCTTATTTATGCGTGCGGACTTAGACGAAATGAGCTCTTGAACTTAACGCTTACCAGCATAGATTCGAAACGCAAACTTGTACTGATCAAAAAGGCAAAGGGAAATAAAGATCGCATCGCTCCACTTTCCGATAAAATACTTGAACTGCTCCGCGCCTATTATAAAGCTCATAAGCCAAAGGAATGGTTGTTTGAAGGGCAGACGGGTGGGCAATATGATGAGCGAAGCCTGGCGAGTGTAATGCGGCAGGCTGTTGCAAAAGCGGGAATTAAGAAGCCGGCAACATTACATTGGCTGCGCCATAGTTTTGCTACCCACTTGCTGGAAGCCGGAACCGATTTGCGATATATACAGGAGCTGCTGGGGCATAAAAGCAGTAAAACCACGGAGATTTACACCCATGTGAGCACGAAGAGCATCCAGAATATTAAAAGCCCTTTTGATGACCTTTAGCCTAAAACAATTATTTTTAAAGGATGGCAAAAACCATCCTTATCTACCCAAATTGGGTGGCTAAGGATTAAAAATACATACTTATAAAGGAGTTGGCAGCAAGGCCTAAAAAAAGATGAGACTACTAATTACGTGGACAATTTTATTACTGACGTGTTTCAGTGTTCACGGACAGACAATCAAGATAACAGGAAAGTTCATTGACGAGAATTTTCAGCCAGTTAAGGGAGCGACTCTAAAAACAATTGACGAACAATATCTCGCGACACTTGACAACAACGGGAGATTTCAAATTGAAATTCCGGCCGACACCAAGCAATTTAAAGTTTACTTTATTGGACTTGAAACAAAAGTTATAGACGTAAATGGACAAGTGATTAATAGAATAATGTTCACCGACAATAGAGAAGAAGGATTTGGATATTCAAAACGACTGACAAGGAAAATTGAAAAAAGAGAAATAAAACGGAGACTATCACTTTACGACAAGGCGGAGAAACAAAAAGCATTTGACAATTAGGACTATGGACTGGGAGAACTTTTTATATGGACTAATATTTATTTTGACCGGAGTGATGATTTTGGTTTACCAATATCGAACAG
The DNA here is from genome assembly GCA_016787755.1 of Cyclobacteriaceae bacterium. Taxonomy (GTDB): domain Bacteria; phylum Bacteroidota; class Bacteroidia; order Cytophagales; family Cyclobacteriaceae; genus ELB16-189. The sequence goes on along the minus strand of JAEUUA010000020.1, from coordinate 114,407 downwards.
GGGTCTTTGACAAAGGAGCAAAGATTAGTCGATTTGTAGTTGGACTATTTGGTGGTGCGTTGACAGGCATATTCGGTGGACTATATTTCCTCATAAAAGCATTATGACCAAAGGCCCAGCTGCCAACAAAATGTTTGCGCAATGCGGGGGTTCAGTGTAGGTATTAAAAGTAATTTCTTAATTTAGTTCAGTAACGTGGGACAGTTCGGAGATGGTCGGGCTTAACATTTCGCTTCGCTACATTTTTAAGCCCTCCTATTCCCCGCACTTCGCAAACACAAACGTTACCGGGCATTGTAAAACGACACTCAAACAAAAAATATGAGCATAGAAAATATTAGACAATTCATAAAAGAAAAAGCAGAACAATTCGGTGCCAAGACAGACAACGAATTCAACAAACCATATGTTGAACGAAACAACACCGGGCAGGAAGCACTTAAAGACAACGGAGCATATTTTGGATTTATCCATCCAGAGGAAGAAGCGTCCGGACCTTTCCACGACTTTTCATTGACAATTTTTCCAAACGACCAAAATAAACCTTGGTTAGTGTGTCTTGGAATTGGTTCAAGTGGTTTCAAAAATGACTATGAACTTGCAACATATCCAGGGCTTAGAAGATTGTTTTCAAAGCTGACTGACGAACGAGGCTTTTGTAAATCTGACTTTTCAGATATTGAGACTAGTTTACCAAAATCAATCACTGGTAGTCTTGACTTACAGCATATAAAAAACACGATTAAAACTTACACTAAAGTTTTACCGACTTGCCAAATCGTTGACGACCCGGAAAGCGAAGAAGGAATGCAAATTATTGCAGCATTTGTCGCAGGTTATGCAAAACTTCGAGACTGGCCTTCAAATAAAGACCACCGAAAAGCAGTTTCGGAAGCTTTAGAACCTTTTTTAAAGACTGAAACAATTGATGAAACGGAAGAAGTAAAAAATCTCTTAAACGAAAGAAAGTATATAGTTCTTCAAGGACCTCCAGGAACTGGTAAAACAAGAACTGCAAAAAATGTTGCAGACAAAATAGGAGCAAAAACCTTCTTCACTCAATTTCACGCAGAAACAAGTTACTCCGATTTTATTTACGGAATCAGACCTGACACAGAAAACGAAGAACTGAGGTATAAAGAAAATTTAGGCAGCTTCTCAGAAGCGTTAAAATATGCCGTTGATAATAACAAAGAAAATGTCATCTTTATCATTGACGAAATAAACAGAGCTAATCTCTCCAATGTATTAGGACCTATTTTTTATCTATTTGAACATAAAATGGATATCTCCAATGTTGAAATTGAAATTGCCCCGAATTTCAAAGTAACGAAACTGCCTGAAAACTTTTCTGTTATTGCTACAATGAACACTGCCGACAGGAGCTTGGCAGTTGTTGACTTTGCACTTAGAAGACGCTTTGCGTGGTATACCCTTAAACCAAAAGCAATAAAGTCGAAACAATTCTTTAACGAGGACTTTAGCAGAATTCAAGAAATATTTGACTGGTATGCATCAAGCACCGAACTAAACCTTCAACCGGGACAAGGCTATTTCATTGCGGACACCGAAGATGAAATGAAAAATCGTATTCGTTATGAAATATTTCCTTTGATTAAAGAATATCTACAAGAAGGACTTTTAAGAAATGCCAAAGAAGAGTTTAATAACTATTTCTCAACCAGAATAAATCTATCTCTTTTCGAATGACAAAGCCATTAGATGTTTTTTGCGAAATCCCTTGCCTAACTGAACAATCAAAACAGTTAGGCGGAGTTGCTTTGCAAAAGAAGTGGTTCAAGTCAGCAGACAAAAGAATTATCGGGCAATACCTCCAGAAGTTCATTGATTACAACTCTGAGCAATTTAAATTTCTTGGTGTTCAACCATACATAATTGGTTCAGACCAAAGCACTGCACTTGCATTTCGTTCATCTGGCTTCATTGGCTCTATTCCTTTGAGGGCTTCTGACACCGGAAAGCAAATCGGTGATTTTGTAGTTATGCCTAGGTTTACCGGGCGAGATAGATTTGAGGACTATATTGAAATTTTAAATCTACTAGGTACAGAAATTAGTCCAGAGGTTATTGATAGCTTACCATTGGCATCAGGTAAGAATTTCAGACCGCCATTGTATTTGGAGGCTGTGAAATTTATAGCAGCTCTTGAAAAACTGACAATGAGGCCGTGGAGAAAGTTTGACAATATTGAAAAGGTTTCAAGTCAGCCTACTGGTCAAATTAACTGGACAAAATATATCAACAACGAATACAAAGTTGAAAACAGGATAAAATTTCCGGCAAGAACAAATGTCTTAAGTGAGTTTCATTCTGAATATTCGGAAATTAGATATGTCTTTGACATTTGTAAAAGCGAATTACTTTCAGCCAATACTCCGCAGAGAATTAAGAACACTTTGCGAACAAAATTGGGTTACCTTGAAGAACGTTTATATCATCATAAAGCAAAAGCAACCACTAAAATCACAATCCGATTTTCCGATAGTCCGACCGTGAAAGCCTGCAAGGAACAAGCCAATAAGATTTTAAACTTTAACCTTGTAGACAGTACTGCGTGGCGGGTAGACTTTTCAGATGTATTCGAGAAATTTATTCAACATATTTTCAAAGAAGCTGCAAAAGAGACCGGAGGCCGGCTTTATTCAAACTTTAAGTTTCATTCTAGGACATCGAAGCATTATTCCTGGGAACTCAAACACATCGAGCCGGACGCAATCTTTCAAAAAGAAAATGTTTTGGTTTTTATTGACGCCAAATACAAATCAAATTTATACAACAAGTTTGACCCAAGTGAAGTCCTTAAAGAAGACCATCGTCACGACATACATCAAATAATGGCCTACTCTTCATTCAGTAAGACAGATTTTAAATTCGGTTTTCTTTGTTACCCATCGGACCAAATCGAATTAAAAAGTATTCAATATAAAAACGGCATAAACGAAGCGACAAACACAATATTAATTTTAGGCGTGCCATTAAAAAAGGACAGCATCAACGAGACAAAACGACTATTGACAAATGAACTTAACGAAATTGAAAGAAGAACAACGACCCGGTAACAGGCGTTTGGCTCAATGGCGGGTGAAGTGGTTAATTGAGCATTCTACCTCGCATCAACTTTTGTGGTGTATTGACAGTTTTGTGCTCCGAAATCCGCCACTGCGCCAAGCGCCAAAACGTTACCGCCAATGCTAAAAAGACCACGACAATGCACAAAATGAGTGACAGAAATAAAATGCCAACCGCACATTCAGGCACATTTGCATGCCCCAACACAAGGGCGACCACTTCGCAAGCAAAAGAGCCTGAATTAACCACACACAAAATAGATTAAATGGAACATTTACAAATTATTTTACCATCAGTATTACTTCTAATCGGATTTCTGTTAAAGTTATTGGTAGGTAGAAACTATGATATGCCTGCTACAATCCAGGCGATTTGCGAGTTACCTGTTGACATCATCTTACTTGCTCTCTCGTTTACTGTGGCATTCACAATAACAAAAGTTGACAATCAATCATCTGGTCTATTCTACTGCTTCATTGGAATAGCTACTGCTATATTGATAGTTTTACTTTGGCGTATTTCAGTTGACCAATTTTTGAAAAAAAGTAAGTGGTGGATTCTACTACTTTTCATTAACCTTACGATTGCGGGCTTCGCTATAAAAAAGTCTGTTAGTCTAGTAATTGAGACTGAAATAGTAAAAACAAAAAATATTGTTCCAGAATCTTATCAAAATAATAATCATGAGTGATTTCTCAAACATATCAATATTGCTTATTGCCTTAACAAGTGCAATTGTTACCTTATTGACAGTACTTATTTATTCTCGACTAAGAAAATCAAAGTATGATGAAGAAAAGAATCGAGCTGTCTTAGAAAGTATAAGAAATTCTATTGAAAAACAAATGTATGGCTTAAATGATAGGTTAATTCAAACAGAAGAAAGGTGGAAAGATGTAAACCATCTTTTACTTAGAAGAGAATATTTAGAAAACAAGAGTCCAATTACCAATAGTAGAAAAACATATTTTTCTGAATTCTTAAGAGCTAATGGAATAACGGAGAATGATTTAACTATCGACCAAAGGCTAATCTTTATTCTCACACCTTTCAATGAAATATATTATGAAGATTATAAGGTAATTCGTGAAGCCTGCACAAGTTCTGGTTTTAAAGCATTTAGAGGTGATGAAAATTATTTTAAAGGCGATATATTTCCAGAAATGCTAAAGTTAATTGTTAAATCAAATTTAATCATTGCCAATATTAACGGAAGAAACCCTAATGTCTTATATGAATTAGGTATTGCACAAGCTTTAGACAAGCCTGTTATTCTCATTTCTAGTGAACCAGAAAAACTACCAATTGATATAAAATCCAAGAGATTCTTAATTTATAAAGACTACAAAGAATTACAAGAACAAATTCGCCAGGAGTTAATGAACTTAATTTCGACAAATGAGTAGATTACAAGCAATCGAAAATGAACTATCATCTATCAACCAAGCTGCCTTTCAGGAGTTGTGTGATAGTTTTCTTGCATTGAGAAATAGCAACTACTCTGCATTTTCAAGAACAGGAAGCCAAAGCGGCAAACAAAAAACAATAAAGGGAACTCCTGACACCTTTTTACTTCTACCAAACGGAAAATATATTTTCGTTGAGTATTCTACAAACATTACTGCTGGACTAAAGAAGTTAGAGGAGGATATAAAGAAATGTATTGACACCAATAAAACTAGTGTTCCTGTAAATCAAATTGCAGAAATAATTCTTTGCGTGAATTTCAACCTAACGGCAACAGAGATTCAAACACTGAGAGAACTTTTGGCAAATACACGAATTGTACTTACAGTTTATACGCTTGATTCATTGTCAATAGAACTTCATTTGAATCACCGAAACCTCACACATGAGTATTTAGGATTACCATTGGATACAGGACAAATTGTTTCAAAAGAAAAGTTCATTGCAGAGTATAACAAAGCATCAAAGGGAATTTCTACTCCTTTGGACAATACGTTTTTACACAGAGAGCAAGAACTAAAAGAACTGAAAGAAGCAATACTTCTAAACGATTTTATAATTTTAACTGGAGCTCCCGGAATCGGCAAGACCAAATTAGCACTTGAAGGAATCAACAATTTTCTTTCAGAGAATTTGACATATGGAGCTTATTGTGTTTCGTATAAACATCATACATTGCTTGATGACTTGTATCAATACTTTGATTCAGAAAAGGATTACATACTTTTTGTTGACGATGCAAACAGAATTGATGCTTTCAGTCAGATAACAGGATTTTACAAAGCAACAAGAAAAGGAAAATTAAAAATCATAATTACAGTCAGGGATTATGCCTTTCAAGAAATTGGCATTCTATGCCAAGAATTTTCACCAAGAAGGCTTGACTTAGCAAAATTTACAGACGTACAGATTATTGATATTATCAAGGCACAGCCATTTGAAATTTTAAATCAAGATTACCATAAGGAAATTGTTCGCATTGCAGACGGTAACCCAAGGCTTGCAATCATGACAGCTTTGCTTTCTAAGGCACATCAAAACATATATGTTCTGCAAGATGTTTCCGATTTGTTTGAAAATTACTTTTCAACTTTCATAAAAGACGATGGCGAATTTGCAAATGCCTTAAATATTAAATGCCTTGGTTTAATTGCTTTCTTCTATACGATTCCATATAAGAATAGAGAAATCACAACTTCAATTCTTAACAATTTTGGAATTGATTATTCAGAGTTCATTGACGTAATTGATAAGTTGGATAAGTTGGAATTAGTTGAGATTCAATTTGAACATGTAAAAATTCCAGAGCAAAATCTTTCAACTTATTTTTTTTATAAGTCATTTATCAAAGACAATTTGCTTTCGTTTGAAACGCTATTGAATAAATATTTTGACAGCAACAGCAACCGTTTTAAAGATTGTGTGATTCCTGCCAACAATACATTTGGCGTTAAGAATGTAATGGACAAACTACAACCATTCTTGCAGAGCCATTGGAGAGGAATAAAAACCGAAGAAGAAAAAGCTTTTAAGTTCCTTTCAACATTTTGGTATTATCTTCAAACAGAAACTTTGGAGTTTATTTTCAATATTACCGAGGCATTTCCAACAGTAACAACTTTAAAGTATGAAGTTACATATGAAAACAATGCTTTTTCGTACAGCAAGAATAATATTATTGAATTGCTTGGTGAGTTCTTACGCTTCCCCAATAATTTGAAAGATGTTATTGAACTTGGTTTTGAATACACAAGAAAGAAACCAGAACATTTACCCGAATGGATTCACAAAATCAGAGAGCAACTAACATTTGACAGAGAAGACCAAACTCAATACAGATTTGAGAGACAGATTATTTTGTATCAAATCCTACTTGATGGTTTAAGTAAAGGTGATACTCTTTTTACAGCAGTTTTTTATGAACTTTCAAAAACATTTTTGTCTTTCAAGTTTCATCACACAAGAGGTGGAAGAAATCATTCATTTTATTGGTATGACTTCCCTATTCCAAATATCCCACCGATTCAGAATTTCAGACAAAGAATTTGGAATGCGGTTGAGCAGGACTTTGAGAAAAACCAAAATGAATCATTTAATCTATTGTTGAACTATTCCAATGTGAGACCTGATGTAACAAAAGAATTAATGGAATTTGATGTACCATTCTTGATTGAAATTATTGAGAAGCATTTGAGCAAAGATTCTTTTGAGCATTGTAGGTATGTTCAAGACCAAATCAGGTGGTGCAAAAGAAATTCTGTTTCGCATCCTTCTTTCACATCCTTAACCCACAAGTTTAGAAATCCAACCTACGAAATATTCCTCAAGATTGATTGGGACAGGTTAAGAGATAAAGAAATGTATGAGTTTGACGATTACAGAGAATATGAAAAATTAAAAGAAGCAGAAATCAGAAGTTCATTTGTGTTTAAGAATGCTGCCGAAGTAAAAGAGTTCTACAACATTTTTACTTACTTGAAAAAGGCATCAAAAAATGAATGGAATTACAATACAACTCTTGACCATGTTATTGATGAAAACTGCTCAAAGAATTTTGAGTTAGGTTGTTTATTGTTGATTGAAGTAATTGAAAAAAACAACGAAGCAAATTATACCCCAAGAGTTGTTTTTAGAAATCATTTGAAGACAAAAGACCAAGCAAACAGAATTTGGGGAATATTACATCAACAGGAATTTCTTTATAAAGGACTTTGGGAGCTTTCATTTTATGACTACATAGATGATTCCTTGCTGACAAAGGAATATGTTCAGGCATTGGTAAATACTGTAAGCAACATGAATGAAGCAAACACTATTCACTTTGACCGACTTCAAAGATTCTTAACACTTGAACCAAACTTGTTTCAAATTATTTTGAGAACCATTGTTGAGAAGAATGAAAAGGAAGGAACACGATTACAGGTTTGGATGGACTTTTTTAGCACTCACTTTGACCAATTGGGTGACGACATTGAACTTATCAAGAAAGCATATCTGCAGCAGGATAAAATTCATAATCACTTTGACTACGAGGGAAAAGGTTTCTTAAATATTTTGAAGAAGGATTCCAAATTCCTAATTGAGTATGTAAACAGTTTATATGCAGAAAAACCTTTTGGAATTTCAAGCGACCATAAAAATTTAGGATTTGTTTGGCAGGTAGAAAATATTGAAGATGTATTGAAAGATGTTTTTGATTTGGTAATTCAAAAAGAGCCATACTTTGGTATTCTTGATCACTTCTGCAATTCATTTTTCAGAAATTTGCAAGGTGAAATGCAAGAAAGAGCAAAGAACTTTCTTCTTGATTATTGCAAAATAAATTTTTCAGATTCAAATAAAATGAATGTAATTGTTGACATAGTGAGACATTCAATGAGGGAAATGTTTGACGAAATATTGTTGTTGTTTTTATCATTAAGTCAGGACAGAGAAATCTTCTCAAAGATTTGGTGGCGAGGAAACGGAACAAGTGGTTCTGGCAATGTGATACTTGCAGATATTGAAATGGCTGATTGGAGAAATATTCTTTCAATCGTTGAGAAGTCAACAGTTGGAATAAAATTAATTCCAATTAAAAAATACTTAAACGAGCAAATTGAATATTGTTTAAAGAGTGGGGATTGGGAACGACAGAGAAGATTTTTAGAACGATATTAATATGCTGACACTTCACAGCCACACACATTGCCAAGTCGCACAAGCCGACACACAAGCCAAAACTTGGCAAAGAGAGTGTCTGCCCAACCGCACGACTGACCGAAAAACGGACGAAGAAAAAGAAGCACTAGGCGGTAACATCACCTATACGCAAGCAGGGGTTTCGTGCTTCGTAGGACAGGTAAGTAGTAAATTTAAAGTTCAGTTCTTCGTAGGACGTTCAGTGGTTAAAATCCCTGCCTGCGTATAGCTGAGAACCGTTAGGGCAAATAGAAAAAATAAGAGACAATTAAAACAAACTCTTTTAATAATTAATTATGAAAAAAATAACAAAAATTGGATTAACCATTTTCATCTTGACTTCATTTTACAACAAGGGATTTTCTCAAGTGAGTGTTTCGTATTATAACTCCTCACTTTCAAAGATTGGTTTTAGCTACAACTTTTCCGAAAAAGTATGGAGTGAAATAAGACTTTATAGCAATACAACAATTAATAATTTGACTCCTGAATTGGTTATTTGCTACAACATTGTTAACAAAGAGAAACATAACATTTATGCTGGAATAGGCGGAGTTGCAAATTACTTCAACGGGATTGTAGTTCCAATCGGCATTCAATTTACACCATTTGAAAAATTTGACAAGTTTTCTTTTCATATCGAAATTCAACCAACATTTGATTTCGAGAATGACATAATCATTCAAAGTTCATGGGGACTAAGGTATAAATTCAGAAAATAAAGAAAATCTACTTGCCCTAACATCGGTCTTGTTCAAGCAGGGTTTTGGTGCTTCGTAAGACAATTTTTTGCATAATTGAAGTGCGGAGCTTCGATTCAAGTTTTGATTTTCAAATCCCTGCCTGAAACAAGCCCGAGTAACGTTGCCAGTAATGCATCAAAAAAAATTCGTCTTCGAAACAATGACAAGAAAAATAGGGACATCAATAATTTTACTTTTTGTACTTGGACAAATAAGTTACGGCCAGACACTTGGACAACCAAAACAATTAAAAGTTAAGGGGACATATGTTCACTCACGGACAATGACTGAGTTTCCAGAGAATATAGGTTCTTACCAAAGACAAGGTGTTCATTCGTTTGACAAAAAGAAGGAGAATATTAGTTCAACCTATAAGAGCGGACAGACGACACTTTCCATTTACTTATATCCCGCTGGAGAAGGAAGTGAAGGACGTCTGAGAAATCAATATTTACAAGCAATGCAGGACATTGCAAACGTATCAAAAAGTGGACTTCATGCACAACAAGGATACAAATTCTTCAAAAAGGATGGATATAAAATTAACGGGTTTACTGCAATCAGCCCAGACGAGCCAAAGACGCAATTAACTCTCTTTGAATGTGGACAATGGTTTTTTAAGATTCGAATCACATCTAATTCCCTTGACACAACACAAATAAATATACTTGAGAGAGACGTTTTAGAATCATTTCAACCAACACGACTTGTAAAACTTTTTCCGTTGGACTCTAAGGCAAGTGTTTATTTCGCCAAAGCCGCTTTTAGAGACTCGTTAATGCTTGGCTCTGCAATGGGGAGTGCTTATAAGAAAATAGGTTGGGCCCTTGACAATGTTGACTCATTAGAACGAGCTGCCGGATTTCCAGACCTGTACCTTGGACTTCAGGTAGAGTCCCTAAAAGAATTTGTTCAATTTGAGAAGAGACAAAAATGGAACAGACAACAAAGTACGACTGACTACCTAAATGAATTAAATGAGATAATTAGTGCAGGTTTTCTAGAGGAGTTCGTTATGGAACAATTTAGCATGATTATGATAGTTCCAAATGAAATAACGTTGGACTTTGAAGGATTTGAAAATTGGAAACGCACACACCCGACAAAGATTAATCTTAATCAGAGATTTTATGTGGTTTCATACAAAGGGGCGGACTGATGCACTACTGGCAACAAAATGTTTGCGCAATGGTGGCGTGACATCAAGGTATGAAGTATATTTATTTTATAAAGTTTGTGCACGTGGACAGGACGCGGCTTCGATAAGCCACCACTGCGCAAACACAAACGTTATGCCTCATGCTTGGGGACTGTGCGAACTCCAAACCGACTGCAAGAAACGAACAGAAAAATTTGCACACGAGAAAGCTGAAAATCGTTAGAGTAAGCACATCAAATAAAAGCAAAATGAAATCGATAACAGAAAAATCGAGTGGTGAAACAATCACCTTTGTAAAGACAAGTAAAGACACTCAAGGTGCTTTTACGGAAATTATCTGCACTATTCCAGCTGGAAAAGATGGTCCACCACCACACATTCATCCATTGCAAGATGAAATTTTTGAAGTTATTGAAGGAAAACTTGAACTTTCGGCTCAAGGCAAGAAAATTGTTCTTGAAGAAGGACAAAGTTTTAATGTTTCAGCAAACACGGCACACACCTTTTCAAATCCACTTGACAGAGAGACAAAGTTCAGAGCGACATATAAACCTGCACTTGACATTGAATATGTCTTGGTGCAAGGGTTTGAAATAATAAACAGTCAAGCTAATCCCAATAAACCGGGTTTTCAGATGTTAGTTGATTTTGACTATTTGCTCAACCAAATTCCCGGACAATACAAGTTTGCCGGTGCAGCGGGCACCATATTCAAGATGTTTGCAGCTATTGCAAGATTATTTATCAAACCTAAAGTGAAGTCGCTTAAAGACCACAATGCTTCGTTCTAAAATAGTGAAACATATATTCAAACAAGTTTATGAAAAACCAATTAAGTCAGACTGCATTGACAGAGTAGCACGAACCACTAACAAGGGGTTTGCGATAGCGGGGGTTCCGTGCTTCGCAGACACATTTGTGCAAGGTGGAAGTTCAGTTCTCCGAATGAACTTTAGTGCTAAAAATCCGCTTCTTCGCAAAGTCGCAAAACGTTATGCACCATTAAAAAAATAATCATGGGAACCTGGGGAACATCAATATTTTCAGATGATTTAGCAGCAGACATTAGAAACGAATTTCGTATTAAGATTGGATTTGGAAAAAGTCCTATTGAAGCATCTAAAGAACTTATTGATGAATATAAGGACACCTTAAATGACTCTGAAGAATCTTCAATCTTTTGGATTGCTTTATCTGCGGTTCAGTGGTTAAATGAAGTTTTGTGCTTCGTATCAAGTTCTGTCGTGGCAGACAGTTTTGTGCTCCGAAATCACCAACTTCTTAAACCCACAAACCGTTAGCTACCATTTTTGGGCAACACCACAAACATGAAACTGATTAAATTTTTTTTTCGAAATTTAAGCGGACAAAATGAACTCCAAATAATTGAAATATGGTGACACTCAGAATTGAACACAAAATTGCATCCTTTGACGGATGGAAAAAAGCATTCGACAGCGACCCGGTAAATAGAAAGCAATCAGGTGTTAAGAGGTATCGTGTTTACAAACCTGATGATGATGACTTTTTCATAGTTATAGACCTTGATTTTGACAACTTGGAGCAAGCTCAATCCACTCGGGTAGCCTTAAACAGAATTTTCGGCAACATTGACGGCAAAATTATTTTCGGACCACAGACCAGAATTCTGAATGTTGTCGAAGAAAAAGAATTATAAATTCCTAATTATGGCAGTAACATACATTCGCTTTGTAAATCTAATTTTAGCGGCTCTTCTTGCCGGGACAAGTTTTGGTATTTGGATGGGACTAAATCCAAACAACTAGCAGCAGCAACTTGTCAATTCTATACGCAACTTGATGGTTTCGCCTGTAATCGCTGCGACTGTTATAACAATTTTTTCGGCTTTTCTTGAACGTAAAAATACTAAACAACTTGCAGGCATTTTATTAAACCTATAATGACAAACAACACGACACGAAATAGAATAACAGCTGCTAACAGCGTGTTGCCGCAATTGGCGGTGACGTGCAAAATTGAAGCTGAGTGCTACTATCAAACTTTTGTGCGGGTTGACAGTGAAGTGCTCCGAAATCGCCACCTTCGCCAAGCCCGAAAACGTTACCGGCAATCTTAATTAGTTAAAAGCAACTCAAAACGAGTATATGCATGCAGAATTATACTTACAAGCAGAGAAAAAACTCTTTCATTACTATAATCTGACAGGAGTATCTTCAAATATTTACATTCCTGCTATTGGTTCTCAAGTAAGGATAATAGAATGTGGGCATGGAGAACCCCTTCTCTTTGTAGCTGGTGATACATCATCCGGTAGTACCTGGGTTTCTCTTGCTGCTTTGTTGCCCGACTTTAGATGCATATTGTTAGATAGGCCTGGCACTGGACTGTCTGAAGACCCTGATTATTCTAAAATGCCGTTTCGGAAATTTGCAAGTGAAACCATCGATGGAGTGGTTAATCACCTTGGAATTCCCAAAATCAATATCATAGGTAATTCTTTGGGCGGATATTTCACACTTGCCTATGCTTATTACCACGGAGAGAAGGTAAACAAAATTATACTGGATGGAATGCCCGGATCTGTGCCCGGGATGAAATTCAATTTGTTTGCTAAACTCATGTCGTATTCCTGGTTCAATAAAATGGTTCTGAAAAACATGAAACTGAATAAGGAAGAAGTGATCAAAAACTTTAAAAGAATGGGGCATGACAAAAGCATTAAGCAAAATCTATTTCCGGAAATAATGTGGGAATATTCTTTACAAATGGCTATACATACCAATGGTTTTAAAAATGATTGGGGCCAGTATTCTATTATTAAATCACATAAGGGAGAAGATAGTAAAATCGAATTCAGTTGGAATGAACTTAAACAAATCAAAAATGAACTCTGTATTTTGTGGGGTGAAGACGATACTTTTTGCAAACCTGAGATGTTTGACAATTTGGTCAAGCAGCTAAACCCAAAATTCTCAAAACTATTTCCAGATTCTGGACACCTTACTTTTCTAGAAAACACACAAGAGCATGCTGATAGTATCCGAAAATTTATCTATACGTAATTAAAATGAATGCAGATAAGTGAATTCATTATGGACTTAGAGAAACCTTTTTATGAGATAGATCATTGGGTGATAAAAGCGGCAGCCGATAGCATGGGTTTTGCGTCTGGCGGGGGGACGTGCAAACTTGGATCTTCGCGCTTCTATTCAAGTGTAGTGCTGGTTGACAGTTTTGTACTCCGAAATCGACAACTTCTTAAACGCGCAAACCGATAGTGGCAAGCATAAAACGACACATGAATAACAGACAAAAATGAAAGTTGTTTTTTTAATAATTGTATTACTTCACGGACTAATCCACTTGCTTGGATTTGTTAAAGGATTTGAATTGAAAGAAGTGAAGGAATTGACACTTCCGATTTCAAAGCCATTGGGAATTGTTTGGTTGGCTGCAACAATCCTATTTTTGACTTATGGTGTGTTACACGTATTGAATGCCAAATATGCTTGGCTAATAGGACTTGTTGCAGTGGTACTTTCACAAGTACTGATTATTTTGTTTTGGAAAGACGCAAAGTTTGGTACTATACCCAATGTTATCATTTTGGCAGTTTCAATAGTTTCATTTGGCTGTTATAGCTTTCAGAAAATCACTCAGCAAGAGACGGTACAGTTGCTTAATAAAAATTTAAGCATAGAAAACAGTACTTTAAATGAAAATGATTTAAGCAATTTACCCGAGCCAGTAAAAAAATGGTTGAAAAATTCAGGTATAATAGGAAAGCCTTTTATAAGTTACGGCAAAGTCACTCAAATCGCAGAAATGCAAATGAAACCAGAGCAAGACAATTGGATGACTGCAACTGCAAAACAATTAACCACCATTGACAATCCTGCATTTATTTGGTCAGTAGATGTAAAAATGAATAGTTTGTTGAACTTTCAGGGACGCGATAAGTTTGATGATGGCAAAGGTGAAATGCTGATAAAAATGAATTCCTTATTCACTATTGTTAATGAACATGGCGAAAAATTGGATGAAGGCACGTTACAGCGTTATTTAGGTGAAATGGTTTGGTTTCCTTCATTGGCTTTGAGTCCATACATAACCTGGGAACAAATAGACGAGAACGAAGCAAAGGCGACAATGACCTACACAGGAACTTCTGGGAGCGGAACGTTTTATTTCAATTCAAATGGTGACGTTACAAAATTTTCTGCGTTACGATACAAAGGCAACGAAACTAACGCAAAAAAATATAATTGGGAAATGAACATCTTGGACTACAAAACATTTAAAGGAATAAAAGTACCTGCAAAAATGACCTCGACCTGGAAACTTGACGATAAAGATTGGACCTGGTTAAAAATGGAAGTTACAGACATAAAATATAACGAAGATGCCAACCACTAACACGGGTTTTGAGTCACGCGGGGAGACGTGCAAACTTGGATCTTCGTGCTTATAATTAACTTTAGTAATAAATTGAAACTTTGTACTCCGAAACCCGCCCGGACGCCAAGCCCGAAAACGTATAGGCAACCCTCACTTTCAACAAACAGAATCGCTCCTTACAGCAAATTAAAATGAAGACACTAGCACTCATAGAATATTTCAATCGCATGCTTCCTTTGGATGAGAAGGAAATTGCTTTTGTTGAAGAAATCTTTAAAGAAAGAAGTGTAAAAAAAAGGCAATTTATTCTTCAAGAAGGAGAAATTTGCAAACAAAACACCTATGTTCTTGAAGGTTGTTTCAGAATGTACTTGATTGACCCTCACGGAAAAGAACACAACTTACAATTTGCTATCGAAAATTGGTGGATTGGGGATATTGGAAGTTTTCACAGTAATACCCCAAGTAAACTAAATGTGGAAGCTACTGAAAACTCAATTATCCTTCAAGTCAAAAAAGAAGATCAGCTGAAACTTTTTACAGATTATCCTAAATTCAATCAAATTTTTAGAGTACTCGCAGAAAATGCCATGGTAGGTCTTCAGCGAAGGGTTTTACATAATATTAGTTCAACTGCCGAAGAACGCTATTTAGATTTTCTTGAAAGACATCCTACTTTATTTAACCGAATCTCTAATGTGCAAATAGCCTCTTACCTTGGTGTAACCCCTGAGTTTCTTAGTACTATTAGAAAAAAAATCGCAAAATCTTAATATACTTTAAGAGCATTTCTTAAACTACCTTATGGTCTTGGGTAGTTCATTCATCGCATCTTTGTTGTGTCAACATCGACAAACAATTTAAAAGCAAAATAAAATGGAAAAGAAAATTATTGCCGTACTGGGAGCGACAGGTTCACAAGGTAAAGGCGTTGTTAACTCCATACTTAAAGATGGTACTTTCAAGGCCAGAGCAGTTACAAGAAACCCGGAAAAATACAGTGGTAAGGCTGATGAAGTTGTAAAAGGCGACCTTACTGACTTAGTATCGTTAACAGAGGCATTTAAAAATGCACATGGCGTTTTCGTTGTAACTAATTTTTGGGAAGGAGCGGACGAAATTGCTCAAGGTAAACTTGCTATCCAAGCAGCAAAAGATGCTGGTGTTAATCACTTTATATGGTCTACCCTCCCGAATGTAGAAAAGATAAGTAATGGCAAGTTTAATGTTCCGCATTTTACGGGTAAAGCAAGGGTTGACGAATTAGGAAAAAACGCTGGATTCAAAAACTACACATTTGTACAACCTCCTTTTTATTTCCAAAACCTAACAGGACAAATGGGTGCACAAACACAACAAGATGGTTCTTTAGGCTGGACACTTCCTATTAATCCTACAGTAAAAGGAATTCATATGTCAGATATCAACGACTTAGGTAAAGTAGTTGCCGGTGCATTCTTAAATCCTGAAAAAGTTGGAAACGGAAGTTATTTATCACTCGCCACAGAACTCAATAGCTTCAATGATATTTTGGATACATTCAAAGCTAATGGGAAAGAATACAGCTTTAATCAAGTTCCTGCGGAAGTGTTTTCAAGCTTTTTCCAAGGTGCTGAAGAAATCGCACAAATGCTTGCTTATTTTGAAGCTCACACCTATATGGGGCCGAATCCGGAAGCACAAATTCAATTGGCTAAAGAAATTGCTACGGAAGAATTTACTTCTTTAAATGATTGGATTAATCAAAACTAATTTATACATGAAACAGTTAGCATTATATTTATTGGCGGCCACTATTGGGGTGTCATGCAATCAAAAACAAGAATCTGAAATAACTAAAGAAAAAACAGAAATCATGATAAAAGAAGAAAAACAAAAAATCGAAACGCTTCTAAGTGTGTACAAAAAATCATTGAACACTTCAGATGCTAAATTAGCTCAATCTCTTTATACTAAAGATGGAATATTCATGCCAACACAAGCGCCATCGGGTATAGGCTCAGAAGGAATTCTTAAATCGTATGAATTTGTATTTTCTCAAATTCAACTGAACATTGAGTTTTTTATTGAAGAAATTGAAGTAGAAGGAAACATGGCCTTTGCAGTAACCAGTTCAAAGGGATCAGTTAAAATACTTGCCAATGGAGTTGAAGCACCTGAAGCAAATAGAGAACTTTTTGTATTTGAAAAGGTAGATGGAGAATGGAAAATAGCGAGATACATGTTTAATAAAACAAAATAAAAGGACAGAAGGGCAGCCTATAACAGGTTTTGCGTCAGGCGGGGTTTTGTGCTTCGCTTGTCGCATTCTGCGTACATTTAAGTTCGGTGCTTTGTATCAAATGCTGTACTACCCTCCCCGCCCCTGTACCCAGCCATCAAACGTTAGCGGGCATGCGAATGTTTCACTTTGGTTTTATGATAATTCCTATGGATGCTTTTCTGAAGAGGCTTGTGGAAGTGAGCAGCGATCGGGTTCATTCAATTGTCATTAAGGACTGACTATGTAGAAGGGACAACTACCTCACCAGTTGTATATATAGAAGGACTCTACATTGAGCCACTTTATCGAAATCAAGGAGTAGCAAACCGTTTAGTCAGGAAATCAGAAGATTGGGGACTTGAGCAAAATTGTACGGAAATGGCTTCTGATGCTAAGTTGAGTCAATCCTCTAATACTGCTCATACCAACTAAATTTATCGTGCACGATTTGCGATTTTTCCTTTTTTAAATGGTCTAAAAAAGATTTAGAAACCGGAGAATGTTTTTTTCCCTTTAGCCATATTAAACTCCAGGTTGTTTTAATTGGCAGCCCTTTTATGGGTATAATTTTTAATTCATTGTTATGCAATTCATTTTTAATCCCAATTAAAGGCATAATAGAAAATCCCAAACCCGCCAATAACGATTGTTTAACGGCTTCATTGGAAGTTAACTCCATTTTTTTTAAAACGGATATATTATTACGCTCAATAAAACTTTCCATTGTTTGTCTTGTCCCGGAACCTTTTTCTCTAAATAGTAAAGGCAGTTCTTTAAATATTTCCTTAATGCCGCTAGCTTTTTTAAACTTGGCTTCCGCATGGCCTACCAAGTACAACTTATTTTGTAATAAATCGAGTTTCTCAACATTTAATGTATTTGGTAAAATAGAAACAAGAGCAAAATCAACTTCATTATTCTCCAAACTCTTAATAACTTTATTTTTATTAGTAACATCCATTATTAATTCTATTCCAGAATGTTGTTGTATAAAATTAGTTAGAAAGTAAGGCATTACATATTTTCCCGTAGATACCACTGAAATCTTTAAACGTCCTGTTAATTGTCCCTTGTACGCTACTGTTTTATAGTTTATGGCGTATACCAGGTTGATTATGTTTTCAGCCGCCTCGGCAATTTCCAACCCAAAATCCGTAATGTAAATTTTTCGTCCAACCACTTCCGTTAACGGTATGTCAAATTGGTCTTGAAAGTTTCTCAACTGAATAGAAACCGCTGGCTGGGTAAGGTGCAACTCTTCCGAAGCCTTTGTAACACTTTGGGTTTGCGCGATTTTCAAAAATATCTGCAACTGATTTAAGGTATAATTCATATATTATTTTTATGGATTTCATTACAAAGATAAATAATAATTATGCATTAAAACTCTCAATTTTGCAGCGCGAAATTTAAAACAGAGTAATATGACAAGAATAACAGTAGCAAAAGGAGATGGAATTGGTCCTGAGATCATGGACGCCACATTAGAGATAATTTTAGCCGCAGGCGCCAAACTCGAAATTGATGAAATAGAAGTTGGCGAAAAAGTGTATCTAGCTGGTAATACCGCTGGAATCGCAACTGAATCATGGGAAACAATCAGACGAAATAAGGTTTTCCTAAAAGCTCCAATCACAACGCCACAAGGTGGCGGGTACAAAAGCTTAAATGTTACGACTCGCAAATTTCTTGGTTTGTATTCAAACGTAAGACCTTGCATGAGCTTGCATCCTTTTGTAAGCACTAAGCATCCTGTAATGGATATTGTAATTGTACGGGAAAACGAGGAAGATTTATACGCAGGTATTGAGCACCAACAAACAGACGAGGTAGTTCAATGCCTGAAATTAATTAGCAGACCGGGTTGCGAAAAAATAGTTCGCTATGCTTTTGAGTATGCAAAGCAACAAAATCGAAAAAAAGTAACCTGCTTTACCAAGGACAATATTATGAAGCAAACTGATGGCCTGTTTCACCAGGTGTTTGATGAGATTGCCAAAGAATATCCTGAAATAGAAAACGAACATTGGATAATAGACATTGGTGCTGCTAAAATGGCTGCTACCCCTGAATTTTTTGATGTAATTGTGATGCCGAATTTATATGGTGATGTGTTAAGTGATGTGGCCGCACAAATAACGGGTTCGGTGGGTTTAGCAGGCTCTGCAAATATTGGCGAGGAGTGTTCTATGTTTGAGGCCATACATGGGTCTGCGCCAAGACGGGCAGGACAAAATATAGCCAACCCATCGGGTTTATTGCAAGGAGCCATTATGATGCTTACCCATATCGGTCAAACAGAAATAGCAGAAAAAATTCAAAATGCCTGGCTTAAAACATTGGAAGATGGCTTACATACGTACGATATTTTTAAAGAAGGAACAAGCAAACAAAAACTAGGAACAAAGGAATTCGCAAAAGCGGTAATCTCAAATCTAGGTCAAAAACCAAAAATTTTAAAGGCTGTTTCTTACGCCACTAATTCACCGCTTAACCTACCAAGGTACAAGCGCAAACCTGCTGCAAAAAAAGAATTAGTGGGTGTGGATATTTTTGTCCATTGGAACGGATCAAATCCAAACGAATTAGCTGCGAAAGTGAAAAGAATTGAAAGTGATGAACTAAAGCTCTCTATGATAACTAACAGGGGAATTAAAGTTTGGCCTGATGGATTTACGGAAACATTTTGTACTGACCATTGGAGGTGCCGTTTTAAACCATTCGAAAATTCTTCAATAAATAAATCCAGCATCATCGAACTTCTGAAAAATGCTCTCAATGAAAACATCGATAGCATAAAAACAGAAAATCTATATTCCTTTGACGGTAAAGCCGGATATTCCTTAGGACAAGGACAATAAATAGTGGCTTTCATGACCAAAGTTGTTTTTAAAAGTCAACTATTCGCCCCTTAATAAATAACTAAATCCATTGCACCCCAATTTGTATCATTCAAAATATAGCCAGTTATGAAAAATAGTGAAACATTAACATTAATAGATGGTCTCTTCAATTCTGCCGAAGCAAAGGAACTTCTAGCTACTATGATTTCCTCTAAAATTAACTTTCACAACATAAAAAATTGGAGTTCCCAGGAAAGATTTGGGAAAAATGATGAAATCGCGCAAAAGAGAATTCCTGAATTAAAAAAAGATATGGAAAAATTACAGGCGATATTATCTGAAGCAAGAGCTAACAACAAAAAACTTCTTGTTAGCTCTAAAATAAATATCATACTAATGGATGAGTAGCCTAAAATATTCAATGGAAGGTTTTTACTTATAGCAGCTACGTACGAAAAAAAGAAGAAGTAATAGCTCCTAGCTTAACTACTGTGAAATCCATGACCCTTTAATGAAAATTATACTAGTAAAGCAAACAACTATTGCTGGTGAAAGGGAAATTACTGTTGCTTAAGTATCAATGGCTGGCAAAGCAAACTGAACCATTCCCTGCCCTACCGGAAGGTTACATTTCATACTTTGATATAGAAGTAAACGGATTTAATACCTCAACAGGAAAAAAATAATAAAGAAATGCAATCGCAAATAATTGTATAATCCATGAACTATAACTTACTCATAGACAATCTAACAAATCCGGCCCTACTCTTTTTTGTGCTGGGTATTTTTGCTTTTTACTTAAAAAGTGATTTAGAAGTTCCATCAAATTCATCCAAATTTATTTCACTCTATCTCTTATTTGCAATTGGTTTTAAAGGTGGGCAGGAATTATCCCATGAAGCCTTTACACTAGAAATTGGATGGTCGATGTTATTTGGGATTTCAATTTCTTTAGTCATACCACTTTACACGTTCTTTATCCTTAAAAGAAAATTGAACGTGTTTGATGCAGGAGCGATAGCCGCTGCTTACGGTTCAGTAAGTGCAGTAACATTTGTAACAGCAGTTTCTTACCTCGAATCGCAGCAACTTTCCCTTCATGGCCACATGGTAGCCATTATGGCTTTGATGGAATCACCTGCTATAATAATTGGGTTGATATTAATTTCCGTATTCAATAAAGACGAGCCCTATTTAATTAAAAAAAGAAGTGTGATAAAACATTCTTTTACAAATGGAAGTGTCTTACTCATTCTGGGTAGTCTGGTCATTGGTTATATAGCGAATGCCAAGCAGGCAGAGGGAATAAAACCATTTACAAACGACCTCTTTAAGGGCTTTCTTGCAATTTTTCTTTTGGATATGGGTATTACAAGTGGCAGAAAGCTAAAAGCTTTTTTCTCATTTGGTTGGTTTCCCATTATTTTTGCAATTCTAATTCCTCTTATTAATGGTTGTCTCATTGCGCTGTTAAGTTCATTTGTAACACACGATATAACCAATCGGTTTATGTTTGCGGTATTATCTGCAAGTGCCTCTTACATTGCAGTTCCAGCAGCTATGAAAATTTCAGTTCCCAATGCAAATCCTGGCCTTTTCTTACCAATGGCGCTTGCAGTAACGTTCCCTATAAATATTACAATTGGTATGCCGATCTATTTTCTGATTGTGCAAAATACTTGATGAGGGATTGATACCTAAAACGCTGGTTCAAAAACATTTTCAATTCAATAAGCACACACACAGAGCAATAATTGCAAAAGAGCTGGCAATTCTAAGCAATATGATGTGTGGATTGTTCAGGTGGCTAATGGGAAAAAAGTTCGATTAACTAATACCCCCAGGAGAAATCAAAATCCAGTATGGCGACCATTCGTTGGCAAATAGAATGCGGGAGCACTTTTCTTTCCAAAGTCAGGTCTTAGGACCTTTCCGATTTAAAGAATATTTGTAATTAGCTACTAAATGCCAGAACAAATTTGCCATTTACCGAAGTTGAGTATACAAAAGCAGTAACTGCTCAGTTAGGACAGAAACGATAGCTTAAAAACACTATACAACTATTATAGGTATGAAATTACAATTCAAGGTAAGAATCCATGCACCTGCATCCAGGATATATGATTGTATGCTAGGTATTGATAATAAATCAACTTATGAACGATGGACTTCGATATTTAACCCAACATCTACCTATGAAGGAAGTTGGAATACAGGAAGTAAAATTCTATTTCTGGGTATAGATGA
Organism: Cyclobacteriaceae bacterium; assembly: GCA_016787755.1. GTDB lineage: Bacteria > Bacteroidota > Bacteroidia > Cytophagales > Cyclobacteriaceae > ELB16-189. The sequence continues at coordinate 92,534 of JAEUUA010000020.1, read as the reverse complement.
CAAAGGAGAAAAAGGTGGTATGGTTTCCAAAATCGCTGAAAACATTCCCAACCGATTTGTTTCGATTCAACATTATGGACTTTTAAAAGCCAATAAGGAAATTACAGAAGGGCCAGAAGTTGAAAAATGGGCAAATGGATTTGAAAACTATTCCTTTGAAGAAAGAGATGGAACTACGATGGTTACTGTTGAATTAGACACGACAGAAGATTTTTCAGAATACATGAATCAGACCTATCCAAAGGCACTAGAAACATTGAAAGAAATTTGCGAAAAATGAAATTCCTCAAACATTAATACATGATTATTGAGAGTAGAAAGGCGGTAAAAGCACTTACCCAAAAAATCGGGAATTTCGCTCCATCGGTCCAGCACGCCTGAACGCAAATCCTGAAATGTTAAATGCAACCATAGTGTAACTTTCCAAACTCAAACGTTGGAAATTCTCAGTAGCTTTACTAACGCATGACATCAACCTTACCCATAGAGCACAACAACAGGGCGATCATTGTGGATGTAATTAGAGGGTTTGCTCTGGTTGGTGTATTAATCGCCAATTTCACGGGTTTTGTTGTCCAACAAACACCCGAATCTATTCTAAATTCCATGTCCTCATCTTTGGATGTGTTTCTTATGAGTTTTAACTCGATTTTTATTGAATGGAAATTCGTGACCTTATTTTCCATTCTCTTTGGTTACGGATTTGGACTTATCCTTGAAAGTTTGGAAAGAAAAAACATTCACCCGAATTCTTTTTTCATAAGGCGGATGTTCTGGTTATTTATCCTGGGCTGCATGCATTCCCTTTTTTGGTGGGGAGATGTTTTACACCTCTATGCAATGAGTGGAATGATGCTGTTGTTATTCAGAAAGAAAACCAATCAGACCATCCTATTGTACGCTGTTTTATTAGCGCTTATGGTTCCCGTGCTGATTTCGTTTGCATTCCGCAATCACCCTGAAACATTTACTGATGCAGATATTCAATCATTATATGATCAATATAAACAGGGAAATATTCTTGATGTATTTAAGTTTAATGTCAATTTCTATTACCGGATGTTTATCCTATCGGGGGGTGATTTGCACGACCTTATCGAAACACTCGGCCGATTTTTGTTTGGATATTTTCTTTTGCGGATAAAGTTGTTCCATTCAGTGGAAGAGAAAAAAGCCATGTTTAGGAAAATTGCATTAAGCACAGCGCCATTTATGGGCACCTATTTTATTATCAATTGGTTAGTGATCAATAAAACTATTCATGTCAATCAATTCATTCTTGATCCTTTGCTTTCCTTGGGTATTCTTTCCACAACAATTTTTTATGTAAGCGTACTTGTGATCGCATATATATCGCTGGGAATGAATATATTTTTTACGGCATTGCAATCATTGGGCAGAATGACACTTACAAATTACTTAATGGTTTCAATGTTTCTAATTTTACTGTTATATGGTGTTGGATTAAATAAGTTAGGTGAATTGTCAATTCACATAATTTGGCTTTTTGCTTTCCTTTGGCTGCTTGTTGAAATCCTCATCAGCATATATTGGCTAAAGATATTTAGGTATGGACCGACTGAATGGATTTGGAGGCAGCTTACTTATTGGAAACGACTTCCTTTACGAAAATGAGAATTGGCGATCGCGGTGATTCTTCGGTTCGCAGACACTTTCGCGAAAATGTTAAGTTCTTTTGCCCTGCCCGATGGTGATGGGAAGAGTTTAGTGCTAACCATCCTGTCATCGCTGTCCACGAACTTCCCTCCCATTGCGGTTAACTCCTTGTGACTGCTTTTTTGGATTTAATATTCCTTAGGGTTAAGCTAAACAAGTTTGGCAGGTCGCAAGACGGGCGTAAGACCTGGCAACAGAATAAATAAGACCCCTTAATTAGTAAATTCTCTTGAATTATTTGCGTATATTAAGGAAATGCGAAATAAGAATTGTAACCAGGGTAGGAAAAAGTAAATTTCAAATACCCATTTTACCAACAACAGCAACTTATTAAGAGTATAAAAAAATAACGTAGTATGAAGAAGCAAACAGGAATTTGGATTGACACTTCCAGGGCGATTATCGTTACATTATCGGGTGGAAAAGAACACGTAACAGAAATTGAATCCGATATTGAAAATCGGATTTATCACCAATCTGAAGGTGACAAGGGAACCTTCATGGGAAGCAGTCATATCAGCAATGAAAAGAGCTTTGATGAAAGAAAGAAAAATCAGATTGATAAATTTCTAACTCAAGTTTTAGAACAAATTATTAATTCAGATGAATTATATGTTTTTGGACCTGCCGAAATAAAATTAAAACTAAAAGATAAGATTGGGAGCAATGGAAAATTATCCACTAAATTGAAATCCGTAGAAACTGCGGATAGTATGACCTTAAATCAAGTAGTGGCAAAAGTAAAAGAGTTCTTTTCTATAGATTTTCGCGGGTAGAAGATGATTGATATTCTTTTCCACTGATAATTGCTTGTACAGCTTCAAATCACAGTGGTAGATTCCGTCAGATACATAGGCATACTTAAGCAACCGTAATAACAGAGACTATGCCCTTATACATGGACATTCATACTGTAGACTCTGACACATTTTCGGTGGAAGATGTAGTGAAGGCGCACATGGAAGATTTGGCCGTTCAGGAAAAATTCGGGGTAACCCAATTAAAATACTGGGTGAATGAAGAAGCCAAAACGCTCTTCTGCTTAATGAAAGGCCCGAACAAGGAAGCGTGTCATCAAGTGCATAAACAATCACACGGAAATACGGCTTGTAACATTATCGAAGTGTCGGATAATGAATACAATTTATTTATGGGCGTTGGCAAAGATGTGAACGACTTAGCCTATACCCCATCAGGTGATTTGGATACAGGATATCGTACCTTACTTCTTATGAATCTGGTGAGTTTTTCAGGAAATCAAGATCTTATTATTGAAAAGATTCATAAATTATTAAAACAGCACAATGGAGCGCTCATATATGAACCCAATAACAACATCTTAATTTCATTCGTCTTTGCTTCAGATGCCATCTCGTTTGTCAATTCAATGAAAACACTTCTGGATGTGTCTGGGGAGAGGATCGAATATAGTATGGGGATGGCTAGCGGACGACCCGTTGATGAACAGGGTGACACGATGTTTGAAGAAACTAAGAAAAAAGTCAACGCATTGTGTGCACTGGGCTTGTCCAAAAAGGTCTACCTGGATGAAGCGTCACACAGGTTGGTAACGAAAGAACTCCCAACATCTACTCTTTCAAAAAATAGTTTTACAATCGTAAAAAATGAAGAACTCGCCCTGGCTCTTGAGCTTTCTGTGATATTATGCTCAACATTGACTCAGTCAAAATTTAACAGTGAGCGCTTAACCGCTGCATTACGTTTCAGTAAATCTCAGGCATATCGCAAAATTAAGTCGCTTACCGGCTTGGCTCCAAACCAACTCATTCAGGAATTTCGATTTCAAAAAACCCTAGACCCCCTTAAAGAAGGTGAGAAGACAGTTGCTGAAATCGCGTATGAATCCGGGTTTAATAGCCCCACCTACTTTACACGTGCATTCCGGAAAAGATTTGGGATTTCCCCTACAGAATTCGCTGCACAACTAGCCTAAACACCGATAAAAGCAATTTGAATCAATTGTTTCAGTAATTGACTCAATTGTGAAATTAGGTCGGTGAAAAGGGTTGCAAATTTACATCATAAGGTTTTCACATTTTAACCACCCAGCGCATGACGAAGAAAACGAAAATTGCAGCGGCACAGATATCACCTGTTTTTTTGAATAAGGAAAAAACAATTGACAAGGCATGCAAAGCCATTCTTGAAGCCGGAGAACACGGAGCTAAATTAATCGTCTTCCCAGAGGTATTTATTTCTGGGTACCCTGATTGGGTATGGCTCATCCCTAACAGCCGGGGAGCAGAACTAAATGAGCTATATGTTCAACTTGTAGAAAATGCGGTCTCTGTTCCGGATGATTCAACTCATAGACTTTGCGAAGCTGCCAGAAAAGCAGCAATAAGTGTGGTCATGGGAATGCATGAACGCAATGTGGAAACCAGTGGAACAAGCTTATTCAATAGTTTACTGTTTATCAGTGAGGCAGGCAACATCCTAGGTAAGCATAGGAAATTAATTCCAACAGGAGGCGAACGATTAATTTGGGCTCAAGGTGACGGATCAACCTTTAAGAGCTACAGTACTCCTGCCGGCAAAATTGCTGGATTGATATGTTGGGAAAATTATATGCCATTAGCCAGAAATGCAGTGTATGAAACAGGAGCTCAAATACTTGTTTCGCCTACTTGGGATAAGAGTCCAAACTGGCTGCAATCGATGCAACACATTGCGAGGGAGGGCGGGGTATTCGTTGTCAGCACGTGCATGGCATTGCGAAAAGCTGATATTCCTGATACCTATGATTTTAAGAAATTGTATCCAGAAGATCGGGACTGGATCAATCCAGGAAACAGCTGCATCATCAACCCAAAAGGGCAAATGATCGCGGGGCCTTTAGAAGCACAGGAAGGCATCTTATATGCTGAAATAAGCCTCAATGAAATTACCGAAGCAAAAAGAATGTTCGATGTGGTTGGCCATTATTCCCGACCAGATGTTTTTAATTTTTCAGTGAACACAAACAATTAAAAAAGAAAGATATGAAGCAGGCAACAGCAACCACCAATGATAGAGCAAACTTACTGGCAGACCGCATTTTACAAGGAGCCCATGCGCTTGCAGACTTCACAGAAAAATTGACAGAGAAAGAGTGGCAAACCCCTGTTGCTGGCGATGGCCGAACGGTAGGTGTGGTCGTTCATCATGTGGCAAGTTCTTATCCCGTGGAGATTGAACTGGCACGGATGCTTGCCTCAAAGAAACCCATCGTTGGGGTAACGGAGGAAGTTATCAATAAAATGAACGCAGATCATGCCGTGGAATATGCAAACGCAGGAAAAGAAGTGACCCTTGAATTACTAAAACTTAATGGAAATTTAGCAGCAGAAGCTGTGAGCGCTTTTACAGATCAAGACCTTGAAAACTCAGCAACCATCTCATTAAATGCAGATGCACCGCTTACCGCACAGTTTTTTATCGAAGATCATGCGCTTCGTCATAGCTTCCATCATCTGGCAAAAATAAAGGCTACCTTAAATAAGTAGTCTAGACTTGTTTATGGTTAATAAAATTTTTTTTAAGAGCAAGATATTCCTTCACAAGGAATCATTTAAAATAAGGTAGTCTATCACCTGGACTTTAAAAAAATTAATGTTGAATAAACTTTCACTTTTAACATAACTACTATGCAACCAACAATCCCTCAATTTGACCCCATCAAATACAAGAAGACTACTCATGACCAATGGCAAACAGCAGCCCAGGCATGGTATCGGTGGAGTCCTACACTTAACAAATGGCTCGGCAAAGCCACCAATAAAATGCTGGAAATGGCAAGCATCTCTGCGGGCTCTCACGTTCTGGATATTGCAGCGGGGGCAGGTGAACAATCTATTACAACTGCCAAAATAGTGGGAACTACAGGGTATGTATTAGCGACTGACATCTCACCCAATATCCTGGCGTATGCTAAACAAATGGCGGAGCAAGCCGGTATAAATAATGTGGAAACTAAAGTTATGGACGGTGAAAATCTGATCCTCGAAAATGAAACATTTGATGCCGTAATTTCAAGAGTTGGTCTCATCTATTTCCCCGATCAGCAAAAAGCCCTAAAGGAAATGCTACGAGTACTTAAACGAGGTGGAAAGGTAGCTGCCATTGTGTACTCGACCCCTGAAAAGAATAAATTTTTCTCTGTACCTGTTTCTATTATACGCAATCGAGCAAAGCTGCCACCGCCTCTGCCCGGACAACCAGGACCCTTTAGTTTAGGAGCAGAGGGAGCAATTGAAAAAGCATTTACTCAAGCCGGATTTGTAAACGTTCAATCTGTGCTTGTTGACTCACCACTGGAACTCCAAACTGCAGGTGAATGCGTACGATTTGAAAAAGAATCTTTTGGTGCGTTGCATCAAATGATGAGTAGTCTATCTGACAATGAAAAGAAATTAGTGTGGGAGGAAATCGAAGAAGAATTAAAGAAATTTGAATCAGAAAAAGGTTTTGTAGGTCCGTGCGAAATGGTGGTGGCTGTTGGCGATAAACCATAATTTTCTCTGAATATGGTTCACATCTCAGGAAACACCCGGTTAAATTACGCGCATTACTTGGCTTTGGGACATTAATTGGTATGCCAGCATAGGTTCAGGCTTTGGATTTTTAATAAGACTCCTGGTGGCTATCCTATCTAATTTAGTGACAAAATGGATGAGAGGGATAGCAATAGATTTTGAACAAGGAGGCTGAAAAATCAAAAGTTCTATTTTGATAGTTATTAGGATTTGTACTTTATAAGGACCGAATCGTTTTAATAATATTCAATTTGTCGTAGTGTCACCGTTACCGGAGTTTTGTTTTCGTAAGTAATTCGCTTGGTCCAATTGGATTCTTTATCATACTCGTAGATGTAACTAATCAGGTCTACCAGACTGCCCATGATTCCATAGGTTTTGATTTCGGCAAGATTATTCTTATCATCATACGTAAATGATTCTCTTGAAAGGATGAGTAAACTACCATCCAGTTTCACGCGCTCATTCACATTATTCCGCTCATCATACTTATAGTGCGTGATGTGTCTCACCTTTTCTATGACCTTATCTTCAGTGGTTTCAATTCGATTTGTGTTGTCGTACTGATGACTTACTTTCCGGATCAATGATTGATTATTGAACTGCACAAACTCCAGTGTATCCCGTGCTTTATTGAGAATACATTCCATCGTTTTAATAAAGCCAGCAGGTGTGGCCCTATAGGTAGTAACAAATTGCCCGTCATTCACTTCGGGCTGAATAACAATTTTACTCGCAACTTCTCCCCTGCCATCCAGCACAGAACTTTCAATCAATTTATTAGTATCGTCAAATTTATTCAGGCGCTTGCTTAGCAATACCTCACTATATTGATACACACTTGCTTCTAGGGTATTTCCTCTGGAATCATACTTGTATAAAAGTCGCCATTGAGGGACGCCTTTATAATCAAAAATCTGCTTTGAAATCACATTACTATTCTTATCAAAAAAAGATCGGGTTATTGCTGAGTGCATGGATGTTTCAGATTTGAATGCCATTGTGCCTTCGTTGTCATAGGCATCGTGGGTTGTCTCCATGATTTTTTTAATCGGTTTTTTGGATTTTAGAGATGTGGATTTATCGCTTAAAGTGTTCTCACAAGCATGCAGGATCAAAGCCGCGGCCATTACCACATATCGGATCGCAAAGGATTTCACACCCCATTACATTAACTTGGTATAAGTTAAAAATAATAGTTTGCTTTAACTAATTCGTATTAACATTCCCCTTATTGATCCATTCAAAGGATTGCCTTGTATATTTTTCTAAATCTGTGTAAATGTAATTATCAGTGCCTCAACAATGACAATAAGAAAAATATAAGTGCTCTCTGAAAACTACAATCAGGCCGCTTATATCACCCACATCAAAAGTAGCAATATTCGTTCGGTAAAGAGTTCCTAAGAATGCCAAGCAACCTATCATTCACTTTGGTTAATTTTTTAAGCCTTGCAATTCACGGCACTGAATACATAGGGAGTTAGCATTTGAATCGTTGTTAACTATCTCTACTTCAACGCCTCCATATAACTCACCAGTTTCACTCCTTTCTTAATAATAGCAGCCTTTACTTTTTCACTGGTAAAAATGGTAGTTACATCTTGGCGACCTTGCGCTACATCTTCATACCCAAAGTGTGAGATGGCACGCAACTCCGCATCATCAAGCCCCGGGTGTTCTACAAACACATAGGTCTTACCATCTTCCAATTTATCGAGCATGGCAATAAATCCATCCATGCGCTCTTCGGTAGTCTTGTTTCTAAAATCAAAACCCGTGTAGGCAATAAAAGTTGATTGTGCATCTACAACAGGTAATTTATATTCGGCAGCCACTTTAAGTGCCAATGCTTTTACTTCAGGTGCAAATGCTAAACTGCCCATGTGCCCGGAGATGTGGCTTAACCTAGGAATGTATTTTATGGCCAACTCAATCTGCGCACGCATTTCCTTTTCAATGTCCTCCAACGTGTAGGTATGATCCATTACGGCCTGTCCGGGATAGAATTTGTTTTTGAAAAGCATGGGATAGAAATAGCCGTCTTCATTTTTTAAACTTGGACAATCCGTAAGAGGGCGCCACTTTACATTATCCCACTCACTGGTGATGGCAAAGTGCAAGCCTACGTCTACCCTGGGATTTTGCTGTAACATCTTCACGGATTCTGGGAACCAAGGTGAGGGTACAATCACTTCAATGGAAGTTTCAATGCCTTTCTGATAGGATTGAATGAGGGCCAAATTGCCTGAATGCGAATAGCCCATATCATCACCCCGAATAATTAATTGCGGTGCATTGGCACGCACAACTTTAGGAACAGCTTTATAGGTTCGTATGGATTTGTTGAACGAGTTTGTAAATGTAAGTGTAGCATTATCGCCATCAAATGTGCCCGCAATTGTTTCTGTGTGCGGACTTTCAATATAGCGCAGTTTAAGCTCTACTGTTTTCTCATCTACCCATCGGTAACTGGTTTCTGTTTTGAAAGGTGCCAACCCCTTGCGATTGGTTTGTGCACCTGCTACCAGATACGGTCCATATTTGGTAGTAGTGCCTTGCACCCACTTGCCGGAACCAAAGTTGATTTGATGAACAATAGAATCTGTATTCAGCGTTAAGCGACAGATGTCATTCGTAAAGTTTAGTGCAAAGCTTTCTAATTCCCGGTCAGGGCCTATAGTAGCAAACGTTTTGCCTTCAAGTTTACTTTCGAGCGCAGCATTGGGAACAGTAACAGGTATTGGCAAAGCAAGTGATGCAAGCCGCGTCTTCAATTGCTTAGCGACTTTCGCATAGCTGGCTAATTTCTTATCCTGAAAAGCCGGCAACAAATACTTCCAAACCAAGTTCAATTCTGTTTGCATGTTTGCTGTTTCGGACGTGATAATAATCACCGCATCTTTCTCAGGCAGCACCAAAATGTATTGCCCAAAAGCGCCATCCCCCCGATATGAATTATTACGACTGCGCCACATTTGATAACCATAGCCTTGCAACCAATCGCTGGAATCTTTCTCGGCTTGCGTGGCTTTTGGGTGTTGCATGATCTTGATAGTAGAAGCTTCTTCGATCCAAGTGGTCGGTAAAATCTGTTTCCCTTTCCAAACTCCCTTTTGTAAAAACAACTGACCGAACTTTGCCATGTCTTCGGTTTTTAATCGTAATCCCCACCCGCCTGTGTTCACGCCTTGTGGGCTTACTTCCCAATCGATGCCTTCAATGCCGAGCGGTTGAAATAATCGTGGCTTCAAATAATCAAGTACTTTTTGTCCGGTCACCTGTTGAACAATCGCGCTAAGCATGTACGTAGCCGCGCTGTTATACAAAAATTCGGAACCCGGTTGATGAAGAATGGGTGTGTTTAAAAAGGTGCGTGCCCAATTATCACTGATCACTACCGGTCCGGTGGGATCAGGCTGTTGCCCGGCAGTCATACTCAGCAAATCTTTTATGCGCAGGAAAGCAAGATTAGGATCAATATAGTTTGGAGCCTCTTTCGGAAAAAATGAAACAACTTTATCCTCAACAGAAATCTTTTTTTCAGCAACAGCAAATCCAATGGCAGTTGCTGTAAAGCTTTTACTCACTGAGTACATCGTATGCGGCAAGTCAGGGCGATAGGGATTCCACCAACCTTCCGCTATTACCTTTCCATGGCGCACAATCATCATGCTATGAAATTCATGGTCGCTCGCAGCAGCGGCATCTAAAAAATTAAGAATGTGTTGGGATGAAACTCCTTCCGCTTCGGGTGTGCTGCGGGGCAATGCGCTTTGCGCGAATAGTCCGGAGGTAAGAAGTACTAGGAGGATGGTAATCTTAACGCGATTCATAGTATTCGTTAAATGTGAGAGAATAAAGATAGGCGTATGGTGCCAAACAAGATTCTATTTAACTGTATTTTTGAGAACTATTTTCGGATACGTAAACCATGAAAGAACAATTACTGAATGAATTGATTAATAACACCTTTGTCGCGCTCAGACCCTCCCCTGTCGCAGGCATTGGAGTATTTGCCCTTCGCAATATTGAGAAGGGATGCAGGGCTATGTTTAGCAAGCCCGATAAAAATGATCACTGGGTTACCCTCACAAGACAGGAAGTTGAATCCTTACCCATACATGCTAAACAGCTGATTGAAAACTTCTGCTTGTATGATAAGGATAATTACTTTGTTCCCGATCACGGATTTAAGAAAATAGATCTTTCTCTCTTCTTAAATCACTCCGACACACCTAATCTTACTTCCGTAGAAGAAGGAAATTATTTTGAAGCCACGCGAGATATTAAACGTGGTGAAGAACTGTTTCTTGACTATGGAGAGATTGTTAAAGATGAGTGAAACGTTCAAGATCCCTCACCCATACATCACTAATATTCAGTACAAACTTAATCACCCCCTTCCCTGGGAGAGGGAAAATAGGTGTTGCTATTTAGTTCAAAAAAATTTTGGGAGAGGATTGAATTGCGTTTTAGGCATTTGACACCTCTTAACCTACCCAGCTACAACAAGTTCTTGCTTAGTATAATCAATCACTACGGTCTTTAACACTTTTGCTTTTTGTATGGTGATTATCATTTCGCATTCAAACCTGGATTCATAGCCTTCATCTACATACAAAGTTCTATTGCCTTGCGGGATTCGCAGTTTGCCTGCAACCCAGGTGGCTGTAACCGATCGATCACCTGCCTTCTTAAAAAGCATCTTCAACGAGTACGAAATAATTTTCTTCCAGAATAAAAAATAACTCTTTCTAATTTTCGCTTCAACGTGGGTAAGCGAAAGAATTTCATTACGGATTTCCCAGGTAGCAATGTAACCTCGCTTGCAATCGGGTGAAGTTTGAAAATTGGGTCGCTTATTAAGTTGACCCCAATAAAGTTCCAATGGATTGGAATATAGATCCATTTGTTTCCCATCAATCCAGATAAGATCAGGAAGTTGTGCAGCCATAAAAGAATGCGCTCCGCGCTTGTGATGTGTATCAAATCTTGGAGAAATTAAAATGAGAATAAACGGATTATCTGCACACGCACAAAATGAAGGATGAAATAGCGTATAAGAAGATTATCTGTTTCTGAAAATCTCAGGGTCTGGCAAGAAAATAGCCAGTTCTACAAAATTGTTGAAATGAAAGAGGCCGATCCATTTAACTGAATCGGCCTTTTTAAAGATATTTTTTGACATCTTAATTTATCCCAGATAGGATTTCAAAACATCAAGTCGAGAGGTGTTACGCAATTTGCGGGTAGCCTTTTCTTTTATCTGTCTCACACGTTCCGTACTTAGATCAAATTTCTCACTGATGTCATGCATAGATAAGGCATGCCCACCTGATAGTCCATAATAAAGTGAAAGCACGTCCGCTTCGCGGCTTGATAATTTCGACAATGAAAACTGGATTTCAGTTTTTAAGGAAGCATTCATAAGTTCCGAGTCTGGCTGAACGGCACCATCATCATCCATCACATCCAAGAGTGTACCGCTATCGCCATCATTACCCAAAGGTGCATCCATCGATAACTTACGTGCACGATGGTTTGCAATTTTTTGAATTTCCTCTGTGGTTGTTTCCATTACTTCGGCCAACTCTTCAGTAGTTGGTTCTCTCTGAAACTTTTGTTCGAGGCTCGCGAATGTTTTATTCATTTTATTGAGCGTACCAATACGATTTAAGGGCAAGCGCACAATGCGTGATTGTTCAGATAAAGCTTGCAAGATTGATTGGCGAATCCACCATACCGCATAGGAGATAAACTTAAATCCACGCTTCTCATCAAATCGGGATGCAGCTTTTATAAGTCCCAAATTGCCTTCATTAACAAGGTCGCTGAGCGTCATTCCGCCTTGTTGGTATTGCTTAGCCACCGACACAACAAACCTAAGGTTTGCATTAATCAATTTTTGTAGTGCTACTTCATCTCCCTCCCTAATCCGCTTAGCCAGGTTTACTTCTTCTTCGGCTGTGATTAGGTCAATTTTTGCAATTTCACTTAAATATTTATCGAATGATTGAGATTCCCTATTGGTAATTTTTTGAGTTATTTTTAGTGCGCGCATGTAATAAGTTGGTTTTTGTGTTTAATAATAAATAGTTCCTTCTTTTTAGTCTTAAATTTCAAACGTTTGCAAAACGATGGTCTCACTAGTAATAAGTGAGAAACGTCCATTCAAGGCTTAAAAGAGCTTTTTGATCATATATAGTATACGAATAAATAACGACAACGCAAAATTTGGGCATAAAGTTTATTCATTTTTCTGATTTCGTCATATTTGAAGACGATGCCATCCTGGTCATCAACAAACCCGCTGGATTAATGGTTGAGCCCGACCGTAACGGACATCCAAACTTATTGCAGGAGGTTAAGAAGTATCTCAAGGCAAAACTATCTGCCAGCCAGGAACTTTATGCACAACATATTCATCGGCTCGACCGCCCTGTAAGTGGAATTGTGCTATTTGCCAAGCAGCGTTCGGTACTTAAAAATTTAAGTGAACAGTTTGCCGAGCGAAGAGTAAAAAAATTCTACCAGGCAATTACTGATCAAACTCCTGAAGTGAAAAATGGTTTGTTGGAACATTGGCATCGCAAGGAAAAGAAAAAGGCTATCCTTTATGACCATGAAATTGAGTATTCGGAAAGAGCAATCTTAAATTACGAAGTGTCCGAATTAAGTGTTGACAAATTTCTATGGAACATAGCACTGCATACGGGTAAGTATCATCAAATCCGTGCCCAATTAGCGCATAAAGGCTGCCCTATTCTTGGGGATAGTTTGTATGGTTCTACGCTGCCCTACCATCCTAACTCAATTGCCCTTCATGCTTGCCAACTGACAATTTTCCATCCCCAAACGAACAAGCAACTGGATCTGGTTAGTAATCCTAAATTCGAAATCTGACAACGTTTGAGACCAGCATCGGAATTCTTTTTGCCGTCTAACATAATCGTTGACTGCCCTTTCTTTTAACTTTAAATAAAGCTTATTTTTAAGGAGACCCTAACTACCTCCTATGAATTCAATTAGTCGGATCAGCCGGATTTTGATTGTTTTTTTTGGACTGGCACTCCTCTTTAGTACTTGCAAAAAAGCAAATGAATTAACGGATGAATCGCGCTATAGCGGAGATCTGTTCACTGAGAACATTCGCTCCACCGAACCCCAAACTGCGGAACAGGAACGTTTGGGTTTCAAACTTCCTCCTGGTTTTGAAATTCAATTATTTGCTTCCGAGCCTGACATTGACAAACCCATCAACATGACCTTCGATGCGAAAGGTCGCATGTGGGTAACCCAATCTTTTGAATATCCCTTCCCCACAACACCGGGTAAAAAAAGTACCGACCGACTCACCATTCTTGAAGACACAGATCACGATGGGAAAGCCGATCGTTTTACGGAGGTAGCAGATACACTAAACATCCCTATCGGTGTGCTACCCACAAGGGATGGCGTTGTTGCGTTTAGCGTCCCAAACGTTTATAAATTCATAGATGCGAATCAGGATGGAAAGCCGGAAAGCAAAAGCAAAATGTTTGGCCCTTTTGGTTTTCAGGATACGCATGGAATGGTGAGCAATTTTGTTCGGGGCTACGATGGTTGGGTCTATGCGTGTCATGGTTTCACTAATCTTTCTGCCATTGCGGGTGCCGATGGGGATTCTATAAAAATGGTTTCGGGTAATACTTTCCGTTTTAGACTTGATGGAAGCCGTGTTGAACAAATGACTTTTGGGCAGGTAAATCCTTTCGGGCTTGCTTACGATGAAAATGGATACGTTTATTCAACCGACAGTCACAGTTCCCCACTCCATCAATTGATTCGAGGGGGTGATTACCCCCATTTTTCAAAATTGGAAATCATGGCTTTTGGGCCTGATATGAAATCATTTGAAGAGGAGGCTACAGCTTTGTGTGGCATTGCCTATTATGGGGATACTAAATTCCCAAAAGAATTTCAGGGTAACTTCTTTATTGGAGATGCGGTGAGTTCGCGCGTCCATCGGTACTCATGGGAAAATAAAGGTTCATCGCCAGTTGGAAAGTCGGAAGTAGATCTTGTTAAAAGTGCTGACCCGTGGTTTCGACCTGTTAACATTAAACTAGGTCCTGATGGTGCACTTTACATCGCTGACTTTTATAACGCAATCATAGGACACTATGAAGTTCCACTCGGCCATCCAAAAAGAGATAAACAGCGCGGTAGAATTTGGCGAATCACGTATAAAGGTGAGCACAATGATCCAAAAGATTTAACCACGGCAAATCTTAATGAGTTATTAAGTGCATTTGATGCCAATAACATTACAACGCGCATGGCTGCTGCCGATCAATTAGCAGATCGTGTCGGTGAACCTGCTGTTGAAGCATTAAAGGTAGTTGTGAACGATCAGGCTAATACAACTCCACAAAAGTATGTTCACTCGCTTTGGGTGTTGTATCGATTGAATGCCTTAGATGAAGGCATCTTAAAAAAATCACTTGCACACTCTTCTCCGCTAGTACGATTACATACCCTTCGGATTTTGAAAGAATGGAAATCAAGTCAAGCAGAATTTCAACCGCTCATTTTGAACTCATTAAAAGACAGCGATCCTCATGTGCAGCGAGCCGCTGTTGAACTTTTGATGGATTATCACGATATGAGTTCAGTGGAAGCCGCTCTTTCGGTTTTGCATACCGCCCCTGCTTTCGATACGCATTTAATCTATACTTCCAGACTTGCTCTTAGAAACTTACTACGTGATAATGCCTTAATGAAACAAGTGGCTGCAAAAAAATGGAGTACTGAAGAGTCAGGTTTTATTGCGGGCACGTTGGTAGATGTTAACTCAGAAGATGCCGCTTTATTTCTTTCTAATTATGTTGCGAGCAATTCCATGCCGAAAGGAAAAACACAATTAGCCTATCAGCAAATTCTGCGCTTTATCCCACAGAAACAAATTGATAAAACCATTAAAAACGCTCGTGATAAGCAAGCGAATGACATTGAGTTAAAGGCAAGTATTTTCAGAGGGGTGAAAGAAGGCTTGGCGCAACGCGGAGTCACTGAAAAAAATCAACTGCTCGCTCCTTGGGGCACTGAGATAGCTCTTGGACTTCTTAAAAAGTATCCTTCCCTAGATACGCTATCTTCCGAGGAAATCACATCACAACAAAGTTATGCTATCCAATTAGCGGGTGATTATAAGGTACAAACACTTGAACCTGATTTGAAAATATTTTTAGCGCAAAATCCCAATGCAGAGTTAAAGACTTCAGCCCTGCGATCGTTGCTTAAGATGGCCACCGATAATAGTTCGTTTGAATTAGCTAAAACCTTGCTGCTTAGTGATAACACTCCTATCAATCTGAAGAAAAATGTGGCAGCTGTGCTAGGTGAATCTCCCGGAAAGGCAACCAATACGTTGCTAAGAGAAATAAAGAAAGCGCCAGCCGATTTAGAAGCTGTGATTGCAACCGCATTGGCCAATTCACCGGAAGGAAAACAAATTGTTCTTGATCAGGTGAGGAATGGATCTTACTTATCACGAACGCTCATTGATCCCCGCGTGGAAGAACGGATGCTTCAAAATATTTCATCTAAACAACAGAAAGAATACAACTATCTTACGGCCAACATTGAACCCCTTAGTGTTGAAAGACAAGCGTTGATTGATAAACGTATAAAAGCATTCAAAACTTTTAAAGCATCCACCATTCAATTGGATTCCGGAGCTATGGTTTTTGGTAACAATTGCAGCGTCTGTCATCGCAAGCTCACCATGTCGGGCATTGGCCCGCAGCTTCATGGCATTGGAAAACGGGGTGTTGAAGCGATTGCCGAGAAAATCATTGATCCAAATCGAAATATCTCTGAGGCATTCCGCAACTATACCATAACGTTAAAAGATGGCAACGTGATGACCGGGTTATACCGCAGAGATCAGGGAGCTGTAATTGTCTTTGGCGATCTTTCAGGAAAAGAATTTTCAATACCTAAAAAAGATATAGTTGAACAAAAGCCCTCGCGCTACACCATTATGCCCGATCATTTTGGCTCCACACTATCCCAGCAGGAATTTAATGTGTTGATCACTTATTTATTAACCTGGTAAAATTCATCCATGAAAAATAGAATCCTAAATTATCATATCTCTCTTACATTACTAATTACATTTTCTTGTTCAGCACAAACTGCTGGTGATAAAGTAACCTTTAAGAAATTTCATCTTTGGGATGAATTTTATACCGAAGCATCCACTATAGCCGATGTTAACAAAGATGGAAAGCTTGATATCATTGCCGGTGCCCGATGGTTTGAAGCACCTGATTGGAAAGCACACGACATCTGGAAACATAAAAAGTTTGATTACACCAAAGGATACAGCGACTCGTTTCTTAATTATGCCACGGATGTAAATGAGGATGGCTGGGTTGATTTAATCTGTTTTGATTTTCCCGGCAAGGAAGTGTATTGGTATGAAAACCCTGCCGGTGTTGAAACACTTTGGAAACGAAACCTGATCGATTCAATTGCCTCCAACGAATCGCCTATGATGGTGGATATTGATGGCAATGGAAAAATGGATCTTGTTTTTGGAAATGAGAAACTTGGTCAAATGGCTTGGACTAGTTCCTCCGTAAACGGAAAGAATGTTACCTGGAAGCGCACTCCTATTTCGCAACCCAATGCAAAAGGTGTGGGTATGTTTTCGCACGGCCTTGGATGGGGTGACCTCAATGGCGATGGTCGCAACGATGTAATGATTATTGGTGGCTGGTGGGAAGCACCGAAAGATTTCAAAACTTCACCCTGGAAATTTCATGAAACCAACCTCGGTTATCCGTGTGCGCAAATGCTAACATACGATTTTGATACAGATGGTGATGCCGATGTAGTTTCGTCTTCGGCACATAATTATGGACTTTGGTGGCACGAACAAGTTAAAGACAAGAACAATGAAATTTCATTCGTTCGGCATTTGATTGATAGTACTTTTTCAGAATCGCACAGTCTTGTTCTTAAAGATGTAAACAATGATGGGTTACCGGATTTGATAACTGGTAAACGTTTCTTCGCGCATCAGGGAAGTGGTCCTGGAGGCATGGAGCCAGCAGTGATCTACTGGTTTGAATTATTGAAAGATGGAAAAGGAAAACCGGTGTGGGTAAAACATTTGATTGATAATAATTCCGGGGTAGCCATCCAGTTTGAAGCAGAAGACATGAACAAAGATGGATTACTGGATTTCGTGATCGGAAACAAAAACGGAGTGTTTTATTTCGAGCAACAAGCACCTACCAAAACCGTATCAAAAAATCATTGAATTATTTATAGCGATCCAATACTTCCTGAAAATCAATCCAATAAATATTTCCTGTTCCATTGAGCGGATTTGAATTTGAGTTCAGGAAATCTTTATAGGTTGCTCTTTTGGCTGAGAACGTGGAGGGCAATTGATGCCGTTCACTGGTAAAGAAAAGCGCGCGGCCATCGTTAGTTAAATAGGGACAATAATCAAGTTGTTTCGAGTTAAGGGTCTTTAGATTTTTTGCGTGTTGCCATTTACCTTGACTATCCTTTATACTCAGATATAGATCACCACCACCGGTATCATCCTTTCTTCCATACGAAGTAAATAGAAGATACTTTTCGTCTTGATCAACAAAAGCATTGAATTCATAAAACTTAGTATTGACAGCACTGTCTAACGCAATAGGCTTGGCAAATTCTCCATTCCGGAATTCGGAGAAGTAAATATCTTCCCGACCGGGTCCGTCTTTATAGGCAGCTGTAAAATACAGATTGCCGCTTTTAGTAATCGATGGATAGAACTCGTCACCATTCGTATTAATGACGGTACCTAAATTTTCTGGCGTGCCCCACCCTGCGCCAACTCTTTTTACTTTCCAGAGATCAAAATCTTTTGATGTTGATCCGCTAGTCGGACGATTGGATGCAAAATAAAGTGTTTGTCCATCCATGGAGAAGACAGGCTCAAGATCACTAAATTCTCCTGCAAAAGAGACTACCTCTGGCGTTGACCAACCTTGCTTATTCCTTTTGCTCGACACGATTGTTTGAAATGTTGACTTAGGTGTTGAGATCGTGAAATAGATTTCGGAACCATCCGGTGAAATGGCAAAGTCACGTTCGTTCAAATGGGTTGAAATAATACCTTCGCCAAAAAGAGCAAGTTCCTTAGGGGGCAAATTAAAAGAAGAGAGCACATTTTTCTGGGCACTGACTGCAACCATCATCAAGACGAAACTGAATGTTAGGATTAATTTCATGGTGCAATTACCCATCACCCATCCAGCATTCAAAATGATTTTTAAGAATTCAATGCAGTCTAATGCAAAATCATGCTGCCTGGGGGTGGAATTTACTTTCCTGGGCTCTACTACTAATAATTGTTCTATAGGTTTTCACAACATTCGCCTTGCTGCGAATTAAGCCAAGCATAGTCTCGACCTCTTTATTGAACTTTCATATTTGATACTTTATGAATGCATGCTACTTTTATAACATCTGCTATTGAATTCATCGGTTTAATCATTGTGATTTGACAGATAAAAGTTTATCTCGTATTTAAAAAGTTATGCGCAACCCCAGCAGACCGAGTAGTAATTAACTAAGTGACAAATGGAGAAACCGCCTTTCAAAGAAGCATTAAAATTTTGGACAAAACTTGGCTTTATAAGTTTTGGCGGACCAGCTGGACAAATTGCAATAATGCACGAGTTTTTAGTGGACAATAAAAAATGGATAAGCGACAGCAAATTTCTACATGCATTGAACTATTGTATGGTTTTGCCGGGACCCGAAGCACAACAATTGGCAACTTACATTGGCTGGATGCTTCATGGCACTTTGGGTGGACTGGCAGCTGGAATATTGTTTGTGGTTCCTTCCATGGTCATTCTTCTTGGACTAAGCGCGATTTACGTTTCATTTGGAAACTTACCTTGGATTTGTGCATTGTTTAGCGGATTAAAACCTGCTGTAATTGCGATCGTAGTTCTTGCATTACTTAAAATTGGTAAAAAATCGTTACTAAGTCCTTTTCATTATGTTGCTTCATTTTCCGCTTTCGCTTTCATTTTCTTTTTAAACATTCCATTTCCGCTAATTATTGTAGGTGCAATTATTACTGGAACAATAGCCCGGCATTTCTTCCCCGTATTCTTTCAGACAAGAGACCACAAAACAATTCTAAAAGAACCAGGCGAAATTGAATATTACATTAATAAACACACAGTTGTATCTCAAAATGGCTTCAACATATTGCGCGTAGGAAAACAAGTAAGTATTGGCGTTTTACTTTGGTCCATTCCTTTGATTGCCTTTTACTTTTTGACGAGTGAGTTTGAATTTTGGAAAAAGTTATCCTTTTTTTTTACCCAAGCAGCCTTTGTAACATTTGGTGGGGCATACGCGGTTTTGCCTTATGTTGCTCAAATAAGCGTTGAAAAGTTCAACTGGTTGACCAACTTTCAAATGATAGATGGACTTGCCCTTGGCGAGACAACTCCCGGACCTTTAATTATGGTGCTTGTTTTCGTTGGTTTTATGGCAGGGTATAATCATTTTGGAGGCTCACTCGCAATGGGAACACTTGGACTTGTAACAACTACATTTTATACATTTCTTCCTTGCTTCCTTTTTATCCTTGTTGGAGCACCTGTCATTGAACGGACACAAGAAAACAAAAGGGTAAAAGAAATTCTCGCCCTGGTGACAGCTGCGGTCGTTGGTGTTATTCTCAACTTGACAATCTATCTCGGCAAAGCAGTAATTTTTCCGACTGACGTTTCACTCGCAGGACTGGACTATATGGCTCTTGGTTGGACAATGGTTTCATTCATTGCAATGTATCGTTTCAGGATTGGAATGATAACCTGGATTGGTATTAGTGCAATTTTTGGACTTGGTATTTATTTCGCTACTCATTAGCAAAAATGGAAAAAGAGCAGCGCATAGCAGGGACTTGAACGTAATGAAACCTACCAGCGTGCGCTTAAGAAACTTTTAAAAACGAATTTAAAATGAAAAGCAAGTTTACGCGGAAGGAAATAAAATATGCTCAGACAATAGGCTCTCTATTTCTTATGGCATTTGTAGTTTATGGATTTGGACGACATTTTTTTGAAAGTGAATATGTCATTACGAAATATGTTGGGGCTACACTTATATTATTAAACTCGACCATAGTCTTATTCATTGGTATTTTATTCAGGAAAACATTACAGGGATATAATCTATTTGTTGGTCATGTATATTTAGCAACTAGAATATTTGAAGCAATAACCCTTGCCAGTCTGGTGTTAACTTTAGTGCCCGCAGTCAATTTCTCGGATGATTACGGTTACTACGCGGCTATGGTGGGCTTAGGGGTAGGTAGTATCCCAATGTGTTTGACCTTATATAAACACCGAATCTCTCCACCCTGGTTAGCCTTGTGGGGAATCATAGGATATACTGTTTTTGCCGTTGGTTTTTTAATGGAATTCTATGGCAAAGAATGGAGTATGTTTCTTTTAATACCTGGCGGCTTGTGGGAGATAACTTTTGCTTTGTGGCTAATCATCAAAGGAGGTAACCCTAGCGAATCCCCTTGACAGACTCACGCTTACTATCGATTTCTGATTGTGATGGGTACGAATTAAACGATCTTTTAGCAAATGCCTCAACCCATGACCTTTAGGTTTGACAGGCTAAATTTAAACATGCTTCATTCCGCTGCGATCTTCAAAAATTATTGCGTGAAGGCTAAAACCACCGGAACCTGTAAATAGAAACAACAAACCAAAAAGTGCAAACATAAAGGGGTGTTGATCTTCGTACCAGAATTTTCCACCACCCACAAAAAATGTAATGTATGACATGGTGCCTATAGTAAGCAAAGAACCCAACCGGGTAAAAAGGCCAAGCAGAAGGAAAAGTCCTGCCAGTAACTCTGTGCCTTTTCCTATGTAAACCCATAATAACCCGTTGGCTCCTGAAAGTGAGTCCCAACTGGCATATTCTTTCATAAGTTGTGGATCAAATACTTCTTTGCCATGATACACCATCAGTGCACCAAAAATAATGCGCACAATGCCCAGGCCATGGGTAGCCATTATGGGTGCACTTGAGAAAACCTTTTTCATTTTATTGTCCGTAAAGATTTATCGAAGAAAAAACTGAAATCGTGCCTGCACTAACACATTGAGTCGCGGTTGTCCAGCTATAAATTTAGAAATATTTAATGCTGCTGAAGTGTTATCTCCAATCATCCTGCCAAAATCGGTACGAAGAAAAATAAAGTCTACCTTCTCAGTCAGTGAACGAATGTACATCGCGTTTAAGGAAAACCAACCATCCCAATCTTTCACCAATACAACCACCGGTAGTGCCAGACTCAGGTTTTGAATCTTTCCATCTTTATCCGGATTATTGGCATCGGGCGCACCATCGGCACCACCTAAACTATTTCCCGCTCCACCCGATAATTGAAATTTTATTTCAGGATAAAAAGAAACGTAAGGATCTGATCGAACCGTAAAGACCATCCCGGGTTTAAACAGCCAGGTACCTGCACCCCTGCCTTGCCGATACTCACCCGTTGGTGCTGTTACCTCGGCATAGGCTGACACTCGCTGCAAGCCCGCCTTACTGGTTTGAAGAAAGGGAGCAAACATATAGCGCATCTTTAGGTCACCCACCCCGGTTGTGTTTTCATAGCCACCAAAATCGGCATTATAAATGGTATGCACGAAAGGAAGGGACATTCCAAAAAGATGTCTTCCATTTTGTATCCCATACTCGTATCCAAAGCGCATCGCGTAGTGCCTGGCCTCTCCTACAAATAAGTAGGCTTCGGCATCGGCAACAAAACGGCTTTTCATAGAAACCGGATCGGAACCATCCTGCTCATCTACGGTAGATTGTGCATCTGTTATTAATGGATTGACTAGTACGATAGCAGCAATGCTAACCCACTTAAAGCGCGATAGTATCTTAGCCATTATCCACATAAAATAGTAGATTTAAATGCATTATTGTAACGATACTAAATAGTAGTATTGTGTAAATTTAAGCCACAAAAAACTAATATTCCCAATCGATTTGTTTTGAGTACTACCAAACAAAAAATCCATCGTATCATTTTTGGTGTCGGCACCCCTGCCGGAAGAGCGTTTGACATTATTCTACTCATACTCATCATGGCCAGCATTACTACTCTTATGCTGGAAAGTGTGGAAGGTATTTATTCGAATTGGGCGCGCTTATTCTTTCATCTGGATTGGATTATCACAGGGTTATTTACCATCGAATACGTGTTGCGCATCTGGACCTCGGAAGAAAAGAAAAGCTATGTGTTCAGTTTCTATGGGCTTATCGATCTCTTTTCCATCTTACCCACCTACCTGAGTATTTTTATTATGGGTAGCCAAACGCTGGCGGTAATTCGTGTGTTGCGGCTCCTGCGGGTGTTCAGGGTTTTAAAGTTGGTTCAGTTTATGGGCGAGGCCAGTAAATTAAGAGCAGCACTAAAAACCAGTTCGCGTAAAATTTTTGTCTTTCTTTTTTTTGTAATTATTGTAAGTGTATTTATTGGTACACTGATGTTTATCATTGAAGGCCGTGTTAATGGGTTCACCAGTATTCCAAGAAGCATTTATTGGGCCATCGTAACGTTAACTACGGTAGGCTATGGTGACATTGCCCCACAAACCACGCTTGGTCAATTGTTGGCCATGGTACTAATGATTCTTGGGTATGGAGTTATTGCAGTACCCACAGGGCTTGTAACTGCAGATATAATTCGCGAAGGAAATGAGCGCTCCAACAAATTAAAATGCTTACACTGTGGTTCAACCCGTCATAAAAAGGATGCTAACTTCTGTGATCAATGCGGAACTCAACTGCCTGATTAATAGCACCCATCTAAAAACTTCATGGTATCTTCAAAATTGTTCCACTTCTGCATTTCGTTTTGTTGACTTTTAGAAAGCTCAAGGTATTTATCGCAACCAAATAGCAAGGCTTCAATCTGGTCTTTAAATTCGCTTTTGTAAACAACTGTCTTCTCATTGGTTATTCGGTTAAAGATTACCCATTCTTCATTTAGAATTCCACCTTCTGAATTTGCTACCTCTCTTCCGGCTATCGCCAATTCAAGCGCGCCAATATTGGCTTTTAAACTTTCATTGTCTGATTGCTCAAGCGCATCGTCAGCATTATCATACCCGGCTGCATTAGCCCAGGCATCGCGTAAGGTAATTAAGTCTTCGGTAGATGACACGCGAATGATACTATCTAGGTTAGTTGTGTAATTGTTCTTTTTTGCGTCCGCATTAACTACTGCCGAAGCAGCAGCGGCAGTTCCAATCTGTGCGGCATTCTTAGCCAGCGAAGTGGCAAATTTATTTATGGAAGTTGGTTTAGGATTCATGTAAACCTGAAACGTTTTTCCTTTGAATATCTCTTTTACGAATACATTTTCCAGCGCGGTGAAACGTACTTCCTTTCCTTTGCTGGTGAGGCTGAATCCAGTAATACTTTTAGGATCATACTCCGATAGTTTTCCATCCCGACCTTCGAAAATAATTTTCTCTGAAGAGAATCTACTAGCTGACGGTTTGATGGTAATCTCACCGGGTAACGTTCCAGAACCTGTATTTATACTTCCCGGAAAAGATTTCTTTATTTCTTTTGCCAAATTAAGTTGAGCAACCTCTGCTTCACTGATGGTATATCCATAACGCGCTACTTTGTTAGCATCTGCTTTTTGTTTCCCCTGATCGGTTTTTACTTCAAAGTCTTCAAGAATGCCGTCCTTCCGCCTAAGCTTCAGTTCACCTTCATAACGCGTACCATCTTTCAAAACCATATATCCAAGTCGCGGGGTAGTCGATTCAATTTTTTTATTCATGACTACACCCATATCCCGCCACTCATACATACTAGAAGGGCTTTCATTGACAGCCCCAGCTGAGGCACTAACTGATGCGTTAGGATTTACACCTACTAATCCATAGGCTTTTAAGGAGGCAATTGGAAAATCAACTTCTTTGCCTTCTCCTTTAAATTCAATTTCAGAAACACTGGTAGGACTCCCTTTCAATGAAATTTTGCCTTCCATTCTTTTTCCTGATTTCAACACTACATAGCCATCTTGTAATTCGGTTTTATTCTTCTTCCATGTATAGGCGCCTGCCGGAGATTCATTAGTTTGGGCGATTGTGCTGATGACACCACTTATGAATAGAAAAAACAGCCATGTGGATTTAGTTGTCGGGTAAGTCATAACTCAAGCATTTAGATTGAAAACCATTTTCTAAGATACAATCATTCTTCAATTTTTCTAAATAAAGATTCTTATGCCTTAAAAAGGCGACTAACGCGCAAAAAATGGATAGGTAATTTGGTACTACCCGAAATGGAAAGATCAGCCACTATTTCACCTACTACAGACACAAACTTAAATCCATGACCACTAAAACCCGCAGCCATAATTACATTCTTGTTTGATTCAGGGACAAAGTCAATGATAAAGTTTTCATCAGGCGTATTGGTATACAAACACGTTTTTAAAACGCTGAGGGATGCATATCCATTAGGTAAAAACTTAGTGACCGATTTAATAAGTATCTGTTGCTCTTCCTGGCTTATGTTCCTATTAACCGAGTTGGCATGAGTGGGTGAACCCGGATAATGATGGGCAACTTTCAATCCTGCCGGTGCTCCAAATTGATCCGTATTAAGAATCGGGAAACCATAATACATTCCAGGTTGGGTATGGTCATCAAATAACCAGCACGGAAAATTTCTCAACTCAAACTGTTTTTGAATTTTGGGATTCAACCAGGCAATCACCTGTCGCGTTACCTGCAAACGAGTTGATAATTCAGGAAGCATTTTACCCGTCCAGGCACCAGCAGTAATCACCAACTTCTTGCATACATACGTGCCCTTATTGGTTACAACTTCAATACTTGTCTCATTTTGCTTCCACGAACGTGTTTCCTCATTCGAATGAATCGTTGCACCTGCTTTAATCGCTTGAGCTACATAAAGTGATACCGCTCGCTCGGGAGTAACAAACCCGGCATCGGGTTCAAACAATACCTCGTAGTCATCGGGTACTTCAAACTGTGGAAAGCGATTTCCAAACTCTTTTTTAGTAACTGTTTCAATGGGTACGTTAAACTTCTCTGATGAGTGCTTTACCCCTTTAATCAATAGTTCGTCAGGCTTCCCTGCATATAAGAGTCCGGTGGGAAAATAAACTTGAGAGCCGGTAATAGATTCCAGATGGTTCCAATTATCATAGGCTCTTTCCAATAAGGGAACATAATCCGCATGTTCGAAATAAGCTTTGCGAATGAGGCGACTTTGTCCGGCATGTGATCCTTGATCGTGAGGAATAGAAAATTGTTCTAACCCCAACACTGACACTCCACGACTTGCCAATTGATAACAGGTTGACGAGCCCATCGAGCCAACACCAATTACTATTACATCAAATTCATTTGCCATCTACTTATTGATTTCAATTTTCACGACATCACCTACTATATATGTGTTTTCTGAGACGAAAGACTTTAGAATATTTCTGTGATAGAGCACTTCTAGCTCGTAATGACTTCCAAAATAATTAACAGAAACAATCTTGCCCGTGCTTATTTTTGATTTCGACTTTCGAATTGAAATCTTTTCAGGGCGAATAATCATTTTATGCTTGGATTTAATCCCCAATCGTTTCAATAAGATTGGCGATAAGGAAGTGTACTCTCCAAAGAGCCCAGCCACATATTCATCCACAGGCTTCTCGTAAATCTCATAAGGCACGCCATGCTGAATAATTTTTCCGGATTTCATCACGATGATTTTATCGGCCCATGAAAGCGTGTCTGCCGAATCATGAGAAACGAGAATGACACTCAGTTTTAATTTTGTACTGATCTCGTCAATAACTGCTTTCAATACATTCTTTAACACTGGATCTAAGTTTGAATACGGCTCATCCAACAGCAATAATTTCGGTTTTGCTATCAGCAATCTAGCAATCGCAATTCGCTGGCGTTCCCCACCTGACAACTGATCGGTCTTACGGGTTAACAAATGATCAATCCGGCAAACTGAAAAAATGATTGCCGCTTGCTTACGTGACATATAATTCGAATAGCTAAGCACCTGTTCCACCCGTAAAAACTTAGGCAAGTCGAAATGCTGTGAGAGGTACGCAATCTTGGGATGACCGGGTACCAACTGATGATCGGGACCAAACACGCGTTCATTCTGAAAAATGACAGTTCCTTCATCGGGTTCAAGCAAGCCACCTATAATTTTTAACAATGTACTTTTGCCTGAACCCGTTTCACCGGCAAGGGCCATTTTACAAGTTCCTAAAAGTGTAAAATCAATATCCTGCAGAGAAAAATCATCGCCATATTTTCTGGTCACATGAGACACCGTAAGTAGCTTTTGCTTTTTTGCCATCAGTTGCAATCTAAACTATCACGAAGAAATTTCATTGATTCTGGCCAGATAAGATTATGATGAGTGTGGTTTAAATTCTGTGCTAAGCGTATATTTGCCCCCTTATTTTTAAACGTATGATTTCAGTTGACTCGGTAAGTGTAGAATTTAGTGGCTCGGTGCTTTTTAGCAACATCACCTTTAATATTAATGAAAATGACCGCATTGCCCTCATGGGTAAAAACGGAGCAGGTAAATCAACGCTTTTAAAAATTCTGGCCAGTGCCTATAAACCAACGCGGGGCAAAATTTCAGCCCCTAAAGATGCTGTCATTGCGTATCTGCCCCAGCACCTACTCACCGAAGATGATTGCACTGTATTTGAAGAAGCTGCCAAAGCCTTTTCAAAAACCTTAAATATGAAAAAGGAAATTGATGAATTAAATCATCAATTGGAAACGCGCACCGATTATGAGTCCGAGGAGTATTCAAAAATTATTGAACAGGTTTCGGAACTCAGTGAAAAATATTATTCAATTGAAGAAATCAACTTTGATGCTGAAATAGAAAAGACCTTGATGGGAATGGGCTTTCTGCGCAGCGACTTTTCACGCCCAACTACTGAGTTTAGCGGGGGTTGGCGCATGCGTATTGAGTTGGTGAAAATTCTTTTGCAAAAGCCGGATTTGATTTTGCTGGATGAACCGACCAATCATTTGGACATTGAATCGGTACAGTGGCTGGAGGATTTTTTAAAGAACAATGCAAAAGCCGTAATTGTAATCAGCCACGATAAAGCGTTTGTCGATAACTTAACCAACCGCACCATTGAAATTACGATGGGTAGGATTTATGATTACAAAACAAACTACTCGCATTACCTGCAACTAAGAAAAGAAAGACGCGAACAACAGCAAAAGCAATTTGACGATCAGCAAAAAGAGATTGCCGACATTCAAGGTTTCATTGATCGCTTTAAAGGCACATATTCCAAAACACTACAGGTTCAATCGCGCGTAAAAATGCTGGAGAAAATAGAGATTGTGCAAGTGGATGAAGTAGATACCTCGTCCTTGAATTTGAAATTCCCTCCTGCCCCACGGTCTGGGAACTATCCGGTAATTGTAGAAGGACTAACTAAGAAGTATGACGAACACGTTGTATTTCAGGATGCTTCATTAACGATTGCCCGAGGCGAGAAGGTTGCCTTTGTCGGGAAGAACGGAGAAGGAAAATCAACCATGATTAAAGCGATTATGGGTGAAATCGATTTTGATGGTAAGTTGCAATTAGGACATAATTCGATGATCGGCTACTTCGCGCAAAATGAAGCCGCACGATTGGATGTTGAGTTAACTGTCTTCGAAACCATTGATCAGATTGCCTTGGGTGACATCCGCACCAAAATCAAAGACATGCTGGGTGCTTTTATGTTTAGTGGAGATAACATCGATAAGAAAGTGAAAATACTTTCGGGGGGTGAGAAAACACGATTGGCCATGTTGAAGTTATTGTTGCAACCCGTTAATCTGTTGATTCTGGACGAACCAACCAATCACTTAGATATAAAGACTAAGGATATTTTAAAGGATGCCTTGCTGGCGTTTGATGGCACGCTAATACTTGTTTCTCACGATCGTGATTTCCTTGACGGATTGGCGAACAAAGTTTTTGAATTCGGGAACAAGCGGGTGCGCGAGCATTTTGAAGACATCAACGGCTTTTTGCGAAATAAGAAAATTGAAAACTTGAAGGAAATCGAGCGGTCGGTAAAAGCTTAATTTCTGTATTCGGATTTCATTCATTAATTTCAGAAATGAAATTACTTTGCTTCAGTTTATTACTTATAGCCACATCATGTATGAATTCTCCCACCCAATACGAATATTCGGATGGCAGTGCCAATCGATATGTTATTACTGAAACTACACTCGAATACATTCCGGTTAAGCCGGAAGAAAGTTCTACCGGCATGTATAGTGGTGGTGAACCAAAATTGGTTTCAATTACAAACGATCAATATAAAACAGTTGCTAGCCTTTTTGAAACTGCTTTTGAGAATACAAGTGCTCACATGACAGAGCGACCCAAGATGAGCGGATTGATTGTGTCTATTACTGGCAGCACATCTCATCAGGCAATTCTAAAACCTGATAGTGTGGAAAAGAAAAATATTGAAGAAGCGTTAAAAAAATTATTGCAGTAAGTCGTATCAGATGCAAATCAAGAATTTTTTACCACTGAGGGCACGGAGCAGGCACAGAGGTCATTGTTTAGAATTTCTCTGTGCCTCTGTGGTTAAAGGAATTATTCCATCGTGAAATACAAATCGTAGTGTTTCTTACAGTTGGGATTAAATAGCGACTGGCAATTAGGGCAAATGTTATTGCTCCCCAAGTATTCATTGATTGTTAATTCCGTACCACACACGCCACAAAGTATTGCTTTCTGATCGCGTTCTACAATTTCCCAGGTTGTAGCCTCATGATCTACATCTTCTGCATGACAAGAATAGCATGGATAGTACGTATTACAACATTTAAATTTGATTGCAATTATATCAAGATCAGAATGCCAATGAGAGCATCGGGTTTGGTTATCTATCACCTTTCCCTTAACTAAAACCCCACCAATGGTGCGGGCATGCGCAAGTGTATCCATTGAATCAGTTACGCTTTGATTTTTTTTCTCTTGACAACCAAAAATAAACAGTCCAAGAGAGAAGATGAATAGATATTTTAGCATAATGCAAATTTATGCACATCACTTATATTCTACCATCTGCCGCCACAAATTTTCAAATTCTTTTAAAAATGAACGCACCACTCCGGTTTCTTCGGTGATTAAAATATTTTCATGATTATAGCGCATCGCACTCATAGTCCAATTATAACTACCGGTCAATAGTGATTTATTATCCACAACCATAAACTTGTGATGCATGTGATTGGGTGTTGAGTCCATTTTAATTGAGACTCCTGCCCTTGCCAGTTGCTTTATATCCGAGCCTTCATCCCATGATTTATCATTGTCGGTAATGATTTTAACGTTCACCCCTTTTTTATGCGCAGTAACAATAGCATCCGTAATCCTGTCGTCACTGATCGTAAATACACAGATACCAAGTTGGTGGATGGCCCCATTGATCCGGGAAATAATTGCATTGCGACACTCTTCACCCGGGCTAAAAAAAACATCAGTAGCCCCCTGTGAACTAGTTAATAAGGCATTGTTAGCTGCCTTAATCCACTCAATGATAAACGAATAATTTTCTGCATTGGCTTTCTCCATGGCCAGAGAATATATTTTACTTCTTAAAATAGATAATTCGTGATCACTCAACGAATGTTTGCTAACCAATGATTTCAGCTCACCTTTTTCAGCCTTCGACAAAATCGTATCTTCCAAACTGCTTTGTAGATGTTGTATGATTAATTCCATGGCTTACAGGTTAAATGCCTTCCACTTAATCTTCATTTCTTCCACCCGCCTAGATAGGGTATCGACTCCAGCCATGGCTTGAGATGTTGGTTTTGCATCAGCATTCTGTAGTAGCACCATCAAAAACAAAAATTTTTCCTGTAAACTTACCAGCGTTTCATTCTCTAAAGGTGTTGCAGAAACACTTCCATATAAAACATCCGGATTATCTGGAAGTCCATTTCCTCTAAAAGTAATCACCTGTTCTTTCTTACCTTTTGGCCATTTCATTTTTGGATTTGCTAATTTCTCATCAATGGTTTCTCTGATTTTTTGAAGTTGATGGTAAGCCTGGTAACATGTATTAGAATACGTTGTTTGAAGCATAAGATCAGCATCAGAAATAACTACGCGTGGATCAAGCCGCACACTGATTTTCTTCTCTTGCACTTCTCCATCAACAGATAATTTTATGACATACTCACCCGGATGAACAAATGGTCCCACCGGACTACTGGCGGTGTTTTGATACACCGCAGCTATTGCATATTGGCGTTGTGCACCCATTGGCACTGCATACCTCAAATCCCAAACAAGCCTGTGATGACCGGGTTCAGTAGAAATACTTTTTTCGGGTCGCGCCCAATAGGTTGGATGTGCCATCGTGAGCGAATCAACCACTTCGGGTTTATCCTGAGTTGAAAACGCAGCAATCATTTCTCCTTTTGAAGTCATAATTTCTATTCGCACTTCTTTGGCATTCTTACTTAAATAATAATCGAGTGTAGCACCATCGGGTGGATTTTTCCCAGTCGGTTCTTCCGGTGGTAAGGGTGTATCTGAAAACATATTGTGACGAACCCGGGTTGCCACTGCAGGTTGAAACAGAATATTCTTTTTGATATCCATCTTAGCGATCTCTCGCAGCGGACTGATGTTATCTAAAATCCAGATGGAGCGTCCGTGTGTGCCGATCACCAAATCATCGTCATGGATTACTAAATCACGAACCGAAGAAGCCGGCATATTTTGTCGAAGGGATTGCCAGTTCTCGCCATCATCGGCAGAGAAATAAACTTCCCGTTCAGAACCTGAAAATAATAATCCCGGTTGCTTAGGATCTTCACGTACCACATTGATCGGAGAAATTGGATTTAATCCTTTCGTGATTTCTTTCCAGGTTGTGCCGCCATCATGTGTGCGGAAAATATGGGGTTTCATATCATCCTTACGAATGGCGTTCACGGCTACGTACATGGTATTCGTATTAAAATGTCCACCATCCAATTGCGAAATTTTATCCCAGGAAGAAAGTGAAGGTGGCGTTACATCCTTCCATGTTTTGCCACCATCTCTGGTAAGATGAACAAGTCCATCATCGGTGCCAGCCCAGATCACATCTTTGTTTAGTTTTGAACCAGCAACAGCGTAGATCACTGCGCGCTGACGCATGGTTTTCATTTCTTCGGTCTTGAAATCGCCAACACTAGCCGGGATTTCGTTTTGCTTTCGCGTTAAATCCGGACTAATAATTTCCCAGGTTTGACCGCCAGTCGTTGTTTTCCATAACACATTTGTTCCGAACAGCAACGCATCAGGATCGGCCGGATGAAATATCAAGGGCATCGTTCTTACTTGTCTGAATTGCCCAGAGCGAATGGCTTCCGGTCCTACATTTTGTGTTTGGCCGGTTTTTTTATTGAATTTTAAAACCCGGCCTCCATAAATAATATCAGGGTTTTTAGGATCAGGTGCTACGTACGCATACTCATCGGCACCCACGCCCATCCAATCCCGAAAGGAAATTTGCCCGCCATTACCACGACTCGCTATACCAATGGCACCACTCTCTTGCTGGCCGCCATACACCCAATACGGAAATTGATTGTCGGTTGCTACGTGATACAGTTGTGCGGTTGGTTGGTTGTACCAGGTACTCCAGGTTTTGCCTGCATTCACCGTTACAATTGCTCCCTGATCGGCAGCGAATAACATGATGTCTGGTTGAAGTGGATTAATCCAGATGCGATGATAGTCATCGCCCCCGGGCGCACCTTTAAAGGAAGTCCAGGTGTAACCACCATCATCAGATCGATAGGAAGCAACGTTGGCTGAATACACTATATCAGGATTTTTTGGATGAACCCGAACCTCAGCAAAGTCACTACCCCTTCCATAAATTCGTATGTCATTTGTAGTTAATTTCCAACTTTCACCGCCATCATCACTTCGGTAAATTCCACTATTAATTCTCGAGTCTACGGTTGCATAAAGTCGCTGTGGATTGCTCAAAGAAATTCCAACGCCAATTCTGCCAAGTCCTTCATTTGCGCCAGGTAACCCTTGTGTTAAAGGTTTCCAGGTAGTGCCGCCATCTGTTGATTTATAAAGACCACTGTTTGAACCCGAGAAAGATGCATTCTCCCAAGGACCTTCCTGATGTTCCCACAGATCCGCATAAATGATTTGTGGATTGGTGGGATCAAACTCAACTTGTATCGCACCGGTATTGTGATTCTTGAATAAAACTTTTTCCCAATTCTTTCCGCCATCCGTTGACCTGAAAACTCCACGCTCGTCATTGGCTGCGTATGGATGACCTAGCCCTGCGACAAAAATGATGTCAGGATTTGCTGGATGAACAATTAACCTGCCCACCTGCTGCACATCGCGCAAGCCAACATGATTCCAGGTCTTGCCTCCATCTACAGACTTATAGATACCATCACCCACACCTAAGTCGGGTCGATGCAACCCTTCCCCACTTCCCACATAAATTATTTCCGGGTTTGACGGTGAAACAGCAAGATCACCTACGGAACCGGTAGGTGCCGAATCAAAAATAGCATTCCACGTACGGCCATAATCATCCGTTTTCCAGACGCCACCATTATTTACACCCATAAAAAACACGTTGGGTTGAGTAGGAATACCCACGGCCGCTACAGTGCGTCCGGCACGGAATGGACCGATCAATCGATACTCAAGATCCTGATATTGAGTTTGAGGAATGGACTGAGCAGCAGCAACAAAAGAGATGAAAATAAAAAGGCAAACGAGTCTGAAAATCATAGGGTTAGAATTTGTCTTCCATGTTAGCCTTTTAATTTCATGAAATCAAATAGAAAAGTGTAAGTGGTTAGGAGCTCACCCCCGGCCCCTCTCCAAAGGAGAAGGGTGAAACTAGTTGTAACTTTAAACGCTATCTTATGACATCGAAAGACAACGTATTTAAAGTTATTTTTTCTTAGGCTCACTTAAGATAAACATGCGCATGCGAATGTCTGATAAAGGACGATCTGTCCTATCTGTTTTGGTTATCGCTATTTTGTCAAGCACATCAAAACCTTTTTCCAACTCCCCATAAACGGTGTAGTTGCCATCAAGATGTGGCGTTCCTCCTACTGTTGTATAAATTTTCTTCTGATCTTCCGTAAGTGTCAAATCCTTAAAATCAGGATTGTTTGATTGTCTTCTTTGAAGAACCGCGCTGTCCAATTCTGACACGCGCCACGCAGGCCGTTGAACAATATAAAACTGACAATTACTACTTGCTTTTGCCGGATTACCATCACGTGCTGCGGCCAATACGCCTCGTTTATGAAAGATGCCTTGTTCAGTTCTAAACTCAGCCGGAATGCGATCCCCCGGTGCATTTCCATTTCCAAGCTGCTGACCAGCTTGTGCCTTTTTACTGTTTGGATCTCCACCCTGAATCATAAACTTATTGATTACACGATGAAACATCAGGCTGTCATAAAACCCGGCTTTGACTTTGCTTACAAAATTATCCCGATGTAAGGGTGTTTCATTATACAATTTTACAACCATGTCCCCTTCATCAGTCATGATTAGAATATGGTAAAGACCATCTTTGAGATTGATTTCTTTGCTGTATTTTTTTATTGCGCTCGCTTCCACCTCGGTAAGTTTGCGAAATGTTTTTGGACTGCTGCAGGCTATGGCAGATAGTAGAATTAAAAGGAATATAGTTTGTTTCATTCTTTCAGTTTTCAAATTCAAAATTCAAAAATAAAAAATTTCAAGCCATTGCAAGGTCAAAAGATTCAGAACTACGCTATCAAATTAAATTCTAATTAGATTAAACAGCCTACTAAAGCACGGATCACTTATTGCACTAATATTGATTCACATTACTACTTATGAATTTAATTTCTGTTGTCCTAGCAATCCTATTCCCTCTATCGAAGGCAACCGTTGTTGACGGCTATTGCAACCGCATCTCGGTAAATCCGGGTGACTCCCTAACCCTTTACATAAATGCTTCCGAAATAGCCAGCAATTATCCACTTCGCCTTTACGATTTGAATGGCAATAAAGTCTTTGAAAAAAGAACCAATGTTTTTCCTCAAAAAATAAACACTGCCGAACCTTGGAAAGATGGCTACATGTATAAACGAACCGTCACCGTAAAGTTGCCACATTTAAAAAGTGGGGTCTATCTCTGGGAGGATAAAATCCCGATCATTATCAAAGCTTCAAATCCAAAAATCATAGTTGTTTACTCTTCTAATACCGAAAATGCTTATTGTAATTCGGGCGGAAAAAGCCTTTATCCATACAACTCCTCTGATCGGGTTTCCTCACCCATTATTTCATTTCTCCGCCCCATTGGTTTACCGAAACATTCTGAAGCTTTTCTAAGATGGTTTGTTAACCAACCCTTTCAAAACGTTGGCTATGTTTCCGACCAGGACCTTGATTTCTACAGCGAGATAAATCGCGCTGAATTGATCTTGTTGGTGGGGCACAACGAATATTGGACGTTAGAAGCGCGGAAAAATTTTGATCGATTTGTTAGTGAAGGTAAGAATGCGCTGATCATGTCGGGAAACACCATGTGGTGGCAGGTACGGTACGATAAAACCCGAACCAAGTTAATTTGCTATCGGGTGGGTTCCGATGATCCTATCCGATCACCAAAATTGAAAACCGTTAACTGGAACGATCCAACGTTAAATTATTCCATTCTACAATCTATTGGCGTTGAGTTTCCTCTTGCGGGGTTTGGATTAAAAGAAGACAAAGGATGGGATGGCTTTAAAGTCGTTAACGAAAAATCACCGCTGCTTGAGGGCACAAACCTTGTAAAAGGAAAAATTATTCCTCTTAAGAACGATGAGCTTGATGGTACATTGGTCACGGGGTTCAACGGGCCATATAATCCAATTGTTGATAAGCATAGCCTTGGCTTTGATCGAATAGAAATTGTGGGCTATGATTCCACGTTCAGGCTGAATCGATATGGACTGGCCACCTGGATCGTTTTCAGGAAAACCAAAACTTCCGGAACAATCATCAACACGGCCTCTACCGATTGGTGTTCTGAACGGGGAATGGGCAACAAAGTCATTCAACAGATAACTACCACGATGATCCGAAAACTACTGAACAAGGAGAATGTCTTCTCACCGGCAGAAGAAGTAAAATTTTTACAATAAGAAGGTTTTAGTATTTAAATCTTTTCTAATTAACCCCAACTGGCTGGCTTGATATTCTTGGCTGCTCTTAAAATATCAATCCGGCTAATTTGACCTATCAGTACTCCATTTTCTACTACTGGCATTCTTCTAATAGCCGTATTTAAAAACTCCGTGGCAGCATCTACTACTGTGCTATCGGGAGACATGGTTTTCACTTCCCGTGTCATATAATCCGAAACAATTGGATCGCTGTGTGGCAAATTGTGATAGGCTTGATCAACGATTATTCTTAAACAATCGCGCTCTGAAATAATGCCAACCAGTTTTCTATTTCCATCTAACACCGGAGCCCCTGAAATTCTTTTTTCAATCATAATATCAATAACTTCATTAATCAGCTGATCGGGTCGAACAGTAACAAGATTATGTTGCTGAACCATGTACTTAACAATTGTTTCATACTTTGGCTTACCAGCATTCATTTCTTCTTTACTCTTGATGTCAGGTTTAAAATTCATGATGATCGGGTTTAGTTTATGGTATTAGAAATATAAGCATTCCTATAAAAAATCAAAAATATATCCTCGTGGGAAGTAAGAAAATTGACTCAAATGCATTATTTGAATGTTTATAATACGATAACCAGGGATTGAATTCTACAAATCCATTTAAAAAAGTGCCGGAATAATTCGTTAAACTTGTATACTTCATAAGCTAAACCATTTCTAAATGATAGATTCCTCCTTAGTCAAGGCCAATCCCATGTTATTGGTGTTTGTCCCTATTCTTTATACAGTATGGTCCGATTCGATCATAACTCCCAGTGAAGTATCTACACTCGAAGGTCTGATCGATAGTCAGTCGTGGTTGACTGAAACTGAACGTAAATTCTTATCGTCTAAAATTAATCCTGCTAATCCTCCATCAGTGGATGAGTTGATGGGTTGGCGATCTGCCATCAGCAGTGTAACCGATCAAAATAATTCGCCACAGACTCTGGTAAGTTTAGGTATTAAGTTATCGAATCTTCATAGCCATGGTAAGAGAACACACGATGAGATACTTACCAAGGCAAGGCCTGCACTTGAAAAAATTGAATCCACATTGGGGGTTATCAGTCACGAAGCCAGTTACTCCTTTCAGCCCAATCGTAAAACCATAACTTCAGCACAAACAACGCAGCAAAATTTTTCGGTAAGTGAACTTAGCAAAATTCTCGATGGAGATCAGGCAGAAATAATTCGCAAGGTAAAGACGTTGATTTCAGATCCTGAGTTTCAATACATAAGCCCTGGTGATCTGGATTTATACCGCGCCCGCGTTTTGCAATGGTGTAAGTTCCTGGCCGACCAGGGGTTTGGCTCCATGGCTTATCCAAAAGAGTTTGGAGGCAGTGAAGATATGGGCGCCTACTTCGCGATCATGGAAACACTGAGCTATCATGATCTAAGTTTGGTTATAAAATTTGGAGTTCAGTTCGGGTTATGGGGTATGAGTGTTTATTTTCTCGGCACAGAGAAGCATCATGTCAAGTATCTTAAAGACATCGGAACGCTTGAATTGCCGGGATGCTTTGCTATGACAGAAACTAATCATGGATCAAACGTGAAGGGAATTGAAACCACTGCTACCTATCATCATTCCACAAAGACAATTAAAATTAACACGCCCAATGAATTAGCCCGAAAAGAGTATATAGGCAATGCAGCCGTCCATGGACAAATGGCAACTGTATTTGCCAAGCTAATGATCGATGATAAGGATTATGGCGTAAGTGCTTTTTTGGTTCCCTTGCGGGATAAAAAAGGAAAAGTTTTGCCGGGCATTAAAATCAAAGACTGTGGCCGAAAGATGGGTTTGAATGGAGTTGACAATGGAGTAATCTATTTTAATCATGTCGTGATTCCTGTCGAAAATATGCTCGATCGATTTGCTTCTGTGAATGCTGATGGAAAATTTGAAAGTCCGATAGCCAGTGATAACCGAAGGTTTTTTACCATGCTTGGTACCTTAGTAGGTGGTCGCATTGGTATTCCGCGTTCTGGAAATGCAGCGTCCAAATCAGGATTAACTATTGCAATCCGGTATGGCGATCAGCGCAGGCAATTTGGGCCTGAAGGTGGAAGCGAAGTTCCGATTTTAAATTACAGAACCCATCAAAGAAGGTTAATGCCCTTGCTTGCGAATGTTTATGCGCTACATTTTTCTCTCCAATATCTTACCAATCGCTTCCTCCATAGAAAAGAAGAAGACATGCAAGAGATTGAAGCCTTAGCAGCAGGATTAAAATCATTTGCAACCTGGAATACAACCGCCACACTTCAGGAGTGCCGGGAATGTTGTGGTGGCAAAGGATATCTTTCTGAGAATAGAATTGAGGTGCTTAAAAATGATACAGATGTTTATACAACGTTTGAAGGTGACAATACGGTGTTAATGCAATTGGTTGCCAAAAGCAGGCTTACTGAGTTTAAGCAAGAATTTAGTAACATGAATGTGTTTACCATTTTAAATTATTTAACTGATCAGGCAAAGACAACCCTTACTGAAATGAATCCGATTATAGTCCGCAACACAGCCGATGAACACTTGCTGGATTCTGATTTTCAACTAGATGCTTTCAAATATAGAGAACGAGATATTCTTACCTCCGCGGCCAAGCGAATAAAAAGGCATATTGATAGCGGCATGGATTCGTTTGATGCATTTAATGTTTGCCAGCATCACTTAGTGCAGGTTGGGTTTGCATATATTGAACGAATCATTTTGGAAAAATTTGTCGAGCAAGTAAATAATACACGAGACGTGGGCTGCAAGGTCGTTCTTAAAAAATTATGTGATCTATTTGCTCTTTCTCAAATTGAAAAAAATAAAGGCTGGTACCTGGAGCAAGGATATATGGAAGGAGTTAAAACAAAGGCTATTCGCAAATTAATGAACCAACTTTGTTGGGAGATACGACAAGATGCGGTTCCATTAACCGATGCTTTTACTATTCCTGATGCTTGTTTGAGTGCCCCTATTGCAATGGGCAAGAATTAAATCATCACTCAATAATCACCCGCACGGATTGTCTCCAATATCCTTTGCTCACCTGCAAGATGTAAATGCCGGGTGCCATAAATTGCGAAGTTAATGTTGTTGATGATTGATTGGATTGCAATTGAATAGGTATCGCTTGCCCAACGGAATTAATAAGTCGGATATTATCCATGGTTATCTCAAAACCTGTTGAAACAGTAAATGTTCCTGATGAAGGATTCGGGTAAACTTTTAATTGAAAAGCATTGTTTAACTCTACCCGCCTCACCGGGGAAAAAGAATATTGCTTATCGAAGTCTGTTTGTTTCAACCGGTAGTACGAAACTCCATGGAAGGGAAGTCCATCGGTTGTTTCATAATCTGTTTTATAATTTCTTGTACCTGAACCTTTTACAGTTAAAACATCGTGCCATGTTTCTGCATCCTGTGAACGTTGAATGGTAAAGAAGTCGTTATTTAATTCGGAGGCGGTACTCCATGTCAATTTAACTTCAGCCTGCTGTACTAAAGCATTAAAGTTTATCAATTGCACAGGCAGAGGTAAGGACAAATTTGTGTTACCAAGAGTAAACCGATCGCCATTCTGAAGATTTACACCGGAGAAGGTAACAATACCCCCTGAGAATGATCCAGAAACTGGGGTAACATCATTATCGGCAAATCCATCTCCATCCCGGTCAATCAGCAATCTTAAATTATTACCCAATGCACTTCCGAGTGTTGAACTCACATCAACAGAAATTGAAGTTGTACCCACATCCCCCACCTCACTTACGCGCCATACTCTGTTTACTCGCTCTTGAATAACCACATTATCAACATCTATTGTATTGCCACCTGAGAAATTCAACCCATTATGCCCCCAAATCAAAAACTCATTATTAGCTAAATCATTTGGATTCCACATACGCACGAAACCGGTTCCTTTCGCATCCTTGTGGCTAGTTCCATCGCTCGCCTGTCCAACACCGGCCACATCAAAATCAAAATTACCGTTGGCTAGATTATCCATCGTGTATAAATCATTTGCAGCGAGGGGAAGATTATATTTGGCCGATAAATAGTTGTCAATCAAGATTCTTTGGGCCATGTTTACTCTGGCATTAAATATTATCAGTTCCGTTACGTCTCCTTGGAATCCATTTGTTCCCGATGTGTTCCCGCCAATATTAAACCTCTGTGTGGCATGACTTGTATAGGTTGAAGTGTTAGCCCTACTCAATAACAAAGTGCCATTTCTATATAATTGCTTACCTGTTGTTGGCTCCGCATCATATGTCCAAATTGAGTATCCCGTTAAACCTGTCAAGCCTGCTACGTCAAGTCTTGTATTATTGCCACAACAATTACCAATATCATAATACACGGTACCTGCCCAAGGTATATGCGTAGAGAATCTATCTGATACTAAAGGATCTGTTAGGTAAACAGTACTGGTTTGTGTTGTGTTATCAGCCCGAGCAATAACAAAAGAAGATGCCTGATTATTCACAAAGTTTGATGTTGTTAACGTCAATCCCGTTCTAAGTCGGTTTGAGCCGTTAAAGCTAACCTCGCTAAACCCATTTAATACGTTTAATACACGAGTAGGCCGTTGGGCACCCGTCTCACTAATATTTAATGCCGCAATGCCAGCAGAATTCACCCAACTATCAACACTTGACCCTGTAACGCTAAGACCATTATCAGGCATAAACCATAGTTTTAAGGCGGATGTTCCGGACGAACTGCCTATTCCTCCAGGTCCGGAATTACCTGTAATTATAATTCCAGTACCTACAACGGGAAATCCACTGCATCCAGTGCCTGTACAATTGATAGTAAATGATGTACATATTTGATTTACGGTGGCTGAATTTGTATAGGTGATTACACTTCCGCCACCATTTTGAAGGGTTGTCGTTCCAGTACCGCAGAGTGTTGCGTTTGTATGATCAATTATAAAATCATCTGCAGAAGTCGAATTCGTGTTGATGATGGTTGTACTATTGCCTGTAATAACAAAATCATCAAGCGTGCTTAGTGTCGAAGCGGCATCGGCCTCTAAGAATCCCACATTAACAAGGTAAGAAGACAAACTAAAAGTACCGGTAGGAAGAATATGAGTATACCCGCCAACCATCATTTCCATACCTGTTACGTTCAAGTTTCCCGCAATGGTAATGTCTCCAGTATGATAAAGCATTGAAATATTTGACGATATGAATGGACCCACATTTGCTAAGCCAAGTCCATCCGGAGAAAGTGGGCAAGGACCATTATCATTCACATTATTAATTGTTATTGTGTGGCCCGCTTTGATAACCACATTATTCCTTCTTCGTGGATAGACTCCCAACGGAACCGGTCCACTGGATCCATCAGATGTAAAAGACCAGGACGCATTGCTCTCCCAATCACCTGATGCCCTGGAATAGAAGGTATTTTGTTGAATATTAAGATTCTCGAAAGTAATAATTTGCCAAGGTGCGTTGGCCGTGGAGCCAGTACCTACCGCGCGTTGAATCTGCAAATTAGTGCCGCTGGTAATCTCATAGGTAAACCAATTGTGACCTACATTATCATCTGTAGATAAACTAGTGCTTCCTTGCCGCCCAAAGTTTCCTGAACCAATTACGCCTGCTGATGCAGCAGCCGTAATAGCAACGTTCTGAGATACCGCTGCAGCTGCAAATGCCTGATTCCCGCGCGCAACTGTCGATTGATCAGCAAACTCAATTACATAAGTAACAAAATTCATCGCTCCGGTTGTACCTGAGCGTGTATAAGTAACCGTAGTTGCATTGGTAAGTTCGGTGCGTGGAAGATCGGCAGCATTTATGTCCGCATTAATACCATGGTTGCTTATCACAAATGCTTTTGAAAGTGTACCAATCGCAGGCGATATGGTTGACGTTGTTGAGGTTACACCAGCATTTAAGGTGGCTGTTATTTTTTTAACAGTTGATGCCTGATATTCAATCACCTGCCAATAAGCTTCTTCCATATCCGCCCCTGCAGGCCCGGGGATAAATAGCTGTAAATTTGTACTCGTGGTTAGATTCGCAGTAATTCCATCATCACTCCCCAACTGACTTCCACTTTTTCGAGCCGAAATCAATACAAAACTTTTTGTAAGATCAACACAACTGATGGCAACATTTACATTTACATTTCGCGCAACATTGGTTGTTGAACCATGTTGCACATATACACCACCTTCAAATTCAAAAACTTGCCATTTGATAGTCACTGCCCCTGTGTTACCAGTTCTTTGAAAAGTAAGTGTAGTCGGGTTAGCAATCCTACCTCCGATTTGAAAGTTATCAGGATTAGCCTCATTAATCGTGCTTGAAAATACCAAGAATGATTGCGACATATCTACACCGGCAATAGATATATTTGTTACTGTACTTCCATTAGCGATTGTGGTAGTTCCTGTTTGTTTTCTATAAAACTCAGCGGCATGCGTTGAGAATCCTGTAATAATGAGGAAAGAAATTAAGTAAATGGTTCGAATCTTCACCAGCTTTTAAATGTAGCTCGAAATTTAATCCTTTTTAGTCATAATTTAAAATAACACTTGCGTCAATAATCCGTCTTCACCGATTTATTGAAGGGCAATTTAAATTGGTAGCCGAGGTCTTCATCTTTTGAATTATCTAACACATCCAATCCATATTTTATTTTCCTTGGATCATCATACACAAAGGTTCCAAAGAGACGATCCCAAATGGAGAAGATGTTTCCAAAGTTTGAGTCTGTCCAAGGGCGTTCATAGTGATGATGAAACTTATGAACGTTGGGCGTGATGAAAATGTAACTTAATGGTTTATCAATCCAGATCGGCAAATAGATGTTTGCGTGTGTGAAGTAGGTGAAGAAAACCGTACAGATTCTATAAAAAAAATAATACCCTGCCGGAGCTCCCGTAACGAGCACTGCCCCTAATGCAAAGACTTCCCGCATTGCGAAATCACCCGGATGATGGCGTGTGCCTGACGTTGCATCTAAGTGGGTGTCGCTGTGATGAATCATATGAAACTTCCACATCCACTTTACACGGTGTAATAGAAAATGAATTAGGTATTGAGCCATTAACTCAAAGGTGAGAATACACAAAAGCAATTCTATCCAGATTGGCCAGTCAAGCAAGTAGGTTAATCCAAATTGATTGGATTCAATCCATACAAAAACCCCTACCGTGGCAATTCCAAAAACGATATTAATAATCATGGTTGTTGATAGAAACACAAAATTAACACCGGCATGTTTCCATTTTTTGTAACGAAAGTTGAATAATGGAAAACTTCCCTCTAAAATCCAGCAAACAAATAAGCAAATGAATATCCACACTGCGCGTTGCCAGGTTGGCATCGTTTCAAAGAAATTCAAAAACGTTTCCATCATTCAATTTCAGATTTCAAATTCATAAATCAAATAAAGCGTTCAATCGGTCGCGTGAGACATGTGGGGCCGCCCCCGCCCTTTACACTGATTTCATTCCCTTCATATTCCCACACAATGCAGCCTACCAGTTCCA
Organism: Cyclobacteriaceae bacterium; assembly: GCA_016787755.1. Taxonomy (GTDB): domain Bacteria; phylum Bacteroidota; class Bacteroidia; order Cytophagales; family Cyclobacteriaceae; genus ELB16-189. The sequence goes on along the minus strand of JAEUUA010000020.1, from coordinate 49,437 downwards.
ACCTGTGTTTAGTTATTGGATTCCCTTTTACCATAACCACTTCACGTGGCGCCATTGCCAACACATTGCAGCCCATTGAGTCCCATTCCGAATCCGGAACCTCAACAAAGGAGAATCCTCTCTCCAGCAATGTATTCCTAAATGAGATGGGCATGAGCGGTGAATATACAACTGCTAAATCTTTATCAACCGGACTCAACACCGACATTAAATGAAAAACATCGGCCTTGCCTTTATAGTGCGGCATCGATGCAACTATCACTTCAATACCTATAGGCTCTAACAAATTCCTAAGCTGAGAGATCCCGCTATCATTGGTGCGATAGGTATGACCTACTGCAAGAGTTTTTGAATCAATCCAGGCAACATCTCCACCTTCCAAGGTACCGGGTGATTTTATCTCACCTAAAATTTTAATTTCTTTTTTTTCGAAGGCAAGACGTTCGGCAGTAGGCTCATTTTTCCGTTGTGCCTTTCCCATATTGCAAATGATCATTCCAAAATCAGTAGCAATGGAAGCATCACGACAGTACATAGAATCCATTGTAACTTTTGAGTCGAATGGAAGATACGAAATACTTGCCCCACTCCTGCTTAGTATCTTTTCAAACTCTACATGCTCAGCTATTGCTTTTGAAAAATCCGGTTTGCTCAGAAAATTTAATTCCTTCCATTGATTATTTACTTGCTGCTCGCTTACAAAAGCCGCTTCCGGTTTTTTAATAAAGACCGATTTAAGTTTTCCGTATTCAGAATGACAGGTTGTTTTCAAAGAGTTTTTTTATTTTTAATTTGAAGAAAGGCATAAAATGGTAAGCCCGCCATTAACATAATAAAACCCCAGTAAACAATTTCCTCACCCGAACCGATTACGGCCCACATGGAATACATAAAAGCCAGAAACGCGACAGTCATTTTTCCCCATCGTATTCCTGATTGCTTGCTATCCAAAATAAAAAAAGTAATAATTGAGAAAAGGTATGCTATTAAACAGGTGAGGGTTCCTAAGAGAATGGCAAACTTGTAAGTATTGGCCAGACTATTACTAAAGTTCATCATCGTGAGTAATGAAATCAGTACACTGGTGATCATCAAGCCCCATGCAGGAACATTATTTTTATTTTCCGTGGCGAAGATTCTTGGAAACAAATTATTACGGGCCGCTGCCATCGGCATTTGACCCTGGATTAAAATCCAGCCATTAAGCGCACCAAAGGTCGAGATCACCGCTCCTCCTGCCACAAGATACCGTGCTTCCTCACCCCAAATAGCGGCAGCCGCATCCGCAAAGGGTGCTTGCGAATCGACAAGGATAGAAGGTGGAATGATGCCCATCACGGCCACAGTTCCAGCTATGTAAATAATGGTTGTGATAATTGTTCCAAGGATGGTTGCTCGAGCCACCGTCTTCTCAGGATTTTTAACACTTCCTGAGGGAATCGTGGCACACTCCAATCCCAGAAAGGCAAATAATGTTAGTGTAGTGGTACTTGTGATTGCCGATAGATTTGATTCCGCGCTTACATTGAACGGAACAAAATGATCCATATTCAAATAGAAAAGTCCGCCAATAGTGATAACGAGAAGCGGAAGTATTTTTAAAATCGTTGTAATTACCTGAACAATTCCAGCTTCTTTAATTCCCTTAGAATTAACCCATGTTAACATCCAAACAGCTAACAGACCAGCTCCAACCGCCAGTATTGGATTGCTCCCTAAGGCTGGAATAAACGCAGTGAGATAGCTAACAAAAGCCACTGTGATAGCCGCGTTAGTGCACCAAACGGAAATCCAATAGCCCCATGCTACCAAAAAGCCGGCAAAGTTTCCCATGCCTTCTCGGGTATAAGCATAGGGTCCACCGGTTGCAGAAGGTTGAAGTTTGCTTAACCAACTAAAGACTAGCGCCAGGCAAATTGCCCCAGCCCCTGATATTAACCAGCCAATCAAACTGATGCCTCCAAAAATTCCGAGTGTAGCGGGTAACATAAACAAACCCGAAGCAATCATATTACCGATTACTAACGAGGTTGCCGTCCAGATTCCTATTTTTCCTTTATCCGGCTTCTCCATGAGATTGTTAATTACTCATAATTAATCAAAAATCATAAAGCAAGAAATTGAATTTTAGAAGTTACTTACCTAGTGGCATACGTGCTACTTTAATTGTTTTCTCTTTATCATCTGTCCACGCAAACAACAATTGATCACCGGATTTTGTCATTTGAGGAAATCCACTAGAGCGTGCGCCTGATGAATTGGCTACCCCCCATGGCGAATCCATTTCACCATTTCTATGGATGATCCGGGCTTTGATGGCAGCACCTTCCATCCAACTCACTACTGCTTTATCCTCATCTAGTAAAACGATATCCACCCTGCCAATTGCTTTTCCTTCATCGACTCGAATTGGATTTTCAAAAGTTTCCCCACCATTTGAAGAGAAGGCAACATTCACTTGAGCAGCATCGCTGGCGGCAGTAAACCAGGCTACCGTTACAGTATTGTCCTTGCTTGAAATGCGTGGGCCATTGACAGGGCAGCCTGCTATGTTCCATTCATCTTTATGCACAGGCTGTGGAGTTGTCCACTTATCATTTACTAGTCTAACGATAGACATGTCACGAATTTCTTCATCCGACCGATCGCGATATACAACCACAGGCCCATTGGAGGTAATAGCCGCAGTGGTTTGGCAACAGTCACATGTTTTATTATCTAATTCCCATTCGTTAATTTTTTTTCCTGTGGGATCAATCACCGCGGCCCGTAAACTCATAGCCCCATGATGACCACTGTGATCTCCTGCCGTCCCGGTAGCTATCGGGACCATTCCTTCCATCACTGTGTTTCTTCCATCCAGCCACGTAACAAAAAAATTGTCTCCGTATGGGAGAATGGTTACAAACCCATGTTCGGCTTCCTTCTTGTCATCATGAAGTATAATTGGATTATTCCAGGTCTGTCCATCGGCTGATGTTACTAGTTTAACATCATACGCATACGTACTTTCTCCACTCTTATCTAAAAAATGCGCTACATAATTTCCATTATGTGTAGTCATCATCGGGTAATCGGCCCAATTAACAAACCAGGAGTTGCCCGAAGCAATCACCGTAGGCTCAGTCCAATTTCCTGTCTCCAATTTTGAGAATTTCAATAGACTAAGTCCTTCCTGCTTTTCAATCCACGACAAGTAAACCTGATCTTTTGAATCGGTAAATAGAAAAGGTTCGGCACTGTTTGAATTGGCCGGGGAATTAATTAAAGTAAGTTGAGGAATTTGGTCAGTGCTTTTCTTTTCGGAACAGGCGACTAATAGATAAATGAACGCTAAGATGTATTTATTATTCATGGTTTACTATTTTGCTGATTAATTCAATGTTTTGAGCTGAATCCCAGCTGCGGAAACCAACTTCCGAAAATTCTAATTCTCCCTGTGAATTAAAAATATAGGTAGTAGGTAATGCTTGAATGTTTAACGCTTCAAAGTTATCCACACGAACATAATGAAACCCGAATGAATGTTTTTTTTCAAATTTTTCAATCTGATTCAGATCTTCATTGCTTGCAAATAGAAAAACTATGTTGTCATTCTTAAATTTCTCCATCATAGTAGCAATCGTGGGCATTTCCATGATACAGGGTTTGCACCACGTTGCCCAAAAATTAATAAAGACAGTTTTTCCCTTGTACAAATCAAGGCTAACAGAATTTCCGGATAGATCTGTCAACACAATATTATTCATGGACGAATCTGATTTCTTATCAGATGAAGAGCATTGAGCAAATAGACCTATCAGGAACAAAATGTAAATGCGCTTCATCTTAATGGAGTTCTTCTTCTACCGATCCACACTTCAACATCTTGTCTCCAAAGTATGGATTACGAATTACTGCATTGTCACTTAGCCAATAAGCACCAGCATTATTAAAGGCCATAGGGCAATACTCATAATAAGCAATAGCACCGCCAAGCCCAAAGGCTTTAATGCTTTTGTATAAATTATCCGTAACTGCAGAGAATGCTGCACGTTTCTTTTCAAGGTCATCGGTGCTTTGAATCCCCTTCAATGCGCCAATTAATTCGTCCTGATAAATTTTCCAGTCATTAAGTGCAGCACTGCTCAATGACTTGGCATCTATTCCAGATACTGCACCTTGTACCTTGAATGCCTCTTTATCAACCTTTGAGGCATCGGAAGCAACAAATGCCTCCTTCATGCTCACATAAGAAGCAAAAATAGTTGAAACTTGTTGCTGAAACTCTACATCAACTTCAAATTGAGGAGGCATTGGCACAGCCAGTTGCTCATCCGCTACAGCAGAGGGTTCATGATCCATTGAATGTTCTTCCTTTTTTGAGCCACAGCTTGTAACCAACACAATGGTTGCTCCTGATAAAAAGATTGAAACGAGAAATGATTTGATCTTCATAATTGATATGAGTTATAGTTTGTAATTTAATTTAGTTTTTATGTGTCCTACTTGCATCCGGGTTAATTCCCTTTTTGAGAACCAGTTCACTATACAGCAAGTAAGCACCCGTTGCAACAACTTTATCCCCCACCTTAACGCCATCGATTATCTCCACCCATTGAAAATTTTCGATGCCTGTTTTAACCATCCTGGGCTCAAATGTATTTTGTTCTGTTTCAATATAGACATGGGTTCCTTGCTCAGTGCGAATTACTGAGTTGGTAGGAATTACCAAAGAATGACGTGCAGAATGTTGTAATAACACTTGTGCGGCTTGTCCGGGTTTAAGCGATAAGGAAGGATTGGATATCGTTGCCCGCATCACCATCACTTGTGTACCCGCTCTTAATTCAGGGCTTAAAAAGTTTACGGTAGCTTCGCCTTGCTGCCGTACAAGCCCGTTAACCAGTACTTCTATTTTATCACCGACTTTTACATAGTTCACTTCGGTGGGATATAATTCTGCTTCCACCCACAGTTGGCTTGTGTTTTCAATTTGATAAAGTAGTGTGCCTTCACTAACATACTGCCCCTCTTCCACCCCAATCTTTTTTATGATCCCTGAAGTTGGTGACAGAAAGGTGATCCGTGATTGCAAACTTTCAGTGTTGTGCAAGTTGATAATCTGATTTTTGGTCAGCCCGTAGAGCAACAATTTCTTTTCTGCGCTCTTTAATATGGATTCGTAATGGTTGGCCTCCCCCAATTTTTCATACTGCAATTTTGCTAACAAATATTCGCGTTCAAGGATCAATAAATTTTCGCTATAGACTTCATAGAGGGACTCGCCCTTCTTTACTTCGCGTCCTGCTTCACGAAAGAATAGCTTTTCAATCCGTCCGGCAACACGGGCGCTTATTATCTCTGTGAGATTTTCATTTACAACGAGCCGCGCATTAACTGGCGTTACCTGAGCCATGTCATCTTCCTTGACCACTTCCATAGAGATGTTGGCCAACCGAATTTGGGTATCTGATAACATAAGTGACGAACTACTGGCAACATCCATCGGTTTGGCAGCATGGTTCATGCCTTCCATGGCCATGTCCTTCCGTTGAGTGCACCCCATCATACTTAGTAAAATCAGAATTGAAATACTCTTCATACTAGTTATGTATTTTTATGAAACCTTCACTATCTACCAAATACTGTGCGTTGCTCGCCACTTCATCACCGGAAGTAAGCCCCTTTATAATTTCTGTAAATTCATCGGCACGAATTCCCGTTTCCACTTGCTTCGCTTTAAACTGTCCACGCTCCTTAATAAACACAACCTGATTAATACCTAAATCCATCACTGCTGTTTTAGGCAACCACAAGGTTTCTTTCGTTATCGCTAGCACTGTACCATTTACCAACTGACCAATCAATAAATTATCTCCCTTATAGTAAGAACGGATTTGAATAAAATCCTGAGTTTGTTCAGTAAAAGGTTCAACAAAATCAATTTTGGCTTTGTTCTTCTTTCCATTGATTAACAATTCAATCGTGTCATTCTTTGTTAGATTGAAAGCCTCTTCTGCAGGAATATTGAATTCAATCCAAATTGAATTGGCATTAACTACTCTAAAGAGTGTTTGACCATTACTTACATAGTCACCTTCCCTTAACAAACTACTCTCCGCTGAAATTGGATTCGATTTTGCTGATTGCTTGAATCCCTCATTCATCCCCATTCCTTCAGTAGAGCCGGGCGCTAAAGAAGTATTGAGCGGAGCTTGTGGAGCTTCTGAATTTAAAATTAAGTAGCCATCATACGGACTATATATTGAAAATGTGTTTAACACTTCTTTACTTTTCTCGAGCTTTTTTATTTGATCTTCAGTGGCACCTAGCAATGTGAGTTTGCGGGTGGCTGCCTCAATCATCGATTTATTTTCAGAATCATTTTGCCTCAGGTAAACCAGTTCTCGTTGTGCATTTATTAATTCAGGACTATACACCTCAGCGATCTTCATCCCTTTGGTCACACGCTGATAATTATACTTTAGATAAACTTTTTCCAATCGTCCACCGATCTTGGCAGGAATCATGTAAATGTTTCGCGTGTCATACGCTACTATTCCCAGCAATTCTTTAGATAGGGTTGATGATCGGTACTCTGCCTTCACTGTTTTGATGGAAGCAGTTACCCTTTCATTCGGAGACTTAATCAGTTTAGCAAGGTCTTCCGTAATTTTTACTTCCTCGCCCTGCTTAGACTTTCGTACCAGATCCATTCCACAAACCGGACAACTTCCAGGTCTATCGGATAATACCGTTGGGTGCATAGGGCATGTATAGGTGTCTGCATGATTATGGGCACTCTCGTTGGTTGTGCACGCAATTACAATAACTATTAGCATCATTAAGCTAAAAGTTGAACGTTGAAAGTTGAAAGTGTTGAGTACACTTTGAACTTTAAACTTTAAGCGCTGATCTGATGAATTATTGCTCAATTTCCTTTTCATATTGTACAATCATCGAATAGTAATTCTGTAACTTTTCCAAATACTCTAATTCAGCCATATTCCAGGCTTCCCACCCATCAATAACAATCGGTAGTTGTTCACGATTCTCTTCGTATGCTAGCATAACGGTTTCGTAATTCTTTCGTAAGGCCGGAATAATCTTAGTTTGATAATTAGAGAGTTGCTGTTGCATGCGTTTTAGTTGCGTGGCTATTCCGATCAGCATGCCTTTAGTCTCTAGTAAAATTCCCTCTTGCTCTTTCTTCATGGCTTCAATCTCATAGGTCATACCGGCTGATTCTGACTTATACATTTTAGAAGCCCATGGAACAATGGGAATGGAAACCATCGCCATCAAAGAAAATTGCTTAGGCATGTCGCCACGAGGCCGCATATGCTCGTAGCGAATTCGAAAGTCGGGCTTAGCTTGTGCTCGCTGTAGCAATTGATTTTGTTGCATAACTTTGATCGAGCGGTTGATTTGTTGAACATCACTTCTGTTAGATAACAAAGAAGCTGTGTCGTATAACAATTTATTGGGATCAAATGAAACATTAGTTGTTGTATCAATTTTTAACACTCTGTCGGATGGATCATTCATTAATGCTTTCAACCGAAATCCTTTTTCTTCAATCTCAGACTTCGTTTCCAAAATCATGTTCTGCACTTCATACAATCTGCCTTCGGCTTTATAAATATTTCCTAAACTTCCTTGATTGTATGGATACCGTACCCGCGCGAGCTTAAGCATCAATTCTACAATGCGTTCATTCTCATTCAACACGTTCAATTTTTTCTCGAGTACTAACCAATCATAATACAACATCTTAGCTTCCGATCGCAAAGCATTGTATTGAATAGCGCGCCCTTGTTCTTCTACACCCGCTCGTGAGTTGAAATATTCCTTTCGGGCATGCTGCTTACCAGGACTTGGAATGTCTTGCTCAATGTTGAACATAAACATACCTTTGTCACGTTCGTCCATGACCTTCTGACCCGGGTAGGGATACCAGTAAGGTCCAGCTCCTACCATTGGTGCCATCCAACTGGTTGCTCCTTCGGTGTAGGTATTCAAGGCAGATACCTTATGATCATATTGTTGAAGCATGGGATTTTGCCGATCGATGGCAGCGAGTACGCTGTCCAGAGTTATGACCTGAGCAGAACCTGATAGGCTTATCAATAGTAACAGGCCAATTGACAATTGACAATTGACAATTGACAATTTGTTAGTGAGTGTTTTCATGTACTTCAAGTTTTCCGAATTTTCTTAATTCATATTCCTTCGTCATCAAAAAGATAAGCGGAGTTACCAGCAAAATGTGCGTACTGGAGGTAAGCACTCCGCCAATCATGGGTAACACAATGGGTTGCATTACATCACTACCCACCCCGGTAGACCATAACACGGGTATCAAACCAAAGAGCGCTACTGACACCGTCATAAGTTTTGGGCGCAATCGCTTTGCAGCTCCTGCAACCACAAACTCACGCAAGTCGGCTTTTGAAATTGTCTCGCTTGAGTTTCCTTTCAATTTCACCAATTGATTCATCGCATCATTCAAATAGATCACCATCACTACCCCTGTCTCAACAGCAATTCCAAAGAGTGCAATAAATCCTACTGCCACTGCAACTGAAAGATTAACTCCATAGAAGTAAACCATGTAAGCACCACCAATGAGGGCAAAAGGAATTGTTATCAAACTCAGGAACGCTTCACGAATCGATTTGAAAGCGAGATAGAGCGAAATAAAAATAATCAGCAACACAATCGGTAAAATATAAAGAAGTGTTTGCTTGCCGCGAATCAGATTTTCATACTGCCCACTCCATTCCAAATAATAGCCATTTGGTAAAACACCCATGTCAGAATTTAATTTCTCAATCGCTTCACTCACGGTGTTTCCCAAATCCCGATCGCGCACATTAAATAGAACAGCCCCACGTAGCATCGCATTTTCACTGGTGATCATCGGTGGACCATCTTCAAAATGAATACTAGCCACTGAAGAAAGTGGAACAATACCCAGCGCTGAAGTCTTCAAAGGAATTCGTTTCAGTTGTTCAATACTATTGCGATAATCCTGGGCCAGCCTTACACTAATACTAAAGCGCTGACGACCTTCTATTGTTTGGCCAATAGGCGAACCTCCAATAGCCGATTCAACGATCGTGTTCACATCATCCACCGTTAACCCATAGCGACCTAACGCATCGCGGTTTATATCTACGGTCAGATATTTGCCTCCGGTAATCGGGTCAACATATAAATCTTTTACACCCGGAATATCTTCTAATACTTTCTTTACATGCTGCGACACCGCATAGATGCTATCTAAATTTTGCCCATAAACCTTTACGCCTACATCGGTTCGAATACCAGTAGCCAACATATTGATGCGATTGATGATGGGTTGAGTCCAGCCATTTACCACCCCCGGTATTTGCAACTTACCATCCAACTCATTGATCAAGTCTTTCTTAGTGATGCCGGCTCGCCATTGCGATTTTGGTTTTAGTAAGATGATGGTTTCAATCATAGAGATGGGTGCATTGTCGGTAGCCGTACTGGCGCGACCAGCTTTACCCAATACTTTATCTACTTCCGGTACATCTTTAATTATTTTATCCTGAACCTGTAAAATGCGTTTGATCTCTTCGTTGGAAATGTCGGGCAAGGTAACCGGCATAAACAAAATAGATTGCTCATCCAAAGGCGGCATAAACTCACTACCCAAACTGAACAACAAAGGGACGCTGATTGCTAACGCAAGAATATTAACTCCGATGGTTGTCTTTCGCCAGTTTAAGCACGTGCGAATGATGGGTTCATAAATTTTTTCAAGGATGCGGTTAACAGGATTAGTTTGTTCACTTTTAAACTTGCCTTTCATTAAAAATGAAATAATGACCGGAGCCAGGGTTACCACCAGCAGCGCATCCACAATCAGAATAAAAGTTTTCGTGTAGGCTAATGGATGGAATAACTTTCCTTCTTGCCCGGTAAGTAAAAACACAGGCAGGAAAGAGGTAATGATAATGACAGTCGAGTAAAATACTCCCCGCGATACTTGCTTACTTGATTTCTCAATGATCTCAAGGCGTTCCTGCTCAGGTATGGGTATATAATTTTTGGTAGCCATCTTATTTATTATTGAGCTCTTCAAAACGATGAGACAAGTTCTTATAGGAATTCTCAGCCATGATAATTCCGTTATCGACAATCACGCCTATCGCCAAGGCAATACCTGTAAGCGACATGATGTTGGAGGAAATACCGAACGCGTTTAGAAAAATGAAACTGGCAGCAATGGTGATGGGAATTTGAATAATGATGCTCACTGCACTCCGCCAATGAAACAAGAAAATAATAACCACCAATGACACCACAATCATTTCCTCTATCAAGGTTGTTTTAATGGATGAAATAGATTCCTCAATCAACGTACTTCGGTCATACACAATGTTAAATTTCATTCCTTCCGGGAACCCTTTGGCCACTTCCTCCATTTTCTTTTTCACACGGGTAATTACTTCGTCTGCATTTTCGCCATACCGCATCACCACAATGCCGCCCACCACTTCGCCTGTTCCGTTATAATCAAAAATACCAAGTCGTGATTCTCCAGTCATTTGAACGGTAGCCACATCCTTCACCTTTACGGGAATTGTATTGATCGTTTTAACCGGAATATTCTCAATCTCTTCAATGGATTTTAAATAGCCCGTTGTTTTTATGATGTAGCCGATATCATTAATCTCAAACTTGCGTCCCCCCGCTTCGTTGTTGTTAGCCCGAACTGCTTGTATGATTTCAGGTACTGATAAATCGTAGTAATTAAGTCGGTTGGGATTAAGCGTAACCTGATACTGTTTTTGAAATCCACCATACGAAGCAATTTCACTTACCCCTTGCACATTCTGCAAAGCAAACTTTACATACCAATCTTGAATAGCGCGCTGCTCTCCTAAATCCATACCGGGTGCATCCAAGGTGTACCATAACACATGACCAACGCCTGTTCCATCAGGACCTAACGTGGGCGTGATTCCTTCAGGCAGCAAGCGACTTGCATAATTCAATCGTTCGAGTACGCGCTCTCGGGCCCAGTAAATATCAGTGGCATCTTCAAAGATTATATAGACAAAACTCATCCCAAACATGGAGTTAGCTCGCACATACTTCACCTGCGGCAATCCTTGCAGATTAGTAACTAATGGATAGGTGATTTGGTCTTCAATAATTTGTGGACTGCGACCCATCCATTCGGTAAAAACAATCACCTGGTTTTCTGACAAGTCCGGAATTGCATCGACCTTGCTGGTCTGCACAGAACGAAAGCCCCAAGCAAATAAACCGGCTGCTACCAGCAACACCAGAAAACGATTGCGAAGTGAAAAGGAAATTAGATTTTCAATCATAACTAAATAGTATCAAGTAATAAGACACACGAGAGCCATGACATCTATCGAATGATAGAAATGTCAAACCGATTAGTTATGAAATCAGATTAGGAAAGATTGAACCTGAACCGTAATGTCGCGGTCAATCAAGGGTGGACTGTATTGGGTAAGATGAGATTCAGTTACTGAGGTAACAGGAACTAACAAACTTGAAATAAGCGGAAGTTCAACAACCCAAGAGGACTGTAAAAGTTGTAAAGAAGTTTCGTCCTGTAATTTAAAGTGTTTCCCTTCAAAGATGATATGATCTTCCGTGCAACAGCTTTTCTTCTTAGCCATTGATTTATGACAAGGGGGAGTTTTCGCCAACTCCATAGCGCAAGCGGTTGCTTTTTCAATTACCGAAATGCTTTGAACGTGACCCCCGCACAAATGCATATTAACCATAAAGCTGCTCGAAGAAATGAGCACCAGCAGCGCTAATAGTGAACAAAGTATGGTTCTGAATAATTTCACGAATACAAATGTAAAGATTTTTATTTAAATCAATCCGTAGAAGCGATTTACACGGCCTCGCCCTTATACCCTGCCTTTTGAAGTGCTTCTATAACTTTTTCAGCAGGCGCCTCGGTATTTACGATCAACACTCTGGCCGGATCTTTCAAATCAACTTGCCAACTATCTTTTCCGGCAACTTCATTTAAATAAGGAGTTACCTTGGCTACACAGGCATCACACTTAATATTGGTTTTCAATTTTAATTCACCCATAAAATAAATTATTTAAATTTTAATACTTCTTAATCTTAAGCTATTGCTCACTACACTCACCGAACTCAATGCCATGGCCCCGCTCGCAATCATGGGATCTAATAAAAATCCATTGATGGGATATAAAATTCCTGCAGCAATTGGAATAGCAACGATATTAAAAATAAAGGCCCAGAATAAATTTTGACGAATCGTTTTAACCGTTTTGCCTGAGAGGTTGAACGCTCTGGGTATCGACATTAAATCTGATGTAATTAATGTCATCTTGGCCACATCCATGGCAATATCCGAACCTCTGCCCATAGCAATACTTACATCGGCCTGAGCCAACGCTTGCGAATCGTTTATCCCATCGCCCACCATCGCGACTATCTTATTATTAGCCTGCAATTCTTTAATAAATGATGCCTTGTCTGAAGGCAAAATTTCTGCTTTGTAATGTTTCAACCCAACCTGATTGGAAACTGCTTTAGCGGTTTGCTCATTATCTCCGGTAAGCATGTACACTTCAATCCCTTTCTGTTGCAGGACTTTAATGGCTTCCTGGGAAGTTGCTTTAATTTTATCACCAATGGCAATCAATGCAAGTACATTTTTGTCGTTGGCAAAGTAGATCACTGTCTTTGCCTCTGACTGCCATATTGTTGCTTGTTCCTTTGTTTCATCCGAAATCAAAATGCTCTTCTCTAACATCAGCTTTTGGCTTCCTACAAAATAAGTCTCGTTGTATACACTGGCGCGTACTCCTTTGCCTGTAATACTTTCAAAACTTGATAGCTCTCGAACAGAAGCGCCTTCAGTTTTTAGCCTTTCTACGACTGCTTGTGCTAAGGGATGTTCCGATTGAAACTCAATCGAGTAAAGTACATCCTTGTATGTATCCGGAGAAACCTCAGTCCAAACAAAATCGGTAACGGTTGGTTTACCCTCTGTAATGGTTCCTGTTTTATCCAACACGATCACGTTCACTTTGTGCGCTAGTTCCAAGCTCTCGGCATCCTTAATAAGAATATTGTTTTGTGCTCCTCTGCCCACACCTACCATAATAGCCGTTGGCGTTGCTAAACCCAACGCACACGGACAAGCTATTACCAACACCGTAATGGAAGTAAGCAATGCATGTGTGACTGCGTTCTCGCCCCCGAAGATCATCCAAATAATAAATGTTAAAACGGCAATCCCCATTACAATCGGAACAAAAATTCCGGCCACCTTATCCACTAACTTTTGAACGGGTGCTTTACTTCCTTGTGCCTGTTGCACCATTTTTATAATGTGTGCCAACAAGGTGTCACTGCCTACTTTTACAGCTTCAAATTGGAAGCTTCCTTTTTGATTGATTGTTCCGGCAAAAACGTTAGCGCCTTTAGTTTTTTCAACAGCCACTGGTTCACCTGAGATCATACTCTCATCTACAAAGGACTGACCTTGTGTTATAAGGCCATCCACAGGAATTCTTTCACCGGGTCTTACCAAAACAATACTTCCCACCATCACCGAAGAAATTGGCACCTGCGACTCCACACCATCCTTAATGATGGTGAGTGTTTTAGGTTGCAAGCCCATTAGTTTTTTGATAGACGAGGAAGTATTTGATTTCGCTTTTTCTTCCAACAGCTTACCCACTGAGATAAACGCGATCACTACTGCAGCCGCTTCGTAATACACATGTGCGTGTAAATTACGCAGATGCCAAAATTCTGCATTGAAGGTATTGAATACACTAAAGGCGTAGGCGATGCCCGTTGAAAGTGCCACTAACGTATCCATGTTGGCTTTGCCATTGCGGGCTTGCTTCCAGGCATGTACAAAGAAGTTACGACCAAAATAAAATACCACCGGCCCGGCCAACAGCATGGAGATATAACTTCCATACGGCCAGTCCATGAAAAACATTCCAATAATGACAACGGGGACTGAAAGAACGGAAGCCCAAATGGTGCGATTCTTTAATTCCTGATACTGATTCCGTTGCGCTTCTTCTTGAATGCCCTGAGCGTTTTCTTCATCCACAACCAAATCGTATCCAATTGATCGCACGGTGCTTTGTAAATCAATTGGGGATACAAGACTACCATCATATTTAACTGAGGCTGTTTGATTGGGATAATTAACCGATGCCGACTTTACGCCTGTAACTGATTTAAGCATCGATTCCACACTAACTGCACATGCTGCGCATGTCATTTCAAGTACTGGAAAGGTCTGCTCAATCAATTTTGTGCTGGTTGAATTCATTGTAATTTTTTTGTCTTAATGCTGATACAAAGAACGAGCCTACCTGATAAATGGTGGTTACACAATTTCTGATATGTATTACATAATTTCAGCCTACTGAATCCAGTGGCTTCCGTGCGGACGTGATTCTCGATTTCTTGAGTTCGGAGGGTGTAAGACCGGTAATTTTTTTGAACTGACCGGAAAGATGGGCAACACTACTATAGCCAAGTCGGTCAGCTATCTCGCTTAGTGTGAGTTCATCATAGAAAAGTAATTCTTTCACGCGTTCAATTTTTTGATGAATAATATAATGCTCCAAGGTTACTCCTTCCACCGATGAAAAAAGATTACTCAGGTAGTTATAATCATGATTCAATTCATCTTTCAGAATATCCGACCAATTAAACTTCAGATCAAGCCGATCGGTATGATGAATTTTTTGAATGACCCGATTTTTAATAGCCTCGATCAGTCTACCCTTCTTATCATCGATAAGTTCAAAGCCTAGCGCAGTAAGATTATTTCTCAGTTTTACCAGAGTCGATTCCTCCAGTTCAGATTCCAGAGTCACTTCACCCAGAGCAACTTGTGTAGGGTGACGTCCCACCTTTTCAAATTCTTGCCTAACGGCAGCCACACAGCGCTGGCAAACCATATTTTTAACAAAGACTGAAGTCATAATTTATTGTGTACAGGTATAACCGATCACCTGTCTTAAAAGTTGCAGCTAAAATTACGATAACCTGAGCAAAGTGCTCTGCTTATTCGCGTAGCCTTTTTACCTTTACACCCTTTTACAAACACTATGGCCGAAGAAAAGAGTTTAAACTTTCTGGAAGAAATAATCGATAATGACCTGAAGGCAGGCAACTATCAAAGTATTACAACGCGTTTTCCTCCGGAGCCCAATGGATATTTGCATTTGGGTCACGCCAAAAGTATTTGCTTGAATTTTGGCCTTGCCCTTCGTTTTGGAGGTAAAACCAATCTTAGGTTTGATGACACCAATCCGGTGACGGAAGAAACCGAATATGTAGAAAGTATTAAAAACGATGTGAAGTGGCTAGGCTTTACCTGGGCCAATGAGTTATATGCTTCCGACTACTTTGAGCAACTTCATGGTTTTGCGATAAAGCTTATCGAGAAGGGGTTGGCGTATGTAGATGATAGTAAAAGTGAAGACATCGCCTTACAGAAAGGAACTCCTACCAAAGCGGGTGTAGCGAATGTTTACCGAAGTCGGAGTATTGAAGAGAATTTAAAACTCTTTGCCGACATGAAAGCGGGGGTTTATAAAGATGGCGAAAAGGTGTTGCGGGCTAAAGTAGATTTGGCAAGTCCCAACATGCACATGCGCGACCCGGTTATCTATCGCATCAAGCACGCCTACCATCACCGCACCGGTGATACCTGGTGTATTTACCCGATGTATGATTTTGCCCACGGGCAAAGTGATTCGATTGAGCAAGTTACTCATAGTATTTGCACACTTGAGTTCGTCCCCCATCGTGAGTTGTATGATTGGTTTATCAAAAATCTGGAAATCTATCCATCCAAACAGTATGAGTTTGCACGACTGAATGTAACGTACACAGTCATGAGCAAACGGAAGTTACTTCAATTGGTAACGGAAAAATATGTTACCGGTTGGGACGATCCGCGCATGCCAACCATTAGTGCCATGCGCAGGCGCGGCTATACACCGGAAAGTATACGCGACTTTTGTGACCGCATTGGTATTGCCAAGCGAGAGAATTTAATTGACATTGGATTACTGGAATTTTGTGTGCGTGAGCATTTGAATAAAATTGCTACGCGTAGAATGGTGGTTACCGATCCGTTAAAAGTGGTGATCACCAATTACCCTGAAGGAAAATCTGAAATCCTCACGAGTGAAAATAATCCTGAAGATCACGATTCAGGTTCACGCGAGATGCCCTTTAGCAGGCAATTATATATAGAGCAGGATGACTTTATGGAAGTGCCCGCTAAGAAATACTTTCGTCTTGCTCCCGGCCAAATGGTGCGGTTGAAAAGTGCTTATATAATTAAGTGCGAGGAAGTGATTAAAGACGGCTCCGGTAAAGTAACTGAACTGCATTGCACCTACGTTCCGGAAAGCAAAAGTGGTTCGGATGTTTCAGGCATTAATGTGAAAGGTGTAATTCATTGGGTGAGTGCTGCCCATGCATTGCCTATTGAGATTCGGCAATACGATCGGTTATTCAATATTGAAGATTTGAGTGCGGGTGACGAAGATTTTAAAGTGCATATCAATCCAAATTCGCTCACTGTTCTAAACACAGTGTTTGCAGAACCTTCTTTAAAAGATGCCACTGCTGAAGATCGCTTTCAGTTTATGCGCATTGGTTATTTCTGTTTAGATACCGATTCAACAAAAGATAAACTTGTATTTAACCGCACCGTTACCCTGCGCGATATGTGGGCAAAGGAGAAGAAGTGAGAGCATACTCTAAAATTTCTTAATTTGTTTGTTTTATTCTGCATGAACATTCATGATGCTCATTAATATACTTAATTGATTCTATACAGAGTTCTTGTAAAGCCATAATATTGATGTCAGCAAGTTTTTTCACATATATACAAGCTTTACCCATTTTAAATTTGCCTAGGTTAGCTAACAACAATTTACTTCGTTTTGTATCAGAATAAACATAGAGCGAGAACGCTGCTTTCCTTGGTGAAAAACCAAGAACGGGAGCATCGCCTTCATGCCCGCTTGCATATTTGTAATGGTAGTTGCCGAATCCGATAATGGTCGGTCCCCACATTTTGGGTTCAGAGTCAGACCATTCCTGCATTAATTCTATCAAACGAAAACTGTCCGATTTTTTTTGTTCGCTGTCAACGAACGAGTTAACAAAATCTATTACATTTTCCTCTGTGTAATTTGTCTTTGTTTTTGCCATAATTAAGAATTTGATTCTTCCATTAAAATCTTGTTCCTTTTGTCTTTCGTCAATTTCTTACTTAAAATACAACCCCGATTTATAAGTTCAAGGTCAGCGATCAAGATTAATTCTGCAGACTCAGAAAGTAAAATTGCTATCTTAATCCCCAACCTTACACAATCAGGTCAAATTGAGGTTCTATTTCTAAAATAACTATATTTAGTTCCCATTAAATCCCAATAGCCACCTTGATGAGACAGCCAGTGTTAGCATCTAAAAACGATAAACACACCCGATGGGTAAAGGTTAGTCATTGGATCATTACCGTTAGCTTTTTTGCCTTGGTCTTTACCGGATCGGAAATGACCATGGTGCATCCTCGGTTTTACTGGGGTGAAGTGGGGAATGACCTCACTCCTGCTTTATTCGAGTTACCCGTCAGCAGAAATTATAAACATGGTGGCTGGGAGGCGAGCATTCCTTTTACAGAGATTGCTGGCGCTCCAATAAGTGCCGCGCGTACCTATGAGATCTTTAATCAAAATGGTTGGGGCCGCAGTCTGCATTTTCTGGCGGGCTGGTTCTTGCTGATACCCGGTTTATTTTATCTAATCATAGGAATTTTAACAGGACATTTCCGTAACCATATATGGCCACGCGCAAAAGAGCTTTCATTGCGTTTATTTTGGACTGACATGCTTACACATTTGCGGATGCAAATTCCTGAGGCAACAAGCGGCCCACACTATGGCCTGTTGCAGAAATTAAGTTACGTGGGGGTTATCTTCATTCTTATACCCACCCTTGTAATGACGGGCATGACTATGTCCCCTGCTATTACAGCCGCTTACCCGTTTCTATTAAAACTATTTTATGGTGCGCAATCTGCACGCACGATTCACTTCATTGCATCGGTTAGCCTTGTACTCTTTTTGATTGTGCATATTGTGATGATCGTCAAATCAGGATTCAAAAATCAAATTCGTGCCATGACTACAGGAAAATAATTATGGAAAAGAAAAAAATCATTACCAGACGCAAGGCGATCATCACAGGACTAACTTCTTTGGGTGGTTTATTGCTGGCCAGCTGTTCCAGGCCACTTCCACCAACGTATAAAAACATTTTGCGCATGGGCGATAATCTTACTTATGTCGCGCATCGGGCATTACTTCCCGGTCAGGCACTAGCCAAAGAATATAATTATTCCGATATCTCTTCCTTTCCTGCTACCGGCACAACAAATCCTGGGGACTCATCCAAAGACACATTCAATGAAACGTATGAGCGACTTCAAAAAAACAACTTTGCCGATTGGTCGCTGCCCATTGAAGGAAGCGTATCCCGACCCGGAAGTTATTCATTGGCCGATCTTCAAAAATTTCCGGCACGTACACACATCACGCGTCATACCTGCGAAGAAGGCTGGACTGCCATTGCACAATGGACGGGTGTGCCTTTAAGTTCTATTTTACAAAGCGTTGGTATTTTGCCCAGTGCTCGGTTTATAAATTTCTATTCGTATGATGGTTGGATAGACAGTATTGATCTACTTGATGCCTTTCATCCGCAAACTATTCTTGCCTATGGTATGAATAACCGTGATCTTCTCGTTCAACATGGTGCACCGGTTCGACTGCGGGTAGAAACACAAATTGGTTACAAGAGCATGAAATACCTGAATAAGATTACTGTGACGAATGAATTTGTTGACCCAGGTGATACCGGTTGGGCGTGGTATGTTGGGATATAAACCTAACTTTTTTCACGGGAAGACCCCAGGTAGCTCGCGCAAACTCCTGCCGATGTTTAACTAATTCTTTCACCCGGTCAAGATTAATGTGAGAAGCCCCGGTCTGATTAAAATTCTACCTACGGCAATCGGCTTACCGCATTTTATGCAAAGCCCGAATTTTTTTGTTCCGATTTAATGCGCAAAATAACCTTTCTCTTTTTGCTCAATTGCAGAGTCTCTAAGACAAGGTGTTGTACTTCTGCTAGTCGTCAAGGTTTTTAAGCGTATTTTCTATTATTACAAGTAATCAGTCAGTTCCGAAGACCTGACAACAGTAAGATGCTGCGTACACAATTTAGTTGGTCCGTTTGCATTATTAAACTTCAAACAAAATCAATCAATTTGTTCACAGTTCTATTTGATGTATTTCAATTCTCCAATAAAATAGTACGCACTTTCTCTATTCCCGCACTCGCGCCCAATTCTATAAACTCTAAATTAGGCACATGCAGTACTGGAGGTCGCTTGGGATCTATCACATATTTTTTTACAGAGTTGCGCACATAATCAATCAAACTTGCTGCAGGATATACTACTAAGGAAGTCCCCACTACAAAAAACAATTCGGCTTCATTTGCAATGTTTGCAGCTACTTCCATCATAGGTACTTGTTCACCAAACCACACAATGTTGGGCCTCAGCTGTGAACCACGCTCACACATCTCGCCCAGGTTTAATTGCCAGTCGGCAATAGGGTAAATTAATTTGGGATTGAGGGTACTCCGTGATTCAAAAAGACTTCCATGTAAATGAAGCACATCCGTTGAGCCCGCGCGTTCATGCAGGTTGTCTACATTTTGGGTGATGATGGTAACATCAAACTTTTGTTCTAACTCTGCTAAAATTTCATGCCCGCGGTTTGGCTTTACTGCAAGTGCTTGCTTTCTCCGTTGATTATAAAACTCTAACACTAATTCAGGATTTCTGCGCCATGCTTCTGGGGTAGCTACATCTTCTACCCGGTGTCCTTCCCACAAACCACCCGCATCCCGAAAGGTAGCCAGTCCGCTTTCGGCACTCATGCCGGCTCCTGTTAACACGACAAGCTTTTTCATTCCTGAGATTGGTTACTTGATACTAGATGCTGGATACTCGAAGGCTTAAGATCAAGTATCCAGCATCCAGCATCACTTTTTAAGTGTTCTATCAAAAAAGTCTTTCGCGTTTTCAAATACACGCTTCCAACTATCATACCGCAAAAAGCCGTGAACTTCATCGGGTAGCACCAACACTTCTACCGGTACATTCTTATCGCGCAGTTTTTCAACAAGGTCTATGCTTTGCTGAAAATTTACGTTGCGGTCATCATCGCCATGAACAATTAACACCGGAGCCGTCCATTTCGAAAGGTCAGCAACAGGCGATGACTTTAGCGCCAGGTCTGCTTCATTTTTTTGTAACCCCCACGAGTTGGTTGCATCCTGACCATTAAAAGACCAATCATGCACGCCATGTACATCAACCCCGGCTTTAAATATTTCAGGACTTCGCGCCAAGCCCATCGCAGTTAAGTAGCCACCATACGAGCCACCCCACAAACCAATTTTAGCAGCATCCACTTCGGGCAATGCTTGCAAATGCTTTGCAGCGGCCACAACATCCTGATATTCGCTGGCACCACGTGGCCCTTGATTTTTTGCCCTGCGAAAATCGCGACCATAGCCAATACCCGACCGAAAATTAACCGATAGCACCACATACCCCTGACTGGCCATGTATTGATTGAATGCATAGCTATTAATATAGTAGTCGCTATAATGAAAGCCGAGTAACATCTGGCGTATCGGGCCGCCATGCATAAACACAAGTCCGGGTCGCT
Source organism: Cyclobacteriaceae bacterium (assembly GCA_016787755.1). Lineage (GTDB taxonomy): Bacteria > Bacteroidota > Bacteroidia > Cytophagales > Cyclobacteriaceae > ELB16-189. Next base: position 28,585 of record JAEUUA010000020.1, on the reverse strand, counting down.
TACCTGTTGATGCACGATTAATGAAAAGCTGACCATGTATTGTAGTTCCATCCGCAGCTTTAAAAATTACCTGCTCAGGTTTTACAAAGTCTTTACTGGAAAATGTGGTGAGCTTAGGAACATAAACAGGCACGGTCTGTTTGCTCGGTTCATCCACACGCACCAACATTTTGGATGTGTTGATGGTAGATCGGAATGCATACAATGTGGTTCCCGCAAAAGTTGGGTACATTTCAATTCCTTCACCGGTTGTAACTGCGGTGGGTGAGCCTACCGTAATGTCCGATTTCCAAAGATGTCTGCGATCAATGTCTTCGCGGTTGCCATCGAAGTAAACAAACTTACTGGTTGGATCGAGCGTATAATTTTCCACTTCTCCGTTTCCGGGAGTAATGTCTTTCAAGTCGCCACCGCTTTCATTCATAGAATACAAATGGTTCCAGCCACTGTGTTCGCTGAAAAATAAAATCCGTCCTGTTGTAGTCCAGTTCAACGCCTTGTTGGTTGCGTATTGCGAAAAGCCACCATCATCGGCTGGCGACTTCCAAATCATTTTAGCTTTTAATGTTGTTGCATCTCCTATCCAAATTGAAAACTTAACACCTCCTGTAAGGTTGCTTAGCTCCCCTACTTTGGTTCCGGCCATGCGCAGAAAGGCAACGCTCTTTCCATCTGGCGACCACACGGGATAACCATCGTTACTCACATCAGGCGCAACCCACCGAATTTCTTTACGGATGATATTATACATTCCAATAAAACTATGATCACCGCGATCGCTGGTGAAAAGTACTTCATTGCCATCGGGTGAAAATGAAGGATTAATGTTTGTACCACGCGCACTAAACAAAAGTTTGGGCGTGTAGTTAATGTCCATTGTAGATTCATAAATCTGTCCCCCTCTACTAAACAAAAATTTCAACCCATCTTTATAAAAAACAGGACTATTGCCCACTTGAATTTTTGCCGGTGGACTTTTAGAAGAGATCTCCTTGTAATAAATTGCCTGATCAACGCCTTCTGCTAAACTTGCCGGGTTTGCGTTTTGTCCATTGCGATTGACACTATTACCTCGCACATACAATAACTTGGTTCCATTTGGAGAAAAAACCAATTGTGAAATTTCCTGACCATCATCCAATTGATAATCGGTCAGTAATCGTGGTAAATCAGTTCCGGTTTTCACCAGAATGTTTCGTTTACCATGATCGTTGATTACCCATGCAATATTTTTTCCGTCTTGCGAAGTTGCCAGATTGGATTCAATCGGGTGGCTCATGAATTGCTCGAGTGTTTGCGAATAAGAAGTTACTGCCAATAGCAGAAGCAGGGAGGTGTATAGATTTTTCATAGTGAGGAATTTAGCACGCTAAGACCTGCCTACGCATAGCCGCTTTGGCAAAGGCAGGCGCTAAGATCGCAAAAAGAAATATTAGTCGTCAATATTGCTACTCGATATGATGAACAATTAAAAGGCATCTTAACCACTCGAAGTGGTTTGATCCCTAAAATTGCTTAGCGATCTTAACGCCTTTGCGTAAACTTAACTACTTAGCCTTCTTAACTTTCTTCGAAGCAACTTTCTTTGCTTTTTTTTTCTTAGCCGCTACTTTTTTAGCAGCTTTCTTTGCAGCTTTTTTCACGGGCACTTCAGGTGTATCAGCGTCTGTTTTTTTCTTGGCACCACCAAAGCGACCCCAACGCCCCTTCTTCTCAGGCGTGTTCGCGGCCAGCGTAATGCATTCTTCAAGTGTAAGTTCAGAAGGTTCCTTCCCTTTTGGGATTTTCACATTCTTCTTACCTGCCTTAATGTATGGCCCGAATCGACCATTCAACACTTGAATCTCATCATTGCCATCAAATGCTTTGATCAAGCGATTGGCATCGAGTTCACGCTTTGCATGAATCAATTCAATAGCACGTTCGTGTGTAATAGTATAGGGATCTTCCCCTTTCGGGATGGAAATAAATTTTTTGTCGTGTAACACATAGGGGCCAAAGCGACCGATGTTAGCAACCACCGGTTTCTCTTCGAAATCGCCCAGCGCACGCGGCATCTTTAACAATTCAAGGGCATCGGCCAGTGTAATGTTTTCAATAAACTGTCCCACGCGTAGGGGCGCAAATTTTGGTTTCTCACCGCCATTGTCATCCGGATTTTCACCCAACTGAATATACGCACCAAACTTACCGAGCTTTACATATACATTCTTACCGGTTTTCGGATCAACTCCCAATTCATTACTCTTATTGGCAACCGAAGATCGCTCGACCTGTTCCGTTTTCTCCACTGTTTTATGGAACGGTTTGTAAAATTGACTTAACATGGTTTGCCACTTCAACTTGCCACTGGCAATCTCATCAAACTCTTTTTCTATTTCAGCCGTGAATGAATAGTTAGTGATGTCTGAAAAGTGCTCCACCAGAAAATCATTCACGATCATAGCCGTATTGGTCGGAAATAGTTTGTTATTTTCCGCACCCGTATTTTCGGTTTTAGTAATCGACTCAATGATAGTGGATTTTAGCACATGCATTTTGTAGTGACGTTCCACTCCTTCCCGGCTTTCCTTTACTACATAGCCACGCTTTTGTACAGTAGATATAGTAGGTGCATACGTTGATGGCCGGCCAATGCCCAACTCTTCCAGTTTTTTTACAAGACTGGCTTCTGTGTAACGAGCCGGGTGACGAGAAAATGTTTGAGTTGCCGAAAGTTGATTAAGATCCAACACCTGGCCAATAGTTAGTGGCGGAAGAACTTTGCCGCTCTCTTCATCTTCGCTGTCGTCATCGTCTTTCGACTCCATATATACTTTCAAAAATCCTTCAAACTTGATTACCTCACCGGAAGCAGTCATCGCTTTTGGATTCGTTGTGATAGCAATGGTAGCCGTAGTTCGCTCTAATTCAGCATCGGCCATTTGCGATGCAATAGCACGTTTCCAGATCAAGTCATACAATCGTTCTGCATTTCGATCCATACCCGGGCTCATCACTGAAAAATCGGTAGGCCGAATGGCTTCATGTGCTTCCTGTGCGCTGGCCGATTTTGTTTTGAATTTACGCGTTTGAATAAACTCTTTTCCGTAGGCTGATTGAATCTGATTCACTGCACCTTTCACTGCATCTTCAGAAAGATTCAATGAATCAGTACGCATATAAGAGATCTTACCTGCTTCATACAGTTTCTGCGCCACCATCATGGTTTGCGAAACTGAGAAACTTAATTTACGCCCCGCTTCTTGCTGCAGCGTAGATGTTGTAAACGGTGGTGCCGGAGATTTCTTCGCTGGTTTTTTTACCAAATCAGAAATGGAAAACGTTGCCCCTTTGCAGGATTCTAAAAAAGCTAAAGCATCACTTTCTTCACTAAATTTTTCTGAAAGATCAGCGCTCAATTGCTTTCCATTTCCTAAATCAAAAATGGCTGAAATTTTGAACGATGATTTCGCTTCAAACTTTTCAATTTCACGTTCACGCTCTACTACCAATCGAACAGCAACAGACTGCACTCTACCGGCCGAAAGCCCTGTACTGATTTTTTTCCATAGGATGGGTGATAGCTCAAATCCCACTAACCGATCAAGTAATCTGCGCGCTTGTTGTGCATTTACCAAATCAATATCGATACCTCGCGGATTTTGAATCGCATTTAAGATGGCACTTTTGGTGATCTCGGTAAAAACAATTCGTCTTGTGTTCTTATCGTTGAGGTCAAGTACTTCTTTTAGGTGCCATGAAATGGCTTCTCCCTCGCGGTCCTCATCACTTGCCAGATAAACCATATCGGCCTCCTTCGCTAGCTGTTTTAAATTTTTTATAACATCTTTCTTATCAGGTGATACCTCATAAGTAGGCTCAAAGTTATTTTCTATGTCGATGGCACCGTTACCTTTTGCGAGATCACGAATGTGACCCATGCTCGATGAGACCTTATAATCCTTGCCTAAATAGCCTTCTATCGTTTTCGCTTTCGCGGGTGACTCAACAATTACTAAGTTCCTGGCCATGTGCTCAATTTTGCTTTCAAAAGCTTCAAATATCAGTAAATTTTTAAAAACACAAAGTTGAAACGAGTCGAATGGGCGATCTGAGCGCGTCTTTAGCGGGATAAAATCAGGATTTTATTTTAACGCAAGTGTATTGATAACCATTGCTTTGTAAGAAAATGGGTTGGTATTTACTCGTATTATAATAGTAACTCAAAATAAATTTCTATCGTACACCAATTTTATCAAGTATGAGTCGAATTCTCTATATAATACGTCATGCACAAGCGGTGAACGGACTCAATCAATCGGATGCGGAACGCAATCTCACTTCAATAGGTGAACAGCAAGCAAAGCGTGTCGGGAAATTTTTAAAATCGAAAGGCATTTTTCCTTACATAATCCTGTCGAGCCCAGCAGTTCGTGCGCGTGAAACAGCCACAAAAATAGCGGTTCAGGTAAAGATCGATCCGGTATCTATTAAAATTAATCAGCTAATTTAGTTAGGCAGTAAAATAGGATTTGTTTGCTACTAAAGTGATGATTGTAGGACACTTGCCCACTATTGTAGACCTTTACTCTTATTTAACGAACGCTGAACCGATTGTGTCCATGGCTACTGCAGAACTAAGGCCGCTTGTCTTTGAAATGCCATGGGCAGAAATCACAGAAAATTCCGCGACACCCGTTGTATGGTAGTTAAACAATAATATTCCGCTAGAAAATCATAAATATGAGTGAAATTTTTGATCCCAACGGACTAGGAGTAAAAGGCAATCTTTTTGGATTGGCGGTGGATCAAACCGAGGCACAACTAATTATTATTCCGGTTCCCTGGGAAGTTACGGTCTCATCCCATGAAGGGACAGCCAACGCTCCTCATGCTATCCTTAAGGCTTCAACACAAATTGATCTGCATCATCACGCAATTGACAATGCATGGAAATCTTCGATTGCTATGCTTCCTATCTCAAATGAATTGAAAAATGAGAGTAAAAGTCTGAGACTACGTGCTAAAAGTCATATTCAGGCACTTGAAGAAGGCGCTACGATTGAATCGGGAAGTGTATTCACAAAAAAAATAAATGAGGCCAGCGAAAACTTAAACATCTATATAAAAAACCTGAGCAGCCAATATCATAAAGAAGGTAAACTTGTAGGCGTGGTGGGGGGTGATCACAGCACTCCCCTCGGACTCCTTCGCGCTTTAGCAACTAAGTATGATCGTTTTGGTATTCTACAAATTGATGCCCATGCTGATTTAAGAAAAGCCTTTGAGGGATTCACCAATTCGCACGGCTCCATTATGTATAATGCATTAAAACTTCCAAGCATAGCGAGATTGGTACAAGTGGCTGTTCGTGATGTGTGCCAGGAAGAAATTCACATGATTGATCGTTCCATGGGTCGTGTCAAAACTTTTTTCGATCAGGATCTGAAAGCTCGTTTGTATGAAGGTGACACCTGGAAAGCAATCTGTACAGAGATCATTAAAGAGTTACCAAACTACGTGTATATCAGTTTTGATATTGATGGCCTCGATCCAAAACTTTGCCCTAATACTGGCACTCCAGTTCCTGGTGGATTAGAATTTACGCAAGCCACCTATTTGTTTCAGGAACTTGTAATGTCTGGAAGGAAAATAATTGGATTCGATCTCTGTGAGGTTGCTCCTTCCACAAATGAATGGGATGCAAATGTTGGAGCTCGCATATTATGGGAATTGAGCCAATGGACACTTGCTTCTGCCTGAATACTCCTTGTTAAGATTTCGCTAAAGACCTGTCAGTAAAAATGGCAATCAAAATTAATTTCCTACTTTACCGGAATATTAATTAAACGATCCTAATTGATGAGCGAATTAATAAGTGCTATAGCTACCGGAGTCTGGACTCCGATCTTATTCTTGTTAATTTTAGGCGGGGTATTTTTTTTCTTGTATTCACGGCTCATTAATTACAAACATTTTGGCCATTCCATTGCCATTCTAAGGGGTAAATTTCACAACCCTAATGACCCAGGGCAAATCAGTCCTTACGAAGCCCTATCTACCGCGCTTGCATCAACAGTTGGCATGGGCAATATTGCAGGTGTTGCTTTCGCTATTCATATTGGTGGACCAGGTGCCTTATTCTGGATGTGGATTACCGCTTTTGTTGGGATGTCCACCAACTTCTTTACAAGCACACTATCTGTAATGTACAGAGGAAAAGATTCAGCAGGAGAAATACAGGGTGGACCTATGTATGTAATTCGCGAAGCCCTGGGAAAACGATGGTATCCGCTGGCTGTTTTATTTTGCCTTTGTGCAATGATCGGTTGCCTTCCTATTTTTCAGGCAAATCAACTTACTCAAGCTATTATTGACATTGGTATCCACTCAGAAGAAGTAAAAGCTTTGTCATTTCAATTTTTGGGGTTCGAAATCGGAACGTTAAAATTTATAATCGGTTTTTTATTGATGATCATCTCTGGCATTGTAATTATCGGTGGAATTCAACGGATTGGGACGTGGGCGGGTAAGATGGTACCCTTAATGATTGTTATTTACTTTTTTTCTGTCATCGCTATTTTAATCATTCATATAGACAAGGTACCGCATTATTTCATGCTTATTCTCTCTGAAGCGTTTTCACCAGAAAATTATCATGGCCAACAAGCCATGGGTGGAATGCTGGGAGGACTTATTGTATTGGGAGTAAGAAGAGCTTCTTTTTCAAATGAAGCGGGCATTGGTACCGCTCCTATGGCATTGGGAGCTTCTCAAAGTTCAGAACCCATTCGCGAAGGGTTAGTCTCTATGCTGAGTCCAGCAATCGACACGCTTTTAGTATGCACACTAACCGCATTAGCAATTTTAGTGACAGGAGTGTGGCAAAGTTCTGATTCCAATGGCGTTACGCTAACAGCCACTGCATTTAATACTTCCATGCCCGGAATTGGAAATTACCTTTTGCTGCTATGTGCTTTTTTCTTTGCTATCACTTCGTTGTTTTCTTATAGCTATTACGGAAGCAAAGCATTATCATTTCTTATTGGGGTGCCTGCCAGTAAATGGTACAATTACTTTTATTTGATGACCATTATTTTTGGTGCCGTGGTGTCTATGGATCTTGTGATCAACATCATTGATGTGGCTTATGCATTGATGGCTATTCCAACCATGGTGTCAGGGTTTGTGCTGGCTCCCAAAGTAATGAAAGAAGCAAAGTCTTATTTCAGTAGAATGAAAGCTGAAGGGAAACTTTGAATATACGTTTTAATAGTTCGATTTTCTTTTTGGGTTCAGGGCAGATTGTTACTCTGGTTATCACAGTAAAATTAATTTTCTACTTTAGCCACAAAGAAAGTTAACCTAATCAATTTTTGATGAGCGAATTAATCAATACAATAGCCACGGGTATCTGGAATCCTATCCTGTTTCTGTTGATCCTGGGCGGAGTCTTTTTCTTTTTCTATTCACGGTTAATTCCCTACAAACATTTTGGACATGCGATTGCAATCCTTCGTGGTAAGTTTCATGACCCGAATGATCCTGGTCAAATTACCCCGTACCAGGCCTTGTCCACTGCACTTGCCTCCACCGTAGGTATGGGCAACATTGCCGGGGTTGCTGCGGCCATTAGTTTAGGTGGGCCGGGTGCATTGTTTTGGATGTGGGTAACGGCCTTTGTGGGAATGTCTACCAATTATTTTACCAGTACGTTAGCAGTTATGTTTCGCGGAAAAGATTCTGCTGGCAACATTCAGGGCGGCCCCATGTATGTGATTCGTGAAGCTTTAGGGAAAAAATGGCAGCCTCTGGCAATTCTCTTTAGCTTGTGTGCTATGATTGGTTGCTTACCAATCTTTCAAGCCAATCAACTTACCCAGGTGATTATTGGAATAAGTATTACTGATCCAGATTTAAAAGCAGCATCATTTCATATTTTAGGTACCGAGATTAACACGTTAAAATTCATAATCGGTTTTACACTGATGATAATTTCCGGTGTGGTCATTATTGGTGGCATTCAACGCATTGGCGTGTGGGCCGGTAAAATGGTTCCCCTAATGATTGTGATCTATTTTGGATTGGTGGTAACCATTCTTTTGTTGAACGCCCATCAGGTACCTCATTATTTTTTGCTGATTCTAACCGAAGCCTTCAACGCAAATTATTATAATTTCGATTGCAATCCTGCCTTGGGTGGCGCTATTGGCGGACTTATCGTATTAGGGGTGCGCAGAGCTTCCTTCTCAAGCGAGGCGGGTATTGGTACAGCACCTATGGCATTAGGTGCTTCTCAAAGTGCCGAACCGATTCGGGAGGGACTTGTTTCTATGCTTAGTCCTGCTATCGACACCTTATTGGTTTGTACGCTTACCGGACTTACCATTCTGGTTACCGGAGTATGGGAAACAACGATCGATAATTGCTCACCGGAAGGTGCCACGTTAACAGCTTCAGCCATGGAGATGGGGTTAGGAAGTATCGGTAAATATCTATTATTGCTTTGCGCCTTTTTCTTCGCCATCACGTCTTTGTTCTCGTATAGTTATTATGGCAACAAAGCAATGTCTTTTCTTGCGGGCGTGAAAGCCGGAACGTATTATAACTACTTTTACCTGATCACAATCGTACTGGGTGCAATACTTTCCATGAAGGATGTAATGAATATCATCGACATTGCTTATGCTCTGATGGCTTTGCCCACCATGATTTCAGGATTTTTGCTGGCGCCAAAAGTGTTAAAGGAATCGAGATCTTACTTTGCACGCATGAAGCAGGAAGGCAAGCTTTAAACTTGTTCCCCAATTTTTTTTAGGTTGTCTACCTTCGCAAAGGGGTAGTCGAATAACCCATTTTCTTTTATGGCTTCGGCCACTTTAGAAGGCACAAATTTTTCCCAACCCGACTCTCCTTTCCGAATCATTGCCAAAACATTATCGGAAATAATATGCAGGTTGTTAATATTGGCATTCCGAATGTCCTCCAACTTGTTATTATCAATCAAATACCTGAACAATGATTGCAGGTTGCCTGGCAAATCTTTTTCGAAATCAGCCAGAGTAACTAATTCGTTACTTCCATGTCGCAAAGATGGATAGATATAGAGTTTTACGTTGGTACCAAAAAGCGAGGCAAAGCTCTCTAAAATTCCGCCCCTGATTTTCTCGTAGGTCTTTTCTTCAAATACTTTTTGAAGTGCATAGACTCCCAGAACAATACCAATCTTTTTGCCTTTCGTTATCCGGGATAGGTAGTCCACCAATCGATAGTATTCAAAGTAATTTGATATCAACACAGTTTGCCCTAACGAACAAATGATTTCAGCGCGATACAGAAAATCTTTTTCATCGATCTGTCCATCCGAACTCAAATCATTGAGGGTTAGCTCTGTTAACACCACCATACGGGATTTGTCAACGTCAGGTTCGCGTTTAAAGTGTCGCCTCGAGGCAAGCAACATATCCACATTTACATGGGTAACTGGTCTAAACCTGCCTCGCAATACGAGCACGTTCTTCTTATATAAGGCTTCTGAAGGCTGCATCACCGTTCCGTCCGGTCCAAACATAGCCGCCTTGGTCAATCCATTTTTCACAAGCTTTAATGCCATCAGGCGGTTGTCAACTTTTTCAAAGTTTGGTCCGCTCAAGCGAAACATATCCACCTCCATTCTGCGCGAAGTCAACCCATCCAGCAAGGAGTTTATTATTTCTTCGGGCTCGGTCATAAACACGCAACCATAAATCATGTTCACCCCTAAAATTCCCAACGAGATTTGTTGTTGAATGGGGTCATTGTCATGCATCTTTACATGTACCACGCAATCATTAAAGGGGCCCTCCGGTTCTAACTGAAATCGCAATCCAATCCACCCATGACCTTGATTGGTGCGTTCAAAATTTAATACCTCAACTGTATCGGCAAACGAAAAGAAACGCGTGTCTTTAATCCGTGTTGGCAACCGTTCCGGCAGCAATGAGTATTCATGATCAAGCATTTGTATCAGTCGATCTTCGCACACGTAGCGCTCACACACACCATAAATTGCATCGCTAAATTTCATATCGTAGGCCGACATGGTTTTAGCAATTGTGCCTGAAGCTCCACCTACTTTAAAGAAATTGGCAGCTACCTCCTGCCCTGCTCCAATCTCAGCAAATGAACCGTAAATAGATCTATTGAGATTGATCCTAAGTGCTTTTTCCTGAGTAGTCAACTTCTTAATTTCTTCCATCGCGCAGTAAAAGATTATGCTTTAAGCTAATAAATTCCAAGTTAGATACAATGACATAAAACAAACGTCTTTTTGATAATTTTAGTTTAAGGTTCTATTTTGCACCACACTATATATACTTTCATGGCAAACCGGGGTAACTTTTCAGGTAGGATAGGATTCATTATGGCAGCTGCTGGTTCAGCGGTAGGATTGGGAAACATCTGGAAGTTCCCTTACGAAGCGGGTCAAAATGGGGGCGCTGCGTTCTTATTGATTTATATACTACTTACTTTTTTACTGTGCTACCCAATTATGCTTGGCGAAATTGCCATCGGTCGCAAAGCTGCCTCCGATGCGTATGGATCATACAAACAATTGGGCGGAAAGAATTGGGGCTACTTAGGTTTATATGGCATCCTTTGCGGAATCATGATCTTGTCTTTTTATAATGTGGTAGCAGGTTGGGCCTTTGGGTATTTTCTTGAAATCTCTTTTGGAAATTTATTAGATCATCCAAACTATGGCACTTTCTTTTCGGAATATGTAATTGACTTTTGGGATAACCTGCTTTTCTCAGCCAGTTTCATGGCTATCACAGCCTTCATCGTCTTAAAAGGAGTGCAAAAAGGAATCGAAGCTGCATCAAAAATTATGATGCCCGCCCTTTTTTCAATTTTAATTTTGCTCATCATCTATTCTCTCACACTGCCTAATGCATCAGCCGGTATCAGTTTCTATTTACTTCCCGACTTTTCTAAAATCAATTTTCAAACAATTTATTCCGCGCTGGGTCAGGCATTTTTCTCATTATCCTTGGGCATGGGCGCGCTGATTACATACGGTTCATATGTAAACAAGAATCAAAACATCATAAGCTCAGCAGCTACCATTACTGTAATGGATATGTCGGTTGCGTTCCTTTCGGGATTGTTAATTTTCCCGCTGGTTTTTTCCCAAGGTCAATCACCTGCTGAAGGACCGGCACTCGTTTTTGTTGTGTTACCCGGAATTTTTAATTCTATGGGTCCCATCTTTGGTCGCGTTATTGGTGGTGGATTCTTTTTGCTGCTTTGTTTTGCAGCACTTACTTCAACCATCTCATTACTGGAAGTACCCGTTGCTTATTTTGTAGATCAAAGGAAATGGTCGAGAAAGAAAATAACGTGGCTGTTGGCTTTAACCATCTTTGTTTTGGGCTTGCCCAGCATGCTTTCGCAAGGTGCTGTTAAACTTTTCTCTTCCCTCCCATTCTATCAAGGTCGTTCGGCCCTAGATTTTGTAAGTGAGGTCTTCTCGGATATCAGTTTGCCTTTAGGCGGCTGCCTCATGACAATATTTATTGTGAAGCGTTGGGGCACTCATAATATGAGTGAAGAGCTTTATCAGGGAAATGAATCGTACAAAAATTCGTTCCTCGAAAAGTATATCAACTTTTCTATTCGTTATATCTGTCCGGTAATCCTTGGTATTTTCTCAATTCTAATTATCATCGATAAATTTTACGGTGTTGAGAAATTGATGAATTGATATGGTTTAGTGCTACTTAGAATTAGCGCATAAAAAAAGCCCCGCATTGCTGCGGGGCTTTCTCTTGAAAAAATTAGGTGTATTAATTAGTAACGCGAACGTTAACTGCATTCAAACCTTTTTTCCCTTCCTTCAATTCAAAAGTGATTGAATCGTTTTCGCGAACCTGATCTACAAGACCAGATACGTGTACGAAATACTCTTGACCTGTTGATGTTTCTTTTACAAAACCGAATCCTTTGGTCTCATTAAAGAATTTTACTGTTCCTTCTTTCATTGTGATTTGTTAAAAATTTTAAGCGGTAAAGATAGTAATAAATTCGAATTTGCCCAAAAAACCTAGGCGGCCTTCTTTACGCTTTCCATAACAATCTCTTTTTGCCGTGCAATTCGAATGATTCGTAACTTATCAAGCAATAGAATAACCATATAGGTAGGATCAAGTTCATGCCACCGAATGCCTCCAAAATTAGCCCGCGATCCATGCTTGTGGTGATTATTGTGATAACTCTCACCCATCATTAAGAAATCTACTGGTAGGAAATTCCGTGAAGTATCTCCAACGGGAAAGTTTCTATAACCATATTTGTGAGCAAACCAATTAATAATCGCTCCATGAATAGGACTCATCAGGAAATGGATTGGTAAAAGCAACCACAACCACCAAAAGGTTGCAAATTGAAAGTAAAAGGCAACATATAGAATGCCCCAAAAAAGCCTTGAGGGCCATGATCTGGCAAATTTATCAAAGGCAATCCAATTTGGTACACCCTCTGTGAAACGCTTTTCAACCGTAATCTTTTTATTGGCAATATCAGAATAGATCGTTTTTGTTTTCCACATCATATTCCAAATAGTCTCATCATATTTTGGTGAATGAGGGTCGTTTTCTGTATCCGCAAAAGCGTGGTGCATGCGGTGCATTACACCATACCCATAAGGACTTAAGTAATTCGAGCCCTGAAAAATCCAAGTCAGGATGTAAACCACTTTTTCGGTAAACTTATTCATTGTGAACGCCTTGTGGGCTGCGTATCGATGCAGGAAAAACGTTTGGAAAAACAACGAAAGGTACCAATGAGCGACAAAAAAAATCAAAATCTCCTTCATAAAGGTTAAGTAGGTTAAATCATTAATAACACCTCAATTTGAGGCCACTTAACTGTAAGACCACAAACTTGTGTATGTGTGACAAAATCAGAAGACTATTTTTTCTTTTGAAGGGCACCGGCAATATCAGACTTTAAATGCTGAACAAAATCTGCCGCATTATCAAAATAACAGGCATTTTTAAAGCTTTCGAAGAGCTGGGAGGTATCAGGAAGACTTATTTTTATTTTGTCACTTTCATCGTTTAACTTCTTGCGAGCCCGGCTAAAAAGCTGGCGACAATGATCAGCCTTTTTATCAAGAACCTTCTGAATGGATTCGTAATCAAAATCAAAGACCTCTTTGAGAAGATAGGCGGCACGTTCCAAAGGCTCTAATTTAGCTTGAATGACCTTAAACGCAGCAGAAAGCTCCTTTTCAAAGTCGATGTGCGCTAAATCAGACTCCTTAAACTTAACTACCAATTCAGAGAGCTGGATTGAATCCCAATACTCTTCTTTCTTTTTCTTGAGCGTTTGAAGGTGCTTGAGACAATTGTTTGTAACTGCTTTGATCAAATACGCCTTTGTATTTTCGATCTTTTTATGATCAATACTGAGCCATTTAACAAAGGTATCCTGCACGATATCCTCCGCATCGGCCTTGCACCGCAGGAGGTTATAAGCTATCTGATGCAGAAGCGGTTGGTAGATAACAATGGCCTGAGACTGATTCACTTTGTTCACTTAGTTATTGCTACAAAGATACGGCTAAAAAATCGACTTTAACGAAAGTATTTTTAGACTGCACTAACGAGTGTGCGTATTGATTTAGCTGACTTCCGATAATTCCAACCAACGGAGAGTTTTGGTCTCAATCAGATCATTTAAATCCTGAATTTGAGCTGCCATTTCCTGCAATTTTATATGGTCAGTTATTCCACTATCAAGGGTTGCCGTAAGGTCAGTTTTCTTTTTTTCAAGAGATTGAATCTCACCTTGCAGATTTTCGAATTCTTGCTTCTCTTTAAAAGACAGCTTCTTACCAGTTTCCTTTATTTCCCTGGGCGGAATTGAGCTAGGTTTACTTTCAACGGCTCCTTCTCTTTCTTCTATCCAGGTGCGATAATCTGAGTAGTTTCCATTAAACGGTCGGATCACTCCGTCACCTTCGAAAATAAAAAGCTCTTCAACCAAGTGATCCATAAAGTAACGATCGTGTGAAACCAATACGAGGCATCCATTAAATTTTTCAAGGAAATCTTCCAATACATTGAGTGTATCAATATCAAAGTCATTGGTGGGTTCGTCCAGTACTAAAAAGTTTGGATTTCGTACCAGTACCTTTAAAAGTTGAAGACGTTTCTTTTCACCACCACTTAATTTTTCAATGATGTTATATTGTTTCTCGGGTGGAAATAAAAAAGTATCCAGGAATTTAGATGCTGAAATCTGCGAACCATCGGCAAGTGTAATGTACTCTGCAATCTCTTTTACTTCTTCAATAACCCGATGGGCCGGATTGAGATCTTCTACCTCTTGCGTAAAGTATCCTATCTTGGTGGTTACTCCCGGGATCAATTCGCCAGAATCTGGTTTGGTTGCACCTGTTAACAAATCGAGAAAAGTTGATTTACCGACTCCATTTTTTCCAACTATTCCAATGCGATCTTTCTTCTTAAAAATGTATGAGAAATTATCTACCATTTTGGAGGCTCCATAGCTTTTTGAAACGTTGTGAAGTTCAAGGACTTTACCTCCTTGCCGTGCCTCCTGCACATCCAATTCTAACCGATCCCTCTTTAAGTTTATTGAGGCTTTGTCCTTTAGATCATAATAGGCATCGATACGATACTTGGCCTTGGTTCCCCGGGCACGAGGTTGCTTCCTCATCCACTCCAATTCCTTCTTAAGGAGGTTTCGAGCCTTCGAAACTTCTGTTTTAAGCATTTCCTCACGATCTGACTTTTTTTCTAAAAAGTAGGCGTAGTTACCCTTATACCTATAAAGTTTACCCCGGTCAAGCTCCAGAATTTCGTTTGCCACGTTGTCAAGGAAATATCGATCGTGAGTAACCATCAAGAGCGTTATCTGCTGCCCTGCCAGATAAGATTCGAGCCATTCTATAGCCTCTAAGTCTAAATGGTTGGTGGGCTCATCCATAATAATCAAATCGGGCTCCGCTAATAACATCTGGGCTAAGAATACTCGCTTTCGTTGACCTCCAGAAAGCTCATCGAACTTTTGATCCAAATCTGTGATGCCTAATTTACTGGTAATCATCTGAACCTTGGCATCATAGTCCCAGGCGTTATATTCCTCCATCAATTCGAGCACACTTTGCATACGCTCTGGAGAAGTATTCGGATCATGAATACACGCTTCATATTCCTTAACAACAGTTGCTACTTTATTATTCTTATCGAAAATGATTTCAGTCACCGATAGATGACCCGCCACATTGGGTTGTTGAGTAAGGTACCCAAGCTTTATCCCCTCACGAATACTGATTACACCTTGATCGGCTGCCAGCTGACTAGTGAGAATTTTGAGCAGGGTGGATTTACCCGTGCCGTTTTCGCCCACAAGCGCCATTTTATTCCCTTGAGAGATCCCTAAGGTGATATCTTTAAATAGCCAACGATCATTGAATGATTTAGCGAGTGATTCAGCAGACAGATAGTTCACGAAAAATGAAAATTAATGCGCAAGTTAACACAAGCATTTCACCCCAAATAATCAGGCTGATAAATAATAGGTCAATTTGTAATTCACTGAAACGGTAACAACTTTAAGCCGTGCGCGATTGCTTCATGTGATAGCAGAAAAAGCACAAGCCTAGTTGAAAAAATGCCGTGGCGGTGATGGCAAAAAATAGTAACATTTCCATCTGTTTTAACTTAAACATAAAGATAATATAAATCATGTTAATTATCCTAATATTCAGATAGTTATAGTTTATCAAATCAACTAACTAATTGATTATGAATTTGCTAAATGAAATACGGAGCGAACATAGCCGAGATCAAATGTTAAGGATCGTTGGCTATGTAGGCTCAAGTCCTAAAAGGTTTGCTGATTTAGTCAAAATTTTCCTTACCGGACCTTATCGGGTTACTCAGCGAGCCGCCTGGCCTTTAAGCAATTGTGTTGAGCTTCATCCTGAACTGGTTTACCCTCATTTAAAAAGAATCATTCTCTTTCTTGGAAAGACTGATGAGCATGATGCTGTAAAACGAAACATCTTGCGCCTTCTTCAATTCATTTCTATACCCAAATCCTTGCAAGGAAAAACAGCCAATTTGTGTTTTCAATTCTTAGGCAATACAAAAGAGCCCATCGCGATCCGGGTTTTCGCCATGACAGTGTTGGCAAATCTTGCAAAAGTAAATCCTGAACTTAAAAATGAAATCATTCTTATCATTGAAGACCAGTTGCCTTATGGAAGTGCCGGATTTGTTTCGCGGGGAAGAAAAGTACTTAAGGAATTAAAGCGCTAATTTTGCCAGATCAAATGGCTGAACCTACCCACACATGTAAAAGTTGTCAACATGTTTTTACGGGAACCTATTGTAATCTGTGTGGCGAAAAAGTTCTAACCGCTAAAGAACGTTCCTTTAAAACCCTATTTAACCAAGTTCTATTAACCATTACGTTTACCGATAGCCGACTGATTCGATCACTCTGGCTTATCATTAAAGACCCTGGGTCTCTTGCAAGGGATTTTGTCAATGGTAAACGAGTGCATCATATCACTCCCACTGCCCTGTTCTTTGTGTTAAACTTATTCTACTTCTTCTTTCCCTTCATACAGCTCTTCAATGCGTCATTGAATACTCAATTGCTTTCACCATTCAATTGGCTCTATCAATCGATTATCGCGCACAAGATCGTTAACTTAAATCTCACATTAGATTCATTCACTTTAATGTACAATTTGAAAACCACGGGTCTTGCCAAATTGATGGTAATGGCTTTTGTGATTATCAGTTCGCTCCCATTAAATCTCCTATACTGGAAAAAGAATAAATACTTTGCGGATCATGTTACCTATGCAGTAGAACTGGCTAGTTTTAACCTGTTTGTGAACGCCATTCTGCTTACACTTTTTGTTAAAGTATTGGGCCTTGGTGGCTATTTAAGTGAAGATGTACTAACCACCATTTTCATTTCCACCAACTTGTATTTTGTTATCCGCTCGGGAAATACATTCTACCAGGAACACGGATGGCGGCTTATCGTGAAGTCGATTATTTTGATTTTGTTTTTGAAAATTGCTTTGGAAGTATACCGGGCTATCTTATTTCTGATCACGGTAGCTATGCTTTAACTTAACGGAGAGACCGTGATAGGCTTGCAATCAATTCATCTACCTGATTGCATTCTTCATGGGTCACCAAAGAACGGTAGCGTGTTAAGGTTTGAATTGCTTCTTCCAGTTCCCTATTCATAGCCAATGTTAATCCAAGATTGAAATATCCATTGGGAAATGAAGGTTCAATTTCAATAGAAATCTGATAGTGAACTTTGGCGAGCGGAAGATTGCCTAGTTCGGCATATACATTTGCCAGGTTGTAATGACTTTCGAAATGGCGAGGATCCTCTCGTAAACTTTTCGTGAAGCAATCAATGGCTTTGCTGTGGTTCTTTCGTTCGGATTCAAGGATACCCAGATTGCAATATGCATCCGCAACGGCATCGCCTTCTTTAATCGCCTTTGCGTATTGATTAGCTGCGCGGCTGTCACCCTGCTCATCCAAGAGCAGCGCCTCTTCGAAAACGGAAAGTCGGTTGAGGTTAACAACTTTGCCACCTGCAAACAAATTCAATTGTCCATGCCTTGGTCTTTCGCTTTTCTTTTTGCGAACCGGCTTGAACCCGAACTTCTCGGGATTAGGAATAGGAAATTGAATGACCTTGCCCATCATGCAAAGGTAAGGAAAATCTCTCTCTATTAATGAATTGGTAACTCTATCCTACTTTTCTACGAGCCGTTTTCTTGGTGGACTCCTTTTCAATTTTTACCGACTTGCCTTTTGCCTTTTCCATGGGCTTTTTCTTAGCGGCATCAATACTTGCCTTTAACGCAGTCATGATATCTACTACCTCCGGCACTTCTTCCGTCATCATGACAATTTCTTTGCCTTCAATCTTGGCATCTATGATCGCCTTGAGGGCATCGTAATAACGATCCTTCATTTCTATTTTAGAAAACTTCGTGGTCATGGAATCGACCAGTGTTTTCGCCATCTTCAATTGTTCTTTATCGGTCTTTACATCAATGAGCTGGGGCACTTCATTCATCTTCCTGATTTCACTGGGGTACCGGAGTCGATACATCAGAATTCCCCCTTCCATGGGTGAAATTAACACAGGAGTTTCACGATCGCGAAGCACCACTTTACCTACTCCTACCTTACCACTATCTTTTAAAGTTTGACAAAGCAAACCATAAGTCTTAGCTGCAATGTCACCATCGGGTCCTATGAAATAAGGTGTTTCAAAAAGGGTATGGTGTACTTCTGTAGAGGTTACAAAACCTTCAATCTCAATCACCTTCTCACTTTTCAGCTTAACTTTATTGAGATCATCTTGTTCCACAATCACATATTGACCCGGTTCATATTGGTATCCCTTCACAATATCTTCGGTCTTTAAAGGTTTACCCGTAACTTTGTCTTTCTTTTCATAGCTCACGGGATTGTGACCTTCGCGGGTAAGCAGGTTAAAACTAATTGTTTGTCCCGTGTCAATGGCATTATAAATCCTTACAGGAATCGTAACTAACGAGAACTGGATGTGCCCTTTCCATATTGCCCTCATAAAAAATAGAAGTTAGTTTAAAAAATGAACTAGAAGATGCTAAGTTATTGATTATGAAATATTTTTCAAACTTAAAACTCAGAAATGTTCATGCAAATTGGGGTCTTTAAAGATCCTGTCAAATAATGGCTTGAAGTAAGGATCACAGAATATAGGAAAGCCTTTAGCATAGTCAAGAATTTCTAAATCCTCAAATACCACTTGGTTTCTCTTTATGTTTCCGGGGCTACCCAAATCAAACTGGTTTAATACTCTTTGGGAAGTAAGTTGCGTCTCTCCCGCACTCACTGCTTTTAGATAATTTATCTGATATTTTGTTAGGCTGCGCGTTTGATTTTGAAATAAAGAAAGGTGATCATTCAGAAGTTCATTGAAAGAGGCATTCAGAATCTCCTGGGTCACTTTCTTGTCAGAATTATTCCAGCAAATGCGAGCAAGGTATTGAACAAAATACGAATGAGAATCAACCCGTTCAACCAATCTGCGTGATGTTTCAGGAGAAATTACCTTTCCAGTCTGTTCAAATTCTTTAGTTAAGAATAACGTCCACTCAGCGACCTCTATCTTAGTAAGAAATAGAATCTCTCCAAACCGGTAAAAGGGCTGAGAGGAATGAGCGAATAAGGCAGACATTAAGTGACGTTTGCTCCCGTAAAGGCAATATGATACGTGATTGTGATTTTGCCAGTATGAACGGAGTTTCTCAAGAAGCGCGTTGCCATCCGGCCACTCGGCAATCTTCTGGAATTCATCAATACAGACAACGAGTCTGGCTTTTCTATCCACGGCTATGCGCTGTGGAAGTTCCAGAATGTCTTCCACATCATATTTTTTATTAGGTAAATCCAGCGAGATCTGTATTTCATCATTCTCACTGACTCCATATTTTACATAGGGAATTAAGGATTTGAGTGACTTTGATACCGTATCCACAACCTGTTGAAGTTTTGAATTGGTTTGCTGAAGGGTGGCTTTTAAAAATGCAGCATAAAATTCACGCGAAGAACTTATTCCAAAACAATCAATTTGGATGCAGATCAATTTTCCTTTAAACGTAGCCACAGATCTATTGACCAGCGAACTTTTACCCCACCTGCGGGGTGAGATAATGACGATGCTTTGACCATCCCGAAAGGCACTTTGCAGCCGCTTGATTTCCTGCTTCCGGTTACAGAAGTTCTCGCCCGTAGAAAGCTCTCCGTATTTGAAAGGATTCTTCATTACCTAGACTTAGATAATACAAATATAGGTAATTTATATTATCTAATATTAAGCACTTAATTTGTAATAAACCCCTTTTTAAGGCTTAAAGTCAACAAAAGAAGTGGTATCTACCAAAGCCTTTAGCTCATGAAGTAGGTTGTAAAGACCATAGTATGTGCGATTGATATACAACGCATCCTTAACTCCCCTCGCCCGCTTTGACTCACGGAAGGCTTTCATGTTACCGATCTCTTCACCAAATTGGTATAGAGAAGCAAAGTAAGTCTTTTCAGCAAAATCAAATTTTGGGGTACGAAAAGGGCGACCAAGCAGTTCAACTAATTGAGTAAAGACTTCTTTAAAAAACACATTGTCTTTTCCTGTATCGTCAGGATAAACAAAGCGTAGTTCATGAAAAACTTTATCCAGCCGGGTTTTATCGTTCAGAATATCTTTGTCCAACAGTTGAAAATAAACCTTATAAAAGTCTTTGGGGATTTCTTTTACGCACCCAAAGTCAATAACTCCTAGTTTATTATCTGGAGTAATAATAAAATTACCTGGGTGTGGATCAGCATGCAAGGCGCGCAGCGAATGAATCTGATAGTGATAAAAATCCCAAAGTGCCTGCCCTAATTGATTTCGTTCCTGTTGCGTTAATGTAGCGTTCTTAAAAATCTCCCCGAGTGGTCTCCCTTCAATCCAATCCATCGTCAAAATCCGATCCGCGGAAAGCGATGGATAATAATCAGGAAAAATAAGATTGGGTATATGTTTACACTGCTTCGACAGCTCGATAGATCGCTTCAACTCTAAATGATAATCCGCCTCTTCCAGCAACCGACTTTCTACCTCACCAATAAATTCATTGTACTCGGCCTGATTGAGTTTGAACATGCGCAGTGCTATCGGCTTCACCATCGCCAAATCACTCTTTACACTATCCGCTACACCTGGATATTGAATCTTAACTGCAAGTTTCTTTCCTTTTAGCGTAGCCTGATGTACTTGCCCGATTGAGGCAGCGTTACTAGCTGCCGCAGAAAACGTGTCAAAAATCTCAGTTGGTTTTTTTTTAAGCGACCGCTCGAAGGTTCTCACCACTAAAGGATAGGAAAGTGGAGGGGCACTGTACTGTGCCATGGCAAACTGCTGCTGATAGGCTGATGGTAGCAAGTTTTTATCCATGCTTAACATCTGTGCCACTTTTAATGCACTTCCTTTTAACTGGCTAAGTGAATTGTAGATATCCGTTGCATTATCGTGATGCAACTCATCTCTTGAGAGTTCTGGATTTACAAGTTTTTTGCTGTAGTGCTTTAAATAATTGGTACCAATTTTTGCTCCGGTAGAAATGAACTTAGTGGCCCGCTGCACTTTACCAACTGGAATACTCTTTTGCTCGTTAAGAATTGCCATGAAAGGAACTGAAATCAGTTTTTAGAATTTTGATAAAGAAACTTGCCGAAGTCGATGGCATTATCAAGTACTCCTTTGCCAATTAAATCAAATGCGAGGTTGACCGACTTTTCAATCGCAGCATCGGTCTTTTCGAAATTGGCACTTTCATCATGGCTCCAAAACTGAAGGATGAACATCAGGTGTAACCAAAAGAGCATATCATACCGTTGATCGAGGAATGGGCGCTTGGCAATTTCTCCGGTTCCCTTTCCTTCGTTGAGTACCGAGTTAAGCCATTCCTCAAACGAAGTTTTGAACCCCTTTAGAAAAGAAGGAACGATGGAAGGATTTTTCCAGCCTTTAAGTTGATAGAGCACAAAACTCCGTTCCGTCTTCAACGACTCGGCCAGCATAAAATAGAAGGTCAAAATCTTTTCGCGCGTAGTGAAAGCCTGATAATTAGAATCTGCCTCCATTCGCGTGCGCGTATCAACGATAAATTCTTGCCAAATTGATTTCTCAATGGCTTCAAACGATCCAAAGAATTGATAGAACTCAGTCTCGTTAAACCCATGATCTTTGCAGAACTTAAAAACGGATGCGGGTTGATTGCCTTCTGTGAGCAGATACTCACGATAACCAGCTATGATTTTAGCGGAAGAGGTAGCCTTGCTGGAGGATTTTGATTTTTTAGTCTTTTCCATATTCTTAAAACATCATTTCGAAGAATAAGTTTATCCTACCTTCTATATCTTTCGTGTTTGGTCGATGGTGGCATTTCATCCGATTTATTCTCAATTTTAAGGATGTGTTTGGCCAAGATCTATTCTTCTATTGGATTAGTATTCATTGTCTTGTTGCAGGCCTATAGTCAGCAAGACGTAAAAAGTCGATCCGCTGCTTACTATTTTGAAAAGGGTGAAGAAGCTTTAAAAAATAAATCTTATAAAACGGCTCTAGCCCATTTCAATGAATGCCTTCGATTGAGTCCATTCTACATGGACGCCTATTATTCCCGTGCGCTTGTCAGGGAAAGCATGGGTGACAAACAAGGCGCGCTTACGGATTACAATATCTATTTAGATGCAAAGCCTGATGACAAAGAAGCGCTCTTCAGTCGGGCGATTGGCCGATATAATTATGGTCAGTGGGCTGTTGCCAAGGAAGACTTTCAGAAATTGTTGACCATGCCTGGTGGCGAAACCAATACAGTTTACTTTCAATCTGATCAAAATGGTGGTGGTGTAACAAAAGTGTTTACGGCCCAAGATAACCTCACCCCTACGTTTCTCAATTACTTAGGACTAATTGAAACAAAGCTCACTAATTATAAAGCTGCTGAAGTTCATTTTGATTCCGCGATCAAGCTTAATCCCGGCAATGCAGACTTCTATCTAAATCGGGGATTGGCAAAACTTTTAGCCGGTGATTCCACAGGAGCTAAATCCGATTTGAACCAGACGTTAACTCTCAATCCTGAAAGCAGCTTAGCCAAACATAATTTGGCCATCCTAACTTCCTGGATTGGTAACTCAACAGAGAAAGAGAAATTACTCAATGAAGCAATCGAGAATAATCCACTCCCTTACTCGTTTGCTGAACGAGGATCGCTTTACATGAAAACCGGAAACCTATCCGGAGCATTGGCAGATTATTCTGAGGCGATTCGATTAGATCCCACGGAAGTGGATTATTGGTTGAACCGTGGAATTGTAAAAGAGCAAAGCAACGATGTGAAAGGCGCCCTTGCTGATTATAAAAGAGTACTCGAATTGAAACCTGATTACGAAAAAGGATGGCTGAATCATGGAAATGCTTCTGTAAAACTGAATCGGCTTTCAGATGCTATTGAAGATTACACGGTTGCTATCACTTACTATCCCGAATATGGCTTAGCCTTTTACAACCGGGCTCTCACCTATCACCGCATGGGCAAGAAAGAGTTAGCCTGTAAAGATCTAACCGCAGCTACTCGATATGAGATTGTCGTGGAAAAGAAAATCTTTGATACAATTTGTAAGTGAGATCAATCTGATTTTTTAAAACACCGGAAAAAAATTCTCATGCTTAAGGATTTCCCTCTTGAATGCCTATAGGTGCTTCACTTTTCACAGGTGTAAGGGTCTGTAAATATTTCCAAATCGCAATTAACTCCATATCGCTCATGCGACCGAACGGGCCCCATGGCATGGGTGTTCCAGGAATAAGGGTTCCCCTTCTAAACCGTGCTAAAAAATCCTGTTTCGTCCAATCAGTAATACGGCCAGTCTCAGGATCAGGAGTAAGGTTGGGTGCCACAATATGTTTGCCTTCAATGATGCTTCCCGTGGCAAGGTCAAATACTTCGAACTTGGTGGGGCCAGCCATATCGGGGCCAATGTAGGCACCCGTCATCATATCACGATTCGTATGACAACCTCGACAATTGGCCACGTTGTCGACCAGGTACTTGCCAAACGCAGCAGTAGAATCTGGAGCTGGTGATGGTGGCACTTCGCCATCACCCATTGGTTTCATCACCAAAGCCATTACCGCTTTCCCCATAAAGTTCCAATCATGGTTGATGGGTTGAAAAGCGTTTATGGGAGTCTGAGTGCGTAAAAATGAAATTATAGCCGTTAAGTCATAATCGCTGATATCATAGAAAGGCATAAAATCAATTATTGCTCGTCCATCGTGTCGGACACCGTACCGCAACGCACGAGCGATTTCCCCATCCGATAATTTTCCAATGCCTGTCTCATTATCTGGAGTGATGTTTGGAGTAACGATTGTACCTATTGGAAGCTTAAAGGGAAAACCCCCGGACAATGGAACTTCTTCTCCGCGCTCTACACGGGCAAACTGTGTAAGTGAAATATGGCAGTGGGAACAATGCGCGGGTCCGTAGGCTAGGTATTTTCCACGCGCAATCAATGCTGAATCTGTACTTGCCTTTATAGATGGATAAGGCGCGTCAAAAGTTCGTTCGTAGTTAAAGGTAACAAATAAAACAAAGCCTACCGCAGCTAGTACAAGCAACAGCAGGATGCCGAGCATTATTTTCTTGAACATAAGGTTAGGTTTGGGTGAGTGAAGATACTCAAATTGACATAATCCCTACAACTCGCAAATAGCATTTTTTCAGGATAGATGGATTCCCCTCTTTTAGTATATTTATCAAATCTAAATCCTAAATAATAATTAAATATGGAAGCAATTCAAATTAACATGGTGGCCATACTAGTGGCTGTAGTCGCAAATTTTGTCCTCGGTTTTTTATGGTACACTCCCCTGTTTGGAAAAGCCTGGGCTAAGGAAATGGGATTTGATACCTCCGTTAAACCCACGGGTGGAGAAATGGCCAAAGGAATGATCTTTATGGTGATTGGAAATTTTTTCCTCGCTTATGTTTTTGCGCACAACATGGCAGCCTGGAGTTTTGTACCCGGCAACGCTGAGATGGGTGCAGTGGGAAATATTATCAATGCAACCATCTTCACCTGGCTTGGTTTTTACCTTCCTGTGGATATCGGGATTGTTACCTGGGAAAAGAAGTCGTGGAAGTTATTTGGTATCAACACAGGGTATCACCTTGTGATGTTGTTGGTGGCTGCAACCATATTAACACTGATGTAATAAACTCAAAAAAGTTCCCAACCGTAAAAAAGGGACTTATAGTGGTCCTTTTTTTGAGGAAAAAAACCACCATAAAATCTATTTGCTATGACTCTTTCTCCGGAGCAAAAAGACCATGCTGTTGAACTCATTGAAATGGGTGACAAGTTGGAAGCTGTGCGCTACTTGCAAGAGACGCTTACAATTACAGCTGATCAAGCCTTACTCCTTGCCGAGAAGTTAGAAGAGGAAACAGAATCTGATCTGGAGAAGGAGTTTAAATCCATGCAAGATGAAATACATAAAAAACCACCTGTTAATGTGGGCCGTTTGGTAGGTGGTGTTTTTATGTGCTTGGGTGTTATCATGCTGGCGATTGCCGCTTACTCTATTGCTTCGAATTATAAATTTTCTGAACGCGCTATTACTGTAAAAGGTAAAGTGATTGACTACGACAGTTATGAAAGCAGAAATGACGATGGGAGATCCACTACAATGTACACCCCTACTTTTGAATACTCGTTTAAGGGTAAAATTTACACGCATAAAAGTACGACCAGTTCCTCCAGTAAGGATTATAAAATTGATGAGGCAGTGAATGTGCTTGTTGATCCTGATAAACCAACTGAAATATTGATTGATAGCTTCTGGGAGAGGTGGTTCGTTTCCGTTCTGTTAGGATTTTTAGGGATAATGTTTACCGGTATGGGCTATTTGGCTTACCGTGTTTTTGGGAAGCAAATATAGCCTTGGGTAGTCTTACAAACAGTTTCGTTAAAAAGTTAAAACTACTGATGTCGCTGCTAAAAAATAAAATGTTTATTTAAAGAGTTCATCAGTTCTTAAAGATAAGGAGGGTTCAGAAAAGTATCGGAACAACATACCTTGATAAGAAAATATCCTCTACCTTAATATGAAAGTATGCCGATGCGGAAAAGGGATAGAAAGAAAATCCTTGCCTTAAAGAAAGTCTTAATGAGTAACCATGTACCCGGCCAACCTATCTTAATATAACCAGCACAAAAAAATTAAAGAATTCTTCTTTCGCTTTATTTTTTTTACAAAAAAATTATTTTTGCAAAATTATTGTGACTGAAAATCATTTGGTCATCCTGGACAATTATTTGTCTGAAAATTAAACTTTAGTTGAAACATGGATATCCGAATCGAAAATCTTTCGAAACAGTATGGTCCTCAGTATGCCGTGGATAACATCTCCTTTGAAGTAAAAACCGGTGAAATTCTTGGCTTCCTGGGCCCTAATGGGGCAGGCAAAAGTACCACCATGAAAATGATTACTGGTTACATTGGCATAGGCGTGGGCAATGTGATTATTGGTGATCAATCTGTTACTACTCATGGTGACGAAATCAAAAAACATATCGGCTATCTGCCCGAGAATAATCCACTTTACCTCGACATGCCCGTGGTGGATTACTTACAGTTTTGTGCTGCCCTTCAAGGGGTAGAAAAAAGTAAGGTTGCAGGCCGCATAAAAGAGATGATTAAAGTATGCGGGCTAAATGCTGAGAAACACAAAAAAATTGGAGAGCTATCAAAAGGATATCGCCAGCGTGTAGGATTAGCTCAGGCCATGATCCACGATCCGGAAATTTTAATTCTGGATGAGCCAACGACTGGCCTCGATCCTAATCAAATTGTTGAAATCAGAAAACTGATCAGAGAGTTGGGCAAAGCGAAGACCGTAATTTTAAGCACCCATATTCTACCGGAAGTTGAAGCTACCTGCGATCGCATTCTTATTATTAACAAAGGGAAAATTGTTGCCGATGGCACTGCAGAGAACTTACGAAAGCAGGCAGAAGGTAAGGAGATTTTGAAGGTTCGTATTGAAGATGGACCAGTAGAAGACATTCAACGCGAATTAAATCGTTTAAAAAATACCGATCTTATTGAGTTAGCCGATAAAAATCTAAACCGCTTTGAAGTTCATTCTCGCAATGGGGTCTCTTCAAAACGAGACATATTCAACTTATGTGTTGAAAAGAAATGGGTGTTGAGTGAATTAACTCCGATTGAAACCCGCCTTGAAGATATTTTCAGAAATCTAACAGTTAACTGAGATGCATGCTATTTGGGTAATTGCAAAACGAGAACTGGGTTCTTTTTTTGATTCACTTATTGCCTACATTCTTCTAATCCTATTTTTAGGATTCAGCGGATTCTTTACTTGGCTTTTCGGCTCTGATATCTTTTTCGTTGGCCAGGCGAGTCTGCAATCATTTTTCAACATTGCATTCTGGACACTATTCTTTTTCATTCCTGCCCTTA
Organism: Cyclobacteriaceae bacterium; assembly: GCA_016787755.1. Lineage (GTDB taxonomy): Bacteria > Bacteroidota > Bacteroidia > Cytophagales > Cyclobacteriaceae > ELB16-189. Next base: position 1,453 of record JAEUUA010000020.1, on the reverse strand, counting down.
CTATGCGCTTATTGGCAGAAGAAAAGAAAACAGGAACCATCGAACTATTACTAACGAAAGCAGTAACTGATCGTGAAGTTGTAATTGGCAAATTCTTATCTACCCTAGTTTTGGTTGCCATCGCATTGGCATTTACACTTCCTTATGTTGTAACCCTCGCCAATATTGGCAACATTGACTACGGTGAAATATTTAGTGGATACCTCGGTCTGTTGTTGATGAGTGCAGCCTATATCAGCATTGGGCTTTACGCTAGTAGCATCACCAGCAATCAAATCGTTGCATTTTTACTAGCCATGCTAATTGGGCTATTCTTTCATCTGATCTTTGGGGTATTAGCCAGCAACAACACGGGCTTTACTGGGCAGCTTTTAAGTACGCTGAGTTTGTCTGATCATTTCGAAAGTATTTCTCGCGGAGTAATCGACACACGCGATCTGATTTATTTCTTATCTATAATCTCGATTGGACTTTTCCTATCTGAATTATCGTTAACAAAACGCAACATTAGCTAGTATGAAAAAAGTTTATGTTTCAACGTTTTTAATTGTTGTTTTAATTCTGGTCATCAATCTACTCGCCAACGAGTTTCATATCCGACTTGATGTTACGGAAGGAAAGCAATATACCCTAAGTGAGGCCACGGAAGATATTTTGAATGACCTGGAGGAACCTGTTACAGTGAAAGCTTATTTTTCTGAAGATCTTCCGCCTCACATTATTAAAACACGCAAGGATTTTCAGGAACTGCTCATCGAGTATGCCAACCAGGCAGATGGAATGCTCCAATATGAATTCATCAATCCGAATGAAAAGGAATCTCATGAACGCGAAGCAGCGCAGCACGGCATTCAACCTGTGCTAATAAATGTGCGCGAAAAGGATCAGGTAAAACAACAAAAAGCATTTCTTGGAGCTTTGATTTCATTAAACGACAAACAAGAAGTTATTCCGTTCCTCCAGCCCGGTGCCGCCATGGAGTACGCTTTGTCAACGGCTATTAAGAAGATTTCGGTGACCGAAAAAACCACCCTTGGCTTTCTGCAAGGGCATGGAGAACCGGGTCTCAATGAAATGAATCAACTTAGCGAACAACTTAGAATTCTTTACAACACCCAACCCATCACCCTCAACGATACCACCGATTTTCCAACCTCGATAAAAACCCTGGTGATTGTTCGTCCAACGGATAGTTTGCGCGCTTCGGAACTGCAAAAGCTGGATGGATTTTTAGCACGGGGTGGTAATATTGCCATTGCGATCAATCGCGTAAATGGAGACTTACAAAATGCATCAGGCTATGTACAAAATACGGGCCTTGAAAATTGGCTGCAAGGAAAAGGGATTTTAGTGGAACCCAATTTTGTTGTGGATGCTAAATGTGGTTCTGTTACGCTCCAACAGCAGCAAGGATTCTTTACTATGCAATCGCAGGTAGCCTTTCCTTATTTAC